>NZ_CP154342.1:1712500-3155000 GCF_050920745.1 Brevibacillus gelatini
GTTAGAGCGTTCGGTTCATACCCGAAAGGTCGGGGGTTCGAATCCCTCCACCGCTACCAACAATTTGATATGGCGGTCGTGGCGAAGGGGTTAACGCACCGGATTGTGGCTCCGGCATTCGTGGGTTCGAGTCCCATCGATCGCCCCATGCATGGGAGTATAGCCAAGTGGTAAGGCACGGGTCTGCAAAACCCTCATCCCCGGTTCAAATCCGGGTACTCCCTCCATACCCTGTCCCAGTAGCTCAGCTGGATAGAGCAACGGCCTTCTAAGCCGTCGGTCGGGAGTTCGAATCTCTCCTGGGACGCCACTTATTGAAAAGACCTCCTACAGACTCAAGTTTACCATTTGAGTTTGAAGGAGGTCTTTTTATGACAGATGACGCATACCGCAAATAAGTGTATCTAGCCCATGGCAAAACAAGATTTTTTAATCGACAGAAAATGACCAATAATGACATATATAATAAGGAAGCTTTTCGTCCAGGAGCACATTTTTCATGAGTAGATTCCTCTGAAAATCCACTCGCTACTCTATATGACGAATGAAAAGCAAAAAAGATACGCTTCCCTACAAATTTGATTTCGGACTTCCTTTTTCCGGTGGAGAGGGGACGGAGATAAGCCGAAAGCGATACACGCATCCGTTGCAAAACAATTCCATAGACAGAACCACTGGCCGCGCAGACCAGAAAGGAAGACCACGAGCACATCGTGGTCAAATAAAAGGATTGTAGTAGTAGAGGCCATGCAGGTAACGCCGCTCTGCTTTTTCTAGCGCCACTGCCTTTTCGCTCTCAAGCGAAGCACGAAGCTTCTCCCAATAGTCGGGAGTGGTATCGCTCAAATCGACCTCCAGCTTGTCACCAACCAGATTGCGAATCAGTTGCCAATCTTCCGGATGCTCATACTGCTTCATGCCGCCACCAATTAGCCGAATATCGTGCAGGAGTTGTTTAATATCCTCGGGAATCATTGTTTTCCCCCAATGACGAAAAATTTTTTTTGAGAAAGGTTGTCCTCCACTACTGGTAATAATTTGTCTTATTCGCCATAAAATATGTAGGAGAGCCGGAAAATATGGCGACGCGATCCATAGATAATTGCGTCGAAAGAAGGGGAACCGCCTCCTGAAACGACCTTGTTTTTCTGGAAAAACAGACAAAATAAGCGCTTTTTCGACAGGGTCAGAAAAGACATACGATTTAACCCAAAGATATTTGAGGTATTTGGCAGGAGGAAATCGCTATTGACTTCGATATATGGATTGTGTATACTCAGACACGTGATTCTGTGAGAGGTTAGGAATGGCTTGCTGCACAACAGCTCAAGGAAAACAGGCGGTCGTGGTGGAATTGGCAGACACACCATCTTGAGGGGGTGGCGGGGCGACCCGTGCGAGTTCGAGTCTCGCCGACCGCACCATTGTATTCAATCGAGGACGTAGATTGGTTCTCGTGTTTTCGAAATAAATCAAGCCTTTTCGACAAGGGCTTTTTTTTCTGCTCATGTTCAGGGCTTGTCGAATAGAAAGAGAAAAAGGTGGGAAAGGTGATAGGAGTGTCGTCTTTTTTCCCACTTTTGGGTCATTGATCTTGAACCGCTTTTGATGTACACTCCCAATTGGGAGAAATAAATAGAGAAATATTGGAAAAACAACACTACCTGAATCAGATCAGACCCAATTTGATTCAGGTCGAGGAGAAGAACCCATGAGTGTATTTAGAGAGATCATTGAGGGATTATTCATCGGATTCACTTCAACGGTAGGTGTGATTAGCACGTACCAAACACTGGTTTCATGTGCGGGCCTGTTCCGTAAAAAGGAGCAGGTGACAAGCGAGCCACAAAAAACATTTGCGGTACTGATTGCGGCGCATAATGAAAGTGCCGTAATCGCTCCACTGATTGAAAACCTGAAACAGCTGGACTACCCACGCGAAATGTACGACATCTTCGTCATTTGCGACAACTGTACAGACGACACAGCCGAGATCAGTCGGGCACACGGAGCCATTGCGTGCGAGCGTTTTGACACGTCCAAGCGCGGAAAAGGCTACGGGATTGAGTGGATGCTGGAGAACCTTTGGGCAATGCCAAAGCAGTACGATGCCGTCGTCATGTTTGATGCCGACAACCTGGTGGAAAAGAACTTCCTGAAAGTGATGAACGACCGACTGGTCAAAGGGGCGCGCGTGATCCAAGGCTATCTGGATTCGAAAAACCCGTTTGACTCCTGGATTACCCTGTCTTATGCTGTTACATATTGGTTTACAAACCGCATGTGGCAGCTGGCCCGTCACAACCTTGGTCTGCCAAACACATTGGGCGGTACGGGCTTGTGTATTGAGAGCAAACTGCTCAAGGAGATGGGCTGGGGAGCGACCAGCTTGACGGAAGACCTGGAGTTTGCTACGCGCTGTATTGAGCGCGGAATCTATCCGACTTGGGCCCATGATACAAAGGTTTGGGATGAGAAGCCGATTGACTTGAAGGCTTCGATGCGCCAACGATTGCGCTGGATGCAAGGCCACTACGATGTGGCGGGACGCTACATTGGAAGCGTAGTGAAAAACGGACTGAAGTCAAGAAGAGTGGGAATGCTCGACGCGGCCTTCTACCTGTTCCAGCCGATGTACGTGCTGATGGTGACGATGATGTCTTTGCTGTTCGTGGGCCGATATTTTGACATTGCGGCTCTGACGCCGGCTGCGACCATCCTGCCAGCATGGTTGGTGTACGGATCCACAGCTGTGTTTTATTTGTTGCCGTTTCTGGCGCTTTACCTTGAAAAAGTGCCGCTCAAGGGGTATTTGGGACTGCTCCTGTTGCCGTTCTTTTTCCTGACCTGGCTGCCGATCCTGTTTTACGCGTTTTTCACCAAGAAAAATCAGGTGTGGAGCCATACATCCCATACCCGTGCGATACGCATCGAGGAGATTCAGCAATAAAACCATGGAGCAAAAACCACAGGCGCGATATGCACCTGTGGTTTTCTTGTTAGGGACAGTGTAATCTGGTATAATGACGCGATCCTATCTGCGATAGCGATACAACAGGCAGCAAGGCACCTGAGCGTTGGCTGTGAGACAAAATACGAACACACAGCCGGTCTACGAGGAGGTATGCAGTGATGAAACTGGCACCACAACATTGCGATCACGACACTCCCATGCTGTGGGGAGACAAGCGATACCATACATGGAACTACCACCTGCGCTCCACCTTTCACGAAAAAATTTTCAAGGTTCCGCTGGACGGAGGCTTCACTTGCCCAAACCGGGACGGTACGGTCGCGACGGGCGGCTGTACTTTTTGCAGCGCACGCGGCTCCGGTGATTTCGCTGGCGACCGGAGAATGGACCTGGAGCGCCAGTTTCACGAGGTGAAAACACGGATGCACGCCAAGTGGCCCCAGGCCAAATACCTTGGCTTTTTCCAGGCGTACACGAACACGTACGCCCCTGTAGACGAACTGCGCGAGATGTACGAGGTCATTCTCCGGCAGGAAGGGGTAGTCGGCCTCTCGATCGCAACGCGCCCTGACTGCCTGCCAGACGATGTGGTGGAGTATTTGGCGGAGCTGAACGAGCGGACGTACCTGTGGGTGGAACTGGGCCTGCAAACGATCCACGAGCATACCGCGCAACTGATTAACCGGGCGCACGACTACGCCTGCTATGTCGACGCAGTGGAGAGGCTGCGCAAGCACAACATTCGCGTCTGTACGCACATCATCTACGGGTTGCCGGGAGAATCGCACGAAGAAATGATGCAGACGGCAGAAGCAGTCGCCCACCTCGATGTGCAAGGAATCAAAATTCACTTGCTGCACCTGTTGCGCAAGACGCCGATGGTCAAGCAGTACGAGGCGGGCCTGCTGGAATTTCTTTCACAGGAGGAGTATACCAAGCTCGTCGTCGATACACTCGAAATTTTGCCGCCGGAAATGATTGTCCACCGCATCACAGGCGATGGGCCAAAGGACTTGCTGATCGGACCGATGTGGAGCCGCAAAAAATGGGAAGTGCTGAACGGGATCAATGCCGAGCTGAACCGCCGCAACAGTTGGCAGGGAAAATTTTACGTTCCGCACCCGTAACAGTTGAGTACAAAAAGGAGCCTTCCGCAACAGGCTCCTTTTTGCTTGGCTATTCGGCTTCGATGATTTTTCTGGCGCGTCCCGGATAGTTGGTAATGATCCCGTCTGCGCCCATATCGACCGCCCGCTGGATTTGCCGACTGCTGTTCACCGTCCAACTGTAGACAGTCAGTTGGCGCTGTCTGGCCTGTTGGACCAGTTCGGGAGTCAGTTGGTCGTACGGGACGTGCAGTTGCTCGCAGTGGTACTGGCTTGCGACTGCCCACGGCTTTGTGATCGGGCCGACGTATAGAAGCCCGGTCGTTTGCGCAGGGTCCAATTCCTTGATTCGCAACAAGCTGTCGAAGTTAAACGTGGAAATGACCGTTCGTTCCGTCAACTGGTAGCGTCGGATCAGCTCGATGACTTTTTCTTCGAGGTGGGGCTGGTTCTGAAAAAAATTTTTCAGCTCGATAATAAAACGCAACGATGTATCCGAAAAGGCTTGAAATACCTCACGCAGAAGGGGAATCCGGGCTTTGGGAAAACGCGTGGAGCAAGCTTTGTCGGCACGCAGCTGGCGCAGCTCGCGCATCGTATAGCCGCGCACAGGCCCGGAGCCGTTTGTCGTCCGTTCCAGTCGGTGATCGTGAATGACGGCCAGTTTGTTGTCGCGGCTTAGCTGGACGTCCAGCTCAATCCCGTCCGCCCGCTTGCGGACAGCAGCGTGAAAAGCTTCCATCGTGTTTTCCGGATACAGGCCGGAAGCGCCGCGATGCGCAAACACAAGTGTAGACACGTGGGCTTCCTCCCTTCTCAAGACGTGTCATCCCTATTACATGCATATGTAGGTGGCCCCTCGATACTACCTATCCTGAGGGGCACAAAAAAGATCCTATGAGATTGAGACGAGAACGATGACGAGGAGAACGAACAGAACCAAAACAAGGGCAAAATCGTTGTTTCTGCTGCAGCTCATAAATACCCCCTCCTTCCCAGATGGAGCAACTCCCTTCATCTTATGAACCCATAGGGAAAATGGCGCTCGTCGAATGCCCAACCTGGTCGCATTTGTGCCTGACTGCCCACTTTTTATACAGATTGGCAGATGACGCAGTAGCTCTGTCTGCTACAATGAAAGCACAAGGATACAAAGGAGAGGGGCAGTTTCATGACACAGGCACAGATTGAGGAAATGCTCGCGACGGGCGATTTGGTAGACGATCGGCAAAACCGCAGGGTCAAGCTGCATCTGTACGACCGGACGCGGCTAAAGGAATACGACCAGATGCTGCGGCAGGTGGCAGAAAAGTCGGGTGCGACCAAGCTGATCGTCTACGGGAAAAAGCGGGATGTAGCGGAGTGGCTTGCGCTTGGTTATCGGCAGGAAGGGGTTATTGACGGATTTTTTCAAGGAGAAAATGCCTACATGCTCACGGCGTATGTGACAGAGGAACGGGCGACGTCGACAGCGTCTGAGCTGGCAGAGGAAATTTTGGCGCTCAGTCTGGCAAAGGCGGGAGCTGGGGAAGCAAAGCCGCTGCCGGAAGGGTACAGCATGCGTCCGGCAACAGAGGCGGATGCAGAGGAGCTGGCACGTCTGTACAGTCTTGTATTCGCGACGTATCCTACCCCCATGGATGATCCGGAGTACGTGCGCAAGACGATGCAGGAGGGAACCGTCTACTACGTCGTCGAGCATGCTGGCAGGATTGCCTGCGCCGCATCTGCCGAAGTGTCGAAGCGAATGGGTTCGGCGGAAATGACCGACTGTGCCACTCACCCGGATCACACGGGAAAAGGCCTCCTCCAGCCGCTGTTTTGCGCTCTGGAAAAAAAGATGGAGGAGGCAGGGATTTACTATCTCTACACCTTGACCCGGGCGCAATCGGCAGGGATGAACGTGACAGCGGCCAAGATGGGCTATCAATATCGGGGGCGGCTCATCAACAACTGCACGATTTTTTCCGGATTCGAAGACATGAACATCTGGGTGAAGCCGCTGCGGCAAACCAGGGACGAATAGGGCTACTCGCGGGAAGGAAACAGCTGCTGCTGCAGACGGCGGGCCATGAGCGCCAGTTGAAGCTGCCAGCGCTGGTTGGCATCCTCCAGGCGGTAGCCTGTTTTTTCTTCGATCTGGGTCAGACGGTATTTCAGGGTGTGGCGGTGAATATATAACGCTTGGGAGGTTTGCAGGCCGTTCCCGTTATGGGCGAGGTACACCTCCAGCGTTTCCAGCAGTTGCTGGTTGTATTTGCTGTCGTAGCGAATCAAGGGTTCCAGGATCGGCTTCCACAGGCCGTGCATGCTCTGTTCGTCGCGGTGGTAAGGAAACAGGAACTGGTAGCCTTGCATGTCCCGGTAACGCAGCATTTCGGGGGCACGGGCGAGCAGGGGATAGGCCTGGAGCGCAAACATGGCTTCCTCGGAGGCGCCAAAAACGTCTGTCAGCTGCTCGCGCGGATTGCTGATGGCGATCTGCAGAGTCGCAGAGGGATGCAGCCCCTCCCAGCGCGCTGTGAACTGCTCCAGAAGAAGCAGGCTTGTCCGGTCGTCGGGCAGCACGAACAAGAGGCAATGAGGCCGTTCCCGCAGCAAATACGAGCGCTGGTGGAGGTCGCACAGCCTGCGCATCAGCGTAATGGCGCTTTGGTGCAGCTCCCCGCGTCTGGCATGTTTGTCTGTGTCCACCTTGAGCGCTACGACGAGATGCTTGCCGGACAGCGGGTACCCCAGCATGCGACAGCGGCTTTCCAGCTCTTGCGGACTCATCGGCTTTCCGTTTAACAGCTCCTCGACGAAGTCGCCTTTCAGCCGCCATTCGGTCGCGGAAACGGCGCGTTCTTTTACATATTCCAGCGCACACAAGGTAGCTGCGTGCTGGAGTGCCACATCGTCCAGCTCCTTCCACGCTTCCCGTGGCTTGGCCAGACTGAGCGTGCCGAAATGCTCGCGGCTGGCGCGAATCGGCACGGAATGCAAGTGCTTTCCGCCTTCGTCACTGGACTGCTCTCTCGGGCAGCCGTGCTGGGTTACTTCAAAGCCGAACGCGTCCAAAATCGTCACCCCGCCACCTGTCAGCTCTGCCAACTCGGCGGCGATGGCGGGCAGTCCGCCTTTGGACAGGGCTGCGTCGATCATCCGGTTGTGGATCGCCTGCGAGTAGGCGAGCGTCTCGAACTGCCGGTTGACAATCGGCTGCAAAATGGCTTTCGTTATCGTCGAGAAGTTGATTTCGGTCGGAATTTCAATAAGCGGGAGCTGGTGGCGATCAGCCATCGCAAGAAAGCTTTCGGGAATTTCCCGCAAGTAAAATCCGGTGTGGATGGCGACTCCGCTCAGCTTTTGCCGCGCCAGAGTCGGAATGAACGAGCTTTGCCGCTCCACATTTTCAGCGAGGCCGAATCCGGTCGTAATCAAAAACTCGCCTTCCTGCAATCGGCTGGCGTCTTCGAGCACCTCGACTATCGTCACCCAGCGAATCGGATTGTCCAGTCCGCCCGCTCCGGCGATCAGCCGCGTCTGCACCATGTCTGGAAGCTGCAGGGCCTCTCGGATCGTAATCGTCACGAGGTACACCTCCGTGTCGCAAAGTTCTTTATACAAAATGTACAAAAGATTATGTCTCTTTGCCATATTTTTTTGCCAGCGCGTCGGATGGATGAACGGCACAGGTCAGCTAGGATAGAGGGAGAGAATAAGCGAGGTGGCGACGATCATGAGCAGAAGCTATGTAATCAAACCGGAGTTGGGCAAGACGTATCCGTTCATTTCTCATGGCAAAGGCATTTATTTATACGATAAAGAAGGCAACCGCTATATCGACGGCTGCAGCGGTGCTGTAACCGCGAGCATCGGCCACGGGGTGGAAGAAGTCGCCGAAGCGATGTACCAACAGGCCAAACAAGTATCGTTTGCGTACCGCTCGCACTTCAGCAGTGACGCTGTGGAGGAACTGGGAGCGAAGCTGGCCGAGTGGGCACCGGGCTCGCTGAACTGGACGTTTTTTGTGAGCAGCGGCTCCGAAGCGACCGAGACCGCGCAAAAAATCGCAATCCAATACTGGCAGGAAAAAGGCAGACCGACGAAAAACCGGATCATCTCCCGCTGGATGAGCTACCACGGGATCACGATGGGGGCGCTCTCCATGTCGGGCCACGTCCTGCGCCGGAAGCGCTTCGTTCCGCTTTTGGAGGACTATCCGACGATTACCGGGCCGTATCCGTACAGAAGACCAGCAGGCATGTCGCTGGAAGCGTACGCGCTGGAATGCGCGAATGAACTGGAGCGGGCCATCCTGCGCATCGGAGCCGAGCAGGTAGCGGCCTTTATCGCGGAGCCAGTCATCGGGGCTTCCGGCGGTGCGGTCGTCCCGCCAGACGGCTACTTCCAGCGGATTCGCGAAATTTGCGACAAGTACGAAGTGCTGTTTATCGCGGACGAAGTCATGACAGGGGTTGGCCGCACCGGAAAAGCGTTCGGCGTCGATCACTGGGGCGTCGTGCCTGACCTGATGACGCTTGGCAAAGGGATGAGCGCCGGCTATACGCCGATGGCTGCCACAATGGTGACTGATGAAATTATCGAGACGATCACCAAAGGAAGCGGCCTGATTATGGCAGGACACACGTACAGCGCCAACCCGCAGTCTGCTGCCGTTTCGCTTGCGGTTTTGCAATACGTCGAGAAACACGGCTTGATCGAAAAAGCAGCCGAGCAAGGCGCTTACTTGCTGTCTCGCCTGCAGGAGCTGGCAGAGGAATTGCCGCTAGTCGGTGAGGCGCGCGGTTTGGGTATGCTTTGCGGCCTGGAATTTGTCAAAAACAAAGAAACGAAAGAGCCGTTTGCCTTGTCAGAGGGAGTGGCTGCAAAGATTATCGCGAAGGCATTCGAAAAAGGGTTGCTCATCTATCCGGCCATCGGTGGCATTGATGGCGTGGCAGGCGACTCGGTCATTGTCGCTCCGCCACTGACGATTACAAAAGAGCAGATCGACGAACTGATCGCCCTCTTGAAAGAGGCGATTGTCAGCGTCCAGCAGGAGCTAAAAGACAAGGCGCTGATTGGCTAGAGGGAGGAGACAGCAATGACGAACCGTTTTGATAAAGTAGTGACTCTACAAGAAGCGTTATCCCATTTTCGCGATGGGATGACGCTTCTGGCAGGCGGTTTTGGCGGAGTAGGCAATCCGCCGACACTCATCCAGGGTATTTTGGAACTTGGTGTGCGCGACTTGATCCTGATTAGCAACGACACGGCGTTTCCGCACATCGGGATCGGCAAGCTGGTGACAGAGCGACGCGTGAAAAAAGTAATCGCTTCTCACATCGGCTCCAACCCGAACGCAGGGGCGCAAATGACGGCAGGCGAGCTGGAGGTCGAGTTTTGCCCGCAGGGGATTCTCGCCGAGCGTGTACGGGCAGGTGGGGTCGGTCTGGGCGGGATTCTGTCTGACGTGGGCATTGGCACGATTGCGGAAAAAGGCAAGCAAAAAGTCGTGCTGGACGGCAAAGAGTATCTGCTGGAGACGCCGCTGACGGCAGAAGTGGCGATTGTCCATGCGAAAAAGGCGGATCGCTTCGGCAACCTGGTGTACGATACGAGCGCGCGCAACTTTAATCCGCTGGTGGCGATGGCGGGCGACATTACGATTGTGGAAGCGGATGAGATTGTCGAGGTTGGCGAACTGGACCCGGAGGAAATCGTCACGCCGGGCGTCTTCGTCAACTACATCGTGCAAAGTGAAGGGGTGAACTGGCGATGGGCGTGGGAGAAGTAAAAGAGACCGAGAGCTACCGCGAGCGAATCGCGCGCAGGGCGGCGATGGAAGTCGAGGACGGCATGATTATCAATTTGGGGATCGGCATTCCTACGCTGGTGGCCGATTTCATCCCTGCGGACAAACGCGTCATGTTTCACGCGGAAAACGGTATATTGGGTACCGGACCGAGCCCGGCCAAAGGAGAGGAAAACGCCATGCTGTGCAATGCGGGCGGCTTTCCGGTCACGCTGGTGCCGGGAGCGTCCTTTTTTGACAGCGCCACGGCCTTTGCGATCATTCGCCGCGGCTTGCTGGACATGACGATTCTCGGCGTCCTCGAAGTGAGCCAAAACGGGGATATTGCCAACTGGATCGTGCCGGGCAAACGCGTGCCAGGTATGGGCGGAGCGATGGAGCTGGCGCAAAAAGCGAAAAAGGTCATGGTCGTGACCACGCACCTCGACAAAAACGGCCGCTCCAAAATCGTGCGCGAATGCTCGCTTCCGCTGACAGCAAGCAAGGCGGCGAACTGGATCATCACCGATATGGCTGTGATGGAAGTGAAACCGGACGGGCTGTAT
The DNA here is from genome assembly GCF_050920745.1 of Brevibacillus gelatini. Taxonomy (NCBI): domain Bacteria; kingdom Bacillati; phylum Bacillota; class Bacilli; order Caryophanales; family Paenibacillaceae; genus Brevibacillus; species Brevibacillus gelatini. The sequence goes on from NZ_CP154342.1 coordinate 1,722,926, forward strand.
TTGCGCGAGGTCATGTATCCGTACAGCGTGGCCGATGTGATTGGAGCGACCGAAGCCGAACTGAAAGTAGAGGGAGAAGTCGGCGTATTCCGCTAGGCAAAGACGATTCCAAAAGAACGGGGGTAGAGCATGGCGAATTGGCAAGCACTAATACGAGAGCAGTTGGAAAAAGATCGGGAGGCTTCCGTCAAGCTGCTGCAGGAATGGGTGCAAAGTCCGAGCGTGCAAGGAGCGGAGGAAGCCATTCAAAAAAGCATTGCCGAGCTTTTGACGAAAATGGGGCTGGCAGTCGACTTGTGGGTCATGGAGGGAGAGGAGCTCGTTTCTCATCCTTACTTCGTGTCGCCCCGCCAAACGTTTGAAGGCAGCCCGAACGTAGTCGGTGTATGGAAGGGTGCAGGCGGTGGCCGCTCGCTCATTTTGAACGGACACGTCGACGTCGTTCCCCCAGGCGATTACGCGCAGTGGAGCGACGATCCGTTCAGCGGAAAGGTAGTGGATGGGAAATTGTACGGACGGGGCGCAACGGACATGAAGGGGGGCAACCTGTCCTCGCTGCTCGCCATCTCCGTGCTGCAAAAGCTGGGTGTCCGGCTCAAGGGAGACGTCATCTACCAGAGCGTCGTGGAGGAAGAGAGCGGGGGAGCAGGAACGCTCGCGACGATTCTGCGCGGCTACAAGGCAGATGCCGCACTCGTCCCTGAGCCAACCAACATGAAAATTTTTCCGAAACAGCAAGGCTCGATGTGGTTCCGCCTGACTGTCAAGGGCCGTTCTGCTCACGGCGGCACACGCTACGAAGGGGTGAGCGCCATCGAGAAAAGCATGCTGGTCGTGCAAGCGATTGGCCGCCTGGAAAAAGAGCGCAACGATCGTCTGGATGATCCGCTGTACGCCAAGCTGCCGATCCCGATTCCGATCAACATCGGGGTGATCGAGGGAGGAAAATGGCCGTCGTCTGTCGCCGATCTCGTCAAGCTGGAAGGCCGGATGGGCGTAGCGCCGGGCGAGCAGATGGACGATGCCAAGGCGGAAATGGAAGCAGCGTTGAAGCGTCTTGCAAAAGTCGATCCGTGGTTTGCCGAGCATCCTGTCGAGCTGGAGTGGTATGGTGCGCGCTGGGTGCCGGGAGACGTCCCGCAGGATCATCCGCTCATGGAGATTTTGCAGGACAAGTTCGCAGCAGTGACGGGCGAGCGAGCCATCGTGGAAGCTTCGCCGTGGGGAACGGACGGCGGCTTGCTGACGGCGCTGGCCGATACGCCTGCCATCGTCGTGGGGCCGGGCGTTACACAGGTTGCGCACTACCGGGACGAGTACATCGTGCTCGATGACGTGTTCCGCTGCGCAGAGATTTTTGCGCTGACGCTCATTGATTGGTGTGGCGTTGCGGAAGGTCCATTGAAGTAGACGAACCCGATGCAGGCAGTTCTGTCGCCTGGAGCTGCCTGTGTCGATTCCAAGGCGAAAGCGGACGCAGGTGTGTCGCGCTGGCCGTTCGGGGTGTTTGCCGTGGAAGCCGCAGAAAAGCGGCAGGTTGGCGGTGTCAGATTCAGCCCCGTCGGAGTCGCTTGCATGCAAGGTCGGGGCTGTGCTATATTTGAGTTAATCAGCAACGCGGAGGGATACCGAAGTGGTCATAACGGGGCGGTCTTGAAAACCGTTAGAGTGCAAGCTCACGCGGGTTCGAATCCTGCTCCCTCCGCCATCTTTTTTTCTGACAAACTACAACTTGCAGGACGAGGCGATCTCTTTTTTTCAAAAGAGGTCTTTTTCTTTTTCGACAACAAAAGCCTGCTTTGCCGAGTCCAGCAAGCACAGGACGGTCCATTGGCGGACTATCCGTTTTTTTCCTCAATATCCAGAAGAACCAATATCGAAGCTTGGCGCGATATGAGATATGCTGTAACCAAGGACTCGATTGTTTCTTGGGGCCTGCGGCAGCTTCAATAATGCAGAGGAAGCTGCCGCTTTTTTTATGATAAAAAATCAGAAAATAAATACAAAACAGAAAATAAAAATATAATAAAGGCAAACGAGGATGAGGGAGGTATCATGATGATCGAAACCCAACGAACCAGAAGAAATACGCTTGGTGACATCCTGCGAAGAAGCCGAATGCGGTACCCGGACAAAATTGCCTTGCAGTTTGAGGAAGAAGTTCTTACATACAGCGAGCTCGATCAATTGGTCAATCAGGCGGCCCATACATTCCTCGCCAATGGTCTGCAAAAGGGCGAGAGAGTGGCGGTGCTGTCTCGAAACTCGATGGATTTTGCCATTCTCAACTTTGCGCTTGCCAAAGCGGGACTGATTATGGTGCCGATCAACTTCATGCTGAACACGAGTGATGTGGCGTTTATTTTGGGTCACGCGGAGGTGAGCGCCTGCTTTGTAGCTCCGGAGTTTCTCACCGTGGCCCAAGAGGCGATTGTACAGGCTGAGCTGTCGCCCAAGCTGCTCGCGCTCATCTCCAGACCTGCAAAGCCGGAAGGAGCGTGGGTGCCGTTTCGCACGTTGATTCAGGATGCGAGCACCAACGAGCCGGAGCAGGAACTGTTTGACGACGATGTTGCGCACATATTGTATACGAGCGGTACGGAGTCGCGGCCAAAAGGGGTCATGCTGACGCACAGCAGCATTTTGTCCGAATACGTAAGCACGATCATTGACGGGAACATGGCCCACGATGACGTGGCGATTCACGCGCTACCGCTGTTTCATAGTGCACAACTGCATTGCTTCCTGGGGCCCTACATTTATCTGGGGGGAACAGGCATCATCCTGGAGCAGGCAACGCCCGGACTGATCCTGGAGATGGTCGAGACGCACAAGGCGACACAGCTGTTTTGTCCGCCAACCGTCTGGATTGCCCTGCTGCGCTCGCCTGAGTTTGCCTCCCGCAACCTTTCCTCCCTGCAAAAATGTTACTACGGAGCGGCAATCATGCCGGTCGAAGTGCTGAAGGAGCTGGGGACACGCCTGCCGAACGCACAGTTTTACAACTTTTATGGCCAAACGGAGGTAGCACCGCTGGCGACAGTCTTGCCGCCGCAGGATCAGATACGCAAAGCAGGCTCGGCAGGCAAGCCTGCGCTGAACGTGGAGACGAAAATTGTGGATGAGGAAGGGAACGAGGTGCCAAGGGGCTGCATTGGCGAGATTGTGCATCGAACCAGCCATGCGATGATCGGCTATTTTCGCGACGAGGAGAAGACGCGGGCGGCCTTCAAGGGAGGCTGGTTCCATAGCGGTGACTTGGGGATAATGGATGAGGAAGGATATATCACGATTGTAGACCGCAAAAAGGACATGATTAAATCAGGTGGCGAGAACGTGGCGAGCAGGGAAGTGGAGGAGCTGATTTACCAGCATCCAAAAGTATCCGAGGTGGCGGTGATCGGTGTTCCGCATCCGTACTGGATCGAGGCGGTGACGGCGGTCGTTGTGCCGAAGGCGGGCGAGACGTTGACGGCAGAGGAGTTGCTCGCGTTTTGCAAGGAGCGTCTTGCTTCGTTCAAAGCACCGAAGTATGTTTTCATCACAGATACCCTGCCGCGCAACCCTAGCGGGAAAATATTGAAGCGCGAGCTGCGTCTGCGGTACGACACGCTTCCAGCCACGTAGTTGCCTGCTGACAAATGAACGCAAAACCCGCCCGACGGCCGGATGGTCCGGTTTGTCGAGCGGGTTTTTTCGTGCGTCTATTTCACATGGGAGACCGTCGGCCGATCAGGGCTGATGACTTCGAAGCGGTAGCCTTTTGACTTTAAAAAGGTAATGACTTCCGGAAGGGATTGCGCCGTTGGCGTTTTCGTACTTGCGTCGTGCATGAGTACGACAATCTCTTTTTGCGATTTTACTTGCTGTTTAATAGTGGCGAGTGCCTGCTGGGCTGTGTATTGATTGCTGCGGGCGTCGCCGTTGGTGACATTCCAGTCGATGAACGTGTAGCCTTTTTTGTTCGCTTCGGCCTTAATGGCGCTCATGACTGTTTTTTGGCTGTTGTACCGTTTCGGGTCCTGGTATTTGAGGCTGACCGTGTTGGTGCTGCCGCCCGGATAGCGGAACAAGACAGGCTTGGTGCCAATTGCTTTTTCGATGAGCTGATTGCCTTTTTCCAGGTCGGCAAAAAAGGCTTCAGTGCTTTTGTAGACGACTTGGTAATCGTGTGAGTACGTATGCCCGCCAATGGCGTGCCCTTCTGCGACCGCCCGCTTCAAAATCGCTTCGTTGCCAGGGACGTATCTGCCTACGACGAAGAAAGTAGCTTTCACCTGGTATTTTTTCAGCGTATCGAGGATGTGCGGTGTCACAGGTGACGGGCCGTCGTCAAATGTCAGATACGCGATTTTTTCCCCAGTGTTCGGCGCTGGTGCCACGGGCGGCTTGGGGGCCGGGGTGGTTGTGCCTGGCGGCTGGGCAGTCCCCGGTTTTGCAGCCGGAGCCGTCGCACCCGGTGCCTGAGGCGTTTCAGGCTTCGGAGCTTGCGTCGTCGAGCCGGGCGGCTGAGAAGTGCCAGGCTTCGGAGCTGGGGTAGTCGCACCCGGTGCCTGAGGCGTTTCAGGCTTCGGAGCTTGCGTCGTCGCACCTGGCGGTTGAGCCGTTCCGGACTGCGGCGGCAGATCCGTCGTAACCGTCCCAAGTTCGGGTGCCGGAGCGGTTGTACCAGTCGGCGGTGTTGCTTCCGTTGCTACTGACCCGCTGTGAATTGGCTTGGTTGGAACGAACGGGACATCGCCATAAATGAAAAAGTTTTTGCGCAGCTCCTTGAATTTGCCAAGCGCTTCCGCGTAGGAGTCAACGATTTCTTGCGGGCTTTTCCCTTGCGCAAGCAGTTGGCCGATTTTGTTTGTACCCATCACCTGCTCGAACAACGTAATCTCCTTGTCCGTGCCAAGCGGTACAGGGAAGGGCTGAAGCTGTCTTGCATAGGCAAGCGCGTACAACCCCGTTTTTACCGGATTGAAGCTGCGCGGATCGTAAATGCGCAGCCTGACGCCGCCTGCTTTCCCCTTTTTCTCCGGGAGAAAAATCACGCCTGGCAACAGGCTGCCGTTCATGAGATCGGCGTATCGCACGGAATCGATGCCTTCTGCGCCAACCCAAGTAAAATGGTCTGCCTGGGTAACGGGGGTGCCCTCGCCAAGTCCTGTCGCCATGTAGCCGTAGACCGAAGACAGGTCAGGCAAGTGTGGGGAGCCCGGAACCCAGCTCAGCCCCGTCTCCTGATAGAGCATGGAGCGGGTGTAGCCCTGCATGGGAACGACGTACAGGTCAGCGCCTATGGTACGGTTGAAAAACAGGGCAAGCTCGCCAATCGTCATGCCATGGGCCAGCGGCAGCTCGTCGACGCCGAGAAAGGATTCATACCGCTTTTCCAGCACGGGCCCTTCCACGATGGTGCCGCCGAGCGGGTTGGGGCGGTCGAGTACGATAACCTGCTTTCCTTGCTCCTTTGCGGCCGTCATGGCGTATTTGAGCGTCGATAGGTAAGTGTACGTCCGGGAGCCAATGTCTTGCAGATCGACGAGAAGCGTGTCAAGATGCCCAAGCATTTCCGGTGTTGGCTGGCGGGTTGAGCCGTACAAGCCGTAGACCGGAATGCCATAGACCGGGTGAATGAAGCTCTCCGGCTGGCTTGCCACCTGTGCCTTGCCATCCAGCCCATACTCGGGAGCGAACAACGCTGTGAGCGTGACGGAGCGGTCACGACGCAACAGGTCGATGGTGCTCGTTCCTTGACTATTGACGCCGGTTTGGTTGGTAATCAGCCCGACTTTTTTTTCCTCGATCAAATGATGGAATTGGTCGAACAGTACATCGCTTCCCAATTGAACAGCAGCTGTGTTCGCAGAGCTGCCTCCGGGGGGAAGCATGGTCAAGATCAGTGCCAGGATAAGAAAAGGAATAAATTTTTTCATCATCATTGCCTCTTTCGAAGAAAAATACAGTCGTTTCTAAATTCATTGTAACGGTTTTTGACAGAATGATGGCTTTATTTTTGTAACAATTTGAAATTAGGTCTAAAGATAGAGGAATAGCGTATTTTTTGACGATTACCAGTTGGTTCCTGCTTGTCCAATCCGGTTCATTCCTTTTACAATGACAGTACGGTCTTGGCAAGGAATGGCTTGAAACCGCACCAAGCCTATAGTAGATTAAGAATCGTGTGAATCTTATCGGAAACGGAGTGGACATCTTGCTGAAAAAACTCGCATCTTTTGTGCTGGCAATTGCTCTGGTGCCTACGGCAACATTTTCTGCGGCGGCAGCTTCTGCCCCTGTGCAGAGTGCCGTCAAGGTGGAGTACAATAAAAAAGAAATTGTATTCCCCGATCAAAAGCCGCTGATCCGCGACAGCCGGACACTGGTACCGATTCGTCCGATTGCGGAAACATTGGGTTTTAAGGTCGATTGGAACGAGAAAACGAGAACAGTGACGATTGACAAAGGAAACGACAACATCCGTCTCGTCGTCACACAAAAAATTGCCAAGAAAAATGGACAAACGATCAATCTGGACGTGCCTGCGCAAATCGTCAACCAGCGCACCGTCGTGCCTGTTCGTTTTATTGCCGAGGCGCTGAGTTACAAGGTCGATTGGGATCAGGCTACGCAAACGGTTTTGATTGCGGATCAGGCTGTTGTTGAGGAAGAAAAGCCCCAAGAGCCGGCCAAGCCTGCAGAAGACAATAGCAAACCGGAGCAGGCAAGCTTTTTTGATAAGGACAGCATTTCTGGAAAAAGTTTCCGTCTGGGGACGATGGGCATCTACGAAATCCTTGGAACCGTTGATCCAAAGGCAGAGGTGACGGTCACTTTGGAAGGAAAGACGTATGAGGTAGAAGTCAAGGCGGATGGAACTTTCGAGTTTTATCGGACCACCTACGATGGCATTAAAAATTTCACACTCAAGGCTGAAGTCGATGGCAAAGAGGATACATTCGAGGGCGAGTTTGCTGCTCGAAACTAAGCCAGCCACTTCCTGAGTAAGAACACCTCCCGCGCACCACACTATGCGCAAGGAGGTGTTTTTTGTTGAAGCGAATTGGTTATTGCCTATATGCGTCGATTTTGCTTGTCGCTCTGATGACGGGCTGCACGCCAAACAAGGAACAAGGCACCGAGGATCGCAACGGTAACGAGGCCAAATTCGATGCGTACGGCATCAACTTTCGCAATGACAATGTCGGAATGGACAAAGGGCCAGCGGCAATGATTACCCAGAAAATGGTTCATCATCGCGAGCCGCATCTCGTCGCCTATCTGGAGCGGCATGCGGAAAAGGTGCCTGGCGTAGCCGATTTGAAAGTGCTGGCGTACAAGGACACGCTATTAATCGGTGTTTTGCCACTGGATACGCCCAAGCCCGATGAAATCAATCCGCGTCCGTCGATCCGGCATACGCCGGGAAGGATTGTGCGCAACGACAACGGACATACAGATGCGCTGCAAAAGCGCGTGGTGGATCGAATGCGAAGCAGGCTGCAGAGCGAGTCGCGCTTCAACTTGATGTACGTGTCCACGAACAGGGCGGTTTACGACCGCATCTTCGATTTGCACCAGCGTATTCTTCGCGGCGAGGCAGTCAGCAACGAAGAGTTCCAGGTGCTGCTCAACGATATTGGCTATACCGTCAAAGGGTACAATCTCGTCGATTGACAAAAAGCCACCTGGATGTCCGGGTGGGCTTTTTGTTGAGCGTGGCTTGCGGCAGGAGTTTTGCAAGAAATGGGGAAATAGTCTGGAAGAGTAGGTGAACGGCAAGGAGTGCAACCGATGAGTCATTTCCAGGTACCCATTTCCAAAATCACGCTTCCTTCGCAAAAGCCGTATGTGCTCAGGCGTCCTGCGCTGGCGCGGAAGCTGCGGCTGCTCGCTCATGCCCGGCTCTGCCTGATCCACGCCGGGGCGGGGTACGGCAAAACGACATCGTTTGCCACGTTTTTGCACGATGAAGCGCGATCTGCTTCCTGGTATTTCATCACGGAAGAAGATACTGCGCTTCCCGATTTTTTGTGGTGTCTCTTGGAGAGTGTCCGGCGTGTCATTCCTGATTTTGCACCGTCTTTGCGCGAACTGCTTTTTAATTTGGCGGAAAAGCAACAGGAGCATACGGCAGAAGCCAGGCGGCTCGCAGATTTGTTTGGCCACGAATGCGCCGGGCTCCCCGACGATTTTGTGATCGTTTTGGACAACTATCACCGGATTGCAAGCGGAAGTGATGCCGACAGCTTCGTGTCCGAGCTGGTTGAGCTGCTGCCGCACAAAGTCAAGCTGGCGATCCTGACCCGTGTTCGTCCCGACTGGGCACAGTTGGAGTTGCTAACGGCGCGCGGCGACTGTCTGGAGCTTGCGACGGATGACTTGGCGTTTACGCTGGAAGAGAGCGAAGCTTTTTACTCGGATCAATACGACATTGCCCTGACTGACGACGAATGGAGGCAGGTCGAAGAAGTCACGCGTGGCTGGGTGATCGCGTTGCGCTCGATTGGGGAAAAAATTGCACGGGGCTTCCGGCTGGCAGACAGTCTGCACGAGCTGTCCCGGCTGCTGCATTTGCTGGAAGCGGACGTGTGGATTGGCCTTGCCGAAGACATGCAGCAGTTTTTGATGGAGGCTGCGGCCCTGGAGGCGTTTACCCGCGAAGACTGCGAGCAGGTCTTGGGGGCTGCGGCGCTGGAAAAGCTGGAGGAGGCGAAACGCAGTCATCTGTTTTTGCACGTGGACGAGCGGGGGATGCATGGTTTCCACCCGCTGTTTCAGCGGCTGTTATCGAGCAAACTTGCGTCGCGCCAGGACATTTACCGGCGGGTCAACCAGGGAGCGGCCGTCTGGTACCGCCGCAAAGGCGAAGAAGAGCGGGCGTTCGAGCGCTTGCGCCTGATTGAACAGTGGGACGTGCTCGGTACATGGGTATGCATGGCTGCGGAGCGCTTTTTGAGTGCGGGCGTGCTGGACGGGCTGTACAAATGGCTGACGCTGTTGCCGGATTCGATCAAAGCAGAGGAGCACTGGCTCTGGTTTTACCAGGGAGAGGTGGAGCGCTACCGCTGTCTGTACGCCAAGGCGTTTGCCTCCTATGAGCAGTTTCTCGCCTTTTGCGAGAAAAAGCACGACCGGATCGGGCTGTGCCGCGGGTTGGAAGGCAAGGCGAGAGTCCATCTCGACAGCGTGCAGGGCGTCAAGGCGGAGGAACTGCTCAAACGGGCAATCCAGCTGCTTCCACCGCAAGAGCAGGAAAGCGAGATGGCCCCAAGACTGTACCGTTTGCTGGCGGAAATTTATACAAACCGCGGAGATTCGAGGCTGGCGGCGGCGTGGTATGAAAAAAGCCAGGAGCTGGAGCAGCAGACAGAGGTCGAGCTGGAGTCGCGGCTTTTGTTTCGCACGGGACGGTTGCAGTCGTCCATCCAGCTTTTGGAGAACAAATGGCAACTGGAGCAGACCAGGCATCCGGCCTTGACGCGCTCCTATCGGGAAACGTCGCTGTTGCTGTCTTTCGTCTATGCGCTAAACGGCGAGTGGGAGCGCGGCTTGGAGGCGGCGGAGACAGCCATTCAGCTTGGACGTGCGGCGCATTCCCCGTTCGTGGAGGCGAATGGCTACGTCAGAAAAGCGCATGCGGCGCTCATCGGCCAGGCACTGCCCGCCGAAGAGATTCGCCAGCTTTACGAAAAAGGCTTGCAAATGATGGAGGAACTGCAGTCCACGCGAGGAAAATCCGAGACGCTGCTCGGGCTGACGCTGTTTCACGCCAGTGGGAAGGCGCTCGATCAGGCGCTGTTGTACGGCAAACGAGGGATACACGAAACCGAGGCCATGCGCGACGACTGGTTGGGCAGCCTGGTGCGGATGGCAATCGGAATCGCCTATGCCAGATACGGCAAGGACGAAGAGGCGCTGGAGACGTTTCGCGACTGCACGGAGCGGCTGAGTCGTTGTGGAGACAGCTATCATGTGGCGATTTGCCAGCTGTGGCAAAGCTTTCTTGCGTACCGCAGCAAGCAGTGGGAGCTGTTCGTCCCCGCTGTAACGCAGGCGCTGTCGCTGATGCAGACAGGCGAGTACGCCTTTTTGCTGCAGCGTCCGACCCTGCTCACTCCGTACGACGTGCAGCAGCTGATGCCGATTCTGCTGGAAGCGGAACAGCGAAAAGTATCACCGGACTACGTTTCCCAACTGTTAAACGATCTCGGCTTGCAAAATGTCACGTTTCACCCTGGCTATACCTTGCGCATCCAGACGTTGGGGGCGTTTCGCGTCTGGCTGGGCGAGCGCGAACTGAGCGAGAAGGCGTGGCAGCGCGGAACCGCCAAGCTGTTGTTCCAGCTGCTGTTGACCAAGCGCCACCACCTGCTGGCTCGCGAGGACATTATGCACCGTCTCTGGCCGGATAGCCTGGAAGAAGCGGCGATCCGCGATTTCAAGGTCGCGCTCAACGCCTTGAACAAAGCGCTGGAGCCAAACCGGACAGCGCGGACGGACACCTTTTTTATTCAACGCCATGGCAGCTCCTACGGATTCAACCTCGCGTCCGGCTATCATCTGGATGTGGAGGAGTTCGAAAAGCTGGTCACATCGGGATTGGCCGAGCAGGACGAGCGGCAGGCGGGCGTTTTGCTGGAAAAAGGGCTCAGCTACTACCAGGGCGAGTACATACCGGAGTGCCGCTACGAGGAATGGTGCGTAGAAGAACGGGAGCGACTGCAGGCGCTGTTTTTGCGGGGCGCGGAAAGGCTGGCGAAAATCAGGCTGGAGCAGCGGCAACTGGAAAAAGCGATTCGCTGGTGCGAGGCGATCCTGCAGGTGGACGATTGCTGGGAGGAAGCGTATCGGCTGCTGATGACCGCTTACTACGAGCTAAACAACCGGACACAGGCCATTCGCTGGTACAAAAAATGCGTGGCGAAACTGCAGGAACAGCTCGGCGTCGCGCCGATGCCGGCGACAGTGGAGACGTACAACCGAATCAGGGAAGAATGAAAGACCGTGGGCGAGCGGTCTTTTTGCTTTTCATGTTGACAAAATCAGGAGGGATCCTTATACTGATTTTTGTACTGACCAGTCAGTTTAATAAAGGCGAGGGGGATGGGAGTGATGGCAACATCCAAAAAAGATCAAATTGCCCAAGGGGCGCTGACCGCGTTTGCCCAGCTAGGCTACAGCGAAACGACGATGGACGCGATCGCGGAAGTGGCACAGGTAGCGAAAGGCACCCTGTACTACCACTTCTCGACCAAAGAGGAGCTTTTTTTGTACGTGATTGAAAAAGGCGTGAAGATGCTGATTTACCATGTTGACAGTGTGATGCAAAACGAAGAGCTGTCTTTGGATGAACGCATGCTGAATGTGCTGGATGAGCATCTTCGCTTCTTTTCCGAAAATCACGAGCTGTGCTTCCTCTTGCTCAGCGTCTTTACAGGGGACGAACAGCGCGATTTGACCGTCGCCAACCTGTTGACCGGTTATTTTACGATGATGGAAACCTATCTGAAACAAATGCAGGAGCAAGGCTACATACGCCCGGATATTGAAATCGGGACGCTTGCTTCGGGATTGTTTGGCATGGTCGGTTTTACGGCGATCCGCAAGCAATATCGCAAGGAACCGTTGGACACGCAGGAAAACAGGCATACACTGCGCTGCTTTTTGGCAGGCATGCTGCAAGCCAAACAATCGTAAAGCCCATACAGAAAAGTCACAGAGGAGAAATCGACGATGAAAAAACGAGCATGGATCGGAGTGGCCGGTTTTGCGGCCGTAATCGCAGTCTTGGGAACAGTGTTGTTCTCATCTGGCGGAAGCAGTCTGGCAGGGCAAAAAACGATGCCGCTGACAGGTGTGATCGAAGGGACGGAGGTGGACTTGTCCTTTAAAATGGGCGGCTCCATCGAACAGATTGCCTTTAAGGAAGGCGATGAAGTAAAAGCAGGGCAAGTGGTCGCCACCTTGAACAGCGAAGAGCTGCTGGCGAAAAAGGAACAGGCGGAAGCAGCCTACCGTCTGGCGCAGGTGAAGCTCGACCAGGCGAAAAAAGGGGTATCGCTGACGGAGAGCACAAGCAATGCCCAGGTCGATCAGGCGCAAGCGGTAGTCAGCTCGGCGGCGGCTCAGCTTGCGGCGAACAAAAACGGGGCGCGCAGTGAAGAAATCGCCCAATTGAAAGCGAAGCTGCAGGCTGCGCAAACAGCGAACCAGATTGCCTCTACCAACCTGGAGCGGATGCAAAAGCTGCTGGCAGAGGGCGCTGTTCCACAGGTAAAAGTCGAGGAAGCGCAAATGCAGGCGGAAAAAGCCCAAGCAGAACTGAAGGCTGCTGACGAACAGTTGAGAATGGCCCAGTCCGGCGCTCGCCGCGAGCAGGTTGATGCCGCACAGGCCCAGCTCGATCAGGCCAAGGCAGCCTACAAGCAAGCGGTAGCGGCACGCGATCAGGTAGGCTTGAAGGAGCTGGACGTGAAATCGGCCGAGGCTGGCGTGCTGCAAGCAAAAGGCGCTCTCGCGGAAATCGAGGCGTATTTGAACAATACTAAGCTGGTCGCGCCAATGGACGGAGTGGTCAAATCCGTTGCCGTGCAAAAAGGCGAGCTGGTCGCGCAAGGCTTTACGGTCCTTACGCTGCAAGCAAAAGCTGATAACTACGTGAAGCTTTACGTGAACGAATATGCCCTTGGCCAGATCAAGACAGGCGACACGGTCAACCTGTTCGTCCCTGCGCTCAACCGGGAAGTAGAGGCGAAAATTGCCACGATTGCTCCGGCAGCAGATTTTGCCGTCAAAAAGGCAACACAGGAGCTGGGCGACCGCGACATCCGTTCGTTCCAGGTGAAGCTGCTCGTCTCTGATCCAGAACTGCGGCCAGGCCTGACGGTCGAATGGAAGCTCGAAGGAGCTGTTGAAGGTGAGTAACTTCTCCCGGCTGTTCTTTCATGAATGGAAAAATCTGTTTGCCAATAAAACGATTCGCAATGTCCTGTTTATCGTGCCAATCATATACCTGACGCTGTTTGGCTTTTTGTACAGCGAAAAGAAAGTGATGAACATCCCGACCGTCATGGTCGACGCGGACCAGACTGAGCTGAGCCGCGAACTGTACCGGGCGTTTGAGGCTGACAAGACATTTAAGATTACGTCCATCGTCGGAACGGAAGAGGAGGCGATGCGGCTGGTTGACAAGGGCGAGGCGAACATCGCCCTGTTGATTCCGGCTGATCTGGAAAAAAACGTCAAATCCGGACGGCCCGCAGAAGTTTTGACCGTCATTGACGGCAGCAACATGATGATCTCGAACACGGCTGTCCGCGCCGCGAGTACGGTGGTCAAATCCGTGGCCGCAGGTGCGACGCTGAAAAAAATGGAAGCAATGGGCAGCTGGGGCGAGGAAGGGAAAAACTTGTTCACCGGAATCGACTTTCGCTACCGCGTGCTGTACAATCCGACGTTCAGCTACATGTCCTTCATGGTATTCGGCTTGACGGGAACGGTGCTGCAACAGGTCCTGTTCCTTGGAATTGCCTTGTCGGTCGCGCAGCAGAAGGAAGAGGGAACGTGGAAGGAGACGCTTGCCTCGCACAGCTTTTTCGCGATCACGGCAAGCAAGCTGCTGCCGTACTTATTGGTAGGCACGTTCAATGTGTTTCTGGGCTTCACCCTGCTTTTGAAAGGGTTTGAAATTCCGTACTACGGCAGCACCCTTGACCTGATGCTCGTCGCAACGGCGTTCAACCTGGCGGTGCTTTCCATCGGCTACGCGATTTCCTTTTTCTCCAAAGACCAGTTGCAGGCTACGCAGATTGCGATGATGATTGCCGTTCCTTCATTTATGCTCTCCGGCTTCACCTGGCCGCTCGCTTCGATGCCAACTGCGGTTGCCGCGATTGGTAAATCTTTGCCGTTGACATACTTCCTCGACGGCGTGCGGGAGATATTGAGCAAAGGGCATGGGCTGTCCTACGTGGCATATGATTTGGGCGTTTTGGGCTTCATGACCCTCTTGGGTTTGTTCCTGGCCTACGTCACATACTTGTTGCAGACAAGGAAAAATAAGGAGGTCGTTGCCGAAACGACAACGGTTTAGCGAGTTTTGCAGAAAAGAAACCCTTGTGTTGTAAAGAAAATTTCTTATATACTTACTAAAAAAGGGCAGATTCTTCAACGCAAGGGGGACAATATGGCAGCGACTCATCTGAAGCAATTGTGCGAAGAGACATACACCAAATTGAAAAAGGTAAGCATGGAACTGGAACGTTATCTCAATCAAGTTACCTTGTCTGGCCTTGTAGCTGCATCAGGCGATCCGGAAGAGTATGAAACCTACTATCGTGCCTATCTTTCCGATTTGCGTCACCTTTTGGTTTACTGTGAAAATGCGTACGACAGGCTGGGAGTATCCTTGCGCCGGGCACGATTTAACGAGGAGTTTGCTGAAGAGGTACTGTATCAGGTGTACCACACCTGTATCAATTCCTTCTATTATCCCAAAGGCGAGGTTTATGAGGAAGACAGCCGCTATGCCTACACGGGACAAGACTGCATCATTTTCCGCAAACAGGTAACGCCCGAACTGCAACAACTGACTTTGTCCTTGTCCAAAGTGTTTGAGCAACTGCGTAATGAATTGCAATACTACGAAAATGACTATATAGCCAAAAAACGGCGGCATAAAGAACAAGCACAGGTGTAAGGGCCTGTGCTTGTCGCTTTTTATGGCTATACGCCGAGCGGCTTGCGTACTCCTCCGGCGATTTTCTCGACTTCGGCAAGCATTTGCTCGCGTGCTGCGTTCTCCACATAAGGAACGGCTGCGAAATTGCGATAGGTGACATCGTAGCCGATCATGGCGAGCGTGCCGTCCACAATCTGTTTCTTCACCACATCGTCCAGGCCGCTTTTCTTCATCTCCGCTTCGGACTCCCGCGTCGTCGTAAGGACGATGGCCTGCTTGTTTTGCAAAAGGCCGACAGGTCCGCCAGATTCGTAGCGGAACGCGAAGTTGTTTGTAAACACCCGGTCGATATAGCCTTTGAGAATCGCAGGAGTCGACCACCACCAGACAGGGTAAATCATCACCAGCAAATCGGCTTCGGAAATCAGCTGCTGTTCTGTCAATATATCCCGGGAGGCTGACCCGCTGGATACGTTTTGCATGTCTGCCGCATCGAAGACAGGCTGGAATTTCATCTGATACAAGTCGCGCACTTCGCAGGCGATCTGCTGCTTTTGCAGCGCCCGGGTGACGCGGTCGAGAATGGCGTGACAGAAGCTCTCTTTTCCTTCGTGAGCAAAAACGATGCAGGCTTTCATTGTCCATTCCTCCGTTGTTTTCGTCTGTTTGATTATTCGAAGCCAAAGCGCAGGCGCATGAAAAATTTGTTCAGCAGCCCGCCGACCGTATTTTGTGTATTCGTCGTGTCAACTGGTTCTGCCGGCTTGATTTGCCGCAACGTCTGATTGACGTCAATCATCCCGTAGCCGTACAACTGGTCGTGACCGGGGGCGCCAAGGTCTTTGGCCGATTGCCGGATCAGCTTCATCACTTCGTGGTTTTTCATGTCGGGTTGGACGGAGCGCACCAGCGAGGCGAGCGCTGCCACGTGCGGACAAGCCATGGAAGTGCCGGAGAGCGAGGCGTAGTCGCTGTAAATGTACGTGCTCGGAATATCGACACCGGGAGCGGCGACATCCACGTAATCCCCAAAGTTGGAAAAATCGGCGCGTTCCTTGCGGTGATCGACAGCCGCAACGGCGAGCACTTCCTCGTAGGCAGCGGGATAGCTCGGCTGATCGGTGGCGTCGTTTCCGGATGCTGCGACGAGCACGACGTTTTTCTCATACGCATAGCGGCAGGCTTCCTTTAAGGCGGCGGATGACGTGTAGTTGCCGACACTGAGGTTGATGACGTCTGCTCCGTGGTCGGTCGCCCAGTAGATGCCACGTGCGATGTCGACGGCCGAGCCGGAGCCGTCTGCGCCGATTGCCTTGATCGGCATCAGTTTGCTGTTCCACGACATGCCGGCAATTCCGTCTGCGTTGTTCGTTTTTGCGGCAATGACGCCAGAGACGTGTGTGCCATGCCCGTTGTCGTCTGCCGGACGGTTGTTGTCTTCCAGCACGTTGTAGCCTTCGACGAGTTTTCCGGCAAATTCGGGGTGATCGAGATCAATTCCCGTATCGATGACAGCCACAATGACATCACTGCTGCCTGCGCTCACATCCCAGCTCTGCTCCATGCCGATCAGCGGCAAGTTCCACTGGTACTCCGAGTAGTACGTGTCGTTTGGCTTGCGGTTGGGCAAAAGCAGGTAGTTCGGCTCGGCAAACACCGAGTCGGGATGCTCGGCCAGCTTTTTCATCAGCTGCTTCGTCGTCAGGCTTTTGGATTTGATGATGAGAAAATGCTCAAAGTCGCGCTTGATTTTCGCATCCAGGGAAGCGACCAGCTGGTCAATTTTTTTCTGCTCTGGACGAGGGGAGAAACGGACGACGACTTCATGCTCGACGTAATGGCTTCGGTCACGCGGGTTGTGGCGCAGTGTCTGCACGTGACTGCTTTTTTCCAGGTTCCTGCGAATGTCCTTGACCTGCTCGATATAGTTGATCCGCGGTATGGTCGCTCCGATGGAAGTGACGCGGGGATGAGGTTCGCGCATTTCCTGCTCGGCAATGTGGTGACGATAAGGAATGACGACCAGACCGATCAAGGCAAGAGCGGCGATAATCGGGGGCAAGACGCGCAAAAAAACTCACTCCCTCCAGTGCTGATGCTTATAGCGTGCACAGGGAGGGAGTGATTATGAAGGAAATAGCTTACATTCGGTTGTCAAAAGGACGAACCTGGACGGGACGAAGCGAACGGCGCGGGAGCTTCCACCCTTTATAGACGGAAACCATCCGGAAAGCGATGATCGCGGAAAACAGGGTGTACAACTCGCCAACCGTTGTCGCCCACTGGAGGCCGACCGCAACTCCGGCAAGCATCGCCCAGACGGCATAAATTTCTTCCTGGAACACAAGCGGTTTGCGTCCGGCCAACACATCGCGGATGATTCCGCCGCCGATTCCGGTCAGAACCGCGGCAACGATGGTGGCGCTCAGCGGGTAGTTCATTTGGGTAGCGTACAGAGCACCCTGAATGGCAAAGGCAGAGAGCCCGACTGCGTCAAAAAACATGCCACACTTGTTCCATAAGCCAAGGTAGTGATGGGGGAGTACAAACACGATCAGCATCGAAACAAGGGCGATCGTAAACAGCGTTCCCTGATTCCAAAACTGGGTGAAGGGGATTCCAAGCAACAGATTGCGCATGATCCCGCCGCCAAATGCAGTGGCCAATCCGAGAACGATTACGCCCAGGATGTCGTAATCTTCCTCCATGGCAATGATCGCGCCGCTGATGGCAAACGCGATGGTGCCAATGATGTTAAACCATTCCCAAGACATGTATTATTCAACGTCCTTCCTGATTTCTAGTTGATAAGCCCAAGCTGCTGCAAGCCGTACCGGATGCCGTCCTCGTTCACATGGCGAGTGACCATCCGGGCAAAAGGCTTCAATTGTTCATGGGCATTTCCCATGGCGACGCCCATTCCGACGTAGGAGAGCATCTCCTTGTCGTTCAGTCCATCTCCGAACGCTACGGCATCAGCGGGAGTCAGGCCTTCGTGCTTGAGGATGGCTTCGATGCCGCGCGCCTTCGAGCCGCCTTTCGGGAGAATGTCGAGGACGTGTTTGTGCCAGCGCACGTACGACACCTGCTCGAATGCTTCCGTATAGATCGCTTCTTCTTCGGCAGTACAATACAGAAACGCCTGGTAGATCGGAGCGACCTCCCAGTAGCGATGGTGATGGGCCGGAGCAGGCAAACGCAAGAACGCGAACGAGTCGAGGATGTGCGGGTGATCGGCTGTGTTCGCATAGCACTCTTCATGGCTTAAAAACACCATCGGATGGGCATTGCCTTTTGCCTTCTGTTCCAGCTCGGCCAATGTCGTCGCGGCAAAAGGAGTATGATGAATGACTTGATTCCCGCTCACGACATAGGAGCCGTTAAACCCGACGAACGTATCGATTCCAAGCTGCCGGGCAATCGGCATCAGATGGTACGGCGAGCGGCCCGTTGCAATCGCTACGCGGATACCGTTTTGCCTGAGCTGGTGCACGGCGTCCACGGTTGATGGCGGAATCGCGTGCTCCGTGTTCAAGAGCGTGCCGTCGATGTCGAAAAAGACAATTTTGTACGCCATTTTTCTCTCCACTCTTTCTTTTGTTTCCTAATAAAATAACTGCCGTTTGTAAAGGCGCCACGGACTGAAACGTTTGAGGGCAATAGAAAAAGGAATGCCGGAAAAGACATTCCTTTTCACTCCGCTATTAGAATACAGCCACTTCCGTCTCGCTGTCAAATAGATGACATTTGGAAAGATCCATGGCGAGCTTGACTGTCATTTTCGCTTTCAGATCCTCGCGGGAATCCACACGGGCGACCATTTGTGTCTGGCCGACATTATGGAAGTAAACGTACAACTCGGAACCCATGTTTTCCACAACTTCAATCTGTGCCGTAATCGCGCTTTCGAACGGATTGGCTTCGATAAAAGACGTATCGCTGTAAATATCCTCAGGGCGAATGCCGAAGATGCCGGGCTTGTGCACATACCCTTTGGCGCGCAAAATTTTCGCCTTGTCTTCCGGGAAGCGGACGTGAATGTTGTCGGCATCGAAGTACAGGGCACCGTCTTTTTCGGAAATGAGACCTTTGACGAAGTTCATGGCAGGGGAGCCGATAAAGCTGGCTACAAACAGATTGGCGGGATGGTTGTAAATCTCGCTCGGCGTCGCCACCTGCTGGATCACGCCGTCTTTCATCACGACAATCCGGTCGCCCATCGTCATCGCTTCTGTCTGGTCATGGGTGACGTAGATGATGGTCGTGTTCAGCCGCTGGTGCAGTTTCAAGATTTCCGTACGCATCTGGACGCGCAGTTTGGCGTCGAGGTTGGACAAAGGCTCGTCCATCAAAAAGACTTGCGGCTCCCGCACGATGGCCCGTCCGAGCGCGACACGCTGCCGCTGACCGCCGGAAAGCGCTTTGGGCTTGCGGTCCAGCAGGTGGGAAATATCGAGGATGCGCGCCGCTTCCTGAATTCGCTTGTCGATCTCGCTTTTGGAAAACTTGCGCAGTTTCAAGCCGAATGCCATGTTTTCATACACATTCATATGCGGGTAGAGGGCATAGCTCTGGAACACCATCGCGATGTCCCGATCTTTGGGAGCGACGTCGTTGACGCGGCGATCGCCAATGTACAAATCGCCCTTGGAGATTTCCTCCAATCCGGCAATCATCCGCAGCGTCGTCGATTTTCCGCAGCCGGACGGCCCGACGAGGACGAGAAACTCCCGATCCTGAATGTCCAGATGAAAATCATTTACCGCTGTTACATTTTCGCCATAAATTTTGTATATGTGGTTCAATGTCACTTTTGCCATGCAAGAGGCACCTCCTTGAATAATCGGGGAGCAGATTCCGAGGTGTTTTTTTGCAAGAGTAACAATTATTGTACAATTCAGCTATAGGCGAAGTATACAAAATGTTTTGTTAAGACTGCCGAAAGAGCAAATAGAGCTGCAGCAGAACGGCGTCAGCGAACTGGCGGGGATCGAGGCCCGTCTGTTCAGTCAGCTTGTCCAGTCGATACAAGAGCGTGTTGCGGTGCAAAAAAAGCTGGCGTGCCGTCTCGCTGACATTCAACTGCTTGACGAACAGCGTTTCCAATGTTTCCAGTTGCTCTGCACTGAGTTGCGGCATCGACATCAGCGCGGCAAGTTCACGGGCAATCGCCTGCGCGACTTCTTGAGGCAGAGAGACGGCCCAGCGCTCCAGCGGATACATCCAGTCTCCCGCCACCATCACCTGTGCCTGGTATTGCTGCAGGGCCCGAGATAACAGCAGCTGCCCGGTGAGCGTCTTTTCCAGGGAGGACGGCGCGGCCACAGGTGTGCTGACGATGATGCGGACGGGCTCCATCCATTCGGTAGAGATAAGGTCGTACAAACCGGATGCCCATTCCAGCAAGTCGGTCCGTTCCTTTGCGCCCTCAAGGATTGAAATCGGGAGCAAGAGGACAGAATAAGCATGACTCAACGGGAAAAAGGCGAGGCTTGCAGCTGTCGGCATGTACGCAGTCGTTTCGCGGAAAAACGGGTGCAGGCAGCTTTGCAGCGTTTCCCATGTGCCTGTTCCTTCTGTCCGGTTGCGCTCGATCAAAAACGATAGACGCTCTTCTTTCCACGGCCAGAGGGCATCCAGACGTTCGGGGGGAGCCTGTCGCGGACCCGTGACGAAAGACTTCAGCCACACCGCGATTTGCTCGTGCAGTGTCGGGGGTGCTTTTTCTGCGGAGCGGGAAAAAAACAGACTCAGCAAGGAACGGGCAGAAGCGGGCCACTGGATCGCTTCAATCAGCACGAGATAGACGGCGTCGTGCTCTGAAGCAAGCGAAACGAGCTCCCAGCCTTTTTGCTCCCATTCCTGCCGAGTCTGGCTGATTTCCTGTTCCAAAACTTTGAGGCAAACGATCGGCAAATTCGTAGCCTGCCTGATTTGCTCGACTTCTTTCATCCATTTTCCCACAGCAAAGACCTCCGTTACAAACAGCTAACGTAGGTCTATTATACATTACTCCAGTGCAAGAGTGGCGGCGCTTTCTTGCATACCAGACGGCTGTGCTGCTTTTGGCTCGGCGCTTTCAGGCTGGTTTGCCCGCCCCAGCGTGTGCAGCGTCATTTCCGGACGGGAGCGGAGGCGGACATTCAGCCCGGTTTGACCAAGACCTTCACTGATGTAAAAAGGGCGTCCGTCCATCTCATGAAGCCCTTTGACCATGTTCAGCCTTGGCAGCTTCCCCATTTTGGCCAAATGGTAGGGACGCGGCCAGTGAATTTGCCCGCCGTGAAAATGGCCCGCCAGCAAGTAATCGTAGTCGTAATTTTTCATGTGCAATACGAGATTCGGGTCGTGCGTGAGAACGAGGCGCGCACCTGACGCGGGAACCGCTTGAAACGCTTTTTCCAGCTGACTGCGGCGCGTGCTGTAATCATCGACGCCGATAATGTGCAGCGGCTGGCCTTTATGGGTAAGTGTCTCGTGCTCGTTGATAAGGACGCGGCAGCCGATCCGGACAAGCTCCGATTTCAGTTGGGCCAGCTTTGACGGCGGCAGGACGTAGTCGTGGTTGCCAAACACGACGAACGTACCGAGCGCAGGCTGCAATTGCATCAGCTGCTCGATGTAGCTGACGGCTTTCGGAATGTTTTTATGGCGATCCAGCAAATCGCCGGTAATCGCAATCAGGTCGACTGGTTGCCCGGAAAAATCGCGAACGATCCGCAGCGGGTCAATCGACAAATTTTCCATGTGCAAGTCGGACAGATGCAGGATCGTAAGCGGTTCGAAATCTTGCGGATGATCGACATGCTGCGACGGCCGCAGCGGGATTGTGACGTAGTTCGTATGGACATCAAAAGTATTGCGATACGCTTTGACAAAGAGCAAGGCGACAGCGACAATCAGCAAAAACCATAGCATCTCTTTCGGCCATCTCCTTTCTCTCCAATGGTAGTGTCATTATAATCGATTTCGGCTCTTTTCGAATAAGTAGGTTCTGGCAGAAGGAATTTGCTGAAAAGTGCAGAAATATTATGAATGTTGTGTAGCAATGAATTCTATGAGGGGTTTAGGAGAGTGAGAGCATGAACGTAGAAAAAATTCCGGCGACAGAAGGCCGATTCAACCTGGAGAATTACGACGAGACGTACGCCAATTTTGACTGGAAAGATGTCGAAAAGCAATTTTCCTGGTATGAAACGGGAAAAGTGAACATGGCTTATGAAGCCATTGATCGCCACCTTTCTACTGAGCGCAAGGACAAAGTTGCTCTGCTGTACAGCGATCTGACCCGAGAAGAATCCTACACCTTTGCCCAGCTGAGTGAGTTGTCCAACAAGTTCGGAAATGTACTGCGTGATCTGGGAATCAAAAAAGGAGACCGCGTGTTCGTCTTCATGCCGCGTACTCCCGAGCTTTATGTAAGCGTTTTAGGAACGTTGAAGCTCGGCGCGATTGTCGGGCCGTTGTTCGAGGCTTTCATGGAAGCTGCGGTGCGTGACCGCCTGGAAAACAGCGAAGCGATCGCGATTGTTACGACTCCGGCTCTTTTGCCGCGCATTCCGGTGTCCGAGCTGCCTGCCCTCAAACACGTCATTGTTGTCGGGGCAAAAGAGGAGCTCGCAGAAGGGCAAGTCAGCTATGAAGAAGCGATGGAAAAAGCATCCTCCGAGCTTGAAATCGAGTGGGTGGATCGCGAGGATGGCATGATTTTGCACTATACGTCCGGTTCGACAGGAAAACCAAAGGGCGTGCTGCACGTCCACAACGCCATGATTCAGCAGTATCAGACAGGAAAATGGGTGCTGGACCTGCGGGAAGACGATGTGTACTGGTGTACCGCTGACCCAGGCTGGGTGACAGGTACAGCGTACGGCATTTTCGCTCCTTGGCTGAACGGCGTCACAAACGTCGTTCGCGGTGGCCGCTTTACGCCGGAAGACTGGTATAAAACGATTGAAAAATATAAAGTAACCGTTTGGTACAGTGCGCCTACGGCATTCCGCATGCTGATGGGAGCAGGCGATGAGCTTGTGAAACGCTTCGACCTGTCCAGCCTGCGCCATGTGCTGAGCGTCGGGGAGCCACTCAATCCGGAAGTCGTGTATTGGGGCTTGCGCGTGTTCAACCAGCGTATCCACGACAACTGGTGGATGACAGAGACGGGCGCCCAGCTGATTTCCAACTACCGCAGCATGGCGATCAAGCCAGGCTCGATGGGCAAGCCGATTCCGGGCGTCTATGCGGCCATTATCGACGACCAGGGCAACGAGCTGCCGCCAAACCGGATGGGCAACCTCGCGATTC
Organism: Brevibacillus gelatini; assembly: GCF_050920745.1. Lineage (NCBI taxonomy): Bacteria > Bacillati > Bacillota > Bacilli > Caryophanales > Paenibacillaceae > Brevibacillus > Brevibacillus gelatini. The sequence goes on from NZ_CP154342.1 coordinate 1,745,901, forward strand.
GCGTCGGCTGGCCATCGATGATGCGTCAAATCTGGAGAAACCCGGAGAAATATGCGGAATATTTCAGCATTCCAGGCTGGTATGTATCGGGCGACTCGGCGTACAAGGATGAGGAAGGCTACTTCTGGTTCCAGGGCCGGATCGACGATGTTATCAACACGTCGGGCGAGCGTGTCGGCCCGTTTGAGGTCGAGAGCAAGCTGGTCGAGCATCCGGCTGTTGCCGAAGCAGGGGTGATCGGCAAGCCTGATCCTTTGCGGGGCGAAATTATCAAGGCGTTCATCTCGCTGCGTGCAGGCTATGAGCCAAGCGAAGCCTTGATGGACGACATCCGCAAGTTCGTGAAGGAAGGGCTGGCTGCCCACGCCGCTCCACGCGAAATCGAGTTCCGCGACAAGCTGCCAAAAACGCGCTCCGGAAAAATCATGCGCCGTGTCCTGAAGGCATGGGAACTGGGGCTGCCGACAGGCGATCTGTCCACGATGGAAGACTAAGGAGAACAGACAAGAACCATCTCTCTTTGGCAGGGGAGATGGTTCTTTTTATTGTTTGGTGGGGGGAGGGAGGGATCTGAGGATGGCGCACGTGGTAATGGCGTGCGTGTTTTAGTGGGAATGTCTGTGCTGATGAGAGTGACCGTGTTCATGTGAATGTCCGTGTTCATGCGGATGTCCGTGTTCATGCAAATACTCGTGTCCATGCGAGTGCTCCCGCGCCCCTCCCTGGCAATGCAGTTCGCCGTGCGAGTTCGAAGAGTTTTCAATCTGGATCGTCGCGTGCGTGATGCCGAATTCTTTTTGCAAAAGCTCCAGTGCCGCATTCAGCACAGGGTAGCTCGGCAAGCCGTCCTCCACGATGAGATGGCACGTCAGCGAGTCAAAGCCGGAAGTGACTGTCCAGATGTGCAGATCGTGCACCTTGCGCACGCCGTCGAGCTGGCCGAGACGTGCTTCCACCTTTGTCGTGTCGATGCGGGAGGGCGCTCCTTCCAGCAGGATGTTGACCGATTCCTTGGTGACGCGCCAGGCGCTGATGAGAATCAGGAAGGCGACGATGATGCTGATGAGCGGGTCGGCGATGTACCAGCCGAAAGCGAGCATCAGGATGCCGCCAAGAATCGCGCCGACAGAGCCGAGCATGTCGCCCAGGACGTGCAGGTAGGCGCTGCGCACGTTCACGTTGTCCTTGTAGTCGCCGCGCATGAGGACGAAGGCGGCGGCGATATTGGCAAGCAACCCGATGGCGGCAATGACGATCATTTTTCCGCTGGCCACCTCGGGAGGCTGGAGCAGGCGTTGGAAGCCTTCCCAGAAAATGAACAAGGAAATCAGCACGAGCGTGACGCCATTTGTCAAGGCGGCGAGAATTTCAAAGCGCTGCATCCCGAACGTTCTTTTGGCAGAAGGGGGCCGCGCAGCAAAGTGCAAGGCAACGAGGCTGAGCAACAGCGCCAGGGCATCGCTGAGCATGTGGCCGGCATCGGACAAAAGGGCAAGACTGTTGGTGAGAAAGCCGCCGATTGTCTCGACGATCAAAAAAAGCGTGATGATGAGAAAAGAGGTGAGCAGCGCTTGTTTGCTCGCTCCTTTTCCGTGGTGATGATGGTCGTGTCCATCTTCGTGATCGTGATGGTGGAATCCCATAATGTAAACCTCCTCTGTCGGGTCGCTTTCGCGATTATATGTTCCGCAAGAAAAAAAGCGTCTTTTTCCACGCCGCCCATGAGTGCAGAGCCGCGTGTATGCTGCCAGGGAAGCCCGAGAAAATACAGCCCCGGCACAGCGGTGACACCGCGCTCATGCCGCGGCCAGCCGCTTGGATCGAGTACGTCTGCCATGGACAGCAAGCTGTAGTGGGGGCGAAATCCGGTCGCCCATAAAACGCTCTGGAAGTTCGCCTGCCCGCGGTCCGCGAAATAGGCGGTCTTGCCCGCAATGCGAACGGTTCTGGGCACGGTCTGCATGGCACCGCTTTTCCTCAGCGTTTTATCTGTTTGGAGTAGCCAAAAATCGGATCAGGCCGTTTTATCAGTTGCTTTCCGACCCACGACGAGCGCGGCGCGGAAAGCAAGCCAAACAGCTGCATGTAGTCAAAAATAGTTTAGCCCAAAACGTACATAGGCAGATGAACGCGCGGTTGTCCGCCGGAAAAAATGACAGGGCGGTGTCGGGCAAGCTCTACAGCGATTTGCGCGCCCGAATTGCCTGATCCGACGACGAGGACGGCAAAAAATGGCCCAACGCAAGGCCGGACTGGCCGCCGCCAACGATGATGACCTCGTAGTCGTGCATGGAGAGATCTTCTTTCAGCCAGGAATTTACCTAAATCATACCACATTCATTATAATATTCAAGTAATTATTTGAATTAGAGTCAAAAAAATAAAGCCGCCACAAATGTGACGGGCCACAATGGAACTGCTCAAGAACGAGCTGTCTTTTTCGATTGCTTCAATTCGGCTGCATGCTCGATCCCGCACATAATCAGATGGCGAACATGGTCGTCGTCCAGGGCGTAGTAGACGAGCTTTCCGTCCTTGCGGTGCCGGGCCAGTCCCATATTGCGCAGCAAACGCAGATGATGGGAGGCGTTGGCAATCGAGGTGTTGATCGTGGCGGCGACATCGCACACGCACAGCTCGCCCTCCAGCGCCAGGGCGTAAATGATTTTCGCACGCGTGTCGTCAGCCAGCGCTTTGAACAGGGGAGCGACACCTTCTGTTTCGCTCATCTTCGGCCGCAGCCTGGTTACCTTCGCCTCATCGACCGTTTGGATCTCGCACATGTCTCCTTCTTCAGCAGCACGTTGAATTTCCAGCCCCATGCTTTTCCCCCCGGCACAGTTGATTTTTTCATTATAAAACGGAATGAGTCGGAAAAAAAGCCGGGAAGCCGAAGGAAAGTGCGGAAAGAGTGTCTAATTAGGAATGATGACGATTTATGTGAAGGAGTGGAGTTCTGACGTGCTGGCTAAAATTCGGCCCTTCCTCATAGAAATAATAGGGGCCGTCCTGCTAGGTTTAAGTGTCGTATGGCTTACGGCAGACCGGGATTATAGTTGGTTTTCCGGATTTCGCATCGAGTGGTCTTCGCGCTGGCTCGATGTCAAAACGTTTTTTCTCAGCATATTGCTTGAGGCCATCCCTTTTGTCTTGCTAGGTGTGTTTTTTTCCGCCTTCATCCAGACGTTTGTCTCGGAAGAGCAGGTCAGGCGCTGGATGCCGAAGCACCCGCTCGTCGCGTTGCCGATTGCCGGATTGCTCGGCTTTTTGTTTCCCGTGTGCGAGTGTGCGATCGTCCCGGTTGTCCGCCGTCTGATTCAAAAGGGGATGCCTGTGTCCGTCGGCGTTGTGTTCTTGCTCGCCGGACCGATTGTCAATCCGGTGGTACTCTCCTCGACCTATGTCGCCTTCGCGCGGCAGCCGGACATGGCGCTGTACCGGGGAGTCGTCGGCTTTCTCGTCGCGCTGGCTGTCGGCTTGTTGGTCTGGCTCTTTGTGAAAAAGAACCCGTTGCGACTCGGGACGGAAGCGCAAATTCGCCATGAAGCCGCCCATAGCGAAGCGATGCGGGGCAAGCTGTCGGCAACTTTTGCGCATGCGGTTGACGAATTTTTCGACATGGGCAAGTTTTTGCTGTTCGGGGCATTGGTCAGCAGCATCCTGCAAGTGTACATCAGCCGCGACTTTTTGGTACAGATCGGACAAACACCGATTACGTCCCATCTGGTCATGATGGGCATGGCTTACTTGTTTTCGCTTTGCTCGGAAGCGGATGCCTTTATTGCTGCATCGTTTTCGGGCACGTTTCAAAGCAGCTCGCTGCTCGCTTTTCTCGTCTTCGGACCGATGCTTGATTTCAAAACGACGCTGATGCTTCTCTTGACATTCCGCTTCGGATTTGTCGTCAAGCTGGTCGTCGCCATAACAATGCTGGTGTTGGCGGTTACGCTGCTAATGCCGATCTAGGGGGAGGAAAAATGAACCAGACGAACTGGACCTGGCACTATTTGATGCGCAGCCTGATTTTGGCCGGATTCGCCGCGCTGTTGTCCTACCTGATCTGGACGGAAAAGCTGGGGCACTACCTCGCGCCGAAGCTGCATGCGCTAAGCTACGTCACGCTAGGCATTCTCGTCATCTTGACGATAGTGAGTGTGCGACATGTGTTCACGGGAAACCGGGCGTACGAGTGCGACTGCGAAGAAGCGCATCAGCTGCCGCGCACGCGCTGGGGCTCGCTTGTCATCTACAGCCTGTTTTTGCTGCCGATCCTCATGGGCTTTTTCATGCCGGACAAAATATTGGGGAGCGCCGTAGCGGAAAACCGCGGGGTTACTCTGCTTGGCAGCGACGCCAGAAAATTGGCGGCAGTGGCGACAGAAACCGGGCAGCCGGAAGCAGCATCCCAGCCTGCCGGAGAGCAGGGAGGACAGGCTGCACCGCCACAGCAGGCAAATGCGCAGGGCATGGCGGAAACAACAACAGGTGAAGCTCAGACGAATGAGTCGCAGACAGCACAGCAACCCGCGCCGCCGAAAGCGACAGAGCAGGCAGCGAGCGCAGAGGCGACAGCAGCGGATACAGCGCCGAATGCTGCCTCCCAGCCGTCCGGTGCCAATCCGTCCATGAGTGAAGACGAGCTCAAGCGATACTTTTCTGGCGGGGGCTTTGGCGATTTTTACACCGATATTGCTGCTGCCATGTACAAGCAGCCTGTGATCTCGCTTCACGATAAAATTTTTCTGGACGGTCTGACGACGTTGGAACTGTACGCCAAAGACTTTGCGGGAAAACAGTTGGAGACGCTCGGCTTTGTATACAGAGAGCCTGGGCTTGGCGACAAACAGTTCGTCGTGGCGCGTTTTTCGGTGACGTGCTGCACGGCCGATGCCAGTGTCTTCGGTATTCTCGTGGAGAGCGAGGACGCCAGCAAGTGGGCGAAGGACAGTTGGGTCAAAGTGCGGGGCAAGCTGGAATTGCGCCAGGTCGACGGCTATGACATGCTCGTGCTGAAGGGTGCGAAAATTGAGCCAGTGAAGGCGCCGAAAGATCCGTATGTGTATTACAGCTATGAGGCGGCGGATATTCAATCGTAAAAAGTGTGGCAACACGGTAGAGGAATGAAAAAAGGAGCATCTCAAAAGTGGCAATATCGCCTTTTGAGATGCCCCTCGCTTATCCTTGCTTGCCGGACTGCTTCTCTTCGTCAAACCAGAGCGGATCTTCGCAGTCTTCCTCGCCGTTGTAGTTAATCAAAATCTCTTCGCCTGCGTGAATGTCGCGATAGGCGTAGAAATCGAACGTGTGGTTGTCAAAGTTGATACTGTACGTGGCGTTTGGCGTGTAGGAATGGTTGAATAGCATGCCGTAGCCGAGCAAGAATGCGGTATGGTTGGCACCGTATTCAAAGGCGTAGTCTGCCAAAAGCGTTTTTTCGATATGTTCGTGTTCCTCATTCAAATAAGGAAGAACCGGAGCTTCATGGAGCAATTCGCCTTTTGCAAAATCGCGCATGGCGAAAACGCCTCTGTTTAATTCTCCGTTGCTCAGCTTGGAGGTCCTGACTTCGAGCATGTGGTTCACCTGCCATTCTTCATGTCTGGAATCGTAAAACGAGTCCATCTAAGAATGACAGTGGTTGGCACGAAAAGCAACTGTTTTCGAATGGGAGCTTACTTTTTCATAATCAGATGGTGGCGCACCGCGTAGGCGGCAAGCTGCACGCGATTGCTAAGCTGCAGCTTTTCCAGGATGTTTTTCAAATGGTTTTTCACCGTGTTTTCCGCGATAATGAGCGCTTCGCTGATTTCCCGGTTCGTCTTTCCGGCTCCGACGTACATGACGATTTCCCGTTCGCGCGGCGTCAGCACATCCGGCACAAGCTCGTCTACGTGTTCCTCCTGTCTGAAGCTGTACATGAGTCTGGTTGCCATCTCCCGCGTCAGCTCGCTGTCTTCGCCAAGCAACGCGTGCAAATAGTTGATCCAGTCGTCAGGCTCCAGGTTTTTCAGCAGGTAGCCTTGCGCGCCGAACTGGATTGCCGTAATCAGGTCTGCGACGTCATCCGAGACGCTCAGAATGACGACCTTGATATGCGGATACGCTTTTTTCACTTCGCGGGTCGCTTCCAGACCGCTCCATTTCGGCATGTTGATGTCCATCAGCACCAGGTCTGGCTGCAGTTGTCCGCAGAGCAAATACGCTTCCTCGCCGTTTTCAGCCTCCCCGATCACCTCAAAAGAAGGGTCCGGGTCGAGAAGCGAGCGAATCGCCATGCGAGCCATCGGGTGGTCGTCTGCGATCAGGACACGGTATGCGTTCATTTCGAAAAACCTCCAGCTTGGGCGGTCAGGCGAATGGTCGTGCCGCCTTCTGCCCGTTTTTGAATGTCAATCGCGGCGTTCAACTGACGCGCCCGCTCGCGCATCATCGACAGGCCGTATTTTTTCGTGTCTGGCTGGGTGTGGGCAATTCCCAGGCCGTCGTCTTCGATGACAAGCTCCCAGCTACGCGGCTCGCCTGTCGCAAGCCGAATCCAGGAATGCTTGGCCTGCGCATGCTTGCGGATATTGGCAAAAGCTTCCTGGATAATTCCGAACAGCTGCACTTCTTCGGCAGGGGTAAAAAAGCTTTCCTGCACGCGCAAATCGGCTGCGACATCGACGCCGGACAAGGCACTCCACTGCGCCAGCCATTTTTCCAGCCGCTGGTCGAAGCTGCCTTCCTCCGGCAACGAGCGCAGATTGAAAATCGCCTGGCGCACGTGGTTGTCGATGGCGGAAACGGCTACTCTGGCGTCATCCAGATGCCCTTGCTTGAGCTTGACATTGAGAAAAAACAAAGACTGCGCGATGCCGTCGTGCAACTCCCTGGCCAGACGTTCGCGTTCCTCGTACACGGCGCGTCTGGCTTGCTCCTCGACGATCCGCGCATTCATCTGCCTGATCGTGCGAAACATCCAGGTGGCGAACAAAAAAGACAACAACAGTGTCAGCAAAGTAATATAGACGTTGCCCGTTTCCATGGACATATAAGGCAGCAAGAAATCGTGCCGAACAAATTCGAAGCCCCCGATGATGATCGTGGGAATGAGCACGGTCAGCCAGTAAAACAAGCGATACGACATCGAGATCCCTTCTTTACGGTTGGTCATCACTCCTAAGTATACCGAATGGGACAGGCGGATGATATACTCGTAGGAGAAATGGTGGCGAAAGCAGGAGGGGTATTCATGCAAAAAATCGCGAGAGCATTGACGATAGCAGGATCAGACAGCGGGGGCGGAGCGGGCATCCAGGCTGATTTGAAGACGTTTCACCAGCTCGGCGTCTACGGGATGAGCGCGATTACGGCGATTACGGCGCAAAATACGCTGGGCGTAGCCGGAGTGTACCCGCTGCCGACAGAAGCGGTAGCGCAGCAGATGCGCGAAGTGTTGCGCGACCTGGGAGCGGACGCGGCGAAGACGGGGATGCTGTTTGACGCAGACATCATCCGCGCAGTGGCAAGCGAGGTGCGCGCTGCGAGTCTGCAAAAGCTGGTCGTCGACCCGGTGATGATCGCCAAAGGCGGGGCCAAGCTGCTTTTGGACGAAGCGATTGACGCGCTGAAAACAGAGCTGCTGCCGCTCGCGGAAGTCGTGACGCCGAATTTGCCGGAGGCCGAGTGCCTGACAGGGATGACGATTCGCACTCCGGACGAAATGCGCGAAGGCGCCCGCGCCATTCATGCGCTCGGAGCGCGCAACGTCTTGATGAAGGGCGGCCACCTCGACGGTGATACCGTCGTCGACATTTTGTTTGACGGCCGCGACTTTTTCGAGCTGTCGCATGAGCGCATCCATACCCGGCATACGCACGGAACGGGCTGCACGTTTTCCGCTGCGCTGACGGCAGAATTGGCGAAAAATACGCCGCTTGTGGCTGCGGTCGAAAAAGCGAACCGTTTTATTTTTGCAGCAATCAAAACTGCTCCGCAATTGGGCGGCGGCCACGGTCCGACCAATCATTGGGCGGTTGTGGAGTAAGCGAAGGGGAGCGGCAACAAAATGGCCTCGCGGAGAGCAAATTCTTTGCGAGGCCATTTTGCTATTTGACTTGCACGGTAAACCCGCTTTGCAAACGAGCGGGATAGTCCGTGAGGGTAAAAGTGTAGAAATCAGGGGCGCCGTTCTTCGTCAGCCTTTTGTAAAGCAGGCTGTACGTCTGGAGACGCTCCGCTGGATCGCGCGAAGACGAGCTTCCCTGGATGTAGTCGTATTTATTCGCCTGATTGTCCGTGATGTCGTTACCCATATGGATGAAGCGATGCGCGTCCGCTTCCTCGACTTCCAGCTCCCAGTCCATGCCGACCACATCGTCGACCTGGCGCAGCGCAGTCAGCTTGAGCCTGGCATCGGGTGCTTTGACGAGCTTCTGCGTCTTCGCGTCGATTACCACCTGCAGCTTGTCGCGGTCCAGCGCCCGAATCCCGTCTGCTTTCAAAAACAGCTTTTGCGGATCCAGAAAATAGATGCTTTCCAGATGGTACACTTTGCCGTTTTCTCCGTTCTCCCGCGTTGACACGCCATTCCCCCAGAAGGCGTACGTCTGGCCTTTTTCATCTACCAGCCGCAGCTCGTCAAAGTCGAAAATATGTTTGGAGTTGCCTGGATCAAAGCGGATGCTGACCTCTGTTTGCGTTGGGAACACCGTGATTTGCTCGATGGTAAACGTCTGTCCGTCCACCGTCACTTTCTTGCCGACAGGAACCACTTTTTTCTCAAACGCCGTATATTTGCTATGGTCGATGGAAAACGTGATCGCAAGCGGAGGGTTAAGTTCTGCGCCGTCGAGATCGAGCGTCACTTTGGCTGTCAGTGCGTCAGGTACTTCGCTTGATTCCGGGCGAAAAATATCAATACGGTTCTTTTCCTCTGCGGAGGCTTCTACATCCATGCTGGACCAGCTTGCTCCGTACTCCTTGCCGGAGGCGTCAAACAGCTCCAGCTTGCGCAACCCGACCTTATGACCGGTACGCTCATGCTTTAGCGTGTAAAACAATAGCATGCGTTTCTGATCGGTCAGCACCTGGTCGATTTTGAAAGTGATGCCCTCAAGCGAACCGCTTGTGCTTACGTCCTGTACCATTTCGTGCTCGGCAGCCCGCTGCAGCCCTTTGTCTTCGCGGATCAGTTCCACGAGCTTTTCCATCCCGGGAATATGGCTGACGTAAGCGGCAACCGCAGGGGAGAGACGCACCGAGAACACGAAGGCCAGGAGCAGACACCCTGCCGCAACCCACGAAGAGAGTTGAACAAGTCGGCTACGACGTTGTCTGTGCCGAAGGCTTTTGGCTTGGGCAATGCCAGAACGAATGTAATGCTCGATTTGCGGCGGTACTTGTGTGCCAGTCTGTCCCTCTGTTTTTTCCATATCCAAATTCATTCACCAGCCTTTCCCGAGTTCTTTTCGCAATGAAACCAGTGCCTTGTGCAGCCAGGTCTTGATCGTTCCTTCCGGATGGCCGAGCCGCAACGCAATTTCACGAATGGTCAGATCTTCAAAATATTTCAGGATGATGATGCTGCGGTACACAGGCGTAAGCTTGGCCAGTGCTTCCTCGATGTCGATTTTATCTGCCGTGTGCTCCCACTGCTTGCGGTTCGAATCAGTCAGACCGTCAGCATCGGGAAAGTCGGGAGCAAACCGTTTTTTTCGTTTCAGCTCGTCCAGACAGACGTGGATGAGAATGCGCGTCAGCCAGGTGCGAAAATGCGCGGGCTGCTTCAGGCGAGACAAGCGGAGATAGGAGCGGCAGGTCGCTTCCTGTATCGCCTCCAGCGCGTCCAGTTCGTTGCGCAAAAAGGCGTAAGCCACGCTGTACAGCTGCTGTTGCTGCTGGCAAATCAGCTGGTAAAAAGCTTCGTCGTCTCCTTGTCTGGCTTGCGAGACAAGTTGTTCCAGATTCAAAATTCACCCCTCCTACCAATTAGACGGCGCAGGGGGCAAAACGGTTTTGGGAAAATCGGCACTCGCCATCTCTTTTGCGAACCAACTGCCTGCTCGCTGCTTACAGTAAAGCAAGAAGCAATTGAGGGTGAGGAAGGCATGTGGACCAAATGGGTAACGATTCATGAATCGTACGGGCTGCCCAGAGTGGCGAGCGAATGTCGGCGATATTTGGAGATAAAAGGAATCCGCGTCAGGCTGTTGTCCCGAGAAACGAAAAAAGGCGGATACGTATACATGCTGCAGGTGCCGTCCAGTCAGGCGGAGGAAGCGCGGCAGTGGCTACGCGAGTTCAAAAGCACGCTGTAGAACGATAACCATGCACCAAAGCCAGTGATCTCCTTGTAGCCAGGATCGGTTGTATGGCCATACTACACAGGGGAGGGAGCTTGTGTATATGGTGACGACACTGTTGGAAGCATCCGAAAAAGCAAGCCAGACAAGTGCAGGGCTGTTTGTGCCCGACTACGTTTTCGTCGAGCCCAATGCCCTGAACTATCCGCTCGGCCAGGAACTGTACCAGCGTTTCAAGGCACAAGGCATTCCGCTGCAAATGACGACCAGCCACAATCAGGTGCGCGGCATTCCCGGCGAGACAGAGGTGGAAAAGTACCGTAATGCCAAACGAACCTTGGTCATTGGGGTGCGCAAAACGTTGAAGTTCGAAACGTCCAAGCCGTCCGCGGAATACGCGATACCGCTGGCTACAGGCTGTGCGGCGCATTGTCACTACTGCTATTTGAATACGAATATCGGGTCCAAGCCGTACATTCGCGTCTACGTCAATACCGATGAAATTTTTGCCCAGGCGAAAAAGTACATCGAGGAACGGCCGGGAGAGATTACCCGCTTCGAGGCAGCGTGTACATCCGATCCGGTCAGTATCGAGCATTTGACAGGCAACCTCAGGCGAGCAATCGAATTTATGGGGGAGCAGGAGTACGGCCGTCTGCGGTTCGTCACCAAGTTTCACCATGTCGATTCGTTGCTGGATGCAAAACATAATATGCATACCCGTTTTCGCTTCAGCATGAATGCCGATTACGTCATCAAAAATTTCGAGCCGGGCACCTCCAGCTTCGCGCAAAGAATCGAAGCGGCGGGCAAAGTGGCAAAAGCAGGCTATCCGCTCGGCTTCATTTTGGCTCCCTTGTACTGGTTTGACGGCTGGAAGGAAGGCTACACCGATTTGCTGGAGCGGCTGCAAAAACAGCTCGTCCCGGAAGCGCTTGGCGACCTGACTTTTGAGCTGATCCAGCACCGCTTTACCAAGGTTGCCAAAAACTTGATTTTGCAGCGTTATCCGAAGACCAAGCTTACCATGAACGAAGAAGAACGCAAATACAAGTGGGGCAAGTACGGCAAAGGCAAGTACGTCTACCCGGATGTGCAGGCAAAAGCGTTGCAGGCGCATTTGGAGGGCGAGATTGCCAGACTTTTTCCGCAGGCCAAAATCGAGTATTTTACGTAGGGCAAAAAGCCTCGTCAACTCCAACTGCTCTGATTTTCAGGAGCAGTTTTTTTGCTGGAAAAAAACGTCGTGCGACAGAAAACGAATAGTTTCGACAAATGGAAGGGTGCATGCTAGAATATGGAGTGCTCTCATTTTCGGGGAAAGGAACAGACGCGTATATGAAGTCCATATTGATAACCGTTGAGGGACCGATCGGAATAGGAAAAACCTCTCTGGCGCGGGAACTGCACCGTACCTGCGACCTGCAATTATTGGAAGAAATTGTATATGAAAATCCTTTTTTAGGAAAATTTTACGAAAACATCGCAGAGTGGAGCTTTCAGCTGGAAATGTTTTTCCTGTGCAACCGCTACAAGCAATTGCAGGATATTCACGCCCACTATCTCAATCAGGGCATTTCTGTCGTATCTGATTACAATATTTTCAAAAATACGATTTTTGCCAAACGAACGTTGTCCGACAACAATCTTCCAAAGTACCTCAAAATTTATGATATCCTGACAGAAGATTTGCCACAGGCCCATCTGGTCATTTACTTGACGGCGTCCATCGACACGGTCATGAAGCGGATCGCCATGCGCGATCGCGAAGTCGAGCGGTCAATGGATGTGGGCTATATGAAAAATCTCATTGCCGACTACAACGAATTTATGGACGAGTTTGAAAAGCACCACCCGGATACGCCTGTCATCAAATTCAACTGTGACGAGCTGGATTTTGTCCATCGGCCAGAGGATCGGCAGTACATGCTCGACCTTATCGTGCCGCGCATCCAGGAGCTGCGGGGGCAACAGGCATAACGATTGATTGCCATCTGTAACGGGCAAGTATTTGAATAAGGAGTTGCGTACATGTCTAGGTTTCAAAACAGCCATCTTCGTGAAAAATACGGAATTCCGAGCAATGCGGTTATCACCATCGGCGGCACGGTAGGCGTCGGCAAGTCGACGTTCACACACGCCCTGGCCGATCAGCTCGGGTTTCGCGTGTCCGTGGAAAAAGTGGACAACAACCCTTATCTGGGACGTTATTACAACGATTTGGCCCGTTGGGGTTTTCACCTGCAAATCTTTTTTCTGGCTGAGCGTTTCAAGGAGCAAAAGCGCATGTTTGACTACGGCGGCGGCTTCGTGCAGGATCGTTCGATTTATGAGGATACCGGCATTTTCGCCCGCATGCTGTACGAGCAGGGCAACATGACGGAAGAAGACTACCGCACGTACACCGAGCTGTTCGAAGCGATGGTCATGACGCCGTATTTTCCGCATCCCGATATTTTGATCTATCTGGAAGGCAGCTTCGATGAAATTATCGGGCGTGTCCAGGAGCGGGGACGTCCGATGGAGCAGCAGACCCCGATTGACTACTGGCGCGATTTGTTCGACCGTTACGAAAGCTGGATTCACTCGTTTACCTCCTGTCCGGTTTTGCGGGTGAACATCAACGAGTACGACGTCGTGGATGACCCGGCATCCGTGGAGAGCATTATCGCCCGTGCCGCGGAAAAAATTCGTCTGGGACGAGCTGCACGCCTGCGGTAGCCTGCCTAATCGAATACAAGCCCCCGATCTGTAACTGGCAAGGCAAAGCTTGTCGCCAGCAGCAGACTAGGGGGCTTTGTTTTTTCATGTACCTCATGTTGTTTGCAGGCTGTCCCTGCACTTCGGATGGGGGAAATCGGCTGCGGATCAACCGCGCTGTGGTATAATGGGAACATCTTGAAATTAAAGGAGCTAGGGAATGGGAGAGGAATGGTTTGAACGCAGCTTTCGCGAAGATTACATACTGGTGTATCGGCATCGGGATGATTCGGCGGCCGACAGCGAGATCGCCAATCTGCTGGAGCGATTGCCGGTAAAGAGTACGGGGCGCGTCCTTGACCTTTGCTGCGGGAGCGGGCGGCATTCGCGGGCGCTGGCTCGCAGAGGATACGAAGTCGTCGGTGTCGACCTGTCTCCTGTGCTGCTGCAGCTTGCGGAAGAACAGAACACGTATCCACAGCTTAGCTTCGCTCGCTTTGACATGCGCCATATTCCGTATCGGGACGAATTTGACATCGTAGTCAACCTGTTCACCAGTTTTGGCTATTTTTCGTCGGATGAGGAAAACGAGCAGGTCATTTGCAATATGGCACAGGCATTGAAAGCAGGCGGAGAGGTCGTCATCGACTATTTGAATCCCGCCTACGTGAAAAATCATCTCGTGCCGCACTCGACCAAAGAGGTCAACGGGATGCTGATCGAGGAAAAGCGCTGGATCGAGGACGAAACCGTGAAAAAGCGGATTTTGATTCGCGACGATTCCGCAGCACAGCCGAGGGAGTACATGGAGCAGGTGCGGCTTTACTCTGTGGAACAGATGACGGCCATGCTGGAGCGGGCCGGATTCGGACAGCTTCAGGTGTTTGGCAATTATCAATTTGAACCGTATCGCGCCAGTCAATCGCCGCGCATGATTTTTTACGCGATCAAGCGATAAGGGATGCGGATAAGCGTGACTAACCTTTCTGTCTGCTGAATATGATGGTGTTACCACCGATTCATCGGGCAAAAGGGGGCGATGTAAGTGAGCAAGCTGTCTTTGGAACAGGTCAAACTGTATTTGAGCAAGGTTCCGGGCTGGCGGCTGGCAGAAGACAAAATGGCGCTGTCTCGCACCTATCACTGTAGAGACTTGGCCACGGCTGTGAGCTTTGTGAACCGCGTGGCGGAAATGATAGAGCAGGACAGTCAGCATGTGGAGATTCACCTGTCGGGCGGTACCGTGACGTTTACGCTCGCGACCCGCGAGGCAAATGGACTGACGGGCAAAGACTTTGCCCTCGCCCAGACGATCAGCAAAGTAAGCTAGCAGCAGGAAACAGCCGCTTCCGTTTTGGGGAGCGGTTTTTCTTTTGGCTTTTTCGCTGCACTTTGCTATGATGGGCAGTAATGATATTTTTTCGGAGGGATTGACGATGGATATTCAACAGCACGAACAGCTTCTGCGCCTGCTTGTGGACGAGTTTGCCAAGCAGCCGCTGTCCGTCACGTTTACACAATGGGACACGGAGAGCGAGGACGATGAAGAAGTCACGCAGTTTCAGGGGCAACTGGCAGAGGTGAAGCTCACCGACAACGAATTTGACGAAAAAGACCTGTGGCTGCTGTTTGTGGCAGAGGACGAGGAAAGCGTGGAAATTTTGATGGAAATTCCCGGAGAAGAAGTGGATCTCGCCTCGTATGCTGACGGAAAACTGAACATTTTCGGTACGGAAGCGGAGATCGTCCTGGAAAAATGAGCAGGAAGTCATCCTATCGCTACGTCGGAACACCTGACCCGATGACGGAAAAAGAAGCGTACAGTTGCGAGAAGTACATGAAAAAAAACAGGCATGCGATGAGAAAGGCAGGGCGGTACATGGTGGACGTACCCGCTCTGCTCGCTTTGTTTCACCTGGACTGCTGGAATTGCCGGACGGTTCACCGCGAGACTTGCTGTGAAGGCGGCCAGCCATACGCCGTCGAGGAATGGCAAATTTCGGTGCTGGAAAAAGAAGTACCGGAGATCGCTGCCCGTTTGCAGACAGCAGGCGAGCGGGACAACTGGGAGCGCTACGGCGTATGGGACCCGGAACAGACGACAGGCACCATTCGCCTGCGGCATGGCAACTGTCTGTTTTATCAGGAAAACAACGGCCGTTTCGGCTGTGCGATCCACGCCTACGCCGAAGAGACGGGGCATGATGTCTTGCCGCTCAAGCCGTTCAGCTGCCAGCTATATCCGCTGGACTTGATCGATACCGGCAAGGAAATTTTGCTGACCGCCGTGACCAGGGAGACGTCGTCCTTTTCCAGATGGGGGACGGACTATCTGGAGCAGTTTTATTGCGCCAACCCGGAGCGCAGGAAGCTGGCTGCACACCTCGACGAAAACTGGTTCGCGCTGGACGGCTATCGCCCCGCTTTTGAATGGAACGTGCCGATGCTGCGCTATTTTTTGCAGGAGGAGGCCGACAGCATTCTCGACCATCTGCGAAAGAGCAGCCATACACCAACTGCCAGTATGTAATTGGAACAGCGGATACCTTGTGATATGATGGGGGAGCATGAACTTGATTGACAAAGGAGCAACAGTGATGAAAGTCAAGACTACTCAAGAATCCCGTACGATCCAGGCATCCTTGGTTCAGCCGTCTGATACCAATTACCACGGGACCATCTTCGGCGGGACGATGATGGCCTATATAGATGAGGTAGCGGCAATCGCTGCCATGCGGCATTCGCGTCGCCCTGTCGTAACTGCTTCCATCGACTCCATTGACTTTTTGGCACCCGTGAAAATGGGGCATTCGATTTGTCTGGAAGCGTTCGTTTCCTCGACGGGGCGTACTTCCATGGAAGTGTTTGTAAAAATTGTCTCAGAAAACCTGCAAACAGGGGAACGAGTCCTGACTGCCACTTCGTTTTTGACATTTGTCGCGCTGGATGAAGCGGGCAATCCGACCGAAGTTCCGGCGATTGTACCGGAAACCGAAGAGGAGAAAAAGCTGATGGAATCGGCAGAGGAGCGCAAAAAAATGCGCAAGGAACGGAAAGACAACCTGCGAGAGTTTGTCAGCCAGTTAAACATCGAAAAAACGATCTGATTTTCGGTTGATTTCACCCTGAGCGACAGTTCGCTCAGGGCCTTTTCTACATACAGTCGCGAGGAGGAATCGACGATGAAGTACCGCAGACTTGGGAAAACGGAACTGACGGTTTCGGTCATTGGCGTGGGTACGTGGCAATTTGGCGGAGAGTGGGGGAAAGACTTCTCCCAGTCCGAAGTCGATCAGATTTTGGACAAGGCGCATGAACTGGGGATCAACCTGATCGATACGGCGGAGTGCTACGGCGACCACCTCTCGGAGCAACTGATCGGAGGCTATCTGAAAAAGAACCGCCGCACAGATTGGATCATCGCGACGAAGTTCGGCCACCATTTTCACGACAAGTTTTCGCGAACAGACGATTACAGCGCGGCCGCCGTGCAGGAGCAACTGGAAAAGTCGCTGCGGGCGTTGCAGACAGACTACATCGACCTGTACCAGTTCCATTCCGGGCCAAACGAAGCGTTTGACAACGACAAGCTGTGGACGTACCTCGACAAGCAGGTGCAGGCTGGAACGATTCGCCACCTGGGACTGTCGATTGCAAAAAATGGAAACATGCATCAGGTGACAGGGGCCTCTCGGGTCAACGCGCAGACGATTCAGGTCGTCTACAACCGATTGGACCGCAAGCCGGAGGAAGCGGTGTTCGCCTCGTGCATCGAGCAGGATTTGGGCGTACTCGCACGCGTGCCGCTGGCGAGCGGCTATTTGAGCGGAAAATACAAGCCGGGCGCCGTCTTCGCCGGAAATGATGTGCGGCACCGCCACAATCCGCAGCACGTCGCCCAGTTGCTCGAAGAAGTGGCCAAAATCAAGGAAAGCGAAGTGCCAGAGGGCATGGACATGGCGCAGTGGGCGCTGGCGTGGTGCTTGAAGCATCCAGCCGTCACGGCGGTAATTCCGGGCAGCAAAAGCCCGGAGCAGGTGGAAGCAAACGCCAAAGCCGCTGCCTACGCAAGCGACGATCATCCGCAAGCGCGGATCAACTAGAAAAAAAGAGGAGCCGACAGCACAAGCGACGGCTCCTCTTTTTTTGCATGGGAAGGACGATACGTGCAGCCCGCCTTGCCCTTTTGCCGATTAGTCCAGAAAGCGAGACTTGATCTCGGCGGTAGGCAGCATGCATTGCTCCTGTTTTCCAAACCAGCGGTAGCGGTTTTTCGCGACCCAGTCGTAAGCAAAATCGCGAAAAGGACGGGGGAAGAGGCGGCCAAGGTAAAAGCACAGCGGCCAGGCTCCAGACAGCTTGCGGACCACGTGCAAAATCGCGTCTGACTTGGTATACAACCGTCCATGGGCTATCAACACGACCGTCGACAGCTCAGAGGGATCGTACGAATAGCGGGACAAAAGCTGCTTCCCCTTGTCTGACTGCAGGGAAGCGAAGTGAATGCTGCCGGACGGATCGCGCTTGAGAATGAACTGCACGGCGCTGTTGCACAAGTGGCAGACGCCGTCAAACAACAAGATATAGTCAGGGTGTTGCAGCGACTCAGATGCTGGCTTCATCAGGCAGCCCTCCATGCTCTACTGCGAATCGGATTGTGCGTTGTCGCACAGCCTTTGCTTTCATCATAGCAGAGAAGGGAGGGCGTTCCCAGCGGGATCAACCACTAGAGAATGACAAGCGCTCCTTTTTGGATCAGTTTCTCTGCTTTCACCAGGTCGGGGTGCATTTCCCGGTCCTCGTGCAGACGGGGAACGGCGCGGCGCAGCTCATCGTAAGCTTTTTTCGTGCCTGCGCCAAGCTTGCCGCTCCCGAAATCAATTGCTTGTGCAGCCGCCAAATATTCGATAGCGAGCACCTTTGTTACGTTGGAGACGACTGTGCGCAGCTTGCGGGCAGCGGTTGTTCCCATGCTCACATGGTCCTCCTGGTTTGCCGAGGACGGGATCGAATCGACGGAGGCAGGGTGACACAGCACTTTGTTTTCCGAGACGATGGAAGCGGCTACATATTGCGTAATCATGAAGCCGGAATGCAGTCCGCCGTTCTCGGTCAAAAATCCGGGCAGGCCGCTGAGCTGCGGGTT
The DNA here is from genome assembly GCF_050920745.1 of Brevibacillus gelatini. Taxonomy (NCBI): domain Bacteria; kingdom Bacillati; phylum Bacillota; class Bacilli; order Caryophanales; family Paenibacillaceae; genus Brevibacillus; species Brevibacillus gelatini. The sequence continues at coordinate 1,764,030 of NZ_CP154342.1, forward strand.
GACGAGCCGTTCTGTGCGGCGCTCGGATATGTTGGCCAGCTCTGCCATGGCGATCGCCAAAAAGTCTGCGGCAAAGGCCATCGGCTGACCGTGAAAATTCCCGCCGGAGATGACGTCGCCTGTCTCTGTGAAAAGAATCGGGTTGTCCGTCACGCTGTTGCACTCGCGGGTGACGGTCTCCCAGACGTACTCCAGCGTATCGCGTGTCGCCCCGTGGACTTGCGGCAGGCAGCGCAGGCTGTACGGGTCCTGGACGCGCAGCTCGCCCTGCTCCGTAGTGCGTTCGCTGCCGGACAAGTGCGCGAGCAGACGTCTCGCCGATTCCTGCTGTCCCGGATGCGGGCGGACGAGGTGAAGCTGCGGATCAAATGCTTTCGGAATGCCGCGCAGCGCTTCGATTGTCATGGCGGCGATCAGCTCCGCGCTTTCCAGCACGACGCGGGAATCGTACAGGGCCAGGCAAAGCTGGGCGGTCATGGCTTGCGTGCCGTTGATGAGGGCAAGCCCTTCTTTTGCTTGCAGGCGAATCGCAGAGAGTCCGACCTGTTTGAGCGCTTCGTCACCGCTCAGGCGCTGTCCATTGACAATCGCTTCGCCTTTGCCGAGCATGACGAGAACCATGTGCGCGAGCGGAGCCAAATCGCCGCTGGCACCAAGTGAGCCTTGCTGCGGAATGACCGGATGGACGCCGCGGTTGCACAGTTCGACCAGATGAAGCAGCGTTTCTTCGCGAATGCCGGAGTAGCCTTTTGCCAGAGCATTGATTCGCAGGGCCATCATCGCGCGGACAACTTCCTCCGGATATGGCTCCCCCATCCCGCATGCGTGGCTCATAATCAGGTTTTCCTGCAGCTTGCTGACATCCTCGCCCTGGATCATGACATCGGAAAACTTGCCAAAGCCCGTCGTGATGCCGTAGACGACTTTTTGCTCCTCGACCATTTTTTCCACCATGGCACGGGAGCGGCGGACATTTTCCAGCGCTTGTTGGGTCAATTCGATGCGGTGTGCGTTTCTGGCGATCAGGACGACGTCTTCAATGCGCAAATCATTTCCGTTCATGTGAATGACATGTGCTTGCTGATTCACGAATAGTTTCCTCCTTTAACAGAGCAGAGAACGAAAAGAGCGAGGGGTTAGGATACTGGCTCCTAACCCCTCGCTCCCGGGTTCTATGTGATTGGATGAAACGTGTAAGCCTGCTGGGCGGCTGCATACGTCTGTCCTCACTTTCGCTCCACAACTGTCAGATAATTGTTGTTATTAGTATTATTGTAACGAAAGTGAGCGCGCCGTCAAGATCAAGAATGGCACGGCTCCTTTCCTATAGGAGAAAAAACGGGCTCAGTCCACTTTGGGAAACTGGGCGAGTGTCGTTTCTTGAGCGGGATAGATGTCATACCATGTACTGTGTGATTTCATCAGAAAGGACGTGTTCAATTCCGTGGAAAAGCGACGCAAGATGCCGCCTGGGCCTCCATCGTCCAAAAGGCGTCCCAAAGAAATGCCGAAACCGCCTTCTTCCATGATGCCATTGCCGTCACCGAACATACCATCGCCAGCGAAGCCGAATATGCCAAAAAGCTCGGAAAATCCGCAGCACAACATCCCGGCCCGCCCGATGCCGCAACCGCAACGGCCGACTGCACCATCTCCCAACCAGATGATGCCGAAGACGCCGAATCCGATGCCACCCAAACCAATGCCGGCCAACCCGATGCCGCCGAATCGCATGCCGGCAAATCCAATGCCGCCGAATCGCATGCCAGCAAACCCAATGCCGCCAAACCGGATGCCATCCAATCAGATGCCGCCAAACCGGATGCCTCCTAACCCAATGCCACCGAAACCGATGCCGCCGAACGCCATGCCGAATCGGCGTCCACCAAATGCTTCGCCAAACATGAGACCGCCGATGCCGGAAAACGTCCGGCCAGGCTCGAAAATCGAGCTTTACTTGTTCAAGTTCCATTTCCATATGGACCGGATGCAGTATTTCCGCCACAAATGCGAGCAATACCGGGATCATCGCCGCAAATACAGCGAATACCGCAGATATTACAAGCACCATCAACGGAGAATGAAATATTATCACGATCGTTGCCAGATTTGGCAGCATCGGAGCAGCAGTTCGTGTGATCGCGGCAGTTCCTCGTCTTGGGGACACAGAGGCTCATCCTCCGGACATGGCTGCGATTGCGGCTGCGGCTGCGATTAAGAAGAATCCTGAAAAAGGACGCCTGTGATACGCGGGCGTCCTTTTGACTGTAAGGCTGACAGCAACGATCAAGGGACAGCGGCAAACACCTCGACATCGACCCCACGCTTTTTCAGATGATGGCGAAGCGACAACAGGGCATCATCTTTGTTTTTGCACTCCAATACAATATCGACATGGTAATCTGCAAGCGCACTCACAAAAGGGATAAATTCGTCCGGATCGATCTTGTCTGCATGTGCGCGAAATTCTTTGGCCGATTTCGGAGAGGACATGTGCATTTTCGGGATGCGGTTTCCCCACGTCTTGATGATGCGCGGGAGGTATTCGATCCAATCCTCGCCGTCCGAATGGCAATGATGGTGATGAAGGTCGAACACCATCGGCACACCAAGCCGCTCGCACAGTTCCAGCACCTCGCGCATGGTAAAGGACGTATCGTCATTTTCCACGACAAGCCGCCGCTTGACCTGCTCAGGCAATCGCGCAAAGTTGACCGCAAACCGTTCCAGGGACGAAGCCTTGTCCCCGAACACGCCGCCGACGTGCGTAACCAGCACCGAATTATCGTCGAGACCGAGCAGATCAAACACTTTGGCGTGATAAGAAAAATCAGCGATGGCCGCCTCGACCACGGATGGCTTGTCGCTGTTCAAAATACTGAAGTGGCCGGGATGCGCTGTCAGGCGAATGCCATTGTTGCGGATGAATTCTCCCGCTTTTTGAAAGTCCCAGGAAAATTCTTTGGCCCAGTCCCAATCTGCCGCGACCGGGTGCGTTGCCAGCGGGACGAATTCCGAGGGGAGGCGATACAAAAAAATCCGGTTTTCCACGTTGTAGGCGAGCAAGTCCATCAGGTTGAAAAAATTCGTCTGCAACACTTGCCGTAGCTTTCTCAACCGCTCCTGCGGCTCCAGCTTGTTGAGTTGCGCAACGGTCGTCTTTTTGTTGGGATTGTTTTTCAGCTTCACACTGATACAGGCATAGCCCAAACGGATCAAGGAAATCACCCCTGGGAGCGTCGTCACCAGTAGTATCTCCAAAAACGGGGGCGGCTTCGGAAAGAAAAGTTCCCAGTTGAACGAACAGAAGAACTTGCCGCGTTTTCCGGCAGTCTGCTTCGCCAGCTCTCGCCTGGCAAAGCGATGGGGAGGGGATAAAGACAGATGCAAACGGCGCGGCAAAAAGTTCGGCCAGAGCGGCGGAAAATTTGTATGGCTAGCCGTCCATTAGTAAAAGCGGAGACAGGGCATTATTTTGCCGAAAAACGATAAAAAATGCTGTTTTAAAGCTGTTTTTCGTGCTTTGTATACTTTACGTGGACGTTAATGATAGAAAATTCTAATATAACTAAATATCACAACATTAAAGGTGAATTCGACTAAAAAAATGTCCGCGTGAAATGGTCGAAGAGCAGACAGAAACAAGAGCGAACAGGGGGATTCTTATGACGGAGAAAGTGACAGAGGGACGCGTGAATGTGTACAAGCTACATGTCCTGGTGCTTGTACTGGTAGCCTTGACAGAGTTTATCGGCACGCAAAAAATCAATATCGGCATCGGTGTCATCGCCTTGTTCCCAATGCTGTACGCACTTGTGCTCGGCGGTGTCATCAGTTGGCCTTCCTTCAAGTTTTTGAAAGAAAAAGACATGAATGTTGCGGGAAACATTTTGGGCTTGTCGTTTCTGATTTTCGTGTGCAAGCTGGGGGCGAACATTGGACCCGAGCTGCCCAAGCTGTTCGGAGCGGGGGTATCCCTGCTCGTCCAGGAAGTCGGGCACATCGTCGGAACGATCATTTTGGGCTTGCCTGTAGCGCTTTTGCTCGGTTTGAAGCGGGAATCGATCGGGGCTACATACTCTCTCGATCGCGAGCCAAACCTGGCGATTATCGTCGACAAGTTTGGCGGAAGCTCACCGGAAGCGCGCGGCGCCTTGGGTGTTTACATCTGCGGTACGTTGTTTGGCGCCATTTTCATGTCGATTCTCGCCAGTATTCTGGGCAGCAGCGGAATTTTCCATCCGATTTCGCTTGCGATGGGCGCAGCGGTTGGCTCAGGCAGTATGATGGCGGCTGCAACTGGCTCGCTCGCCGTCATTTTCCCGGAAGCACAAAACGACATCGCCTTCTATTCCGGGGCGGCAAACCTGATGATGAGCATTATCGGGACGTACGTCTGCATTTTCATCTCCTTGCCGCTGACGCAGCGCCTGTACGCATGGCTTGAGCCGATCATCGGCCGCAAAAACGCTTCTTCGAAAACAGAAGGGGGGAAAAGAAGCGCATGAATCAAATTTTGACGATTCTCATCATTGGCTTTATTTCGCTTATCGGAAACTGGATCGGCTATGGTGTGCCGCTCCTGGAATCTTTGCCGGGCATTTTGCTTTTGGCGGTCATCACCTTGATCGGGATGGGCTTTACCAAAATTTTGCCGTTCAAGTCTCCGGTTATTGTCTGGATTTCCTTGTTTGCCATGCTCGCTACTTCCCCCTTTTTCCCAGGAAGCGAGTACACGGCAGCAGCGATTGGCAAGATCAACCTGCTGGCGCTCGCAACACCGATTCTCGCTTATGCGGGTCTGTCGCTCGGAAAAGACATACATCTGTTCAAGCAGCTGAGCTGGCGGATCGTAGTCGTATCCCTCGTCGTTTTCACAGGGACGTTCCTGTTCGCAACCTTGTTCGCGGAGATCGTGTTCAAGCTGCAAGGAAAGTTTTAAGCATACTGCATTGTCGAAACCTTCGCGGCTTGAAGTTTGCCATGAAGGTTTTTTGCATTGATCGGTCTGAAATGGACAGGTATACTCTTAATAATCAGAAAGATTACGGTTTTTTTCCGACAAGACAAAGAAAGACAGGAGTGGAGCGAGCAAATGATAATCGACGTAAACCAGGTCATGTGGCAAAGGGACGAAACGGTTATATTGCGCGACGTGAACTGGCAGGTGCGGGAAAACGAGCATTGGTGCCTGGTCGGCTTGAACGGCTCCGGCAAAACAAGTCTGCTGAAAATTATTTGTGGCTATACCTGGCCGACAAAAGGGCAGGTCAGCGTTCTCGGCAATTTGTATGGAACGGTCGATTTGCGCGAGGTGAGAAAAGCAATCGGATGGGTTAGCACCGCGCTGATCGCGCAGCTCCACGAGCATGAGACGGCCTTTCGCGTCATTTTGAGCGGAAGAGAAGCGACGATTGGCCTGTATTCGGTTCCGGCGGAGGAAGATGTGCAAAAAGCGTCAGCCCTGCTCGAAACATTTGGCTGCACAGAGCTTCGGGACAGGCCGTTCGGAGCGCTTTCGCAAGGAGAGCGGCAAAAGGTGCTGATTGCACGGGCGCTGATGGCCTCTCCCCGGCTGCTTATTTTGGACGAGCCGTGTACAGGGCTGGATTTGCTGGCAAGAGAGCAGCTGCTCCAGATGATCGAGCAGATTGCCGAGCAGCCGGATGGACCGACATTGATTTACGTCACGCATCATATTGAAGAAATTTTGCCATGCTTTACGCACACATTGCTGTTGAAGGCGGGGGAGGTAGAGCGCGCGGGAAGGACGGACGAGGTGCTCACAGCAGACGGATTGACCCGCTTTTTTGGGGTTCCGGTCAACATCACCCGTTCACAGGGGCGCTTCTGGGTCAGCTTGGGCGAAAAGGCAACTGTACTTTAACGGCCGATGTTTTGGCAAGTGTCGGCAAGGTCGTGTATCATTGTGTATAATATCATTATGAAAAAAACTGGGAGGAGAGGAGAGATGGAGGCATGAACAACGTGATTGCACCAATCACAGACTCCACCTGGGCGATCATCACCTACGAGGATGCGTGGCAGAGCTATGTGAACAGCTACGTCATCAAACAGGGTGAATCGTTTGTTGTTATCGACTCCCACCTGCGCAAGCAACGTGCGTACTTTCAGCAGGCGCTGGAGGGAATCGGTGCCAAGCCGGAGCAGATTGAATACGTTTATTTTACCCATCGGCACGCGGACCACATCGGAAACGCCGACATGTTTCCATCCCGCAACAACTGGATTCATCTCGACGACTACTACGAGCTGGACGATTTCTCTCAGACGCTGTTCGGGCACACTTTCACGGGGAGCAGGGGAGAACTTCCGGTGCTGCGGTTTCAGCAGCTGTCCTTTCATACGGAAGGCTCGGTAGCGTTTTTTGACCCACAGAGCAAGATTTGTTTTGTGGGCGATCACATTTGCTTTGAAAAAGCCGAGCTGGGGCAAATCATCGGCAAGGAAAGCGAATGTCGCGCCGCGTACAAGGCGCAGATCAAGAACTGGGCGATGGAGGAGCCAGATCGCGTCCCGGAGTACGTGGCGGGGCTTACAGCTTTGCTGGAGTGGCCGATCGAATTTTTGGCAACGGGACACGGTCCGGTTTTGCAAGGCGACATCGCCGAATTTTTGCAGGAGCTGATCGGAATTGTCCGCTCGTAAATGTTTATCTGCAAAAAAGACTTGTGCACCGGAAAACGGGCGACACAAGTCTTTTTTGGTGTTTCGCGGGTGAGCGAAGCGAACCGATTATTTTTCTTCTTTCTCGACGAGAATCGGGTCCATGATCTGGACGTTATATTTTTTCTTCATCTGCTCCAGCCACTCGTCCGCATGCTTGCGTCTGTTCCGATCCTGCAGCTTCTCTTTAATCTGCGGACGAGCTTCTTCCAAGGTTTGTTCGAGCTTATCCTTGTTCTTCTCGTAATATTCCTTGATTTGCTCCTCTGTCACCGGATAAGCTTTGTCAAACAGCTTGTCCCGCAGCAGGAGCATGCCGAAACGCTCGCGGAGCCCTTTTTCATCCAGATTTCGCTCCTGCAAATATTCCTGGAACTTCTCCGGTGTTTTCAATTTCTCCTTGATCGGTTTGATCTTTGCGTCAATTTCTTGCTCGGTCACTTTGATGCCTTGCGCGGCCGCTTCCTGTTTGCACAGCTCCATGGCAATCAGGTCGGTCAGGACTTTGCTGCCTGTCTCTTTTTTCATCTGTTCATAGAGCGCGGTCTGCGAGATCGTGGAATTGCCGACAGTAGCTACAGCGCCTGCATGGGCGGCAGCCGAGTCTTTTGCCTGCGATACGCCGATCACGGCCAGTCCTGTCAGGAGCACGGCGGCTGTCAAAATCGAAATGTCAAACTTTTTCATGTCGAAGAACCTCTCTTTCTTGCCTGCATCTGTGAAATAGGATAGAGTAGCGCACATTTTTCTGCCAAAAATGTCGGGTTTCTGGAAGCAGGCAGCAACAGAAAACCGCACACCAGAAATCATGTGCGGTGTCATCTTCATGGGAAAGCAGGGGGAAATTTAGCTGGCGTGGGTCGAAGCCTTTTGCCATTCTTCCAGGCGCTTTTCCAGCTCGGAGCGGTTGAAGTGCAAGGAGCTGGCCGATTTGTTCAGCAGTTGGCGAAGATGGGTCAAGGCGTGCTCGTAATTGCCTTTGGCCGCTTCGATCTCAGCCAGGCAAAACAGCTTCCACTCCTTGGCAGAGCGTCTGCTGGCGATTAGCTGATAAGCTTCGAGTGCGCTTTCGATTTCACCCAGTCGAGCGTGCGAGCAGGCGATGAGCGCCAGCGAATCCGTCATCCCCTGGTCGCGCTGGTAAATGCGAAAGGCGACTTCCAGCGATTCGTTGTAGCGCCCAGACGAGTAGTAGACGATCGCCAGGTTGTAAAACAGGTAGTGAATCATGGCCTGGTTGAACAGAGAAGGGTGTTCCTTGCAGACGTTGATTCCTGACACAATGTACTTTTCAGCCAGTTCGTAATTGCCGATCATGATCTCATGTGTTGATTTGTCGAGCATGGCTACCGCACGTGAACGGTTTTTTCGGTAGGATGCCTCCAGCCAGCTAAGCCGTACATCCAATCGGCGCTTGTACAGATTCGCCATATATTGAAAGCGGAAGGGCCAGTGCAGGCGAATGAACATGACCAACAGCACGGCAGCCAATCCCGCCAGTGTTGAAGTCCAGTTAAGACTCAAATACTCCACGTAATGACACCCTCTCTTTTTGCGCTGCCTCTATTCCCCCATCTTAGCACAGAATATGCCCACGTTACAGACCATTCCCTTTATTTCGTCAAGGGCAAAGTTTTTACAGCTTTTTGCCCGTGCAATGGCTGGGCTTTGACGAAGTCGTCAGAGATGGTGTAGAGCGTCTGGTCAATCGTCAAGATTCGCCTGATGTTTTTGGAGCTCTCGTACCAGCCTTCTCCTGCCTTGGCGATGTCTTCTTGTTCCAGATGGGTAATTTTGTCGGTCAAGGTAAAGCCTTTTTCCAGATCGATCCGGTAAACGTACGCGCCCTGGAACGTAAAGTGGCCGTAGCCGCGAATGTCCTGCTTCGCCTTTTGTGCCTCGGTCCATTCGTAGACGCTGACCGGGAAGGCGAGCAGCCCTTTTTCCTTGGAAAACAGCAAGGCTTTATGGTTGTGCAACAGTTCGGAGTCTGTTCCGCGGTCGCCGATGACGGTTTTGAACTTTTCTTTCGGCTTGCTCACGTCGCTTACGTCGAACAATGCGATTTTCATGCCCTGGTAGTACGCCATGTCCTTGTCTGATTCTGTTTCCTTGCCGAATCCGATGATGTGATTCTCGTCATACGGATGGAGGTAATCGCTGTAGCCTGGAATTTTCAGCGCTCCCAAAATGCGGGGGGCGTCAGGCTTTTCCAGATCAAGCACAAACAGCGGGTCCACGTTGCGGAATGTCACCATGTAAGCGCGTTTTCCCATGAAACGGACGGAGTAGATACGCTCGGTGGGAGCGATGCCTTCCAGCTTGCCGTGTATGCCGAGCTTGCTGTCAAGGACGTACATGTTGTTTTTCGAGGTGTCCGCATCCGTGCGCCACATGTTTCCGCTCGTTGTCGCGATTCGCAAATAGCCGTCGTATTCGTCCATTGAGAACTGGTTGAGAATTTGTCCTGGCACGTGGCCCTTTGCTGAAAAGGCGATTTTTCCGTCGTTCATGCCGAAGCGGTAGATTGTCGTGTCGGCGGCAAGCGGCGGAGCAAAGGAACGGTCAAATGACTCGTTTTGCATCATATTGCGCTGATTCGCTTTATACTCGGTTACTGCTACGTACAGACTGGTCGGGGAGGCGTAAATGTTTTCCCCTGCGCCCAAATAAGTGGAAAGCGACAGCTTTTGCTTGGGCAGGTCGAGATTGACGCCTGCCACCATCAGGTAATTCGGCTGCAAGCTTTCCGGAAAATAACGGATGTCGCTGTACGGAACAGTTTGATACTGTTCGCCGAAGGCACTGTCGCGATAGACGGGGCCGGGAAGCTCCGTTTTTTCCTGCAAAATCCGGTAGGTGTCGATGGAGTTGTTGGCCGTCAAGTACAGGCTGGAACCGATTTTGCGGGAGGACAGGTACTGCCCTTCCACTTCCAGTTGTCGGATCAGCCGCGGATTTTCTTTGTCCGCGATGTCGTAAACGAGCGCTTTTACCAGCTGGTTGTTGCGATAGTACGGGATGGCGCGCTTGGAAGCTGGCAAGGGAGCCAACTCGACGTAGTTGTCCGCCTGGCCGATCACGATGAGCCTCTTGTCGTCGACGAACATCTCCAGTGGGGTGAACTGGCCGTCCTCATAGCTGATCCTGCCCGTCACGCGCATCTCTTGGGCCGGATAGGCTTTGACAATGCGCACTTCCCGATTCGTTGACTGGTACAAATAGGTGCCGTCCGTCTTGACGATGTCGGCTTCATCGACGCCTTTTACCTGCGTGTTTGTCACCGAAAAATCCGGGGCTGCTGTACTTTTGGCGGCATCCCCCGCTTGCAGGGCGGGAGCCATTGTAGGTATGCCCAATTCGAGTTCTGCATAGGTGTTGTTGGACACCGATTTTTTCAGCAGTTTCTTGAATTGCTCGTAGGTACCGACGGCAGGCAATTCATCTTGCGCTGCCGCGGTGACAGTCGGCTCCTTGCTCGAACCTGCCGGCAGCAAAAACGGCAGCGCACACAGTACGAAGGCCGTCACGACAAGTCCCGCTGCTTTTTTCTTCATCTCGATCCCCTCGCATCTAATTCTTGGCAGGATGTGCGTTCAATCATAAGACGCAGGATGCTCAGTTAACGTTTCACACACTCTTTGGCCCGCAATCTACGGACAGGGGGGAGAGCGTGTGCTATAATAGTAGGCGGTTTAAGCTACCATTCACAATTACGTCAAAAGGGGCGTCATAGATGGAAAACTTGAAGCAAAGCATTCTGGAACTCATCACGGATACGTCAACGAACTTGCCGCCAGACGTGCGTCGCGCTGTCAATGCAGCCAAACTGAAAGAAGATTTGGGCACACGCGCAGCGCTGTCTTTGTCTACGATTGCGCAAAACGTCGTGATGGCCGAGGAAAACGTTTCTCCGATTTGCCAGGATACGGGAATGCCGACATTTGAGGTAAAAACTCCGGTTGGCGTCAACCAGCTCATTATCAAAAAAGCGATCAAGGAAGCGATTGTCGAGGCGACCAAAACAGGCAAGCTGCGTCCCAACTCCGTTGACTCCCTGACAGGGGCGAACAGCGGGGACAACATTGGGCCAGGCACTCCGGTCATTCATTTCGAGCAGTGGGAAGAGGATGAGATCGAGATCAAGCTGATCCTGAAAGGCGGCGGCTGTGAGAACAAAAACATCCAGTATTCCCTGCCCTGTGAGCTGGAAGGTCTGGGCAAAGCAGGCCGCAACCTGGATGGCGTGCGCAAATGCATTTTGCATGCCGTCTACCAGGCACAAGGACAAGGCTGCAGCGCCGGTTTTATCGGCGTAGGTATCGGTGGCGACCGCACCTCCGGCTATGCGCTGGCGAAGCATCAATTGTTCCGCCCTGTGGATGATGTCAATCCGAACCCGGATCTGGCCGCTCTGGAAAATTACATTATGGAAACAGCGAACCAGCTCGGAATCGGTACAATGGGCTTCGGCGGAAACTCGACCCTGCTCGGTTGCAAAATCGGCGTGGAAAATCGTCTGCCGGCAAGCTTTTTCGTTTCCGTTGCCTACAACTGCTGGGCGTTCCGCCGTCAAGGTGTGCGTCTGAATGCAGAAACAGGCGAAATTATCCGCTACCTGTACAAGGATGAGAAAGTCGAAATGGATGTGACTCCTGCCGCAGCAGCAAGCGAAAAAGCCGAAGGCCGCCGCGAGGTTGTCCTCGAAGCGCCGATTTCGGAAGAACAAATTCGCAGCCTGAAAGTGGGCGACGTCGTCATCATCAACGGCGAAATGCACACAGGACGCGATGCTCTGCACAGCTACCTCATGGATCACGACTGCCCTGTGGATCTCAATGGTGGAATTATTTACCACTGCGGCCCGGTCATGCTGAAGGATGAAAACGGGGAGTGGCACGTAAAAGCGGCCGGACCGACTACCTCCATCCGCGAGGAGCCATACCAGGGCGAGATTATCAAGAAATTCGGAATCCGTGCTGTTATCGGAAAAGGCGGAATGGGCGCAAAAACGTTGAAAGCATTGAACGAGCATGGCGCTGTCTACCTGAACGCCATCGGCGGTGCGGCTCAGTACTATGCCGAGTGTCTGGAAAAAGTAGAGGGCGTGGACTTCCTGGAATTCGGTATTCCGGAAGCGATGTGGCATTTGCGTGTGAAAGGCTTCGCCGCCATCGTGACGATGGACTCCCACGGCAACAGCTTGCATGCCGATGTCGAGAAATCGTCCCTGGAAAAATTGGCACAGTTTGCCGATCCGGTATTTTAATAAGACTCGCAAGTTTTCCTGACGAAAAGCCTCTGGCGACACCTGGTGCGCCGGGGGCTTTTTGCGTGCCTTGCCCATCTTGGCCTGCAACGGCGAATATACTGGGTGTACACCCATCTTTGCAAAAATAGGTATTGGTTTAGCTCCACTCTCTCCGGGCGGGCATAGGCTAGAAGCGAACAAGAAAAGATAGAGGGAGTGAGCTTCGTGAACTATACAGTCCGTGCGGGAGATACATTGAACAGCATCGCCGCCCGCTTTGGCGTCCCGGTTCAGGAATTGATCCGCGTCAATAATATCGCGTATCCGTACTACATTTACGTCGGGCAAAACCTGTACATCCCGATTACAGCAACGCCTGCACCAACGAGTGATGTGGAACGGAGACTGACGCGTGTGGAAAATCGTGTGGATGCGCTGCGCGAAGACTATACGAAGGTAGACGATCGCGTGGATCGCCTGGAAACGCGCATCAACCGTCTGGAAGCCCGCGTAACCCGGCTGGAGCGGCTCGTGCCCGGACCAGCGCCGACGCCGACGCCAACACCCCGACCACGGCCGACAACGACTCCGCGCCCGCGCTAGGCTACGGTGCCGTCCTGCCATCCTTTCTTTTGCAAGGGGCTGACAATTTTCCCGCTTCGCCATTGCCCCATGGCCCCAAGCTGCATAAGGTGGTACTAGAGGATTACGAGGAGGTGCGGCCATGCTAGGGTTTAACGGCAAAAACCTCAGACACCATTTCATGGGCGTCTATGGAAAAGTGGTGCAGATCCGTGAGCTGGTGGAAGTCATCGATCAAGTATTCGATTCCTTTCACAAAGTAAACACCATCAGCAAGTCAATGCTGGGCCAACGCAAGCCGAGTGCGAAAAATCTCGACAAACTCAGATGACGACAAGACAAGACAAGACGCCAGACAGCCAAAAACCGCCTCCCAACCATTTTTCGGGGCGGTTTTTATGTACATAACTTTCGCTTATGCTGGCTCAGCTTTCGTTTGGCAATTGGCAAGGAGCTTGCTGACACAAGCACGGTCAATCGCTCGCAAAAGAACCCCGCCGCTGGCAAGCAGCAAAAGGCGGGGTTCCAAGGTGTAAGGTGTTTACAATTTTTGACTCAAGGCTTGCGCGGCCATCCGCACCATTTCCTTTACCATGCTGCCGCCCAGTCTGCCGCCGATCCGTCCTGCGTCATGGGCGCTGAGCTGGCCGTTGTAGCCGCGCTGCAACGGGACGTGAAGCTCGGAAGCCACTTCATACTTGGCCTGGTTCGGGTCTGCGACATGGGCGACTCGTGCCTTCAGGGCATCGAGCCCCTCTCTGGCACCTGGGACGAGAGGACGCTTTCGTCTGCTCATCATCATCACCTCTCGTCCTAGCTTGCCCAACTAGACGAGGGCCTTGCGCACGGTGAAGTTCGTCTCCGGGTAGTAAGTGTTGGCAACGAGCAGGTTAGGCCCTGCGCATTTGGCCGCCGGACAGTAGCAGTTGATTTTCTGGTTCAGGGCATGGCGCTGCCAGATGTCAAACATCGTCTGCAACTGATCGTTCCGGATATTGCCGAGTGGCTCGACATCGCCGAAGTCGGTGACGATCACATCCCCTGTAAAAATGTTGATATTCAGGCGATTCCGACCATCCGGATCGTTGCGGGTAGTCACGTTCTTCGCTGTCCGCAGCCGTTGGATCAGCTCTCTGTCTGCCGGATCGGGGCTGCACGCGAAAAACGGCAATGTCCCGAACAGCATCCACAAGTTTTCGTTGCGAATGTCGAGCATCCGGTGAATCGCCTGGCGCAGTTCATCCAACGACAGCACGTTGAGATCGCGGGCAAAGTCGCTGGCGTACATCGGGTGCACCTCGTGCCTGCGGCAGCCCATCTCCTGAATTTGCCGGTGCAGCGTATCGAGCTTGGGCCACGTCCGATGATTGAGCATCGTTTCCGCCGAGACGAACACGCCTGCGTCAGCGAGCTTGCGGGAATTTTCCATAATCCGCTCAAACTGTGCTTCGGCCTGTTTGCTTGAAACTGTTTGCCTTGCTTTTGCGTAGACAATATCATGGAATTCCTCTGGCGAAGACCAGTTCCAGGAAATGTGCATCACATCTATGTAAGGCAAAATCAGCTCGTAGCGGGAAAACGGCATGGACATGTTCGAGTTGATCTGTGTGCGCAATCCGCGGTCTGCCGCGTAGCGCAGGATCGGCAGGATGACTTCTTTTACAGTTCGCTCGCTGTACATCGGTTCTCCGCCTGTTATACTTAGCGTAAGCAGATCCTTGGCTTCGTCCAGACGGCGCAGGATCAGATCGACAGGCAGGGCGGGGTCGTCCTTGTATCGCAATGTATCGCCAACCGCGCAATGCTCGCAGCGGAGATTGCACAGATTCGTTACCGTAAATTCCACGCTGGTGAGCTTGTATGCGGGCGGTGTCGCATTAAACAACGGCTCCCATGGATCGTGAAGCGGTGTGATTGGTGTTGTTGGAACCATGCGGATCAATGGTGGAAACCTCCTTCATTCTGCGTACAACTCAACCTATTATAACGACATTGGAGCGGAAGGAGAATAGCTAACGGCATGATTATGGGGATGTCTTTTGGACGCGGTGTGCTTTTTCATGATCGGAACGTGCTTGCTTGTGCGGAAGTAAAAGACGGCGTCATCCATACGTGGGCGGAAAAAATGACGCTCAAGACGATCGGCAAGCTGTGGTATCGGATTTTTTTCTCCTTTCCCTGGTATTATCAGCTTTTTCACCTTTTCCTCGCCGGTTATGTGGCCGCAGCTCTGGTCAATCCAGGGTGGGCGGTTGTAGACCCGATGTGGGTCGCGGTGTATGTCGGCGGCTTTCACTTTGTGTTTCCGAAAATGATGAAAAAATTTCACGGTGCAGAACATAAAGTTTTCAGCTATCCGGGCCGAAAATCGCTTGCTGCCTTGCCGCAAATTGCGAAAGCCGATATTGTCAATGCCGGATGCTCGACAAATCTGGTGGTCTGGTTTTTCACCGGATTTTTGCTGTCGGTCTGGTTTTTGCCGCTTGCGGGGAGCATTGCCAGTGGCGTGGGTGGTCTGTTGGTCGGGATGTTTGGAGATCGCTACGTGCGCAAATATTGCGGGGTGCTCTACAAGCTGTCCGCTTTTTTTCAAAAGCATTTCACGACAAAAGAGCCGGATCGTCTGCACCTGGAGACGGCGATTCGCTCCTACATGCTGTTTGAGCATATTCGCGAAGTGGAGCGGCAGCGATCCGCCTGAACACGAGCGGGTAGGCAGGAAAAAAGCAATTTCAAAACAATTGCCCTATTCTCTTTGTTTTGCTAAAAATTCTCCATACTCGTCCGTTGGCAGGCCAATGGATAACGGCACGTTAGTATGGATCGAAACAGGAAGCGGCGCAGGGCACGAAGCAAGCTTGCAGCCGGGTTCATCGAACTAATTCGCACGGACACTGTGAGCAGCCGCAACCTGTTTCTGGTGGTGGTCGCAGGCGGAGCGAACTGGCGTGAAAAAAATGACGCTGCACGTCCTGGAAACGAATGAGAAAGCGATCCGGTTGTACGAGAGGCTTGGTTTTGAGGTGGAAGGCGTTTTGAAAAAGGACAGACGTCTTTCCGACGGCAATTACTACAATACGATTGTAATGGGGAGGTATCACGACTAAAAAGGTCGAGGGCACTGATGTCCTCGACCTTGCTTGTGTATCTATATGCTACCGCTCCAGCGGGTTTTCTTCCAGCTTGCGGTACAGCTTGCCTTTGTCCACATAAGACTGGCGGATGCGCACCAGCTCTTTTAAGTCTGCTTCGGTAAGCTCCCGCTTGACCTTCGCCGGGTTGCCGACGACGAGTGTGCGGGGCGGCACCTTCATGCCGGGCGGTACGAGGGCGCCAGCCGCGACCATCGCTTCTTCGCCGATTTCGGCGCGGTCCAGCACAATCGCGCCCATGCCGATCAAGGCACCGCGGCGGACGATGCAGCTATGCAGGACGGCATTGTGTCCGACCGTTACCTCGTCTTCGAGAATCAATGGGTTGTTCGGGCTTTGGTGCAGGGTGCTGTTGTCTTGCACGCTCACCCGCTTGCCGATGACAGTCGGCGCAATGTCGCCGCGAATGACGGTGTTGTACCAAATGGATGAATCCTCGCCGATTTCCACGTCGCCCGATACGACGGAGCCTTTGGCGAGGAAAACGGTTGGATGAATCTTGGGCTTGCTGTTTTCGAACGAAAGCAGTAACATAATAACCTCCTGGTCAGTGAGTATGCGAGCAATCAGCCGCTTGCGGCCGGGGGTGGCGAATGGAAAAACGTCCCGTGACAGGATTGCAGTCGATGACAGTCCCAACGAGCTTGTCTACATCTTGTGGCTTGTAAAAAAAGCGGACTTCGTTGATGAACTGGACCTGATCGTGTTTTTCCGCTTCGGTAATGGCGATGCTGTAGGTAAAGCTGCCGCAGCCTGTCGTTGTAGGAACAAGCCTGATCCCCAGCTCGTTTGCGTCGTGCTCTTCCGCGATCATGAGGGCAAGGCGTGCTGCTGCCTGCGGGGTAATGGTTATCACGGTCAACCCTCCTTGTAGCCTCTTTATTGTACTACAGGTTGGCAACAGGATCGAATGGGAACCACCCAGTTTTTGCTGGTTGACCACACTTTGGGCACATGTTAGAATGTGTAATACTGATTCTGAAAGGCAGGAAATGCGGGTAGCCGCTGCCGCAATCGTTTCGGCGATTGGCGGTAGAGGAAAGTCCAGGCTCGCCCAAGCTGAGATGCTTGGAGTGTTCGTACCTGGCGCAAGCCAGGGCAGTGAGGCTTTACGCCTCGCTGACGGCGTGGAAAGGGCTCTCCCTGAGGCCCGAGTACGCTGAAAGTGCCACAGAAACGTAGCTTTTCTGGCGACAGAAAAGATGGAACGCGGTAAACCCTGCGAGCGAGAAACCCAAATTTGGTAGGGGAACCGTCCTGAAGGAATCAAACGGAAGGGACGGATGGTATCTTCGGATGCCATAGATAGATGGCTACCGCTCTTGGTGCGAGGGATGCGTCCCGCTTGCAGCACGGGAGAGACAGAACCTGGCTTATAGCATTTCCTGCTGGATCGAATAAGACGAAAGACAAACATCCCGTCCTGCTTTTGATAGCGGAACGGGATGTTTTTTCGTAATTTGCGGGATTCAGTTATTTGCAGTTTCTCCGCTCATGCTACAATACATAGAAAAGAAGGTTATTCGATCTGGTTACATGGAATTGCAACAGGTGCCAGCCAGCAGTATACACCGAAAAAAGCAAAGACGAAAGAGGGACCTACCGTGACTTTTACACAAGAGGAAAATGGCGTATTTCCTGCCGTCTGCTCCCTGGATTGCCCGGATCAGTGCGGACTGCTGCTTCACAAGCAGGATGGCAAGCTGGTGAAAATCGAGGGCGATCCGAACCACCCGGTGACGAAGGGAAACATTTGCAACAAAGTGCGCAACATGGCGGCGCGTCTGTACGATCCAAAACGGCTGACCCATCCGCTCAAGCGCGTCGGGAAAAAGGGTAGCGGCGAATTTGTCCGCATCACCTGGGAGGAAGCAATCGAGACGATCGCTTCGCGCTGGCGCACCTTGATTGACACGGACGGCCCCGAGTCCATCCTGCCGTACAGCTTTTACGGAAACATGGGCCGCATCAACGTGGAAGGGATGGATCGGCGCTTTTTCCACCGCATGGGCGCGAGCATGCTCGACCGCACGATCTGCAACAGCGCAGGAGCGGTTGGCTACAACTATACCATGGGCGGCGCTTTCGGCACGGACCCGGAGGACACCGTGCACGCCAAGCTGTTCATCGTGTGGGGGATCAACGCGGTCAGCACGAACATGCACCAGGTCGTGCTTGCCGAACAGGCGCGGAAAAACGGCGCGAAAATCGTCGTCATCGACGTCCATAAAAACCAGACGGGACGCTGGGCGGACTGGTTCATCCCGATTTTGCCCGGAACCGATACCGCTCTCGCACTCGGACTTATGCACGTCCTGTTCGCAGAAAACTTGGTCGATTCCGCCTTTTTGCAAACGTACACGGTCGGACACGAGGAACTGAGAGAGCACGTAAAAGCGTACGACCCGGCTACCGTGTCCGCGATCACCGGCGTCCCGGCAGACGATATTTACAAGCTGGCGCGTTTGTACGGCAAGACCTCGCCATCCTTCATTCGCATTGGCAACGGCATTCAGCATCACGACAACGGCGGCATGTGCGTGCGGACGATCGCCTGTCTGCCTGCGCTCACCGGACAGTGGCTCGTGCGGGGCGGGGGCGCGATCAAGGGCAACAAAGGATTTTTGGAGCACAACAAACACGCGTTGCAGCGGCCGGACCTGCTCAAAAACAAAAACACCCGCGTCATCAACATGAACGAGCTGGGCAAGGCGCTTCTGGAAGCGAATCCGCCTGTGAAGTCGCTGTTTGTGTACACGTGCAACCCGGCCATTGTCGCCCCGGATGGCAACAAGGTCAGACAAGGGCTTGCGCGGGAAGACTTGTTCACTGTCGTCCACGATCTGTTTTTGACCGAGACGGCGCGCTATGCCGACATCGTGCTCCCCGCGACGTCCTCGTACGAAAACATGGACTTTTACACAAGCTACTGGCACCACTACATTCAACTGCAAAAGCCAGTCCTCGCCCCGTATGGCGAGAGCAAGTCCAACACGGAAGTATTTCGCTTGCTCGCTTCTGCCATGGGCTATGACGAGCCTGCCTTCCGCGATTCCGACGAGGAGATGATTCGCCAGGCGCTTGCGGGACACGGCAATCCGCATCTGGAAGGAATCGACTTCGACGCGCTGGCAAAACACAATTACATGAAAGCGAAGGTCGATTCGTACTTTGCGGGCCGCCTGGCAACCCCGAGCGGAAAAATCGAGCTGTATTCGCAGGCGATGGCAGACAGAGGCTATCCGGCCTTGCCGACGTATACTCCGCTGGTGGAGGACGGCGACTATCCGTATCAATTTGTTCCCGGCCCCAACCATAACTTTTTGAACTCGACGTTTTCCAATAACGACAAGCACGTCCAAATGGAAAAAGCTCCCCGCCTGCATATGAACAGCGCAGATGCCCGTGCCGCAGGGATTGCGGATGGGGATACGGTGCGCGTCTGGAATGATCGGGGAGAATGCGAACTGGTTGTCTCGGTCGGGGAAAATGTCCTGCCCGGTGTGGTTGCAAGCCAGGGCTTGTGGGCAGACGCCCCGCATGCCAAGCATTACGTGAACGCACTGACCCCTGATCGCCTTGCTGATATGGGCGGCGGCGCGACTTTTTTCTCCGGGCGGGTGGCCGTTGCCAAAATCGCCAGGTAAAAAGGGCGTACTAGCATAAGCCCTTCTCCATACGGTTTATGGAGGAGGTGAAATGATTGGATGAATCGCGCTTGTTCAAGCAGTTTATCAGCTCGGCCGAGCAAGTCTGGACACAGATCGCCGCGTCGCCGCGCGGAAAAGTCGTCTACACGGTAAATGGCGTCGATTACACGCCTTTGCCTGACAAGTACAATACGAAGCGGAAAATCTCCCGCATTTTTCGCAGGTATTGGGGAAAGCAGTTGACAGAGACAATGATTCGCAATCTCGGTCTGCGGGTGCTAAAAGGGAAGCTGTGTATTCCGTATAGGTCGATTCCGCCGCTTCCTTGCATCGTGCAGTCCATTCAGGTAAAAGGCAACCGCCCCAACCAGCGATTGGTGGCAGCCATTCTCGTCGGTGGAGAAAAGAAGACGAGAGTGGATTACCGCTTGATCCGCGCGGGAGATACCGATTCGTTTACAATCATGAAGCGGTCCGGTCGTGAGGGTGACATCCGATACCGTCCGTCTGTGGAAGCTCCGAAGGCAGTGTCCATGCTGGCAACGAATTCCGCCGGGAAGCCGGTGCCGAAGCCGATGCTGCATCCTGCGGCGAAACCAGGGCCAAAGCAGGCCAGAAAATCCAAAGGAAAAGGAAAGAAACGGCTCCTCAAAACCCCATGAGACTATGGGGTTGAGGAGCTTTCGTTTTGGCAAGCAAGCAATCACGCTACGCCCTGATCGAGACGCGATAGGCGCGCAGCCAGTAGTCCATCTGGCCAAGATAGGCGAACAACTGCGGTGTGCTCATCAGTTGACCGAAAAACGGAATGCTGGTCGCCTGGGCGTCCGACTCGGCAATTTTGCGGATGACGGGGACATCGACGAGTGGCAACAGCGGCGAGCCGGGGTCGTTCAAAATATCCAGCAGCCAGGTGCGGACAGCTTCGGTGTAGGACGGGTTATGCGTTTTCGGATACGGGCTTTTTTGGCGGTACAGCACTTCGTCCGGGAGAATGCCTTCCATCGCTTTGCGCAAAATTCCTTTTTCGCGGCCGCCGTAAGTTTTCATTTCCCAGGGGATATTCCAGACGTATTCGACAATCCGGTGATCGCAAAAAGGCACGCGGGCTTCCAGGCTGGCCGCCATGCTCATCCGGTCCTTGCGATCGAGCAGCGTGTTCATGAACCACGTCATGTTGAGATAAAACATTTCCCGGCGGCGTGCTTCCAGCGGGTCCTCACCGGGCAAATGCGGCACTTCGTCGAGTGATTCCGCATAGCGCATCGCGACGTATTCCTCCGGCTTGACCCAGGCGCGCAGCTCGGGCGACAGCCACGAGGCCCGTTCCTTGACTGCCCGCGACCAAGGGAAGGTGCCCGCTTGCAGCAGTTCCTCCCGGTGGAACCACGGGTAGCCGCCAAATACTTCATCTGCGCATTCTCCCGAGAGGACAACGGTCGTCTCTTTTTTGATTTCGCGGCAAAACAGGTAGAGCGAGGCGTCCACGTCCGCCATTCCCGGCAGGTCGCGGGCGAGTGTGGCGGTTTTCAAGGCGTCGACCAGGTCAGCCGTATCGAATTTGATCGTGTGGTGCTGCGTGCCAAGGAAGCTGGACACGAGCTGCACATATGGCGCATCATCGTTTGGCTGGAAGGCGCTCGCTTTGAAATGTTTGTCATTGTCTACATAGTCGATGGAGTAGCTGTGGAGCGTCCCGCGTCCTTCTTTTTTGAAGTACGCGGCAGCCACAGCGGTAATAATGCTTGAATCCAGTCCCCCGGACAGGAGGGTGGCGACAGGGACGTCTGCTACCAGCTGACGCTCGATGGCATCGACGACCAGTTCCCTGACGCGCGCTGTCGTCGTGTCCAGGTCGTCCGTATGCGGACGGCTCTCCAGTTGCCAGTATCGTTCCAGTTTGACACGGTCGCGCGTGACGGTGAGAAAGCAGCCCGGCCGCAGTTCGTGCACGTTATGGAACACGCCATGTCCCGGCGTACGTGCCGGACTGATGCCAAACACCTCTGCGAGTCCTTCCCTTGACAACTCCGGCCGCACCTCGGGGTGGGCGAGCAGTGATTTTAATTCGGAGGCGAGTAAAAAGGAACTGCCTCTCTGCGCGTAAAAAAGCGGCTTGACACCCAGTCGGTCGCGTGCGACAAACAAATGCTGCGCCCGTTCGTCCCAGATCGCAAAAGCGAAAATACCGTTCAGCCTGGAGAGGCAGTTCGTGCCCCACTCCAGGTACGTATGCAGCAGAACCTCTGTATCGGAATGGGACTGAAAAGCATGACCGCAGGCGATAAGCTCCTGCCGCAAGTCCTCCGTGTTGTACAGTTCCCCGTTGTAAGCAAGCGTGCAGGCATGTTCGCTTTTGAGAGCCGTCATCGGCTGCTGCCCGCCCGCCGGGTCGACCACGACGAGCCGACGATGGCCGAGAGCAGCCTGTGGAGTGAGCCAAAAGCCTTCGGCGTCCGGCCCGCGATTGGTAAGGCACTGGGTCATTTTTTGCAGGATCGGACGCTCCTTGGAAACGTCTTTTTCCCAATCAATCCAACCTACGATTCCGCACATCTTTTCCCTCCCCCTTCCGATGAAGTTTTGCACACTCAGCGTATGCAAAACGCCCAGCCAGATTGTCTGTCCGGCAGGGAAATGAGGGTAAAATGCGGAATTTATAGAAGATTTCAACACAAGCAGGAGGAAGCCGTGGACAATCTCACGCTGCTGCTCATCGAACGGATGGGCATTCTCTTGACACTCGCGTTCATTCTGACGCGGATACCGCTGTTCCGGCAGCTTTTGGACAGGGAACTGCACTTTGGAACCTCTATCGCCTTTTCCATGATGTTTGGTCTGTTTGGGATCGCGGGCACGTATGCGGGCGTGACGGTTCGCGAAGACGGCTACATCCCGAGCTTTTGGATTTTTCCGCTTGCAGGAGAGGAGATCGTGGCGAATTCCACGCTGGTCGGCGTCGTGATCGGGGGGCTGTTGGGCGGTCCGATGGTCGGGCTCGGAGCGGGAATTATTGCCGGTTTGCACTTGTATCATCTGGGCGGCTTTGCTGCCGTTCCCATGGGCTTGTCTGTTCCGCTCACAGGGCTTCTGGCTGGC
Source organism: Brevibacillus gelatini (assembly GCF_050920745.1). Classification (NCBI taxonomy): domain Bacteria; kingdom Bacillati; phylum Bacillota; class Bacilli; order Caryophanales; family Paenibacillaceae; genus Brevibacillus; species Brevibacillus gelatini. The sequence goes on from NZ_CP154342.1 coordinate 1,786,451, forward strand.
TATGTGGCGCGTTTTTTTTCGCAGGAGCGGGTAATTTCCCCCTCCAAGGCACTGTTTATCGGCATGTTCGCTCCTGTGATCCAGATGTCGCTTGTGCTGATTATGTCAGGACCGCCGGAGCTGGTTCGCACGATGGTCAATGTGATCGGCATCCCGATGGTGCTGACCAACAGCATTTCGATTGCCATTTTTACGACGATGATTCGCGTCGCCCTGCAGGAAGAGGAACGCTCTGCTGCGCTGGAGTCGGAGCGTGCGTTTACGATTGCAGAGCGCATCTTGCCGCAGCTGAAGATGGGGCTGACGCCGCAGACGGCGCAGGCGGCGGCACTTGTGTTGCAGCGCGAGGTAAAAGCGATTGCGGTCGCTGTGACGGACCGGGAGCGTTTGCTCGCCCACGTCGGAGCAGGGACCGACCACCACTTCCCCGGAGAAAGGATTCAGAGCGATCTGGAGCAGCGTGTGCTGGCCAGCGGCTCCATCGACAAGGGCGTGGGCAGGGAGGTGCTCGGCTGCAAGCGCAAGCAATGCCAGCTGCAAGCCGCCATTCTCGTCCCGATCAAGGAAGGTGACAGCGTCGTCGGCTTAATCAAGCTGTATTTTCGCCGTCCCCAGCAAATCGGGAAAGTCCAGGAGGCACTGGCAAAAGGGCTGGGCAACCTCATCTCCAACCAGTTGACGCTCTCGCTCGCCGAACAGATGAAAGGGCTGATGAAGGACGCAGAATTGCGGATGCTGCAAGCGCAAATTCACCCGCATTTTTTGTTCAATACGCTCAATTCAATCGTGACCTTGATCCGGATCGACCCGCAACTCGCCCGCCATATGACGATCCAGCTGGGGGTGTTTATGCGCTTTAATCTGAAGCTTACGTCGAGTACGCTGGTCACGGTTGGCCAGGAGCTGGAGCACCTGCACGCCTATTTGGAAATTATCCGCATCCGGTTTGCCGAGCAGTTTGCCGTCCATATGTCTGTCGATCCTGGTGTGGAAGACGCGCTCATGCCCCCCGGCACGCTGCAGCCGCTCGTTGAAAACTGTATTCAGCACGGCTTGCGCGACATGGGAGCAGGCGGGGAAATCCGTCTGCACATAAAGCGGCAAGGCGCTTCCATCGTTTTTACGATTGAGGACAACGGCCGAGGTTTTCCGGAAGAGCTGCTGCCGCTTTTGGGGAAAGTCCCGATGGAGCGCAAGGACGGAAACGGGATCGGCGTCCACAACGTCAACCAGCGGCTCATCAGCCTGCAAGGTCCGGATGCCCAACTGCATTTTGCCAACAGACTGGAAGGCGGCAGTTCGATTACTTTTGCCATTCCCATCAAAAAAGAGGTGAGTGCCTGATGCCGATTCGCATCATGATTGCAGAAGACGAACGACTTGCACGGGAGGAGCTGAGCTATTTGCTGCAGCAGGAGGGGGATGTCGAGCTGCTTCCCTACGCGACCAACGGCCGGGAACTGCTGGAAATGGTCGACGAGCATGAGCCGGACGTCGTTTTTCTCGATATGAAAATGCCGGAAATGGAAGGCGCGCAGGCAGCGAGAATGCTGGCCGCCCGCAAGCCGCAGCCGCTTATCGTTTTTTGTACGGCGTATGAGACGTTCGCCGTAGACGCCTTCAAGCTGAACGCTGTCGATTATTTGCTGAAGCCGACGGAGCCAAAGCGGCTGGTGGAGACGATGCAGCGCATCCGCGAGCGGCTGGGCAAGCCGAAGCCGGAGCCTGCTGTCACCAGGCGCTCCAAGCTGATTGTGGAGGACAACAGCCGGCTGGTGGTGATTGACCCGGCTACGATTGTCTACGCGGTGCGCGAAGAACGGCTCGTTCGCATCATTACCCAGACCGATGCGTATTCCACGCGGATGACGCTGACACAGCTGATGGACAAGCTCGCCGGCTACGATTTTTTTCGCACGCACAAAAGCTACCTGGTCAATCTGCAATATGTAAGCGAGCTGGAACCGTGGTTCAACGGCGCCTACAACCTGTTGCTGAAAGGCGAAGCGAAGACGCGCATTCCGGTGTCCCGTACCTCCGCCAAAGATTTGCTGAGACGCCTCGAAGAATGAGCCTGTTGCAGATCGCGATGCAAAATCGGCCGTTGACGCACGCCCCCAGACATCTTGCGCGAAAAGCCACACGAACAAAAACGGATTCCTTACAATAGAGGAAGCGCTTACATTTTTGTTTGAAGAGGGGGAGATTCCGATGAGCAAGCCGCTTTCGGTGCGAAAAGCACAGGGTCAGAAGCAGGATAGCAGTGATTACACAGCGATCATCCAGTCAGACACCTTCAAGGAATTGTTGCGCAGCAAACGGGCATTCATCCTGCCATCTTCCATTTTTTTCTTTGTGTTCTACTTTACTTTGCCGATCTTGACCTCCTATTTCACCGTGCTCAATCAGCCGGCGATTGGCGCAATTTCGTGGGCGTGGGTGTTCGCCTTTGCCCAATTCATCATGACCTGGGGCCTCTGTATTTTGTACACGAAGAAGGCCGCGCGCTTTGACGAGCTGGTGGAAAAAATCAAGCAAGAGACAGGGGGCAGAGGCGAATGAATGTGACGGCATTTATCCTTTTTCTGGCAATCGTCCTGCTTACGCTGGTGATAACGTATTACGCTTCCAAGCGAACGAATACGACAAGCGAGTTTTACACGGCGGGCGGCGGGCTGACCGGGTGGCAAAACGGGCTTGCGATTGCCGGCGACTACATGTCTGCGGCTTCGTTCCTTGGGATCGCCGGAATGATTGCGTTAAGCGGGTTTGACGGCTTTTTTTACAGCATTGGCTTTCTCGTCGCTTATCTTGTCGTGCTGTATCTGGTAGCGGAGCCATTGCGCAACCTCGGCAAGTATACGATGGCGGACATGATTGCCGCGCGTTTTGACAATAAGCAAGTACGCGGTGTGGCCGCGCTGAACTCCATCGCCATTTCGATTTTTTACATGATCGCCCAGCTCGTCGGGGCGGGGGCGTTGATTAAGCTGCTGCTCGGGCTGGAGTACACGACCTCTGTTTTGATTGTAGGGGCGCTGATGACGGTCTACGTCGTGTTTGGCGGCATGACGGCAACCTCGTGGGTGCAAATTGTCAAAGCTGTGCTGCTCATGGTCGGCACGTTCGTCATCTCGCTGATGGTCTTTGCCAAGTTTGACTTCAATCTGCTGACGATGTTTGAAAAGATGAAAACGGCGACACCGCTCGGGGAGCAGTTCCTGAATCCGGGCAACAAGTTCAAGGTCGGTCTGGACACGATCTCGCTCAACCTGGCACTGGTGCTGGGAACTGCCGGACTGCCGCACATCCTGATTCGCTTCTTTACGGTAAAAGACGCGACGACTGCCCGCAAGTCTGTCGTCTACGCCACCTGGATTATCGGTCTTTTTTACATCATGACGATCTTCCTTGGCTTTGGCGCAGCGGCGTTTGTGGGAGCGGAAAACATGGATGCGGCCGGAAACATGGGCGCTCCGCTGCTCGCACAGTCACTCGGCGGCAACTTCCTCTTTGCATTCGTGTCCGCCGTTGCCTTCGCGACGATTCTCGCCGTCGTGGCCGGATTGGTGCTGACCGCAGCCTCGGCGTTTGCGCACGACTTTTACGGACATGTCATCCGCCAGGGCAAAGCGACGGAAAAAGAGCAAATGAAGATGGCAAAATGGGCTTCCATCGGCGTTTCGGTTGTGTCCATCGTGCTCGCGCTGTTTGCGCAGAAGCTGAACGTGGCGTTTCTCGTCTCGCTTGCCTTCGCTGTTGCGGCCAGTGCCAACCTGCCCGTTATTTTGTTCACCATTTTCTGGAGAAGGTTTAACACGACAGGGGCAATCAGCGGCATGCTGGTCGGACTGTTCAGCTCGCTGCTTCTCGTGGCTTTGAGCCCGAATGTCTGGAATCCGGTCGCCGGAAAAGCGATTCTGGTCGGAGAGGCGCTGTTCCCGCTGCCGAATCCGGGAATCGTCTCCATCCCGCTCGGGTTTTTGGCCGCCTGGATTGGCACGCTCTTGTCCAGTTCGCGCAACGATGCGAAGTACGATGAAATTTTGGTGCGGGCGAACACAGGAATAAAGGAGTCGGCGTAGAAGCAAATACGCAAGGAAGCTCCTGCCAGGCAAAAGCTCAGGGTGATTCCCTGGGCTTTTTCTATTGGCGTGGGGAAAGGAGAGCAGGTCCGTGACGACAATCATTTTCTTTTTGGCTGTCATAATCGGAACGATGGCGATTACGTATTCGGCTGCCAAACAGACGGGAACGACCAGAGATTTTTACGCGGCCGGCAACCGCCTGACAGGCTTGCAAAACGGCATCGCGATTGCAGGCGACTACATGAGCGCAGCTTCGTTTCTCGGCATCGCCGGGACCATTGCCATGTACGGCTTTGACGGCTTCGTGTACGCCATCGGTTTTTTTGTCTCCTATCTCATTATTTTGTTTCTGATCGCGGAGCCCTTGCACAATCTGGGGCGCTACACGCTCGCCGATGCGATTGCCGTCCGCTTTGACAGTTTGTGGCTGCGCGGAGTGGTCGCCTGTACGACGCTGCTGATTACGATTTTTTACATGATCGCGCAGCTCGTCGGGGCGGGGGCGCTCATTCACTATTTGCTCGGCGTCCACTACGATACGGCGGTGATGATTGTCGGCAGCCTGATGACGTTTTACGTCGTCTTCGGCGGGATGGTCGCGACCTCGTGGGTGCAGATCGTGAAGGCGATTTTGTTGTTGACGGGAACGCTGATCCTCAGTCTGATCGTCTTTTCCCGATTTGGCTGGAGTCTGTCGGAGATGTTTTCCCGCGTCAGCACGATTACGCCGTTGCAGGAGCAATTTTTGCATCCGGGCAACCAACTGAATGATCCGCTGGAGACGATCTCGCTGCATCTCGCCCTGATTCTCGGAACCGCCGGGCTGCCGCATATCATCTCCCGCCTGTTTACGGTCAAGGATGCGGTAACGACCCGTTCCTCCATCTACACGGCGACGTGGGTGATTGGCGCGTTTTATTTGCTGACGATTTTTCTCGGTTTTGGCGCGAGCGCATTTGTCGGGTATGAGGCGCTGAAAAATGTCGGTTTCGGCGGCAATCTGACGGTGACGCTGCTCGCGGATGCGCTCGGCGGTGAATTTTTGATGGCTTACATCGCCGCTGTTGCCTTTGCCACGATTCTGGCCGTTGTGACCGGGCTGGTGCTGTCCGCCTCGTCCGCTTTTGCCCACGACGTCTACAGCCATCTGATCCGGCGCGGGCTTGCTTCGGAAAAAGAGCAAGTGGCGATGGCCAAATGCTCGTCGGTTGCCGTCGGCTTCGCTTCGATCTGGCTGGCAATCGGCGCGGAAAAAATGAACGTCGCCATACTCGTCGGACTGACCTTTGCCATCGCCGCATCGGCCAATTTGCCGCTCTTGTTGTTCACGCTTTACTGGCGCCGCTTTACGGTGCGCGGGGCGATTTGCGGCGTACTGACAGGGCTGATTTCGTCTGTTGTGCTTGTCGTGGCCGGACCGACCGTGATGAATCTACAGACCGGATTCATTTTGGCTGAACCAATTTTTCCTTTGACCAATCCCGGCTTGATCTCGATTCCGCTAGGATTTCTGGGCGCTGTGCTCGGCACGTTGCTGGATCGCCGCAAGCCTGACGCAGAAGCGCATTACGATCGCGTGCTGCTCCAGGCGTTGACGGGCATCCGGGCTTCGCAGACGCGGGCAGCCCGTCAGCCGGATTCTGCATAAAAATTTGTTCCTGCTTCACCCTATAGGGGAAGGGGGAGAGACAAATTGGGCCAGAAAAAGGAAGCAGATGCTGTTTCAACCGATCAGCCTGACGTTTACGAGCGAGCGCGGATCGCCTTGAACGATTTGATCGCAGAATTGTGCGATGCCTTGGACGAGGACGACACCGAATCTTTCAAGCGAAAAGGATACGAGATGATCGGGCACTATTTTCGCCAGCCCGTCAATACGGGCGATCTGACCTTGATCGTCGCCTCGGTGCTTTCCGACATTTTGTACAAGCTGGAGCTGACCCAGCAAGGCGATGACGTCTCCATGGTGCGCGACGAGTACAGCATCATGAAAAAAGAAGAGGAATAACAATGGATGCCTGGTCATTCGCCCACCATCAAACAATTTGTGCATGCAAATGCCCGGATTGTTTGATGGTGGGCTTTTCTTGCTGGGGCGAAAAGGCAAGCAAACCGATGGCTCCCGTGGAACAGCGGCGGCGGATGGCAAGGGTGATCCGCAGGGAATTTTGGCTGCAAAAGTCCTTTTTATCAGGCTCGTTCATCATAACCACTGCAAAACATGTTTTTCTCATGCGAAGATAGGGAAAAGCATCAGGGGAGAAGGAATCAGGAGGATTGGCCTCATGAGATACGTTAGCGTAGAGCAAGTTGAGCCTGGGGACGTGCTGGCTCGCAGCATTTATACGAGCGAGGGCTTGACGCTTTTGCAGAGAGGCGTGCAGCTGACCGTCGGCATGATAAACAAGTTGCGGCGCTTTGGGGTGACGATGCTCAGTATCAAGGACCCTTTTTTCGACGAAGTGAAGGAACAGGAGGTCGTGACGGAGACGACACGAAAAGATGCCATTCGCAATCTGTCAGCCGCCATTTCGTGCGTCCAGTCCGGCAAGGAGTTCGATGTTCGCGGCATTCAAAAGTCTGTGGGAAGCATCGTCGAAGAAACGTTGCGCAATCGCAAGGTGCTGCTCAATCTGGGGGAAATTCGCACCGCAGACAATGCCCTGTACATTCATTCGCTCAACGTCTGCATGATGGCGACGGTCATGGGCGTCGGTTTTGGCTATAACACCACACAGCTGAAAGAGCTGGCAATCGGAGCGCTTTTGCACGACATCGGCAAGCTGTCGGCGGACAAGGAAGCGCCGGAGTACAAGAAAAACAGCATGAAGAATCATCACACTTGGAAAGGCTTTGACATCCTGCGCAAAAAGCACGAGATGAGTATCGTGTCTGCACACGTGCCGCTCCAGCACCACGAATGGGTCGACGGAACCGGAGTCCCCCGCGGACTGGGCGGCGACGAGATTCATGAGTTCGCCAAAATCGTGGCGATCTGCAATTATTACGACAATCTGATCTCGCCGTTTTCCGAGGAAAAGGAGACGCTGCCTCCCTACGAGGCATGCGAGCGGATTATGGGCTTTGCGGAAAAACGCTTCGACCATAAAATGGTCATCCACTTCCTGCGCTCGATTGCGCTGTACCCGATTGGCACGTCGCTCAGGCTGAGCACAGGCGAGGTCGGAGTCGTGATCGATCAAAACCGCGGCCTGCCAGCCCGCCCGGTTGTGCGGATCATCCGGCGGGAGCAGCAGTCGAATCGGGGGATCGCAGACGACCACGAGATTTGCGATATTGATCTGGGCGCAGAACCTACCATTTTTATCACCGGGGTACTGGAATAAGTGCAAATAGCCCCTGAAAGGTAAGGGTTTTTTCGATGCCAAGATCAGGGAATTCCCCTACATACATACCCAGCGTGCCAAGTCTACAATAAAATCAGGCAAAAAGTCTCAGAAATCGACTTTTTGCGACGATGAAAGAGGGAAGGACGTGTTTTTATGTCCCGTATTCTGGTACCAGTAGATTTTTCTGCACAGTCTGTTCAGGCGGTTCGCTTTGCACTAGCGTACGCCAAAGATAAGCATGAGCTGACACTGCTTCATGCCATTCCTCCGTTTCCATCCCGCAACGTCGTCCGCAAGCTCGGACAAAAAAGCGTGGAAGATTTTCAATTGGATGAAGCGCGAGAAGACTTGAAAAAGTTTCTCACGATTGTCGAAGAGGCGGAAGTTCCTTACGAATTGGAAATCGAGTTCGGAGAGCCGCATGAAGTGATTGCGAAGCACGCGACAAAAGGAGAGTATGCCGCGATTGTCATGGGGACACACGGATACGGCCGAATCACCGGATTTCTTTTGCAAAGCGTCAGCTACCCGACGATTCACGATGCACAGCTCCCGGTGTTTCTCATTTCCGAAGAGACCGACGCCAGCCGCTTCCCATGGCAAAAAGTGTTGATTGCCGTGGACGGCTCCGAGCAGGCAAAAAACGCTGCACAAAAAGCGATCGCTTTGAGCGAAGGCATTCCAGGTGTTTCTTACCTGCTCCTGAGCGTCGTGACACCACCTGCCGCTTATGCCGGCGTGTACGGCGTAGGCTGGGAAAATACAGCGACACTGGAGAACTGGGGAAAAGAAACCATCCGCACTTGCGAAGAAGTGCTGGAAGCGGCGCAAATCCCATATGAAAGCAAGGTTGTGATCGGCGATCCGGCGACCGTGATTCGCCAGACCGCCCAGGAGGAACAAACTGGCCTGATCGTGCTCGGACACCACGGGCTCGGCGGCATCGCAGGCACGCTGCTCGGCAGTGTTACCTTCAAAATGATCCACCGCACCAAAACACCGCTTTTGATCGTCAAATCGTAAGTTCACTTGTGAACAGACAAGCTGTCCTACACCGGGCAGCTTTTTTGCACCTGACAGCACAGACAGAGCGGGACTTCCGAACGATGCGGGAGCTTCCCCCGTGGACAACAACTACGCCAGCGTGCCTTCCAGCCTCAGCGTCAGCCCCTCAGCATCGGTTAGCGGTAAAGTTTTCGCACGACGATTGAGGATGGGCGGCCAGGGGCAAAATGGGAAAAGCGAGCGAGGGGGCGAGGAACGCATGAAAATCGGGTGTCACGTCAGCATCCGCCACGGCTATGCGGAGGCGGCGCGAACCGCCCTGCGGCAAGGAGCAGCGTCGTATCAGTTTTTCCCGAAAAACCCGCGCAGCCTGGGGGTCAAGCAGTTTGATCCGGCTGATGCGGCGGCTTGCCGCGCTTTTTGCCAGGAACATGACTTGCTGTCGATTGCCCATACGGCCTATCCGGTCAACCTGTGCGCAGAGGACGACGAACTGGCAGAGGTGACTGTGCAGTCGGTTCGCAACGATCTGGAAATTGCCGAGGCGTGCGGCGCGCTTGGCGTAGTCGTTCACTTCGGGCAGTACAAAGGAACGGATCTGCTTGCCGGCTACAGGCGGATGATTCAACTGGCGAATCAAATTCTGGACGGCTGGAATGGACAGGCCAAGCTGCTGATCGAAAACAACGCCGGGCAGGGCAGCCGGATGGGCACGACGCTGGAGGAGTTGGCGCAAGTCCGGCAGCTGCTTGCCGAGCCGCAGAAGGTCGGATTTTGTTTCGATACGTGCCACGCGTTTGCCAGCGGGCTGTGGGACGGAAAAAACTGGAGTGCGGTCCTACAGCGCATGGAGGAACTGGACTATTTGCCATATTTGTCAGCTGTGCATCTGAATGATTCGGTTTACCCAACTGGATCGTTTCGGGACAGGCATGCCCGCATCGGAAAAGGGATGATCGGGGACGAGGCTTTTTATGAGCTGTTGCGCACGCCGCAGCTTCAAGGCATGCCGATTGTGCTGGAGACAGCGCGAGAGTCAAGCGGAGGGCATCGCGACGAAATCAGGCACGTTCGTCATCTGGCGACCAATTGGCAGGCTTGACCGGATTGTGGTACAGTGTGTAAGGATGTTGTCAACGAGGGAGGGGTACCGATGGCAAAACGGGTCAAAGTGACGATTCACGATTTTGCTTCGCTGAAAGAGAATTTGAACAACCCGGAAGAGCTGGCTCTCTACGAAGCAGCCAACGGGAAAATATACGATGCCACAATCGAGCACGACGGTTACGCTGTCATTGACGTGACAGAGGACGACTACATTGAGCTTGCACCGGGCGAGTACCAGCTCATGATCGAGGAATGGACCAATGCCGGGCAAATCGGCGAGTTGACCTTGCAGACGAAGTCAGATCCGGCAGACGACACAGCGCTGTTGTATCGCAGCGTCGACGCGTCAGGCCAGGAAGTGCAGCCGCCGCAATCGCTGCCGAAGCAAGTGGTGGAGCTGGTGGCGAAGACGTGGTTTGGCAAGGCGCCAAAAAAGGTCGAGGAGTAAGACAATCGTACAAGTACGGGGAAGGAGCGCTAGAGTGACAGCGCTCCTTTTTTCTCGCCGATTTCTCTTTTCCCGCAACAGACGGTTATGGAAGCACCGTTGATGGGAAAAAAGCAGACAGAAAGAAATTGAAGCAGGAAGAGTCGCAGTTGTTGCAGAAGGTAGTTTTGTCAGAAAAAACAGACGTCTATCCGCAGAAAGTGTGGACACGCGAATTTTGAACCGGGTCCCTGTAACGCGGCAAATGAAAAGGGAGTGTAACGATGAGAGAAGTAGTCATTGTCGCCGGCGTGCGCAGTGCAGTCGGCGCATTCGGCAAAAGCTTGCGAGACGTGCCGGCAACAGAGCTGGGGCGGCAGGTGCTGTTGGGCTTGATGGAAAAGGCCGCTTTTCCGAAGCAGGAAGTGGGAGAAGTGATTTTTGGAAACGGTTACGTGCACGGAGGGGGGCTGAATGCAGCACGCATCAGTTCGCAGTTGGCCGGATTTCCCCGCCACGTATACGGACATATCATCATCAAGGCGTGCGGCTCAGGATTGAAAGCGATCAGCAGCGGTGCTTTGGCGATTATGGCCGGGCAGGAGGACGTGGTGATCGCAGGCGGCGTGGAGAGCATGAGCAATGTGCCGTACCTGGTGAAAAATCGCTGGGGCAGCAAATTCGGCAACCTGACGATGGAAGATGCGCTCTTGTCTGACGGCTTGATCTGTTCGTTGGAAGGCGAGCATATGGGCAATACGGCTGAGCGGCTCGCCGTGCAGTACGGCATCTCCCGCGAGGAACAGGATCGCTTCGCCTACGAGAGCCACAAAAAGGCGGCCGCCGCCATTGCCGCAGGCAAGTTCGCCGGCGAGATCGTGCCGATTACCATTCAGGAGCGCAAAGGAACGCGTGTCTTTGACCAGGACGAGTCTGTGCGGCACGACATTAACCTTGAAGACCTGGCGAAGCTGAAAAGCGTCTTCCAACAGGACGGGACAATCACGGCAGGCAACGCCTGTCCGATGAATGACGGCGCAGCAGCTGTCCTGATGATGTCCCGCGAAAAAGCAGAGGAAGCGGGACTGACCCCGTTGGTCAAAATCAAGGCGTTTGCCAGCGCGGGAGTCGAGCCGGGAATCATGGGGATTGGCCCCGTACCTGCCACACAAAAAGCGTTGCAGAAGGCCGGGCTTACGCTCGACGACATCGGGCTGATCGAGCTGAACGAAGCGTTTGCCGCACAAGCCTTGGCTGTCATAAAAGGACTGGAGCTGGACCCGGCCAAGGTGAATGTCAACGGCGGCGCAATCGCGCTTGGACATCCGGTAGGGGCCACAGGTGCGAAGCTGACCGTCACCCTGATGAATGAAATGATACGCAGCCGTGTCAAATACGGCATGGTGACGCTCTGCATGGCAGGCGGAATGGGTCTGTCCGTCATTTATGAAAACATGACGCTGTCCTCGTAAGATTTTGAAAAAAAGGAAAAACCCAGTCGAAGGGCCACTCCGAACTCGTGGAAGCAAAAAAGCCGGAGCCTCCTGTAAGCAGGAAGGCTGCCGGCTTTCGTGATTTTTCATCTAAAAAAGCCGGAGCCGCCTTTGACAAGGCAGGCTTACCGGCTTTTTATGTTTTTACATTTCCTCTGGCGCAGCCAGTCCGAGCAGACGCAGGCCTTCTTTCAGCACGGCTACCACTGCTGCCACGAGCTGGAGGCGGGACGCTTTCACGTCTTCTTCTTCGGCGAGAATGCGGACGTTGGCGTAGAACTTGTTGAACGACTGCGCGAGGTCGATGACGTACTTGCCGATTTGCGACGGGTCGAAGTTGTCGCTGGCCCGTTCGATGACCTCAGGGAGGGCGTTCAGCAAGGTAATGACCGCCCATGCTTCCTTGCTGTCCAAAGCGCCTGGTACGAGGCTCGCTGCCGTTTGCGGCTGGTAGCCTCCTTTGCGCAGAAGCGAGCAGGCGCGGGCGTGTGTGTACTGCACGTATGGTCCGGTTTCGCCCTCGAAGGTGAGCATTTCTTCCCAGGAGAAGTTGATGTCGTTCAGGCGGTAGTTTTTCAGGTCGTGGAAAATGACAGCGCCGACCCCAACCTGGCGGGCAACTTCTTCCTTGTTCGCGAGCGTCGGGTTCTTTTCCTCGATCACTTTTTGCACGTCGGCAATCGCCTGTGCCAATACTTCCTCCAGCAAAACGACTTTTCCTTTGCGGGTGGACATTTTCTTGCCGTCCTTGAGCATCATGCCGAACGGAATGTGGTGCATGTCAGCGGACCAAGGATAGCCCATTTTTTCCAGAACTTTATACAGCTGCTGGAAGTGCAGACGCTGCTCGTTTCCGACGACGTAGAGCGCTTTGGCGAAGTCGTACGTCTCGTGGCGGTACAGGGCGGCAGCCAGATCGCGCGTCGCGTACAGCGTCGCACCGTCCGATTTTTTAATCAGGCACGGCGGCATGTTGTACTCGTCGAGGTTGACGACCAGCGCGCCGTCCGATTCGGTCAGCAGTCCTTTTTCTTCCAACAGGGTGACGACGCGATCCATCTTGTCGTTGTAGAAAGCTTCGCCGTGCGTGGAGTCGAAGGAGACGTTCATCAGCTCGTAAATTTTCATGAACTCCTTGAGCGATTCGTCACGGAACCATTTCCACAGATGCTGTGCTTCTGCATCGCCGTCCTCCAGCTTTTTGAACCATTCGCGGCCTTGTTCTTCCAGCGTCGGGTCTTTTTCCGCCTCTTCGTGGAAGCGCACGTACAGGTTGAGCAGTTCTTTGATCGGCTCGGCTTTTACTTTTTCCTCGTCTCCCCACAAGCGGTAGGCGACGATCAGTTTGCCGAACTGCGTGCCCCAGTCGCCCAGATGGTTGATGCGCACAGGCTGGTAGCCGCGTTTTTCCATGATGTTCGCAATCGCGTTGCCGATTACGGTAGAGCGCAGATGGCCCATGGAAAACGGCTTGGCGATGTTCGGCGAGGACAGGTCAATCGGCACTTTGCGGCCTTGTCCAACCTGGCTGCTGCCGTAGGCGCTGCCTTGCTCAAGGATCGTTCCGATTACTTGTGCCGCCACCTTTTCCTGGTCGAGAAACAGGTTGACGTAAGGGCCGACTGCTTGCACAGAGCGCAGTGGTGTTCCCGCGATTTTTTCGGCAAGCTCTGTGGCGATCATCGGCGGCGCTTTGCGGAGCGCTTTCGCCAGTTGGAAGCAAGGGAAGGCGATGTCTCCCATTGCAGGGTTTGGCGGCGTTTCCAGCATGCCGTAAACCGTTTCTGCAGTGAAGGTGTCCACACCGAGTGAGGTGAGGGCAGCGGCGATTTTTTCCGCTACTTGGTGCTTGTAGCTCATTGTGATTCTCCTTTCAAAATGGAAAAAAGCATAAGGGACGCAAAAGAAAATAAAAAAACCTCCACGTCTCCTGGATCAAAGAGACGAGAGGTTGTGCTCCCGCGGTGCCACTCTTGTTGTTTTTGCCTGCATGCGTTCATATGTTCGTCAGGCAAAAACCGCTTTGTGCTGCTGTAACGGGCAGACCCGGCAAACCCTACGCGATCCAGGCACCAATTGCTTCGCCGGATGTTCAGGCCGCATCTCCGAGGGGCGCTTCCTCACATGGTTTGGCATCGGGCTTCCACCGTCCCCGACTCGCTAAAGCCTCATTCCAGGAGTACTTTCCTCATCAACGATTTGCTTGTTTCTCTAGCATTATAGCCGTTTTAGGTGGCAGGATGCAACTTACTCTTCGGCTTTTTTCAAAATCTTGTCGAGCTCGGCGAAATATTGTCTCGTCAGCTCTTCCTTTTCTTCCGCACTCAAGTTTTCGGCGTTCATCCACTGCTGCTTGTAAAGCTCCAGTCGTTCCACCATCGCCAGTTCGGCAGCCGCTTCCTTCTCCAGATTGTAGTTTTCCGATGGATCAAACGGGATGAGCCGATTGTCGTTGCCGCTGCGCAGATAGGGAGAGCGCCAGTTTTCCGGAAAGCGGTACGGCTGCTCGCCGAACATCAGCGCCAGGACGTCATCGGAGTCAAGCGGCAGGAAATGATCGTAGTCGTCCCTGCGGCCCCCTTCTGACAGGTTGATGTGTGACAAAAAGTAGCGCAAGTAATGTTCCCCTGTCTCCGTATGCTTAACGATGGAGTAGGTTTCAAAATCGGAGCTTTCCAGCTCTTTTACCGTCTCTATACAGGACAGAAATTCGTCCTTTTCACGCGCGAACAGAGCGTCCATTGTCAATCGTTCCTTTCATCGGTGTGGGTAAGCCTCATGATAGCAAAAGCGTTTCGCGCTGACAATGAACGCTGGAAGAACACATGAAAAAGAGGCCATCCCTGCATGCCGCAAGCAAGGCAGGGGATAGCCTCTTTCTGTCCTCTCATTCGCATGATTAGCAGTCGTCACACGAGCACCCGACAATGACCAGCAGGATAAACAGTACGAGCACCAGTGCGAAACTGTCTCCAAAAATGCCATTTCCGCAGTAAGATGTACTCACGTTTGTTCCCCCTCCTTTCCGTTATGTTACAGTCTATACACGAACGCACAGAATGGCGTGGGCGAATGCCCGGTAGGAGTAAAAATGGGCGCGTAAAGAGTGGGAAGTGCAAAAAGAATAGACAAATTCTCAATTGACGAAGAGTTTTTGCGGTGTTAAGATACTTTCAAACCTCAAACCTGAGTGGCAAAAATGAATAGCATGGTACAACTCTTATCAAGAGAGGCGGAGGGACTGGCCTGATGAAGCCTCGGCAACCGGTTAAAATCCGGTGCCAATTCCAGCAAAGCTACGGCTTTGAAAGATGAGAGGATGGTTCAGGCGCAAGTGTATTCGCGGACAAATCCTCTTCTTTCAAGGAAGAGGATTTTTTGATGCAAAAAAACGGCTGAAAATAAACCGATGCAAGGGAGAAAAGGAGCACGTCAATGAAACCCACATTTCGTGAACAGCTTTCCCGAAAAATTCTGATTCTGGACGGTGCGATGGGCACCATGCTGCAGCAGGCGAACCTGACCGCTGATGATTTTGGCGGCGAAGCCTACGACGGCTGCAACGAACTGCTGAATTTGACCAGACCCGATCTGATTCGCTCCATCCATGAAAAATATTTGGAGGCCGGAGCGGACATCGTGGAGACGAACACGTTCGGGGCGACCTCGGTTGTGCTGGCCGAGTACGACGTGGCGGAAAAAGACCTGGAAGTGAATATCGCTGCCGCCCGTTTGGCGAAGGAAGCAGTCGACGCGTACTCCACAGCAGAATGGCCGCGCTACGTGGCGGGGTCGATGGGACCGACGACGAAAACGCTCGCGCTGACAGGCGGCGTCACCTTCGAGGAGCTGGTCGAGGCTTACTACCGCCAGGCAAAAGGGCTGGTTCTCGGCGGAGTGGACGTCCTTTTGCTGGAGACATCGCAGGATACGCTGAACGTCAAGGCTGGCGGCATCGGCATTCGCAAGGCGTTTGATGAGCTTGAGGTCGAGCTGCCGGTGATGCTGTCCGGAACCATCGAGCCGATGGGCACGACTCTGGCGGGGCAAAACATCGAAGCATTCTACGTCTCGCTTGCGCACCTTCAGCCCGTGACAATCGGCCTGAACTGTGCGACGGGGCCGGAATTCATGCGCGACCATCTGCGCACCTTGTCCGGCTTGGCACAATGCGGCGTCAGCTGTTATCCCAACGCGGGGCTGCCGGATGAAAACGGACATTACCATGAGACGCCGCAGGGGCTTGCTGCGAAAATGCGCGCGTTTGCAGAGCAGGGCTGGCTGAACGTGGCGGGCGGCTGCTGCGGAACGACACCCGAACATATCCGGGCCATGGCCGAGGCGCTCAAAGACTGCAAGCCGCGGCAGGCTACCGTGCAGCCTGTCAGTGCCATCTCCGGGATTGATGTGGTTTACGTCGAGGACGACAACCGCCCGCTTCTGGTCGGAGAGCGCACAAACGTCATCGGCTCGAAAAAATTCCGCGACCTGATCGCGGCAGGGCAATACGAAGAAGCCTCCGATATTGCGCGCGCGCAGGTGAAGCGCGGAGCGCAGATCATTGACATCTGTCTGGCAGACCCGGATCGCGACGAATACGCGGACATGGAAAAGTTTTTGCAATTCGTCGTGAAAAAGGTCAAGGCGCCGCTCATGATCGACTCGACAGACGCGAAAGTGATGGAGCTGGGCCTGCGTTATTCCCAGGGAAAAGCGATTCTCAACTCGATCAACCTGGAGGACGGACTGGCGCGTTTTGAGGAAGTGGCCCCGCTGATCCGCAAGTACGGCGCGGCTGTCGTCGTCGGGACGATCGAGGAAGCCGGGATGGCGCTGACCCGCGAGAAAAAGCTGGAAGTCGCGAAGCGCTCGTACGACATTTTGGTCAACCAGTACGGCATCCCGCCGCAGGATATTATTTTTGACCCGCTCGTCTTTCCGGTAGGGACCGGAGATGAACAATATATCGGCTCCGCGCGGGAGACAGTGGAAGGGATTCGCCTTATTAAAGAAGCAATGCCGGAGTGCAAGACGATCCTTGGCATCAGCAACGTTTCCTTCGGCTTGCCGCCAGCGGGACGGGAAGTGCTAAACGCAGTGTTTTTGTACCATACGACGCTCGCCGGGCTTGATTTTGCCATCGTCAATACGGAGAAGCTGGAGCGCTACGCTTCCATTCCCGAGGAGGAGCGAAAGCTGGCGGAAGCGCTGCTGTTTGAAACCAATGACGAGACGCTCGCAGCCTTCACCGAGTTTTACCGCCAGAAGAAAAAAGAAGTGCGCGTGGAAGCTTCCACGCTGACGCTGGAAGAGCGGCTGGCCCGCTATGTGGTGGAAGGCTCGAAGGACGGTCTGGTGGACGATTTGAAGCTGGCTCTGGAAAAGTACACGCCGCTTGAGATCATCAACGGGCCGCTGATGGCCGGGATGGAAGAGGTTGGCCGCCTGTTCAACGGAAACCAGTTGATCGTTGCCGAAGTGCTGCAAAGTGCGGAAGTCATGAAAGCGTCCGTCTCGTTTTTGGAGCCGTTCATGGAAAAAAGCGATTCGGCGTCCAAAGGCAAAGTGTTGCTGGCGACCGTCAAAGGCGACGTGCACGACATCGGGAAAAATCTCGTGGAGATCATTCTGGCCAACAACGGCTACGAAGTCGTGAACCTGGGGATCAAGGTGCCGCCCGAGCAGTTGATTGCTGCCTGCCGGGAAGAGAAGCCGGATGCAATCGGCCTGTCCGGGCTGCTGGTGAAGTCGGCCCAGCAGATGGTCATTACCGCACAGGACTTGCGGGCTGCGGGCATCGACGTGCCACTGATGGTCGGGGGAGCGGCGTTGACCCGCAAGTTTACCTCCAACCGGATCGCCCCGGAATACCGCGGAATTGTCTTGTACGCCAAAGACGCGATGGACGGCCTCGATCTCGTCAACCGTCTGCAAAACCCGCAGGAGCGTGCGCGGCTGATCGCAGAACAGCAGGATTTGGTCGAAGCGGCTGCTGCCGCACAGCCTGTCGTGCAGGAGAAAAAAGCGCCGCTCCCGGCACGCTCTGCCATCAGCAGAACCGTTCCGATCCACCTGCCGCCGGATTGCGACCGCCATGTGCTGCGTCAATATCCGATCAGCCACTTGCAGCCGTACTTGAACTTGCGCATGCTGCTCGGCAAGCATCTGGGCGTGCGCGGCAATGTCGATAAGCTGCTCGAAGCGGGCGACGAAAAAGTGCTGGAGCTGTACGGTATCGTCGAGGAGCTGTTAAAGGAAGCGAAGCAGCACGGTACGATTACCGCGCACGGTATGTACCAGTTTTTCCCGGCACAAGCGGACGGCAACGACATTCTCGTCTACGATCCAGCCGATCACAGCAAGGTGCTGGAACGCTTCTCGTTCCCGCGTCAGCCGGAAGATCCGCATCTGTGTCTGTCCGATTTCTTGCGCCCGGTCGAGAGCAAGGAAATGGATTACGTCGGCTTTTTGACCGTGACGACAGGTGGCGGCATCCGTGAGCGGTCGACGGAACTGAAGGATCGCGGCGACTACTTGCGCTCGCACGTCCTGCAGGCGCTGGCTCTGGAGCTGGCAGAGGCGTTCGCAGAGCGGATTCACCACATGATGCGCGACGCTTGGGGGATTCCGGACCCGGCGGAGATGACCATGCTGGAGCGCTTCGGTGCCCGTTACCAAGGCATTCGCGTGTCGTTCGGCTATCCGGCTTGCCCGAACCTGGAAGATCAGGCACAGCTGTTCCGCCTGCTGCGGCCGGAAGACATCGGCGTTCAACTGACAGAAGGCTTCATGATGGAGCCGGAAGCTTCTGTATCCGCAATGGTGTTTGCCCACCCGGAAGCGCGTTACTTCAACGCGGGTCCGTCGGTGTTTGAAGCATAGAACGTCTAATGAAAATGAGAGAGAAGGGATTGAGTTGACGACGAGCAAGAAAGACCTACGGGAATACTTGCAAGATCATCTGCTGGTCGGAGACGGGGCCATGGCCACCCAGCTTCATGCGCTGGGTGCCCCGGTTGGCGTCAGCTTTGAAGAATTGTGTTTATCGAACCCGCGTGTGGTGCATGAAGTCCATGCGTCGTACTATCAGGCGGGGGCGCGTCTGTTGGAGACAAATACGTTTGCCGCGAACCGCGACGCGCTCAGCCGCTACGGCCTGGAGCACAAGGTGGCGCGGATCAACCGTCTCGCTGTGGCAATCGCCCGCGAAGCGGCACAGGATGATGCGTATGTAGCGGGCAGCATCGGCTCAATTTTGGCTGGACGGGTCAAGAAAAAGGTGCTGGATGAATACCGCGACCAGTACGAGGAACAGGCAATCGCGCTGCTTCATGCAGGCGTAGACGCGCTCATTTTGGAGACGTTCCTCGATCTGGAGGAGCTGCTGCTTGCGATTGAGGTCATTCGCCCGTTGACAGAAGTGCCGATCATCGCCCAGCTTGCGACGCTGGAAGTCGGACGGACGCGCGACGGCTACGCGCTGACGGACGCTTTTCCGCAGTTGAAAAAAGCAGGGGCGGACATAATCGGGTTGAACTGTCGATTGGGCCCGGCTGAAATTTTGCGCTCTTTTGAAAGTACGATTTTCCCGGATGATTCGCTGCTGTCCGCGTTTCCAAACGCAGGGCGGCTGGGCATGACGGACGGGGAGTACGCCTTCAAGTCGTCTCCCGAATATTTTGCCGAAAGCGCCTTGCGCCTGAGGGACCAAGGGGTTCGCCTGATCGGGGGCTGTTGCGGAACGACTCCTGCGCACGTCAAGGCGATGGCGGACGCACTCGCCGCGCAAAAGCCGAAAGCCCGCGTGAATCCGCCCGTTCCCCAGGGAGAGCGCCCGCACATTTCCGTGCAAAGCTTGCGTGAGCGGGAAAAGCCGAGCATTGTGGACCGCGTCAAAACAGGCACGACGATCATCGTTGAATTTGACCCGCCGCGCGATCTCGACGCCGAACAGTTTTTGGAAGGATGCTGCGAGCTGCACAAGGCAGGGGCGGATGCGATCACGCTGGCAGACAATTCGCTCGCGACTGTGCGGATGAGCAACATGGCACTTGGTGCACTGATGAAAAACAGGCACGGCATCGATCCGCTGCTGCACCTCGCCTGCCGCGACCGCAATCTGATCGGACAGCAATCCCACCTGATGGGACTGCACGCGCTCGGCATTGACCAGATTCTCGTCATTACGGGCGATCCGTCGCGCTTCGGCGACTTGCCGGGGGCAAGCTCGGTGTTTGACGTCACCTCGTTTGATCTGATTCGCATGGTGAAGCAGCTGAACGAAGGCATTTCGTTCTCGGGACGTCCGCTGAAGCAAAAGGCCCAGTTCATCGTGGGCGCAGCCTTCAACCCGAACGTCCGCAATCTGGCGGCAGCCGTCGCCCGGCTGGAAAAGAAAGTCGAAGCCGGGGCCGATTACATTATGACGCAGCCCGTGTACGACGTCGAATCGATCCGGCAGGTATACGAGGCGACCAAGCATATCGGGATTCCTGTCTTTATCGGCATCATGCCGTTGACCAGTTCCCGCAACGCCGAGTTTTTGCACAACGAGGTGCCGGGCATCAAGCTGTCGGCGGAAGCGCTGGAGCGGATGAAACGGGTACAGGGAGCAGCGGCCAGACAGGAAGGGATTGCCATGGCAAAAGAGCTGCTCGATGAGGCCATTCGCTATTTCAACGGGATTTACCTGATTACGCCATTCAACTACTACGAAATGACAGTGGAGCTGATCGCCTACGTGCGCCAGCAGAGCGCCCTGGTCAAACTGGCGCAGCCGTAGCGGTTATACGGTCCAAGAAGCCCACTTTACCTCCATATGCCAACAAGCCCTCGCTACAGACAGGCAACAGCCTCTGTCTTTTACGCGAGGGCTTTTAGTTCGTCGAGCATGTATGCCGTCTTCAATGCTTCCCGTGTGCAAAATTGCTGGATGTGCGCCAAATCCATTTGCTCGTATTGCTTCATGCGCAAAAAGCGCTCGAAAATATGTGGAAAGGCGAGATCGACAAACAGCAGATGAAGCTGTTCGGCTGACAGCGGGTTTTCTTGCAAATAGCTTCGAAGCAGGTAGACAAACAACTGCTCGTTCCAGCTTCCGTGCTTGCGCATGGCAAGCGAAAGCACGCGGCTGATGTCTTTGGAAGGAAAGTCGTAGCGGACATCTTCCCAGTCGATGATCGCGATCTGTTTGTTGCGCGTAAGCAAATTGCCGTTGTTGAAGTCGCCGTGGCAGAGGAAGTGGCGTTTGAGCGCCGCTTTTTTCCATTTGGCAAAATAGGCGGACGACTTGAGATGCTCGTGTGCTGTCTGTGCTGCCTGGCGAAAATAGGGCAGGTACTCGACGATGGCGGAGAATTTCGGCTGCTTTTTGTCGCGGTGCCGCAGCTCCCATTTTTCCAGGCTGGTCAGGTCTGCCTTGTATTCCTCCGTCCATTTTTTGGCGCCGTTGTAAAGCTCGCCGTGCCGGGAGGTAAAGCCGAGCGAGCTTTTGTGGAACTGTCCGAGCAAAGCGCCGATCTGCGCCAGCCGCACTGGCGAATTGTAGGCGACTTTCCGCCAGGACAGCCACTGATGCAGGACGAACAGATTGTCCTTCCACATGATGTACCGCTTGCTGCTTTTCGTCCGTTGAATGTTGGGGATGAGAATGCCTTTTTTGCGCAGATACGCTTCTGCGTTCAGGATGAAATGATGGCGCTCTTTTGGCAAATACGATACTTTGCCGATGAACCTGCCGATGGAGGTTTCGAAAAAAACGACGAGCGACTTGGGCGTTTCGCGAAGCTTTTCGTGCCGGATGACAGTCAAGCCGTAACTTTTCTCGATCTTGCGGATGAGGTCGTCCATCCGGGTTGCGCCTCCCTTGTGTATTGAGCGTACCATTATCGTACGCCTGGCGAAGAGCGGAGGTGACACAAATTCGCGTTAGCCGGGCGGCAAAGGCAGCGGGTGCCAGTTTTTTTTTCGCAAAAAAGCGCTAAGCTCGGCGAATTTGGCGATTCTTTCCGCACGCGTGTACGACGCGTTGGCCCCGCTGGTGGACGGGATCACGAACAGGTAGCTGCCGGGCCAATCAGCGGTGCCAAACGCTTTTTCCGGCTGCAAGCCGAGAGAGACAGCCGCTTTTTTCTGGCCGGTGGCATGGCGAAAGGCGGTAATGCCATTGAAGCAGATGACACGCGGGCGATAAGTCCGAACCATCTCGACGAACTGTTCGGCCCCGGTTGTGAAGTCGTCGCGAGTCAGGTCCTGTGACGAGCGGGTCGGGCGGGAGACGAGATCGGTAATGCCGTAATCGTATTCCAGCAGCAGAGCCGTTTCCTCAGGCCGCAGCTGTCGGGGAGTAAGCCCCCCTTCGAACAGACCGCGCCAAAACAGATTCGCCGGGTTCGCGTAGTGGAAGCCTGCCGTTGCCGAGACGCGCCCAGGATTGATGCCGCAAAACAAAACCGCCAGATCGCGGCGGATATAGGTAGGAAGCCGTTTTTGCGTAAAATCGACCAATGCATATTCCCTCCGACTCTGGTTGTTTTCCACATTGTAGCACATGTGAGAACGCTTGCAGAAACACGCAAAAAAAGCTGCCAGATGGCTGGCAGCGTATCGGTAAAAGAAGTTCTGATTCGTCGTGAAAATTACAGTTGAGCGTACGGCAGCAGTTGCTCCGGCTCGTTGATGATGAATTGTTCCATTTCATTGCGGACGTATTTTTTCGTCTCGAACGGAACGACTTCGTATTCTTCCTTGCCCCACAACCAGCGTGACAATGATTGAATCATAAGATTATCCCTCACTTGGTGGAAATGTTTTACATCTCCATCATACTCCTGTTTTCGCGGTTTCTTGCTGGGAAACTGTGACGAAGGCGTGAAGAAATGGTGGCCGGAACGTGAACAAAAAGGAAGCGATTTCAAGTGAGAAAGGAAAAAAGCGCTCCCGGACGGGGAACGCTGTGGGGACAACCTGTTACAGTTTGTAGATGTCGGTATATTTTTTCTCCAGGTAATCCATCAGGTATGTGGCGTTGGTGCCTTCTCCGGTGATCGCTTGCACGAGTTCGCCAGGGCTTTTCATTTTGCCGTACTGATGAATTTTTTCTTTCAGCCAGGCGCGGATTGGCGCGAAATCGCCGTTTGCCACGAACTCCTCGAAGCCGTCGAGCTCCTTTTTCATTGCATGGGCGAACTGGGCAGCGTACACGTTTCCGAGCGAGTAGGTAGGGAAGTAGCCGAAGCTGCCGCCGGACCAGTGCACATCCTGGAGAACGCCCAACGCGTCGGTAGGCGGCTCAATGCCCAGGTATTCCTTCATTTTTTCGTTCCAGATTTGCGGCAGATCGGCCACCTGGATCGTCTGGTTGATGAGCCCTTTTTCGATCTCGTAGCGAATCATGACGTGCAGGTTGTACGTCAGCTCGTCAGCTTCGGTGCGGATGAAGGACGGGGTCACGGAGTTGACGGCGCGGTACAGGTCTTCGGCAGTCACGCCCGCAAACTGCGTCGGGAATGCCTTTTGCAAATCCGCGAAAAAGTGGTTCCAGAACGGCAGGCTGCGTCCGATCATGTTTTCCCAGAAGCGGGACTGCGACTCGTGAATGCCCATCGAGGTGCCGTCACACAGCGGGGTAAACAGCAACTCGGGGTTGATGTTTTGCTCGTACATCGCGTGGCCCGCCTCGTGAATGCAACTGAACAGAGCGGAGTTGAAATCATTTTCATCGTAGCGGGTTGTGATGCGCACATCTCCCGGATTGAAGGTCGTGCAGAACGGATGCGCGCTCTTGTCCATACGGCCCGCCTTGAAGTCGTAGCCGATCTTCTCCAGGATGTAGCGGCTGAACGCTTCCTGCTCGGCAACCGGGAAGTTTTTGTGCAAAAACGACGTGTCCGGCTTGTTCGGGGAATCGGCAATCGCTTTGACCAGCTTGACGGTTTTTTCGCGCAAGGTGGCAAAAATCGGATCGAGCTGATCGACGGTCATGCCAGGCTCGTACAGGTCGAGCAGGGTGTTGTACTTGTGTTTGCCGTCGTGTCCCCAATATTCAATAAACTCAAGCTGGAAGTTGACGATTTTCTCCAGGTACGGCTGGAACATGGAAAAATCGTTGTTCGCCCGCGCTTCTTCCCATACGGTTTCCGCCTGGGAGGTGAGGATGACGTATTCCTGGTATCTGTCAGCCGGAATTTTTTTGTTACGCTCAAATTCTTTTTTGCATTCGAGAACGCTGTGACGGGTGATTTCATCGAGTGCTTCCAGGGCGGACGGTTCGCCCAGTTCGGCGAGAAATGCTTCCATTTCCTTGGACGTCGCCAGCTTGAACTGCTCGCCAGCCAGCACACCGATGATCTCGGAGCGGGCATCCATGCCTTTGCGTGGAGCTTTTGTCGCTTTGTCCCAGTGCAGGACGGCGAGTGCCTGGTTGTAGCTGGTCATTTTTTTCACATAGGCCCGAAAATCGGCCGCGCGTGTTTCGAGATTCGTTGTCATGAAGTCCCTCCTGTGCGTTTGTGCTTAATGATGCCTTAGATTATGTATGTCATGCAGTCAAAAAATTTTTGCTACTTGCTATTATACTGGTTTCAAGAAAAATTACTAGGTGGATGCAGGACGCATTTGTCGGTATAATCGAATAGGAAAACAATCTGGCACCTTATTTGCGATGACAGGAGAATGAAGATGAGTCAAACCAATCCCCAATGGGAAAATGAGATAGCAAAACGCCGCACCTTTGCCATCATCTCCCACCCGGATGCGGGTAAAACAACGATGACGGAAAAGTTGCTTTACTACGGCGGAGCCATTCGTGAGGCAGGGATGGTCAAAGGCCGAAAAAACTCCAAGCATGCCACCTCCGACTGGATGGAGATCGAGAAAAAGCGCGGAATCTCCGTGACGTCCAGTGCGATGGACTTTGAATACAAAGGGCACCATATCAATATTTTGGACACCCCTGGTCACCAGGACTTCAGTGAGGACACGTACCGCACGCTGACCGCCGCCGATGCCGCTGTCATGATTATCGACGTGGCAAAAGGGGTGGAGGCGCAGACGATCAAGCTGTTCAAAGTCTGTCGGATGCGGGGCATCCCGATTTTTACCTTCGTCAACAAGCTCGACCGCCACGGGAAGGACCCGTTTGAGCTATTGGAAGAAATCGAGCGTGTGCTGGGCATCCGCTCGTACCCAATGAACTGGCCGATTGGCATGGGCAGCTACTTCAGCGGTGTCTACGATCGGATGAAATCCCGCGTCGAGCTGTACCAGAGCGACACGCAGCACGAGGAAATCTCGTTTTTCCCGGTCGAGGGAGCAGATGATCCGATGATCGGTGAGCGCGTCGGTCAGGAGCTGTGGCAGCAGTTGCAGGAGGAAATCTCCTTGCTTGATGTCGCCGGGGACGAATACGATCCCGAGCTGATCGCAAAAGGACAGCTTACGCCTGTCTTTTTCGGCAGTGCGATCAACAACTTCGGTGTGCAGACCTTCCTGGACAACTTCCTGCAAATGGCGCCAGCGCCTTCTGCGAAAAAGAGCAACATCGGCCTGATCGATCCGTACACGAATCCGTTTTCCGGCTTCATTTTCAAAATCCAGGCCAACATGAACCCGGCCCACCGGGACCGTATCGCCTTTTTGCGTATTTGCTCCGGCAAGTTCGAGCGGGGCATGACCGTGAAGCACGTGCGTCTCGGCAAAGACATCAAGCTGGCCCAGCCTGTGCAGTTCATGGCGCAGGACCGCGAAATTGTCGAGGAGTCGTATGCTGGTGACGTCATCGGCTTGTTCGATCCGGGCATTTTCCAGATCGGCGATACACTCTGTGTCGGCCGACAGTTCGAATACGAGGAAATGCCGCACTTCTCGCCGGAGTTTTTCTCCAAGGTGATGGTGAAAGACGCGTTGAAGCACAAGCAGTTCCAAAAAGGGATCATGCAGCTGACAGAGGAAGGAACAGTGCAGCTGTTCCGCACCTATCCGATGGAAGAGCTGATTTTGGGCGTGGTCGGCGTCCTGCAGTTCGAGGTGCTGGAATACCGCCTGAAGGCCGAGTACGGAGTCGAGATCATGCTGACGAGAATGCCGTACCAGATTGCGCGTTGGCTGGAAGGCGACAAGGCAGCACTTGACGCCGTGAAAAACAAGACGGTTACGGACCGCTATGGACGCCCGGTGATGCTGTTTGAAAGCGAGTATCAACTGCGGGTTGCCATGGAAAAGTATTCGTCCATCAAGTTCCACGAAAGCTCGCTCGGCTTGAAGGCGACGCAGGCATAACCGATTAAAAGAACAAGAACAGGACCTCATCGCTGTGGCGGGGTCCTGTTTTGCTTTTCCTATCCTACCTGGACGACTCCCCTCATATACTGGGACAAAGACAGGCGGGATGAGAGGAAGGGAATGCGTTGAGGGTATTGCTGTTGGTCGTGCTGTTTCTCGTTGCCTTTGACATGCACGCACAGACGCCGCTTCTGGCGCCGTATTTGAATCTGTTAGGTGTGTCCGCTGCCTTGATCGGCTTTGTGCTGGGCGGCTATGCGGTGAGCAATTTGGCCGGGAACCTCATCGCGGGACCTTTTCTCGATCGGTTTCCGAAAAAGTGGTTTATTGCCGGAGGCTTGATTTTCGCCGGGTTCATGCTGATTGGGCAAGGTGTCGTGACGCATACGGGCAGTTTTTTTGCTTTTCGGCTGATGCTCGGCTTTGTCATGGCTTTCGTTTCTCCGGCCTGCTCGGCGATGCTCGGCGAGACAGGCAAGACAGCACTCGAACAAGGCGAGATCATGGGCAAAAAAGGACTGGTGCTCACGACAGCGGGGATTGTGTCACCTGCGGTTGGCAGTTTTTTTGCCGTTCAGTTCGGCTACGGCCAGTCGTTTGTCATTCTCGGCTACATCATGATTGTGGCGGGCGTTTTTTCCTGGCTCGCGCTTCCATCCAAAGTGGCTGGCGGCATGCCATCCGAGCCATTGCCAAAGGTGGAAGGGCGGAGGGGCCTCCTGACGATTATGGAGAATCGCATGTTGTATCCGGCTTTTTTGGGCGGGTTTGCGATCATGTACGCGCAAGGGACGATCATCTACGAAGTGCCATTGCTCGTGCAAAAGCAAGGGATGTCGCCAGCCGTGACCGGAATTTTGTTCAGTTTGAAAGGCTTGGGGGCGCTCGCGATTCTCTTCCAGTTTTGGCTGTACAAAGTACCGGTAGAGACGCGAAGTTTCGCAGGACTCGGCGTACTCAGCGTGCTCTTGTACATTCTGGCGCTCGGTGTGGCAATCCCGATGCAGCTCATGATGTTTTTGTTCGGCGCCTGCTTCGGCCTGCTGTTCCCGACGTTTGCGACCATCCTGACGGTGCACTCGCCGCGCGAGCTGTACGGCAGCGTGTTCAGTATCTACTCGGCGGTGCTGTCCGTCGGGGCGGTGCTGAGCCCGGTCATCGCGGGCTTGTTGGGGAATTGGCATCACTCGTACTTTCTTTCGTTTTTTGTGACGGCAGGGGCGTGTTTGATCGGCGGATTGCATCGGTTGTTGCTGAGCGGGGTTACGCGGTAGGGAGGGAGAGTTTTTTGCAGTTCCCATGGTGTGATAGATGAGAAACTGGATGTCGTTTTTTATGAATATAGGAAAAAGGAGGAAATTCGAAAAGGAAAGGACAGCCGAATTGTAAAGACTTGCTGTTAAAGAATGGGTTTTTCTCGTTGTTGTAAAGAAAATCAAAAAAATGTGATTAAAATTATTATTTGAGCATTTTGCATAATTCCATTTTCGAGAAAAAGACAACAGATTTATATGGTCCGTGGTTGGTTTCAATGTCGTGCTGTGATGGCTTTTTGGAAAAATGGGCAGACCTGCAGAATTTTCGTTTATGCTGAAAAATTTAAGCTGCGGCTTTGCTTGAATGCCCCGCCATAGCAAGGGCAGAAGCCAGCAGTACAATGGCATTCAGGTACTGGTGCGTCGTGACTTTCCGGATTCCCCACACGTGCATCGCGTCAGCAGTTAAAAAGGTTTTCAAGCGGGCATTGCATCGTTCCACGCTAGTTCGTTCGTGGTACAGTTCTTTCCAGCGCTTGCTATCCCGGTGCGGTGTGGAGTAGCGGCGCAGATCACTGGTTGTATCCACCTTAACGACCATCCCATAATTGGAAGACGAACAAGCGGCCATTCCGAGTGGACAGTCTACTTTACCCGTAGCATGGGGACAGCGGAATTTCAAAATATCCCCAACCGCTCCCCAATAAGTCATCGGAAACCCCATGGAGCAGCATGGCGTTCCGTTCGACATCATACCAGCGGGCGGTTCCTTCTCGTTACGAAGGTTCATCGGGATGATAGCCTGTGCTTTCAAATTCCGTGCTGTTTCGTAGTTTTTGAGCTGGTCGTACCCGGCATCAAGCACAAAGAACTCCACTTTGGTTCTAACAGCAACTTGTTCCATCAGATTCGGTGCTAGATCACCGTCATGGACATGAGCCGGTGTGACTTCCAGTGCCATCGGCAGTTCGCTTTTGGTGTCGACGGCGAGATGGAGCTTGTAGCCAAACCACTTTATCTTGTTGCCGAAGGAGTCAAACTTGGCTCCCCAGTTTGCATTGCCCGTGAGCTCGCTTTTACGTTTCGGCTGTTTCTTCTCATAAGCATGGATCGCGGCACTATCGATGGCCACATGACATCCATCGATGATGCCTTCTTGCTTGCAGCGTGTGACCAGATCCTCAAAAAGTCGCTTGGCCAGGTCTTTACTCGTCAAATCGGCAAAGACGCGGCTCAACGTTGCCACGGAAGGAGCCTCCCGATCAAGCCGAAGTCCGCATTGATAGCGAAAACGAAGATCCATATCCAGCCGACGGTGCAGGCCGGTGAACGTACTGATATTCTCAAGCGGAGCTGCAAGCAAAGCTCGAAGAATTCCTTGTCTGCAATGACCGTCAGCGCCACGGGGTGAACGGCTTCTTAGTTCTTTGGCGTAAGGACGTAGGTCAAGAGCGCTGAAAAAGATAGGCAATCGTTCTTTGGATTCAAGTTTTTGCAGTTCCTCGAAGGAAAACAGACTTTCTTGGAGAATATACAAGGTGACTTCCCTCCCTTGGGTTTTCTTGTTTCGTCACTTGAAAACTTCTCCAAGTCGGGGTGAAGTCCCTTTTTTATCCCTAGAAATCCTTGTGTCTTAAGGGCTCAGATTTTTGCAAAATGCTCATTTATGAAAAGGAAGGAATAATAAAAGAGAGAATTAGTTTATAAGTGAAATATCACTTTGGCTGTATAGTGGAAAAAATTGTTTTTTTACAACAATCCGGGGAGGAGTTGAAATTGGAAAAAGGACTAGAAATGAGCTTGAAAAGATAGTTAGGAGGGAAAGTGTGTCAGATCAACGACATAAATGGGAGCATCTGATGGAGCGGTTCATACTCGCTCGGGACAGTGCTTCTTATCAATTGAAAGAAATGCTATCCCGACTGGAATCTGGCGAGATGCTGTCAGAGGAAGCGTATGAATCCATAAAGAATTCGTTAATTTCTGTGCTTCAAATCCAGAACGAGACATTCAATGCCATCCCATCAACTTATGACAGACCGTCTAGCGTAGATGAATTAAAAGAAATCGTGGACGATCTGGAACGCTCATCCCTTCTTTTGGCGAGGGTAGAGCGGGCGCAGCGATCTATCGAGGCGTTCGTTCGACTCCAATGCCTGGATGATGCAGTTGCCCAAGAATTCGTGCAACAACAAGCCAAAGCAGAAAGCTTGCTGCAACAGTTGTCTGAAGAGGAACTGGCAAAAGCCGGAGAAGTCTATGCCAAGGTTGTACAGTTTATCCGTAATCCTGCGGAGTCTGACGACCATGCAGACATGTACAAGCAGATTACAAAATCAATCGGGGTAGCCACCAGGTACGCACTGGAGCAGAACTGGCTTTTTTGGCCGGATGATGATTTTTCAGACGACAGAAAAGAGGCCGCAGGTATTGTTATAGCAGGGCATACTGCTGAAGCAGAGGAAGAGTCAAAAGGTTTCGAAGACCGTTCAGCCGTCTCAAACGCCTTCGCCGAGACAACGATAGCTGATGAAACCAAAGAGATTCTCCCTGGTATTTCCACCGATCGCGTGGATTGTCCCACGCCAGATACTTCAAAAGTATTTGACGGAGCTTCTTCTATTCCTGAAAGGGAGCCATTGGCGTCCTGCCTCATGAGTTCGCTTGAACAAGCGACAACTGCCCCACCGTTCAATGACGCATTTGCCAAAGCCCAAGAAAGTTTGTTTGACTTCACGACAGTCAAGTATGACTGCATTTACAAAAAGAAAAATATCAACAATTTTTCGTCTAATAAATTTGAGGGAGAGTTGAAGCAGGCATCGGTCATACCGCGTTTGCCAGCTTTGATTATGTGCTGTTTGTACAACGATAGGGTTGTTGCCGATAGTCAGCTTGAAACCATATGGGCAAACCCCATGCGTGAAAGTGGCCGTACATCTGGTAATCCAGATGAAATCGTGCGGAACACGATCAAAAAGCTTGTGCAAAAAGGGTATGTGACTGAGCATGTCGTAGAGCTGGCGGAAAAATCCGAAGTTTTTTACACGCTTAGCATGTATGGAGCAGTGGCATTTCAAAAAGACTCCAGCAGACGGCTGTTGCAAACTCTCTCCCAAAAGAAACTTTTTGCCGAAACGGAAGAAGCCCGACAGATGTTTGGCAGCGACAGAGGCGTTGCGGTCGCAGATTTCTTTCGCGTGCAACATATCAATGTAGCGCTGCAAGCGCTGAGTAAACATGTACCAGAGCAATTGACGGCGACGCAGGTAATCATGCAGCCTTTTCCACATCGGGAAGTGGCCGATAAGAAAACAAGGAGCCGTTATCTGCTCATTCCCGGTATTCTGGATGCTAAAGATCCACAAACAGATCTTGCACTCGTCATCGAGATGGCAAATAACAAAAATAACTGCATTCCTCTCGTCGTAGTTGATTCGATGAGGGAGGGCACTTACTGGGTTGAATGGCTGTCTTCCACTGAGCGGCAAGCCTATTATTTGTGTATCGAAAATTTGCTTCCTATCATCGGAGGCAAGGAAGGCTCGGATCAGTTGTCCGTATTGTTCCAACTGCCCGAAACGAATACCGGCAGCAGTTGTGCCAAACAGCCACTGACAGAGCCGGCTGCGACTCAAGAGGTCTCGGCCCCGCAGGATCAATTGGAAATTCGGACAATTGATCCTGTTTTTCAAGATGAAGTAGTTGAAACTGGGCCAACTCAACGAAGCGATCAGCAGAAGTCTGAATCATCTGCCCTGGTAAGCGCCGATGACCTGAATGAGGTTGTCGAAAGCGCGCTGAGTAGACTCGCGGAAGGAAACTGGGCAGAAGGCATGTTGTTGTTGCATACGGTAGCCGGGTTTTCAAAAGACGTTGAGGTGTTGCGTGACAAAATATCATTCATTCTCAATGATCCACTTTGTCGTGAAGAGGACTGGCATACGCTTGCCGACATGCCGATTACCCTTCCGTACGGAGAGTTCGAGATGCTGGATGACTCCGTCAAAGCCGCCATGTGGCTGAAAATCTTTTTTGATCCCAAAGATCCAAATGATTATCGTTTGAAAAATCGCTGGAAGCAAATTAGCAACGACATATCGAGCGACGTACTCGAAACTTTCCCTAGCATAAAGAAGCTGATTGGTCATTTCTGGACGTTTATTGACCGGAATAATATTGGCATCAAGTATTGCGTTTCATCTGATGTTCGCGACCAGCTCGACGTTCAATTGGCAATAAAACAGGTAGAGAAGCACATCGAAGAGACAATCGAAACGGTTTTCCCTCGCAATACGATGTCTAAAATCAACCATCCGAAGATCAAGGAGATGGTTGTTGAACTGTATGGTAATAGCGGCCTCATGACTCGCTATCTGCAAAATGCACCCGGAATGCGGTTAGCCGAATTGCGCGAAGTATGCCAACTGTTCACAGAGACCGATTTGTCCGTCGATTCAGTCGGTCCTGATCTTAAGCCAACCGATGCAAAACTGGAGCAATTCCTTGATAAGTATTGGGTCGGGATGAGCAACTGGGTGAGCAATGACAAAAGCACAATGCTTACCGGGGCTTTTCGTAACCGGATGAGAAATTGGTTGCGTGAAGCGACAGATCCGCTATTGCGGTACTATGCATGTCGATGCGCTGAAACTTCCATGAGTGGGTCAACATATATTTCGCCTGAGATGGCTAGCAAAGCGCGTCAAGAATCACAACAGCTTGTTTTTGAAGCGATGAAGCAACTGGAGGAGCAATCAATTTTACTGGACAAGGTAAGCCATGGTCTGCTTCATTCCACAATTCGCGATTTGCAAGCTGCCTTTGAAGAATCAGACGATGAACGCGAGCAGCACTTTTATGAGTCATTGCTGCTTTCTGGAGAAATCGAACTGGATTCTGACTATTTGCCGATCATGGATGAAGAGTGGCTCCCATCCATTCAACCTGTTGCCGGCTATACTCTTAGGGAACGCTTGTTGCGTCATCACAGCAAGAAGTTTCAAACGTGGGAAGAGGCTGCTGACCACGCGTTACGTAACTACGACATGGGCATGTACGATTTGATTGCCAAGCGTTCTGGTGAGCGGCTGTCTGACACGACAGTGAGTGAGACACGGCGCAAGGCACCACAGCAACTCATGAAATATAATGATGATTTCAGGGCAGAAGTGGAGCTCGCACAAAATTATGGCCAAATGGCGAGCAATGACGAAATGTATGGCTATATCAAGCTCGCGGAAGCTGCTAAAAAGCATGCGGAGAAAACGCTCAATGTCGGGTTTTTCAAGCGCTTGCTTGTACACTGCCGCGCACAAATTGTGAGAGGCTCTGACACGCGAATGGAAGCGACTCGCAGCCGTTTGGATGCGTTGAAAGAGGACACCCTGCTCAGTGCGGATCGCGACGATCTGGCAAGCGATGAAGAAGTGCTGCGACAGTGGCCGATTCTCGATAAAATTGAACGCGCGCTTGAGAGACGCAATATGACAGTTGCTGAGGATTACATACAGCTTGCTGCCAGTGGCCGAAAAGACACTCCGTCGCTTCAAATGTTTGACAGTGATTTGTACAAAGTGTTTCTTGAGCGATACCAAGGACTTTTCCAAGCGTGCAACGCGCATAAACGCGATGATCTTTACCGTGTATACAACCAATCTGTCCGTAGCCAGTTGTTTCCGAATCAGAACAACCGGAACACGGCTAGTGCGGAAAAGTTGATCCGGCAATGGTACAAGTTGCAGCCTCAGCAAATAAGCGAGTTCATGGAACAACTGTTGTTTCACAAGGTAGAGAAAGTGGTGAAAGAACGAGAAAATGAATTTTATGTTTTCCCGGCGGCACGTGATGCCCAATTAGGTCAGTATCCTCATCCATTCAAGGAGTTTGGGACTGAGGCTGTGCGAAAAGGAGTTCGTGTGCTGGCTATGGCTGGCGTACGGACTGCCGATAACTTGCTGGATGAAGTAACACAGCGTGGTTCGGGAAATGGGGCAGCGACAATCGTTGTACTTGATTATGCGCTCCCGCTGGCTGACAGAAAACTGCTGGCCAAGTCCATCAAGTTGCGATCCATTCCGGAAATAATCGTTGTCATTGACCGAGTTATGGCTCTGTTTCTGGCCGGATACAGTCAAACGGATCGGGCCGATGCCTTCCTTAGAATTGCCTTGCCATCAAGCAAAATTCAACCATATATCCCTGTCGGCGGGATTCCGCCAGAAATGTTCATTGGTCGAACCGATGAACTGGAGAAAATCAGGAGCATGAACGGCCCGGTATTTGTATACGGTGGACGGCAGCTTGGTAAAACGGCATTGCTGCGGG
The DNA here is from genome assembly GCF_050920745.1 of Brevibacillus gelatini. Taxonomy (NCBI): domain Bacteria; kingdom Bacillati; phylum Bacillota; class Bacilli; order Caryophanales; family Paenibacillaceae; genus Brevibacillus; species Brevibacillus gelatini. The sequence continues at coordinate 1,819,784 of NZ_CP154342.1, forward strand.
AAGCAAAGAACAGGGAACATGATCCCGAAAAAGGTCGATATGCAGTCTTTGTTGATTTGCGGGAGAAAAATACGGATACAACGCTTCGGATTATGAGCGAAGAACTGGTTATTGAGAAGGTATTAACGCAGCCTTGCAACACGTGGGACGAGCTGCGAATTGCACTGCGTACAAGACTTTTGGACAAGGATCGTCCCATCCACAAACTAATGCTGTTGCTTGACGAAGCCGATGCGTTTCTCGCAAGCTGCGAGAGTTGCCAAAACAAGCCGCTTGAAATCCTGAAAGAACTGAAAGATACGTTCAATGGACAATTCAAATTTGTTCTTGCGGGACTTCGCGACGTTGTCCGATTCAACAAGCGACTGCTTGGTGGCAACAGCGTACTTGCCCATCTGGGTCATATCACCATTCGGCCATTGGAATACTTGGATGCTCGCGACTTGCTGCTTCGCCCATTGCATTATCTCGGATTTCGGATTGAAGAAAATGGAGAGGATATCATCAGTCTTATTCTTGCGAAGACGAACTATTATCCTGGCCTGATTCATTTTTATTGCCAAAAGTTGATCGAAGCGATCACGGACAGTTATCGCAACGGCAATTATAATGAAAACGCCAATCCGCCCTATTTGCTTGACGAGAAGCATATCAAGACTTTGCTTGGACAAAGGGAACTTCTTACCGAAATTGAGAACAAGTTCCGCATTACATTGCAACTTGATACTGATAATTTGTATGATATTTTGGCCAAAGCGATCGCGTACCGCTATTACGTGGTCGGAATTGGTCAAAGCTCTTCCGCACAGGACATAATCGAGGTTTGCAAAGAGTTCAACATCAACAAGATAGTGAACTTGTCGGAAGATAGCGTCAAGGCCTTGCTGGAGGAAATGGATGAGCTTAACATCATCCGGCGGGAGACCCGTGGTTCGGATCACTATGTATTTAATCGATACAGTTTCTTCCAAATGCTCGGCAGCAGCGAAGACGAGCTGTTTTATCAGCTTTACGAACTGGGAGAGAATTAGCATGGAAAAACCTTCGCTCTGGTGGAACTATATGTCTGGTGCTGCACGGTATCTCCAGGATACCGTGGCAGCCACCAGTGACTATCGGGTCCTGTTGATTGAGGAGCCGCCTTACAAGGAGGACTTTTTTCATCTGCTCAAAGAAAGACTGCTGCAAAGAGACAGTAGCCAGCAAATCGAACAAATGCAGGCGGATGAATGGGCGCGTGATCTGGATGTAGGTGAGGCGTTAATGAATGATTACGCCCATCAAGTTGAGTATCATCCTATGGATGGCACCCGGCCTGAATATATGGCAAAAAACAATCTGCTTTCAGGTCGGGTACTTATTGTACGAGAAACGAATCGCCGAACAGAATGGATTGATTGCGCAATTGAGTATGCCAAGTTCAGTTCGCAGCAAAATGGTCTGCTTATTCTGACGTACAGTGCCGCTCGTCCGCTGGCTACCGCCCGTAAAGGGATGAAGCTGTTGCAGTGGGGCGAATATGTAGCACATTATGATATGCAACTGTTTGCCTCGTATTGCATTGCGGAAAAACCTGGGCTTACCTTAGGGATACGTAACTATATCACGCAGCTTGCCTCAAGAATGGCTGACACCGATCCGGAACTTTGCAGCATGTTGGCGGTTGAGGAGACGGTGGATGATGCCTTTGGTTTACTGCGGAAACTCGCCGACCGTTATGGGACAGCGAGAAATCTTGTGGAGAATCCGCAAAAAGTGACTTCTATTATTTGGGAGGCGCAGATTCATCTTGTGTTTCCAATCATAGAAGAAATGCGGCGCCGCTTCATTGAACGCTACCGTAGCGCGTTGCAGGGCGTGTTGCCGCAACGGGACAATTTTGAAAAGTTACTCCAGTCACCGGAAGACATGGAGCTGCGCCACATGTGGTATTTTTACTTTAAAGCGAATGGCTTTTTGAGTTCAGATGATGAGCGTTGCTTTCACATGCTATATGAGGCTCGTAACCAATTAGCGCATTTGGATACGTTAGACAGAGAGATGATCCGGGAGATCGTCTCCTTGCAAGTATGACGAAGGTAAAATAATTCCACCCCCCCTTTTTTTACCGAAAACTAATGCTGGGCATGCAATTCGAAGAAAAGGGGGGCTTTTCTCGTGTTTTTACGTAGACATGAGAACTTCAGCTATGAGCAGTATCTACCAGATGGCAATGTCCATAGAGAGCTTTGAGAAAATACATACCGGATTTAAGGCTGATCTTTAACACGCTCCCCCCCAAACAGGAGTTTTCCGCAGGTTGATCTGTTCCCCAAATTCTCTTATAATACCGATATATTTTTGCTGAAAATCATTCTCAAATAACGAAAACCAATTAACGCTTCTCAGGCAAAAACAGGCAGGTGTGCTCGGGTGAAGGAAAAAGAAAAAAAGAACATCGATGACTTGTTGGCACAGTGGACGAACGCGGCTGTACAGGTGATCGACGTTCGGCACTTTGTGTTGCAGTCGCAAGCGTCGTGGAACAGCTACCGGCTTCCGGCCTCCAGCTTTTTTTACGCGTGCAAAGGACGGGCCACGGTGCGGCTGAATGGGCGCGAATATGCGGCAGACCGCTTCTTGCTCCTTCACGGTGGCAAAGGCATGGTGCTCGACGTGAAGCTGACCGATGAGCGATTTGTGTTTTATTTGATCTTGTACAAGGCAAAAACAATGCTGCCGAGCCCCGCGGACCGCACCTTGCAAAACGGGGGGAGCCAGGCGTTGTTTCAGCTTCCTTATGCGCTTGTGCCGCTTGAGCCGACCGGATTGTACGATCTGGTCGTAGCAATGGCCCGCGAATGGGAGGCACAGGAACGGTTGCGGGCAAAGGGCACGTTTTTGCAATTTGTCCACGAAGTCATGCAGCAGCTCATGCGGCACGGGTTCCAGCAGGAACAGGAGCCGCTCGCCAGGCGGGTCGTCCGGTTCCTTGAGGAGCATTACCGAACGAGGATTTCTCTGGAGAGCCTCGCCGAGCATTTTTGCTACAGTGCCCGCTACTTGACCCGACTGGTCAAGGAAGAAACCGGCCACAGTCCGATTGATTACGTCATCTCGCTGCGAATGGAAAAAGCGAAGGAACTGCTTGCCGGGACAGATGCGACGATGCAGGAAATAGCGGCCTTTGTCGGGTACCAGGATGTGCTTTACTTCAGTCGGCTGTTCAAAAAGCATACAGGCATGACGCCGAGCGCCTTTTCCGGGCAGGCCCTGACGGCTCCCGCAGTTCCGGATCGTCCATATGGAAAGTCCGGATTGTCTATTGTGGACGAGAAACGTGGAAGCTATAGTGTTAACGATAATCGTTATCAACGAAGCTTTGGGGGGATCGTTCGCATGAACAAAAAATCAACGCGCCACATGGCAACTCTCTTCATGGTCAGTCTCGCATTGCTCGTGAGCGCGTGTTCTGGCACGGCAAGTCCGACACCACAAGCCGGAGAGAGCGTACAGGAGCAGACCGGAACTGCCCAGCGCGAACTGACAGACGGGTTGGGCAACAAAGTCACGGTACCCGCTCAGCCACAGCGCATTATCGCTTCCTATCTGGAAGACCATCTGGTGGCGTTGGGCGTGAAGCCGGTCGCACAGTGGTCGATCGGAGATGGCGACGTCCAGGACTATCTGCAAAAAGATCTGGCAGGAATCCCGGCGATTCCGTACGACTTGCCGCCCGAAGTCGTAATGAGCTACAATCCCGACTTGATTATCATGGACAATGCGGAAATGGTAGCGGGGGACAAATACAGCCAGTACGCCAAAATATCGCCGACGTATACGATTGGCAAAGAAAAGAACAGCGACTGGCGCAAAGAGCTTCTGATCGTGGGGGAAGTCCTGAACAAGAGCGAGGAAGCGAAAAAGGTACTGGCTGATTACGATGCATACGTGGCCGAGAGCAAAGAAAAGCTGAAACAGGGCATTGGCGAAAAATCGGCAGCGGCCCTGTGGGTAACAGCGAAAGCCGTCTACATGGCGCGGAAGGATTTGTCCAGCGGAGACGTTCTGTACAAAGACCTTGGGTTCAAGGTGCCTGGCGTCGTTGAAGAAATTTCCAAGTCGGGCGAAGCCAACTGGAACGCCGTGTCTCTGGAAAAGCTGGCGGAGCTCGACGCCGACTACCTGTTTGTCGTCAACAGCAAAGGCGTGTCCAAGGACGAGCTGTTGAAAGAGCCAGTCTGGGCGAATATTCCTGCGGTGAAAAACGGACAAGTCTTCGATTTTACGACCGATTCCAGCTGGCTGTACACAGGCGTGATCGCCAACCGCCAGATGATCGAGGATGTGCTGGACAATGTGTTGAAATAATGCAGCATGCGGGCGACGGTTTTTTACGGTCTGGAAGCAGCAAAAAGGCAACGAAGCTATCGTTGCCTTTTTGCCTTGTATATACCTGTACACGCGTTTAATTTGGTTCAACCGGCTTGCCGCCTGTCCGTCTTGCTTTCACATGCTTCAACTCCGCAACGATGATGAAGCTGACGATGACGAGCAAAAACCACGAGCTGATTTTGCCGAAGTGCACCAGTTCCCACCCGGAGCGCTGGTTCGGATAGGCCCAGGCCCCGAAAAACGTGGCGATATTTTCTGCAATCCAGATGAAAAAGCCGATCAAGAAGTAGCAAAGCGGGATCGGCATGGAAAAGCGCTCGTGGGTGACGCGAAAGTACACTTTTGAGCGCCAGAACACGACGAACATGAGCACCATCAGCACCCAACGCAGGTCCCAGAAGAAGTGATGGGTGAAAAAATTGAGATAGATCGCCGCACCGAGCGAAGTCACCCAGATCGGCTTCGGCCAGCCAGCCAGACGGACATCCAGGCGACGCCACGCCTGACACAAATAGCTGGCGACACTCGCGTACATAAAGCCGCTGTAAAGCGGGACGCCAAACACCTTGCTGTACCCGTCCTCGGGGTAGCCCCAGGAGCCCATGTGCACCTTGAATATTTCCAGGCACAGTCCGATCAGGTGAAAGACCGTAATTACCTTCAACTCGTCCCGCGACTCCAGTCCGCTTTTCACCATGAACACCTGAAAAGCCAAACAAAGCAATAGCAGCAGGTCGTATCTGGGCAGGCCAGGGATCGCGACGAATTTGGATACCGCGAGCGCAGCGAAAATGAAAACGGGAAACAGGCAAGACATGGCCTCCTGGTACCCGAAGTACAGCAAGAGGCGAATGAAGCGGATCATTGTTCGATTTTGTCGGAAGGATTCGGGCCTTTGGCGACAGGCAGATCGTAGGAGCACCAGTCGCTCCAGCTTCCTGCGTACAGCTTGGCGTCAGCCCGTCCAGCCTGGTGCAAGGCGAGCAAGTTGGTGCAGGCCGTGACTCCCGAGCCGCAATAGACGATAATTTCCCGGTCCGCGAAGTCGGCGATGCGGGCTTTGAGCTGCTCTGGCGGAAGCATGGTCATGTCCGTAGCCAGGTTGTCTTTATAAAAGAAGTGACGGGCCCCAGGAATGTGTCCGGCTTTCGGATCGAGCGGCTCCTGCTCGCCGCGATAGCGCTCGCCTGCCCGCGAATCGAGCAGCACGGTATCTGGCTTGCGTTTTTGCACGTCCTCGATGCCGACCAGCATCTCCGGGCGCGGGCGCGGGACAAACGTGCGCGCCTGCGGTGTCGGCACGTCAGCAGTCACCTCGTAGCCCGCCTTTTTCCAGGCGGCGTATCCGCCATCCAGTACGGCCACGCGGTCGTGCCCAAGGTAGCGCAGTAGCCACCAGAGACGTCCAGCCATCGACATTTCCTGGTCGTCGTAGGCGATTACCGTCGTGTGTTCGTCGATTCCCGCCCGTGAAAAAAGCGCTGCGAGCGTGTCAATATCCGGGAGGGGATGGCGTCCGCCGTGTTCGCCCTTCGGACCGGACAGGTCGCGATTCAGATGAAAGTAGAGCGCACCTGGAATATGATCGACTTCGTATTCTTGCGCTCCCTGTTCAGAAGCGGACAGTGCAAAGCGGCAATCGGCGATGACGATCCGTTCGTCGTGCAGATGATCGTGGAGCCATTGTGGTGTGACAAGTGCTTGCATCGTTTCCCCTGCTTTCTGATTTTTCTTCATCATAGCAGAAGATGAACGGATGAGATACAATATTTCTAAAAAGTGGCGGAAGAGAGGAGCAACAGGATGAAGCGTGTAATTCGATACTTTTTGGAAGGCTTGCTGTATGTGATTCCATTGGCGGTGACGATTTACATCCTATATACGATTTTTACGACGGTGGACAGCTGGTTTTACAATCTGGCCAGCAACCGGTTCCATCTCCATTTTCCCGGAGTTGGCGTGCTGATTACGATTGTGGGGATTACTGTTGTCGGGTTTTTGGCTTCCAACGTGCTGACGCGCGGTTTGCTGGCGATCGTGGACAGCATTTTTGAAAAAGTGCCGTTCATCAAGCTGATCTATACTTCGATCAAAGACTTGATCGGGGCGTTTGTCGGGGACAAAAAAAGCTTCGACAAGCCTGTTCTGGTGACGCTGTCCAAGGACTCGGGCGCCAAAGTCATCGGCTTCATTACAAAAGAAAGCATGGATACATACGGGCTTGCCGACCATGTCGCTGTTTACTTGCCGCAGTCGTACAACTTTGCAGGCAATCTGCTGCTTTTTCCAAGCGAACAGGTGCAGCTGCTCGACATGGACAGTGCCGAGGTGATGGCGTTTCTCGTTTCGGGCGGGGTATCGGGCAAAAAAGCGGCCGCCAAAGCGGAAACCGAATCGGGCATCCAGGCATGAGACAGCTTTTTCTCTAATTTTGTGTCAAATAGACAAAAAGCAGGGCAGCTTCCGGCTGTACAACCGGGAAGCTGCCCTGCTGCTTTTTTACAGGTTAACTGCTGAAAAAACCGCTGTGGCTGGAATGCTTGTGACGATAGTAGTGATGGCCATGCGTTTTGTGACCATGACTCCACAGCGAGCCGCGATGGCGATAATCGCTGCTGCTGTACTTGCGGTAGCCGTGCCCGCCCATTTTCCGGAAAAACCGCACGCCTTTTTTCAGTAAAGCGACGACAAGGATGACGGCGAGAATAAACAGCACAAACCCGATCCCCAAAATCGTCAGAATGACGGACATCTGCATCTACTCCTTTTGTCCAGCTTGTTTGTCGTGAAAGCGAGTTTTGTCCGGCAACGCGCTTTTGTGCATGTGCAGGCCGGTGATCCGTACAAGTATTGTTACGGACAGCCAGACGGGAAGTTTCAGGCAGAAAAAGCCGTTGGGCGAGAGTGCAGTGCTCTGTTATTTTTACGCGTTCAAATATTTTTCGTAAGGGGTATAGTCAATTTGCTTGGACTGCAAATGGGCGATGAGCCATTTGTGGTCGCGCTTGGGAGTTGCGACGATGTATCCTTTGACAATCAGCTCGGTTGTAATCGCATCCGCTTTCTCTTCCAGGGCCAGCTGGCCGATTTTCGCTGCAATCGAGCGTCTTGCCACATCGCGAAACAGCTGCGGCACAGGCTCCACCAGCTCGTTGAGCAAGGTCAGACCTTCTTCTGTCCACAGTGCCCGTGTCTGCTCGATGTAGTAGTCCTGCCAGTCGAGTTCGGACTTCCCGTCCTGTTTCGGCATGGACTTGAGGAATTTGCGAAACATGAAGTATCCGCCGATCCCCATCACCCCGACAAGCACAAACGACCATCCGACGATAAACAGGGAAAACCCTGTAGACATTTCATTCATGTGCGTACACCTCATAACCGTAATCCATAAAAATGCCCATACAGGTAAAGTGTACCTTATTTTCAGCCGGGCAACAAACTTTTTGTGCTTTTGCCTATCCTGTTGGTTTTCTCTTCCCAAGTACATATACAATTTAGTATGATTAGAATTAATCTTGATTGGGAGTGGACGCTCATGTTCAAACTTGGACAACGCGTCGTCATTGTTGCCGACTCCTTCGAGCAAGGCTTGCCGATAGGCGAATACGGGTATTTGATCGCACGCGACCGCAACCCGGACAGTGCGTTTGCATGGGTCATTCGCATACCCAAAATAGATAAGCACATTCCAGTGGTAGAAGCAGACATCGCCTTGGAAGAAAAACTGCTGGAGGAGGAAGCACAGCGTGTCTCGCAGGAAGCGATGCTTGATTACGCCTTGGCGACGCGCAACGAGGCTCTCTTCAGGCAACTGATGGGCATGTCAGATGCAGAAGAGGCAAATGACGAACCAGCGAAGGAATCAGTGGAAGAATTTATCCGTAAAGTAAATTTGAAAGCCTGGATATAACCATCTGCGGTTTTCCTGTTGGGAAAATCGTTCTTCTTTGCAGGAGGGGCTTGTCCCTTGATACTATTGTGAAGGAAATGAAAGCGAGGCTATTTCATGTCTGAATTTGTGACATTTACCAATGAATTTGGTCAAACCATCGAGATGCCCCGGGAGGATTACCAGAAAAAAGTGATTCCGCACACGCTGGATCTGTATTGGGACCAAAAAGAAAAGCTTCGTGACTTTGCGATGGGATTGGTGAAGGATCAATTTCATGAGCAGGCGGCCATTGCGGCGGACAGGCTGCTTGAGCTGTACGGGCCCATTGAGTCTGCCCTTATTTTTCGCGCGGTCGTACACATGCAGGCGAGAGAATTTGAGCAGGCGAAAAAGATCCTGACCGATTGCCTGGAGCGCTTCCCTTCATCGGGGACGGCCTGCACGAATCTGGCCAAGATTTACGCGTACGAAGGTGAACAGGACAAAGCGTTCGAAATCTTGACGACCGGCCTGCACAAAGACCCGAATCAGGAAAACGGCCTGAACATGTACGTCGAGACCTTTTTGCAGACCGGCAAGCGGGAAGAGCTGCGGTCCCGTCTGGAAGCGCTCAGTGTCAAGGAAGGAGCCTGGAGACCGCAGCTTCATCTTGCCCGCCTCGCCTTGACCGAGAACGATCTTTTGAACGCCATGAAATGGTACACGGTTGCCATCGAGGGGGCCAAAGACCGTTTTGAAGTGGTTATGACGGTAACGGGCGAGCTGGGACAGGCAGGCTATGTGTATCAGCTGATTCAGATTTGTGAGAAGTATTGGACGCCGGAATTTCAATACCCGTATGCCGGCTTCAACTACGCCAATGCTTTGCTCGCTACCGACCAGAAGGAAAAGGCGATTGCCATCCTGCGCACCATGCAGGAGCATCTGCCGGACAACTACAAGCCGATGGTCGATCACTTCCTTGCCCGAGTGCCCGGTGCGCAGGAAGTGGAAGCGGCGGCGCAGCAAAAAGTGGAAACGGAAAACCAGTCTGGCGATCAGGCGGCGAAAAAGAGCTGGTGGAAGTTTTGGAAGTAGCCGAAAATGCGTCAATAGCGTCCGACACGTGGCTGTCGGGCGCTTTTCTATTTCAGTTGGGAAAACGGCAGGCGGCAGTTGCGCGGGCTTGGCGGGACATGTGCCGCAGCCAAACAGCGCGACCATCCCCGGATGATGATCGCGCTGTTTGGTGCATCCATCTATTTAAACTGGCTGGTGAGCCGCCGCTCCAATAATGCGACGCCCTGGTACATCAGCGTGGCGACGACCGCGATGATGGCGAGGCTCATCATGACCATGGTAAAATTAAACACTTGGAATCCGTAAATAATCAGGTAGCCCAATCCTTGCTGGGAAACGAGAAACTCGCCGACGATAACGCCTACCCAGGAAAGGCCGACATTTACCTTCAACGTGGCAAGCAAGGTCGGAATTGTCGCCGGGAGAATGACGAGGCGGAAAATTTGCCGTTTGTTGCCGCCGAGCGTCTGGACGACCTTGACGTAGTTTTGGTTGACCTCGCGAAAGCCGGAGTAAACGTTGATCGTGGTGATGATAACCGAGATCGCGCAACCCATGGCGATGACGGACATCAGTCCCGGTCCGAAGCCGACGATGAAGACCGGGCCAAGCGCGACCTTGGGCATGCTGTTGGCAATGACGAGATAAGGTTCCAGCACGCGGGAGAGAAACGGCGACCACCAGATCACCGTCGCGATGACCGCTCCGAGCAGCGTGCCCAACAGAAAGCCGACGATCGTTTCCCACACCGTCATGCCTACGTGGGGAAGCAGGCTGCCGTCCACGAGTTGCGACCAGAATTGCGCCCAGATTTTGGAGGGGTAGCTGAAGATGAGCGCATTGATTGTGTTCGTGCGGGCAAGCAGCTCCCACAAGCCAAGGAAGACGAGAAACAACAGGCATTGTGTGGAAAACACCCAGTAGCGGCTTTTCGCCTCCTGCTTCAAGTAGTCGCGGTGGATGGCTTCAATTTCCTTTGGCTGCACCAGATACCACCTCCATCTCCTTCCAGACACGGTGGAACAAATCCTGGAAGCCCTCCTGGTTGCGGGCGTGAAATGGCAGGGATTCGCGAATGGCGGCAGGAACGACCAGTTCGCAGCTGATTCGCCCCGGATTGCGGGAAAAGATGTAAATGCGATCGCCCATGGCAATCGATTCGGACAGGTCGTGTGTGACCAAGATGGCGGTTTTTTTGTGCTTGCGCAATGTGGAAAAGACCAGGTCTTCCAGCTTCAGCTTCGTCTGATAGTCCAGGGCGGAGAACGGTTCATCGAGCAGCAGCACTTCCGGTTGACAGGCAAGGGTGCGGACGAGAGCGACCCGCTGTCTCATTCCGCCGGACAACTGCTGGGGAGAAGCTTTGCGCACGTCGGCCAGCTCCATTTCATCGAGCAGATGCAAGGCGTATTGCTCCGTCTCCCTGGTGCGGATTCCCTGGATGTCGAGGCCGAGAAAAACGTTGTCTTCAATCGAGCGCCAGTTGAACAAATAGTCCTGCTGGAGCATGTAGCCAACCTGCCGGGACGTTCCGCGGACAGGTTTTCCGTCAATGAGCACTTTTCCCGCGGTGGGTGTCTCCAGTCCTGCGATGAGGGAGAGCAGTGTCGTTTTGCCACAACCACTAGGGCCAACCAGACAGATGAACTCGCCTTCCTCCACGCGCAGGTTGATGTCCCGGACCGCCATGAACGCCCTGGTCGTGGATAAGTAGAGATGGGTTACGTGGGAAAGTTCAATCTTGGCCTGCGTAGAAGGAATCTGGTTCATGGCGATTATTTCCCTTCCTTGGCTTGTTTGGCAAAGGTGGTATTGACCAGCCTGGTGTAATCCGCCCGTTGCTTCAACTCACCAGCCGCATCCATGATTTCCTGCAGCCGGTTCCATTCCTCTTCATCCAACACCGGATCGGTGGCGAAGGAGCCTTGCTCCAGATAGCGCTGGATCGCGTTCTCCAAAATTTGCGGGTCGATCTGTTCGAAGTATTTGCCGATGACTTCAGCCGTTTCCCTGGCGCTGTGGCTGGCAACCCACTGTTGCCCTTTGTAGACCGCATTGGTAAACTTTTGGATAGTCGAAGCATTGCTGTCGATATAGCTTTGCTTCGTCATGTAGACCGTGTAAGGGACGGTGCCGCTTTCCTTGCCGAAGGAGGCGACGACATGGCCGATCCCTTCCTGTTCAAAGCGGGACGCTTCCGGCTCGAACAGCTGTACATATTCTCCGGTTCCGGAAGCAAAGGAAGAGGCAATGTTTTTAAACTCGATATTCTGGATCAGTTCCAGATCGCTTTGCGGATTGATCTGGTGCTTTTTCAGCACGTATTCGCCGACCATTTGCGGCATGCCGCCCTTGCGCTGGCCAAGGAAGACACTGCCTTTTAACTGGTCAAAAGAAAAATGGTCTGTTTGGTTGCGCGCGACGAGGAAAGTACCGTCTGTCTGCGTCAGCTGCGCGAAGTTGACGACGACGTCTGCCGCCCCTTGCTGGGAGACGTAAATGCTCGTTTCCGAACCGACCAGAGCGACTTCGATCCCGCCGGACAAGAGAGCGGACATCACCTTGTCACCGCCTGGAATGGTGGACAGTTCCACGTCCAGGCCTTCTTCCTTGAAAAATCCCTTTTCCAGTGCAACGTATTGGGGAGCGTAAAAAAGGGAGCGGGTTACTTCGCCAATTGTTATTTTTTCAGAAGTGCTGGAGCAGCCGGTCAAAGCGGCTATCAGAACGAGACACGCAGCCAGCCCCAGCGCTACATATCGTTTCATTATCGGGTGTCCCTCCTTGCTAGGCTGTTGTTTGTTGTAAGTTATGCGCCCGGACAAAAAAGGGTGAATGCCTACAGACCGTGACAGGCACGCTTGCGGGATACTCCGTCAAAGGAGAGGTGCAATCGTCGTGATCGTGACATTTTTAGGTACGGGTTCAGGAGCGCCCACTACCCGCCGCAATGTGAGCGGAATTGGGCTTCGTTTTTTGCAGGCAGGAAAATGGTGGCTGTTTGACTGCGGGGAAGGCACACAGCATCAGCTGCTGCGCTCTCCGATGAAAATCAGTCAGCTGGAAAAAATTTTCATTACGCATTTGCACGGCGATCACCTGTACGGTCTGATCGGCTTGCTTGCCTCCCGATCGCTGCGCAACGGGGAAGCATCGCCACTTGCCTTGTACGGTCCGCCGGGGCTGGATCGGTATTTTCGCGCGATCATGGATGTCAGCCCGGTACATTTGCAATACCCGCTGGAGTTGCACATTGTCAGCGAAGGCGTTGTGTACGAAGACGAGGAAGTGATCGTCACCTGTCGCAAGGCGAAGCATCGGGTGCCATCGTTCGCCTACAGCGTCGTGGAAAAAGACAAGCCGGGAGCGTTTCTGGTCGAGCGGGCGAAAGAAGCGGGGGTGCCGGCGGGGCCGCTGTTTGGCGCGTTGAAGCGGGGAGAGCAAGTTACGCTGCCTGACGGGCGCGTGCTGGATGGTAAACAGTTTGTCGGCGCGCCGCAGCCAGGCCGCAAAATAGTCTTCAGCGGCGATACGGAGCCGTGCCAAAGTGTCGAGGAGCTGGCAGCAGGAGCCGATCTGTTGGTGCATGAGGCGACATACGCCGATCATGACAAGGAGCTTGCTGCACGCAGCGGGCATTCTACGGCGAAAGAGGCTGCCGAGCTGGCCAAGCGGGCAGGGGTGAAAGCCCTTTGTCTGACGCACTTCAGCCCGCGCTATGAAGATGAGGATGGCGATTTTTCCATGGCCGACCTGCTGGCCGAAGCGCAGGCGATATTTCCGGCGACGCAGCTCGCAGAGGATTTGGGGAGTGTCGAGGTAAAACGAGTGCGAAAAACGGTGGGAGAAACCGGGTAATCCTGTTATCATGTAAAAATGATGACTTCCGGCTCGTGCAGCCATCGGATGCGTTCGGGCCGGAGTGGCATATTCATCGGGAAAAAGAGAGCGCAACGGAGAGGAAAGGTGAAAGGCAGTGTCCGGTAGACGGATCAGCAGGTCGATTGTCATTCGCTACGCCATGTTTGTCCTGGGGCTGTTTATCGGGGCGTTGGGCTGTGTGCTCGCGATCAAGGCAAACCTTGGCGTGGCGCCGTGGGATACGTTCCACATCGGCTTGCAAAAAACGTTTGGATTAACCATTGGTATGTGGTCGCAGATCGTCGGTTTGGCTGTCATTTTCTCCTCCTACCTGATCGCCAAAATCAAGCCGACCTTTGGCATGTTTTTGAACATGGTCTGTTTCGGGAGCTTTCTCGATTTCATTCTGTGGCTTGATGTCGTGCCGGAACTGGCATCCCTCTGGTCGCGAATGGCGATGTTTTTGCTGGGCCTTGTGGTAATGAATATCGGGATCGGGATGTATTTGTCGCCGCGCCTGGGGGCCGGACCGCGCGACAGCTTCATGCTGGCGATGAATGAGCGGCTGGGCTGGAGCATTCAGAAGGTTCGGTTGATTATTGAAGTGACGGTCTTGATTGCAGGTGCAGCATTGGGCGGACCCGTCTCCATCGGGACAGTGCTGATTGCCTTGCTGACAGGGCCGATGATCCAGAGGACGATTCCATTTTGGCAATCTGTTATGAAAAAGCAGTACGGCTTGCTGGAGCCGATCGAGCGTCGGGCGAGTTGAAGCGGATGCCGGTTTTTCTCACAGCAACTACACGTGCAGCAAGAAATGGGCACGGTATGGGCGGACGTCCAATCACGTTTGGCTATTCGCACATACATTATGATTAGTTGCTGACAAAGGAGGGAAAGCGTATGAGTCTGTTCAACGGAGGATTCGACGATTTTGCTTTGATTTTGGTGTTGTTCGTATTGCTGACAATCGTTGGTTGCGCTTGCGACTAATCTGGTAACAAGTCGTCTGTACAGGTTGGCAATAGCAAGAGGGAGAGCGTAGCGGCTCTCCCTTTTTGCTGTAGATGATGGATCGGCTGAGTCAGCCGAGCTTTTCATGAACCTGCTTTTTGACGCTTGAGATCTGCTTGTCGGACAGTTTGACCCCTACAGCCTTGCTGATCTTTTTAATCAGGTCGCCAAGCTTTTTGTCATCCTTCAAATCTTTTTTCGTAAGCCCCTTTGCCAGTGACTTAATATCGTCCATTTTCCACTTTTTCTTGCTCTTTTTGTTGATTTTTTTCAGAAGGTCGCTTGGTTTCTTGCCTTTTGCTGCCATACAGCATTCACTCCTCTAACGAATATCATTTGCGTCTGCACTTTGCAAATATATGGGAGAAGCCTCCTGTTCGGTTGGACAGATCGACCGGGCTACTCGCCTATTTTGCCGGACACTGTGCAAATGCCCACGCAGACACAGGCTGATGTGACATAGGATGTGGCAACGCCATGCATGACAGGAGGCTAATGGGTTGAAAATCATCAGCTTTCAGCGGGGGATGCCGCTTCGCGAGATCCTGAGCGATTTGCAGAAAAAAGTGACGACCAAAACGGAAAGACTGCCTTGGCGATGCTACGATGAATGGTCATGCCTGTGCATCAAGGACAACATATATGAGCAGTTCTGCGAGCATTTTCGCAGGTATCAGGCGATGGTCGAGGAGAATGTGACGGTAAGCGTACACGCAAAGACAGAGGCAATGCCAGAGGGCGAAGAGGAAATCCCGTGGGGCGTTCGTTATGTTGGAGCCGAACGGCTGTGGCGAAAAGGCAAGGGAGAGGGCGTGAAGGTCGCTGTCATTGACACGGGAATCTCCCGCGATCATTTTGAATTGCAGGGTCGCATCAAAGGGGGCGTCCATTTTGTGCGCGGCAAGCAAAACGGGCACGGCACGCATGTGGCCGGGATCATCGTGGCGGAGATGAACCAGCGCGGGATTGTCGGTGTGTCTCCCGAGGCCGATTTGTACGATGTCCGCGCCTTTGACCACGAAGGCAAAGCATCGCTGTCGACGATTTTGCAGGCTTTGCAATGGTCAATTGCCAATCAAATGGATGTGATCAATATGAGCTTTGGCATGCCAGCGTACAGCGAGGCGTTGGCGCGCGCGGTGGAAAAGGCGCACGAGCGCGGCATCGTCATGGTCGCTTCGGCAGGAAACAGCGGGGGAGCGGTTGAGTATCCGGCCAGGTATAAAAACGTCATGGGGGTAAGCGCCATCGATCAGTCTGGCAGACTGGCGTCTTTTAGCGCACGCGGCAAAGGGGCAGACATGAAGGCGCCTGGCGTGGAAATTTTATCGACCTGGCCCGGGAATCAGTTTAAAAAGCTGAACGGCACCTCGATGGCTGCTCCGCACGTCTCCGGTCTGATGGCGCTGGAAATCGGGCGCAAGCGGAACAAAAAGAAATAGTCAGCGCGTACGAAGAAAGCTCCGTGGCAGCGTGGCAGCCGCGGAGCTTTTTTCGTACGCGCTTCATCGCAACGATTATTGATGCGCTTTGGTGTCATGGTCTTGCTGGACGCGAAACCATATATTAAGATCATTAATGATGCTCGCCAGTTCATGAATCTCGCTGTTCAGTTCACAAGAACGCGCGAAATTTTCCTCTTCGGCCATCTGTTTTGTTTTTTCGATGATGACGGCTTCCACCCGTTGGATCTGATCCGGGATGGTCGCGCGAATTTCTTCCCATTCCATCAAAATGTCGGCTCGTTCCGTATGTGAATACGCCTCCCACGGCATATCCAATGCAGGAAGGCGAATGCCCAATCGTTCATCGTAAACAAAGTAATTGCGCAAAGGTGAACTCACTCCTCTCCTGTTCCATCATACCAAAAATGGAGCAGTGCGGGGAGAGAAAAGCGCACGAAAGGAAGTGGCAAATGCAAAAAGGACGTGTCCTCATTGATGCCGATGCCTGCCCACGCCAGGCGCTGGCCATCGCGCAGGAGCTGTGCAAGGAATACGGGTGGCTCTGCCAGACCTTTGCCAGCTACAATCATCAGATCGGCTCTGAACATCACGTAACGGTAGATGCCGGGCCGCAGGCGGTCGATATGAAGCTCGCCAACGAAACCCGTCCGGGCGATGTGGTCGTAACGCAGGATATTGGGCTGGCCGCGCTCATATTAGGCAAAAAGGCACAGCCGCTGACGCCGCACGGTTTCGTCTTTGAGCCGGAGCGGATTGCCTTTCATCTGGAAGAGCGAAACGAAAAAGCCCGCTATCGCCGCGGCGGAGGAAGAACGCGCGGACCTGCGGCGCGTACGCGCGAAGATGACCAACGCTTTGCGGCTGCGCTGCGCTCGCTGTTGGAGAGAGGAGAAACGCATGAAGGATAAAAACAGGGGATTGCTTGTTTTCAGCATCGTCTTTGCGGTGCTCGGTGCCTGGATGATGCGCCGGTACATAGCAGGTCAGGTAGCGGGGATGGATCAGGCGGCATTTGCGTTTGTGGCAGAACTCCGCTCGGATGCCGCTACGAGCTTTTTTTCGCTACTCACGACTTTGGGCAACGCAACGATTCTCGCACCGCTCGGCATCGTTGTGATCGCAGCCTTTTTCATCAAAGGGCACAAACTGGAAGCGGTCGTCATCCTGCTGGCATTGGGCGTGAGCGAGGTCGCAAACGAGCTGTTGAAGCTGATGTTTGCCCGTCCGCGACCTGCTGGCATCAATCTGGTGGAGCTGCCGGGGTCGTTTTCGTTCCCAAGCGGCCACGCCATGATCGCTCCGTGCTTTTACCTCATGCTCGCCCTCGTCATCGCTCGCTGGTATCAGGAGAGAAGCTGGGCGGCGTATGTGCAGCCTGTTGCGCTCGTCGTCTGCCTATTGCTTGCAGCAAGCCGCATCTACCTTGGAGTGCATTTTTTGAGCGACGTGCTCACGGGATTTTGCCTGTCGATGTGCTGGTATTTTCTCGTTCGCTGGGGCTATGAAAGAAGGCTGGGGAGACGAGAGACAATCGTCGACCCCATACCGCAAACGCGCCAGATTTCCTAGCTGGTCGAATAACCGAGTTCACTCATCAGACTCAGCCATTTTTCCACGCTGGGTTTATTTTTTTTGTCTTTCGGCAGGACGATATAGGCCGATCGTTTGGGAGGCTTGTTGCCTGTAATCGGCAGTTCCTTGAGCGTTCCGGCTGCCAGCTCCGCCTTGACTGTGGAGCGGGTCAGCAGGCTGACGCCCAGCCCCTCCTTAATCAGATCGATGGCCAGTTCCGCCTTGTCGACGGTCAGCTTGGGCACGTAGTTGCGCGGCAGCGTCTGTCTGATCCATTCGTTGAAGGGCGATCCCCAGTTCATGTAGATCAGCGGCAGGTTGCGAAGCTCGCGCGAGTCAACGTGAGTCGCCTGGGCGATGCTGCTCTGTGGACAGCAGACCAGGACGATTTCGTCATCCCAGGTGGGGATGACTTCGAAGTTCGGCAAAGAAGGCGGTACATACACAATCCCGATCTGAATGACGTTGTCGAGCAAATATTGGATAACCGCAGAGGAATGCCCGGTTTTGGTGCTGATGGCAATTTGCGGATAACGGTAATGATATTCTTTCAAGATCGGTTCGAGGGTAGAGGTCCAGATGGCGTTCAGACTGCCGATGGACAAGTAATCTTCATAAGGCTGCAAAGAAGCGACTTCGTTGAGTGCCTCCTGGGACAGCTTGAGGATTCTTTCGGCATACGGCAGAAGCGTCAAACCCGCCTGGGTAATTTCCACACTTCGCTTGTCACGGATGAAAAGCGGCTTCCCTACTTTTTCTTCCAGTTGCTTAATTCGCATCGTCACCGTAGACTGGACAAGATGGAGCATTTCCGCAGCCTTGGTGAAGTTTTTTGTCTGTGCCAACGTGTAGAAGGCGCGCAGTTGTTCAAAGTCCATAGCGTGTGTTTCCCTCTTATCTAAATATTTGATAACTATATACAAAAACGTTCGTTTCCCAAATTATACCTTGCTCTTTAAGCTGGGGGTATCCCCCAAATTGTGAGAGATAGCGGGAGAGCGAGGGGAATTAAATGAAGAGGGAAATGTGGAAAGAGACACCGTTTTCCGTCAAGCTGCTCTTGGCGACATCTTTTATGATGAACCTTGGTTTTTATGCCCTGATTCCGTATCTGACCCTGTACTTGACGGGCAGTATTGGCTGGACGCTGGCGATGGCGGGACTCGTGCTCAGCGTGCGGCAGTTTTCCCAGCAAGGCTTTGCGTTTCTGGGCGGAGTCATGGCCGACGCCTTTGGTTACAAGGGAGCGATGGTTCTCGGCATGGCCGTACGGGCTGTCGGGTTCGCGATGTTCGCCTTCTGTACCGAGACATGGCATTTTTTCATCGCAGCGATTTTGTCTGGTCTGGGCGGGGCATTGTTTGACCCGGCTGGCTCGGCAGCGTTTGCGATTTTGACGCCGGATTCTATCCGGAAAGAAGTGTTTGCCTTTCGCAATGTGCTCGGCAATATTGCGGTAGTCGGCTCGCAAATCGTCGGCACCGCACTTTCGGCCGTTGATTTTACCTACTTGTCGCTGTTTGCCGGAGCGATCTTCGGCCTGAACGCGCTCGTCTCCTTCTTTTTTCTGTCCCCGATTCGTGCCACGAATACCAGGCACAATATGTGGGAGAGCATGTTCACTGTGATGCGGGACAGGCGCTTTGTCCGCTTTACGATCATCCTGATGGGCTATTACTACTTGAATATGCAAGTATTTTTGACCATACCATTGCTCGTGGAGCATGTGACACACAGCAAAACTTCTGTCGGGATTGTCCTGTCGGCGATGTCCTTGTTCGTCATTCTGTTCCAGATGAAGGTGACGCAATGGCTGGAAGGATATCCGCATCGACTGACCTTGATCGGCATTGGCACGCTGGTCATGGGCGTGGGGCTGTTTTTGTTTACCTTTGCCGGTTCGCTGTGGATGCTGCTCATCGACGTCTTCCTGTTTGCGCTGGGCACGATGATCGCGGTGCCGAACCTGGTAGATGTCGTTCCGCGTTTTGCGCCAAAAGATTTGGTAGGAGCGTATTACGGCTTCAATGGATACTCGATTGCCATCGGCGGTTCGCTCGGCCAGATTGCAGGCGGCTGGGTGTACGACATCGGATTGCAGCTGCAGGCGGCATGGTTGCCGTGGACGATCTGCCTCGCTGTAGGCGTGCTGGTGGCCTGGATGCTCCATCTGATGGAGCAAGATACATTCAAGCTCGGCAACGATTTGACAAAAATCGCACAGTCGTGAGCTTTTTGACGAGAAAAGGCGAAAAGTTATTGGGCGCAAATTGAAACATTTTCCATGGGTGGTGCGTATATAACGGTAGAAACGATAATCATGGGCGCTATGAAAGTGAGGGAATCTGAAATGGAAGATATGAAGAAGCTGAAACGGATGTTGCTGGTGACGAGTTCCCTTGGATTTGCCGTCTTTGCCATGGTAGTCATTACGGAAATTGTACAAATCTCCTTGTAGCATTCTCGAAAAATCACGATCATAAGGAGAAAAGCTTGCCTTCCTTCATCAGGAGAGCAAGCTTTTCTTTTTTTCTTACATGTTGTTTGCTTTCGGGTACGTGCCCAAATTGTTTTCCGCCTGCGGCTCCCGATTGTTTTTGAAGCGCAGATGGTAGATCAGGATTGCACCCAGCATGAACGGAATGCCGCAGTACAGAGCGATTCGCTGCTCCGGATCAAAAGCGAGACTCACAAGCACAGTCAGGTTCAAAATCAGGGAAACCAGCGGAAGCACCGGATAAAGCGGCGTACGGAACTTCAAGTCTTCCAGCTTGCCGCCATTTTTCAGATAGTGACGACGGAAAGCGAGCTGGGAAGCGGAGATGGAGATCCAGCCAATTTGCGCGCCCAGGCCGGCGATGGATAGAAGCACCATGAACACGGTATCTTCGGCGAAAATGCCGGACAAAAGCGACAGCAGAGAGATGGCAAACGTAATAATCAGCGCATTCATCGGAATTCCTTTGCGATTGACGACTGCAAGCTTGCGGGATGCCATGTTCTCGTTAGACAGGGAATAGAGCATCCGTGTTGCGGCGTACAAGCCGGAGTTTGCCACAGACAAAAGCGCAGTCAATACGACGAAGTTCATGATGTCTGCTGCAAACGGGATACCGATGCTGTCAAATACGACGACAAATGGACTTTCGATCACGCCAGCCTGTTGGTAAGGGATCATCCCTGCGACGACGGTAATGGCCAAAATGAAGAAGACGAGTGTGCGCCAAACGGTAGTGCGAATGGATTTTGGAATCGTTTTTTCCGGTTCCTTGCTCTCACCGGCAGCGATCCCGATCAGCTCCGTACCCTGGAAGGAGAAGTTCACTGTAATCATTGTCATCAACAGGCCGGTAATCCCGAACGGAAGCAGCGGACTGTTGGTGAAGTTGGAAAACATCGGAGCAGGTTGTCCATCTTTCATTTCAATCAGGCCAAACATAGCTGCTCCACCCAAAATGATAAACAGGATGATAGCGCTTACCTTGATGCTGGAGAACCAAAATTCGGATTCACCGAACGCACGGGCAGAAAGCGCATTCAACAGGAACAGAAGAACACCGAAGACGGCGCACCACATCCAGACCGGCGAGTCCGGGAACCAGCGCTGCATCAACAGACCGGAAGACAAAAGCTCCAGGGCAACGGTTACTGCCCAGCCCAGCCAATACAGCCAGCCGACTCCGAAGCCAAGGGCAGGGCTAACGAAACGGGTCATGTAGGTTTGGAACGAACCGGCCACAGGCATCGCTACTGTCAGCTCGCCAAGGCAAAGCATCGTCAGGTACATGATAAAGCCGCCGACCAGAAAGGAAAGAATCGTACCGACTGGGCCAGCCTGGCTTAACGTATACCCGGAGCCGAGAAACAGTCCGGTCCCGATCACGCCTCCAAGAGAAATCATGAAGAGGTGCCTACTGCTCATACTGCGTTTTAGTTGATTGTTCTGTTCATTGCTGCTAGGTGTCATAAATCCCTCTCCTTCACGCGAGAAATATTGATTTGATGAATGCGTTTTCAGGCGTGCAATATGCTTTGCAAGAATGATACCAATATTGTCAGCGCCAGCAAAACTTCTATGACAGGTAGTAGATAGGGAAGGAGTGCAAAGAAATTGGGCGTAAGTGTGCAAAAATTTTTAAAAAATGCCAAGAATTTTGGCGTTGGCTAAAAAGGACAAGCTGCTCAGCCCCTGATTCCCAATTTGCGCAGGCGATACTGCAAGCTTTGCCGACTGATTTGCAGCTCCTTGGCCGCGCGCGAGATATTGCCGTTGTAGCGGTCTACGACGTGATGAATGTAAGCCGTCTCAAACTCCTGCATCGTTTCCTTCAACGATTTGCCTTCCTCAATAAACGGGAGAGAGCGGGAAGGCGCTTGCTCGATCCTTTCGACATTGGCAGGGGAGCGGCGCAAAAAGTGCAGCGGCAAATGCTCGTAGCGGATCATAGTCTCATCCACCATCAGGTTCATCGCCCCTTCGATCAGATGCTGCAACTCCCTGACGTTGCCTGGCCAGTCGTGCTCCTGGAAAAATTGCATGACATCGCTCGCAACACCTGTCACTTCCATTTGAAACAGCTCATTGTATTTTTCAATAAAATGCGAGACGAGCAGCGGGATGTCTTCCTTGCGCTCGCGCAGCGGAGGCAGGAAAAGGGTGACGACGCCAAGGCGGTAGTACAAGTCTTTTCTCAGGTGAGAATTGGCGATGGCTTCGACTGGGTCTTCGTTGATGGCCGCGATGATACGCACATCAATCGCCCGATCCTTCGTATCCCCGATGCGCCTGATCGACTTCTCCTGCAGGGCACGCAACAATTTTGCCTGGAGAGGCATACTAAGCGAGTTGATTTCATCGAGAAAAAGCGTACCGCCCTCTGCCTGCTCAAACAAGCCCGGTCTTTCCACCGCTCCGGTAAAAGCGCCGCGCGCTGTGCCAAACAGCAAGCCTTCAATCAGACTGTCAGGAAGCGCCGCGCAGTTTTGCGAGATGAGCGGACCGGATGAGCGCAGACTGGCATTGTGAATGCTTTGCACGAACAGCTCTTTGCCTGCCCCTGTCTCGCCGACGACAAGAACAGAGGATGAGGTGCGCGCCGCACGTTTGGCGTTTTCGATCACATCGAGGATCGGTGCGCTTTTTCCGATGATCTGCTCAAAGGTATAGCGGGACCCGTTTTTTGTCAGCAGATTTTCCCGGATGAGTCGCTCCATTTTGGTCACGTCGTTGGCAATCTCCATTGCGCCGATGATCTGGCCGTTCTCGATGATCGGGTACGTATTGTTGATGGTCGTGATTTCTTTTTGCTTGTCGTTGAAATACGTTTGTCGCGTATTCCGTATGCTGTTTCCTGTCCTGAGGCAGGTGAGCAGCGTGCTCTCCTGTCCGCTGTGGAACTGGAACACCTCTGACAGCGGCTTGTGCAGGACGTCCTGTCTTGCCATCGACTCCAGCTCGGTCATCTTCTGGTTGTACACGATCGTCGTTCCGGTAGCGTCAATCACGTGGACGCCCTCGTTCATTCTGTCCAGGATATGCTCGTAGATGCGAAGCAGCGTGTCGAGCGGGTATTTTTGCCTTGAAGATGACATCTATAGAGTCACCAGCCTTTCTTCGTGAAGTATCATATCATACAATGAATGGTGTGCAAAATACTTATGCACCTGCAAAATATTTTTGGAAGCATCTGCAAAATATTTTTGCTTAAGATCGGCCGCTCCCTGACATTTCCTTTGTTTTTTACATTGGCATCATTCTTGCTAGGTATATTTGGCAAGTGAACTCGAAGGAGGCTATCAGCATGACGAAAACAAAAGTTGTCATTGAACAAACCGAAAAATACGGCGCACACAACTACCATCCACTACCAATCGTCATCTCCAAGGCAGAAGGCGTATGGGTAGAAGACCCGGAAGGCAACAAATATTTGGATATGCTGAGCGCGTACTCCGCTCTGAACCAGGGACACCGCCATCCGCGTATTATCCAGGCGCTGAAAGATCAGGCAGACAAAGTAACGCTGACCTCCCGCGCTTTTTACAACGATCAGCTTGGTGAATTTTACGAAAAGTTGTCCGCACTCACAGGCAAAGAGATGATCTTGCCGATGAACACAGGTGCGGAAGCAGTGGAAACCGCTATCAAAGCTGTTCGCCGCTGGGCTTACGACGTGAAAAAAGTACCGGAAAACCAGGCGGAAATCATCGTCTGTGAAGGCAATTTCCACGGCCGCACCGTAACCGTTACTTCCTTCTCTTCCGCAGAGGAGTACAGACGCGGATTCGGACCGTTCACGCCTGGCTTCAAAATCATTCCTTACGGCGACATCGAGGCGCTGAAGCAAGCGATCACGCCAAATACGGCAGCGTTCATGCTCGAACCGATTCAAGGCGAAGCGGGTATCATTATTCCGCAAGAGGGCTTCCTGAAGCAAGCGCAGGAAGTATGTAAAGCAAACAACGTCCTGCTCGTGTGCGACGAAATCCAGACCGGATTTGGACGTACAGGCAAACTGTTCGCCAGCGACTGGGAAGATGTCAAGCCAGACATGTACATCATGGGGAAAGCGCTCGGCGGCGGGGTGTTCCCGATCTCCGCAGTAGCTGCGGACAGAGAAATTCTCGGCGTGTTTGAGCCAGGCTCCCACGGCTCTACCTTCGGCGGAAACCCGCTCGGATGCGCAGTAGCCGTAGCGGCGATGGACGTTCTCATCGACGAAGGGCTTGTACAGCGCTCCCAGGAACTGGGCACGTATTTTATCAATCAATTGAAAGAAATCAAAAACCCGATCATCAAGGAAATTCGCGGCCGCGGCCTGTTCATCGGGCTGGAGCTGACGACTGCTGCACGTCCTTACTGCGAGAAACTGAAAGAGCTGGGTCTTCTGTGCAAGGAAACGCATGAAACGACCATCCGTTTTGCACCTCCGCTCGTCATCAGCAAAGAGGATCTCGATTGGGCGATTGAGCGCGTCAAGCAAGTGCTGCACGTTACCGAAACAGCAAACGCCTAATGAAGACAAAGCAGCCTTCCATCCCGGAGGGCTGTTTTTGCATGTCTGCGAAGCGGTGAAAAGTGTGTGACAATCGTTCGACAAAATTCGACCAGTTGTGGATAAAAGTGGAAGAAATATCCACATACGTACAGCAACGTTTTTCTTTGTTACACACAAACTACACACAGGTTACTCACAGCATTTCCACAGCGTTTGTGGATAATCAGAACGGTTGTTCGTCATTCTCTCATCTGCTACAATGAACGCATACGAGAGGATGGGGGTGACCAAGGGTGAAATACTTGAGTGACCAGATGCTGATAGAAGTATATCATCGCGCTGTCGACCTTCAACTAGATCCCGCTTTTATTGAATTGCTTCGCGCAGAGATGCAGACGCGCAACATCGGCATCACACTGGTCAGCGCCTAAAAACATAAGAACAACACACGAAAGAACCAAATGATAAAAAGCCATCCTTTGGCAATGAACAGCATCCGCGATTGTCTGATTCTCCTGACAAGGCGAAGGGGCTGTTCTGTTGGAGGATGGCTTTTTCTGTCGCAATCAGGCCGTGAAAAACTCCAGCGCAGTGATTCCTGTAATCGGCGCTTCTTTTTTCAGCAAGGCTTCCGGCAAGTAAAAGTACACCGGCCCGTCTTCCTTGATCGGCTTGCCGGCTTTGGCAAACTGCAGGATCGCCCGTCTCGCTTCGGAAATCGGCAGGACGATCGGGTCCGCGTTTTCCCGATGCAGCCGGACGTGTGTCGCTTCTGGCAGTGGTGCCGCGTTCGAGATAAACGGATCAAGCCGCATCCCGTAGTCCCCGTCCAACACTTGGCGCTCTTCTGCCAGGCTTTTGCGCTCGGATGGCAGTTGGGCGCCTTCTTTCAGTTCCTTGTCCCATTGCATCCCTGTTCCTTGCAAATATTGCATCTGCCTGGACGAGGACGGGTCCTCTTCACCCGTATACGTGTTCAAATCAAACTTGCGCTCGTCGAACACCCAGACAGTCGGGTCCAAAGTGATCGGGTACGTGACTGCCCCTTTGAACACGATAACATCAGACATGAAGCATACCTCCGTAATTTTTCAGCATCATCTAGCACTAGCATTTTACTATACCAGCTCGTGATCGGGCAAACAATGCAAAGGAACGAAATGTTCGAGTCGTTGACTTCGACGCGGCTTTTTTGGGAAAAATGCAGGCAAATTCTTGGACAATCGCGATAGAAGGGGGTATGCTGGACTTAGAAAGAAATGCTTGGCATGACATGAAAACGAACAGCAGAAACAAGCGGAAACGGGACGAACTGTTTGGCGGCAGCTTACGAGATTGCGGGAGGGAAACCATGTACGACTTTGAGACGAGAATCGAGCGCAAAGGAACGGACTGCGTGAAGTGGGACATTGACAATCCGAAGGTGAACGGAGATGGAATGCTGCCCATGTGGGTAGCCGACATGGATTTTGCCTGCCCTCCGGAAGTGACGGAAGCGATCGTGAAGCGGGCGGCGCATCCGATCTACGGCTACCCGCTGAAAAGTGCCGCTTTTTTTGAGAGCTTGCAGGAGTGGATTCGCAAACGGTTTGGCGTCGAGGTGGAGACAAGCTGGATGGCAGGCATCCCCGGGGTCATTCCTGGCATCCATGTAGCGATTGAGGCATATGCATCTCCAGGGGAGCGTGTCCTGGTTCAGACACCGGTGTATTATCCGTTTTTCCATGCCGTGGAAAACCGGGGGCGGCAAGTGGTGCGCAGTTCGTTGCGCGAGCGGGACGGCCACTACGAGATGGACTGGGACGACTTGGCGGAAAAATTGAGCGACCCTGCGGTGAAGCTGATGCTTTTGTGCAGCCCGCACAATCCGGTCGGCAGAGTGTGGACGAGACAGGAGCTGGAGCGGCTCGGAGCCTTGTGCATCGAGCATGGAGTCATTGTCGTATCCGACGAAATTCACGCCGATCTCGTCTACGAAAAAGGCAGCCACACTCCTTATTACTCGCTTGCACCGGAGCTGGCCAGACAGAGCGTGACGCTTTTGGCGGCTTCGAAAACGTTTAACCTGGCCGGGCTGTTTACGTCATACATCCTGACGGAGAACAGGCAGTTGCTGCGTGATTTTACTGTGACCGCTTCTAAAATGGGCTGCGAAAATCTGAATCTGTTCGGGATGGAAGCGACAATCGCAGCCTATCGGCACGGGGAGCCGTGGCTCAACGAATTGCTTGCGTACTTGCAGAAAAATGCGGCGTACATCCACCGCTACCTGGCAGAGCACGTACCGGACGTCAAAATGCCTGTGCCGCAAGCCACCTACCTTGGCTGGATCGATTTTCGGCGTTTGGGCCTGAAGCAGCTGGAGCTGAACCGTCTGCTTCGCGAAAAGGCAAAGCTTGGCTTTCATGACGGCGTCACCTTCGGACAGGAAGGGGAAGGGTTTCAGCGGATCAATTTTGCCTGCCCGCGCTCTGTCGTCGAAGAGGCGATGGAACGGCTGAAACGGGCCATTACGGAGTAGGCCGCTGGCTAAGGGAGCGATCCCCACAATTTGACAGGCACCGGATTCAAATCTACAATTTATTCATATACATCGTGAATATGGACAGAGGGGATAGCAGATGAATATCGGGCGAGCATCGATTCAACTGGCCCAGGCAGTGAGAGCGGCCAGCGATTTTACAGGAGAGGGCAAGGTGGCGGCGTATATACCCGAACTGGCAAAAGTAGATCCGCACTTGCTAGGGGCTGCCGTGTGCCTGCCTGACGGGACGATTTTGTCGGCGGGAGACGCCGATGTTCCCTTTACGTTGCAAAGCATCTCCAAAATTTGCTCGCTGATCGTGGCGTTGTGCCAGAACGGACAGAAGCATGTGTTTGAGCGGGTAGGCAAGGAGCCGACAGGGGACCCCTTCAATTCGATTATCAAGCTGGAGACGATCAAGCCGCACAAGCCGCTCAATCCGATGATTAATGCCGGGGCGATTGCCGTTGCCGGAATGATTCAGGGCAACAGTGTAGAGCAGCGTCTGAATGCGGTGCTCGACCTGCTGCGCCAGATGACGGGAAATCCCGGTCTGTCCATCAACGAAGCGGTGTACGGCTCGGAAAAACGAACGGCTGCCCGCAACCGGGCGCTCGCCTGGTTTTTGAAGGACAGCGGGGTTCTTAAGACAGATGTGGAAGAGACGCTTGATTTGTACTTCCGGCATTGCGCGATTGAAGTCACGGCCAAAGAGGTAGCGAGAGTAGGCATGGTGCTTGCTGCCGACGGCGTGATTCCACAGACGGGTGAGCGAGTAATTCCGCAAGAGGTTGCGCGCATCTGCAAAACGTTTATGGTGACTTGCGGCATGTACAACGCCTCCGGAGAATTTGCCATCGATGTCGGGATTCCTGCGAAAAGCGGAGTAGCCGGAGGGATCTTGGCCGCAGTCCCGCAGCGGATGGGAATCGGTGTTTTTGGTCCTGCTCTGGATGAGAAAGGAAACTCGGTTGCGGGAGTCAAACTGCTTGCGTTACTCGCAAAAGAATGGAATCTTGGTATCTTTTAGCTTCTTGCAGTTGATAAAGCTTCTCCCCTTTTCAAATAGCCCAGAATCGCGTACTATGTATGTTAAGGATGGAGGCAAACGGAGGGATAGGTTTTGACAGAAATGAAAGTTCCAGATTTGGAACAGAAAGCGCTAGCACTGCTAAAAGCGGACGCAGACAAGATTTACAAGCTCATCGATGTACAGATGGAAAACCTGACCATGCCGCAGTGCCCGCTGTATGAAGAAGTGCTTGATACACAAATGTTCGGGCTTTCTCGGGAAGTAGAGTATGCGGTTCGCCTCGGACTGATCGGAGAAGAAATTGGTCGTGAAATCATGGGTTCATTGGAACGCAAACTGGCGAGCCTCCATGAACTGTTTAATCAAAAGTAAGGCGAGGAGAGCAGCGAATATCCTCGCTTTTCGTTTTTTTGGAGAAAAGTCTTGCCTATTTGTACCGTATATATTAAATTAATAGTCAAGTATTCCATATAAGTAAAATGCGATGACGGAGACCAGTACGCGGAACATGCCGCTTGACAGGGAGAAGCTGCCCCGGACTGCAAGCAGCTTTGAAGCGCAAACCGTGGAATTCCCTCCGGAGCAGCCCTTTGAACGGCAAAGCCAAGTAGGAGGAAACGGGTCATTTCCGTTAACGATGAGCAAGTGAAGTGCCGGGAGCATGATGGCTTCTGGTGCTTAATCAGGGTGGTACCGCGAACAGACTCGTCCCTTTTTTGGACGGGTTTTTTTATGTTCGGCTACCACATTCCCATACGAAAATAGCTACGATAGAGACCAGTATACGAAATGTGCCGCCTGACAGGGAAGTGCTGCCATAGACTGAGAGCAGCCGCAGGTGAGCCTTCGTAGAATTCCCTCTGGAGCTGACCTCTGAACGCAAGGCGCCGCAAGTAGGAGAGTCCGGGTCATACCCGTTATCAATGACGAGGAGAGACATGTCTTCCGCGAAAAAAGGCGATGTCTAACTAGGGTGGTACCGCGAGAAACAAACAACTCGTCCCTTTTGGGGGGCGAGTTTTTTTGTTGAAAGCAATACGTATCGTTAAGGAGTGAATGTGGATGAAAAATCAAGCAGAACAGTGGACGAGCCGACTGGGCTTTATTTTGGCCGCAGCAGGCTCCGCCATTGGCTTGGGAGCGATCTGGAAATTTCCGTATATGGTAGGGACGAGCGGGGGCGGCGCGTTTTTTTGCCTGTTCCTGATCTTTACGCTCGTCATCGGGCTGCCGCTGCTGCTTGGCGAGTTTACGATTGGCCGCAGCACGCAAAAGGAAGCGATCAGCGCCTATCGCGCGATTGCACCGGGGACGATGTGGCATTGGGTCGGCCGGCTTGGCGTCGTGACTTGCTTTTTGCTCCTGTCCTTTTACAGTGTAGTAGGAGGCTGGATTCTCACCTACCTGATGCATGGCTTGTCTGGGCAACTGTTGGGGGGCCAGTATGAGCAGCTTTTCGGCGAGGTCATCTCGGCTCCGGTGGGCGCCGTCGCTGCGCAGTTTGTGTTCATCCTGATTACGGCCTGGGTGGTAGCCCGCGGTGTGCAGAGCGGGATCGAGTCGGCCAACAAATATATGATGCCAGCCTTGTTTATT
Source organism: Brevibacillus gelatini (assembly GCF_050920745.1). Classification (NCBI taxonomy): domain Bacteria; kingdom Bacillati; phylum Bacillota; class Bacilli; order Caryophanales; family Paenibacillaceae; genus Brevibacillus; species Brevibacillus gelatini. The sequence goes on from NZ_CP154342.1 coordinate 1,849,170, forward strand.
TTGTTTCTCGTCCTGATGGTTCGCTCTTTGACATTGCCTGGTGCGATGGAAGGCGTTTCGTTTTTCCTCCGTCCTGACTTTTCCAAGCTGAGTGCCGAAGCGATCCTGTACGCGCTGGGCCAGTCGTTTTTCTCGCTCAGTGTCGGCGTATCGGTGATGGTCACGTACAGCTCGTATCTGGCGAAAAACGAAAGCCTGGTGCGTTCCGCAGGCTCGATTGTCAGCCTGAACCTGCTCGTTTCCCTGTTCGCCGGACTGGCGATTTTTCCGGCCGTCTTCTCGTTCGGCCTGGAGCCTACGGCTGGTCCTGGCCTGCTGTTTATCGTGCTGCCGTCTGTCTTTGAAAAAATTGCGCTGGGCGGGTTTTTCCTGTTCATTTTCCTGGCCTTGTTCCTGTTTGCCACGTTGACTTCCGCTTTTTCCATGCTGGAGATCATCGTCGCTTCCCTGGCAAAAGGGGAAGAAAGCAAAAGAAAACGTCTGTCCTGGATGATCGGTCTCCTCATTTTCCTGGTCGGCGTGCCGTCTGCTCTATCGTTTGGCGTCTTAAGCGATGTGACGGTGTTTGGGAAGTCGATCTTCGACGCATTCGATTTCCTCGTCAGCAACATTCTGTTGCCGCTTGGCGCTTTGCTGATTGCCATTTTTGTGCCGCTGAAAATGAAAAAAGAGGTGCTGATGGAAGAGCTGCGCGCCAACCAGTCGCCGCTCGGGAAGCGTCTGTTCGTCATCTGGCTCTTGCTGCTCAAATACGTGTCGCCTCTGGCGATTATACTGGTCTTCATGCAGATGCTCGGCATCTGGTAGCAACAATAAAGGAGTGCATCGGCAACGGCTGCCGCAGCACTCCTTTTCGCTTTTTTCCCAAAAACATCTTCTCTCAGGCGAAGAAGAAGGCGGTTCCGAGAATGATGTAGACGGTGAGCAAAAGAACGCCTTCAAACCAGTTGGTGGCACCGTCCTTGGTAATGGAAATCGTAATAAAGGTCGCAACGCCGATCGCTGCCAGTTCAAATGGCGTGAACACGATGTCCATCGGATTGCCGAGCAGCAGGCTGACCAGGACGAGCGTGGGCGCGACGAACAGGGCAATCTGCAAGCTTGAGCCGATGGCGATCTCGACGGCAGCCCCGATGCGTCCTTTCATGGCGAGCAGGAGCGCTGCACTGTGTTCGGCGGCGTTCCCGATGATGGCGATGACGAACGCACCGACGAACAGCTCCGACCAGCCGAGCGAGTGCGACACATGCTGAACGCCGTGGACGAGCCATTCCGAGACGACCGCCACAAACACGGTGGAGACAGCGAGCATCACAATCGACACGCCTTTGGACCAGAACGCTTCGCTTTCATGCGGCTCGATGTCGGACAAAAAGTCGCTGTGCGTAACCATGGAGAAAATCAGCCAAAGGATGTAGGCGACGATCAGCAAAATCGCGATGACGATACTCAGCGTCTCAATTTTGACGGGCGCAAGCTCCCGCATGAAAACAGCAGGAATAAACAGCGCGACAATCGCCAGCGTCATCAGCGAGGCATTGTGACCAGCGAGCCTGCTGTTGAAGTTTTGCTCCTTGTACTTCAGTCCGCCCAATAGCACGCTTAACCCGAGCACCAAGAGCATGTTGCCGATAATCGCCCCGGTGATCGACGCCTTGACCATGTCGAACAACCCTTCCTTGACGAGAAAAAAGGCGATAATCAGCTCGGCGGCGTTGCCGAAGGTCGCATTTAAAAAGCCGCCAATCCGGTCCCCAGCATAGTGGGCCACGCTTTCCGTCGATTTGCCGAGCCAGGCTGCGAGAAAGATGATCGCCAGGGCCGAAGTGGCAAATTGGAAGAATTCGTTATCGGTAAAGTAGTGCGCGAAAGCCGCCAGGAGCACAGACGCCCCGACGAGAGAAAAAAAGAGTCGTAAATTCATCCGATCACCTCAAATGGCAAATAATCATTCCTTACCTACCTATTGAATCATACCAGCCTATTGAATCATACCAGCAAACCCTTCCTTTTTGTACCAAAAAGTTGGCGCTCGCCGCGAAACCAGGACGCACGTATAGAGTTCCTCCCCAGGCAAAAACTAAACGGTGAAAGAAGACAGGGAGGTGCTTTTATGAGCAAGCCTTTGTTGTGTCCCACCTGCAAGTCCAACCGGATGCGTTTTACCGTCATTGAGCAAGTTCCGCGCTACATACGGCTTGACCCGCAAACGGGAGAAGTCGTCCAGCAGCTGCAAAGCGACGAACTGGATGTGTTTCACCAGCCGTACAAGGGCGAGTCGTACATGATACAATGCGGGGTATGCGGCACGACCGAATCGGAAGAACGGTTCGTCAAAATGGCGCAGCTTATGCAATCCCAGCGCCCGATCTGACAGGAAAACGGAAACAGGCACGCAGTCCGCTCGACTGTTGTGCCTGTTCTTTTTTGCCCAGCTTATCGGCAGAAAATATGTCGGCCGATCTTTTTGATTTGCGGACGACTCCAGATCCAGCCGGATGTGGCCGTATCCGGGTTGAAGTAGTAGATCGCCCCTCCGGTCGGGTCCCAGCCTTTCAAGGCGTCGTTGACCGCCTTTTTGGACTGCTCGTTTGGCTCCAGCCAAATTTGCCCGTCTGCTACAGCGGTAAAAGCACGCGGCTCGAAGATCACCCCTGCGGGCGTGTTTGGGAAGGCAGGGTTTTTCGTCCGGTTCAAAATGACCGCGGCAACCGCTACTTGCCCGATGTACGGCTCGCCACGGGCTTCCCCGTATACCGCGTTTGCCATCAACTTGATGTCGTTGGCCGACACGTTGGCGGTGTGGTACGTTTGCTTTTTCGCTTGGCCCGGCGCGGGTGCGCTGGGAGCGGATGGCGACACGCCGAGGTCTGCGGCAGTTGGCTTGTAGTTTTTCGTGGCATTGTACAGCTTCACTTTCGTTTTTGCCCCGAGCACGCCGTCTACAGGCAGGCCGAACTCGTACTGGAAGTTGCGCAACGCCCAGTACGAACGCCAGCCGAAGACCCCGTCAACGGGTCCGGTATAAAATCCAAGGTGTTTCAGGCGGTATTGCATTTCACGGACGTCGCTCCCCTCTGCGCCCACCTTGACGATCTGCTGACTGAAAGCATCGGAGCGCATGGGAGAAATCACGATCGCGGCAACGAGCGCGATTGCTGTTAGTGCGATCAGCCATTTCACAGGCTGTTTCATTTTTTCCCCTCCTTTGAAGTAGTGCTAATCAGCTGCTGGTAATGGTTAGGTTCTCCAACTTTCCACACAACGTCCTAGTAAAATGTTGGAGATTGCGCACACTACCATTGACTTTTTCATGTCTACAGACAAAAAAGGGAGGACGACAAGATGATCGTGGCGCAATATTTGACGAAACAACTGGCTGCGTGGGGTGTCAAACGCATCTATGGCGTGGCAGGGGATGGCATTTTTGCCTGGTTGGATGCATTGGGGAAACAGACGGAGATTCAGTACATATCATGCCGACACGAAGCAGCGGCAGCCATGATGGCAAGCGCAGAGGCGAAGCTGACGGGCAAGCCGGGCGTGTGCACAGCGACGATGGGACCCGGCTTCGTCCATTTGCTGAATGGGCTGGCGGATGCACATACAGACCGCGCCCCCGTCATCGCCATTACGGGACAGGTCGAGACGCACAAGCTGGGTGGCACCTACAAGCAGTTTGTCGCCCAGGAAGACATGATTCGTCCGATCAGCGTCTACCAGGCAACGGTTAGCCATCCGGACGCCGTGGGAGAGGTTTTGCATCGCGCTTTTGTTTCGGCTGCCCAGCAAAAAGGAGTGGCGCATCTGGCGATTTGCAAGGATGTGTTTGCCCAAAAAACAAAAGCGGCGGTGCTTCCGCAGATGCCGCGCATCCCGCGCGTTCTCGGCGACCGGATGGAGATCGAATCCGCTGCCGAGCAAATCATGCGTGCCAAAGCGCCGCTGATCCTGATGGGCACGGGAGCGCGTCCCGCAGCGGCTATGTGTCTTCGGCTCGCGGAGCAGTTGGGCGCGGGAATTTTGCTGTCGCTGGGGGCAAAAGGAGCCATCGACGAGTCGCATCGGCTGGTGCTCGGCGGCCTGGGCGAAGGTGGCAGCGAAGCAGCCCTGCAAGCGCTGGAGAAGGCCGATTTGCTCGTCATTTTGGGCGCGAGCTGGTTTCCGCAGGAGTTCATTCCGAAGCAGTTGCCGATCATTCAGGTCGATCATGCTGCCGCGTCCATGCATGCCCATGCCCGGCTTTTGCCTGTCACGGCCGATCTGCTGGATGTATTGCCGTTGTGGAGCCAGCGGTTAAAAGCGCGGACGCCAGGCGATGCCTGGGAGAAGAGTGTAGAGACCTGGCATGCCCGTTTTTTGGCGGAACCTGCGGGGAGCAGTCAGTCCCAGTCGCTTGCGGAAGCAGTGAGGCCGGAAGTGTTGATGCACACATTGGGTCAGGTCGTGGCCGACGATGCTATCGTGGTTCTCGATACCGGCGAGCATACGATCTGGTTCAATCGCGTGTTTCGCGCAAGCAGGCAATGGCCGCTCTTTTCCGGGAAGTGGCGCACGATGGGCTTCGCCCTGCCAGCCGCGATTAGTGCCAAGCTCGCTTTTCCTGACAGGCAAGTTGTCTGCGTGACAGGTGACGGCGGCCTGCAAATGAGTCTTGCAGAACTGATGACGGCAGCCGAACATCAGGCAGCGATTACGGTTGTGGTCGTAAACAACCGGACGCTGGGGCTGGAAGAGCTGAAAATGAAGCAGGAAGGGTTTCAGCCGTTTGGCGTGCATCTGCACAACCCGGATTTTGCGCTGTGGGCCAAGGCGTGCGGGGCAGATTCCCATGTGGTGCGTGCGGAGTCGGCTTTGGAGCCTGTTTTGCGGCAAGCACTCGCGGGCAATCGTTTGACATTGCTAGACATCCATTGTACCGCTCCGACATTAATCGAGAGAAAAAAACAAATTCCCTTCCAAGCCCAAGCATGAGTTGTTTATAATGAAAGAAAACTCAGATAAAAGGGGGACAGACAGGATACGGTCGAAGAGGAGGGAACCCTGATGGCGGAAAGACTTGGTGAGATCAGAGTGGCCGATCAAGTGATTGCGGTCATTGCAGCCGTAGCTGTGGAGGAAGTGCCGGAGGTTGCGGTGCGCTCGGGTGGGCTGTATCAGGACTTGGCGAAAAAGCTGAACGGCGGGGCAAAAGGCATCACGGTAGCGATCACAGAGGGCAGAGTCGTCGTCGACATGCGTGTATCCGTGCGCTACGGAACGCCAATTCATCGCGTGTGCCATCTGTTGCAGGAAAAGGTGAAAGAAGCCGTCGAAAACATGACCGGACTGTATGTAGAAGCGGTCAACGTGCGAGTAGAGACAATTGATCTTGGCAAATGAAAACGACCTGCGCCATCGGCAGGTCGTTTTTTTGCCTGGTGAGTGCGAAGCGATCCATTACATGGAGTACGGCTGCTTTTTGAGTTGCTCCTCCAGCTTTTGACGGCTGACCTCGCGCGATACACTCAGTAAAAAGCCTGTGGAGATCAGACAAACAAGCAGGGAAGAACCGCCGTAGCTGATGAACGGAAGCGGTACGCCCGTCAGCGGAATCAGTCCTGTAACGCCGCCGATGTTCAAGATCGCTTGCAGGCCAATCATGCTGACGACCCCGATTCCCGCCAGACTGGCAAACGTGTCCTTGACGCGCAGACAGATATGGATGCCGCGCAACAGAAACAGCAGGTAGACCAGCAGGAACAGGCTTGCCCCGATAAATCCGAGTTCCTCCGTAATGATGGCGAAAATAAAGTCGGTATGCATCTCGGGCAAGTACAAATACTTTTGAATACTTTTCCCGAAGCCCGTCCCGGAAAATCCTCCGTGGGCGATGGCAATCCACGACTGAATGATGTTGTATCCGGATCCGCCCGGATCATTCCACGGATTGAGGTAGGAGTCGATTCGGCTCAAGGCATGCGGCTTTAACGCGATATAGCCGAGGAAAGCGATGGTCACGACCGGACCGCCAAGGCCAATCAGGTGACGGAGTTTCGCACCGCCGCAGATCATCACGATCAAGGCGCTCCCGAGAAGAATGGCGGCTGACCCAAGATCGGGCTGCACCACAATCAGGAGAAAGAACAAACCTGTAACCATGAGCGGGGGAAGCAAGCCTGACTTGAGCTTTCGCACTCCCTCTCCTTTTTTCGCCATAATCGCTGCCAGGTACAAAATCAGGCCAAGCTTGGCAAACTCTGCGGGCTGCAGGCTGGCTGAACCGATTTTGAACCACGAACGCGCTCCTTTCGTGTAATCGCCGATTCCCGGAATCAACACGAGTACAAGCATGATGAAGCTTCCTAACGCAATCAGCAAAAAATTGCGCTTGTAAAAGGAGAAGGGAATATTCATGGCGACCAGCATGCAGACGATTCCGATCAGCAGGAAGCGGATTTGCCGCTTCACGAAATAGAGCTCGTCCCCGTTGCAATAGGAGCAACCATTGCTGGTGAAGCTGGTCAGGGCGAAAATGGAGCTTGCGCTCAGCACCATGGTAATACCAAACCCGACAATCAGGGCGGTCAAAAACAGGAGCAGGAAGTCAGGTACGCCCCTAGTCTTCACGGTAATACCCCCTTCTACGTGAAACAGAGAGGGGATGCCTCTCTGTAACGCAGTACGTTCTCATTTGGAATTAGTGCGAGGACAGCTTTTCTCCGAGCATCTGCAGCTTGAGCTTTGCTGTTTTCACAACGGATTCCGGCATTGGATAGTCGTAATCCAGTCCGTGCGGGAAAAGGTGTTTGCCCATGTACGGATCTTCCAGCTTCAGGACAGCATGGGAGTCTTCCAGCTTGCCTTCGATCACGTTCGCTTGAATGCGAAGGTAGAAAACGTTTCCTTTATCTTGGATTTTATAATCGTATGTAGCGTGATTGTAATCCCAGGCGCCACGATCAAAGCCAAGCTCGCTCATGTAATGCTCCAGATCGGCGAAAAAGACCTCTTTCGTGCTAAGCCCAGTGTCCTTGATAACCATTGTTTTTCCTCCTACAACTGGTGAGATTTTCACTTATTAATGATAGTCTGTTTTTGGTAGAAGCGCAATGCATAACTCCATTTCGCTTGCGATCTTATCATGCCCTTTCCTCCCGAATGAAAACATGGCAGATAGGACACACTACAACCGTTCATCAGGAAAAGGAGGAAAAGAAAATGGCCAAAGTGGAAAATCGCACCCTGCGCGAGATTATGACCAAAGATGTCGCAACGGTGACGCTTAAGGATAACGTCTACGAAGTCGCTTGCAAAATGCGTGACTGGAACGTCGGAGTCATTCCGGTCGTCGATGAAAAGAACGATGTGATCGGGATCATCACCGACCGGGATATTGTCATTCGCGGACTTGCGGAAAAACATGAAGGTTCTACGGCAACCGAAGTGGTCATGACAAAAGACATCATTCTCGGTCGACCGGACATGACTGTCGATGAAGCGGCGAAGATCATGGCCCAGCACCAGATCCGTCGCCTGCCAGTTGTGGAAAATGGCAAACTGGTCGGGATTGTCGCCCTCGCTGACATGGCGATCCGCCAGGTGCACCACGACGAGGCGAGCGATGCGCTCCAGGAGATTTCCGAGCCAGCTCGCCACTAACGCTTGCCCAACTGAAAAGTACGCAGGAAAAGCTGCCCAAAAGCGCGACGGGCAGCTTTTTCCTTTTTTCGCTGTACATTGACGCAACGGGAAGGTATATGATACCGATAAGAAGTTGACAGGGAGAGACACGCATGCTGATTAAGGATATGGCGCAAAGACTGCAAATTACGCCGAGAGCCATTCGCTATTATGAAGAAAAGGGGCTGATAAAGCCGGCGAAGGCAGATGAATCCGGGTATCGCCAGTTTACGGAAGAAGATGTCTGGCGGCTGCAGACGATTATTACGCTGCGCGAGGTCGGTATGTCGATCGACGATATTCGTGAGTTGCTCGCGCAGATGCAGGAGCACGAAGACACCTTGTTGCATTACCTGGAGTTGCAGCGCTCCTTCATGTACACGAGATGGGTGGAGATGGCCAAGGTCATCCAGACGACGGAGGCGATGATCGAGCGCATCGGCAACAGCCAGACGATCGACCCTGGTGAGCTGTACGAGCTGGCGGAAGCGAACAAACGGCTGCGGCAGACCCGCGACAACTGGGTGGATCGCTGGAATTTCAACCAGATTGCAGACGGCTACGACGAGTGGGTAAAGCGGCAGTCAGAATGCCCGAATGCCGCGCATCAATCGTATGAGCAGGTGCTGGATGAAGTCGTCGCCGCGCTTGGCCCCGTGAAAGGCGAAAGCGGGCTGGACGCAGGCACTGGCACGGGCAACCTCGCGAGCCGTCTCGTCTCTCAGGGGGCAAACATGAGCGGCTTCGACCAGTCGCCGCAAATGCTGAAACGCTGCCGGAGCAAGCTGCCGGGGATGGAGACGAAGCTGGGCACCTTTTTTGCCTTTCCCTTTCTGGAGGATCGCTTTGATTTTGTAGCGACGAGCTATGCGCTGCACCATCTCGACGACGACCAGAAGCTGCTCGCTCTGGCTGAATGCCGCCGGGTGCTAAAGCCCGGAGGACGTCTGGTGATTGCGGATCTGATGTTCGAGGACGAAGTCGCAAGACAGGCACATATCGCCGCGCTTGTCCGGGATGGCAAGGAAGAGACAATCAGGCAAATCGCCGACCGTTTTTACGCCGATCGTTCGAGGCTTTTGCGAGAGTTGGTTGCGCTCGGGTTCGCCGTGAAGGCGCGACAGATTACGACGTACACGCATCTGATTGTCGCCAGGCTAAATTAAAGAACATTCCTGTACTTTGGGCTCTTCCGATGATGGACCTATGCCTAGCCTTTTGCATAGGCTGTAGCGAGAAGGAAAGGAGGACTCCACTATGGGTCTGTTCGATGGCTTTTTTGATCGCGATAACGAGGAGCTGCTGTGGATCATCATCGTCGTGGTCGTTCTGCTGTTCTTGTTTAGCGCCGATCGTGACTAAGTCTGGACGTATAGACAAAACGACCTCGTGGAAGGTCGTTTTTTTCGGCTTTGGCCAAACGCCCCAAGGAACTTACTGTCGGCCTATTGACCTTCCCTCTTTCTTTTACTAACCTGAAAGTCTGAAAGTCAATGCAACGAAGAAGAGGAGAAGAAACCATGAAACGAATCGCACTCGCACCATACTTGCTCGCTCTGGCGCTTTTGCTGGCTGCCTGCACCACTTCGGGACAGCCCCAGGCAAACGGGGAAATGACCGCTACGGTCAAACGGGTGGTTGACGGCGATACGTTTGAGCTTGCGAGCGGCGAAAAGGTGAGGATGATTGGAATCGATACGCCGGAGACGGTCAAGCCTAACCATCCGGTCGAGCCATACGGCAAGGAAGCGAGCAACTACACCAAAGAGCTTTTGACAGGAAAACAAGTGACACTCAAGTTTGACGTGGAGCCGTACGACAAATACAAGCGGCTGCTCGCTTATGTGTATCTGGAAGACGGGACGTTTGTCAATGAAAAGCTAGTGCGCGATGGCTACGCGCGCATCATGACGATCCCGCCGAATGTCGCCATGGCTGACGTATTCCTGGCAGCGGAGCGCGAAGCACGTGAAGCCAATCGCGGGCTGTGGGGGCTGGATGCAAACAGCAAGGACACGGGCAAAAAGCAAGCTGACAAGGAAGCGGACAAGACAAAAGCAAAGCCCGCCAAATCTGCGGGCAGTGAAACGCCGCCGGAAGGCAAAGCGATCAAAGGCAACATTAACTCCAAAGGCGAGAAAATTTATCACGTCCCCGGCTCGGCCAGCTATGAGCAGACAAAGGCTGAGATGTGGTTCGCAACGGAGGAAGAGGCGCAAGCAGCCGGATTTCGCGCTCCGAAGCGATAAGAGGGTGTCTGGCGGGAAGTCGCGTCCAGACGTGCGCCAGGCATCTGCTGGGCCTCTTTTCATCTGCGTGTTGGATGAAAAGAGGCTTTCTTTTTTTCATGCGGGACACTTATCACGCTTGCCGGGTGGGCGGCATATGGTATCCATGACGAACGAGAAATATGCACATGGAGGAGGCTTTCTGTTTGAACGCGCAAACACGTACCTGGTTTCCTTATGTCAGCCCATTCGATCCTTGTCCGCCGATCCGGGTAAAAACATACGTGGTTCCTCCGAACTTGTTTATCACATTCCAGCGTCCCGACCTGCCTCAGTATTCCCCGGCCGAGGCATTGCGGGCAGGCACATTGTGGCCGTCCCTGTACGGTCCGTACAACCCGCAGCAAGATTACACAGGAAGAGAGGGTTCCCATGGCATCTGAACATCAGCGAGGCAAAGAGTATTACGCACTGTTAGAGCAATTGCAGGCGATTGATTTTGCCCTGGTTGAGCTCAATCTGTATCTGGATACGCATCCAACCGATAGCAACGCCATTGAGCAATTCAACGATCTGACAGAAAAGCGCTGGGCCTTGGCAAATGAGTACGAAAAGCATTACGGCCCCTTGCAAAATCTCGGGCGGAGTTATTCCGGATACCCGTGGCAGTGGAACGACGAGCCTTGGCCATGGCAAGTGTGAGGGGGAAGTAGACGATGTGGATCTATGAGAAAAAGCTGCAATACCCGGTCCGTGTAAGCAAGTGCGATGTGAAAATGGCCAAATACTTGATTGAGCAATACGGCGGTGCCGATGGCGAGCTGTCAGCGGCCCTCCGCTACATGAACCAACGTTACACGATTCCGAACAAAGTCATTGGGCTTTTGACAGACATTGCGACCGAAGAGTTTGCCCATCTGGAAATGATTGCGACGATGGTTTACAAACTGACGAAGGACGCAACGGTCGAAGAGTTGGAGGAAGCGGGACTTGGCGGGCATTACGCCAACCATGACCGGGCGCTTTTTTACCACAATGCGGAAGGGGTGCCGTGGACAGCAGCCTATATTGCCGCCAAGGGCGATCCGATTGCTGATCTGTATGAGGATATTGCCGCAGAGGAAAAAGCGCGGGCCACGTATCAATGGCTAATCGACATGACGGACGACGTCGACCTGCAGGACAGCCTGAAGTTTTTGCGCGAGCGGGAAATCGTCCACTCGTTGCGCTTCCGGGAAGCGGTGGAAATTTTGAAGGAAGATCAGGGCCGCAAGACGATTTTTTAACGGGCCGCCCCATCCTTACAAGCAAAAAGAGAGCCTTGGCGCTCTCTTTTTGTGTTACACATCCATAATGATCGGCAAAATCATCGGCCTGCGCTTTGTTTTCGCGTACAAAAACCGTCCGATCGACTCGCGCAGCGCTTGCTTCATGCGATTCCACTGGGTGATTCTCTCACCCTGCAAACCTTCAAGCGCGGTTGCTGCGATCTGTGTCGCCTCGTCAATCAGCCCTTCCGAATCGGGGCCGTACACAAACCCGCGTGAGATGAGGTCAGGACCGGAAATGATTTTGCCGTCTGTTTTGTCGCGCGTGACGACCACGACGAGAATGCCGTCCTCAGACAGATGCTTGCGGTCGCGCAAAATGACCGTGCCGACGTCGCCGATGCCAAAGCCGTCAACCAGCGTATTTCCGGCCTGAATGGTTCGTTCCTGTACGACGGCCCCATCCTTGAAGTCCACCACGTCGCCGTTATTGATGAGAAAAATCGCGTCCGGCTCCATGCCGAGTTGTTCGGCAAGCAGACGGTGCTGGTGCAGCATCCGGTACTCGCCGTGTATCGGGATGAAAAATTTCGGCTTCATCAACGTGAGCATCAGCTTCAGTTCTTCCTGGCTGCCGTGGCCGGAGACGTGCATGCCCGTGCCCGAGCCATAGACCACGTTTGCCCCGAGAATGAACAAATTGTCGACGATCCGCGCTACATTTCGCTCGTTGCCGGGAATGGGCGAGGCGCTGAGGATAACCGTGTCGCCTGCCTCCACCTTGATGCTGCGAAATCCTCCTGTCGATAACCGGGCCAAAGCGGCCATCGGTTCCCCCTGGCTTCCCGTGCACAAAATGGCGACGCGCTCCGGCGGAAGCTCGTTTGCTTCTTCTGTATCGACCAGCATGCCTTCCGGAATGTGCAGATAGCCTTGCTCCTGGGCGATCTGAACGACATTGACCATGCTGCGTCCAAGCAGCACCAGGACGCGGTTGTTCAGATGGGCGGCATCAATGACCTGTTGCAGCCGATACACATTGGAGGCAAAGGTGGAGACGAAAATTTTCCGTTTGGCCCGCGCAAACGCCTCGCGCAAATGGTCGCCGACCAGCTTTTCCGAAGGAGTGAAGCCAGGGCGCTCGGCATTCGTGCTTTCCGACAGCAGGACGAGCACGCCGCTTTGCCCGATCGCGGCCATTTTGTGCAAATCGGGCGTCTGTTTGTGAACGGGGGTCAAATCAAACTTGAAATCCCCGGTATGTACCACTTTGCCTTCCGGTGTGTCGAAAACGACGCCAAGGCAATCAGGAATGCTGTGATTCGTCTGAAAAAAGCTGGCCGTCATCGCGCCCAGGGCGAGCCTGGAGTTGCGGTCGATTTGCACAAGCTCTGCCTGCTGCAGCAAGCCGTGTTCTTTCAGCTTGATTTCAATCAGCCCGAGTGTCAGGCGCGTGCCGTAGACGGGGACGTTCAGTTGCTTGAGAAAATACGGGATGCCTCCGATGTGGTCCTCATGCCCGTGCGTGACGATCAAGCCGCGTACTTTGTCATGGTTTTCCAGCAAATAGGTAATGTCGGGGATGATTAAGTCAATACCCAAAAAGCTCTCATCGGGAAACTTGGAGCCGCAGTCGATCAGGACAATGTCGTCGCCATACTGAATGCCGTACATGTTTTTGCCGATTTCATAGACGCCTCCCAGCGCAAAGATGGAGAGCGTGCCGTTTTGTGTGCTCATCACGAACCAATGACCTCCCGCAAACCATGTGGTATATGGGTTACTTTTTGCGCGGGAAGGAAGGATTATGTATGGACACCAGGCGGGGAGCCTCGCGGCAGCGTGAATGAGAACGGGAGCAAACGGGCACAATGTGGGATGACTGAATTTGGAAAGGAGCCGTCCCGGTGAAAACCAAACGATTGATATTCCGCTTGTTCCTGTTGATCGCGATTGCTGCGGTTGTCGAGTGGTTCGTCTACTCCAAGGACGATGCGCAGACGAATGTGGCTGTCGAACAGGCAGAGGCGCATCAGGAAGCGCCTACACTCAAAGTCACGTACTTGCTTGAGCAGGATGACCTGCAGCTCAAGCTGGCCGTGACGAACTTCCAGTTTTCCCTGGAAAACATGGGGAAAGAAAACAGGCACGGCGAGGGCCACGTTCACCTGTACCTGGATGGAAAAAAGATCGCAAAAGTGTTTGAACCAACCTATGTCGTAAAAGACATTCCAAGTGGCAAGCACGAGATCACGGTCGAACTGGCTCACAATAACCATGAATCATATGGGGTATCCGAGCGCTTCAGCATCGAGGTCAAGCCTTGATCGTTGCCAAATTCGATTGGATTCCATAGAAAAAGCCGACAGGGAAGCGCCATTGGCTGGCACTCGCCATGTCGGCTTTTATCGTGTACACAAACGGCTAGCGCATCTGCACGCTCACTTGTGCCTGCTGGTCCGGCAAGGCGATGACGAGCGTCGGGTACGAGATTGCCTGTGTTTTCAATGCGCCCGGAGCAGGCGGCTGCACGTGGACGCGAACGGAAAAGGCGTGCGGGCCTGTCCGTTTGACCTGATCGGTGACGATGCGATAGCCGCCGGTCGGCTTTTGTCCGGCGCCAATCACCACATACGCTTTGCCGTTTGCGCGCACGACGGTATGTCCGCCGCTTTTTCGCACTTTTTTCAGCGCTTCTGTGACGGCAGGTGGATATGGAGCGGCGACAGCCTCGTATGGTACGGCCTCCACAGCGGACGGGACCACCTCTTTTCCTGAAGGCGCAGATGCGGTAGGATGTGGTAGAGACATGGAAGAAGCGCCAGTGACACAGAGCGAAGCAGCGAGCAACAAGCCAGGGAATATATTCATCATCATTCTCCCTCCATTTGGCAAAAGTAATCGTGATGAGATCATAAAAACTGAGGTGACAGGAGTGCGTGTGAAGGATTCGCTGGAATACCTGTCCGATGCAACGCGACAAGCGATTCTGAACGAACAGCAAAAGCGGTTTTGCATGGAACAAGAAGAGCAGGATCTGGCGTCCAGGCTGGCGGATTCCCGCTTTTTGCAGCAGGTGTGGGCACAGGCGGATGAACTGGAACGAACGGTTATCAAGCTGTTCATTACCAAGGCGACGAGAGGATTTTTCAGCAAGCGTTCCTGGGAACGCGAAACGGCAAAAGAACACAGGCACTTGTCCGTCGGACTGACAAAGCTGCGCCGACTGGGACTGATTTTGACTGTACGCAAAATGTGGAGTGAAATCGGCTATGTGATGCCGCAGGAAGTTCGTGAGCAGTTGACGCTGCAACTGCTGCCGGACGTATCCGCGGCGTATGTTTCCTTGCCCAAAACGCTCCCTTATTATATATCAGCCGGCAGGGGGATAGATCTGGATCTTTTTGGGCTTCTGCTGTACATCAGGGACAATCAGGTGCCTGTGACGCAAAAAGGAAGCATTCACCGCCGCGTCATGCAAAAAATGGTTCCCTTGCTGTCGATTACAGATGAACATGTGCAGGGCGTTACCCTTTCCCCGCTGGACAAAGAGCCAAGGGAAGGGCTTGCGCTGACAATCGTTCTCGATCTCGCGTTTCGGCTCGGGCTCGTGGTGCGCGAGGAAAAGAGCATGGTGACTGATTCCTTCCAGATCAAGCGCTGGCTGAACAAGTCAGCGCCTGAGCGGTGGGAAGAGCTGTATCAGCTCGTTTGTGAGCAGCTTTTGCCGCACGGTGATTGGTGGGATGCGTTTGCCCAGATGATGAGACAGGTTCCACTCGATCAATGGTGTTGTGTTGACAGCCAATTGCGCATGCTAGAGACAGCGGGCTTTGCCTTGCCGCAAGAAGCGGACAGGCTGCTTGTGGAGCAGTGGCTTCACGTGCTGCTCGGGCTTGGGTGGGTGCAACTGGGAGCAGATGAGCAAAAACGCCTTTTCTGGCGGTGGAACAGCTTGCCGCACCTGACTCAGGAGGAAGGCTGGTTTGTGGATCCGACGGGAGCGCTTACGATTCCGCCGCTCGTCCCGTTGCGGGATGTGTGGGAGATCAGCGGGTTTTGCCAGCTTCGTTTTGACGGCGAGCTCATTCGCGGCGAATTGCAGGCGAGGCTGCTGCAACAGTATCTGGCTTCCGGCGGCAGTGAAGAGCTGGTCGTAGAAATGCTGCGCGTCGGCTGCGCCCATCCATTGCCGGAGAGCCTTGTAGAAATCATCGGGCATTGGGCGAAGACGGCGACGCAAATACAGTTGGAGCCGTTTTTCCGCGTCAGGACCGCACATGCCGGATTTGTGGAGGAATGGCGACAAATCCCCGACTTTCAGCCCTTTTTGCAGCATGCGCTTTCGCCGACGGAGTTTTTCATCCCGCTCGCGCAAAAAAGGCAGCTGATCGAGTTGCTCCGGCATTACGGCTACGAGCCGCATGTGCTCATGCACACGGAGTCTGCGGAAGTGCAGGAAACGAACGAGGACGAGCGCGAGTCCGGCAGAGGGCTGCTTGTCATCGAGCGTCCGTGGGACGGGTACGCGATCGAAAATACGTTTCCTGCACAGAGTGAGGCCATGCCGCAATTGGCGACGCTCCCGAAGATGTGGACGCAGCACTTCCAATCGTATCACCCGCAGTCACTGCGCGATTTGTTGAAACGGGCGGCCGAACTTCAACTGGAGGTGGATGTTCAGCTCACAAACCAGGACAAGCTGCGCGGCCTGCCCGTCGACGTCAAGCTGGAAATGGGCTACTGGCTCGTCACCATCAGCGGGCCGCATGGAAAGCGCCCCTACAGGCTTGACGAGATCAGCCGAGTGCGCATTGTCGTGCCTGACTATCTGTACTAAGGGTGTGGATCGTGGTACAATCAGGGAGGACTAAAAGCTTTATGCCTTTAGTGTGAAAGGGGGTCTCGCTCTATGGAAGCAGTAGAGACTGTAGACATGGCACAGCTGATTATGGAGTCGCACGAGCTGTCCACGATGATTAACCAGTCGCGCGAGGTCTTGGAATACCTGGAGGCCAAGCGGCGAATGGAGGCAGACGAGGAAGTGCAGCGCCTCCTGCTACTGTTCGAAAAGAAAAAAGAACAGTACGAGGATGTCCAACGGTTCGGGAAGTACCATCCCGATTACAACCATATATCAAAAGAAGTTCGCGAGCTGAAGCGGACGATTGAGCTGCGGGATTCCGTGCAAGCCTTCAAGCGGGCAGAAGACGCGCTGGATGAGCTGCTCTACCAGGTCAGCAAAACGATCGCCCATTCTGTCTCCGACACGATCAAGGTGCCGAGCAACAACCCGTTTCTCGAAGCGCGGGGAAGCGGCTGCGGCACGGGCGGAAGCTGCGGTTGCAGTGTGAAAAAGTCGTCCTGATCCGCAAGCGAGCTCTAGCTTTGCGGCGATGCTTTTTCCCGCAGCAGAAAACAGTCTTCGCACAGGTTGCCGCAGCAAAACTGCTTCTCACTGGGGACCAGAAAGCGAAAGCGGTACACGTGCTGGTCGTCGACAGAGCGAACGTAAATGCATTCGGGTTTTAGCCTGGTATGGGTGGTCAGCCGCTCTCCCGTTTCCACGAGCCGTTTTGTCAGGATGGAAGCGGGGAGCGTGCTGCTTACATAAAAGAAGCGTTGGCCGGCATGGGTGCGCCAACCGCTTTTTGTCACGATGCCTTCCTGGTGCAAAGCATCTTCGAAGCGTCGGTAAAATGTAGCCAGCATAAATGACCACGGTTCCTTTCTGTAACAGGCTTATACAGATGATTATACCATGATGGGAAAGGAGACAAACGGCTTACAATGAGAGAACGACGTTTGGGTGTTGCCGTATGGGTAAAAAACACGCGCGCAGCCAAAAATTTACGCAAATTTGGCACCATTCATTACATCTCCAAACGGTTAAATTACGTGTCGATGTACGTGGATGCGAACGCGTTGGATGAAACGATCCGCATCATGGAGAAGCTGCATTTCGTGACCAAAATCGAGCGTTCCCATCGTCACGAGATTCCGGTGGAGTACAACAACGCAAGACCGGACAAGGCGAAGGAATACGACTACAAGCAGGAAAAAAATCAAGTGATGGCGCTGGCAGAAACACTGATGGCAGAAGAGAGCAGTCCAGCGACTGTAGGTTCGACGTAAATTGTTCACCAAGCTGCCAGTTTTCGGCAGCTTTTTTCCTTTTGCTCAGCCACCGTACATGGTATGCTAGAGAAAGGAAAACACCAGAAACAATGCCAATGATTGCGTTTTCAACAAGTGTACATAGATGCATGAGAGGAAAGGTGGGGGCGTACATACATGATTCATCTGGACATTAACTGCGATATGGCCGAGGGCTACAGCAGAGGACGACAATCAGAGGACTTGGGGATTATGAAATGGATCACCTCCGTCAACATTGCTTGCGGCATGCACGCAGGTGATCCGCATCTCATCTGCAGAACGATTGAAGCGGCACTCAAGCACAACGTAAAAATCGGAGCGCACCCCGGTTATCCGGATGTGCAAGGTTTCGGACGGCGCTCGATGAACTTGTCCGTCAACGAAGTGTATGAGCTGGTGCTGTATCAGGTGGCGGCGCTGTCCGGTATGACGCGGGCGCTCGGCGGTGAGCTGCACCATGTCAAGCTGCACGGAGCGCTGTACAACGAAGCGGCGGAGTGGCCGGAGCTTGCGGAGGCGGTGGTACAGGCGGTAGCCGACATCGACGAAGAGCTGATCCTGTACGCTCTGTCCGGCAGCAAGCTGGTCGAGGCGGGACTGGAGCACGGGCTGCAGGTGGCCGAGGAAGTGTTTGCCGATCGGGCGTACTTGCCGAATGGGCGTCTGGCACCCCGGGAGCTGGAGGGCAGTGTGCTCATCAGCAAGGAAGAGCAAATGGAGCAGACGCGCCAGCTCGTCCTGAAGCAACGGGTCAAGACCGTGAACGGCCAGCACATCGAGCTTGCGGCCGATACGCTTTGCGTTCATCACGAAAGTCACGATATTTTGCAGTTTTTGGGTGAACTGCACAAGTGGGCGAAGCAAAACGACGTGAAGATCGAGCCGATCAGCGCGCGCTAAGCTCTCCGCAGAACAGGGAAATCCGCATGAAAAAGCCATACGGCAACGTCAAAATCCGAGTTAGTCAGGATGAGGACGTCGCTGTATGGCTTTTTGGTCTGCCACCATCGACAAGATTGCCGTTTTCCAGAAGCAGGATCGTATCTCCCAGCCTTTCCGCTTCTTCCCGGTCGTGGGTGACAAGCAGAAACGGAATGCGCCACATGTCATGGAGCCGGAGCAGCTCATCCTGACACTGTCTGCGCGTATCCGCGTCCAGCGCGGAGAGCGGTTCGTCCAGAAGCAAAAGATCCGGCTCGGTGGCCAGGGCGCGGACGAGGGCGACCCGCTGCTTTTGCCCGCCGGATAGCTGATGCGGGTACTTTTCCAGCAGGTGAACGATTCCGACTGTGGACAACAGCGGCTCCAGATGCAGCGCGTTGCCCGCCTTCAAGCCGTAGCGGATGTTTTGGCCGACCGTCATGTGCGGAAACAGCGCGTAGTCCTGAAACAGGTAGCCGACATTGCGCTTTTGCACGGGGAGCGGTTTTTGCCCCTGCCTGTAAAACGTTCTGTCATTCAGGACAATTTCCCCTTCGTCAGGATGGACGAGGCCGGCTATACAGTTCAGGATGGTCGTTTTCCCCGAGCCGGATGGACCGAAGAGGACGACAATCTTCTGCCCGGTGGAAAAGGAGACGTCGAGCAAAAAATCGGGCAAACGTTTTTGAATCGTAACCGAGAGCATGCTGACTTCCCCTCCCTTACTTTTGATTGGCGTACCTGCGTACATTGCGGCGAGTCCACCAGTTGAGCCAGAGCGTGGTGCCCATTCCGAGCGACACGATGATGACGACCCAAAACAGCGCTTTTTCCATTTGCCCGGCCTCTACGGCAAAGTAGATGGCGACCGGGATGGTATCGGTTTTTCCTGGTATGTAGCCGGCGAGCATCAGCGTGGCGCCAAACTCGCCCAAGCCGCGGGCAAAGGACAGGACAAGCCCTGCCAACAGCCCCGGCCAGGCAAGCGGAAAAGCGACCGTCCAGAACACCCGCCACTCGGAAGCCCCCATCGTCCGTGCGGCATTTTCCAGGCGGCGATCCACTCCGCTGAACGCCGCGACGGCGCTCTGGTACATCAGCGGAAAAGAGACGACGATGGAAGCGATGACAGCGCCCGTCAGCGTGAAAACGACCTGGATGTCAAACCATTGGGCGAGCAGTTGGCCCAAAAAGCCGTTTTTTCCGAACAAGAGCAGCAAGCCGAAGCCAACGACAGTCGGCGGCAGGACGAGCGGGAGCAGGAAAAACGACTCCAGCACGTTTTTGCCCCAAAACTCCTTTTGCGTCATCCAGCGTGCGCCGAGCATGCCAAGTACAAACACAAAGGAGGTGGATAGCGCAGCCACCTTCAAGGAGAGCATCAACGGTGTCAGATTGGTTTCCATCACGCTAGCCACCTCCCCATTTTTATTGGAATCCGTACTTCTGTAAGATCGCCTTTCCTTTGTCGCTTGTCAAGTAGGCAAGGAAAGCTTTTGCCGCATCCGGATGCTTCGAGTTGCTGACGACCGCACCCGGATACACGATCGGCTTGTGCCATTCCGGGCTGGCTGTCGCGAGCACCTTCACTTCTTTGGAGATCGCGGCGTCGCTGGAATAGACGATACCGACATCCGCGTTGCCTGACTCGACGAAGGTCAGCACCTGGCGAACGTCACTGGCGAAAACCATCCGGCCAGACAAGGTATCCCACAGCTTGAGCGTTTCGAGTGCTTCTTTTGCATAGCGGCCTGCGGGCACGGTTTCCGGCGCACCGACTGCGATGTACTTGATTTCCGGTTTGTCCAGGTCTGCAAAAGAAGGGATGGCGAGCGTACTGTCTTTGTCTGCGATGAGCACGAGCGCGTTGCCAGTGAAATTCTGGCGCGTCTCTTTGACGATCAACTGCTTCTCTTCCAGCCCGTCCATGTCCTTTTGGCTGGCAGACAGGAAGACGTCGGAAGGAGCGCCTTGCGAAATCTGGGTAGCCAGCTTTCCCGAGCTGCCGAAGATGAAGGTGAGGGTCGTTCCGGGATTTTCCGCCTCAAAAGACGCTTTCAGCTCGTCCAAGGCATCAGTCAAGCTTGCCGCTGCGGAAACCATCAGCGCAGTCTTTTCTGTCCGGGCAGATTCAGTTGCCTGCGGAGTTGTCTGTGCAGTCGAGCATGCTCCGAGCAACAGGGTGAATGCTGCGCATACAGCCAGCCATCGTTTTTTCATCAGATTACCCTCCACTCGTTATGTTTAATTATAATTAGTTATATCTGGATATAATGAATTATAGTGTTTTGCTGTGAATAATCAATTGCGATTTTCCGCTAATTGAAAGAAAATGAAAGGAAAGAGTCGAGCGGAGGGCCAGACATGACACACGAAAAATCGTATACAACGGAAGAGATCGCGAAGATTTTGCGCATCTCGAAGCTGACCGTCTACGATCTGATTAAAAAAGGCGAGCTGCCTGCGTATCGTGTCGGCAGGCAGATGCGTGTGGACGAAAGTGATCTGGAGGCGTACAAGGCACGGGCAAAAGGCGGGTATCGTCAGGCGCAGGGTGAAGCTTCCGCTCATTCCATGCAAGGACAAGCCTTGCCGACAACAGGGCAGACGATGCCTTCCGCGCTGCGCCACGTCATTATCAGCGGGCAGGATGTCAGTCTTGACTTGCTCGCCAGCCATCTGGAAAAACGCGAACTGCCGCTTAGGCCGTTGCGCTCCTACAGCGGCTCGCTGAACAGCCTGGTGGCCATGTACGCAGGCAAGGCTGATATTGTCAGTACCCACTTGTTTGACGGAGAGACGATGGAGTACAACGTGCCATACGTTCGCCGCATCCTGAACGGGCATCGCTTCCTCGTCGTCAACATGCTGGCGCGTTGGGCCGGCCTTTACGTGCAGGCAGGCAATCCCAAACAGATTTTGTCCTGGACGGACCTGGCCAAGCCGGGGGTGCGGATCGTCAACCGCGAAAAAGGCTCGGGAGCACGCACGCTGCTTGAGGAGCAGCTTCGGCTGGCGAATATCGCAGGGCGCGACGTGAACGGCTACGAGCACGAGGAGACGAGTCATCTTGCGCTGGCGGGAGTGGTTGCCCGCAAGGAAGCAGATGTGGGCGTCGGAATCGAAAAGGCAGCCCGGCTGGTCGGTGTAGAGTTCGTGCCGATGGTCAAGGAGAGGTATGATCTCGTGATGCTCAAGACAAAGGAAAATGAGACATTGCTCACTGCCGTCCTCGACATCCTGCGATCCGCTGCTTTTCAAAAAGAACTGGAAGCAGTGGGCGGCTACGATCTGAGCCAGACAGGAACAATCATCTATGAAACATGGTAGGAATTGCGCCGTTCGCCCAGGCTGCAGGCAGTGGGAGGCTTTTTCTTTGCGGCGAACATGGCGGACAGATTGACAATTTTCTACTCACAAGCGGTTGTTATTTGCTACAATGGAACAAAAATGACGCTTGCAGCCGAGCGATTTCTGGGGGCTGTCATGAAGACATTGCAAAAAACGAGTTTACTGGTATGTGCAACCATTCTGGTCCTGTTTGGCTCCATCGGCATCATCAGCTACTGGCCAGAGATTATCAAATTCGTGCAGACAGGCCAAACGACGGTGGCAGAGCAAACCGGAGCCGATCCTTTTTCATACGATCCGCCGCTGCCATCCTATGTGAAGGATCTCCATCCCGTTTACAGGATCCAGGCCGAATTACATACATCCGAGGCAAAAATCAAGGGAAAGATGACGATTGAATTTGACAATCCGCAGACGGCGGATTTGCGCCTGTACGTCTATGATTACCTGTGGAACAAAATGACGGTCAAATCGATCCGCTACAAGGACAAGCCGCTCGCGTTTGAACGCGGACTGTCCATGGTCAAGCTGGCAAATCCGCTGGGCGCGGAAATGCGCGGGGCGCTCGCGATCGAGTTTGAAAATCCGGTGCCGCGCAGAGGAACGCGCTTTGGGGTCAAGGACGACATCTGGACGCTGACGACGTGGTATCCGATGCTGGGCGCGCAAAACCAGCAAGGAAAATGGTACGACCCGCCGCAGCGTGTAGATTTTGGCGATCCGTTTATTTACCACTACGCGGATTACGATGTCTCCTTTATTTCCCCGAAGGGCTACAACTGGGTCAGTTCGTGGGGCAAAGGCAGTGCAAAGGCAATCGAGGGCAGCAAGCAGCTCATCCACTATCAAGGCAAAAAGCTGCTGAATTTCGCCCTGGTCGGCAGCCCGCTGTACCATGTGGAAACCATCCAGATCGGGCCGAACCTGACTGTCGACATCGCCTCTGTGGACAAAGGCAACATCCAGCGGATCAAGACGATTGCCGAAGCGGTGTTTCCTACATACAACGACTGGTACGGGCCGCTTCCGTACCCGCACGTCGCGATTGCCGAGACAGCACCCGGCACGACGTATGCAATGGAGTACGCCAATCTCGCCATTTTCAAGCGCGACATGTACCAGCGCAATCTGATCGATCACTGGCTGCCGCATGAAATCGCCCATTTGTGGTGGTACAACAGCGTGGCGACGCTGGAAGCCGCCCACGGCTGGCTCGACGAAGGGCTTGTAGAGGTGAGTGTGTACCATTACTTGCAAAATCGGTACGGTGCACAGTCGGCGTCCACGCTGCTCGACGAGTACAAACGCGACGTCCGCCGACTGCAGGAGCGCTACCCGAACGGCTGGCTGGACAAGCCGTTGCAAAAATTCGCGACCGAAGAAGAATTCCATTGGACGTGGTATTCCAAAGGAGCCTTGCTGTTTGACCATCTGCGCAGGCAGATCGGCGATGAAGCGTACAAGAGCTTCCTCCACCGCGTACAGCAAAATTACCACGGCAGTGTGATCGGGGCCGAGCATCTCGACCAGGCGCTGGGGCAAACGCTGCGTGGCGAAGCGAAATACTTCGTGAACGCGACGAAAAAACCGCATCGCGACGGTCTGAGCAAGGTGCAGCTAGAGCCGTATATTACAACGATCATCAACAACATGAGCTTTTATCCGTCTATCCCGGCGAGAGCCACGGGCGGTACGGTGTATTTGCCGCTGCGCGAACTCGGGGAAAAACTGGGGCTTGCCATCAGTTGGGACGAGAAGGAGCAGATGATTCGCGTAAAAGGCTATGGCCGGGAAGTGTTGGTGAAGGAGCGGGAGCGCTTCGCCATCCGCGACGGGCAAAAGCTCGACCTTGGTCATCCGCTGATGGAAATCAAGGAGCGCACCATGGTGCCGCTATCGTTTTTCGCAAACGTATTCGAATTGGCAACTGACTACGATCCAGCCGAAAAAACCGTAAAAATTCAAACGCGAAAAGCGAGTGGAAAGGGGGCGGAAATAAAATGAAAAACCTGATTCTCGTCGGCTTTATGGGAACCGGAAAGACAACGGTCGGAGTTGCGCTTGCTGATTCCCTGGGCATTGCCCACAAGGACCTGGACCATGCCATCATCGAAGAAGCGGGCTGCTCCATCCCGGAGCTGTTCGCCCGGCACGGGGAGGCGTATTTTCGCGATCTGGAGTCCCGCCTGCTGCAACAGCTTCTGGACAATGGCCCGCAAGTGTTGACGACAGGCGGAGGAGCTGTGCTGCGCAAGCAAAACGTCGAAGTCATGCTGGCAAAAGGAACAGTGATTGCGCTTCATGCCAGCGAGGAAGAATTAATCAGACGACTGGAAAACGACACCTCGCGCCCGTTGCTTGCCGGAGGGGTGGCAGAACGTGTGAGAACGCTCTTGGCGGAACGCGCAGGTGCGTACGATTTTGCCCCGATCCAGGTGGATACGACCGGAAAAAGCCTGCAGGCAGTCGTGGACGAAATTCGGGCGCAGGTGGTTGAAAGCGCAGAAGACGGGCAACAATAAAAAGGACAGCGCCATTGCCGGAAGCAAAGACGGCGTGTATCTGCGAGTACGAAGGAGGTCACGTGCGATGTCCTTTCAAGAGTATTTGAAGTACCTGACGAAATTGTTTGTCCAGTACATGGAGACACCAAAAGATGAACGGCGTCAGCGGAAGGCTCCGCGTGAGCCTTGGTCGGCACGCTGGTTCGGGGCGATCCCTATGTCGATTCGGCTGTTGTGGCGCAAGTAAACCTACCATGATAAGCGGACGGAGGGTGCGGTGCGTATGGCAAGAGTAGCGGTAGAAAAATCCCTTTCCCAGATTCGCAAAATGCTGAGTGACAACGGCTATGATGTGGTTGATTTGGGAAACTGGCAACAGGTCGTCGATGCGATTGTGATTACGGGTCAGGATATAAACGTTTTGGGCGATCAAAACAAGACGATTACAGGTGCACCGATTATCAGTGCAGAGGGAATGACGGCCGATGAGGTTTTTCATGCCGTACACGAGCGCCTTTCCCCGACCGATCATCGTTGATCGTAAAAGCCAAGGCTGCGTTCTCGCGTGGACATGCGAACGCAGCCCGGCAAAAAAACAGGCTCTCCGCCATCGACAGGCAGGAGAGCTTGTTTTTTTGCGAAAAAACGACGGTTCAGCTTTGCGGCTGACGCGCTACGTGAAAGGTACCGACCTTGTGCGCATACGTGTATGGGACAAAGCGAAGACCTTCGTCCCATACCCCCACGTAAGCGTATTGATCGTTCCACAAATGGAGTGAGCCGACGACGAACGGAGCAAGCACCTGGGAGTGGTACAAGGGAACGGTCAGCGTTACCGAAGCATCGTTTTCCTGCTGCCACAACTGCGGCCACGTAATCGCGCTGTCCCTGTGCAACTGGCTGACCCAGCCAATCTGGTCAAACGGATCTTTTTGCGTCCGCTGCAGGATGCGCGTCCCTGTCAGCCGCTGTCCGGTAGGGACGAGACTTTGCGCGGACAGGCTGCGAAAGTCCGGCTCGCTTGCGGTAAACGAAGCGGGGTAGACTTCGCCCGTCTTGGCATTTACCAGTTGCGACGAGGACTGCCGCGTGACCAGCCAGTGGGAAGCAAATCCGTCGTAGACGGGTTCTGCGGCAATTTCCCGCGGGGCAAAAGCGTCGTCGAACAAGATGTATTCTCCGACCCCGTATTCCAATAGCACGAATTTTGGTTGGGCAAACGTTTCGGGTTCTTCTCCTACGACCAGGTACCCGACCTGTTTGTCCGCTTTTTTGATGCTGACCAGCCACTGGCGTTGATTGGGACCAAGTGTCTGCACGTCTGTATCGGCTTGTTGCCACTCCTTGAATTGCGGATCACGGGTGGCAAGCTCGTTCATCCACGTCTGGATTTGGGCGTGAAACTTTTGGTTCCAGCCCGTCTCTTCTTCTGCCTGGACAGGCCAGGCGAGCAACGCAAAAGACAAAAGTACCCCGAGCAGGGGGAGGAATCGTCTGGTCACAAACATGCACCACCTTTTGTACAGGCTAAGCTTATTCCTATTGTAACCAGCTATGACAAAAAGATTTGTTGCAACTTGTCACTGTCTCGGCACTTCTTCTCGCTGATCTTTTACATCATTCGCCGGGATGCGGGGAGATGGCGCATCGTTTTTGCCGGATGCGCTTTTTCGGCAGGCGGAGTGGAGTGCAAGTAAAACAGTCCGCCGTTGATAAAATGCACCTCAATCCGCGGCTCGTACTGCCAGCGCAGTTCGTCCATCCGGCGCTGTTTTTCTTCTTCCGGCGTGCTTTTTTTCCATTCCTCCTGATTGATTTCCTCACGGGGTGTCTCCTGGATGCTATTGGCACGCAAAAAGTCGAGGATTCGCCCCCCGGACGAGCGGTATTCGTCAAGTGATTGCTGTGCTTCGACAACAGGCTCGCGGGCTTGGACTGTCGCACCTACAGGCAGCGGGATGGGGGCTTTCTCTGCGGGGGCATCTGCCGCCTCCGCAGATTCGCTCTTGTCCTGCTCTGCGGGCGGCTCGCGCCGGGCAAGCTCTTCGTAGTAGGCAGCCAGTATGTCCAGTTCCTCCGACAAACGTGCCCGCGCTTCCATGGCCCACTGCTGATCTTCCTGCGCGATAACGGCATCGACCTCCTGCTTTGCCAGCTCCACCGCCTCTTCCACAGACAGCTTCCGGTCGAGGGTGTAAAAGTAATCCGGGATGGTTGGGGAGAGTGGCAGCTGAAACAAGAATGAGGCAAAATCGTGCACGAGGCGCGGCTGGTGCAGGTTGATCCCGAGATAGAGCATGATGTCGCGACGCTTGTCGCAGATGAGCGATACTTTCAGGTTGAGCCCGAGCCAGGGAACGAGCGGCGTGGAGCGGCGCTTGCCTGCGCCCGGCAGGGAAGCGGTATTTTTCTCGTACATGCATAAAAAGCGTCCGTGCTTTTTCGCGGAGGCAAAAATTTGCTGCATGCGCATCGCACCCAGATGCAGATGCTCGACCCGCAGTCCGTCCGGCATCCGGTCCGGATGAAACGCAAAGGTGAGCACGAGCGGCTGGTAAGCCAGATTCATTTTTTCGACCCAACTCCAGTAAAACGGGCGGTTGCCAATATCCTTGTCCACCTCAACCGGAAGTTTGACCGTCAAGTAATCCGGATGGGTTTCGACGATGTGTGCGGAAAAAGCCGCGAGGTAGCGTTCTACAAATTGCCTGACCTGGTTGGCTTGCATCAGGGGAAACCTCTTTTCTTTTGGGCGTTTTGGCTATTGCTCTGCTGCTCCCGACAGGGCAGGGGAGGCGTGCAGTTGTCGGCTGGCGCGGATCGCCTGGCCCATGTTGTCGAGCTTGATGGCCATTTCGCGGGTCGATTTGGAGTCCATGATGATCTGGGTCAGATTTTCTTCCAGGGACGAACTGAGGTTGAGCCGCTCCACGATGTCGTCCAGCTCGCCGATCACCATCTCGAACAGGTCGATTTTTTCATACAGGAGTTTCAGAATGTGCTCCTCGATTGTGCCGACGGTGGACAAATTGTAAATGTGCACGTCCCGCTTCTGGCCGAGACGGTGGACGCGGCCGATCCGCTGTTCGACGCGCATCGGGTTCCACGGCATGTCGTAGTTGATGACCTGATTGCAAAACTGCAGGTTGATGCCTTCTCCACCTGCTTCGGTGGCGATGAGCACCTGCGCGCGGTTTTGAAACAGGTCGGTCATCCAGTCCTTTTTGCTGCGCTTGAATCCGCCGCGAAACGGCACAGAGGTAATGCCGTGGTCATGCAAATATTTTTGCAGGTAGTTTTGCGTCGCCCGGTACTCGGTGAAAATGATGACTTTGTCGTTGATCTCCTGGAGCAGCTCGACCGTTTTTGCCGCCTTGGAATGCGTCTCGATCCGCTTAATCATCTCCACCAGCTGCAAAATTTGGCCGCGCAGGGGAGAATCTTCGCTGGTGCGCTGGTGCATGTTGTACAGCGTCATGAAGGCGGCTTCCTTGCTGGAGCAAACCTCGCGCTGGAGCGTAATCAACGCGAGTGAGTTGAACAGCCCTGACTCTGCCTGGTACTGGTCGCGCACAAAGCGGGTGACGCCCTCGTACAGCTCCATTTCCTCCTGCGACAGCTCGATGGGAATCGACTGGACGCGTCGGCTGGTGAACTGGATGCCGCCGTCGCTTCGCTTGTTGCGAATCATTACTTTTTCAATTTCTTCGCGCAATTTGTCGCTGTTTTTCGACTGGCGCTTCCCTTCGACGTAATTGGAGGCAAACGACGCGGAGTGCCCGAGGTGCCCCGGCTTCAACAAATTAATCAGGTTGTACAGCTCGTCCATTTCGTTCTGGATCGGGGTGGCCGTGAGCAGCAGGCAATATTTTTTGCGAATTTCCTTCACGAACTGATAGTTTCGCGTCCGCCTGTTCTTGAGCTTGTGCGCCTCGTCGATAATCAGCATGTCGTAGTCGATGTCGAGCACGTGGCGGCGATGCGGGTCTCTTTTCGCTGTGTCGATGGAAGCGACGACAACCTCATGCTGTCTCCACATGTACTCCTTTTTTTGCGCCACAGCAGGAATGCCGAATTTTTGCTGCAATTCCTTCGTCCACTGGATGACGAGGGAGGCGGGAACGAGCACGAGAATTTTTTTCGCCAGCCCTCTGACCATGTACTCCTTCATAATCAGCCCGGCTTCAATCGTCTTGCCAAGACCGACCTCGTCAGCGAGAATGGCGCGCCCGCGCATTTCGTTGAGCACCCGTTCCGCCGTCTGCAACTGGTGGGGAAACGGGGAGAGAAGCGGCAAGTATTTCAGGCATTGCAACTGATCGAACTCGCGGACAGCCATGGCCTCTTCCGCTTCCAGCGCCAGCTTGAACAGCTCCCATTTGTCCCAGGGGCCGTCTTCGTGCAGGCGCTCCGTCAGCGGGGCTATCCAGCTCGTGTCGAATGAAACGGGAATATTCGGCATATAGGTTACTCCTTTACAAAGCTCTGCCATAACTTTCATACGCCTTATCAAAAAACTTAACAATCGTTACCGTATCTATCATTTTGTTAAGCGTTTCTTGATCTGACTGTTAATTTGCATATTTTCAACAGCGGACACTCATGGTAGGATAAAGAGGAAGTTCTTTTATTAGTATGGAAATCGCAGCAAAAACTTATGTATGACCATCTACCCACAGCGAATGATAGTAGCAGGGAGAGACTGCGCGAACCACTGCAGCGCCGAAGGAGCAAGCCGGAACCGGTGAATCTCTCAGGCAAAAGAACCTCTACTGGACGCAACTCTGGAGAGAGCTCGATCATGGAGCCACCAAAGGGGAAACTTGCAGGTGCGGTGATCCCCGCCGCGCTTGATTGGCAAGGTAACTCTCAGGTACCAAGGACAGAGGAGGAAAAATGGGCACCATTCTTTTTGGTGTACCCGTTTTTTCGCCTCTGTTTTTTCATGGGGAGCAATGCCGACTAACAGCCTTTAGGAGGTGCCACACATGTCCAATCTGAAAAGAACGCCACTATTTGATTCCTACGCGAAATACGGCGCCAAAACGATTGACTTCGGTGGTTGGGAGCTGCCTGTACAGTTCTCCAGCATTGGCCAGGAGCACGAAGCCGTTCGCACGAAAGCAGGTTTGTTTGACGTATCTCACATGGGCGAGGTAGACGTAAAAGGCGAGAGTGCGCTCGAATATTTGCAGCGCGTCACCACCAACGACGTGTCCAAGCTGGCTGTCGGGCAAGCGCAGTACAGTGTGCTCTGCTACCCGGACGGCGGTACGGTCGACGATCTGCTCGTTTACAAATACGCAGACGACCATTACCTGCTCGTCATTAACGCCGGAAACATTGACAAAGACTATGAATGGCTGAAAGAGCACCTGATTCCAGGTGTGACCATTGAAAACATTTCGCCGCAAACGGCGCAGCTCGCCATTCAGGGACCTTTGGCCGAATCGATCTTGCGAAAGCTGACCGCGACAGACCTGTCGAAAATCGGCTTCTTCCGCTTCGAGCGTGACGTAGAGATCGCTGGCATTCCGGCACTTGTCTCTCGCACGGGCTATACTGGCGAGGACGGCTTTGAGATTTACCTGGCGGCCGATCGCGCAGCAGAGCTGTGGGACGCGCTGCTTGCAGCCGGCAAGGAAGACGGACTTTTGCCTTGCGGACTTGGCGCACGCGACACGCTGCGTTTCGAAGCCAAGCTGCCGCTGTACGGTCAGGAGCTGAGCAAAGACATCACGCCGATTGAGGCGGGGATCGGCTTCGCGGTGAAGGTGGACAAAGAAGTGCCGTTCATCGGCCAGGAAGTGCTCAAGGCGCAAAAGGAAAACGGTGCGCCTCGCAAGCTCGTCGGCATCGAGATGATTGACCGCGGCATTCCGCGCACGCACTACCCGGTCTATGCCGGAGAAGAACTGGTGGGCGAAGTGACGACAGGTACACAATCCCCAACCTTGAAGAAAAATGTCGGCCTGGCGCTCGTCAAAAGCGAGCATGCGGCGCTTGGCACCCAGCTGGAAGTGGAGATTCGCGGAAAGCGCCTCAAAGCCGAGGTCGTAGCCACTCCTTTTTACAAACGTCCGAAAAACTAGGCAATCGCTCACTATACATTTATTTTGAGGAGGACAACGTTCGTGAAATATCGCTACCTGCCCCAAACCGATCAGGACAAGCGCGAAATGCTCGATACCCTGGGCGTTTCCAGTGTAGAAGACCTGTTTGCAGACATTCCGGAAGAAGTGCGCTTCAAAGGTGCGCTGAACATTCCGGAAGCTCTGTCCGAGCCGGAACTGGTGAAATACTTCTCGCGTCTGGCCAATAAAAACGTCAACTTCAACACGCACGTAAACTTTTTGGGCGCTGGTGTTTACCAGCACTACATGCCGAGCACAGTGAACCACATGCTGTTGCGCGGAGAATTTTTTACAGCGTACACGCCGTATCAGCCTGAGATCAGTCAGGGTGAGCTGCAAGCGATTTTTGAATTCCAGACGATGGTATGTGAACTGACCGGAATGGAAGTAGCGAACTCCTCCATGTACGATGGGGCGACTTCGCTGGCAGAAGCGGCGATGATGGCGGCTGGCCACACGGGCAAAAAACGCGTTGTCGTCTCCCGTGCTGTTCATCCAGAAGCGCGCGGCGTTCTGAAAACATACGCCTACGGACAAAGCGTGGAGCTGGTCGAGGTTGGGCTCGACAGCAACGGAGTGACCGATCTCGCAGCGCTGGAAGCGGCTGTGGACGAAAATACGGCGGCTGTCATCGTCCAATACCCGAACTTCTTCGGAAACGTCGAGGACCTGGCAGCAATCGAGCCGATTGCCCATGGCAAAGGCGCACTGTTTGTCACGTCCGCCAACCCGCTTGCCCTTGGCGTACTGGAAGCACCGGGCAAACTGGGCGCAGACATCGTGGTCGGCGACATGCAGCCATTCGGCATCCCGGCATCGTTTGGCGGACCGCACTGCGGATATTTCGCGACAACAACCAAGCTGATGCGCAAAATGCCAGGCCGGATCGTCGGTCAGACAAAAGACGAAAACGGCAAGCGCGGCTTCGTTCTCACGCTGCAAGCGCGCGAACAACACATTCGCCGTGAAAAAGCGACGTCCAACATCTGCTCCAACCAGGCACTGCTGGCACTGGCTGCATCGATCACCATGTCGGCGCTCGGAAAACAGGGCGTGCAGGAAATCGCGATGTTGAACCTGCAAAAAGCGCACTACGCCAAACAAGCGCTGCAGGCAAAAGGACTGGAAGTCGTCTTTACCTCTCCGTTCTTTAACGAATTCGTAGTCAAGCTGTCCAAACCGGTTGCCGAAGTAAACAAAAAGCTGCTTGACGCAGGCATCATCGGCGGCTACGACCTGGGACTGGATTATCCGGAATTTGCGGGCCATACGCTGCTTGCGGTAACCGAGCTGCGGACCAAGGAAGAAATCGACACATTGGCGGCTGAATTGGAGGCGATCACACGTGCGTAAAGACCAGGAAAAAGCACTGATTTTTGAATTGAGCAAACCGGGCCGTGTGGGCTACAATCTGCCGGCGTTGGATGTACCAGAGGTAGAGGTGGCAAGCCTGCTGCCGAAGCACCTCATCCGCGAAACTCCTGCTGAATTGCCGGAAGTATCCGAGCTGCAACTGGTTCGTCACTACACCGAACTGTCCCGTCGCAACCACGGGGTAGACAACGGTTTCTACCCGCTCGGTTCCTGCACGATGAAATACAATCCTAAAGTCAACGAGGACGTGGCGCGCTACGATGGCTTCGCCCTGACTCACCCGTACCAGCCGGAAGAAACGGTGCAGGGTGCATTGGAGCTTTTGTACAACCTGCAGGAAGAACTGGCTGAGATCACCGGAATGGACGCGGTCACGCTGCAACCGGCTGCCGGGGCGGCAGGCGAGTGGACTGGTCTGATGATGATTCGTGCCTACCACGAGAGCCGCGGCGAAGGCCACCGCACAAAAGTGATCGTGCCAAACTCCGCGCACGGTACGAACCCGGCTTCTGCGGCAGTAGCAGGACTGGAAACCATTACCATCGCCTCTGACGAGCGCGGCCTGGTAGACATTCAGGCGCTGCGCGATGCCGTAGGCCCTGATACAGCGGCACTCATGCTGACCAACCCGAACACGCTCGGTCTGTTCGAAGAGGACATCGTGGAAATGGCGAAAATCGTCCACGAAGCAGGCGGCCTCTTGTATTACGATGGTGCGAACGCGAATGCGATTCTCGGCATCGCCCGCCCAGGCGACATGGGCTTCGACGTGGTGCATCTCAACTTGCACAAAACGTTTACCGGACCTCACGGCGGGGGCGGACCAGGTGCTGGCCCTGTCGGCGTGAAAAAGATTCTCGAACCGTTCTTGCCAACGCCGATCGTGGCGAAAAAAGAAGACGGCACCTTCTACTGGGACAGCAACCGTCCGGCTTCCATCGGCCGCGTAAAAGGCTACAACGGCAACTTCGGCATTCTCGTACGTGCACACAGCTACATCCGCAGCATGGGTCCGGAAGGCTTGCTGCAAGTTTCGCAAAATGCCGTGCTCAGCGCCAACTACATGATGCGCCGCCTGGCTGCGGCTTACCACCTGCCGTATGACCGTGTCTGCAAGCATGAGTTTGTCCTGTCCGGCGTGCTCCAGAAAAAGCTGGGCGTTCGCACCCTCGACATTGCAAAACGTTTGCTCGACTTCGGCTACCATCCGCCGACAATCTACTTCCCGCTGATTGTCGATGAGTGCCTGATGATTGAGCCGACCGAAACTGAAACAAAAGAAACGCTCGACGAGTTCATCGACGTCATGCTGCAAATTGCCCGCGAGTGCGAGGAAACGCCAGAGCTTGTACAGGAAGCGCCGCACACAACCGTGGTCAAACGTCTGGATGAAGCGACAGCGGCACGCAAGCCGATCCTGCGCTATCAACCGCAAGCCTAATAGCTCTCTTTTGGAAAAGTCGCCTTGCTACAGGGCGGCTTTTCTTTACCGATTGATGCAGCCGATCCAAACCTTGCCCCCCATTGGGGAGAAGCGTACAATGAATGTGTTGTGAATCAGGGAGGTACATACGATGGAACAGTGGCGCTATATTGTGACTGATGCGATGTCTCCGGCAATGAACATGGCTGTGGACGAAGCGATTTTGCAGATGCACAGCGAGGGCAAGGTGCCCCCGACCGTTCGTTTTTACACGTGGGACCCGGCTACTCTGTCGATTGGCTATTTTCAAAAGGCGATGAAAGAAATCAATCTGGAAGAAGTGAAAAGGCAAGGGCTGGGCTTTGTCCGCCGTGCGACAGGAGGACGTGCCGTTCTGCACGATCAGGAGCTGACGTACAGCGTGATCGTTTCGGAGGAGCATCCGCGGATGCCGTCCGGTGTGACGGAAGCGTACAAAATCATCAGTCTAGGCCTTTTGCACGGCTTTCAAAACCTTGGCCTGGAAGCAGAGATGGTGTCGCTTGCGAGCGAGGAGGAAAAAGAGAAGTATTCCTCTCCAGGGTCGTCCGCTTGCTTCGATTCGCCATCGTGGTATGAGCTGGTCGTGGAAGGGAAAAAGGTCGCAGGCAGCGCACAGACGCGGCAAAAGGGCGTGATTCTCCAGCACGGCTCTATTTTGCTCGATATGGACGTCGAACTTTTGTTCTCGCTGTTGCACTTCCCGTCGGATCGCGTCAAGCAGCGGATGATGGACAGCTTCCGCCAAAAAGCGGTGACGATCAACGAAGTAAGCACGCGGCCTGTGAGTTTGCAGGAAGCGATCGAGGCGTTTTCCAAAGGATTTGCTACCGGGCTGGAAGTGGAGCTGGTGCCGTCCACGCTCACAGACGAAGAGCTGGCGTTGGCGGAGGAACTGGCAAAAACGCGCTATGGAACAGACGAGTGGAATTTGCGCCGCTAGGCCGTTATCGTTTTCTAGCAGGATCATTTACTGAAAAAAGCTCTCCTGGGACACCGTTCGCACTGGCCAGGAGAGCTTTCCATTTTGCAAGAATAGCTTATTCGAGAGCTTAAACGAGCACGCTGTCGTGAATGTGCTGCTCAAACAATGCTTGCAGCCTGACGGTGACAGGTCCGGGCTGTCCATTGCCGACAGCTTCGCCATCCACGGAAACGAGCGGCATGACTTCCGCTGTCGTGCTGGTGAGGAACAGCTCGTCGGCTTGCTTCAGGAAGGCAATGTCAAAAGCTTCCTCGTGAACGCCGATGCCGTTTGCCTTCGCCAGATCAATCACGACCTGACGGGTAATGCCGTGCAGGATCAGGTTGTCTGCCGGATGCGTGTACAGTTCGCCGTTTTTCACCGCAAACAGATTGGAAGAGCTGCACTCCGTAATGATGCCGTTGCGGTGCAAAATCGAATCTTGCGCCCCCGCGTCCTTGGCGTACTGCTTGACCAGGACGGCTCCAAGCAGGTTCAACGTCTTGATGTCACAGCGCAACCAGCGAATGTCTTCTACGAGCTGGGCTGTCCAGCCTTTTTTCAAATCCTCCACTGGCCGGGCCTTGGGGCGGACAAACACCATGATGACAGGCTTGATGCCGCCGGGAATATCGTGAACACGCGGAGCTGTGCCGCGAGAGATTTGCAGATAAAGGGTTGCATCGTCTTGCGCGGTGATATTGTTTTTCGCCAGCAGTTCTTTGGCCAAATGGGTCAGCTCGTCAGCGCTCCATGGCAACGCAAGCTTGATCTCGCGGGCACTGCGGAACAGTCGCGTCAGGTGAGCGTCCCATTGATACAGGCGCCCTTTGTAGATTCGTACGACTTCGTAAATGCCGTCGCCAAAGTTGTAACCGCGGTCTTCCGGATGAACGGCCGCTTGCCCCTCTTCCACCCATTTGCCATCCACATATAGCATGGTACGTCCTCCTCCAGTGATTCCAGCCGCTTCTTTAAACGTTTTGTGGCTTGATTCAACATTAGCAAATCACACCGCGCGGGGTCAATTTGAAAACGGAAAATCCACGAACAATGATTGGGTACAGGCATCTCGACAAATCGACGTCTTCTGTCCAGGCTGTCTGTGGGGGCGGGCAGATTTGGGCAGAAGGAAAACGAAAGCTGTCCTTCGCTGACGGCGTGTGCTGGTATTTGACTAACTATTCTGACTAGACGCTACTCGGCACAGCGGACCATAATAAAGGCAAACCGCACAGGAAGAAGGGAGAAAAGCCATGCGATCCGTCGGTCATTACGCATTGGGAGCTTTGCTTGTTTGGGGAAGCTTGCTGCCGCTGCCTCTCGCGCTGCCGCAGGCTTATGCGAATCAGACTCACGCAGGGATGGATGCCGAGCTGTTGTACAGCCATGTGGAGCATTTGGCGAAAACAGCGCGGCCAGCGGCGACCGAGACGGAATTTGCAGCAGCGGTATATGTGGAGAATGCTTTGCGTTCATACGGCTATGAGACCGCATTGCAGCCTTTTTATTACGATACGTACAAAAAGCCCGCGAGCGTGTCGCTTGCCATCGAAGGCTGGGAGCGGAGCTGGGCTGTCCATTCATTGACGTTTGGACAAAATGGCGTGCAGACAGCAGAGATTGTCGATGCCGGCTATGGTCGGGCCGTTGATTTTGCCAGCGGCGAGGCCAGGGGGAAAATTGCGCTGGTCAAACGAGGGGAAATTCCGTTTGGCGAAAAGGTCAGACAGGCCGCAGCCGCCGGAGCCGTTGCGGTCATTGTCTGGAACGACCGCGACGGTGAATGGCGGCCGTCGTTGGGCGAGCCGCTGGACATGTCGGTTCCGGTCATTGGCCTGTTGCGGGAGGAAGGACAGCTGATCCGGCAGCGGTTGCTGAAACAGCCGCTGAAAGCGACAGTGAAGGTAGCGGGTGCCGTTACCAGCCGACATACATCCTACAACCTGATTGCCACGAAAAAATCGTCAGGGGCAGGGGCAAACAAGCGCGTGCTCCTTCTCGCGCACCACGACTCAGCTGCTTCGTCGCCAGGGGCCAATGACAACGCTTCCGGCGTGGCCGTCATGCTGGAGGTTGCCCGCCAACTGGCAAAAAGCAGACTGGATGCTGAGGTGCAGCTGGTCAGCCTTGGCGCGGTGACAGCCGACCAGCGCGGGCAACGGGCGTTCAGCGAGTCGTTGACAGAAAAAGACAGGCAAAAAATCGTCGCTGCCTACTACCTCGATGCGGTGGGACGGACGGGCAAAGTAAAAGCCATCACCGAGCGCGGAGAAACCACTTTGGCCGCAGGGTTGCTGGTCGAAGCGGGGGCGAAGCTGTCCGCATGGGAAGACGTGCGTACAGAGCAGCGGAGGGTCTTGGAATTATTGGCAGAAGCAGGCATTTACGCCGTACTCGTCACAAGCCAATCAGCGACGGATGGGACAGACAAGGCAGAGGATGCACTCGCCTCTATTGAAAAAGAGCAACTCGCGCAAACGGCACAAATGATTTTTTCAGCAATCGGCAAAATAACAGACGGAGCAACTCCAGTCTATCCGATCCCGGCAGCGAAGACGAACGGACAACACGAGCCAGAAGAGGATTTACAGTAGCGCAAATCAACAAAGCAGAGTGTTCCGCATCAAGCAAGTGCTGCAGAACGACCGTCATCGTTTTGCAGCCTTTTTGCGTGCAAAGGAAAAGTCATGTCTGGCGCCTCCAGACAAACCAGCCGATCAGGACCAAACCGCAGTAGGTAGTCCCGCTCGCCACGACCGAGACGCTCCACGGGAGCCATATCGCCAGGGAGGCAAACAGGCTGACTGCGAGCAGCATGACCAGCAGCAGCGGTGTCCATTGCAGCTGATGGCGTTCTGTGACAGGGTGCGCAAGTGAATAGAGGAGCAAAGCTGACAGCACCCCTTCCTGGATCAGAGCGAGCAGCGCGAAGACGGCTCCGCCAGTTGGCAGCAGTTGCACGGAAATCAGTTTCATCGGCAAGGGCGAGGCGTGAATATCATGCCAGTGGGAGAGCAGGACAGCTTGACCGAGCAGCAAAAAGAACAAGACGAGCGCCGTACCGACGCCAAGCCCCATTCGCAGCGAATGAGCCTTGCTTGCGCGTCCAGAAACAGGCAGCAGCACAGCGAGTATGAGCAAAAAGTGCAGAGCAAGGAATGAGACAGCGTGAATGAGCCAGTTGCCATTCATTTGATAGCCGAGATCGGGAATGGGGACATGCGGTTGGAGCAAAAAAAGCAAGCCGAAAAACAACAACCCTGTTACAAGGCAAAAACCTGTGCCTGTAACGATCCAATTCCAGTGTTTGTACAGAAAGCCGGTCGTGACGATGAGGGACAATAACAGGGCCCAGATGGGCGACAGTCCTTCGATCAGACGAGCGGACTGCTGACCGAGCATGACGCCTACATACGCAAGCAAAAACAGATGAGTGATGACCGACAGGCTGGAAGCAAACGCTTCGCCAAACAGGTGCAGGTAAAGTTCATAGAGCGAGCTGATTTGCTGGCGGTGGCAAAAACCGAGCAGCTGAAAGCTTAGCCACGCGATCCCAAGACTGACGAGTACGATGCCGATTGTGCCCCAGGAGCCGAAATAGGTAAAGAAACGGAGCCACTCATAACCGCCCAGATAGGGCCCTCCAAGTGCGGCTCCCGCAAAAAGAATGGCGATTTGCCAAGCGACTTTGTCCATAGGCATCATCCTTATTCCCAACTTGCTACATGTGTATGTCCAGGCAAGGCTTGTTCAGAACTGAGAATATTAAACATACTTTTTTGTTTACA
Source organism: Brevibacillus gelatini (assembly GCF_050920745.1). NCBI lineage: Bacteria > Bacillati > Bacillota > Bacilli > Caryophanales > Paenibacillaceae > Brevibacillus > Brevibacillus gelatini. The sequence continues at coordinate 1,886,988 of NZ_CP154342.1, forward strand.
ATGTATAGTGAATGGATTATAATGAAATACATACCAGTCAAGCTAATCCTAATGAGGTGAATACAGGATGAAAATTGTAGGAATTGCAGGAAGCATGAACACGAACTCCACGACAAAGCAAGCGGTTGCGATTGTACTCGACGCAGCGAAGGCTGCCGGCGCTGATATTGAAATGATTCATTTGGCAGAGTGGAAGCTGCCGATTTACGATGCGCGGGAAGACGCGTCGACTTATCCGGAAGTGGTCCACCGCTTCGTGCAAAAAATTACCGAAGCGGATGGGATTGTGATCGGTTCGCCTGAATATCACGGGACCATGACGGGGGCATTGAAAAATGCGCTCGACTTTTTGGAGGCCCGCCATCTGCGCGACAAGCAGGTAGCGCTGGTCGGTGTCGCCGGAGGAAGCATGGGCGCGACAAATACAGTCAACACGCTGCAGCTGATTATGCGCAATCTGCACGCATGGCCGCTGCCAGCCAGTCCAAGTGTTCCGAGCGCATACAACGCCTTTACGCCGGAAGGCAAGCTGAAAGATGAGCGCTTGCAGGCACGGATGGAGACGCTTGGCCAACAATTGGTTGAATTTGTCAAATTAATGAACCCGAAACCAGAAAAACAGCTGCAATAGGCAGGTTTCTCTTGCTAATCGTTCTCATTTAACGGTATTATATTTCTACGTGCCTTTTTTGGACGGAAGAAATATGGGTTGAAATGAGGGGTTCACATGCCGACGCCGAGTATGGAAGACTATTTGGAACGAATTTACAGCTTAATTGAAGAAAAGGGCTATGCTCGTGTCTCCGATATTGCTGAAGCGTTGGAAGTACATCCCTCATCGGTCACGAAAATGGTTCAAAAGCTGGATAAAGACAAATATCTCGTGTATGAAAAATACCGTGGCCTGGTCTTGACGCCGAAAGGGAAAAAGATTGGCAAACGTTTGGTGGATCGTCACAGCCTGCTCGAAGAGTTCATGCGCGTCATCGGCGTTGACGAAGAACATATTTACCAGGATGTCGAAGGAATCGAACACCACTTGAGCTGGGAGTCGATTACATGCCTGGAATATCTCGTGCAATACTTCCAGCAAGACCCGAGCCGGATGGAAGAGCTCCGGCGAATTCGGCTGGAAGATGAGCAAAAAGAAGAATAGGCATCTACGCTGCGCAAGCTGACTGGCTTGCGCTTTTTTTTGCCCAAATAACCGAATGCGACGGAAAGACTTCGCAGAAAAAAGCGCGGCGAAACCCCGTTTTTCAATCCTAACGAATAAGCTGTCGCCTTATATTGGTAGTAGAGCGTTTTGCGGAAGGAGGCGGCAGGGTGAAAGCGGACGCAGTGTTTGAAGGCGGAGGGGTAAAAGGAATCGCTTTTCTCGGCGCCTTGCGCGTTATGGAGGAAAACGGGTATACGTGGGAAAAGCTGGCTGGAACGTCAGCAGGCTCGATTGTAGCCGCCTTGCTCAGTGCGGGATACAACAGCCAGGAGCTCAAGCCGATTTTTGACGAACTGGATTATTTGCACTTTTTGCAGCGGTCTGGGATTGGCAGACTTCCGTTCATCGGGCCGATCTACGAGCTGATGGTGCGGGAAGGTGTGTTTCGCGCCGACCGCATCGAGTTGTTCATCGAAGAGCTGCTGCGGCGAAAAGGGGTGCGCACCTTTGGCGACTTGCCGCCCGGAAAGCTGAAAATCGTCGCTTCCGATGTGACGGCAGGAAAAATGGCGGTACTGCCTGACGATCTTCCGCGCTACGGCATTGACCCGGACAGCTTTTCCGTAGCGAAAGCCGTCCGGATGTCATCCTCGATTCCGTTTTTCTTTCAGCCGGCCCAGCTAAAAAGCGGCAACGTCACGCACTATATCGTCGATGGAGCGCTCTTGAGCAATTATCCGGTCTGGCTGTTCGATGTGCCGGGAATACCCAACTGGCCGACGATCGGATTTCGGCTCTCGGACGACCCGGACAAACGGGAGCAAAACAAGATCGCAGGCCTGTTTTCTTTCTCCCGCAGCTTGCTGGCTACGATGCTCGACGCCCACGACAGGCTGTACGTTGACAAGGCGCAGGCGGTCCGGACGGTGTTCATTCATACACTCGGCGTGAGAACCACGCAATTCCAACTGTCCAAAGAAATGCGGAATCGCCTGTATGCGTCTGGAGAAGCAGCTGCCAGGCAGTTTTTACAACGCTGGGATTTCGACGAATACGTAAAAGTGTTTCGTCAATCGTCGCCGAAATATTTGGTCTAGCCAACATGTACAAAAAAACAGGTCGCCGCTTTTGGCAACCTGTTTTTGCTTTCAGTGAGAGATGTTGTTTTGCGATTTCTCGCCCTGTTTTTCTTTTGATTTTCCTTTGTTGCCGTCGATCACACGAAACGGATACTCTTTTCTGGAGCCCGTCGACTGCTTTTTGTGTGCTTGTCGCATCACGGGAGGCTTCGGCTTTGCCTTTTGTTGCTTCGGGGTGCCAGATCCTGCACTTTTCGGGAAAAAAGAGCCTGTGCGCAAATAGTTGCGTACGAGCAAAAACAGGGCCACTGACAAACCAAGGATAATCAGCGTATTGATGGGATCACTGATGAAGGTCAACAAAAATCCGTAAATGGCGAGCAGCACAATAACCAAAATCAGGGGTGGAATGCGACGTAACATAGGCTCACCTCAATCGGAATAAAATGCCTCACGTTATCCGGTCGTAGCCATTTTTTCCTGGACGTGCTGAAGGTCCAGTTCCCGCATCTTCTGGAAAGAGGCGATGGCTACTTCGACCTGACTGTCATCGGGCTCACGTGTCGTGATTTTTTGCAGCCAGAGACCCGGATAGCCAAGGTAGCGCAAAACAGGCGTGTCACGGAGCTTGTTTGTCCACTGTAACACCTCGTAGGAGACTCCGATGACGAGCGGCAAGAGCACAATTCGCTGCACGACCCGCTCTGTCAGGGAGTCGTAGCTGAACAGCGAGTAGATTACGACTCCGACGAACACGCTGAAAATAAGAAAACTGCTGCCGCAACGGTAATGCAGGGTGGAAAATTTTTGTACGTTCTCTACTGTTAATTCTACCCCGGCTTCAAAGGCGTTAATCACTTTATGCTCCGCTCCGTGATATTGAAAAAGTCGCTTGATGAGCGGGGCTTGCGCGATGGCGGTGATGTAGCCGAGCAGCAGCAGGATTTTGAAGCCGCCTTCTGCCAGTGTTTGGGGAACCCCATCCGGCACCCATTTTCCCAACAGAAAATCAGCGAGGAAAACGGGAACGAGTGTAAAGACGAATTTACCGAACAAAAAGGAGAGTACACCGACAAGTGCAACCCCCAGAATCATCGTCAGTTTCGAAGGGCCCGCGCTCACTTCTTCGCCAGACTCCATGCTGTAGCGTTCAGAGGCGAAGTTCAGATGCTTGGCCCCGTTGGCGCTGGCTTCGATCAGTCCGACCAGGCCGCGAATAAACGGAATTTTTTTCAGGGGGGTAATCCATTTATATTCCGTGCGCGGGGCCTCGAAATACTCAATTTCATGATTTTTTTTGCGAACAGCTGTGACAGTCATCGTCTTGCCGCCGAACATCACACCTTCGATGACGGCCTGACCGCCGTAGCTGGGTACTTTTTGCTGAGCCAACACAATCACCTTCCTTACCTTCCATTTTACCGGAAAGCGGGCCTTGAAGCTACAGGGAGTTCAAGCATCGCCAAGAAATGTAAACAATTAGTGAAAAACATGGAAACAGCACATACTACGTGTGAGGTGATAGGATATGGTAGCAGGCAGAGCTGCACGAAGACAAAAGGAGCTGTGGGGCAAGCCAAAGGAGCGCGGCAAAGCGGGGAATAAACGGGTATCTGCCGCCAAAATTGTGGAGCTTGCGTTTTGGGGAACGATCATCTGGGGGATCGTCCGGTTGCTTGCGCACTTCCTGAATCTGACGCCGTACGGGTTGGGGGCTTTTGCCAGACCGCTGCTCACCGGGTACGAAGAGGACAGCCTGACAGGTATTTCGCTGGGGGCGATCGTGCTGTTTGTGGAGACTGTGCTGGCAAGCTTCCTGTTTTCTTTCTTGTTCGGGAATATGCGCGCATGGTGGACCGGGCTTCTGTACGGCGCGGTCTTGCTTGCGATTGCAGGATTCTTCTTCCGCATCGGGAATTGGGAAATAGGTACCTTGAGCACGGAGGGCGCCTGGTACTTGTCTTTCGGGTTATTTATCGGCATGACAATTGTGCTGGAGCACTCGCACGAGGAGCAGTGGAACGGCGAAAAGCAATAGGGGATCGGCTCATCCCCTCTCTTTGCTGATTGGGAAAATTCGCAATGTTGGCTGATTTTTGCATTCGACTGTGAAATCGGGAATGGCTTGTGGTAAAATGTTTCATTAGTAAAAAAACTTTTTCCGAAAATCATATGGGGAGGGATGACAATGACTTCCGTTCTGCTGTTGAACGGTCCCAATCTCAATTTGCTGGGGACGCGGGAGCCGGAAGTATATGGAAGAGAGACACTGGAGGATCTGGTGGCAAAGCTGTCTTCCGTCATGGACGAGCTGGGCGGTAAACTTGCGCATTGCCAGTCCAATCACGAGGGAGTCCTGATTGATGCGATTCACCAGGCCAGAGGTGTTCACGACGGCATTTTGATTAACCCTGGCGCATTTACACATTACAGCTATGCCATCCGCGATGCACTCGCTGGTGTGGCGCTCCCGACAATTGAAATACATATTTCCAATATTCACGCGCGCGAGGAATTTCGCCACCGCTCGGTCATTGCCCCTGTCACGATTGGTCAGGTTGTCGGCTTGGGCATGGACGGCTATGAATGGGCGCTGCGGGCGCTCGTCCGCAAAATCGAGAAAAAATAACAGCTTCGTCAGGATGAAAGGGGAAACGGGTCGCCATGAAACAACGTCTGAACAAATTGCGTGAAGCGCTGACACAGGTTGGAGCGAATGCGTTCATTACGGAAAAGCAAGAAAACCGCTTCTATCTGAGCGGCTTTACTGGCTCCACCGGCTGGGTCATTGTCACGGAAAAAGAAGCCTTCCTCGTTACAGATTTCCGCTATGTGGAGCAGGCGCAAGAGCAGGCGCCAGATTTTACGGTCGTCAACAACGAGCGCAAAGCAGTTGAAGCGATTGCCAGACTGCTGCAGGAAAAAGGCATCAAGCGGCTGGCTTTTGAAAGCAGCATTTCCTTCGGCACGTATCAGGAGTGGAGCAAAGCGTTCGACGGCGTAGAGCTTGTCCCAACCAGCGGTGTGCTGGAAAAAATCCGCATGTTCAAGGACGAGTCGGAAATGGTTATCATCCGCCAAGCGGTAGGAATTGCCGAGGCGGCGTTTGCGCATATTCAAGGATACATCCGTCCAGGCGTGCGCGAGGTGGATGTCGCGCTGGAACTGGAGTATTTCATGCGCAAGCAGGGCGCGACCGGTTCAGGCTTTGACATTATCGTGGCGTCCGGTGTGCGCGGTGCCCTGCCGCACGGACGAGCCAGCGAGAAAGTGATCCAGGCGGGTGAAATGGTCACGCTCGATTTCGGAGCCGCCTACAAAGGCTACAACTCCGACATTACCCGTACAGTCGCCGTCGGGGAGCCGAGCGCGAAAATGAAAGAGATTTACGACATCGTGCTGCGTGCGCAGCTGGCTGGCCTGGAAGCTTTGAAGCCAGGTGTCACGGCAAAAGCAGCGGACGCCGCAACGCGAGATGTCATCGCGGCGGCAGGCTACGGCGAAGCGTACGGACACAGTGCGGGTCACGGTCTCGGAATCGAAGTGCATGAACTCCCTGGTCTTTCGACAGTAAGCACGTTCGTACTGGAGCCAGGCATGCTCGTGACGATGGAACCGGGCATTTACATCACCGGAGTGGGCGGCGTGCGCATCGAGGACGACGTGCTGATTACGGCAGACGGGCATGAGAACCTCAACAAATCTACGAAAGAGTTGCTCATTTTGCCCGTGTAATTTATACTATTCTACGTTATTGATTGATTTGGGAGGACAACGATGATCTCTGTAAACGATTTTCGGACCGGTTTGACGATCGAAGTGGATGGCAACATCTACACCGTGTTGGAATTCCAACACGTAAAACCAGGTAAAGGCGCGGCGTTTGTACGCTCCAAACTGCGCAACCTGCGCAACGGCAACACCACAGAAATGACTTTCCGCGGCGGTGAAAAAGTAAACCCTGCCCGCATCGAAACCAGCACCATGCAGTATCTGTATGCGAGCGGTGACGAGTACACGTTCATGAACACCGAAACGTATGAGCAACTGACGTTCTCGCGCAGCCAAATCGAGCGCGAACTGCGTTTCCTCAAGGAAAACATGAACGTGCAAATCGTGCAGTACAACGGCGAAACAATCGGTATCCAGCTGCCAAACACCGTTGAGCTGGTTGTTACCGAATGCGAGCCAGGCGTAAAAGGCGATACTGCTTCCAACGTAACCAAAAAAGCAACACTGGAAACCGGCTTCGTCGTCAACGTTCCGCTCTTCGTAGAAGAAGGCGACCGTCTGATTATCGATACGCGTACAGAAGCATACGTTTCTCGCGCGTAAGTCGGAACCCGCAGTCTGTATGCAAAAAGCTGTGCCCAATCGGGTGCGGCTTTTTTTCTTTGTACCGAAAATCCCCTCTTCCCGGATGAAAAGAGGGGGAGCCGTTTTATTGAGGCCAGCGCCCGCCGAACCATTCCCACAGCTTCAGCACGAATGCAGTAATCCCTGCCGCCATCAGGGGACCGACTGGAATGCCGCGAAAAAACACAATGCCGATGATCGACCCGATGACAAGACCGATAATCATGTGCGGCTCGGTGCGCAAGAGGTCGAGCCCCTTGCCGTTCATCCACGTGGCAAGTGCGCCTCCTGCGAGTGCTGTGAAGCCGACGACCGTTGTAAACAGCGGCGTGACATCTTTCCACGATATTTTTTCACTGGCAAACGGAACCAGCACGGAAATCGTCAAAAAAAGCAAACCAAGCTCCAGTCCGCGGCGCTCGACTGAGGGGAAAAAGCGTTCCAGGGCCGTCAGCTTGAGCACCAGCAGGATGCTCGCCGCCGTCGCGATAATCGGTGAACGGCCAATTAATCCTATGACGATCAGGATGACAAGCATGACTTCTCCAGACATCATCATTGGCATCAAAACCCCTGTCCCTATTCTCCTTTCACTCTATGAGACAAGGTGGGGGAGTATGCGTTTGTCCTTGACGTAGGGGACGAGCTGGAACTGGTCGACCTGGGAGCAGAAGCGGAGATCGTCGGCAAAATGGTGGGAGACAAGCCGCTTGCCTGTCGTGGTCTTTAGCAATTGCTCGCTCAATTTGTCAGCGTAATACAGGTAGCTTCCTTTCAAAGCTTCGCCCAGATCGCACGTCTGAATGTTGGCCAACGCTTTTTGCGCCTGCACGATCATCAGCCCGGCGGCAAGCCCATCCTCCAGCGCGAATTCGGAGCGCGTGCCCGCACAGTACAGCGTAATATCCAAATGATAGCTAAGCGCGTGTCTGATGCAGGCTGTCGCGTTTAAAAAGCAGCCGATGAGCAGGGCAGAGGCTCGCTCTGCCTTTTGGATCGCGCGCGTTCCGTTCGTCGTCGTCAGCACGAGACGCTTGCCGGACATCTGGGTCGCAGAGATTTCCGTTGGCGAGTTGTTGCAGTCAAAATCAGGAATTTTGCGGCAGTGCCGCTCGCCAGCCAACAGGCAGTCAGCAGCGCGCAGCGAGTTGGCCTGCCCGATCGTCTCGACCGGAATGACACAGACAAAACCGTTTCCCAATGCCGTGACAATCGTGCTGGAAGCGCGCAGGACGTCGATGACGATGACGACATGGTTGCTGATCTGGTCAAAGCGAATTTCCTCGACCGTCGGCACGACTTCTATTCGCACGGGGCAGACCTCCCCTCTTCCATCATCACGGCCGTATCCCCGCGCAGGCCCCGGCGTAGCGTTTCTACGGACAAGACATCCGTGTACGCGATATTGCCCAGATTGACCTCGCTGCCAAGCGCATGGATCAAGCCTACCTGCTGGTCTTTTTGCGGGGCTTCCCAAATCAGCCGCTCCGCATTTTCCCGGGCCAGACAGACAATGTCTTGCACAAAGTCGTGATCGACCTTGCCGTTTCCATCGAAGACGCCGACCGTTCCGCTTTCCCTCGCTTCGACAATGACGTGGCTGGCACCGGCTTGCAGGTCAAAGTCCAGTGTTTCCAGCAGCTCCTGGCGCTGTGCGCGGTATCCGGCAGCCTTTTTGCCAACCTCTGTATAGACGACAAGCCCGGCTTCCACCCCCAGCACAATCGCTTCCTTGCGTTTTTCAAACGAAAGGGGAAAAGTGCCGTCGGAAATTTCCACAGCGGAAAATCCGAGCGAGCGGATTTGCTGCATGTACTCCTTGATCGTACTGTACCGGATGGCGATCTCGAATAACGTACCGCCAGGCATGATGTGCAGCCCGTGCGCCTTCGCGGCTTCGAGCTTTTGCCGGAGCACTTTTGGCGGATAGAGGGCAGTCGTGCCAAAGCCGAGTTTGTATATATCGATATAGGGAGAAGCCAGATCCAGCAAATCGAAGTAAGCAGTAAGTCCCAGGCCTTTGTCAATGACCATGGTCAGCCCTTTCTGGCGGGGCTTTTCGCGCATGCGCCCGGACGGGTTCGCCCAGTTGGCGGGCAAAAACGGATGTTCATAATCTACCATCGCATTTTCCTCATTTCTTCTAGGCGTATGGTTCAGTGTATGCCCACCCAACAGGAGGAGTGAAGGGGAAAGAAGGTAGGCGATCACCCATCTCCAGTGCTGAAATGAAGGAGTACAGGCATAGAGTGAACGGAGGGGAGGACGAGACGGTATGTGGGAAAAAGCGATTATGGGCATGGCCGCACTGCGGGTTTTGTCAGGCAGTATCGAGATTTTGGCTGCCTTGCTCATTTTGAAGGTCAATCAGGTGGAAAAGGCGCTACTCATCAATTCCGGGCTGGCGATTGTCGGGCCTGTCATTTTGATTGTGACGACCGCGATTGGTCTTGTCGGCATGTCGGATCGGGTGAGCTTTGCCAAGATCGCCTGGATTTTGCTCGGCATCTCGTGTATCCTGATCGGGGTTCGCAAGTAGCGGTTTCGCAACCAATTCCTTCCAATGGTAATCCGCGTCGCGCGAGGGAATGCTAGTGTCAAAAGAGCACTGGGAGGGAATTGGAATGATCGAGGCAATGGCGAATCGAATCGCCTATTTGCGCGGACTGGTTGACGGTCTGGATGGAAGCGAAAAAAATGCGGAAGGCAAAATCGTGGCGGAGATAATCGAGATCATGGACGAGGTATGCGCCCAGTTCCGCGAACTGCACACCCGTGTGGAAGAAGCGGAAGATTATATTGAGGCGCTGGACGAAGACCTCGAAGACGTGGAACTCTATCTTTTTGGAGAGGATGACGATTTGTACGAAACGATCGAAGACGACGAGGACATAGAGTACGCCACCTGCTACGATCTCGACGATGACGAAGACGCTTACCTGTACGAAGCCAATGGCGATGCGCATCTGGAGGGCGGCTACGAATTTTCCTGCCCCCACTGCCAGAAAGAGATTCGCTTGCGAGAGGGCCGCGATGAGGAAGGCTACTCGCACTACCTCATCGAGCGGTCTTTTGACGAGCGCGAATGCCAGCCGATCAATCCTACGTAAAAAAAGCTTGTCCCGGCGCGTGAAAAAAGTGCCGGGGCAAGCTTTTTTGTTTGCAGCGGCGAGCGAATTGGCCCAGCTGCTTTTTCGCATTTTGCCAAAAGAGTCTTAGCATAAATCTCGTCCATTCCCGCATAGGATGGAGGTAAGTCAATGTGGACAAACGAGAGTCAACCACAAAAAGGAGGGTACCGGATGTGAGAGAGATCATGGCGATTTTGCCGGAAGCCATACGCTCGATTTTGACTGCTCTTCCCTCCACGGTCAAAGAGCATTTGGAAGAGATACGACTTCGGCAAAATCAGCCGTTGGAAGTGCGCTTTGGCCAGCAATCCAGCTACGTGACGCCGACAGGCCAGCTTACCTCCACCGCGAGCAAAGGATGGATGTTTTCCGCAGAGAACGCAGTCAAGCTGTTGAATCAAGTCAGCCAGCATTCTTTGTACGCGCTGGAGGAAGAGTTGAAGCGGGGCTACATTACAGTCGTAGGCGGCCATCGCATCGGCATCGCAGGCAGGGTGGTGCTGGACAAAGGGGATGTCAAAGGCATCAGGGATATCACCAGCTTCAATATCCGGATCGCCCGGGAGAAAAAAGGGGCTGCGCAAAAAGTGATGCCCTATTTGTTTGAAGGCGGCAAAGTGCTGAGTACGCTGGTGATCTCTCCGCCGCAATGCGGGAAGACGACGCTTTTGCGCGATATGGCCCGCTCCTTAAGCTACGGGAGCGAATGGTCGTCCAGCCGCAAGGTCGGGATTGTGGACGAGCGTTCCGAGCTGGCAGGGTGCCTGCAAGGCGTCCCGCAACGAGACGTCGGCCCAAGGACAGATGTGCTGGACGCTTGCCCGAAAGCCGCAGGGATGATGATGCTGATTCGCTCCATGTCGCCCGATGTGCTGATCGTGGACGAGGTGGGGCGGGCAGAGGACGGGGATGCCGTCTGGGAAGCGATTCATGCCGGGGTCGCCGTCATTTGCTCCGCGCATGGTGCCGACATCGAGGAGGTGGCCCGGCGTCCGATGCTAGGCAACCTGGTGCGGCACGGCGTGTTTGCCCGCTATATCGTGCTTAGCCGGGCGAAAGGCGTGGGCACGATCCAGGCGATCTACGACCAGAGCATGAAGCCGCTCGAAAAGGAGAAGATCGCATGGTCAAGCTGATTGGTGCGCTGCTCATCCTGTTTTCCGCTTCCATGGTCGGCTGGCAGATCGGCAAGTACTACGCCTATCGCCCGGTTCAGCTACGAGCGCTTCTGGTTGCCCTGCAAATGCTGGAGACGGAAATCGTCTACGGCATGACACCGCTGCACCGCGCTTTTGTCAAAGTAGGCCACCGTGTCTCCAAGGAAGTGGGCAATCTGTTTCTGCACGCCGCAGCGCTTCTGGTCAGCGAAAAGGCGCATTCGGCGGAAGATTCCTTGCAGCAGGCGATGGGCAAGCATTGGCCGCAAACGGCCCTGCGCAGGCAAGAGCGGGAAGTGCTTGCGAGTCTCGGACAGGTTCTCGGTTCATCCGACAGGGAAGACCAGCAAAAGCATCTGCGTCTTGCTGTTACCCACCTGCGGGGGCTTGAGGAAGAAGCGCGGGCCGAGCAGGCCAAGTACGAACGGATGTACAAAAGTCTGGGCTTCCTTGGCGGGCTTTTGGTCGTCATCCTGATGTTCTAAAGGCGAGGTGTTCACAGTGGATTTTGATTTGACACCTGTTTTCCAGATCGGAGCGGTAGGATTCATTACAGCGATCTTGCACACGGTACTCAAACAGGCGGGAAAGGAAGATATTGCGCACTGGGCGACTCTGGTCGGATTCATCATCGTCCTGTACATGGTGTCCCACTACCTTGGCAACCTGTTTTCTGAGGTGAAACGCGTCTTCCTGTTCAACTGAGGAGGGGCTCTCGATGGAAATCGTACAAATCGTTGGACTTGGACTGGTCGCGACCATACTTGCCCTGGTGATTAAGGAACAAAAGCCGATGTTCGCGTTTCTTTTGGCGATTGCAAGCGGCGTCATTATTTTCTACTTTTTGGTAGGAAAAATCGCCGAAGTCATTCGCATCCTGGAAAGGCTGGCGGTCCAGGCAGATTTGAATCTCGTGTTTCTGGAAACGATTTTAAAAATTATCGGAATTGCCTACATCGCAGAATTTGGGGCGCAAATGACCCGCGATGCTGGACAAGGGGCGATTGCCTCCAAAATTGAGCTGGCCGGAAAAGTGCTGATCCTGGTCATGGCGGTGCCGATTATCCAGATCATCATCGAAACCGTGATCGACTTGCTGCCGGCATAAGGGAGGTGGGATGTCTGTTGGTGCACACTGGCAAACTGATCCTGTTATGGTTCGCACTCTTATTCTGTCTGTCGCCGGGTATGGTCTACGCAGCCGGGGCATCCGCAGCCAGCCCGATCAACCAGATTGTCGAGGAGCAAGTCGATCACCTGCAACTGGACCGCGTCGAAAAGTATTGGCACAAGCTTCAGCGGGAGTACCAGGGCTACTTGCCAGACTTGAAATCCCAGGGCTTCATCCAGATTTTGCTGCAGCAGGAGGAACTGTCGATCGCAAGCTTCCTGCAGGGGATGGGCAAATTCATCTTCCACGAAATCTTGATAAACGGCAAGCTGCTCAGCTCGATTATCATCATTACGGTTTTTGCGATGATCCTGGAGACGATGCAAAATGCGTTCGAGCGTAACGCCGTTTCCACCGTCGCCTATTCGATTGCCTATCTCGTGTTGATGGTTCTGGCCATCAACAGCTTTCACGTCGCCATCACCTATGCCAAGGACGCGATCAACAGCATGACGGATTTCATGCTCGCCATGATTCCGCTCGTCATCGCCCTCCTGGCTTCGGTGGGGAACCTCGCGACAGCGACCATGTTTCACCCGCTGATTATTTTCATGATTAACATCAGCGGCACGATGATTACGTACGTCGTGTTCCCGCTCCTGTTTCTCTCGGCGATGCTGTCGATTGTCAGCCTGTTTTCGGAACGCTACAAGGTCACTCAGCTAGCGACCCTGCTCCGCAATATCGCGATGGGCGTGCTCGGCTCCTTCCTGACCATTTTTCTCGCGGTCATCTCGATTCAGGGCGCCACCTCTGCTGTCACAGACGGCGTCACCTTGCGAACTGCCAAATACATTACGGGCAACTTCATCCCGATTGTCGGACGCATGTTCTCCGATGCAGCCGATACAGTCTTGAACGCATCGCTTCTGGTCAAAAACGCAGTGGGCCTGGCGGGAGTAGTCATTCTCATCATCCTGTGCGCGTTCCCGGCCCTCAAGATACTGGTTCTCGCTCTGATCTACAACCTGTCATCCGCCGTGCTGCAGCCGCTCGGCAATAGCCCGATCATCAGTGCGCTCGGCACGATTGGCAAAAGTCTCCTGTTCGTCTTCGCCGCACTGGCGACGGTGGGATTGATGTTCTTTCTGGCAATTACCATCATCATTGCGGCAGGCAACATCTCCATGATGGTTCGGTAGGTGATGACATGGCATGGTTAACGCTTTGGCTGAAAAAAATCATCCTGCTCGTCCTCCTGGCAGCCTTTCTCGATCTGATCCTGCCCAATACGACCTTGCAGCGCTACGTGAAAATGGTGATGGGGCTGATCCTGCTTCTGACGATCATCTCCCCGGTGTTTGCCCTGTTCAGTCTGTCGCAGGATGACCTCGCTCTCCGGCTGGATCGTTACCAGCAAGAGCTGAACAAGCCCGCATCCGTCGAATGGAAAAAAATGACCGACAAGCTGATGGGGCAGCAAAACGAGCAAATAACCGCCTATGTGCAGGCGCAGGTAGCATCGGCTGTCAAGGCGAGAGTCAAGGCAGACTACGGCATGGAGGTGGCGGACGTGACAGTTGTCGTCGATCAGAAGCGGGGGGAGCCGACCTTGTCTCGCATGGAGCTTTTGATTCGCGAAGCGGGCAACAGTCCAGACGAGAGCGGATCGCAGCAGGTTCAGCCGATTACCCCCATCAAGCCCGTCGCTCCGGTAGAGATCACGATTGGCGAAGGGCAAAAGCAAGAACAGGAAATCGCCGTTACGGCCCGCGAGGAAAATGCACTGATGAGCCGGATGGCAAGCGATCTGGCCGAGCAATGGGGACTTTCCAAAGAGCAGGTCATCATCAAAGACGAGTCGAGGGAAAGCGAAAGACAGTGATGGCGCTGGCGACACAAGCGAGGTGAGAAAAATGCTGGAAAAGCTGAAAAAACTGTGGGAAGGAAACGACAGCAGCAAAAAGCTCAAGCCGCTGCACTACTTGATCGTCGTACTTGGCATTGGGATCGCTGTCATGATCTTGACCGATTTTCTGCACGTCGAAAAAGATCAGCCGCTCGGATTCGCGATCAACACCGCGGAGACATCGTCGCAGCCTTCCGGTGAGGCGACGACTCCGGTGCTCGGCGGATCACCCGCGCCGGACATTATCGCGGAGTACGAAAACATCTACGAATCCCAGCTAAAGGATATACTCGCGACTGTAGTCGGCGTGGGCGAGGTCGAAGTCATGGTCAATCTGGAATCGACACCAGAGCTGGTCGTCGAAAAAAACACGAATGTCCGCTCCTCGGTCAACCAGGAGACGGACAAGGAAAAGGCAACCCGGAATCAAAGTGACCAATCGCGCGATTCACAGGTCGTCATTGTCCAGGGCGGGAAGCAGGACCAGCCCGTCATCGTCAAGACGCTGAAGCCGCGCGTCCGGGGGGTGCTGGTGGTGGCCAAAGGGGCCGACAACATCCAGGTTAAAGCGTGGATCACCGAGGCCGTGCAAAAGGTTTTGGATGTTCCCGCTTACAAGATATCCATTTTGCCCAAAAAAGGGTAGGAGGTAATGGCGAATGATTCTGCGCAAGCAAACTGTTTGGTTGTTGACGATGCTGGCTGTCATGGTTGTACTCTCCGGCTACTATCTGGTGAAGGGACCGCAGGAGCAGGTTCCGACCTTGGGAGAGGAGCAGGCAGTCCAGTACCAGGAGCAAATTTCCGGTGTAGAGGTTGAGACGAAGCAGGTCGAACAGGCTCCGGGGGCAACTGCGGTCGATGCCAAAGATGCCAAGGATGGCAAGCCGGAAGCGACGACCCCAGTGGGGCAAACGCAAGCCCAGGAAGAAGCGAAGCAAACCTCAGGCAATGCGGTCGTTCCGCTCACCGAGACGACGGCAGAAGTTTTCCAGGGCTTCAAGCTGAACCGGGAAGCGCAAATCCAGCAGCAAAAAGCTGAGCAGATGGAAATTATCAACAATGCCGACGCTTCTCCCCAGGCGGTAGCAGAGGCCAAGGCCAAGTATGACGAATTGTCCACGCTGGAGACGGCTACGATGAACGTAGAGGAAATACTCAAGGCCAGCGGCTACAAGGATGCGGTCGTCCTCGTCCAGAACGACAAAGCGACCGTGATTGTCCAAAAAGACAAACTGAGCGCAAGCGAAGTGGTGGAAATCATCGCCCAGGTCAAGCAGCATTTGAACATGCCTGCGACGAATATCAACGTCCAGTTCAAGGCTTCCTGACAGATGAAAACAGGCTGAGCTACCCGTTATAATTTGCCCCTGAAATGGGCATGCTGGTAAGGATTTTCTCGCTTCCTCTCGGCAGGAGGCGGGGAAATCCTTTCTTGACGTGGTATAGGCAACAGGCTACCATGGATTTATGGTTTGCCAAAAGGATACATATGGGACTCCCTGTTCCGCTATTGACGCTATTGAAACAAACGAAGGAGTGCTTTTTCGTCATGAAAATTCATGAAATCCGAGAAATTATCAAGCTGATCGATCAATCTTCCATTAATGAATTCAATCTGGAGACGGAAGGGGCAAAAGTGACCCTGAAGAAATCCAGCGGTACGGAGACAGTAGTCGTGACTCAACCAGTCGTACAAGCTCCGGTAGCTCCTGTTGCGGCTGCGCCGGTAGCAGCGGCACCAGCGCCTGTGCAAGCAGCTCCTGCTGCGGTGGAAGCACCCAAAGCGGCTCCGAGCGCTCCTGCTGCTGACGACGCAAACCTGCACAAGATCGTCTCGCCGATGGTCGGAACCTTCTACTGCGCACCAGAGCCTGGCAAGCCTCCATATGTGCAAGTTGGCGACAAGGTTACTCCGAACAAGGTCGTCTGCATCGTGGAAGCAATGAAGCTGTTCAACGAAATCGAAGCGGAAGTAAACGGCGAGATCGTCAAGGTACTGGTCGAAGACGGCCAACTCGTCGAGTACGGTCAACCGCTGTTTTTGGTGAAGCCAGAATAAGGTGGGGGAGAGCGAAATGTTTCAAAAAGTATTGATTGCCAATCGCGGGGAGATTGCCGTGCGGATTATCCGGGCATGCCGCGAGCTGGGCATTCGTACGGTCGCTGTCTACTCCGAAGCGGATCGTGAAGCGCTTCATGTGAAAATGGCCGACGAAGCTTACTGTATTGGTCCAAAAGCATCCAAGGAAAGCTATCTGAACATAGCGAACATCATGAGCGTAGCGACCAAGGTGGGCGCAGATGCCATTCATCCGGGCTACGGATTTTTGGCGGAGAACGCTGACTTTGCGGAGATTTGCGCGGCTTGCAATATCACCTTTATCGGTCCTGATCCGGAATCGATCGTGAAGATGGGCGACAAGTCCACGGCAAAAGATACGATGAAGGCGGCGGGAGTGCCGACTGTGCCAGGGACAGAAGGGCTGATCGAAGATATTGAGAGCGCCATCCGGACCGCCAACGAAATCGGCTATCCGGTGATGGTCAAGGCGACAGCGGGCGGCGGCGGACGCGGCATGCGCGTAGCGGTCGACGACGAGGATCTGGAAAAGGCGATCCGCCAGGCGCAAAACGAGGCGAAAACCGCTTTCGGCAACCCTGGCGTGTACCTGGAAAAATTCGTGGAAGGTCCGCGCCACGTGGAAATCCAGATCATGGCCGACAAGCACGGCAATGCGGTCTACCTGGGCGAGCGCGACTGCTCCATCCAGCGCCGTCACCAAAAGCTGATCGAAGAAGCGCCGTCGCCTGCCTTGAGCGAAGAGACTCGCAGGCAAATGGGCGAAGCGGCTGTCGCGGCAGCCAAGGCGGTTTCTTACCACGGCGCAGGTACGGTTGAATTTTTGCTGGACAAGCACGGCAAGTTTTACTTCATGGAAATGAACACGCGGATTCAGGTAGAGCATCCGGTGACAGAGCTGGTGACAGGGATTGACCTGATTAAAGAACAGCTGACGGTAGCAGCCGGAGCGCCGCTGTCCTTTACACAGGAAGACATCAAGCTCGATGGCTGGGCAATCGAATGCCGGATCAACGCGGAAAACCCGGCGAAAAACTTCATGCCATCACCTGGCCGGATCAGCGAATACCTGCCTCCGGGCGGCTTCGGCGTGCGGGTAGACAGCGCAGCCTACGCGGGCTATTCCATTCCGCCTTACTACGACTCCATGATCGCCAAGCTGATCGTATGGGGCAAGGATCGCAGCGAGGCGATTGAACGGATGAAGCGCGCGCTCGGCGAATTTGTCATCGAGGGCATTACCACGACCATTCCGTTCCATCAAAAAGTGCTGGAGCATGAAGTGTTCGTGAGCGGCCACTTCGACACCAAGTTCCTGGAAAACTACGAATTGAACCTGGATGAAGAATAAGCAAGGCTGATTTGTAAAAAAACGGTGCGCTTGGTATAATGAATTACAAATCTAGAGGGAGGTGCGAAGCGTGGAAGAGTTTACTCCAGATTTAGATAGAACAGAGCTTGGCAAGGTCCAGATCGCTCCCGAAGTGCTGGAAGTGATCGCCGGCATGGCTGCGTCCGAGGTGGAAGGCGTAGCGCATATGAGCGGCGGTTTCGTAGGGGAAATAGCTGAACGATTAGGCCGTAAAAATATAGCTCGCGGCGTTCGTGTGGAGGTTGGCTCCCGCGAAGCGGCAGTGGATGTCTCCATCATTGTCAAGTACGGACATCGCATTCCAGATGTCGCCCGTAATATTCAAGATAGTGTGCGCAACGCGATCGAAGGAATGACCGGACTTTCCGTGGTGGAAGTAAACGTACATATCGTCGATGTAGAGCTGAAAGCCGAAGAAAAAGCTCCGGCGACGCCTGTAGTCGAAGATTACCAGCGTGTGCGCTAACATGCACCGGATGGATGCCCCCTACTGACAGGGGGCATTTTCCTCATTCAATCAGTCGTTTTCCAAGCCTTGACCGTGCCCTGTTTGTCTCCTTTCAAACACGGCGAAAAGGAGAGATGCAAGTGAATTTGTTTGACCGCTTTATCTTGACGATTTACAGCTTTGCGCTGATTATTTTGTCCTGCATCGCGATTGCAGCCACCAGCGGTTTGCTTTCACCCGAGTTTTTCCGGCCTTACGTTGAACAAATGCTGGCGGGAACGAACATCACGTATCTCATCGTCGCGATCATTTTCCTCGTTGTGAGTCTTCGCTTCTTCTTCAGTTCTTTTCGCTCCACGAAGCCAAAAGCCGATCGTGGCATTCGCCAGCGCAGTGAGCTTGGGGAAGTCAACATTACGATCCAGACGATCCAGACGATTGCCGAGCGTGCTGCCCGTCGCGTAAAAGGCGTGCGCGATCTGAAAACGGCAGTCAAGGTGCTGGAGAGCGGAAACATCATCACCTTGCGCGTTTCCGTCGATGGTGAAACCCCGCTGCCGGAACTGACGCACAAGCTGCAAGCGGACGTGAAGGAGCAAGTCGAAGGAATTGCTGGCGTCGTGATTTCCGAAGTGTCGATTGTGGTAACGGAAGTGGCTCAGCAAGAAAACTACGCGGCTCGCAAGCGAGTGGAATAGAAGGTGAAGTCCATGATGTGGGAGTTATTGTGGGAACACAAGGGGAAGCTGTTGGGGATTTTGGCCGGAATTTTTTTCGGCATCATCTACCTTCTTGTCGGCTTTTGGAATACACTGGTCTTTGTTGTGTTTGTCGGGACCGGCTATTACATCGGTCGCAAGCTTGACCATAAGGAAGACTTGCGGGAAATACTGGATCGGATTCTGCCAGGCAAGTTTCGGTAGCACAAATGAGGGGAAGAAACAGCTTCCCAGCTGACTTTAACTAGTAGGTGAATGGAAT
The DNA here is from genome assembly GCF_050920745.1 of Brevibacillus gelatini. NCBI lineage: Bacteria > Bacillati > Bacillota > Bacilli > Caryophanales > Paenibacillaceae > Brevibacillus > Brevibacillus gelatini. The sequence goes on from NZ_CP154342.1 coordinate 1,905,774, forward strand.
GAAGCGTAGAACAGCACGAGAAAAAGCAGTCCAATGTCTTTTCCAGATCGATATGGCCGATGTGCCTGTCGAGGAAGCGGTGAATCTGGTCATGGAAGAGTCCACGGAAAGCTCGCAGTATTTGCGGCATTTGCTCGATGGGGTTTTGTCAAACCTGACCGAGATTGACGCCGAGATCAAAAAGTATTTGCGCGGCTGGCAGCTTGAGCGGATTGCCAACGTAGACCGCGCCATTTTGCGTCTCGCTTTTTATGAGATTATGTTCGAAGCAGACACGCCTGACAAGGTCGTCATGAACGAAGCGATTGAAATTGCAAAGCTGTTCAGCGACGAAGCTTCCCACCGTTACATCAACGGGGTACTGGCGAGCTTCTTGCAGACACGGGAAGCACAAAAGGCATAAACAGGCAGGAGATACAAGCATGAGTAAGGTAATGTTAGGCATTGATACGAGCAATTACCGGACATCGCTGTGCTTGGCTCAGGAAGACGGCCGAATTGTTGCAGAAGCAAAACGCCTTCTCAAAGTGAAGGAGGGAAAACGCGGTTTGCAGCAATCCGAAGCCGTCTTTCAGCATGTGATGAACTTGCCGGAACTAAGCGAGCAAATGAAGTGGAGCGAATACGAGATCGAAGCGATTTGTGTCAGCGAAAAGCCGAGGCCGGTCGACAATTCGTACATGCCTGTGTTCAAGGTAGGGGAGGGTTTGGCCAAATCGTTGGCAACCTACCTGCGTGTTCCGCTGCATCTGACTACCCATCAGGAAGGCCATATTGCAGCAGGGGAGTTCACGGCAAAAGAACGTCCGGAACAGGATCGTTTTCTGGCTGTCCATCTGTCCGGCGGGACGAGCGAGCTGCTGTTGTGCGAGCGCCATGCGGCCGGGTATGCCATTGAAAAAATCGGCGGTACAATCGACCTGCACGCAGGACAACTGGTGGATCGGATCGGAGTAGCGCTCGGGCTGGCTTTTCCTGCGGGACCGTATTTGGAACAGCTGGCAAAGGAGTCGACAGGCGAATTTCGCGTTTCCTCGGCAGTGGACGGCTTGACCTTCAGCTTTTCCGGTCCGGAGGCGTCGCTCTTGCGGGCCATCGAGCGCGGCGAGACGAGCCGTGCCGATATTGCTCGCGCCACGGAACAGTGTATCGCCAACACGTTGGAAAAAACATTGCGCCATGCTGTAGAGCAGGGCTATCCGCGGGACATACTGATCGTAGGGGGAGTCGCTGCCAATCAGTACGTGCGCGAACGTTTGATAAAGCGGTTGGAGCACCCGGCGGTCAAAGCCAGACTGTATTTTTGCGACCCGGTCTACTCCGGTGACAACGCCTACGGAGTGGCCATGCTTGGCTGGATGAAACAAAAGACGAACATTAAAGAATAATGAACTTTTTATGATTCGGCTTTACAGTTGCGGACGAAATCGGTACACTAATGGTATCGACGTTTAAGAAGGAGGCTTTTTCTCCATGGCTGCAACCATTCTCCAAGGAAAAGAAGTGGCAAAAAGCATTCGCGAAGAGCTCGCGAGCGAAGTGGCAGAACTGAAAAAACAAGGCATTGTTCCTGGTTTGACCGTTGTGCTTGTGGGGGATGATCCCGCATCGCATTCATATGTACGTGGAAAATCAAAAGGCTGCGAAGAAGTGGGCATCCACTCCGAACTGATCCTCAAGGAAGCTTCGACGACAGAGGAAGAACTGCTCGCCATTATCCACGAATTGAACGAAAATCCGAACGTTCATGGGATTTTGGTTCAACTTCCTCTGCCGGAACATATTTCAGAGAAGGCAGTCATTGCGGCGATTCATCCGGAAAAGGATGTGGACGGCTTCCATCCGATCAGCGTAGGCAACATGGTGCTGGGCAATGAGACGATGCTGCCTTGCACTCCGCATGGTGTCATCGAGCTGATTAAGCGGACAGGAACGGACATCGCAGGCAAGCACGCTGTCGTCATCGGGCGCAGCAATATTGTCGGCAAGCCTGTATCCCTTTTGCTGCAACAGGAAAACGCTACGGTGACCATGTGTCACTCGCGGACGCAAAACCTGGAAGAGCACACGAGAAAGGCAGATATTCTCGTGGTGGCGGCAGGCCGTGCGCACATGATCGGCAAGGAGCACGTAAAGCCGGGAGCGGTAGTGATCGACGTCGGGGTAAACCGGATCGAGAGCGGGAAGCTGGTCGGAGACGTCAAGTTCGACGAAGTGCAAGAAGTCGCCAGCTTTTTGACTCCGGTACCAGGCGGTGTCGGTCCGATGACGATTACGATGCTGCTGAAAAACACGGTCATGGCGGCACGCAAGCAAGCGCAACTGTAGAAGAAACTTCGCAAGGAATGGATAGGGCCTGTGCTTTATCCATTCCTTTTTGCATCGGAACAAACAAGAGACTGAAAGGAGGAAGCGTGGATGGCAGCCCCCAACATTTTGTCTGTCAGCGATCTCAACCGTTACATCAAGCTCGTGCTGGAACGAGAGACGAATTTGCAGGACGTCTGGGTGCGAGGGGAAATCTCCAACTTTACGCACCATTCCAGCGGCCATATGTATTTTACCTTGAAGGACAAGGCGTCGCGGATCAAAGTCGTGATGTTTGCCAGCTACAACCGTTTCCTGCGCTTTTTGCCCAAGGACGGGACGAAGGCAATCGTGCGCGGCTCCATTTCGGCCTACGAACGCGATGGTGCCTATCAGCTCTATGCAAAAGAGATGCAGCCGGACGGGCTTGGCTCGCTCTACCTGGCTTTTGAACAGCTCAAGGAAAAGCTCGCCCGGGAAGGTCTGTTCGCCGCAGAGCGAAAGCGCGTCCTCCCGCGTTTCCCAAAGCGGGTAGGGGTGGTGACCTCTCCGACCGGAGCGGCCATTCGCGATATTTGCACGACGATCCGCAGGCGATACCCGCAGGCAGAGATTGTGCTGTCGCCAGCAGTCGTACAAGGAACGGAGGCTCCTGCTTCCATCGTCTCGGCGATTCGCATCATCAACCAGCAGCCTGACATTGACGTATTGATCGTCGGTCGGGGCGGCGGCTCGATTGAAGAGTTGTGGGCCTTCAACGACGAAAGCGTAGCGCGAGCGATTGCCGCGTCGAAGATTCCGGTTATTTCGGCGGTGGGTCATGAGACAGACGTTACGATTGCCGATTTTGTGGCCGATGTCCGTGCGGCGACGCCAACGGCTGCGGCCGAGCTGGCCGTGCCGCACTACCTGGAATGGGTGGAGCGGGTTCGCCAACTGGACATTCGCATGCAAAGAGCGGTGCGCAATCAGTTGGCAGAGGAGCGTGCCCGACTGGACCGCCTCGTCAATTCGTATGCGATGCGACAGCCGCAGCGGCGGCTGGAGGAAGCGGCAGAGCGGCTGGATCGGACTTTTTTGCGGATGCGCCAGGCGATGAAGCACCTGATGGAGCGCAGGCGCGAGCGCTACACGCGGTTGGACGAGCAGATCAAGCGGTATCGGCTGGCGGATCAGGTCAGCGAACGGCGTAAAGCAGTCGCGACGACTCGCTCCCGGCTGGACGAGCGGATGCTGGCGCAGCTCAACCAAAAACGCCTGGCTTTTGCCTCGCGTGTCGCCACATTGGAAGCGCTCAGTCCGCTTGCGGTCATGAAGCGCGGGTTTTCGCTTGTGTACACGGGTGACAAGCTTGTAAAATCGGTGGAACAATTTGCCCCTGGTGATGAGATCGTGGTACGATTAAGTGATGGCAGTGCCACTGCACGAGTGGAACAGTTGAATCGGGAGGAGAAGCGCAATGGCTCGCAAGAAAACGGACCAAGAGACTGACATGCAGTTCGAAGAAGCGATGAAGCGGCTGGAAGAAGTTGTAAGCAAACTCGAAGAAGGAGACATCCCGCTGGAGGAAGCGATTACGCTGTATCAGGAAGGGGTAACACTCTCGCGGATTTGCGGACAGAAGCTCGATGCCATTGAAGCCAAAATCATTCAACTGGTGGAAGAAGACGGGCAGTTGAAGCAGAAGGCTTTTCGCGTGGAAGGGGAATAAAGACATCGTGGCTACATTCCAACAGTATTTGGCGGAAAAAACATCTTACATTGAACAGCATCTTTTGCCTGCGCTGGAGCAAGAAGGCGTCCCGGCCCAGTTGTACGAATCCATGAAGTATTCGCTCATGGCAGGCGGAAAAAGACTGCGTCCCATGCTCGTCCTCGCTGTGCTCGAAGCACTGGGCAAGCCGATTGAGCGCGGGGTACCGTTCGCGGTTGCCCTGGAGATGATTCATACATACTCGTTGATTCACGACGACCTGCCCGCTATGGACGACGACGATTTGCGGCGCGGCAAGCCGACGAATCACAAAGTGTTCGGGGAGGCGACGGCGATTCTCGCGGGAGACGCGCTTTTGACGCGGGCGTTTGCTTACATCGCGGAGGCTTACCAGGAGCGCTCCGATGTGACGCCAGCCACGACTGTCAAGCTGATTGCCGAACTGGGCAAACGGGCGGGCGCGACAGGGATGGTCGGCGGACAGATGGCAGACATCGAGGGAGAGAGCAAGCAGCTTGACCTCGGGCAGCTAGAGTTCATCCATCGTCACAAGACAGGCGATCTGCTGGTGGCAGCATTGCGCGGCGGCGGCTATTTGGCGGAAGCGAGTGAAGCGCAGATGGACGCGCTGACCCGCTACGGGGTCTGCATCGGACTTGCTTTTCAAATCCAGGACGACATCCTCAATGTGGAAGGGGATGCAGCCGAGCTGGGGAAAGCCGTTGGCAGCGATGCGGACCGGAAAAAGGCGACTTACCCGTCCCTGCTTGGACTTTCGGAGTCCAAAGACAGACTGACGGCTTTGATCGCAGAAGCGAAAGCTGCCCTGGCAGATGCGGGAATCGAGCATTCCGCATTAAGCCCGCTGGCAGATTACGTGCAAAACCGGACCAAGTAACAAAAAGCTGGCATCCGCATGGAGATGCCAGCTTTTTTGCTTCTATGCCCAGTTTACAAACGTTTGTCGTCCACGCTGTTCAGCCACGCCTCGATGTCACCGATGACCGACTGGATGCTGCCCTCTTCAAAAGGAGAATGCAGCTTCGCGACTTTGACCAGCTCGGTAAACGACTTGCTGCCGCCCTCGCGACAGAGCGTCAGGTAGTCGGCCCACGCCTGTCCCGGATTTTCCTGGGCTCGCTTCCAGAACTGGAAGGCGCAAATTTGCGCCAGCGTGTAGTCGATGTAGTAGAACGGATCGCGGAAAATGTGCGGTTGCTGCTGCCAGAAACCGCCTTGTTCCAAAAACTCGTTTTCGTCGTAATTGCGGTATGGCAAATATTTGCGCTCGATCTCGCGCCAGGTGCGCTTTCGCTCGGCCGGAGTCATGTCCGGATTTTCATAGACCGCATGCTGGAACTCATCGACGGCGACGCCGTACGGGATGAACAGGATCGCACCGCTCAAGTGCGAGAACTTGTATTTGTCTGTGTCCTCCTGGAAAAACAGCTCCATCCACGGCCAGGTCAAAAACTCCATGCTCATCGAGTGGATCTCACATGCTTCGAAGGTCGGGAAGTGGTACTCCGGCACGGCAAAGTCGCGGCTGACGTACACCTGGAAGGCGTGCCCCGCCTCGTGGGTCAAAACGTCGATGTCGCCGGAGGTTCCGTTGAAGTTGGCGAAGATGTAGGGGAGCTTGTACTTGCTCATATACGTGCAGTAGCCGCCTGTCGCTTTGCCTTTCTTGCTCAGCAAATCGAGGCATTCGTTTTCGAGCATGAAGCGGAAAAACTCATCGGTTTCCGGAGAAAGCTGCGCGTACATTTTCTTGCCGTTTTCCACAATCCAGTCCGGTGAGCCTTTTGGTGTCGGATTACCCGTAGCGAAGTGAAAAGCCAAATCGTAATACTTCATAGTTTCGACACCGATCCGCTCGCGTTGCCGCTCAACCAGCCTGGTAGCGACCGGAACTATCTGCTCCTCGACCTGGCGGCGGAAGCTGGCGACCATATCGGCATTGTAGTCGGTGCGGTTCAGCCGGGCGTAGGCCAGCTCCACAAAGCTGTTGAAGCCGAGCTTCCTCGCGATGCGGGTCCGCACCTTGACCAGACTGTCGTAGATGCTGTCCAGTTGCTCCGAGTGCTGGCGCAGGAAATCGTACTTGGCTTCGTTCGCCTTTTTGCGCATGTGCCTGTCCGTTGAAGTCTGGAACGGGAGCAATTGCGGCAGCGTGCGCTCTTCGCCTTCGAACATGATTTTCGCAGAGGCAATCAAGGCGACGTACTGGCTCGTCAGGCGGTTTTCTTCCTGCAAATCGGCGACAACCTCCGGGGAGAAGGTGCGAAGCGTTGTTTCAGCAATGCGGAAAAGCTGGGGACCCCATTTTTGCTCCAACTGGGAACGGAAAGGAGAGCGGACGATTGCCTCGTAGTAGCGGGAGATGATACCTTGATACACTGGGCCGGCCTCGTCCCAATAGTCTTGCTCTTCCTTGTAAAAGGGGTCCTCCGTATTGATCGTGTGGCGAATTTGCGCTACTTCCCGCGCGGATTCCACCTCTTGCCGCAGTTCGTTCAACCGGGCCATCACCTGGTCTTGCTCCTCAAAGCTTGCCGCCTGTTGAAACGCTTCCAACAAGCTTGTGAACCGCTTCTCGACGTCTGTCATGTCAACGCGTATGTACGGTATTTCCGAGAATTTCACGAGGTTCCACCTCTTTTTTCAGAATGGAATGATCCATTTTATTTTACCAGAAGTTAGCAGTCGTTGCGTACAAGATTGCGAGTGCGGATCAAAAGTGGTGTTTTTATCAAGAAACCGTTATAATGAATCAAGTTGAAATTAGCGGAGTATAGGCTTCTAGCCACACGAAGAAGCCCAGTTTTCCATGTGGTGGATTGAATTGCAGCATGCACAATCGCCGGAGAACGAACAGTGGAAAGTGAGGAATACGAATGCTGCTTACTACCATAAATGATCCTCAAGACCTGAAAAAGTGCAATTCGCATGAGCTGCAAACGCTAGCATCCGAAATCAGGCAGTTTCTGGTCGAGACGCTCTCGAAAACAGGGGGACATCTGGCGCCGAATTTGGGCGTTGTCGAGCTGACGCTTGCATTGCACTACGTGTTTGAAAGCCCAAAGGACAAGCTGATTTGGGATGTCGGACACCAGGCTTACGTACATAAAATGCTGACAGGACGCCGGGATATGTTCCCTACGCTGCGCCAGTACAAAGGGCTGTGCGGCTTCCCCAAGATGAACGAGAGCCCGCATGACGTCTGGGAAACCGGACACAGCAGCACATCTTTGTCCGCTGCGATGGGAATGGCGACTGCCCGCGATCTGAAAAAGGAAAAAAACCACGTCGTGGCGATCATCGGAGACGGGGCACTCACAGGCGGCATGGCGCTGGAAGCGTTGAACCACATCGGTCACGAACGCAAAAACGTGATTGTCGTGTTGAACGACAACGAGATGTCGATCGCGCCAAACGTGGGCGCTTTGCATAACTACCTGGGCAAAATCCGTTCGACGGAAAACTACCAGTGGGCCAAGGACGAGCTCGAAGGACTGCTCAAGGCGATTCCGGCTGTAGGCGGCAAGCTGGCCTCGTTTGCCGAACGCTTCAAGGACAGCATGAAGTATTTGCTCGTATCCGGCGTTCTATTCGAGGAGTTGGGCTTCACCTACATCGGTCCGATTGACGGACACAACACGGAGCTGTTGATCGATACGCTCAAAACGGCGAAGCAGACAAAAGGTCCGGTGCTGATTCACGCCATTACAAAAAAAGGCAAAGGCTACCCTCCGGCCGAGGCGGACTCGGTGAAGTGGCACGGGATCGGCACGTACAAAATCGAATCCGGCGATACGCCGAAGTCGGCTCCGACCTATACGTCCATCTTTGCGGAAACGATGATTGAGCTTGCGGCCGAGGACAAGTCGCTGGTCGCCGTGACGCCAGCCATGCCGGCGGGCTCCGGCCTGATTCCGTTTGGGCAAAAATATCCGGACCGTCTGTTTGACGTCGGGATTGCCGAGCAGCACGCTTGTACCTTTGCGGCTGGCCTTGCGACACAAGGCTTGAAGCCGGTGCTTGCGATTTACTCGACGTTTTTGCAGCGGGCGTACGACCAGTTGATTCACGATGTAGCGAGACAAAAGCTGAACGTCGTGTTTGCCGTCGACCGGGCAGGGCTCGTCGGCGCGGACGGGGAAACCCATCAGGGTATGTACGACATCGCGTTCATGCGCATCATCCCGAACATGGTCATCATGGCGCCAAAGGACGAAAACGAGCTGCGCCACATGATGAAAACGGCGATGGCCTACAACGAAGGGCCGATCTCCTACCGCTATCCGCGCTTGCCGGCGCGCGGCGTGCCGCTGGATCGGGAGTTGCAAGTGCTGCCTATCGGCAAGGCGGAAATCGTCCGCGAAGGAAAACAGGTGGCGATCCTCTCCTTTGGGCATGTCTTTGAACTCGCAGAGCAGGCAGTCAACCAGCTGAATGCGGAAGGCATCAGGCCGATGCTCGTAAACGCCCGCTTCTGCAAGCCGCTCGATGAGGAACTGTTGTTCAGGCTGGCGAAGGAAGGCTACGACATCGTCACAGTCGAGGAAGGCTGTGAGCTGGGCGGATTCGGCAGCGCCGTCCTTGAATTTTACAACCGCGCGGGCTACCACGATATTAACGTACAGGTTGTCGCCGTTCCGGATTATTTTGTCGAGCATGGCAGTGTAAAAGAACAGCGTCAAGAGGTCGGGCTGACTGCGGAGAACATCGCTTCCCGGGTACGCGCCTTGATGCCGTTGTCGAAGGGTGTACTGGAAGCATGAGTGTGAGAAAAGAACGAATCGACGTACTGCTCGTCGAACGAGGATTTTTTGAAACAAGAGAAAAAGCGAAGGCAGCCGTCATGGCCGGACTCGTTCAGGTGGCGGGCGAGCGCTGCGACAAGCCAGGCACCAAGTTTGCCGAGGACGTCGCGATTACGGTCAAGGGTGAGGTTCATCCATACGTCAGCCGCGGCGGACTGAAGCTGGAAAAAGCGTTGAAAGTGTTTGACATCGACTTGCACGACAAGGTGATGATGGACATCGGGGCGTCGACAGGCGGTTTTACCGACTGCGCCCTGCAAAACGGCGCCCGCCTCGTCTACGCCATTGACGTCGGCTACGGACAGCTCGCATGGAGTCTGCGCCAGGATGAACGGGTCGTCGTCATGGAGCGGACGAACTTCCGGCATATGGACCCGGATGCTTTTGCAGGGGAGCGCCCGGACGCTGCTTCCATTGATGTTTCCTTTATCTCGCTGCGCCTGATTTTGCCCGTCCTGTACCGCTTCTTGAAGGAAGACGGCGACGTGGTAGCGCTGGTCAAGCCGCAGTTTGAGGCAGGCAAGGACAAGGTCGGAAAAAACGGGATTGTACGGGAGCCGGAAATTCATGAAGCGGTGCTCACAGACATCGGGCAATTCGCGAGCGGCCTTGGATTTGCGCTGAAAGGATTGGACTTTTCACCGATTACCGGTGGAGAAGGCAATATTGAGTTCGTCATGCATGTGGCAAAAAGCGAAGGCGGCCTGGACGCAGAAGCATGGCTGAAGCTCGTGGGCGAGGTTGTCTCGCAGGCCCATGCCAAACTGAAATAGGACAAAAAACAGAAGCCTCGGGCGATTTGTTGCAAACGAGGCTTTTTATTTATGCATGAAAAGTTGTATACTTGTATAAGGATTTCCAACCAACCAGTTTGGGGTGGACCATGTGAAGAAGATAGGAATTATTGCAAACAAAGGAAAGCCTGAGGCACGGATTGTGGCGCGGGAGCTTGTCTACCTGTTGGAAGCACGGGGAGCGCATGTCTTTCTGGAGGAAACAATTGCCCTGGATCTGGGACGCGCGGAACTTGGCGCTTCCATCGGGGAAATCGGCCGCCACGCTGATCTGGTATGCGTGCTCGGCGGCGACGGCACGCTGCTCAGCATCGCCCGCAAGCTCGCCGGACAATCCATCCCCATTTTCGGGATCAATCTGGGCACGCTCGGCTTTTTGTCAGAGGCCGAACCGGAGCACTTGCCTCACGCCGTAGATAATCTGCTTTCCGGAAAGTACAATATCGAGGAGCGCACCATGCTGGAAGCGTCATTAGTCCGCAAAGGCAGCACGCTCGGTACATATACCGCGATGAATGACATCGGCATCGCCAAAGGCTCGTTCTGCCGGATCATTCAATGCGCCGTTTACGCGGATGATGAATATGTAGCTACCTTCAACGGAGACGGGGTCATCGTATCGAGTCCGACCGGATCAACCGCCTACTCGCTGTCGGCAGGCGGACCGATTGTGGCGCCGAATGTGGATATGCTATTACTGACTCCGGTGGCGCCGCACTCGCTGACGGCGCGGCCGATGGTGTTGTCGGGCAATCAGACGATTCGCGTAGAGGTCGATGCCATCCACCAGGAGATGGGATTGTCCATCGACGGCCAGTTCGGTTATCGGCTGGAGGGCGGCGATCAAATCTACGTCAAAAAGTCTCCGTACGTCACGCCGCTCATCAAGTGGAAAAAGGGCAGCTTTTTTGAAGCAATTCGCACGAAACTACAAGGGGAATGGGAGTAATCCATATGAACAAGGGGCAACGACATATCCGTATTCGGGAGATCATCAGCAATCAAGAGGTGGAAACCCAGGATGAACTGGTGGAGCGTCTGCGCGCCGCAGGATTTAATGTTACGCAGGCGACCGTATCCCGAGACATCAAGGAATTGCATCTGGTCAAGGTGCCACTCCCTGATGGGCGATATAAATATTCCATGCCTGTTGAACAAAAATTCAATCCACTACAAAAGCTCAAACGGATGCTGGTCGACTCGTTTGTCAGCATCGACCAGGCCGACCACTTCATCGTGTTGAAAACACTTTCCGGCCACGCCAATGCTGTAGCGGAGCTGATCGACAACCTGCCTTGGGAAGAGATCATGGGGACGATCAGCGGGGACAACACGATCCTGATTATTTGCCGCTCCAAGGAAAATACAGCAGAAGTTACCAAGCGTTTTATGGAAATGCTGTAGAGGTGGGCGCAACAGATGCTAGTGGAACTCTCTATCCGTAATTTTGCCATTATCAAATCGGTCACAGTCTCCTTTCAGCGAGGTTTGAATATCCTCACGGGGGAAACGGGTGCCGGTAAATCGATCATCATCGACGCCCTTGGGCTGCTTCTGGGCGGACGCGCTTCCGCAGATTTTGTCCGCTATGGCGAACAGCGCGCAGAGGTGGAAGGGCTGTTCGAATTGCCCCCTGGTCATCCTGCGCTTGCGGTGTGTGCCAATGTGGGGGTACAGGTCGAGCAGGATGGCATGCTCGTCGTCCGGCGCGACATTTCCAACCAGGGCAAAAGCATTATCCGTCTGAACGGGCAGATGGTGACGCTTGCCATGCTGCGCGAGCTGGGGCCGTGGCTGGTCACCGTACATGGACAGCACGACACGCATATGCTGATGCAGGCGGACAAGCATATCAACTGGCTGGACGCCTACGGAGAAGCTGCGCTTGGTGCGGCAAAAGAAGAGTACGGCAAGCTGTACGCTGCGTACCGGAAAACGAAGCAGGACCTCGAACGGATGGCCAAAAACGAGCGTGAGCTGGTACAGCGCATCGACCTTTTGCAATACCAGCTGGACGAAATCGAAGCGGCGGCGCTCTCGCCAGGCGAGGACGAGAAGCTGATGCAGCAGCGCAAAAAGTGGATGAACATTGAGAAGGTTTACGCGGCCGTTCAGGATGCGTACCACTCGCTGCACGGCGATCAAAAAGGCATGGACTGGCTCGGACATGCGATGAGCGAGCTGGAGCGCGGTGTTGCGTACGAGGAGCAGTTGGCTCCGCTTCTGGAGACGGTGCAGACGGCGTATTACCAGATGGAAGACGTCGTGCATAAGCTGCGTCAGCTCTCCTACCACCTCGACTTTGAGCCGGAGCAGCTCGCAGAAGTCGAGCGCAGGCTCGATCAAATCCAGTCGTTGAAGCGCAAGTACGGAAAAAGCGTGGATGACATTCTGGAATACGCCGCCACGATTTCCGACGAGTTGGACGAGATGCACCATTACGAGGATCGGCTGCAACAGGTGGAAAAGCGGCTGCAGGAGCTGGCGGCAGACTTGGCTGTGGAGGCGCTGGAGCTGTCCGTCATTCGCCAGGAGTGTGCGACAAAGCTCGCCCGCGAGATCGAGCAGCAGCTAAAAGAGCTGCATATGGAGCGGGCTCGCTTCGCCATTGACGTGCGCCAGACCCCTGACGAGGATGGGGTAGAAATCGAAGGAATCAAGCGGCACGTTGATGCGAACGGCATGGACCAGATCGAGTTTTTGATTTCCCCGAACCCGGGCGAGCCATTGCGTCCGCTCGCCAGGATCGCTTCCGGCGGGGAGTTGTCGCGGGTGATGCTTGCGATCAAAACGATTCTCGCCGGAACCGACCAGGTGGAAACGCTGATTTTTGACGAGGTCGATACCGGGGTGAGCGGAAGAGCGGCGCAGGCGATTGCCGAAAAGCTGGCCCGTGTCGCCCAGAAGCGGCAAGTTTTGTGCATTACGCACTTGCCGCAAGTGGCGTCCATGGCCGATGCGCATTTTCTCATTAAAAAGGAAATGAGCGAGCACGAGACAAAAACCGTCGTGACCATTCTCTCCGAGGAAGAGCGGGTAAAAGAACTCGCCCGCATGCTCAGCGGAGCCGAAGTAACGGCGAAAACAGAAGAACACGCGCGCGAGATGATTATCCTCGGCCGCGAACGAAAGGCTGTCAACTGACCACGGTTGGCAGTCTTTTTTTTGCAGCAAAAAAGTTTGCAAAGACGCTGGCAGGTGAGGGATTTTCCTGACATAATCCGCTTGGCTGGAGGCAACATTAAAAGTACACAAGGTGGAGGTGTCTCTTTGTAGGTGTAGGTAGGGAACGGTAGGAGTGATTGCTGGTGATCCGACAAAACAAAAGAAAATGGATGGGAAGTCTCCTTCTCCTCATCACGGCGCTTGTCGTGAGTTCCACCCCGTTTCGCGATCTGTCCTCCTTTCCCCGTGAATTGCGTTTGATGGAAGGGTCCCTTGAGCAGCTTCGGGTCTCCGTGCCGGTGATGGGCACGCTAATCAATAGCAATCCTGACATTTTGCACGTCAACGGGACAGAAGCGCGTGAAGTATCCGTTGATTTGAGTCAGCCGATGTCGGTAGAACCACGCAAGGCTGGCGAAGCCGAACTGCAAGTAAAATGGCGAAACATTCCGCTGACGGCTGTCAAAGTAAATGTGTTGCCGGACCTGCGCCTGTACCCTGGTGGGCAATCAATCGGGGTCAAGCTGCAAACGGCGGGTGTTCTCGTTGTCGGTCATCACCTCGTGGACAATGGCAAAAGCAAGGCTTCCCCAGGCGAACAGGCCGGCATTCACGTTGGTGACATGATTGTCAAAATGAACGATCTGTACATCAATGACATGAATGATGTGAAGAAGCTGGTTAACGAAGCCGGAAAAAAGAATAGCCCGTTGCAGCTGCTCGTCGTGCGCGGGAAAGAGAAGCTGAATCTGACGCTCCATCCCGTCAAGGACCAAAAAGACGGGGAATACCGGATGGGACTGTACATTCGCGATTCCGCCGCTGGCGTAGGCACCCTGACCTTTTTCGATCCCCACTCAAAAGCGTACGGCGCGCTGGGACACGTCATTTCCGATGTCGATACGGGCCAGGCCATTGTGGTAGGAGATGGCCAGATCGTCCAGGCCAGTGTGACCTCGATTGAAAAAGGCCAGAGCGGCAATCCGGGAGAAAAATTCGCCCGCTTTTACAACGAAAGCGAAGTGCTGGGAAACATCACCAAAAACACACCGTTTGGCATCTTCGGCAAAATGAAAGAAGAGCCGAAGCGCAGCTACTACCGTGAGCCGCTACCCGTAGCGCTCGCCGAGCAGGTCGTGGAAGGCCCGGCGAAAATCCTCACCGTCGTCGAAGGACAAAAGGTGGAGGAATTCGATATTGAGATCGCCAACGTCATCAAGCAGCATTTTCCCGCGACAAAAGGAATGATTATCAAGGTGACGGACAAACGCCTTCTGGAAAAGACAGGCGGCATCGTCCAGGGAATGAGCGGGAGCCCCATCATTCAAAACGGAAAGATTGTCGGCGCCGTCACCCATGTGTTTGTCAACGACCCGACATCGGGCTATGGCTGCTACATTGAATGGATGCTGCAGGATGCTGGCGTGCAGGTGCGCGGTACGCCACAGTCGAATGCCAAAGCCGGGCAGGTTGCCTGAATACGAAGAGACGAGCCGTCACGCAGCCGAAGCGAGGCGGCTTTTTTCCATGTCGTGTTGTGCACATACCAGGTTGCATGCGTCTCCATAAGCATAACCTTCCACCGGACCAACCTCAGCTTGCATGGGGAAATCATGGAAGCTTTTGACGAAATGAACGAAAGATATGGAAATTCTTTGTCGAAATATCGGTTAAATCATTCAATCTTTCGTCATTGGCAGGAAAGAATTTGGCTTTGTCGAATTATTTTTCTCAGAGAAAAAGATGGTATGGACTTCCCGGTTGTAGAAATGGAAACCTCAAGAACGCCACCTTCTTTCCAAAAGACCGTCCATTGTTAGGAGGAACGACTTTGAGCAAGATTGAAGTGTTGTTGGCAGATGATAACAGAGAGTTTGTGAGCCTGTTGGAAGAGTATATCAACAGCCAGTATGACATGAACGTCATCGGTGTAGCGTACAACGGCAATGAAGTTGTGCGATTGCTGCAGGAACGGGTACCCGATGTACTGATTCTGGACATCATTATGCCTCACCTGGATGGACTCGCCGTCCTGGAGCAGATCCAGGCCATGCGCCTTAGTCCCCAGCCCAAAATCATTATGCTGACGGCATTCGGACAGGAAGAGATTACGAAAAAAGCGGTGGAACTGGGAGCAGCCTACTACATTCTCAAGCCGTTTGACATGGAAATCCTTGCCCAGCGCATCCGGCAAATCATCACGACAAAACCAGCCTCTTCCTTTGTCACCAATACGGTCAAGCCGCAGTCGACCATGCAAGTGCGTGGTCGCAACCTGGACGCAAGCATCACCAGCATCATCCACGAGATCGGTGTGCCTGCCCACATCAAAGGCTATTTGTATTTGCGCGAAGCCATCACAATGGTCTACAACGACGTCGAACTGCTCGGCTCGATCACCAAAGTGCTGTACCCGGACATCGCCAAAAAGTTCAACACCACCGCAAGCCGCGTAGAGCGGGCCATCCGCCACGCCATCGAGGTCGCCTGGTCCCGCGGAAATCTCGATTCCATCTCCAGCCTGTTTGGATACACCATTTCCAATACGAAGGCAAAACCGACCAACTCCGAGTTCATCGCGATGGTCGCGGACAAGTTGCGGATTGAGGCGAAAATTAGTTGAGAGTAGGCAGGAAAAGGGGTTGTACTAATTGCGATAAGTGACAACCTCTCTTTTTACGCGATCCATAATTAATCGATTCCCTCATTGGATAGAAAAATGGGGGAATTTTTTTATGACCGAATAAATCGCAGGTTGCTCAAAGAGCAGCGAAAATGTACCCCCATCCAAAGGAGTGGAACACCTCGTAAAAATAAAAGAAAATTTGGATGCCTTGGATTTAGGTGGAGGCCTGCCACTGGGAACAGGAAAAGAGGAAGTGTTCAAGAAACTGAACAAAAGTGAAGCCGATCTTGTCAATCATGTATACCTGAAACTTGATAATGGTTTCGTTTACAGAATTTCAAAAGGATCGAAGGCAATCTCACCAGACCCGGAGAAGGAGCAAATTACAACGATTGTTGCAAATATGGAACCTGTCACGCAAGAAGAGATCGAATCTGTATTTGGTGAAGAGTACGATTCGTTAACCATTGATAAAAATGTAACGTTAACCTACCGGTACAAAAAGTCAGACAAGAAAAATCTTTTACTCATCTTTATGGGGAATCAGGAAAGCGACCATTTTACCTCGTCTTCCTTGCAGTACGAGCCTATACGGGAGAATTTGGACGGTCAAAAAAAATAAAAGGCAACAAGGAATACCAATAACCTGGATGCCGGGTTGCCAACACCAAGCTGGAAAGATGGTATAATATGACTATTCATGGATGGTAAATATTTCACCAAAATCCTGCATGCACTAAATTTTCAAGGGGAATGGCTTATGTCTTTCTTTAAACAATTATTCGGTCAAAAAAGGACAATAAAGAGTCCGATTTTCGTTAAGGAGTTTTCAAAGGACAATCGTCAACTCGCTGCTTTGCAAGAACTTTTGCAAAAAGTGGTAGATGGAGAAAAGAAGGATAACATAGAGCGAGATATAAAACTTTTGAAGTATGGCTTGGATGGCGAAAATAATGTTTATTTCGAGTTAAAAAATTCATTTTTACCAATTTTATGTCTGCATGACGTTCGAATCGCGTATAACGATTACGTTGCGCAGTTGGATTTCGTCGTCATTTCTCATAAATTCATCTGTTTGTTGGAAACAAAAAAATTAAGTGGAAATATTTCCATTGATCGAGAAGGAAACTTCGTGAGAATCATGAAAACGAAGGACGGCAAAGAATATAGGGAAGGATTTTATAGTCCTATTACGCAAACCATGAGGCATGTTGATATTATAAAACATAGTTTGTTAAACGAAATGAAGTTTGATAAATTGCCAATCTACTCGCTCGTCGTAATGGCAAATGCCAAAACGATCGTCAACAAATACAATTGTCCAGCCGAGATCGAAAATGTAATTATCAAGTACGATCAGATCAAGGCTACGCTGGAAAGGTTCTTGAATGACAGGACCAATACATATGATTTATCTGAAAAGCACATGTACGATCTTGCAAATAGGCTGGTTGCCTTGCACTCTCCGATTGAAATGGATTTGATGGCGAAGTACAGACTTTCGCTCGACGATTTTTCCAAAAAACCGGAGGAGCAGCTGCGTGAAGAATTGAAGGCGTATCGACTGCAGACTTCGAGAGCGGAGAAGATCAAGGCGTATTATATTTTCAACAACAATGAAATGGAGGACTTGATTGCAAAGTATCCGCGAACGGAAGAAGAGTTGTTAAACGTCAAAGGATTTGGAAAAGCCAAGGTAGAAAAATATGGGGGGCAAATACTGAGTATCTTCAATAATTCATGACTTCCAGGCAAGCCCCCCACACCAAAGTGCTCCGCTCGCTTGAACGATGCCAATATGTATGTACAATAGAAAACATACTCCTAACAAAAAGCGAAGAAGGTGTTGCACCATGCGCAATCTGGATGAAATTCTCGCATTTAACCGTCAATTTGTAGCGAATCGCGAATATGAAAAATACAAAACAACCAAGTTTCCCGACAAGCGCCTGGTTGTTCTCTCCTGTATGGACACACGCCTGGAAGAGCTGTTGCCCAAGGCGATGAACATGCGCAACGGCGACATCAAGCACGTCAAAAGCGCCGGAGCCATCGTATCCCACCCTTTTGGCAGTATCATGCGCAGTATTCTCGTGGCGATTTATGAACTGAATGCCGAAGAAGTGATGGTCGTCGGCCATTACGACTGCGGGATGAGTGCGATCGACAGCAGACGGACCATGGTGAAGATGCAGGAAAAAGGCATTTCGGCCGAGACCTTTACCATTCTTCAGCACGCGGGGATCAATCTGAACAAATGGCTCCATGGTTTCGACTGCGTGGAGGAAAGTGTGCGGAAAAGTGTGGAGACGATCAAGAAGCATCCATTGTTGCCCTCTTACGTCGACGTTCACGGTCTGCTGATTGATCCCGAAACAGGACGCCTGGACGTCGTCGTAAACGGCTACGAGCGAACGGATGCAAGCGAATGATCCAAAGCTTGTCACAATCTCACGCCGGGCCTTTTTACGCCGTTCGATGAAGTGGGTGGGGGGATTGGTAGGGCTCGGCGTTGTGGCGTGTACGTACGGCTATGCATGGGAGCGCACCGCGCTGCAGATTGAGCGGGTGTCGCTTTCCCTGCCGCGACTTCCGAACAGCTTCGCCGACTGCAAGCTGGTACAGTTCAGCGACGTCCACCTGGGGCACTTTTTCAAACCAGAACAACTGCAAGGCGTTCTCGACCTGATTCAAAATGAGCAGCCGGATTTGATCTGTTTTACGGGCGATATTGTGGACCTGGAGACACAGTCGTTTTCCGCGGCGATTCCCATGCTGGCAAAGCTGGAAGCGCCGCTTGGAAAATTTGCAGTGCTCGGCAACCACGACTACCGGGCAGGCCAGCAGCATGCGATTCGCCAAGGCTGGGCTGCTGCTGGCTTTGCGGTGCTGGACAACCGCCATGTGGCGCTCGGCAAAAATGGCGACAGTCTGTACATCGCCGGAATCGACGATGCGCTGATGGGCGTGCCTGATCTGCCAAAAGCGCTGGCCGGGATTCCCGAAGGGGCGAGCGTCATCCTGTTGGCGCACGAACCGGATTTTGCCGAGGAAGCTGCTCGCTATCCTGTCGATTTGCAATTGTCCGGGCACAGCCACGGCGGACAGGTGCGGCTGCCGCTTGTCGGGCACGTCCTGACGCCAAAGCTGGCGACGAAATACGTCAAAGGCTTGTACCACGCAGGCGACAGCCAAATGCCGGTTTACGTGAACAGGGGACTGGGGACGACGATTTTGCCTGTCCGGTTTTTGTGCAGACCAGAATTGACCGTCTTCACCTTGCATCAATAATGATCCTTGATCCATTGGACGAATTGCTGGAACGCGTCGTCCTCTTTTTTTTGCTGCAAATAGGCGATAAGCGTGGGTCGCTGCAGCGTGCCTGCTGCAATGTCGTGGGCGACGAGCCTGCCTTCCGAAAGCTCGCGTAAGATCGTCCGCTCCGGCAGCATCGTGATGCCGAGCTGGCGCTCCACCATTTTTTTGACCGCGCTAAAACTGTCCAGCTCCATGATGACGTTGGGAAACACACCGTTTCGCGCGAGAAAACGATCGATGCGCTGGCGGTAGGGAGCGGTATGATTGCCGAACAAAATCATTTCCTGCGTCCCCCAGCCGGAAAAGCCCGGAAAGTGGCTGGCCCATGGATGCTCCGGCGACATGACGAGCAAGATTCGGTCGCTCGGCAAAAATTCCTGGTGGATGTGCGGATGGTATATCTCACTGCCGAGAAAGGCGACATCGGCGGTGCCAGTTAACAAGGCGCTGAGCGATTCCTCGTACAACGTCGAGCGGACGTAACAGGTAAAGCCGGGATTCGCCTGGCGATATTCGCCGATCAGGCGAGGCAGCTCATAGGCGACAAACGCTTTTCCGGCTACGATTGTCATGGATTTTACCTGTTCCTTTTGCTCCAGAAACGAACGCATCTGCTCGACGATGCTCGCTGCGACAGGCAGCAGTCGGCGTCCCTCACCCGTCAGGCTCACACCGGAGGCGGTCCGCACAAACAGAGGACTGCCTATTTGCCGCTCCAACTGCTTGAGTCGATGTGTCAGGGTAGATTGGGCGAGAAACAGCGCCTGCGCAGCACGATTGATTGATCCGTGGTGGGCGATGGTCAAAAAAATTTCCAGGCTCTCTTTTTCCACAAGGAACCCTCCTATTCAAAAACTCGATAACTCGTTATCCGTATTCTATAACAACGGCAACAAAAATTGGCATAAAATACGAGCAGGAGGTGGGAGCATGGACAAAAATCTGGAGGTAAAGCAGGCCGTGCAGCAGCAATTCGGGAAAAATGCACAGGAGTATGTGCAGAGCAAGACGCACGCGCAAGGAACGGATTTGCCGCTGTTGGTCGAGTGGCTTTCGCCGCAAAAAAGCTGGAAGGTGCTCGACATCGCCACGGGAGGTGGACATGTTGCCCGTACATTGGCGCCGCTGGTTTCACTTGTCGTCGCGACCGACCTGACGCGCCCCATGCTGGCGGCGGCAGCAGAGGCGAACCAAAAAGAGACGAACATTTTGTATGTCCAGGCGGACGCAGAAGCACTGCCGTTTTTGTCCGAGTCGTTTGATCTGGTCACTTGCCGAATTGCGGCGCACCATTTTCCCGATCCTGCTGCGTTTGTCCGTGAGGCAAGCCGCGTGCTGCGTCCGGGCGGATGGTATCTGTTTATCGACAACGTAGCGCCCGAGGAAAAGCAGCTCGCCGACTTTGTGAATCTGGTAGAAAAGCGGCGCGACCCAAGCCATGTGCGCTGTCTGTCGGTGAGCGAGTGGAGAGAGCTGCACGCGGCCCATGATTTGCAGGAGCGCCAAGAGCGGCTGCGGAAAAAACAGTTTGCCTTTTTGCCGTGGGTACAGCGGACGTCGGAATCGCCGGAGCAGGAGCAGGCTGTCGAGCGGTTGCTGTTGGATGCGACCGATGAGCAGCAAGGCTATCTGGGCGTGAAAATCGAGCAGGGCAGAGTCGTGGCGCACCAGATCGATGAGTGGATGGTTATGTGCCAGAAAAAAGGAGGAAATGACGATGAACACAAAATTTGAATGGGTAGGACTGGATCACGTTCAATTGGCCGCACCGCCAGGAGCAGAGGAAGAGGCACGGCGCTTTTTCACGGGTTTGCTCGGCATGCCGGAAGTGCCCAAGCCGGAAAAGCTGCGGGCGCGCGGCGGCGCTTGGTTCCGCTGCGGCGCACAACTGATTCACCTTGGCATCGAACAGGGCTTCATCCCGGCGAAAAAAGCACATCCAGCCTTTGTCGTGCAAAATATCGAGGCGCTGATCGCGCATTTGCAAAAAGCGGGTGTACCGATTCGCATCGATGACGAAATCCCCGGGATCGTTCGTTTCTTTACGGAAGATCCGTTTGGAAACCGCCTGGAGTTTATGGAGGCGAAGTAGCATGAAAATGGATTTTCACGCCAACGAAAACGCAGAAAGTTACACAGGTAGAGAAGCGGACGACACATGGGCGCGCACCATGCTGTCTGTCGTCGATCCGCGAGGGAAGCGCGTGGTCGACATCGGCTGCGGAGGCGGTATCTACAGCAAGGCGTGGGCGAAGCTCGGAGCCGCCAGCGTAACCGGAGTCGATTTTTCCAGTGCGATGCTCAAAACAGCGCAGAAGCAATGCGCAGATGAGCCGCGTATCTCATTCGTGCAGGGCGACGCTTTACAAACCGGACTGCCTGACGCATGCGCTGATATTATCTTTGCCCGGGCGCTCATTCACCATCTCGAGGATCTGAACGGATTTTTTGCCGAAGGAAAACGGCTCCTTGCACCTGGCGGCATTTGTATCATCCAGGATCGAACAATCGACGACTGCGCTGTTCCCGCGTCAAAAACGCATCTGCGCGGCTATTTCTTCGAACAGTTTCCGCGGTTGCTGGCCGTCGAGGCCAAACGCAGGCCGGAAGACCGGATGGTTCAGGCAGCGATGCAGCAGGCAGGACTTGCGGACATCAGGCTGCTGTCGCTCTGGGAGGTCAGGCGCGTCTACGGAAACCTCGCTGAACTGGCAGATGATCTGCGCTCGCGGAAAGGGCGGTCTTTGCTCCACGAGCTTGCGGACGAAGAGCTGGAGCAGTTGGTGGACACCATTTGCCAAAAATTTTCCGGACAGGAAACGATCAGCGAGCAAGATCGCTGGAGCATATGGATAGGCAGGCACGTTTGAGGCACAATAAAAGAAAGCGTAAATGTGAATTTGTTTGTCACAAATTTGGATATGCTTGTCTCTTAATACACGAGGATATATAATAATATTGCCATTGTATTTTCGGTTAGCGTCATCATGGTGAAGGAGTTGTCGTACATGAAGATTGTTTTGTTTGATATTTTGATGTTCGTCTTCACGTTTTTCATCGCTTGGGGCTGTATTAATTCGTTCAAGGCAAAAAACAAGTTTGCGATCGGATTTGGCTTGATTGCGTTGCTGGTTTTCCTGTTTGCTGACGGTTTGATTATTTACTACATAACAAAGGGAGCCTAATTCACAAGGCGATCCGTCCGGCCGAAAAGAGGTTGTGCGATTTTTTGCACAGCCTCTTTTTTGCATGCTCCAAGGAAATTTTTAGCATACTATGCGTGGAGGTGGAAAAGATGGGCAAGCGAAAACGTCTCGATTTTCTTACCTATACGGGAGTGATTGCTGCTGACCGCAAAACGAAGCAGCTTTGCAAACGGCTCCACCCCCACCATATCGCCATCATCGATCATCCGGATGTGGATGAGATGGCGGCCCGGTCTTTACTGGAAGCGGGGGCAAAGGTGGTTGTGAACCTGTCCCCTTTCATGACCGGTCAGTATCCGGCTGAAGGGGCGCGGCTCCTGCTGAAAGCGGGCGTCGCTTTGTACGAGGCAGCCTCTCCTTTGGCTGAACCGTCCGCAATAGATGCGTGGAACGGGCAGTTTGCCGCCGTCCGGGATGACAGCCTGTACCTGAAACGAAATGCACAATGGGAGCTTGCCCTGACGCTTGTGCCCGTATCGCTGGAGGCGATTCTCGAAAAGTGGGCCGAAGCACAAAGCAGGCTGGATGAGACGCTCTCCCTATTCATTGATAACACGCTCATGTACGCCAATAAAGAGAAAGACTTGTTTTTAAAGCCACTCTATCCCATGCCGCTGCGAACCAGACTCGAAAAACGGCATGTCGTCGTCGTCGTCCGCGGCAAACATTACAAGGAAGATTTGCAGACGCTTTCCTCCTACATACGCGAATGCCAACCCGTGCTCATCGGGGTCGACGGGGGAGCAGACGCTCTTTTGCAGGCGGGGTACAAGCCTGACCTCATCGTCGGGGACATGGACAGCATCTCGGACAGGGCGCTGAAGTGCGGGGCGGAAATCGTCGTTCACGCCTTTGTCGACGGGACTGCTCCCGGAAAAGCCAGAGTCGAGCAGCTAGGGGTGGCTCATCACGTCCTGCCTGCGCCCGGCACGAGCGAAGATGTGGCCATGCTGCTTGCCTATGAGAAAAAAGCCGAGCTGATCGTGACAATCGGCGCCCATACGAACATGATTGACTTTCTGGAAAAGGGGCGCAAAGGGATGGCCAGTACGTTGCTGGTCCGCACGAAGATCGGGCCCAGACTGATTGATGCCAAAGGAGTCAGCCAGCTCTATCAGCCGACTGGCTCCTGGAAGCTGTGGGGCTGGTGCATGGCGGCGATGCTGTTGCCTGTCACGGCCGTGCTGATGATTCATCCCATCGCCCGTTATGCGGCGCAAATGCTCTGGACGCAATGGCGGACCTGGGCTTTTTAAGGAGGCGCTATGATTTCGTTTCGTTATCACCTGATTACGTTGGCGGCCGTCTTTGTGGCGCTCGGCGTCGGCATCCTGCTGGGCGGGACGGTGGGCCATCCGTGGTTTTCCAAAGGAGCGCAGGAAATTTTGGCGAAAATGGAGGCCAAATATGACCGGGCGCTGAAAAGCAACCACGATTTGAAAAAAGAGATCAATCGACTGCTTCGGGAAGTGGAGCAGAGCAATCAGGAAGTCGTCCATATGATGGCGATGCGCTACGGCAATGACCTCGCAGGAAAAAAGGTGTACGTCTGGCAGGATGCAGACAAGGAAGCGAAGCAAATTACCCGCCTGATGCACGCCGTGGGCATCCATGTCATCCGGTACGAAGGGGGCGGAACCTGGGAGGACGGCTTGCTGCTTGTGGTCGCGGGCCAGCTGCCGCTATGGCTGGAACAACGGGCGGACGCAGGAAAATGGCTTTGGATCGAGCAGGAGCCGGATTCGTTGGCCAAGCAGTGGGCCTTGCTGGAAAAGGTGCAGCAAGAAATGACAGAAATGAGGGTCGGGCGTGAAAAAAGTTAGCGTCATCATTCCTGCCTACAATGAAGCGGACGCGATCGGAGCGACGCTGCGGGCGATTCGGGAACGCCTTTTTTGCCACGAGCTGATTGTCGTCGACGATGGCAGCGAGGATGCGACCGCTCATTTGGCAAAAGACTGGGCTGATCTCGTCATTCGCTTGCCGCGCAACCGGGGCAAGGGAGCTGCCGTCCAGATCGGCTGGCAGCGTTCGAGCGGGGATGTGGTTATGCTGCTCGACGGCGATTTGCGCGAGAGTGCGGGGGAAGCCGGGCATCTGCTTGCGCCTGTGCTTGCGGATGCGTGTGATATGGCAATCGCGATCCTGCCACCCCCTAAGCAAAAAGCCGGAATGGGGCTGGCAAAAGGGCTGGCCCAGCGAGGGATCAAGTG
Source organism: Brevibacillus gelatini (assembly GCF_050920745.1). Taxonomy (NCBI): domain Bacteria; kingdom Bacillati; phylum Bacillota; class Bacilli; order Caryophanales; family Paenibacillaceae; genus Brevibacillus; species Brevibacillus gelatini. The sequence goes on from NZ_CP154342.1 coordinate 1,929,943, forward strand.
GCTGACAGGCTTTGAAGCCCGCGCGCCTTTGTCCGGCCAGAGGGCGATTCGCCGCGATCTCTTGCAAAAACTGGGGAAAATAGACAGGGGCTTCGGCATTGAGGTGGGGCTTACCGTAGATGCCCTGCGTGCCGGCTACCGCATCCGGGAGGTGCCCGTGCCGTTTTTGCATCGGGAAACGGGCAATGACTGGCGAGGCTATTCGCATCGCGGCAAGGAGTTTGTCGCCATTGGCCGGACATTGTGTACCAAGTGGTGGGAGGGTAAGCCGTGGATGCGCACACCATAATACAGGCTCTGCTCGTTGCACTCGGTTTGCCGCTCGTCCTGCAGCGTCCCCTGTTTGGCTTCTGCTCACGACTGATTGCCCAAAAAGGCATGAGCCGCCCCAATTATCGCGGCGAGCAGGTGCTGACGGCAGGTGGGCTGGTGCTTGTCGCGAGCATGGCCGTGACGGTGCTTGTTGAGCTGCTTCTGCTTGCACGGGCGAACGCTCCCCGTGAGCTGCTCCAGCACGGCCTGCTGCTTGTCTGTGGAATGGCGGCGATGGCTTGCTGGGGATGGATGGACGACAAGGCTGGGGACGCGATGACAAAAGGGTTTCGCGGCCACTTTGCCGCGCTGTTGCGCGAGGGGCGCGTGACGAGCGGGATGTGCAAGCTGTTTGGCGGGGGGATGACGGCTGTCGGCGTATCGCTGTTCGTATCCGTTGGCTTCTGGCCGTGGCTGGTCGCCTGCGGCTTGCTGGCGCTATCCCCGAACATCCTGAACCTGTTTGACTTAAGACCAGGCCGCGCGATCAAGGTGTTTTGGCTGCTCATCTCGCTTGCTGCCGCGCTCAGCGCTTTTGGGGCGAAAGCCGGGCAGTCGCTTGCTGTCTGGCTGTTTCTTTTGCCGCTTCTCGTCGCCACTGTGCTGTTTTTTCCATATGACGCAGGCGGCCGGATCATGCTCGGGGATACCGGGGCCAATACGCTTGGCTTTGCCATTGGCTATACATACGTGACGGTCGCGCCGATTTCGTGGCAAGCCGCCATCCTGTGCGGATTCGTCGCCATTCAGGTTGCAGCGGAGTTCGTGTCCTTTTCCCAGATCATCGAAAAAAAAGCGTGGCTCAGAAGGCTGGACGACTGGGGGAGATGAGGGCAAACAAAAACAGGCAGATGTCCACCTGCCTGTTCTACTCGTCTTCTTCCGGCTCTCGAATCATGAAGCGGGGTTGTACCCGATTTTTTTTTCGGTCGTGATGCAAAATGAACCCGGCAATAAACAAGACCGGGATGGCGAAAGCAAGTATGCCGAGAACGAGCTTTCCCCACAGAAAACCGACATCGGGCGCCATCGAGTAAAAAAAGGCGTCGCGAATCAGCTTGATTCCGTACATGGCAATCGCAGCCGGAATGACCATGATTAAGAGCGCAATGATTTTTTGAACGACCACTGGTGGTTCACACCTCTCTCTCATCCTTCCATCATATCGGATGCCAGGTTGCTTGTCCACCGTCCATCCCCTGCACACGAGCGAGCGCACGTTTGGGAAGAGAGCCTGTCCTTCAACAGTTTGTTGCAGTACAATGGTTACGAGTAAGATGAAAAGTGAGGGGTCTGGCGCATGCACAAGCTTCTAATCGTAGGTGCTGGACGAGGCGGAACGGCCCTGCTGCGGACGCTGAACCAGATGGACAGGCTAAAAATTGTCGCCGTGGTCGATCGCAGGCCGGACGCGCCCGGGATCGAGCTGGCAAGGTCGCTTGGAATCAAGGTCGCCACGGATTATCGTCCTTTTTTGGACGATGAGCTGGACGTGATTTTGGAAGCGACAGGGGACATGAAAGTATACGAGCAGCTGCGGCAGTTGAAGCGGGACAAGACAGTGCTCATTCCCGGCACCTTTACGCGCATTGTCATGCGGCTTATCCGCGAGCGTGATAAGCTGATTGCGGCGATGATGCAAAATCAGCGCGAGCGCGAAACGATGCTCGACTCCACGCACGATGCCATCATCGGAGTCAATCGGCAAGGTATCATCACGCTGTTCAACAAAGCGGCCGAGCGCCTGATGGGCATCGAGGCAAGCGAAGTGCTGAATACAAAAGTAGCTGAGTGTATCCCCAACACCAGACTGCATATTGTACTGGAAACAGGCTGTCCTGAACTGAACCAGGAGCAGATTTTGCCAAATCAGACGCGAATCATCACCAACCGCGTCCCCGTGCGCAACGACAAGGGGGAAGTGGTAGGGGCAGTAGCCATCTTCCGCGACATTACCGAGGTGATGGCGCTGGCAGAAGAAGTGACCAATCTCAAGGAATTGCAGAGCATGCTGCAAGCGATCATTCAATCTTCGGACGAAGCGATTTCCGTCGTCGATCAAAACGGCATCGGTCTTTTAATCAACCCCGCGTACACGAGACTGACGGGGTTTACCCCGGACGATATTATCGGCAAGCCTGCGACGGTCGACATTTCCGAAGGCGACAGCATGCACATGCAGGTGTTGAAAACGAAGCGTCCGGTCAGGGGTGTCCCGATGAAGCTCGGGCCCAAGCGCAAGGACGTGGTTGTAAACGTGGCTCCGGTCGTCGTCGACGGCGAACTGAAAGGAAGCGTCGGGGTCATTCACGACGTCTCCGAGTTCAAGCGGCTGACGGAAGAACTGGAAAAAGCAAGACGCATTATCCGCACGCTGGAGGCGAAGTACAGCTTCGCGGACATTATCGGCAACAGCGAGCAGATGAAAAGCGCCATCGAGCAAGCGAAAATAGCGGCGCTGACGCCAGCCACCGTGCTGCTTCGCGGCGAGTCCGGCACGGGGAAGGAGCTGTTTGCGCACGCGATTCACAACGCGAGCGAGCGCAAGTACAACCAGTTTATCCGGGTCAACTGCGCGGCGATTTCCGAAAGCCTCCTGGAAAGCGAACTGTTTGGCTACGAGGAAGGCGCCTTTACGGGAGCGCGCAGAGGGGGCAAACGCGGTCTGTTCGAGGAAGCGAGCGGAGGCACCATATTTTTGGATGAAATCGGTGAGCTGTCGATGGGGATGCAGGTCATGCTTTTGCGCGTGCTGCAGGAACGGGAGGTCGTCCGCGTCGGGGGGACGAAGCCGATCAACATCGACGTTCGCGTCATTGCCGCTACCCACGTAAATCTGGAGGCGGCGATTGGCGAGGGGCGTTTTCGCGAAGACCTGTACTACCGCCTTCACGTCGTGCCCATCCACATTCCTCCGCTCCGCCAGCGGCTGGAAGACATTGAGCCGATCGCGATGTACCTGCTGCGCAAGGCGAATCTGGAATACGGCAGAAACGTCGAGGAGCTGCACGAAGATACCTTGAAAATGCTTTTGTCTTACCATTGGCCGGGCAATGTGCGCGAGCTGGAAAACGTCCTTGGCCGGGCGATGATCCACATGCGCATCAACGAACGCACCATCATGCCCGAGCACCTGCCTCCTTTGGAACGAAAAATCAGCATGAGCCAAAAGGAAGCAGAAACAGTGGCCGGCCCCACGGGGAAAACATTGAAGCAAGCGATGGAGGAAGCGGAACGTCAACATATTATGCGGGAGCTGGCTGCGGCCAAAGGCAATCGGACCTTGGCGGCCAAGCGGCTGGGAATCGCGATCCGCAGTCTGTATTACAAGATGGAAAAATTGGGAATCATGGATGAGCAGGGAGATCAGAATTGAATGTGCAAATTTTTGCATGCAAATATCTGCGTGTTCGTGCAAAAAAATGCACACTTGACGAATGGAGAATCCATCCAGTCTGCCGTAAATAAAGCGCTTTCAAAAACCGATGGCGTTGGCATGGCTTTTGCATAATCTGCTTGGCGGGAAATTCTCCACACGGAGCCCACTGTTTACCCAGAAGAATGATACTAGGGAGGTTTCTTCATTGAACATCTTTGACTACATGCAAAAGTACGATTACGAGCAACTGGTATTTTGCCAGGATGAAAATTCCGGTTTGAAAGCAATCATTTGCATTCATGATACGACACTTGGACCAGCGTTGGGTGGCACGCGCATGTGGCCGTACCAAACAGAAGAAGAAGCGATCATCGACGTACTGCGCCTCGGTCGCGGCATGACCTACAAAAACGCGGCAGCAGGGCTCAACATCGGTGGCGGTAAAGCCGTTATCATCGGCGATCCGCGCAAGCACAAGAGCGAAGAGCTGTTCCGCGCGTTTGGCCGTTACATTCAAGGACTGAATGGCCGCTACATCACAGCAGAGGACGTAGGTACGACCGTTGCGGACATGGATATGATCCACCTGGAGACAGACTATGTGACAGGCGTTTCGCCTGCATTCGGCTCCAGCGGCAACCCGTCTCCTGTAACAGCGTACGGCGTATACCGCGGCATGAAGGCAGCGGCGAAGCTCGCTTTCGGCTCTGACTCTCTCTCCGGCCGTGTCGTTGCCGTACAAGGCGTTGGAAACGTAGCCTACAACCTGTGCCGCCATCTGCATGAGGAAGGCGCTCACCTGATCGTTACCGACATTAATGAAGAAAACGTAAACCGCGCTGTCAACGATTTCGGAGCAAAAGCGGTTGGCGTCAACGAAATTTTCGGCGTAGAGTGCGACATCTTCTCTCCTTGCGCGCTGGGTGCGATCATCAACGACGACACCATTCCGCTTCTGAAAGCAAAAGTAATCGCGGGTGCTGCCAACAACCAGCTGAAAGAAGAGCGTCACGGCGACCTCATCCATGAAATGGGTCTGATCTACGCCCCAGACTACGTCATCAACGCGGGCGGCGTTATCAACGTGGCGGACGAACTGCAAGGCTACAACCGCGAGCGCGCCCTGAAAAAAGTAGAAACCATCTACGACACCATCCTGAAAGTGTACGAAATTGCCGAGCGCGATGGCGTGCCATCCTACAAGGCAGCGGACCGCATGGCCGAAGAACGCATTGCCAGAGTGAGCAAATCCCGCAATACGTTCCTGAAAAACGGCAAAACGGTCTACCATCGCTAATCGTTATCGATAAACGAAGTCATTCCCCTGCCCCCACACTGTCCCGACCATATGGCGGTCAGGGGGTACATATCCTTTTTTCTTAGAATATTCTTATTCTCTAAAAAACGTAGGCAAGCGTTCCGAAAAATCAGCAGCCAGCTTATTCGACTGTCTTCGCCCGTGCGTGAAGACGCTTCGCATGAAAGGAGAGATCAAGCATGTCCCAAGAATTTGATCTGGTCGTTCTCGGTGGCGGCACCGGCGGCTATGTAGCAGCGATCCGCGCTTCCCAACTGGGAATGAATGTCGCCATTGTAGAAAAAGAAAAGCTGGGCGGCACATGCCTGCACCGCGGCTGCATCCCGTCCAAGGCGCTATTGCGCAGTGCAGAAGTGTTTGCGACCTTGAAGGAAGCAGACAAGTACGGTATTTCTGCAGGCGATGTCGGCTATGACTTCAGCAAAATCCAGGATCGCAAGCAGGGCATTATCGACCAGCTTCACAAAGGCATTCAGTATTTGATGAAAAAAGGCAAAATCACCGTCTTTGAAGGCTTCGGGCGTGTAATGGGTCCGTCCATCTTTTCCCCGCAGGCTGGCGCTGTCCGCATTGAAAAGGAAAACGGCGATCAGGAAATCATCGTGCCGCGCTTTTTGCTGCTCGCGACCGGTTCCCGTCCGCGCACGCTTCCGGGCCTCACCATCGACGGGTCCTACGTCGTGACAAGCGACGAAGCTTTGCAATGGGAAAAGCTGCCTGAATCTGTCGTAATCGTCGGCGGCGGAGTCATCGGCGTCGAGTGGGCGTCCATGCTCAACGATTTTGGCGTAGAAGTCACAATTGTCGAGTACGCAGATCGCATTTTGCCGTTTGAAGACGAAGAAGTGAGCAAGGAACTGGCACGTCTGCTGAAAAAACGCAAAGTCAACATCGTCACAGGCGCGAAGGTATTGCCGGAGACGTTGGAAAAAGGCGAAGGCAAAGTCGTTATCTCGGCAGAGACAAAAAATGGGGTCGACACCTTTACAGCAGAAAAAATTCTCGTGTCGGTAGGGCGTCAGGCCAATGTGGATAATATTGGACTGGAAGCAACCGAAGTCAAGGTGGAGCGCGGAGTCATCGTCGTCAACGAACATTTCCAGACAGCGGAACCGCATATATATGCCATTGGCGATGTGATTGGCGGCTTGCAGCTCGCGCACGTGGCCTCCCACGAAGGAATTTTGGCAGTCGAACACATGGCTGGCCTGAATCCGCATGCGCTCGATTACACGAAGGTACCGAAATGCACGTACAGCCGTCCGGAAGTGGCGAACGTCGGCTTGACGGAAAAAGAGGCGCGCGAGCAGGGCTTTGAAGTGAAGGTAGGCAAGTTCAGCTTCAAGGCATTGGGCAAAGCGGTGATCCACGGCGAAAATGACGGCTTTGTCAAGCTGGTCGTCGATGCGAAAACAAACGACCTGTTAGGCGTACACATGATCGGCACGCATGTGACCGATATGATTTCCGAGGCGGGTCTTGCCCGGGTGCTGGATGCCACTCCGTGGGAGATTGGACAGACCATCCACCCGCATCCTTCGCTCTCGGAGGCAATCATGGAAGCGGCCCTGGCCGTAGATGGAAAAGCGATTCACAATTAGCAGGGAGGTATCCACGATGACAACCAAACGGCATGAACAAGTTGGTTTGACTGATGCACAAGTCCTGGATATGTACTATTACATGCTGCTTGCGCGGAAAATTGACGAGCGCCAGTGGCTGCTGAATCGAGCGGGCAAAGTGCCGTTCGTCATTTCTTGCCAGGGACAGGAGGCGGCTCAGGTAGGAGCGGCTTTCGCCCTGGAGAAAGACAGAGATTATCTGTGCCCGTACTACCGTGACCTGGGACTGGTGCTCGTATTCGGCCAGACGGCGCGTGACTGCATGCTCTCTGCTTTTGCCAAGGCAGAAGATCCGAACAGCGGCGGACGTCAGATGCCGGGACACTTCGGCGGCAAAAAATACAATATCCTGACAGGCTCCAGCCCGGTAACGACACAGGTTCCGCATGCAGTCGGCATGGCGCTGGCAGGCAAAATGCAAAACAAAGACTTTGTCGTATATGCCTCCTTCGGGGAAGGTTCCAGCAACCAGGGGGATTTCCACGAGGGTGCCAACTTCGCGGGCGTCCACAAGCTACCGGTGATCTTTTTCTGTGAAAACAACAAATACGCAATCTCCGTTCCGCTGAAAAAGCAGCTCGCATGCGAAAGCGTAGCAGACCGTGCGATTGGCTACGGGTTCCCTGGCGTCAGCGTAGACGGCAACGATCCGATCGAAGTGTACCGCGTCATGAAGGAAGCCGTGGACCGCGCTCGCCGCGGCGAAGGGCCGACACTGATCGAAGCGGTGATGTATCGTCTGGTTCCTCACTCCAGCGACGATGACGACCGTGTGTATCGTACGCGCGAAGAGGTGGAAGAGGCGAAGAAAAAAGATCCGCTGATCGTTTTTGCCGCCTATTTGCGTGAAGTCGGCTTGCTCGATGAAAATACAGAAGCGGATATGCTGGCCCGTGTGCAGCTCGAAGTTGACGAGGCGACCGAGTACGCGGAAAACGCTCCGTATCCGACACCTGAATCGACATTGACACACGTCTACGGGAACTAAGGGGGGATCTTTTCATGGCAGTCATTTCGTTTATTGATGCGATTACGATGGCGATGCGCGAAGAGATGCGTCGCGATCCGAATGTGTTTGTTCTTGGGGAAGACGTAGGGGTGCGCGGCGGCGTGTTCCGTGCGACCAACGGATTGATTGAAGAGTTCGGCGAGGCGCGCGTGATTGATACACCGCTCGCAGAATCCGCGATTGTCGGCGTAGGGATCGGGGCGGCGGCTTACGGCATGCGTCCGATTGCCGAAATCCAGTTTGCCGACTTCATCATGCCGGCTGTGAACCAGATTGTCAGCGAAGCGGCGAAAATGCGCTATCGCTCCAACAATGACTGGAATTGCCCGATCACGATTCGCGCTCCGTTTGGCGGCGGCGTGCACGGCGCTCTCTACCACTCGCAGTCGGTTGAGGCGATGTTCACCAACGTTCCTGGCTTGAAGGTCGTGGCCCCTTCCACGCCATACGATGCAAAAGGTCTGCTCAAGGCTGCCATCCGTGATGATGATCCGGTGCTGTTTTTCGAGCACAAGCGCTGCTATCGTCTCATCAAGGGCGAAGTACCGGAGCATGACTACGTGCTGCCAATCGGAAAAGCGGATGTGAAGCGCGAGGGCACAGACATTACCGTCATTTCCTACGGCCTTACCCTGCATTTCTGCCTGCAGGCAGCGGAGAAGCTCGCACAGGAGGGCATCAGCGCACACGTTCTCGACTTGCGCACCCTGTATCCGTTGGACAAGGAAGCGATTATCGAAGCGGCATCCAAGACCGGAAAAGTGTTGATCGTGCATGAAGACAACAAGGAAGGCGGCGTCGGCGGAGAGGTAGCGGCGATCATTGCCGAGCACTGCCTGTTTGATCTGGATGCGCCGATCAAGCGTCTGTGCGGACCGGATGTACCGGCGATGCCGTACAGCCCGCCGATGGAGAAATTTTTCATGCTCAACCCGGAAAAAGTATTGGAAGCAATGCGCGAGTTGGCCAACTTTTAGAGGCGAGGAGGACCAAAGATCATGGCAACGAAAGTACTTATGCCCCAGCTCGGTGAGAGTGTAACCGAAGGGACCATCAGCAAATGGTTGGTCAATGTTGGCGACACCGTCAAAAAATACGATCCGTTGGCGGAAGTGACGACTGACAAGGTGAATGCGGAGGTTCCTTCTACCGTATCCGGCCGAGTCACGGAGATCGTCGTTCCCGAAGGAGAAACGGTAGCAGTCGGGACATTGATCCTATATATAGAAGAAAGTGGTGCAGCGGGCGAATCAGCAAGCCCGGCACAAGCAGATGCACCCGTCTCAGCTCCAGCGGCGACACAGGCGAGCACCACAGCGACTGCTCCAGCCGCAGCAGCAACTGTACAATCTGCACCGCCAGCCCGGCAAGCGGCCGGAAACGATGGAGCGAAGCAACGTTATTCGCCTGCCGTCGTGATGCTCTCGCAGCAGCATGGCATTGATTTGTCCCGCGTCGTGGGCACGGGAGCAGGCGGCCGGATTACGCGCAAAGACGTGCAAGCAATTATTGACGCAGGCGGCCAAAAGCCGGCTGAACAAGTGGCCGAAGCACAAGCCCCTGCGGCAGCTCCGGCTCCGACAGCAGCGCCAGCGCAAACAGCGCCTGCTGCGACGCCAGCGCCTTCCGTCGACATCCCGGTTGCGACTGGCGATCAGGTTGTTCCGGTCACGCCAATCCGTCGGACAATCGCCAACCGGATGGTGCAAAGCAAGCACGAAGCGCCGCATGCCTGGACGATGATCGAGGTGGATGTGACCAATCTGGTCAACTTCCGCAACCAGGTAAAAGCCGAGTTCGCGAAAAAAGAGGGGCTGAACCTCACCTTCCTGCCGTTCTTTATCAAGGCGGTTGTCGAAGCGCTGAAAGAATATCCGATGATTAACTCAACATGGGCGAACGACAAAATCATCGTGAAAAAAGAAATCAACATTTCCATTGCGGTTGCAACAGATGACGCGCTTTTCGTTCCGGTCATCAAGGACGCCGACCAGAAGTCGATCCTCGGCATTGCCAAGGCTGTCGACGATCTGGCTGCGCGCACACGCGCCGGCAAGCTGACGATGGACGACATGACGGGCGGTACGTTTACTGTCAACAACACCGGCTCGTTTGGCTCCGTTTTGTCGCAGCCGATCATCAATTCGCCGCAAGCGGCTATTCTCAGCGTGGAATCCATTGTGAAGCGTCCGGTCGTCATCAACGACATGATCGCCGTTCGCTCCATGGTAAACCTGTGCATGTCTCTCGATCACCGCGTGCTCGATGGGCTGATTTGCGGACGCTTCCTGCAAAGCGTGAAGCAAAAGCTGGAGAGCATCGGCCCGGATACGAAGCTGTACTGATGGGTGCCAAAAAGTGAGCAACACCAACCAGGTCGAATCCGGCCTGGTTTTTTCACTTATGGCCGTCAAAAGCATGGTCATCAGTCAGCAAAAAAATTTTCCTGTGAACGCATTTTGCCTGTAACTTTTTCGTGGGTGAATGCGTCTTAGCAATAGTAGCCAAGGAGTCTCTGAATCTTCCATAGAAGAGATTCCCTCCAGATATCATTTATGGTAGACTGGTAGCGACCTGCTAGAGAATGATTTCCAGATTACGGGTAATTATGGGAGGAAAAACATGAAGAAGAGTAAAAAAGCACTGCCAATAGTGCTGGCATCAGCGCTGGCCGCTACACCTTTTGTCGCTGTACCGCAAGAGGCTCACGCATTGAAAAAATTGTCCGTGAAGCCGGACGACAATGGGGCTGACAAGGAAAGCTCTTACGACATCAGCTTTACGCTGGAAGAGGATCTGAGCAAGGGAGATACCATCACGATAGAGTTCGATTCCGATTATACGGTGAGCAAAAGTATCAGCAAGAGCGATATAGATGCTAGCTTCGATGTGAAAAGCGTCAAGGTAAGCGGCAAAAAAGTCATTATTACCTTGGACGAAGATCTCGATGATGGCGATAAGGTTACGATTTCGATTGAAGACGGCATTACAAACCCGGATGACAAGGGAACTTATGACGTAGCTGTATCAACCAGCAGCGAGGATGAAGAAGTCGCTGACGTCTCGATCAAAAGCAGCTCCAGCAGCTCCAGCTCCAGCAAAAAAGACTACTCCGTCTCGCTCAGCAGCAAGCAAGCAGGTGCGGAGACAAGCGTCAAGCTGGGCAAAATCTCGCTGAAAGGCAGCGACGAGCTGGAAACCAACGAGTACATCACTGTCATTTTCCCGGATGAAGACATGCTTCCTTCGAAAATCGACGCAAGCGATGTCAAGTTGAACGGCTACTCTGTGAAAACCGTCAACGTAAAAGACGACGAGGTGGAAATCAAGGTCCCAAGCTCCGTTAACGGAGATGATTTTATCACCCTCGAATTCAGCAAGTCTGCTGGCATCGAAAACCCGAGCGCTGGCAGCAAGTACACGTACAAAGTCAAATACGATGGTGTTACATACGAATCGGAACAGTTCGAAATCACCGGTTCGAGCAGCAGCACCAGCACATCGACCAACAGCTTTACGGTCAACCTGTCCGATCCGTCTGCGGGAGCGCGCTCCAGCTACACATTTGACGCTGACTTCGGCAGCAAACAGTTGAAAGCAGACGAAGACATCGTTCTGGAGTTCCCGTCCGCAGACATGGTTCCAGGCATTTTGTCCGCATCTGATTTTACGCTGAACGGAAAAACGGCGAAACGCGTAAGTGCTGCCGGCAACAAAGTGTACATTACGGCTCCGTCCAACTTCTCTGCCAGCAGCGAAGTAAAAGTGGTCGTTTCCTTCTCGGCCTGGATCACGAACCCGAAAACAGCAGGCAGCTACACGCTGAAGGCGACAGCTGCTGGCAAGACTTTGGAGTCCAAGGCGTTTACAATTGGCGGATCTGTTGTCAATCCGACACCGACTCAGCCGCAAACACCTACGACGACACCAGCACCGAGCAACACGGTGAACAACAGCACCGCTACCATTGCCCTGACGTCGACAGCAGTTGGCAAACCGACAGGTATCAATGTAGCGATCAAAGGTCTGGGTGTCGGACTCGTGAAGCAGCGCGATTTCATTGAGCTGGTGTTCCCTGCGGGATACAAGGTTCCGGCTTATATCGCTCCGGCAAACGTAACCGTAAACGGCGTGGCAGCCAACTATGTAGCAGTGCGCGGCCAAAACGTCCTGGTTTACCCATCGCAGGACATCCCGGCAGCAACAGCGGCAAACATCAGCATCAATGCTGCTGCCAACATTGTGAACCCTGCTGTGAAAAACACATACAGCATCAGCGTCTATACTTCTGAAGAAAAAGGACTGCTGTTTGCGCGGGCAGTAGGCGTGGGCGTGCCAGCTCCGGCTCAACCGGCTCAGCAGCCGACAACACAACCGCAGCAGCCGGCAGTGACTGTGCCGACGAATGCAGCGCTGTTCAAGGTGAATACAGCAAACTTTACCCTGCACGGCAAAACCTATCCGTTGCAAGTTGCGCCTTACATCGCGAACGGCAATACGACAATGGTACCAGCGCAATTCTTCAAGGAAGCGCTCGCGTTGACCACCCAATGGAACAACTCGACTGTAGCGATTATCAGCGGAACAAAAGTCATGAAGTTCACCGTTGGCTCCAACAAAGCGAAAGTGGGCACTCAGGAAATCACCTTGCCTGCTGCTGTCGCCCTGAAAAATGGCATGCCAATGATCCCGGTTCGCACCGTAACTGACAACCTTGGCTACAAAGTAGGCTGGGATGCGAAGACGTCCAGCGTATTCGTTTACAAGTAAAAAGGTCGGCAGTGAATGGAAAACCCCCTGCACAGCATGACGGCTGCGGCAGGGGGTTTTTGCCTGAAAAAATAGCAAACGCGCTTTTTTGGTACCTGCAACATACTTACATATAATAAAAAAACGTCGGCACGATGAGAGAGAGAATCAGCAAACCGATCAGGATTTTCGCAAACAGCGACTGAAATTTCATGCTGGAAAAACCTCCTTTCCAATCGGGAAATGACCAAATGAGAGGAAAATATCGGGTGAATTCGATTCCGGCTATGCTAGAATGAAAAGGGAACCAAGCTTGAATATGTTCAGTCATGCATCCATGTGTGACCTCAACAGGATTGTACCGAAATGTAGCCAAAGAGACAACCATTTGCGAAAAGGATGATGGATGTGAGCGCACCAAACAAGATTGCCCATATCGGGATTGCAGTGAAAAGCCTGGAGCAGTCGCTTCCTTTTTACACGGAGCAGCTCGGCTTGAGATTGGTCGGGACGGAGAAAGTCGAAAGTGAGCAGGTAAACGTAGCGTTTTTGGCTATTGGGGAAAGCCGGATCGAACTGTTGGAACCGCTTTCTTCCGATAGCCCGATTGCCAAGTTCATCGAGAAGCGGGGGGAAGGGGTTCACCACATTGCCTTCGATGTCGATGACGTGGCCAGCCGCTTGCAGCAGTTGAAGGAGCAAGGAGTAGCGCTCATTCACGAAACGCCAAAAGACGGGGCACATGGGGCCTTGATCGGATTTTTGCATCCGAAGGCGGCAGGCGGCGTTTTGTATGAGCTGTGCCAGTATCCGAAAGCATAAAAGAATGGAAAGCGATTTCGTGGTAGAAAAAATTTTTTTGATGTATACTTAAACCTGTGAATATGTACCAAAATCGGGCAAGTCATTGGGAGGTAACGAGTGTGAGTGCGATCAACGAAGAGCGTTTGCTAAACGAATTTCTGGAGCTTGTACAGATTGACAGCGAAACGAAAAACGAGGCAGCAATCAACAAGGTGCTGAAACAAAAGCTGATCGAGATGGGCTTTACGGTGGAAGAGGATGACGCGGCGGCCAAGACCGGCCATGGCGCGAACAACCTGATTGCGACCCTGGAAGGCACAGGAAAAGGCCCGACGATTTTGTTCAGCAGCCATATGGATACCGTCGTGCCTGGCAACGGCATCAAGCCGCAAATCCGCGATGGCTACGTCTATTCCGATGGCACTACCATTCTTGGAGCGGATGACAAGGCGGGGATTGCGGCTATTTTCGAAGGCATTCGCACGATGAAGGAACAAAACTTGCCTCACCCAACCATTCAGGTGGTTCTGACAGTCGGGGAAGAATCTGGTCTGGTCGGTTCCCGCGCTTTGGACGCAAGCCTGCTGAAAGCCGAGATGGGCTTCATTCTCGACTCGGAAGGCCCTGTTGGCAAAATTACCGTAGCAGGTGCGGGGCAGTACCGGATTGTGACCAAAATCCATGGGAAAGCCGCTCACGCTGGCGTCAATCCGGAGGATGGAATCAGCGCGATCACAGTTGCCAGCAAGGCCATTTCCCGCATGCCGCTGGGACGCATTGACGAGGATACCACCGCGAATATCGGACGCTTCGAAGGCGGCAAAGCGTACAACATCGTTACCGATTACGTGGAAGTCTGGTCCGAAGCGCGCAGTCTCGTGATGGACAAGCTGGAAGCGCAAGTGAAGAAAATGACCACAGCGTTCGAGGAAGCGGCAGCGGAGATGGGCGCTACGTGCGAGAATGACGTCATTTTCATGTACCACGGCTACAAATTCAATGAAGAAACGCCAGTCGTGAAAAAAGCGATCGCAGCCGTCAAGCGCATTGACCGCAATCCGGAGCTGGTTGCAAGTGGCGGCGGCAGCGACGGCAACGTGTTCAACGGCTACAACATCCCGTGCGTGAACTTTGCCATCGGCTACGAGGAAATTCATACGAAAAACGAGCGCATGCCAATCGCTGAGCTGAACAAGGCGGCCGAGCTGGTACTCGCCATTATCGCAGAAGTAGGGGAACAATAGAAACAAAGCTGGCGGAATCCCGATGAGGGTTCCGCTTTTTGCTTTTTTTCGCCGGGATGATTGGGACAAACGTTGTCTGTCATAGACTGTAGGAAGGAGCGGGACGAGGGGGAGAAGCATGCTGCATCTGGTGACAGGTACGGTCATTCGTATAGAGGAAAAGCGCGCGGGAATGCAACTGCTGGAGGTCGAGCTGGCAGATGGGGCTTTGGGCCCGCAGAAGGCGCTTTCGTTTTCCCGGGAGGAGTACCGCATTGGCGATACACTTCTGCTCAACACGACGGCGCTCCGTCTGCAACTCGGGACGGGCGGGTATCACCTCGTCGTCGGCAAGGCAGACGAACACACAGGTCGAGACGTCATGCCGAGCAAATGGGGGCATATTATGAAAATGCGCTATTCGCCCTGGCAGCTCGCCGTGGACGCCGTAGAAGAACAGGCCAGCCCTTTTCACGACCTGTTTCGGCAGCCGGACCTGTCGCTGGACGGTGTGCCCGTGCTCATCGGAGAGCTGCACAGCCTGCTGCCGCCGGCCATCCTTGCGTTAAAAGAAAACGACCCCAGGCTGCGGCTGGTCTATGTCATGCCCGACGCGGCTTCGCTGCCGATCGCCCTTAGCCGTCATGTCCAGGAGTTGACGGGCACGGGCAGCTTGTCTGCGACGATTACGACAGGACATGCGTGGGGCGGCGATCGCGAGGCGGTGACGATCCATAGCGGCTTGCTGGCTGCGCGCCATGTGGAGCGGGCAGATGTCATTGTCTGCATGCTCGGACCAGGTGTCGCTGGGACGGGCACTTCCTACGGTTTTTCCGGAGTCCAGCTGGCAGAAGTGATTCACGCCGTAACGGCACTGGGAGGAACGCCGTTTTTTGTTCCACGAATCAGCTTTGCCGACCAGCGCAGCCGTCATTACGGCATCAGCCACCATACGACTGCGATTCTCGGCCGCTTTGCCCTCTGCCCCGTGCTGGTGGCAATGCCGCGCCTTGGCGACGAACGCGATGCGATCATCGAAGAGCAGCTCGTGAGTATTACAGAAAGCCGGGCGGGGCACACGCTTGTATTTGGGCCTGCGCCGTCTGTCTCGCGCCTGGATGCGCTGGAAAAAGGCTACGGCTTGCCCTTTACGACGATGGGCAGAAGCTGGCGGGAGGACCCGGTTCCGTTTCAGACAGCGGTTTTGGCCGCCGATCTTCTGTGGAAAAGCCTTTCGTACCTCGGCTCACTGCAGATGTCTAACGGCGAGTCGCGTTTGTCCGCTTCGTCAAATACGCTTGCAGCGTTAGCTCTTTATTTGACCACGAACGGAGAGCGGCCTTGATCTCCCATGCTTTTCCGACCATCCGCAGGTGCTTTTCGCTGACATAGGTTTTCATTCACAATCTCCTCCGATACAATGAGTGTGGACAAGCTTCATGCTCCCAACTTATGGAGCAGAGATTCGATTTAGAACGATCAAGCTGAAAAAAGGATGATGAATGTGAGCAAGCAAGACCACTTGTACGAGAAAACAATTGCCAGCCAGCCGATCTACCAAGGGAAGATTATCAGTCTGAAGGTTGACGAGGTGCTTTTGCCAAACGGACGTACAGCTAAGCGGGAGATCGTCAATCATCCGGGAGCGGTTGCCGTCATGGCGCTGACAGAGGACAACAAGCTGGTGGCGGTGCGTCAATTCCGCAAGCCGCTGGAGCAAACAATTGTGGAGATTCCTGCGGGCAAGCTGGAGCCGGGAGAAGAGCCATTGACCTGCGCCATGCGTGAGCTGGAGGAAGAAACTGGCTATATGGCGAGCCACTTTGAGCCGCTCAGCTCGTTTTACACCTCGCCAGGCTTTGCCGACGAGATGCTGCATGTGTTTGTGGCGACTGGTTTGCAAAAAGGCGAGAGCAAGCCGGACGAGGATGAATTTGTCGATACGCTTGAACTGACGCTGGAAGAGGCGCATGCCCTGCATCGAAGCGGGGAGATTCGCGATGCGAAAACCATCGTGGCGCTGTTTGCCTGGGAGAACATGCTGCTTCGAAAGCAGTTGAAGCGGTAATGCACACTTATTTTTGCGACATGCACATTCATATCGGCGGCACGTGGACAGGAAAGCCCGTGAAAATTACTGCGTCGCGCCAGATGACCCTGACGAAAATTTTGGAGGAAGCTTCGGAAAAAAAGGGGCTGGATGTGATCGGGATTATCGACGCGCATTCGCCGGAGGTGCAGGATGAGCTGCTGTCGCTTTTGGAGTCCGGAGTGGCGACAGAGCATCCCGACGGAGGAATTTTATACAAAGGGACGATGCTGATTCTCGGCTGTGAGCTGGAGATCAAGGAGCCGGGACGGGGAGAGGCACACTTCCTCGTCTACCTGCCCAAGCTGGCTGACATGCAGCAATGGACACACTGGCTTTCTGTGCGCTGCAAAAATGTCCAGCTCAGCTCCCAGCGTGTGGCGGCTCGACTCGAAGAGCTTCAGGATGCGGTGGAACAGATGGGCGGCATCCTCATTCCGGCGCACATTTTCACGCCACACAAGGGACTGTACGGCAGTTGTACCGACCGTTTGGCAGATGTGCTTGATCCGACCCGCATCTACGCTGTAGAGCTTGGGCTGAGCGCGAACACGGACATGGCGGATCGGCTGTACGAGTTGCACGACAAAACGTTTCTCACCAATTCCGATGCGCACTCACTCGGCAAAATCGGCCGCGAGTATCAAAGCATCGCGATGGAACAGCGCTCTTTTGCCGAATGGGTCAAGGCGATTCGCCGCGAGGGCGGCAGAGGGGTAACGGTGAATTACGGGCTGCATCCGCAGTTGGGCAAATACCATCAGACAGCTTGCCAGGGCTGTCAGTCGCTTTTGCCTGCAAACGCGGAGGGAAGATGCCCGGAGTGCGGATACAAACGGATCGTGCGCGGCGTGGCTGCGCGCATTGACGAGCTGGCAGACTGTAAAGCCGGCGAGCATCCGGCTTTTCGTCCGCCGTATATCGAGCAGTTTCCGCTGGAATTCATTCCGGGCGTCGGGCCAAAGCTGCTGGCCAAGCTGTATCACGCCTTTGGCACGCAGATGAATGTCGTGCACCGAGCGACAGAGGAAGAACTGGCACAAGTCGTCGGCGAAAAAATTGCCAGGCTGATCGTCGCAGGCAGAGCAGGTTCATTGCACGTGCAAAAAGGCGGCGCGGGAACTTACGGAAAGGTGATCTTGCCGGAAATGTCATAGCGCTCACCTCCGGCGCATAAGCTGTACAGTAATCAGCGAAGCGGGAGGGGACGAACCGTGCGTTCACGAGTCGGACAAACTATCCAATCCTATATGAGAGAACATCAGTCGCTCTATTGGTTCACGATTGTCCTGTTTACCATGGGGATTATTTTCGGTGCCGTGCTCGTCAACTCGCTGCCACTTTCGCAAAAGCAGGAGCTGTACGGTTTTCTGCAATATTTTTTTAACAGCCTGAGCACGAGCGGCATCCCGGAAACAAGCGCCCATTTTCAGCAGGCGTTCGGACACTATGCGAAGACGGTCGCGATCATGTGGGTATTGGGCTTGTCGATCATCGGTCTGCCGATGCTTTTGCTCATGCTGTTTCTCAAGGGAGTCGTTGTCGGGTTTACCGTCGGCTTTCTGGTCAGCCAGTTGCAGTGGAAAGGCGTAACGTTCGCCATGCTGGGCGTGCTTCCGCAAAATTTGCTGGTCGTTCCGGCTCTGTTCATCATCGGCGTGAGCGGCATTTCTTTTTCCCTCCGGCTGATCCAGACCCGGCTGATGAGCAAGCGCGATGTGATTGCGCCGCATTTTATGGGCTATACGGTGCTGGTCATTTCCATGCTGGGGGTGCTGACGCTGGCCGCCTTGTTTGAAACGTTTGTGTCGCCGAAGCTGATGCAGCTCGTCCTCCAATTGGCTAATTAAGAATAATTATCAGGTAAGAACTCATGTATTTGACTTACCCGACGCCCCTCTACTATAATAGGAACAGGTTTCATGCGAGCGGGGAGGGGCATTAATGTTGGAAGAAAAATTAGAGAAAATCAAGCAACAGTTGCATTCACAAAACTACAAGCTGACACCACAGCGTGAAGCCACTGTTCGCGTCTTGCTGGAAAATGAAGAAGACCACTTGAGTGCGGAAGATGTTTATTTGCTGGTAAAAGAGAAAGCACCGGAAATCGGGCTTGCAACCGTATACAGAACGCTTGAGCTTTTGAGCGACTTGAAAATCCTTCATAAAATGAACTTTGGCGATGGCGTTGCCAGATACGACCTGCGCGATGACAATGCAGCGTATCATCACCATCACCTGATTTGCCTCAACTGCGGCACTGTGGACGAGATTTTTGAAGACTTGCTTGTCAGCGCGGAAGAAAAAGTCAAGACTGTTTACAACTTTGCCATTACCGACCACCGCCTTACCTTTTACGGAATTTGCAGCCGCTGCATTGACAAAGTGAACGTGGAGGACTTCAAATAAGCCAACTTCTCTGGGAACGGAGAAGTTTTTTCTTTGCTCTTTTCGTGCATTTGTAATGGCAGGCGTTTTCCTGTGGCATCCTAAAACAGTACAATTACGGGGACGAGACTAGCGACCGGGCTTGGGGCCAGTGTCACCGGACAGCGGGGCTGTTGCCGTGGCCGTACACGCCGCCAGACGAGCTGTGCCGAGAGAGCTTTCGCTGTGGGGCGGCATGGGCGAAGAGACAAGTGCATACATATGAAGAGCAGGGAGGTGGATGGATGGGTTTCCCGTATCGCCGGATGATGGAGGCGCTTCGCTTTTTGCTGTTGCTTGTGACGTGTTCATTGCTCTCTTACGGAATCATCACCTTGCTTGCGGAAAAATTGTTGCCTGCCGACCCTTACCCCGAGCCGCACGGGAATGCGGTGAAAGTCGTGAAAATCATCAATTCCTCGCAAACGCAGGACCTGGACGGCTATCTGGCACGCCTACAGCTTTTTTATTTGACAGGCGAGTAACTACACTTTTTTGTCTAGGGGCAGCAGGAGATTTTTACTCGATGTGGAAAGCAATACAGGATACTTATCACCTGAAGGGGACAGCTTCATGGACAGTCTGATTGATCTATTTATCCATTTCCTTGCTGTGGAAAAAGGGCTATCGCGCAACACCCTGGAATCGTATCAGCGGGACATGGTCGCCTATACCTCGTATTTGCAAGAGCAGGGCGTGACCCGGATCGAGGATTCATCGCGGACGCACATCATCGGCTACTTGCTCGTGCTGCGGGAAAAGGGACGGGCAACGTCGACGCTTTCGCGCAATATGGCATCGATTCGCGCTTTTTACCAGTTTCTCGTTCGGGACAAAATCATTGACAAAGATCCTTCGATCCACCTGGAGACACCCAAATTGGAGAAGCGCCTGCCAAAAGTGCTCTCGGTCGACGAAGTGGAGCGGCTTTTGGACAGCCCTCCTGTCAATCACCCGGCCGGGCTGCGGGATAAAGCGATGCTGGAGCTGTTGTATGCGACAGGCATCCGCGTCTCTGAGCTGGTCAATCTGGACAAGGCAGATGTCAATCTGGATATGGGCTTTGTCAAATGTATGGGAAAAGGTTCCAAGGAGCGGATTATACCTCTTGGCTCCGTTGCCATTGAGATGGTCCGGCACTATTTGCAGGCAGGACGTCCCAAGCTGGTGAAAGGGACTGGCGATTCGGCTCTGTTTCTCAATCATTTGGGCAAGCAGATCACGCGTCAGGGCTTTTGGAAAATTATCAAGCGCTACGCCGCGAAAGCCAATATCCAGGCAGAGATTACACCCCATACCTTGCGCCATTCCTTTGCCACCCACCTTTTGGAAAACGGGGCGGATTTGCGCTCGGTACAGGAGATGCTCGGGCATGCGGATATTTCCACGACACAAATCTACACGCATGTAACCCGGACGAGGATCAAGGACGTTTATGCCAAAACGCATCCGCGCGCGTAAGGGGGATGCGGGTTGGGATACGATGAAGATACCCCTGCCAACGCTGGAAAAAAGACAGACAGATGACTCCGCCCGAGTCTGAGGCGGAGCAAGCTTATCTCCATCAGGTCAGACGTCTGACGACCTGGCTTGCAACCTTATCCATTTTTTGAACTGGAGGCGTTAACATTGCGTTATTCACGTGTTTTTCTGATCGTTATGGATAGCGTGGGAATCGGCGAACAGCCGGATTCTCCCAAATTCCGCGATGAAGGAGCCAATACGCTCGGCCATATCGCGGAGCGCGTCGCAGGCTTTTCCTTGCCAAATCTGCAAAAGCTCGGCCTCGGAAATATTGCGCCGCTGAAAGGCGTGCCTGCCGTTGAAGCGCCAGCTGCCCACTATGGAAAAATGCAGGAAATTTCGATGGGAAAAGATACGACGACAGGCCACTGGGAAATCATGGGCTTGCATGTGGCTACACCGTTCCGAACGTATCCGGACGGTTTTCCGGCCGAACTGATTGCGGAATTCGAACAGCGGATCGGGCGGAAGGTGCTTGGCAACAAAGTCGCTTCCGGCACGGATATTCTCGACGAGCTGGGCGAGGAGCACATGAAAACAGGGGCTGTCATTGTCTACACGTCCGCTGATAGCGTTTTCCAGGTGGCGGCCCATGAGGACGTCGTGCCGCTGGAGGAGCTGTATCGCATTTGCCAGGTGGCGCGCGAGCTTACCCTGCGCGATGAGTTTGCCGTCACACGCGTTATTGCCAGACCTTTTGTCGGAGAACCTGGCAATTTCACCCGTACCGCCAATCGCCATGATTACTCTGTCAAGCCTTTCGAGCCGACCGTGATGAACCGTTTGCAAGATGCCGGACTGGCTTCCATCGCGATTGGAAAAATCAGCGACATTTACGCGGAGGAAGGAATCACACAGTCGATCCGCACCAAAGACAACATGGATGGCGTGGACCAACTGATCGCCACGATGAAGCAGTCGTTTACGGGCCTGTCGTTCGTCAACCTCGTCGATTTTGATGCGAAGTTCGGACATCGCCGCGATCCGGAAGGCTACGGTCAGGCACTGATGGAGTTTGATGCGCGCATACCGGAAATTTTGGCCGCCATGCAAGAAAACGACCTGCTCGTGATTACGGCTGACCACGGCAATGATCCGGTCCACCACGGAACCGACCATACGCGTGAATACGTTCCGCTGTTGGTGTACCACAAAGGGATCAGCGCCGGAGAAAACCTGGGGATTCGCGAGACATTTGCCGATCTGGGCGCGACGATTGCGGACAACTTTGGCGTAGCCGCTCCACGGATTGGAAAAAGCTTCCTGAACCATTTATAAAGGTTAAGTAATTATTAACAATTATATATAGAAGAAACGTAACCGAAGAGGAGTGTTTTCACATGGCAAATTTTCAAGAGGCAGTAGCGTTTATTGAACAAAAGCTGGCAGAAAAGCCTACCATCGGTCTTGTTTTGGGCTCCGGGCTGGGTGTTCTGGCCGATGAGATCGAAAATCCGGTCGTCATTCCGTACCACGAGATTCCTGGCTTTACCGTGTCCACGGTAGTCGGGCACAAAGGGCAACTGGTCATCGGCAAGCTGCAAGGCAAACAAGTAGTCGCCATGCAAGGGCGCTTTCATTTCTACGAAGGCCACGGGCTGGATGCGGTCGTTTTTCCGATCCGCGTGATGAAGCTTTTGGGCGTGGAGACAATCATCGTGACCAATGCGGCAGGCGGCATTAATGAAAGCTACGAACCGGGCGATCTGATGCTGATTTCCGACCATATCAACATGACCTTCCGCAACCCGCTGATCGGGCCAAACGACGACGAGCTTGGCGCACGCTTCCCTGACATGTCCGAAGCGTACTCCAAAGAGCTGCGCCAATTGGCACACCAGGTAGCGGCTGAGCAAGGCATCCAGCTTCGCGAAGGCGTGTACGTGGGTCTGCTCGGTCCAAGCTATGAGACACCGGCAGAAATCCGCATGCTCCGTCTGCTCGGCGGCGATGCTGTCGGGATGTCGACTGTTCCGGAAGTGATTGTTGCACGTCACATGAGAGTGAACGTACTTGGCATTTCCTGCATCAGCAACATGGCTGCGGGCATTCTCGAACAGCCGCTTTCGCACGAAGAAGTAATGGAAACGACCGAAAAGGTAAAAACGCAGTTTTTGGCACTGGTCAACGGCATCGTAGCGAAACTGTAAAGAACAAGGCGGAGGGGATTCTCTATGCGGATGGTCGATATTATCGCCAAAAAGCGGGACGGCGGCGAGCTGACAACCGAGGAAATTCAGTTCCTCGTAGACGGATATACAAACGGAAGCATTCCAGATTACCAGATGTCCGCATGGGCCATGGCGGTCTTGTTCCGAGGCATGACCGCGCGCGAGACAGCAG
Organism: Brevibacillus gelatini; assembly: GCF_050920745.1. NCBI lineage: Bacteria > Bacillati > Bacillota > Bacilli > Caryophanales > Paenibacillaceae > Brevibacillus > Brevibacillus gelatini. Next base: position 1,952,742 of record NZ_CP154342.1, read on the forward strand.
ATTTGACACTGGCCATGGCAGGATCGGGCGAGCAGCTCGACCTGTCCTCGCTTGAAGGTATCAAGGTGGACAAACACAGCACAGGGGGAGTAGGCGATAAGACGACACTTGTCGTCGCTCCGCTGGTGGCGGCAGCAGGCATTCCGGTAGCGAAAATGTCGGGCCGTGGCCTGGGCTACTCGGGAGGCACCATCGACAAGCTGGAGTCGTTTCGCGGCTTCCAAGTAGAGCGCACACGCGAGCAGTTTTTGCAGCAGGTGCGTGATATTGGCGTGTCTGTCATCGGGCAGTCCGGCAATCTGACTCCGGCAGACAAAAAACTGTACGCGCTGCGCGATGTGACCGCGACCGTAGAAGCGGTTCCGCTGATCGCAAGCTCTATCATGTCCAAAAAGATTGCGGCAGGCGCCGACGCAATCCTGCTTGACGTGAAAGTAGGCAAAGGCGCGTTCATGAAAAACCTGGAAGAAGCAGAAACACTGGCGAAAGCGATGGTAGCGATCGGCAGCCAGGTCGGACGCAAAACAGTGGCGGTCATCAGCGACATGAACCAGCCGCTGGGCTTTGCTGTGGGCAATGCGCTGGAAGTGAAGGAAGCGGTAGAGACGCTTGCGGGCAGAGGGCCGAAAGACTTGACCGAGCTTGTGCTCTCGATTGGCTCGCGCATGCTTGTTTTGGGTGGACTCGTATCGAACGTCGAGGAAGGCCGGGGCAAGCTGGAGGAGCTGATGGCGAGCGGAAAAGCCGTGGACAAGCTGGCCGAAATGGTCGAAGCGCAGGGCGGCGACAAAGCCGACGTGTACGACCTGTCCCGTCTGCCGCAGGCGAACATCATCCATGAGTTTGTCGCAAAGCAGGATGGCTATGTAGAGGCGATTGACGCAGAAGCGGTCGGGCATGCCTCTGTCGTATTGGGAGCTGGCCGTTTGACCAAGGAAATGCCGATCGATCTGGCTGTGGGCTTTGTGCTGCATAAAAAACGTGGCGATCAGGTTCGTGCCGGAGAGACTCTGGTAACGATCCATGCAAACGACGAGAAGCTGTTGCAAAGCGCATTGGAAGAACTGGAAGATGCTTACACGATTTCGACAGAAATTCCGGCTGCACAGCCGCTGATTTATAAAATCGTCGAGGCGTAAATCGCACGGATTGATTGAAGGATAAACCAAAAGAAGAGTGTGCTATTTTTGGGTGTGCACACTCTTCTTTTGTGTAAAAATACAGTTTCTCGAGAAAATATAGTTGATTAAATTGTCATTTTCCTTTTCAATAGGAGAAGGGATTGCTTGTTTGATTATATAAAATATTTTTTACTGTTAGGCTACACTTTATAATATTTTATATTTCTACTTGTCAAATTTCGTTGACACCGCTAACATTTCAGATTACTTTTAATGTATCAGACAAATTGTTTAAGATTATTTCGAATTTCGCAAAAAATGGATGGAGGTCCCCGGAAAAACGTATTTATGAGGAAGCTGGATCATGTTGACAGGCAGATTCTGCAAATTCTCCAGGTAGACGGACGAATCCCGTATACAGAAATCGCGCACCAACTTGGCGTGAGCGAGGGAACCATCCGATCTCGAATTACCCGTCTGCTGCAGGATGGGGTCTTTCAATTCGCGATTCAACCCGACCCGGCAAAGCTTGGGCTGAAAGTACAGGCGATTATCGGGTTAACCACAAAACTGGGTTTGCAACAAAATGTGGCAGAAGAATTGAGCAAATTATCTGCCGTCCGGTTTGTGGGTGCGTTTAGCGGTAAGCACGACTTGATTATCCAAGCGTGTTTCCATAGCAATGATGAGCTGATCACATTCGTCAATGAACGACTCTCACAAATTGAAGGGATCGTCGCCGCTGATGTTTCGCTTGAACTGAAGCAGTACAAAGATTCCTTCTCTATCGTTCACGATGACGAAGTGACCCTGCAGTGAAAGGGGTTGATGCCTTCTAACCGAATTCAGGAAGCTTCGGGCCATGTTCGTTTTTATCGTCTTTTATTTTCTGAAAAAAGACAAAAAAGAAAAAGTACGGGGGGTTATTGCGTTGAAAAAGAATGTATTTGCACTTGTAAGCTCGATTGCAGTATTGGGTACAGCATTGGCAGGTTGCGGCGGCGGCCAGCAAGCTGCACCGGCACCAGCGAACAATACGTCCAGCGAGCAGCCAGCGGCAACACCAGAAGCAGAGAAAAAACCACAAGTTCTGAAATTGAACCTGCACTCTGAGCCACCTACGGCTGACCCTGGTCTCTCTGAAGACACGACCTCCGCAGCGATTATCCGCGCTACCTTTGACGGTCTCACTCGCATCGGAGCAGACGGAAAGCCGCATGAGGCTGCTGCCGAGAAAGTAGAAGTCTCGGAGGACATGCTGACCTACAAGTTCACCATTCGCGACGCAAAATGGAGCAATGGCGATCCGGTAACAGCACACGACTTCGAGTTCGCCTGGAAGCGGGCACTCGATCCGAAAACCGGTGCAAACTACGCTTATCAGCTCTACTATATTAAAAACGGTGAAAAAGCGAACAAAAACGAAGCCGAGCTTGATGATGTTGGTGTGAAGGCACTGGACGACAAGACTTTGGAAGTAAAGCTTGAAAATCCAACTCCATTCTTCCTGGAGCTGACCGCTTTCCCGACCTACTTCCCTGTTAACAAAAAAGTGCTCGAAAGCAATGAGAAGTGGGCTGGCGAAGCGAAAACCCACGTGGGCAACGGACCGTTCAAAATGGAATCCTGGGAGCACAAAAGCAAGCTCGTGCTCGTGAAAAACGAAAACTATTGGGACAAGGATGCCGTGAAGCTCGATCGCATCGAGTTCTCCATGGTAGAGGACGAGAACACCGAATTGTCCATGTTTGAAAACGGAGAACTGGATTGGGCGGGTGCGCCAATGAGCGCGTTGCCGACAGACGCGATTCCTGCGCTGAAGGATCAAGGCAAAATTACGACTCAGCCAATCGCAGGTACGTACTGGTATAAATTCAACGTGGAAAAACCTCCGTTTGATAATGTGAAGATTCGGAAAGCTTTCGCGTACTCGATTAACCGTCAAGCCCTGATTGACAATATCCTGCAGACCGGACAACTCCCGGCAACAGGCGCAGTACCGCCATCCATGGTGCTGAACCCGAACGGCTACTTCAAGGACAACGACCTGGAAACAGCGAAAAAGCTGCTGGAAGAAGGCATGAAAGAAAAAGGCCTGACCAAGCTGCCGCCAATTACCTTGTCGTACAACACTTCCGAAGCTCACAAAAAGATCGCAGAAGCGATTCAGGACCAATGGAAGAAAAACCTTGGCGTAGAAGTGAAGCTGGAAAACAAAGAGTGGAAAGTGTACCTGGAAGACATGCATGAGGGTAACTTCCAGATCGGCCGCATGGGCTGGCTCGGCGACTTTAACGATCCAATCAACTTCCTGGAGCTGTACAAGGACAAATATGGTGGAAACAACGATACGCGTTGGGAAAATCCGAAGTTCAAGGAGCTCCTGAACCAATCCGCTCTGGAAGCCGATCCGGAAAAACGCAAGAAAATTCTTGCGGATGCAGAGCAAATTTTGATGGACGAAATGCCAATCATACCAATTTATTTCTATACCAACTCTTGGGTACAGAAGGAAAACGTCAAAGGCGTTGTCATTGGCGGTCTGGGCGACGTCGACTGGAAATGGGCATACGTAGAGTAATCTAACCAAAGGAATCAGGTATTGCGTCAGAGGGTATATGGAAACCCATATACCCTCTGCTATGCAATCCCTTCCCATAAATCGTTGCCGGCAATCATCCGGCAACAAAAAACAGAGAGAAAAATACAAGCAATCATTTGGGTTATTTACACAGCCGATTTTTGCACTGTGTCGGTAACGTCCGCAGTGTAAAGATGGGACGTGAAAGCAATCAAATCTGTCAAGGGGGTAAGTTTGTTGATCCGTTATCTTGGTAAGCGCATCTTTTTCATGCTCATCTCGCTTTTCCTGATCGTAACGGCCACCTTCTTCATCATGAAAGCAGTACCTGGTGGACCATTTACATCAGAGAAAAACGTGCCGGAGGAGATTAAAGCGGCACTAGAGGCCAAATACAAGCTCGATTTGCCGCTACACGAGCAGTACTTTGAATACTTGAAGGGTGTCATTACTTGGGACTTGGGCCCATCGTTCACTGAGAAATCTTCGACCGTAAACGAAATGATTAGCCGCGGTTTCCCGGTATCCGCGCACTTGGGAGCACAGGCGTTGCTTCTGGCAATCTTCGGAGGCATTATCCTTGGTGTGATTGCCGCACTGAAGCATAACAAGTGGCAAGACTACTCCGCCATGGTGATAGCAGTTTTGGGGCTGTCCGTTCCAGGTTTCATCTTGGCATCATTTTATCAATATTTCTTCGCGATTCAATGGGGCCTTTTGCCCATCGCAAAGTGGGAAGGCTTCGAATACACGATTTTGCCATCTCTCGCACTCTCCGCGTCTCCAATGGCTTTTATCGCCCGTTTGACGCGTTCCAATATGATTGAAGTGCTTGGACAAGACTACATCAAAACGGCAAAAGCAAAAGGTCTGCACACCTTTACCATTACGGTAAAGCACGCGATCCGCAACGCGCTCTTGCCGGTCATTACTTACCTTGGTCCATTGATTGCCAACATCCTGACGGGTGCATTCGTTATCGAGCGTATTTTCGGGGTTCCTGGTCTGGGTCGTGAATTCGTATTGTCCATCACTAACCGCGACTACACGGTTATCATGGGGACAACGGTCTTCTACTCCATCATTCTCGTAGTGATGATCCTGATTGTAGACATCGCTTACACCTTGATAGACCCACGAATCAAACTCGCAGACGCAGGAAGGGAGTAATGTAAAAATGCAGCATTTGACAAAAGAGCATTTTGAACCGATTTCGGTTGATCTTCGTCAGGCCGAAGAGATCAAACGTCCGAGCCTCTCCTTCTGGGCGGATGTATGGCGTCGCCTGAAAATGAATAAAGTCGCGATGGCTTCCCTGATCTTTATCGTCGCGCTGATTGTTTGTGCGGTCGTGATTCCGATGGTGTCTAGCAACGACTATTTCACAACGGATTTGGCTGGCAAAAACAAAAAGCCATCCGCTGAGCACTGGTTTGGTACAGATGACCTGGGACGCGACATGTTCGTCCGTATTTGGTACGGCGCTCGCATTTCCTTGGAGGTTGGTCTGGCTGCTGCCTTCATCGACTTGATTATCGGTGTCATCTGGGGCGGTATTGCCGGCTTCTATGGCGGAAAAGTAGACGAGATCATGATGCGTATCGCAGATATTTTGTTCGCAATCCCGTACTTGCTCGTTGTCATTTTGTTGATGGTCGTTTTATCCCCTGGGGTCGGCACGATCATTATCGCTCTGACGATAACGGGGTGGATTGGGATGGCCCGGATTGTGCGCGGGCAGATTTTGCAGCTCAAGTCGCAAGAATTCGTGCTGGCAGCGCGTTCCCTTGGTGCTGACAGCGGCCGTCTGATTTTCAAACACCTGATTCCAAACGCTTTGGGTCCAATCATCGTTACCTTGAGCTTGACTGTACCGACTGCGATTTTCGCAGAGTCTTTCCTGTCCTTCATCGGTTTGGGGGTTGCGGCACCTGTTGCCTCGTGGGGCACGATGTCGTCTGAAGGACTGCCGGCCATGAAGTACTATCCGTGGCGGTTGATGTTCCCGGCTGTATTCATCTCCGTAACCATTCTGGCATTCAACTTGTTTGGTGACGGTCTGCGCGACGCAGTAGACCCACGCCTGCGTAAATAGGAGGGATCATCGATATGGAACGCATTCTCGAAGTAAAAGACCTGCAAGTTTCCTTCCATACCTATGCAGGTGAAGTCAAAGCCGTTCGAGGCGTCAATTTTCACGTAAATCGCGGGGAGGCAGTGGCGATTGTAGGGGAGTCCGGTTGCGGGAAATCCGTAACCGCCCAAACCTTGATGAAGCTGATCCCGATGCCGCCAGGCGAGATTAAAAAAGGCGAAATCCTCTTTAACGGAGAGGATATCGTCAAAAAATCCAATAAAGAAATGGAATCCATTCGCGGAAAAGAGATCGGGATGATCTTCCAGGACCCGATGACTTCGCTGAACCCGACGATGACCGTTGGCAACCAGATTGCCGAAGGACTCATCAAGCACCAAAACATGAGCCGTGCAGCTGCTCGTGATCGTGCGATTGAGCTGTTGACCATGGTCGGCATCCCGCAACCGGAAAAACGTGTGGAGCAATATCCACACGAGTTTTCCGGCGGTATGCGCCAACGGGCGATGATTGCGATCGCTCTGGCTTGTTCGCCAAAGCTGTTGATTGCCGATGAGCCGACAACAGCTTTGGACGTAACGATTCAGGCGCAGATTTTGGACTTGATGAAAGAGTTGCAAAAGAAAACAGGTACATCCATTATTCTCATTACGCATGACCTTGGTGTCGTCGCGGAGATGTGCGACCGCGTAATCGTGATGTACGCCGGAAAAGTGATTGAAACGGGAACCGTAGATGATATTTTCTACAACCCGCAACATCCGTACACGAAAGGTCTGCTGCGCTCCGTGCCGCGTCTCGACTTGAACCGTGATGAGCCGCTCACTCCGATTTTCGGAACGCCGCCGGATCTTCTTCGTCCGCCAGTGGGCTGTGGCTTCACTGCCCGCTGCGAATCGGCCATGCGCGTTTGCCAGGAGATCGATCCTGAGTTGAATCAAATCAGCACAACCCAACGAGCAGCATGCTGGCTGCAGCACCCGCTCGCTCAGAATCGCGCAGGATCGTAGGAGGAGGGTAAACAGTGGATAACCGTGATACACTCATTGAAGTACGCAATTTGAAAAAGTTTTTTACCATTGGCGATAATACACTGAAAGCTGTAAATGATATTTCTTTTGAAATCAAACGGGGAGAAACGCTCGGGGTAGTAGGGGAGTCTGGTTGTGGAAAGTCCACCGCGGGCCGCACGATTCTTCGCCTGTATGACGCAACGGATGGCGACGTCCTCTTCGAAGGCAAAAGCATCATGAAATTGAACCATCAGGAAATGAAGGCGATGCGCCGCAACATGCAGATGATCTTCCAGGACCCGTACGCTTCCTTGAATCCGCGTATGACCGTTGGCGACATCATCGGTGAAGCCCTCGACATTCACGGTCTTGCTACCGGTCAAAAGCGCAAAGAACGCATCCAGGAGCTGCTTTCTTTGGTCAGCCTGAACCCTGAGCACATGAACCGTTTCCCGCACGAGTTTTCGGGCGGTCAGCGCCAGCGTATCGGGATTGCCCGCGCCCTGGCTGTAGAACCGAAGTTTATTGTTTGCGACGAGCCGATTTCCGCTCTCGACGTATCCGTTCAGGCGCAGGTTGTGAACCTGCTTGAACAGCTCCAGGAAAGAATGGGATTGACCTACATGTTCATCGCCCATGACCTGTCGATGGTGAAATACATTTCTGACCGGGTAGCGGTGATGTACCTGGGGAAAATGGTGGAGTTGGCTGAAAGTGACGCATTGTATGAAAAGCCGCTGCATCCATACACGCAAGCTCTGCTGTCTGCCATTCCAATCCCGGATCCGGAGGTTGAGCGCAACCGCGAGCGCATTGTGCTGCAGGGCGATGTACCTAGCCCGATGAACCCTCCAAGCGGATGCCATTTCCGTACACGTTGCCCGAAAGCAATGCCGGAATGTGCAGCAGCTGTGCCAGTATGGAAGGAAGTCGAGCCAGGACACTTCGCTGCTTGTCACCTGTACAATTAAGTTTTCTTGAGGAAAGCGAGTTCTCGAATGCCGGGACTCGCTTCCCTTTCATAAAAGCAAGGGAAACTCTTGAAAAGAAGTCGATAGAAGGAATCTATGTAAGCCTTTTCAAGGGATTTTTTTCAAGAATATCACTGGGAAAATGAGGGCATGAAAAGGAGGCAGCATCATGAGCGGGTTATTGTCGCCAAAATGGAAAAAGAAAGGGGGCAAGTTTTCGCTTTCAGGCAAGGTAAACATCAAGAGCTTACTCGCGACCGAAAAACTGCGCGGCTCCCTGGCAACCAAAATGATTGTTTTTGGCCTGATTCTTGTTCTAATCATTATAGGTTCTCTGCAGTACATAGCGCTTTCTTTTTCCAAATCAACCTTGTTCTCCATTACTTCCAGGCAAGCGAAGATGCTGGCGGAGCAGCACGCGGCCAGCATGGAAGACTGGCTTCAGACGATCAGGAAGTCGACAGAATCGGCGGCAGCAAAACGGGTCATGACGACAGAACTGGAGCCGCTGATTAAGGAACAATTCACGCTGTTGCGGCAAGCGCATAAGGAAATTACGAAAATTTATTTGGTGGACAGCAGTACCGGGAAATCGCTTTACTCGCTGACAGGGAAAAACGAGATTGATTTCAAGCAGAAGCAGTATTTTCAACGGGTCATGAGTACCGGGAAAACAGTGATTTCCGATGAGGAAATTGTGGAAGGCGTAAATAAGGGCATTCTCTATATCGCAGCGCCGATTGGCGAGAAAAACGACGATACAAGCCGTCTGCTCGTCGTCGGATTCTCGATTGACCAGATAACCGGAAAAATTCCTGAAATCTCTTTCATGCAAAACGGATATGCGTTTGTCGTTCGTCAAGACGGCCTCGTCGTCGCCCACCAAAACCCGGAAAACAACAACAAGCTGGTGCTCGCCGGGCAGTCGGACTACGAGGAAATGCTGGAGATGATGAAGTATGAAACCAGCAACAGCTTGCTGTACTCCGATCACGGCAAGGATTCGTTTGCCGCTTTTGCCCCGATTCAAATGTTGAAGTGGAATGTCGTCCTGTCGACTGGCAGCGATGAAGTGTACGGCGAAGTGAACGGAATGTGGCTGTACTTTGTCCTGTTCAGCCTGCCGATTATTGCGCTGTCTGTCTGGGCGATCTGGTGGTTCGCCAAACGAATTCGCCTCTCGCTGTTTGCGATTGCAAGAGACATGGAGCGAATCGGCTCCGGGCACTTTGACATTCATGTCAAGGTAAACGGCAACGACGAGTTGGCAATGGTAGGCCGCAAGATGAATGAAATGGCCGCCGAACTGCGCAAGCTGATCGCGCTTGTGCAAGGACAAGCAACCCAGCTTAATGTGGCGACAGACGAGCTGACGCAGTTTGCCCATGACAACAAAGGAGCGATCAACGTCATTACCGACAATATCTCAACGATCGCGCAACGAGTCTCCACCCAGACAAACGAGGTACAGGCGACAGCGCTGACGGTTTCTGAAATCTCGCAGGGCGTCGAGCAGGTAGCAATCGCAGCGGAAGCGACTTCCATCGCAACGACGCGGACGTTTGAGCGTGCTCAGGGCGGTATGCAGCTCGTAGAGGACGTCATTGACACGGTTCGCCGCGCTTCTGGCGAAGTCGAGCGGACTGCCGTGCAAATGCACAGCCTGCGAGAGCGTGCCCGCGAGATTACAAGTATCGTGGAAATGATTACAGGCATTGCCTCCCAGACAAATCTGCTGGCGCTGAACGCGGCGATTGAAGCGGCACGTGCTGGCGAAGCAGGACGGGGCTTCTCTGTCGTAGCGAGCGAGGTGCGCAAGCTGGCAGAAGAGAGCAGTTCCTTCTCCGAGCGTATTGCCATGATTGCTCACTCGATCAACGACGAAGCCATGGATATGACCAAGCATATGGATGAAATCGTCACGATGGTAGGGGGCGGCCTGCAGTCTGTCGAATCTGTCGGCAAGGCGTTCCAAAACATCGTGGCGGAGATTCAGGCGGCTGCGGAGCAAAGCGAGTCGATGACGGCGACCTCCGAGGAAATGGCCGCAGGCAATCAGGTTGTGACCAACTCAATCCAGCGGTTGGCCAGCATGTCTGATGAAATCAGCGAATCGATCTCCGGGGTTGTCGAGACGGTTGATGAACAACTGAATTCGATTGCGCGCATCAACGAAAATGTAGAGCAACTGAAAAAGATGGCGGACGAGTTGACGCAAAGCGTCAGCCGGTTTGTGATCTAGGACGAATCCCTTCTGCGAAATGCGGAAGGGGTTTTTTTGTGAATATTTTCCTAACCCCTTGGTGAGAATAAAACCATGAATGGAGGGAAGAGACTGCTATGAAACGGATAGGATACCTGGCTTCTTGCTTCATCTTGTGTGTGAACATCTTTTCTCCGCTGGGGGCGCTGGCAAAAGAAAAAGCAGCTCTGCCAAACAGCGAGATGAACTTTGCCCCGCATGCCTCGGCTGCGATCATGATGGAAGCAGACACGGGAACGGTGCTGTACGAAAAAAATGCCCATGAAAGAATGCCACCCGCCAGCATCACCAAGGTGATGACGATGCTCCTGATTATGGAGGCGGTGGAGCGGGGAGAGCTTAAACTTACCGATAAGGTCAGAACCAGCGAAAGAGCGGCGTCGATGGGCGGTTCGCAAATCTTTTTGCAGCCGGGCGAGGAAATGACCGTCGAAGACATGTTGAAAGGAATTGCAATCGCCTCGGGCAATGACGCTTCGGTGGCGATGGCTGAGCATCTCGCCGGGACGGAAGAAAGCTTTGTCAACCGGATGAACGAGCGGGCGAAGCAGCTCGGGATGAAAAACACGCATTTCGTCAACTCCAACGGCTTGCCTGCCGAAAATCACTACAGCTCGGCGGCGGATATTGCGATCATGTCCCGCGAGCTGTTGAAGCACGAAGGAATTACGAAGTTCACAGGGACTTACCAGGATTACTTGCGCAAAGACTCGGCAAGTCCGTTCTGGCTGGTCAATACGAATCGGCTCGTCCGTTTTTACGAAGGCGTGGACGGCTTGAAAACCGGATATACGAGCGAAGCCAAGTATTGCCTGACCGCCACCGCCAAACGCGACAACATGCGGATCATTGCAGTCGTCATGGGCGAGCCTGACGTGAAAACACGCAACAGCGAAGTATCCACCATGTTCAACTACGCCTTTACCCATTTCCAGGTGATGCCGATGTACAAAAAAGGCGAGCAGGTTGAAGTGCTCACGGTGGACAAAGGGCAGACGCCAAAAGTCAATGTGGTGACGCCGCAAGCGGTCAGCCTGCTGATGAAAAAAGGAGAGTCGGCTGACACGTACACGAAAGAAATCGTCATGAATCGCTCCGTCAACGCTCCGGTATCGAAGGATCAGGTCGTCGGCCACATTTTTATCCGTACCAAAGATGGTCGTGAAGTCAACCGGATTGACCTGTATCCGGAGCAACAAGTGAATAAAGCAAGCATGTGGGAAATTCTCAAACGAACCACCAAGAGCGTTTTGATCGGTTACTGACAGACAGCATAGAAGTGCGAAAAGAATCGAGTTGCCTCGAATGCAATGGTGCGGCTGCTCGATTTTTTTGTTCTTTTGTCGCCTGGCAGGAATTGGTTTGCCCAAGGCAGAAAGAGAGTTTTATTCAAGGGAGAAGGAGTGAGTCTGCCATGAGTTTACGGATTACGACGGAGACCCGGCAGGATGTGCTGGTAATCCGCTTGCAGGGAGAGCTGGACCATCATACAGCGGAAGAGCTGCGGAGCAAAGTGGATGATCTTTTGCGTTCCCCCGATATTCGCCATATCGTACTGAGCCTGGCTGATCTGGCTTTCATGGACAGCTCCGGTATCGGTGTCATTTTGGGGCGCTACAAGCAAATATCCGCTCGTTCGGGGGAAATGTACGTGTGCTCGATCAACCCCACCATTTACCGGATCTTTGAAATGTCTGGCCTGTTTAAAGTCATCAAGTTCCGCGAAAATGAAGCAGATGCACTGCTTGTCCTGGGGGTGGCGTAAGTGAAGGAACCGCGCAATTTCATGTCCGTATCGTTTGCAGCCATGAGCCAGAATGAGGCGTTCGCCCGCATTGCGGTCGCCTCCTTTATCTCGCAGCTCGACATTACGATGGATGAGCTGGAAGAGATCAAGACGGTTGTATCAGAGGCTGTCACCAACGCCATCATTCACGGCTACGACGAAAACCCGGAGGGCGTCGTACATATCTCTGTACGCATCGACGAAGGAGCGGTGGAACTGGTTGTGGAGGACAACGGAAAAGGAATCGAGGACGTGGAGCAGGCCATGCAGCCGCTGTATACGACCAAGCCTGAGCTGGAACGCTCGGGAATGGGCTTTACCATTATGGAGAACTTCATGGATTCTTTGGAAGTTGCGACCGCTGTTGGAAAAGGGACAACCGTTCGTCTGACCAAACGTCTGTCGTTTGCCAAAGCCTTGCAAAATTAGGAGTAGTGCCAATGGGTGCCGATATTAAAAATGCAAGTCAACCATTTCTGACCAATGACCAAGTGAGAGAGCTAATCGCCAAAAGCCAGGCTGGGGACACCGATGCGCGCGAGCTTCTTGTGAACAGCAATATCCGTTTGGTCTGGTCCGTCGTCCAGCGTTTTATTAACCGAGGGTACGAAGCGGATGATTTGTTTCAAATTGGTTGTATTGGCCTCTTGAAAGCAGTGGACAAATTCGACTTGACCTATGACGTGCGTTTTTCGACGTATGCCGTGCCGATGATTATCGGAGAAATCCAGCGGTTCCTGCGTGACGACGGGACAGTCAAGGTCAGTCGTTCCCTCAAGGAGACTGCAAACAAGGTGCGACGAGCAAAGGATGAGCTGTACAAGCAATTTGGCCGCGCCCCCACAATCGCCGAAGTGGCAGAAGCCGTCGGGATCACGCCGGAGGAAGTGGTTTTTGCCCAGGAAGCAAACCGGGCACCCTCCTCGATTCATGAGACGGTCTTTGAAAATGACGGGGACCCGATCACGCTGATCGATCAGATCGCCGATGACGGCGTGAACAAGTGGTTTGAAAAAGTCGCGCTGAAGGATGCGATCAGTCGTTTGAGCGAACGCGAGCAGCTCATTGTCTATTTGCGCTACTACAAAGATCAGACCCAGTCTGAGGTAGCAGAGCGGCTCGGAATCTCCCAGGTGCAGGTGTCCCGTCTGGAAAAGCGCATATTGCAAACGATCAAGGATCAGATCGAACATTGATAGCTCAATAGTAAGGATGGAAAACACCGAAGCCTGGGCGCTTGGGTGTTTTTTATTTTGCCTGCAAGTGACAGCCGCAGCCTTTTGGGGTATGGCTTTTGGCAGAGGGCACATACTACGGGAGAGTGAGTACGCTTCAGCTGCACGCAGGGGGGAGTTTTCATGAAAGACGCGTTGTTTCTCCGTCTGAGAAAGCGCCTGGCCGTCAAGCCGGAAGCGATGATTACGCTAGGCGATATTTGCCAGCTTTTTTGGGATGGGGAACGCGAGATTGCGATAAGGCGGATGCCCATCTATCAGGTAAAGCCGAAGGACGGAAACTTGATCGTGATTGACATCATGCAGGTGATCCAAAAAATTCGCTCGATCTATCCGGAGGTCGAGCTGGAAATCCAGGGAGCACCGCAAATAATTGTGGAAGTGTTGAACCCGAGGAAAAAAGCGAACCCTGTACTCGTAGCGCTTGTCTGGTTGCTGCTCTTTATCGGTTCGGGCCTTGCGCTCATGAACTTTCACACCGACGTCAGCATGCGCGAGGTGCACGAGCGCATTTTTTATCTCATCACAGGTGAGCGGAGCGAGCAGCCGTTGTGGCTGCAAATTCCGTATTCAATCGGGATCGGCATGGGGATGATTCTGTTTTTTAACCACATTTTCAAGAAAAAAATCAACGAAGAGCCCAGCCCTCTGGAAGTCGAGCTGTTCATGTACCAGCAAAGTCTCGACGAGTATTACATCCAGCACGAGAACAAAGAGAACCAGCGAACGAAGCTATGAGCATATGGGTATACGCCTTGCTGATCCTGATTGGATTGGGTGGCGGGCTTGCGGTGGGGAGCGGGCTGGTTGCCTTTATTACCGTGCTGGACATCATCCCCCGGCTGACGCAGTTGACGAATGCTCACCGTCATATTCGCGCTCTGGAATGGGCCTTGGTGATGGGGGCACTTTTTTTTACGCTGGTTGACTTTTTTCACATCCATGCTCACTTGCCTGTCGTCGTCACTTCCCTCTATGGACTGTTTGCAGGGTTATTTATCGGCACGCTGGCTGCCGGGCTGACCGAGGTGCTGAACGTCTTTCCGATTTTGGCGAAGCGGATCAACATGGATGGAAGTTTGCTCTATTTGCTGATGGCAGTTGTGTTTGGAAAAGTCACAGGCTCGCTTCTGCAATGGCTTTTGCATCTGTGAGCTGGTAAATACCGCTATTCATAGACAAAGTTTGAAAAAGGAAAGATACAGGTAGGGGATGACGCTGGCACGATTTCTGGATTGGCAAAGGAGGGAAACGGCATGGCAACCAAAACGAAATCCGGATCGCTCGGATCATCCATGCAGATGACAAAGCAACTCTACCAGCAGCAGGCTTCCAAGTATCAGCCCAAGCGAAATGTCCTCCTGAACTCGCTGCGGGCGTTTTGGGTCGGGGGAACGATCTGTCTTTTGGGACAGGCTATCCAAAACATGTATATTTATTTTTTCGGCTTTACCGAGAAGACGGCGAGCAATCCCACAGTGGCTACGCTGATCTTTTTATCGGTGCTGCTGACAGGGCTCGGCGTCTATGACAACATCGGCCAGTACGCCGGGGCAGGCTCTGCCGTTCCGGTAACTGGATTTGCCAACTCCATCGCATCAGCCGCCATCGAGCATCGCAGCGAGGGGCTGGTTCTCGGTGTGGGTGGCAACATGTTCAAGCTGGCTGGCTCCGTCATTGTTTTCGGGGTGGTGGCGGCATTTGTTGCAGGCGTGATAAAAAGCCTGTATCACATGTTCTTTTGACGGGAGGGCTGTCTGTGTCAAGCGATCCACATCTAAAACGCGTAAGCCGCCAGACCTGGCACTTCGACCAGGATGTCCGCCTGCAAAGCGCGGCGGTCGCTGTCGGGCCGAAGGAAGGGGAAGGTCCGCTGGCCTCTTTGTTTGACGTGATTTACGACGACATGTACGCGGGGCAGGATACGTGGGAGAATGCGGAGCGCAAGCTGATGGAGGACGCAGTCTCCGCGGCGCTGCAAAAAGCGGGCGTGATCGGTCAGGACGTCGATGTCATTTTGGCTGGTGACTTGCTGAATCAAAACATCACGACCAACTTCACGGCACAAAAGCTGGAAATCCCGCTGCTTGGCATGTACGGCGCCTGCTCGACCTCGATGCTGACACTCGCGACGGCAACGGCTTTGGTGAACGCCGGGTACGCAAACAAGGCGATTGCTGCCTGCAGCAGCCACAATGCTACGGCAGAGCGCCAGTATCGCTATCCGACCGAGTACGGCGGACAAAAGCCGCCGACTGCGCAATGGACGGTGACAGGAGCGGGGGCCGGGCTGATCGGGATCGGGGGCACGGGACCGCGCATCACGTATGCGACGATCGGAAAAGTGGTGGACATGGGGATCAAAGACCCGTTTGATATGGGGTCAGCGATGGCTCCCGCGGCGGTATCGACTTTTTTGACCCATTTTCGCGATACAGGACGCGAGCCGAAGGACTACGATCTGATTGTGACAGGAGATTTGGCGTCTGTCGGCTATCCCATCGTAAAAGAGTTGATGCTCGCGGAAGGCTACGACATGGACGGCGTGTACAACGATTGCGGCCTGATGATCTACAGACCGGATCAGGGCGTATTCGCTGGCGCGAGCGGGTGTGCCAGCAGCGCTGTTGTTACCTATAGCTACATTTTGGACCAGTTGAACCGCGGTTTGCTGAAAAAAGTGCTGGTGTGCGCGACGGGTGCCCTGCTCAGTCCGGTCAGTACCCAGCAGGGCAATTCCATTCCGTGCGTTGCCCACGCGGTTGCGCTCGAAGGAGGACAATGATGGAATATGTGATTGCGTTTGTCGTAGGTGGGCTTGTTTGCGTCATTGGGCAGTTGCTGCTTGATGTCGGCAAGCTCACCCCGGCCCATGTGATGAGTACATTGGTTGTGGCAGGGGTTGTGCTCGATTTTATCGGTGTGTATGACAAGTTCATTGATTTTGCCGGAGCAGGGGCCACCGTGCCGATTACAAGCTTCGGACATGCGCTGTATCACGGGGCGATCAGCGAAGCGGAACAACATGGTCTGATCGGTGTCGCAACCGGGATTTTTGAAGTCACCAGCGCAGGAATATCGGCAGCGATTGCGTTCGGTTTTTTGGCTTCGCTCGTTTTCAAACCGAAAGGCTGACGCTTTTTCGGGTACAGGGACGGTGAGCAAACAATGGCGGAACCGCGACGCAAGGTTATCGTGGTGACGGATGGCGACCATATCGCGCAAAAAGCAATCGAGAGCGTCGCAAAAGAGCTCGGGGGCAGATGCATTTCCCTGTCGGCCGGCAATCCGACCCCAGTTTCCGGTGAGCAGGTGGTGGAGCTCATTAAAATGACGCCCCACGATCCGGTCATGGTCATGTTTGATGACAACGGCGACTTTGGCAAAGGGCGCGGGGAGCGGGCGATTGAATACGTCGCAAGGCACCCGGATATCGAGGTGATTGGCGTGCTCGCGGTCGCCTCTCATACGAGCTGGGTACAAGGCGTGACGGTTGCCTGTTCGATCAACAACCAGGGGCAAATCGTGGAGGGAGCAGTCGACAAGGACGGCTATGCTGACGTAAGGCTACAGCATCATATTTATGGCGACACCGTGGACATTTTAAACAGCTTGAAGCTGCCCAATGTCATCGGCATCGGAGACATCGGCAAAATGGATGGGCGCGACAGCTTGCAAAACGGCTGTCCGATCACGAAAAGGGCAGTGCAATGGATCATGGAAAGGAGCGGGGTGGATGGCACAAATTACGGAAAAAAGGCGACCGATCTCGGACCGGCTTGAGGAAAACCAGGAATATTTAAACGACAGGCTGGGCGTCGGGAAAAGCTTTGACATCGGGGTCCACGAGTTTTTCGTGGGCAACACGAAGCTGTTGATGTACTACATAAACGGATTTGTGGAGAGCCAACTCGTCACACAAATCATGCGCGAGATCAACGATTTGCGCGGCAGGGATGTTGCGGACAATCTGTTTGATACGCTGTTTCACAAGTTCATTCCGTTTTTCCAGCTGGTCAAAGTCGAGACGACAGACGAGTTCATGGACAAGTTGCTGGTGGGGCAGGTCGGGCTAATTATCGACCGCTTCCCTTATGCCATCATCATGGATGCGAAAGTGTTGCCTACCCGCTCGCCGGAGGAGCCGGATACGGAGCGGATTGTTCGCGGGGCGCACGATGGCTTCACAGAGGCTCTCGTGACAAACACGGTACTGACTCGCAGGCGGATACGCGACGAGCGATTGCGCTTCGAGATCATGCAGATTGGCGAGCGCACCAAAACCGATGTCGCCATTGCGTACCTGCAAGATGTCGCCAACCCGGAACTGGTGAACGATCTGAAAGAGCGACTGCAAAACATCCAGATCGACGGGATTCCGATGGCGGAGAAGACGATTGAGGAATTCATTATCGGGAAGACGCTGAACCCGTTTCCGCTGGTTCGGTATACCGAGCGGCCCGACGTGGCGGCCGTACACCTGTTGGAAGGACATGTGCTGATTTATGTGGACACCTCGCCGAGTGTCATGATTACGCCGGCTACTTATTTTCACCACGTCCAGCACGCAGAGGAATACCGCCAGACTCCTGTTGTCGGAGCATACCTGCGCTGGGTGCGGTTCTTCGGGATACTGGTTTCCGTGTTCGTTTTGCCGATCTGGCTGCTCCTGGTGATGCATCCTTCCATCATTCCCGAATCGCTTCATTTCATCGGAATCAAGGATAAAGGAAGCATTCCGCTCCTGGCGCAGTTTATCATGGCGGAGCTGGGGCTGGACTTGATGCGGATGGCGGCGATTCATACCCCTACTCCCCTTTCGGTCGCGATGGGTCTTTTGGCGGCCATTCTCGTAGGGGATGTGGCGATCAAAGTCGGGTTGTTCGCGCCAGAAGTCATCTTGTATCTCGCTGTAGCGGCAATCGGCATGTTTGCAACGCCAAGCTACGAGCTGAGTCTGGCGAATCGGCTGGTGCGCCTGTTCCTGATCCTGATGGTCGGGCTCTTCGCGACTCCGGGCCTGATGATCGGCCTTCTCGTTGTCCTCGTCGCCCTGGCTACGACCCGCTCGCTCAACACGCCTTATTTGTGGCCGTTCATTCCGTTCAACTACAAGGCGATGAAGGATGTCGTCGTCCGCCTGGCGGTTCCGCACAAAAACCAGCGTCCAAGTATCGTTCGCTCCCAGAATTCCGCCCGTCAATAATATTCAGAAAACGGAAATCTTCACCCATTGTCAAAAGTACAGCCATGTAGTACATTGAATGATAAGCCTTACGATGCTTGTTATGTACGGCAACTGACTCTCGTGGGTCGGTTGCCTTTCTCTATAGGATCTGGGCTGTTACAATCGGCGGGTTTAGACTGGGAGGAGCCATATATGTTTTTACACGGGACAAGTCGAATAAACGAGCAAGGACACTTGGAAATCGGGGGCTGTGATACGACGATCCTGGCAGCCACGTACGGCACGCCGCTGTATGTGTACGACGAGGCGCACATTCGCGCCAAGTGCCGCAGCTTTGTCGAGGCGTTCAGCAAAACGGGCTTCGCGTTTCAGGTAGCATATGCGAGCAAAGCTTTTTGCACGATGGCGATGTGCAAGCTGGTAGAGGAAGAAGGTCTTTCCCTCGATGTCGTATCGGGCGGGGAGCTGTACACCGCGCTGCAGGCAGGCTTTCCGGCAAAGCGCATTCACTTCCACGGCAACAACAAGTCATTGGACGAAATCAGGATGGCGCTGGATGCGAAAATCGGCTGTTTTGTCGTGGACAATTTTTACGAGCTGCATGTGCTTGCCGATCTCGCCCAGGAGCGCGGCGAAAAGGTAGCGGTTCTCTTGCGTGTGACACCAGGTGTGGAAGCTCATACGCATGAATATATATCTACGGGCCAAATTGACTCCAAGTTTGGCTTTGACGTGCAAAACGGCCAGGCACTTGAGGCGATTCGTTTTGCATTCGAATGCGATCATCTGCACTTGTTGGGCATTCATAGCCATATCGGCTCGCAAATTTTTGAAACAGACGGTTTCCTCGTAGCGATTAAGCGCTTGACGGAGCTGCTGGGCGAAGCGAAGGAGCAGTTCGGCTTTTTGCCGGAAGTCCTCAACGTCGGCGGAGGCTTCGGAATCCGCTACGTGGAGGGCGATACGCCTCAGCCAGCCGAGACGTACATCAAGGCGATTACCGATGTCGTTCGCGAGGAGCTGACCGCGCGCGAGATTCCGCTTCCTGAGCTGTGGATCGAGCCGGGCCGCAGCATCGTCGGCGACGCGGGCACTACACTGTACCGAATCGGCTCCCAAAAAGAAATTCCAAACGTCCGCAAATACGTCGCGGTGGACGGAGGCATGACAGACAATTTGCGTCCTGCCCTGTACAATGCGCAGTATGAAGCGGCGATTGCCAACAAGATGAACCAGCCTGCCAGCGAGGTTGTCTCGATCGCAGGAAAATGCTGTGAATCTGGCGACATGCTGATTTGGGATGTGAAGCTTCCGCCAGCCGTTGCGGGCGACATTTTGGCTGTGTCCAGCACAGGGGCTTACGGCTATTCCATGTCCAACAACTACAATCGCATCGCGCGTCCGGCTGTCGTGTTCGTAAAAGACGGCGAGGCCGAGCTGGTTGTGAAACGCGAGACGTACGCCGATGTAGTCAGCCACGATCTTTTGCCAAAACGGGCGCAACTGCAGCGCTGAGCGAATCAATAGACGAGACCCTTCCGACAATGCTGCGGGAGGGTTTTTCTATTGCCTTCCCTCCGCTCATTGCTTGCCAGATCGATTCGTTTCGGCGTACTTCGCTGACAGGCGTGGAGGCATGAATTGGACGGCGACATTCTCGCGTGGTAAAATAGGAACGTTAACTTTACAAGGTCTGGAGGCTCATCCATGAAAAAAGCGCTTATCACCATGGAAAATGGAAATCAAATCGAGCTGGAGCTGTTCGATCAGGAAGCTCCGGGTACCGTTGCAAACTTTGAAAAGCTGGCCAACGAAGGCTTCTACAACGGCCTTACTTTCCACCGTGTCATCCCTGGATTCGTAGCCCAAGGCGGCTGCCCATACGGAACTGGAACCGGCGGTCCTGGCTATACCATCAAATGCGAAACAAAAGGAAACCCGCACAAGCATCTGCGCGGTTCGCTGTCCATGGCCCATGCAGGCAAAGACACAGGCGGCAGCCAGTTCTTCATCTGCTACGATTCCTTCCCTCACCTCGATGGCGTACATACTGTGTTTGGCCGCGTGACTTCCGGCATGGAGCATGTTGACGCGATCAAGCAAGGCGACAAAATGGCAACCGTGAAAGTAGAAGCCGAATAATCAGCGTTTTGCAGCACCGGCGGGCCCACGCTTGCCGGTGCTTTTTACTTGTAAGCCTATCCATCTGCTGGTATTCTAATGGATAGACAATTTTTTGCCGAGAGGCTGGTAAGGGGGAACCAATGGATCTTTTTCACTTTGATTGGAAAACGGTACCGTTTCGCATGATTGCATTCGTTATCGCTTTCAGTTTGCACGAATGGGCTCACGCCTTTGTCGCCTGGAAATTGGGTGACAATACTGCCAAAAATGAGGGCCGTTTAACGATAAATCCAATCCCGCACATTGATCCGTTCGGTTTGATCCTCATTCTGTTTGGACCGTTCGGCTGGGCCAAGCCTGTGCCGATTAACCCGTTTCATTTTCGCGGGAACAAGCGGCTGGGCATTGTGTACGTGTCAGCGGCGGGGCCACTGATTAATCTGGTGCTGGCGATTCTGTTCTACGTCCTTTTCATACTGGTAGGCTTTTTTGGCGTGATGGACGGCATGAGCGAAAAGGCGGCGTTTGCGCTGGACACGACGCTTCGTTTCTGTATTATCATCAATATCGGTCTGTTTGTGTTCAATCTGCTGCCAGTTCCACCGCTCGACGGGTACAAAATCGTGCGGTTCCTGTCGCCGAGCCGTTGGGACAGCGCCTTTTACAACTTTGAAATTTACGGCCCGTGGCTTTTGCTGCTCTTGATCTTTATCCCGGGGGTTAGCTCTATGATCTTCGGAGTTCCCATGGGCATGATGCTGGAATTTGTACGACAAATTGCAGCGGGCATCGTGAGTGTGTTCATTTAAAGGAAACGAGGGGACGTCTTTTGGCATACAGCATCAAACTTGATTCCTTCGAAGGGCCCCTTGACCTTTTGTTGCACCTGATCGACAAGGCGGAAGTAGACATCTACGACATCCCGATAGCGGAAATTACCGAGCAATACCTCGCGACGATCGATCGAATGCAAGAGTTGCAGCTTGATGTTGCCAGCGAGTTTGTCGTCATGGCGGCGACGCTTCTCTCGATCAAGAGCAAGATGCTGTTGCCAAGAAAAGAGGAGCAAGTGTTTCAGCCGTTTCTCGATATGGATGTCGAGGAAGTGGACCCGCGCGAAGAATTGGTGGCGCGACTGTTGGAGTACAAGCGCTACAAGCTGCTGGCCGAGCAACTGCGCGAGATGGAAATCGGCCGCAACAAGGTGTTTACCCGTCCTGCTGAAAATCTGGCGCCGTACGTGCGCGAGGAAGATCATACGATCAAAAACGTAACCTTGTACGATCTGATTCACGCACTGGAAAAGCTGGTGCAAAAAGCAAAGGACAAGGAGCCGATGACGAAGGTTTCCCGTGACGAAATCTCGATCAAGGACCGGATGACGCAAATTCGGCAGTTGGTGCGTGTCGGCGGCGGGATGGTGCGCTTTTCCCAGCTTTTTTCCAAGGGGGCTACCCGTTCAGAAATCGTTACGACATTCCTTGCTTTGCTGGAGCTGATGAAGGCAAAGCACATTACATGCATACAAAATCAATTGTTTCAGGACATCATGATTTGTGAAGCGGAAGGAGCCCAAAACGATGGACTATGACAAGCTGAAAGGCGTGATCGAAGGCTTGCTGTTCATCTCGGGTGATGAAGGCATCGATGCCAGGCAGATCAGTGAAATCGTCGAGGTGTCGGAAGAAGAGGTCGTCGATTTGATCGAGGACATGAAAGCGGACTTTCGCCGGGCAGGACGCGGCGTGCAAATTGTGGAAGTGGCCAAGGCGTATCAACTGACCACCTTGCCCGAACATGTCCCGTATTTCGAGCGACTGGCAACCTCGCCGGGACAGTCAACACTGTCCCAGGCCGCATTGGAGACGCTCGCCATCATTGCCTACAAGCAGCCTTTGACGCGCTCTGAAATCGAAGAAATACGCGGTGTGAAGTGCGAAAAGGCACTCAATACACTTTTGTCGAAGCAGCTGATTCGCGAAGCGGGCAGGGCCGAGGGGATCGGACGGCCGATTTTGTATGCCACGACCAAAGAGTTTCTGGAGCATTTTGGCCTGCGCGAAATTTCCGACCTGCCCGAGCCGCCTGTGAATCTGGATATTGAGGAAGTTCGCATGGAAGCAACCGCTCTCTTCGGCAAGCAGGAAGAAAAGACAAACGACTAGTCACTTCGGACAGTTTTTCGTACTACCTCCCGACTCGTCCCCATATATATGTACAAACCTGTGTATCGCTGTACTTTTGGGATGGGGAGGACGTTTATGAACGTGCGAAAACTTCTGTCCGGCGGACTCGTCGTTTTTCTTTTTATACAGCTGTTGCTTGCTCCGGTATCTGTTGCAGACGCGGCAGCGCCGCCAAGCCTGTCTGCCGAAGGGGCGGCGCTGATTGATGTAGCCAGCGGGCGGATTCTCTACTCGAAAAACGGCAGCAAAAAAATGCGGATTGCCAGTCTGACAAAGACGATGACGGCGATTGTCGCGATTGAGAACGGGAAGCTGGACGACGTGGTGACTGTACCGCCGGAAGCGGTGGGCGTGGAAGGCTCTTCCATCTACCTGAAGCGCTCGGAAAAGCTGACGCTGGAGGAACTGCTCTACGGGCTGATGCTGCGCTCCGGCAATGACGCGGCGGTTGCGATTGCCATCCATATCGGCGGCTCGGTCCAGGGCTTTACGTATTTGATGAATGAAAAGGCCGCCTTGATCGGAATGGAGCATACGAATTTTACCAATCCGCACGGGCTGGATGACAGCAACCAGCATTACTCCACACCGGAGGATATGGCGAAGCTGTCTGCCTACGCCTTGCGCAATCCCGTCTTTCGGCAGATCGTGTCCACGAAGGTCAAGGACATCTCCTGGGAAGGCGAAGAGTGGGACAGAAGGCTTATCAACAAAAACAAGATGCTGCACCTGTACGATGGAGCGGACGGCGTGAAAACCGGGTATACCAAGCTGGCCAAGCGCTGTCTTGCTGCATCGGCCACTCGCGACGGCAGACAGTTGGCGACGATTACGCTGAACGCTTCGGACGATTGGAACGATTCGGCAAAGCTGTTGGACTACGGATTTGCCCAGTTCCCGGTGAAACAGCTAGTCGGTGCGGGGCAGGACATCCGTCCAAAGATGCCTCTTCCGATGGCGACAGGGGCTCATCTCGTGACACAAAACGCGTTTTCCTATCCGCTCCAGACGGCGGAGGAAGCGGCGATCAAGCAGCGCGTGGTGATGGGACAATCGACGATTACTGCGGACATGGATGGGCAACTCGTCGGTTTTCTGCAGCTTTATTTGCAGGAAAAAATGATCGGGCAGGTTCCGCTGCTCGTCCGCGTGGATAGCCCGACGAGCAGCCAGCCGCTGACGGGCGCCTATTCGTTTTGGAAGCAATTCTGGGACATTGTGGCAGGGGGGCTGTGGAGTGCTTAATGTCATATGGCTCGGACTGATTGTCATTAGCATCGCGGTGGCAGCCGTCACGGGGCGGATGGAAGCGGTCAATGCCGCCGCCTTTGAGGGGGCAAAAACGGGAGTTACGGTATGCTTCGGCCTGCTCAGTGTGCTCGCTTTCTGGATGGGCATCATGAAGGTCGCGGAAAAATCAGGGCTGCTCGCCCTCTTGTCGAAGCTTTTGTCGCCGATCATCCAGCTGCTGTTCCCCGATGTGCCAAAAGGGCACCCTGCCATGGGCTACATTTTGTCGAACATGAGCGCCAACCTGCTCGGGCTTGGCAACGCAGCGACGCCGATGGGACTGAAAGCCATGGAGGAACTGCAAAAGCTGAACCCCAACAAGCAGCACCCCTCCCCGGCCATGTGTACACTGCTTGCGATCAATACCGCGAGCATCACGATCATTCCCACCACGATGATCGCCATCCGCATGCAGTACGGCTCGGTCAATCCGGTGGAGATTGTCGGCACGACCCTGGTCTCTTCCTTTGCGGCAACCATCGTGGCGCTGCTCATCGACCGCTGGTATCGCTATCGTCACTTACGACGTCACAATTAGGGGGAAACCGTATGTACCAATGGGTGTCCCTGCTCTCGCTCTGGGCGATTCCCGTTACAATCGCGTTTGTCCTGTTACATGGGTGGAAGAGAGAGGTTCCGGTTTACGAAACATTTGTCGAAGGGGCAAAAGGGGGGCTGACCACGACCATCCGCATTCTGCCTCATCTGATTGCGATGATGGTCGCAGTCAACATGTTTCGCGAGTCGGGAGCGCTGGATTTGCTGTTGCGCGGCATCAAGCCAGTGCTGGATGCGCTGCATTTTCCCGAGGAACTCGTTCCGCTTGCCCTGCTGCGCCCGCTGACCGGAACAGGCTCGCTTGCGATTGCGACCGATCTGATCGCCCAATACGGGCCAGATTCGTTTATCGGCCGATTGGCTGCCACGATGCAAGGCAGTACGGACACGACGCTGTATGTACTGACCGTCTACTTCGGCGCTGTCGGCATTCGCAATTCGAGCTACGCCTTGAAAGTAGGTTTGTGGTCTGACCTGGCAGGGGTCATTTTTTCCTTGCTGGTCGTCACCTATGTGTTCTCCTGAATCGCATACAAACAAGCCGGATGAGAAAACTTCCTCGCACGATGGGGAAGTTTTTCCCTTTTTCTTGTCCACACTGGTAAGAATGGGTATGATGTTGTAGAGGTGATCCAACAATGGAACGTTTGCAAAAAGTATTGGCGCATGCTGGAGTCGCCTCTCGCCGGCATTGTGAGGAACTGATCGCACAAGGACATGTGCAGGTAAATGGCCAGGTCGTTCGCGAGCAAGGGGTTAAGGTCGATCCGGCCACCGACCGGATTACGGTAAAAGGCAAGGAAATCGTGCTGGAGCAGCATGTCTACTATTTGCTGTACAAGCCGACAGGCGTTATCACCAGTGTTTCCGATCCCCGCGGACGGCGGGTTGTGACAGACTTGCTGACAGGAGTAAAAGAGCGCGTCTATCCGGTAGGACGTCTCGACTATGATACGTCAGGCTTGCTGCTCTTGACGAATGACGGCGACCTCGCAAACAAGCTCGCCCACCCGAGCTACGAGATCGACAAGGTGTACCGCGCCTGGGTCAAAGGCGTGCCAAGCCCGGACAAGCTGAAAAAGCTCGCGACCGGGATTCGTCTGGAGGATGGCATGACTGCGCCGGGGGCGTCCAGACTGGTGAAGGCAGAGCCAGGCAATGCGAAGGCGCTCATCGAGTTGACCATCCACGAAGGACGGAATCGGCAAGTTCGCCGGATGTGCGACGCCATCGGCCATCCCGTATTGACACTGGAGCGCATTCGTCTCGGCTTTTTGACGCTGGAAGGCTTGCGGCCCGGCCAGTATCGTCCGCTGTCGCGGCAGGAGGTAGACAAGCTGAGACAGGGACTGATCCAAAACAGGCGCAGTAGAGGGGCCAAAACGTGATTCGTTCAAAATCTGTTCATAAGTTATGCGCTGGCGGAAAATCCAGGAACGCTATAATGGAAGGGATAATGTCTGCAATGGATTTGCAGGAGATGGGAGTATGGGCATCATGAACAAAAGCAATCGTACATATGTCAGGATCGCGGTATTGGGCCTGCTGCTTGTCGCCCTGGTCTTTGCTCTCTATTCCAGTTTCGTGAAGGACCCGGATGCGGTAAAAGTAGGCAGAGCAGCCCCGAATTTCAGTCTGGAGCAACTGAATGGACCGGAATTGGCCCTCGACGATTTGAAAGGGAAAGGTGTCGTGCTCAACTTTTGGGGGACATGGTGTGAGCCCTGTAAAAAAGAAATGCCAGCCTTGCAGGAGCAGTACAACAAGTTCAAGGACAAAGGGCTGGTCGTACTCGGGGTGAACATCGGCGAGTCACCTGTTGCGGTAGAGCCGTTTGTGAAGCAATTTGGCGTCGAATTTCCGATATTGCTGGACCGCCAGTCGCAAATTACGAAGCTGTACCGGATTGGTCCGATTCCGACGACTTTTTTCATTGCGCCTGATGGTGAAGTCAAGGAAATTTTCATCGGACAACTAAATGAAGCGATGATTGCGGACAAACTGTCCAAAATCTTGCCTAAGTGAGGAGCATTATGGATCAGCGAAAATGTGAATGTGGACATACGAATCCCGTCGGAACGCTGCTCTGTGAATCGTGCGGGAAACCGTTGGATGTGGAAGTATTCGAACAGACACAGTTTCCCGACATGCGCTACGAAGGGATGGCACGGCGTTCCCAGACGTATTCGAAAAAGTGGATCGACCGGATTTGGAATGCGTTTTCCTCGGTCAAAATTGCAATCGGTATCATTATCGTTATACTGGTTGCTTCTGCCGTTGGGACGGTGTTTCCACAGCAGCAATACATACCTGTTCCAGTGCCGACAGAAGCAGATGTAGCACGTTTCTACACGGAAACATACGGAACGCTGGGGACCGTTTACTACGAGCTGGGCTTTCACAATCTGTACTCTTCCTGGTGGTTCGTGACGTTGCTTGTCCTGTTGGGAACCTCGCTGGTCATCTGCAGTCTCGACCGGGTTGTTCCGCTCTACAAGGCGCTCAGCAAGCCGCGCCTCAACCAGCACAAGTCGTTTTTGAAGGGACAGAAGCTGTTTGGCGAGGGTGAGCTTGCGCCGGAAGCAGATCAGGCAGAGCTGTTGGATCGTGCGGCAGTGGCCCTGAAGAAAAAAGGATACCGGATTTTCCGGGCAGAGCGGGCGATTATGGCGGAAAAAGGCCGCTTCAGCCGCTGGGGCCCGTACGTCAATCATATCGGCTTGATCCTCTTTCTGATCGGTGTACTCATGCGCAACATCCCCGGCTTTTACCTGGACGAGTACGTCTGGGTGCGCGAGGGACAAACCGTTGCGATTCCATCGACGCCCTACTACATAAAAAGCGAGAACTACGAGACGACGTACTGGTCGGAGGAAGAAATGCCGGAAAAGCTGGAGTTAAACGGGGGCGCAATCCCGAAAAACTTCCAGACTGATGCGGTCCTGTATTTGAACAAAAACGCGGATGTGCCGGGGAAAAAGCCGGAACTGGTAGAAGTGCAAAAAGGCCCGATTGTCGTCAACCATCCGATGATCGAAGGAGATATTGCGATTTACCAGTCAGGGGTACAGGAAATGCAGCTTGGCGCTCTCAATTTTGTTCTGGTTGATGCCAAAAACGGGAACAAGGAGCTCGGAGCGTTCAAGTTCGATCTGTACAATCCGGAAGCAGAGCAAGAGGTTGCAGCCGGAATCAAGGTGCGGGTCCTGGATTACTTCCCGGATTTCATCATGGGAAGTGACGGCAAGCCAGCTACGAAAACCAACCTGCCCAAAAATCCGATGGTGGCACTGGAGATCGTCGATGGAACCGCGCAAGTGAGCGAGAAGCTGGTCTATTTGCAAGGCTCCGTTTTGACGCAAAAAGAGGATGCCCGCTTCAATCTGACGTTTCAAAAGCCCGATCTGGTCGACATCTCCGGCTTGAATGTACGGATCGACAAGGCAGTGCCGCTCATCTACTTCGGCTCGTTTATCTTTATGATCGGCGTTGTGATGGGCTTCTTCTGGCAGCATCGCCGCATCTGGGTGCAGACGCAGGACAGAACGGTTTTGCTGGCAGCCCATACGAACAAAAACTGGTTCGGACTTCGCAGGGAAGTGGACGGATTGGTTGACCAGTTGCAGCTCCCTGTAACCATCGAAGAAAAAACGAAGGCGTAAAAACTCCAAGGGGGTACTCTCGACGTGCAGCTCATACAATTGAGTGACTGGTTACTGGATATTGCGTTTTTGCTGTACGTGATCTCGTCGGTTTTGTTTGTCGTGGCAATGACGGGGAAAAACTGGGCGGGACGCGATCCGAAGCAACATGAGGAACGCTATGGACGGATTGCCTATTGGCTTGCGGTCATTGGCTTTCTGGCACAGACAGGGTATGTGATTGCCCGCTGGATTGGCGGGGGGCACAGCCCGACGAGCAACATGTTTGAGTTTATGGCCTTTTTGGATTACTGTATTATCCTGGCCTATCTGATTATTTACCGCATCTACAAGCTGACGGTAATCGGGGCGTTCGTCCTGCCGCTCGGGGTCATCATGCTGGCGTATTCCTACGTGTTCCCGAAGGAAGTAACGCCGCTGATTCCGTCTTTACGGAGCTACTGGCTGCACATTCACGTGACGACAGCGGCGCTCGGTGAAGGCATTCTCGCAGTCGGATTTGCAGCCGGGCTGATGTATCTGATCCGCACGGTGCCGCAGCATATTTCTACGCGCAGCACAAAGTGGCTGGAGGGCGTGTTGGCTGTCGTGCTGATGCTGGTCGGGTTCATTTTGATGGAATCTACGTTTTCCCGCATGGACCAAAAGACGGTTTTTGAAATGAACAAGGAGCAGATGAACGCGGTCGGACAGATGGAAAAGGTACGGGTCGAGTACACCATGCCAGCGATCGTCGCTCCTGCCGATTCGAAAATCGTTCAGGCTGGGCCGATGAATCCGTGGTTCGAAGCCCCGACATGGATGGAAGGGAAGGACGCAGCGCGCAAGATGAATACGATGCTCTGGTCGGTCTTAACAGGTGTGATCCTGTATGGCGGACTGCGTCTGATCTTCCGCAAGCGTCTCGGCGCTGTGATCCAGCCATCCCTGGAAGGCATCGAGCCTGACCTGCTGGATGAGATCAGCTACCGTGCTATCAGTATCGGTTATCCGGTATTTACCCTGGGGGCCTTGATCTTTGCCATGATTTGGGCAGAAGAAGCATGGGGACGCTTCTGGGGCTGGGATCCGAAAGAAGTATGGGCACTCATCGTCTGGCTGTTTTACAGTGCGTATTTGCATCTGCGCCTGTCGCGCGGCTGGATTGGTGCAAAATCAGCCTGGATGTCTGTCATCGGATTCGTTATCATTTTAATTACATTGGTCGTGGTCAATCTGGTCATTGCCGGTTTGCACTCTTATGCAGGCGTGTAACATAGCCTTTCAAAAAGCTGGTAATTTTGCCAGCTTTTTGGACTATCTTCAAACCGATTTACCATTATCATGAGGCCAAGAGGTGTGAAACATGGAAAAAATGGCACGTATTCTCGTAGTAGATGATGAGGAGCGCATTCGCCGTCTGCTGAAAATGTATCTGGAAAGAGAAAACTTCCTCATCGACGAAGCAGACAACGGTGAGCAGGCTGTCGAGATGGCTGTCGGCAGCGATTACGACATTATTTTGCTCGACCTGATGCTTCCGGGAATGGACGGGATCGAAGTATGCCAGCGCATTCGCGAGTTCAAGGCGACCCCGATCATCATGCTCACGGCAAAAGGCGAGGAAACAAACCGCGTGCATGGCTTTGAGGCCGGAGTCGATGATTACGTTGTCAAGCCGTTCAGCCCGCGCGAGGTCGTGTACCGTGTGAAGGCGATTCTTCGCCGTTCCTCCGCTACCGCTTACTTGAAGACGGAGACGTTTAACAGCCACTCTGTGCTTGTTTTCCCTGAATTGACGATCGACCATGACGCACACAAAGTCATTGCCAGCGGCCAGGAAGTGAGCCTCACACCAAAAGAATACGAGTTGCTGCACTACCTTGCCCTGTCGCCGGACAAAGTGTTTACGCGCGAAGAGCTGCTCAAGGACGTCTGGCATTACGAGTTTTTCGGAGATTTGCGCACGGTGGATACGCACATCAAGCGACTTCGGGAAAAATTGAACCGGGTTTCTCCGCAAGCAGCCAATATGATCGCAACTGTCTGGGGAGTCGGCTACAAGCTTGAGGTGCCGAAATAAGTGGACGTTATTTTTCGCAGCGTAGTCGGAAAGCTATGGATGACGATCATTGCTTTGTTTGCGCTCGTTTTGACGATCTTCAGTCTGTTGCTCGTGCAGTCGTTTGACAGCTTTTACAGCAACCGCCAGACGAAAAATTTGCAGGAGCTGGCAGAGGGATTGACCAAAGGACTGGAAGCGAGCGAAGACAAGCTGGAAGCATTGGAGATGGCTTCGACCTTTAGTCTTGTGCATCATACCGGAATGGTGGTGCTGGATAAAGACAGCCGGGTCATTGGAAAAAGTGAAGGCGTGGGCTTGCCGGACATTCCTGTCGAGCAACTGCTGAAAGACCAGGAGTTGCATCTGGCAGACGCATTGGCCGGGAAGCATCCCGCTCCGCAGCGTATTTATTTGCCGGTCGCTTCGAACAACTCGAACGACCACATGAACAGTGTGCAAATGCTGGCGGTGGCGGTGCCGTTGGAGGTCACACCGGGCAATCCGGGTGCCGTCGTGATGTATCAGGCTATCGAAGATTTTGATGATACCGTAAATGAAGTGCGATTTTTAATTTTTGTCGTCGGAGTTATTGCATTCGTTTCTACCACTGTCTTTGCGTTCTTCCTGTCTTCGCGAATTACGATTCCGCTGCGGCAGATGAAGGAGACGGCCCATCGGATCGCGGAAGGCGATTTTCACGCGGAGGTTCCGATCAGGACGACGGACGAAACAGGCGAGCTTGCGGCATCGTTCAATACGATGGCGAGCAAGCTCAATCAGCTCGTCGACGCCCTGTCCAAGGAAAAGGAGCAGCTTGCAAGCGTCTTGCGCTCGATGGTCGATGGGGTGGTCATGATCGACGTCAATGGGAAGATTGCCGTCACGAACCCGCCCGCAGAACGCTTTTTGCGCGATTGGGAGTTTGAGCATAAGGATGAGCAGGTGCCGCTGTTTGCCTTTTACCAGCAGGTGGTGCAAACGGGGCAGGAGGTCAGGGAGGACATTCCTGTACAGGGCCGCATCTGGGCGCTTGTCATGGTGCCGCTCAATGACCGCGAGCAAATCCGCGGGGCGGTAGCCGTCCTGCGCGACATCACCCAGGAGCGAAAGCTGGACAAAATGCGCAACGATTTCGTGGCGAATGTCTCGCACGAGCTGCGCACACCGCTGTCCATGCTGCAAGGCTACAGTGAAGCGATTGTCGACGATATTGCGACAACGCCGGAAGAGCACAAGGAGCTTGCGCAAATTATTTACGACGAGTCTGTGCGCATGACGAAGCTGGTCAATGAGCTGCTCAGCCTGGCGCGGATGGAAGCCGGACACGTGGAACTGTTTCAGGAGATTGTGGAGCTGCGCCCGTATTTGGAGCGCATCCAGCGCAAGTTCACGAATCTGGCCCGGGAGCGCGGAATTTCCCTGCTGCTGGAAATGGCGACGTCGCACAGGGACGTTTATATCGATCCGGATCGAATGGAGCAGGTGCTGACCAACCTGATCGACAACGCGCTCAGGCACACGCCGAGCGGTGGAAGTGTGACCATCCGCGCGCGCGGTGACAAAACGTTGCTGATCGAGATCAGCGACACGGGCAGCGGCATTCCGCAAGAAGATTTGCCGTTTGTGTTCGAGCGATTCTACAAGGCTGACAAGGCCCGGACACGCGGGCGCGTAGGAGGAACCGGACTTGGTCTTGCCATCGCGCGAAACATTGTCGAAGCACACGGTGGTACCATAGGCGTGCAAAGCAAGCTGGGAGAGGGTACGACCTTTACGATTGCTATGACCGAACAGGCGAAAAACAACTAGGAGTGTAAAAGAGACCATGATAAAGACGATCTTGTTTGATGTGGATGGGGTTTTGCTCAGCGAAGAACGCTACTTTGATGCGTCCGCTTTGACGGTATGGGAGCTTTTGTTCAGTCCGGGCTACGTCGGGTTACAGGGAGATACCTTTACTCCGGCCCCGAGTGAAGCGATCATCAGGCGTGTTCGTGAGCAAGTGTTTGCACACGATGAAGTGCTGAATTTCATCAAATCTCGCGGCATCAATTCAAACTGGGACATGGTCTTCCTCGCGTTTTCCTATCAGCTGATCCGTTTGGTCGAAGTGCTCAAGCCGCATGTGCCGGAAGCGGCAAGCCTGCTTGCCGTTCAGCTTGAGCGACCACAGCTTGCCCAACTGCGCGAATGGGCAAACGCCTACGCCCCTGACTTTCAGGTCGATTACGCTGCATTTCTCCCTGACTTTGCCAAAAGCTCGGCGCAAAAGGCAGACATGCTGTTGTATTTGAACGAACTTGCCCGCGAGCGGTGCGGAGTGGAAACCGCGATGTTTTCGCCAAACTGCGCCCTGTGGCAATTGGTGCAAGAAACGTTTCAGGAATGGTATTTGGGTGATGAGCGAGTGGCTGCATCCATCGGGCGTGAAACGATGCAGCCAGGCAAAAAGGGCTTTTTGACAGACGAAATTCCGATTGTGCCGCCAGAGGACATGATTGAGCTGTTCCGTACGTTGAAAGAACGAGGGTACACAATGGGCATTGGAACAGGCCGCCCAAGCATCGAGACACACGTTCCTTTGCGCGCGATGGGCCTGTTGGAATGGTTTGATCCCGAGCGGGTAGTGACCGCCACTCATGTGCTTGAAGCAGAGGAAAACTGCCCGGACTACGTGCCTTTGTCCAAGCCGCATCCTTTTTCCTATGTAAAAGGCTTGCTCGGCTTGTCCACCCCAGACCGTGACGTGCTCCAATACCCGCTGCCGCTCACAAATGGCGAGGAACTGCTGATTGTGGGAGATTCGTTGGCCGATTTCCTCGCGGCTCGCTCCATCGGTTGCCGATTCGCGGCGACATTAACCGGATTGTCTGGCCAGGAGGCCCGCAGCAAATTTGAAGAAGTGCAAGCTGACTACATTTTGGATGACGTGCGTGGCCTATTGGACATCTTGAAGTAATGCAAGCGCACGGCATAGAAAAAAAGACTCCATCGCTAGGAAAAGCGGCGGAGTCTTTTGTTTTGGTCTGTTTTGGCTCAAGCGCAGGGGCAAACTCTTAAGGCCTGTTTACCAAACAAAGTAACGCAAGTAAATGTACAGATGGGAAATAACAATCGACATAATCATCAGCGGAAACGCCACTTTCATAAAGCTGAAAAAGCCGATGTGATGGCCTTCCTTGGCGGCAAGTCCGGCGACGATGACATTCGCACTGGCACCGATAAGTGTTCCGTTCCCGCCCAGGCAGGCGCCGAGAGCGAGGCTCCACCAAAGCGGCTCCAGATTGGTAATGCCCAGTGCTCCCATCTCTTTAATCATCGGGATCATCGTGGCAACGAACGGAATGTTGTCAACAAACGCCGATGCAATCGCACTCAGCCACAAAATGAGCAGGGACGTATTCAGCGAATCACCACCAGTGAGGTTGATCGCCTGGCTCGCCAGCTCAGCGATGACGCCTGTTTCCACCAGACCCGATACGAGGACAAACAAGCCGATGAAAAAGAAGATCGTATTCCACTCGACTTTGCTGATCGCGTCTTCCAGGTAATGCTCTCCGGTGATGAGGAGAAGCAGGAAAGCGCCAGTGAGCGCAATTGTCGCAGATTCAAGATGCAGGACGCCGTGCAGCATGAATCCGATGATCGTCAAAACCATGACGGTTAATGATTTTTTCAAAAGGGTCGTATCTGTAATTTCATCGCGTTCGTTTAATTGCATGATCTTGGCGCTTAGCTCCGGAGAAGTTTGCAGCTGCTTCCGGTAGATGAGCACAAGGCACAGAATGGTCAGGGCCATGATAATGACAATGATCGGGCTCAAATTCAGCAAAAACGCCATGAAATCCAGTTCAGGTACAGAGCTGCCAATCATGATGTTCGGCGGGTCGCCGATCAAGGTTGCGGTTCCCCCTGTATTCGAGGCAATAATTTCGCTGATTAAAAAAGGAATAGGATTCAGCTTGAGCTGTTTGGCGATGCTGAACGTAACCGGGACGATCAAGAGCACTGTCGTTACGTTGTCGAGAAAAGCAGAAGCGAAAGCAGTGATGATGCTCAAATAGACGAGAATGCGGATCGGCTTGCCTTTTGCCAGCTTGGCAGCGCGAATGGCCAGGTATTTGAACACACCTGTTTGCGCTGTTACAGCTACGAGAATCATCATTCCGATCAGAAGGCCAAGCGTGTTGAAGTCGATGTGATGAATCGCCTGCTCCTGCGTGACGATGCCAAACAGCACCATCAGTATCCCGCCGCTCATCGCAACGATGGTTCTGTGCAATTTTTCACTAATAATAAAGGCATACGTAACTAAGAAGATGCCAATGGCGAATAATGCCTGGTTCGTCATAAGAAACTCCTCTCCTGGTGTTTGGTCATCTTGTCCCATTATAGCGCTAACATTTTGCAGGGTAAAGGAAAAGACCCGGCGAGCAGCCAGGTCTTTTTCCGGAATGTGAAAAGAAGGGGAAGCGGCCTACAGTTCAATTTGCGTCACGCTTTTTACTTCTGCCAACTCGCCCATTGTATCGAGCAGTTCAGGCGTCAACGGTTTGTCTACCGAGAGCATCATGATCGCGTCCCCGCCGACGTCGCGGCGTCCTACCTGCATCGTTGCGATGTTGACGCTGTTTTCGCCAAGGATGGAACCGACACGTCCGATGACACCCGGGCGGTCGTTGTGGTGAATGTAGAGCAAATATCCTTCTGGTGCCACGTCAATCGCGAAGTCGTCGATTTTCACAATCCGCGCGCCGTAGCCGTTGAGACGGGTACCCGCAACGGTGCGAGTTTCTTGTTTCGTTTTCAGTGTAACCGTCAGCAAGTTGGTAAAGCCTTTGTTTTGCGCGGCTTTTTGCTCGGTAACGGTGATGTCGCGCACTTTTGCCAGCAACGGCGCATTGACGTAGTTCACGCCTTCGCCAAGGCGGAAGGACAAGACCCCTTTCAGTACAGTGCGGGTCAGTGGCGACGTATCCACTTCGGTCAGCTCGCCGCTGTATTTGATTTCTACCTCGGAGATCGAACCGACAGTTACTTGGGCGAGGAAATGGCCCAGTTTTTCACCCAACTGGAAGTACGGCTGAACCTTTTCCATCACATGTGCAGGGATGGACGGCAGGTTGACGGCGTTTTTGAACGGCTCGCCGCGCAGTACCTTCAAAATTTCTTCCGAGACATCGACTGCGACGTTTTCCTGCGCTTCCACTGTCGACGCACCAAGGTGAGGGGTTGTAACCACTTGCGGCAGGCCGACCAGCGGGTTGTCCACAGGCGGCTCTACCTCGAACACGTCCAGAGCGGCTCCGGCGACTTTGCCGCTTGTAATCGCTTCGTACAGCGCTTTTTCGTCAATGATGCCGCCGCGTGCGCAGTTGATGAGGCGTACGCCGTCTTTCATCTTGGCGAATTCGCGCGTGCTGATGATGTGACGAGTTTCTTTTGTCAGCGGCGTGTGAACGGTAATGAAATCGGCCTGGCGGCAAATCTCATCGACAGTCGAGTGGATGACACCCATTTTTTGTGCGCGTTCTTCCGTCAGGAACGGGTCGTAGCCCATGACGGTCATGCCAAACGCCTTGGCCCGTTTGGCAACTTCGGAGCCGATACGGCCCATGCCGATGACGCCGAGGACTTTTTTGTTCAGCTCCACACCTTGGAAGCTTTTGCGGTCCCAAGTGCCGTCGACCAGCTTTTTGTGCGCCTGCGGAATGTTGCGGGCAACTGCCATCAGCATGGCGAAGGAATGCTCGGCAGTGGAGATCGTATTGCCGTCCGGTGCGTTGATGACCGGGATACCTGCCTGGGTCGCTGCGGCGATGTCGATGTTGTCCACGCCTACGCCAGCGCGGCCGACGGCTTTCAGTTTTTTCCCGGCAGCAAGCACTTCGGCTGTCACCTGTGTTTGGCTGCGGACGAGCAAGGCGTCGTAGTCGCCGATCACTTCAAGCAGTTCGGCAGGGGAGAGGTTGGTTTGGCGGACGACTTCGACATCTTCTGCGTCCAACAGTTGCTGGATACCAAATTCGCTAAGTGGGTCAGTAATGAGAACTTTATACATGTGCAATGAGCACCTCCTGAGCAGCTTTGACACCGGCACCCAGCTCGACTGGCGCGCCGATTTGATGGAGCGACATTTCAATCGCGGAAATCACTTGCAGGACATCGAGCGGCTCGCAATAGCCCATGTGTCCGATACGGAAAATTTTTCCCTTCAAATGCTGTTGGCCGCCGGCAATCGTGACGTTGTACTGCTTCGTCAGCACCTTGCGCAGTGCTTCTGCATCAAACGCCCCTTGAGGATCGCAGGAAGTGACGGTCGCAGCAGCGTAAGCGTCATCGGCCATCAGGTTGACGTTCAAGGCTCGCATGGCAGCGCGGGTCATGTCGCGCATCAGCTCATGGCGCTTGATGATTGCTGGCAAGCCTTCCTCGTCAAGCATGTCGAGCACTTCTGCCAGGCCGAAGATGAGCGAAACAGCAGGGGTGTAAGGTGTTGTCTGGTCGGCGAGGCTTTTTTTGTACGCCTTCAGATCGAGATAAAAAGCGAGCGACTTGTTCGCTTCGATGACTTTCCAGGCGCGTTCGCTTGCCGCCAGAAAAGCAAGGCCGGTCGGCAGCATGAACGCTTTTTGCGAACCGGTTACGACGATGTCGACACCCCAGGCGTCCATTTCGCAAGCGACAGCGCCAAGGCAGCTGACCGCATCCACGATGAACAAGGCGTCCGAATGGGCACGGATCGTTTTGGCCAGTTCGGGAATCGGGTTTTGCACCCCGGTAGATGTTTCGCAGTATGTTGCAAATACCGCTTTCACTTGTGGCTTTTCTTTGAGAAAAGCTTCCAGCAGATCTGGTGTAACGGCTTTTCCCCAAGCAACCTCCAGACGGTGGGCAACCACGCCGTAGCGCTCGCAAATTTTGGCGAAACGCTCGCCGAAAGCACCGCTGACGAGAATCACTGCTTCATCTCCAGGCTGCAAGGTGTTCACGACGCCTGTTTCCAGTGCGGCGGTTCCGCTGCCAGCCAGGATGTACACATCTTGGGTCGTGCCGAAGTAAGGCTTCAGTCTTTCCGCCGTGCGCGCGAACAAGGCGGAAAACTTGCCGCTGCGATGCCCGATCATCGGCTGGTTCATCGCCATCTGTACGCGAGGGGGGATCGGGGTAGGGCCGGGAATGCGCAAAATCATTTTGTCTGTGAACATGTCTCTCTCCTCCTAAATGAATCAATAATAAAAAAACCTCCCGTTCTCACACTGCTCCTGTTACAGAACAGTGAGGGACGAGAGGCTTTGCTTCGCGGTGCCACCCTCATTCGCTCCTTTTTTCTCAAAAAGGTGCCTTGCCAGGTACATGACCTGTAGAGATAACGGATCTACCGTTTGCATCTAGTGGGACGAGAAAAATCGTCCGTTCAACGCAGCAGCTCGAAAGTGCTTATCTGTGGAAGAAACCGCCGATTCGCAGCAACCATCGGCTCTCTGGGGATTTCCGGCCCACAGCATGTCTTCGTCATCGCTGTTGGTGATGTGGTGTTTCGTAAGATTTGTACTTAAGATACCACGGCAAAATGACACCGTCAAGCAAAAAAACGAGAAAAAATGAACGATATTTTTAAAAACAGACTTATCGTTCGTGAATAATGCTGATTTTTCAAGAGGAGGGAGTGAAAATAAGACTAAAAACCGAACGTTAAGATATTACTCTCACAAAATCTGGAAAAAACAAGCCGGAATGTTCGGTTTTTCTGTATGCTTACAGATCGAGCATCCGTTCAGTTCATAAAACAGAAAAACCTCTTACACACAAAGTATGTAAGAGGTTTTGGTTTCTGGAATCCTATTCCACTTTGATAGAATCGGTCGGGCATCCTTCCGCAGCGTCGCGAACGTCGTCTTGAAGGATATCCGGGATTTCAACACTGTTGGAGTTGTCATCCAGCTTGTTGTATGCAAGACCCTCGTCGTCGTAGTCAAAGACGTCAGGGGCCGTGGCGCCACAGGCACCGCAAGCAATACAAGTATCTTTATCTACCCATGTAGTCATCGTGGTTTCACCTCCCGTTACAAGTGGTACGTCCACTATCATAGACAATTGTATGCTCTTGCTCCCAAGATTTCAAGATTGAATCAGTCTAAAAATATACGACTACTTGTAAAGCGGGATTTCAGGTGTGTTCAGAACAGAATAAAGTTTGCCACTCAACTTTTTGAAATCCCCGGAGTGGACGGCATCTGTTGCATGCAGCACCTTCACTGCCGCAGCCACATCCTTGATTCCCAAAGTTTGCGACTCGCTGGAAGAGAGCAGCAGGTCCAGACGGGCCGTCAAGTCTTCCGGATTGTAGCTGTCCCAGCGCTTGTTCGCCGACATGAACTGGGCGGCCAGATAAGTCCTGTAGTGGAAAGGGTACTGCTTCCATTGTGCTGTTGTAACGGTAGCAGGCACTGCCTCTGGCATCGGCTTTTTCACCACATAGGCCGATTCCCAAGCCGCCGCGGAATGGTAGACCATTTCCTGCGCCGTCAACCAGCTGTTCTGGGAAAGCGTCAAGCCGGAAGCGATGGCAGCGGGCGTTGCGGCATTACTATTCTGATCGGATTGGATTTGCTCCATACTATCCAAATAAGCCCGGACACTGTTCGTATAATGAGTGTGTGCCTGTGCCAGCAGCGGAGAGGTTGGCAGCGGCACGTTTTTTTCCAGCTCCTTCAGCGTCTGTTGGGCGAGCTTTTCCAGATGCTTCAATGCTTCTGTGCGTCCTTTTTGATCGAGGCTTCCCCACTTGCCCATCGCCTCGAAGTGAGCTTGCTTCCACTCCAGCACCGGTGCGTACACCGCGTAGTAAAAACGAATGAAGTCCTGCTCGCTGTACAGCTTTTGCTCACGCAGCAGCTTTTCCTTTTCCGCCTCTTTTTGTTTGGCTTCCATCGCTGCCGCTTGCTCGGCTTCAATAGATGTCTTCATATAATGTGCGCCGAAAAAAAATCCACCAACGGTGCATGCAAGTGTTATGATGATCATGTACGCCATCATAAATTCTGACCTTTTCAAACGTTTTTTCATAAAAGAAATCCTCCAAATCCAGTGCAGCGAAAATGACGCAGGCTACGGTTCCTGCAAAAAATAATAAAAAGAGCAAGGAGTACCAATGAACAATCAAAACAGTGTGGCAGAGGATCTTGAGCTTCTATGCGCTGTCGCCCTGAATGCGATGATTCCTCTCGCGAACGAGCGGACGCTGCAGTCAGCCTACTACATACTGCGCGGCAGAAAAGCCAATCAGACTCTGCAGGATGTGCATTTGTACAGCCTTTATCCGTATTATCGGATGTTTCCCCGGTTTTCAAAAGAGGATTGGGATAAAATTGTTGCAACTTTGTTTCAAAATGGACATGTGCAGCAGCGCGAAGGGGAAGGAGCCAGCGCCAAGCCGACGTTTTTGGTCACTGAAAAAGGAAAGCAGGCAGCCCAGGAGGCGTATGAGAAATACCGCCTCGCTATCTGGTTTGCGCCTTTTACACAGTTTGACCTCGCTGCTCGCATCGAAACGTTTTGGCAGAGACTTCATCTGCTGGTGCAAACGGTGTCGCAAATGCTGGGAAAAGACCTTGGATTTACGCCTGTCGTGACCGACAAATCGGTCCAGCTTTGGGTCAAGCAGCAAGTGCAGTTCCCGGAGGCGAGAATAGTTTGGATGAACGGATTGCGCGAGGAGCTGTATCATCTCTGGGAGCCGTTGGAGCCTGATGTGCAAAAACTGCTGGTCGCGCAACTATCCGGGATCTCACAGGTAGGAAAAACGCTGGGACAACTGGCGAAGCAACAACAGGTGGCCCGCGTCTATCTTACGCTTTTGTTCCGCTATGGGCTGGCTGCCTCGATTCAGCGGCTCATGAAGGAAGCACAGAAGTTTCCGCTGCTTTCCCAGCTGGTCAGCCAAGAGAACAGGCTCGATCCGCGGCTGAGCAACAGCGCGGCCCGGACATATGCGATGGTGCAGCGCGGATTGACCAAGGCAGAGATCGCCACCAGACGGAACATGAAGGAAAGTACCGTCGAGGATCATCTCGTGGAAATTGCCCTGCGCTGCCCGGAATGGGATGAATCGGCCTATTTGCCGCCAGAGACGCGAAGCGTAATCGTCGCCGCAAGTGAAAAGCTGCAAACGAGCAGATTGCGGCTCATCAAGGACCATGTCGGGCCTGGTGTCAGCTATTTGCAAATCCGTCTGGCTTTGGCCCGCAGGCAGGGGGAGACGAATGGGTAAAGACCTGCATTTTTATCTACAGGAGTATTTTGGCTACGAGGCGTTCCGGCCGGGGCAAGCGGCCATCATCAGTCAAGTGCTGAGCGGACAGAGCGTTCTTGGCCTGATGGCGACAGGCGGGGGAAAGTCAGTCACTTATCAGCTTCCTGCCCTGTTGTTGCCGGGTATCACAGTGGTCGTTTCCCCGTTGATTTCGCTCATGGTCGATCAGGTTCAACAGTTGCGCACGAAACGTCGCATACAAGCCGCCTACCTGAACAGCACCCAAGACCCGGCAGAATCGCGGGAAGTGTTGCAAAAGGTCGCGGCTGGCGCCTGCAAGCTTCTGTACATTTCGCCGGAAAAACTGCAGCAGCCCTACGTGCAGCACGCGCTGAACCGTGCGCGGGTGTCGCTTGTGGCGATTGACGAGGCCCACTGCATCTCTGCGTGGGGACACGATTTTCGGACTGATTACCTGCGCCTGCCCGATACGGTAAAACGGCTGGGGAATCCGCCTGTTTTGGCTGTGACCGCGACGGCGACGACAGCGGTGCGCAACGAAATCTGCACGCTGTTCGGAATTGCCCAAGAGAACGTCGTGGTGCAGACGCTCAATCGCGCAAACATCGCCTACGATCTGGCGGAAGTGAACGGGGAAAGTGAGCGGCGTCAACTGACTTTTGAACTGGTGGACAGGCTGAAAGGACCGGGAATCGTGTACTGCAGCACGCGGCAGGCAGTCGATGTGCTTGTCGCTGCCTATCAGCTCGAAGGGACAAGGCGCGTGGAAGGCTATCACGGGGGCATGAACAGCATGGAGCGGATGCTGATCCAGACGCAGTTTCTGGCCGGAGAGCTGGATGTCATCATCGCGACGAACGCTTTTGGCATGGGCATTGACAAGCCGGATATTCGCTATGTCATTCACTACCAGATGCCAGCGAGCCTGGAAGCTTACTCCCAGGAGATCGGCCGAATCGGACGGGATGGACAGCCCGGCTATGCCATGCTCCTGTACGGCCCGGAGGACGTTCAGATTCATCAATACATGCTGGACAAGGAGTATCCGACTCCGCTGCAGGTTCAGCAATTTTTACAGCATTACCGAGCAGGTGGGTCGATAGATGCGCAAGCATTGGCGACACTCGACATGTCCGAGGAAATGGCCGCCATGCTCACCTTTTATACAGAGCGTGCACTGGCCAGAGCACAGGCAAGCAGCACGAAAGAAGGGGACAATTTCGCACAGGATATTTGGCAGGAGACGGAAAAGCGAAAGGCAGTCAAGCGCAAAAAGCTGTCCGAAATGGTATCGTATGTGGTCGCTGACAGTTGCCTGCGCAAGCACCTGAATCAATACTTTGGAGAAGCAGACGACAGCTATCACCGCTTTTGCTGTACGCGCTGCGGGTTGCAGCGGGGAGCTTATGAAGGAGAGCGGACGGTGCTTTTACAGCAGGATGTGCAAAACAGCTGGAGTTTGCGGCAGGCATTGGACATGCTTTTGCCGAAAAAATAAAAGGAGAGAACGATCACGTGAAAGAAAGTGGGCTAGAGTTGGACGAAGCGACGCTGCGATTTAATCTGTGGCTGACACAAGGTTTGGTTTTGGCGGCGGCGGCAGCAAGCAGCTTCTGGGTCCACGGATGGCAGGGCACGCTTGGCTTGTTCCACTTCTCCGGTTGGGAGGGAGTCGGGCTTGCGTGCCTGGTGGCAGCAGGGATTGTCTTGCTCTGTATTGCCATGGAAAAATATTTGCCAAAACGCTGGCAGGACGATGGCAGCATCAACGAAAAAGTTTTTGGCGCGATGTCTTCCACCCTGACGGTGCTGGTGTGCGTAATCGTCGGCATTAGCGAGGAATGGCTGTTTCGCGGCGTGATCCAGCCGTTCGCCGGGAACGTTTGGACGAGCCTCGTATTTACGCTCGTACACGTGCGCTATTTGAAAAAGCCTTTGTTAATCGCGAGTGTGTTTGGCACGAGCTGGCTGTTAGGACTGTTGATGGATGTACACGCTTCCTTATGGCCGCCTATTGTCGCGCATATCGTGATAGATGTTTCGTTGGCCTTTTATCTACAAATAACTTTGAAAAAAGAGAAGGGGGAGGAAGAGTGAATCTGGAGACAAATCAATTGCCGCCTCGACGCTCCCGTCATACCCGCAAAAAGGCGTCGGTGGGCATGAAAACATGGGTTCGCTCGGGACTCTTGGTGTTTGGAGTCGTTTTTTTCGGGCTGATTGGCCTGGAACTGTACAAGGCAAATCTGGAACGGGAAAAAGCGGAAGCCGTCCGCATGAGCATGGCAACACAAGGAACCAGCGAAGCGAAGCCGTCAGCCGCCGGAGCGGAAACGGCTGCGCCTGAGCCGAAATCGGTCGTACTCCATACGACTCCTGCTGAGCCTGCGCAGACAGCCGAACAGGCGCAGCCTGCTGTTGCTCCCGCTTCTGCCGCTCCTGCTTCCGCGAGCAGTGCTCCGGCCAGCACGAGCGCATCGGAAATTCCGAAAACGCAAAGCAAGCCTGTTCAGGCGAAAACGGAAGGGGCTTCTGTCGCTCCTGCAACCCCAGTTCCCAAGCAGAAGCCGACACCTCCTGCGCAAAAGCCAAAAGTCGTCAAGCATGTGGTGAAAAAGGGAGAGACACTGTACATGCTATCCCGCAAATATTTTGGCAACAACTCCAATGTATCCCGCATTGCCAGATATAACGGTTTTCACCCGGAAACGCAGCTAGTGGAAGGAAAGGTCGTGTTTGTCCCGCTCGCTCCGTAATCGTTTCGCCCGCCTGCGGAAATGCTAAAGACAGTGGACGGATCAGTGGAGGGCGAATCATGTACGATACGATCATTGTAGATGGGGGAATCGCGGGACTGCAGACGGCGATCCAGTTGGCCAGAAGCCTGCGTCGTGTGGCCGTCATCGACGTGCCGGGAGGACGGTCGGCGGTCGCCAAAAACTACCGGAACATTCTCGGATTCTCCGAAGGGGTCAGCGGCGATTATTTGCGCCAGGAAGGCCGGAAGCAGGCGGCGAAATACGGTGCCGAGTTCATCACGGATGAAGTGACAGAGCTTGCCGTGCATCCGGATGGAGGCTTCCGGGTCAGAACAAAGGGAGCGGGCGCACACCTGTTGCAGACGAAAACGCTCGTCATGGCGACAGGGATGGCGGACCCTTTTCCGGCGATTTCCGGGCTATGTGACTGTCTCGGGCTCTCGATTTTTATCTGCCCGGATTGCGACGGATACGAGAGCGTCGGGCAAAAAACGGCGGTGATTGGCGATGGCTCACATGCCGTCCAGATGGCAGGGGAGCTGTTTTTCTACACGAAAAAGCTCGTCGTCGTCAATCATGGAGGCAGTGAGATCAATGCGAAGGAGCTGGCGCTGCTGGACAGGCTTGGCATCGACTATCATGCTGCGCGTGTGGAAAAGCTCGTCCAAACAGGCGGCCAGCTGCAGCAGTTGCAGCTTTCCTCCGGGGAAAGTCTGGCTTTGAACCGGGCTTTTTTGGCTTTTCCCGGAGCGTTGGCCCAGACAGATTTGTTGCGGGCTTTTTCCGTACATATCAATGAAAAAGGACACGTGCGAACCGATCCGCGCACAAAGGAAACCGACCAGCGAAACCTGTGGGCAGTCGGAGACATCGCTGTTCATTCCCAGCAAGTTGCCATCGCCATGGGGGACGGTGCGCAGGCAGCGATCTGGATCCAGAAGCGGCTTTGCGAACTGGATGGGGAGAGGCCGTTTTCTCTGGAATAGTATCTGTGCAGAGGGTCAGCAACTGGGCGCGGAACCCGAACGGGCAAACATCCATATACATGAAGGGAAAAATGATCGGGAGGCCCTGGAATCATGCTGGTGATGGGAAGAAGCCTGTTTGTCGGACTTCTGGCATGGCTGTTGGGAAG
This sequence comes from Brevibacillus gelatini, assembly GCF_050920745.1. Lineage (NCBI taxonomy): Bacteria > Bacillati > Bacillota > Bacilli > Caryophanales > Paenibacillaceae > Brevibacillus > Brevibacillus gelatini. The sequence goes on from NZ_CP154342.1 coordinate 1,997,029, forward strand.
CGCTGCCCAGCACGTTTTTCCCGCAAATCATCTGGATCTTTTGCGATTCGGAGACTGGCTGGCGATGTTGCTGTTTTCGCCCGTGGAGGTCATGCTGTCACTCCTGTTGTTCGCCGGAGCTTCCATCCTGTTGTTCGGCCTTTTGCATTTTCATATCAGCCAATTTTTGTACGGCCGGATGCTGCAAACAGGTTGGATAAACGCCACGCTATGCTTCTTCGCCTTTTTTGTTCTGCTGATCCAATTTGTCAAAATGCCCGTTCCCACCTTCCTGGCGGCCGCCGTCGCACTCATGATTGGATGGCGCTAAATGAGCAGCCTTTCCTGGGAAAGCGCAGGAAGTGACAAGTTGCTACAAAGTCTGCTTTTCGCCCATCTGAATCGACACAGATGGGCGAAACTGCACAAACAGCCTTGGAGAGTGTCAGGTGACTATGTTCCTGCTACCAAATGTGATATGATAGGACTACCCCGGATTTTCCCAAATGCGAAAAAATAGTTGGATGCAGCAGTGGCATTCGTCGGAAAATGCGGAGAACTCTTACAGGCTTAGCAACATATTTTGTAGTACGACTGGATGGCGAGGAGGGACAGTCATGCGTGTTGAACGCCTTGGTCAAGACAAAATACGAATCTTTTTAACGTTTGACGACCTAACAGAGCGCGGGATAGAAAAAGAAGACATGTGGCGTGACATTCCTAAAGTTCATGAACTGTTCAACGACATGATGGAGCAGGCTTATCACGAATTGGGATTTGAAGTATCAGGGCCTGTTGCCGTTGAAGTGTTCGCCTTGCCAGCTCAGGGAATGGTCGTGATCGTAACTCGCGGCAAAACAAGCTCAAGGGACGGAAAAGAAGAAGAATTTGAGGAAGAAGACGTGTACGAATTGGAAGTCACCCTAGAGGAAAGCGATCTGATTATCTACGCCTTCCGTGACTTTGAGCATATGGTTGAAGCTGCCCACCGTATCAATGCCATGCTGACCAATGGAGGGGCGGCCTACTTCTACCAGGGGAAATACTATCTGGTGCTGGAAGAGGTGGAGTTGGATCAGGAGCGATACCACAAGTTGATTGCGATTCTCTCTGAGTACGGGGAAGCGACGCCGACAACGATTTATGTACTGGAGGAATATGGAAAGGTTGTCGTTGCCGACGATGCTGTCAAGGAAATATGCAGACATTTCACGTAAGCAAAAGAATGAAATGCCTGGGAGAATAAACAGCACCTAGTCTATCAACTAGGTGCTTTTGCTGTCTTGCGTTAGGATGGGCGGTCAAGGCCGGTGAAAAAGTCGGCTTCCTTGCCGGTGATCGTGTAGCCGGGAAGGTTGTGCCAGGCCAGGATGTAGTAATTGCTCGGAGGCACGGATTCAAAGCCGCCAGCCGTGACGCCGGGAAACACACGCTCTACGGACAGATGCTGGGTGCGGTGTGCCCGCAGAGCACTGGCTACCTGCGGCTTGTACGCAGCTCCTTCAATGATGGTGGTAATGCTCTCAATTGGGTCGGAAAACGGCGGCTGTACGGCTCCGAATGGCCCGTTGGAAGGGCGGGTTGCGTAGTACAGCTTGCGAACGCTCGTCGCTTTGCCGAGCAACTGGACAGCCTGGGTTGTCGCCTGCGAAATCGCCTGGTGGTCGGGATGGCCGGAAATGCCGTGCGGGGCAAACGTGACGAGCACATCCGGCTCGATTTTTTCGACCGCCTGATGGAGGCGTTCCACCAGTTCCTGAACGGGCACGGTGTTCAGCAGCTTATCCTGATAGTCCCATATGTCCACGCTCGCAAGCCCAAGGATGGACGCCGCCTCTCTCAATTCCTGCTCACGGTATGCGGGCAGCTGTTCGATGGTGCAAAGCGGCGGATTGCCGGGTTTGCCAGCCTGGCCTTTCGTGGCGCAGAGCAGGTGGCATTCTGCCTTGTTTTCCTGGGTGTATTTGGAAATGGTGATGCCAGATGCGAAGGTTTCGTCGTCAGGATGAGCGAAAACGAACAAAATCTTGTTTTTTTTCATAAACACGCCTCCGTGAATAAACTTCCAAAATTACTGTTTCCATTATGACATAAATGAATTTGCTCCGTCATGAAAGAATGCACTTTGGGAAGACTACAACGAACAAGGAATGTACGTTTTTATGCCGTGCAAGCCCGTATGGACGCCATTTGTTTCCCTCACGCGACCGACTGGTCAATCGTTGTATTTATATGCAGAAGAGCCAGAGAAACCGTTTTCGAAATGGAAAAAAAACTTTTTTTTGCTTCTCATACCTGATACAAGCGTGTATACTAAAGGCTGCATTGACCGATAACATTTTTGAGGTGGTAAGTAATGGGTAATCAAGACGTGGTAACCGAAAGCACCGAAGGGAAAGAAAAGCAAGAAACACTGAACTTGCTGCATTCGACTCAAACGGTGATCAAGGAAGCACTGGAAAAACTAGGTTACCAAGAATCGATGTTTGAACTCTTGAAGGAGCCGCTTCGCGTTTTGACCGTACGCATTCCGGTTCGCATGGACAATGGCGAAGTAAAGGTGTTTACGGGCTATCGTGCTCAGCACAACGATGCGGTTGGTCCGACCAAGGGAGGCATTCGTTTCCACCCGGAAGTTACAGAGGATGAAGTTAAAGCGCTTTCTATCTGGATGAGCCTCAAAGCCGGTATCGTCGACCTGCCATATGGCGGTGGTAAAGGCGGTATCATTTGCGACCCGCGCGAAATGTCCTTCCGCGAACTGGAAAGACTGAGCCGTGGTTACGTTCGCGCAATCAGCCAGCTTGTGGGTCCGACAAAAGACATTCCGGCTCCGGACGTCTTCACAAACTCGCAAATCATGGCTTGGATGATGGACGAATATAGCCGTATTCGTGAATTTGACTCACCTGGTTTCATTACCGGCAAACCGATTGCACTTGGCGGTTCGCATGGACGTGAAACAGCGACAGCCAAAGGGGTTACGATTTGCATTCGCGAAGCAGCGAAACGCCGCAACATTGACGTAAAAGGCGCGCGCGTTGTCGTTCAAGGCTTTGGTAACGCAGGTAGTTACCTCGCGAAATTCATGCACGACGCAGGCGCGAAAGTAATCGGTATCTCCGATGCTTACGGCGCTCTGCACGATCCAAACGGCCTGGATATCGACTACTTGCTCGACCGCCGCGACTCCTTCGGTACTGTCACCAAGCTGTTCAACAACACCATCACGAACAAAGAACTGCTTGAGCTGGATTGCGACATTCTCGTTCCGGCAGCAATCGAAAACCAGATTACGGCTGCAAACGCTCATAACATCAAGGCGAAAATCGTCGTAGAAGCGGCCAACGGCCCAACTACGCTCGAAGCGACCAAGATCCTGACAGAGCGTGGCATTCTGCTCGTTCCGGACGTACTGGCAAGTTCCGGTGGTGTAACCGTTTCCTACTTCGAATGGGTACAAAACAACCAGGGCTACTACTGGAGTGAGGAAGAAGTAGAAGAGAAACTGGAAAAAGTATTGGTGCGCGCGTTTGAAAATGTTTACTCCCTGTCCCAAACACGCCGTGTGGACATGCGCCTTGCCGCTTACATGGTCGGTGTCCGCAAAATGGCAGAAGCTTCCCGCTTCCGTGGCTGGGTATAAGCAAACCACCCTTCAGATATGTGAAAAAGGCTTCGCTGCTCATGTGGCGAAGCCTTTTTGCGCGGAAATGAGAAAACCCTCCCGAAATGAGGTGGGAGAGTTTGTCCGACATTTTTTATTGAGCGAACAGCTTTTGCAGTTCGGCGAAGTCGCGTGTTCTTTGCAGGGCGACGATCAGCTTGATGCGCGCTTTTTGCCCGTTGAGTCCGTTGGAGAAGATAATGCCCATTTCCTTCAGCTTGCGGCCTCCGCCTTCGTAGTCGTAGACGTCCTGTACTTGTCCGTTGTAGCAGCGGGACACGAGAACAATCGGGGTTCCGCGATCGAGTAGCTGCTGCAAGGTCGGGATAATGGCTGGCGGCAAATTGCCGAGGCCGAATGCTTCAATCACGAGGCCGTCAATCGGCTGCTCGAGCAAAAACTGCAGCCAGGACGGGTCCATGCCAGCGACGGCTTTAATCAATGGCACGTTTCCGTCGGCATGCGCAATGGTGTAATGCTCCCGCACCAAAGGCGCATGGTGGTACTGCACGCTTTTTTTGGCGATGGTGCCAATCGGACCGTATTGCGGCGATTGGAACGTCGCGACATTGCTCGTATGCGTCTTGGTGACGTGGCACGCTGCATGGATTTCATCGTTGAATACGACTAGCACGCCTTTGTTCATGCTTGCGGGATCAGCGGCAGTGCGCACGGAGGAAATCAGGTTGACCGGGCCGTCCGCACCCAGCTCATTGCTGCTGCGCATGGCGCCAGTAACGACAATCGGCACGTCGACAGACAGTGTCAGGTCGAGGAAATACGCAGTCTCTTCCAGCGTGTCGGTTCCGTGTGTAATCACTACGCCGTCGTAATGCTCCTGGCGAAACGCCTCTTCGATTTGCAGGCGCAGATCATTCATAATCTTGGGAGTCATGTGCGGGCTTGGGAGATTCAGGAAATTTTTCATGGTGACGTCCGCATAACGCTCCAAAAAAGGAAGATTTTTGGTCACAGCTTGGTCATCCAGCGGCTTTACACCCTCCGTATCATCTACAGACATGGCGATGGTGCCGCCGGTGTTGACTACCAATATTTTTTTCGACATGGTTCTCTCTCCTGTAGCGGGTTTTCATGATTTAATATTCATGGTACGATGAATAGCAGCCTTGTGTAAAGGAGTAATCATAGATGATTGCAATGATCGGCGCGGCAATAGCCCCCGGTATCGCCATCATGAGTTATTTTTACCTGCGTGACAGTCTCGAACCGGAACCGATCTCTATGGTCATCCGGTCATTTATCTTTGGGATGCTGCTGGTCATTCCGATTATGGTGCTCCAGTACATCATGCAGACAGAATGGAACTGGCGGAACGGAGTTGTCGCGGATATTATCCAGTCCGCTGTAGTCGAAGAGTTTTTCAAATGGATGGTCATCTTCTTCACGGCCTACAAGCATGTGGAGTTCGATGAGCCTTACGATGGCATTGTTTATGCCGTCGCTGTGTCGCTCGGTTTTGCCACGCTGGAAAACCTGTTTTACCTGATTATCAACGGGCTGAATATCGCCTTTTGGCGCGCGCTTTTGCCCGTCTCCAGCCATGCGCTGTTCGCCGTCTGGATGGGCTATTACCTGGGACGAGCGAAGTTTACGCAAAAGAAAGAGCAGGAGAAGCTTTTTCTCTGGCTGTCCATCACGCTGCCGATCGGCCTGCACGCCCTCTACAATGCGATTTTTCTCTCCATCCAAAACTGGCTCGTGGTCATCGTGCCGTTCATGCTTGTGCTCTGGTGGCAAGGCTTGAAAAAGGTACAGCGCGCTCATGATTTCGGTTCTAAAAATCTTTCTTCGCGTCCACAATAGACGATAAGGAGGAGACGAGACGTGCTGAAATCGGAACGAACAAAAGTGACCATTCAATGCTATGTATGTGGAGAAAAATTTACCCTCCGTGGACGCAGGGAACCGGGCGGGCAAGTGGAAACGGGATTCAAGCAATGCTTGTGCGACAACGATCAGTATTTTCGCATTGACGAATCGTAAACAAACGAATAGCAAGCTGTACAAAAAAGCCGATGCCAAGCCGTATCGGTTTTTTTGTGTTGGAAACCTGCTCAAGGCCAGTCTCATCCCGGCGGATTTGCATGTATAATCCATTCTTCCTCCACTAACACTATGCAAAGATTTCAATTCATGCCAAGGAGGATTTTCGCCGTGCAAAAAATCTGGATCGCAGGTTTGTTGATCTTGTCGATAGTGGCAGGCTTTTGCGGGTACGAGCTTTTCTCCAGCCCAAAAAGCGCTGCGGCCGCACGGGAAGTACAGATCGCTGCACCGGCAAAACAGAGCCAGTCGAAGGCAAAAGCCAGTTTTCATCCTTCGCGCCTCTCGGAAAACGACTTGAAACTGATGGCCAATGCGGTGTACGGAGAGGCAAGGGGCGAGCCGTTCGAAGGACAGGTGGCGATTGCAGCCGTCATTTTAAATCGTGTGAAAAGCCCATCCTTTCCTGACACGCCATCCGCGGTCATTTTTGAGCCGCGTGCGTTTACGGCTGTAGCGGACGGCCAGATTTGGCTGACTCCCAATGAAAGCGCGCGCAAGGCAGTGAAAAATGCGCTGAACGGCTGGGACCCGTCGGGAGGCTGCACCTACTATTTCAATCCGGCAACGGCGACCTCCAAATGGATCTGGAGCAGGCCACAGGTCAAAAAAATCGGGAAGCACATCTTTTGCAGGTAACGGCTTTACCAAAAAGCAGAGAAGGAGTGACAAGGGATGGTATACGGAGCAACGGCACGCGTCCTGTTTCCCGTCGCCCTGGTTGCCTTGGTTGGCGCAGGGATGTGGGGATACCAGGAGCACAACGAAAAAAACTCGGTTCTGATTAAGGCAGAAAACTCGTATCAGCGCGCTTTCCACGATCTGACCTACCACATAGACAAATTGCATGACGAGCTTGGCAAATCATTGGTGGTCAATTCCCGACGGCAAATGACCCCGACCTTGACCAATGTATGGCGGCTTGCCTATGCGGCGCAGTCGGACGTGGGCCAGCTTCCCCTGACCTTGATGCCTTTCAGCAATACGGAGGAGATGCTATCCCGGGTCGCTGACTTTTCATATCGGGTTGCCGTGCGCGATCTGGAGAAGGAGCCGCTTACCGACAAAGAGTACAACACGCTGAAGAGTTTGCACAAGCAGGCCAAGGACATTCAGGACCAGCTGCGCAACGTCCAGGCCAACGTCATTGACAAGCAGCTTCGCTGGATGGATGTGGAGACGGCGCTCGCTTCCGACGACAAAAAGTCGGACAACACGATTATCGACGGGTTTCAGACAATCGAGAAAAAAGTGCAGGAGTTTCCCGATCTGGACTGGGGAGTCGGCATCCAGAGCCTGGACAAGAAAAAGCAGCAGCGAATCAAGGGGATCGACGGCAAGCCTGTCAGTGCGGAAGAAGCGAAAAAAAGCGCGCTGAAATTTTTGCGCCTGAACACCCAGGACGCTAAAGTTGAAGTCGATGAAAACGGCAAAGGCCAAACCTACACGGCTTACAGCGTCCGCGTCATCCCCAACGGGCAAAAGGCCGCGATTAACCTCGATGTGACCAAGCGCGGCGGCAAAGTCGTCTGGATGATGAGCGAGCGCGAGATTGCGGAAGAAAAGCTCGATATGAAGCAGGCGCAGGAGCGGGGCGAAGAATTTTTGCGCGAGCGCGGCTTTGCCAACATGGTCGTCTCCGAGATTGACAGCTATGACCGCAACGCGCTCTTTACGTTCGTCCCGATGCAGGATGGCGTGCGCATTTACCCGGATTCGGTGACAGTCGAGATTGCACTGGACAACGGGGAGGTAACAGCTTTTAACGCTACGGAATATTTGTTTAACCATAAACAACGCATTCTGGGCAAGCCGCGCATCTCCAAAGAAGAAGCGCGCAAAAAAGTCAATCCGAGCGTGAAGGTGACAAACGAACGACTCGCTCTCATCGAAGGGAAAAACGACGGCAAGGAAGTTTTGACCTGGGAGTTGACCGGCAGCTTCGAAGGAAATTCGTACATGGTGTACATCAACGCGATGAACGGCGACGAGGAAGAAGTCGTGAAAATGGAGACGGACGAAGGCCAGGACAATCAGCAATAGGCATGTAAAAAACAAGGGGAAAGCTGATTTTGACGGCTTTCCCTATTTGCTGATTGGAAAGAAAAGAGTATATAATGAAGGGGTGAGAGGAGAAAAAAGGAGGAACGTTTGCTGATATGATGTTTCCACGGGTAGGACAAACCATACGCCTTCAGTTCGCCGGTTCCTCTGAAGAAGAGCACAGCTTGGAGGATTTTAAAAGCCGCGTAACCGACATGACAGAAGAGATGGCTTCCATAGAGTTGCCGACGAGCGAAAATACTGGGCGGACGGGCGTGTTTCGACCTGGCACAAGCTGCCTGGTCTGGTATGTAGGCGAAGATGGATCGCGCTATGAATTCCACTCTATCATCGTCGGCAGGGAGAGTGGACATATTCCTGTGCTGCTGCTGCAATTGCCGAAAAAAGAACAGATCGTGCGAACACAGCGGCGCAACTACTTGCGGATCGACAGCGCGCTGGACATCGCTGTCAAGCATCAGGACCCGATTCGGCGCTATCATTTTTTGGCGAAAACCGTTGACATCAGCGGTGGCGGCTTGGCTTTCACTTGTGACGAGTCTTATCGCCTGCGTGAAAAAGACGTGCTGCAAGTGTGGATCGCGATGCCGAGCAAAAACGGACAGGTACAGCACGCCTTCGCCGAACTGGAGATCGTCAGACAAAAGGCCCCGGAAGAGAAGGGGTTGCACCAGTGGATATCGGGAAGGTTTACGAATATTAGCGAACAGGATCGGGTAAAAGTGGTGAGGGCTTGTTACGAAAGACAACTGGAGCTTCGCAAAAAAGGCATCGAGGTTTGACGCTTGCCAAAAGGAAGTGACCCCATTGACCAGTCAGTACGACGAGCGTTTTCGCCGATTTTCCAGACGGGTAGAAAAAGGCATCATGATAGGAATTGCGGTTTGCGCCATCGCGCTGACAGTCGGGGAGATTCTGATCCAGTACGTTCCCGCTCGGGCTGTCCTGATCGAGACAGAACGCTTGGAAGGCGTGTCGGATAAGCCCTAAAGGTTTGCGCATGCTTCCATACTATGGTACTATTATTATAGATAACATAGAAAACGGTCAGGGGCGTTTTCGCAGACCGCGCGCGGTCGCCACGTGTTTTTCACCACACATGAATGGAAAAGGGCTTCGGGCAGAAGCTTTTCTTGTTTTACTCCCTTTCTGAACTACTGTACATAGCAGGTGAGACATAATGAACATAGCGATTGATGGACCTGCGGGAGCAGGGAAAAGCACGGTTGCACAACGGGTAGCAAGGCAGCTGGAATACGTCTACATCGACACCGGCGCCATGTACCGCGCTCTCGCTTGGGCTGTTTTGCAAAAGCAGCTTCCGATCAGCGACGAGTCTCTTGTTTCCGAGCTTTTGAAAAACAACAAGATTGGCTTGGTCAGACAAGCTGGACAGCAGCGTGTGTTCTGGAACGAGATCGATGTGACCGACCAGATCCGTTCGCCAGAGGTCAGTCAATCCGCCTCGATTGTCGCAAGCTACGGCTCTGTTCGTGAACAGATGCTGGTGCTGCAAAGAGAACTAGCAAAGCAAGGCAATGTGGTCATGGATGGCAGAGACATCGGGACGCACGTTCTGCCTGACGCCAAGGTGAAAATTTTTCTGACAGCCTCCAGCCGCGAGCGAGCAGAGCGCAGATGGAGAGAACTGCGCGAAAAAGGAACCGAGACAGACCTGGCCGAGTTGCAAAAAGAAATAGAGGAGCGGGATCGTCGGGACACACAACGCGAGGTGGCACCCTTGCGCCAGGCGGACGATGCCGTGCTGGTGGATACAACGGGAATGACCATTGACCAGGTAGTGGACCACATCCTGCAAATTTGCGAACGAACGGGAGAGTCGGCCAAGTGACCTATTACCGTTTTTTCCGCAGAATATTCCGCCTCATTTTTTCGCTTGTCTTCCGTTGGCAAGTGATTGGGCGTGAACATATACCTAAGGAAGGCCCTGTAATTTTGTGCGCCAACCACATTTCGCTCTGGGACCCGCCGCTTCTCGGTTGCGGTATCGAGCGCCAGGTACATTTCATGGCCAAGGAAGAGCTGTTCAAAATTCCGGTATTATCCTTTTTTATTACAAAATTCGGCGCTTTCCCTGTCAAAAGGGGCGCGGGTGATCGGGCGGCAATCCGCACCGCACTCAAGTTGCTTGAAGATGGAAAAATCTTCGGAATTTTTCCGGAGGGAACCCGCAGCAAAACGGGGGAACCGCAAGAGGCTTTGCCGGGTGTAGCCATGTTTGCCCTCAAGTCGCAAGCAGTGGTCATTCCGGTAGCGATTGTCGGGCCGTATCGGGCATTTCGTCCGATCAAGATCGTCTACGGCAAGCCGATCGACCTCACCAGCATGCGCGAAGCCAAGACCGGCTCCGATGTGCTGAAGGAGACGAGTGATTTAATCATGGCCCGCATCAAGGAATTGCGCAACCAGCATCTTTCCTGAGTCCAGTATAGAATTGGCAAAGGGACAAATACTACATTTGCTGGAACTTACTGGCTACGTCAGTGCTAACTGCCAGCCTTCGGGCGACAGTAAAAAATATACTTGCTCCCGCTTTCGTGTAATCTGGTTGTACACAACCTGTACATAGATGGTCTGGGACTGGATGGTATTCAAGGAGGTTTTTTTGATGATGGATGAAACAAACGTAAGCTTGACAGATGCAACAACCATTTCCGTAGGGGATGTCGTCAAAGCGACAGTAACCAAAGTGGAAGACAAGCAAGCTCTCGTTGATGTAGGCTACAAATACGATGGCCTGATTCCGATCAGCGAACTGTCTCCGCTGCATGTGGAGAAAGTAGCTGACGTCGTTGCGGTTGGCGACACGTTTGATGTAAAGGTAATCAAGCTCAACGATGAAAAAGAAGAGCTTGTCGTTTCCAAGAAAGCGGTTGCGATGGAAGCTGCCTGGGCTGATCTGGAGCAAAAAATGCAGTCCGGTGAAATCATCGAGGCAACTGTCAAGGAAGTTGTGAAGGGTGGTCTGGTTGTCGATGTAGGCGTTCGCGGCTTCATCCCTGCTTCCATGGTGGAACGTCACTTCGTGGAGGATTTCTCCGATTACAAAGGCAAGACCCTGACACTGAAAGTAGTCGAGATGGACAAAGAGAAAAACAAAGTGATCCTCTCCCACAAAGCTGTTCTGGAAGAGGAAGCAAAGGCGAAAAAACAGGCTGTTCTGGAGAAAATCCAGGTGGGTCAAGTGCTGGAAGGCACTGTGCAGCGCATGACCGACTTCGGTGTATTCGTGGACATCGGCGGAGTCGACGGCCTGGTTCACGTATCCGAGCTGGCCTGGAACCGCGTAGAAAAGCCATCTGACGTCGTAAAAGAAGGCGACAAGGTACAAGTGAAAGTGCTCAAGGTCGACCGCGAAAACGAGCGCATCGGCCTCAGCATCAAGGAAACCCAGGCAGGTCCTTGGGCGAAGGTTGCCGATGAGTTCAAAGTGGGCTCGATCACGACAGGTACAGTGAAACGTCTCGTTTCCTTCGGTGCATTTGTCGAAGTGGCACCTGGAATCGAGGGGCTTGTGCACATCTCGCAAATCGCGAATCGCCGCGTGAACACTCCTGGCGAGGTACTCAAGGAAGGTCAGGAAGTGCAAGTGAAAATTCTCGATGTGGTTCCACAGGAGCAACGCATCAGCCTGAGCATCCGCGCGGTAGAAGAAGATCGCGCCGAGCAGGCCGAACGCGCAAGCAAGCGTGAGCAACAGCAATTCACGCAAGAGAACAATCAGCCAATGGGTGTAACGCTTGGTGAGCTGTTCGGCGATCTGAAAGACAAGTTAAAGTAAGCGAGACTGCTGGAAAAATAAGGGGGGTACGCTCTTGCGTATCCCTTTTTGCTTGGCTTGTGGCCAAGGCAGCAGAAAAACGCAAGGTTCGGGGGGAAAAGCTTGGAGCGTTCACAACGGAAACTTGACCATATCCGCCATGCACTGGCAACTGTGGAAACGGGCGCAAACAGCTTCGATGACGTCAGCTTCGTGCCGAACAGCCTGCCGAATATCGGTTACGAACAGACGAGGCTCGATACGGAGTTTGCTTCTTTTCGCCTGCCGTCTCCGCTGATTATCAACGCGATGACGGGCGGAGCACACTCCACTACGCAAATTAATCAGAAGCTTGCGATCATAGCCAGAGAGCGTCAGTTGGCGATGGCAGTCGGCTCGCAGATGGCTGCGCTGCGCGACCCGTCAGTCGCAGCGAGCTATCAGATTGTGCGAAAAGAAAATCCAAGGGGCATTGTGCTGGCGAACGTCGGAGCGGAAGCGAATGTGGAGCAGGCGCGTGCTGCGGTGGACATGCTTGAGGCAGACGGCCTGCAAATTCACCTGAATGTCATGCAGGAGCTGCTGATGCCCGAAGGTGATATTGATTTCAGCGGCTATTTGGAACGGATACAGCAAATCCAGGACAGCGTAAACGTCCCGGTCATTGTCAAAGAGGTCGGCTTTGGCATGGCGAAGGAAACCATGCGCAAGCTGATCGACGCCGGGATCACAAGCATCGACGTGGGCGGCCGCGGTGGTACGAATTTTGCCAAAGTCGAAAACAGAAGAAGCACTCAGCCGCTGTCCATGTTTGAGGATTGGGGCTTGACGACTGTCGAGAGCCTGCTGGAAGCAGACAGCGATATACACGCACAGGCATCCATCATGGCGACGGGAGGAGTCCGGCATGGGCTGGACGCCATCAAGGCAGTTTGTCTGGGGGCATCGGCTGTTGGCGTTGCGGGGGCGTTGCTGCGCCTTGTGCACGCGCACACGATCGAAGAATGCCTGGCAGAAGTAGATGGCTGGCATCATCAGATTCGCGTCGCGATGACGGCGCTTGGGCTTGGGCAGCTCGCAGACGGGATCAAGACCCCTCTTTTGATAACGGGCAAAACAGCGGAACGCGCCCGGTTGCGAGGTCGGTCACTGGAGGAATTGGCGCAGCGTCGTTGACAATCGGACGAGCCGCTCATTCATGAAAGGCGGACGCTTGAGGCATACTTTGGGGAGACAACCACTTTTTTGAGGGGATGAACATGAACGAGGGAACCATTGCGATTCTCATCCAGTGGTCGTTGCTTTGTCTTGTCTGGATGGGAAGCTTCGACTCCCAGTTGCGGGAGATGGGCATGGAGCGAAGGCGTGTGCTCGCGGTTCTTTGTCTGTTTCTGATAAGCTCCTTTGTCAGTTGGAAATTGTTTTTCGCCCCGATTCAAGTAAGTCTCAGCGGAACGTTGCTGCCCCTTTTCGCAAGCGTAATCCTCTATGCACGGCTTCCCAAAGCGGGACGAAGACTGTATGTGCTTTGGGCAATGGGGATTGCCGTCATGCTTTTCTGGTTGCGCTGGCTGTTTTTTACGGACCCGATTTTATTGATTTGGGACGAGCGGGTGATTGTGCCGGGGATTGGCGTTGTGGTGGCGCTTGCGACGAGCAGGCAGATGGCTGTCCGGTTGTTTGTGCTCATGCTGGCGCTGCCGATGGCGGATGCTCTCTACACGCTCCATTTTTGGCAGGATTCCGGAGTATGCAGTCTGGGTGCGGATTACGCGCAAGATTTGTTATGGAGCGGCATTTCGTTGCTGGGGCTTGTCAGTATGCTCTGGACTGCCATTCGTCGGCTTTTCGGACGGAGGGAGGCAGAGCCTTCCCATTCCGATACGGGCAGGTGATCGCGCTTGATGAAAGAGTTGTTGGCCAATGAATTTGTCGTTCCCTTGACGATTGGCTTCGTCTTCGGGATCATGTGCAGAATCCATTTGTTGCGGACGGATTATCGCCAATATCCGACCTATCCGCACGGAAAAATTATTCATGTGTCGCTCGGGGTGATCGCCTCTGCCCTGGGGGCTTTGGCTGTGCCGGCGCTGCTGAAGGAAAACTATACGGCTGTGACGTTTTTGACCGTCGCCGCCCAGCAGTTCCGCGATGTCCGCAATATGGAGCGCACGACCTTGACAGAAATTGACAAACAAGAGCTGGTGCCGCGCGGCGGGCCGTACATCGAGGGTATCGCCATGGTGTTTGAAGGACGGAACTACATGGTGATTTTCACGTCGCTGATCGCCACGACTGCTACGATCCTGTTCAACTGGTGGGGCGGGGTGATCGCGGGGGTGATCGCCCTTGTCATTTCGCGCAAGCTGCGCTCGGGGAAGACGCTGTCGCTGATCGCAGACACGAGTCCGGCAGAAGTGAGAGTGGACGGAAAAGACTTGTACGTTGGCGACATTTACATCATGAATGTCGGTTTGGAAGACGCGCAAAACATCATTCGCGAGCACGGCATCGGCTTTATTTTGACCCCGAAGGATGCAAACGCGAAGGTAACCATCGCCCATCCCGGCCAGCGTCAGGCGATTTTGCATGACGTAGCGACCCAGCTTGGCGTCTACACCGACACAGGCGAGCCGTCCTTGACCCCGCTGGTAAAGCGCGACCTGCAATCCGGCAGACTGGGAGTATTTCTTTTGCCGCAGGAAAAAGATGTGGAGCGGGGCAAAGCTATCATTGATTCGGTGCCGATTCTGGAGAGCGTTTTCCGGATGCCGCAGAAGACGAAACTCGTGAAAAAGGAGCTGTAGATCATGACCGGGACGATCTTGGCCATCATTACGGTGAACAGGGAACGAATCGCGGGCGGCGCCCCCATTTTCATCGAGCCGACTCATGAGAAAATGCAGCAGACCGCTTTTACGCTCGAAAAGATTCTCGACGCCATGGTGCACGAGGTGAGCGCTGATACCCTTATCGTTGTTCGCCACAAGTAGTGTATGGTATGATTAGCTAGTCAAAACGTATATGAGAGAGAGTGTTGTTGATTATGGGATTACCTGTGGTAGCCATTGTGGGGAGACCCAACGTGGGCAAGTCCACGATTTTTAACAGACTGGTTGGCGAGCGCATCGCAATCGTGGAGGATATGCCGGGTGTAACCCGTGACCGTCTGTACGGAAAAGGAGAATGGTTGACCCACACCTTCCACGTGATTGATACGGGCGGAATCGAGTTTGGCGAGACCGATGAAATTCTCACGCAAATGCGTTACCAGGCGGAACTTGCCATTGATGAGGCCGATGTCATCCTCATGATTGCGGACAGCCGCACAGGCGTGACAGACGCGGATGTGGAGCTTGCCCGCATGCTGAACCGCACCGGAAAGCCAATCGTACTGGCAGTAAACAAAGCGGACAACCCGGACATGCGTGCCGATATTTACGACTTTTACTCGCTTGGCTTGGGCGAGCCATTTCCGGTTTCAGGCAGTCACGGCCTTGGCCTGGGCGACATGCTGGAGGAAGTGGCCAAGCATTTTCCTGCCAAAGAAGACGAAGACCGAGATGAGGACGTCATCCGCGTTTCGATTATTGGCCGTCCGAACGTCGGAAAGTCGTCGCTGACGAATGCGCTGCTCGGGGAAGAGCGTGTCATTGTGAGCGACGTCGCCGGAACTACCCGCGATGCGATCGACACGCCGTTTGAGCGGGATGGACAAAGCTACGTGCTCGTCGATACCGCCGGGATGCGCAAGCGCGGAAAAGTGTACGAGACGACCGAGAAATACAGCGTCATGCGCGCGATGCGTTCCATCGAGGAAAGTGACGTCGTGCTCGTCGTGCTGAACGGGGAAGAAGGCATTATCGAGCAGGACAAAAAAATTGCCGGCTACGCGCATGAGGCGGGTCGCGGCGTTATTATCATCGTCAACAAGTGGGATGCCGTCGAAAAAGACGACAAGACGATGCAGCGCTTCACGGAACTGATTCGTGAAGAGTTCAAATACCTGGACTATGCGCCGATCCTGTATGTTTCGGCGAAGACGAAGCAGCGTGTACACACGATCCTGCCGAAAGTCAACGAGGTAGCGCAAGCACATGCCATGCGCATTCCAACTTCAGTCCTCAACGACATCGTGACGGATGCGACCGTTCGCACACCGCCGCCGTCTGACAGAGGAAAACGACTGAAAATCAACTACGCGACACAAGCGTCAGTCAAGCCTCCTACGTTCATTTTGTTCGTAAATGATCCGGAGCTTATGCATTTCTCCTATGAGCGTTATATAGAGAACAAGATCCGTGAAGCGTTTGTCTTCGAAGGAACGCCTGTCCGCATCTGGACACGGAAAAAAACGTAGGGAGAGGAACTCGCCATGGTGTTAGTAGCCTGGGTGCTCAGCTATTTGATCGGTTCAATCAGCTTCAGCTATCTGATCGCCAAAAAAGTTGCAGGAATTGACATTCGCGCACATGGCAGCGGGAACGCCGGGGCGACCAATACGCTTCGCGTGCTGGGAAAAGGTCCTGGCATCGCCGTGCTGATTCTTGATGCACTAAAAGGGCTGGCGGCGATGGGAATCACACACCTGATGACAGGTGATCCTGCTGCCTATGCAGTGGCGGGCCTGTTTGTCATCGCCGGACACAACTGGCCGATCTACTTTGGATTTCGCGGGGGAAAGGGCATTGCGACCACGCTCGGTGTGGTGCTCGGCTTCTCTCCCGTTGCCTTTTTGATTGCAGCGGTACTGGCCGTTTTGGTGATCGCGATTACCCGTTACGTCTCCCTGGGATCGCTTGTGCTGGTTACGGCAATCCCCATTTCTCTTTATTTGCTGGATAAGCCAATATCCTTTTTTTGGACAAGTTTGGTCATCGCATTGTTTGCGTATGTTCGCCATTATAATAATATCCGCAATCTTCTCGCAGGAACTGAACGGAAATTGGGAGATAAGTCCAATCGCAAGCTGGGATAGGTCTGAATCGTTTTGGCGAAAAAGACTGGTAGGATGGAGGGGGATCTATTGAGAAAAGAGATTACCGTTGTCGGGGCAGGCAGTTGGGGGACTGCCCTCGCTTCCGTCCTGGCGGATAACGGCCATCAGGTTACACTCTGGATGCGCGATCCAAAGCTGGCGGAAGAAGTGAACAGCAAACATACAAACAGCAAATATTTGCCTGAGGCCAAACTGCCCGAAAGCATCGTCGCCGTGACGGACATTCAGGCGGCTGTCAGCGGCAAGCCGATCGTGCTCCTGGCCGTACCGTCGCACGCGATGCGGCAAATTTGCAGGCAACTGGCTCCGTTTTTACATAAGGATGTACTTTTGATCCATGCGACCAAAGGCTTTGAGCTGGAAAGCCTGAAACGCATGTCTGAAGTTATCATGGAGGAAGTGCCGCGTGAGATTTCCGGCAGGCTTGCCGTTCTGTCCGGACCGAGCCACGCGGAAGAGGTAGTCAACAGACAGCCTACGACAGTGGTTGTCGCGTCAGAAGTGGAAGAGAGCATGCTTCGGGCGCAGGACCTTTTGATGAACGCCAGTTTTCGCGTCTACACCAACCCTGATCTGATCGGGGCGGAAATTGCCGGCGCACTGAAAAATATCATCGCCCTCGGTGCCGGCATGTCTGACGGCCTTGGGTTTGGCGACAACGCCAAGGCAGCGCTTTTGACACGTGGGCTTGCGGAGATCAGCCGTCTTGGCATCAAGCTGGGCGCTTTGCCGCTTACTTTCTCGGGGCTTGCCGGCGTCGGCGACCTGATCGTGACGTGCACCAGCCGCCATAGCCGCAACTGGCGGGCAGGCTACATGCTGGGACAGGGCAAAAAGCTTGACGACGTTCTGGCGCAGATGGGGATGGTCGTCGAAGGCGTGCGGACGACTCACGCAGCACATGCCCTGGCACAGCGCGAGCAGGTCGAGATGCCGATCACGTCTGTGCTGTACGGCATTTTGTTTGAAGGAAAAGAGCCGCGCCAAGGTGTAGAAGAACTGATGGGCAGAGGAAAGACGTTCGAGATGGGCTACTTGAACCCGGATGGGACGTAGGCGAATCTTTTCACACATGTAGGCTCCTGCACATACGATAGGGTGAAAGCCCATGTGCAGGAGGAGATCGACGATGAACAGCCATTTTTCGAAGCGTCTCTTGGAGCGTTTGCAAGGAAAAGCGGCAGAAAAGGTTGACGAGGGGAAACTGCGTTCGCTGGCCAGCCAGGTAAAGCGCAGCGACTTCGAGGATGAGACGAAGCTTCGGCAAATTCTCCAGACGCTCGCGACCATGAGCGGGAAAAAGCTGAACACGGAAAAGGAAGACAAGATCATCGAGATGTTTCGCAACAAGGAAATCAATTTGAATGACATGTCATCCTTGGCCAAGCTGCTCAAATGACAGAAATGGGCGATTATGCATGTTCCCTGCTGTCAAATGCGTCATACAGTAAAATTAGGAACAATCATGGCTCTACAGGGGCATGGCTGACCTACAGATACCAAGAAAAAAAGAGGGATCTCATCCCTCTTTTTTTCGTTGCTTGCTCGTGCCGCTTACGGTCTGTGTCAACAGGTTTTGCACCAATGGCGATTGCAGGAGGCCCAGCAGCTGTCCGATGTCAATATTGCCGAGCGGATTGCTTCCTCCGCCTCCTGCCGCTGCGCTGGACTCCTGTGGAGCCTCTTCTGCTCTGGCTGTATCCTTGCCTTTTGCGCTGTCCTTCGCTGCACCTGTATTCCCTTTCCGTCTGCCCGATGCAGGCTTTTCTGCTGATGCTTCCGGCTCGGCTGAGCGCTTGCCGAGGTTTTCGATGATCTCCATCGCGCCGTACAGGGTATCCATTGTCTCCTCGACCTGGCGAATGGTGCTGCTGATCCCTTTGATGTTGCTGCGCATTTTGGATACAGAGGATCTCAGGTCCACGGCCGGAATGATTTTTCGCGGGCTGATGGCCAAAGAAACGTCCGTCGCTTGATCGCTCAGCTTCTTGCTCGGTATCGGAGCGTAGGGGTTCCGCCACTTCCGTCCATTTACTTTGCTGCTCAACATTCATCCCTCCTATGGGCGAATTCATCAGAATAGTCTATGCGAACGTCCAGATGGAGGTTCACAACGTCAGACGGGAGCTGGGAAGTATGATATAATGAAGCAAAAAAATGCAAAGGATGCTGCAAGACAGATGTATATTGATCCTATGACCAAGATGAACATTTCCCTGATCGCGATCGGGCTAATGTTCGTCTGCAATTTGATGATGATCTTTGCCAGAAAAATGACAAATGCGTTTTTCAGGTTTCTTGTGAAGACTTGCGCTTTCTTGATCCTGATCGCAGTGTTTGTCATGATTCTGATCGTGATTTTTGTCTAGGGAGGAAAAAGGATGACGCAGTTAACGCTGATTACGCGTTCGGGAACTCACGACGTGCCTGTGGAGCTGAATGAAACGGTTGTCGCGATTGCCAAAAAGCACAAGGTGACGTGGGGGCACGCCTGCCAGCGAGGTCTATGTGCCCAATGCCGCACGCAAGTTTTGGAGGGGGCTTCGTTCCTCAACGAGATCACGAGCGAAGAAAAGCTGCGCCTGCGCAAGGCTGAGCGGGCAGAAGGATTTCGACTCGGCTGTCAGATCAGGATCGTCGAGCAAGGCAATGTAAAGCTGGCCCATCGGCCGTATTAAAAAGGAGTGACGACATGGGGAAGGTAACGTTTCTTCCCAGTGGGAAAAGTGTGAAGGCCAGACCAGGCCAAACACTCGTCCGTGTGGCGGGGAATGCGCGAGTCGTGATCCCGCAAAGGTGCGGCGGCCACGCGTCCTGCCTGATGTGCCGCGTCGTTGTGGAGAGCGGCGAACTGGCGGCTCCTACCGCGCTGGAGCTGCGCAAAATGCCGGAGCAGGACTTGCGGCAGGGGATACGCCTGGCCTGTCAGGCGAAGACGACGAACAGCGACTGTACGGTCCGCATACCGGAGAGCCGATTGAAGTCGGTCGTAGCTGCCGCGCTGGAGCGGCAACGCATGGAAAACGAAGAATGAGGGTTAGAGGTGTATACATAAGATGTGGCAATCATGGCGGAAAACTTTCAAGCTGACAATAAGCTTGAGCATCCTTGCTGTTCTGTTGTCCGGCTGCCTGTATCCGGACGAACGGAAGGCGGAAAACCAGGTGCCCAGCTCGTTTTATCTCGAAGCGGCGCAAAAAGGAATTGAGCAATACCAGAAAGATACGGCAGTGCTGCCCATCGTGACGAAGCCGCTGGATACTCCCATTTTTGAAAAATACGAGATTGATTTTCGCAAAATGATTCCGAAGTACATTCCGGACGTTCCCGGGAATGCCTTTGAAAAGGGCGGGCTCTACAAATACGTCCTGATTGACGTGGAAACGAAGCCGACGGTCAAGCTGATTCACCTGGGGGCTGTCAGCACGGTCGCAGACGTACAAGCGGCTGTAGATCGCTATCGCGGCTATTTCAACAAGCTGCCAGTGCAGGCTGATCTGGGCAACGGCTACTACTCGATCGACCATGCCGAAATCGGCGTGAAAACATGGCAGGTGCCATCCATTGTCGGGGATTACCTGCTGCCGCTGGTCATGAATGCAGATGGCCAGGTCGGCATCGACTACGCGGCAGATATTGCGACGATGCTGCGCGAAAACAAGGCAACCGTCACACCGAATACGGACCCGAGATACGTCCTGGCGCGGTCGTCAATGTTTGTGCCGGCCAAATCGTTCCCGTACGAGCTGGTAGACGGCGAACCGAGACTGCTCAAAATCAAATAGCGGACCTCACAAAAAAACAACTCTTGCCGGAGTTGTTTTTTTGTTCTAGTTGGTTCAGCCGCACATATACTTGTACTGTCCACGAAACTAGTACGAGATTCCCTACGAAAATACTGACGGTCAGGGATAATTCGGAAAATCGGTCATAGTGTAAAAATAGACAAATAGAAGGAGGTCATCGATGGTGGAACGAGTCGACATCTTTAAAGACATTGCCGAACGGACGGGCGGAGACATCTACCTTGGGATAGTAGGTCCGGTCCGTACGGGGAAGTCGACCTTTATCAAACGGTTTATGGAGCAGGTCGTCATCCCGAATATCCAGTCGGAAGCAGAGCGGATTCGCGCTACGGATGAACTGCCGCAGAGCGCTTCCGGCCGAACAATTATGACGACAGAGCCTAAATTTGTTCCGAACCAGGCGGTAAACGTACATGTAACAGAAGGGCTCAGCATTAACGTCCGCCTCGTTGACTGCGTTGGCTATACGGTGCAAGGGGCAAAAGGCTTCGAAGATGAGAACGGCCCGCGAATGGTGAACACGCCGTGGTATGAGGAGCCGGTTCCCTTCGAGGAAGCAGCCGAGGTCGGAACGCGCAAAGTCATCCAGGAGCACTCGACCATCGGGATCGTCGTTACGACAGATGGCAGCATCGCGGAAATACCGCGTGTAGGATACATCGACGCGGAGGAGCGGGTAGTCAATGAGCTGAAGGAAGTGGGCAAACCGTTTGTCATCGTGGTCAACTCGACACGCCCGCGCTCGGACGAAACGCAAAACCTGCGCCTGCAGCTCCAGGAAAAATACGACGTGCCCGTAGTGGCCCTGTCCGTCGACCATATGACGGAGCAGGAAATTCTCCTCCTGATGAAAGAAGTGCTGTTCGAGTTCCCTGTGCACGAAGTAAACGTGAATCTGCCCAGCTGGGTCATGGTGCTGGAAAATGGTCACTGGCTCCGTCAGAACTACGAAGAAGCCGTACGTGAAACCGTGCAGGATATTCGCAGGTTGCGCGACGTGGACCGCGTTGTCGGCTTCTTCAACGACTATGACTTCGTGGAGCGGGCGTCCCTGGCAGGTATGCACATGGGCCAAGGGATCGCCGAGATTGACCTGTTCGCGCCAGATGAGCTGTACGACCGAATCCTGATGGAAATCGTCGGGGTCGAGATCAACGGCAAGGATCATCTGCTGAAAATCATGCAGGAATTCGCCCACGCCAAGCGCGAGTACGACCAGGTAGCGGAAGCCTTGCATATGGTGCGCAGTACGGGCTACGGAATCGCTGCTCCGTCGCTGCATGAGATGACCTTGGACGAACCTGAGCTGATTCGCCAGGGACCGCGTTTCGGGGTCAGACTGAAAGCGACCGCGCCGTCGATCCACATGATCCGCGTCGACGTCGAATCGGAGTTTGCGCCGATTATCGGAACCGAGAAGCAAAGCGAGGAGCTTGTCCGTTACTTGATGCAGGACTTTGACAAAGACCCGCTGTCGATCTGGAACTCGGACATTTTCGGTCGCTCGCTGCATTCCATCGTGAGAGAAGGCATCCAGGCCAAAATCACGATGATGCCGGACAATGCCCGTTACAAACTGCAGGAAACATTGGGACGGATTATCAACGAAGGCTCTGGCGGCCTGATTGCGATCATACTATAAGGACTAGGGCAATGGACCTATAAAAGGAAATTCAGAACGAGGCATCCGACGTGACGGGATGCCTTTTTTCTTGTATTTCGTTCAATTTCGACAGGAGGGGCTTGAATTTAAGAAATCGGTGTATTACTATAAGCTTGTCAGATCGGTAAATACAGCCAATCGTGTATAAAACGCTTCGTTTCGGTTAAGAAAAATAATAACTAGGACTTGGTGTTCTTTGAGGGGAGGTGAAGAAAATGAACAAAACAGAATTGATTGCAAAAGTAGCGGAAACCACTGAACTCACCAAGAAAGATGCAACGAAAGCAGTTGATGCCGTTCTCGATGCAATTGCTGAGGCATTGAAAACTGGTGATAAAGTCCAACTGATCGGCTTTGGTAACTTCGAAGTTCGTGAGCGCGCGGCTCGTAAAGGTCGTAACCCACAAACAGGTGAAGAGATCGAAATCGCTTCCAGCAAAGTACCTGCGTTTAAACCAGGTAAACAACTCAAAGACTCCATCAAGTAATTGTTTTTTTCGAGAACGAAGCACTTACATAAAAAATCCACATTGTTTGCAATGTGGATTTTTTTTAACGCTTGGGAACCTGAGCAGGCCTTATACGCTTTTGTGCCCGGTACATACAGTTGTCTCGTCAGATGTTTTTGTTTTTTTGAAGTGGGTATGGTAAGATTGCCTTGGCTTGTTTGTGCGCACGGAAAGCAGGACAAACGGATCAGGATATGGCCACCCCAAGAAGCAGTTGCCGCTTCTAGGAAGAGGGGCCGCTATGTAGGAGGTACGAATGTATGAACGTTGATTTGGATAAAATTCAACAGGCTGTCCGCATGATTCTGGAGGCGGTAGGGGACGATCCCGATCGGGAAGGACTGCTGGATACCCCGAAGCGCGTTGCGAAAATGTATGCCGAAGTATTCGAGGGCATGCACATTAACGAAGAACAATACTTCGAAACGGTGTTTAGTGAAGACCACGAAGAAATGGTCCTGGTCAAGGACATTCCGTTCTATTCCATGTGCGAACACCATCTGGTTCCGTTTTTCGGCAAGGCGCATGTTGCGTATATACCGCGTGGAGGCCGTGTTGTAGGCTTGAGCAAGCTGGCGCGTGCAGTTGACACCGTGGCAAAGCGTCCGCAGCTTCAGGAGAGAATTACGACAACGATTGCCGACTCGATCGTTCGCAAGCTCGATCCGCACGGTGTGATCGTCGTCGTAGAGGCAGAGCACATGTGCATGACGATGCGCGGCGTGAAGAAGCCTGGCTCGAAAACCGTCACCTCGGCTGTGCGCGGCATTTTTGAAAAAGATCCGGCTGCCCGTGCAGAAGTGTTCAGCCTCATTCGGTCCTAGTTTGCAGCCTGGCTTGCTGTCAACGCGGCCGTAGCTGTAAATGCCGGCATTTTTCTATTGACATCGCAGGTAAAATGTTGTAAATTACAGATGTACAGTCGGGATGTGGCGCAGCCTGGTAGCGCGCACCCTTGGGGTGGGTGAGGTCCAGGGTTCAAATCCCTGCATTCCGACCATCTGAATAAGAAATCAGGAAGCCTTTTGACAGGCTTCTTTTTTTGTTCCTGAGCGTTGCCACTTTTGCTATTGGCTTCCTGATCTTTCTTTTTTATAATAGAAGGAAGACAAGCAAGGGAAGGGTTGTTCCGAGCCATGAAGGTGCCTGTATCGCTTCAACCATATTTGCAAACGATGCCGCAATCGTATACGACCAGTCAAGCAGCTTCGTCCCTCTTTGGGGAGCAGGACCTCTTTTCTGACATTTTGCAGACAGAGCTGGCGTCAGGGCAGCGTGTCATTTCTTCACAGGAGATTTTGGCCAAGCTCGATGGCAGCAAAGGGTGGAAGTTGTCCGCAGAATATGGGACAGAGCTGAATACGGCTTCCGCAAAAGGAGCAGCGGTGGCTCCGGGAGCTATTTTGGAGAAAATCGAACGGACGGCCAAAGCGTTTGGCGTCGATCCTGATCTCGTCAGGGAAGTCGTGAGAGCAGAGTCCAACTTCAATCCAAACGTCGTTTCCAGAGCAGGGGCAAAAGGCTTGATGCAGCTTATGGACAAAACGGCGCAGGCGATGAACGTCCGCAATGCTTACGACCCCGATGAAAATCTCGCGGGTGGAACCAAATACTTAAAATCGCTTCTCGACCGCTATGATGGCAACGTCAAAGTGGCGCTGGCAGCGTACAATGCAGGTCCGGGCCGCATCGGTCGTCTGGGCATTGACAGCGATGAGGAACTGGAAGCGAAGTACAATCAGCTGCCACAGGAAACACAGCGCTATGTAGCAAAAATCATGAGCCGTCTGGAGTCCGACGGGACATCCTACTAGACAGGGAACATCATGCACTGGTCAGGAGGAAACAACTTGTCACAGCCATCTGCTATTAACCAGGACTATTTTGTAGTCAAAGCCAAGGAAAACGGAGTGCATGTCATCGGCCTCACGCGCGGCTCTGACACCCGTTTTCATCATACGGAAAAGCTCGACAAGGGCGAAGTGATGATCTTCCAATTCACGGAGCATACTTCCGCGATCAAGGTTCGTGGAAAAGCGATCATTTACTCGCAGCACGGCGTTATCGATACGACAGAGTGACGAGCCCCATTTGCGAAAGCAGGCATAGCCTGCTTTTTTTGTTTGTACAATGGTGGGGAGGAGGGATGTCTATGCCGCGCCAACTGCTTGTGGCGATTGTCGTTTCCACTTTCCTGGCCTTGATGCTGTCGCTTGTCCCGCGCACCGGGTGGGAGCGGACGGTCGTGCCCACATTCCAGCCGTCACGCCCGATTCAACTGAGTGAGCGAAATGTCCTGGATTTGTTTACATTACTGACGCCACACTATAAAATGAAGCGTATAAAATGGGAAAACCCGTCAGTTTATGTCGATTTTGCGGTGAAACCGGGTGAAAAGGTGAATACAAGTCATGTTTATCATGATTTTTACCAGTTGACATACGAGCTGTTTACGCGCACAGACAATGTCGGGCACGTCTATTTTCGTTTGCTGGAAGAAAACGATCAGCCGAAAGAGTCGAAACTGCTGATGGCGATCCAGGCGACGGGGACCCATTCGCATCCCAAACCGATCGCGGAGTTGGATGATGTCGATTCCTATGTAACAAACACATTCCCCGTTCGAATCGAACCGTATTTTTACGAGAGAATTAGTCCCTGATGGATGAAGTATGGTATGATAGTAAGGACGGCCTTTTGACCGGATGGTAAAGGTAGATGGAAGTGTACGGAACAGGCAGACATCATTAGGTTGCGCAGCTTGTGGAGGAGGACGCATGAGCAAAGAACATACCCCATATGCAGAAGAGGTTCGGTCGATCATCGAGCAGATCTACAAGCGAACCACCCATTCCTATGTAGAATATTACGTAGACGTTCCTTCCAAGGCGGAAAATCGCCTGGAACTGTTGTACCTGTTTTTGCGGGAACAAGGCATGACGAAGGAACGGGCTTCCGTTTTCTGCACAGCGACGGGACTCGTCCAGTTGGGACTGGACATGCATGAACATGTGAAAAATCAATACGAAGATTCATTGAGCGCGGAACGAAACAGACAGTTGACGGTGCTCGCCGGAGATTATTACAGCAGCAGATATTACCAACTGCTGGCTGAAAAGGGCGAGATCGAAGCGATCCAACTGTTGTCCGGAGCCGTTCAGCGCGTGAATGAAGCGAAAATGAAGCTGTACGTGGCAGGGCGCGATTCCAGAAGCTTGTCGGATGAAGAGTACTGGGAGTTGCGCAATACGATTGATACAGGCTTGTATGTAGCGTTTGTCGAGAAGTACGCGGATTCGGATGAGCGCCGCCAGTTCTGGGTAAATCTGATGAAAGAAACAGCGAAGGTTGAGAGCGTCATTGGAGAATGGGAGCAAATCAAGTGGCAAGAACAAGTTCCTTTTGGTTTTGCTCGTTTTTTGCTGCAAAAACCGGGTGCTACGCTTGCCCAGGTGCTGTCGGCCGTTGAGATGAAGGCGATGGAAATGCTCAGCCTGTGCGAGCAAATGGTGCGGACGCTGCACCCTGTGGAAACACGCAATGTGCTCGCTTCCATAACGGCTCGCTACTCCCGTCGAGTGAATCGCCTGAAACGAGTTATTGAGGAGATGTAGCCTAGTGGACCAGACACAAATGAAAGAGAAGGCAAAGTACGTTCACTCCGTATTTGAGAGCATTGCCAGCGACTACGACAAAATGAACAACGTCATCAGCTTTGGCAGCCATAAGGCTTGGCGCAATTACACCATGAAGCAGATGAACATCAAGCCTGGGGACAGCGCGCTTGATGTAGCCTGCGGAACGGCGGACTGGACGATTGCCTTGGCAAAGGCCGTGGGCAAAGACGGACGGGTTGTCGGGCTGGACTTCAGCCAGAACATGCTGGATGTAGGAGCGTACAAGGTAGCGAATGCAGGTGTTGGCAATATCGTCAAGCTGGTGAATGCTGATGCCATGAGCCTTCCATATGAGGACAATACGTTCGATTTTGTTACGATCGGCTTTGCCTTGCGCAACGTGCCGGATGTGCAGCAGGTGTTGAACGAGATGACCCGCGTCGTGAAGCCGGGAGGAAAAGTCGTTTCCCTGGAAGTGTCCAAGCCTCCTTTTATACCGTATCGCAAGCTATTTTACTTATACTTCTATAAAATTTTGCCGTTGATTGCGAAAATGACCGTGAACAAGTATGAGGAATACGCTTGGCTCCCGCACTCCCTGACGAATTTCCCGGACAGCCGCGAGCTGGCGAGGATGTTTCAGCAGGCTGGTCTGGACCCGGTCCAGGTCAAGCTGTTTATGGGTGGGGTTTCCGCTCTGCACATCGGCACGAAGCCGTAGCCTCAGCGTCTGGCCCCGGCGTGAGCGGGCATGGGCGGTATTTTTCAGGAGATAGGAAGTGTCATGGATGGCTCTACGCAAATTGAAAATCATCTTGGAAATGATAAAATTCGAGCATTCCCTGTTTGCTCTGCCGTTTGCTTTTATGGGGGCGGTTTTGGGAAGTATTGTAGTTGAGAAGGCATGGCCGACATGGATGGAAATTTTTTGGGTGACTGTTGCGATGGTAGGGGCACGCAGCGCAGCCATGTCGCTGAACCGCCTCATCGACCGTTTCATTGACGCCAAAAACCCGCGAACAGCAACACGGGCGATTCCGGCGGGACTGATCTCCGTGATGGAAGTCGTCCTGTTTATCATTGCTTCGTTCGTGCTATTGTTTATCGCTGCCTACCAGTTAAATGAGCTGGCAGTCAAGCTGCTGCCTCTTGCTGTTTTCGTACTGGTGTTGTATTCCTATACGAAACGTTTTACCTGGCTGTGCCATTTTGTATTGGGAGTAGCAATCGGGTTCGGACCGTTGGGAGGCTGGGTAGCCACGACTGGCCAGGTAGACGCGATTGGCTTACTCCTGTTTGCTTCCGTGCTGTTCTGGACAGCCGGCTTCGATATTATTTACGCCTGCCAGGATGCGGAATTTGACCGCAAGGAAGGGCTGTTCTCCTTGCCGAGCCGCTTTGGGATTGCAGGGGCGCTGCTCGTGGCGAGAGTGTGCCACGTCCTGACCTTTATCGGCTTGATGTCGCTGTACGTCGTAGCGGACCTGTCGATCTGGTTTTTGATCGGCGTGCTCATCTCCGGGGCGATCCTCATTTACGAGCACACCCTGGTCAAACCGACAGACCTGTCCAAAGTCGACGTGGCGTTTTTCAACATGAACGGAATTTTGAGTGTCGTCATGTTCGTGTTTACTATGATTGATCTGGTGATAGCATGAACAGACAAAAGTGGGTAGTGGGAATAACAGGTGCAAGCGGTGCCATTTACGGCGTCCGGGTCGTAACCGAGCTATTGCGTGCCGGACATATCGTTCATTTGATAATTACCGAGGCGGGCTGGCAAGTTTTTCACGACGAGCTGGACTGGCATGCAGACGATCGGGAAGGGCTGCTGCGGGAGAAGCTGCAGCAGGATTTTCCCGGAGAGCTTTATTATTGGGGCTTGCGCGACTTCAACTGTCCCGCCGCGAGCGGTTCGTATCGCTGCGACGGCATGATCGTGGTTCCGTGTTCGATGGGAACCCTCTCTGGCATCGCGCACGGTGCCTCCGGCAATTTGCTGGAGCGTGTCGCTGATGTGATGATAAAGGAAGGCAGGCGGCTGGTCATCGTCCCTCGGGAGACGCCGCTCAATGCGATTCACCTGGAAAACATGCTCAAGCTGAGCAGGCTCGGCGTGCGGATTTTGCCGGCCATGCCCGGTTATTATCAAAAGCCGCAAACGATGGATGACCTGATTAACTTTGTCGTTGGAAAAGCTTTGGATGCACTGGAGGTACCACATTCGCTGTTTCGGCGTTGGGGGGAATAGACGCATGCAAACGTTTTTGCGGATCGGCCAAATCTTGTATACCAACGTACTGCCTGTTTACTACTACTTTGAACAAGCAAAATTCGAGGATCGGATCGAATTCATCCGCCAGGTGCCAGCCCAGTTGAATCTGGCGATGGCAAAAGGCGAGATTGACATGGGACCGATTTCCTCGTTCAGCTATGCTGAGCATGCTTCCCGCTATGTGGCACTGGCGGACCTGTCTGTCAGTGCAAAAGGGAAGGTAGGCTCCCTTTTCCTATTCAGCAAAAAGCCGATTGAGCAGCTGAACGGGGCGAAAATCGCCCTGACCAATACGTCAGCGACGACGGTGAACCTGCTGAAAATCATTCTCCACAAGTTTTACGAATACGAGATCGCTTACGTTACGCAAGAGCCGAATCTGGCGCAGATGCTGCAAGGAGCTGATGCTGCCCTGCTGATCGGCGACGATGCGATTGCCGCAAAGCGGACGGCCAAAGACTTGCATGTGTACGATCTTGGAGAGCTGTGGCACAAGTTTACGGGCTACTCGATGACATTTGCCATCTGGGCGCTCAGACGCGCTGTCATTGACGAGTATTATGACTTGATCGCGGAAGTCCACGCTTCGTTTTTGGCGAGCAAAGAAAAGACGAAAGCCAATCCCGGTCCGTTAGTGGATTACGTTTGTGCGCACTTCGGCGGGACAAAAGAGGAATGGACTCACTACTTTGCGGGACTGCAGCACGATTTTGGCGAAGTGCAGCGAGTGGGACTGGAGTATTATTACCGATGCGCGGCGGAGCTGGGGCTTCTGGCGGCACCCGCGACCGTCGAGTTGTGGCAGGCGGATGGCCACAAGACGAATATTACGCTTGCGAGATAGGTGGAACGGATAACGGATGAACCTGGTCGATATTTACTTCAAAATGAAAAAGGACGTCCAGTACATTGAGGATGAACTGGAAAAATCGATCGATACAGACGTTCGCGAGCTGTATCAATCCTCGACGCATTTGCTCAAAGCCGGGGGAAAGCGCATCCGTCCGGTGTTTGTGCTGCTCGGCGGCAAGTGGGGCCATTACGATGTAAAAGTTTTGAAGCATGTAGCCGTTCCGCTTGAACTGATTCATATGGCTTCATTGGTGCACGATGATGTGATTGACGATGCGGACAAGCGGCGGGGCAAAGACACGGTTCGCATGAAATGGGACAACAAGGTGGCGATGTACGCGGGCGATTACATTTTTGCGCGCGCACTGGCTATTGCTTCCCAGTTGCCGAATCCGAAGCTGCACCAGATTCTCTCCAACGCCATTGTCGAGGTGTGCAAAGGCGAGATTGAGCAGGTAAAGGATTTGAAGAACTGGGATCAAAGCTTCCGCACGTATTTGCGCAGAATCAAGCGGAAAACGGCGCTGTTGATCGCGATCAGCTGTCAGCTCGGGGCCGTGGCAAGCGGCGCCACCGAAGAACTGGTGCGAAAAATGTACTGGTACGGCTACAACGTCGGAATGGCGTTTCAAATTACCGATGATATTCTCGATTTTACGGGAACGGAAAAGCAGTTGGGGAAACCGGCGGGCAGCGATCTTCTCCACGGCAACATCACGCTGCCGGCGCTCTACACGGCATACCACGGCAAGGCGAGCGGGCAGTTCCAGGAATGGATCAGGCAAAACACGTTTTGGGAGCATACAGACGAAGCGATTCGCCTGGTGCGCCAGGACGAAGGCATCGCCTTTTCCCAGCGGCTGGCCGAGCGTTATATCGCCCGCGCACATGCTGTTCTCAGCGACCTGCCCAACACACAGGCGAAAACGTCTTTGACAGGAATTGCCAACTACATCATTGATCGCAAATTTTAATGTGAATTTGCCGGTCAGCCTGTTGCTTGGCCACCCCAGTTTTGATAAAATTTTCGTTGGTGTTGCATACACCAATACATAGCTTTGATGGAGGCATACTTACTATGGAAAAAACGTTCCTTATGGTAAAACCTGACGGCGTACAACGTAACCTGATCGGCGAAATCGTGTCCCGTTTCGAGAAAAAAGGCTATCAACTCGTTGGTGCAAAGCTGATGAACGTAAGCCGCGAACTGGCTGAAAAACACTATGCAGAGCACAAAGAGCGCCCATTCTTCGGCGAACTGGTTGACTTCATCACTTCCGGTCCAGTATTCGCAATGGTATGGCAAGGAAACAACGTGATTGCTACTGCTCGTGCGATGATGGGCAAAACTAACCCATTGGACGCAGCTGCTGGTACCATCCGCGGCGATTTCGCGACTTCCGTTGGCATGAACATCATCCACGGTTCCGACTCCCCAGAAAGCGCTGAGCGTGAAATCGGCCTCTGGTTCTCCGCTGACGAAGTTCTCTCCTACGAGAAAACGATCCAACGTTGGATCTAAGATAAACGGCTGGAAAAACCCCAATTATGGGGTTTTTTCTTTTTTTCGTCAAAATCTGCTCGCGAAGAGATAGGATTTTGGCGAAAATTAGCGAAAACAAAGAGTTAAGAGTTTTCAAGGGGGTACAATTCTGTATGGAAGACAAGGACTTTCTGCAATTTATCGCTAGCGTTAAAAAAATGACCGGAATTGATCTTGCCCTCTACAAAGAAGCACAGATGAAGCGGCGCCTGACTTCGTTGCGGCAAAAGCGGGGCTATCACACTTTTGTCCAATATTTCGATGCGATCGCAAAGGACAAGGAACTGTTTTACGAATTTCTCGATCGGATGACGATCAACGTCTCGGAGTTTTTCCGCAACCCCGGACGCTGGGAGGTTCTCGAAAACAAGATCCTGCCGCGGCTTGCCAAGCAATCGTCGCGCATCAAATGCTGGAGTGCCGCTTGTTCCACCGGCGAGGAGCCGTACACGCTCTCGCTGATCCTGCTGCGCAAGCACCTGGACGGAACGATCCTGGCATCCGACATCGACGAGGGAGCATTGGCCAAGGCGAAGCAAGGTGTCTATACGGACCGTTCCCTGCAGGATTGTCCGAAAGAGCTGGTCGCGAAGTATTTCGTCAAGGACGCGCTCAGTTACCGGATTACCGACGAAGTGAAAAGACGGGTCACGTTCAAAAAGCACAACCTGCTGGCAGATTCATTCGACACGCAGTTCGATCTCATCATTTGCCGCAATGTGATGATCTATTTCACGGAAGAGGCCAAGCATGAGCTGTACCACAAGTTCAGCCGGGCGCTCAAACCGGGCGGCGTGTTGTTTGTCGGCAGTACGGAACAAATTTTCCAGCCGCAGCAGTATCAGCTGGAGGCGGAGGATACGTTTTTTTATCGGAAAATGGGATAAATCCCCACGGCCATCTGTATAACCCTGCCCTTTTTTCCCAAGACTAGGAATACTTACTTAGCCAAGGGAGGCAGCAGATGGATAAGCACAAGGTCATCGAAGCGTACCGACGCGGTTTGATTACGTTGCAAGAATGCGGGCAAATACTCGGGGCTGAAAAGACGCAACTGGATGATTTGCTGCGCGTGGATCATTCCAGAAGGCCACTAAGTCCCAATCCTTTTTTGATGGTCGATCCTTTTTGAACCAGCACCATCTGTAAGCGAAGCGCTTCTCCCGACGGAGGGGCGTTTTTTCCTGCAAGCGAAACGTTTTTCAGCAGGTTGCCACTTTTGTGTTCCCACAGCGGGACAGGTATGATATTATAGCGCTTAAAAGTGATAAAGGACAGCGACCCGAATTGGGGATACGAGCTGCCTGGAGGATGGAGGAAGGAAGAGATGCGTTACTTGACAGCAGGGGAATCTCACGGTCCGCAGCTTACGGCGATTATCGAGGGAGTTCCAAGCAACCTGCCGATTTCCGTTGAGGCAATCAATGAACAGTTGGCACGTCGCCAAAAAGGTCATGGACGTGGCCGCAGAATGCAGATTGAAAAAGACCAGGTGAAAATTTTGTCCGGCGTGCGCCACGGTTATACGACAGGGGCGCCGATTACACTGGTCGTTGAAAATAAGGACTGGGCGCACTGGCAAACGATCATGAGTGCCGAGCCGGTAGAAGAAGGCGCAGAGGAAAAACGCCGCGTCTCTCGCCCGCGTCCAGGCCACGCTGACCTGAATGGCGCGATTAAATACCATCAGCGCGATATGCGAAATATTCTGGAACGTTCCAGTGCCCGGGAAACGACCATCCGTGTGGCTGTAGGCGCTGTCGCTCGCCAGTTGCTCGCGGCTTTTGGCATCCGGATCGGCGGACATGTTTTGCAGATCAGCGATGTGGTTGCGAAGCGCCAGGACGTCAGCCTGGAAGAGCTGATCGCCCGCACGGAAGAATCGCCCGTTCGCTGTCTGGACAAGGAAGCGGAGCCGCTCATGATGGCGGCAATCGACCAGGCAAAAGAAGACGGCGATTCCCTTGGCGGAGTGGTTGAAGTCATTGTGGAAGGCGTGCCGATTGGTCTTGGCAGCCACGTACAATGGGATCGCAAACTCGACGGACGACTGGCGCAGGCGATCATGAGCATTCAGGCGTTCAAGGGAGTGGAAATCGGCATCGGGTTTGAGGCAGCAGGCTTGAAAGGCTCCCAGGTCCATGACGAAATCATCTGGAACGAAGAATCTGGCTACAGCCGCAAAACGAACCGCGCAGGTGGTTTGGAGGGCGGCATGACAAACGGAATGCCGGTAGTCGTGCGCGGCGTGATGAAGCCGATCCCGACGCTGTACAAGCCGCTCATGAGCGTGGACATCGACACCCGGGAGCCGTTTTCCGCCAGCATCGAGCGCTCCGACAGCTGCGCGGTTCCGGCAGCGAGCGTCGTAGCGGAAGCGGTAGTCGCATGGGAGATCGCGCAGGCGATGTGTGAAAAATTCCCGAGCGATTCGATGGACGACATGATCGAAAACGTGCGTGAATATCGCGCCTACACGGAGAAATTCTAATGAATACGAACAGACTGACAGTAGAGCTTGGCGAGCGCTCCTACGAGATTGTAATCGGTGATTCTCTCTTGCAGCATGTACCTGAACTGCTTGCGGAGGCAGGCGTTGTCTCCACAAGCAAGCTGATGATTATTACAGATGAGCATGTGGCGGCCCGTTACCTCGAACCGCTGCGTGATGCTCTTCGTGTTGCCGGATACGATGCGACTGCGAGCATTGTGGAAGCGGGCGAGCAATCGAAAAGTCTGGCTGTCTATGAACGGCTGATGACGGAAGCGATCCAGGCCGGATTGGACCGCAAATCCGCGATTCTCGCCCTGGGTGGCGGTGTCGTGGGCGACCTGGCTGGCTTTGTGGCGGCGACGTTTATGCGCGGCATTGACTTTGTTCAGTTGCCGACTACGTTGCTTGCCCACGACAGCTCGGTCGGCGGGAAAGTGGCGATCAATCATCCGTTGGGGAAAAACTTGATCGGCGCTTTTCATCAACCGCGCGTCGTCATCTATGACACGAAAGCACTGCATACCTTGCCGAAGCGCGAAGTGGCGGCAGGGTTTGCCGAAGTTATCAAGCACGCCCTGATTTCGGACGCCTCCTTCGCCGATTGGCTGGAGGAGAACGCTGCCCGCCTGTGGGAGCTTGACTCAGCATTGTTAGGGAAGGCGATTGAAAGAGGCTGCGCGGTCAAGGCTGCGATTGTCTCTGCCGACGAAACCGAGCAGGGCCAGCGTGCGCTCTTGAACCTGGGACATACATTCGGTCATGCGTTTGAGGCGTTGTCGGCCTACTCGACGTTGAATCACGGCGAAGCCATTTCCATCGGGATGTGCATCGCCGCCAAAGTAGCGGAGCGAATCGGCTTTGCGAAAAGCGGTGTGTACGATCGCACGAAGCACCTGCTCAGCCTGTACCACTTGCCGACGGCCTGGCCAAAAGGACTGTTGCCGCAAGAGGTGCTCGATGCGATGAAGCGGGACAAGAAAACCGTTGGCGGCAAGCTTGCCCTCGTATTGCCGCGCGCAATCGGGCAGGCGGAAATTGTGAAAAACGTAGACGAACAGCTCATCCTGACAGTAATGAGTGAAGAAGCGGAGGCTTTGTAATGGGAATGCGAGGAATCAGAGGCGCGGTTACGGTAGAAGCAGATACGCGGGAAGAGATTGTCTCTTCAACCAAGTGGCTGCTGGAGGAAATGGTTACGCGCAATGAGGTCAGTCCGGAAGACATCGGCAGCATCATCATCACGACGACAGAGGATTTGTCTGCGGCCTTTCCCGCCCAGGCGGCGCGTCTTTTGACAGGGGAAGCCTGGCAGTATGTTCCGCTGATGTGCGCGCGGGAAATTCCCGTGCCGGGCAGCTTGCCCCTCTGTATTCGCGTCATGATGCACGTCAACACGGAGAAGTCGGCAAAAGAGATTCAGCACGTTTTTTTGCGGGAAGCAGTCAAGCTTCGCCCGGATTTGACAAATCGCAGTTGACAAAGAGGGCGCTCTCTTTTACCATAAGTGAAACGAGAGCGCCTCGTTTTCCGAAAAGGAAGAGCCTATACCGGCTGAGTTGAGAATGAGTAGAGCAGAGTTGAGAAGAGTCAGGTTGAGGAGAGAAGAGCAGGCTGGGTACATATTTGTCTACCCAATCCAGTTCTGTCACTGGGTTTTTTTGTATATTTTTCTCCCCCTACCTCTCGCTCTAGGAAGCGGGCAGTGAAAAGGCGGTTTTTCTCCCTTTTTGCTCCCACTAAAAAGGAGATGAGAGTTCATGTATTTTCCCTCCCTTGCTGAGGTCCAGAACCTTTCAGCATCCTATTCCCTGATCCCTGTGAGCTTGAAGCTGCTGGCTGACCAGGAGACACCCATCCGTTTGTATCAGAAGATTCGTACGAGTGATTCGTTTCTGCTGGAAAGCGTGGAAGGCGGAGCGCGTTGGGCTCGCTATTCGTTCATCGGGATGAATCCTTTTCAAGTCGTGGAAGCAAAAGGCGAAGACATCTCCGTCGTCAAGCGAAGCGGAGAGCGCGTCACTTTGACAGGCAATCCCGTCAACTTTTTGCGCCAGGAGACAGACCGCTTCAAAAGCCCAAAGCTTCCCGGCTTTCCCCGGCTGAGCGGCGGGGCCGTAGGCTTTTTTGGCTACAACACCCTGCGCTATTTTGAAGATTTGCCGGCGCACCGCCAGGAGGCAGTACGCGTGCCGGACATGCGGTTTCTCTTCGTCGACGAGATGATCGCATTCGATCACCTGAAGCAGGAAATTCAGTTGATCGTCAACCTGCACGCAGAGCCGGGAGATTCCGCCGAAGTAATTGACGAAAAATACAGGCTAGTCTGCGAAAGGCTGGAGCAGCTCGCAACAATGGTAACTGCTCCTTTGGAGGTAGACAGCCGCATCCAGGTAGAAACCGGGTGCCCCGCTCCGCTCAACGTCGAGCCGAACATGAGCCGCGAGCAGTTTGAGCGAATGGTCGAGCAAGCCAAGGAGTATATCGCGGCAGGCGATATTTTTCAGGTAGTGCTCTCGCAACGCTTTTCCGTCAAGACCGACGTGGACCCGTTTGCCGTGTACAGACTGCTGCGCACGCTCAATCCTTCGCCGTACATGTACTATCTCGAATACGAGGGCGAAACAGTGGTCGGTACGTCTCCCGAGTTGCTCGTTCGGGTGGAGGATGAAAAAGTCGAGATGCGCCCGATCGCTGGAACGCGGAAAAGAGGCGCGACCCCACAAGAGGACGAGGAACTGGCGGCAGACCTTTTGGCGGACAAAAAGGAACGGGCCGAGCACTACATGCTCCTCGATCTCGGCCGCAACGACGTCGGCAAGGTGTCGGCTTACGGCAGCGTCCGCGTGGAAGAGGCCTTGGTCATTGAAAATTACTCGCATGTGATGCACATGGTGTCGCATGTGACGGGCAAGCTGCGCGAGGGGCTGCACGCCTTTGACGCGCTGCTCAGCGCCTTTCCTGCCGGGACCGTCTCCGGTTCGCCAAAGCTGCGGGCGATGGAGATTATCGCCGAGCTGGAACCGGATGCGCGCCACCTGTACGCGGGAGCAATCGGCTACATTTCCTTCGACGGTTCGCTCGACAGCTGTATCACGATCCGGACGTTGTTTTTCCAGGATGGGTACGCACACGTGCAGGCCGGAGCAGGCATCGTTGCCGACTCGATTCCGGCAAACGAATACCAGGAGACAGTGAACAAGGCGGCCGCGATGATCTCGGCCCTGGAAAAAGCAGAACAGCTATTTGTGCGCAAGGAGGTATTGCCATGCTGACCTATGCATTGGAGCAAATTTTGCGAGGAAACGACCTGACGCGGGGAATCGCGGAGGAAGCGATGGGAGAAATCATGGACGGCAAGGCAACGCCTGCCCAGATCGGAGCCTTTTTGGCGAGCATGCGGCTCAAGGGCGAGCAGGTTGAGGAAATCATCGGGTTTGCTCGGGCGATGCGCGCTCGGGCGATGCGTTTTCCAATCGAGCTGCCGGGGCTGGTCGATACTTGCGGCACAGGCGGGGACGGCAGCAATACATTCAACATCTCGACAGCAAGCGCAATTGTGGCGGCCAGCGATGGCGTGCGGATCGCCAAGCACGGCAACCGGGCTGTGTCGAGCAAAAGTGGCAGTGCAGATGTCCTCGAACAGCTGGGGATTCCGGTCAACCTGTCGCCAAAGGATGCCGCTGATTGCCTGCGCGCCACCAACCTGTGCTTTTTGTTCGCGCCGCTCTATCACCAGGCGATGAAGCATGCGGCAGGCCCGCGCAAGGAGCTGGCCGTGCGCACCGTATTCAACCTGCTCGGCCCATTGACCAATCCGGCAAACGCCAGCCACCAGCTAATGGGCGTCTATGACGTAAAGCTGCTGCCAACTGTCGCGGCTGTCTTGCGCGAGCTGCATGTCGAACGGGCGTTGGTCGTGGCTGGCTCAGACGGGCTGGATGAGCTGACCGTGACGGGAACAAGCCAGATCGCGGAGCTGCGTGACGGCGAGATTCACACGTATGAGATCAATCCGGAACAGTTCGGATTGCACCGCCACGAAAAAGAGGCGCTGCGCGGCGGAGATGCGGCCGAAAACGCGGCGATCATTCGCGAGGTATTCGCTGGCAAGCGCGGTGCAGCGCGCGACATCGTGCTCCTGAATGCAGGGGCGATTCTCTACCTGGCTGATCGCGTCCGTTCGATTGAAGCAGGCGTGATTCGGGCAGCGGAGCTGATTGACGACGGCCTCGTCATGCGCAAGCTGGAACACATACAGCAAATTGCAGGAGGGATGATTCATGCTTCATAAAATCGTGGAAAAGAAACGTGAGGAAATCGCCCGTCTGCAAAAAGAGACGACGGTA
Organism: Brevibacillus gelatini; assembly: GCF_050920745.1. NCBI lineage: Bacteria > Bacillati > Bacillota > Bacilli > Caryophanales > Paenibacillaceae > Brevibacillus > Brevibacillus gelatini. The sequence goes on from NZ_CP154342.1 coordinate 2,034,688, forward strand.
GCTGCCTTGCTGCAGCAAGCCAAAGCGCAAGAGCCTCCACGCGGCTTTCGCCAGGCGCTGGTACAAAGTGTGCGCCCCGTCAGTGTGATCGCGGAAGTGAAAAAGGCGTCGCCGTCGAAAGGGCTGATTCGCCCGGACTTTGATCCGCTCGCGATTGCGAGGTCGTATCAGGAGGCTGAGGCCGAGTGCTTGTCCGTCTTGACCGACGAATCTTTTTTTCAGGGCAGTCTTGCGTATTTGCAGGGCATTCGCGAAGCCGTAGACCGTCCGTTGTTGCGAAAAGATTTTCTCATCGAAGAGATTCAGGTAGTGGAAGCGCGGGCAGCCGGAGCGGATTGCATCTTGCTCATCGCAGCGATTCTCACGCACGAGCAACTGCGGCATCTGTCCCAGACGGCAGAAGAGCTTGGGATGGATGTCCTCGTCGAAGTGCACGACAAGCGCGAGTGCGAGCTTGTTTTCCGCGCGATGGAGCCGAAGCTGCTCGGAATCAATAACCGCAACCTGCATACGTTCCAGACTGATCTCGCCGTGACGCACAACTTGCTTGCCGAACTGCCTGCTTCCCTGACGGTAGTCAGTGAAAGCGGCATTTCTTCTGCGGCGGATGTGGAAAACGTCAGACAGGCTGGGGCACGCGCGGTTTTGGTCGGCGAACATTTCATGCGTCAGCCTGATGTGAAGCAGGCCGTTCTCGATCTGGTCGGAGCCGCGCAAGGCGGCAAGGCGGAGGTGAGCTTGTGACCCGGCTGAAAATTTGCGGGATCAAGCACGAAAAGACGCTTGCGCTGTTAAAAGAGCTCAAGGTCGACTATGTGGGACTGGTGTTTGCCCCAAGCAAGCGGAGGGTAGACGCGAAAACGGCAGGGAGACTGCTCGCTGCCGTTCCCGGCCACCCGCCGGCTGTCGGCGTGTTTGTCAATCCGACGATGGAGGAGCTGGATGAAGTGCTGCGAGAAGCACCGCTGTCTGTCATTCAGCTGCACGGTCAGGAGACGCCGGAATTTTGCCGGCAAGTTCGCGAACGGTTTTCGGTGTCAGTATGGAAAGCATTGGCCGTTGGCGGCGATACGGATGCTGCCAAGGCGCTGGAAGGGTATCGGGGAATCGTGAGCGCCTTTTTGTTCGATACGTACGACCCGGCACAGGCAGGAGGTACCGGAAAAAAGTTTTCGTGGGAACAAATTCCGCAGCTGCAAGCGAAGTGCAAGGACGCGGACTGCATCATCGCAGGCGGGATTCATGCAGAAAACGTAGCCGAACTGATCGGCACGTACCAGCCTGCCATGATCGACGTGTCCAGCGGAGTAGAGACGGATGGAGAGAAAGACGGAGAAAAGATAAAAAAACTGGTGGAGAGGGTGAAGGCGCATGCCAAGCAATATACAGACAACCACGCGGGTCGTGCCTGACGAGAACGGACGGTTTGGCGCATTCGGCGGAAAATACGTGCCGGAGACACTGATGAATGCTTTGCACGAGCTGGAGACCGCTTTTGAGGAAGCGCGACGTGATCCTCAGTTCGTAGAGGAGCTGAACGAACTGCTCAATAAATACGCGGGTCGCCCTACGCCATTGACGTATGCGGAGCGGCTGACGGAGGCGCTCGGCGGGGCGCAAATTTACCTCAAGCGCGAAGACCTCAACCATACCGGGGCGCACAAGCTGAACAACGCACTCGGACAAGCGCTTTTGGCAAAGCGCATGGGCAAAAAGGCGATTATCGCGGAGACGGGAGCGGGGCAGCACGGCGTTGCCAGCGCTACCGTTGCCGCGAAGCTCGGACTGTCCTGCAAAGTGTTCATGGGCGAAGAAGACATTCGCCGCCAGTCGCTGAACGTCTTTCGCATGAAGCTGTTGGGAGCGGAAGTCATTCCGGCTGTATCCGGCTCGCGGACATTGAAAGACGCGACGAACGAGGCGATTCGCCATTGGGTCTCTCACGTAGAGGAAACGTTTTACGTGATTGGTTCGGTTGTCGGCCCTCATCCGTATCCGTACATGGTGCGCGAATTCCAGAAAATTATCGGGGAGGAAACGCGCCAGCAAATTTTGCAGCAGCTCGGCAAGCTGCCTGACGAGGTAGTCGCCTGCGTAGGCGGCGGCAGCAATGCGATCGGGATGTTTTATCCGTTCATTCAGGATGAGTCAGTTGCGCTTCGCGGCGTGGAAGCAGCAGGAAAAGGAATCGGTACAGACAAGCATGCTGCGACCTTGACGCTTGGACGCCCAGGCGTGATTCACGGCTCGCTCACCTACTTGCTGCAGGATGAGCACGGACAGGTGCAGGAGGCGCACTCCATCTCGGCGGGGCTGGATTATCCGGGTGTCGGTCCGGAGCATGCCTATTTGAAAGATACGGGAAGAGTGACGTATACGTCCGTAACCGATACCGAGGCACTCGCGGCCGTCGAGCTTTTGTGCCGCACCGAAGGAATCATTCCTGCACTGGAGAGCGCCCACGCGATTGCTGAGGTCATGAAGCGCGCTCCGCAAATGTCGCCGGAGAAGATCATCGTCATTTGCCTGTCGGGACGCGGGGATAAAGACGTGCTGACCATTCAGGAAGCCCTGGCGGAGCGCACAGAAGGGGGAGAGGCATGATGACGACAACTGTAACGAACCGAATTGACCGTCTGTTTGCGGACCGCAGCCGCAAGCGGTTTATCCCGTTTATAACTGTCGGAGATCCGACGCCGGAAGCGGCGTTTCACCTCGTGCGCGCGATGGTGGACGCCGGTGCCGACATCATCGAACTGGGCGTTCCGTATTCCGACCCCTTGGCAGATGGCCCGACGATTCAGCGCGCTTCGCAGCGGGCTCTGCAACACGGCGTGTCGATAGCAGACGCCTTGCAACTGGTGTCCCGCTTGCGAGAGTCGGGTGTAGAAGCGGGTATCGTCCTGTTTTCTTACTTCAACCCCGTCCTGCAATACGGCATCGAACGCTTTTTCGCCGACCTGGCCGCGCATGGCGCAGACGGCGTCGTCATCCCGGATTTGCCGATTGAAGAAAACGGCCCTGCTGTGGCCGCCGCAAAACAAAACGGACTTCACGTCATTTCGCTGGTTGCGCCAACGTCTGATACGCGGATCAAAACGATCGGGGAGCAGGCGACAGGCTTTCTCTACTGTGTCTCGTCGCTCGGCGTGACGGGAGCGCGGGCAGAACTGCGCGAAGACTTGGCGGACTTTTTGCAGCGGGTAAAAGCGAGCACGACGGCGCCGACTGCTGTCGGATTTGGCATTTCTACTCCCGAACAGGTGCGGGCTGTAGCGTCGCATACAGATGGTGTGATCGTGGGCAGTGCGATTGTGCAGGAGATTGAGAAGCACCAGGACCAACTGAAAGATCCAGCTCACATGCCGGAAGCTGTTGAAAAAATAAAAACGTTTGTACAACAGTTGGTGAGTGCGCTACAATAGTGGGAAAAACGTGACTGGAGTGAACGTGGATGCAACCGAAACAACGCATACTCAATGCCCCTGTTTATCAGCCAGGGAAGCCTATTGAAGATGTCAAACGGGAGTTTGGTTTGACAGAAGTAATCAAGCTGGCGTCCAACGAGAATCCTTACGGCTGCTCGCCTAAGGCGAAGGCGGCCATTGCGGAGCAACTGGACAGTCTCGCTCTTTACCCGGATGGCGCAAGTCTCAGCCTGCGCTGGGATTTGGCTGAATTCCTTGGCGTGAAGCCCGGTCAACTCATTTTCGGAAATGGTTCCGATGAAAATTTGCTGATGATCGCTCGCGCTTTTTTGAGTGAAGGCACGAATACGGTCATGGCTACCCCTACCTTTTCCCAATATCGCTCCAACGCGATTATCGAAGGGGCAGAGCTGATCGAGGTTCCGCTTAAAAACGGCGTTCACGATCTGGAAGCGATGGCAGCCGCCATCAACGAAAAGACGAAAGTGGTCTGGGTATGTAATCCAAACAACCCGTCTGGCACCATCGTGACTGCGAAAGAGCTGGAAGCGTTCCTGGAAAAAGTGCCGCGCAGCGTTCTCGTTGTGCTGGATGAAGCCTATTACGAGTATGTTGTTGATCCGGAATATCCACAAACTGTTCCGCTACTCGATCAGTATCCGAATCTGATTATTTTGCGGACGTTCTCCAAAATTTACGGTCTGGCATCGCTGCGCGTCGGCTACGGCATCGCTTCCGAAGAGCTGGTGTCTGCGCTGGAGCACGTGCGCGAGCCGTTCAACACAGGGGCGCTTGGTCAAGTAGCAGCTCGCGCGGCTCTGCACGATCAGGAGTTCGTTGTCGCGTGCCGCGAGCGCAACCGCGAAGGGCTGAAGCAGTTGACAGACGCTTTTGACGAGTGGGGACTTTCGTACTTCCCGTCGCAGACCAACTTCATCCTGGTCGACCTGAAAAAAGATTCGGATGAAGTGTTCAAAAAGCTGCTGGCACAAGGCATCATCGTGCGCTCGGGAAATGCCCTCGGCTTCCCAGGATACCAGCGGATCACTGTGGGAACCAAAGAACAGAACGAAAAGTTGTTGTCTGTGTTGAAAGAAATTGTGACTGGCGCACTGAAATAACGGTCAAAAGATGCCGGGCGAACCCCGGCATCTTTGTCTACGCAAACAAGGAAGGATAGGAACTGGAGATGAAAAAAATTACCATCGCTGTTATCGGAGTCGGATTGATCGGCGGTTCGATCGCTTTGTCGATGCGACGGGACCCCAACATTCGGGTCGTCGGTTACGATGTACGACAGGAACCTTTGGATAAAGCGTTGACCCTTGGAGTCATTCATGCGGGCACGACTGATTTGCAGACGGCCGTCCGGGAAGCGAATGTCATTTTTCTCGCCTCACCCGTAGAACAGATCGTGGCCACCTTGCCGTTGCTCAAAGACATGGAGCTGCAGCCGGATGTCATCGTGACAGACGTGGGCAGCACCAAATCCGGTATCGTGAGACACGCTGTTGAGGTCATGTCGGAGCGCGTGACGTTTATCGGGGGACACCCGATGGCAGGCTCGCACAAGTCAGGGGTCGAGGCAGCTTCCGACAGGCTTCTCGAAAACGCGTACTACGTATTGACTCCGGCACCGGGCACTCCGCCTGAAAAAGTGGAGCGCTTGACCGAGTTGCTGTCGCTGACACGGGCAAAAGTCGTGCAGATGGACGCCGATACCCACGATCAGGTGGTGGGCGCCGTCAGTCACTTCCCGCACGTGCTGGCATCTGCGCTGGTCAATCTGGTGGCTAACTACGACGAGGAAAACGCCTGGCATTCCCGCCTGGCGGCAGGTGGCTTTCGCGACATTACGCGCATCGCGTCCAGCAATCCGCGAATGTGGCGTGACGTGCTTTTGCAAAACCGTGAGCCTCTCCTGAAAATCGCCAAAGACTGGACAAAGGCGCTGGAGGATGTCATCGAGCTTGTGGAAGAGGGCGATCCGGAAGGAATTGAACGGTTCTTCCAGACCGCGCGCGACTTCCGCGACGGCTTGCCGGAGCGTAAAACCGGAGCTTTGCCGCCGCTGAACGACTTGTACATCGACATTCCCGACCATCCGGGAGAGATTGGACGGATCACGACGCTTTTGGGGGCAAAGCAGATCAACATTACCAATCTGCAAATCAGGGAGACGCGAGAAGACATATACGGAGCGCTGCGCATCACCTTCCACTCCCAGGAGGAAATGGAAAAAGGGGAGGAACTTCTGCGCTTTTTCGATTACAATGTATACAGGCGTCCATGAGTTATTTTTATACAAACACGCTTTACAACGAAGACGCTTCACAGCATGACTAATTGTGAATAGAGACAAAGGGGAGTGGAACTGTGCTTCGAGTTCGTCAAGCCAAAAAAATTGCAGGGACCGTGCGTGTTCCAGGAGATAAATCCATATCGCACCGTGCTGTCATGTTCGGTGCGCTGGCAGAAGGTGTTACGACGATTGAAGGCTTTTTGCCCGGCGCTGATTGTCTGAGCACGATCAGTTGCTTCCGGCGCATGGGCATCGAGATTGAGCAGCAAGGCGACAAAGTGACCGTCTACGGAAAAGGCTGGTACGGCCTGCAGGAGCCTGAGCAGCATCTCGATGTGGGCAACTCCGGGACGACGATCCGTTTGATGTCCGGGATTATGGCGACACAGCCTTTTCACGTCGTGCTGGAAGGCGATGAATCGATTGCCAAGCGCCCGATGCGGCGCGTGATTGGACCGCTGCGTCAGATGGGGGCGAAGATTGACGGCAGAAAAGACGGGGAGTTTACGCCGCTTTCCATTCGCGGCGGCAAGCTGGAGGGGATTGCTTACCAGTCTCCGGTAGCCAGCGCACAGGTCAAGTCGGCGATTTTGCTTGCAGGCTTGCAGGCGAACGGCGTGACCAGCGTCACGGAGCCGCATCTGTCCCGCGACCACACCGAGCGCATGCTGCAAGCATTTGGCGTCTCTGTCGTGCGCGACGGGCTGACGGTATCCGTGGAGGGCGGACAAAAACTGACAGGACGAGCAATCTCTGTGCCAGGGGATATTTCCTCAGCTGCGTTTTTGATTGCAGCGGTCATGGTCGTTCCCGGCAGCTCGCTGTTGATTGAAAATGTCGGAGTCAATCCGAGCCGCACCGGGATTATCGATGTGGTCAAGGCGATGGGCGGCCGTCTGGAGCTGCTTAATGAGCGCGTCGTAAATGAAGAGCCGGTTGCCGATTTGCTCGTGACCCATTCACAGCTGCACGGCATCGAGATCGCCGGCGATATGATTCCGCGGCTGATCGACGAGATTCCGGTGATTGCGGTCATGGCGACCCAGGCAAAAGGCAAGACGGTGATCCGCGACGCGGAAGAGCTGAAGGTCAAAGAAACCGACCGCATCGCGACTGTCGCAAGCCAGCTTTCCAAGTTTGGCGGTCGTGTTACCCCGACCGAGGACGGAATGATTATCGAAGGTGAGACAGCGCTGACAGGTGCGGTTATCGACAGCATGGGCGACCACCGCATTGGTATGGCGATGGCGATTGCCGGGCTTTCGGCAACGGGCGAGACGGGAATCGAAAACGAGGAAGCGATCAATGTATCGTTCCCTGGATTCGAGGAACTGCTTGCCAGCATCTGCCAACAATAGAACAGACGAAAAGGAGCCTGCCGCTCGCAAATCGGCGGGCTCCTTCGCCTGTTTGCCAACTGTCCTGAAATCTTTGCAGGGGGTTGGCGCTTTTTAGTAAAAATGATTTGACAAGCGCTTTCATTCCGTTTATTATAAAACTACAGTATGGTTTCTCTCCACTCCTATCCAATAATATAATTAGCACACGTGTGCTACCGCTGTTTGAATGCGCTTACAATCAACAGCGGTCTTTTTTTTTGTCATTTTTTCCTTGTCCCGGCATATGCTCGTACAAATTGCAGCTCGATGCCAGCCAGGAGGGGACAAGCATGCCGAAGCAAGCAATGGTCATTCGAGGGGGAACCGTAGTCACAGCGTACGGAATCAAAGAAGCAGATATTTGGATTTCAGGCGGAAAAATTGTTCGCATCGCCAGGGATACATTGACCAAAAAAACAGCGATGACCGTATTCGAAGAGGTGGACGCGTCGGGCATGTATCTTTTGCCCGGCTTCGTCGCACTTCCGGCCCGATCGCTGTATAAGATAAAAGATCGGAAGACGTACATAGACGTCATGCGTGAACTGGTCAGGAGCGGGTGCACGAGTTTCGTGGACGTGTTGCGCCCGGAGTCATGGATGAGCAGTCCGCAGCTTGCATACCAGCAGACAAGGCACTTCAACAGCCCGCTCGACTACGCCTGGCACGTAGGGATTGAGGCTACCCAACTGCGGGCGGGGACGGTGGCGCAGTACGGCAAGCTTGGCCTTTCTTCCATTCATGTCACGATCACATGCCCGGAAGAAATTTCCGCGATCAAATGGGAAACGCTTTTGCAGCTTCATACGTCTAAACAAACGGTTTTGCATTTGCACATTCAAAACGATGCTTCCGTCAAAAAAGAACAACGCGATCTCATTCGACAGCTTTGGCTGGACGCCACGAGATACTGGCAGGTGCGTACCGTCATTTCTGATCCGCAAGCGGCCTTCGAACAAAAACAATACGACCCGTTTTTGCACATTTTCCGTTTGAATGCTGAAACAACGGACCGGGCTGTCCGATATATATATCAGAGGTTTTATCATAGCTGCCAGGTCGCTGCCCCTTTGCAGGATGTTCGCATTGATTATCGCCGGAGATGGTGCCCGCCAGAGGTGCTGCTTTGTCTGCTCGTCAGACTTGCTTCGACAAATGTAGCCAAGGCAATCGGCCTTTATCCGCGAAAAGGAAGCTTGACACCGGGAGCAGACGCTGATATTGTCTTCCTGAAAAAGGAAAACTGGTTGACAAAGGATGTTCTTTCCACTATTCTCAATTTTAGCGAAATACATCTTCCAACATCTGTTATGTCGAATGGCAGATGGATGTATCGAAACGCGCAGTTTAGCTCTTCAATTGGGATGGGCAGACGACTTTTCGACACGAAGCCCAACGCCTATGTCATTTAACCCCAAAATTGGGGGTTTTTTCGTGAAGGATTCCCGCAGTGAGACGAGAAAAGAATCGTAAGGTCGCGCAACTTTTTACATCCCCAGCAGTCTAATATAACAAAGGCCGCTGAGGGATCGGAATCGCAAGGAGGTAATCCTGATTATGACCGATTCCCAGCTTATCCGAGAGATTAAAGAAGGTAATCTGGAATGCTATGCTGAACTGATTCGTCGTTATGAAAAAAAGATCCTTTCATTTGTCACTCACCTTTTGCGCCAGGCCCATCTGGAGCATATCGCTGAGGACATTTGTCAGGAGACGTTTTACAAGGCGTATAAGAGCATTCATTCTTTCCGAGATGTAGAAGCAACCTTCTCCACCTGGCTCTATACGATTGCCCGCAACTCTGTACTCAGCGAATTGCGCAAAAGCCGCAACTCCGACGTGTATCTGGACGATACGCTGCAAGTGCCGATGGCTTCTCCCAAGACCTTGCCCGAGCAGGTTTTGTTGCGCAACGAACGGGAGAGCATGGTCAGACTTGCGATCAACAATCTGCCGGAAAAGCAGCGCTCTGCCCTGATTTTGCGGGAGTACGAACAAATGGATTACACTGAGATCGCCACGATCCTCGATTTGACTGTCAGCTCCGTGAAATCCTTGCTGTTTCGGGCACGGCAAAGTATAAAAGGCCAGCTGGAAACCTACATCCTGGACACGAAATTGGATGAAGCTGAAGGGATGAATCGATGATGAGATGTGAAGAAGTGCAGGAAATTCTGCCTGAATACGCCGAAAATCTGCTGCCCGAAGTGACGCAACGCCGCGTTGACCATCATATGGCTTCCTGCTATGCTTGCCGTTCCGACTACGAATTTTGGGCGGACAGCGGCGAGTGGATGGCGATGGACAAGGAAGAGTATCATTCCGTTACGCCATCCCGTTCCATTGTAGATGCGGTCATGGCCCGGATTTTGTCCGAGGAGAAGTGGGCGATCCCGATCGGCAGAAAAATTTTCAGCGTAACAGCCAGAATGCGACGTATGGGAGCAAGTGTGGCCGTACTTTTGCTGATGTTGTTTACGTTTACCCTATATGTGAATACGAGTTCGACGGAGCATGCGAATGCCCTCGTCATTAATGGAGAAGTCATGGAGATCAATTCGCCAAAGGCGCAAGTCATTTCTTCTTCCATGCAAACAGATGATGGTACATACGTCGTAGAAGCGCAGCCACTCTCCTCCCAGGAAGACACGCTTGCGAGTGCGACGGCTTCCATCGTTCCGCTGGATGCCAAGCCTGTTACGGCAGATGCAGCCAAGCCCAATTACCCGATTGTGCTCAGCGTATTCGGGATTTTGATAACCGTGTTGACAATGAGCTGGCTTACTCGTGCATAATGGTATAAAATCAAATGGAATGAAAAGACCGTCCACGGACGGTCTTTTGTGGCTCTTCAACCAGAAAACGGCCCAAGCAAAATACATACGAGGTGAACACAATGCCGAAAAAATGGCTGTATGTGATAGACGAGGCGATCAAGCGGATTGAAAACGACGAGGTGGAGCTGGGCTTGACCGCTCTGCAAAAAGTGCAGGAGCACGGAGCGGATCTTCCGGATGTGATGATGTATTTGGCCGAGGTGTGGTACCGGCTGGGACATTTGGAGGTAGCGGGCAATCTGCTGTCAGAGGTGCTGGAAAAAAATCCGGGCATGGAGCCGTCCTTGCGCAGAGAGTGCCAACTGCTGCTCGCAGAAATTGCCCTTGATTCCAGCGATTTTGAAACCGCGCAGCATTTGCTCTATGAATGCAAGGAATCGGGGTACGAAAGCATTCAGCTTGACCTGTTGCTCGCAGATTTGTACGCGCTGCAAGATCTGGATGAGGTGGCGGTGAAGTATCTGGAGCAGGCAAGGCAAAAAGAGCCGGACAACCAGGACATTTTGGTGGCGCTCGGCAACCTGTATTTCCGTATTGGCGAAGACGATGTAGCGATGAAGCTTTTGGAAGAGGCAGGACACGAGAGTCTGGAGCTGTTGCTGACAAAAGGGCGCTCGCTGGCACAAAGCGGCCAGTTTGAGCAGGCGTACCAGGTGTTCCGCCAGGCGCTGGTGCTTGATCGCTCGCCGGAAGTATTGTATGGGGCGGCTCTGATGGGCTTTCACGTAGGACGTCTGGAAGAAGCGGTAGAGCTGGTGACTGCCTTGCAGGCGGTTGATGAGGAATACGTCGCTGCGTATCCGTTGGCAGCAGACATTTACCTGTCGCTGGGCAAAACCGAACAGGCTATCGACGCCTTGAAACAATATGTGAAGCTGTCCGGCTTCGATCTCGATCAGATCCGCCGTCTGATTGCGCTCTTGACGCAGGCGGGACGGTACGACGAGGCGAAAGAATACCAGCAACTGCACGACCAATGGGATCACGAAGCAGACGATGAGTAAAACGCGCATATAAAAAATCGACGAACAGGAAGTCACGCATGTGGCTTCCTGTTTATATTTCCGCTTTTTGGCAAGAATGATGGATACAAGACAAGAAAGCCATCGCAAAGAAGGGATGCACAGATGAATTTGGCTGAGATTTTGGTGTATACCGATATTCGGCAACTCCATCAGATTGCCAACCACTACGGATGCGAATGCAACCTTCATTCCAAAAACGAGCTAATCACCACCCTCTTGTCCAGTCTGCGCCACCGGATGACTATCTCGCAGGAAGTCGCGCAGCTTTCGCAGACAGAAACCCATTTTTTGCTGCAACTGCTGCTGGACAAACGTACTGTCATGTCGCTGGAGGATTTGCTGGCCAAAGCCGGAGTGGCGCTGGAGAGTGCAAAGGAAAAAAAGCAGGAACAAGCCAGAAAGTTCGTGGCTATGGCCATGAAGAGAGGCTGGATCTTCCCGGCGAAAAGCAAGACGATTGGACAGTATCAAATTCCGCTCGACATCCGTGAGCCGTACATACAAGCCTGGCTGGATCAGTGGCGCGAGCAAAACGAGCTGGTTGTTCCGGGACCGGAAGCGTACAGGGATGAAGGAACCGCCCTTTGCGACGATATCATGCAATTTTTACAATTCCTTCAGCGGGAGCCTGTTCCGCTAACGGCTGAAGGAGGCATGTACAAACGGCATCAGCAGCAGTTGTTTCAATTTTTGTACGTAAAAGAAGAACCGCTATTGCCGCAAAAATGGCGCTTTGGCTACGGCCTGCACTTTGATGTGTACCCGGATCGCTTTTCCTTGCTCTACGATTTTTGCTACTACAACAAGTGGATTGAGGAAGCGGAAGGAAGAGTGGCGATTACGGAGGCGGGCCGCGAGCGGCTGGAGCAGCCGTACACCGATCAGCTTTACCACGATGTGATCCGTTTTTGGATGAGATTGTACAAACGGGCGATCCCCAATTTGCCGATGCTTGTGCAGCTGATTCCACTGCTTGCAGCAGGTGGCTGGGTGCGGCAGGAATCGCTGATGAACACGCTGCTCGCGTGGATCAAGGAGTTTTACTACGATTCACCCGCCGATATTTTGGTGAATCGCGTCTGCAAAATGATGGTGCATCTCGGATTGCTTCGAGTCGGCCAGGACGAGCCTGAACAGTGGCTGTACACCGCCACCTATGCGAGTCAGACCTGGCTTCGAAAATACAACGGCTTTACGGAAACGACTATTTTATTGAAGTGAGGGATGGGTATGGAGTGGCCAAATTTCTATTCCAACGCGTACGGAACGAACAATCAAATGGTATCCGGGTTGCTTTCCGAGATGGTAATCGATGAGCAAATGCGGCAATACCGCAAGCGGACGCTGTACGAGGAAATCGACGAGGCGTTGGCTGCCAAAAACAAAGAGCTGTTTATCCGCTTGACAGATGAACTGAAAGAAATCATGGCCTACGAAAAGTCCTGACATCCTTGGCAGGAAGCGATATTGCGAGTCTCCGCCGATTCATGGTACGCTAGTTTCCGGAATCTACAAGAAAAAGAGGAGACGACTCTATGCAATGGAATGTAAGCGAGTTTGAAAATTGGGAGGAGCTGCGGCCTTACGTGGACACCGCGCTGCTCCCTCTTTATTTGTACAGGGACGGGATTGATATTAAAGACCATGTACTGCGCATGAACTACCTGCTGAATGTGGCAGCGGGCATCGAACAGCGCTTGAAAGGGAGGATATTGCTGTTTCCGCTCAGCTATCGGTTTGCCGCAGAAGAGCAGGAGCAAATGACTCCGCCGGACTTCGCTTTTACCGTCGCCTTGCATTTTTGCGGAGACAATATTCGCTTCGGCGATCAAAAAGGGGCAGGTACGCTCATGCTTCCGGTAGGCGAGGAAGATTTGGATTCGTCCCTGCGTTTTGAGGTGACAGTCGATGTGCTGAGCAAAGAAATTATTCGCTTGTGGCAGAAAAAGAGCGGGCAATAGAGAAAGCGTTTTCCGGCAATACTACAGGGAAACGGGGGGAACAAGGAGCAAATTTTGACAAAATGGCAACAATCTTTCCGCAGGCGGTAGTTGGGTTCAGACATGTCCATTGGACATTCTTGACATCTTAATAGGCGTTAGCTATGATTGGGATTGACCTAGTGTATATGTATGAAAACGCCATCGTAGCGCTATTTTACAGGATAAGGAGGGAAAAAGAGATGGGCGACAAACGCGAAATTTCCAGACGTACATTTTTGAACTACGCACTTATGGGAACTGGCGGGTTCCTTGCTGCGGGCATGATTACCCCTATGATTCGTTTTGCGGTCGATCCTTTGCTGCAGGGACATGCAGGTGGAGATAAAGTGGCTGTTGGTTCTGTGGACGAGTTCGGTCCTGTACCAAAGCGCGTTGAATTCAAGGTACATACCAAGGACGGTTGGTATGAATCTGAAACGACTTTATCTGCATGGGTTACGAAGAATGAAAAGGGTGAAATCCTCGCTCTGTCTCCGATCTGTAAGCACTTGGGCTGTACAGTAAACTGGAACGAAAGTCCCGATCATCCGAACCAGTATTTCTGTCCATGCCACTTGGGCCGTTATACCATTAACGGTGAAAACATCCTGGGGACACCACCAACAGCATCTCTTGATGAGTATGAGACAGAAGTGAAGGACGGCAAGTTGTATTTGGGTAAAATAAAGGCAAATCCTCGTCCGGGGGTGAACGGCTAAGATGTTGCAAAAAATGTATGATTGGGTCGATGAGCGCCTGAATATCACGCCAATGTGGCGCGACTTGGCCGACCATGAGGTACCTGAGCACGTGAACCCGGCACACCACTTCTCTGCGTTCGTTTACTGCTTTGGGGGTCTAACGTTCTTTATTACCGTTATTCAAATCTTGTCTGGTATGTTCCTGACGATGTACTACGTGCCAGACATCATTAACGCATACGAGTCTGTGAAATACCTCCAGAACGAAGTAGCGTTCGGGGTAATTGTACGCGGTATGCATCACTGGGGCGCGAGCTTGGTCATCGTGATGATGTTCCTACATACTTTGCGTGTTTTCTTTACAGGTGCATACAAAAAGCCTCGCGAGCTGAACTGGGTTGTGGGTATGCTGATTTTCTTCGTCATGCTGGGACTTGGCTTCACAGGTTATCTGCTGCCATGGGACAACACCGCATACTTTGCGACCAAGGTAGGTCTGGAGATCGCAAACTCCGTTCCAATCATCGGTCCTTATGCGAAAACGTTGCTCACAGGCGGAGAGATCGTAGGGGCACAAACCCTTTCCCGCTTCTTCGCGATTCACGTGTTCTTCCTGCCTGGCGCACTGCTCGGCCTTTTGGGAGCTCACTTTGTAATGATTCGTTCGCAAGGTATCTCGGGTCCACTATAATCGGTCTTCGATAAAAAGGAGGAAATAGCATGGCAAAACAAGACAAAGATGCTACCTTCGTCGGAGATTCCCGAGTATCGGCGAAGCGTATCCCTAATATTTCTCCATCCTACTCCGACTTTCCGGGAAAAACAGAGCCGTTCTGGCCTAACTTCCTGCTGAAAGAGTGGATGGTGGCAGCTGTTTGCTTGGTTGGCTTCCTCGTGCTGACGGTTTCCCATCCGTCGCCGCTGACTGACAAGGCAAACCCGAATGATACGTCATTCGTTCCATTGCCAGACTGGTACTTCCTGTTCCTGTACCAAATGCTGAAATACCCTTGGGCTGCGGGGGATTGGGTCGTCTTTGGTACGATTGTCGTACCAGGCGTCGCGTTCGGTGCTCTGCTGCTGGCTCCTTGGCTGGATACAAGCAAAGAGCGTCGTCCTTCCAAACGCCCGGTTGCTACAGGCCTGATGATGACAGCTCTCGTAGGGATTTTCTACCTCACATGGGCTGCCGATCATGAGCACTCCCTCAACCATCCGTCCAGTAAAGATTCTGGCGGCGCGGGTCATGGCTCCAGCGCGGCTGCGCCAGCACCTGCTGACTCCAGCTTTACAGCAGATGCCGTTTGGAAAGCGCAAACAAGTTGCATGGGATGCCACGGGAAAAACATGGAAGGCGGTATGGGGCCTAACCTTCAGAAAATCGGTGAAAAATACGATGCTACGCAGATTGCCGACATCATCAAAAACGGGAAAGCACCTGGAATGCCAGGCGGCTTAATCAAGGATGATGCGGAAATCGCTAAGCTGGCTGAATACATGGCAACCTTGAAATAAGCGAATAGAGAAAAAGCTGGCTGACGATGCGGTCAGCTTTTTCTTTCGTAGCAAACACAGCGGGAGACGATAAACATGATCTGGATATGGGAGTGGTTTACACATTCTTTGGGAAGAAGATGGTTTCTATGGACGCTGTTTATCGTAAACCTGCTGGGAACAATATACGGATTCATCTGGTATCGTAATCAACTGGCAGAAACGCCAGCGTACTTGACTCCTTTTGTCCCAGACAGCCCGACAGGTAGTGGACTATTCACGCTGGTACTCCTTACTTATTTGTTGGGTCGCCATATCCCGGTATTGGAAGCGTTGGCTGGTATCACCAATTTCAAGTACGGTGTATGGGCAGTCTGCATCATCTTGGCGGGTTGGATGATGGGGAATGAAGTGCGTTGGACAGATGTGATGTTAATTTTTTCTCATGCAGGCATGGCGGTTGAATCAGTATTGTATGCACGCTTTTTCAAATTAAGCATCCTGCCAGTGGGAATCGCTGCTTTGTGGACACTGAACAACGACTTCCTGGATTATGTCATGGACATCCATCCGTGGTTGCCAAGTGTGCTTGACCCGTATGAAGGCTTTGTAGGACTGTTTACCGTACTTCTCAGCCTGATTTCCATTTCCGTCATCTGGCTGGTAAACACAAAGCACACGATAAACAAGGTCTAATCTTGTCCTCCTTTCCATAGGCTGTACTAGGGGAAGGAGGTTTTTTGTATTGAAAAAAAACATCCGTTTTTTATTGTTTTTTCTCGCGATCGGGCTGTTTTTGTCGTGGCCGATCCACAGCCTGTATTCGAAACTGAACCAGCCGGTCAAAGAGCAGCAATTGGTGGTACTGGATCAGATCGCGACTGAATTTTTTACCTATGCCAAAAAAGGGGATCTCGAAGGAGCGCAGCAGCGGATTATCCAATTGGCTGAGAAGTTTCCCAACCAGCAACTGACCTATCCGATTCGGATTGAAAGTTTGAACGCAGTTACCCAATCCATTTTGGCGGCCAAGAAAAGCTTTGCTTCCGCAAACGCAAGCGAGCAGCAGTTGCTGTGGCACGCCACGCAGGTTCGTGTCGCCATTGACGCCTTGACGCATGAGCATCAGCCGATGTGGCGCAGCTATTATCCATCCTTTGTGACACAGGTGCAAAATTTGCAGCAATCAGCAGTGGAACGCAATTTCAATCAGTTCCGCGAGCAGTTTGATGAAAACTACCGTCTGTTTTTGGCGATCAAACCGGGAATGAGCATCCAACTCCCTGAGCATCAGCTCGATTCCATCTCGGCGGCGTATGACATGATCTCCAAGGAGATGCGAAACACGCACATGGATTGGCAGTTGGTCAGGGAAGCTTTGCGTGATTTGAACGGCTCGATCCAGTCTGCGTTTGTCGGGGAGGAGGAAAACACCTTTGCCCGACTGATGATGCGGCCTGATTCGCCATTGGCTATCCTGCTGTCTATTTCAGTTGCGCTGGTTGCTGCCCTGGCGTACGTCGCCTGGAAAAAATACAATGGGGCCATTCGCTCAGCGTAACGGTATCACTTCCCAAAGAAAAGAAGCGCATGCAAAAAACCTTGCCGAAAAACAGGCAAGGTTCTCATTTTGTGCAAAAACAGCCAACGGCGTCCTTCCAGGCTGACTGTACTGTCAATCATGCAATGGCTTTTTGTTCTCATCCAGCGTAAAGCCTTCCCCGAGCACTTCGTGTACATCATTGACGATGACGAATGCATACGGGTCAACCTCTTGCACGATTGTTTTGAAGCGCATGACTTCATTGCGGCTGACGACGACGTAGATGACTTTCTTTTCTTCGCCGGAGTACGCTCCTTTTCCGGCCAGAATCGTTACCCCACGGCCCAGATCGAGAATTTGCCGGGAGATTTCCTCTGCATGATTCGAAATGATGGTCAACGCTTTTCCGGCGTAGGCGCCGTCTTGCAAAAAGTCGATGACGCGGGCGGCAATAAACACGACGACGAGCGTGTACATGGCACTTTCCAGGTTCAGATAGATGAGGGAAGCACCGATGACGAGGATGTCGCCAAAAAACAAGGTTCTGCCCATGCTGATGCCCATGTACTTTTGCAGCAATCTGGCGATAATGTCGACCCCGCCAGTCGTTCCACCGTAGCGGAAAATAATTCCCAAACCGACGCCGACAGCCACGCCCGCGTACAGGGATGCGAGCAGGCGATCCTGCATTACGAGCGGCAGCACGCCATCAAACAGCGATAGGAAGACAGAGAGGGAAACAGTACCTAAAATCGTATAAAAAAAAGCAGTCCGGCCGAGTATTTTCCATCCTAAAATAAACAGCGGCACGTTCAGAACGAAGAACACAATCCCTTGATCCACAACGGGAAACAACAGCTTGAGTAAAATACTGATCCCCGTAATACCGCCCTCGGCAAGGTGGTTGGGGATATTGAAGGCGTTAATGCCAAATCCCATAATCGCAGATCCGATCATGATAGCGATGATGCTCTTTACACGTATGTTCATAGTGTCCTCCTGTTTTACCGGAGCGAAAACGGCGCGTCCGACATGGTTGTGCAGTTGAGCGGGCGAAATGCCAATTAATGAGGGCCATACGAAAGCATTATAAAGGAACGTTTATTTGATTGTCCATATGTTGGAAGAGAGAGTATTGAGATTTGGCAAACGCAGTCTTTTTGTGTACGATAGGTGAAAGAGAGGAATGAAAAACAAAAGGAGTGGGCGGATGGAACGGAAAAAAACGATGCAGGAAATGCAGCAGGAAGTAGATCAATACATATCGCAATTCAAGGAAGGGTATTTCTCGCCGCTGTCCATGCTGGCTCGCATGACAGAAGAAGTCGGGGAGCTGGCACGGGAAATCAATCATTATTACGGGGAGAAGCCGAAAAAGAAAGACGAAGCCGAGAAAACTGTCGAGGAAGAGCTGGGTGATGTGCTCTTTATCGTGATTTGCTTCGCGAATTCGCTCGGCATCGACCTGCAGGAAGCTTTTGATCGTATTATGCACAAATTCAACACACGCGATAAAGATCGCTGGACAAGAATTGAGGAGAGCAAGCAACATGGATAAACAGATTCGCGTAGCAGTTGCAGGCGCAAATGGCCGGATGGGCCAAGAAGTGGTGAAAATGCTGGCACAGGACGACCTGCTGATCTTCACCGGAAATTTGGATACCCGCCTTGCCATCGACGAAGTTAACAAACAGATGGAAGAAATGAAACCGGATGTACTCGTCGATTTTACGACACCGCACAGCGTTTACAAAAACATGGAACTGTGTCTGGCGCATGGAGTGCGGCCAGTGGTCGGGACGACTGGCTTGACTCCCGAGCAATTGCAGGAAATGACGGAACGCTTCAAAGAGGCGGGACTTGGTGCCATCATCGCACCGAACTTTGCGATTGGCGCGATTTTGTGCATGAAATTTGCCGCGATGGCAGCCAAATATATGCCGCATGTGGAAATTATCGAGCTGCATCATGATCGCAAGCTGGATGCGCCAAGCGGTACAGCCTTGAAGACGGCGGAAATGATCGCGGCGGTGCGCCAGGAATTGAAACAGGGACACCCGGATGAGGCGGAGACGATTCCAGGCGCGCGGGGAGCAGAGTACGAAGGCTTCCGCATCCACAGTGTGCGTTTGCCGGGAATGGTCGCTCACCAGGAAGTGCTGTTCGGTTCGACCGGGCAAACTTTGTCCATTCGTCACGATTCGATCAACCGCGAATCGTTTATGCCAGGGGTTCATATGGCGATTAAAGCTGTCATGAATATGGATGGCTTGATTTACGGTTTGGAACATTTGATTGATTAAACGTTTGATTAAAAAACTTTTCTATCGAGGCATAAGGGAGAGTTTCTCGTGAAAATAGCACTGATTGCCCATGATCGAATGAAAGAAGAGATTGTCCAACTGGCTATGGCTTACGAATCGATTCTGGCGGAGCATGAGCTGTACGCAACAGGAACGACGGGCGGGAGAATCATGGATGCCACTTCGCTGAAACTCACCAGATTTTTGTCCGGACCGTTGGGCGGCGATCAGCAGATCGGCGCGATGATTGCCAGAAACGAGATGGACATGATTATTTTCCTGCGCGATCCGCTTACGGCCCAGCCACACGAACCGGATATTATCGCGCTCTTGAGACTGTGTGATGTGCACAAAATTCCGTTTGCCACCAACCTTGGCTCCGCGGAGATCATGCTCAAGGCGCTGGAGCGGGGAGAGCTGGCCTGGCGCGCCGTGCTGCACAAGGAGAACGAAGCATGAATACACTCGATATTTTGGCCATTGGCGCCCATCCCGATGACGTGGAGATCGGAGCAGCAGGCAGCCTGCTTCTCGCGGCAGCTTCCGGGAAGCGGGTAGGGATTCTCGATTTGACCTACGCCGAGTTGTCGTCAAACGGGACCGTGGAGCGCAGGCAGCAGGAAGCGGCGGCAGCAGACAAGCTGCTCGGGGTTGCGGCACGCTACAACTTCGGATTGCCGGATCGCGGGCTGGAAGCCGTCAGGGAGCAGGCAATCGAGCGCGTGGTCAAGCTGATTCGGGAGACGCGCCCGCGCACCGTACTCGCTCCGTATTTTTCTGACCGGCATCCAGACCATGAGAGCGCAAGCCGCATCGTGCGGGAGGCCATTTTCAATGCGGGCATCCGCAAGTACATGCCTGATCCCGAGCTTCCGGCATATCGGCCCGCTCAATTTCTGTACTATTTTATTAATTCAACGGTAACGCCGCAGGTCGTGGTGGATATTACGGCGGTTTTCCCGCAAAAAATGGAAGTTCTTCGTTGCTACCGCAGCCAGTTCGAACTGGAAGAGGGCAGCGTGCAAACACCGCTCACGAACGGCTATCTCGAATCTGTCGAGTACCGGGAGCGGTTGTTTGGGCAGCAGGCAGGCGTCCGGTATGCGGAAGGATTTGTCAGCGCTGCACCGTATGTATTGACCAGCTTGTAAAAAGGAGTGACTCCTGGAAAATGAAGATCGGGATTACGTGTTATCCATCACTGGGAGGGTCCGGGGTTGTCGCGACGGAATTGGGCAAGCTGCTGGCGGAGCGGGGGCATCAGGTGCATTTTATTACAGGCGGGATGCCTTTTCGCCTTGGTGCCTTCCACCCGAACATTTTTTACCATGAAGTAGAAGTGAATCATTACGACGTATTCAAGTATCCGCCCTACGACTTGACGCTGGCAAACCGGATGGCGCAAGTGGCCAAAACGGAAAATCTGGACTTATTGCACGTACATTATGCTGTGCCGCATGCGCTTTGCGCGTTTTTGGCCAAGCAGATGGTCGGGGATCATTTGAAAATCGTCACCACCCTGCACGGGACTGACATTACCGTTTTGGGCTACGACTCCAGCTTGAGTGACATGATCCGCTTTGGCATCGAGCGCAGCGATCTGGTGACGGCTGTTTCCAAAGATTTAATCAAACAGACAAAGGAACTGCTGCACGTCGAGAAAGAGATCGTGCCCGTGTACAATTTCGTCGACAAGCGCCGCTACTATCCAAAGGAAGTAGAGAAGCTGAAAAAGGTATTCGCGCCAAACGGAGAAAAAATCCTCATGCACATCTCCAATTTCCGTCCGGTCAAGCGCGTCCCTGATGTCATTGACATTTTCGCGCGGGTCAAGCAAGCGATGCCCGCCCGCTTGATCCTGATTGGCGAAGGGCCGGAAATGGGTGCGGTCCGCAAGCAGATTGCCGAGCAAAATCTGACAGAGGATGTCTGTTTCCTTGGGAAGCAGGAAGACGTTGCAGAAGTTTTGTCCATGGCCGACCTGATGCTGTTGCCGTCGGAAAAGGAGAGCTTCGGACTTGTCGCGCTGGAAGCGATGGCTTGCGGCGTGCCTGTAGTGGCGACTGTTGCCGGCGGGATTCCCGAAGTCGTGCTCGACAGCGTCAATGGCTTTTTGCGCCCGATTGGCGATGTCGAGGGCATGGCAGAGGCAGCGATTCGCCTGTTGCAGGACGAAGCGTTGTATCGCGACTTTTCCGCAAACAGCATCGAGCGTTCCTGCAAAACGTTTTGTCACGAAACGATTGCTTCCCAGTACGAGGCGCTGTATACAAAATTGCTTGGGTAAGCTTTTGTACATAGTACATAGAGGGTCACTGGCGGGACAGACTGCTTTTCGCCAGTTGATGCAGTTTGGCTACAAAAATAAAGAGCCCATACAAAAATCTCATGGAGATCGCCTCCTTATGTAATCAGGCAGACCATGCGAGAAAGGGGGAAGCGGCATGACGCTCCATCTGGCCAGCCGGATTCTGGAAACGCTGGAGCAGAACGGCTATGAAGCGTATTATGTCGGCGGATGCGTCCGCGATTGGCTGTTGTCTCGGCCTGTGCACGATATAGATATATGTACGAATGCCCATCCTGGCGACGTCATCCGCCTGTTTCCCGACCACGTCCCGACCGGACTCAAGCATGGAACGGTGTCCGTGAGAATCGACGGGCAGTTTTTTGAGGTGACGACGTACCGGACGGAAGGGAAATACGAGGACTACCGTCGTCCTGCCGAAGTCCAGTTCGTATGCGAATTGAAACTGGACCTTGCGCGCAGAGATTTTACGATGAATGCGATGGCGATGAACCGGGAAAAAGAGCTGCAGGACCCGTTTGGCGGTCGGGATGATCTTGCGAAAAAGCTGGTCCGGGCTGTGGGCGAGCCGCTGGAGCGTTTTCGCGAGGATGCGCTGCGGCTGCTGCGGTGCGTGCGGTTTGCCGCCCAGCTTGGCTTTTCCATCGAGCCGCATACGCTTGCGGCGATGCAAAAGACGGCGCCGCTTCTGGCGCACATCGCGGTGGAGCGCGTCAGGGAAGAGCTGAACAAAATGCTCGCCAGCGAGTCGCCACACATCGGCTGCGCGATCATCAACGAGACAGGGCTGTGCGGGTACTCCCCTGTCTTGCAGCGACTGTTTCGGGACGCGGCTGCGGAGAGTTGGCGGGTCGTCCATGTACAGGGCTTGCCGCAAAAATGGTCGCTTCTGCTGTATGCAGCGCGTTTTCCCGCGGAAGAGTCGAAAGCGGTTTGCCAGCTGTTGAAAATGTCCAAGCGGGAGACAGAGGCGATTGTCGGGTTTGTGGAGCTTCTGCACCGCCTGCAGCCAAGGTGGGACGCTCCCGAGCCAGTCGAGTGGGGACAACTACTGCTTGATGCAGGCTGGGACACATGCGAAAAGCTTGCCGGTATTTTACGGGTGTGCTGGTGGAATCAGCAAGCGCAGACACATAGCATGATGCAGACCCTGGTCGAAACGTATCAGGCGATGCCTGTGAGAACGATCAAGGAGCTGGCTGTAACAGGGCTGGATTTGCAAGTCGCGCTGCAAAAAAAAGCGGGCGAGTGGATCGTCCATGTGCTGCGGGCGCTGCTGGTGCAGACAGCCCTCCACGGCTTGCCGAACACGCCGGAGGCTCTCATCGAAGCTGCAAGGAAAGAGGTAGCGCAGTATGAACATTAAACAGGTGATTCTTCAAGCATTTCGTGACCAGCCAGGCCGCTTTATCTCTGGCGAAGAATTGAGTCAGGCGTGTGGCTGCTCGCGAACAGCTGTCTGGAAGCATATCGAGGAGCTGCGGCGGGACGGCTACGAGGTCGAGGCAGTACGCAAGTCGGGCTATCGCCTGCTTGCGGCACCAGATCGGCTGTCTGCCGCAGAGATTATGGCGGGGCTTGGTACGAAGCGGATCGGACAACATGTCATCGCGTACGACGAGGTCGTCTCCACGCAGCCGCTCGCGCATGAGGCAGCGGCAAAAGGGGCGGCGGAAGGCACGCTTGTTTTGGCGGAACAGCAAACAGGAGGGAAGGGGCGTCTGGGTCGTCCCTGGCACTCGCCCAAAGGGACAGGCATCTGGATGAGTTTGATTGTCCGGCCTGCAATTCCGTTGCCGAAGACGCCGCAGATGACGCTGCTGACAGCCGTGAGCGTGGCGGGGACAATTCGGGAAGAGACCGGATTGCCCGTCAAAATCAAATGGCCGAACGATATTTTCATTGGGGACAAAAAAGTGTGCGGTATTTTGACCGAGCTGAATGCGGAAGCAGACCGGGTCAACTATTTGGTCATCGGCATCGGACTGAACGCCAACAGTGTGCAGGCCGACTTCCCGGAGGAACTGCTGGCAATCGCTACGTCGTTGCGAATCGAGTCGGGCAGCCCGGTCAAGCGCGTCGCGTTCATCCAGCGCTTTTGCCAAAACTTCGAGGAAGAGTACAACCACTACTTGCGGGAGGGCTTCCAGCGAGTGAAAAAGGAATGGGAAACCCACTCCTACACGATTGGCCGCTGGGTAACGGTGCAGACGATCTCGCAAAAGCTGGAGGGACAGGCAATCGGTCTCGATGAAGAAGGCGTGCTGATGGTCGAGGACCGCCTGGGACAGATTCATAAAGTGTATTCGGCAGACGTCAATTATCGTGCAAATGAATAGATGATTTGCTATACTCGACATGGAGGCTGTATCCGACAGGAACGGTACTCTTGGAGTATTTTTGGCAAGTTTGGTGTATCAATAAAGCAATAGTGCAAGGACAAAAATCTGCTCAGAGCCTTTGTGGACCGAGACAGAAGGAATCCGTTTATGACAAGACAAGTATGTCTCTATGGCATGGACAACCTTCTCCCGATTTCGAGCGAGAAGGTTTTTTGTTCCTCTCCATCCACGAAGCCTTGGCGCGAAAGAGGAGAAGAAGCAAATGACAAAACAGGTCACGACTTCCGACATCCGCAAGAAGAAAGAAGCGGGCATTCCTATTTCCATGGTGACAGCCTATGACTTTCCATCTGCGAAGCTGGTGGAAGAAGCAGGCGCGGACATGATTCTGGTTGGCGACTCGCTGGGCATGGTTGTACTGGGCTATGACTCCACCGTGCCTGTGACGATGGACGACATGCTCCATCACACGAAGGCGGTCACGCGCGCGGCCAAGCGCGCTTTTGTCGTCGCGGACATGCCGTTTCTCAGCTACCACGGAACCATTGAGGAAGCGGTGAAAAACGCGGGCAGACTCATGCAGGAGGGACTGGCCAGAGCGGTGAAGCTGGAGGGCGGAAGCGAGCTTGCGCCACTCATTACCCGTCTGGTACAGGCAGGCATTCCCGTCGTCGGGCATATCGGCCTCACGCCACAGTCCGTGCATCAGCTTGGCGGCTACAAGGTGCAGGGACGCGATTTGGAGGCGGCGAAAAAATTGCTTGACGATGCCCTGGCGATTCAGCACGCAGGGGCGTTCGCTCTCGTGCTGGAATGCGTGCCGGAAGAGGTAGCCAAAATGATCGCGGAAAAGCTGGAGATTGCTGTCATCGGCATCGGAGCCGGGGCAGGCTGCGACGGTCAGGTGCTGGTCTTCCACGACCTGGTTGGTTACGCTTCCCAATTGACACCGAAGTTCGTCAAGCGCTACGCTGACATCGGCACGTCCATCCGCGAAGCGGTAGCGGCGTACGTCAAAGAAGTCGAGCTTCGCCGTTTTCCGGGACCCGATCACGTTTTCCACGCGTCGGAAGAAACAATCAAGGAGCTGTACGGGGAAGGAGTGACCCAGGCATGATTCAAACGATGTTGCAACTATCGACCATCGAGGAATTGCGCGTTCACATAAAAGCAGCACGGCAGCAAGGAAAGAAAATCGGCTTTGTGCCGACCATGGGCTTTTTGCATGAAGGACACTTGAGCCTGGTCAAAGCGGCACGGGAAAAGTGCGACCTTGTCGTCATGAGTATTTTCGTCAACCCGTTGCAATTTGGCCCGAACGAAGATTTTGAACGGTATCCACGCGACATCGAGCGCGACAGCAAGATGGCGGCGGAGGCGGGAGTCGATCTATTGTTCACGCCGTCTGTCGAGGAAATGTACCCGAAACCGATTTTGACGACGGTGTCGGTCGCCAATGTGACAACGCCTTTGTGCGGAGCTTCCCGCCCCGGCCACTTTGACGGAGTATCGACAGTCGTGCTGAAGCTGTTTTCCATCGTTCAGCCTGACTGTGCCTTTTTCGGGCAAAAAGACGCCCAGCAAGTGGCTGTCGTTACGCAGATGGTCCAAGACTTGTCGATCCCGGTTGAAGTCATTCCGTGTCCAATCGTGCGGGAAGCGGACGGACTGGCGTTGAGCTCGCGCAACGTCTATTTGTCGGCAGAGGAACGCGCACAGGCGCTGGTTCTCTCGCAAAGCTTGCAACAGGCGTCGGCATGGCTCAAGGAGGGACTGCCGCTTGCCGAGATCAAACAGCGTATCAAGCAGATGATTGCGGAGAAACCGCTCGCAGAAATCGACTACGTGGAAATTTTGCGCTATCCCGAACTGCAGCCGGTAGAAAACGAGGTATCTGGGCAGACCATTATCGTCGCGCTCGCCGTTCGCTTTGGCAAAACACGCCTGATTGACAATCTGATTGCCGAAATCCGCTAACCGAGACGACATTTTCAATACAACCATTTTGGAGAATGACAAGGGAGGAATACCCGTGTTTCGCACTATGATGAAGGCAAAAATCCATCGTGCCACGGTAACGGAAGCGAATCTGAACTACGTGGGCAGCATTACCATCGACAAAAACATCTTGGATGCACTGGATATTTTGCCGAACGAAAAAGTGCAGATCGTCAACAACAACAACGGCGCCCGTCTGGAAACGTACGTCATTGAAGGGGAGCCAGGCAGCGGTGTGATTTGCCTGAACGGCGCAGCCGCCCGGCTCGTGCAGAAAGGCGACATCGTCATCATTATCGCCTACGCCATGATGACAGATGAACAGGCGCGCACGTACAAGCCGCGTGTGGCGATTATGGACGAGCACAACCGGATCAAGGAAATGCTTGGCGAGGAAATACACGCGACCATCCTGTAGGCGAGGCGCTTTTTTCGCATAGAGCCACCTGCCTTGTGAGACAATGAAACTACTCATGCCTCACAGGGGGGTGGCTTTTCCCGTGAAAATCGAAGACTGGTTTCAGAAGCTGCGCACGAAAGCGCAGAGCATAGAAGAGCGGTGGAAGGAAGCGTCGGAGCAGGAGCGGCTTCAACTCGCGGACCAACTGTTTTACTTGCGCCAGGTGAGCGATACGGTTGTAGATTTGTGGTTGCAGTTTGAAGAAAAGCTGTCCAATGCCATCCGCCATATCAAGCAAATGGAAGGACAACTGCCGCAAGCCATGCAACAGGAAAAGGCTGAATCGGCCATGCCAACAGAAGAGGAACCGCTTGTCCAGCAGAAAGTGGCTGACAACGAGACTGTCAACGAAGCGGACAGTGAGCCGAAGCAAGGCAAGCTGCCGCAAGAGCTGCATGCGTATGAGCCGCTTTTTCGCCGGGGAGAAGGGTTTTACCATCTGCGCATGTTTCAGGACGCCAAAAAATGCTTTGCCCAGCTTGTGCAGGAGTCGCCGGACTGGGAGAGTGGCCGGCTGTATTACGCCTACAGCCTGCTGTTTTGCGGCGAGCTGGAAACGGCTTTTCGCGAGTTTCGCCTGCTCGCCAAGTCGGCAAGCTCGCCAAATGTCGTCGCCATCAGCTACAACGCCATCGGCTGCATCCTCGCCGAGGAAAAGCAATGGCTGGAGGCGGCGCAAGCGTTCAAAACCTCGCTTGAGGCAAAGCCTGAGCAGCAGGAAGCGAGGTACAATCTCGCACTTTGCTACTTGATGGATGGCGATGCCAAGGAAGCGCTGGATGAGATCGAAGGCTATTTGCAAAAGCATGAGCACGATTGGGAAGCACAGTTGCTCTGGCTGCGCGCCGCCCAGCTGCTGATTCAGATGGACGAGAAGGCAGAGCCTGCCCCGCCTTCCAGCCTGACGTTGCCGAATCGCAAGCTGGACAGCGAGACGCTGCAGGAAATGGCTCATTTGTACGAAGCGGGGGGCAATTATCACCGCGCGCAAATCTGCTATCATTTTTTGGCCGAGCGCCTGCCCAATGAAGGCTGGGCGTGGCACGGACTGGCGTGGAACACGTGGCTGATCGCTGGCAGCAAACGGGCGCTGACGTTGATGAAAAAAGCAATCAGCCTGGCTCCTGGAGAGGACGACTTCGTTTTCAGCTACGGCTGGATGCAACTGTTCGACGGGAACATTCCGGGTGCAATCGCAGCGTTTCGCCACATGCTGGAAAAAGACAGTGCCAATCGCCTTGGTCAGTCGGGGATGATCTCCGCTTTTGAAAAAGTAGGAGAGACGCGGGAAGCAAAACGGTTGGCCAAGCAGTTTCTGGACGATTCCGATCCGTACATCCGTTCCCTGGGTTATTTTCATTTAGGCAGACTGGCAATGATCGAGGAAAACTGGCGGCTGGCAGAGCAGTATTTCCAGCGCACGCTCCCTCATGTCGACCAGTTCCGCGAAATTCCCATCTACCTGCAATTGTGTGCAAGCAAGCTCGGTGGGCAAGCGGTGCAGGGCGAGCCTGTGCAGCGATAATTGCGTCCTGCAAGCAGGAATATTTCCATCGTTGCCGAATGTGAATGAGTGCGGATGAGACGTATCCGCCCAGGTTACGAGGTGACAACGGTTGAATCGATTACTTGTAGTAGATTTTGAGACGACGGGGAGCCATCCGCGGCAGGGAGACAGCATCATTCAGATCGGCGCTGTGGCCATTGACGACGGCCGGATCACAGAACGCTTCTCGACCCTGATTCATCCCGGACAGGACATCCCCCCTTTTATTACCCAGCTAACGGGAATTACCAATGAGATGGTGGCCGAGGCCCCGACATTGGAAGAGGTATTTCCTCAATTCTTGCGACTATTGGATGGACGGGTGTTTGTCGCCCATAATGCAAGCTTTGATCTCCAATTTTTACAAGAAGCCCTGCTGAGTCAGGGCTATTATGCATTTGACGGCTATGTGCTCGACACGGTGGAGCTGTCCCGTCTGCTTTTGCCGATGCAAAACAGCTACAGGCTCGGTGAACTGGCGTCAGAGCTTGACATCAAGCACGACAATCCCCATCAGGCTGACAGTGATGCGCTGGCAACGGCCCGGCTGTTTTTGCATTTGCTCGATATTTTGCAGCAATTGCCGCTTGTGACCATTCAGCGGTTGCAAATGCTCGTTTCGTCGTTTCGCTCGGACATCAGCGTCCTTCTGCGGCAGATCGAGATGGAAAAGCTTACGGAGTTGCCCGAGCTTGGGGACGAGCCGGCGGGAGAAAAATCGCAGTTGTGGGACATCTACCGTCAGATCGCATTGAAAAAGCGCAAGGAAAAGCTGAAAGCGAGCTTCCAGCGCCCCATGGGTGATTGGGGCCTGGCAAAAGCATTTGCGGAGCAGTTGGAGAAGCTCATGGACGAGCAGGGACAGTTGCAGGCGAACTTGAGCGGCTTTCAGCGGCGGGAAGCGCAGGAAGCGATGATGCACGCGGTTTTTGACGCGATGCAGGACGGCGAGCACCTGCTGGCAGAGGCAGGAACAGGCACAGGCAAGTCGTTGGCCTACTTACTGCCAGGCATCATTTGGGCGCAGCAAAACCGGGAGCAGTTGGTCGTCAGCACGAACACAATCCAGTTGCAGGAGCAGCTGCTTCACAAAGAAATTGCCACCTTGCAGAAATCGCTGCCATTTTCCTTTACCGCTGCTACATTGAAGGGCAGGGGCAACTACTTGTGCCTGCGCAAGTTCGAGCAGTCGCTGGATGAGCCGGTGGAAGGCAGCAGCCAGGAAATGCGGCTGGCAAAAGGACAACTGCTTACCTGGCTCACCCAGACGGAGACAGGCGATGTGGAGGAATTAAGCATGCCGCCGAGCGGACAGCTTTTGTGGCAGCAGGTCAAAAGCGACACCGGCTCGTGCCTGAACCGCGCCTGCCCGTGGTTTAGCCGCTGCTACTACTTCCAGGCAAAAGAACGGGCAAAGGAAGCGGATGTTCTCATCGTCAACCACGCCCTGCTCATCAGCGACTTGCAGGCGGAGAACCGGATTCTGCCGCCTTACGAGGTCGCGATCATCGACGAGGCGCATCATCTGGAGGATGCGGCTACCCAACATTTGGGCAAACAGTTGACGACAACGCAGCTGTTGTTTTTGCTCGACCGGGCTTCCCCGGAAAACGGGAATGCGATCGCACGCTTCGCAGCAGAGCTTGCAAGCTGGCAGCCTGCGCTCTCACAGGAGCTGTCCGTGCACCACAGCCAATGCAAAAAGCTGTCTGTTTCCTTGCGGGACAAAGCGCAGCAATTGAACCAGCTTTTGTTCGCATGGGCCTCGCAGCGGGCAGAAGAGACGACCGACGCTGGCCGCGAGACGGTGCGCTACCGCGTAGCTTCCTTCACGGGGAAGCATGAAAAAATCCGCAAGGTGACAAAAAAGCTGCTGGAAGGCATGACGGACTTCGCTCAGCACCTGGAGCAAATGCTAAAAAGCGTTCCCCAGGAAGAGAAGCCACCGTTTTCCATCCGTAGCTTTCAGACCGATTTATACGGTTTGCTCAAGGAATGGCAGCAGGTGATGGAGCTTTTGCATTTCTTTTTGCTCGCCCAAGACGACGAATACGTCTACTGGATGGAGGTCGAGTCCCGCATGGCGCGCAAGCAGGTGCATCTGTCCGCGGCTTTGCTGAACGTGGCAGACTCGCTTGCTGATCCGCTTTTTTCGCAAAAGCGCAGCCTGATTATGACGTCCGCCACCTTGACGGTCAAAGGCAGTTTTTCCTACGTGATGAGCCGCTTTGGCTTGGACAAGCTTCCCGCTGAACGGGTGCGCACGCTGGTGCTGCCGTCCCCGTTTCATTACGAGGAACAGGGACTTTTGCTCATCCCGTCCGATTTCCCGGCACCGGGCAAAGAAAACGACCAGGCGTATCTCGAGGCGATTGTCCAGGGCTGTGTCGATGTCGTCGTCGCGTCGAAGGGCAGAACCTTGATTCTGTTCACGTCGCACTCGATGCTGCGGCTGGTGTACCAGGCGATGAAGGAACGGCTGGCCGAGGAAGCAGAGCCGTATACGCTGTTCGGGCACGGGATCGACAGCAACAACCGCAGCAAGCTGGTGCGGCTGTTCAGGACGATGGAGCGGAGCGTGCTCCTTGGGACGAGCAGTTTTTGGGAAGGCGTGGACATCCAGGGCGAGGAACTGAGCAGTCTGGTCATCGTGCGGCTGCCGTTTACACCGCCGAATCATCCCATCTATCAAGGACGCGCCGAAGCGCTCAAGGCAGAGGGAAAAAACGCGTTTATGTCGCTCTCGCTGCCACAGGCGGTCATTTTGTTCAAGCAAGGGGTTGGCCGCCTGATCCGGCATCATTTGGACCGCGGCGTCGTAGTCGTGTTCGATACGCGTGTCGTCGAATCGCGCTATGGCCGTTCGTTTTTGCAATCCCTCCCGCCGTTTCAGGTTGCGACCGGCTCCTGGCCGACGCTGCGTGAGCGAATTGCGCCGTTCCTTCGTATGCAATCCTTGTCAGATTCATAAAATGAAGCAATAGTCTAGCAAGGATTTAGGTGATAAAATAAATGTTATGGAAAAAAAAGTGGGTCTGGCTGCTGCTCGCCGCGTGTGTAGCTTTATTGTGCTCGTGCTCGATTGACGCCCATCTGCAGGAAGCCGTGAAGGTAGATGACCCGTTTGCTGCTGAGCGTGCGGAGGAGTTTACGGGGCTTGTCGTTACCTTTTTGGCGCTTCCGCATGGCGAAAGCACACTGGTGCGGCTGCCGGGCGGAAAAACGATGCTGATTGACACAGGCAGCGCAGAGGATTGGGGCGCGTTGTCCACGCATCTGTCTGCCGCCAAGGTGACGCGCCTCGACTATCTCGTGCTCACGAACGATCAGCCCGAGTATGCAGGAGGATACCCTTTTTTAAGCCAGCAAATCATCATCGACTCGGTCATTGTGCCCAAGCTGATTTCTCCCTCGGTCCGCCAGTTCGTCCCGCTCGACAAGATCAGCAAGCAAAAAGAGATTGAGGAGAACCAGGAGTTGATTCTGGATACCGACGTGACGCTGGAAGCTTTGCTGCCGAGCGAACCGCTGTTTTTGTCCCCGCAGAACAATTCACTCGTCTTTTTGCTCAAGCACGGCCAATTGCGGTTTTTGTTTGCCAGCGGGATCAACGAAAAAGCCGAGGAACGCCTGCTGGAGCGTCATCCGGACCAGCTCAAGGCGGAAGTGCTCAAGGTCGGCGGCCAGGGGAGCAATCAAGGCACTTCCCAGCCGTTTCTCACGCGGGTCGATCCGCAGGTTGCCGTCATCCAGACAGGCAAGAAACGCAGCGAGGACGGCCAGTCCGAGGTGCTGGAGCGGTTGGGCGAATCGTGGGCGGAGACGTTTGTCACAGGCAGGGATGGCTCGATTGTTATTTTGTCCAATGGGAAAGATTACAGGGTATTCAAGCAAAAAAATAGGGGGAAGACCGAAAGTGGCTAAACACGAAAAGATTTCGGAAGCGGTCGTCCGCCGTTTGCCGATTTATCTGCGTTACCTCAGCTATTTGCAGCAAAACGAGGTGACCACTGTTTCCTCCCAGCAAATGGGCAAAAATTTGGATGTGAATCCAGCCCAAATCCGAAAAGACCTGGCTACTTTCGGGGATTTCGGCAAAAAAGGGATTGGCTACGACGTCAATTACCTGGTGGAAAAAATACGGCAGATTTTGAAGCTGACAGAGGAAGTGCGCGTCGCCCTGGTCGGAGCCGGACATTTGGGGCATGCGATTAGCAACTACAACGCTTATTTGAAAGATAACATGCGGATTGCGGCCATTTTTGACAACGATCCCGCCAAGCTGGGCAAAGAAGTGGCGGGCATCCCGATCCAGCCGATGGATGAACTGGCAAAGACGATCCCAGAAAAGCAGATCAAGCTGGCGATCATTACGGTTCCCGCATCGGCTGCGCAATCCGTATGTGATCTGTTGACGCAAGCGGGTATCAAGGGAATTTTGAATTTTGCTCCTACGACCATTCGCGCCAATAAAGATGTGCGCATTCACTATGCAGATGTGACATCGAATTTGCAGAGCCTGGCTTATTACTTAACGTAAGAATGGAGTGTAACAATGAAAAAGACCATCCTCATCCACGCAACAGTGATTACAGTGAACGACAAAAACGAAGTGATCCACGATGGAGCAGTCGCATTCGAGGGCGACAAGATCACGTATGTAGGTCCAACTCCTGAGGATCTTACGGATGCCGGCTACGATGAAGTCATTGACCAAAAAGGCGACTTCATCCTGCCAGGACTGATTAATACGCACGGACACGCGGGCATGTCGCTTCTGCGCGGCTATGCCGACGATTTGCCGCTGCAGCAGTGGCTGGAAGAAAAAATGTGGCCGCTGGAAGCGCAATTTACCGCTGATTCCGTCAAATGGGGAACCCAGTTGTCGCTGATCGAAATGATCCGCACGGGTACCACGACATTCGTGGATATGTACGATCACATGGATGAGGTAGCCAAGGCGGTAGAGGCCTCCGGCATGCGTGCCCGCCTGTGCCGCGGCATGATCGGACTGTGCTCGGAGGAAGAGCGCCAAACCAAGCTCGCCGACGCAACTGCCTTTGCCAAGGAATGGCACAACCAGGCAGACGGCCGCATTACCGTCATGATGGCACCGCATGCGCCGTACACATGCTCGCCGGAGTTCATTACGCAAATTATTGAAAAAGCGGACGAACTGTCCCTGCCATTGCACATCCATATGTCCGAAACGGCCTGGGAAGTCGGCCAAAACGAGAAAGACTACGGTTTGCGCCCGGTTGCTCACCTGGAGAAGCTCGGCATGTTCAACCGCCCGACACTGGTCGCACATGCTGTACATTTGACGGATGAAGAGATTGACATCTTGGCAAAATACAAAGTGAGAGTGTCGCATAACGTCGTGAGCAACCTGAAGCTGGCGAGCGGCGTAGCTCCTGTGCCAAAAATGCTGGCAAAAGGCGTGAGCGTCTCGCTTGGCACAGACAGCTCGGCGAGCAACAACAACCTCAACCTGTTCGAAGAATTGAAGCTCGCGGCGATTTTGCACAAAGGCGTAAACAACGACCCGGTGGCGGTGCCAGCCGAAGAAGCGTTGCGTATGGCAACACGCCACGGCGCAGACGGCGTATTCCAGTCGGACACGCTCGGCAGCATCGAGGTAGGCAAACAGGCTGACCTGATCGTTCTCGACAGCCATCAAGCCCATTTCCACCCGGCGCACGAGCCGATTTCCCATGTCGTCTATGCAGCCAATGGCCGCGATGTCAAAGACACGATTGTTGCGGGCAAATTTTTGATGCGCAACCACAAGCTGCTCACAATCGACGAGGAGAGGGCTATCTACGAAGCGAACCGCATGTTCCAGAAGTTGAAACGGTAAAAGGCTCCTGTCTGGTGTGGGACAGGAGTAAGGGAGTGTAGGTGTAGGTAGGGGAATATGGGTACTACATCATGCCGTGCTCATTTTCGCCACAACTCTGTCAGGGGATGATGGCGAAAATGCAGTGTGGGTGTGTGTGACAGTTGACGCAATGGAGAAGACAATGCAGCCCAGGAGACGCGGTATTCCTGTAGCAAAAACCCAAGGATGTCAGGAGATGCGTTTTGTTGCGGTGACTTCACGCGCTCACCTCCTTGCGGGTGTACCAGTAGTATGACCGCCCGGCCCCGAGCTATGAATAGCAACTTTTCCGTGTCGTTCTAAAACCTTCCCGTATAGCATAGGCTAGAGACAAAAATGGGACAGGGGGAACGGAAATGTACATCCGGCCCAAACAGCTGTGGTGGCTTTTCCCGATTTTTCTCGGTCTGTTTTGTCTGGGGATGGCGCTCGGCTCAGCAGGCGAATGGAGTCGTTCGGCGTCTGTTACCAAGCAGGAGCCGTATCCGGTGCCGCAGCTACTGGAGCAGTTGACACAGGACGAAGAGCGTGCCTTTTTGGTTTACATGCACGATCAGGTGTTGAGCGGACGCTACGTACACGAGAAGTTCACCCTCGACGGGGAAATCGGTGGACACAAACTGGCGATCAGCCGTAACCATGAACAGCCGGTTTCCGTACGAATAGACGGACAGGTGCAGGATCATGCTGCCTTGCCCTACGCTTTGTTTACACCGTATGAACATGCGACACTGCTGAAAAGTGTGCTGTCATCCATCTCGCCCGAGCCCGTCGCGGATCCGTCAGGGAGTGACTGGAGCGGCTATCGCCTTGCCGTGCCGCCGGAAAAGGTGACGGCGCTTCTCGCGATGTGGCTGGGGCCGTCTTTTCCCATCGCGGACATCACGCCCGAACTGGCGAGAGGGATCAGCATCGAGTATCAGCTATGGTATGAGCCGGATACAGGCACGCTTCGCCAGTTGGAGCTGCAAATGCAAATGAGGACGGCGGCTGGCGTCAAACAGGACCAGTTGCGCTTCCGTTTGTAATGTCAACCGCATAAAGGAGTTAAACGGGAACGTGATAGTGAGAATCATTGTGGGAGCGATCATCGTGCTGGTGTTGACAGGCGCGGGATTTGCCTATCATCTGACGGCTTCCGTAGCAGGAGAGCGCCATCAATTCGAGGCGACCGTTCGCGAGTGGGTACAGACGCGGACGACCATCGCAGAAATCGAGTCCATCGACGAATACCGCGGGACGGAGAGCTACGCTGTCGTCATCGGCAAAAACAAGGCCGGCACGCCTGTCGTCGCCTGGATGACGGCGGAAAAAGTCGTGTTTGACCGGATGGATCTCGCCGTGCCGCGCAAACATGTCGAGGAAGCAGTGAGAAAGGCGTATCCGCAATCAGCGATTACCCATATCGTCCCCGGCCTTGAAGGGGACAAGAAATTTTGGGAAGTCACGGTAAAAGACGCGAATGGCCGCTACCACTACTTGCATTACGATTTGTTCAGTGGGGCCCTGCTCACCTCTTATGTTTTGTCGCCTGCATGATCGCTTCATAAAAAGAACGGATAACAGGTCTTTTCCGATTGGGAAAAGGCCTGTTTGGCATACTACCCAACATCTGTATAAAAAATTGATATACCCATGTGATATACTGTTTTTGTTGATAAAAGAGAACAACGAGAACGCAATATGGGGGGAGTAGCCGTGCAGTTGAAATTGAGTGCGATCGGATTATCCTTGTTGGCGACACTTGCTCTCCTGTTCGGAGGATGGTTCTTGTATCAGAAAATGGAGATCGAGGAGCCGATCCGCGCAGAAATCGGTCAGATGCAATCCGCCACCTTGGGCGATTTTGCTGTGAGCAAAGACAAAATTCACATAGATTTGAAAGTGACCAATCCGGAGACATTTCCAGCGGAGTACCGCAATCTCGTAGCCAAAACGGAAAAGGTTGCGGGCAGCAAACAAGTGACAATCGTGGTCACGAACCAGTCAGAAGCGATGACAGACATTTGGAAAAGCGGGCAGTTCGTCTTTACGGAAGCGATGGACTTGCATCAATACAGCCGCATCCCGGCTCTGGTCGAGGAGTGGAAGCAGACGAACAAACTGGATGCAGCATCTGCCTTGATGGATGATGCAAATATCTATGTTTACTTGAAAAAAGGAGCGGAGGATTTCTACACCATTATTCCCCGTTCCGAGACAAAAGAGGTGACGGCGCGTGGGTAAAGAATGGCTGCTTGGCATCGTTCCTGCCGTCCTGGTTTTTCTGGTGTTTCTCGGAGTGAACATCACGCCGTTTGTACTGTTTGCAGCCGTTCTCGGTGCGATTTACTTCCTCGTCGTGCGTCAGCAAAACGGTCAGGGAGGCAATGTCGCGCTCGGCGGCAAACGAAAGCAGAACAAGCACGAAATTCCGAAGTCGGACGTGCAGTTTGCCGATATTGGCGGACAGGAGCGGGCCAAAAAAGAATTGAAGGAATCGCTTGATTTTCTTGTGTACAAAGACAAGATCGAGCAATACGGCATTCGCCCAATCAAAGGCGTACTGTTGACCGGGCCTCCCGGAACAGGAAAAACGCTGATGGCAAAAGCCGCAGCGAACTACACCAACTCTGCCTTCGTGGCCGCTTCCGGCTCCCAGTTTGTCGAGATGTACGTTGGGGTCGGGGCGCAGCGTGTGCGAGAACTGTTTAAAGAAGCGAGAACGATGGCGGAGAAAAACGGACAGGACAGTGCGATTATTTTCATCGATGAGATAGATGTCATCGGGGGGAAACGGGATGGTCAGCAGCAGCGGGAGTACGACCAGACCTTGAACCAGCTTTTGACCGAGATGGACGGGGTGGCGACGAGCGACAAGCCGCGCATTTTGGTCATGGCTGCGACGAACCGCAAAGACATGCTCGATGCCGCACTGCTTCGACCGGGCCGTTTTGACCGTCACATTACCGTCGATTTGCCCGACAAGCCTGCGCGAGAGCAGATTTTGACCATCCATACGGCGAACAAGCCGCTTGGCGAGGATGTTGTCCTGGAAAAAGTGGCGCAAGAGACGTTTGGCTTCTCCGGTGCCCAACTGGAAAGCGTCGCGAACGAGGCCGCCATCTACGCCATGCGCGACAAAAGCGAGAAAATCATGGCGAAGCATTTTGCCTACGCCGTAGACAAGGTCATGCTCGGCGAAAAAGTCGACCGCCAGGCTTCCGAGGAAGAGAAGAAACGGGTTGCCCTGCATGAGCTTGGCCACGCGATCGTAAGCGAAGTGGTGCGTCCCGGCTCTGTCTCGCAGGTCACGCTCAGCCCGCGCGGCAAGGCGCTCGGCTACGTCCGGCAAAATCCGATGGAAGACCGCTACCTGTACACCAAAGAGGCGCTGGAAAAGCAGATCATGGTCAGCCTCGCCGGAGCGGTAGCCGAAGAAATCTACTACGGTGGACGCAGCACCGGCTCGAAAAACGATTTCGAGCAAGCGCTGGGAATGGCGCAGGAGATCGTGACGAGCGGCATGTCCGACCTTGGGATTGTTCATTTGCAGTACGTTGACAAAAACCGGATTCACGACGAAGTAGAGCGATTGCTCTCCCGCCTGCTGGAGGATACGCGCAGCCTGCTCAAACAGTATGACGACGTATTCCGCACAGGTCTTGGCACGCTATTGGAGGCGGAAGTTCTGCAAGGCGACGAGTTCCGGACGCTTCTGTCGCAGACGAGAGAGGAAGCCGCTGTCTCGTAATCCCAGGTCTATTCGAGAAAACCTGTCAGCCAACGAATACCGTTGGTTTGACAGGTTTTTTTGCGTGCGCGGCTATCGGGACGATCGTAACAAATTTCGCCGCGCGGTGCCAAAAGCCTACTACTTTGAATATGTTACACAATGATACGGGAATGACATCAGGAGGCAAGGAGACTCTATGGCGAATGTAAACCGAAAAAAAATGAACAGAGGTCTGGGAAAAACATTTCGGCAATCGCTGCATGAAATTCCGTTAATGCAAACTTCTTCCAGGGTGGAGCGGGACTGGATAACCGATCTGGAGTTGGAGCTTTTGGAGGGCGAATCTGACAACAGTGCGACGAAGCCAAGCGCAATGACAGCGAAAACGCCGGTGCAACAGCCGCTGCCGAAAATGCCCAAGCAAGGCGCGTCCTCCAATCAGACAACTTTTTCCAAAGTTATCAAGGAGCGCAATGACGGCCGGGTTCAATCGTTTGTCTACACCGACGACTTGACGGATCAATCTGTCACCACAGAGAAAATCGCCAATCGAGCCGTCGATTCCTCGAAAATCAAGCCGGGAACGATTGATACCGTACTCCTGAAGGATTACGCCGTGGACAGCAACAAGCTTGCGGACAAGAGCATTACTTCAAGCAAAATCGCTCCCGGTGCTATCTTGGGAGAGCATTTGGGGCGCAATATCATCACGAGCGACCATGTGCAGGACCACTCCATATCCGGACAAAAGCTGGTCAACAACAGCATTACCTCCGAGAAGCTGGCTGACAAGACGATCGACTCGATGAAGTTCGCCGAGGCTGCCATCCAGACCAAACACATCCAGGAGCAGGCGATTACGACCGAGCTGCTTCAGGATCAATCTGTCACCTCGGATAAGATTAAGATGGGCTCCATTCAGACAAGTAACCTCGCCAACTATGTGATTAACTCCGTGAAGCTGGAGGACGGTGCGGTCACGACGGACAAAATTCGCGACGGGGCGGTGACTTCGACCAAGCTGGAGGAAGATGCGGTCGAGTCCCAGCATATTCGCGAAGGAGCCATTTTGCATCATCATCTGGCAGACAACAGTGTGGATGGCGCTAACATTGCACCAGGCTGTGTAACAGACCAGCATCTCGCCTTTCACAGCATTTACAGCCAGCATTTGCAGCCAGAGGCAGTCACCAGCGACAAAATCAGCCCGTACGCGGTCTTGACGGAGCATCTCGACCATGCGAGCGTCACCTCGGACAAAGTGGCCAAAGAATCAATCGGCAGCGTGCACGTCCAGGCTGGCAGCATCCAGACGAACCACTTGCAGGACGGTTCGATCACCGCGCGAAAAATCGCGGAGCACCAGATCACGACAGCGAAAATTGCCGACAAAGCCGTCACGCACGATAAATTGGCGAACAGAAGCGTGGGCGATCAGCAGTTGATTGAAGAGAGCGTGAACACGCGGCATCTGGCAGACGGGGCCATTCGCGCGGAAAAAATTGCGCGGCGCTCGATTGAAGAACAGCATCTGACGGATCGCCTCATCGGCAGCCAACACCTGCAGGAATATTCCATCCAGACACAGCATTTGCACGATCACGTGATTACCACCTCGAAGCTCGCGCCGGAGTCTGTCTCGACCGACAAGGTGAACGATCAGAGCATTACGGCCAGCAAGCTGGCAGATTCCGCCGTCACAGCCGCCAAAGTGGCGACAGAAGCCATCAAGACACGGCACCTGGGCAAGGGAGCCGTCACGGGCGAGAAAATCGCGGAAAAAGCAGTGTCCTCCCAGCATCTTGCCAATCAATCCGTGCAGCCCGAGCACATCCAGCCGAAAGCGATTTCGAAGGAAAAATTGCTGGAGGGCAGCGTCACCCGTGAGAAGCTGGCCGATTTCGCTGTTGACGGAAGCAAGCTGGAACTGCATGCCGTCACAGGCAAGCACGTGGAAAAAGGCAGCTTGAACGGCGGGCATCTCGCGAAGGGAACGCTGTCCGGCGAGCATCTTGCCGCCCAATCCATCGAGGGACAGCATTTGCAAAACCACGTCATAACCGAAGAAAAGCTGGCCGATCATGCGGTTACGGGAGCGAAAATAGCGCCGCGAGCGATTGCGGGGAGCCATCTTTCCGACAAGTCGATTACGCAGGAGAAGCTCGCCTTTCCAGCAGTAGAAACCCATGTCAACTTGGGGACGATGCTGCAGCAGTTTGGCTTTGTCCCATTCCGTATCGCGGCAACCAGCCAGACAGCAGATGTCACGGTGCGTCTGCCGCTGCCTTATGCCGATACGCACTACTGTCTGGTGGCGATGACCAACCAGCCAGGGGTGTCCGTGTCCTTGAAGTATACGAAGCGCACCTCTGCCGTGTTGACCGTTTTCCGGCACGAGACAGGGGAGGAAGACAGCGGGGTACTGCAATGGATTGCGATCGGGGAAAAAGGCGAGCATGTGCACGACGAATTTGCTGAACTGCAAGCCGAGCAGCCCGAGGATGTCCTGGAGGACGAGTGGGAAGAGGGCGACGATGTAGTCGATGAAGTACATGGAGAAGAAGCCGAAGAAGACAGTGAACTTGATGCCGAAGCAACTGGCGACACAGACGACGGGGACGACTAGTTTGGTCAGAAGTTACAAGCAGGGGAGGTCAACGGCGAACGAACCAGACGACCTCCTCTAATTGGTTTACATAATAAAATTACGGTAAATATATGAAGGGGAGTCTCTCATTGAATTTGCGGTTCCCCAATAGTATAATTGTTGGGTAGACTTAGTCTCTTGTGTCGCATGGTAAATGGAGGGAATTATTCGATGTTGACGACGATTGCCCAGGTAGGGCAGCATGTTGGACAAGAAGTGCGCATTGGATGTTGGCTGTACAACAAGCGCAGCAGCGGCAAGATTCAGTTTCTGCAGCTTCGCGATGGCTCCGGCTTCATCCAGGGCGTTGTAGTAAAAGCAGAAGTAGCGGAAGACGTATGGGAAAAAGCATCCCAACTGACCCAGGAAAGCTCTTTATACATAACCGGTGTCGTTCGCGCAGATGACCGTGCTCCAAGCGGCTTTGAGCTGACGGTCACTGGCGTGGAAATTATTCAGATTGCCCAGGATTACCCGATCTCCCTCAAGGAGCACGGTGTAGATTTCCTGATGGATCACCGCCACCTGTGGCTGCGTACCCCTCGTCAGCGTGCGGTCATGGCCATCCGCTCCGAGGTGATTCGCGCTGTTTACGAGTTTTTCCACGAAAATGGGTTCGTGAAAGTAGACCCGCCAATCCTGACGCCGACTTCGGCAGAAGGAACAACAAACCTGTTCCATACCAAGTATTTTGATGAAGATGCGTATCTGTCCCAGTCCGGCCAGTTGTACATGGAAGCAGCGGCAATGGCATTGGGCCGCGTATTCTCGTTTGGTCCGACCTTCCGTGCGGAAAAATCGAAAACCCGTCGTCATCTGATCGAATTTTGGATGATCGAGCCGGAGATGGCGTTCGTCGACCATGAGGAAAACTTGCGCATTCAGGAAGCATTTGTGTCCCACGTGGTACAATCCGTCCTGAAAAACTGCCAGCAGGAGCTGAAAACGCTGGAGCGCGATACAACCAAACTGCAAAACGTGACAGGCCCGTTCCCGCGCATCACGTACGATGATGCGATCAAGCTGTTGCAGGAAAAAGGCAGCGAGATCAAGTGGGGCGACGACTTCGGTGCGCCGGACGAGACATTGATCGCAGAACACTTCGACAAGCCGGTGTTCATCACGCACTATCCGACCGAGATCAAGGCGTTCTACATGAAGCCTGATCCAAACCGTCCGGAAGTTGTGCTTTGTGCAGACCTGATCGCGCCGGAAGGCTACGGTGAGATCATCGGGGGCAGCCAGCGCATCGACGATCCGGAGCTGCTCGCGAAGCGCTTTGCCGAGCATGAGCTGTCCGAGGAAGCTTACCGCTGGTACATGGACCTGCGCAAATACGGTACTGTTCCTCACTCCGGCTTCGGTCTGGGGCTGGAGCGGACGATTGCCTGGATTTGTGGACTGGATCACGTGCGCGAGACAATTCCGTTCCCGCGTATGCTGTATCGTCTCTACCCGTAAGGCTTTTCGTTTTTTCATACACCCTGTTGCGAGAGGGCAGCAGGGTGTTCCTATTGTCAGACAGCGCGTTTTACGCCCTTCCTTCGTTATTCCAACCCAGAGGTGAACATGCGTTATGGATTCCCACATTTTGCAATTGTTGCAAGAAGGTGCAACATCCGTCTCCAACCTTCTTCTGAAGATGTACAAACGAATGTCCCTGGCAGACGACGAAATGATGCTGCTCATTCATCTGCTTTCTTTTCAGCAGGAGGGGAATCGTTTTCCGACCTTGACTGAGCTGGAGGAACGCATGTCCATGTCCAGCATGAGATTGATCCAATCGCTGCAAAAGCTGCTGAAGGAAGACTGGATCAGCATCGACGAGTTT
Source organism: Brevibacillus gelatini (assembly GCF_050920745.1). Taxonomy (NCBI): domain Bacteria; kingdom Bacillati; phylum Bacillota; class Bacilli; order Caryophanales; family Paenibacillaceae; genus Brevibacillus; species Brevibacillus gelatini. The sequence continues at coordinate 2,076,410 of NZ_CP154342.1, forward strand.
ATCGACCCGCATACAGGGCTGCGGCACGAGCAGTACAATTTGACCCCCTTGTACAAAAAGCTGTACCAGACCTGGCGCGAGCAGCAGATCGATCCACGGATGCTGACGCCGTTTCAGGAGACCGCAGCCACAGCAGATTCCGAACCAGTGGCGATTTATTCCCGGTTTGAGCAGGCTTTTGGGCGACCGCTGTCTCCGTTTGAAATGGAAAGCATCCACATGTGGACAGAGCAGGACGGGTATCAGGAAGAGCTGATTTTAACAGCATTGCGTGAAGCCGCAACTGTAGGCAAGCTCCACATTCGCTATATCGACAGAATTCTTTTGGAGTGGCAAAAGCAGCAAATTACCACGGTCGAGCAGGCACGGCTGTACAGCCTGAACTTTCACAGACAAAACCATTCCAAAGATTATCGCCAACCGCTTTGATGCAGTCGTCAAAGCGGTTTTTCCATTGTCTGTCTCCTTGGTACACGTACCCATTTTCCGCGTCTGACATAGCATATTACGTAGAAGCACGTTGCAGGAGGGAAGACATATGGAAAAACGCAAAAAATGGGATCTGTCGCATTGGGTCACGCCAGGCGTTTTTTCTGGCCATTTTGTGGTCGATGAAGCGGTGGAGCGTGTCTCGATTGTGAAGGTCGGTGAAAAAGGGCAGGAGGCTGTTGGGGAAAAAGCGACGGCAAAGACAGCTTGCGAGCAGCCCGCAGAGACGAAAGAGCCGGTGCCGGAGCCGAAGTTTGAGATCATCATGAGAGAAACCGACGTGGTGACAACCGAGCAGTTGGAGAAGCTGGAGCAGGAGGTTGCCGCCCTGAAGGAGTCGCTTGCCGCCTGGGAAAAACGTTGGAAAAAATTCGAGGAAGAGCAGGCAAAAGAAAGACAATATTTGTATCAGGTGGTTCTTTCCTTGAAAAAGGAGTGGGAGAGCGAACGCAATGAACATCGCCATAATTAGCCCGGGGCCATTTTCGGTGCCACCAGTCAAAGGCAGCTCGGTGGAGCACGACATTGACGAAGTGACGAAGATGATCGACCCCGAGCACAAAGTGACGATTTACACCCGGCGCTGCGCGGCATACCCCAAGTCGTCCGTGGAGGACAACCGGGAGTTCATTCGCTTTCCCTACGATAACCCTGCGTCTTATTTGCGCAAGATCATCAGGCACATTCGCAAGCATAAGCCGGATGTCATCCTCGTGGAAAATCGGCCGATTTATGTCTTGCAGCTCAAAAAGCATTTTCCGAAAATCCCCGTTTTCGTCAACATGCATTCTCACGTGTACGGCTCTCCGCCCATGATTGGCAAGGAAAAAATGAAGCGGGTCGTCCGGCTGTCGTCCGGCTTTATTACGAACAGCGAGTTTTTGCGCCAGCATTTTATCAAGTCGTGCAAAATCCCCCCGCACAAAATTCACGCGGTACATCTTGGCGTGGACGTGACGCCCTATCAGGTGGCGAAACTGCATTACACAATCAAAAAACTGCGCAAACAGATCGGGCTTGCGCCGGATGACCGCGTGCTGTTTTATGCAGGAAGGCTCATGCGGGGAAAAGGCGTCCATATTCTCATTAAAGCGTTTCACCAAGTCAGCAAGCAGGATCCCCGTGCGCGGCTTGTCATCGTCGGTGGAACCGGATACGGCAGCAATCGCTTGAATCCGTACGTGCGCGAGCTGAAACGGCTGGCGAAGCCGCTCGGTGACAAAGTGCGCTTCGTCAAATTCGTCCCGAGTGCGCAGATGCCGCTGTATTACCAGATTGGCGACATCGTGGCGACCCCTTCCATCTGGAAGGAAGCGTTTTGCCGCGTCAACCTGGAGGCGATGGCCGCAAGCAAGCCTGTCATTTCCACGACGCGAGGCGGGATCAAGGAGGTTGTCACTCATCAGAGCAGCGGGTTTTTGCTTCCGCCCAAAGAGTGGGAAAAAGAATTGCCCGCCATTTGGAAGCTGCTCTGGAGCAATCCGCAGATCCGTGCAGAGATGGGCAGACAGGCATTGCTGCGGGCAAAGCAATTTTCCTGGTACGCGACCGCCCAAGGCTATTTGAATATTTTTGAAAATGCCATCGGCAAACGCCCAACAGAAAAGCAGCAGCCGCTTTTGAAAACAGGCTGACCCGCTTGAACGGCCGTTAGGTTATTGCCTTTTCTTCGTGCTGAGTGGACGCGAGCCCTGTCCAGATCCCACACCATGCATACCTTGTAAGTATCGCAGAGCACAACTGGGGAGTGATACTTGTGAAAGGGTTAATCTTGTGTGCTGGACGTGGTACGCGACTGCACCCCTTTTCCTATTCTCAACCAAAAACCCTCCTCCCTGTGGCCAATCATCCGGTTTTACACTACTGCATCAGCAAACTGTGTGAAGTGGGTGTGCATGACATCGGTATCGTCATCCACCCTTCCCAAGTGCAGATTCCTCCCTTGGTGGGCAATGGTAGTCAATTTGGGGCTACCATTACTTTTATCGAGCAGGAGGTGCCGCTTGGAATCGCACATGCTGTCCAATTAGCGCAACCGTTCCTGCAAGACGAACCGTTTATTTTGTTGCTTGGTGACAACTTGTTGATGGATTCGCTGCACGGGCTAATGCGTGCGTTTACCAGTGAAAAGTCAGACGGTGTAGTGATGCTAAGTGAAGTGGAGAGACCACAGGATTACGGGATCGCCGAAGTCAAGAAAGGGCGTCTGGTCTCAGTCGAAGAAAAACCTCGCCAGCCGAAGAGTAATCTGGCTGTCATAGGTGCATACCTGTTTACCCCTCCCATTTTTGAGTCGATTGCTACACTGCAGCCATCCGCCCGTGGTGAATATGAAATCACGGATGCGATCCAGTCGATGATTGATCGCGGTTATCATATTGCGCATGCGCTTGCGAAGGGCAAGTATTCCGATGTGGGAACGATTGATCGTTGGCTGGAAGCAAACCGTTGGATGCTGGCAAAAGATTTGGGCCAGACTCATCACATTGGCAATCGGTCCGTCGTCACGAACTGCGAGATTGTCGGACCAGTGCTGATCGGGGAAGACTGTCACATTGAAAATTGTCGCCTTGGTCCATACGTTTCGATTCAAAATGGGGTGCATCTGAAAAACTGTGCACACATTGAAAACAGCATCCTGTTGGAAAACAGTTCACTCATGGACGTCGCCTGGAGCGTTACGGACAGCGTTTTCGGAAGATCGTCTTATTTGAGAGGGCAGTCAGCGAGTTCAAGCGGCATCTTCATCTTGAGTGACAAGTCATCGATTCGCATTCCAGGTGTGAAGAGGGAGGACACATGAACCCAACCTTTACCGTGGTCATCCCGACGTACAACCGCGCCAAGTTCATCCGCAAAGCGATCAACAGCGTTTTGAAGCAGACGTCAAAAGACTGGAAGATGTTAATCATCGACGATGCCTCAACCGACAATACGAGGAAAAAGGTAGAGAAGTATTTGTACCACCCCAACATCACGTACTACCGGATGGAAAAAAACTCCGGCATCGGAAAAGTGATGAACCAGGCACTGTCCATGGTTGACACGCCATACCTTTTGCAACTGGATTCGGACGACTGGCTGCCCAAACGGACGCTGGCGATCATCAAAAAGTACATTCGCAAAAGCAAAAAAAGTACGGCGCTTTTCTATGGCAACGTCAAAATCTGGCGAGTGCGGCGCGGGAAATATTACAACCCGTTTCTCGTCAAGCACAAGCATTTTCGCAACAAATACCAGTTTTTGAAGTACAACCGCTGGATGGTTGCGCCGCGCTGCTACCGGGTCGAGGCGCTTCGCGAGGTGGGAGGGTGGGATACCTCCGACAAATACGAAGGCCGGATCATGGAGGATCGGCGCATCATTTTGCGGCTCATCGAAAAATTCCGCGTCCGGTATATCAATCGCAAGCTGTACAACCGGACGAAGCACAAAGGCCAGCTGACCGACAAAAAGATGAAGCGGAGACGGAATCATTTACGCAAAAAAACGTTCAAATATTACCTCAAACGCTGGGGCAACAAGTACAAAGCGGTCTATGGCTACAAAGATGGCTATCTCATCATTAAACGGTTGAAGAAAGTGAGGCGGCGGAAGCGATGACAAAGGCACTTGTCACCGGTTGTGCTGGTTTTATCGGGTCGCATCTGACCCAGCGCTTGCTGAAAGACGGGGTGACAGTGATTGGCGTCGACGGGTTTGTCGATAACTACGACGTTGCTGCCAAGCTCCGCAATCTGGCAGAGATTGGGAGCCATCCCGCCTTTACCTTTCATTCAACCATGCTGCAGGCAGAGCGGTGGAACGACTGGCTGGACGGAGTGGATGTCGTCTATCATCTGGCTGCGCTGCCGGGCGTGCGAAACAGCTGGGGCAAGGCATTCTCGGAGTACGTCAATCACAATATTCTGGCTACCCAACTGCTGCTGGAGGCATGTCTGCAAAGGCCAAAGCCACCAGTCATCGTCGTTTCGTCTTCCTCCTCCGTGTACGGAACGATGCAAGGGACGCTGACGGACGAATCCGCCCCGCTTCGGCCCGTATCGCCTTATGGTGTCACGAAGGAAGCGATGGAGCAGGTATGCTCCGTCTACGTCAAAGCGTACGGCCTGCCGATCACGATGCTGCGCTACTTCACCGTGTACGGCCCAAGGCAGCGGCCGGACATGGCTTTTCACCGCTTTTTCCGGAAAATGATGAAGGGAGATCCCGTGGTCGTGTACGGGGATGGCCAGCAATCGCGTGACTTTACGTACGTGACGGACGCCGTGGAAGCAAACATATTGGCGGGACGCCACGCTGCACCGGGCGAGATTTTCAATGTGGGTGGAAATCGTGAAATCAAGTTGATCGACGTGTTGCACATCATGGGTAAGCTCATGAACGTCACGCCGAAAATCAGCTTTCAGCCCGGCCCGGCAGGCGACTCGTTGCGAACCTGCGCGGACATTCGGCTGGCCGAGCAGCGTTTGGGATACCGTCCGCAAGTTTCCCTGGAAGAGGGGCTTCGCCGGCAGTTGGCGGATATGCGTTTTCATCCTAGAAGCTAAATTCGAGAACAGGAGGCCGGTTGCATGCATCGGGTCCTCGTCTATCGGAGAAAATTCCTGCCCAGAAGCGAAACCTTCATCTACGAGCAATTGCTCGGGCATCAGAGGGTCAAACCTGTCGTGCTGACCAGACAGCGGCCGTTCAACCGAAAACAGTTTCCGTACTCGCCAGTCTACGTGCGCAAGACAATGGCGGGTCTGACCCGCTGGCTGAAACGAAAAAAAATCAAATGCTTGCATGCGCGGTTTGGTCCGGCCGGACTGGAACTGCTTCCGTACGCCAAAAAAGCGGGCCTGCCTTTGATTACCTCCTTTCACGGCTTCGATGCGACCAAGCGCGTGCGGCAAAGCCCGCGTTATCGCCGTGCGTTGAAGCGATTGTTCCGCAAGGGCAAGGCGTTTACTGTCGTCAGCGACTACATGAAAAGGCGGCTGATCCGCCTAGGCTGCCCGGGTGGCAAGATCACGCTGATCCGTTCGGGCATCGACCTGCGCAAATTCCCGATGCTGTCGCCCCAGCCGGTTCAGGATGGCGAATACAGGCTGCTCAGCGTCGGCCGACTGACGGAGAAAAAAGGCATGGACACGTTAATCAAGGCGTTCGTGCAGGTGCATCAAAAACATCCGAAGGCCAAGCTGATAATCGTAGGCGACGGCGAGCAAAAGAAAAAGCTGCGCAGCATGATTAAAAAATACAAGCTGGGCAAGCACGTCGTCCTCAAGGGCGCTTTGCCGCATCAGGCAGTGCAGCGCGAGCTGGCGAGATGCCACCTGTTTGTCATCGCGTGCAAAACGGCCAAAAACGGCGACCAGGAAGGGATCCCGAACGTGCTGATGGAAGCGATGGCGTCCGGCAGACCTGTCATTTCGACGTATCATGCGGGCATTCCCGAACTGGTGAGCCATGGAGAGACTGGCTATCTCGTCCCGGAGCGCGCTCCGACGAAGCTGGGCAGGATGATAAACCACGCGCTGGCCTCTTGTCATGAATGGCCGGAAATGACGGCGCGGGCGAGGATGAAGGTGGAGAAAAACCACGATATTCACAAGCAGCGTCTCAAGCTGGAGGAGCTTTACTTGCAAATGATGAAAAAACGATGAGGTGAAGTGATGAAAGTTGCCGTTATCGGTACTGGCTACGTAGGGCTGACAACTGCTGTCTCCTTGGCCATGAACGGGCATCAGGTGATCGGCATCGACCTGGTCGAAGCAAAAATCGTCAAGCTCAGGCAAGGGATTTCCCCGATCTACGAGCCCGGATTGGAGGAAGCGTTGAAGCAGGTGCTGGAAAACGGCGCCCTGGCTTTTTCCACGAAACTGCAGGATGCCGGGGACGCGGACGTTTTCTTTGTTTGCGTCGGCACTCCGGAGGCAGAAGACGGGACTGCTGACTTGCGCTATGTGTACAGTGCCGTAGCTGCGATCAAGGAGATACACCAAGCCTCGCCGAAAAGCCGAGTCATCGTCATCAAAAGCACGGTGCCAGTAGGGACAGGCGACAAGGTAGCCGAGCTGCTCGGCGGCTGCAAGGAGCTGTCGGTCGCGTCCAATCCGGAGTTTTTGCGAGAGGGGAACGCACTGTTCGATGCACTGACGCCGTCGCGGATCGTCATTGGAGCAAGCGAGCCAAAAACGCGAGAGATCATGGAGGAGCTGTACAAAGGGGTGAACGCTCCGCGTGTTGTCACCACCCGAGCGAACGCCGAGCTGATTAAATACGCCTCTAACGCCTTTTTGGCGACGCGCATTTCGTTCATGAACGAACTGTCGAGGCTGAGTGCGGCGCTCGGAACCGATATGGTGACGATTGCGCACGGGATGGGCCTGGACAGCAGAATCGGGCCGGAGTTTTTGCGGGCGGGTGTCGGCTATGGCGGCTCCTGTTTTCCAAAGGACACCATTGCCCTCTTGCAACTCGCGTCTCAAAACGGCATTTCGCTCAGCATCCTGGAGCAAGTGCGCAAGGTCAACGCGACACAGCCTGTCTGGTTTTTGGAGCAACTGCAAAAATTCGTGCCCGACTGTCGCGGCAAGCGGATCGCCGTCCTGGGATTGGCTTTCAAACCGGATACGGATGACATCCGCGAGGCGCCGTCTCTTTCCATCCTGAAAGCGCTGGAGGAAAAGGGAGCGGCTGTTTTTGCCTACGATCCGATTGCTGCGGACACGGTGCGGCAGAAGTTTCCGAACGTTTCGTATACAAATACAGCCGATGAAGCCGTGCAAGGGGCACATGCTGCGCTGTTGATTACCGAGTGGAAAGAGTGCGTGCAGCTTGATTGGGCCAAAATCTATCAGGGCATGGCTCAGCCCGTGTTGCTGGACGGACGCAATGCGTGGCCGGCCGAGATTGTCAAGCAAGCCGGGTTTCAGTATTGCGGAGTAGGGAGAAGCTGACTTTTCCAATGGAGAAGCTCAGCTTTTTTCTTTTGCCTGCGAAAAACGTTGGCCAACTGTGCTAATGATTTGAACAAGTTGGCATAATACGGTAGGATAGTCACATATGGATGATTTGACCATCTTGTGCAAATGACGAGGGAGTGATCGTGGTGAACAAAAGCAAAACGTTGCCAAAACGAAGTGACGTCCCCGCTGAATACAAGTGGCGGTTGGAAGATATTTACGCAACCGACGCGGACTGGGAAAAAGATGTGCAAAAGGCGAAGCAACTGACCGAGCAGATTGCTGCCTTGAAAGGGACGCTGGCACAATCCGGGGAACAGCTGCTCGCAGCGCTGACCTTGCAGGATGAGCTGCTGAAAACGCTCGATACCGTCTACGTTTACGCGCGCATGCGCCGCGACGAGGACAATGCAAACAGCACGTATCAGGGATTGACTGACCGGGCTACCAGCCTCAGCACGCAAGTATACGGGGCGATCGCGTACATACAGCCGGAGATTTTGGCGATCCCGACCGAACAGCTGGAGACGTGGATCAAGGAAACAAAAGGGCTCGACCACTACCGGATTATGCTGGACGAGATTACGCGCTACAAGCCGCATACGCTTTCCGCAGAGGAAGAGGCGCTTCTTGCGAACATGAGCGAGCTGGCTGCTGCTCCGTCCAAAATTTTTGGCATGCTGAACAACGCCGACCTGAAGTTCCCGATGATTACGGACGAAAACGGCGAAGAGGTAGAACTGACCAAAGGACGCTACACGCAGTTCATGGAGAGCAAGGACAGACGCGTGCGCAAGGAAGCTTTTGAAGCGCTGTACGCCACGTACGGCAAGTTCCGCAACACGATTGCGGCATCGCTGACTTCGGCGATCAAGAAAGACGTCTTTTACGCCCGGACGCGCAAGTATCCGTCCGCACTGTATGCGGCTTTGTTTGCGGACAACGTGGAGGTGTCCGTGTACGACAATCTGATCGCGACGATCCGTGAGCATTTGCCGCTCATGCACAGGTACATTGCCCTGCGCAAAAAGCTGCTCGGCGTAGAAGAGCTGCACATGTACGACCTGTATGTGCCAATCGTGCCCGAGGTCGAGATGAAAATTCCGTACGATCAGGCGGTAGCCACGATCAAGGAAGCGCTGCATCCGCTCGGCGAAGAGTACGGCCGCGTGCTTGCCGAAGGCTTTTCCAACGGCTGGATTGACGTGCACGAAAACGAGGGCAAAACGAGCGGGGCGTATTCGTGGGGCGCGTACACGACGCATCCGTACGTGCTCATGAACTACCAGGAAAACGTGAACAACATGTTCACACTAGCGCACGAGATGGGCCATGCGCTGCACAGCTACTACTCCAATCAGGCGCAGCCGTACACGTACGCCGATTACAAAATTTTTGTGGCCGAAGTGGCTTCGACGCTCAACGAAGCGCTGCTGATGCACCACCTGTTGCACACCACGACAGACAAAAAGCAGCGGATGTATTTAATCAACTACTACTTGGAGCAATTCCGCGGTACCGTTTTCCGTCAAACGATGTTTGCCGAGTTCGAAAAGATCGTACACGAGAAGGAGGAGCAGGGAGAGCCGCTGACAGCCGACTCGCTCAGTGCGATTTACCGCGAATTGAACGTCGCCTACCACGGACCGAACATGGTCGTGGACAGCGAAGTAGACCTGGAGTGGGCGCGTATTCCGCACTTCTACCGCAGCTTCTACGTCTACAAGTACGCTACCGGCTTCTCTGCTGCGACCTCGTTGTCCAAGCAGATTTTGGAGGAAGGACAGCCGGCTGTGGACCGCTACCTGCAATTCCTCAAAGGCGGCAGCTCCGACTATCCGCTCAATCTCTTGAAGAAGGCAGGCGTGGACATGGCTTCTCCGGCTCCGATCGCGGAAGCGTTGAGCGTGTTCAAAGGCTTGCTGGATGAAATGGAACAGCTTCTCACAGAAAAATAAAAACGTTGCCGAAAGAAGACAGTCAAGCACAGAAGCTCGGCTGTCTTCTTTCTTTCTGAAAAAATTGGTAGAAAGCCCAAAAAAACGCAACGGTCTGCTGTTTTATTCGTATATATTTATGAACTTGCGGGGTTGTCTTCTCCGTCCCAAGGCGGAGACGAATTTCCAACCGTTGACTGTTTTGCAGCAAAGGCAATTTCTGGCACAATTACGCAAGGGAATGATTGCAAACATTTGGAGGAATCATTGTGAAAAAACGGGCATCAATCATTATGGCCTCTCTTTTGCTGGTTGCAGCCGGCTGCGGAGGGCCGGCAGCAGAGCCTCCCGCGCAGGTGGAGGCCAAGGCAAAAGTCGTTGAGGTGGTGAAAGTACAGAAAGCTGCACAACCGGTCATGCTGCAAGTAACCGGGATGGTGGAGGCGAAGCGTGATGCCGAACTTCCATTCGGCACAGGCGGAACGATCTCGGCCATTCAGGTGACGAAAGGGATGAAGATTGCACAAGGACAACTTTTGGCAACACTGGATTCGCGTTACTACCAAAAAGAAGTGGAAGCCGCCGCCAGCCAGGTAGAAGAGGCGACTGCACGCAAGACGAAGGCGCTGAAAGGTGCGACGGCAGAAGCGATAGAGCAGCAGCGTTTGCAAGTACAAAGCGCCCAGAGCCGTCTGGAAAAAGCGAAACAGGACCTCGCAGCGGGGGAAAAGCTGTTTGCTGGCGGGGCTATTTCGCAGACCGAAATAAATGATTTGAGACGCGCCCTGACCCAGGCGGAAATTTCCGCCCGCGACGCCCAACTGTCGCTCGCCGAATTGCAGCGCGGAGCACAGCCGGAGGACATCGCGATGGCGAACGCTTCGATCAAGGCAGCAGCCGGACAGGTGGAGCGGGCGAAAAAGAGTCTGGATGATGCGAAAATTCAAGCGCCGTTTGCCGGAACGGTTGTAGAAGTATACAAGCAGGCGGGTGAACAGGCTTCTCCCGGCGAGAAAATCATCCATCTGGTTGACTTGACCGAGGTGAAGGTCACACTCGATGTCACAAGCGATCTCATCAGCCAATTCCAGGAAAAGACGAAGGTGCAGGCGGTATCCGATGACGGCAAAAAGAGTCAGGGTACGATCAGCTTTGTGTCGCCCGTCGTAAACAAGGAGACAGGCAAGTACAGAGTCGAAGTGACGATTCCAAACACTGACGGCTACTGGCGTGGCGGAATGGCTGCCACGATTGAGGTTCCGCGCAAGGTAAACGGGTTTTTGGTGCCGCTGGAAAGCGTCGGCGTAAGTTCTGCCCAGCATTACGTCATGGCAGTGGAAAATGGCCTGACAGTGAAAAAGGAAGTCAAAACCGGACAAATGGTCGGGGATCAAATCGAGATTCTCTCCGGTGTCAAAGAAGGCGACCAGCTTTTGCGCAGCGGTATTACGTTCTATGTCGAGGGGCAAAAAGTAGAGGCGAAGGGAGAATAGCGCATGAACAAGATAATTCTCTTTTTGCTGAAACGGCGCCTGATCGTCTATCTGTTTACCTTTTTGCTCGTCATCGCAGGACTTGGCTCCCTGTTCAGCTTTAACGTAGAGCTGGTTCCGAAAACGAACTTCCCGATGCTCTCCGTCAACATTTCAGGCGGGGCGCTGCCTCCGGAAGAGATGGAAGAGAAGATTACGAAAAAAGTAGAGCAGGAACTGAAATCGATTGCCAATGTGAAAGAGTATTCTTCCACGACAGGTACCGGCTACGTCAACATCCAGATCACGGCCGCAGAAGGGCAGGGCGAAAAGGTCAAGCAGGACGTGCAAAATGCCGTGAACCGCTTGCGCAACGGGTTCCCGAAAGCCGTTGACAGTGTCAGCGTGAATCAGATGAACTTCGGGGATGAACAAATGATCGACTACGCGCTGGTCGGAGCTGATCCACAGGCAATGCTCAGCCTGGCGAAAACGACGATCAAAGACCGGATCGAGGAAGTGCCGGGAGTCAAGGAAGTCTCCGTATCCGAGCGCAGCTTCGAAAACAAGATTGCGATCACGTTGCGCCCAGACAGGCTGAACGCGTATCGGACTACTCCCCACGAGGTAATCGCGCAACTGCAGGAGACGAACTGGAAGCAAGCGATTGGCACACTGGAAAACACGGGTTTTGATACCGTCGTCATGATTGACAACACGTACAACTCCGTTCAGGAGCTGAATGCGTTGCCGATTGTGACGCCAAACGGCACGGTTACGCTTGCGCAGCTCGCAACTGTCGAGGATTGGCGCGGAAAAGTAAAAGATTCAGTAGCGCTGACCAACGGTAACGTATTCGTACACTTGAGCGTCTCGCGCGCCGATGGCAGCGATCTGATTACGACACAGCGCAAGGTCGAGGAAGTTGTCCGCGGGATCAATGCGGAAGCGAATGGCAAATACCAGATGAAAGTCATGTTCGAGGCCGTTTCGTACATCGAGCATGCAGTGACCAACCTCAGCCGTGACGTTTTGCTCGGCGGCGCATTGGCGATCATCATTTTGTTCGTGTTTTTGCGCAACTGGCGGGTGACGCTCGTTATTGCGACGACACTGCCGATGTCCGCGCTCATGACGTTTATCGCCATGAAAATCGGCGGCTACAACATCGACATGGTCAGCCTGCTCTCGCTCAGCTTGTCCGTCGGCCTGATTGTCGACGCCGCGATTGTCGTATTGGAGAGCATCTACCATTTCCGGGAAAAAGGCGAGGAACTCAAGCAGGCGATTATCAAAGGAACGCGAGAGGTTTTGACGCCTGTTTTCACCTCGCAGCTCACAATCATCGTCGTCTTTTTGCCACTCGTCTTTGCCGACTTTGAAGACTGGCTCAAGCCAGTTTTGGCGACGATTGCCTTTACCGTTTCTTCTGCCATTATCGCATCGACCATCGCCGCTTTCTTTTTCGTCCCGGTCTTTTCGGATCGATTTTTGCAAAAGGACAAAAATGTTGCGTTGGAGGGCGAAGGCAAGGAGCATGCCATCAACCGCCTGTTCAGCAAACTGTTGAATCTGGCCTTGCGCCACCGAATCAAGACGGTCATCTTTGCGATCCTGATGTTTGTCGGTGCGGGCGTGCTCATGCCGTTCATGAAGATGGGGCAAGGCATTAACCCGAATGAAAACTTCATTTTCGCCACGTTGGAGATGCCAGTCGGCTCCACTCTGGAGCGCTCGCAAAAGGCCGCATTGATCGGGGAGGAAGCGCTGCGCGGCATCCCGGAAGTAAAAGACGTGTTCTTCTTCTCCTCCAGCTCGGGGTCGGAAATTTTCATCTCGCTCGTGCCCAAATCGGAGCGCACGCGCGACAAGGAAGTGCTGACGGCTGATATTAACGACCGCCTCAATTCGATCCCTGGCATTGAATCCATCTCCATGACGTTCGGACAGCAAGGGGCTTCGGCACCGATCCAACTCGACGTCATCGGGGATGACATGGAGCAGATGCGCAAAATCGCAACGGATGTGGAGGGCATGCTGTCCACCATACCGGGCGTGACCAATATTCGCAACGACTTTAAAGAAGGCAAGGAAAAAATCACGCTCATTCCGAAGCAGGATGCGCTCGCCAGACTCAACGTCGATCACCGCTCCCTGCTCCAGCAACTGAGTGTATGGATTGGCAACCAGCAGATCACGTCGATCACAAAAGATGGGATCGAGGTGGACGTCGTCGCCAAAATGCCGGACGACTGGCTGAAGCACCCGGAACAGCTCAAGCAAATGATGGTGACAGCCAAGGACGGCTCCCAGGTACCGCTGGTTGACCTCGTGGACTGGTACTACAGCAAGTCTCCGATTACGCTGTTCCGTGAAAAAGGCGAACGGATTGTCACGGTCTCTGCGGAGCTGCAAGGAAGCGACCTGGGAACGGTTGGCCGCGAAATCGATGCGAAACTGCCTGGCCTGGTCGTTCCAGCCGGATACAAGGTGGAGATCGCCGGGAAGCTGAAAGAGCAAAGCGCCAACCTCGCGCAAGGGATATTCGTCTTCGTCGGCGTAATCGCGTTGATCTACGTCATCATGGTGGCGCAGTTTGGCCGTCTCTCCCAGCCGTTCATTATTTTGCTGACGATTCCGATGGCGCTCGTCGGCGTGGTGATGGGCTTCGTGCTCACCCAGCGAACGTTTGGCGAAATGGCGATGATCGGGATTATCATGCTGGTCGGAATCGTCGTGTCCAATGCGATTTTGCTGATCGACCGGATCAACCTGCTGCGCGACCGCGGAATGGAAACGGCCGAAGCGATTGTACAAGGCACGAAGGACCGCGTCCGCCCGGTTATCATGACGAAGCTGACGGCGATTCTGGGGATGCTGCCGATGGGACTGGCAATGGCGGAAGGCTCCGACCTGGAGGCGCCGCTCGCGACAGCCGTTATTTCCGGCTTGATCTTCCACACGCTGGTGACGCTGGTGCTTGTCCCTGTGTTGTACTCGTTGTTTGAGGGGGCCAAGGAAAGACGGCTCGCCCGCAAGGCAGCACGCCAGGCCAAACGGGAAGCAAAACGCATGGCAAAGCAAACCAATAACAGCCATATTTCTAACAAAGAGATGTAGCGGTGAAAAAGAGAAGGGGAGGGCGCTTTTTGCCCCTTCTCTTTGCTTTTCGTTCGTCTGAAAGTTCTGTAGAATATAAAGCAAGGATGATACATACAAAACCAAAACAGTACTTTGAAAGGAGCTATGCACATGGATTTGCAATTGCAGGGCAGGACAGCTCTCGTGCTTGCCTCGACAAAAGGCCTGGGAAAAGCGACCGCGCTCTGCCTGGCGCAGGAGGGGGCCAATGTCACCATCTGCGGCAGAGACGAGCAGGCGCTGCAAGCCGTGCGCGCCGAAATTGAACAGGCAACGGGCCGATCTCCGCTGGCAGTCCAGGTGGATGTCACCAGACTGGGAGACATCGAGCGGGTCGTGCAGGAAACGGTTCGCCACTTTGGCAGCCTGGATATTCTCGTCAACAACTCGGGCGGACCTGCGACCGGAAAATTCGATCAGCTGACTGACGAGCAGTGGATTTCCGCCTTTGAGCTGAACCTGCTCAGCTACGTTCGCGCCATTCGCGCTGTTTTGCCGCACATGCGCGCCAGACAGTTCGGGCGAATCGTCAATTTTGCTTCCTCTTCGTTCAAGCAGCCGCTGGAAAACCTGATTTTGTCGAATACGTTTCGCACGGGAGTTCTGGGGCTGGCCAAGACACTTGCCGCTGAGCTGGGGCCAGATGGCATCCTCATCAACACAATCGGTCCGGGACGGATTGCGACAGACCGGGTACAGCAGCTCGATGGGCTGAGCGCGGATGCGCAGGGAGTCAGTGCTGATGAAGTCCGGCAAAACTGGGAAAAACAAATTCCGGTTGGCAGGTACGGCCAGCCTGATGAGTTTGCGCGCATGGTGACTTTTTTGGCATCGCCTGCCAACAGCTATGTCACGGGTCAGTCCTTCCTCGTGGACGGGGGATTGGTTCGGGCGATTTAGGGGCATGACCGAAAAAACGCCGAACAGGCAAAAGGGTAGGAGGTAATGCGCATGAGCAAGGAAAACTCGTTTGATATTGTGTCCAAAGTAGACTTGTCCGAAGTGAACAACGCCATTCAAACTGCCATAAAGGAGATCGAGAATCGCTTCGATTTCAAGGGGAGCAAGAGCAGCATCAAGCTGGAAAAGGATGAGCTCATCCTCGTTTCCGACGACGACTTCAAGCTCAGCCAGGTCAAAGACATTTTGCTGGGCAAGCTGGTCAAGCGGAATGTGCCGATCAAAAATCTCGATTACGGAAAAGTCGAGCCGGCAGCGGGCGGTACCGTGCGCCAGCGGGTAAAGCTGGTGCAGGGCATCGACAAGGACAACGCCAAAAAGATCAACAGCATCATTAAAGAGGCAGGGCTGAAAGTAAAGACGCAAATTCAGGACGATCAAATTCGCGTGACAGGCAAAAGCAAGGATGAACTGCAGCTGGTTATCAGCGCGATTCGCAAGGCGGATTTGCCAATCGAGGTGCAATTTATCAACTACCGCTGACGGCTGACAAAGTTTTGCTTCTAACTCTCTTTCCTCTCGCATATGCATGTACAAATAAGTGACAAGCACTTGCGAAAGGGAGAGTAGAGACATGAAGGTCTTTATTATCAGTATGCGCAATCTCATTTTGGGCGGAATCGTCTTCCTGGTTGTTCTGGTGGCGGGAATCGTGCTGTTGGTCAAAGATCCGTTGCACGTCTCTGACTCCTATCATCCAGGTGAAGCGAGTGTAACAGCCAGCACCAATTCCAGTGCGCCGCCCAGCCAGCCTGCCGGTACAGCCAAGCCATCTTTGAATATGGATATAACGGTGAATGGATCGACAGCGGAAGTATCGCTTTTGACGCAAAACTTCGAGTTTGTGCAGGAAAACGGCGAGCTTGGGCAAACGCCAGTCTATGGCAAAGGTCACGCCCATCTGTACCTCAATGGCGAGTCTAAAGGAATGATCTATCATCCGGAGTTCATTTTGAAAAAGCTGCCGAAGGGCGAACATGAGATTCGCGTCGAGCTGAATTACAGCAACCATCTGCCGTACAAGGTGGAAGCTACGAAAAAAATTGTCGTGAAGTGAACAAAGAAGCGTTCCGATCAGGGGGACGCTTTTCTTTTTTTCGTTCAGGCAGGAATATGATGGCAAAAAACGAATCCTAGTTAATAAAGATAGAATAGTCTGAATGTTTTGGGGGTGCTGTTATGCTGCGGATGATTACGATTGGCGATTTGCTGGATGAGGCAGCCAGTCTGTATCGGGAAAAGGAAGCGCTGGTCTATCATGAGCGGTCGCTCCGCTATTCGTTTGCCCAGTTTCAGGAGGTGTGCAATCAGGCGGCAAGAGGCTTTATGTCGCTCGGCATTCAAAAAGGCGAGCATATCGCCATCTGGGCGACCAATGTACCCGAATGGGTGATTTCGCAGTTTGCGACTGCCAAGATGGGCGGCGTGCTGGTGACGGTCAACACGAGCTACCGCGTCCACGAGCTGGAATATTTGCTGCGCCAGTCGGAGTCGACGACGCTCATTTTGATCGACGGCTATCGCGACGTCAACTACCTGGAGATGATCCGGGAGATTTGCCCGGAGCTTGCGACGTGTGAGCCGGGCGCTCTCAAGTCGAAGCGGTTGCCGAACTTGCGAAATGTCATCTACCTGGGCGAAGAACGGCAGCCCGGCATGTTCTTATGGAAAGATTTGCTTGCGCGAGCCGAACTGGTCAGCGAGGAAGAGCGACGTTTGCGCCAGGAGTCGCTGTCTCCCGACGACGTCATCAACATGCAGTACACGTCCGGGACGACAGGCTTTCCAAAAGGCGTCATGCTGTCCCATGTCAATATCGTCAACAACGCGATCAAGGTCGCAGAATGCCAGCGACTCGGGGGAGAAGACCGTGTCTGCATCCCCGTGCCGTTTTTCCATTGCTTCGGCTGCGTAATGGGCACGCTCGCCTGTGTGGCGACGGGAGCGACGATGGTTCCGGCGATTGCTTTTGATCCGGGACTGGTGCTGTCGATTGTCGAAGCCGAGCGCTGTACGGCGCTCTACGGGGTGCCAACGATGTTCATTTCAGAGTTGAACCATCCGACTTTTGAACAGCGGAACCTCAGTTCGCTGCGTACAGGCATCATGGCTGGCTCTTTGTGTCCCATCGAGGTGATGAAAAAGGTCGTGGACAAAATGGGCATCCGCGACATTACCATCGCCTACGGACAGACCGAAGCTTCTCCTGTCATCACCCAGACGCGGCCGGAGGATTCAATCGAGCGCAAGGTGTCTACGGTCGGCCGCCTACACGAAGGAGTCGAGGCGAAAATCATCGACCCGGCCACGGGCGAGATTGTCCCGCCAGGCGTACAGGGCGAGCTGTGCACACGCGGGTATTTGGTGATGAAAGGCTACTATAACATGCCGGATCAGACGGCAAAGGCCATCGACGAAGAGGGCTGGCTGCATACCGGCGACCTGGCGACTGTAGACGGGGAAGGGTACTACCGGATTACAGGCAGGCTGAAGGATATGATTATTCGCGGCGGGGAAAACATCTACCCGCGCGAAGTCGAAGAGTTTTTGTACACCCACCCGAAAATATTGGACGTCCAGATCGTCGGCGTGCCAGACGCCAAGTACGGCGAGCAGGTGCTGGCCTGCATCCGCGTCAAGCCGGGAGAGACATTGACAGAAGAAGAAGTGCTGGCATACTGCGAAGGAAAAATCGCCCGCTTCAAGACGCCGCGCTACATTCAGTTTGTGGACGAATACCCGATGACAGCGTCCGGGAAAATTCAAAAGTTCAAGCTGCGTGAACAGGCAATGGCGACGTTTGGCCTCACAGACCCTGCCCAGACCGGGCTGGCGTAAGCAAGCGAACGTCAGGATTTTCTGGTGTTTTCTTGCGGCAATCTTTGCAAGCCTGGCAACTCTTTCCTATCATGAGTGGGCCAGGAGAGGGGAAGCAAAAGATGGAAGTACGACGATTGGGACCTGAGGATACAGAAGCATTCGTCAAAGTAAGGCTGGAAGGGCTGCAAACCGACCCGGATGCGTTCGGCGCCACCTGGGAAGAGGAAATCAGGCGCCCGATGGCCGAATGGCAGGAACGGCTTTCCCAGGGGCCTGAGGGCGACAGCGGCTATTTCGGCGCTTTTGTCGCGGGCGAACTGGTGGGCATCATCGGCTTTTTCCGGCAACGCGGACTGAAAGCGAGACACAAGGCTTCCGTCGTCTCCATGTACGTCCGCGAAGCGCATCGCGGAACAGGTGTTGCAACTGTACTGATGCAGGAGGAACTGGCCTATCTGAGACAGCGGGGTGACATCGACCAGGTACAGCTTTCTGTCGTCACGACAAACCACAGCGCCGTGCGCTTTTACGAAAAAATGGGCTTTTTGCCGTACGGTCTGGAAAAGCGGGCGCTGAAATCAGGGGAGCGCTACCTCGACGAGATGCATATGTACTTGTTATTGCACGACTGATCGTTTCGGAGGGTGACGATGGCTCTGCTCGCGAAGCGGTCACGTTAGGTACATGCTCCCGTTTACGTGACAGAGTCCCTCTTCGGTTGGTGGGGGAGGTGGATTCGCACCTCCGCCAACTTTGGTGAGACAAGAAGGGACAGGAGAGCGATCCATGAAAAAAGCGAAGGCATGAACAGCTTGCATGCCTTCGCTTCGTTTTAGGAGTGATGAGACGGACTTTTTCGCGAGCCAGCTTAGCGAGCCTGACGACTAGCCTCGTAAGCGGCGATTTTGTCTTCGTACTGCAACGTGATGCCAATATCGTCGAGCCCGTTCAGCAGGCAGTAGCGGCGATACGGATCGACCTCGAACGGGTAGGAGAGACCTTCGCTGTCGCGCACTTCCTGCTGCTCAAGGTCGATGGTCAGCTCGTAATTTTCGCGGCTTTGTGCGCGTTGGAACAGTTCCTCTACCTGTTCTTCGCTGAGCTTGATCGGCAGGATGCCGTTTTTGAAGCAGTTGTTGTAAAAAATGTCCGCAAAAGACGGAGCGATCACACAACGGAAGCCGTAGTCCAGCAAGGCCCAAGGAGCGTGTTCGCGGGACGAGCCGCAGCCGAAGTTGTTGCGGGCCAGAAGCACGGTCGAGTCTTTGTACGCTGGCTGGTTCAAAACGAACGAGTCAATCGGCGTGCCATCAGCCGCAAAACGCCATTCGTAGAACAAAAACTGGCCAAAGCCGCTGCGTTCAATGCGCTTGAGGAACTGTTTCGGGATGATCGCGTCTGTATCTACGTTCACACGGTCCAATGGTGCGACCAGTCCGGTATGGACGACAAATGGGTTCATTGGAATACCTCCTTGCTTACGCTCTCTCTTTTCCATTCACGTACGTCTACGAAGTGGCCGGCAATTGCTGCTGCCGCCGCCATTTCCGGGCTGACCAGGTGCGTACGTCCGCCGCGGCCCTGACGACCTTCGAAGTTACGGTTGGAGGTAGAAGCGCAGCGCTCTCCTTCCGACAGGACATCCGGGTTCATCGCGAGGCACATCGAGCATCCGGATTCGCGCCAGTCAAAGCCCGCTTCCTGGAAGATGAGGTGCAAGCCTTCTTCTTCTGCCAACTGCTTGACAGCCTGGGAGCCAGGGACGACCATGGCGTGCACGTTAGGGGCGACTTTGCGTCCTTTTGCCACTTCCGCTGCTTTGCGCAAGTCTTCGATCCGGCCGTTTGTACAGGAGCCGATGAAAACACGGTCGATCTTGATTTCGCTGATCGGTGTGCCGGGAGCAAGATCCATGTAGGCGAGCGCGTCTTGCGCTGCTTTGCGTTGTGCCGCGGTTTCAAAAGACGCAGGGTCTGGAACGGTACCGGAAATGTTCGTTCCCATGCCAGGGCTTGTTCCCCATGTCACTTGCGGCTCAATGGTGCTCGCGTCGATTTCTACACAGGCGTCATAGGTTGCGCCTTCGTCTGTGCACAGTTGCTTCCACTGTTCTACGGCTGCGAGGAAGTCTTCGCCTTGCGGAGCGTAGCGTCTGCCTTTCAGGTAGTCGAAAGTCGTCTGGTCTGGCGCGATCAGCCCGGCGCGTGCACCGCCCTCGATCGTCATGTTGCAGACGGTCATGCGCTCTTCCATCGTCAGCTTGCGGATGGCTTCGCCCGTATATTCCACGACATAGCCGGTCGCAAAGTCAGTTCCGTATTTTGCGATAATGGCCAAAATTAAGTCTTTTGCACTGACACCAAATGGCAACTCGCCGTTCACGCGGACTTCCATCGTTTTTGGTTTCAGCTGCGGCAAGCATTGTGTCGCCAGGACGTGTTCGACCTCGCTCGTCCCGATCCCGAAGGCGAGAGCGCCGAAAGCACCGTGCGTGGAGGTGTGGCTGTCGCCGCAGACGATGGTTTTGCCGGGATGAGTCAGGCCAAGCTCCGGGCCGATGACGTGGACGATCCCTTGGTCCGGGCTGTTCAGGTCAGCGAGCGTAATGCCGAACTCGCGGCAGTTTTCGGTCAGCGTCTCCATTTGCTGGCGGGAGATCGGGTCTTTGACATTGAAGCGGTCCGCGGTCGGCACATTGTGGTCCATGGTCGCAAAAGTCAGATCAGGACGGCGTACTTTGCGGCCTGCCAGACGGAGTCCTTCAAACGCCTGCGGGGAAGTGACCTCGTGCACCAGGTGCAGGTCGATGTACAAAAGGGTCGGTTTTCCAGCTTCTTCGTGAATCACGTGATTGTCCCAAATCTTTTCAAACATCGTGCGGGGTTTCATCAATGATTTCCTCCTTCGTGCGAAAACTCTTAACAAGGTTGTATCATGGCAAAGGAAATAGTTCAAAGATATAATAATTATGAGAAGGATAGCTTTTGCCTATCGGGAGGTTTTTTATGGAGTTACGACAGATTCGCTATGTGCTCGCGGTTGCGGAGGAACGCAGCTTTTCGCGGGCAGCCAACCGTCTGCATCTGGCTCAGCCGTCGCTTAGCCAGCAGATTGCCAAACTGGAAAAAATACTCGGGGTTAGCCTGTTCCATCGTTTGCCCCAGCACGTCGAGCTGACGGACGCGGGCCAACGGTTCGTGCAGGTCGCCCAAACACTCGTGGACATGTCCGAAGCGCTGGAGCGGGAAATGCGCGCTTATGCGGTCGGAGAGAGCGGACGGCTGTTGGTAGGCAGCCTGCCGATTACAGGCGCGTATGTGCTGCCGCGCGTTTTGCCCACGTTTACCAAGCAGTTTCCGGGGGTCGAACTGCAACTGATGGAAGAAACATCCAGTCATCTGGAGCAATTGCTCGTGCGGGGAAAAATCGATGTCAGTCTGTTGACGATGCCGATCAGCGACCCTTCCCTGGAGATCATTCCAGCCATCAATGAAGAAATTTTTCTCGCCGTTCCCCCGAATCATCCACTGGCGGACAAAAAGGAAGTGGATCTGGCTCGCCTCGCGGATCAGCCGTTCATTTTGCTCAAGGAAGGCCAGGGCTTCCGGACGATTTCTCTGCGGCTGTGCGAGCAGGCTGGCTTCCGGCCGCGCATCGTGTTTGAGAGCTCCAACATCCAGACGGTCCAGTCGCTTGTGGCGGCCGGGATGGGGTTGTCATTTGCGCCGAAAATGATTACACTCGCACCGGGTACGCTGGAGCCGCCTGTCTACGTGCGGCTTGAGACGAGGCCGTACCGGACGCTTGTCGTCGCCTATCGCAAGGACAAGCCATTGTCCCGCCCGGCAGAAGCGTTTGTGCGCTGTCTGGTGGAGCAGGGCGGCGCCCTGTAGCTTGCGGGAAGAAGTGTCGGGCGCATGCGACAAACGCGCAGTCTTTGTGCTACACTATTGCCAAATCATACTAGGTAGGAAGGAAGATTCCGAGATGAGAGAAATCAAGACAGAAGCAGAATTTGAACAGGCGATTGCATCCAGCAAGCCGGTGGTAGTGAAGTTTTTCACCGATTGGTGCCCGGATTGCCACCGGATTGATCCGTTCATGCCGGAAGTCGAAGAAAAATACAAGGAACAATTGGACATGGTCGCGGTCAATCGCGATACGCTGCCAGACCTGTCGCAGAAGTACGATGTGTTCGGAATCCCTAGCTTCATCGCGTTCAGCCAGGGCAAGGAACTGATTCGTTTTGTCAGCAAGCTTGGAAAAAGCCGCGAGGAGATCGAGCATTTTCTCGACCGCGCTGTCCAGGTGCACAACGGACTCCAGGAGGCGTAACAGCACGAGCATAAGGCAGGGAGATTGACCATGCGATCAATGAAAAAAGAAGGAGAGTGGCTCGTTGCCCGCTTGCAGGCGGACGACGACGCCATCCCGCTCGGGAACCTGCTGCGCGAGGTGTGGAAGCTGCCGCGCAAGCAGGTCCATCTTTTGTTTCAACATAAGGAAGTGCTCGTAGACGGCGCACCCGTCGCCCAGCATGTGCCGGCAAGAGAGGGACAGGAGATTCGCCTGCGGATGTGCCCGCCGGAGCCGCTGGGGCTTGCGCCTGCCAGTGAGCCGCTGCAGGTGTTGTATGAAGACGACCATCTGCTGGTCGTAAACAAGCCAGCAGGCATGCTGCTGCATCCAACCGAGCCGCATCATCACCTGACGCTGGATCATCTGGTGTCGGGGCATTTTTTCCGGACGGGACTGCAAGCGAAGGTGCGCCACGTACATAGACTGGATCAGGATACTTCCGGAGTGGTGCTGTACGCCAAGCACGCCTGGGCGTCTGCGTTGCTGGACGAAATGCTGCGCGAACGCAAAATCAAGCGGACGTATATCGCCTTCGTCTCGGGGCAAATGGCCAAAGGCAGCGGCAAGATCAACGAACCAATCGGCAAGGACAGGTATCACGCGACACGCAGACGCGTGACCCCAAACGGCGATCCTGCCATCACGCATTACGAGGTCAAGGAGCGCTACAAGACAGCGACAAAGGTGGAGTGCAGGCTGGAGACGGGACGCACGCACCAGATTCGCGTCCACATGAGCCATATCGGCCATCCGCTCATCGGCGACGAACTGTACGGCGGCAAGCGCGATCTGGTCAAAAGACAGGCGCTGCACGCTGCGGTTCTGACGTTCGCGCATCCATTTGGGGGAGAAGTCGTGGAAGTGCACGCGCCGCTTCCGCTCGATCTGCTCGCCTTGGAAAAGAAGCTGCGATAAGCGCCATTTGCCCTCTTGCTGAATAAACTGCCAAGGAGGAATCGAGAGAGGGTGGAAGAATGAAACGACCCACAATCGGCATCTTGACTTGGCGGGAGGGCAAACGCTTCGCAGAGCCGACCTATTTCCGGCGACTGCTCAAGGCAGGACAAGAACTGGGCTGCACCGTTTTTTTGTTTTCGCCCAAGGATGTACTCGCTTCGGGCAAGCAGGTGAGAGGATACGTCCTGGATGCGCAAGGCAAATGGCAGGGACGCCTGTTTCCTCGGCCTGACGCTGTATTCGACCGCTACCGCTATACGCCGACGCAAGCGTTTAAAGACTACGTTGCTTTTCGCCGCACCAGCGATTTTTTATACGCAAACAATCGATTGGCGAACAAATGGCGGGTTCACGAAGTGCTTTACCGAGATACGCGCATGCATCGCTGGCTGCCGGAAACTCTGTTATATAACAGAAAAAATCTCATCCAGATGCTGGGGCGGCATTCGCTTTTGTACGTCAAGCCGCTAAATGGTACTGGCGGGCGCAATCTTTTTTCCATCGAGAAGCGCGGGGGCGGCTATCGGCTGCTGGGGCGCGACAAGAAGCGGGCGAAGGTGCAGAGCTTTTTCACGGACATATCCGCCGTCCTGCGCTGGGCTGACCGCTGGACGAGGCAGGAGAAGTTTATCGTCCAGCAGGGACTGAACTTGCAGCTTGTGCCTTCACGCGCCGTAGACATGCGGCTATTGATCCAGAAAAACGGACAGGGCGAGTGGAGCATCACCGGGCACGGCATACGGGTGGGCGGCGAGCGCAGCGCAACCTCCAACCTGCACGGGGGAGGCAAAGCTGTTCCGGTGTCTGATTTCCTGCGCCCGCGCTTCGGCGAGGATCGCACTGCCCAGATTGTCCGCGACTGCGAGGAATTGGCGTATCAGACAGCGCTGACGCTGGAGGATCACTTCGGGCGCATGGTCGAGTTTGGGTTGGACATCGGGATCGACGTGGACGGACGCGCCTGGTTGATCGAAGTGAATCCGAAGCCTGCACGGGAAATTTTCCGAGAAATGGGCGCAATTGAGCAGTACAGACAGGCGATCCGGCGACCGCTGGAGTACGCGCTCTATTTGGCGAAAACACAGGGGCGCGAAGGACGGGAGCCTTTTTTGAAGCGTAAAGTGGCAAGTCGGTAGGGAAGACGGAAGAGAAGGAAACAGCCGAGCTGAGAAAGCATCGGCTGTTTGGTGTGCGTGTGGGGGGAGGCAGTAGGAAGTTTTTTGGGGGAAATCTCCAAAAATTCTTTCCAAACAGTATGCCGTCACTCATCCTTTTTTGAAACCCGAACAATGTCCTGTTTCTGACGATTGACGATTAATTGGAATACATCAGGACGACTGTAATGGCCTACCACATCGAAGTCATATCGGCTTTGCGTGACCAAGGAAAGATCCAGATTTGCAATCAGAATGCCTTCCTGATTATAAAGAGGTTCCACAATATATTCCCCAAGTGGTCCAACGATGGCGCTGCCCCCTCTGCATAAAATGTCGGGGTCCTGCTTAATGTCATCGTAACAAGCCAAGTCTGTCGGATACGTATCTTTAGTCACGAACTGGTTGCAGGAAATAACAAAGCAACGCCCTTCACAGGCAATATGCTGTATAGTGGCCTGCCAGGTGTCTCGGGCATCTGCCGTAGGAGTAATAAAGATGTCAATCCCTTGAGCGTACATGGCTGTTCGAGCAAGCGGCATGTAATTTTCCCAGCAAATCAAACCGCCAATTCTTCCGAAGGGAGTATCGATGACCGTTAGCGTGCTTCCATCCCCTTGCCCCCATAACAGTCGCTCAGAACCTGTTGGCACGAGTTTTCTGTGTTTGCCCAGAACATTCCCGTCCGGGCCTATATACACAATGGAATTGTATAAAGTTCCTCTGCTGAATTCCCGATCCCGTTCCACGACGCCTATAGCTAGATAGACTCCGGTCTCTCTGGCAAGCTCACCTAGAAGCTCCGTTTCTACGCCAGGTACGTCAATCGAATTTTCCCAGTATCGTTCCCAGTCACTTCGTCCAGCGGTATTCCGGCTCCCGACACGTGTACCAAAGTATAACCCTCTCGGATAACCCGGCAAGAAAACTTCAGGAAAGACAACTAAATTAGCTCCTTTTCCAGCAGCTTCCTTCGTCATCCTTACAATTTTGTCCAAGGATGATTGCTTGTTAAAAAGAATAGGTGCGGATTGGACAACTGCTACACATATAGCTCTTCTATTCATTTTAGTAAGTTCTCCTTATTATTAAATTTTTTCAGAGTAATCATGGGAAAGCTCTGCAATCATGGCATCCATTCGTTTGCTTTCAGAGGCTAATATTCGCCTGAGCGATCACTCCTCACTGAATCTCGACTTGCTATCTATGATAAAAGAAAAAGTATGAAAACAAACCATCCAATGTTATATCGATTAAACCATCCACTGCAAAACTCTTTGTACTTTCCTCAGCAAAAAACCATCCAAATTCGAAGAGACAAACACCATTCATGTTCAGTTGATAGAGATTTGACATGATGATGCTGAAAACAGGGTCTTTTATTTGAAAATAAAATGGAAGCATACGCCGAACTGGCATTGGAATGTGATGGGTATAAACTTCCAGTAACATGCCTTTTTGTGCAATTTTTTGACGCCATTGTTTCAATATGTTGAACATGGATGGGTAAAACGATCTCGGACTGGATGGCGACATTCAAAACACACCTAAGCAAACAGTTGGTACAGCCAACCCCCGTTCGGCACTTACACCCTAGAGCTATCGCCCATCCTGGGCGCACTGAGAAGGAAACAGCCGAGCTGATGAAGCATCGGCTGTTTGGTGTGCGTGTGGGGGGAGGGGAGTGAGTAACGAATTACTTCATTTTCCGTACATACTCTGATACCTGCTCAAGTCCAGCTTGTAAAACTTCTGTACTGCAAGCATAACCAATGCGAACATAACCATCCATATCAAAGCACGTACCAGGTGTCAAAAATGCACCAGTATTCGCCAGTAGACCTGTACAAAAAGTAACAGAAGGGACTGGAAAATCATATTTCAACATAGCTGTCGTTCCCGCACGTGGTTTTACATAGGAGAAGGATTCTTCATTATTCACCCATTCATCCAGGAGGGCAAGGTTGTCTCGCACAATTTTGCGATTTCTCCTTAAAATCTTGTCGTAGTTTTTCAGTGCATGGACAGCGAGTATATCGTCTAACATCCCGCAACTGATCGTTGTGTAATCACGGTGCTTCATACATTCCGCAATTACCTCTTGTGGAGCAACAATCCAACCAAGACGAAGCCCTGCGAGAGAGAGTGCTTTTGAAACGCTTGATGTGCTAATTCCCTTCTCATATAGATCAGCGATTGATGGGACATCGGCGTCATCATCTTGGAGTAAGTTCCGATAGACTTCATCACAAAGGACATAAGCTCCACAAGATCGTGCAATCTCAACGATTTTTTCCAGAATATCCCGTTCCAATAAAGCACCAGAAGGGTTATTCGGATTATTAATACAAATCATTTTCGTGTTCGGTCTAATCAGAGACTTCAACTCGTCCAGATCGGGGAGAAAATGATTTTCAGGGCGTAGCTTCAAGAGGTCTACTGTTGCACCGAATGATTGAGGAACCTCATAAATTTGCTGATAGGTCGGATGCACCGCAATTACGTGATCGCCAGGTTGAACAAGGGAGTAAAAAACTAAAAAGTTGGCGCCAATTCCCCCATTCATGACGAGAACTTGATGAGGATTAATGGTTGTGTACAAGTTCGCAACTAGCTGCCTGAACTCGGGAGAACCCTCAATATGACCATAGGTTAACTTAAGAGGATAGAGGGAACGGAAAAAATCATCAGGGTTTGAACCATCTAACGTAACGAGTTCCTCTAACGTGAGGGAGTCCACACATGTTTCCGCAATATTAAAAGTAGCGCTCTTTTCATATGCATTCATCCATTCTTCTACGGAGAAAGACTTGATTTTCATGATTCATATCCTCCCTTACAGGTTAGCAACGATTCCGATTCCTTTTGCTTCCGCTTGTTTTAAAATGTAATCAGCCGTAATCAAGTCTTGCAGGGCGATCCCTGTGCTATCAAAGATCGTAATGTCGTCATCTGAAAGACGGCCGGTTGTTGTACCGAGAATCACACTACCAATTTCCGCAAGAATGTTATCTTTTTCTATTATTCCTTTTTTGATCGGTATCTCCGTTTCTCCTACCTGAACAGCTTGGGCAACATCATCAACAAATACTCTTGCAGAAGCGAAAATTCTTTCGTCTATTTCCTGTTTTCCCGCCATATCTGCCCCTACGCAAGAAAAGTGTGTTCCGGGCCGAACCCATTCTTTTTGGATGATCGGTTGTCGAGAAGGAGTTGCGGTAATAATAATATCTGCTTCCCCTGTTGCCTTCTGAATCTGGTCAGTTGCCACAAATTCAACTTGTTCGATTCGAGAAGCGTATTCCTCAAATAACATCTGATTTTCCCTATACGGAGACAAAAACTTTTCTTTTAATTTTGCTGATAGTGAAGAGCAGAATGATGTTGCTTTTTCCAATGATTGATGATTGTAAACCGTCACCTTCTTGATATGCTCCATGAGCATCAGCGTTGACATAATTTGATAAGGAGCTAAGTGACCTGTTCCGACGATAAGTAAATGCTCAGACTCTTTTCTTGCAAGATACTTTGCACCAATCCCACCAGCTGCTCCTGTCCGCATCAAGGTGATTGCTTCTCCTCCCATCATCCCAATGGGGACGCCTGTTTGGCTGTCGAGTACGAGCACAAAACCAGTGAGGGGAGGCAACTGTTTGGAAGGATTATCCCCAAACCATGACACGAGTTTTAATCCGAAAATATCAGCTCCCATCAGATGTCCTGATTTAATGTCCATGTCTGCTTTTCCTGGGGAAAATTCATGGAATACCATCGGGAACAACGCGGCCTCTTTTTGTGCCTTTAACGAATAAGCACGCTCAACCAATTCGATTACCTGTTTCATATCCAATAATTTTTCTACATTCTGCTGATTCATGATTCGAAATGGAAACAATTCTGCTCCTCCTTTGTAGACATTGAAATCTTGTTGGTCTTACTTTAGCATAGGGTCTAATTATAAGAACAATTGATGTATGTTATCGTCACTATCACGAATTTTTAGAGACGGCCAAGGAGAAGAGAAATATGGAACTTCGAACATTGAAAACCTTCCAGGTAGTTGCTACCCATCTGAATCAGACGAAAGCTGCCGAGATTCTTGGATATACGCAACCGACGATCACTATGCATATAAGGAATCTGGAACAGGAGATCGGTCACTCATTGTTTCATCGGGTTGGGAAGAAAACGTATTTGACTCCGGCAGGAAAAGTATTGAAACAGCATGCAGATAGACTCTTGGACTGTGTAGAGGAAATGAACAGAGCATTGAACCGATTGCATGATCCCTATGGCACATTGGTTATAGCAGCGCCCGAATACTATTGGACTCATTTTTTGACGATTCTTATCCACACCTTTGTGAAACTTCATCCGCAAGTAAAGTTAAAACTGGTCTCTTGTAACAGCGGAGACGTCATTCGAATGGTCACTTCTCGTGAAGCAGATGTGGGGATTATTGCCGGGCAAAATAGAAATGAAGAACTGGAATTTGTTTCGCTTGATGCAGAAGAGCTGCTATTGGTCATTAGAAAAGACCTCCATCAAAACAACGACCTTTCCGCCATTCTGCAAAAGTATCCCTTACTCTATAAAGAGAGCTATCATCTTGATGGGCTGTATGATCGTTGTATGGAAGAGATACCAACGCCGAAAGCTGTAATTGAAAGTGGCAGTGAAGAAGCGATTAAGCAAGCAATTATCAATGGGACAGGTGTCGGAATAATCAGTGGTGAATTCATTAGCGAGGAAATAAGAAAGGAAGAACTCATTCCTTTGCATCGCTTTAATCAGACTTTGGATACCTTTTTAATTGCACGCAAGGATCGTTCTGATGAAATTACCATTCACGCATTTGTAGAACTGGTAATGGAAGGGTGGGGCGAGGCGGTTGAAGAATCCATGTAACTACACTTCATTGCAGCATATAGCCGCATCCGCATCACAGGCAGTGCGGCTATTTTACCTTTTTACTCCAATAACTAAGCTGCTGATCTGATGCCTGTGATTCCTTTCTCTCCTCTACCACCTAACCACCAAAAAATTGTCGGGTGGGTCAGTTCTAAAACGATGAGGGTGGGCCAAAATAAAGTCGGCATTTAAATTTACATAATAATTGTTATGTAAACTATTGAGTCGGTGTGTCCTTGCGACAAGTGAGTGGAGCAATGGAACTATGCCACTAGAAGCGCAAGGACAGCAAAAGAGAAGGGAACGAGTATCCCTCGTTGTTCCGTCATACTAAAAACAAGACAGAGCCTCTTTGCAAATGATAGTAACCGATGATTTTAATTCAAGTGAACGTAGCTGTTAAGTGCTATCTCAAGACAAGAATAAAATCATAAGACGCGTATATAAAAAATTCTATGTAGATAATTAAAAAGAAAGTCAGGCAATTTTTCCGTAAACAAACCGATGAAATTACACTGTTATCCATGTGGATCACATCCTTGGATAGGGCTGAATTTAACCGACCGAATCATGGAATCGATAACTTTTTCGTAAGTTCAGGTGTATAGTAAGGGAATCAACCAAACAGGTATGGAGATAATTCCGGAAGCGAAGCGCGC
Source organism: Brevibacillus gelatini (assembly GCF_050920745.1). Classification (NCBI taxonomy): domain Bacteria; kingdom Bacillati; phylum Bacillota; class Bacilli; order Caryophanales; family Paenibacillaceae; genus Brevibacillus; species Brevibacillus gelatini. Next base: position 2,106,222 of record NZ_CP154342.1, read on the forward strand.
TCGTAGCCAACCACCCGGCCGCTTTCATACGTAAATGCGTGCTCGACAGGCTCGTCGTTTTCCAACATATACGGTAAAAAACGCGGGACATTTTCCGCGATTCCTTCGTTGTCCGGGTGCAAGATCCAGTCCAGCGTCACCCAGTCCAGAATGCCTTCCTCGACTCGCCGGGGCGTGTCAAAACGCTCCCATGCATCCGGAAGCTCGGCTACGAAAGCGTACATTCCGCCAAGCACCTTCCCGTCGAGCTTCCACGAGACGACTCCTTTGTAGCGGGCGGAGGTCAACGGAATGCCGGTTTCTTCGAATACCTCGCGGAGAACGCAGGCAAGCGGTGACTCGTTTGGCGCGAGCTTGCCGCCGACGCCGTTCCAGCGGCCCATCAATGGCGGTTTGCGTCGATTCAACAGCAGAAACTCGTTTTGATGCTTAAGAAAACAGATCGTGTATGTATACATGGGATTCCTTTCTGATAGGGCAATGATGGCGATATGGCCAGCCTTCAAATATCTCGGGAGAGGCGTACCATATCCGTCAACAGAATGCCGTTTTCATAGATCGATTCTTCGTAATGTCTGAGAAAAAAGTCGCGGTCGATCCAGGTCATGCGAAACCCGCATTTCTGGTACAGGGCGAGCTGATTCAGGCTGGAATTGCCTGTGCCGACCTCAATCGTTTTGTATCCGGACGCCTTTGCTACCTCGATGGCGTGCAAAACGAGTTGTTTGCCGATGCCTTTTCCTTGATGGTCTTCATCCACCGCGATATTGACCAGCTCAATCGTGTCCGGGCGGGTAGGAAGCAGGACGTAGACCCCGACGACGGCCGCGTCCTGGACGGCGACATAGCACTGTCCCCTTTGCAGGTAGTCTTCCACCAATTTTGGCGAAGGATCTGCAAGCAACAGCAGCGGCATGGGGGCCTCCTCGTGCGGAGCCAGCTTTCTGATTTCCATTTTTTTCTCTCCTTTTGGCTGGGGCTTCGTCTGCTTTTGCAGCATAGACCTGCCAGCTTCCAGCCGTTGCTTGCTATTGGCTAGCTTTGTATTTGTGCTATTATAACAATCGTGAAAAAAGTTTGCAAAATGTGCCAATTGCGATGCGGATACGCATGAGCTGGTAAAAATATATACAGTCACGATGCGACCGAGCAAGTATACCACACCGGTCGCATCACCGGGCGAACAAGCAACCTGGCGAGCAGCAGGAACAAAAAATGGAGGCGATTGCGATGGAAAACCGTATGATAGTAGCAGGAAAATCAATCGAGCAGTGGAAGCGGGAGTATCCGTTATTGTCCGAAATGATGGCGACGAAGGAAGTATTTTGGACAAACCCGGGCTATGCTCCCATCGCCCGTGCGGCTCTGTCGGTGACGGCCGATGAGATACACGAGGCGGAGGAACGATTGCGCCGATTCGCGCCGTTCATTCAACGCGCATTTCCGGAAACAGCCGAGGCAGGCGGGTTGATCGAGTCGCCGCTCGTATCCATCGGCAAAATGCAAAACGAGCTGGCGGCCCGCTTCGCACAGGAAATTCCGGGACGGCTCCTGCTGAAGTGCGATAGCCACCTGCCAATCGCAGGCTCCATCAAGGCGAGAGGCGGCATCTACGAGGTGCTCGCCCACGCGGAGGATTTGGCCAGAAAGCACGGTCTATTGCCCCTTGACAGGGACTACGCCGTGTTTGCCTCTGATTCGTATCGCGAGCTGTTTTCCCGCTACTCCATCGCTGTAGGGTCGACGGGCAATCTTGGACTGAGTATCGGGATCATCAGTGCGAAGCTCGGCTTTCGGGTGACGGTACATATGTCCGCAGATGCAAAAGCCTGGAAAAAGGAACTGCTCCGCGCAAAGGGCGTGCAAGTGATCGAATACCAGTCCGACTACGGAAAAGCGGTGGAAGAGGGCAGAAAACAGGCGGAAGCCGACCCAAATTGCTATTTTATTGACGATGAAAATTCCAGACGGCTGTTTCTCGGTTACGCGGTGGCCGCAAGACGTTTGCAAAAGCAGTTGGAGGAGCAGCAGGTTGTGGTCGACAGCGAGCATCCGCTCTTCGTGTACTTGCCGTGCGGGGTGGGCGGCGGACCGGGCGGCGTCGCCTACGGCTTGAAGCTCGTGTACGGCGATCACGTCCATTGCTTTTTTGCGGAGCCGACACATTCGCCTTGTATGCTGCTCGGCCTGATGACGGGCCTGCATGACCAGGTCGCCGTGCAAGACTTTGGTATCGACAACAGGACAGAAGCGGACGGACTGGCAGTGGGGCGGCCATCCCGTTTCGTCGGCAAGGTGATGGAATCGCTGCTCAGCGGTGTTTACACCGTGGCAGACGAGGAGTTGTACCGATTGCTGCGGGCGCTGCGCGACAGCGAGTCTGTGCGGCTGGAGCCGTCTGCGCTGGCTGGCATGCCGGGACCTGTGCGCCTGCTTGCACACGCGGCCGGGCAGCGCTACATTGACCAGCATGGCCTTGCTGGCAAGCTGGCAAACGCGACCCATATCGTCTGGGCGACCGGGGGCAGCCTGGTGCCAGCGCACATTCAGGAAGAATATTATGCCAAAGGCTTGCAGTATGACCAGAGCAGCATCTAGTCGCAAAAAGAAACGCGGTCGCCCGAGCGGGGTCAGTCCCCAGTGTGACGGCGTTTCTTTTTACTTTATGCAGACTGCGGAAATGGAAGAAAAATTCGGCGCACAGCAAGAAATATGCATAAGGTTTGCGAATAAATTTTTCTGTTCATCTGCACTGATAAGCAAAATGAAAACGTATAGCTAACAGGAATACCAGTAGTGGTCTGTCTACAGTCTTGATATATAAAAAATTCTATCCCTCTTTTCATTTCCAAGAAAAAAATATACGATACCCTTAATGATTTATAGGCATCTGCATTAACGTCAGGGACGAAAGGAGCGGGAAGCATGGGGAAATATGCGGAGGAATTGAAACGGTACATTCCGGTTGCCGATGCCATAGCGCGGACTTTCGGCAGAAACTGCGAGGTCGTCTTGCACGATTTGAGCTCGCCACAAGCTTCGGTTATTTACACCGCCAACAACCACGTAACAGGCAGCGCCATCGGCGAATCGTTCCATCCTCTCCTTACACAGGTGCTTTTGTCCCAAAAGTTGCAAAATGACGTCGTAGCCAACTATCGCACCGAGACGGAGGACGGGCGGGCGATCAAGTCGACGACGGCCTTGATCCGCAATGCCAAAGGAGAGGCCATCGGCGCTTTTTGCATCAACATCGACATCCAGCCGCTGGTCCACACACGCGCGTTCATCGAGGACTTCATCCGCATGGACGAGGAGCCGCCGGCGCGGGAAGAAGTGGACGGCGTGCAAAACGTGTGGGAGATCGTGGAAAAAATAATTGCCCAAATGATCTCCGGAAAAGATGTGGAGAAAATCGACAAAAGCGAAAAGCTGCGAATCGTCCAGTTCATGGACAAAAAGGGCGTGTTTTTGATTAAAGGCGCACTGGAGAAAGTGGCATCCGAATTGAAAATTTCCAAGGTGACGATGTACAGCTATCTGGATGAACTGCGAAAAAGCGAGAAGCCGGAATAGGAGGGGGGCAAAAAGCAGGCGTGCGGCAGCTTCGCATGGAGATGGCACGTTTTTTGCGTTCGGGGGCAGGACTCGTTACTCGTGAGGTCGAATCCTGTATGTAAGAGCCTGGCGCACCAAGTCAAAAGGTCCGTCTGCGAGTTTTGCGGCGGTTTTTTCTGCTTTCCCAGCACAATCGACATTTTCTCGCCTGTTTTTTGACTAGCGACAGCCTGTTTTTGGCGAAAATGGGATCGTAAAGGAGTGGTGAGGATGGAGCAGGTTCTTCAACTCGTAAAAGATTACTGGCCCGTTGCGGTTTGTATCATCGTGGTGATTTTGGCTGCACAATGGGTCGTGCGCAGCTTGATCCGCATCCTTTCGCTTGCGGCTATTTTCGGAGTGGTGCTGGTGCTGTTCTTCCAGTTCAGCCCGGAGGAAGTCATTCAGATGGGGCGGCAAGCCGCGGTAGCTACCCAGGAAGTGGTGGACAAGACGATTACTCCAGTGCTGGACAGCGAACTGAAGGATGCCGACATTACGTTTCAACCGGATGGCAGCTATGAAGTCAAGACGGCCAGCATTCGCATCGTGGGCAAAAAAGGAGAGACGAAGGCGACTGTCTACTACAAGGACGAAAAGTGGGAAGTGGACATCGGCCAGCTCGGCAAGCTGTTCCAGGACAGAATTGGCAAAGCGGAGCAGGAAACGGCGACCATGTAAAAAACGCATGAACCTGTAGGTTCGATGCGTTTTTTTATGTCTGTTTATTAAGTTTGCCAAAGCGGACGCCGTCATGGACGGTTTGGCAGAAATGTGCGCGATTGCGCTTTCGGCTATTCAGCTTGCGCGCATCGCTCGCCAGGCATCCATAGAGACAACAGAAAGATGGACAGATCCAAGGTGAGGGGAGAGAAAGCACAAAAAAACAAGCTGACCTCCACAAAGGACTGTCAGCTTGTCTGGTTTTAGATGGGTTATGCGTTTGCTCCGGCAGCTTGCAGCTTCGCTTTTTCTTCCTCGACGAAGCGGTTGCGCGGATGCTCCCGGCATTCGTCGGAGCAGGAACGTTTGTATTTTTGCTCGCACTCAGGGCAGCAGAAGTGCTGCTTGTTGCAGAACGGATTCGCACAGTTTACATAGCGGTCTTCGACAGTACCGCAGTAGTAGCAGCGGCCAATCACTACGTCTTCTTCGGTGTGGTTGATCGGTACGGAGATGCGCTCGTCGAACACGTAGCATTTTCCGTCCCACAGGCGGCCTTTTACTTCCGGGTCTTTACCGTAGGTGACGATTCCGCCATGGAGCTGGTACACATCTTTAAAGCCTTGTTCCAACAGCACGCCGGTCAGCTTTTCGCAGCGAATACCGCCTGTGCAATAGGTGAGGACTTTTTTGTCCTTGAATTGGCTCATGTTTTTCGCGATCCACTCAGGAAACTCGCGGGAGGACTCGACTTCCGGACGGATTGCGCCGCGGAAGTGACCGAGATCGTATTCGTAGTAGTTGCGGCCATCGAGGATCACGACGTCCTCTTGCTGCATCATTTCGTAAAATTCTTTTGGGCTCAAATATTTCCCGGTTTTGACGTTTGGATCAACATCTTTTTCCAGACGCCAGGTCACCAGTTCTTTTTTCGCGCGGACGAACATCTTTTTGAACGCGTGCCCGTCCACCTCGTCTATTTTAAACCACATGTCGGCAAAACGCGGGTCTTTTCGCACATACTCCATGTAAGCATCTGTCTGCTCAATGGTACCGGATACCGTTCCGTTGATGCCCTCAGGGGCGACGATAATCCGTCCTTTCAGACCAATCTCCTTGCAAAATTGCAAGTGTTCAGCAGCATACTCCTCATAGTTGTCCACTGGAGTATACTTGTAGTAAAGCAGCACACGATATGGCTTTTGTACTTGCAAGGTACAGTTCCACCTTTCTTTTTCCATTGTAGTTTTTGGTGCAACGGTGATTATAGCACAATCCGGGGGCAAAAACCTAGAAAAAAGAAAAGGGATTTGTGAGCGTTCTATGAAAACGTGCCGAAAACAGGCAAAAAAGTGGCGAGCTTTCCGGACATCTTGTACACTATGGAAGGAAATCAGCTAATGAGGCGATAGATGAGGAGAGACTTGGAATGAAGCTGACAAATGAGCGCCTGGTTGCGCAGGTAAAACTGAAAAAGCTGCATCCGGATGCCGTGATCCCGCAATATGCGCGTGCCATGGACGCCGGATTTGATCTGGTAGCGGTGGAAGATACGATTATTGCCCCGGGGCAGTCTGCCAAAATCCCGACCGGACTTGCTTTTGCCTTGCCGGAAGGGTATGAGCTGCAAGTGCGCCCGCGTTCCGGGATTGGCGCAAAGACAAAGCTGCGCCTTTCGAATGCGCCGGGAACTGTCGATGCGGGTTATCGCGGAGAGGTGTGCGTATTGATGGACAACATCCGCATTCCTTCTGGCAAGCTCGGCAAAGTATGTCTGGATGCAAGTGAAAAAGAAGTGGAGGTAGCTGAGGAAGTGGACGCGCACAGCTACTTCATCAAGAAAGGCGACCGGATTGCGCAAGGTGTGATCGGACTGGTTCCTGTTGCCCAATTTGAGGTTGTCGACGAACTGGATGAAACGGAAAGAGGAACAGGCGGCTTCGGCAGCAGCGGCATCAACGGCTAAGCAAAAGCTGGCGCCATCCACAAAAAACAAAAAGACCCCTGAGAAGCAGCGTGTGCTGGCGCAATCAGCGCATCTGCTGGCAGATCAGGGGTCTTTTTGCTGTGCGCTCATGTTACGAGCAAGCTGCGATTACACTTTGGACGCAAGGAAGCGGTCGATGCGGCTAATATCTTCCTCCGTGAGCGAGCGGCCGTCCGCTTTGACGAACACGCACGGACCGTAGACCCAGTCCAGATAGCCGTCAAAGGTAATTGGAAAATTGTTTCCCAGCACGCCGCGCCCATCTTCATTCACAATCAAGGAAATTCCTTCCAAATGATCGTCGACCACCACTTCAAAGTCGCCGTCCACCAGTTCGCTCAAGGAGCTGGTATCGGCAATGTCGAGCTTCTCCGCCTGTTCATGCGGACGTTTTACATAGACGGTAATCACGTTCCTTCACTCCTTTATCCTTTCATCATAACCGAAAGCAAAAAAATGCGCGAGACGGATGTCCGCGTCGGGTGATTGGACGAGGCGTTCGCCGACCCGCAAGAGCGCGGCGGCCTCAGCCTGCACAAAAGAAACCAGCGGCGCAAGGGAAAGTCTTGATCCCGAGAATTTGGATTGCCGCTCGCGCTCACCTCGCCCGCCTATGGGGCATAAAGTGGATGGGAAATAGGATTGACAGCGAGGGGAAGGCAGGTATAATCTAAATATCAAAGTATTCCGAGTAAAATAGTATAGATTAAAAACGGGGAGTGAGAGTTACCACTATGAACACCACAAAGGGCAAGATCCATTCCAGTCTGAGACGCATCGGAATTGTCGCGTTAGCGATCGCTTTGGGCGGATGCTCCGCTGCGTCGCAAGGAACAGAAACGGGCGGGACAGAGGCGGGAGGCAGCGCGCAAGCCGTTGAGCTGCTCAATGTCTCCTACGACCCGACGAGAGAATTTTACCAAGAGATTAACACGGAATTTGCCCAAGAGTGGAAGGCGAAAACCGGACAATCGGTTACTGTCAAGCAATCTCACGGAGGCTCCGGCAAGCAATCCCGCTCGGTCATCGACGGTCTGGAAGCGGATGTCGTCACGTTGGCGCTTGCTTATGACATCGATGCCCTAGCCGAGCGAGAGCTGATTCCGGCCGACTGGCAAAAAAGACTGCCGGATAACAGTTCGCCCTACACCTCGACCATCGTTTTTCTGGTGCGCAAAGGTAATCCGAAACAGATCAAGGATTGGGACGATCTGGTCAAACCGGGCATCTCGGTCATCACACCGAACCCGAAAACGTCCGGGGGAGCCAGATGGAACTACCTCGCTGCCTGGGGCTATGCACTCAAGAAGAACGGGGGAGATGAAGCCAAGGCAAAGGAGTTCGTGGCGGCGCTGTTCAATAATGTTCCGGTTCTTGACTCTGGTGCGCGCGGCTCGACGACTACCTTTGTCGAGCGGGGGATTGGCGACGTGCTGATCGCCTGGGAAAACGAAGCGTATCTCGCGGTGAATGAACTGGGCAAAGACAAATTCGAGATTGTCAATCCATCCATCAGCATTTTGGCCGAACCGCCTGTTGCCATCGTTGACAAATACGTGGAAAAGCACAAGACAAAAGAAGTCGCCGAAGCGTACCTGCAGTTCCTGTATTCAAAGAAAGGACAGGAAATCGCAGCGAAGAATTACTACCGTCCTCGCTCTGAGGAAGTGCTCAAGGCGCATACACCTGCGTTCCCTGAAATCGAACTGTTCACAATCGACGAACTGTTCGGAGGGTGGACGAAGGCGCAGCAAACGCATTTCTCCGACCAGGGCGTCTTCGATCAACTGTACCAACCGTAAACGCCAGAAAACATAACCTGTCATCAGAGGAGTCAGCTCCATGAAAAAATTATTTTCGCGCAGGGGGTTTTTGCCGGGCTTCGGGATGACGATGGGCTACACCATCATTTATTTGAGCCTGCTGGTGCTGATCCCCCTGTCGGTCCTTTTTTTAAAAGCTTCCACATTAAGCTGGGAACAATTTGTGGGCACGATTCTCGATACGCGCGTGCTCGCTTCGATTCGCGTCAGTATTCTCACTTCTTTTTTTGCCGCCTGTGTCAATGCCGTATTCGGCGTCCTGGTCGCCTGGGTGCTGACCCGCTACCAGTTTCCCGGCAAACGCATCATTGACGGCATCGTCGACCTCCCGTTTGCCTTGCCGACAGCAGTAGGCGGGATTGCGCTCACCTCCATCTACGCTGAAAACGGGTGGATCGGGCAGTATTTGGCGGAGTGGGGGATCAAAGTCGCGTATACGCCAATCGGCATCTGGGTGGCCTTGACGTTTATCGGTCTGCCGTTTGTCGTGCGGACGGTGCAGCCTGTCTTGCAGGACTGGGATCTGCAGATGGAGGAAGCGGCTGCGACGTTGGGGGCGACACGCTTTCACACGTTTACCCGCGTCATTTTGCCCCATTTGCTGCCGGCGATCATTACCGGCTTTGCCCTTGCTTTTGCCCGAGCGCTCGGCGAGTACGGTTCTGTCGTCTTTATTTCCGGCAATATGCCGCTCAAGACAGAAATTGTGCCGCTGCTCATCATGACAAAGCTGGAGCAGTTCGACTACGCGGGCGCGACAGCGATTGCGACGGTCATGCTCGTTGCCTCGTTTGTCATGCTGCTGATGATTAACTACTTGCAATGGAGGATGAACAAATTCGATGCGGCACGATAGAGGGTGTGACCAATGAAGCATGTAACGGAGCCAGCCTACGTGCGCTGGAGCTTGATCGCGGTTGCTTTTCTGTTTCTCGGACTGTTTCTCATCCTGCCGCTGATTGCCGTCTTTACCGAGGCGTTCAAGCAGGGGGCAGACGTGTTTTTCGCCGCCATTTCCGACCCGGAAACGCTGTCGGCGGTCAAATTGACGCTTTTGGTCGCCGCCATCAGCGTGCCGTTGAACGTCACGTTTGGCGTCGCCGCTGCGTGGGCCATCGCGAAGTTTTCGTTTCGCGGCAAAAATGTGCTGCTGACGCTGATTGATTTGCCCTTTGCAGTGTCGCCTGTCATCGCCGGGCTGATTTTCGTTCTCCTGTTTGGCAGCGAGGGAATTGCCGCGCCGTTGTTGGCTACGCTTGATCTGAAAATCATTTTCGCCGTCCCGGGCATTGTGCTGGCAACGACCTTTGTCACGTTTCCGTTTGTCGCTCGCGAGCTGATCCCCGTGATGGAGGCGCAGGGCAAGGACGAAGAGGAAGCGGCCGTGTCGCTCGGTGCGAGCGGCTGGAAAACGTTTTGGCGCGTCACCTTGCCGAATGTGAAATGGGGCATACTGTATGGCGTCATTCTCTGCAATGCCCGGGCGATGGGCGAATTTGGCGCTGTCTCGGTCGTTTCCGGCCATATTCGCGGCATGACCAACACGCTGCCTCTGCACGTGGAGATTTTGTACAACGAATACCAGTTTGCTGCGGCTTTTTCGGTCGCGACGCTACTCGCTGTGCTGGCACTGGTTACGCTCGTCGTAAAAAGCGTGATCGAGTGGAAAACAGAGCGACAGTTCGAGGTGGAAGTGGAAGATCACTTTGACGTGTCAGGAGAGAGGGCAGGATGAGCATTGAGGTTGTCAACATTTCGAAGACTTACAAAAACTTTACCGCGCTGCAAAATGTCAATTTGCACATTCCCGAAGGCGAACTGGTCGCGCTGTTAGGCCCGTCCGGCTCCGGCAAGACGACCCTGCTCCGGCTGATCGCCGGACTGGAGCAGGCGCAGCAAGGGAGCATCCTGTTTAACGGCGAGGACAATACAAACCGGGATGTGCGCGAGCGTCAAGTTGGCTTTGTGTTCCAGCATTACGCCCTGTTTCGGCACATGACGATTTTTGACAACATCGCATTCGGTCTGACCGTCCGTCCCCGCAAAGCAAGGCCGAGCAAAGCAGAGATTCGCGAAAAAGTGCATTCCCTGCTCCGGTTGGTGCAACTGGAAGGGCTGGCGCATCGCTATCCTTCGCAATTGTCCGGGGGACAGCGACAGCGTGTCGCACTGGCCAGAGCGCTTGCGGTGGAGCCGAAATTTTTGCTCCTGGATGAGCCTTTTGGCGCATTGGACACAAAAGTCAGGCAGGAGTTGCGGCGCTGGCTGCGTCATTTGCACGGAAAGCTCGGCCTGACGATTTTGTTCGTGACGCACGACCAGGAAGAAGCGATGGAGCTGGCAGACCGCGTCGTCGTCATGAATGAAGGCAGGGTGGAGCAGGTCGGCACACCCGAAGAAATTTACCACAAGCCTGCCAACCCGTTTGTCTACAGTTTCCTTGGCCGCGTCAACCTGTTTCACGGGCGGATTCAGGACGGACGGATCAAACTGGGGGAAGCGGAGTTCGAGGCGGAGCACGCTCATTTTGAAGGGCCGGCTGTCGGCTACATGCGTCCGCATGACGTGGAAGTGTCGCTGCACCCGCCGAAATCGACCGCGACCACATCCGTTCGGGCGCAAATCGAACGGGTTACACCACTCGGCCCGTTCGTTCGCCTGGAATTGAAGCGGCTGGATACGAAAGAAGTGTTTGAAGCGGAAATGAGCCGTCAGCGGTTTTTGGAACTGAACGTGGTCGAAGGCGGTATGGTGTACGTGACGCTGCACAACGTCTCCATTTTTGTGGAAAACGCGCCAGCAATCAAGCCAACGCGCGTCTACGTTCCGCAGCAGATCAGCATTTGAACGCTCACACAAAACGAAGGCAAAACCGGTCTGCACAAGAAGGCAGGCCGGTTTTCGTGCGGGAAGGGGACGATTATTCGCCCCGTTGCTTGGAGCGAGTTTCTTCCTTGCCGACCGTTGTCGAAGAGCGGGTCTGGGAAGGATTTTCTTTTTTGCCCATCTCGTTCTTGACCCCGTTGTGTTTGGACATCGTCACGACCTCTTTCTTCGTTAGGGTGGAAATACAGTGGTAGCATTCCCGGTTTTGCAACAATCCATGAGGAAAAGTGTCCAGGCTGAGATTTGTCGCAGCGGCAATTCTTTTGCAATATGAGGTTGGCTCTGGTAAGATAAGTGTTTGAACGATTCAAAAAAGGCAGGTATTGCGACGATGATAAGCACTCAGAACGTGACGCTGCGCTACGGCAAACGCGCACTGTTTGAAGATGTATCGATCAAGTTTACCCCTGGTAACTGTTACGGCCTCATCGGTGCGAACGGTGCGGGGAAATCTACATTTCTCAAGATTCTCTCCGGAGAGATTGAACCGACGAGCGGACACGTTTCGGTGACACCAGGCGAGCGGATCGCTGTGTTGAAGCAGAACCATTTCGAGTTTGACGAGTATGAAGTTCTGAAAACCGTCATTATGGGTCACAAGCGCCTGTACGAGATCATGGAAGAAAAAACGGCGCTCTACATGAAAGAAGACTTCAACGAAGAGGACGGCAACCGCGCCTCAGAGCTGGAAGCGGAATTCGAAGAATTGAACGGCTGGATGGCCGAAGCGGATGCAGCAAGCCTGCTGATTGGTCTGGGCATCCCGACCGAACTGCACGACAAACTGATGAAAGACCTGTCCGGTACGGAAAAAGTACGGGTATTGCTCGCACAAGCGCTGTTTGGCAACCCGCACATTCTGCTTTTGGACGAGCCGACGAACCACTTGGATATTGAGTCGATTCGCTGGCTGGAAAACTTCCTGGCCGATTATGAAAACACCGTCATCGTCGTTTCCCATGACCGTCACTTCCTGAACAAAGTGTGTACGCACATCGCGGATATTGACTTCGGCAAAATTCAAATGTACGTGGGTAACTACGACTTCTGGTACGAATCCAGCCAGCTCGCGCTGAAGATGGCTCGTGAACAGAACAAGAAAAAAGAAGAGAAGATGAAGGAGCTCCAGGAGTTCATCGCGCGCTTCTCCGCCAACGCTTCCAAGTCGAAGCAAGCGACCTCGCGCAAAAAGCTGCTGGAGAAAATTACACTGGAAGACATCCGTCCATCCAGCCGCAAATATCCGTTCATCAACTTCAAGCCGGAGCGCGAAGCGGGCAAAAACCTGCTTTCGATTGAAGGCTTGAGCAAGACAGTGGAGGGCGAAAAGCTGTTTGAAAACCTCCATCTGGTCATCAACAAAGGGGACAAGGTAGCGTTTGTCGGACCAAATGAGCTGGCAAAGACGACCTTCTTCCAGATTTTGATGGGCGAAGTTGAGCCGGACAGCGGTTCTTTTGAATGGGGAGTCACCACTTCCCGCGCGTACTTCCCGAAAGACAACGCCCAATACTTCGACACAGATTTGAACCTCGTGGATTGGCTGCGTCAATACTCCAAGGAGCAAGACGAGACGTTCATCCGCGGATTCCTTGGCCGCATGCTGTTCTCGGGCGACGAAGCGCTGAAAAAAGCGAACGTGCTGTCCGGGGGCGAAAAGGTTCGCTGCATGCTGTCCAAAATGATGCTGTCTGGCGCCAACGTGCTGATTATGGACGAACCGACGAACCACCTGGACCTGGAATCGATTACGGCGTTGAACAACGGCTTGATCGACTTCGATGGAACCGTGCTGTTCGTCTCCCACGACCATCAGTTCGTGCAAACGATCGCCAACCGGATCATCGAGTTCACACCAAAAGGCGTGATCGACAAGATGATGACCTACGACGAGTACCTCGACAGCGAAGAAATCAAGCGCCTTCGCGAAGAGCACTACGCGTAAAAGCGAAAACCCGTATCCTGCGCACCAATCGTTGTGCCGGATACGGGTTTTTTGGCGGGTAAAAAAGCAGGCTGCTAGGGTGTGGACGGCGCGTCCTCCAGCAACTCCACTTTGTTCAAAAACGACTCCTTGCTGGAAAAAATCACGCGTTCCTTCAGCGGAGCCGTAAAAAAGACGACGATGTACTGCTCGTCGATGTATTCAACGATTCCGCGCTTTTTCGGACGCTCTTTCGTTTTCACAGGCTTGTTCAACCATTCATCCATCTGGATTCCTCCTATGTCTCACGTAGCTATTATACCAGCTTTCGAAGGGATGAACGTAACGTAAAAAACGAACGGACTGCCTGTTTCGCTTGAGCAGTCGCCTCAACGTCCAGCCTTTGCACTTGTTTATCTGGAAAGAGAGACTTTCCCGATCATTTTTGATATATTTTAGACATCTGGAAAAAGGAAGGAAGATTGCTGTGAAAATGCGCGTCTCCACAGTGCAGTACCATCTGCATACGATACATAGCTTTGAAGATTTTGCCAATCAAGTCGAGCACTACGTTCGTAACGCCCAGGAGTACGACAGCGAATTTTTGCTGTTTCCGGAATTGTTCACCACCCAGCTCATGTCGATCGGCGACGGACAAGGAAACGCTTTGCCGATTACAGCGTTGCCGTCCTTTACAGAGCGGTACGTGCAGCTTTTTACTTCGCTTGCGGCCAAGTACGACATGCACCTCATCGGCGGCACGCACATTATCGAGGAAAACGGTAAGCTGTACAACACCGCCTTTTTGTTCTACCCGGACGGACGGGTGGGCCAGCAAAAGAAAATCCACATCACGCCATGGGAAATCAAAGGCTGGAACATGGGGGCAGGCGACTCGCTGCAAATTTTTGAAACCGACAAAGGCAAGGTCGCGCTGATTATTTGCTACGACATCGAGTTTCCCGAGTGGGTGCGCATCGCCAAGGCGCGCGGCGCAGACGTCATTTTCTGTCCGTCCTGCACCGACGACCGCCACGCTTTCCATCGCGTACGCTACACGAGCCATGCGCGCACCATCGAAAATCAGGTGTACGTCGTTCTGACGGGGACAGTAGGTTCGCTGCCGACTGTCGACTTTATGCGCGCCAACTTCGGTCAGGCGGCGATTTTGACGCCAAACGATGTGCCGTTTCCGCCGCGCGGAGTGCTTGCCGAGGGCGAAATCAACCAGGACATGCTCGTGACTGCCGACCTCGACCTGTCGCTGTTGTACGAAGTGCGGGAAAAAGGCTCGGTGACAACGTGGCGCGACCGTCGCACAGACCTGTATCCCGATTGGAGCTAGCATCTCGCGAACAGACGGAGGATGGAAATGTACCGCAAAGAACTGTATGTGTTTGAAGGGGACAAGCCGCGCAAGGCTGTCATCCGCAACTACAACCGCTCCGACTTTTTCGAGCTGATCCAGATTCAGGCGGAGAGCTTCCCGCCGCCGTTTCCCTCCGAGCTGTGGTGGAACCAGGAGCAGCTCACCAACCACATCACGCTTTTTCCCGAGGGCGCGATTTGCGTGGAGGTGGACGGTGTTCTGGCAGGCTCGATGACCGGACTGCTCGTGCAATTCGACCCTGCCCACCCGGAGCACAAGTGGGCAGATGTGACCGACAACGGTTACATCCGCAACCACGATCCAGACGGGGACACGCTGTACATCGTGGACATCTGCATCCGGCCGAGCCACCGCAAGCTCGGACTCGGACAACTGATGATGCAGGCAATGTACGAGCTGGTCGTCCAAAAAGGCTTGAAACGGCTTTTGGGCGGCGGAAGAATGCCTGGTTACGGCCGTTATGCAGATGAGTGGACGCCGGAGCAATACGTCGAGCGCGTGGTAGCGGGAGAGGTCAAAGACCCGGTCATTACGTTTCTCATGCGTTGTGGCCGGATGCCTGTGCAAATTGTGCCGAACTATTTGGAGGACGAGGAGTCCCGCAACTACGCCGTGCTGATGGAGTGGAAAAACCCGTTTCTGGCACGCTAGGCGACGAACGAATTACCGATTTTTCAGAACCAGGAGGATGAATCACGATGGAATTTGTACGCATTCAACATATTGACAATCCGCTGTTTGCCAAAATGCACCGCTTGATGCAGGAAGTTTTCCCGCCAGAGGAGGTTCTCGCCTACGAATTGTGGAAAGAGCCGCTCGAAGACCCGGGAATTCGCGTATTTGTGGCCGTACATGAAGGAGAGGTAGTCGGCGCTACGGAATACCGCTACTATCCTGATCTGAACGTCGCCATGACCGACTTCACCATTATCGGGCGGGAAGGGCTTGGCGTAGGCCGTTTTCTGGCGAGAGAGCGGCAAAAAGACCTGCTCGCGCTGGCGAAGGAAAATGGCAAGGAACTGTACGGCATGTTTGCCGAAATTTACGATCCGTACCGTGTGCAGGAGCACAGCTTTGGCGGCATCAAGCCGATGGACCCGTTCGTGCGCCGGGAAGTTCTTTCCCATCTGGGCTACAAGCGCACGAATATCGCGTATGTGCATCCATCCTGGCAAAACGATGGTGAAGCAGTAGCTGGACTCGACCTTGGCTTCCTGCCGACGAATGAAGAGCAGACGAGCCTGGAGGCAGAACTGATCGTCACTTTCCTCAAGCGCTATTACGCCGTCCTGCCGCAAAAGCCGCAAGCTTGGCTGGACATGGTGGCAGAGCTTGAGAGCAAGGAAAGCGTAGAGCTTCTGCCGATCTAATCCCAAAACGGTACACAGCACGAACCGACACTCCTGTGGAGCTCACCAGCCTGGCTTCACGGGAGTTTTTCTTCTCCCATCCGATCTGGCCAGACAGGGGTGAAAAAGAGTGAACGCGCAAAATCTCGCATCGATTCTTCTTTACCTAGCCGTCCTACTCCATCTGCTCGGCATGAGCGGCTGGGTCCAGGCAAAGCTCTCCCAACCGATTCAGCTTGCGACACTGGCCTTCATGCTGACTGCCTTGTTTGTGCTGCGCAAAAAGAAGCGCAAAGCAAGACGCCGCACGAGAAAGCCGCCAGCCGAAGTGGCTGTCATGCTAGAGAGGGCCGAAGAAGGGGAGCCGGGAAAATGATCCCCGATGTCTCTTGCGACTGCCTTGTCTGCCTGGCCGTCTTGTTTGCGCATGTTTTTTATAAAAACTTGCTTAATCTATCTAAATTTTTTTACAATAGAGTCTGATACATAGCATACATAGGCATAAGGAGGCCGAACTCATGAACATGCGCTGGAACTTGGACGTTTTGTACACGTCGTTTGACTCGCCGGAATGCAGGCAAGATTGGGAAAAACTGTGTCGGGAAATGGACGAGCTAAAGAACTGGACCGCAATGAGCCTGCAATCGCCCGAAGACGCTGTCCAGAAGATGGAGACGTACATTACCCGGCTGACGTCGATTTTGCAGACGCAGTACCGCTTGTACGCGTTTGGCGAGCTTGCGGCAAGCGTAGACGCGAAAAACGAAAAAGCGCTGCAATTGATCGAGAAAGTACAGGAGCAGTCCGTCGAGCTGGTGGAGCCGGGCGTGCAGTTCCAGAAATGGCTGGGCCAGCTGGACAACCTGAGCGAGTTGATTGGCCAGTCAGAGCTGCTGGAAACCCATCGCTTCATGCTGACCGAACTGTCCGAGAAGAGCAAGTACATGCTCAGCGAAAAAGAAGAGATCATTTTGGCGAAAATGAAAAACACAGGCTCCAACGCCTGGACGAAGCTGCAGGAAATGCTGACCTCGACCTTGTTGGTGGACATCACCGTTGACGGAGAGGCGAAACAGCTTCCTCTGCCAGTCGTGCGCAACATGGCGTATGAAAAAGATGCAACGCTTCGCAAAACCGCCTACGAGGCAGAGCTTGCCGCCTACAAAAAGATCGAGGAATCGTCTGCGGCGTGCCTGAACGGCATCAAGGGCGAGGTCATCACCGTAGCCAAGCTGCGCGGCTATGAATCGCCCCTGGAAAAAACATTGCTCGATTCGCGCATGGACAAGGCGACACTCGACGCGATGCTCACGGCCATGAAAGAAAGCTTGCCGGCCTTTACGAAATACTTCCGGGCAAAAGCCAAGCTGCTCGGACACGAGAACGGCTTGCCGTTCTACGACCTGTTCGCTCCGGTGGGCGAAGCCGACATGCGCTTCACGTATCAGGAAGCGCGCGATTTTATTGTCAAGCATTTTGGCAGCTTCAGCGAAAAGCTGGCGAATTATGCTGCCCGCGCTTTTGACAACCAGTGGATTGACGCCGAGATTCGCGAAGGCAAACGCGGCGGAGCGTTTTGCTACAACCTGCACATGGTCGGGGAAAGCCGGATCATGGCCAACTACACAGGCAGCTACAGTGACGTAAGCACATTGGCGCATGAGTTGGGACATGGCTACCATGGCGAATGTCTCGTCCAGGAAGCGTTTTGCAACAGCGACTATCCGATGCCGATTGCCGAAACCGCGTCGATTCTGTGCGAAACGATTATCGCCAAGGCGGCTTTGGCCCAGGCGACACCCGAAGAAGCGTTTTCGATCCTGGAAAACGACATCTCGGGCGCCGGTCAGGTCATCGTCGATATTTACAGCCGCTACCTGTTTGAAACGGCCGTATTTGCCCGTCGCGCGGAAGGCTCCCTGTCCGTCAACGAGCTGAAGGAGCTGATGCTGCAAGCGCAAAAAGACGCCTACGGAGAAGGGCTGAACCATGCCGTGCTGCATCCGTACATGTGGGTGTGCAAGCCGCATTACTATAGTGCCGACTTCAACTTCTACAACTTCCCGTACGCCTTTGGCCTGCTGTTTGCCAAAGGACTGTACGCCGAGTATGTGAAGCGCGGCGAAGCGTTCGTCCAGCAATATGACGAGCTTTTGTCTGTCACAGGCAAAATGAACATTGCGGATGTGGCGGCCATCATGGACGTCGACGTGCGCTCGGTTGACTTCTGGCGCAGCTCGCTTGCCTTGATCGAAAAAGATATTGATACGTTTGTAGAGCTTGCCGCAGCACGTGCGTAAGCTTGCAGGAAAAAACGCCCGATAAGCGAGTCGGGCGTTTTTTGACGCATAGCAACGGACGGAGCGGGAAACAGTAAGAAAAAAGCAAATGAGGTGATGACGTGGTAAACGGATTGCAGTTACTCGACTTACTGCGGGAAACAGAGAACAAAATGCTGCATCTACATAGAGCCATCGACAGGGTCAGTAGCGAACCCGATTTTAAAGAGTCGGTCAGCGTTCTCACCACAGTTGTACGCGATTACCAGCTTCAGCTCGACAAGATGAAGCAGGCCTTGGGAAAAATCGAAATCGGGGGCAATCAGACACCTCCGCAGGCCGGACAACATTCGGAAATTCATTGATACGAGTCCCACATGCAAACAGCCCACAACCTGCAGACAGGTGTGGGCTGTTTGTTGGGATCAAACTACTGGAAATCGACGTAGCGCTTCACGCCGTAAAACGGATACAGCTTGTGCATGTACTCCACTTTGCCATAGCGTACGTCTTCGCCGTTTGCATGGACGATCGTGCCGTTCCCCAGGTAAATCGCTACGTGGGATACACGTCCTTTTCCAAGGGAATCATAAAACAGCAGGTCGCCCGGCATTGCCTGCTCCAGCGGAACCGATGTTCCACCGCGGAATTGTTCCTCGGATGTGCGCGGAAGAGTTACTCCGAGTCGGCTAAATACGTAGGAAGTAAAGCCGCTGCAATCAAATCCGTCCGGGGTAGTTCCTCCAGTCACATACGGAGTTTTGAGCAATGGTTCAAAGATCGCTTCCAGACGATGCAGGCTTGCGGAATCAACTTCGCCTGTAAACACAAGGTCAGGGGCGAGCTTTGGACTCAAGTAAGCGGAGAAGACGTAGGCTTCATCATCTTCGAACTCGATTTTGGTCCACTCGCTGCCAGTCTCGACGACTTCAACCAGGTCGCCATACTTCAGCTTGCCTAACACTTTCGCATCCGTCGACGCTTTTTTGCGCACGTTCAGCACATCTGCTGTCACGCGAGCTTTTTCGCCAGCCGTCAATTCTTCCGGCTCATTCTGGGCGGAAAGATTGGAGCCGGCTATCACATCGAGAGGGAGATCGGCTCCAGCGCTTGCCGACAGGCTTCCCTCAGGCAAAGCCAAAGTCTGGCCAATCGACAGCTGATCGGTTTTCAGCTGGTTCACTTGCATGAGCTGGCTGACCGTAGTCTGGTGCTCACGGGCAATTTTGCTCAACGTGTCCCCTGCTGATACTACGTACACTCCAGAGGAGGCGTGAGCAGCAGTAGGCAGCAGAGTGAAGAGGGCGAGGGAGGTGAGTAGCTTCGAAGTCAGTTTCATATCATCGTCTCCACCAATCTACTATTTTCTGCATATCTGGATAAAATTTTAACGGATTTTCAATGGTAAATCTATGAAAAAATGATGGAGAATAAAATTTTCAAAAACTATTGCAAAGTTGGTAGAAAACATGCTATATTACAGAAGTGCCCACGATAGTGAGTAAAAAATGGAAAAAACCACATGGAGCTGTGGTGAAGTTGGAGTTCACGCCGGTCTGTCACACCGGAGGTCGCGGGTTCGAGTCCCGTCAGCTCCGCCATCTTTTGATAAACGAATGGCGAATATCATTACTTGCCGGCGTAGCTCAATTGGTAGAGCACCTGAATCGTAATCAGGGGGTTGTGGGTTCGATTCCTATCGCCGGCACCACGTGTTTCATATGCGGTCGTGGCGGAATTGGCAGACGCGCTAGATTCAGGTTCTAGTGGTGGCAACACCGTGGAGGTTCAAGTCCTCTCGACCGCACCATACGAGTAGACGACAGGCTTTTGGGCTGCTTTTTCGGCAGAACAAAAGCTTTTTTGCTTTTCATGATCTGGACATGGCTGACCCTTATTGGATGCTTTCTGAGCGCCCGCCTGTGCATGGGCAGGCAGGGCAGGCTTAAACCGGCCAAGATTTGCAGCTTGCTCGGTTATGACTACAAGCTTTCAAATATCCGCTAACGCAAAAAAACCCGGAGCTTCACTCAGGGTTTTCTTATTGCGCCTAAAAAGACACGATGATATAATCGAAGCACAAGTCTGCGCTTTCTTTTATGGTTAGTAGTACCTCATCTTACACTTTAATTGTATCACCTGCGCAATCACTTGTCAAATGCTTTTTCACAATGGAATGGTTAGGGGAGATCGGTATGAGCACGTTGATCCTTGGTTTTCAGGAAATGGAAAAAACGGCGCAGTGGCTCGTTGGCGGAAAAGGAATCAATCTGGGTGAGCTATCGAAAATCCCCGGCATACAAGTCCCGGAAGGATTTTGTGTGACAACCGCGGCCTATCAAAAAGCGATCGCACAAAACGAGACGTACCATGCTTTGCTGGATCGCCTGTCAAGGCTTGGCACAGAAGACCGGGAGCAAGTGCGTGAAATCAGCAGGCAGCTTCGGCAAATTATCAGAGAAGCGGAAATTCCCGCCGATGTAGTAGAAGCCGTGACTCGCTATCTCTCACGCTATGGTGCAAAACACGCTTATGCCGTGCGCTCAAGCGCGACTGCGGAAGATTTGCCGCACGCTTCTTTTGCTGGTCAACAGGACACCTATTTGAACATAATCGGAATCGAAGCCATTTTGCAGCATATCAGCAAATGCTGGGCTTCGCTGTTTACGGATCGCGCGGTCATTTACCGGATGCAGAACGGAATTGGCCACCGCGATGTTTCTCTATCCGTCATCGTACAGAGGATGGTGTTCCCGCAAGCTTCCGGGATTCTATTTACCGCCGACCCGATTACAGCCAACCGGAAGCTGCTGTCAATCGACGCCAGCTTTGGACTTGGCGAAGCACTCGTCTCTGGCCTTGTCTCCGCTGATGGTTATCAGGTAAAAGACGGAGTCATCGTCAGCAAGAAAATCGCGACCAAAACGCTGGCGATTTACGGACGAAAAGAAGGCGGAACACAGACGGAGCAGATCGAACCTGAGCGACAAAAGGTGCAAACTCTTACCGACCCGCAAATTTTGCAACTGGCACGCATCGGAAGGCAGATCGAAGCTCATTTTGGCTGTCCGCAAGATATTGAATGGTGCCTCGTTGACGATACGTTTTCCATTGTCCAGAGCCGCCCGATTACGACTTTGTACCCCATCCCGGAAGCGAACGATCAAGGCGATCACGTCTACGTATCGGTGGGCCACCAACAAATGATGACCAACCCGCTGAAGCCATTGGGCATGTCTGTTTTTTTGCTGACGACGAATGCACCGATGCACAAAGCGGGGGGAAGGTTGTTTGTCGATGTGACAAAGATGCTCGCTTCCCCTGACGGCAGGCAGACGCTGCTAAAAACATTGGGACAATCGGATCCGCTTATCAAAGACGCGCTGCTTGCGATCATCGAGCGAGATTATATCCCATTGACACTAGCAGATGACAAAGCGCAGGCGCCCGGCAACAGCAACCCAGGCAGGCTCACCGCCAGTCTGAAAACACCGAGCGAAGTCGATCCAGCCATCGTGGCTGAGTTGATTGCGCGAAATCAAAAGGCGCTGGAAAAGACAAAGCAAAGCATCCAGACGAAATCCGGGCCGGACTTGTTTTCCTTTATTCTCGAAGACATTCGGCAGTTAAAGCAGGTGCTATTTGTCCCCGAAAACATGGGCGTGATTATGACTGCGCTCAATGCTGCGACATGGATTAACGAAAAAATGTCCGAGTGGCTGGGTGAAAAAAACGCAGCCGACACGCTTTCCCAATCTGTGCCAAACAACATCACGTCGGAAATGGGGCTGGCGCTCCTCGATGTTGCCGATGTGATTCGCCCTTATCCAAAGGTCGTTGACTATTTGCAGCACGCACAAGCGGAGCACTTTATGGATGGACTGCGAAAGGTAGAGGGCGGACAAAAGGCGCATGACGCGATCCAGGCCTATCTCGACAAATACGGTATGCGCAGTGCCGGAGAAATTGATCTGACGAGAACGCGCTGGTGTGAAAACCCGTATATGCTCGTCCCCATGATTTTGAGCAACATCAAAAATTTTGCGCCGAATGCCGGCAAGGAGAAATTTGAGCAAGGGCGACAGGAAGCGCTTAAAAAAGAACAAGAGATGATCGAGCGAGTCAGGCAATTGCCGGACGGGGAACAAAAAGCAAGAGAAACGAAACAAATGATTGACCGCATTCGCAACTTCACTGGTTATCGCGAATATCCCAAATACTTCATCGTGAGTCGCTATTTTGTCTACAAGCAAGCTTTGCTGAAAGAAGCCGAAAAACTCGTCCAGGCGGGCGTTCTTCACGAAAAAGAAGACGTGTACTATCTTACGTTTGAAGAGTTTCACGAAGCGGTGCGCACGAACGAGCTGGACCAGCAGATCATCCACAAGCGAAAGGAAGACTATCGATTATTCGAAAAGCTGACCCCGCCTCGTGTCATCACGTCTGACGGTGAAATCATCTCTGGCAAGTACAAGCGGGAAAGCTTGCCAGCCAATGCCCTTGCCGGTCTCGCTGTTTCTGCCGGAGTGATCGAGGGGCGGGCCCGAGTCATTTTACACATGGAAGAGGCGAATCTGGAAGAAGGGGATATATTGGTCACTACTTTTACCGACCCAGGATGGACCCCTTTGTTTGTAGCGATCAAAGGTCTGGTCACGGAAGTGGGCGGCCTGATGACCACGGGGCTGTCATTGCGCGTGAATACGGCTTGCCGGCCGTTGTCGGCGTGGAAAATGCCACGCGGCTCATCAAAGACGGGCAACGCATCCGCGTACACGGGACAGTAGGGTATGTGGAGATTTTGCACGACTGACGCCGTTTGGCTGCGCACCTGGTCTTTCTGAATTGCCCAACATTTGCAGGTTGCTCGCCGCGTCATGCGTGGGATACAGTAGAGTGGCGAGCATTGTGGTCGACACGATCTGGCTGGCGTTGACTGAAAGCTTCTCTGCAAGCCGAGAAGAGAGACAGCACGATTAAAAACGAGGGAGAAGAGGAGCATGAACAAATTCCGGTTCGCAGGTGTCAGTGTGATGACAGCAGCTTTCCTGTTTTCAGCGTGTACAGCAGTCCTTCCCACTCCTGCATCTGCCTTGGGCACAGAAGAACTTTTCCCTGCAGAGCAGCGTGAAATGTTTTTGGACAAAATGGACATCGAGGAAAACGAGGTCCTTGGGTTCTACCATACGACGATGGAAGGCAGCTCTGACGCGCGCAAGCACAATATCAAGAAGGCGCTGAGAAAGATCAACAAGCAAAAAATCGATCCGCAAGCGGTCTTTTCCTATAATGAAGCAGTAGGCAACTCGAATATCGCAGAGGACGGCTGGCAAAAGGCAGGCACAATCTTGAACGGACAACTTGTCGATGACTACGGCGGCGGGATTTGCCAAGTATCCAGCACGTTGTACAATGCGACCGCAGAAGCGGGAATGACGATGGTGGAGCGGCACAATCACAGCAAGTCGGTGGGCTATGTACCGGCTGGCCAGGACGCGACGGTAGCTTATGGCTTGCTGGATTTCCAATTCCAGAATCCATACGATTTTCCCGTCAAAATAAAAGCGAAGGCGTACAACGAAAACGATGTCGTCATCGCCATCGTCCGCGCATCATGACAACAACGCAAAAGCAGGGGGGCACCCAATGGGGATGTACCTCCTGTTTTTTTGTCTTTAAAAAATGTAAAATAATGGATGTTTCAAAGCGATAATTGGTTATGAGGTAGGCATGCCTGACCATACTGGGTGAAAAAGGAGGTGCCGTGATGTACGTACAGGTGACAGGCGACCCGCATAATGAGCGCGTCGTCGTCATGGGAGAGCCGCTGGGCTTTTGCCAAAAGGATGGCTATTATTTTCTGCCGGGAAGGCTTGTCGCAGCGCTGAAGCCGGAAGATTTGCCTGTCGGGATGGCATTCAGACTGCAGGGCGCCCTTCCTTCGGGCTATGGATTTTACCGGGAGGATGCCGTTGTTTTTGGCAGAAGAGACGATTCCTCTGCCCTTTGGATCGAGGTGACCTCCACCT
Source organism: Brevibacillus gelatini (assembly GCF_050920745.1). Lineage (NCBI taxonomy): Bacteria > Bacillati > Bacillota > Bacilli > Caryophanales > Paenibacillaceae > Brevibacillus > Brevibacillus gelatini. The sequence goes on from NZ_CP154342.1 coordinate 2,130,149, forward strand.
ATGTCATCGCGGAGTGGGACGGCTTGTTTTCGCTGGACGCGACCGTTCAGGCGCGCAGAGCTGTCATTGAGCAGCATCCGCAGCTTGTGTTTGTCTTTTGTGAAAAAAACGAGCAGGCCGTGCGTCTTCGCTACGGGTTCACGTGGATCTCAGAGGCGGAGACGGATTTGGAGAGCGCACTGGAAGCGATCTGCGATACGGTGTTTGAAGTGGAGGCCCGCGGCAACGCCAGGCTCTGGCCGGGCTATGACAACTGCTTTGGTGAGAAGTGAGCGGCTGTCTTTTGTCCTCTTTCCCATGATATAGTAAGTGAGAGCGAAAAGCCTGCATAAGGAGAGGACAAAATGGAACAGATCCGCAATATTTACTGTGTAGGACGGAACTATCGACTGCATGCGGCCGAACTGGGAAACGACGTACCGAAAAAACCGATGATTTTTGCCAAGCCGACACACGCCCTGGCTGTGACGAACGGACAGGAGGTCGAGCTGCCGGGCACGCGCGGAGAGCTTCATTATGAAGCGGAACTGGTCGTGCATCTGGCGCGGCCGTATGAATCGGGCTGCACGCTTGCCGAGCTGGTCGACAAAATCGCCCTTGGCATCGATTTTACGTTGCGCGATGTGCAGAGCGAGTTGAAGAGCGCAGGTCATCCGTGGCTGCTTGCCAAGGGCTTTCCCGGTTCTGCAATCTTGACGCCGTTTCACCCGTTTCCGGGCCTTGCAGCGATGCAGCAAACGGACTTTTCCCTGCTAAAAAACGGCGAGCAGGTGCAGCGGGGAAATATTCGCGATGTCATTTTTGATCTGGAGACGATTATTGCCTACATTGCCGAGCATTTCGGTCTGGGTGCGGGCGATGTGATCTACACGGGGACTCCTGCGGGTGTCGGGCCTGTCGCAGATGGCGATGTGCTGACCCTCAAATGGGGCGAAGAAGAGTGGGGCCAGTTTACGGCCAAACTGAAATAAAAGCGGGCAGTTGCGGCGGGCAAATAGACCCATCTTCTGACAGGATTAAGCAGAAGATGGGTTTTTGCTTGGAAAAGCATCGTTGAAAACAATTCTCAATAGCGTCTGGTACTATGGAACTAAAAGGCAGGAGTGACCTGTTGTGACACTTGTTTTTTGATTAGTCCGATGCTACTAATTCCATGATTGGTAAATTTTACGGTCTTATCCTCCCGTTTCCTCCTGGGGTAATCTGTCCATGTACCCACGACGGGTGCCACAACATGACAAGGAGGAAAAGAAAGTGACGAAACGAGATTGGGTTTTGAAGTCAACAGTAGCAGTCATGCTGAGTACGTCCCTGTTAATGGGTGGTCAAGTTGAACAGGCGGCCGCTAAGACGCAAGATTCAAAACAGTCTGATGTTGTAAAGATCGCGACATCCTTGATTGGGAAAGATTATGAATATAAAGCAAAAGGTCCAACACAGTTCGGCTCCGCAGAACTGGCTACGTACACGTACAAGCAAATCGGGGTTTCCATCGGCAGCACGATTGCGAGCTTATACAAGGCAGGTAAAAGTGTCTCCAAAAACAGCGTGCAGCCGGGAGACCTGGTGTTCTTCTCGTCCAACGGAAAAGGCAGCCCGACATTTATGGGCATATACATAGGCAATGACCAATTTGTCTACTCCTCGCAAAGCGAAGATGCCGTCGTCCTGAAAAACTATTCGGAATACAGCAAGAAGTTCCTCGGCGCACGCCGCATTTTGGAGGAGACAAGCTCTTCCGACACTTCCGGCAGCAAGCAGGAGCAAACGGTAAACAACCTGGCCGACAAGGTTATCAAGATCGGCGAGAAATACTTGGGTACGAAGTACAAGTACGGCTCCAGCAGCAGCACGACCAAGACGTTTGACTGCTCGTCGTTTACGCAGCGCGTCTTCAAGGAAGCGGGGATCACGTTGCCGCGCGACTCCCGCCAGCAATCGACCGTAGGGACGACTGTGTCCAAGAAGAACTTGCAAAAAGGCGACCTGATCTTCATGAAAGCTTCTGTCAACAGTTCCTCCGACCGGATTACACACGTGGCGATCTACGCCGGAAACGGCAAAATTTTGCACACGTACGGAAGCCCTGGCGTGACCTATTCCAAGTTCGACGGAACGAACTGGGAGAAGCGCGTCGTCAAGATCAAGCGCGTCCTGTAGGATTGCAAGCTTTCCATAACCGTATACGGAAAAACCGTTCCTGCCGGCTCTCGTGCATTGTGCATGAGAGCCTTTGTTATGTATGACGCAGGATGGCTGCGAATCGTTGCGGGTGCTGCCCTTGCCAATTTTTGTAATACTCCGCGGAACATTTTTTGTTAGAATAGAGAATAAAGAGGAAATATTGAGAAAATGCAGAACTTCTATTTCTACATACGTAAAAAACGTGGAGGTGTTTCACTTGCAATTGAACATGCCAGCAAAGTACAATTTCGCCGCACAAGTGGATGAATGGGCCAGAACAAATCCGGAGAGACGCGCTGTCTGGGAGCTGGACGAGCAAGGGAACGAACGGATCCTGACCTATGAAGAGCTGCGTCGCTATTCCAATCGCATCGCGAATGCGCTTGGCTCCGTCGGGATTGGGGCGAAGGACCGGGTGCTGGTGCTCGTCTCCCGCGGGACACTCGCGTACGGGCTGTACCTCGCTTTGTTGAAGCTGGGCGCGGTCATTTTGCCTGGGTCGGAAATGCTGCGCTTCAAGGACATCGAGTACCGGGTGAACCACGCCAAGGTCAAGGCTGTCATCAGCTTCGAAGGCGCGATGGACGAGGTCGATCAGACTCGCGGTAAATGCCCAAGTCTGACGCACTACATGACGACAGGCGCAGGAAAAGAAGGCTGGGTTGCTCTGCCGGACATCATGGAGGGGCAAGCCGAGGAATTTACGCCAGTAGACACGGATGCAGATGAACTGGCCTTTTTGTCCTATACGTCCGGGACGACAGGCGGTCCCAAAGGGGTTATGCACGTCCACGGCTGGCCGTTCGCGCATCTGGCGGTGGCGGCGAAGCAGTGGCTCGACGTGCGCGAGGGCGATCTGGTCTGGGCGACAGCAGGTCCTGGCTGGGCCAAATGGATCTGGAGTCCCTTCGTCTCCACATTGGGCATGGGAGCGACGGCGTTTGTGTACAAAGGACGGTTCGTCGCCGAAAACTATTGGGCGATTTTGCAAAAATACCCGATTTCCGTTCTCTGTGCGACGCCGACCGAGTACCGACTGATGGCCAAAGTGTCCGATCTGGGCCAGTACAAGCTGCAAGCGCTTCGCTCCGCATGTTCGGCAGGGGAGCCGCTGAACCGCGAAGTGATCGATACGTTCCGCCGCGAGTTCCAGGTGACAGTGCGCGACGGTTACGGACAGACGGAAAGCACCCTTTTGGTGGGTACCTTCGTAGGCATGGAGCCAAAGCCAGGATCAATGGGCAAGCCATCTCCGGTCGTGCGCATTGCGATCATTGACGAAGAGGGCCACGAGCTGCCTGTCGGCAAGGTCGGGGACATCGCGATTGACCGCAAGCTTGTGGCGTTGTTCAAAGGCTACCTGGATGATCCCGAGCGCACGGCAAAAGCATTCCGCGGCGACTGGTACGTGACGGGCGATCAAGGGCGCATGGATGAGGACGGCTACATCTGGTTCGAGGGCCGCTCGGATGACATCATCATTTCCGGCGGGTATACCATCGGTCCGTTCGAGGTGGAGGATGCACTGGTCAAGCATCCGGCCGTAGCCGAATGTGCGGCCGTCGCAAGCCCCGATCCCGAGCGCGGGCATGTGGTGAAAGCATTTGTCGTCCTGAAAAAAGGCCATGCGCCTTCCGATGGACTCGTTTCGGAGCTGCAGGATCACGTGAAAACGTTGACCGCTCCGTACAAATATCCGCGCAAGATCGAATTTGTCCAGGAACTGCCGAAGACAACCTCCGGCAAAATCAGACGAGTCGAGCTGCGCCAGCAGGAAGCCGGGACACTCCGCTCCTGATAAGCCAGAGCCTGGAGCCTTACGAAATTGTAAGCTTGCTGTAAGCAGATTCGATGGGAGAAAACAGGCGCATTCCCTACAATAGAGTTGTCTAGCAAGGCAAGGGGGAATGCAGCATGAACCAGCTTTCCGTTCCGGTAGGAGGAAAAGCGAATCCATATACAGCAGCAATTGCCAGGGAACGCTCGCAAAAACGGGGCGTTTCCTGGAAAAAAAGAGCCGGCCTCGCGCTCGTCGCCTTGCTGGTGGCGGCAGTTCTGACACCGCTTTTTCTCACCTGGGCAGGCAACCTGTGGATCGATGAGCGGAAGCTGTCGGCGGTGCAGCATCCGGCACAAGGTGTCTACGTCAGGCTGGATGAGGTGCCGGACTACGTGTGGAAGGCGTTTGTCGCGATTGAGGACCACCGTTACATGCAGCATTCCGGGGTGGATCCGTACGGACTGGCCCGGGCCATCTGGGTAGATGTGCAGGAGGGAGCCTACGTGCAGGGCGGCAGCACGATCACGATGCAGTTGGCCCGCAACCTGTTTTTGACCCAGGACAAAACGATTGGCAGAAAAATCAAGGAAATGGCGATTGCCTTGCAATTGGAGCAGCGCTACAGCAAAAAAGAGCTGTTGGAGATGTACCTGAACGTGATCTACTTCGGGCATGGGCACTATGGCATCGAGGAAGCGGCCCAGTTTTACTTTGGCAAAACGCTCAAAGCGTCGAGCGGGCATGCACCGCTGACCATGGGCGAAGCTGCGATTCTCGCTTCGTTGCCGAAAGCGCCGGAAGCATATTCGCCCGTGAAGCATGGGGAAAAAGCCCAGGCGCGCATGCAGGTTGTGCTGGACAGAATGGCCGAGCTGCACGTCATCGATCAGGAGACGCTCAAGCAGGCCAAGCAGCAGCAAGTTGTGGTCAAGGCCAAGGAGAGCAGCGAACAGCGGACGGCGTTGAAGCAATAAGACGTGAAACGAAACTGGTGAAGAACTCTTCTGTCGATTTGGCAGGGGAGTTTTTGTTTGTGGGAAAAGCAGCCGCAGGTTGCACGGAGATGCGGGCTATCATGCTGGTTGGACGGGAACAGGTCGCCACATCGACGCGGGACAAGGCAATGCTTGAAACGGTCACGGGCCAGTGACGCCATTCGAGACGGCCTGTGCACTCACCCAGGCGTCTCGCGCTGCATATAAGGTAAGGTGAGGAACTACAGGAAGGAGTCCAGAGCGTCATGAGTGCGTATCCTTACCAACAACCCCAGCCAGGGGCGAACACCCCTTCGATGTCGACGGTGATTGACCCGTTTCTGTATCAAACGTTGCTCAGCGTGGTACAGCGCGATGTCGTCATTCAAACGACCCTGGGAAATCTTCGCGGCAACGTCGTCCATGTCATGCCGGATCACGTGGCTTTGCGCGTGGGCGGCTCGATGTTTTTCGTGCGCACCCAGCAAATCGTCTGGGTCATGCCGGGTTGATGGCATGATACAACCTTGCCCCGACATAAAACAATAAAGGTAGGAGTATGACGGGGGAGGGAATCGCGTTGTTTACAAGAATCAACAGATTGGCTATCGAGCTTCCAGAGCCGGAATACGGAGACGCCAACGCCGCTGCGGCCGTCCAGGAACTGTTGGGCGGTCGTTTTGGCGAAATGTCGACACTGAACAACTACTTGTACCAATCGTTCAATTTTCGCGGCAAACGCAAGCTGAAGCCGTTTTACGACCTCGTCGCCAGCATTACGGCAGAAGAAGTGGGCCATGTCGAGCTGGTGTCCAATGCGATCAACCTGTGCATGAAAGGCATTACGCGGCCGGGCGATCCCGATACGACGCCGCTGGCGAACGGCCTGAACAAGCGCAACACCTATCATTTTATTGTTTCGGCACAGACAGCGCTGCCTGGGGACTCGATGGGGAAACCGTGGATGGGCGATTACGTTTTCACCAGTGGCAATCTCGTCCTCGATCTGTTGCACAACTTTTTTCTCGAATGCGGAGCGCGGACGCACAAGATGAGGGTGTACCAGATGACCGATCACCCGACGGCGAGAGCGATGATCGGCTACCTGCTGGTCAGGGGCGGCGTGCATATTGTCGCCTACGCCAAAGCGCTGGAAATCGCCACAGGGGTAGACCTGACGAAAATGCTGCCCATCCCCGACCTCGACAACGAACAGTTCGACGCTGCCCGTCCGTATATTGCGATGGGACTGAACCGCAAGCTGTATACGTTCAGCGATCAGGATTATCAGGATATCGCCTTGATCTGGCGCGGGCCTTTGCCGGATGGCTCGACGGCCGAAGTCATTCAGGGGGTTCCCGATGGCGGCCCGGTTCCGGACCTCGATGAGCTGCCGGAAGAGTTTGCGCCGGGCGTGTCGCGCGAAGATTTTATCGAAATTGCCAACCGTCTGCAAAGATCAGCCGGGTTGTAGGAGCCAGCGAACATGGACATTCGCACAAGCAAAAAGACCAATCAGCTTTGGCAAAAGAAGCGGGAGCTGATTGGTCCTATCCGGTTTTTGAAGGGGCGTCAGGTCGTGCGGTTGACCGCTTTTTCCAGCGCGTCTTCCAGGACGTGGGCGTACTGCATTGTCGTTTCGATCTTGGAGTGGCCAAGCTGGGCCTGCAGCTGATGCGGGTCCGGGTTCAGCCGCAAAAACTGGGTGGCGAAGCTGTGACGCAGTTTATGTACGGACAAGTCGGGAATCCCGAACGCTTTCGCGTATTTTTTGACCAGCTTTTGCACGGAACGAATCTCAATGCGGTGGCCGTGTGGCTTCGTTGGCGATACGGCGAGGAAAACCGCTGTTTCTTGCGGGGCAGGGCAGTATTTGTCGCGCACGGCCAGGTAACGGCTCAGATGCTCTTTCCCCCAGTCGCTGAAAAACGGGGCGTCTTCCTTCTTTCCTTTGCGAACCATTTTTAACTGGTTTTTTTCCAGGACAATATCGGACAAGTCCAGACTGACGATCTCGGAGACGCGAAAGCCGCCGGAGAGAATCAGTGCGATCATGGCGGTATCGCGGTCGCGGTTTTGCAAGTGGTATTGCCGCTTTTTCTCGGTGTCACAGTGGGCCAGATAGCCGTTGTAGACAAAATCGACAAACTGGTAAATTTCTTCGTCGATCAAAATTTTCGCGCGGATGGCGTGAGCGCGGGCCAGCGGCGTCAGCTCAGTCGCATCCAGCTCGATTTTCGCCAGCACATTGCGCCGCAAATACGCGTCGCCGTTTTCATCCTCGGCCAGCGCAGCCAAATAATGAAACAACGACTTCAAGCTGGAAATTTTTCGGCTGATCGTCCGGTCGCTGTACTCTTTTTTCGCGCTGCGCGTCGGATTGGTGAGCAGAGCAGAGCGCTCGTATAAGTGCGACTCCTGCAAATATAGGATGTAGCTTTCCACCGTCTCCTTTTTCAGTTCGTTCAGGTCGGAGAGGGACACGTCCTTGATGTCTTTCGCCGCAGTCAAGCCTTCTGCCATCATCCAGCGAAAGAAAAAGGCGATGTCGCGCAAATAGCCAAGCAAGGTGGAAGGCGAGCTTTTTTTCGTTTTTTTATGGTCAATAAATTTTTCTACATACCAGGGATACGATCCGATTGTCTGGAGCAGTTGCAAGGCATCTCGCTGTTTCGTTACGGACATGTGATCTACCACCCGTCATTTTGTAATCGTAGTGTACGAACATATATTCTAGCAAAAAGGAATGGATCTGGGAATTGCCGCCTGCGCTATTTACAGTCATGCGAGCGAGCAGGTATAGTAGGAAGGTATATAAAGCGTAACGATTACGATTTTTTGGGAGGGATGGAGAGTGGCTACATGGGATTTGTCCAAGACACGCCACCATGTCCTGCTCTGCAATGGCGGAAGCTGTATGCGCAGCGGGGGAGAAGAGGTCACTGTGGCGATCCGGGAAGCGATTGCGAAGGCTGGGCTGGACGATTACGTACATACAACCCGTACGCGCTGTAACGGACGCTGTGAGGATGCCTGTGTCGTGATCGTCTATCCGGAAGGCATCTGGTATCAGAACGTAACGCCAGAGGCTGCGGAACTGTTGGTCGATCAGCATTTTCGCCTGGGCCAGCCGGTCGAGTCGTTGATGACACATCGGTTCCAAGGTAACGGCCTTGTCCGCACGGCGGGCTGCAAGCCAGGTATTCTCAAATCGGAAAAAGTCAAAAAGTAGACCAGAGCCGCGCTCCGTTTCTCACCAGAAGGGGCGTGGCTTGTTTTTGTCTAAGATCGCGGCAAAAGGAGAACTTATGAAAGAGCAACTGTAAGCATTTTTTATTGAAAGCGCCACCATTTATGTCTTTGTCGTATGGACATTTTAAGCAAGTGGTGGTAATCTATCAGTAACAAAGGTTGATTTCATGGGATTTATACAAGAAAAATACGTCCGCGTAGGGTGTACATTTGTTTTCGTGGAATTTACTTCCGCGATGGGACAGGTGTAAGGCCCGATGGCTGGATGCTGGAGGGATTCTCGTTGGCGAGCAAAACATTGGAGCACTTTTTACATGAAAATCTGGCTGATTTGAAGAGCAAAGGTTTGTACAACGTCATCGATCCTTTGCAAAGCGCAAACGGCCCTGTCATCACAATTGCGGGAAAAGAACTGATTAATCTGTCCTCGAACAACTACCTGGGACTGGCGACAGACCAGCGTCTGGTGGATGCAGCGATTGCTGCAGCTCAAAAATACGGGGTAGGGGCCGGAGCGGTTCGCACCATCAATGGTACGCTCGATCTGCACGTGAAGTTGGAAGAAAAACTTGCTGCCTTCAAACATACAGAAGCAGCGATCGCCTATCAGTCCGGCTTTAACTGCAACATGGCCGCCATCTCTGCTGTCATGGACAAGAACGATGCGATTTTGTCAGACGAGCTGAACCACGCTTCGATTATTGACGGCTGCCGTCTCTCCCGTGCGCAAATCATTCGCTTCAACCACTCGGATATTGACGATCTTCGCGCCAAAGCGAAGGAAGCAAAAGAGTCCGGTAAATATAAAAAGCTGATGGTCATCACCGATGGCGTCTTTTCGATGGACGGCGATATTGCCAAGCTGCCGGAAATCGTCGAGGTTGCCGAAGAATTTGACCTCATCACCTATGTCGACGATGCCCACGGCTCGGGTGTGCTTGGAAAAGGTGCGGGTACCGTCAAGCATTTTGGCTTGTCCGACAAAATCGACTTCCAGATCGGCACACTCTCCAAGGCAATCGGCGTAGTTGGCGGTTACGTAGCAGGACGCAAGGAGCTGATCGACTGGCTCAAGGTGCGCAGCAGACCGTTCCTGTTCTCGACGGCACTGACGCCAGCAGACGTGGCGGCTTGCATTACCGCCATCGACATTTTGCAAAACAGCACAGAGCTGCACGACAAGCTGTGGGAAAACGGCCACTACTTGAAAAAAGGCTTGAAGGAGCTTGGCTTCGATATTGGGGAGAGCGAAACACCGATCACGCCTTGCATCATCGGTGACGAGCAAAAGACGCAGGAATTCAGCAAACGCCTCTACGAAGAAGGTGTGTACGCCAAGGCAATTGTATTCCCGACCGTGCCAAAAGGAACCGGTCGCGTGCGCAACATGCCGACTGCCGCCCACACCAAGGAAATGCTGGATCGCGCCCTTGGCATCTATGAAAAAGTTGGAAAAGAAATGGGGATCCTGTCATGAAAAAGATATTGGTAACGGGAGCATTGGGACAAATCGGTTCCGAGCTCATCATGAAACTGCGCGAAGTATACGGAGCCGACCAGGTTGTCGCGACCGATATCCGCAAAAAAGAAGACGACCCAGTGGTACAGTCCGGGCCGTTTGAAATTTTGGATGTCACAGACGACAAGCGCATGTTTGAGCTGGCAAAAGCACACAATGTAGATACGATCATGCACCTTGCCGCACTGCTGTCCGCTACAGCCGAAGCGAAGCCGCTGCTCGCCTGGAACCTGAACATGGGCGGACTGGTCAATGCGCTGGAGGTGGCGCGCGAGCTGAACTGCCAGTTTTTCACGCCAAGCTCCATCGGCGCTTTCGGACCTTCCACGCCAAAAGACAACACGCCGCAGGACACGATTCAACGCCCTACAACCATGTACGGAGTAAACAAGGTGTCCGGTGAGCTGCTGTGTGATTACTACTACCACAAATTCGGCGTAGACACCCGTGGCGTCCGTTTTCCCGGCCTGATTTCCTACGTGGCTCCTCCAGGCGGTGGAACGACGGACTATGCGGTAGACATCTACTACAAGGCGATTCTGGATGGCGCTTATACTTCCTACATTGCCAAAGGCACGTACATGGACATGATGTACATGCCTGACGCCTTGAACGCGATCATCACCCTGATGGAAGCGGACGCTTCCAAGCTGATTCACCGCAACGCGTTCAACGTAACCGCAATGAGCATCGAGCCAGAGGATGTAGCGGCTGCGATTCGCAAGCACATTCCGGAGTTTACTCTCTCCTACGAGGTAGACCCGGTGCGTCAGGCGATTGCGGATAGCTGGCCAAACTCGATTGACGCCACCGCTGCCATGAACGAATGGGGCTTCAAAGCCGAGTACGATCTGGACAAAATGACCGAAGACATGCTGACCAAGTTGCGGGGAAAGCTGCTGCAGCAAGTCGGCTAAACGAATAGCATCCATAACGGGACAAAACCGTCGCTTTGCGAAAAAAGGCAAAGCGGCGGTTTTTTTATGGAAAGACCAAGGGCGCCGTATCGGGCATCCAGCAGCAAAACGATATTGCAATGCAGCGCGTGTTCTTTTATAGTTGTAATATCTATTACTACTAAAAGGAGTTGCCATGGAAGCGTTACTGGACAAGTTTGAGCAAATCGGTTTTTCCAAAAATGAAGCGAAGGTGTACGTGACGCTGCTGAAGGAGCCGCTGCTAAACGGGTACGAGATCAGCAAAAAAAGTGCAGTGCCGCGCTCGATGGTGTATGCCGTCATCGCCAAGCTGGTGAGCAAGCAGGCGATTGTCGAGCTGCGGACAGAGCCACCGACTTATCGTCCCGTGCCGATCAAGGAGCTGATGGCCAACCTGAAAAAGCAGCACGAAGAGACGATTGACTACCTGGAGCAAGAGCTTGCGGCCATGGAAAAGCCGGTCGAGGTTCATGTGATCGAGCATATGGAGGAGCGGGCAAACATCCTGGCGGCCGTGCAGAGCTTGCTGCGTTCGGCAAAAAAAGAGGTGTGGCTGTCGGCGTGGGATGAGGAGCTGGACGACTTGCGCGACGCTGCCGAGGCAGCGGCTGCCCAGGGAGTTACCATGTTTTCGCTCCTTTTTGCCGATCAGGAGACGAGTTCTTTTGGACACGCCTTCTATCATCGCCAAAACTCGTCCTCGATTGAGCGACAGCGGATGGGCCAAAGGCTGACGATCGTCATTTCAGACGACAAACAGGTGCTGATCGGCAGCTTTATGGACGGCCGCGTGCCACAGGCCATCCAGACCACCGACCCGATGCTGGTTTTGCTGGCAAAGGAATACATCCGCCACGACATGATGCTCAAGGTCGTGAGCGCCAAGCTGGGCGACGAAACACTGGATTCCATGTGGCAAGGCGACGATTTGCTGACGTACATCGTCCACAACAGCAAGAAAGAGTGACACGACAAGACAGAGAGGAAAGGATGAAGAAGCATGGTGGAGTATCGCTTTTTGACGGAAGAAAACAGGGAAGAACTGGAGGCAGTCAAGCAACTGTTTCGCGAATATACGGAATCGCTCGGCCTCGACCTTGGCTTTCAGGATTTTGAGGAAGAGTGCAAGGCACTGCCCGGCAAGTACGCAGCCCCCGATGGCGCTCTGCTCCTCGCTCTCGTGGACGGGGAGGCGGCTGGTTGCATTGCCGTGCGCAAAAGCGCCGAGCGGATTTGCGAAATGAAGCGGTTGTACGTCCGCGATCAGTACCGCGGCTTGAAGATCGGGAAAACGCTGGTTCAGATGATTATTGAAAAAGCGGAGCAGCTTTCCTACGACTACATGCGGCTCGATACGCTGGCAACGATGACGAGCGCCCAGGCATTGTACCGCGCTTTCGGCTTTTATGAAATCGAGCCGTACATCTTCAATCCGCTCGACGGCGCTATGTATATGGAACGAAAATTGCGCTAGGCAAAAGCCTACTTTCTTCCGGAGGGACAGGGGGGATTTGGCGTTTGCATTTGGTGTGCAGCGCGGTTTGGAAGTCATTTTCGCGAGTACAGCCAGACTAAAAAAAACGCCTCCGCAGCGTCTATGGACAGCGGAGGCGTTTCGTTCCATTTTGTATCCGTTCCGGCAGCAATCGTTCAGGACAGTTTGGAGCGCACCTGCTTGAGCTTGATCGCGTTGGCGATTGCGGTCCACATGTCGGTAGACTCGGAGCCGACGTACCAATACGCCAGTCCCGCGATCTGCCACTGCAAACTCGCCTGAACCTTGAGGCCCATGGAGCGGCTTTCTTCCAGCCAGATCGTATGGGTTACGCCTTGCTTCTGGTAGGTCGAGCGGTATTGTCCAATGCTCGCATCCCAGACGGTGCTTGCCCTGTACTGGGAGAGCAACTGGTAGGAGGCAGGAATCGCAAGGTCTGTCGATTGCAGGCTGCCTTTTGCCTGATACCAGTCGCGTGTATAGAGCGGCTGGCCGACAATCAATTTCTGTGCCGGTATTTTGTCCAAAAGGTCGGCAATCACTTTTTTCAGCCATGGCAGCGAGGCTACTGAACCTGCATTCGGGCCACCCACCCAATGTTCCTCATAGGCCATGACGACCAAATAGTCCGCAGATTTGGCCAGTTTGGCAAAGTCGTAAGGTTCACTCCAATCCGTTTTGGTATCGGGTGGAATATCGACGGAGACGACAGCGCCTTTTGCTTGCAGCGCCGCCGACAGCTCCTGGATGAACAGGGTGAAGTTGTTGCGATCTGTCGGGGAAAATGCTTCAAAGTCGACGTTGATCCCGTCCAACTGATACTTGTCCACGTAGTCGGACAGTTTCGCGACGATGGCCTTCCGTTTGTCCGCATTCGAGAGCGCGGCATGGGTGGCAGCGGAGTCGAAGCGGTTTCCGAACAGGGGCCAAACCTGCTTGCCGTTTGCATGCGCCCAGTGGATCAGGGCGGCGTCGGAAAAGTCGCTGACTGTGCCGTCTTTTTGCAGGAAGTACCAGCGCGGCGACAGCGTGTTGACACCGCTTTTCTTGACCTGCGCGATAAACTCGTCCGTCGTGGCCTGGTATTGCCAGCCGAGCGATACAAGCGGCTTGTCGGCAGCGCTTTTTGTTTTCAGCTCATCCAAAATGCGCTGCAAAATGACAGCCGTCTCTTCCCGCGACAGAGCTGCTTGCGGGCGGAAGCTGCCCTGGTAGCCGACGAGCCATTTTTTCTGGATCGCTTTAGCTACCGAAGCTTTTGCCCAGTTGGAGATGGAAGCGGCATCTGTCACAGCGACAGTCGTCTGTGCCGAAGCGTCTTGCTCCAGGGCGCGCACCAGAAACGCGGCGGCTTCCTCGCGGGAAATTGTGCGCTGCGGCCCAAAAGCCGTAGCACTGATCCCGTTGGCAATGCCCAGCGAAGCAGCCGCCTGGACCGACCCGTACGCCCACGATTGTTTCGGGACATCGGCGTAAGCCGCGATTTGGCCTGTCACTGGCTGGATGCCAAGCGTCCGCGTGAGCATCGCGACAAACTCGGCGCGCGTGACTGGTCGCGTCGGATGGAAGTAGCCGTTTTCATCCCCTGCGATCACGCCAGCCTCGTGCAAGGAGCGAATTTGCTCTTTGGCGTAGCTGTTGGCAATATCCTTCAGACTGTTCGTGGATGCCGTAGACGCCGGAACCCCGACGGCCAGCGTCAGGCAGTATGTCAGAAATGCCAGAGAAACCAACCAAATATGTATGTTTTGTTTTTTCATCATACATCCAGTATAAGGAGACAGAACCAATCTTTCATTGCTCATTTTTTGGTAATCGTGGGGGAGGAGCGATGGAAAATGATTTAGGGGGAATTCCGATATGGTATGATAAAATTGAAACGCAACAGAAACAAAAAGCGAGGCGGAAGAGAAATGGAAGACGTACTGATTATCGGCGGAGGTCCTTGTGGACTGGCGGCAGCGATTGCCTGCAAAAGAGCAGGGCTCCATCCGCTTATCATCGAAAAAGGATCACTCGTGCATTCGATCTATCGCTATCCGACGTACATGGTGTTCCACAGCACACCGGATTTGCTGGAGATTGGCGGCATTCCTTTTGCCACTGCCAACGAAAAGCCGACGCGACAGGAAGCGCTCAATTACTATCGGCTGGTAGCTTCCCGCGAAAAGCTGCGGGTTCATGTATACGAGACAGTCACCGAAGCGAAAAAGACAGAGGAAGGCTTTCAGGTTGCGACGACAGACCGCTTTTCCCAGACACATCTGTATCAGACGCGGAAGCTGGTCATTGCCACCGGCTACTTTGACAATCCGAACCGCTTGAACGTGCCGGGCGAGGATTTGCCGAAAGTTTCATCCTTTTACAAGGAAGCACACCCGTATGCCGGCTTGAAGGTCGCCATCGTGGGCGGCAACAACTCTGCTGTCGATGCGGCAATGGAGCTGGAACGCGCAGGAGCGCAGGTGACAGTTATTTGCCGCAGAACCGAGCTGTCCGATAAGGTGAAGGCGTGGACCCGGCCTGTCTTCGAGAGCCTGGTCAAAAAAGGGCGCATCCAGATGTTCTTCGGAGCCACTGTCGCTTCGATTGAAGAGCGCGTCATCCACGTCAACACAGCGGAGGGGCAGATCACGTTGGAAAACGACCACGTCTTCGCCCTGATCGGCTATCGCCCTGACCGGACGTTCCTGCATTCGCTCGGGGTGCACACGGACGAGGAATCGGGGGTTCCGGTGCATGATCCGGAAACGATGGAGACGAACATTCCCGGCCTCTACATTGCGGGAGTGATTGCGGCGGGCCACCACGCCAATGCCATCTTCATCGAAAACGGCAGATTTCACGGCGAAAGGATTGCCCGCCACATCGTCTCGCTAGAAAACGTTTAGGTTATTTCCGGCGCTAGAACTTCCACTCCAACTGTCTGCCGCCAATCAGGTGATAGTGCAGGTGGAAAACGGTTTGCTGCCCGTGCTGACCGATGTTGGTCACGACGCGGAAGCCCTCGTCTTTCACTTCCATGATTTCGGCTACCTTTTGCAAGGCCAGGTGCAGGTGGCCGATCAGTTCCTTGTCCTCAGGCTCGATTGCCATGACCGACTGGATATGCTTTTTCGGGATCATCAGGACATGTACGGGGGCGACAGGGTTAATGTCGTGAAAAGCCAGCACATGCTCGTCCTCGTATACTTTTTTGGAAGGAATATCCCCGTTTACGATTTTGCAAAAAATGCAGTCCATTTGTTTTGTCATCCTTTCTCAAACATTCTAAGGTATATAGCCTACTTCGGCATGGAAGCGGGCTTTACCTTTTTGGGAGACGGAAGTTTTTGCATGGGGGCTTGCGGGAATAGCCAAACAGCAGCCGAACGCCGGACATGCAGCGATAGATGAGGGGACGTAGCTTGACTTCGCAAAGTAGTTGTAACTATAATCATCACAACGAAAGGGTGAACGCCATGAAAATCAGCAGCCGTTTTTCGATTGCGGTGCATATTTTATCCCTGCTTTCGATTG
This sequence comes from Brevibacillus gelatini, assembly GCF_050920745.1. Taxonomy (NCBI): domain Bacteria; kingdom Bacillati; phylum Bacillota; class Bacilli; order Caryophanales; family Paenibacillaceae; genus Brevibacillus; species Brevibacillus gelatini. The sequence goes on from NZ_CP154342.1 coordinate 2,145,810, forward strand.
ATGCCAATGCCCACCATACATCGGAATGGATTGCCGGCAGCGTAAACACGAATCCGGTCATTATCCGCCGGGTGCTTGGCCAACTGAAAAAAGCGGGACTGGTGCACGTCCGGGCCGGAGCGGGCGGCGCAACGCTTGCCAAAGAGCTGGAGCAAATCACACTGCTCGACGTATACCGCGCTGTCGAGGTCGTGGAGGAAGGCCAGCTCTTTCATATTCACGAGCAGCCGAATCCTGACTGTCCGGTCGGAGCGAATATTCAGTCCGTTCTGGAGCTGGTTTTGCATCGTGCGCAGCATGCGATGGAAGCGATTTTGCAGAGCATCACGATGCACGAGCTGGTCACGGACTTGCGGGAAAAAATAACGGAGCAAGCAGCGGACAGGATTCAGGCTGGAAAAGCCGCAAAATAATGGATATAATAAAAGTATTCAAACAGCTGCAAGAAAGCCGACAACGGCGTCGGTTGCAGGCTTGACATTTTTGGTGAGCAGTTGGCACTTCCATTCTCTTTCATGGGAGGTGGAGCTTTGCGTCATCGTTTTCGAATCATCATTATAGATGACGACCCCATCACGCGAATGGACCTGGTCGAGATGTTGCAGGAAGAAGGCTACAACGTTGTGGCTGACGGGAAAAACGGCGAAGAAGCCGTTTCTCTGACGCAACTTTGGGACCCGCACCTCATCATCATGGATGTGAAAATGCCCGTCATGGATGGATTGACGGCTACCGGGATTATCAGAGGGCAATCGGATGCCTCGATTTTGTTTTTAACGGCGTACAGCCAAAAAGACATGATCGAAAAAGCGAAGACAAAAGGCGTCTGCGGCTATCTGGTCAAGCCCGTCATGGAGGAAGAGCTGCTGCCCGCAGTGGAAACGATTTTATTGGAAAAACAGAATACGGTAAAAAAGTGAATCGCAACAAAAGCAATGGCGCTTGAATGAGACGAGGTGTCGTCTCCTTTTTCAAGCGCCTTTTTGATGTCGCGCTCATTGTGCCAGGCGGTGAGGAAAGAAGTCCTACCAAAGAAAGCGAGTGAAGCGAGATGAAATTGGCATGTGTCATCCGGAAACAGCATTACCAGTTTACATCCGTTCGCGATGTACTGGCGAAAGCGAGCGAAGAGAAGTCCGGCGACCGCATGAGTAAAATCGGAGCCAATTCCGCACTGGAGCGGATGGCGGCCAAAGTCGTCCTGAGCGAGATGCAGCTAAAGGACATTTATGAAAATCCGGTGATTCCGTACGAAAAAGACGAAGTCACCCGCGTCATTTATGACGATTTGAACTTGTCCATCTACAACGAAATCAAAAACTGGACAGTCGGGGAGCTGCGCGAGTACATTTTGTCCTTTTCGACAGGCATGCCGGAGCTAACCCGGATCAGCCGCGGCTTGACGAGTGAAATGATTGCCGCAACAGCCAAGCTGATGTCGAGCATCGACCTGGTGATGGCCTCGCAAAAAATGAGACACCAGGCGTACTGCAACACGCTTATCGGCGAACCGGGCAGACTGGCGTTTCGCTGCCAGCCGAACCACCCGACTGACGATCCGGAGGGCATTCTCGCCTCGATCAAGGAAGGGCTGTCCTACGGCTCTGGCGATGCTGTCATCGGGATCAATCCGAACAACGACTCAGTTGAAAGCGTTACCAAACTGCTGAAAATGACCTACGAGTTCATGAAGGAATGGGAAATCCCGACGCAAAACTGTGTACTCGCCCACATCACTACCCAGATGCAGGCGCTGCGCAACGGGGCGCCGATCTCCTTGATGTTCCAGAGCCTGGCTGGGTCGCAGCGGGCGAATGACGCGTTTGGCGTCTCCAAGGATTTGCTGGATGAAGCACTGGAGCTGATGCTGCGAAAAGGCACGGCTGCAGGACCGAACGTGATGTATTTTGAAACCGGGCAAGGCTCGGAGGTGTCGCTGGAAGCGCACGAGGGCGTGGACATGCAGACGCTGGAGGCGCGCACATACGGCTTTTGCCGCCACTGGAAGCCGTTTATGGTCAATAATGTTTCCGGGTTTATCGGGCCGGAGACGCTGTATGACGGCAGACAAATGATCCGTGCCGATCTGGAAGATTTGTTCATGGGCAAGCTGCACGGCCTGCCGATGGGAATTGCCCCGACCTACACCAATCACATGCACGCTGACCAGAACGACCAGGAAATTGCCGGGATGCTGACCGTGCTCGCCGGAGCGAATTTTTACATGGGCGTGCCCGGCGGCGACGACGTCATGCTCAGCTATCAGGATACGAGTTACCACGATGATGCCAGCTACCGCGAGCTTCTGGGCCTGCGTCCTCTGCGCGAATTTGAGAAATGGCTGGAAAAGATGGGACTGATGGAAAACGGACGGCTGACAGAGCGGGCGGGCGATTTATCGGTGTTCGATTAACGAGGGGGGAGGGCACACATGATGAAGCAGATCAACATGGATGACCTGATCCAGCGGGTCATGGCTGAGCTTGCCAAAAAGACGGGGGAAGTGATTCACTTTCCCGAGCAAAAGGTGTGCGGCGTAGACAATCCGCACAACCCGGAAGCGTTGGAGCGGGCAATGGCCAGAACGCCGGCGCGCATCGGGATTGGCCGTGCCGGCACGAGAATGAAGACGGTGAGCTATTTGCAGTTTCGCATCGACCAGGCGGCGGCACAGGATGCTGTCATGAAAACGATCAGCCCGGAGTGGCTTCAGCAGCTGCAGCTTCCGGAGTTGCATTCGCGGGCGACGAGCATGCAGGAATATTTGATGGACCTCGAATCGGGGCGGCTTTTGTCCGATGAGTCCGTGAGATGGCTGGAACAGTACGGCGACAAAGACAAGGACGTGCAGATCGTTATCTCCGACGGACTGAGCACGTCTGCCTGTGAAGCGACGATTCCCGATTTGCTGCCCGCCCTGCTGCAAGGACTTGCGATGCGCAACATTAGCGTGGGCAAGCCGGTGTTCATCCACAAAGGACGGGTATGGATTCAGGATCAGGTTGCCAAAATCGTGAACTGCAAAGTTGTCCTCTCCCTGATCGGGGAAAGACCGGGTCTTGCGACGGCAGAAAGTCTCAGTGCGTACATGATCTACAAACCGGACGCGAATACCGTAGAATCAGATCGAACGGTTGTTTCGAATATTCATCGCGGCGGGACGCAGCCGATTGAAGCGGGAGCCTATCTCGCAGAACTTCTTGCGGACATTTTGAAGTACCAGGCAAGTGGGGTCAAATACATGCAGCTGCGCGCCCAAAACAGCTAGATTTTTGCTGACACAACCTTCTGTCTTGCACTAGAATACATAGAAGAGAATCATTTTCTATGAGGAGATGCTACGCATGACGGAGCCTAACCAAAACGAACTAGACACACAAGCGGAAAAGCCCAAAATCAGCCTGCAGGAAGCGATCAGACGCAAATTGGCGGAAAAAAAGCAGGCTCAGGCCAAAGCGAACAACCCGGTGAACCAGAAGGCGAAAAATCAGACGATGAAAAGCCAGTTGACCAAAAAGCCGAACAACCAGCGCAGACGTATGGGCGTCTAGTCTAATGGACAAGTAAAAGAAACGGGCAAAGGAGAATTTGCAGCATAGCGATTTCGCTGCGGATTCTCCTTTTTACACGTAAAAAAGCTCCGGTAGCGGAGTAGCGAAAAGGTGGTGGAACGAGAGTTGAAAGTAGAACGACTGCTGGCGATTGTCATGATGCTGTTGAACAAACGCCGGATGAGCGCCCGCGAGCTGGCCGACCACTTTGAGGTATCGCTGCGCACCGTCTACCGCGACCTGGAGACGATCAACGCGGCGGGGATTCCGATTGTCGCCTATCCTGGCACAAGCGGCGGCTACGAGATCATGGAAAACTTTACGATTGACCGACAATACCTTTCCGCCAATGAACTGGTCGCGGTTATTGCCGCGCTGAAAGGCGTGCATTCCTCCACAGACGACAAGCAGATCGGGCAGTTGTTGGAAAAAATCAAGGCATTGCTCGCGACGGCTCCACCGGGGCTTGCAGGAGACGCTCATCCGGTCGTCTATGACTTCAATCCGTGGGGCAGCTCTCCAGCGATCGAACAAAAGGTAGCGAGGCTGCGCGAGGCGATCAAAAGCAGGCAGCGAACGAGAATCGTCTACACGAAAATACAGGGAGAAGCGAGCAATCGGATCATCGAGCCAGTGCGGTTGATTATCAAAGGCTATGTCTGGTACGTGTACGCCTTTTGCCGAAGCAAGGAAGCGTTTCGGCTGTTCCGCCTGTCGCGGATTGCGGAGCTGGAACTGCTGCCGGAGCATTTCGCCGCCCATGACTGCGAGGTGGAAACGCTGCAATGGCAGGACGAGTGGGATCAGGGGGAAAAAGTCGCGCTCGTGCTGCAATTTTCCCCGCGTGTCCACGTTCGGGTGCGAGACATGTTTGATCCGCAAACGATTGAAACCGCGCCAAACGGCGAGATGACTGTCCGCACGACAATGGTCGACGATGAGTGGCTGACGAGCATGCTGCTCAGCTACGGCGACAACGTACAGGTGTTGGCACCGGATTTTATCCGCAAGCGGATCGCGGATACGGCGAAAAACATGTTGGCAAAATACGAGACAGACGAGAAACGTTGACAGACAGGTGTCAAGGTAGGAAAGCTATACTAGGCATGTAATCCACTCTTTGAACAGGAGCGTGCATACAGATGAATCCGACGATTGTCAGATTGGGTGAAATGCGTGTAGCTGGCCTGCAAATTCGTACCACGAACGAGGCGGAACGCGGAGCAAACGGAAAAATCGGCCCTTTGTGGCACCGTTACTACGAGCAAGGGTATCTGGAGCGAACACCAGGGAAAAAACAGCCGGGAGTCGTCTATGGCGTATACTCGGATTATGAAAGTGATGAACAGGGAGAGTTCTCCTTGCTCGTAGGCGTTGAGGTGGAAGCAGGTGCCCAACTGCCTGCCGAGTTGACCGTAAAGACGATCCCGGCCGCAACCTATGCGGTCTTTACAACCAGAGTCGGCCCGATCGTCGAGGTCATTCAGGAGGCGTGGGCGCACATTTGGGCGTGGTCCAGGGAGTCTGGCGTCAAACGGACGTTCGTCGCGGATTTTGAACGGTACGACAGCGTCAGCTGCGCCGACCCGAATCAGGCCCAAGTCAAGATTTACATTGGGATTGAGCAGACATAAGGTGGTTTGGCGTTATCGCCCAAGCGTAAAACTCCCTTTTGCCATCGTCAGGCAAGTGTTTGTCTGACGAAGCGAAAGGGAGTTTTTTGGTGGAGTAGTGCGATTCCGTTATTTCGCGGCCAGTTGCGGATCGGAGGACTGTTTTTGGGAGTGCTTCCCGGCCAGCCCCTGTTTTTTGGCGCGAATCAGGATGGCGGTAGCGAGCAGGGCGATTCCGTTGATAATGAACACGTAGCGGATCGGGATGACGCCACCGAGCACGCCACCGAGTACAGGGCCAAGCATCGTCGCGAGCTGGTTGGCGGACTGGTTCAGACTGAAGGCTCTGCCGCGAAACTCGGGTTCGGTTACTTTGACGATCAGCGCGTTGATCGAAGGGTAGACCGCAGCGAAAAACAGACCGTACGCGAAGCGCAAAACCCCGAATCCGTACAGGTTGGTGAAAAAAACTTGCAGCAGGTTGCCGACAGCACCGCCCAGCAAGCCGATGAACAAAATTTTCGTGTAGCCGATCTTGCCGCCAAGTTTTCCCCATTGCGGGGCGGCGATTACGGTGGCTATCCCGACGGCAGCGAAAATAATCCCGGCGCTGAGCGAGGCTTCCTGCTGCGAGGCCCCGAGCTGCAGCACGTAGACGGTCAACAGCGGCTCCAGCAGCATGACGGAGATCGTGACCATCAGGCTGAGGCCGAGAATCGTCATGAGCGAGCGGTTGGCGATGGCAGCCCGCAAGTCTTCCCGCACGTTGGAGCGGCTGCCGGAACGGTTCATGTTCGTCTCCTTGACGAGGAAGGTCGCGATCAGCGCGGATACGAGCACGACACAGCCGGAGAAAAGAAAAGCCTCAGCGTTTCCCCAGAGGTGACTGACTACTCCGCCGACGAGCGGCCCGACAATCCCGCCCGTAGCTCCAGCGGTTGCCATCACCCCGAGAGCGTACCCGACGTTTTTTTCCGGTGTATTCGTCGCGACCAGTGCGATCGCGGCTGGTACGTAGCCAGCGAGCAGCCCTTGAAACACGCGCAGCACCAGGAAAAGGTAAGGGTCTGTAATAAAGTAAGTAAGGAAGTACAACAAAGCCAGGCTAAAACCGGAGCGGATCAACATCGGTTTCCGCCCGTATTTGTCCGCGAGCGAGCCCCAGTACGGCGAGATCAGGGCGCTTGCCAAAAAAGTGATGCCAAACGAGATTCCCGACCAGGCTTCCAAATGATTGTGAACACCCAAAGACGTGTGGAGGAAGATGGGCAAGAACGGTATGGAGATCGAGTAGGCTGTGCTGCAGAAAAAGACGCCGACCCATAACACAAACAAATTACGCTTCCATGGAAAATCCATCTTTCTGTCACAACCTTTGCCGTTACCAAGCAGGAATTTTGATATTGATTATTCTAGCACTGGTTTTTGGCGCTGACTAATAAAGAAATGTGATCGTTCTATTGCAAAAATAGCATAAGGAAAAACTTGACGGGTACACATAATGAGACTGACGCATGCAAAAACCCCCCTCTTGTCCGAGCGAAGAGGGGGCTGGCTTAATCGGTCAATGTCCGGCAAAAACCGAGAGGCCAAGCCGATCCACAAGCTGTTTGCTTTCTTCATTCAAGCCTGTGATGAGTACGAATTTATTGGCATCGCGGTATTTGGCGACGACTTTGGAGATGGCGGTCACAGCGGACAGATCCCAGACATGCGAGCGGGAAAAATCAATGACAACCTGGCCGGGATCGTTGGCAACATCGAATTGCTCGACAAAATGTGTCATCGTGCCAAAAAAAAGTTGCCCAGAAATGACGTACACCTTTTCACCTGTTTCACTCATATAGCAGGTGGAGTGCAGGCGGGCCATTCGCCATCCGAAAATGAGGGCGCTGAGCACGACTTTGGCCAGATCGTGTGTAGCGATGTACGGCGGGGCGGCAGCAAACACACAAAAAGTCCGATCGGCTGGCGAGGCGGATCGGACTTTTTGGCGTGGTTTATTTGGCAGATGGCGGCTTTTGCCCGGAGAACTGGCTTTGGACTGCCTGTAAAAAGCGTTTCCACGCTTCGGGCAGGTCTTTTCTCTCGTGTTCTCTGGCTTGGGGAGAAGAGGGGGTAGTTTCTTTTACAGACTCCATCTGACACTATCCTTTCGTATGGTTCCAGTCATGGCGCAGGGCGAACAGCTCGCGAAGTTCAGCCGTCGACAACTCGGTGATCCAGCTTTCCCCGCTGCCGACAATCTGCTGGCTGAGCGAGAGTTTGCGCTCCATCATTTCGTCAATCCGTTCCTCGATGGTCCCGAGCGAAATGAATTTGTACACCTGGACATTCCGCCGCTGGCCGATGCGGTACGCCCGGTCGGTTGCCTGGTTTTCCACGGCGGGGTTCCACCAGCGGTCGACGTGAATGACGTGGTTCGCTTCCGTCAGGTTCAAGCCTGTGCCGCCTGCGCGCAGGGACAGAATGAAAATAGCGCCGCGTTCCTCATCCGGGAGGGAGGCATCCTGAAAACGGGCGATCATCTCGTCCCGTTTTTCTTTTTTGGTGGCGCCGTTCAAAAAGTAAACAGGGCCGTAGCCTTCACGCGTCAACACGCGCTGGAGCAGGTTGCCCATTTCAATGTATTGCGTAAAGATCAGGCAGCGTTCCTTTTTGTGCCGAATTTCCTCGACCAGCTCCAGCAATCGCTCCAGCTTGTGGGAGCGGCTTGCTTCATCCGCCGTCGTGATCTCGTTCAGGATCAGCGCCGGATGGTCGCAAAGCTGCTTGAGCCGCGTCAATGTCGTCAGAATGAGGCCGCGCCGTTCCATGGCGGAGACGTTTTCCATCCGGGCAAACATGTCCTGGATCGCGGTTTCATAGAGAGCGCTTTGCTCCGGGGTCAACGGCACGTACACCTTGCTTTCGTTTTTCTCCGGCAAGTCCAGTTGAATCGCCGGGTCTGTCTTGGTGCGGCGCAGCAGGAACGGCTGGATGAGCCGCTGCACCGTCTGGATCAGTGTCTGGTCGCGGTCGCGCTCAATCGGCTGGACAAAGCGCTGGGTAAATTCACCGAGACTGCCCAAATAGCCGGGGTTGAGGAAATCAAAGATCGACCAAAGCTCGCTCAGACGGTTTTCAATCGGTGTTCCGGTGAGCGCGATCCGGTGCCATGCCTTCAAGTCCCGGACGGCAGACGCCTGCTTTGTATAGGCGTTTTTAATGTTTTGTGCCTCGTCCAGACAAACCGTATTCCAGGTGATGGAGGACAGCTCCTGAACATCGAGGTGGGAGAGTGCATAGGACGTAATGACGAGATCCACGCCCGCGATGGCAGCGGCAAAGTCTGCTTTTTTTGGCCGCGCGTTTCCGTAGTGGATGAACACCTTCAAGGAAGGCGCGAACCGTTGCAGCTCCTTTTGCCAGTTGCCGATGACTGAGGTCGGACAGATGAGCAGCGAAGGCGGCTGAGCGGTTTCCGCTGCTTTGACATGCAGCAAATAGGTGATAAACTGCACGGTTTTCCCAAGGCCCATGTCATCGGCGAGACACGCTCCCAGACCGAACTGGCGCAAAAACAGCAGCCACGAGCTTCCTTCGAGCTGGTATTTGCGCAGCGTGCCGCAAAAACTGTCCGGCTGCGGCAAAATCGGGATTTTTCTGGTTTCCTGCAGGCGGTGCATCAACTCCTGCAAATGCGCGTTGAGCTGGACTTCCACGGTCAGCGGGTAAGGCTCATCGGGATCGTCGACGCCATCCTGCTCTTCGCCCTCGACATTTGCGATCAAGTGCATGGTCATGACGTCGCGCAAGGTCAAGCCATTTTTTGCGTTTGTCTTTTTCAACGCTTCCTGCAGTTCAGCGAACAGGGCAGGAGTGAGCTGTACCCAATGCCCCCTGATTTTTAGCAGCCGCTGCTTTTGCCGAACCAGCTCCGCAAACTCTTTCTCGTCGAGCTCGACAGGGCCGAGCGCGAGCTTCCATTCAAAGTCCATGACCTGCGAGATGCCCAAAAAAGACTGTCTGCTCGCACCGGCGTTAGGGGAGAGCTTCGCCTTGAGCTTTGGTCTGACTTTGCGAACTTGCTCCCACCACGCCGGCAAAAAGACGTGAATGCCCGACTGAACGAGCTGCAAGCTGCAGGACGCAAGAAAAATCCAGGCTTCCTCGTTGGTCAGCCGGGTGCGCAGCGCGCCAGGTGCATCAGCGCCGGATGCTTGTTGCCAGGGAAAAATGCTGCGGCATTTGGCCAGGTCGCTTTGAAAACGTCGCCAGTGCTCCTTCCATGCCACCGGGATTCGCGCGGTGTGCCCGTCTTGTGCGCCGAGCTGATGCGGCTCGATTACAAACAGCCGATCCGGTTCTTCCCGATCCTGCAAATAAACCTGGAGCTGCCATTCGCCAGCATCGTGCACGGGCTCGACAATTTGCAAGCAAGTGCGAAACGGCGTCACATCCGGAAGCCAGCCAATCGATTGCAGCCATTCTGTCTCCTGCAAATGGACAGACAGCTCGTCACCCATGACGTGCAGCGCCGGAAACTGTGCGGTGAGCTGATCCCAGGCGCGGCCGATCTCACCGGGAGCGTGGACGGCTTCCTCCAGCACGTGCGACAGCCACTTGTTGCCGCAGGGGGAAAACCAGGCGGGCGCATGCTCCGCCCTCCAGCCAAACCGCCCTTGCTTCCACTCGGCAAAGTCCGGGATGATCGCACCTGCGGCCAGCGTGTTTTGCAGGAAAACGGCGGTGTCCCGGTATTCGGAAAAACGTCTGTCAACCGAGTAATTCCGGTGCAACAGCCATGGCGGCGCGGTGAAAAACGACAGCGCCTCTGTCGGGCCGAGCAGCAATCCTTGCTCGTTTTTTTCCACGAACGTGCCGTAGCTGGAGGCTTCATCCCAGGCAAAAAGCACGGCGGCAAGCTCTTCCGGATCGATTGCATGTCCGCTCGGGTTCGTTCCCGCAATGAGGAATCGACCGTCTGAGCGAAGCTCTGCTGATAGCACCATGGTTGTAACAGTGTTCATAGGTACAGATTTCCTCTCCTTAGCTCCTCCTGAAAAGCCCGCAGGCGGTTGTGCTTGGCGGACAGTTTGTCCACGAAGCGCTCCCAGTCGGACTCCTGCTTCGCTTTGGCGAAAATGGCGCGCACTTTTTTCAACAGCTTGATCGCCTCTTTATAGGCGGTGCGGTTGCGCTCGCGGATCAGGCGGTTGATTTCGCGGATATAGTACGGATACAACAGGGACGGCGCGGCTTCCTCGATTTCTTTCAGGTGCACGGAGGAAACATCGGCAAGCGGCACCTGATAGGACATGTGCAAATCGATCCATGGTTTGAACTGCTTTGCCTCGTACAAATGCAGCGCATACTCGGAAAAGCTGCCCGGCAGGAAGTTTTTTAACATGTGTCCACACTCGTCGGAGCGGCCGACCTGTTTCATCGCTTCTTGCCAGATGGCAATTATCAGGCGATATTGCTGGTCTTCCGCCGATCCGATCAAATCGGTCAGGGCCTCCGTCCAGTTGAGAAAGCGCTGCCATTCCTGGTTGCGGGCGAAAGCTTTTAGGTACGGCAAGTAAAAAGCCAATGGCAGGCAGCCAATCTGCTTCCACACTTGCAGGGCGAGCGCGTCCTCGTTTTCCATGACAGAAAAGTGGGCGCGCAGCAGCCGATATTTTTCAATCTCGGCAGCAGGAGCATTCGGTGTTTGCATTGCCTGCTCCAGTGTCTCCACCTCTTGCTTGACCCAATCCGGATCGGTGAGCAGCGACCACCACAACATGCGGTAGGCGTACACCCAGTAGAGGGAGGAAGTGTCGTTTTCCTTCCATTTCTGCATGATCGTCACCGTCTCGGCCAGCGCCGGACGATGATCGGCCCGCAATGCCTGACGATCAGCAAAGTAGATCGCTCCCTCCAGTTGCTCCAGCAGTTGTTCCGCCGTTTTCGCCAAATCGGGATACCAGCAGGACTGGCGGTAGCTTTTGACGTATTGCTGCAATTTTTGCAGATGAAACAGATTGGCGTGGATGTGGAACAACTGGGCCCGTTCCCGCGGCCAGCCCCAGGCGACGGACAGGACGTTTTGATAGCTGGAAAATATCTCGGAGGAAGCGCGGTACGATTCCATCGCGGATAGCAAATTGCGCGTCCAGCTTTCGAAAAATGTCCACCAGTCGTGGACGGAGCTGGTTGCCGTCAACGGGGAGGAAACAGGGGCCGTCTCGTTCCCGTGCCCTTCGCTTGCTACCGGACGATAGCGCGGCATGAGCATGGCAGAAGAGAAGTTCACCCGGCGCGGCTTTTGCGCTCGGGCTAAAAAGTGGCGCGGGTTTTCAAAGACGCTGTACATCTGAAAAAAAGTGGCGGCGATATGCTTGCAAAGACGGGTATACGGACAGGTACAGGTGCTGTTTTGCACATTCTCCAGATCGAGGCGGACGTGGTACACCTGGGTCCCTTGCACATCACTGTACAGGAAGCGGTTGTTTTCGACGCGCGTATTGAAAACAACTCCACTCGAAAAGTACGAATAGCCGCGTTCGATGATCGTACTCTCCATCCCTTGCAGGACTTGCTCTCCAGCCGCTATCGCCTGTTCCCGTGTCAACTCTCTCTGCAACATGTGCTCTGGTCCTCCGAACGAAGTATCATCCCTCCATTATAACGCAAAAAATCGGCGAATGGAAAAAGCAAGCACGGTTACGGCGGCGTGATTCCGTTTATAAAGCAGAAAAGCTCGTGATAAAGCGGGTCCCCGGACTGGTACAAGCTGACGAGCGCCTGTTTGCGTCCGTTTTTCCCGAAAAACCAGCCACCCGTGTACCAGGCGAGCGGTGCATCGTACTGAAAAGGTCCGAAGGTGTTTCCTTGCCCGTCTGTCCCGCCGGAAGCTCCGGCCCGCAAGTACGAAAGCAGCCGCTCGCGCTTTTCCTGATCGTAGGTGACGCCAAGGTCAAACTCGATCTCAACGCCCATTCCGGCTGCTTCGCTTGCGGCAGCGGAAGCTTCCACGCTTTTTTTCGGGTTGAAGTAGTAGTTTGGCTGCAAAAAAGCGAGGTCGAAGCCAAGCTGTGCCCACTCGTTCCAGCCAGCTGCCTGCTGATACGGAATCCAGATGCTTTGAAGCGGCTGTCCCGCGTGTCTGCAGGCGTGAATCGCATCGTTGACCGTCCGGATGACTTGGCGGTCGTCGTGCGCAGGCCCTTGAAAGTACAGACTTTCCTGCAGCCAGTAAAAGCCTTTCAGGCAAAGGCAATCGCCCCACGGCTTTTTCGCCCATCTGTCCAAAAACAGGCACATCCAGTCGACGACAGCCTGGATACGGCAAGCATCGTCGCCAAACGGTTGCGGATTCGGATATGGCAAGGCCACCCAGACGTTCGTGCGCGACAAAGGCGAGCAACGAACGGCCTGACAGAGCGCGTCGAGATTCCGGTCGCCGAGGAAAAGCTCATCCATGTACCGCAGCCATTCGTTCCTGCCAGCCGGAGCCTTGTCGCTGCGGGCCAGAAAGCGTCCTTCCCCCGACTGATTCAAAATCCCGAGAGCCAAAAACAGAAAATCGGTGAACATGCTGCCGTCTGCCAACCCGGTAGCAGGGTCGATATGGACGAGCAAGGGCAAAAAGTCCGTGCATTCCCAAAACTGATAATGCGGAGTGCCGTCCGTGCCGATGCTGTAGCCTGTGTACGCGAGAAACAGCTGGTCAATCGGGCTTTTTCCGAGCGAAGGGTAGGGAGCCATGCCAACTCACCTCTTCTCCAACAGATTGATCGCGAAAAGATTCCTTCGCTAACACGTATGTCAGAAAGCGGGCGTATATACAGCCAGCAAAAAAATCGCGGAACAGCTGGAAGATGACCGCGGGGGCAGGGCAGAGGATGCTCTCGCTACAGCGGTTTTGGCGCGGGGCTTCACCGACACAACCAGTAGTCGGCGCAGGACTGGCTTAAAGCTGAAATCAGGCTGGCTATTTTGCGAGCAAGAGGGGAAAGCTGAATGCAGGAAAGAAAAAAATGGGTAAGGATGATTTTCATGGATGTCGAAAAAGCAGGTCCGATTACCCACAAGCGGGCCAAAAAGCGCAGAATCATCACAAGGGCGCTTGCGATTATCATCGGAGCGTTTATGGTTGCCGTCGGTCTGGAAATTTTTCTCGTGCCAAACAATATTATCGACGGCGGTGTCACAGGTCTGTCGATCATGATGTCCCACCTGACCGGAATCAAGCTGGGGATTTTCCTCTTCCTGTTCAACCTGCCGTTTCTGTTGATCGGCTACAAGCAGATCGGGAAAACGTTTGCGATCTCCACGCTGTTTGGGGTAGCGGTCATGTCGCTCGGGACGAATTATTTGCATCACGTGCCCAGCCTGACCGACGATTTGCTGCTGTCTGCCGTCTTTGGCGGTATCATTATCGGGATTGGCGTCGGGCTGGTCATTCGCGCAGGCGGCTCGTTGGACGGCACCGAGATCGTCGCGATTTTGCTGACGCGCAAAAGTCCGTTTTCCGTCGGGGAAGTCGTCATGTTTTTCAATATTTTCATCCTGGGCAGCGCAGGCTTCATCTTTGGCTGGGATCGGGCGATGTACTCTTTGATTGCCTACTATATCGCGTACAAAATGATTGATTTGACCATGGTCGGTCTCGATCAATCGCGCTCGGTCTGGATTATCAGTGACGCTCCGGACGAGATCGGGGATGCGCTGGCGGCCAGACTGGGGCGGGGAATTACCTACTTGAGTGGAGAGGGCGGCTACACCGGGGATGATAAAAAAGTCATTTTTTGTGTCATCACCCGGCTGGAAGAAGCCAAGCTCAAATCCATCGTGGAAGAGATTGACCCAAACGCTTTTCTCGCCATCGGCCATATTCACGACGTATCAGGAGGGCGGTTCAAGAAAAAGAATATTCACTAGCGGCGAGCGAGGCCGGATCGGCCATTCTGGCGCAAACAGGACAGGCAAGCAGCAGTTGCTTGCTTTTTTTGCATGCCTGCCATACGCAACTGATTATGTTTTCAGAAATTTTCTTGCTTTTTAGACATTGTGAATTTATGATTTGATTAATCCAAATATGAAACTATAGTTCCGAAATTCGGAACAAAAGAAAGGCGAGTGAGGTTGGACAAGCTGTGGAACCCAAACGCTTCGCTTTCCATTCGCCCTCATTTGAAAGGAGACTGCAAACATGGTATTAATCGGTGTTGCCATTGTCATTATCGGGTTCATTGTGCGGCTCAATCCGCTCCTGGTGGTGACGGTCGCGGGGCTTGCCACAGGACTGCTCGCCAAGCAGCCGCTTTATGAAATCATCGAACAATTCGGCACTGCGTTTACGACGAACCGCTATATGGCGATTTTTATCGCCACCTTGCCCGTCATCGGTCTATTGGAGCGATACGGGCTGCGTGAACAGGCAGAAGCGCTTGTTTCTAAAATCAAGGCCGCCACGGCAGGCCGCATCATTAACGTCTACTTGTTTATTCGCGAGATCGCTGCCGTGTGTGGCATGACCTCGCTTGGCGGCCATGCGCAAATGGTGCGGCCGCTCGTCGCACCGATGGCAGAAGGAGCGGCGGAGGCGAAGTACGGCAAAGACCTCCCTGCCGACGTGCGGCAAAATATACGCGCGCACTCTGCGGCAGCCGACAACATTGGCTTGTTTTTCGGCGAGGACGTCTTTATCGCGATTGGCGCAATTTTATTGATGAAAGGCTTTTTCGACCAGAACAACATTCCGGCCGATCCGCTGCAAATGGCAATGTGGGCCATTCCGACCGCGATTGCCGCGTTCGTCGTGCAAAGCATCCGCCTGATTTTGCTCGACCGCAAGCTGGACCGACGGCTGGTACAGAGCAACAGCAAGCACACAGCGACAGGCAAGGAGGAATAACCGATGTGGATTTCGATGGAATGGATCTATGTATTTCTCGGTTTGATTGCGCTTGGCGGCAGCTTGTACACCTTTGTGGACAGGAAAAATCCGCGCCGCTTCACCTCTGGCCTGTTTTTTGCGCTCTATGGAATTTCCTTACTGTTCGGCAGTGTCATCCCGCCTTTTGTGATGGGACTTATCGTCATTGTGATGGTGCTGATCGCAGGGGTGGGCGGTCTGAAGCTGGGAAGCTACGGCGAAGCCACCGCCGAGGAACGCCAGCAGAATCGCCAGCGGCTGGGCAACTGGCTGTTCGTGCCAGCGCTGCTGATTCCGCTGTTGACCATTGTCGGCAGTCTCGGTTTCAAGGAAGTAAAAATCGGCGAGCTGTTCGTGCTCGACCAGAAAAACATTACACTCGTCTCTTTGGGGCTTGCGACATTGATCGCGCTGCTCATCGGGATGGCGCTCACCAAAAGCAGCCCGTTGACACCTGTCAAAGAATCGCGGCGCTTGCTGGAAGCGATCAGTTGGGCGGCTGTACTGCCGCAGATGCTGGCTACGCTCGGAACGATCTTTACCAGCGCAGGTGTCGGAACGGTCGTCTCTGATCTGGTTGCGCAGATTATTCCGACGCATTCTTTGTTCTGGGTCGTCTTCGCTTACTGCATAGGCATGGCGCTGTTCACGATGATTATGGGTAATGCGTTCGCTGCCTTCCCGGTCATGACAGCCGGTATCGCCATTCCACTGCTGATCGGCCAGTTCGGCGTCGATGCGAACCACCTGGCGGCAATCGGGATGTTTGCAGGCTACTGCGGCACGCTGATGACGCCGATGGCAGCGAATTTCAACATCGTACCTGCCGCCTTGCTCGATTTGAAGGACAAAAACCACGTCATCCGTGTGCAGTTCCCGACAGCGCTGATTTTGCTTGCGTTCAACATTCTCCTTCTATACTTTATCTCGCTGTAGGCAAGTCATCGGCTGTTTTTTCTTCCAGGCATCAATGATAAAATGGACAAAAACAACGAGATCGCGGGGATAGAGAAGTCCATGATACAAAACCAGAACAAAACGGTCGTGAAGTCGATGGAGTTGCTCAATCTGTTCATCGATCACGAAAGACTGAGCTTGAACGAGATGGTTGAACTGACCAAAATGCCAAAAACGTCGATCCATCGCATGCTCGGCTCGCTCGAAGGAATGGGCTTTTTGCAGCGGGGCGAGGACGGCAAATTTTCACTCGGGCTGTTGTTTTTGCAGTTCGGCCAGTTGGTGGCTGAGCGACTGGATATTCGCCAGATCGCTCTGCCGGAGATGAGCGTCTTGCGGGACAAAGTGGAAGAGGCGGTCAATCTCATCGTCCGGGACGGAAAAGAAGCGATCTATATCGAAAAGCTCGATACGCCGCACCCGGTACGGCTCTATACGAAGATCGGGCGCAGATCGCCGTTGTATGCGGGGGCCTGTTCGCGAATTATTTTGTCTTTTCTGGAAGAAAGGGAAAGAGAGCAGTATTTGCGCGAAGTGGAGCTTGTGCCGATTGGCCGCGGAACGATCACAGACAGGGACGAGTTGCGAAAAGCAGTGGCAGATGCGCGGGAAAAAGGGTACACGATCAGCTATTCGGAGTTGGAAAACGATACGGTCGCGGTTGCGGTGCCCATTTTCGACCACATGGGCCGTTTGCATGCAGGCATCAGTATCGCTGGACCGCAGGAGAGGTTCACCGAGGAGCGACTGCCAGCGCTGATCGCTCACCTGACGGAGGCTGCTGAGCGCATTTCCAGGGCGCTCGGCTGGAGACGAGCGAAGCGTAGCTGACTGAAAAAAAGAGATAGCAGGAACGGGGGAGAGTGACATTGAAAACCATTTTGGTAACAGGCTTTGACCCATTTGGCGGTGAGCCGGTCAACCCGGCATGGGAATCGGTCAAGCGACTGGCGGAGGTCCGTTCGGAACAATATCGCATCGAGACAAGACAAGTGCCAACCGTGTTTGGCAAGTCCATCGCGCTTTTGCAGCAAGCGATTCGCGAGACGGAACCTGATCTCGTGTTCTGCATTGGACAGGCAGGCGGCCGACCGGACATCACTGTCGAACGTGTGGCGATCAATGTTGACGATGCGCGGATTCCGGACAATGAAGGAAACCAGCCAATCGACACCCCGATTGTGGAGGGCGGGCCCACAGCTTACTGGTCCACACTGCCGATCAAAGCGATGGTCAAGGCAATGAGGGCAAACGGCATTCCTGCTTCCGTTTCGCAAACAGCAGGAACGTTTGTGTGCAACCACCTTTTTTACGGATTGATGCATACGCTCGCGCAGCAGAAGGCAACGATCCGCGGCGGTTTTATCCACATTCCATACTTGCCCGAGCAGGCAGCGATGCATCCTGGCCAGCCGAGCATGTCGGTAGAGACAATCGTCAGGGCACTGCAAGTCGCCATCGAAACAGCGCTGCACCATGAGCAAGACATCGTCGAAGGTGGCGGACAAATCAGCTAATACGAAGAGGAGGGCGACTCCTCTTTTCCTTTACTCCAAAATACGGAATAATTGTACCGATTATCGGAATAAAAGGGGGAGCAAATTGGAGCACGTTGACTTTTCTCCACTTGGTGACTCGGGGATTGTCATCAAGCTCGGAGACGCCATTGACCAGGCGACACAGCAAAAAGTAAAGGCGCTCGCCGACTATTTGGAGGAGCATCCGCTGCCGGGAATGGTCGAATACGTACCGGGCTACACAACTGTTACGGTCTATTACGATCCAGTGGCGTGGTACGATCCGCGTGCAGCGGACATGCCGTACGAACGGTTCAAGGCGCTGCTTGCAGAAAAGCTTCTGCACATTCGCCCGGATGAACAGACGACGCCGCGGCTGGTGGAGATTCCCGTTTGTTACGGCGGCGTGTATGGCCCTGACCTGCCGGATGTGGCTGCATATCACGGCATCACCCCGGAAGAAGTCATCCGCATTCACTCCGAACAGGAGTATCTCGTGCATATGATCGGCTTTGCTCCGGGCTTTCCTTATTTGGGGGGATTGGACAAAAGAATTGCCACTCCGCGCAGGCAGTCGCCGCGCACCGCGATTGCGCCGGGAAGCGTCGGCATCGGGGGAGAGCAGACAGGCGTGTACCCGATTGAAAGTCCGGGTGGCTGGCACATTATCGGTCGGACACCGGAGCGTTTGTTTCGCCCGGAAGAACAGCCGCCGAGCCTGCTTCGCGCAGGTGATCGCGTCCGCTTTTGCCCGATTTCGCAGGAAGAATTCGAAAAAAGGGGGCGAACGGCTCCATGAGTATGGAAGTCATCTCGCCAGGCTTGTACACGACGGTCCAGGATTTGGGGCGATACGGCTATCAGCGGCACGGCATCATCGTCGGCGGGGCGATGGATACGCTGGCGATGCGCATGGCAAACCTGCTCGTTGGAAACGATCCGAACGCCGCTGTATTGGAGCTGACGCTAAAAGGGCCTGTGCTGCTGTTTCATGAGGATATGCTGCTCGCCGTGTGCGGGGCGGACATGCAGCCTTCTGTAGACGGCAAACGCATCCGCAACAACCGTCCTGTCTGGGTAAAAAAAGGCAGCACGCTGAAATTTGCCCATGCGAAAAAAGGCTGCCGCGCTTACCTCGCTGTCGCAGGCGGCTGGGACGTTCCACCCGTCATGGGAAGTCGAAGCACGAATGTCCGGGCAGGCTTCGGCGGTGCCTGGGGCAGGACGCTGCGGGAAAAAGATCGGCTGCAGCCGGGCAAGCCGAGCGAATTGGGGAGGCTTTTCGCTGAGCAGTTGAGAGCGAGAAGCATGGCACAACATGCCGGATGCTTCGAGATGGACTGGTTTGTCCCGCCGCATGTTTTTCCGTACCAGAAGGAAGCCGTCGTCCGGGTCATGCGGGGAGCGGAGTTCGATCACTTTACGAAGGAGAGCCGCCAGCATTTTTTCGCGCAGTCTTATCAGCTTGCCGCGCAGTCCGACAGAATGGGCTATCGCCTGGAAGGACCGGAGCTTGCGCTGGAGTCGCCGCTGGAACTGATTTCCGCTGCCGTCTCTACGGGTACCATTCAGGTGCCGCCCAACGGTCAGCCGATCATTTTGCTCGCGGACAGGCAAACGGTCGGCGGCTATCCGAAAATCGGTCACGTAGCAACGGTCGACTTGCCGATTCTGGCGCAGCTGCGGCCGGGTGATCGCGTGCAGTTTCAGGAGGTGTCCTTGCGCGAAGCCCAGCAGGCGCTGTACGAGCAAGAAACTGCGCTGCAACAAATCAGGCTGGGAATCGAAATCAACGCGGGATGGAGGCAGAGCGTATGAAAGTAGTCGATTTGAACTGTGACATGGGGGAGAGCTTTGGTGCGTATAAGCTGGGCAACGATCAGGAGATCCTGCAGTATATAAGCTCCGCGAACATTGCCTGCGGCTTTCATGCGGGCGACCCTTCCACGATGCGCAAAACGGTGAAGCTGGCCCTGGAAAGTCGAGTGGCAATCGGGGCGCATCCCGGCCTGCCCGATCTGGTCGGGTTCGGCCGTCGCAACATGGACATTTCCGCCCAGGACGCCTACGATCTGGTCGTCTACCAGATCGGCGCTCTGCAAGCGTTCGTCCAGGCGGAAGGAGGCGTCATGCAGCACGTCAAGCCGCACGGCGCCTTGTACAACATGGCTGCTGTGCGTCCTGCACTGGCGGAGGCGATTGCCGAGGCGGTCTACCGGGTCAACCCGGAGCTTGTTTTGTTCGGATTGGCTGGCAGCGAATTGACGCGGGCCGGGGAAAAAATCGGGTTGCGCACCGCGCACGAAGTATTCGCGGACCGGACGTATCAGGTGGATGGGACGCTGACGCCACGGACGCAGCCCGACGCGCTGATCGCAGAGGAAGCCAAATCTCTTGCGCAGGTCGTACGCATGGTGACGGAAGGCAAGGTGCAGTCGCTGCAGGGCGTGGACGTGCCGATTCGCGCAGATACGATCTGCATTCACGGGGACGGCGCCCACTCGCTCGCATTTGCGCAAAGCATTCGTCAGGCGCTTAATGCGGCAGGGGTGACCATTCGCAGCGTACGTTCGTGACACGGCACTGCGTCGCTCTGAGACTTGGCAAACAAAGCGACGCGCTGGTGATGTCTTTTGTCAAGCAAGACAGGCTGCATCGCGGCTCTCAGATACTGGTTATTTTTCCAAAGAATTTCCTTGGAAAGCGCAGAAACAGACAGATTGCGGCATCTTACGCGCTTTGAAGTGCAGAAGCAACACACGGCAGACAGGAAAAAAGGCTTGTGCTGGCGAAACTGTCACAAGCCTTTTTCATCGTCATCTTTTTTCGAAAAGAGATAGGAGCGAAGACATGACCGAATTTACCGAGCGAGCCGTAAAAATCATCGCCAGCATCCCAGAGGGCAGCGTCATGACGTACGGACAGATCGCCGCCTTGGCGGGAAGTCCGCGCGGAGCCAGACAAATTGTGCGGATTCTCCGTTCCCTATCGCAAAAATACAAACTTCCGTGGCACAGGGTCATCAATGCCAAAGGCAAAATCGGATTTCGCGACCGCGATTCCATCCTGTTGCAAAAAATGCTGCTGGAAGGCGAAGGTGTAGCCGTCTCCGAAACAGGGGAGATCGACCTTGAACGCTACCAGCACCACCCGGATTTGCTGTAAGAAGCTTAGCTTGACTGCCTTTTCGGTCGCTGCAACCCAACCCGACTCGGCCTAGTAGCCGACTTCCACAGAAGCAATGACGACGTAAGCCAGATCGTTTTTGTCCTCTTTTTCCGCGATCACGACGCCGCTTGACGTCAGCATGCCGCCGTCTACGACTTCAAACGACACTTCTCCGTACGGCAGCTCGGCGCGAACGGTGTCCAGATCGAGCTTGTCGCGGTCGGCTGGCACCGCCAGGCGAACGTTGACTTTCATATTGTGAATATCGTTGCCGGGCAGCACGGAGCGCAGTCCTGGCATCGAATTGTGATGGATGGCGTTTTGAACAGCGCGAACGGCTGCCTTCGTGACGTTTTGTCCGTGGAGATCAACTCCCATGCCGATTTCGATAAACATAATCTTGTCCATTGTCTCATTCCCTCCTACATTTTCCTTGGTTGCTCCTTTCTCATCTTACCACGAATCATGCTGTTTTCCCTCCTGACGTCTTGTGTTTCGTCACAAGTCATGTCATCATTACACTTTGGCATCATTGCACGATCATTCTTTTCCCATATTGGAGGCAGGTCTGAAGTGGAACGGTATCCTTTTGCCCACGATCCGGCCCAGCCGTTCATCCCGCAGGTGAGCGACTGGGTAGCGGACGTTTTTTACGATATTTTGCCAGAGGCGGGCTTCGAGGTGCGCGATGAGCAAATTTACATGGCGTTTCAGCTCGAACGGGCCTTTCAGGAAAAGCGAACCATTTTTGCCGAGGCAGGGGTCGGGACGGGCAAAACGCTCGCCTACCTGCTGTACGCGATTTGCTATGCCCGCTATACGAGAAAGCCGGCGATCATCGCTTGTGCCAACGAATCGCTAATCGAACAGCTGGTGAAGCCGGAAGGGGACATCGCCAAGCTGGCCAAGCATCTCAACCTGACGATTGACGCCAGGCTGGGGAAATCGCCGGATCAGTACATTTGCTTGCGAAAGCTTGACGAGGCCCGGCACCAACTGGATGGCGATGACGTTTTCCAGCAAATCTACGAGGAGCTTCCGTCCTTTGTCCACACGCATGAAGCGCTCCAGTCGTTTTATCCGTACGGGGATCGCAGCGCTTATTCGGCACTGAACGACCAGCAGTGGGCCAAGATAAACTGGGATGCGTTCCAGGACTGTTTCGTCTGCGACAGGCAGCATCGGTGCGGACAGACGCTGT
This sequence comes from Brevibacillus gelatini, assembly GCF_050920745.1. Taxonomy (NCBI): domain Bacteria; kingdom Bacillati; phylum Bacillota; class Bacilli; order Caryophanales; family Paenibacillaceae; genus Brevibacillus; species Brevibacillus gelatini. The sequence goes on from NZ_CP154342.1 coordinate 2,167,724, forward strand.
CGCGTGACCACTACCGCAAGTCTGCCGATCTCATCATCTGTTCGCACGATTTTTACATGGAGCACGTCTGGACGTACGAGGCGCGAAAGCGGGGAGGACAACTGCCGCTTTTGCCAAGCCACAGCTCGGTCATTTTTGACGAAGGGCATTTGCTGGAGCCTGCCGCGCAAAAGGCGTTGACCTACAAGCTGAACCACGCCGTCTTTGAAGAAATCATCACGCGGCTTTTGCAAGGAGAAATCCGAGAGTCGCTGGCTGTCGCCATCGAAGAAGCGATCACGCAGAGCGAGGAGCTGTTTTCGCGCTTGAACGCCGAGAGCAAGCCAGTCGCAGGCTCCGCGCGCAAGGAAATCGTGTTTCACCCCGAGCTGATTGCGGCGATTCACCGCTTTACGAGCCTGATCGGCTCGATTGAGGAAGAGCTGGCGCTGGAGAGCGGTCTGTACTCGCTGGACGACTTTCAACTGCGGATTGTCGAGGAACATCTGGAAATGATGCAGCTCGCTCTTGGCCTGTTCCAGCAGCCCGAGCAGGTCATTTCCTGGATGAGCGAAGAATGGACAGGCCCGACCTTGGTCGTCATGCCCAAGATGGTGCAGGAAGTGCTGCGGGAGCGCGTTTTCTCGCAAAACATGCCGATTGTGTTCTCGTCGGCTACTTTGTCGGTGGAAAATTCGTTTGCCTACATGGCGGACAGCCTGGGCATTGCCGACTACTTGTCGTTTTCCGTTGCCTCCCCGTACGACTATGCGGAGCAGATGAAAGCTTTTGTACCGCCGCTGTCCAGTACGCAGCCGTTTGCGGAAAAAATGAAGCTGGCTGTCGCGCTGCTGCAAAAAACCGGGGGGCGTGCGCTCTTGCTGTTTTCTTCCATGGAAGAAATGCGGGCGTTCAAAAATGCCATAGGGGCGTATCCTGAATGTGCCTCCATGCGGTTTTGGTACGAGGGCGATGCGGAAATCAGCCACCTGATCTCCCGTTTTCAAAATGACGAGGAAAGCATTCTGTGTGCCGTATCGCTGTGGGAAGGGCTGGATGTGCCGGGACCGTCTCTTTCGAACGTCATTATTTGGTCGCTGCCGTTTCCGCCGAACGATCCGGTGTTTGCCGCCAAGCGAAAAAGTGCAGCGTCGCCATTCGCAGAGGTCGACCTGCCGTACATGCTGTTGCGATTGCGGCAAGGGATCGGTCGCCTGATTCGCACCCGCGAGGACAGGGGCATCGTCTCGATTCTGAGCCCGGAGCTGTCGAGCGACGAGCAACTGCGAAAACACGTGCAGAGCGTTTTTCCGGAAGGCGTCCAGTGGTGTGATGCGCATGCGGGCGAGCTTGTGTAGCAGGCTCGTCTGACAAGCATCGACGCGGCAGTTTTCGGTTGCGCGAAAAAGTCAATGTTGGTCTGAAAAGCAACAGTTGTTTTTGCATAGGTATGACACTTCTGTTACGATCAGGATGAAACGGACGAAGCGCACCGAGACACATGTTATAATGGAGTATCCTCCATGCAAAAAGGAAAGTAGATTGGGACAGGGATGGTGTTCACTTTTGGGTAACGTGGATTTTGCAAGCTTGCCTTGGAATTTGTTCTGGGTTGGAGTCGCCTATTTTTTGATAACGGGTGCTTTCTTCTGTATTGGCTTCATGCGTCTTGTTTCCCAGCGGGTGAAAAGCGGTATCGTCTGCATGGTCATCGCGGTCATTAGCGGGGGATTTTTCCTCCATTATTTGTTTACGCATCACATTTAATTAGGAAAACGTGGATGTGCCAAATTGCAAGTATTCCCATGCGGGCCTGATGGATAGCGGACATCCTTTTTCAATAGCAGTACATAGTGGAGCTGACGGCAGAAATTCGCCGTCAGCTTTTTTGCATGCACGCAGTCTTGCCTTCCAACTCATGCTGTTCGCCTGTCTTTTGCCACAGCAATTTGCCCCGGAAATTACCCGGAAAAAATCGGCAGAGAATGTAAACAATTTGTAACGCGTTTTTCCCCTGATGCGTCTTATAATCAGGTTACAAAAGGTTGCCGGGCACAAAGGAGACAGGTGAAAAATGTGACCGGGCAATTGCTTGGGGTCGATCAGCATTTCTTAAAAGTCCGATTGAAGCAACGCGACGGGAAAAGTCTGATTTGCCCACGAAAATTATGGAAGGGAAGGAGAGAAGCAGCCATACATAAGAAGAAGGCGCACACATTTACAGATAGAACGTAGGGCACCACATCCTGGATACGGGCAATGATGATGGGAGGATTCATTTTCCACTGCTGATAATGAACGAAACCAACCCCCGTTTTCTTCTGCAAATACGACGGAAACCTGGGGTTTTTGCATTCATATAGCACGCAATTCCCGATGTGTAATGACTGCCCCCGTCAACAAACAAACGAAACAGAACGGAATCAAAAGGGGAGAGTGCCGATGAACTGCATGGCGAGCACGGCAAGCAAGTACAAAGCATTGATTTTTTCGAATGGCAAGGATCTGACGCACAAGCAAGTGGAAGTACGGACTCGCCAAACAAACAGCAGAGGAGGCCGCCAGCATGCCTGAACCGATCAAGGGTTCCAACAGCCGTTACATGCCCGGAATCGACGGGCTGAGGGCACTGGCGGTACTCGCAGTCATTATTTATCACGTCAATTACAATTGGGCACCGGGAGGACTGCTCGGAGTCGGTATTTTTTTCGTCCTCTCCGGCTACCTGATTACCGATTTGCTGATCGCCCAGTGGAGCAGACACGGGCGATTGGATATGAAAGACTTCTGGCTGCGCAGGGCCAGACGGCTTCTGCCAGCGCTGTTGTTGCTGCTGGCTGTTGTCTCGGTCAGCGTTGCGCTGTTTGTCCCGGAGCAGATGGGACGCTTGCGCGGGGATGTGTGGGCAGCCATTTTCTATGTCAGCAACTGGTGGCTGGTCTTTTCCGAAGTGTCGTATTTTGAAAAGTTTGGCCCGCCTTCGCCGCTCGGTCATCTCTGGTCGCTTGCGGTCGAGGAGCAGTTTTACCTGATCTGGCCGCTGTTGGTCGCGTTCGGACTGTCCATGCTCAGACGCCGCGGTCCGCTCGTGATGCTGACGCTTGCTCTTGCGGCAGGCTCGGCAATCCTGATGGCTGCGCTTTACGTGCCGGGAGAAGACCCGAGCCGGATTTACTACGGAACCGATACACGGGTGTTCGCCCTGTTGATCGGAGCGGCGCTGGCGATGGTCTGGCCGAGTCGCAAGCTGACCGCTACCCTCTCCGGCAAGGCGCGTCTGACACTGGACTTGGTCGGTGGCGCGAGTCTTGCGATTTTGCTTTTGTCGATCTGGAAGACGAACCAGTACGATGACTTTTTGTATCAGGGCGGCCTGGTGCTGCTGTCGGTAGCAAGTGCGGTTTTGGTAGCCGTCCTCGCCCATCCGGCAAGCGTCCTGGCGAGATGGATGGGCTGCAAGCCGCTCAGATGGCTTGGTGTGCGCTCATACGGGATTTATTTGTGGCACTATCCCGTGATTGTGCTCACAAGCCCGACGGTTGTGGAGGACGGAGGATGGTCCGCTGTCCTGCGCGCCCTCTTGCAGCTAACCGTTTGCATTGTGCTGGCCGCTTTGTCCTGGAAATATGTGGAGGAGCCGATTCGCCATGGTGCGCTGGGCAGACTGTGGGCGAAGCTTGGCTCGGCGAAAAAGCGGGGGGCTTCCAGGCGCTCCACCCGCATATTGGCCACAGGCTGCGCCTTTGCGCTGTGCGTCATTTACTTTGGCGTCGCGACCTTGACGTCCGGCGCTTCCGCAGGCGACAGCTTCCCGCAGCCAAAGCCGGTGGAGTCGTCCTCTGCCGCAGAAGACGCAGGGAAAAAGCAGCAAGTTGCCGAAAGTGCCGGAAAGCTGCACGGCCCACAAGTGCCAGTCGCTGTGAAAAAGCCGGACCCGACAGCGAAGCCAGACAACCAGACGGCGGCAAAGCCAAAAAACGAAACAAAGCCAAACGCAACCAAACCTGCTGCAGACAGTACAAAGCCCGCGCAAAATCAGGGCAATTCCGCCGATTCCAAACAGCCGAAAGCTTCGGATGCCCCAGCCGTTGCCATCCATTCCGGCAAAGGAATTACCGCCATTGGCGACTCGGTGATGCTCGATGTGCAGCCGTACCTGGAAAAGCTTTTGCCCGGAATCGTGATAGACGGCAAAGTCGGTCGGCAAATGTCGCAAGCGCCTGAGGCGATTGCCGCACTGAAAGCGCAAGGGCGGCTGGGCAATCGGGTCATCATCGAGCTGGGAACGAATGGCTCCTTTAGCAAAGGTCAGCTCGACAAGCTGCTACAGGCATTGGATGGCGTTGAGCAGATCATCGTCATCAATACGCGGGTTCCGAAGCCGTGGGAGAGTGTGGTCAACCAGACGTTGGCAGAGGTAGCCGCAGCCCATCCGAACATCAAGCTGATCGACTGGCACGCGGCAAGCGCCGGGAAAAATTCGTACTTTTACAAAGACGGCGTGCATCTCAACTCCGAGGGCGCACGGGCGTACGCGTTGCTCGTAGCCAGTGCGCTTGCTCCGGCGAAAGCCGAGACAGAAAACAAGACGGAAGCGCCGAAGCCGAATGAGGAAAAACCGCAACAGCAACAGCCAGCGACGCAGGAGGACAGCACGCAGGAGCATGCGCAAAAAGAACCGCAGGATGCGGAAGAAGCGCAATCCTGAAAAAATGGCAAGACCCGAATACACAGCAAAACCTCGATTTCCTTGGCAAACAGGAAATCGAGGTTTTTTGTTGGCGGCTACCAACATGACTTCTACGGGTTGAGCCTTCCGGAAATGCTCAGGATGTCAAAAAGGGTGAGAATGATGAAGAACACGATTCCTCCCAGTAAAGTTTCTCTGCTCTCCAGTTGAATTTGAAAAAAATAAGGCAGGGCAACCAAAATAAATGCTGCTGCTAAGTTCCAAAGCAATTTTGTTCTGACATATTCACGAATCGCATCCAAACCAATCCATCCTCCTTGGAAAGGGGGGTGAAAAAATAGGAAATTCCGGTTGTCTGTCCGCAGTAATCCCATCCCACGGTCAGTCCAATTGCCTTTTTCCAGTTTATCAAAACTCCCATCAAGTATATCATATTCCTAATATTTTCCACACCTAATTTCAGAGGAAGGACAACGATTGGTTTCATGCAGGAGCAGATATTGCTCATCGACTCAGCATGAAAAATGCCCGTGGTTTCCCGGCGATCCGCATGATACAATCTCATGCCAGCCATTGCGCATCCGCACATGGACTTTTTTGGCCTTCTCATGTACGATTGCATACGGGATTGTATCATGTACGGTGAAAGAAGGAAAAACGATGATTCGCTCATACTTGCTGCTGCTTTTTTGTGTGACGCTGTGGGGAAGCAACTTTGTGTTCGGGAGTATGCTGGTCAAAGAGTTTCCACCGCTGTTTCTCGCCGATGTCCGGCTGATTTTCACGTCGCTGTTTTTGATTTTGTACGCCTGGCTGACGAAAAAATTTGTAAAAATTACGCTGCGCGAGCTGGGGCTGCTCGTCTTGCTCGGACTCATCGGCACACTGGCCAATCAGACGGCGTATTTCAACGGATTGCTGACGACAGATGCCACGACGGCCTCGCTGATCCTGTCGCTCGCGCCGATTGTGACAGCCGTTTTGGCTTCGCTGTTTTTGAAGGAGCAATTTACGCTGCGCATGAAAATCGGTTCGGGCATCGCCTTGCTCGGCACGTTTTTCGTCGTGGGGATTGGAGCGGGTCTCTCCATCTCCAAAGGCGTGCTATTAATTGTGATTGCGATGGTGACGTTCTCAGCGTCGATGATTATCATCCGCAAGCTGACGCAGACGATGCAGCCGTTCATTACGACCGTGTACTCGACGACGGTCGGGACGCTGTTTTTGACACCTGCGGCGATGCTGTCGCTTGATTCCTCAGCGCACATCAGCCATGAAGCGTGGGCCTGGGGGATGCTGATCGTTACAGCGATCCTCATGCAAGGGGTATGCGGGATCGTCTGGAACTCGCAACTGAAAATTGTCGGCACAGGAAAAGCGGCGATTTTTCTCAACCTGCAGCCGTTTGTCGCGATGCTCGTCGGCTTTTTGCTGCTCGGCTCGCAGGTGACGGCGATTCAGGTGGGCGGCTCGCTTTTGATCGTCGCAGGCGTGATCGTCGCCAGCGTACACAGGAAGCAGACTGCACACCAGCTTGCCGATCGTCCGAATCGCTGCAACGTTTAGAACAATGGACGCAAACGGGAAAAAATGACCCGGCACAGCTCACCTATGATCGTATTTGCGATTTTCGAGCGTACGGGTCGTCTTTTCCCGTTGCTTTTGGCGACAGTTGCAGAGTGGACTTTCATTTTGCAAACCATGTACAATCGGTGGTAGCGAAGCTGCTGTAAATTTCAGGAGGCGAAAGGCATGAACAGCGAACATTCCCGGTTTGAAACGGCGACCTTTGCGGGTGGCTGCTTCTGGTGCATGGTCAGCCCGTTTGACAAACTGCCAGGGATTCAAAAGGTTGTATCCGGCTATACAGGCGGACATGTGGAAAACCCGACCTATGAACAGGTATGCTCCGGTACGACTGGACACTATGAAGCGGTACAGATCACGTACGATCCTGCGCTCATCTCCTACGAGGAACTTTTGCAGATGTTCTGGAGGCAAATCGACCCGACAGATGCGGGCGGCCAGTTCGGAGATCGCGGACAATCGTACGCCCCGGCCATTTTCTATCACAGCCCCGAACAGGAACGGCTGGCGATCCAGTCGCGCGAGGAGCTTGCGCAAAGCGGCCGTTTTCAAAAGCCGATTGCGACCTTGATTTTGCCTGCCAAGCCGTTTTACCCGGCAGAAGAGTATCACCAGGATTACTACAAGAAAAATCCGCTGCGCTATCAATATTACAAGCTAGCGTCCGGCAGAGCGAAGTTCATCAAGGAAGCGTGGCGCGACAAACAGAAGCAGGAAGAATTGAAAAAGAAACTGACGCCGCTTCAGTATGAAGTGACGCAAAACAACGGCACCGAGCCTCCGTTTGCCAACGAGTTCTGGAACCACAAGGAAGAGGGGATCTACGTCGACATCGTCTCCAACGAGCCGCTGTTTTCTTCGTTGGACAAATTCGATTCGGGCTGCGGCTGGCCGTCCTTTACCAAACCGCTGGAAAGTGACAACGTAACCGAGCACCTCGACTTGAGTCACAACATGATTCGCACAGAGGTGCGCAGCAAGCACGCGGATTCCCATCTCGGGCACGTGTTCGAGGACGGTCCGGGGGAAAACGGCTTGCGCTACTGCATCAACTCTGCGGCGCTGCGCTTCATTCCAAAAGACAGGCTGGAAGAAGAAGGCTTCGGCGAGTACAAAAAGCTGTTTGAAAACAAATAACGCGAGTTGCAGTTCATATCGCAACGTGAGGTCTGGCCGCCATTCTCTATGGATTTAGGGAATGGCGGTCTTTTTGTTGTCTTTTTGCGAGTAGACTATAGCTGTATAGGTTTTTCGTATGGAGAGAATGGCCGAAAAGGATAGAACATTCAAAGGATGTGCAGTATAATCGAAAATATTTTAAATATATAAAAAATGAAGAAAGAGTTAGGAGAGAAAAACATGCATACTGTGGAGAGAATCAGCAAGTTTGTCGGCAGCACGTTTTCACTCTGGGTGATCCTGTTTGCCATTCTCGGGTTTTTCATGCCGGAAGCGTTCGTCGGCGGAAAAGGCTACATTTCTTTTTTGCTCGGAATCATTATGTTCGGAATGGGGTTGACACTGTCGTCCGAAGATTTCCGTGAAGTGTTTCGCAGGCCAGTCGATGTGCTGATCGGCGTCGTCGGCCACTATTTGATTATGCCTTCGCTCGCGTTTCTTCTCGCGGTTACGTTGCAGCTCCCGCCTGATATTGCCGTCGGTGTCATTTTGGTGGGCTGCTGTCCAAGCGGAACGGCGTCCAACGTCATGACCTATTTGTCAAAAGGGGACGTGGCGCTTGGTGTGTCTATCGCTGCTGTGTCCACACTGATTGCGCCGATTGCCACGCCGGCACTCATCTCGCTTTTGGCTGGCAAATGGATGGCGATTGATGCAAAGTCGCTGTTTCTCGATATTGTCCTGGTTGTCATTGTGCCGATTGTGCTCGGTGTCATCGTCAAAGCGTTTTTCGGCAAGCAGGCGGAGGCGAGTGCAAAAGCGCTGCCGCTCGTATCGACCATCGCGATTGTGCTGATCGTGGCCATCGTCGTCGCGCTGAACAAAGGCAAAATCGTCGAAACGGGCATGATGATTTTTGCAGTCGTCATCCTGCACAATGTACTCGGCTACTTGCTTGGCTACTTTTTCGCCAAACTGTTCGGGCTGAACCTGGCCAAGCGCAAAGCGGTCACGCTGGAAACGGGGATGCAAAACTCCGGTCTCGGCGCGGCACTTGCCGCCGCTCACTTCAACCCGCTGGCAGCCGTTCCGAGCGCCATTTTCAGCGTCTGGCACAATTTGTCCGGCTCGGTGCTCGCCACGTACTTTGCGAAAAAAGACTGATCGCGTGGGATGGCAGGATGATTTTTTGCCGATCCAGCCAACGTTCCTGTAACGAAACGGGTCCGAATTATGTCATAATGGGTATGTACTTCCACTTTGCAGGACGTACCTACCACCTTCAGGGCAGGAATTGCAGCCGGGCCCGATTCGAAAGGACGCCAAGATGAAACGTTTTGCCAATTGTACAAACCATCCGATCATACTGGTAACGGCAGCGTTGCTCGCGCTGTCGGGGTGCAGCGGATTGGCCATGCCTGCCGAGCAGGAAAATGCGGCTCCGACCGTGACAGCGCCGGAACAGACGAAGCAGGAGAGCGCAGAGCCAAAGGAAAGCAAACCTGCGGATCAGCAGCAGGCACCTCCTGCGCAAGCCGCGCCGCCTGCTGAGGCCAAGCCGGATGAGGCGCAGCAAGCAGAAGCCCAACCGCCGAAAAAGCAGCCTGCCAAAGCAGCCGCCGATACAGAGGCGATGCTTGCGGACATCGAGGTAGTCGCCGAGCCAGCGAGCATGGCCGTTCTCGTCAACAAGCAGCGCAAGCTCCCGGAAAACTACTCGCCAACGGATCTCGTTTTCCCAAACGTGCCTTATTTGCTCCCGGAAAAGAGCGAAAAGCGCAAGCTGCGCAAAGAGGCAGCAACGGCACTGGAAGCGCTGTTTGCAGCGGCGAAAGCAGACGGCATCTCACTTGCAGGCGTATCCGCCTACCGTTCCCACGCGTATCAAAAAGCGCTGTTCAACCGCTACGTGCAAAAAGACGGTCTGGAAAAAGCGCGCACGTACAGCGCCGTGCCCGGCACGAGCGAGCATGAGACAGGACTTGCGATTGACGTCTCCGGCATTGACGGCAAGTGTGCGGCAACGAGCTGCTTTGCCGACACAAAAGAAGCGAAGTGGCTTGCCGAGCACGCCCAGGAATACGGCTTTATCATCCGCTATCCGGAAGGCAAAGAGGCGATTACCGGCTACATATACGAACCGTGGCATTTGCGCTACGTCGGAACAGAAATCGCCCAAGAAATCAAAGCGCAAGGCATTACCCTGGAAGAGTATTTGGGTGCAGTTCCAGCCTCCACAAGCGAATAGCCATCCTCTAAAAGGGACGCCGATTTTTCGCCCGATGAAAAATCGGCGTTTTTCCTGCCTGGCTGTGGCTCGTGCAATCGGCCATTGAGAAATGAATTTCTATGCTATAATGAACTCGGGTGAAGATCATGAGCGAAAAATCAATCAGAGAACGAATCATCGAAACATCCATGCGCCTGTTCGAAGCACATGGCTACCACCGGGTGACCGTCGACCAAATCGTCAAGGAAAGCGGAACCTCGAAGGGAGGATTTTATCACAACTTCAAATCCAAGGATGAACTCCTCTACATCATTCACGATCAATTCATTACGTACGTTCTGGAAAAAGCAGAGGAAGCTTACGAGAAATGGGATACGCCGACGGAACGCCTGCAGGCTATCGTAAAATCGTTTGTCATGATGATTGATCTGTACCGCTCACAGGTAACGATTTTTTATCAGGAAAGCCTCTTTTTGACTCCGGAATATTTTTCGGATATTGAAACGAAGCGAGATCGCTACAAAGAGATCATGTTTACCGTCATCTCGGACGGGATCAAGTCAGGCGAATTTCGGCCGGAGCTGCCAGTGCCAATCGTCTCCATGGCGATTTTCGGCATGGTCAACTGGATTTACAAATGGTATCAGAAAACAGGGACGTATTCGATCGAGCAGATCGCGGACATTTACGCCGACATGGTGCTGCATTCCGTTTTGAAGCCCGAGGCGATGGAAAATCCGGCGTTCAACCGTTTTTTCCTGACGTCTGGCGAAACGTCGTTCAAGCTGTTTTAAATACAGGGAAAAGCAGAAGGATCAGGCGGCTAGTTGCTGTTTGCTGACGGAAAAGCAGGGGCATAGTCGCTTCACGGTCCGTTATTTATTGGAACGCGCAGACTGACTGGTTGGTCTGTACTATTATTCAGATATTTGTTATAATCATCAAAAGACCAACTGGTCGGTCTAGTAGACCCTTTACAGACCAACCAGTCGGTTCGTGACATACAGACTCGGAACCCGGGAGGAATAGCTGTGCTGACGATCTATGAACTGAGAGAACTTGTAAAGCTGTTGGAACAGACCGACATAGAATCACTCGAAGTAACTGACGAGGAATCCCGCCTGCTCATCAAACGACGCGCAAACGAAATGGCGACAGCCGACAAGGCGGTTTACGTGCAAAAGACAGAGCCTGGCAAAAAAGCGGCTGCGGTCGTTGCCTTGCCCCAACCTGAAAAAGCACCCGTCCAGCAACCGAAGCCTCAGCCTGTAGCTGTAGCAGAAAAACCAGCTCCTGCGGCAAATGTAGAACAGACAGAAAGTTTGCACAAAATTACCTCTCCGATGGTCGGGACCTTTTATGCCGCTCCGGCCGAGGATGCTCCGCCGTACGTTTCGGTGGGCGACCGCGTCGAGCCGTCGAGCATCGTTTGTATTGTCGAGGCGATGAAGCTGTTTAACGAGATTGAAGCAGAGGTAAAAGGAGAAATCGTTCAAGTATTGGTGGAAAACGGTCAGTTGGTTGAGCTTGGTCAGCCGCTGTTTCTAGTAAAACTCACCTAGAAGGAAAATGCTATGGAAGGGAGGTCTGAACAAGTGAACAAAGACACACTGTTTACGCAGTTTCCCGTGCCAACGTACGAACAGTGGCGGGAAGCGGCAGAAAAATCGTTGAAGGGCGCGTCATTCGACGCCAAACTGTTGACCAAGACCTATGAAGGAATCGTCCGCCAACCGATTTACCGGACGGAAGATGTCGCAGGGCTGCCACACCTGGACGCAGAGCCGGGCCAGGCGCCATTTGTGAGGGGAACGAAAAGTCCGTACGAAAGCGGCGCACAGCGCTGGGCGGTCTGTCAGGAAATAACGGTCCCGGACGCCAGGTCGTTTAACGAAACGGCTCTCGCGGATCTGGCTCGCGGACAAACGATGCTGCACCTCGTCCTCGACCGGGCAGCGCGGGCGGGACTGGACCCGGATGAAGCGCTGCCGGAGGACATTGGAGCGGGGGGCGTTTCCCTGTTTTCTGTAGAGGAGCTGGGCGAAGCGCTGCGCGGCATGAATCTGGAGGAACTGCCGCTGTTCATTCAATCCGGGCCGCTCGGCTTGCCGGTATTTGCCCTGTTGTTGGCTCATCTGGAAGCGAACGGACAAAAAGCAGAGAAGCTGCGCGGCTGTATCGGCCAAGATCCGCTGGCAACGCTGCTTGCAGAAGGCGAGCTTGCGTACTCGCTGGACACGGCGTTTGACGCCATGGCGAAAGTAACGCGCTGGGCGAGCGAACATGCGCCGCAGCTAAGGACGATTCTCGTCCAAGGAAACCCCTACTACGAAGGCGGCGGTCATGCCGTTGCCGAGCTTGCGTTTACGCTTGCGACGGGTGTTGATTACATTCAGGCCATGCTGGAGCGCGGGCTGACCATTGAGGAAGCGGCGGGCCGGATGCAGTTTTCTTTTGCCGTCGGCTCTGATGTGTTCATGGAAATCGCGAAGCTGCGTGCCGCGAAGCTGCTGTGGGCGAACATCGTCGCATCGTACGGAGGTTCGGTTGAGGCGCAAAAGATGAAGATTCACGCGCGGACAGCCACCTGGACGAAAACGGTGTACGATCCGTACGTCAACATGCTGCGCGCGACAACGGAAGCGTTTTCAGCGATCGTCGGCGGGGTAGACAGTCTGCACGTGTCGGCGTTCGACGAAGCGATTCGCCCGGCAAACGAATTTTCCCGGCGCATCGCCCGCAACACGCAAATTATTTTGGAGCAGGAGGCACACCTGGCGAAGGTGGCAGACCCTGCCGGCGGCTCGTGGTACGTGGAATGGCTCACGGATGAGCTGGCCAAAAAAGCGTGGGAGCTGTTTTTGCAGGTGGAGGAAAAGGGCGGCATGATCCGTGCGCTTGCGACAGGCTTCCCGCAAGACTTGATTGCCGAGAGCGCTGCACGCAAGGCAAAAGACATCGCCGAGCGCAAAAGCCGCATCGTCGGCACGAACATGTATCCGAATCCGACCGAGCAGCCGTTGCCGCAGCAGGAAGCACCTGCCCTGCATGAACAGCGCATCGCCGAGCTGCGCGCGCATCGGGCGAAAAAAGCACCATCTGCGTTTACCGAAGCGTTGGCAAAGCTCGCGAATGACGCAGAAAATTGGGTTGGCCAGGCTGTACAGGCAGCGCTCGCCGGAGCGACCGTGGGCGATCTCACAAAAGCACTGACCCGCTCCGGACAAACAGCGACCGTCATCGCTCCGCTGCGTCCGCACCGCGCGGCCGAGGCGTTTGAAGCGCTCCGCAAGCAGGCGGACGAACATACGCACAGAACCGGACAGCGCCCGAGCGTCTTTCTCGCGGCAGTCGGCCCTGTGGCGAAGCATAAGGCGAGGGCGGATTTTGCCGCCGAGTTTTTCGCCGTCGGTGGCTTTGCGGTTTTGCGTCCGCAAGCATACGGCACTGCCGCAGATGCCAAGGAAGCGGCACTCGCCTCCGGAGCGAAAATTACCGTCATCTGCTCCGACGATGCGAGCTATCCCGAGCTGGTGCCGCCGCTCGCCCAGGCGCTCAAGCAGGAAGCAGCTGACATGACGGTGCTGCTAGCCGGGTTGCCTGACGCCGAGCAGTTGGCCGCGTACAAGGCGGCTGGCGTAGATGACTGCATCCATCTGCGGACGAATTGCTATGAGATGCTGCGAGAACTTCAGGAGCGGACAGGAGTGAGTTCACGATGAACAGACCTGATTTTTCCAAAGTGCCGTATCGGGGCAGCCGGGACATTTCCGACCTGTTTCCTAACCAGGTGGCATCCGCCGAAGCGAAAAAGCTTTTGGATGAGCAAATTTGGCAGACGCTGGAGCAAATTCCCGTCAAGCCTCTCTATACAAAAGAAGATTTGCAAGGCATGACGCATCTGGGCTACATGCCGGGCCTGCCGCCGTATTTTCGCGGGCCGTATCCGACGATGTACGTGACGCAGCCGTGGACGGTGCGCCAATATGCCGGTTTCTCCACTGCGGAGGAGAGCAACGCCTTTTACCGCCGCAATTTGGCAGCGGGACAAAAAGGGCTGTCGATTGCCTTTGACCTCGCGACGCACCGCGGCTACGATTCCGACCATCCGCGGGTCGTAGGCGATGTCGGAAAGGCCGGGGTAGCGGTAGACTCGATTCTCGACATGAAAATTTTGTTCGACGGGATTCCGCTGGACAAAATGTCGGTTTCGATGACAATGAACGGAGCGGTGCTGCCGATCATGGCGTTCTACATCGTGGCGGCGGAGGAACAGGGCGTCTCGCAGGAACAGTTGACCGGAACGATCCAAAACGACATTTTGAAGGAATACATGGTGCGCAATACGTACATTTATCCGCCGGAAGCGTCGATGAAAATCATTTCCGATATTTTCGCCTACACCTCGAAGCATATGCCGAAATTCAACAGCATCAGTATTTCCGGTTACCATATGCAGGAGGCGGGAGCGACGGCGGACATCGAGCTGGCGTACACGCTGGCAGACGGTCTGGAGTACGTGCGCACAGGACTTGCCGCCGGGATTGACATCGACGCATTCGCACCGCGTCTGTCGTTTTTCTGGGCAATCGGCATGAACTACTTCATGGAAGTTGCGAAAATGCGGGCAGCCCGCCTGATCTGGGCGAACCTCATCAAGCAGTTCCATCCGAAAAACGAAAAGTCGATGGCACTTCGTACCCACTCGCAGACATCCGGCTGGAGCCTGACGGAGCAAGACCCGTACAACAACGTCGTGCGGACGTGCATCGAAGCGATGGCAGCGGCGCTCGGGCATACCCAGTCCCTGCATACGAACGCACTCGACGAGGCCATCGCGCTGCCGACGGACTTTTCGGCGCGAATCGCGCGCAATACACAGCTTTTCTTGCAGGATGAGACACAGATTACAAAGGTCGTCGATCCGTGGGCAGGCTCGTACTACGTCGAGTCGCTGACGAAGCAGCTCGTGGAAAGAGCTTGGGCGCACATCGAAGAGATCGAAGCGTTGGGCGGCATGGCCAAGGCGATTGAGACAGGCCTGCCGAAAATGAAGATCGAGGAAGCGGCAGCGAGACGCCAGGCGCACATCGATTCGGCGAAGGAAGCGATTATCGGTGTAAACAAATACCGTCTGGACAAGGAAGACCCGCTGGAAATTCTCGAAGTCGACAATACAGCGGTGCGCGAGGCGCAAATCCGGCGTTTGCAGGAGCTGCGCCAAAACCGCGACGAGGCGAGAGTGCAGGCGGCTCTGGCGGCGATTACGGAGTGCGCACGCACTGGCGAAGGCAACCTGCTTGCGCTGGCGATTGAAGCGGCGCGGGCACGGGCTTCGCTCGGAGAAATCTCGGATGCCTACGAAAAAGTGGTCGGCCGCCACAAAGCGGTGATTCGCTCGGTCAGCGGCATCTACAGTTCGGAATACGCCGATGCCGAAGAAGTGGCAGCAGTGCGCAAGATGGCGGATGAGTTCGAGCAGTGGGAAGGCCGACGCCCGCGCATCATGATCGCCAAAATGGGCCAGGACGGGCACGACCGGGGTGCCAAAGTGATCGCGACTGCTTTTGCCGATCTCGGCTTTGACGTCGACATCGGGCCGCTGTTCCAGACACCGGAGGAAACCGCCAAGCAAGCGGTGGAAAACGACGTTCACGTAATCGGGTTCAGTTCGCTCGCCGCCGGGCACAAGACGCTGCTGCCGCAGCTCGTCGAGGAGCTGAAAAAGCTGGGGCGCGAGGACATCGTCGTCGTCGTCGGAGGGGTTATTCCGCCACAGGACTACGATTTCTTGCGCGAGCATGGCGCTGCCGCCATCTTCGGTCCGGGTACGGTCATTCCGGTAGCGGCGCAGCACGTTTTGCAAGAGGTTGTAAAACGTCTGGAGGCTGCTGGCTCATGAGCGCAGGGGGAGACGGCAAAGCTTCGCTGAACTTTTCCTCCAAAGCTCGCCTCCCGCGCCTTTCCGTCGAGCAGTACGTCCAGGGCGTGCGCGAAAACAACCGGACCGTGCTTGCGCAGGCAATTACGCTTGTCGAAAGCAACTCCGCCGCCCATATGGAGATGGCTCAGGAGGTGATCCGCCAGCTTTTGCCGCACACGGGAAATTCCATTCGCATCGGCGTGTCCGGTGTGCCGGGAGCGGGCAAGAGTACGTTTATCGAGGCATTTGGCACGATGCTGTGTGAAAAAGGCCACCGCGTCGCTGTGCTGGCAGTCGATCCGAGCAGCACGGTGACGGGCGGCAGCATTCTCGGGGACAAGACGCGGATGGAGCTGTTGTCGCGCAATCCGCAGGCGTTCATCCGGCCGTCGGCGACGGGCGGAACGCTGGGCGGCGTCAACCGCAAGACGCGGGAGACGATGCTGATTTGCGAAGCGGCAGGATACGACGTCATTTTGGTCGAGACAGTCGGCGTCGGGCAGAGCGAGACGACGGTCAGGTCGATGGTCGACTTCTTTTTGCTGCTCGTGCTGACAGGAGCAGGCGACGAACTGCAAGGCATCAAAAAAGGCATCATGGAAATCGCCGATGCGCTGGTGATAAACAAGGCAGACGGGGAAAACCGCACCCGCGCGCTGATCGCCAAGGGCGAATACAACCGGGTCTTGCACTATTTGCAGCCTGCGACATCCGGTTGGGAGACGAAGGCTTACATGTGCTCGGCGTTGACGGGTGAAGGTATTGCCGATATTTGGGACGTCATCGGACAGTTTCGCGAGAAGACGGTGAAATCAGGCAGCTTTGCGGCCAGGCGCAAGGCGCAGCTGCGCGACTGGATGCACAGCATGGTGCAGGACTATTTGCGCACCACCTTTTTCGGCAATCCAGCGGTCGCGCAAATGCTTCCGGCGATTGAGCAGTCTGTCGCCAGCGGGGAGCTGTCACCGACGAGCGCAGTTCAGCAGCTGGTAGCGATCTACGAAAAAGCGATCATGAAATAGAGGAACAGGAAGAAGGTCGGACGATGAGCGATATGTACGAAAAAATCGACGAATTGATGGAACGAAAATTTAAAATCCAGCTGGGCGGCGGCGATGCGCGCATTGATGCCCAGCACAACCGCGGCAAGCTGACCGCCCGTGAGCGGATCGAGCTGCTGCTCGACCCGGACACGTTCGTGGAGCTGAATCCGTTTGTCGAGCACCGGGCCACGCACTTTGGGCTGGACCAGATGGAAGCGCCAGGCGAAGGTGTCGTGACGGGCTACGGAAAAATCAACGGACGCCCTGTCTACTTGTTCGCGCAAGATTTTACCGTGTTTGGCGGCGCGCTCGGTGAAATGCACGCAATGAAAATCGCCAAGGTAATGGATTTGGCGGCGAAAAACGGCGCTCCGTTCATCGGGCTGAACGACTCCGGCGGCGCACGCATCCAGGAAGGGGTCAGCTCGCTTGACGGCTACGGCACGATTTTTTACCGCAATGCGATCTACTCCGGCGTCATCCCGCAAATTTCGGTCATTCTCGGTCCTTGCGCTGGCGGTGCCGTCTACTCTCCGGCCATTACCGACTTCGTGTTCATGGTGGAAAAGACGAGCCAGATGTTCATCACTGGCCCGAAAGTGATCGAAACGGTAACAGGCGAGAAAATTTCCGCCGAAGATTTGGGCGGAGCACGGGTGCATTCTACGGTCAGCGGCAACGCCCACTTCACGGCCGAGTCCGAGCAGGAGGTACTCGAAAGCGTGCGCAGGCTGCTCAGTTTCCTGCCGCAAAACAACCGCGATCGCGCCCCTGTAGTGGAAGGAGAAGCAGGCAAGGATTGGCAGGAAGAACTGCTTGATCTGGTGCCTGCCGAGAGCACCAAAGTGTACGATGTGCGCAAGGTGATTGAAAAAATCGTCGACTTTGGCGATTTCATGGAGGTGCAGCCAAACTTCGCGCGCAACATCGTCATCGGACTGGCCCGCATCGACGGTCACAGCGTCGGGATTATCGCCAACCAGCCGAAGGTGATGGCAGGAGGACTCGACATTCATTCCTCCGACAAGCTGGCGCGGTTCATCCGTTTCTGCGATTGCTTCAACATCCCGCTTTTGACCTTCGAGGACGTGTCCGGCTTTTTCCCAGGGGTCAACCAGGAGCACGGGGGTATCATTCGCCACGGCGCGAAAATTTTGTACGCCTATTCGGAAGCGACTGTGCCGAAGATCACCGTCATTTTGCGCAAGGCGTACGGCGGCGCTTACGTGGCGCTCAACTCCAAGTCGATTGGCGCGGACATCGTCTACGCCTGGCCGAATGCGGAAATCGCCGTGATGGGACCGGAAGGCGCAGCCAATGTCATTTTTGCCAAGGAGATCGAGAGCAGCGAAAACCCGGCGGCGACGCGTGCGGAAAAAATCGCGCTATACCGCGAGAAGTTCGCCAATCCGTACGTCGCAGCCAGCCTGGGCATGGTCGACGATGTGATCGACCCGCGCGAGACGCGCCTGAAGGTCGCTCAAGCGTTGGAGATGCTTCGAAACAAGCAGGAAGACCGTCCATATAAAAAGCATGGGAACATCCCATTGTAAGAGGGGAGCGTCTTGGAATGAAGCTGCATGAACTGCGTGAATTTATCAAGCTGGTGAACCAGTCCTCCATTGAGGAACTGGAATGGCAAAAGGGCAAAACCCGGATCGTCATCAAAAAAAGCGAGCCTGTCGCAATAGCGGCAGGCGTGCTCCCTGAGCAAGCAAGCGAAGTCGAGCAAGGCTTTCAGGAAGCAGCGGCGACGGTTGCGGCAGAGCCGGTCGAAGCCGTCGCCGAGGAAAAAGCGCCAGAGGAAGGGACACAGCTTGTCCTGTCCACGGCTGTCGGCATCTTTTCCGCAGAAGTAACCGTTGGCCAG
This sequence comes from Brevibacillus gelatini, assembly GCF_050920745.1. Taxonomy (NCBI): domain Bacteria; kingdom Bacillati; phylum Bacillota; class Bacilli; order Caryophanales; family Paenibacillaceae; genus Brevibacillus; species Brevibacillus gelatini. The sequence goes on from NZ_CP154342.1 coordinate 2,186,165, forward strand.
GCGATCAAGGCACAGGAGGTAGTCGGACGCTGCACCGTGGACGCGCTGCAACTGTCGTCTGACATTGTGTCGCCGGTGGCCGGGATCGTAACAGAAGTGCTTGTACCAGACGGTCAACTCGTCGATTACGGCAGAGCGTTGCTGGTCGTCAAACCACAGTAAGAAGGAGCGTTCCTATGTTCACGAAAGTATTGATTGCCAATCGCGGCGAGATCGCCGTGCGCATTATCCGGGCGTGCCAGGAGCTGGGAATCGCCACAGTCGCTGTCTACTCGGAAGCAGACCGCGAAGCGCTGCACGTCGAACTGGCTGACGAAGCGTATTGTATCGGCCCGAAGGAGTCCAAGGACAGCTACCTGAACATGGCCCGGATCATGACGGTTGCCTTGCTCACAGGCGTGGATGCGATTCATCCCGGCTACGGCTTTTTGGCGGAGAACGCTTCGTTTGCCCAACTGTGCCAGGATTGCTCCATTACGTTCATCGGCCCTGATCCGGAATCGATCACAAAAATGGGAGACAAGGCGGTCGCCAAAGCGACGATGAGCGCGGCGAATGTGCCGCTCGTCCCAGGCACGGACGGGCTGATCGACGACATCGACGAAGCGCTGCAGGTGGCCGAGAACATCGGCTATCCCGTCATCGTCAAGGCGACAGCGGGCGGAGGCGGCAGAGGCATGCGCGTCGCCTTTGACGCCGAAGAGCTGGAAAAAGCGATTCGCCAGGCGCAAAAAGAGGCGGAAACAGCTTTTGGCAACGCGGGCGTGTACCTGGAAAAATACGTCGAGGAACCGCGCCATGTGGAAATTCAGGTAATGGGCGACAAGCACGGCAACGTCGTCCACCTGGGCGAGCGGGACTGCTCGATCCAGCGTCGCCATCAGAAGCTGGTGGAGGAAGCGCCATCTCCTGCACTCGATCCAAAGCTGCGCGAGCGGATGGGACAAGCGGCTGTCGCGGCCGCAAAGGCGGTTTCGTACCATGGAGCGGGCACCGTCGAGTTTTTGCTCGATCGGCATGGACAGTTTTACTTCATGGAAATGAACACGCGCATCCAGGTCGAGCATCCGGTTACGGAAATGATTACGGGCATCGACCTTATCAAAGAGCAAATTTCGGTCGCGGCAGGCAATCGGCTGTCTTTTTCCCAGGAAGACGTCAAAATCAACGGCTGGGCAATCGAATGCCGGATCAATGCGGAAAATCCTGTGAAAAACTTCATGCCATCCCCCGGGAAGGTTCGCAACTACCTGCCGCCAGGAGGCTACGGCGTGCGCGTAGACAGCGCGGTATACCCGGGCTACGAGATTTCGCCGTTTTACGATTCCATGGTCGCGAAGCTGATTGCGTGGGGCACAACGCGCGAAGAAGCGATTGCTCGCATGAAGCGGGCGCTTGCCGAATTCGTGATCGAAGGCGTGCACACGACGATTCCGTTCCACGAAAAACTGTTGGAGCATCCTGATTTTGTCTCGGGTCATTTTGCGACCAACTTCCTGGAGAAAAATCCGCTGGAGCTGAAGGAAAACGAAGCCGCAAGCAGCAACAAATGACGAAAAGCACCCGGTCCGGCTCGTCAGGCGAGCAAGAGGCAGTCGCTCTTGCGCGCAGACTGGCAGCACCGGGACATTTGCTGTGGAGCGTGCCGGATCGTTGATCGAAACCATACGGCGTGGTAAAATAAGTGTACTTTGATGAACTGGAGTTGAAGCCGATGAAGTAAGCTTTCTTGCACGAGAAGGAAAACAATTGCGTTTTTTCGCATGCTTATTTCCTTGTATGCAAGAAAGTTACTGCATCTGTTCACTCAAGCGATATAGCCGAATCCGGCTCCTGGATGGAGTAGGTTTTGTTATGCGTATTTGAGCTGCAAGAGAGTAACTTTCTTGCAGCTCTTCTATTTTTATCCAGGGGGGATGATGGAATGTCGACCATCAAAGTGACGAATCTGACTTTTGCCTACGACGGCAGTTTCGATAACATATTTGAAAACGTGAGCTTCCAGATCGATACCGATTGGAAGCTGGGCTTTACCGGAAGGAACGGCAGAGGGAAGACGACATTTCTGAACCTGCTGCTCGGGCGCTATGAATACAGCGGCACGATCTCGGCGCAGGTGCAGTTCGAATACTTTCCGTATCCAATCGAAAACAAGGAGCGGATCACCGCAGAGATCATCCAGGAAATGATTCCCGATTATCTGCATTGGGAGCTTTTGCGCGAGTTTTCCTATTTGCAAATAAACGAGGAAGTGTTGGAACGGCCGTTTGCGACGTTGTCCAACGGCGAGCAGACAAAGGTGCTGCTTGCAGCCCTGTTTATGAAGGAAAACAGCTTTTTGCTGATCGATGAGCCGACGAACCATCTGGACATGGCTGGCAGAAAGCTCGTGAGCGACTATCTCCAGACGAAAAGCGGCTTTATTCTCGTCTCCCATGACAGAGCTTTTCTCGACAACTGCGTCGACCACATTCTGTCCATTAACAGAACGAACATCGAGATTCAGAAAGGCAATTTTTCAACGTGGTGGGAAAACAAGGAGCGGCAGGACAACTACGAGCTGGCCGAAAACGAGCGGCTGAAAAAGGACATCAAACGGCTGTCCGAAGCCGCCAAACGCACCAGCAACTGGTCGCATGCAGTGGAAAAAACGAAAAATGGCACGCGAAATTCCGGCTCCAAAGTCGACAAAGGGTACATTGGCCACAAGGCAGCGAAAATGATGAAGCGCGCAAAATCACTGGAGCAGCGCCAGCATGCAGCGATCGAGGAAAAGTCCAGGCTGCAAAAAAACGTCGAGCAAAGCGATACGTTAAAAATTGCGCCGCTGGCGTACCATAAAGATCGCCTGGTCGAGCTGGTGGACGTCGGGATTTTTTACGGTGACAAGCAGGTAACAAGCGGTATCCGTTTTTCGGTTTCCCAAGGGGAGCGAATCGCGCTGGCAGGGAAAAACGGCTCGGGCAAATCGAGCATTCTCAAGCTGATCTGCGGCGAGGACGTGAGCTATACGGGAACGTTCCGCAAAGGAAGCCAACTGAAAATTTCCTACGTTTCCCAGGATACGTCGCACTTGCAGGGCAATTTGACCGACTACGCCAGAAGCAACGGGCTGGACGAAAGCTTGTTCAAGGCGATCCTGCGCAAGCTTGATTTTTCCCGCGTGCAATTTGAAAAAGATATGGCTGCGTTCAGCGGGGGACAGAAGAAAAAGGTGCTGATCGCCAAAAGCTTGTGCGAGCGGGCGCATCTGTACGTATGGGATGAGCCGCTGAACTTTATCGACGTCATTTCGCGCATGCAGATCGAGGAACTGCTTTTGCAGCATGCGCCGACGATTCTGTTTGTCGAGCATGACAGCGAGTTTTGCAAAAATATCGCGACGAAGGTTATCGAGCTGTGAGCAGGAAGGTAGCGAAGGCAGCTCGCATCACGATGGCATTGGCTGTTCGATTGCACTCGTGAGGTCGCTCCGTCATAGACGCTGGCTGGAACGAAAGCCAAGGCAATGCAACCGCCGGCGCAGAACACGAAAGCGACAGGGAGCCACTGTCTGTTCTTGTCCTGTTTTTCGCCGTCCGCTCATACGGTGTAAGGAGGGACATATAGGCAGAGGTGGTTTTCATGAGCGCCGTTTCCCAGATTTTTTGGTTTGTCATCATCGCCTACGTCTGGTTTGGCTGGCTGGTTTGGCGCAGGAGAGAGCAAATACAGCAAATGCACGGGATGGTAAGCGCCATGGCGGTCGGGATGCTGGTCGGGCTGATCGCGGGCATGCTGTTTGGACTTGTATTTCAGGGGAGCCTGTCCCGTTCCACATTGTGGGGGATGTCGGCTGGTGCAGCGGCAGGCTTTTTGGTGGGCTTGCCTTTATCGGCGCTGACCGTGGTCGAAGGCACGTTGTCCGGGCTGATGGCAGGCATGATGGGTGCCATGCTTGGGGACATGATAACGTTGGAGCAGGCGGAACCGCTTTTGTTTTTTCTGGTGATGCTGTACACGGCGTGTCTTTTGTTGATGGAGCGGTGGCATGTATCTGGACAGCAGCAGTCTGAGACGTCTTCCACGTTGCTTGCGCTGCGGCATCCCGCCGTCGGGGCGTTGCTGTTGCTCGCTGTGTTTGTCTGGTTTCAGGCGATGAGCTTTGCGCCGTCCGAATCAGGCGAGCGGTCTGGCGAACCGATGCATCATCAACAGCGACAAAAGTGAATGAAAAAACAGGAGGAAGGAATGGCGCTAAGCAAAAAAGGCACGAGGAAAATTACTGTAGGGCAAACCGACTATCGCTGGGTGGTCAGCCCCGCTGCGGACGGGATGATTGTCGTCACCATTCAGCATGCGGAAGGAACGGGCCAGTTGATTCGCGTCTACGCCAAAGCAGATGTACATGACGCGCGGCTGGCGGGTGCAGACGGCTTCCTGCCAACGCGCGAACGCCGGGCAATCAAGCCATCTGACGTGGAGGCGATCATCACGGAAGCGGTGGCGCAAGGTTGGGAGCCGGAAGCAAAAGGCGCGCCGCTCGTCTTCGACTGGAAGGGAAGTATACTTGTCAGGCGAGGCAGATAGCGGTTGCGAACATCTTTTTCAGGCTTCAAAAGAAAAGGGCAGTGGTCGGTCGGGAGTAGTGTGCAGAATGCCGCATGCATACGATGCAGCACGCTCCAGACAGGCCACTGCCTTTTTTGTCGTTGAAAAATGTTTTCAGCATGCCTGTATCGCAAAGGAAAGGTTGGACTATACGGGGGAATCATACAGTCTGGCAACAACGTTTCCCCATTTCCAGTTAGGTTGTTTACCATAATTATATTATGTCAATAAAAAACATTCCTCTGCCCCTGTCACCGTGTAGATTTGCCGTTCGATCTGGTTGAGAGACTGGGATTTTCCGGATGATTTCTGATAAGGACGCCAAAAACGTTTTTAGGCAGAGCCAGACACGTTTTCGAGAAATTTGCTGACGACCTGAAAAAAGCCGTCCGGGTCCGCAGAATGGACATCGTGTCCGCACTCGGCAAACACGGCAAGCTCAGTATTTGGTCTGCGCGCGGCCATTAGCCGGGCGTGCGCTTCGTTCATGACGAAGCTGTGTTTGCCGTGAATGAGCAGCACGGGACAAGTCGAGGACAGCCAATCTTCCCACCACGCTCCGTTGCAGTGCTCCTGCGAGATGCGCATTCCCGGGCAATCCGAACGAAAGCCAAAGCCGCGTTCATCTTCAAATACACTTTCCGCAAAGTAGTCCACGGCACGCACGCCGACCTGCCTCAATGCTTCTTTCAATTGGGCAAGCGAAGCGGAGCGTTCGGGGAGCCGTTCGGCAAAAGACAAGTCTGCCTGGATTTCGGCGCCGATGTCTTCGATGATGGCGGCCCGCACGTATTTCGGATAGCGGGCGGCAAACTGGTAAGCATTGAGCCCGCCCAAAGAATGACCGAGGATGACGACCGGCTGTCCGCCAAGCTCAGACTGGACAAAAGCCAGGATGTCTTGCAGATAGGCTGCTCGCGAGTAATCTTTTTCCGGCGAATGATCGCTCCAGCCGTGGCCGCGCTGGTCCAGGGCGAGCACACGCCAGCCTGTGAGTTGTCCGGCAAAGGTGTTGAAGACCCGCGCATCGTTCATATGGCCGTGCAGCAGCAGCAGTACGTTTTCGCTGTCGCCGCCATAGTCGAGATACGAGAGCTGCATCTCGCCGGAGCGGAAAAAATTTCGCATTGGGGTTTGTGGCTGTTGTTCATGGGACATGTTCATTCCTCCTCACTGGACTTTACCTTGATGGTAGCAGATAATAGTGACAAAACATGTCATAGTTAGAAGGAATGAAACAAATGTCCAAATCACAACGCCTGCTCGAACTGCTGATGGCTGTCAATCGCAAGCGGTCGTTTACCGTCGGAGAGCTGGCCCGCGAGTTTGGCGTCTCGCAGCGGACGATGCTGCGCGATTTGCAGGAGCTGAGCGAGTGGGGAGTGCCGCTTTACTCCGAGGTCGGGCCTCATGGCGGCTACCGCGTGCTGAAGGAGCGCATCCTCCCGCCAATTGCTTTTTCCGAAGAAGAAGCGGTTGCCATCTTTTTTGCGATTCATGCGCTGCGCCATTATTCTTCGCTGCCTTTTGCGGCAGAAGTGGCGTCGGCCGTGAGCAAATTTTACGCCTACATGCCGCCGGATGTGCGCGAGCGGATCGACCAGATGAGGAATCGGGTAGATTTTGTCACGCCGAAAAGGCAGGCGGAATCGCCGTATTTGTCCATCCTGCTCGAAGCAGCCGTTGAGCAAAAGGTGCTGCTCATCGAGTACGAATCACGGGGAATGCGATCCAGCCGCCACATTCAGCCGATCGGCATTTATACGCGCAACGGGCTGTGGTACTGCCCGGCCTATTGCTGGCAAAACGAAGATTATCGTGTATTCCGCTGCGACCGGATTCATGCTGCGACGTTCGCCGGGGCGGAGTGGGAGTCGCTCGATTTGCGGGATGTTCATCTGGCCAATCGTAAGTCGCAACGTGTGATCGCAGGGCAGGAGGGAAGCCCGGTATACGCAGAGCTGACAAGGGCAGGGGTGCAGATGTGCGAAGCAGAGGCGTGGGCCGCTTCTCTTCTGCATACGCGGCCGGATGGGACGGGCTGGCTTGCAGGCAGCATCGCGGAGGGAGACCTTGATTATTTTGCCAAATACTTCATCGGGTTGGGGCTGGAAGTGACAGTGCTGCGCTCACCAGAGCTATTGGCGAGCATGAAAAGGTATTTGGCGGAGTTGACAAGCAAATACGGCGAAAAAGCAGAAGGAGGGACAGACTTGACGAATCGGAAGCAAAACGAAGCGGCTACTGATTTTCCAAAACTGTCAAAGCCGGCGCAGCCCAGCCGTTGTCGTGCAGGGAAGTCCCGGAAAAACAATCCGTAAGCATTTTTCTAAATTCTGTAATAGGTAGTGAAAGCGAGCTACGAGGGTGTCTTCGCCTTGCTGCGGCTCTGCCATATGCGGTAGAGCAGGATGGCAATGCCGAGAAAGCCTGCATAAGCCAGGATCGTCAGCAGGAAACGCTGGGCATTGTGGAACAGTTGATCGCCCAAAAGCGCAAACACCAGCATGGTCGGGATTTTTCCGATTGCGGTCGCGAGCGCGAAAGTCGGGAAGCGAACCGCGCTGATCGCCGCGTAAATGTTGATGACGGGCGAAGGGATGAACGGGATGAGTCGGGCGAACAGGATCGCCACGAAGGCGTTTTGCTCGAAGGCACGGGTCAACAGCGCCAGGCGCGGGTATTTTGCCAGGTAATGGCGTCCGGTCTGTTGATACCCGTAGCGCACAAACAGAAAAAACAGCCACGCGGAGCCGACAGAGCCTGTCCAGTTGATGAAGGCACCCCAAATCGGCCCGAACTTCGCGCCCATCATTCCGGCGAACAAGCCGAACGGAATGACGGGAAACAAGCCGAGAATAACAGATGCCAAAAACATCAGCGGCAGCAGCTGAATGGAATCGCTTTCAATCCAGTCCAAAAACATCTCTTTTTGCCAAAAACCGATCAAAAAGACGAAGGCATAGCCGAACAACAGAACCCATTTTTTCATGCGGACGCGCTCATCCTCTCTGACAATCCCTGCAACGCTTCATTTTATAATACGAGCATAAAGCGATCAACCATATGATAGCCACTAGCCCGGATTTTACGCGCTTTGTCCGTTTCTTGACGCAAGCGGTGGCGGAGCGCTTCCCGGTGTTGTCCCGCCAAAAATGGGCGTTTGCAGCCGGAACGAATACCTATCGCTGCTTCATACATGTAGAGTAGCTACATGCAGTGGCGGAGGTGAAGATCAGATGGATGATTTTAAAAAAGAGCTCAGAAAGCTGAAGACTTCGGAGTTCAAGGCGGAAAAAGTGACTCCTTGGCATAAAGAACAAGAACAGGAAGCGATGCTGGTTCGCAGCCGATGTGGCCGTTGCGGCCGCTGTGGAAGCTGTGCCCGCTGCGCACGATGCAGTTGTTCGTGCAGTTGCTTTTGCAGTTGTATTGGCACCTGCTTCTTTCCGTGCTTTTTCCCTTGCACGTCGTGCGCCCGTTGCTTCTAGCCGTTCACAACAAAAGCTCCCGTCAGGCTGTGACCTGGCAGGAGCTTTTCGGCTTTTTCCGCGGGCATTTTGGACAAATCGTTCGACATAAGATGACCGTGACACCCTCATAGCGCGAAGTGGCGACTACAGCCAAGCAAGGAGGAGGAGCATGGTCAAACTGAATCCATCGATGCGTCTGGCAGTGAACCGGGATACGTTTTTTTTGCCGAGTCCCGATGGCAGCGTGTACTTTCGCAATAACGTCGGGACGTTTCGCATGGAAGGAGAAATGATCGATCAATGGGTCCAGAAGCTGTTGCCGATCTTCAACGGGGAATATACGCTGGCTGAGATCACCGCTGACTTGCCGGAGGAATACCAGACCCAGATTTATCGAATCGCCAACAGTCTGCTGCAAAACGGATTTGCCCGCGACGTCAGCGCGCGCAAGCCTCACCAGTTGTCGGCTGAAGTCGTGGAGCAATTTTCCACGCAGATCGGCTTTGTCGAGCATCTGACAGGCTCGGGCGGTTACGCCTTTCAGCTGTATCGGCAGCAAAAACCGCTCGCCGTAGGGGCAGGCCCTTTTTTACTGGCCTTGATTCACGCGTTGTGGGAGTCGGGCTGCCCGCATGTTCATTACGTGCTGACCAATCCTGCGAACGTGAATCGCAGCCGTCTGGCAGAGCTGTACGAACATGCCAGGAAAAAGGATGCGGAGGCAACACTGACGGAAATCTCGCGGAAGCAGCAGGGAAAAGCGGGCTGGGAGCAGGTGCTTGCACCGTTTTCGGCGGTATTGTACGTCGCGGATCAGTTGGAGCAAAGCGAGCTGCAGCTCGTGCATTCCCTCTGCCGGGAGATGGGAAAAACGTTCGTTCCCGCCTTTGGGCTGCTGCAAAAGGGATTCGCTGGCCCGCTGGTTCACCCGGGCTCGCAAGTGTGTCTGGAGTCGGCTCTGCGCCGCTTGCACCGCGTTTCCTTGAACGAAGACCCGCGTGACCATCCGTTTACGGCTACAACTGCAGCCCTGCTGGCAAATGTCGCTGTCTTTGAATGGTTCAAGCATGTGACCGGAATAGCAGAAACGGAGCCGGACAGCAAGCTGTTCATGCTCGATCTGGAGACGCTTTCGGGAAGCTGGCATATGACGATGGCGCATCCGCTCGTTACAGGAAGTCTGCCTCCCGTCGCAGTAGAGGAACAGGAGTTGCTTGCGGAAGCCGTGCCGCCAAGGAAGGATCTGTTTGCTTCCTTTCAGGCGTGGACTTCACCTGACATCGGCATTTTCCACATCTGGGACGAAGGGGAGCTGGTGCAGTTGCCGCTTGCAGAGTGTCAAGTGCAGGCAGTCGACCCTGTAGCTGACGGGCCAGCGGAGCTGCTGCCTGCCTGCATATGTCCGGGGTATACCCATGAAGAAGCGCGTAGGGAAGCGGGCTTGCTGGGGGCGGAAATGTACGTGTCCCGCCTTGTCAGCGCGGGTGGCATCCGGACGGCTCATGCCCATCTGTTTGGCGGCGAGCCTGACCGGACACAGGAGAACGCCTGGGGCATAGGCGCAGGTGAGTCGAAAGCGGAGGCGCTGTGCCGCGCGTTGCATCATTACCTGCAAGCCAGGCTGGCTGAACAGGTGCAGTTGCAGCCGCCTGTGGTAACTTGCGTGAAGCTGCCAGAGCTGCAAGATGAGCCGAGTCGTTTTTACTTGCGCGCGCTGGCCATCGGGAAAGCGCAGCCTCGCATCGCCCAAGGTGCGGATGTTTGCGGTTTCCCAGTGTATTGGGTAGGGATTGGCCCAGACTGGTTTGGCAGTGTCGGTTTGCATGAAGCGGCGGCACTGCGAAAAGCGCTGCAAGTGGCGCTGCAAAAACAGCAGGGCATACCGGATGAGCAGCTCGCTCCCGTCGTCAGGGTATCGGCCGTTTTGCTGGATCAGCCCGACCATCCCAAAGAAGTGCAGATTCGCCCTTGCCCGGAAAGCGAGATAGAGCTTTGGCGGCAGGCCCGTGACGTGCTCGCCCTTAATCGACTTGTTCCAGTGTTGCTGGATGCCGCTGTAGAGCCATTTTTACAGGAAGATTTGGGGGGAGTTATCGCTCTGTCGCTGCGAGAGGAGGAAGCGCATGGGTAAGGAGATTCTGATCGTGGGCGAAGGGCTGTTGGCTGATCTGGTTTACTCGCAGTTGCATGCGGATTTTCGCCTGACGAGACAGCGGACGGTCGAACGTGTAACTGCACGTGCCGACATGGCGCTAGTGCTGCAAGACGGTTGGCGGCCCCATGAGCATCTGGAAGCGGAAAAGTGGTTTCAGGCATCCGGCATCCCGTGGCTTCGGGCGTTTGTCTCCTTCGGCGAAGCAGTGGTTGGGCCGTACGTGCAGCCGGGGGTTCCGGGCTGCTCACAATGTGCGGACATGCGGCGGCTCATGGCGGGCCGTGATCGCAAGGAAATGTGGGAGCATCAGTTCCAGCTTACAGAAGAGGGAGGGGTGGCGACAGATGCCTGGGCTTCGCGCTCGGGACTTTTGCAGGTGAGCCATTATGTGGCGGCAGAAGTCCAGCGGGTCGCGGCGGGAAAACAAGCCCGGCTGCGCGACCATCTCCAGTTGATTGACTTGCAAACGCTGGCGAGTTCCCGCCACTTTTTTCTCGCCGATCCGCACTGCGGCGTTTGCGGGCAGTTGGCCGAGGACACGCCAGAGGGAGCGACTTTTGCCTGGAAACCGAATCCAAAGCGAAATCCGCACAGCTATCGTGTAAAGTCAATGGATGATTTGCAGCCTGCGCTGCGCACGGAATATGTGGATGCGAGGACAGGCTTTTTGAACGGAAAAATGCGCGATCTCGTCTCGGTTTACTCGGATGTGAGCGTCAATCTTCCGCTGTTTCCCCACGACGAAGCGACGGCAGGGAGGTCGAATTCCTACGCCGACAGCGAGTGGACGGCCATTCTGGAAGGGCTGGAGCGCTATTGCGGCTTGACGCCGCGCGGCAAAAAAACGGTTGTGTACGACTGCTACGCGAATCTGGCGGAAGACGCGCTCGATCCTCTGACGTGCGGCGTTCATTCCAGGGAGCAGTACGCTTTGCCCGACTTTCCTTTTCAACCGTTTGACGCGAAGCGACCGATGAACTGGGTATGGGGCTATTCCTGCATGCAGGAGCGACCGATCCTCGTGCCCGAGCGGATGGCTTACTACAGTCTGGGCTTTGGAGACGGGTTCGTCTTTGAGACGTCCAATGGCTGTGCGGTTGGAGGCAGTCTGGAGGAAGCGATTTTTTACGGCATGCTGGAAGTGGTGGAGCGGGATGCCTTTTTGCTCACCTGGTACGCCCAACTGCCGCTGCCAAGGCTCGATCCGGCATCGTCCGGCGACCGCGAGCTGGACTTGATGATCGCGCGTCTTGAGTCCGTCACCGACTACGAACTGCACATGTTTAATGCGACGATGGAAAACGGCATCCCGAGCGTCTGGATGATTGCGAAAAACCGCAAAAAGACAGGGCTGAATCTCGTCTGCGCTGGCGGGGCCCATCCCGACCCGGTACGGGCTGTCAAAAGCGGACTGCACGAAATCGCAGCGATGCTGCACAACCTGCATGACAAGTTCGAAGCCAATCGCGATCACTATTTGCGCATGTACCACGACGCCTCGCTCGTGAAAAAAATGGACGATCACGCTATGCTCTACGGCTTGCCGGAAGCAGAAGACAGGCTTGGCTTTTTGCTCGAAAACAACGGGCGAAAGCAGTCTTTTGCCGAGGCGTTTGGGGAGCCGGGCAGACATGCGGATTTGACCGACGACCTGAAGGAGCTGCTGGACGCATTCCGCCGCTTGCAGCTTGACGTGATTGTCGTCGATCAGACGACGCCAGAGGTAAGCCGCCTTGGGCTGTCCTGCGTGCGGGTGCTGATTCCGGGTATGCTCCCGATGACATTCGGTCACCATCTGACCCGCCTGACCAATCTGGAGCGCGTCCTGCACGTCCCGGTCACGCTCGGCTACGCCAAACAGCCGCTCACATACGCGCAGCTGAATCCGCATCCGCATCCGTTTCCGTAAAATCGCGCCCCAAAGGGGGGAGAGCCATGAGTCTTGAACGTTTCCTGCACGACCTGCATTTTGCCACCGAGAAAGTCAGGCCGCCTGATCTGGAAGTGGACTGGGACGATGCCCCGCTGCCATACAAGCTGTACAGCGGCTTGCCGACTGTTTTGCTCCCTGCGGAGGTGGCACTGTCGCTGACAGGTGAAAAAGTGACCGGCGAGCCGTCGCTTGCCCAACTTGGCAGCTTGCTCTACTATGCGTACGGTTTGACAAAAGTCACCCAGACGGTATTTCCGCAGGAGCTATTGGAGGATGCGCTGTTTCCCGTCCAGTCTTGCCGCAGGCCGGTTCCGTCCGGTGGCGCGTTGTATCCGAACGAAATCTATCTGTACGCGAAGCTTTCGTACATGGCGCAGGGCATCTATCATTACGATGTGGCGCATCATCGGCTGGTGCTGCTCCGCGAGGGCGACTTCGATGAATACGTGAGTCAGGCGCTCGGGCAGCGCTTGGCGATTCAACATTGCTTTGGCGTGCTGTTTGTCTCTACCTACTTTTGGAAAAATGCGTTCAAATACGATCTCTTTTCATACCGCCTGCAAGGGCTGGATACGGGCGTGCTGCTCGGGCAATGGCTGACTTTGGCTTCTGGCTGCGGCATCGAGACAGACGTGCACTACCTGTTTTTGGATCGCGCTGTCAACCATCTGCTCGGCTTGTCGGGGAACGAGGAAAGCGTGTACGCGATCATGCCGCTTGCGCCGAAGCCACGGAAAGCGTGGCAGATGTCCACTGTGCCTGGGCGAGGCCCTGCGTCCACACAGGAGACGACGGCCGAACCGTTGATCCGCCAGCTTGTGCCCGTCACGCACCGGTATCAAATCGGTTCGCGAAGACAAAAAGACTATCCGCTGCTGCGCGAGATGAATGAAGCGGCGATGTACGAGTCGACCGCCATGTTCGAATGCCCGGCAGCAGCCGTCGAAGCGCGAGATGCGGCAAGGGGAAGCGAGTCGCATGTATTGCCGGACGTGCCGCCGAATCAGTATGAGCCGCATGCTTTGCCAGACGCGCCGCCGCAGCAGGTTGATCTCGCAGAGTTTTGCCGCCGTCGCACTTCGCCGGAGCTTGATTTTGTCTGGCGAAAAATGACGCGAGAGCAGCTTGCGGCTCTGCTGCAGGAGGCGTTTGGCGCTTTTCGCTACCGCCATGACTTAGGCGAAACAGCCAGCGCGTTGCCCGCCCTGTACGTCTGTATTCATCAGGTGGATGGCATAGCGGATGGGGCGTACCGCTACGAACCGGACAGCCACAGCCTGGTGGCAAGACGGTACGGGGAGCAACGGACAAAGTTGCAGGCGGGTATGTTGCTCGACAATGTCAACCTGTTTCAAGTGCCGCTCTGCTTCCACGTAACGGGGGAGAACAACCATCTGCTGGACAAATGGGGATACAGAGGTTATCGGATTCAACAAATGCAGGCAGGGATCGCCGTACACCGCTTGCTGCTGGGGGCATTTTCCTGCGGTCTGGGGGGACACCCGCTGCTCGGGTACGATGTGGCGACAACTGACGAGATTTACGGACTGACAGACGAACAGAAGACGTGCCTGATCCAGTTGCCAATTGGCGCATACAGACCGCGAGTCCGTCTGGAGGGCAGTTTGCATGGATAATAAAAGAGAAGGCTGTTGTGCGCGAGCTGCACAGACAGCCTTCTCTTGGTATGGGATTGCCTTTTGGCGTGTGAATGAACGGGGCGCTACCCTTGGTGCTTTTCCGCGCTTGCAGCAGGCGAAGCCGCTTTGGCTGCTTTTGCCTGAAACATCCGCTCCAGTGGAAGCACTTTGCTCATCAGGTTGTGAATGTGCTTCGATTCCTTCGTCAGGATCGGGCCGAGAATGGCCAGAATCAGCACGTAGAGGGCGGTGAATGGCTGCAAAATTTCCAACAGTCCGCCTGCTTTCCCCATATTCGCAATCAGGATCGAAAACTCACCGCGAGCCGTAATCGTCAGACCGATGTTCGAGGAACCGCGTGCCGACAAGCCGGCACTGCGCCCGGCGAGCAGTCCGGCGGTGTAGTTTCCGATCAAGGTGACGGCGACAGCGGCCAGCGACAGCCAGACAGCACCGCCGAGCTGTGTCGGGTCAATCGACAAGCCGAAGCTGAAAAAGAACATAGCGCCAAAAAAGTCGCGGAACGGCAAGATCATGTGCTCAATTCTCTTCATATGGACCGTTTCTGCAAGGACCAGACCGACGAGCAAGGCGCCAATCGCCTCGGCTACGTGGATGGTTTCCGAAAAGCCCGCAACGAGGAACAGGCCTGCAAAGACCGTCAACATGAAAAGTTCATTGGATTTGATATTGAGCGCACGATTGAGGAATGGCACGAGCTTGCGCCCTACGATGATGAACAAAAGCATGTAGCCGAGTGCGATCAAGGCTGAGGTGAGCACACCGACGAAAGAGGTGGCTCCACTGAGCACAAGACCGGATATGATGGACAAATAGACAGCGAGGAACAGGTCGTCGAACATAATCATGCCGAGAATCATTTCTGTTTCCGGATTGGCTGTCCGTTTGAGATCCACCAGCACTTTTGCCACAATGGCGGTGGAGGAAATGGTCGTAATGCCGGCGATCATGAGAATTTCCTTGAAAGGAACCCCGGCAAAGTACCCGAAAAGCAAGCCGAGCGTAAAGTTGATGGCGATATAGATCGTGCCGCCGATTGCGATCGAGCGTCCCGCTTTTATCAGACGGCCAACCGAAAATTCAAGCCCGACGTAAAACAAGAGGAACAGCACACCCATCCGCCCCATGAAGTCAATGAGCGGTTCACTTTCAATAAACCGAAAATCGATCAGACCGATCGAGGCGGCGTGCGGCCCTACAGCCATGCCGATGAGGATGTAAAACGGAACGATGGAAAAGCGGAGTTTTTGCGAAATGTACCCTGCGATGGCAATCAAGCCGATCGCCAGACCAATCTCAAAGACGATGTGTTCCAAATCAAGCCCCCCCTGATACGAGTGTAGATTTTAACACTTTCACCTGCCCTCTCTCACCTGCGACAACCAGCGTCACGCCTGCTGTCAGCACGCACTCTGGTCCCGGACTTACGATTTGCTTTTGATTCTTTTCAATAATCGCGATGATGGTAGCCCCTGTCTTTTGGCGAATATCGAGTTCCCCGATTGACTTTCCGATGCAGGCAGACCCTGGCTCGATCTTGTACCATTCAATCACGAGCTGATCGAGCGCCATCTCGATTGTCTCCAACGCTTTCGGCTTGTAGGTCATCCCCCCGATGATGCCCGCGAGCTGACGCGATTCCTGGTCGTCGAGAGTGACCATCGAAATGCTTTCGTCCCAGTCCGATTTGTCAAAATGATAAATTTCCCGTTGACCGTCATCGTGAATAATAATAATCAGCTTGTCGCCACTTTTTGTTTCCACCTGGTATTTTCGTCCGATTCCTGGCAAATCTGATTCCCTGATATTGAACATGGACTACGCCTCCTATAAGTGGAATTCACCTGCATTCGACAAACAAATAATTGTTTGCTAATATCATCATATACTTAAATGATGCAAAAAGTCTACATTTCGAAACAGTTTGCAATAAATCTGACACACTTTTGCAATAACTTCTATATGGACAAGAGAGCACACAAAAAAGACCGCCTCTGCGAGTAGCTCAGATAACGGTCTTTAGCTTGGGGTGGACACTACGATTGTCTTTTTTTGATTTCTTCCAGCAGTTTGATGATTCGTTCGTTTTGCTCGACTTGCGTGAGGATGTTCGCGTTGATTTTTCGCAGGGCATCGTACAGGGCAGCCAGAGCAGCAACGGAGACGATGGCAGCCAAAGTCAGCATTGGTTCGCTCCTTCTCTATTTTCTGGCAAAGTATTTTATGAGAAAAAGTGTACCATATTTTCCAGGTTTAGCGTGATCTGGCGTGCGCTTCACCCGTTACCTGGCACGGTTTCTCCGGGGCAATTGCCGCTTTTCATTGAACTGTGAACAAATCGTCTCTATACTTGAAGCATAAGCATCGGTTGATACAAAAGAGGGGTAGTATGCAAAACTGGCTGACGCAAGTGATTGAACAATACAGCTATCTGGGTATTTTCCTGATGATGGCGCTGGAAAACGTTTTTCCGCCGATTCCTTCCGAAGTGATCCTGACATTTGGCGGTTTTATGACCACACACTCGCCACTGACCGTACCAGGAGTCATTTTGTCGGCTACGTTCGGGTCCGTACTCGGCGCGATCCTGCTATATGGCATCGGGTACTATTTGGACGTGGACAAAATCGAGAAAGTGGTGGAGCGCTGGGGACATCTGCTGCGCATCAAGCAAAAAGACGTCCAGAGAGCGCATGCCTGGTTCGACAAATACGGTTACTGGACGATTCTGTTTTGCCGGATGATTCCGTTGGTGCGCAGTCTCATTTCCATTCCGGCGGGGATGACCAGAATGAACCTACTGCTGTTTTTGCTGTTTACGAGCATCGGAACGTTTTTGTGGAACATTGCCCTGGTGTGGATTGGGGCGTTTCTCGGTGAATCGTGGCAGGATGTCCTGCACGTGATGGACGTGTACTCGTATATTGTCTACGGGGTGATCGCGGTTGCAGCGGTCGTTTTTCTCACGGTGTTCCTGCGCAGACGCAGAGTCAATCCATAAAGCGCTGTCGGTGGTTGCCATTGGCCATCTTTCGTTTTGGAAAGGTGGTTTTTTTACGTGGGGAAGGTTTCGTGAAGAAAATGATGGCAGGCAAGCGACAATCAGCAGGAACAAGGCATGACGTGCAGAAGTATATAGAGGATAAGCATTCGCACTTAAACAAATGTTTAAAAATGTAAGCGCATACAATATGGCAACATGAAAAAGGAGGCCAACCACAGATGAATCCTCACCAGCAAGGAGGCAACGAGCCGGACAAATTCTCATTGGAAAAGGAGATCCATACCGATTTCCAGAAGGAGATGACCTACGGCGACTATTTGCATCTGGACAAAATTTTGGCGAGCCAAAAGCCGCTGTCGACTCATCACGATGAGATGCTGTTCATCATCATTCACCAGGTGAGCGAGCTGTGGATGAAGCAGATTTTGCACGAGCTTGCTGCTGCGATGGACTGTATTGTCAATCACGAGCTGGAGCCGGCATTCAAGATGTTTTCGCGGGTGTCGCGCATTCAGCACCAGCTCATCAAATCGTGGGATGTCCTCTCCACGCTCACCCCGGCGGATTACTTGCAGTTCCGCGACAAGCTGGGACATTCGTCCGGATTTCAGTCCTATCAAAACAGGCTGATCGAATTTGCGCTCGGCTATAAAAACGCGCATGTCCTCGCTGTGTACGAGCATCAGCCGGACCTGCACGGGCAGTTGAGCAAAGCGCTGCATGCGCCAAGCATTTACGATGCGGCGATCAAGGAAATGGCAGCGCGCGGCCTGCCGATCGACCCGGCGTGTCTGGAAAGGGACTGGTCGCAGCCGTATCAGGCAAATGAGAGCGTCGAACAAGCCTGGCTGACCGTGTACCGCAACGTGAACCAGTATTGGGACTTGTACGAGCTGGCAGAAAAGCTCGTCGACATCGCCAGCCAGCAGCAGCAATGGCGTTTCAACCACATGACGACCGTGGAGCGCATCATTGGGCAAAAGCCGGGAACAGGTGGTTCATCTGGCGTCGCTTATTTGCGCAGAACGCTCGATCACCGTTTTTTCCCGGAGCTGTGGAGCTTGCGAACGCACCTGTAGACATGGCGATCAATGCAACCATTCCGCCTCGCTATTTCGCGTGAGGCGGTTTTTGGTTTTCGCAAAACGCAAAAGCAATACAGGGCGAGCCGCCGAACGGGCAAACGTCTGTCCGCGGACGGCGTGAAATTTACCATTGGAGAGCGAAATGGAGTGTCTAATGATGAAGCAAGTAAAAACGAATGCGATGCGGATGTTAGAAAAAGAAAAAATCGACTATACGATGCTGAACTATCGGAAGGACGACGGGAAAATTGACGGTATCTCGGTGGCGCAAAAAATCGGCCGGGAAGCCGGAGTTGTCTATAAAACACTCGTTTCACAGGGCACGAGCCAGGGGTATTACGTTTTCGTCATCCCGGTGGAGGCGGAGCTGGATCTGAAAAAAGCGGCGAAAGCGGTCGGGGAGAAAAAGGTCGAGCTGATTCCAGTAAAAGACATTACCGCCGTAACGGGATATGTGCGGGGCGGCTGCTCCCCGGTGGGGATGAAAAAACTGTTTCCGACCGTCATTGACAGCAGCGCAGCGAAGATGGAACGGATCATCGTCAGCGGAGGAAAGATCGGCGTGCAGATCGAGCTTGGAGTCGACGGACTGCTCAAGGCGACGAAGGGCCGACTGGCTGACGTCTCTGCGGGTCCAACGGCGTAAGGGGGGGATTTTACCCCACCCGTATTCCCTAGCTGTACTTGCTCAACACATCAAAAAACTCCTTCAAAAAATGATAAAACAACTTTTCCGAAGGCGGCAGCTCCCGGTTGTTCGGAATGATGATGCCCACTGTTCTTTGTACGAGCGGCTCGCTGATCGGAATTTTCACCGTCTCGCGCGGCACATTGTCCGTCAGAGTCAGCTCCGGCAGTAGCGTAACGCCCAGGCCGGCGGCGACGAGTCCCTTGATCGCGTCGATGTCCTCGCCCTCGAAGGCGGTTTTGGGCGTGAAGCCCATTTGCGAACAGGCATTCACCGCAATATTGCGCAGGATGAACCCCGGCGGAAACAGCACGAACGTATCGTCCTGCAACTGATCCAGGCGCAGGCTCGGCTGTTTGGCCAGCGGGTGCTTGGCGGGCAGCAGCGCGACGATGTTTTCCGCGAAAAAAATATGGCTGCGCACGTTTTTTTCCTGGGTCGGAACCGGGCCGAGAAAGGCGAGGTCGATTTCTCCGTTAATCACAGAGTCGATCAGCCCCTGGTAAGAGCCTTGCCGAAGCTGGAAGCCGATGTCCGGATACCGTGCGCGAAAGCCGGAGATGACCGTCGGCAGAGGATTCGCGGCCAGACTGCTCGTAAACCCGACGCGAATCGTCCCGCGCTCCGGATCGAGAAACTCGTCAATTTTTTGCTTTGCCTTTTCAATCTCGTTCATGGCCAGTTCCACGTGCTTCAGAAAAATTTTGCCTACAGCCGTCAGTTTGACGTTTCGACCTTCACGGATGAACAGGGAGACGCCAAGCTCTGTCTCCAGGTTGGCGATTTGCCGGCTCAGGGCGGATTGGGCAACATGCAGGTTGTGCGAGGCTTCCGTGAAGTGCTCGCGCTTGGCCACTTCAATGAAGTATTGAATCTGTCGTAGCTCCATGAGTACCCTCCATTCCCAATTGATCTCGTTTTGAGATTAATATTGAGTAAATTATATATTGTTTGTATCGTTTCACTCAATCTAAAATTGTGTTAACAGAGAGAGCAAGGGAGTGGAGATACATGACGAGAAATGGAATGCCTGCAAAGCAAGGTTTATACGACCCGATGTTCGAGCACGACGCTTGTGGAATCGGTTTTATCGCGAATTTGAAAGCAAAAGCATCTCACGATATGGTAAAAAATGGACTGAAAATTCTTTGCCAGCTGGAGCATCGCGGCGGGCAAGGCAGCGACCCGGAGACGGGTGACGGAGCGGGCATCCTGACGCAAATCCCGCATACCTTTTTCAAAAAGGTCTGTAAGGAGCTGAACATTCAACTGCCAGCGCCAGGCAAGTACGGTGTCGGCATGCTGTTCCTGCCGATGGACGAGAGCCTGCGCAACGAGTACGAGGCGAAGCTGGCCGCGATTATCGAAGCGGAAGGGCAGAAGCTGCTCGGCTGGAGAACCGTCCCTGTCGATGCGACGAAGCTCGGCAAAACTGCGGCAGCGAGTCAGCCTTTTATCCGTCAGGTGTTCATCGGAGCGAGCGCACAAGCAGCAGCGGACCAGATGGCCTTCGAGCGAAAGCTGTACGTCATCCGCAAGCAGATGGAGCACGCAGCAGGCTCTGACTTCTACGCCGCCTCCATGTCGTCCCGTACAATCGTATACAAAGGCTTGCTCACGCCAGGCCAGGTGGATGCGTTTTACCTGGATTTGCAAGATAATTCTTACACTTCTACGTTTTCCGTCGTGCACTCGCGTTTCAGCACGAATACATTCCCGACGTGGGAGCGAGCGCATCCGAACCGCTATTTGATTCACAACGGCGAGATCAACACCTTGCAGGGCAACGTGAACTGGATGCGGGCGCGTGAAAAAATGTTTGCATCCAAGCTGTTTGGCGAGGATTTGCAAAAAGTCGTTCCTGTCATTGACATGCAAGGCAGCGACTCGGCCATTCTCGACAACTGCGTGGAATTTTTCTCGCTGGCGGGCAGATCGCTGCCGCACGTCGCAATGATGATGATTCCCGAACCTTGGGACCAGGATGAGCAAATCGACGCGAACAAAAAAGCGTTTTACGAATACCACAGCTGCCTGATGGAGCCATGGGATGGCCCGACGGCGATTTCCTTTACCGATGGCCGACAGATCGGGGCGATTCTCGACCGCAACGGATTGCGTCCGGCCCGCTACTACGTGACGACAGACGATAAGATCATTTTCTCATCAGAAGTAGGCGTTTTGGAAGTACCGGAAGAAAAAATTGTGCAAAAAGGCCGCCTCAGCCCAGGCCGCATGCTGCTGGTCGACCTGGAGGAAGGCCGAATCGTCTCCGATGAAGAGATCAAGCAAAAAATCGCCAGCGAGCAGCCATACAGCGAGTGGGTGAAAAACAACCTGTACACGCTGGAGCAGCTCCCACAGGCAGGCGCGACCGAAGAGCTCGACGGAAAAGCGCTGCTGGCGCGGCAAAAGGCGTTTGGGTATACACAGGAAGAGCTTGACAAGATGCTCCTGCCGATGGTTGCGGAGCAAAAAGACCCGATTGGCTCCATGGGCGTCGATACACCGCTCGCCGTGCTGTCGGACCGTCCGCAGCTTTTGTACAACTACTTCAAACAATCGTTCGCCCAGGTGACAAACCCGCCTATCGATTCGCTGCGGGAGGCTTGCGTGACCTCGACGCACACGGTGCTTGGCGCGGAAGGAAACCTGCTGGAACCGGCAGCGAGCCACTGCCGCCGCATCCGCTTGACCAATCCGCTGATTTCCAACAAGGAGCTGGCCCAGTTGCGCGCCAATCCGTATCAGGAGTTCCGGGCGCAAACGCTGCCGATCCTGTTTGCGGCAGACGGGGGAGAAAGCGCGTTGGAACAGGCTTTGGAGCAGTTGTTCGCCGCAGCCGATGAAGCGATTGCGGCAGGCTATACGCTTCTGATCCTGTCTGATCGCGGCATCGACGAGAAGCGGGCAGCGATTCCGGCCCTGCTTGCCACGAGCGGCCTGCATCACCATCTGGTGCGCTCCGGTACGCGGACAAAAGCCAGCCTGATCGTCGAGTCGGGCGAGCCGCGCGACGTCCACCAGTTCGCCATGCTGATCGGCTACGGGGCAGACGCTGTCAATCCTTATGTCGCCATTGCCTCCGTCCTCGATCTGATCGCATCCGGCAAGCTCAAGGACATCACAGCGGAAGATGCAATCGAAGCGTACCTGCAAACCGGAATCGAAGGCATCGTCAAGGTCATGTCCAAAATGGGCATTTCGACCGTCCAAAGCTATCGCGGGGCGCAAATTTTTGAGGCGGTCGGGATTCACACCGACGTCATTGACCGCTACTTTACCCGCACGCCATCGCAAATTTCCGGCATTTCGCTGGACGTCATCGCACAGGAGACGCTGATTCGCCACGCGCAAGCTTTCTCACCAGAGCATGCCGACGAAAAGCTCGATCCAGGCAGCGACTTCCAGTTCCGCCGCGACGGCGAGTACCACCTGTTCCAGCCGAAAACCGTGCACGCCCTGCAAAAGGCTTGCCGGGAAGGCAGCTACGAGCAGTACAAAATTTACGCCGAAATGGCAGGGGAGCAACCGTTTTCCGCCTTGCGCCACCTGCTGGACTTCCAATCGGACCGCAAGCCGATCCCGCTAAGCGAAGTCGAGTCGGTCGACTCCATCGTCCACCGCTTCAAAACGGGCGCGATGTCTTATGGCTCGCTCAGCAAGGAAGCGCATGAGACGCTGGCCATTGCCATGAACCGTCTGGGAGCGAAAAGCAACAGCGGGGAGGGCGGTGAAGATCCGGCCCGTTACACGCCGGATGAAAACGGCGATCTGCGCCGCAGCGCGATCAAGCAGGTTGCCTCCGGACGCTTCGGTGTATCCAGCCACTACCTGGTTAACGCGTCGGAAATCCAGATCAAAATGGCACAAGGGGCAAAGCCGGGAGAAGGCGGACAACTGCCAGGGAGCAAGGTGTACCCGTGGATTGCCGAAGTGCGCGGCTCCACCCCAGGCGTGGGCCTGATTTCGCCGCCGCCGCACCACGACATTTACTCCATCGAGGACCTGGCGCAGTTGATTTTTGACCTGAAAAATGCCAATCCGCGAGCGCGCATCAGCGTGAAGCTCGTCTCAAAGGCAGGCGTCGGCACGATTGCGGCAGGCGTCGCGAAAGGGCTGGCAGATGTCATCGTCATCAGCGGTCACGATGGCGGTACGGGCGCTTCGCCGAAATCGAGCATCAAGCATGCAGGAATGCCGTGGGAGCTGGGACTCGCCGAGACGCACCAGACGCTTTTGCTCAACCAACTGCGCGACCGCGTCGTGCTGGAGACAGACGGCAAGCTGATGACCGGACGCGACGTAGTCATTGCCGCGCTGCTCGGCGCAGAAGAATTTGGCTTCGCTACCGCACCGCTCGTCTCCATCGGCTGCGTCATGGCGCGTGTCTGCCACCTCGATACGTGCCCGGTAGGGGTCGCGACACAAAATCCGGAGCTGCGCAAACGCTTCAAGGGCGACCCGCAGCACGCGGTCAACTTCATGCGCCTCGTGGCTCGCGAAGTGCGCGAGATCATGGCCCAGCTCGGCTTCCGCTCGCTGGACGCGATGATCGGCCAAAGCCAGCTGCTGACCGTAAGCGAACGGGCAAAAGCGCACTGGAAAGCAAAGCATCTTGATCTGTCCGCGCTCTTGTACCAGCCGGCAGTATCCGCAGAGGTCGGCAAATACCATCATCGCAATCAGGACCACAAGCTGGAGGAGACACTGGACCGCCAAACGCTGCTCGCCTTGTGCAAGCCGGCACTGGAGAAGCAAAAGCACGTTCAGGCGAGACTGCCGATCAGCAACACGAACCGCGTTGTCGGAACGATTCTTGGCAGCGAAGTGACGAGAAGATACGGCGTTCACGGCCTGCCCGAAGACACGATTCAACTGGATTTTTACGGTTCGGCAGGGCAAAGCTTTGGCGCGTTTGTTCCACGCGGCATTACGTTGCAGCTTGAGGGTGACGCGAATGATTACGTCGGCAAAGGGCTGTCCGGCGGGAAAATCATCGTGGCGCCAGCGAAAAAGAGCACCTTCGCCCCAGAGCGCAACATGATTATCGGTAACGTCGCGTTCTACGGCGCGACCTCCGGCGAAGCGTACATCAACGGCCTTGCAGGTGAGCGCTTCTGCGTCCGAAACAGCGGAGTCACCGCCGTCGTCGAAGGTGTGGGCGATCACGGCTGCGAGTACATGACAGGCGGACGTGTCGTCGTCCTCGGTCAGGTGGGCAAAAACTTTGCCGCCGGGATGTCTGGCGGTACAGCCTATGTGCTGGCAGAAGATCAAGAGGCGTTTGCCGCCCGCTGCAACCAGGAAATGGTGCTTCTGGAGAAGCTCGAAGACCAGCGGGAGATCGCCGAAGTCAAGCGGCTATTGGAAAACCACGTCGCCTACACAGGCAGTCCTCGGGCGAAAGCCTTGCTCGCTTCGTGGCCGCAGACAATCGCCAAGTTCGTCAAAGTTATTCCAAAAGACTACAAGCAAATCATCTCGACCATGGAGGAACTGGAAAAGTCCGGCATGAAGCGCCAGGAAGCGATTTTGGCCGCATTTGAGATGAATCAGAAAAAGAGCGCAGACAAAAAGGCACCGAAAAAAAAGGCGCCTGAGCAGCTCAGCGTATCTGTAGGCAACTAAAAAAGCAGAACGGCAACTCGTGAGTGGGTTGCCGTTTTTTTTCGTGGGAAAAACGTTTCGGCGTGCGCAGTCAGATGGCGGAGTCCTACTCTTTTCCCCACAGAAAGCCAAAGGAACAGGAATCTTTTTACGAACGGTTCAATTGCCGGATGGTTCTATCCACTCCCCCTGCAACTGGGAGAAGATCAGCAGGTCAACCCTTTCAACAAAACAGGACATTCCTCCCGCCTATGCTGGATGGAATGTCCTGTTAATTGCGTGCAAATTGTGCAAGCCGATTAAATCACCAGGCTAAGCCCCATGATGAGAATGATCGCGACGACTGACAAAATTGTCTCCATGACGGTCCACGTCTTGAGTGTATCCTGAACCGACATGTTGAAGTATTCCTTAATCAGCCAGAAGCCGGAATCGTTGACGTGCGACAGGATCAGCGAGCCCGAGCCTGTTGCCAGTACCAAAAGTTCAGGGCTTGTCCCTGGGATTTGCAGGGCGATTGGGCCGACGATGCCGGCTGCAGTCATCATGGATACGGTTGCGGAGCCGGTTGCTACTCGAATCAAGGCGGCGATCAGCCAGCCCAGGAAAATGGGGGAGATCGCAGATGCCTTGGCCAGATCGGCAATGTAGTCACCGACGCCGCTGTTGAGAAGCACCTTGTTAAACGCGCCGCCCGCACCGATCACGAGCAGAATGGTGGCCGTAGGGGCGAGGCAGTCGTTTGTGAACTTGAGAATGTCGTCCTTGGAAAAGCCGCGATTGTAACCGAGTGTCCAGAACGAAATAATAACGGCGATCAACAGGGACGTGATCGGGCTGCCGATGAAGTCAGCCCATTGGCGCAGCATGTCTTCCTTCGGCAACGTAACGTCGGCAACCGTTGCCATTAGCATCAACAGAACGGGCAGGAGAACAGTAAAGACCGTAATGCCAAAGCCAGGCAGCTCGCGCTCGTCTTTTGGCTCTGCCAGTTGCGAAGCGAGTTCAGGCGAGATGCTCGTTTTGACCCGTTTGCTGATCCAGTTGCCGTAAAGCGGTCCTGCGATAATGGCGGCTGGAAGCCCGACGATGATCGAGAGCAAAATCGTTTTCCCGACATCGGCCTGGAACAGATCAACGGCTGCCATCGCCGCAGGGTGCGGCGGCACAATCCCGTGTACGATGGACAATCCGGCGACGAGCGGAATCCCGATTTTCAACAGCGAAACGCCTGTCTGTCTCGCGATGGTGAAGACGAGTGGAATTAAAAGGACGAAGCCTACCTGGAAAAAGACCGGAATTCCTACGATAAAAGCGACGAACATCATGGCCCAGTGCACATTTTTTTCACCGAAACGGTTAATCAAGGTGCGGGCGATGCGCTCGGCCCCGCCTGATTCTGCCATCATTTTTCCGAGCATGGTGCCCAGCGCAAGCACGATGGCGATGAATCCGAGCGTTCCGCCCATCCCGTCCTTGATCGAGTCGACAACCTTGTCAAGCGGCATGCCGGACGCGATCCCGACAAATCCGGCGGCGAGCAGCAAGGCGACAAACGGATTCACCTTGAAACGCGTGATAAGAAGGAGTAAGAAAATAATGGATAGTAGCGTAATGAGTAGCGGCATGGATGACCCTCCTTACAGTGTCTCTCTAGTTGTTCAGTTGCTTTTGGAACTTGGCAATCAGCTTGTATTCCTCCAGCAAGTTGTAGTAGACGCGTTCGTAAATGTAAAACAGTTCCAGATACGTGCTGGATCGCTCCAGATCGGGCTCGTGCCGGTGGGAGATGTGAATCATTTTTTTCACATCGTGCAAATCGTCGAGCGCGCCGAGCGCGTGCATCGCCAGTAGGGCAGCGCCGAAGCTGGAGCTTTCATGGCTCTCGGGAATGAGCACCTCGTAGCCGAACATGTCCGACATGATCTGGCGCCATTCTTTGGAGCGGGCAAAGCCGCCCGAGGCGCGGATTTCCTTGGCTCCGCCAGCCAGGTCGCGAAGTGCGATGCCAATGCTGTAGACGCTGAACAAAATCCCTTCGAGCACGGCGCGGATGAAATGCTCGCGCTTGTGATGCAGACCGATCCCGAAAAAGGAGCCTCGTGCCTGCGCATTCCAGTACGGAGCGCGTTCTCCGGAGAGGAAGGGGAGGAAGAGCAGCCCGTCTGCGCCAGCGCGTACGTTTTTCGCCGCCTCGATCATCACGTCGTACGGATCGACGCCAAGCTGTTTGGCTTTTTCCACTTCCGGCCAGCTAAACTCGTCGCGGAACCAGCGCAGCATAATCCCGCCGTTGTTGGACGGGCCGCCGATGACCCAATGATTTTCTGTCAGCACGTAGCAGAAGGTGCGGCCTTTCGGATCGGTAATCGGTTCGGGCACGACAGTTCGGACCGCACCGCTTGTCCCAATCGTAATCGCGACCTGTCCGTGGTCGATCGCACCGATGCCCAGGTTGGCCAGCACGCCATCACTGGCCCCGACGACAAATGGCGTATCGGGGTCAAGCCCGATTTCTTCCGCATAGCGCAGCTTCATTCCCCGCAGGACATGGGTAGTCGGCACAGGCTCGCTCAGGTGCTGCCTGCTGATGCCGGCGACCGCGAGCGCCTGCTCGTCCCAGTCCAGCTTGCGCAGGTTGAACAATCCGGTGGCAGAAGCGATGGAGTAGTCGACGACATACTGCCCGAACAGCCGATAGATTACGTACTCCTTGATCGAAATGTACTTGGCTGTCTTCTGGCACGTCTCCGGCATGTGCTCTTTCAGCCACATGATTTTTGGCAGGGGAGACATCGGATGGATCGGCGTGCCTGTGGCGAGGTAAATCTGGTGGCCGACGCCGTTTTCCTTGAGCCGATCTGCCTGTGCCGCACTTCGGTTATCTGCCCAGATGATACTGTTCGTCAGCGGATTTCCGTGTGCATCGACGGCGATCAGGCTGTGCATCGCGGTCGAGAAGCCGATTCCGCCGATTTCTTGCCTGTCGATGCCTGCCTGGACAATCGCATGCTTCAGTGCCTGAATGACAGCGGCGAAAATCGTTTCCGGGTCTTGCTCCGCCCAGGAGGCTTTCGGGACGAGCAGGGGGTAATCGATATTGCCCGTCCCTCTGACGGCACCGGAAGGCGTGAAGACGATCGCCTTCGTACTTGTCGTGCCAATATCCAGACCGATAAAGTAGGTTTGCTTCATTTGTGTTCACCCTTTTTGTATACGCTTTCAACAGAGTGGCGTGGTGATAACGCGATTATATCGAAATTTTTTTCATTTGTTAATACAAAAGAAAAAAATTATTTCAATTTTCATGCCGATTCCTAGTATTGACGAAAATCCTGAATAGTGGAAAGTAGTATCCCCGTCCAGCACCATGCTATTCTTTTCATGCAGTTTTCGCAGGCAGGCAAAAGAAAAACGCCCGATTTACAGGCGTTTGAGCGAGATCGCCTCGCGAATATGCTGGATGTTGGAGATGGTGTCGTCCTGACGGCGCAACGACACCGCCACGTACAGCAAATCGATCAGACTGAGCTGGGCCAGCCGGGAAGACAGGGCCTCCGTGCGAAAAACAGTTTCCCGGGAAGTGGTGTAGAGGCACATGTCGGCCAGCCGGACGAGCGGAGATTTGCCGTAGCTCGTGATGCCGATTGTTTTCGCCCCGCGTTCTTTGGCCACGCGCAGGGCGGCCAGTATATCCTTGTTGGAGCCGGAGTGGGAGAAGCCCACCGCAACGGCTCCCTCTGAGAGCAGCGAAGCGGACATGACCTGATAATGAGCGTCGGAGTGGTGAATACAGGGTATACCTGTCCGCATGAACTTGTGGTAGGCGTCCTGGGCAATCGCTGCCGAGCCGCCGGAACCGTAAAACTCAATGCGGGTTGCTTTTTCCAGACAGTCGACAATTTTCAACAGCTCATCCTTGTTAATGATTTGCAAGGTGTCGCGCAACGTTTCCAGATTGGCGGTGAAAATTTTTTCCGCAATCGCGCCGACATCATCGTCATCGAGGTTGATTTCCTGGTAGATCGCTTGTTTCGGGTTTGTCACTTCGCTGGCGAGCGCAATTTTAAACGCCTGGTAGCCGCGAAAGCCGAGCCTGCGGCACAGGCGGAACACGGTCGCATCCGCACATTGGCACTGGTCGGCCAGCTCGGTAATGGACAAATGAACAATTTTGCTGGCATTTTGCAAAATGTAGTCGGCAATTTGCTGCTCCTTGCCGCTCAACTGCGTATAGATCGCGCGCAACTGCGCAAGCACGCTTGCCGGAACGTGTGGTGTCGTTTCAGCCATGAATTGCTACCTCCCAAAAAGTGGCGCTGTGCCTTCTGTGTCGTGAAAGCTCGTCTATGGACAGCTTGATCGTGCAAGCGAATAGGTTTGCTTTCTGTTAGTATAAGGAAAATGGCTGCCTGATTCCTAGATTCGAAAAAATTTTCTCTTTTTATGATGAAAGATGAAAATTTTTGTCATATAATACGAGGAAATGGAGATTACCCAAAGGAGTGACGTACGCGAATGAAACTTGCGATACTCGGTTTAGGCAAAATGGGTTACAACCTTACGCTCAACCTGCTTTCCCACCAGCATGAAGTAGTGGCTTACGATGTAGACAGCAGCCGCGCAGAGGAGCTCAGCCGCGAAGGTGCGATTCCGGCCGCTTCCGTGGAAGATGCCGTGGCGAAGCTGGAAGCGCCGCGCGTCATCTGGCTGATGGTTCCGGCGGGAGAGATCGTGGATCAACTGGTCGACCAGCTTTCCGCCTTGCTCTCGCCGGGAGACATCGTGATCGACGGAGGCAACTCGCACTACAAGCAGTCGGTTGAGCGCTACGAGCGGCTGAAAGCAAAAGGCATTCACTTCCTCGACGTGGGAACGAGCGGTGGCATGGAAGGCGCTCGCCACGGGGCATGTATGATGATCGGCGGGGATCGTGAGGCATTCGCTCATATCGAACCGATGATTCGCGACATCAATGTGGACAAGGGCTACCTGTACACAGGCGAAGCGGGCAGCGGGCACTTTTTGAAAATGATTCACAACGGGATCGAGTACGGCATGATGCAGGCAATCGGTGAAGGCTTCGAGGTGCTGGCAAAAAGCCAGTACGATTACGACTTCGCAGAAGTGGCGCGCGTGTGGGCGAACGGCTCGGTTATTCGCGGCTGGCTGATGGATCTGACGGAACGCGCTTTCCGCAAAGACGCCAAGCTGGACGGCATTCGCGGCGTCATGCATTCGTCCGGGGAAGGAAAATGGACGCTGGAAACCGCCCTGGATCTGCAAGCAGCCACTCCGGTGATCGCGATGTCGCTGCTCATGCGCTACCGCTCGCTTGATGAAGACACCTTCCACGGCAAAGTCGTAGCTGCGCTGCGCAACGAGTTTGGCGGCCATGCGGTGGAAAAAAAATAAAGCGATATTCGGCAAAAAGGATGACGGAAAAGCCACTCTGGACAAAGGAGCGGCTTTGCTGTTCGTCCTTTTTTTGTGCGGATTTTTGTAACATGTGACGAGCGAAACGATTCTTTTTTGCCCGACCAATCCGGTTCGTAATACTTTTGCCCTGTTCATCCCGGTTGAAATGGTAGAAGATGGTTCTACAGCCAGGGAGGAAGGAGAGAAACGAACATGGCCATCGTCCAATTGCGCTCAGAGAACCCGGCCTTCTCGTATCTTATCAGGAAAAACCCGGCGTCCGGGCTGACGCTCCGGTCGGTGCGCAAAGGCATCGCCTACGGCTGGTATTCGGAAAGCTCCGTCTACCACATTTACTTCAAGGACGCCGACAACGAAGTATCGTACAAACAGTTTGCCGAAGAGCGGTTTGAATACCTCAATGTGTCGCGCTACAACACGCCTTTGTTTCCGCTCAACGCGATCAATGAATTTTTTTCCACAACAATGAAAACGCGGGACGAGCGCGACGTCGAAGGGTACACGCACGTGTTTTTCATCAACATGATCCATATTGAGCTGGTGCGCTACATCGAGTTTTTTCAGAAGCATCTTCCGGACTTTTCGTTCGAGATCCGGCACCACGCCCATAAAAGCTACGCCTTGACGATCCGCACGCAAAAAAGCTTGTACGACCTGCTGCATGTGGTAAGCGTGCTCTGCTTGTTTCTCGCTACGTTTGGCAAGGAGCATCTCGATATTTCCGAGGGGATTCTTGACAAATACATCAAGAGTATCAACGCGGTGGATGCCCCGTTTTACATTCGCAGCTTGTTCGCGCGCCAGTTTCTGGTTCGGCGCGAGCATTTTCACAAGTACAAAGCGCTGCTTGAACAGACAGCGCGGTACACGATTCAGCTCGAATATGGCAGCACCGGGCTGCAGCGGAGAAACTTCATCGCTTCGCAGCTTTCTTTTACCCGGCCGATTCTCGATGTCGGCTGCGGCGAAGGGTTTTACGCCTTGCCGTTTGCCGCGAAGATGACACATTGCTACTACGCCGTTGACATCGACGAAGAGCGGCTGGCGCTCGTCAATCGCAAAGCAGCTGCGAAAGAAGTCGACAATATCGTCGTGTTTCCGTCTGTCGATGATTTTTTGCACGACTACAACGGCGAACAGGTCGACATCATTTTGACCGAAGTGATCGAGCATATGAGCCAGGATGAAGCGCGGGCGCTCATTTTGCAGTTGTGCCGACAAGTCGATTTTGACCGATTTATCATCACGACACCGAATGCCGACTTTAACCCGTACTACGAGCTGACCGGGTTTCGTCACGACGACCACCGCTGGGAAATGGGGCAGGCCGCTTTTCAGGCTTGGATGCACGAGATTGTGCAAGAAGCGGACGTCCAGGCGGAGTTCGTCGCGATTGGCGACCGGGTAAACGGCTCTCCGACAACGCAAGGGGTCATTTTCAGGAAAAGGGGGACGTAACCGATGCGCATTTCCACACAACTGCACACGATTTTCATGCTCGTAGGTCCGACCGAATGCGGAAAAACGACCTTTGCCAAAGAAGTGCTGATACCGCAGCTTCGCATCGAGGATGAGGCGAGAAAGCTCAAGGCCAATGTGGCGTACATTTCCTCGGACGAATTGCGGCAGGAGCTGCTCGGGCATGCGTACGACAAATACGATCAGATCATGCTGGAGGCGAGCGAGCAGGCGTTTTCGCTCCTGTTTGAAAAGCTGCGGCTCGTCACAACGTTTCCGATCAACGCGCCGTTTGTCGTCGTCGACACGACTGGCCTTGCCGAAGACTTCCGGGCCAAAGTCTGCGAGATCGCCCGTGAGAACCACTACAACCTGGAAGCCATCGTTTTCGACTACCGCAAACGCGAGGACTATTACGCCTCCGAGCGGTCAAAAAAGCTGATTACGAACCACATTCTCCGGCTGAAAAAGGAAGTTCTGCGCGCCTTGTCCAAAGAAGGGTACGCGAACATTCACCGCGTCCGCGCCAAAGATTTTTACGAGCCGCAAGAGAAAACAGCCAACCCCGCGTACCAGGTCGTGATCGCAGACAAAGACGACTATTTGGCGACGATGCTTCTGCCCGATACGCGTTACATTATCATCGGCGACGTGCATGAATGCGTGCACGAGCTGAAACGGCTGCTGGTCGCCCATGGGTACCAGCTCGACCAAAACCGGCTTGTGGCCACAGACAAGGTGCGCAACACGAAAATCATTCTCGCGGGCGACTGGATCGACAAAGGCAAGCATACCCGCGAGATCATCGAGTTTCTGTACGACAACCAGGAGCATTTTTTGCTGGTGCTGGGCAACCATGAAAACTTTGTCCGCAAATTTTTGCAGGGAAAAATCAAGGGAGTCGAGCCAGAGCTGCTCGCGACGTATTTCGATTCGGTCGCTGTCTTGCAGGACGATTTGCTGCTGCAAGAAAAGTTCTTCCATTTGTGCGCGATTTCCCGGCCTTTTTACCGCTGCCACGCACAGTCTGAACCGTCTTACTACGTGACACATGCCCCGTGCAAAAACAAGTACATCGGCAAGCTCGACGCGGTTTCCGTGCGCCACCAGCGAAACTTCCGGCTCGATCGATCCCATTCTCGCGAAGAACAGCTTGGCTTTTTGCGCGAGGAAGCGGTCAGCAACCATCCGTATCACGTCTTCGGCCATATCGCGGCCAAACAGGCTTTTCGCCTGAAAAACAAGCTGCACCTCGACACCGGATGCGTACAAGGCAACGCCCTGACCTCTGTTGTGATCGGGCACAAGCCTTTGTATAAATCCGTACGCTCTGACCATGCGGCACTTTCAGAAGAGCTGCCGGACTTGTTCCAGGAAAAACAGCGCGTATCACTAGAAGAGTTGGCAGAAGACGAGCTGCACCGTTTGCAATACTGCCTGCGCAACAAGATCAACTTTATCTCCGGGACGATGCCGCCAGCAGACAAAGACGAAGCAGCTGACGAGCTGGAGTCACTTCGGGCGGGCTTGCGCTACTTTGCGGAGCGCGGAGCGAGCCAGGTCGTGCTGCAGCCGAAATACATGGGCTCCCGCTGCAATGTCTACCTCCACCGCGAACTGGCAAAGTGCTTTGCTGTCAGCCGCAACGGCTACAAGATCACGCAGGTTGACTTGACGCCGATTTACACAAAGCTTTTGGACAAATTCGCTTCGTACATGGAGGAGCAGCGAGTGGAAATGATGTTGCTGGACGGAGAGCTGCTCCCGTGGCGGGCGATTGGCGAGGGATTGATTGAAAAGCAGTTCAAGCCGATTGAAAAAGCGCTGTATAGCGAGCTGTCCTACCTGCAGGAGCACGGCTTTGAGCAGGCGCTCCGCAGGCTTGTGGACGAATACGAGGCCAGCGGCTTTGAACAGGACCAGTATCATCTTGCCAAAAGCGCTCTGACCGACAAGTACGGCTCTACGCTGTACCAAAACTACAAGTATGCTCGTGAGATCAAAGAAACGTTCGTTCCCATCGATCAGCAGCTCGCAGCGTATGCGACGTACGAACAGCAACTGGTGCTGTACGGCGAGGCTGGTGAGCTGGAATACAAGCCATTTGCCGTGTTGAAGCTCGTCTACGAAACAGGGGAGGAACGGTTGCCGGAGTGGCGAACGTCGGACATGTATCGGTTTGTCAGCGAGGATGACTGCCTCGTAGTCGATCTGGACGAGGCCGATGCGTATGAACAGGCTGCGCGCTTTTTCGCCAAAATGACGTTGGAGCAACAAATGGAGGGGGTCGTTATCAAGCCCGAAGTGGCAAACGAGAAGACGGTTCCGGCGATGAAGGTGCGTAACGCCGACTACTTGTCGATCATTTACGGCTACGACTACCGTTTTCCTCACAAGTACCGCAAGCTGATGAAGCAAAAAAACATCGGCCAAAAGCTGCGGGCGGCGATGAAGGAGTACGAATTGGGCAAAAGCATGCTGCGCGTCAAATTCGCAGACATTTCGCCCGCGAACGAGGCGTATCAGCAGACAGTCGCGACGATGCTGTTTGCAGTCGCACAGGAAAAAGAGATCGACCCTCGGCTGTAGGGGAGCCACCGCAAAAAAAGAAAGCCTGCGTCCTCTTTGGCAAAGGACTCAGGCTTCTTCAATTGAAGCGAGTGTGAAACTTTAGCCGATCCGCTCTTTTTTCGCAGCGGCTGGCGATGCTTCCCAGGCTTCCAGGTTTCCTGCGCCAGGAATGGTGTCGGAGTAGAATACAGGATCTTTTCCAGCTTTTTTCTGCTCTTGATAATCACGCAAAGCGGCGAAGGCGACCTTGGACAGCATGAAAATCGCAATCAGGTTGACCACAACCATCAGACCCATGAACAAGTCGGCCAGGTCCCAAACGAGCTGGACT
This sequence comes from Brevibacillus gelatini, assembly GCF_050920745.1. Lineage (NCBI taxonomy): Bacteria > Bacillati > Bacillota > Bacilli > Caryophanales > Paenibacillaceae > Brevibacillus > Brevibacillus gelatini. The sequence continues at coordinate 2,220,163 of NZ_CP154342.1, forward strand.
TTTGCCACCGCGCCAAACAGCACCATGCCAAGAACGCTAATGCGGTAGAGCAGCAGCCATGCCTTGCTTGTTTTCAAAAACTCGATGTTTGTCTCACCGTAGTAGTAGTTCCCGATCAGTGTACTGAAGGCAAACAGGAAGACCATCACTGCGAGAGTAGCCGATGCCCAGTCGCCAAGGTGGATGGACAGAGCAGCCTGGGACAACTCGATGCCGCTCAATTCAGACTGCTTGTATGCGCCGGACAGCAGGATGATGAAAGCTGTGCTTGTACAAATGATGAGTGTATCGGTCAAAACGCCAAACGCTTGAATCAGACCTTGCTTGACCGGGTGGCTTGTCGTAGCTGTAGCAGCGGCGTTCGGAGCACTACCCATACCAGCTTCGTTGGAGAACAAACCGCGTTTTACCCCGTGCATGAGTGCCGCACCGAGCGTACCGCCAGCAACCTGTTCCAGACCAAAGGCGCTTTTCACAATCAGGGCAAGCATTTCCGGCATTTTGTCAATGTTCATCAAGACGATCAACAGCGCAACACCGATGTACAAAATAGCGAGCACGATGACGATGTATTCAGACGCTTTCGCAATGCGTTTGACTCCGCCAAAGATGATGGCAGCAAAAGCGATGGTCATAATCAGACCAACTGTCAGACGATCCGTGCCGAAGGAGTTTTCAAACGCAAGTGTAATCGTGTTGGATTGCACCGCATTGAAGACCAGACCGAACGACAGGGTAATCAGCACCGCGAACAGGGCACCCATCCAGCGTTTGTTGAGCCCTTTTTCCATGTAGTAGGCAGGGCCCCCGCGGAAGCCGTCTTTATCCTTGATTTTGTAAATTTGCGCCAGTGTGCTTTCCACAAAGGCAGAAGCAGAACCGATGATGGCGATGACCCACATCCAGAAGACGGCGCCAGGGCCGCCCAGCGCAACCGCGATGGCGATTCCCGTAATGTTACCGGTACCGACACGCGCGGCCATACTGATACAAAATGCCTGGAAAGGCGTGATGCTGTCTGCAGCGGAACCTTTCTTTCCTTCGCGAATGGCTTGCAGCATGTCTTTTATCATGCGGATTTGCAGGAAGCCGCCTTTGAACGTGAAGAACAGGCCGAGTACAACCAGCATGACAATCAGGATGTACGACCAGAAAATGTCGTTAATGGACCCTACTACGTCTAACAGAAATTGTTGCATCTTGTCACCTCGAATGAATAGATTGGGTTAAAAAATACTGACATCCCATTCGTGCGCGATTTGCTTCAATAGTGATACGCCTGCTACACTGTTCCCGCACGAATCGATCGCCGGACCGAAAATACCGATGCCGCAACCGTCGGGAAAAGGGGACTCTCGTTTCAGGATGGGAGGAACCAAGGTCATAATGCCGCCAGACACGCCGCTTTTTGCCGGGAGTCCGACGTAGGCAGCGAATTTTCCCGAAGCGTCATACATACCGCACGTCAGCATCAGCGCTTTTGCCAGCCGGACGACCTGTTTAGGGAAAATTTGCTCGCCGCGTAGCGGATGATAGCCATCGAGCGCGAGAATCAGACCGATCAGCGCAATCTGCTCCGTGTTGACCTCGATGGAGCATTGCTTCAGGTACACTTCCAGCGCTTCCTCAACCTCGCAGTCCAGATAACCCGTATCCTTCAGGTAATGGGACAACGCACGGTTGCGGTGAGACGTCATCCATTCGGAGACGAACACTTCTTCGTTTACGACAGGGGCAGAAGATGTAATTTTTTGGAAAATTGCGTATAAATAGTCCAATTTCTGTTTTGGCGTATCCCCTGGCAAAAGCGATGATACCGTGATGGCGCCCGCATTAATCATCGGGTTGAACGGCTTGCCCGGCTTGTGCATCTCCAGCCGGATGATTGAGTTGAAGGCATCGCCCGTCGGCTCGACATCGACGCGATCCAGCACGTAGCTGATCCCGTGGTGGCAGCAGGCAGCGATAAAGCTGACGACTTTGGATATGCTTTGCAGCGTGAAGGGAACATCCCAGTCACCAGCCGTAATCTTGTGCCCGGAAGGCTCGATGATGCAGATGCCTAGATGTGTCGGGTCTGCTCGCCGCAAGGCCGGAATATAGCTGGCGCATTTTCCTTCTGACGCTTGAAGGCGATGGTAGGCGACCCATTGCTCCAGCTCGTCCATCCGCTTGCGGTCCCACTTGCTTTTTGTCATTGTTGCTGATTCAAACAAACATGTTTCCCCCCAAATCCTGTACTTTCTAGCCTTTTGTCTTGGAGCGTAAGCGCTTCCACATCAGGCGATAAGGTATATTGAACACTTTAAAACCAACCTACAAAATCAAACAAAAACCAACAAAAATATTCATGCATTTATATAAATATTTTTTCTATACTTGTCGTTCACGGGTATTCTATATAAGAATAGATAAGGTAAATAATGATAGGTATCGTGAGAAACTAGACAGGGAGGGGAAGCTTGCTGCATGCATTCCCCATTAAAAAAAGACGGGTACATCCTGGCGCTCATGCTGATTACCGTGCCGATTGCCGGTGAGTTGAAATTTTATCCGGTCAATGAGACGTTTCGGATCAGCTTTGGCGCTCCTACTTTTTTCTTCTTCTTGCTGTTGTTCCAGCGGCTTCCGGTGGTTTTGCCCGGATTTTTGACCGGGCTTTGCGTCGTCGGCTTTCGTCTGCTGCTTGATTATTCCACGCAAAGCCCTTTTGATTGGACGGCTTCCATGCGGGAGCACTATTCCAGCTTTTTCTTCTACTTTTCCTACTCGCTGCTGTTTTACGTCATACGCATCGAACGGTTTCGCGAGCAGACGCTCTTGATCGCCTTTATCGGGATGATCGTCGAGGTCGTGGCCGATTTGGTCGAGCTGCTGTCGCAATACGTCATGTTCCACATTGTCATTACGTGGGGCGCGTTGCAGGAGATGTTTGTCATCGCGCTGTCGCACAGCTTTGTCGTCCTGAGCTTTTGGAACATGATCCGGCTGTACGAGACGCAGGCGCGGGAAAAGCAGACGCGCACCCAGCACGAGCACATGCTGCTGCTCATTTCCAATTTGTACGAGGAATCGATTCATCTGAAAAAGACGCTGCAAAACGCAGAGGACATCACCGTCAAATCGTTTGAGCTGTACCAGGGCTTGCAGGCGTTGAAGAGCATGCCCGACCGAATTTCTGTTGAGTCGTTCGCGAAAAAGGCGCTGATTATCGCAGGGGAAGTCCACGAAATCAAAAAGGACAACCAGCGCATTTTTGCGGGTCTGCAAAAGCTGATTTCGCATGAAAACAAGTCCGATTTTATGGACATCGAGCAACTGGTGGACATCATCATGCGCTCCAACGAGAAATACGCGAGCCTTTTGCAAAAACAGATCGAGTTTTCCAGCACCATTTCTGGCGAGCATCCGCACTACCACGCGTTTACGCTGCTGTCGCTCATTAACAACATCGTCGCCAACGCCGTCGAAGCGATTCAGCAGACGGGGCGGATCGTGATTTCCGTGGACAGGACCGAAAACTTTTTGGAACTCCGCATCACGGATGACGGGCCAGGGGTTCCGCCTCGCCGTAAAAAGTTAATTTTTACCCCAGGCTTTACGACCAAGTACGACTTGAAAGGAATACCCTCGACAGGCATTGGTCTTTCCTACGTTAAAGCGATAGTGGACGAGTTGGGAGGGGAGCTTGCTGTACACGATGGCGTGTCCGGAATTGGGACCGAGTTTTTCATCCGGCTGCCGATCAAACATGTAAGGGAGAAAGAGTGAGACGATGCTTTTTTATGTAGTCGATGATGATGAGGCCGTGCGCCTGATGTTGACGGAGATTATTGAGGATGAAAATTTGGGAGAAGTCGTGGGGGAAGCCGAGGACGGGTCGCTCATCGACGGGCAAATGCTGACGATGCGCCAAGTCGATATCGTCCTGATCGACATGCTCATGCCCGTCCGCGACGGAATTGAAACGATCCGGCAAATCCGCCCGGCGTTCAAGGGCAAGATCGTGATGATCTCCCAGGTGGAATCGAAGGATTTGATCGCGCAAGCCTATGCGCTTGGCAGCGAATACTACATCATCAAGCCGATCAACCGGATCGAAGTGGTGACGATTTTGCAAAAAGTGATTGAGAAAATTCGACTGGAAAAGTCGATCCAGGACATCCACAAATCGCTGCATTCGGTTTTGCAGCTCAGTCCGGTGAACACGGTCCCGGTACCAGCGGTCAAACACGAAAAGCAGCTGCGCGAGGCGGGACAATTCCTTTTGGCGGAGCTTGGCATTGCGGGCGAGAACGGGAGCAACGACTTGCTCGATATTTTGGATTTCCTGGCCGAATACGAGCAAAAGCAAACGTTCAAAAACGGCTTTCCGGCGCTCAAGGAAATTTTTGTCGCGGTGGCGGAATCCAGGCTTGGCCCATCTGCGGATAAAGAGCAGGTCATGAAGGTGGTCAAGGCATCGGAGCAACGGGTCAGAAGGGCAATTTATCAGTCGTTGAACCATCTCGCCTCGCTCGGCCTGTCCGATTTGTCCAACTGGAAGTTCGAAAATTACGCCTCGCAGTTTTTTGACTTCACGTTCGTGTATAAAAAAATGGCGGAGTTGAAAAACAAGTCGTCCTCTACCCCCTCCGATATTCGGATCAATATGAAAAAGTTTATTCAGGTGCTGTATGCAGAGGCCAGGCGCATTCAGTCGGAAGCGTGAAACATACGGCTTCTTTTCCGGCCTCCGCTCAGTGCCCGCATCGAAAAGCTGGCCAGTGTGTCTTTCGGCAGTAGCAGCACCAAAAGACACACTGGCTATTTTTTTCGCTCAAGTATGCCTAAAAATTTTTTGATTCATCACCATAACCCGTGCTAGACATTGAAAAAACGCAGATGTTCCTTTATCGTGGGAGTTGTCGAGACAACCACTGAAAAGGAGGAAATCTGCGTTGTGCCTTGATTTTAGCACAGACTTTATCAGACTTCCATCATTCCATCTCACACATTGGGAAAAAACAAAGGAAACGGATTGGATCGCTGTTCTGGAACCGCATTCTGCCTGTCATCTTTGTCCGATCTGCCTCGGAGCCAGTACCAACCATGCACGTCCTGGACGGCGTATTCTTCGTCATCGTTTCGTTCCTTCTTGGGGGACCGTCTGGGTATCCGTTCCCGTGTATCGCCAGCGCTGTGCTAGTTGTATGCTTACATGGACAGTGGAATGGAACGGTATCCCGCCTCGAGGATCCGTGACCTCTGCTTTTCAAGAGATGGCGGTGGATATGTGCCGCAGTCGGGATTTGCTCTCGGTTGCCAAGCAATTGAGTGTGGCCTACTCGACACTCGAACGCTGGTACTACCAACTGGCCCCCCAACGCCTTGCTCAACCAAAAGAACATGAAGCTCCTGAAGTGGTCTGTCTGGATGAGTTTGCTCTGCAAAAAGGACATAAGTATGGCGTGAACCTCATGGATGCTCAAACCGGTCATATCTGGCAAGTCACAGAAGGACGTTCACGTGAACAAGTACGAAACGCGCTGCAGCAATGGCCTTTTCGTAAGGCTCCCCATGTAGTTGTCACGGATTTGGCTCCAGGAATGGCTGAAACCGTACGCCAGGTCTGGAAGCATACCCTTGTGGTAGCAGATAAATTTCACGTGATCCAGCTTTTCTCTAAAGCGTTGGAAGCTACCCGAAAACGCACTCATGCTCGTGGAACACATCGTCGGGGCAGACATGAGCAACGCCTGCTCCATACGATCCCTGACAAGCTGAAGCCCGAAGAGCTTCAGGAACTGAAGATTTGGTTAGCAGAAGATCCACATCTGGAACGACTCTACTTTGCGCTTCAAGACATAAGAACCGTGTATGCCGTTGAAACCCAAGAGGCAGGGGAGGAAGCGCTTCAGAAATGGATTGTCGACCATCTCTATTCTCCGACTCCTGCGGTTCGTTCCATTGCCAAAACGATTGTCCAGTGGCAAGAGCCCATTCAGCATTATTTTTCCTTTCGGGTAACGAATGCCAAGATTGAAGGGACACACAACAAAGTGAAGGTAATCAAACGAAGAGCCTACGGCTACCGCAATCTAGAGAGATTCAAGATTCGCATTAGACTGGAGTGTAAACCGGCTACATAACTACGAAAAACTGCGATAGAGGGAGATCAAGCACGTTTTATGGTGAAGAGCTAATTTTTTGATAAAAAGGAAATTTCAAGAAATTGTCGAAAGATTTCATGTAAAATCGCGGGCACCCACTTTTTTGCCGCAGCCAAGTTTTCTAATCTGGAGGGTGGAGACCATGAATCAGCGGATAGCTCTGGATCGATTTGCTAATCTTTCTGAAGAAAGAGTAAAGCTTGAACTGGAATGGGAACGATACGTTTCAGGAATCAATGATAAACCAGCCATTCGACCGCTGATGTACGAATCCTGGCAACGCTGTCAGGAGCAAAGCATCCATCCTCTGACCAACAAAACAGCGATCACCCTGTCGCAGGAAGAGATTGAGGCATTTTGGCAGGATGATTCGCTGCAGCGCATCCTCAAGCCGCTTCTGGATCAGCAGAAGGAAGCTGCGATGGATTCTGGTCACTTGGTCACGTTTTGCAATGCAGCAGGCGAAATTGTTCACCTCGATGGCAATTTGTCGCTCATGCTGAAAGCAGAAGACATGAATTTTGTCCTCGGCTCTTCCTGGGCGGAAAATCGGGCGGGAACGAACGCCATCGGGACTTCGCTGGTGACAGGCAGCCCCGTGCAAGTGTTCGCCGGAGAGCATTTTTGTCAGGAGGTGCAAAAATGGACGTGCTCGGCCGCGCCCATTCGCGACCCTGCTACCGGTGACATTCTGGGGGTGTTCAACCTCACTGGCTTGTGGAGGGTCAACCATCCCCAGTCGCTTGCAACAGTGATCTCCGTGAAGCAAACAGTTGAAAACTACTTGCGCAACCAACTGGAGCAGGAGCGTTTGCGCCTGACGGAGCGCTTCTACAAGCTCGTGTCATCTCCAGGGTGCAGCCCTTTTTTGGTGCTGGATCGCGGGGGCAAGGTCATCCATGCCTCGGAGACCCTGTACGAGCAAGGCTGGATCGATCATCAGCAAAATTTGCTCGGCGCACCGCCAGGAGCACTGAAGATTGTTTCGAAATCGCAGTGGGAGGCAGAGCACCGGAAAGGAACGTGGCGTTTTGAACGAATCCCTTATATATACGGCGGCAAACCAATCGGCTCTGTCGTTTACGCCATCCCGCCGAGCGGTTACGAGCCTGCTTTTTGCGAAAAAGGGGCGCAAGACGCGTCCGTAGATGCAGGCGCTGCTTCACCGAACAGCGAACGGGGACAGCTGCCCGAGCCGGAAGAGAAGGCCAAGCCAACCGTCCGCAGCGAGTTGTTTTACCGGTCGCTTTTTGAAGACAACCCTGCGGCAATCATCTGCTGCGACTTGCAGGGCAACATCTTGGACGCCAATCCGTCGGCGGAGAGATTGGTAGGCTATCCTGTCGAAGATTTGCAGGCGACCAACCTCCGCAGTTTGATTTTGTCGGAATGCACCGACAAGCACCCCCGTCCGTTCGACCTGGACGCGATGATTCGGCCGCAAGAATTTGAAATCGCTTTCAAACATAAAAACGGTCACAGCGTTGACGTCTGCATTCACAACTTTCCGATGTTTGTGGACAATGAGATCAGCGGCTTTTACGCGATCGCCAAAGACATTACCCGCCACAAGCAGATCGAGGCGGATTTGCGAGCGACGAAGGAACGGCTTGACCTGTATTTGCGTAATACAGAGGATTCGATTGTTGTGCTCGACGTCGACTTCAAAATTCTCAAGGTAAACCGCGCCTTTGAGCAAATGTACGGGTGGAGCGAGCAAGAGGTTGTCGGAGACACGCTGCCCACGGTTCCCGATTTTTTGCGCGAGGAGTTTCAATTGCTGCAGCAGGAAATCGTGCGCAGTCGCCATGTGATGTCGTATGAGACGGTGCGGCAGCGCAAGGACGGCAGTTTGCTCGATGTCAGCGCCTTCATTTTGCCGCTCCCGGATGCGGAAGGAAATCTGCTCGCTTTTGTAGCGACGCAGCGGGACATCTCGGAGCACAAGCGGATGGAGGCCGCGCTGATCGAAAATGCAAAGCTGCTGCGGACTTTAATCAATGCCATGCCGGATTCCGTCTGCTACAAAGACGGCGAAGGCCGCTGGATCGAAGCAAACGACAGCTGCCTGCGCATTTTTGAGCTGGAGGACGTTTCTTATCGGGGGAAGACCAATGCAGAGCTTGCGCAACTGTCGCCCCATTACAAAAGAGCACTGCTGAAATGTGCCGAATCGGACAGGCAGGTGTGGGAAGAGGGCAAGCCAGTGCGGCTGGAAGGGAGCGTATCGATCAGCCAGGACGAAACCCGCATTTTTGACGTGTACAAGGTTCCGATCTTTGACCCGGATGGCAAGCGTAACGGACTGCTGGTCATCAGCCGGGACATTACCGAGCTGAAAAAGACGGAAGAACTGCTGCGCAAATCGGAAAAGCTGTCTGTCGTCGGTCAACTGGCCGCAGGTGTTGCCCATGAAATCCGCAATCCGCTGACTTCGATTCGCGGCTTTACCCAATTCATTCTGGAAGGCAATGACAAGCGGGAGTATTTTCAGACGATCCTCTCCGAGCTGGATCGCATCCAATCGGTTGTGAACGAATTTCTGGTGCTCGCCAAGCCGCAGGCCGTCAACTTTACGCCGCGCAGCCTCTCGCCGCTCTTGCATCAGGTAGTCGAGCTGCTGCAAACCGAGGCGATTGTAAACAACGTGCAGATTACGATGGAGCTGGACGCGACTGCGGCGATGGTCAATTGTGAAGAAAATCAGTTAAAGCAAGTCTTTATCCATATTTTAAAAAATGCGATCGAAGCCATGTCAAGTGGCGGGTGCATCACGATTCAGCTTCAGCAGATCGAAGACACCCTTTCTGTGAGCATTCAGGACCAGGGAGAGGGGATCGACGAAGAGCGCATCCGAAAGCTGGGCGAGCCGTTCTATACGACGAAAGAAAAAGGGACAGGTCTTGGCCTGATGATTAGCTACAAAATCATTCAAGCCCATCAAGGGCGCATGAAAATCAGCAGCCAGCGGAACATGGGGACGACGGTAGAGATTTCGCTGCCGGTATATACACCCTTTGCATGAGCTTTTGGAGATAGCCCAGGGGGAAAGCCTCTGGGTTTTTTTTGTGGCATTTTTCGACAAATAGAACTGTATTTGACAGAAAAAGTCGAAAAAGAGAAAGTGACAGAATATTGACAACAATAATTATCTGATGTTATTTTTGGGGTAGGAAAACGTTTACCTGAATGTGAGAAAGTGAGTGAAAAATCATTCCAGTCACGATAAAAGACATTGCTCAACTCGCCAACGTCTCGATTGCCACCGTCTCGCGTGTATTGAACAACTCCAAACCAGTCAGGCCGGAGTTGCGCGAGCGGGTTTTGCGCATCGTTGAGGAAACGGGCTTTCAGCCGAATGCGATTGCCCGCAGTCTCGTCAGCAAGGAGACCCGAATTATCGGAGTCATGATTCCGGACATCAACAACAACTTTTACTCCAATCTCACGTACGGCATTGACAGCGTGCTTAGCAACGACGACTACAGCATGTTTCTGGCCATCTCGGACGAGGTGGTGGACAAAGAGCTGAAGTATCTGCGTCTGTTCAAGGAAAAGCAGCTCGATGGCGTCATCATCGCCAGCATTCACTTTTTGGAGAGCAACTTCCAGACGCTCCACGAAATGCAGGTGCCGATGGTCGTGACGGGCCATGACTTGCCCGGCTACCAGATCCCGACCGTGAACGTCAACAACGTCCAAGCGTCCTACGATGCCACAGCCTATCTCATCTCGCAGGGCCACCGGAAAATCGCCTGTGTCTCCGGTCCGCTGTGGGACCCTCCGTGCGGGCTGGACCGCATGGGCGGATACCGCAAAGCGATGCGCGCGCACGACCTGCCGATTCACGACGGCTTTGTCGTGGAGGGAGATTTCACCGCCAAAAGCGGCTATGAAGCCATGCGCCGTATCTGGGAGGAAGACGTGCGCCCGACCGCCGTGTTTGTCGCCACAGACCTGATGGCTGTCGGCGTGCTCAACTACTTGCACGACCACGGGATTCGCGTCCCGGAGGACATCTCGGTCATGGGGTTTGACAACCTGGAGCTGGCCTCCTTGACCCGTCCGATGCTGACGACCGTGCACAACGACCCGTTCATGTACGGCAAGGCAGCGGCAGAGCAGCTGCTCAAGCAAATCCGCAACGAGCCGGTGGAGCGGATGAGCATCGTGCCGCACCATCTCGTCATCCGGCAAAGTGTAAGCGCTATAAACGAGGAAACATCACGATCTGCCCATAGATAAATCTGCAAGCTTTGCGCGAGAAAGCGATAAAAGCGATGATGAAGGAGGAAAACATGTGAAGCTCGGTGTGTTTACCGTTCTGTTTAGCGAAAAGTCGTTTGAGGACATGCTCGATCACGTGAAGGAGGCGGGACTGGAGGCGGTGGAAATCGGAACGGGTTGCTATCCCGGCAATGCGCATTGTCCGCTTGATGAGCTGTTGGAAAGTGAGCAAAAGCGCCGGGCGTACCGCAAAGCCGTTGAGGATCGGGGGCTGGTGATTAGCGCACTCAGCTGCCATGGCAACCCGCTTTCGCCAGACAAAAGCTTTGCCCGGCAGTCGCACGATACGTTTGTCAAAACGGTCCAGCTGGCTGAGCTTTTGGAGGTTCCTGTCGTCAATTGTTTTTCCGGTACAGCCGGGGATCACGAAGGCGCGAAGTACCCGAACTGGCCTGTCGCTCCATGGCCGAATGAATATCGCGACGTGCTGAACTGGCAGTGGAACGAGAAGCTCATCCCGTACTGGCGGGAGTGGGGCGGCTACGCCAAGTCGCATCAGGTCAAGGTCGCCTTGGAGATGCACGGTGGCTTCCTCGTCCATACGCCAGGGACGCTGCTCAAGCTGCGCGAGCAGGTCGGAGACGCCATCGGAGCCAACTTCGATCCGAGCCATATGTGGTGGCAAGGCATTGATCCGGTAGCGGCGATCAAACTATTGGGAAAAGAAAAAGCGATCTACCACTTCCATGCAAAGGATACGTATATCGATCAGGAAAAGGTGAACATGTACGGGCTGACCGACATGAATTCGTACGCCAATCTCAATGAGCGGGCGTGGTATTTCCGCACGGTCGGCTACGGACATTCGCAGCAGACGTGGGCGGACATGATGAGCGCCCTGCGCATGAATGGCTACGATTACGTCATCAGCATCGAGCACGAAGATGCGCTCATGTCAATCGAGGAAGGCTTCCAGCGTGCCGTGCAAAACTTGCAACAGGTCATTTTGCGCGAGCCGATTCATACTCCATGGTGGGTGTAGGAGGGAGGTGTGACAACTATGCAAACGCACAAAATCGGAATCATCGGAGCAGGCGGGATCGCTCAGGCTCATCTGGAGGCAGCCAGGAGGGAACCGCGCGCCGAGGTTGTCGCCATTGCCGATGTATCGACGGATATGGCCAACGAAAAGGCGCGGCAGTACGGTATTCCGCACGTATTTGCCGATTATCGGGAGATGCTTGCCGAGTCGCAGATCGACGCTGCAATCGTCTGCGTCCCGAACTATTTGCATGCCGAAGCTGCCAAACAGGCGTTGGCCGCAGGCAAGCACCTGCTGTGCGAAAAGCCGATCGCGCTGAACGCCGGACAGGCACAAGAAATGATCGATGCAGCGAAGCAAGCCGGGAAAATTTTGATGGTCGCGCAAAACAACCGCTTTCGCAGCCAAGCCCTGCAAGTCAAGGCATGGCTGGATGAAGGCAGACTGGGCACGATTTACCACGCCAAGACAGGCTGGGTTCGCCGCAACGGCATCCCCGGCTGGGGAAGCTGGTTTACGCAAAAAGAGCTGGCTGGCGGCGGGCCTTTGATCGACATCGGGGTACATATGCTCGACTTGACTTTGTGGCTGCTCGGTCATCCGAAGCCGGTATCTGTACTCGGTCAAACGTATGCGCAATTCGGCCCGCACAAGCGTGGACTGTCAGAGTGGGGAAGACGTGTGGATGACGGCAAATTCGACGTGGAAGACATGGCCGTTGCGATGATTACGTTTGAAAACGGATTTTCGCTCACACTTGATGCCAGCTGGGCTTCTCACATTGAAAAAGAAAACGTTTTCCTGCAACTGTACGGGCAGGAGGGCGGTGTCTCGTTTGACTTGCTGGAGGAAAAGCTCACGCTGTACCACGAGTGGGGCGGCGTGACGGCAACGACGGAGCTTTCGCCAAAGCCCTGCAATGAACGGGTTCTCTTGCTCGGCAATTTCCTCGATGCGATCGAAGGCAAGGCACAGCCGCTTTGCACTCCAGAGCAAGCCTTGTACATTACCCGGTTGATCGAGGCGATTTACCAGTCGGCGCAAACAGGCGAGGCTGTCCGACTGTAACGATGGTTTCTTGTCCTGCTTCTGCAGGCGAAGAAATAGATTCATACAAAGAGCATAGGGGGTTGAATTGTATGAAAGTGATGAAACGACTTGCATCAATGGGACTTACCTTGACGGTTGCACTCTCTTTGGCAGCATGCTCATCCACTCCGCAACAATCCGCGCCCGCCCAGGGACAGCCCACAACAGACACATCCAACACAGAACCTGCGTCACAGCCTGCAGAAAAAGTCAAAATCGTCTACGCCCGCGGCAAAGACTCTACAGACTCCACGAAAAGGCTTGTGGAAGCTTTTCAGAACGCTCACCCCAACATTGAGGTAGAGATTCGCGAAATGCCTGCGGATACCGGACAGAGCCACGACCAGTACGTCACGATGTTCAGTGCGCAATCGTCGGAGATCGACGTGTTTGACCTGGACGTCATCTGGCCCGCTGAATTTGCCCAGGCCGGCTATCTGCTTCCGCTCGACCGCCTGATCGAGCAGGACGGAATCGATACCGGAAAATACATCAAAGGGGCGATGGATGCTGGGAACTTTGGTGGTCAGCAATGGACCATGCCGAAGTTCATCGATGCCGGACTGCTGTTTTACCGCAAAGACCTGGTCCAAGAGCCGCCCAAAACATGGGATGAATTGATCGCGCAGGCAAAAGCCACGAAGGGACAGGGAGGCACGAAATTCGGCTACCTGATGCAAGCGAAGCAATACGAAGGACTCGTGTGCAACTTCGTCGAGTTCATTGCCTCTTACGGCGGCAAAATTCTCGATGAACAGGGCAATGTAGCGATCAACAATCCGGCCACCATCAAAGGCTTGCAGAAAATGATCGAAGTCGTCCAATCGGACTTCGTGCCAAGCAACATCACTACCTTCATGGAGACAGAATCGCATACCGCCTTCCTGGAAGGACAGTCGGCCTTTATCCGCAACTGGCCGTACCAGTTCGCACTGGCGCAGGATCAGGCCCAATCGAAAATCGTCGACAAAGTGGCAATCGCGCCGCTGCCAGCAGGAGATGCAGGGTCTGCAGCCGCACTCGGCGGCTGGATGGGCGGAATCAACAAGTTCAGCAAACATCCGAAAGAAGCTTGGGAATTCCTCAAGTTCATGACAGGAGCCGAGGGACAAAAAATTTCGGCGGTACACGGCGGCCTCGCCCCAACTCTGCTGCCTGTGTATGAAGATGCTGACGTGCAAAAGGCAAGCCCGTTGTTTGCCAACAAAGATTTCGTAGATGGCGTCAGCGCTGCTGTTTCCCGTCCGACCACCCCGATTTATCCGAAAATTTCGGAAGTAATCCAGATCGAGGTGTCCAAGGCACTCGCCGGACAACAATCCGCCGAGCAGGCTGTGCAAAACATGGAAACAAAAATGAACGAACTGATGAAAAAATAGCCGAAGACAAGCTGTAAACAAGAACGGGTCCGCATCGCTTCCGGGGGAGGATGTCTCTCCCGGGAGTGAATGGATCTCGCACAGTTCCACGAGGCTTTCAATCAGGAGAAGGTGGTGAACGGATGAATCGACAAAACAAAGGGTCCCTTACGGAAAAGCAGATGGGCTATTTGCTGATTTTTCCCGCACTGCTGATTATACTTGTCATCGCGATTTGGCCTGTCATGCGATCATTTTGGATCAGTCTGCACGACATCCGGCTGAATGACCCGACAAAGACTGAGATCCATTCCTCGTATGGTCTGGATATGGAGCGCTACGTCAGCACGCTGCCCAATTTGCTCCGCTATGTGAAAAAAGAGGCGGAGACAGCCGAAGGGGCAACGAAGGAACGGTTGGACGCAGTCCGGCAGCAGATCGAGCAAATGCATGCTGCCCTCAGCCAGACAGGCGAGATCGCGAGTCGCTATGAAGCTATCGATCAGCTTTTGCTGGAATTCAAGCCAGTGCCCGCCGAACTGAAGTACGTGACACTCTCGGCTGAGCAGACCGAAACCATACGGACTACCTTGGCGACAGCAGAGTCGACGCTCCTGGAGCTCGGCGCGCAAAAGCAGTTGTCCAAGCCCGAGGGGGCAGTCGGTGTCGTGTCGGGAATCAAATCCTCGATCATTGAGCCGAACTACGTTGGCTTCACCTACTACAAGCAGTTTTTGACCGACAACCGCATGTGGGCGGCTTTGTATAACACGTTCTTTTTTACGGTCATTTCCGTTGCGATTGAGCTTGTCCTTGGCTTGGGTATCGCGCTGCTCATCAATCGGCCGTTTCGCGGGCGGGGGCTTGTCCGCGCAACTGTCCTGATTCCGTGGGCCATTCCAACGGTGATTTCCGCGATGATGTGGAAATTTCTCTACGACGGACAAAACGGGATCGTCGCCCATCTGTTTGAGGCGACAGGACTTGTTTCGGACATGGGCGTGCTGCTCTCGACAAAGGCAGGCGCAATGTTCTCGGTCATTTTGGCGGACGTCTGGAAGACGACTCCGTTCATGGCGCTGTTGATCTTTGCCGGCTTGCAGACGATTCCGCAAAGCTTGTACGAAGCCGCTTCTGTAGACGGAGCCAGCCGCTTGCAACAGTTTTTCCGCATCACGCTGCCCATGCTCAAGTCGACGATTCTTGTAGCGCTATTGTTCCGGACGCTGGATGCCTTCCGCGTGTTCGACCTCATTTACGCGTTGACGGGCGGTGGACCAGCCAACTCTACCGAAACGATTTCCATCTACGCCTACAAAACGATGTTTGCGCAGATGAGTTTTGGGGAAGGCTCGGCGCTCGCTGTCATTGTCTTCTTGTGCGTCGCCTTGATCTCGATTGGCTACGTGAAAATTTTGGGGGCAGACCTCTTGGGTGAAGGCAACAGAAGATAAGGAGGAAACGCGCATGCAAAAAAGTGCAGGGCCCTTGTTCTACATTGGATTGCTGCTTTTTGTCTTCGTCGTCATGTTCCCATTTTTATGGATTTTGCTTGCCGCACTGAAGCCGCCCGGAGAGCTTTTTGGAGAGCGCGCCTTTCACTTTATCATCCAGAATCCGACGCTCGACAACTTCATCCGGGTCTTCACCGAACGGCCATTCGCTACTTATTTGTGGAACTCGACGGTAGTAGCGACGCTGACGACGTTGTACTCGATCACAATCGCGTCCTTTGCCGCGTACGCGATTGCCTGGCTGTCTTTTCGCGGGAAGACGATCATTCTCGGCGTCGTGTTGGCGGTATCCATGTTCCCGCAAATTGCCACGATCTCGCCGATATTCATGTTCATGCAATCCATGGGTCTGACCAACAGCTACCTTGGCCTGATTATTCCGTACACGACTTTTGCGCTGCCGCTCGCGATCTGGAATTTGACGATCTACTTCCGCAAAATTCCGAGCGATCTGGGAGAAGCCGCAAAGGTGGACGGAGCGAGCGTCTGGCAGACGATGACGAAAGTATTTTTCCCACTGGCAATGCCAGGCGTGTTTACGACAGCGATTCTCGTCTTTATCGCCGCCTGGAACGAATTTTTGTTCGCGCTGACGCTGAATACGCAAGAAGCGATGAAGACAGTTCCTGTAGGTATCGTCATGTTTCAGGGGATGTACACGATTCCGTGGGGGGAAATCTCGGCCGCATCCATCATCGTTACCGTTCCGCTCGTGGTCATGGTGCTGATTTTCCAAAGACGGATCATCTCCGGGTTGACGTCCGGTGCAGTCAAAGAGTGAAAAGTGAAAATGCGCCTGTCTCCCGTGCGATGGACGATGGACAAGGCTGGCAGGAATTTTCCGCGTGGACCGCGAATGTTGACGAAAAGAAACCTGCCAGCACAAAAGAAAAGGGGATTCGTCCATGCCACCTGTTTCACCGTTCGAAATTCACGTACAGCCAGAGGCGATACACGATGGCCATGTGAACAACGTCAAGTACATGGCGTTTTTGGAGCAGGCGCGCCAGCATTGGTATCACTATTTTGCCAGTCTTGGCTTCCGCTCGTTTGTGGCTCAGTTGCACGCGGAGTACAAAAAGGAGGCTTTTCTCGGCGACGTCCTGTTGATTCACTCGTACATAGAACGGGTGGGCAATACGAGCTTTGTTCTCCGGCAGCTCATCCGCAACCAGCATGATGAGCTTGTCCTGCAAGCCGACGTTACGTTTGTCGCTATTAGCGTAAGAACAGGCGAAAAAATGCGTGTGCCCGACGAGCTGCGCAAACAGGTGTAAGCAGGGCGAAGCCCTCCAGGAAAAAACACGACAGAGCAGAAAGAAAGAGTCCGATCGCTTGGAAATCGGGCTTTTTTGGCGTGCAAAAACAAAAAAACGCCAAAAGAACGACAACACGTTTGCAAAGCAGCGCCCCGAAAGATGTTTCATCAAAAAAAGTTGATGCAATGATTGCATTTTCTTAAAAATCATGCTTATAATATATTCATCAAAAAAAATTGATGAATGGGGTCATCTTCCGTGAACAATCTCAAACAAAAGCTGGACCAGTATGAGAAGAAATTCAAAGCTCTCGGCGATCAGAGACGATTAGAAATTATGTATGAGCTATGCCAAAGAGGGAAAACGTGCGTCTGCGACCTTACAGAAGTTTTTGACATGCCACAATCCAAGCTTTCGTACCATCTCAAAATTTTGCTGGACGCCAACCTAATTACAAAAGAGACAAGAGGAACCTGGAGTTACTACGATCTGAACGATGAGGAAGTGAACCACCTGCTATCGGAAGAGCTATGCTGCATCTTCAGGAAAGCTGGCAAAGGAAGCTGCTGCTAATTTTTTTTAAACCTTATATCAATTTTTTTTGATGAATAACATTTGAATCTGGGGAGGAATCAGAAATGAAGTATGTACATGTTGGAATTAATGTTTCGCATTTGGAGAAGTCAGTGGAATTTTACCAAAAAATGTTTGGGGTGGAGCCTGTAAAGGTCAAGGGTGACTATGCGAAATTTTTGCTGGAAAGCCCAGGGCTAAACTTTACCTTGAATGTTCGGGACGCTGTTAGTGGTAACCAGGTGAATCACTTCGGGTTCCAGGTTGAACGTGCAGAAGAGATTGCCGTTCACAAGGAAAGGTTGGAAAAAGAAGGCCTTTTGGTACGTGAAGAACTGGATACGACCTGCTGTTATGCTGTCCAGGACAAATTTTGGATCACCGATCCGGACGGAAACGAATGGGAGTTTTTTTACACAAAGGCTGACAGCGATCTCTCGCAAGCAAACCAAGATGCTTGTTGTGTAAAGGAACATACAGCGCAGGATAACAATTCGTGTTGTTAAGCCAAAAAAAGGGGCTGATAGGATGGAAAACAAAAAAACCATATACTTCTTGTGCACTGGGAACTCTTGCCGGAGTCAAATGGCCGAAGCATGGGGAAAGAAATACTTGGGCCATGCCTGGAATGTGTTTTCAGCCGGAATTGAAGCGCACGGTATCAATCCCAATGCGGTGCGAGCGATGCAAGAAGTCGGAATTGACATGTCCGCCCATACCTCAGATGTGATAGATCCAGCCATATTAAACAAAGCAGACCTTGTTGTGACGCTTTGCCATCACGCGGATTCTGCCTGCCCGACAACACCCTCGCATGTAAAACGGGTCCATTGGGGCTTTGATGATCCTGCCGGAAAAGAATGGCGGGAATTTCAGCGGGTTCGCGATGAAATCGGTTCGCGAATCAAGAAATTCGCCGAAACGGGAGAATAATATTTTTTCCATGAAAAAGCTGAGCCTTTGCAAGGCTGCATGTTGTTGGACTGTCGAACTTGCAGAGAGACTGAAGACGTGTAAGCCCGTACCTTCGCGGTAACGGGCTTCTTCCACGTTAAAATCCCCGTTTCCCTCCGAATAAATCGCTTACGTAGAGCAAGCTCGGCTGCTGCTGTCAACGAAGACAGTCGACTATACCCAACGGGCACGGCAACGCGTATGAATATAGCAAAGAAGTAACGCGACAGACCGAAAGAAAGGAGGTTGCACATGGCTGTCCCCCATCCGAAACGAGCATCGACGAAAAAGCTGCCTTTTTTAAACAACGCAGAATTAAAAAGGGCCCCGAAAAGCCCCCAGCAAAAATTTTTGCGTGTAAAGCAAGCGGAAAAGCAGGGCATGGCAGCTGACAAGCATCCGCCGCAGCGAGCGGGAGGAACCAGGCTTGCCAAAAGCAAAGGGCCTCTCGTCCGTGACCAGGCCAGACAGGAGCGAAGGGGCGGAAAGCCTGTCGTCAAAAAGCTGCCCTGGTCCAGGTCACTTTTGACCAAATCGCCATGGACCAAGTCGCAGCGTCTGCGGAGGTCTGCTGCCCGGCCGACCGAGGAAGGATGGGAGCAAACCGAGGAGCAGTACGACGTAACGGAACAGGAGACTGCCGAAGCCAAAAGCGAGGTCAAGACCGAACCTGAATCTGAACCTGCAACGGATACGGCAATCGTCAGGCTATCGCAACAACAACAGCCCATGCCCCGGCAACAAGCGAACACAGCGAACAATCATGTAGTGTTTGCCGATGTGTCGTACTCCGAACAGGCTGAGCGCTCCTATGTGCAAGTGCCCGTGCTGGAAGAGGTGTGGGAAGTAAACTGGGTACACCCGATCCAGGCCTGCTGGAAACAGGCGTGGCATACGCTTCAGCCGCAGATCGCCATCGAGGTGCAGGAGACGCGCCATGAGAACAACGGTCGAGTCGTTTGGGTTCGGGGCGAATTTGAACTGACGGCATTTGGCACGACAGGAGAGGCGGGACAAGTCGCGCATGAGACGCTGCGCCTTCCCTTTACTTCCACCGTATTGCGCCCGCCCGTTGCCCGCGAAAAAACGGAAGCGGGCGTCCTTGTCGACAACAGCCCGCTGGCCTTGCAGGAAAAATGGATCGAGACCGGAGAGTGGAAAGCAAGTCTGATGTCCGAGCCGTTTTTGCAGCACGGTGCAAGCGGGCACGTTTACAACGGAGTGGCGATGGTAAGCGGGCGAATTTGCTGGTTTCGCAAACAGCTGGTTCCGCTCAGCAGACTGGGTCAGGTGTGAGGCCTGCTTTTTGCCGGACGATCAAAAAGCAGGCAGGAGGACCATAAGAACTGGTTGCCCGCCCACAGATCACCATAGTGGCAGGCGGATGTACTCTTGGAACGTCCGGGCCGTACATAGACTTACACCAAATACTTACTTAGGTAAATATAAGGAGTGGACTTTGCAAGCTCACAAGAAAAAATGGGTAAATTGCGCTCGGCAACAGCCAAGTCCAATGGAGAGTCCAGGCCATACAATGAATGGTAAGTTCGGGAACGGAAAAAGGAGGCGATAACCAACATGGGGAAACAAAACGACTCAAAAGAAGGCAAGTTCAGTGTTGAATATTTTTGCAATGACGACAAACACAAGCATAGGGACAAGCACGAGCACAAAGACAAGCATAAACACGAACACGAATATAAGTTCAAGCTCGAGCACGAACACAAGCACGAGCACGAACACAAGCATAAGTTCGAATGCAAATGCGGGCATGGGTACAAGCACAAGCCTGACAAGGAGTTCAGTGTCAAGGCTGAACAGGAGCTTGGCAGCAAGCCCGTCCCTCATTCCTGTGCGGTGGAAAATGTGCGCGTGTTCAGCTCCAGTCTCGAAGCGACCACGTTTCCGAAGACGATCAAGGTGCCTGTGACACTGGCGGAAATTTCCGTCGTGGTCTGTGTGGAAGCCAATATCCAACTGGAAAAGCCGGCGCTGGAAATTATTCGCACGTGGAAAAGTGTCATTCTCGAACAATGCGAGCTCGTTCCGACCTTCAATCCGTATGCAGCCAAACTGTTTGGCAGCGGCTTCATCCGCAAAAACATCGAGTACGCCACCGCCGATCACCTGTCGGAAAGTGCGGTTTGCGGAGATATTCGCCACGTTTCTGCCTTGCTGCCATTCGATTTTTGCGTGGGCATTACCTTCCCGACGGGCGGCCCGTCTCTGCAGCTTACACCAGATGTCTCTTCATCCGGCGAGCTCGGCAACAAAGCGGGAACGGCTGCCCAGTTGAACATGGGATTGTTCGGAAATCGCCAGGTGTATAACGAAAAGCCGTACTGTGAGCTGGTGTACTCCGAATTTACCGAATTGGACATCGGGCAAGGCTCGAAAAAAGGGCAAAACGTCGAGCAGCCGTTTTCAAGCGTGCGGGAGAAAATCGTCCTGAATCTCGGGCTGAAAGTTTTGCAAGATCAGCAAGTGCCACTGCCCGTGCCTACACCTCCCCCTCCGCACAAGCCACCATTTACGTGCAAGTGATTTCGACAAGGAAATGGCGAAAAGAAGAGGCGGGAGAGTGTGCCTCTTCTTTTTGGTTCCGTAACCGGACCAACAATGGGCATGTGGGGGCGCTTTTCTACATACAAAAAGGAGTGGGCATGAAGCGGCCGAAGATAACAGACAGGTAGTCCAAGAGGCGTGAATTTATTTTGCAAATCAACAAAAAAAGCGACAATTCGCATACATAAGTTCAAACGATTGTATGGCTGGAAGTCTTTTTTTTCGTCAAGGCAAATAGGTCGAGGGGAATAAAAAATGGCGAAACGTAGCCCTTGATTCGCGCAAGAAAAGGGCTTCTTTGGCATTGTGCGAGCAATTGCCCGACGGAGAAGCAGGTGTCGAATCATGAAAGAAAAAAATTCCATGTTACTAATTGACATTAAGAATCATTATCAAATATTATGTATGTGCAACATATACAACGATAATGATTTTCATTATCGAAAAATGAAAGGGAGAATGTGCCTGTGGTGATTCGATCCAATCTGGAAGTAGCTGGTGGAAGAAGTACCGCTTCTGATTCTATTGTTTCATGCGTAGGGAACACCCCCTTGGTCAAGCTGAGCCGCCTGTTCGCGCAACACGAGGTGGAAGTTTTCGCCAAGCTGGAACTGATGAATCCCGGCGGAAGCATGAAAGATCGTCCAGCGCGTTACATCATCGAGCAAGGACTGCAAGACGGCACCATCCATGAGGGCACGCATTTGATCGAGAGTACGTCTGGGAATCTTGGTATTGCCATCTCGATGATTGCCAAGGTCTACGGGCTTACGTTTACGTGCGTCGTCGACCCCAAGATCACGAAGACGAACCTCACGATCATCAAGCAGCTTGGTGCCAACATTGAAATGGTGCAGGAGCCGGACGATCAGGGCGGGTATTTGAAAACGCGGATCAAGCGGGTAAAAGAACTCTTGGCCACGATTCCGAATGCCTACTGGATCAACCAGTATGCGAATGAAAACAACTGGAAGGCGTACTACCACGGCACCGCGCGTGAAATCGTCGAGCAGACAGGCGGCAAGGTCGACTATCTGGTTATGGCCGTGAGCACGACGGGAAGCATCCTGGGAACCGCGCGCAGACTGCGGGAAGCAAATCCGAATCTGAAGGTCATCGCGGTGGATGCTGTCGGATCGGTCATTTTCGGAGCGCCGCCTGCCCCGCGCGAGCTGCCCGGCATCGGTTCCAGTCGTGTTCCTGAACTGTTCAAGCGGGAGGAAATAGACGACGTCGTTTTTGTCAGCGACAGCGAATCCGTGCGGGGATGCCAGGAACTGCTCTCGGCGGAAGGGATTTTTGCCGGGGGGTCGTCCGGCTCCGTCATTTCAGCGATTCAAAAAATCATCTCGACTCTTCCAGCCGGATCGCGCGTAGTGACGATTTTGCCGGATCGAGGCGAGCGCTATCTCGACAGTGTGTACGATGAAGCGTGGGTGCAAAAACTCAGCAAGTCAGCCGTAACGGTATAACGTGAGAAAAAAGGAGCGATCACAAACCATGTCCAACCAACCATCCATTTTGTATTTGTCCAAGTCTGATATTTTGCAATTAGGGGGCAATTCGTCCGATTTGTATGTGAAAGCTGTATCACGGGCGCTGGAGCTGCATGCCAAGGGAGATTTTGTCCAGCCCTTGAAGCCGTACTTGCGTGTCAATGAAGCGAACGGTCATATTGCAGACCGGATCATCGCCATGCCGGCTTATGTTGGCGGGGAAGCGCCTGTCTCCGGGCTCAAATGGATCGGCAGCAAGCACGACAACCCGAGCAAACGAGGGCTGGAGCGGGCCAGCGGCTTAATCATCCTGAATGACCCGGCCAACAATTATCCGATTGCCGTCATGGAAACCAGCCTGATTAGTGCGATGCGTACCGCTGCCGTGACCGTGATCGGGGCGCGCTATCTCGCCAAAAAAGATTTTCAGACTGTCGCGTGCATGGGTTGCGGCGTGATCGCCAGCACACAGCTTCGCTCCATGCTGGAGCAATTCCCGCAGATTACGACAATCTATCTGTTTGACCTGAATAGCGATGCGGCTCGCCGCCTGGCCGACCAGTTGCGCGAAAAAGCGCCGTCGGTGGAGGTCGTGATTGCCACAAGCGCCGAGCAGGCGGTGCGTGCAGGAGAGGTCGTCATTACGTGCACGGTGGTCGACAAGCCGTACATTCCGTTTGAATGGCTGCAAAAAGGAGCGTTTGTCAGTAACATCTCGATCATGGATGTACATAAAGAGGTCTTCCTGAAAGCGGACAAAGTCGTGGTGGATGACTGGGATCAGTCGAACCGCGAGAAGAAAGTGATTAACCAGCTCGTGCTGGAAGGAGCGTTTTCCCGCGAGCAGCTACATGCGGAACTGGGAGAAATTTTGCTGGGGAAAAAAGCGGGACGGGAATCCGCGGATGAGATCATTCTCTTGAATCCGATGGGCATGGCCGTCGAGGATATTTCGAGCGCTTATGAAATCTACCAGAAAGCCGTTGCAGAAAACGTAGGGACCCGACTGCCTCTGTAAGGATGCGAGAGGAGAGGAACTAGCGATGGAAACGGATTTGCTGAAAAAAGAGCATTCGCTGTGGCAAAGGGCAGAACAACTCGTTTTTTGCGACCTTCTCAACGCACTTTTGCAAGAAAACCTGGCCGGGATGCTTGATCGGGCACGAATGGAGCGAGTGTGGCCGGGGCCTTCCGGTCACGAATGCAGCGAGCTTGACGAGGGCGAGCATTATCTGTGCCTGCCGCTTGACCGTGCGCGCAGTCTGGTCGTGCGCGTTAAAGCTACGAAGTTTATCCAGCCGTACAAAATCAGCAGGCTGCCCGTGGTGCTGATCGATCACATGAGAAGCAGCGTGCAGGAGCTGGACCCGATCACGTTCATGCAGCTGTTCGCCGACTCGCTCTCTGCGGCGGAGCGGCAGGCAAGCATGCCGAATTTGCAAGACTTTCAGACAGAACTGCGAGATTCGATTCGCCATACGGCTTTGTCGCTGCAAGCGAGCACAGGGCAAAACGGGCAAAAGAGCGACGATCCGGCGCTGCTGCAAGCGGAACGCTTTTCCGCCATGCGGGATCGTCCTTTTCATCCGACATCCCGGGCAAAAAGAGGCTGGAGCGACGAAGAGTACCGCGCGTACAGCGCCGAGTATGGGCAAACGTTCGGGCTGGATTGGTTTGCTGTCCGCCGCGACTACATCCAGGCGAGTACAGAGAAGAATATCGCCGACTTTATTTTGGACGATGCAGAAAAAGCGAGCTTGCAACAAGCGGCGAACCATGCCGGGATTGACGGCCAGCGCTATTTGCTGATGCCTGTCCACCCCTGGCAGACGGATCGCGTCCTGCCAGCTTATTACCGCGAGGAACTGGCGCAGCAGATATGCGTGCCCGTCGTGCGGGGATTAGGTGAGTTTCGTCCGACTTCTTCCGTGCGGGCGCTGGCTCCCTCAGACCGCCAACGCTACCACGTCAAGGTGCCAATCGGCATTTATTCTCTCGGGGCACTGCGCCTGTTGCCACCGCGCTATTTGCACAACGGAGCCGAAGGACAGCGATTGCTTGCGAGCGTCATGGAAAAAGACGAGTGGCTGAAAAAGCGGCTGCGCCTGTGCGATGAAACGAACTGGTGGGGCTATCATGACCCGGCGGGCGATCCGTTTGCGGATAAGCCTGGCCATCTGGCGTGCCTGATTCGGGAATACCCGGCTGATTTGCTGCATGACGAGGCTGTGCAGTTGATCCCGATGTCTGCCCTGGCTGTCGTCGATCCGCATGGAAAAAACACGCTGTTTGCCACATGGCTGCGGGCACGCTTTGGATCAGAGGCAGGAGTGGCGGAAGCTTTGCAACTGTTCCGTGAAGTTTGCCGCATGCTGATCGGAACGTCGCTTCGCCTGTTCCGCTACGGGATCATGCCGGAAATTCACGGACAAAATGTAATGCTGATCGTGCGCGATCACCAGATAACGGGTCTTTTGCTGCGCGACCATGACACGATCCGGCTGCATCTGCCGTGGCTTGCGGCGGAAGGCTTGCAGGAGCCTGCGTATCGCATCAAGCCGGGTACGCCGAACAGTCTCATCAACGAAACGCCGGAGCAACTGCTGTCCTATTTTCAAACGTTGGGCGTACAGGTCAACCTCTATGCGATTGCCGATGCCCTGATGACCGCCTATGCGCTTGAGGAAGCCGCGTTCTGGCGCATGATCGCGTCCGTTGTACGCGAATCGCTGGAGGAAGCGGACTTGCCAGAGAGGGTAACAGACATCTGGCAAAGACAACTGCTTACGTCCGATACTTGGCCGATCCGCCTGCTATTGACGCCGCTGTTGAAGCGCACCGATTCCGGCGGCGGGAGCATGCCTGCTGGCACAGGGAGCACTGGCAATCCGCTCCGGCTGCTCGAAACAGAAAAATGAGCAGTGCGACTTCCTTTGCCAAAAGCTTCCGCATTTTGTGGGCGGGACAGTTTTTCTCCACGTGCAGTCTGACGGTCATCGTCCCGTTGCTGCCTTTTTACATGGCGGAGCTTGGGGCAACGCTTCCGGAAGAAAACAGGCTCTGGACGGGAGTGGCGCTGGCAGCTCCGGCCGTGACGATGTGCCTGTTTTCGCCGCTCTGGGGAAAATACGGCGATCACGTAGGGAAAAAGTGGATGGTTGTGCGCGCTTTGGCGGGTATATCCATCAGTTTACTTTGGATGGGGCTGTCCGGTTCGCCGCTTATGTTTGTGCTGGCACGGCTGCTGCAAGGCGCTTTTGGCGGTGTCGTCGATGCGGCGGCCGCTTTTGCAGGGGCACAGGCGAGCGAAGGGACGAAAGGCCGCGCCCTGGGCAATCTGCAAAGCGCGACTGCCGCAGGCTCGCTTGCCGGGCCGCTGATCGGCGGGCTGCTCTCCGACTGGTTCGGTCTTGCGACGATCATCTTGTGGAGCGCCCTGTTTACCGCGCTGTGCAGCGTAGCGGCGGCATTGGTTCTGCAAGAGCCAGCTCGCCGCAAGAGCCAAAAACGTTACGAAAAGCTGCCGATTGCCCATGCCTCCCGGGAAATGCTGCGTCATCCCCGGCTGCGGAACATGCTCGTAGCCGGAATGCTCGCCCAGTTTGGCGTGTACGGCCTGGTCGCGATTTTTGCGCCCCACGTGGAAGGACTTGTCGGGAGCACATACGCCGCTTCCTGGGTCGGAGTGCTCCAGGCCGTGACCTGGGGGGCGACGTTTCTTGCTGCGCCTTGGTGGGGGCGGCTCAACGACAAAAGACGCGTCGAGAAAAATGTGTGCCTGGCCACGCTCGGTTGCGGCCTCAGCATCGTGCTGCAAACGTGGCCGACTGACGCCCTCTGGCTGCTGCCGCTTCGGGCGCTGCAAGGCTTTTGCTTTGCTGCGCTCATCCAGTCGATTTTTCTCGTGGTCACACTGGAAACAGCCGACAACCACCGCGGCGTCTATATCGGTCTGGCCAACTCTACGCTGACCGTTGGCCAAATTATCGGTTCGTTACTGGGAGCGGGATTCGGAGCCCTGCTTCCACTGGAATGGGCGTTTTTTGCGATGGGGATTTCGTTTTTGAGTGGTGCCGGCTGGCTTGCGCTCACCGCTTCCCGCAAGCAACTGGCCCACGCCGCTCTACCTTATCATGCCAAAGAGGTGAAGAATGAGTGACACTAGACACCGTGACAAACAGACGCAATCTGGCCGAGACAGCGGCAATCGAGCGTCTATTCAACGCTTTTTTGCGGGAGACAGGGGTGTTTGACCCGACCGTGCGAGCAGAGGGAGGAGCGCTCGCCGACTTGCCGCCGGACATCGTCTCGCAGCTGCAGGCGGAAGGTGTGCCGATGCGAGTGAAGCTGCCCGCGACAGCGGTGGAGATCGTCGGCTCGCTCACCTATTTTTCCGCTTTTGGCCATCATCGGTACGGTCATTCGCTATGGCTGCTGCAGGAGGGAGGGAAGAAAATCTCGCCCGTACTTGCGGCGAGCAAGCTGGCGGAGGCGCTCTTGCAGGAGCTGGCAGAAACCGCGCCGCCCTCCCTGCCCAAGACAGAACTGGTCAACACGTTGCTCACCCAGGTCGAAAATTCCGTCCACAAGACGAACACGTATGTGGACTACAGCCTGCGGGAAAAGCGCGTCCTGATGGAACTGCAAGGAATGGAACGGTTCTATGCCGCTGAACAGGCGATGGTGTACGGCCATCCGTTCCATCCGACACCGAAAAGCTCGCAAGGCTTTACGGCTCAGGACATGGTGAAGTACGCGCCGGAGCTTGGGGCTTCCTTTGTCCTGCACTATTTCGCGTGCTCTCCCGAGATTGTCAGGGAAGTGAGCTTGACCGACGAGCTGCACGACAAGGAGTGGATTCCTCAGGCGGTGTACGAAGCGGCAAAAAGCAAGCTGACCGAAGTGCAGCAATCATACCGTCTGCTGCCGTGCCATCCGTGGCAGGCTGAACATGTGAAAAGTTGGCCGATTGTGCAACGTCTCCTGGAAAGTGACCTTCTGGTCGATCTGGGACCGATCGGAAACAAGGTGTACCCGACTTCGTCCGTCCGAACCGTGTGGGACCCCTATCACCCTTATTTTTTCAAGCTGCCGCTGAATGTCAGAATCACGAATTTTATTCGGGTCAATCCGCTCGATCAGCTGGAACGAACGATGGATGCCAGCCGTGTCATGAAAAAATTGGCGCCGCACGTGCAGAGCGCAACTTTTACGATCCTGCAGGAATCAGGCTACCGCACGATTGCCCCACAAGCGGCTACGCCGGAAGAACGCGAGAAGCTGACCGAGAGCTTCGGGGCGATTTTCCGGGAAAATCCCGCCGTGCTTCCGCTGGATCGGGACGTGCCGATCGTCGTCGCCTCCGCGCTGGAGGAACCGCCTCATTCGGCGTGCCCGCCGATCATGGACGCTGTGCGCAAGTCGGCGGAAAAGCAGCCGCAGCTTTCGCTATCTGCTTGGCTGGAACAGTGGCTGCGGCAATATCTTGAAATTTCCTTCGTGCCGTTGCTGCGCCTGTTTGTCCGGCACGGGGTCAGCATGGAGGCGCATGTGCAAAACTCGATGGTCGCGTTTCGTGACGGCTGGCCCGTCCACTTTTACGTGCGCGATCTGGAAGGGGTCAGCATCAGCCGCAAACACGCCCGCGAGCAAGACATGTTTGGCCAATGCCTGAAGGAAGACAGCCCGGTGCTTTACGCAGAGGAAGAAGCGTGGAGCCGATTCCAATACTACGTCATCGTCAATCATGTCGGGCATCTCGTCAGCACGCTGGCCTACTACAGCGCGGTTCCGGAGGAAAAGCTGTGGCACATCGTGGGCGACGCAATCCGCTCCGCAGACTTTTTCCAGGAAGCACAAGCTATGCTCGAAGATTTGCTGGATTCGGAAACGTTGCCCGCCAAAGCGAACTTTATCAGCAGCTTCCAGCGTCGCGGGGAAAGACCTCTCTATGTCCCTGTCCCCAATCCGCTGGCGCAATCGAGGAGGAAACAATGAAGCAGATCATGGCACCAACCGATTTTGCCAAGCAGGCTGCCACCGTCGAAGCAGCGATTCAGTCCGAACAGTACGTCCAGGTGCGGCGAAGAATTTTTCGCCAACTGCTCGAAGCGTTGCTATTCGAAGGTGTGATTCCGGCCAAAACGAATGAGGAAGGGAACGAAACGGTATTTTGCATCGCGGGCCAGACAGAGGACGGCAAGGCTGTCAGCTACATTTGCCGCGGGCAGCGCCGCTTCACCTTCGGGCGCATCCGTCTGTCTGACGCCCCGATCCTGCGCCTGAGCGACGCGGGGAGCGCAGAGGCGCAGTCGCTCGCCCAGTTTTTGCTGGAAGTGCGGCATCAGACGGGAGCAGACGAAGAACGCCTAACCGCGTTTATTAATGAACTGGAGCATACGCTGCTCAAGGACACGCTGGCCCAGTACGAGCGCCAGTTGCAGGGCGGTGGCTTCTCCTTGCGCGATTACGACGCACTGGAAGGCGAGATTATGGACGGACATCCGTACCATCCGAGCTATAAATCGCGCATCGGGTTTGCCTACGCCGACAACTACCAGTATGGTCCCGAGTTCAGACAGGAGCTTGGCTTGCTCTGGCTCGCGGTTGAGAAACAGCACGCTCGCTTCGCCATCTCCGGGCATCTGGAGTATGAGCGTCTGCTGCGGGATGAGCTTGGCGAACAGCAGATAGCCGCATTTTCCCAGGTCATCCGAGACCGAGGGCTTGATCCGCACAGCTTTTTGTTTGTCCCGGTGCATCCGTGGCAGTGGGAGAACATCATGACGACGGCTTTTTTGGAGGAATTGCGCCAAAACCGCGTGATTTTGCTTGGCACAGGGCAGGACACATACCGGCCGCAGCAGTCGATCCGCACGCTGGCGAACGCCAGTGCCCCGCACAAAGCTTATGTGAAGCTCGCGATGAGTCTTGTCAACACGTCGACAGGGCGGATTCTCGCTCCGCACACCGTAGCGAATGCCCCGGTCATCTCCGACTGGCTGCATGAGATCGTCCAGTCCGATGACTTTTTGCGGGAGGAAGCCCGCGTGGTGCTGCTGCGTGAGATCATGGGAATTTCTTATGACGCTCCGCCACATTCCGCGCTCGTACAGGCCAAAACGTACGGGGTGCTTGGCTGCATCTGGCGGGAGAGCTTGCATCCTTACCTGGAACAGGGCGAGCAGGCGCTGCCCTTCAACGGACTTTGCTCCCTCGATGGCAACGGTCGTCCGCTGATCGCACCGTGGATCGAGAGCTACGGGGCAGAGACATGGCTGACCCGCCTGTTTGAAGCAAGCGTGCTGCCCATCGTACACATGCTCTATGCACACGGTATCGCCCTGGAATCGCATGCGCAAAACATGGTGCTGCTCCATCGGGACGGCCTGCCTGTGCGCGTCGCACTGAAAGATTTTCATGACGGCATCCGTTTTTCCAAAACATATCTTTCGGCGCCGGAACGCTGCCCGGCATTGTTCGAAACCCCAGCCTATCACGCCCGCGTAAACCGCAACTCGTTTATTGAAACCGATGATCTCGCTTTGGTGCGCGACTTTATGCACGATGCCTTTTTCTTCATTAATATAGGCGAACTGGCATTGCTCATGGCAGACGCTTTCGGCTTTTCCGAAAAACGCTTCTGGGAGCTTGTGCACCAGGTGCTGGAGGCGTACCAACAGCGGCATCCGCATCTCACAGAGCGCTTCTCGCTTTTCGACTTGTTTGCACCTGCGATTGAGGTTGAGCAGCTCGCGAAACGCAGGCTGTTTGCGGACACGGAGCTGCGTGTACACAAAGTGCCAAATCCTTTGGCTGCCAGCAGGTCGCCTCGTTAAAAACGAAAAGGAGAAGAGAGGAATTGCTCAAGGAAAATACACTCAAGCGTAAACTACGCGAAGGCCAAACGGTGTACGGACTGTTTTGCTCGATACCAGCTCCTGTCGTCGTCGAGATGATCGGCTGCGCCGAGTACGATTTT
This sequence comes from Brevibacillus gelatini, assembly GCF_050920745.1. Classification (NCBI taxonomy): domain Bacteria; kingdom Bacillati; phylum Bacillota; class Bacilli; order Caryophanales; family Paenibacillaceae; genus Brevibacillus; species Brevibacillus gelatini. The sequence continues at coordinate 2,250,373 of NZ_CP154342.1, forward strand.
GTCATCATCGACACAGAACATGTACTCGTCAATCCGGAAACGTTGGAAAACATGATCCGGGCCGCGGAAGCTGCAGAGATTACCCCATTGGTGCGCGTGGCGGATGCAGAGCCCGGCACCATCCTGCGGGCACTGGACAGCGGTGCGCAGGGAGTGGTCGTGCCGCACGTGGAGAGCAGAGAGCAAGCCGAGCAGATCGTCCGCAACAGCCGCTACTATCCGCTTGGCACGCGTAGCCTGAACAGCGGACGGCCTGGTGCCTTTGGCAAAAACGACCTGGTCGCTTATATGGAGCGGGCCAATGAACAGATCATGGTCGTCCCGATGATCGAAAGCAAGGCAGGGGTCGAGCGCATTGCAGATATTTTGGAAGTGCCGGGAATTGACATGGTGCTGGAAGGAGCGGCAGATTTGTCGCAGTCGCTCGGCAGACCGTGGGACACGCGCGGCGAGCTTGTGAAAACCGCGCTTGCGTCCGTGCAGGCTGCCGCTCACAGTCGTGGCGTGCCGTACTGCGCGATTCCGCGCGTCGCAGAAGACATGGATGGGTGGTACGAAAAAGGAGTGCGCGCCTTCGTGCTGGGCGATGAGCGGGGCATCGCGTTTCGGGCGCTGCGCCAGCAGCTCGGCAAGCTGCGCGACAAAGAGCAGGAACTGAGGAAAAGGGAGAGAGGCTATGAGTCAAGTCATTGATTATATAAAACGGACACACGCAAGCAGCGACAAGCCTTTTTGCGCCTATCTCTACGATTTGGATCACCTGAGAAGCCATGTCGTGTCAAAGGCAGCATCGTTGCCGACAGCGTGCCGGCTTTTTTACGCGATCAAGGCGAACTCCGAGCCGCACATTTTGCGTGCGCTCTTGCCGCACGTACACGGCTTTGAAGTCGCTTCGCTCGGGGAAGTGGACAAAGTTCGGGCAATTTCTGCGGACGTTCCGATCTTGTTCGGCGGTCCGGGGAAGACCAACGAGGAGATAGAGGGCGCCATTCGGCAGCGTGTCAGCCTGATTCACGTCGAGAGCCTCAGCGAACTTTTGCGCGTAGATTTTTTGGCGCGAAAAAACGGCGTGGTCGTCCCGATTTTGCTGCGCGTAAACTTGCGCGGCCCGTTTCCTTCCGCGACACTTGCCATGGCGGGTCGCCCGACGCAGTTCGGGATTGACGAGTCGCTCGTACCAGAGGCTATCCGTCTGGCGCTTGCCTTGGATGGCGTAGAGTTAAAAGGCTTTCATTTTCACTCGTTGTCCAACAATCTGGATGCGGGCAAGCACGTAGAACTTGTCGCGTACTATTTGCAGATCGTCGCCAAGTGGCGGGCCATGTTTGAGCTGGATATTACGTACCTGAACGCAGGAGGCGGGATCGGGGTCAACTACGCCGATTTGCAGCAGCAGTTTGACTGGCCGGCTTTTGTGCAGGGCTTGTCTGCGCTGCTCGACAGCGCTTCGCTTCCTGTCCGCCACGTCTTGTTCGAATGCGGCCGTTACTTGACCGCCGCTTCCGGCTACTATGCGGCAGAAGTGCTGGACATCAAGGAAAATCACGGCAAAACGTACGCGATCGTTCGCGGCGGGACGCATCAGTTCCGCCTTCCGTCCTCGTGGCAGCACAGCCATCCGTTTACGGTCATCCGGACAGAAAAATGGGCGTATCCGTACGAGCGCATCTGCCATGAAAACGGCCCGATTACCATCGTTGGCCAGCTTTGCACGCCAAAAGACGTACTGGCAAGCGATGTGTTTGTACCGTCACTGCGGGTAGGCGACATTATCTGCTTCCAGTATGCAGGAGCGTACGGGTGGGCGATTTCTCACCATGATTTTCTCAGCCATCCACACCCTGACCACATTTTCTTGGAGCAAGCCGGCATTTTAGCTTGAGGAGGAATTGTAGCGTGAACCATGTTTTGTCTTCCATCCAGGTTGTTGCCGCGGATCGGGTCTGCCTGCACGAGGATCACGAGCCAAACCGCCTGGACGACACGTGCCAGTCTATCTCGCAGCAGGGGATGCTGCTTCACCCGCCGATCGCCAGACAAATGCAGGACGGCAGATACTTGATTCTGGACGGAGCACACCGTACGGCCGCTTTGCAAAAACTCGGCTGCCACCGGATTCCATTGCAAGTCGTCACAGATGCCGATTACCAGTTGGAGGCATGGGCACACGTGGTTCCGTCAGGGGCATGGCTGAATGAGCTGCTCCAGAGTGGCGCGTTTTTATGCACGAATGAACATGCCGGGGAGCAGATCGCTACAATCCTGTATGCAGACGGCACAAAAACATACGTGACGGCCAAGCAGGCGGAGGCAGGCAACGCGCATTTGCTTACACTTTGGCACCGGATCGTCCAGTCGTACAGCAGCAGCTATACTGTCAGGCGGATTCCGCAGGGGTTGGAGGTGCTGCCCGAAAAAGGAATGGTGTGCCTCCGCTATCGTCCCTATACGATAGAAGAAATCGAGGCAATCGTGACGCATGGGCACGTCATGCCAGCGGGCGTCACCCGCTTTTTGATAAGCGGAAGGCTGCTGAACCTGAAAATTCCTCTTTCGCTGCTTTTGCACCGACACTTTGACGAGCAGGAGTGGGCGGCATACAAGCAGCATTGGGCAAACTCGCTGCGCATGTATGCGGAGACGGTTTACTTGAATGAAAAGGAATTTAGGAAAGTGCCGCAGCAGATTTAGGCGCGAGCAAACGGCAAAAAGCAGGCACTTGCAAGCAAACAAGCAGCGTCGAAGGCACCAGTCAATCGTGGCTGGTGTCTTTTTTGGGTATCCTTTTGGTAAAATGAACAGAAGGCGATCATTTGACCAAAAAGGAGCAAAGGGAACCAATGACCCAACCCCACACAGAGGCAGGCTGGCATTTTGACAACAGCTATGCAAACTTGCCGGAAATGTTTTTTACCAGACTGAATCCTACTCCTGTACGATCACCCAGGCTCGTCATGTTCAACCGTCCGCTGGCTGCGGCGCTTGGCTTGGATGCCGAAGCGCTGGAGGGGGAAGCGGGAGCGCAAATCTTTGCGGGCAACCGCATTCCCGCTGGCGCGAAACCGATTGCCCAAGCCTACGCCGGGCACCAGTTTGGACACTTCACGATGCTCGGGGACGGACGCGCGCTGTTGATGGGCGAGCACATTACCCCCAAAGGCGAGCGGTTTGATCTGCAATGGAAAGGCTCAGGCCGCACGCCGTACTCCCGGCAGGGCGATGGCCGTGCTGCACTTGGGCCGATGCTGCGCGAATACATCATTAGCGAAGCGATGCACGGTTTGGGCATCCCGACAACGCGCAGTCTCGCGGTGGCCACGACCGGAGAAACCGTGATTCGCGAGGACGAACTGCCCGGAGCGGTGCTCATGCGGGTAGCCTCCAGCCATTTGCGCGTGGGTACGTTCCAGTACGCTGCCCAATGGGGAGGCGATGAAGAGCTGCAAGCGCTCGCCGACTATACGATACATAGACATTTCCCGGATGTTGCCGATCAGGACAATCCCTATCTGGCTCTCCTGCAGGAAGTGATCCGTCGGCAGGCCGAATTGATCGCCAAGTGGCAGCTTGTCGGATTTATCCATGGCGTCATGAACACCGACAACATGTCCATCTGCGGCGAGACTATTGACTATGGCCCGTGCGCCTTCATGGATGTGTACGATCCGGCCACCGTCTTTTCTTCCATCGACTACCAGGGACGCTACGCCTACGGCAACCAGCCGCAAATCGCCGTCTGGAACCTGGCGCGCTTTGCCGAATCCCTGCTGCCGCTCGTGCATGAAAACCAGGCACAGGCGGTTCACCTGGCGCAGCAGGAGCTTTCCCGCTTTGGCGAGCTGTATTATCGGGCTTGGCTTGCTGGCATGCGGGGCAAGCTCGGGCTGTTCGGCGAGGAAGAGGACGATTTCGCCTTGATGGAAGAGTTGCTCGGCTTGATGCAAAAACACCGGGCGGACTATACGAACACATTCCTCGCCTTGACGTTTGGGGAGAAGAGGGACGAAGCGTTGTACGCCGCCCCGGAGTTTGCCAGCTGGGAGGAAAAGTGGCAGGCAAGACAAAAGCGCCATGCTCCCTCCGACGATGCTGTCCGGCAACGGATGAAAGCGAGCAACCCGGCCTTGATCCCGCGAAACCATCGCGTCGAAGAAGCACTGGCGGCAGCCGTGCAGAACGGCGACTACAGCGTGCTGAAACGGTTTGTTGCCGCACTCGCCAACCCTTACGCGCACTTGCCCGAGCAGGCCGAGTACGCCACGCTGCCGCCGGACTCGTGCGGTCCGTATCGGACGTATTGTGGAACGTAAATCATTTCGTGTGAGAAAACCTTTGCTGTCCCAAGCAGAGGTTTTTTCTTTTTCGTTACTTGCTCACAAAGCAAACGGGGTCAAAGTCGCCCGCGCGGCAGCCAAACCGCCGGAACGGATATTCTGCACAGCGTAGACAGCCCCAGGTACCCGAACAACGGATACAAAAACATGAGCAACTGGCTGTAGCCGATCAGGCAGAGAAGGAAGGCCGTCGCAAAAAGAAACAGGTAGAGCCGGGATTCCGGCTGCGGGAACAGCTCGCGTAGCTGCTGGCCGATTCCGAACACGTTGGAGATGAGCGTGGTGAAAATCTCGGAGTAGAGGACGAACACGAAAAACAATTGCAGCCACTCATTCCAATGGTCGGTGATGAACAAGATCGGGATGTCCATGAAGCGCACGTCGTCCCAGTTGGCCAGCATCGCCGTGTGGACGACGAGCAGCATGAAGCCGAGAACGACACCTCCGATGACGGCCGCGCGGAACAAGATAGCCTTGTCGCGGATGGTGTAGCCGATCGGGATGAGGACAGACTGGGCCATTGCCAGATTGAAGGAAACGTACAGAACCGTTTTCCACAAAAAGGCGTAGTCGGAAGGCTTGGCAAGCGGCAAAGGCGATTCGGCGCTGCCGTCCAGCAGGATGAGCAGGGCAAACAACAGCATGGACGGGACGACGATCGCATTGACCACCAAGATTTGCGCAAGCCCTTTTCGCAGGATAAACAGTGCGAGCAAAACCGTTCCGGCCGTACCAAGCAAATACGGAATGGCGAACTGCTCCTCCAGTACCGATCCCGCCCCGGCAAGCATGACGGTGGTGACGCCGAACAAGGTCAAAAAGACGAGCAGGTTCATGGTGCGGCCAAGTATCGGCCCAAACAGCCTTTGGTTAAACGATTCGTAAGAGGGCGTGCGCAGCTCGTGGGCCAGCACCATCATTTTGTAGCCCAGCCAGACGAAAAGCCCCGTGGCAAGTAGAATGCCGATTGTGCCGGCATGGCCATATGAGGTGAAAAAGGCGAGAATTTCCTGGCCGCTCGCAAATCCGGCTCCGACCACGGTTCCGATGTAGGTTGCTGCGACCTGGATACTTTTTCCCCACAGCTTCATACGGACCGATCCTTTCCAAATGGGATGCTAGTACAAAAGTGTATGAAGCTTGGGCGAAAACAGAAGAAAAAAAGGCGAACGGGGCATAGGTCCATTCGCCTTTTTTTAAAAAACACTATTTTTTCAGTCACAAAAGGAACATAACGATGATGGTCGTAACCAAAAGGCCGATGGCGACAGGGTACAGGTTGCGCCGTGCAAGCTCGAACGGATCGACGCCGCAAATCGCCGCTGCGGGGATCAGCGCCCAGGGGATGATCGTTCCGCCGCCGACCCAGATGGCGGCAATTTGCCCAAGGGCGGTCAAGGTAGCGGCTCCGGTACCCAAAGCGGCAGAGAAAAGCTGTGCGAGCGATCCGGCAAGCGTGATGCCGGAGAAACCTGAGCCGTCCAGTCCGGTGATAACGCCGACAGCAGATACGGCCAGGGCAGCGACCTCTTTGCTGATCGGGATCGCGTGTGCCAGCGCCACGCCCAAATCGTTGACGATTCCTTGCGATCCTGACGGCAGCACCTCGCCGAACACGTTGACAAAGCCGCTGTCGCCCATGTAAAAAAAAGCGGCAATCGGAATGACAGGTCCGAACACTTTGAAGCCAAACTGAAAGCCGGAAATGAGATGGCTCGTCACTTGCTCCAGTCCTTTTTGCTTGTGGGCGAGCATGGTTGCGACAAGCAAAATCAGCAGTGCGGTTCCTCCGACCAAGGCAGTCGCGTCCCCACCGCGCAAGTCCAAAAAAGACATGGCCGCTACATCGAGTGCAAACAGGACGGGAACGAGGACTGCCAAAAAGCGGCGAATACCCGCAGGCAAGGGAACGCGCGCCGCAGCGAACACAGAATCACGGGCAGGCAAGTCTGGTGACGCCGGAAGATTCCCCAGCTTCATGTCTTTTTTCAAATACCAGAAGGCGACCGCGGTCGTGACCAGGCCCATGATGACGACGAGCGGAACACTGGCGGCAATTACGTCCTCGACAGGAAGCCCCGCCGCTTTGGCAGTCAACGTTGGCGCTCCCTGAATGACGAAGTCGCCGGAGAGCGCGATTCCGTGCCCGAACAGGTTCATGGCAATCGCGACGCCCATCGCGGGCAGTCCCGCCCGCAAAGCAACAGGCAGCATGACCGCGCCAACCAGTGCTACTGCAGGCGACGGCCAGAAAAACCAGGAAATGACCATCATCACGATCCCGATTACCCAATAAGCCAGTGTGGCGTTGCGAATCAGGTGCGTCATCGGCCGGATCATCGTCTCGTTGACTCCGGTATCCGTCAGGACATGACTCATCGCCACGATGATACAGATGACCAAAATCGTCGGCAAAAGCTCGGTGATCGCGTAAATAAAGCTGCCGAAAATCCCGCCGAGCGCCGTCGTCACAGACCCGGTTGCGACCAGCCCAAGCATGGCGATCCCGACGATGCTCATCACGCTGGTGTCTCTGCGCAAAACCATCATGAGTATGATGCCAACTACGAACAACACATACACACCGTGCAACCATGCGAGTTCAATCCCCATGCTGTACCTCCTCTCGTTTTTTTCGTTTGCCACACCATATGCGCAAGCAAATCCGTGGGTGAACATACAGCGGTGGCGCGCATCAGACTGGCGCAACTGGCATTTTTGTCCGCAATATGCCACTATAAAAGAAGCAGGAGACATGACAATAATCGGGGTCTTGACGACTTGGGTATCAGGCAAGAGAGGGGGAACGGCGCTCTTTCTTTTTCCGCAGGAGACGGGCGCCAAACGACGATGAATACGACTACACCAATCCAACGAAAAATGGACCAGGCCATCGAGCTATTGGAGCGCCGCTTTTTGGAACGGAGCGAATTGATCCGCCTGTTGATGCTCGGAATGATGAGCGGAGAGAATGCGCTTTTGATCGGCCCGCCGGGAACGGCAAAATCACAGCTTGCCCGCTCGGTCGCACAGCTTTTTGGCGCTGAGCATTGGTTCGAATACTTGCTGACCCGGTTTACGACACCGGACGAGCTTTTCGGCCCCGTGTCCCTTCAGCAGTTGAAGCTCGACAACTACGTGCGAAAAACCGCAGGCTATTTGCCCCAGGCGCAGTTTGCCTTCCTCGACGAGATTTTCAAGGCGAACAGCGCGATCCTGAATGCCTTGCTGTCGATCTTGAACGAGCGGCTTTACTTTAACGGCAGGGAAAAAGAAGAAGTTCCGCTGCAGTTTTTGATCGCGGCGTCCAATGAACTGCCGGAGGACGAGGAGCAGCTCACTGCTTTATACGACCGCTTTCTGATCCGCTATGAAGTCCAGTATTTGCAGCAGGCCGCAAGCTACGAGCGGATGTTCTCGCTGCCGACAACTCCTTTGCCTGTCGTCTTTTCCTTGTACGACATCAAGGACATCCAGGCGCAAGCAAAGCAGGTGACGATTCCCGAGCCATTGATCTACTTCCTCTACCGGATCAAGCAAGACATGGAGGAAAAGGAATACGTGCTGTCTGACCGCCGCTGGAGCAAAATCGCGGGCGTATGGCGGACATCTGCTGCCCTGCATGGCAGAGAACAGGTCACAATCTGGGATACCGTCTTTACCCCGCACATGCTGTGGGATGTGCCGGAGGACTTGACGGTCATGCGCGAGCTATTCGAGCGCCAGTTTACACAGATGCTCAAGGCGGAGCTGGAAAACGAGCTGCCGCTTAAGCGCCTGCAGCAATTGGCAGATAAGTGGAAAGAAAAGGAATCAGAATTGCACGCTTTCCAATTCAAAAAGGAAGTGGGCGCCAAGCTGGGAAAAGAAGCGGTGGAGCGCAACACGAAATTGCTGGAAGCTTGCCGCACGGAGCTGGAGGAGACGGCGCGCGACTTGCGCAACCGCCTGATGCAGTGGGAAAAGCGCGAGCACGACCTGGGAGCGTATGTGCTGGAAAAAAATCGTCTGATCCACAACGTCGAGAAGTACACCGTCAAATATTCGTACTTGCGGATCGAAGGCGAGCGGATTTTGCAGCAATTGCAAAAAACGTACCGGACCATTTTTGACAAAGACATCGCCGGGGCGGACTACGACTTTACGTTATAGGGGGGAGCGACGATGATAATTCGGGCGAGCGGCGTCGAGCGCTATCTGTTCGAAACGTATCTCGCGTCCTCGCGCACCGCACAGGAATGGGTACGCGAGGCAGCGTCCCGGGCCGAGTGGTTCGATCACGAGCTGCTCGCCGACTTTTTTCTCGTCTTTTACGTGGAAAAGCCGGAAATCGACATGACGCAGGAAGCGACTCCGTTCCATCACTGGATGATTCGCACGCTGATGAAGCAGTATTTTACGCGGATGATTCATCCCCGCACGGTCGGCAATGAGAGTGCGGCTTTCAAGACGGCGATCAAGGCGCTTTTGTGGCTCACGGAGACGTTCGCGGAGGAAGTAAAACAGCGGCAAAAGGATCGCAGTCTCTCGCCGCTTCTCGCGGGCCTGCGTGAGCAGCAAGGACAGGAGGGCGCAAAAGAGGCTCAACTGGCCGAGTTGCTCACCGAAAAGCAAAAAGCGAAGCTGGAGTTGGTCGGCTATACGCTGCAACAAGGCAAGCGCGTGGTCGAGGACAAGCAGGAAGCACTCGACAAAAAGCCGCTTGTGCGCGCGGAAATCGTCATGCTGCAAACGAAAATCCGGGAGCTGCGCGAAGAAATGAGTGTGCAGTTTACGAAACGGACGAAGCTGTTGCAAAAAATCAAGAAGCTCGAAGAAGAGCTGGCCCAGCGGGAAAAACAGCTTGATCGTCTGCAAAAGCAGGAAAAAGAAGCGATAGAGGCGTTGGAAAAAGAGCTGGGACAGTGGCTGGAGCAGTCGTTGAAGGGGACGCTTGCCCAAGAGGATGTAGATACGCTGTTTGTGGATGAGGTGTTTGCCGCCAGTCAGCGCTTTGCCAACCGCAGCTGGGGCCACGACCTGGGCAAGCTGCGCAGACAAAGCTTCGAGCAGTATTTGAAATGGGTGGAAAAACTAAAGCGCCATCCCGACCTGGTTGCCTTTTTGGACGAGGTTGGTCGTCAGGTGCATCGGTTTCGCGTACGGCGCAAGGAAATTCGCTCCCGACAATTGCCGGAGGAATACTACGATTTGCGGCAGTCAGGCGATATTGCGCACATGCTGCCAGGCGAGGCGGTGCTGCTCGCCGACCCGGACTACGAACATTACTTCATGCTCAAATGGCTGGAGCAAAAGCTGATGACGTACGATACGTCCGGCTTTGTAGAGGAACCGCCAAAAGGCCCTGTCATTTGCATGCTGGACACTTCGCACTCCATGCGCGGGGCAAAGCTGCGGCTGGCGCAAATTTTTCTCATGACGTTTGCGGCGTTGTCGATGCTGGAAAAGCGCGATTTCGTGCTGATTTTGTTCGGGGCAAAAGGAGAGCTGAGAGAGCAGCCCTTGTATCATAAAAAGCCTGACTGGGGCGCGTTTTACAGCCTGGCGCAAATGTCGTTTGGCGGCGGGACGCATTTTGATGCGCCGATGAAGCGGGCGATGGAGCTTGTCGAGACAGAAAAAACGTGGCAAGGGGCTGATCTGGTCATGGTGACTGACGGTGTAGGGGGCATCTCGCCCTACGTGCAGGAAAAGCTTGCGGCGCTCGGACAAAAGAAGCAGCTTCGCCTGCACAGCCTGATCGTCGGCTCGGCCCGGCAGCATCTCGTGCAAACGTATGACCTGCTTGGCGTCTCTCACCGCGTGCGCTTTGCGACAAGCTGGGAAACGGAAGGGAGCGAAAACACGGGACTTTTGCTCGACGTTTTTGGCACTTTGGCACCAGCGGCAGAAAACATTCCCAGAGCGATACCAAGATGAAAGCCGTTCTCCGTTAGACAGAAAACATCCCGTCTCCCTTTCATGTGCGAAAAGTGGGACGGGATACTTGTTTTATTGCCGCATTGTTAACCAACCCGTTTCGCCAGACTGCGGCCAAATTCCAGTTCGTCAAATTTGTTCAGGACGGTTGCCGGATCGTACTCCCATTCGGCTTCCTTCAGGGAAAATTCCACAGGCACATCGCGGATAATGGTCGCGAGCTTCTGGCTCAGGTACACCTGGTCGCGATGCTCTTCCAGCTTGCTGCGCATCTTCGGCGTACAACTCGGCAAATTGGCGTACAGGTTGTCCAGGTTGCCGTGCTCGACAATCAGCTTGGTCGCTGTCTTTTCCCCAATGCCTGGACAGCCTGGGATACAGTCGGAAGTGTCGCCCATGAGCGCCTTGACATCTACGACCTGTTCCGGAGAAATGCCGCGCAAAGCGCGCAGACTGGCCGGATCGTAATGCTCGTGCTTGCCGCCGTTTTTCAAGATTTTGACGCTGACTTTTTCATCGACGAGCTGCAAGCTGTCGTAATCGCCTGTTGCGATCACGATCTCATGGCCTTCTGCAGCGAGACGTGTGGACAGCGTTCCCAACACGTCGTCGCCTTCGTACCCCGGACAGCCCAGATTCGGTACGGAGAAAGCCGCGGTAATTTCTTTGACGAGATCGAATTGCGGGATCAGCTCGTCCGGCGGTGCTGTGCGATTGGATTTGTAGCCGTCAAACCACTGGCTGCGCACAAGCGACTCGCGGGAGGCGACATCCCAGCCGACCATCAGGTGCGTAGGGCGAACCAGTTCGACGTAATCCAGCATCATTTTCGTAAATCCGTACACCGCGTTTGTGTAGACGCCTGTGGACGTTTGCCGGTAAGCGCCGCCCCATGCAGACCCGTAAAAGGCGCGAAATAAAAAGCTCATGCCGTCGATGAGCAATACTTTTCCTGTTTCCCTCACAAACTGTGACCCCTCTCAGTTCCAAACTATACGCCCCATTATAGCACAATGCTTGCGGACAACCTTGTCAGATTTTACAATGCCGGATCGTGCATGGACTTTTGTTCTCGTGGGATGATAGTAGCACAAGAGGTTGAACAACCGCCTCTTGGATCCCAGTAACATCTTCCGGTCTCAGTCGGTGAGAGGCAAGCAAGCTGGCGGTTCAAATCCGTCCCGGGAGAAAAAAACGCGTCAGGAGGAATCAATCATGGCTAACAACAACGGAAGCAGCAACAACCTGGTAGTTCCTCAAGCGAACCAAGCTCTGGATCAACTGAAGTATGAGATTGCAGCCGAGTTCGGTGTAAATCTCGGTCCTGACACTACTTCTCGTCAAAACGGTTCTGTTGGTGGCGAAATCACCAAGCGTCTGGTAAGCTTTGCTGAGCAACAATTGGCAGGCCGCTAAGCACAGCCTTTGGACAAGTAAATAGCTGGATGAAGAAAGGTCCCTTCCACGGGGCCTTTCTTGTTTTGGTTGTACGCCCTTTCTTTGAGACAGGGTGCAAACACACAAGCACAATCGCGGACTAGTCATATGGTGTAACGAACAGCTCTCCATATTGGTTGTACACGCGAAAGGAGTGAGGTTTTCGACGATGAGGAAAAAAGAAGTGAAAAAGCTTCTGAAGGAAAATCCTGAATTCGAAGCGTGGATCGCGGAAGACTCCATGCGCGTTCGAGCCATCCGCAGCAATCCCAGCATGACCGAACAATTTTTCAAGCGTTGGAATGACCGCAAAAGAGGACGCCTTGATTTTGACAACATCTCGCAAAAAACAAAACGAGCCAGCGAAATGCTGACAGGTGTACAGTCCATCATGGACATGATGGCCAATTACACAAAAAAACTGTAAGGCACACTTACAGATGGGGAAGGCTAGTCGGATAGCCTTCTTTTTCTTTTTCCTTTCAAAGCCTGTTTTGCTATACTAGAAAATGGGAGGGAGCATGCCTATGTTTCAATCGATGGTCAGTTTGATGACCGTCGTTGCCCTGACGCTCACGGGAACGACTGCCTATAGCCATGTACTGGAAGGCGTTTACGCGACCGTAGAGAAACAGCAACCATCGATTAGCGTGACACCAGCCAGGACGTATCCCGGTGATGTTATTTTCGTGCGCAGCAAACAGCCTCAAACGGTCACACTCTTCTCGCGATCGTACCGTTTGCAGCCTTCTTCTCATGAGTATGCCCGATTTATCCCGATTCCATTTGATGTGAAGCCGGGAGAGTACAACATGCAATCTGCGGATAAAAAGTTCACGGTCACGTTGACGATTCTGCCCAAGTCATTCGCCGTGGACAAGCTGACCGTTAGCAAGCAAATGAATGCGATGCGGCAGGATACGGCCCGGATTCATGCGGATCAGCAGAAAATCAACGCCGCACGTGCAAGCTCGCGGCCGACTCCGTACTTTACCGAACCGTTTACGATGCCGGCCAACGGAACCTTAACGACGCCATACGGCTATCAGCGGGTCGTAAACGGAGTGCCCGCCAATCGGCACGCTGCGATTGATATTGCGAACAAAACAGGAACGCCGATTTGGGCGAGCAACCACGGCAAGGTTGTTTTGGCCGATTCGCTTTATTTGACCGGAAACACGATTATTATCGATCACGGTCTGAATGTCTTTTCGATCTATGCGCATCTGTCCAAGCTTGCGGTTGCAACCGGACAGGAAGTGAAACAGGGACAGGTGATCGGGCTTATGGGCACCACGGGTTTTTCCACAGGCCCTCACCTTCATTACGGCATGTTGATCGGCAATACGTACGTCAATCCACAGCCGTTTTTTGATGCATCACCTTTCCTCTGGAAGTAATTGGAGGTGTTTTCATGAGAGTTACCCATGTGCCAAGCAAAGTCTTGAACAATATGGTCCATTTCTTGGCACCGTATGAACAGGCAGTAGAGGAATTGAAGCTGAAACTGAAAGGAATCAAGTACGGCTTTCTGAAAAGCGGTCGCTATTCTCCCATTGAATTCGTGGTGGGACGGGTCAAAAAAGTGGACAGTCTCATCAAGAAAGCGAATGAGAAAGGAATCGATTTTCAGCAAGCCAGTTGGCAGGACGAAGTGGCAAGGGAAGTCCAGGATATTGCCGGCTTGCGTGTCGTCTGCCGCTACGTCGACGATGTCAGAGAGGTTCAGCAGCTGCTCCAGGAGCGGGAGGACATTGTCATCCATGACATCAAGGACTATATCACCACGCCAAAAGAGTCCGGCTACCGCAGCATCCATATGATCGTCTCCTATACGGTATATCACGGGAGCGAAAAGCGCACCCTGTTTTGTGAAATCCAGATTCGTACGCTCGGCATGAACTTTTGGGCAACGAACGAGCATGAGCTGCGCTACAAATACGCCGGCAACATTCCAACCGACGTGATGCAGCAGTTGCATGAGGCTTCAGTGATAACCCATCAGCTGGACGTGCTGATGAACAACTTGCGACATGAGATTCTTACGCCGCCCGAGGTGGATTCCAACCTGGAAGAAAAGCTGGAGGAAATTTTCTCGCTGTACGTCAAACAAGATGTGGAGTCCGCCGCAGCCTTGTACCGTGAGCACGTCAGCGGCTTTGAAGAGGCGTTTGCAGACAATCCGAAATTTAAAATGATTCACGATTTGCTCGGAAAAAGGTTGAAAAAATAACTTACTTACGATGCTTCCTGGAGCCAAAAGCCATGCGTTAACACCCGACAAGCAAGGCAAAGGAAAGGATTTAGACTAACATGCGTCTACTACTCACGTACCTTCTCGTTGTGGTCACGGTGATCTTCAACCTTGACGTACCTGTTGCTTTTGCGGAGGGATCGGCAGCGATTACACCAGACGAGCTGTTTGGGGAATCGGCCATCCTCATTGATGCGACAACGGGACAAGTTCTGTTTGAAAAGAACCCTCATGTGAAGCTGTACCCTGCTAGCATTACGAAAATTGCTACAGGCATTTACGCCATCGAAAAAGGGAATCCGGACGACATCGTCACCGTTTCCAAAAAAGCCAGATATGAGGAAGGCACCCGTGTCTATTTGGGCGAAGGGGAGCAGGTCTCGCTGCGCAAGCTGGAGTACGGCCTGCTCATGCACTCCGGCAACGACGCAGCGACGGCAATTGCGGAGCATATGAGCGGGTCTGTCGAGCAATTTGCCCGCGATTTGAACGCCTATCTGGCCGAAAAGACAGGCGTGACCGAGACGCATTTTGCCAATGCGCACGGGCTGCACGACCCGGAGCACTATACGACGGCTTCCGATATGGCGAAAATTGCGCAATATGCGATGAAAAACCCGATTTTCCGCGAGATCGTCGGGACGAATCGCCTTCCCTGGGACGGAAAGGAATGGAAGTCGGAGCTTGTCAACCATAACAAGCTGTTGCGCGATTACCCCGGCGCTACCGGGATTAAAAACGGCTTTACCGATCAGGCGATGCACACGCTGGTCGGCTCTGCCAAGCGCGGCGACACGGAAATGATCGCCGTTACGATGAAAGCGGCTTCGAGCAACTACGCCTACAAAGACGTGACCAAACTGCTCGATTACGGCCTGAATGGATTCGAAACGAAACAAGTCGCCAAAAAAGGCGAGCGCTACTCCGCCGTTGCCGCTCCAGGCGACACCAGCCAGGTGAGCTATACGGCGAAGGAAGATTTGTACGCCACCGTTCCGGCAGGCAGTGAGCCGATCGTGCAGCTAACTGCAGATGGACAGCTTTCGGTGACGGCCGGAGAGTTGGAAGTGACGTATCCACTGGAGCGTCACGAGCCGCCTGGTCAGCGCGTGCAAGTAGCCAGCGTCGCCATGGACACGACTGACAGCGACCATACGTACGCGCGTTACGGACTCTTGATGGCCTGGCTGGCCATGAATCTGTTTTTGATCGGCTATACGCTGACCCGCGCGCGCAGAAAGCGGCGAGTCAGGCAGCGCGATTGGCAGCGCCGCATTAATTAGTTGGGGACTAGCAAAAACAGGACGGGGCTTCGTTCTCCGTCCTGTTTTTTGGCATGCGCATTTGTATGAGCGGTGTGGGCAAGTAGCCGTGTCCAAACCATCGGGTATAACGTACACTGTCGGTAAAGCGTTACTTTTCTGGCGAGGGGGCAAGGGAAATGGACTCTCCAACCTGTGGGCAAAACCGCGTGTCCGTCATTATCCCCACCCATGGGGCCAGGAATCCAGAACGACTGACTCACATGGCCAAACAGATCGCCCCGGCTACCGAAGTGATTATCGTTTACGCACCGTTGTGTTCCCACCAAGCAGACATCGAATGCGTTGCCGGGGCGAAAGTGGTTGCGGCGGGCAAGCACGCAACTGCCAGCGAGTGTCACGCCATCGGCGCGCAGCACGCCACTGGAAACGTGCTGTTGTTTTTGCCGGAAGAGGGCATTTTCCCGCCTGCCTCGTTACGCAAGTACATCGCGCCTTTGCAGCGAGATTACGACCTCGTCCTGTCTGCAGGTGGCCGCGTGTTGACAAAAGGCAGACTGTCCACCGTTCGTTGCGCCTGCGCGCTGCTGAACGATCTGCTCGGGCAAAAGCAACTGGGAAGCGCTTCTCTGGAAACGGCTCCTTTTTCCCTTACCCGCACAGCGCAGGAAGCCATTGGGCCGCACCATTTGCAGGTTCCGGCGACTGCGCTCGTGAGTGCCGTGCAAAAGGGTCTGGCGATCACCACTGTGGCGCCTGCGTCCAGAGAGCGGAAAAGTTCAGCGGCAAATCAGGGCGTGGCGAAAGCGAAATCCTTGATTTTTCAAGAGCATGCCAAAGCGATCCAACTGCTCCTGCAGGATCAAAACGTTCGCGGTGCCTTGCCAGACGGCGAGCGTCATCGAATATTGGTGCAAGTGCCTGGACTGTTGCATTTGCGTTCCGTATTCTATCAGCATTCCCGCGAAAAGGAGGGGGATGGATGGGGTGCCAAACGGAAGGAAAGGGCCAAAAGAGCCCGCAAAAGGGTACAAAGCCGCCCAAAACGCTCGCATTAGCGCTGGGGACAAATTGGAGAATCAGGGCAGACTAAGCATTATCATCGGGGTGGAGCAGGATGAAAACACGATTGTCAAGGTGCTCAGACAGGCAGAAAAGCTGTGTCCACTGGAAATTGTCGTCGTGGTACACGGCAGCCGGGATCGGTCACTGGAACAGGTGTTGACTTATGCGGCAACACCCGCCATGCGCGTTTACGCCTACCCGTATGCGCTGGGGGAAGATGTCTGGCGGGCAATCGGGGCGCAGGAAGCGGCTGGCGATGTGTGGCTGTTTCTGGAGGGGAAGCAAATCATCGCCGCACAACAGTTGCAGCCTTTTGTCCGCTTGTGTTATCGCGGGACAGATATTGCGCTGCGGCAAGCGCATCCTTTTCCCGGGAGGAAAAACAGCGGACAAGATTCTGTACAGTTGGCAAAGTGTTTTCTCAATAGCTTGCTTGAACGCGGAGAGCTGGGCAGCTCGTCCATGGACGATTTGCCGTTTGCCATAACCCGCGAGGCCGCTGTGTCGATTGGCACCCATCATCTGTTCGTTCCGGCAGTAGCCCATCTGATCGCCCTGCAAAAAGAGCTGCGGGTAACACACGTGCGCACCAGGCAGAAGCGGAGTGCTGCCAGAGAGGCGAAAGCAACAGAGCGGGCCCGCGCCAGCACACAAGCTCTGACAGAACTGGGCGACCATCTGGAAGCGCTCTCCCTCTGGCAAAAGGAGGCGAAGTGAAAAAGCTTGCACAAGCGATGCTGCGACGAGTATCGCTCTCTATTTTTTCATTTTGCAGCGTTTCGTTTTTGTAGTACGATAAGCAAGTAGGAAATTTTTTGAACGCGAAGGAGCAAATGAATATGAGTGTACATATCGGAGCCAAACAAGGCCAGATTGCCGAAACGATTTTGCTGCCAGGTGATCCGCTGCGGGCGAAATACATTGCCGAGACCTTCCTGGAAGGGGCCGAATGCTACAATGAAGTACGCGGCATGCTCGGATTTACAGGTACATACAAAGGAAAGCGGGTATCCGTACAAGGGACAGGCATGGGAGTGCCTTCCATCTCGATCTACGTCAACGAGCTGATGGAGTCGTACGGCGTGCAAAACCTGATTCGCGTCGGCACATGCGGCGCGATCCAGGAGGACATCAAGGTGCGCGACGTCATTATCGCGATGAGCGCCTCTTCTGACTCGCAAGTCAATCGCCTGCTGTTCAACCAGATCGACTTCGCCCCGACAGCAAGCTTCGACCTGCTGCACAAAGCTTATCAGGTCGCTTCCGAGCGCAACCTGCCTGTGAAGGTCGGCAATATTTTCACAAGCGACAGTTTTTACCGTGAAAATTTTGACCTGTACAAAAAGCTGGCTACCTACCAGGTGCTCGCCGTGGAGATGGAGTCTTCCGCGCTCTATACGCTCGCAGCGAAGTACAAGCGCAATGCCTTGTCCATCCTGACGGTGAGCGACCATATCCTCACAGGGGAAGAAACAACGGCAGAGGAGCGTCAGACGACTTTCAACGAAATGATCGAAGTAGCGCTGGACGCAGCTCTAACGAAATAGTCCTGACCAAGTCGCGATGTTTTCCAGCGGCTGGGGTGACGGCAGCTACGCGAGCTATATCGGCTACGATGCAGATGGACAAATCGTGCGGTTGCTGACGGATTTTTACCTGGTGGATTGGATGGAAACGCCAGAAGGAGAGTGAGGCGAGTCAAAGGCTTTTGGAGGCTTTGCCGGGGCAGGGAAGTAAAGGGTGAGGGATATAGGGTAAGGTGCAAATGGAATCCGCTATATGTCTATACGCCAAAACAGAGTGCCGCTATTTGGGGCACTCTTTTCAGTTTATTTTTTCTGCGTTTTTCTGTTCAGGTAGTGGGCCAGGTTGTTCAGGGTGTCTTCATAAGAGCGTTTCTTGGAGAGAGTGGTGGTTTCCGGCGATTTTGTTTTTACTTTTGTCATGTCGGGACCTCCAGGTGGGTGATTGTGATTTTTAGGTGTATTGATCCTGATTATAATATAAATTAAATTCCAGTAAATGTAAATAGGCTTTTTTAAAAAAACTTAAATTTTTTTAGTAAGTGACTTTTTCTAGTTCGTGTCAGTTTTGAGTTTGTACCGTTAGTCTGCGCTGTTAATAGATAAATGGACGCAGACAGTTGCTCAATATTGCATTTTATCGTGTTGATTGTTGATTTATGAGACTTGAGTTGGTTCGTTATCGTTGCTGGTGTTTGGATGCTGGTTGTTTAGAGCTGCGCCTTGAGCATGTAAGAGTTCGGAGCGTTGACATTTGCGTGGCATTTGACGATTGTGACAAATCCGGTTATCGGATATGGATGCGTCGGTCGATAGATAAGCATTTGAGGATTACCGGAACGTTGTGTTGATAGCGTTGTATTGATTATGTGGCTCTTGTTTGCCATACGAGCAATAGGAGGGCACTCTTCACGGCTGCTCTTTGCATTTTATTTTGAGTCCGATAATATATATTATGTAAACTTATAAAAAGAGCAAGAAAGGGATATGGGTATGGTTTATATGTTATTGTCTGTGACGTAAATATTACTCGTGTTTTGCGAAGTGGATTCACTAATAAGTAGTTAGTTCAATTAATCAATGCAACTTTAATGAAACTTCCTTGGTTAGATCTAGTTGGCCGTTGTCTGCTGATAAAATTTTTGTGCCAGGTATGGTCGTGAATGGCATGGTATTGAATGATAACATATCAGCGATAAATTGATCTTGTGATCTTGAGGAAACATATAATAAATTTAAAATGAACCTAAAATGCTTGAAATAGCGATATGTGAGGTAAAACACCCCTTTTTGTTCATTATAACTAAAAAAATTCAGTTCATGAAAACGCTATTTCATGAACTGAAATATGAATAGTAAAGAGAGGTATCTTTCCCTGCCCTCCAGCGAGTTCCCTACCGCGAGAGAGCCCATTGCGTTACGAATATTTATAGCTCCACCCCGAAGTACAGATGGATGGAGCCAATTTGCACTTCTCCCTACTGCCTAACCTAAATGCTCGCCAGAAGAAACTCCTTTCCATAACTGTTTAACAAAAATCGGAAACAAGCCGCTTTCCAAGCCATTTTTTAAGATGGATGAAAACTTCCTCATCCGACGACCTTACCGCAAATACTTCCCCGTAATCGACTGCTCCGCCTGAACGATCTGCGACGGTGTGCCCTCAAACACAACCTGACCGCCTTTGCTGCCGCCGTCCGGCCCCATGTCGATGATCCAGTCTGCCTGGCTGATGACTTCGAGGTTGTGCTCGATAACGATCACTGTGTTGCCGGCATCTACGAGGCGGTTCATGATCTGCAACAGGTGTCCAATATCGGACATGTGCAAACCAGTCGTCGGCTCGTCCATGACGTAGATACTGCCTTTTTTATGCAGCTCGCTGGCCAGCTTGATGCGCTGGCATTCCCCGCCTGAGAGCGTGCTGAGCGGTTGGCCGAGGGTAATGTAGTTCAGTCCCACGTCGCTCAATGCCTGCAGCTTGCGGACGACTTCTTTCAGCTCGAAAAAGTCCAACGCCTGCTCTACTGTCATTGCCAGTACGTCTGCAATTGACTTGCCGTTCAGCTTGTAGTCGAGCACCTCTTCCTTGAACCGCTTGCCGCCGCATACCTCACACGGGAGCTTCACGCTCTCAAGGAAGGCCAGGTCTGTGTACACGACCCCCAGCCCCTGGCAGTTCTCGCAGGCCCCTTTGGAGTTGAAGCTAAACAAGCTTTGGTTGACCTTGTTCGCGGAAGCAAACGCCTTGCGCACATCGTCCATGATCCCTGTATAGGTAGCGGGATTCGAGCGCGTCGACACACCTACTGCCGACTGGTCGATGACGATTGCGTCCGGCTGCTGGCGAAGGAAAACTTCGTTGATGAGCGTACTTTTTCCTGATCCGGCGACACCCGTTACAACTGTCATCACGCCGGTGGGAATGTCCACACTCACGTTTTGCAAATTGTGCAACGTCGCATTTTTTATGGAAAGCGTGCCGGACGGCTGTCTGCACGCTTGCTTCAACTGCAGCGGCCGCTTCATGTGCATGCCTGTCAGTGTGCCTGACTCCAGCAGTCCCTCGTAGCTGCCTTCATATACGATGGTGCCGCCGTGACTGCCCGCGTGTGGCCCGACGTCGACGATATGGTCCGCCACCTTGATGACATCCGGGTCGTGCTCGACGACGATGACGGTATTGCCTTTGTCGCGCAGCTTTTTCAGCAAGGCGTTTAGCCGATGGACATCGCGCGGGTGCAAGCCAACGCTCGGCTCATCGAAAATGTAGGTGACGTCGACCAAACTGCCGCTCAGGTGCTTGACCATCTTGACGCGCTGCGACTCACCGCCGGACAGCGTATCGGTCTCCCGGTCCAGTGTCAGGTAGTCCAGCCCGATGTCGACCAGATGCTGCAACCGTTCGGTCAGCGACTTGACGATTGGGGCGACGGTGGGATCGTCAATCTCCCGGATGACGTGAATAAGCTGGCCGACCTCCATTGCAGACATGTCCGCGATGTTACGCCCGTTGATTTTGCAACGGAGCGCCGCCTGGTTGAGTCTTGCACCGTGGCAGCTTGGACATGGCCCTTCGATAAGGTACGGGGCGACCGCTTTTTGGGTGCGTTCCGACTTCGTTTTTACGTCCTGCTTGATGTATTTGTTCGTGAACTTCTCGATGACGCCTTCCACGGTAACGTTCGTCGCCTTTCCGGCGAAGTCGAGCTTCACTTTCCTCGCTTTGCCGTGCAGCAGCAGCTCCAGTTCCTCCGCCGCGTAATCGCGCAGCTTTTTGTCCGGGTCAAACGAGCCTGACTGTACAACCAACGTCCAATCCCAGCTGTCTACTTTATAGTCCGGCAGCATGATCGCCCCTTCGTTCAACGACTTGGACATATCAATCGCCTTGTCCATATCGACGCCCAATTTGCGGCCGAGCCCGTTGCACTCCGGGCACATCCCTTGCGGATCGTTAAACGAAAACATGTGCGCTGGTCCTACATGCGGCTGCCCTACTCGCGAAAAAAGCAGGCGGAGAATGGGGGAAATATCGGTAATCGTGCCCAACGTGGAATGCGAACCGCCGCCCAGCCGCTTCTGATCGACGATGACAGCCATGCTCAAGTTCTCAATCGCATCTGCATCCGGCTGCGGATAGCGCGGCAGGAAATTGCGCACGAACATGCTGAAGTTCTCATTTAGCAAGCGCGTCGATTCTGCGGCAATCGTATCGAAGACGATGGAAGATTTGCCAGACCCGGATACCCCGGTGAAAATCGTGATCTTCCGTTTGGGAATGCGCAGTGATACGTTTTTGAGATTGTTTTCCCGCGCCCCCGAGATGACGATATACTCCTGATTCGGTTCGCTCATGCATGACACCCTCCCGCTACTGTTCGATTTTTGCTCATCCCCTCATTGTACCATTCCTTGTGGATCTATAGTCAAACAGGACATGCTTTTTCACCCTGAAAAGAAAAAAACGACCCCGTAAACAGGGTCGTCCATCGTTTATCGCCGCTTATTTTTCTAATTCTCCATCCTCATCGGTTACAGCAAAGTTGTAGTTGACCGAGCGCGTAAATGGCTCGCCGTCTTCATTGATGCCTGTCAAGTCAAAAGAAAGATTGTACACACCTGGCTTGGTGGGGACGGCAAAATTGCCTGTCAGCTCATCGCCTTTGATGGAAAACTTCACCTGATCGAGCACACTGGCCTTTTTGCCGTTGAGCGAGCGCGTTACATTAGCTTTTTGCAGCATGGAAGCATCAATCTCGCTGTTCCCTAGCTCGACGGAAATTTTCGCTTTGTCGCCCTGCTGGAATACCTTTTTGTTGGCCTTTACCTTCGCCTGTTCGCCGCCTTCAATCTGGGCAACCATGAAGAAGGCATCGTCTTCTCCCTCTACTTCAAGCGTCCACTCGCCCGCTTCCGGCTCGTCGACTTCAATGAAATGATGCACGGCGTCGCTGAAAATCGGGGGCTCGTCCTCTGCTCTGTTCGTTTTGCTCAAGTCTGCCTCGTATTCTTTGCCGGACGGGCTGATTAATGTCACTTTTGTATCTTTCGACGACGTCATCGTGTCGAGATTCAGTTTGTCAATGCCGCTCTCCAGGAAGAACGTTTCCGATACCTTGTCCTCTACTTCGCCACCGCGCAAAATGAAGGAGCTCTCTTCCGTGGCAGAAGCTTTTTCCTTGGATTTTCTTACCTGGTTCGGCTGCTCCCGAAGTGCCGCGGTTGCTTTTTTCAACTTAGGCTCGACCAGATTCCACGTTTGGGAGGCTTTTGCCATTTGTCCGTGGGAAATGTTTTTCGTAAAACTTCTGATCCCGTATGGCAAGCCAAAAGCAGAATCTACGGAAACAGCGCCGTCATCTTCACCGGGAAGAACCGCATGGGCGAACCAGGTTGCGCTAAACATGCCATCGTCGCCTGTTCCGGCAGACATGTAGGTAGTCGTGTAGCCATTTTCGCTGCGGTGGTCGGTCTGGGAACGGAAATTGGCCATGTAGGATGTTTGCAAGGAGTACACGGCATCGTCTTTTTTCCCGAGAATATCGGCGAGCCACCCTGCCCAATTGCTGTATGCCAAGTCTGCCAATTCTGAACCTTTATTCGGGGTAGACAGTTGATGAACGACGTTGACATACGGATAGGCGCCGTAGTGGACAAGCGCGGTTTGCGTATCAATGCCGCCTTTGGAATGCGCAATGATGTTGATTTTGGAGACGCCGTAATGCTTCGCTACCTTTTTGATGACTTCGGCGAGCTTGGCTCCGTTTGTCCACATGTTGCCGCCGGTACCATCGGCGTCTTTCAGTTGGACGAAAGCGGTGCGATACCCGGCGTTATAGGCTGCATCATAAAATCCGTCTGTCGTGTACCAGGTTTTGTAGTTGGAGTGCAAGCCTTGGACGAAGAGAATCACCGGCTTGTTGGAGGAATTGGGCGGGACAGCCCCCGTGTACCAGTCGCCGAAGTTGCCATTCGGGTTGTCGTCATGCAGCACCGGAGCAGGAGCTGCCGCGCTTGCGACATTGGGGGAGATCAGTGCCGTCGTCAGCGTGACGGCTGCCAGCATGCGGGACAAAGATTTTTGTTTCTTCATCGTAACACCAACCTTTTCAAGATAGGATTTATTGTGCCATACCCCTTAGCTAGTAAGGGGCATGGATTGGCACCACCGTTTCTACTTGCAAAACATGCGAAATGATTTGGAGAATCGGTTCTATCTGATGATGAATGAAGAAATGACCGCCAGTCACCGGGTAAAACTTGCACGCGCCCTGGCAGTAGTCGCGCCACGCCAAAATGTCTTCGAGCGCGATGGAATCTTTCGTTCCGTACAGCACAGACATGTTGACGGGTACCTGACGAGGAAGGCTCTGGTCCATTTCGTACGTCTGCACGGCTTGAAAATCGGCGCGCAGGATGGGCAAAAACAGCTCCAAGAGCTCTGGATTGTCCAGCACGTCGTCAGGAGTGCCGCCAAGCCTGCGCAACTCTTCGACAAATTCGTCATGCGGCAGATGGTACGTCTTTGCCAGCTTGTGATACGCATGCGGTACACGGGAAGCGGACAAAAACAAATGCTGCGGCAACGGTTCGCCCCTCTGCATCAGCTTTCGCGTCAGCTCAAATGCGACCAGACCGCCCATGCTGTGGCCGAAGAAGGCAAATGGCGATCCGTCCAGTTCGGGCGTGATCCTGCCGTACACATCCTCCAGCAGCTCATAAAAGCTGGTGGGGAGGTGCACCGCCCCATTCTGCTGCAGCGCGCGTGGGCGCACCTCGAATGGGTAGATGTCCAAAAAGGTCGGCGGAAAACGCGACTTCCAACTGTAATAGATGCCAGGAAGTCCGCCCGCATACGGAAAGCAAAACAGCTTCATCTTTTTCCCCCAATCTTTTTTGATGGATAGAGGCAAAACACGGTCAGGCAAGGCCCGCGCTGCTTTTTGCCAGTTCAAGGGCAGGTCTGTCCTTTTTCTGCTGCACTTCATACATGCTGGCGTACAGGCCGTTTTTAGCCAGCAATTCTGCATGCCGACCCTGTTCCCTGACTTTTCCTTCGTGCAAGACGTAAATCATGTCTGCATGTTCAACAGTCGACAGACGATGAGCGATGACCAAAACCGTTTTTTCCCGCATAAGCGCAGTCAACGCCCGCTGCACCCAAAATTCCGACTCCGCATCGAGCGCAGAGGTCGCTTCATCGAGCAACAGAATCGGCGCATTTTTCAAAATCGCTCTGGCAATCGCAATACGTTGCCGCTGTCCTCCTGACAGCTTCGCGCCTCGCTCACCCGTCCGCGTCTGATAGCCGTCCGGCAGCTCCATGATGAAATCGTGCGCGTAAGCAGCTTGGCTCGCCCTCACAACTTCTTCTTCCGTCGCATCCAGACAACCGTAGCGGATATTTTCTTCAATCGTCCCCTCGAACAAAAAGGCATCCTGGGGCACGTAGGCGATCAGGTTTCTCAGCTCTGCAATCGAATACTGTCCGAGCGGTTTTCCTTGCAAGGTAATCGAACCGTGAGCTGGCGGGTAATAGCCGAGCAGCAGCTTCATGACTGTGCTTTTTCCGCCGCCACTCGTCCCTACCAGCGCCGCCATTTGGCCTCGTCCGACTTGCAGCGACACTTCGTCGAGCACGTTTGAATCGGCAGTGTAGCCAAAGACGACCTGCTCCATTTTCACCATGCTGTCGTCATCCCGAGCCTCAGTGGAGTCCAGCTGGTACTGGCTTGGTTCAAGCGGCTCCTGCAGGAACCCGACAATGCGCGAGGCGCCTGCAAGCGATCCTTGCAGCGTCGTGATAACCTGACCAAGCTGCAAAAAGGCCAGCGTCACCAGCATTTGCTGCTGCACCAGAGCGACGAGTACGCCGAGCCCGATCACTTGTTTGGCAACCAGCATGATTCCGAGAACGAGCATGCCCCCGAAGCTTACAAACTGGATGAAAAAGTTCGTCCCTTCCAGCAGCGCGTGCTTATGGCCCTGCTTGATGGCAGAAGCGGTCACTTCCTCATTGGCTTCTGTATAGCGCGCCGTCACAACCTTCTGTAAGTGAAACATTTTGATGACGGGCAGGCCCGACAAAAAATCGCTCAGCCGTTCGGTCCCCACCCCCAGCTGCTGCTGCAACTGATCGCCAATGCGCCGCACGGACTTGGCAAACAGCGTATTTACATACAAGGTCAGTGCGCTCACGAAAAGCAGGACGATGGCAATTTTCCAGTCCAAAGCAAACATCCCGGCGATCGAGCCAATCAGCGACAGCAAAATGATGCACAACGTTTTCAGTTGTTCAGCGTAAGCCCGCTCCATCAGTTGGACGTCGTTGCCGAGTCGCGACATCGTATCGCCCGAATGGTGCTGCTCGTAGTAGGCAAAAGGCAGACGGCTCAGTCGCTGAAAGACGAGCAGCCGAATGTTGGCAATCACCTCGCGGACGCATCGACGGTACATATAGCTGAAAAAGGGGGAGAGCAGGCTGAACAGAAGGAACATGGCAGCCATGGTCACAATCGCTCGTGTGAGCAAAGCCGGGTCTTTTGTGTTCGCAAAATCCGTCAGGTCTTTAAAAACGAACGGCAAAGCGACCAAAACGGAAGCTTGCCCGATTCCATCGCCCAACAGCCCCAAAAAATACGCTCGCTTTTTTGCTTTCATCAGCGACAGCAGTTGCGAAAGCTCCTGCATCAATTTCTGGATGAACATCGCTATACCCCCTCTGCTGCCAGCACACCTTGCTCCTCTGTGGCAAACTGTTTTTGATACAGGCGGGTGTACACGCCGCCTTTGGCGAGCAAGTCGAAGTGCGTGCCTCGTTCGACGATTTGTCCTTGCTCCAGGACAAGCACTTCATCCGCGTCCTTAATCGTGGAAAGCCGATGGGCAATAACCAACACCGTGCGGTCGCGCATCACATTTTCCAGCGCCTCCTGCACGAGTGCTTCCGATTCGGTATCGAGGGCGGATGTCGGTTCATCGAGCAACAAAATCGGGGCATCCTTCAAAATCGCCCTGGCGATGGCAATGCGCTGTTTTTGTCCGCCAGACAGCCGGGAGCCTCGTTCCCCCACTCTTGTTTCATAGCCTTCGGGAAGCTCCATGATGAAATCATGCGCATTGGCCGCTTTGGCTGCGGCAATAATCTCGTCGCGCGTGGCGTCAAGGCGACCGTAGGAAATATTTTCGGCAATCGACACCGGAAAGAGCGTCGTATCCTGCGAAACCAATGACAGATGGCTGCGCAGCGCTGCCAGATTCCAGTGATCCAGAGAATGCCCGAACACTTTGATGCACCCCTCGCCTGGTTCGATTTGGTAAAACCCGCACAACAATTTCAGGATGGTGCTTTTTCCGCTGCCGCTTGCTCCGACCAATGCAACCGTTTTGTTTTTGGGAAGGGCAAAGCTTATGGCGTCCAGGATCTTCGTCTGGTCGTAGGCAAACGTGACGTTTTCAAACTGTACCGGAACCGCTTTTGGATCAACAGAAATCGCAGGCAGATCGTTTTGCTCCACAGGCTGCAAACATATTTCTTGCAGACGCTTGGCTGCTCCGGATGTTTCCTGGACCTGGGCAAACAGTACGGGGGCAAGTGACAACGGCTCGATAATAAAGTGAAGCAAATAGCTGAAAATGACCAGGCTGCCCAAGGTCAGTTCCCCTGTCTGGATCAAGTAGCCGCCGTAGGCGACAAAAAACAGAATGGGAGCAGAAAACAGCAAAATTCCGGGAGCGGTCATGAAAGCTCGTTTTTTCTCGGCCAGTATCCCGTTTTTCAGCACTTGTTGCATGCCTGCTTCGTATTTGCGGTACATCACGTCTTCCAGTCGGAACGCTTTTACCATGTGAATCCCGGACAACGTGTCCTGGACAATGGCGTTGGCTTGTCCCAAATGATCCTGCATGCGCGCCGCATACGTTTGCAACGGTCTGCTCATCGCCCCTGTGACCGCAATCGCAACGGGCAAGATCGCGACACTGAACAGGATGAGCTTCCAGTTGATCGACAGCAGCAGGGCCAGTGCCCCAATGAACACGACTGGCAAATAAAACAACTGGTAAAAATGCTGCTGCAAAAAGCTTTGCAAAATTTGCGCATCACTCGTCAGACGAGAAACGAGATCGCCCGAGTGGTATTTATCCATGGTGGACATGGGGACTTGTTCGAGATGTGCCGCCATTTTGTTTTTCAAATCCCGCATCGCTCTTGCGCTAAATCTTGCCGCCGAGTACGTAATGAAATATTTCGAGAAAAATCCGACGATGGTGAGACACAAAATGATGAGGGCGATCCTGACCAGCTTGTCGAAGTCGCTGGTGTATTCAACCATGCTTTGAATCAGTACCCCCATCCAGATGTCTGCCACCGCTACGAGTACCGAAGCAAGGATGCAAATGAATACCCAAATTCGGTAAGGCTTTACAAACGACAGCACCCAGCCAAACACGGAGTTGCTTCTTGTGTGGGAATCTTGCTTCGTAAAAATCATGTGCGGCTCCTCTCCATGGATGTTAGGGATGGATTCCCCCCGGGATCGCTTTTTCCCAAGGGGGAATCCTCATGCAGTTGCCGTTTTACTTCGCGATGAACAGCTCTTGCAGGATGTTGCGGAAGATCGAAGCATTTTGCGACACGTATTGACCGGACAGCATGTGCGAGTGGATTCCGTAGCCGTCGTATGTCAGCAGTCGTTTTGTTGCGGTCGCCCATGCCGACTCGTTCCATTCGGCTGCCGCCGCAGCGTCCTCTTCGGCTTCCAGCTCCGATTGGATGAGGTGGATGGCGGCATTGGTCGTTCCTGTGTTGACCAGTTGGTTATGGTACATCACATAGCCGACCGTTTTGCGAACGAAGCTTTGTTTGACGAACTCATTGGCCGCGTACAGCTCGAAATCTTCCCGGGTCATGTTGAACATCTCGGTGTTTTCTCCAATCTCGGCGAACAACCGGGCAATGTCGTTCTCGGTTTCCGCGACGGTCCGCTCGATTACCTTGTCTTTCCAGTACGAGTCAAACAGGATGATGTCGGTTACGGCATAACCGCGCTGCTCCAGTTCTTTCGCTACTTCGAAGGCAAGGTTTCCGCCCGAGGAGTAGCCCATCAGCGTGTACGGGCCGTTCGGATCGATTGCGGTAATCGCCTCGATATACTGCTCCATCCGGTTGTCGTCCTGGATAAAGTCGAAGCTGTACAGGGAAATGCCTTGAATTTGTGCAGCAAGCTTTTGGTAGTAGACGCTTTGCGCACCGATTGGTGTGAAGCAGAATACGTTTCTTTCTGACTTTTCATTCAGCAAAATGGCTTTGCCGTACTGACTCTCAAAGCGCTTGTGCGTGATAAAGTCAGCTACCTTTTCTACCGTAGGATGCTGGAAGATGAGGTTCAGCGGCAGCTCGACCTGCATGTACTCATACACCTTGGCGATCAAAAGCGTCGCTTTTAAGGAATGGCCGCCCAGTTCAAAGAAATGGTCGGTAATCCCAATTGGCTCGATCCCCAATACTTCTTGCCAAATGGATACGAGTTGCTGTTCGGTCGCATTTCTCGGTGCGACGTACTCGCGTGTGGTCGCATCGGACGGTTGCGGCTTCGGCAATGCTTTGCGATCCACTTTTCCATTGGCAGAAAGCGGCAGTTGCGCCAGTTTGACGAAATAGCTTGGAACCATGTAGGCGGGCAGTTCTTTCGCCAAATGGCTACGCAGGTCCGCTATAGACACTTCTGCTGCCGGGACAAAATAGGCGCAAAGGTACGGGCCAGAAGCGGCGTCATCTTCTCTTGCCACAACGACCGCTTGCTCGATGCCTTTGTAGGCGAGTACAGCACTTTCGATCTCCCCGATCTCGATGCGGTACCCTCTCACCTTGACTTGTTCGTCTGCGCGGCCAACGTATTCGATCGTGCCGTCTGTCCGCCATTTCACCAGATCGCCTGTTTTGTACATGCGTTCGCCTGGCTGGAACGGATTTTCGACGAACTTCTCAGCGGTCAGATCAGGTCTGTTCAGATAGCCTCTGGCAAGCCCGGCTCCGCCGATGCACAGCTCACCGACTACGCCAACCGGCTGCAGGTTGTGACCCTCATCCACGATGTAAACTTGGACGTTTGCTAGCGGTCGGCCAATCGTGATCGTTTGCCCCGGTTCAATCGAACGGGAGATGGTCGTCACGACACTGTTTTCCGTCGGGCCGTACTCATTGTTGATCTCAACGGCTGGATGTTTTTCTTTTGTCTTGCGGACAAGCTGCTCCGGCAGCTTCTCGCCTCCCAGTGTGGCGCAGCGCAGGTGAGCGAAGTCTGTAGTCGTCGAGCAATCCACAATCGCCTGGAACAGACTTGGCACGCCATAGTAATGAGTGACAGCGGTTGCCGCCATCAGTTTTTTCAGTGCAACCGGATCTTTCGCTTCTTCCTCTCGCGGCAGTACGCATGTGGCCCCACCGAGCAGCGGTGCGAACAGGCTGGCCACAAAACCGTCGAAGGCGAAGGAGAATACTTGCAGCGCCTTGTCCCCTGGTCCGAAGCCGTATTCATCCCTGCGCCACTGCATGCAGTTGACAATACCTTGATGCGGGATCATGACACCCTTCGGCTTCCCGGTCGTACCGGATGTATAGATGACATAGGCAAGGTCGCTCGGTTGATTGACTACAGACAGATTGGAGCTGTCGAGCTTCGCATCCCATGCAGTGTTCAGATCAAGGCACTCCGGCAGTTTGTCTGACAAGCTGCTCAACAGCGGCATCAGATGTGCCTGACTGAGCAGGAGGGATGCCCCGCTGTCTTCGAGCAAATACTGGATCCGATCCTGCGGATAGGCCGGATCGACTGGCACATAGGCTCCGCCTGCCTTCATAATGCCGAGAATTCCGATGACCATTTCCGGTGAACGCTCCGCCATGATGGCGACAAGACGGTCTGGCCCGACTCCTTTTGCGCGCAGAACGTTTGCCAGTTGGTTCGCTCTTGCGTTCAGCTCCCGGTACGTGAGTGTCTGTCCGTCGAAGTACAGCGCTGCTTGATCCGGCGTTTTGTCGACCTGTTCCTCGAAAAGCTGGTGCAGCGTTTTATCCAGCGCGTAGTTGACAGCCGTATCGTTGAACTCGTGCAAAATCTGCTGTCTTTCCTCAAGGGAGAGCATGTCGATCTCACCCAGGGGGATGTGCGGATTTTGCACGACGATGCCGGCAATCGCCAAAAGGTGGCGGCTAAGCCGTTCAATCGTTTTTCGCGCAAACAGGCTTGTGCTGTACTCCACTCCGAGCATAATCTCGTCTTTTTCTTCTGTGGCAACCAACGTCAAGTCGAACTTGGCGTGTTTGCCTGTTTCTTCGGTCATGTACGGCGCAAGTGTGCACTCTGGCAACACGAGCGTTTCTTCTGTGCCGTTCTGGAACGTAAACACGGTGTCAAACAGCGGGTTTCTGCTCAAGTCGCGCGGGATCGCCAGTTTTTCGACCAGCTCTTCAAACGGATAATCCTGGTGGCTGTATGCATCCAGCGCATTTTGTTTGACTTCTTGCAAAAACTCGACAAAGGTCTTTTCACGCGCAGGCTTGTTCCGCATCGCCAGGGTGTTTACAAACATGCCGACAATCGGTTCCAGATCGGCATGCGATCTGCCTGTAATCGGCGTACCGACGATGATGTCCTCCTGCCCGGTGTACTTGGCCAGCAGCACGTTGTACGCTGCAAGCAGAACCATGTACAGAGTCGTTCCTGTCTCCTGCGCCAGCTGGTTCAAGCCCTCCGTGAGCGATTTGCCCGCGCCAACCGTGTACTGATCCCCGGCAAAGCTCTGGATGCTTGGACGGGTGAAATCGGTCGGCAGGTTCAGCACTGGAATATCGTCGGCAAACGTCTGGAGCCAATACGCTTCTTGCTGCTGGAAGGCGGCCGATTGCGAGAACTCCTGCTGCCAGACAGCGAAGTCTTTGTACTGGATGCGCAGGTTTGGCAAAACTTCTCCCTGATACAGTTGCACCCAATCGGCAAGCAGAATGCCGGATGATACCCCATCGGAAATGCTGTGATGCATATCGGTAAAGAGTACGTGACGATCTTCGCCGATTTTCAGCAGCGCGACGCGAATCAGCGGTGCGACTTCCAGATCGAATGGCTGCACGAGACTGGAAACGAGATCGCGCGCCTCGTCTTCTGTGACTTCGAAATAGGCCATTGCAAAAGGCACGTCTGCGTGGATTTTTTGCACCGGCTCTCCGTTGACGACGGAAAACGAAGTGCGCAGGCTTTCGTGTCGCGCAATCAGACCCTTGAACGCTGCTTCCACACGGTTTCGGTCCAGCTTTCCTTCGATCAGCATGGTTGAAGGCATGTTGTAGCTGATGCCGACTCCCTCAAATTGATCGAGAATATACATCCGTTTTTGCGCCGAGGACACCGGGTAATACGCTTGCTCGCGCGCTGGTTCGATAGAGACGACATTCCCTTTTGCTGTCTCTTCGATATACGCCGCCAATTCCTGAATCGTCGGCTTTTCGAACAGAATGCGGAGCGGAATATCGACCTGATACTCGTTGTGCATGCTCGTAATGACCCGCATCGCACGCAGGGAGTGTCCGCCGAGTGCGAAAAAGTCGTCCAGTACGCCCACTTGCGGAACATGGAGCACCTGCTCCCATACGTTGGCCAACCGTGCTTCCCATACAGTGCGCGGTGCCACGTATTCTGTCGTTCTGAGCATGGATACATCCGGTGCCGGCAAGGAACGTCTGTCCACTTTGCCATTGGCAGTCAACGGCATTGCCTCCAGCCAGACAAAATACGATGGGATCATCGTCTGCGGCAGTTCCTGCAGCAAATGCGCCCGCAAATCCGCGCTGTCGAACTCGCGGTCCGCCACAATATAAGCGCACAAATACTTTTCCTGGTTGTGGTCTTCTCGTGCAACCACGACTGCTTCGGTAATTCCGTCCAGCTTGCGCAGTTGTGTCTCGATTTCACCCAGCTCAATGCGGACCCCTCTGATTTTTACCTGGTGGTCGTTGCGGCCAAGGAATTCGACATTGCCATCCGGACGCCACTTCGCCAGATCACCTGTGCGGTACAAGCGTTCACCTGGGGCAAACGGATTCACAACGAACTTCTCTTCGGTAAGATCCGGTCTGTTCAAATAACCGCGTGCAACGCCCGCTCCCCCGATGCACAATTCACCTACGACGCCAACAGGCTGCAGATTCAATTGCTCATCGACGACATACATCGTCATGTTCGGAAGTGGTTTGCCGATTGGCACGGTTCCCGAACCGATGGCGCTAATGTCTGCTTCTTCGTAGTAGCTGGAATCGATGCACGCCTCTGTTACGCCGTAGCTGTTGATGATCCGCATCTTGTCACCGAAGCGAGCCAGCAGCGTTTTGAAGTCTTCTGCCGGGCAACTGTCCGCACCGAGAATCAGCAGCTTCATCTGGCTGATGTCCAGCTTGTTTTCGTAAATGTAGTGCATCAACGGTACGATCAGCGCCGGAGTCGCTTCAAAGATCGTGATCTGGTAGCGATGGATGATCTCGTACAGCGAAGCTGGGTCCATTTTGACTTCGTTCGGGCAAATGACGAGTTGTCCACCAGTCAGCAGTGCCCGGGCAAAGTCGCCAGTCGATACGTCGAAGGCGAAGCTCGCCATTTGCAGCAAGCGTACCGGGAAGCTGTCCAGGTGATACTCATCTTTCCAGGCAAATGCGACGTTGGCATAGCTGTGGTGCTCGATCACGACGCCTTTTGGCTTTCCGGTTGTACCCGATGTGTAAATGATGTAGGCTGCATGCTCCGGACGCGCGACATGCTCCAGATTGCCTGTTTCCTCCTCGGCCAGCTCCTGCGCATCCAGATAGAGCGTTTCGTACGGGAAGGCAAGCTGATCGCTCATTTTAGGCAAGGTGAGCAGCAGTTTCGCTCCGCTGTCTTCGAGCATGAAAGCTTGACGCTCCAGCGGATAGTCCGGATCAATCGGAACGTACGCTCCCCCTGCTTTCAAGACGGCAAGCATGCCCACAACCATGTAAGGCGAGCGGTCTACCAGGATGCCGACCGTGCTTTCCGGCTTGACGCCTTTTCGCCGCAGGACGCGGGCGAGCTGGTTGGCTTTTTCGTTCAGTTCCTGATAGGTCAACTGTTCGTTTTCCGCGAGAACCGCAATCTGGTTCGGCGTTTTTTCCACTTGCTCCTCGAACAGCTCCTGGAACGTTTTATCCGTTGGATATGCGCGGCTTGTCGCCGTGAAGCTGTGCAGCATCTGCTCCTTCTCTTGCTCAGACAAGACGCTGATTCGGGACAGCATGATGTCCGGATCGGCGGTGATTGTCCGCAGGAGGTGGACGTAATGGCCTGCCAGACGGTTCATCGTTTCTTTGGCAAACAGCTTCGTGCAATAGCTGAATTGGACCAGCAGTTCGTCCTGTTTTTCCATCGCATCCAACGTAAGATCGAATTTCGCGATGTTGCCGTTCACCGGATATGGCGACAGCGTAACTCCTGCCATTTCGCCTCCGGCCGATTCGGCAAGTCCCAAGCTGAACATCGTATCGAACAGCGGGTTTCTGCTCAGATCGCGCCGTACTTCCAGCTTCTCGACCAGCTGCTCGAACGGATAGTCCTGATGCTCAAAGGCACTCAGCGCATTTTGCTTCACCTCTTGCAAAAACGCGCGGAAGCTCAGGTTGCCAGACGCTGTGTTTTTCAAGGCGAGCGTGTTGACGAACATCCCGACGATGCGCTCTACATCTGCGTGTGAGCGACCTGCAATCGGTGTGCCGATGACGATCTCTTCCTGCCCTGCATACTTGGAAAGCAGCACATGGTAGGCAGCCAGCAGCACCATGAACAAGGTCGTGCCTGTATCGGCAGCGAGCTTTTGCAGTTGTTCCAGCAGCTCACGTCCGGTGCCCATTGCGACCACGTCACCGTCGAAGCTCTGCACGGACGGTCTTGAGTAGTCCGTAGGCAGATTCAGCAACGGAATCTCGCCGGCAAACGTCTGCGTCCAAAAATCCTCCTGCTTCCGGAAACGTTCAGACTGGGCCATGCCAGCCTGCCACACGGCAAAATCTTTGTACTGGATGCGCAGGTCAGCAAGCTGTTTGCCTTCATATAAATTCGTGATTTCCTCGAGGATGACCGCAAGCGATACACCATCGGAAATGATGTGGTGCATATCCATGAAGAACAAGTGTCGCTCTTCGCCAAGCTTTATCAGGTTCGCCCTGAACAACGGCGCAGTTTCCAGATCAAATGGCTGGATCAGCTGCTGAATGAGCGCTTCTGCCTGCTCTTCTGTCGCCTCGATGATGTTGATTGGCAGCTCGACATCGGCATGTACACGTTGCTGCGGCTCGCCGTTTACCGAATGGAACGACGTGCGCAAAGCTTCGTGTCGCTTCACTACCGTCTGGATGGCATCGGCAAAGCGGTCGTAATCCAGCTTGCCTTCCAGCACCAGCACGTTCGGCACGTTGTAGCTGACTCCGCTTCCTTCGAACTGATGCAGGATGTACATTCGTTTTTGCGCAAACGACACCGGATAATACTCGGCTGGCTCGACAGGCTGAATCGTCTCGAACTGCTCGTGCGCACTCTTGGCGATATAGGCGGCCATTTCCTGGATCGTCGGAGACGCAAACAGCACTTTTAACGGCAACTCCACCTGGAAGGTCTTGTGCACCTGTGTGATGACGTTCATCGCTTTTAAGGAATGTCCGCCGATTTCAAAGAAATTGTCGTGGATGCCAATCGCCGGTATCCCCAAAACATCCTGCCAAATCTGGGCCAGCTTCGCTTCGGTTTCGGTTTGCGGCGCGACATAGGTGCTTCCTGTCGTCCGTTCGCCGGATGGCTGCGGCAATGCACGGCGGTCGACCTTGCCATTTGCGGTCAACGGCAGTTTTTCCATCTGCATGTAGTAGGCAGGGACCATATAAACAGGCAATTGTCTGAATACGGCTTCTCTCAGCTCGGCAACGTCTACTTCCTGCTCGGAAACAAAGTACGCGCAAAGAGCATTTTGTCCGTTCGCTTCCTCGATCACGGCAACGACGGCCTCTTTTACATGTTCCAGATGGGCCAAAACGGACTCGATTTCGCCAAGCTCAATCCGGTAGCCGCGGATTTTCACTTGCTGGTCAATCCGTCCCAAATATTCAATCGTTCCATCCGCCAGCCATCTCGCCAAATCTCCGGTGCGATACATCATTTCGCCCGGCACGAACGGATTAGGCACAAACTTCTCGGCGGTCAAGTCCGGCTTGTTCAAATATCCTCTGGCAACCCCGTCGCCGCCGACGCACAATTCTCCCGGTACGCCAATCGGCTGCGGCTGATTGTTGGCATCCAAAATATACGCGGTGGAGTTGGCAATCGGTTTGCCAATCGGAATCTGCTCTTCGAAATGCTTGTCGATCAAATAGCATGTCGAGAAAGTCGTGTTTTCCGTTGGGCCGTACCCGTTCCAGATTTCCAGTTCAGGTAGCGCGTTTCTTACCTTGTTGATGTGCTTCGGCGACAGCGCTTCGCCGCCGACGATCAAGGCGCGCAAGCTGGCAAACATCGCCGGGTTGTCTTGGGAAAGCTGGTTAAAGAGCGGCGAGGTCAGCCACATGGTCGTAATCTGATTCGTCCGCAGGAAGCTGCCCAGCTTCTCGGCATCCAGCAGCACATCCTTGCTCACCAAGTACAGGCTGGCACCGTGCAGTAGCGCACCGAAAATCTCAAATGTCATGGCGTCAAAGCCAATTGCGCCTGTTTGGATCATCCGGTCTGTCTCGCGTACTTGCACGTAATTCGTATTCTTCACCAGACGGATGACGTTGCGATGCTCGACCATGACTCCTTTTGGCTTGCCAGTGGAGCCTGAGGTGTACATCACGTAAGCCAGGTCGTGCGGACCGTTGACAAGCGCCGGATTTGCGGAATTTTCCACGTGCAGACTGTCACCGTCCAGCACGATTGTTTTCAGGTCTTCGCTGACGAGCGGCAGCAAATGCTTTTGCACGAGAACAACTTTTACGTCGCCGTCTTCGAGCATGTAGGAGCGGCGTTCGGACGGATGTTCCGGGTCGAGCCCCAGGTAGGCGCCTCCCGCTTTGAGAATCCCCATGATGCCAGAGATCATTTCCAGCGAACGGTCTGCGAGCAAGCCTACGATGCTGTCTTTTCCGATGCCGTTTTTGCGCAGGGCATGGGCGATTTGGTTCGCTTTCTCATTCAGCTCCCGATACGTCAGGCTCCGTCCATCCATCACGACAGCTGTATGCTCAGGTGTTTTTGCTGCCTGTTCCTCAAACAGTTCCACAATGGTGCGATTGCGCGGATATTCACCAAAGGTATTGTTGAACGCAACCGTCACCAGATGTCTTTCTTCCTCGCTCAACAGGCTGATTTCTTGCAGAGCTGCTGCCTGGTTCTTTGTAATTGCCCGCAACACTTGCAGGAAATGCCCCGCCATTCTCTCAATGGTTTCTCTGCGGAACAGTTTCGTGGAGTAGACGAGTGCGAAATGAATGCCGCTTTCGTCCTCTGTTGCTTCCAGGGTGAGATCAAACTTGGCGTTGCCAGCCTGTGCAGGGTATGCTTCCAGCTTCAGCCCATCCAGCTCATACGCTTTTTTGTCCAGGTTTTGCAAAATGAACATTGTGTCGAACAGCGGGTTGCGGCTAAGATCGCGCTTGATTTCCAGCTTTTCGACCAGCGCTTCAAACGGATAATCCTGATGGGTGTATGCCTGCAGCGTATTTTGCTTGACCTCTTCCAAAAACGCCTGGAACGGTTTCGCTTTGGCCGGGTAGTTTCGCAACGCGAGCGTATTGACAAACATCCCCAGCACTTTCTCGACGTCAGCGTGCGATCTGCCCGCAATCGGCGTCCCTACGACGATGTCCTCCTGTCCGCTGTATTTGGCAAGCAGCACGTTGTACGCGGCGAGCAGAACCATGAACAGCGTCGCCTGGTTCTCCTGGGCGAGTTTGGATAGATCGTCCAGCAGCGCTCTGTCAGCCTGGAACGAAACGCAATCCCCGTCAAAGCTTTGCACCAGTGGTCGGGAAAAATCGGCTGGCAGGTTCAGCACCGGAATGTCGCCGGAAAACGCGTCTAACCAGTACGCTTCCTGCTTCGCATAAACATCGGATTGGAACAGCTCCGACTGCCAGACAGCGAAGTCTTTGTATTGTACGGCAAGCGCAGGCAACTCCTCGTTGCGATACAGCTTCGAAAATTCTTCCATGATGATTCCCGCCGACACACCGTCCGAAATGATGTGGTGCATATCCATCAGGAACAGGTGACGTTTTGCTGCCAGCTTGAAAAGTCCAACCCGCAAAAGCGGAGCTTGCGTCAGATCAAACGGTTGCACGAACGACTCGATGGCAGACTCCACCTGGTCTTCCGTCAATTCCTCGTAGCGCACATTCAGTTCGACGTGCTCGTGTACGCGCTGCACAGGCTCGCCCTGAACCGTATGGAACGAGGTCCGCAGCGATTCGTGACGCTGAATCAGCTTGTGGATCGCAGCTTCAAACCGCTCGACGTCCAGGTCGCCTTCGATGTACAACGCGCTCGGCATGTTGTAGACAGTGCCTGTGTCTGTGAACTGCCGCAAGACGTACATTCTTTTCTGTGCGGAGGAAACCGGATAATACGCTTGCATTGGTGCAGGCTGGATCGGCACATACGTATCTTTTCCGCTTGTGGCAACATACTGGGCCAGCTCCTTGATGGTTGGCTGGGAAAAGAGCACTTGCAGCGGCAACTCCACCTGGTATTCCCGATGCACCTGTGCCGCGACATTCATCGCTTTCAGGGAATGACCGCCAATCTGGAAAAAGTTGTCAAGGATGCCGATGCCGCTCACACCGAGCACGCGCTCCCAGATTTCGACCAGCTTTCTTTCCACAGGGGTCGTAGGCGCTTCGTATTCCGCTCCGGTTACAGGCTTGCCCTCCGGCTTCGGCAACGCTTTTTTGTCGACTTTTCCATTTGGCGTAAGCGGAAGCTGCTCAAGCTGCACGAAGTACGTCGGAATCATGTACGACGGCAATCTTTTTGCCATATGCGACCACAGCTTGGCGAGATCAAGCTGTTCTTCGCCCGTGAAATACGCGCACAGAGACGATTGACCCAACTCATCT
Organism: Brevibacillus gelatini; assembly: GCF_050920745.1. Classification (NCBI taxonomy): domain Bacteria; kingdom Bacillati; phylum Bacillota; class Bacilli; order Caryophanales; family Paenibacillaceae; genus Brevibacillus; species Brevibacillus gelatini. Next base: position 2,288,811 of record NZ_CP154342.1, read on the forward strand.
TCATGGACGACCACGACAGCGGCGGTCAGCTTTTCATAAGCGAGCAGCGCCGACTCGATCTCGCCGATTTCAATCCGATAGCCGCGTACTTTAACCTGCTCGTCAATCCGCCCGATGAACTCAATCGTTCCGTCCGGAAGCCATCTGCCAAGGTCGCCAGTTTTGTAAAGGCGTTCGCCAGGCACAAATGGATGGGGAACAAATTTCTCGGCTGTAAGCGCAGGCTTGTTCCAATAGCCCCGTGCCAAACCGCGACCGCCGATGCAAATTTCCCCGACTACGCCGATTGGCTGTAGCTGGTGGAATTTGTCTACGATGTACAGGCTGGTATTGGCAATCGGTCGTCCGATGGTAATCGCTGTATCAAGATCTGGTATGCGCAAGTAGGATACGACGACACTGCTTTCTGTCGGGCCGTACTCGTTGATGATAAGCAGGCCGGAATTCAGCTCCTTGCTCTTTGCGATGAGCTGCGGCGTTGTTTTTTCGCCCCCGAGCGTGACAACCTGCAGCGTCTGGATGTCCGCTTTTGTACTGCATTCGAGGATGGCCTGGAACAAGCTCGGTACACTGGTCATGATCGTGCAACGCGAAGCGGCGATCCGCTTCTTGATCGCGACAGGGTCCTTGGCTTCCCCGTCTGTAGCCAGTACGACCGTCCCGCCGGAAATAACAGACGAAAAGAACGACAGTACAAAAGCATCGAAGGCAAAGGACAGAGTCAGCATGTTCCTGTCGCCGACAGTTAGCCTATGCTCCTCTTTTTTCCAGAGCAGGCTGTTGACAATGCTCTGATGCTCAACCATTACCCCTTTCGGCTTGCCGGTTGTCCCTGATGTATAGATGACATAGGCCAGATTGGAGGATGTATTAACCGGCTCCAGATTTTCGCGATGCGCAGAATAGTTGCTTTCATCATCCAGATACAGGCATTGTGCGCTCACGCCGGAACCAAGTCTGTCTGCCAGATGCTTTTGCGTAAGCACCAGACGGGCTTCGCAATCCGCCAGCATGTAGGCGACACGTTCCGTTGGATATTCCGGATCAATCGGCACATAGGCTCCGCCTGCTTTCAGGATGGCCATGATCCCGAAAATCATCTCCGCAGAACGGGTTGCCATGATCCCTACCGTCTGGTCAGGCTTGACCCCCCGCTCTCGCAGCGTAGCAGCAAGCTGGTTGGCCCGCTCGTTCAGCTCCTGATAGGACAAATGCCGATCGCCGATTTCGATCACGGTCGCTTGCGGCGTTTTGGCCACTTGCTCCTCGAATAGCGCCTGAATCGTTTTGTCCTCTGGAAAATCTTTGCGCGTATCGTTGAACGCAACCAACAAGCGCTGCTTTTCCTCTGCGGAAAGCATGTTGATTTCAGACAGCTTCTTGCGCGGGTTTGTTGCAACTTCCCGCAAGACCTGGATGAAATGAGTCGCCAGTCTTTCCATCGTCTCCCGTGCAAACAGCTTGGTGCAATAATCGAGGGTAAAGACGATCTGCCCGTTTTCTTCGTACGCCTCCAGGGACAGGTCAAACTTGGCCTGCTTCACCTCAGCCAAATAAGGAGTAACGGTCAACTGCTCCATTTCAAACGGCTTTTGTTCCATATTTTGCAAAATGAAAACCGTGTCAAACAATGGATTGCGACTCAGGTCCCGCGGCATGTTCAGCTTGTCAACGAGCTCATCGAGTGGATAGTCTTGATGCTCAAACGCCTGCAACGTATTGTTTTTCAATTCGGCCAAAAAGTCATGGAAGGTTTTGTCCCCGGCTGGCTTGTTGCGCAAAGCCAGTGTGTTGACAAACATCCCGACAATCGCCTCCGTTTCGGCATGCGACCTGCCGGCAGTCGGTGCACCGACGATGATGTCTTCCTGGCCGGAGTATTTGGCCAGCAGCACATTGTACGCCGCCAAAAGCACCATGTAGAGCGTCGCGCCCGTCTCTTGTGCGAGCTGATGCAAGGCGGCTGGCAAAGCGGTACCGGAGTCAAAGACAAAGCGGTCGCCCTCGAAGCTTTTCACAGACGGTCTTGGATAGTCCGTCGGCATGTTCAGAACGGGGATTTCTCCCGTAAAGGCGTTGACCCAGTAGGCTTCCTGCCGTGCAAACTCATCCGTCTGGAGCCATTCATTTTGCCAGTGGGCAAAATCTTTGTACTGAATGCGCAGCTCTGGCAGCTCATCCCCTTGATAGAAGCGGGCAAATTCCTCGATCAAAAGCCCGATGGAGACGCCGTCTACGACAATATGGTGCATATCGAGCATGAACAGGTGGCGTTCCGGCGCCAGCTTGATTAATCCGGCACGCATCAGCGGGGCTGTGCCCAGATCGAACGGCTGGATAAACTGCTCGGCTATTTGCTGGACCTTTTCCTCTGTCGCTTCGGCAAAGGAGATGGACAGCTCGACATCTTCGTGGACGCGCTGAACAGTCTCGCCTTGCACGGTGTGGAACGAGGTGCGCAACGATTCGTGGCGTTGCACCAGGATGTTTAGCGCCTGTTTCAGCCGCTCTGTATCCAGCTTGCCGTCGAGATACATGAAGCCTGGCATGTTGTAGCTGATGCCTGCCCCTTCCATTTGCTGGAGGATGTACATTCTCTTTTGCGCTGCAGAAACCGGATAATACTCCTGTTTTTCGACAGGCTGGATGGCGGTGTACTTGCCTGTACGGGCAGCGACAACATGCGGCGCAAACTCCGCGATGGTCGGCGATTCAAACAACGCTTTCAACGGCACTTCCACCTGGAAGCTTCGCTGGATCAAGGCAATGACGTTCATCGCCTTCAAGGAATGTCCGCCAAGCTCGAAGAAATGGTCGAATACGCCAATCTGTTCAACGCCAAGCACACTTTGCCAAATCTCGGCGAGCTTTGCTTCTACTTCGTTGCGCGGCGCTACATATGCGGCAGCGGTTGTAGCTGTTGCCTCCGGTTTTGGCAGGGCTTTGCGATCCACTTTGCCATTTGCCGAAAGCGGCAACTGATCCATGAAAACAAAAGCGGATGGCACCATGTACGCTGGCAACGTGGAGCCAAGGTATGCTCGCAGATCGGATGCTTGAACGTCCTGCTTTGTCACGACATAGGCATACAGGCTGTTTTGCCCTTTGCCATCCTGGCTGGCCGTGACAACGGCTGCCGTGATCGCTTCATGCTGCAACAGTCTCGCTTCTATTTCTCCCAGCTCGATGCGGTGCCCCCGGATTTTCACCTGATGGTCGATGCGGCCCAGGTACTCGATATGGCCGTCGGGCAAATACCGGACCAAATCTCCGGTGCGGTACATTCTGCCGCCCGGCTCAAACGGATTTTCGACGAAGCTTGCCTGCGTCAGTTCCTCGCGATTCCAGTAGCCGCGGGCCAAGCCATCTCCGGCAATGCACAGCTCCCCTGCAACGCCGACTGGCTGGAGCTGGTTGTTCGCATTGACGACGTACAGACGGATGTTGTCAATCGGTTTGCCAATCGGAATGACGCTGTATTCCTGCTGGCGAGGGCACATCCAGTAGGTTGCATCAATGGTTGTCTCGGTAGGCCCGTACAGGTTAATCAACTGGGCTTGTTGGGTCGCGTAAAAACGCGAAACAAGTGCAGGCGTCAATGCTTCTCCGCCGCAGAACACGCGCTGCAAGCTCGTGCATGCGCTCCATCCCGGATCGGTCATGGTCAGATCGAGCAAGGACGGAACCATTTGCAACGTCGTAATTTTTTGCTCGCGAATCACGCGCGTCATGTACGCGATGTCACGATGCCCGTCTGGCTTGGCGAGTACCAGCCGTCCGCCTGTAATCAGCGGCAAGTAAAACTCCCAGACAGATGCGTCGAAGCTAAACGGCGTTTTTTGCAGGACGGCATCCGCTGTTGTCAACGGGAACGTCTCACGCATCCAGAGCATGTGATTGCAGATCGCCTGATGGGAGATCATGACGCCTTTCGGATTTCCCGTCGATCCCGAGGTGTAGATCACGTAGGCGAGGTCGTCGCTGCCGGAGATGCTGTCCAGATTGCTGTCGTCTCCGGTGTAAATCGCTTCGTCTTCCACATCGATGATCTCCCCTGCATACGCTGCGATCTCCTGCAGATGACGCTGCGTGAGCAAGATCGGAGCCTGGCTGTCGCTGAGCATGTACTGAATCCGTTCTTGCGGATAGCTTGGATCGATTGGCACGTATGCACCACCGGCCTTGAGTACGGCCAGCATCCCGACGACCATGCCCGGCGAACGGTCTACCATAATCCCGATCAATGTATCCGGTTTGGTGCCGCGACTGCGCAGCAAGCGAGCCAGTTGGTTCGCCCGGGCGTTCAGCTCGCGATAGGTCAGCACCTGTCCCTCGTACACAACCGCTGCTTCATTCGGCGTGCGTGCTGCCTGTTCCTCCACCAGTTGATGCAGCGCCATGGCACCGGAGCGCTCGACGAACGTATCGTTGACGTTCAGGAGAAGGGAACGTTTTTCAGTTTCCGTCATCATGTCGATGTCCGCCAGTCTGGCTGTCGGCTGCTCACTGATCGTGCGCAAAATTTCCAGGTAATGCCCGGCCATTCGCTCGACAGTCTCTTTTTTGAACAGCTTCGTTGCGAAGGTGAGCTGGAACTGAATGTTGGCTGGCGATTCACTCGCATTCAAAGCGAGATCGAACTTGGAAATTTTGTTGAACAGCTCATACGGCGACACTTTCAGCCCGCCAATCGCAAGCGACTGCTGACCCTCGCTTTCCAAAGAGAACATCGTGTCAAACAGCGGGTTGCGACTTATATCGCGCTGGATTGCAAGCTTTTCCACAAGCTCCTCGAATGGGTAATCCTGATGGTCGTAGGCTGCGAGCGCATTCTGCTTCACTTCCTGCAAAAATTGCGCAAACGTTTTGCTGCCAACTGGCTGGTTGCGCAGCGCCAATGTATTGACGAAAATGCCCATGATGTTCTGCACATCCGCATGGGAACGTCCAGCGACAGGGGTACCGACAATGATGTCTTCCTGTCCGGTGTACTTGGACAAAAGCACATGGTAAGCGGCAAGCAAGACCATGTACAAGGTGGCGCCTGTCTCTTGGGCCACTTGCTGCAGCCGCTCCAGCAGTTCTTTTCCGGTGTCAAAAAGGACGAGATCGCCGTCAAAGCTTTGCAGGCTCGGCCGTGGATAGTCGGTCGGCAGGTTCAAAAGCGGAATTTCATCGGCAAACGTGCCGAGCCAATGCTGTTCCTGCTTTTTGTACGCTTCTGTCTGGAACATTTCATTTTGCCAAACAGCGAAATCTTTGTACTGGAGCGGAAGTGGCGAAAGCTCTGCTCCCTGGTACAACTCAGCAAATTCGCGCAGCAAAATTTGCGAAGAAACGCCGTCCGCGATGATATGGTGCATGTCGAGCAGGAACAAATGGCGTTCGTTCCCCAGCTTGACCAAGCCTGTTCGCAAGAGTGGAGCGACGCTAAGATCAAAGGGTCGGACAAACTCGCGCATGATTTTTTCTGCCTGGTCCTCGCTTGACTCGAGCATGAACAGTGGCACTTCTACCTCGTCGTGTACTTTTTGCACAGGCTCACCGTCGATGGTGTGAAACGACGTGCGCAATGCTTCGTGTCGTTCTGCCAGCTTTTGAATCGCGCTGGCAAACCGGGCGTAATCCAGCTCTCCTTCCAACAGGATGGCACCGGAGATGTTGTAGCCGATTCCCTCTCCTTCGAACTGTTGGAGGATGTACATTCTTTTTTGCGCGGACGAAACCGGATAATACTCCTGCACGTCCACCGGTTTAATCGCGCTGTACTCGCTTTTCTCCGACTGCGTAAGGAATCGGGCCAGCTCCGATACGGTTGGATGCTCGAACAGAGTCTTGACAGGTACGTCCACTTCCAGCGCTTTGGAGATTTGGAAAATGACGCTCATCGCCTTCAACGAGTGTCCGCCCAAGTCAAAGAAATTGTCGTGAACCCCGACCCGGCTTACGCCCAGCACCTGCTGCCAAATCTCGGCCAGCTTCGCCTCGGTTTCATTTTGCGGAGCGACATACGCGGTTCCTGTAACGATTGCACCGTCCGGCTTCGGCAATTTCTTCCGCTCGACTTTTCCATTTGCTGTCAGCGGAATTTCTGCCAGACGGATAAAGTAGGAAGGGATCATGTAAGACGGAAGCGTACTGCCCAAAAACGCTCTCAGTTCCGCCACAGGCAGTTCCTGCTCGGACACGAAGTAGGCGTACAGCACATTTTGGCCGCTCTCTTCTTTTTCCGCGATCACGACCGCTTCCTTGACCGATTCATGCTGTGTCAGGCGCGTTTCGATTTCGCCCATCTCGATCCGGTGTCCGCGAATTTTGACTTGGTGGTCAATTCTGCCCACGTATTCCATGTTTCCGTCCGACAGCCATTTGGCCAGGTCGCCTGTTCGATACATCTTGGTTCCCGGACGGAACGGGTTGTCGATAAACTTTTCTGCGGTCAGCTCCGGTCGGTTGAAATACCCTTTGGCTACGCCGTCTCCGGCAATGTACATTTCGCCAATTGAACCGACAGGCACAGGCTGCATGGAAGCATCGAGCAAGTAAATCTGCACGTTGTCAGCCGGTATCCCGATTGGCACCGATTCCTGGGTCGTTTTTTGCGGATCGTACAAATAAATCATGCAGCCGACAACCGTTTCCGTTGGTCCGTATTCGTTGAAAATCCGCACGTCCTGCCCGAAGTTGTCGTAAATGCGCTGCGCCAGCTTCGTCGGCAAGTTCTCGCCGCCGACGATAAACCGTCGGATGCTGCTGGTTCTTCCGTCGATTTCTTCGATCAGCTTCAGGTGTGTTGGTGTCAGCTTGATGATGCCGACTTTGTTTTCCTTGATGATGTCCAAAATGAGCTGCACCTTGTCTGCGCCTCTGTACACATAGATGGTGTTGCCAGACAAAAGCGGCGTGAAGATCGAGGTGACTGTCAAATCGAATGAAATGGAGGAGTACAGCGGAAAATCTACCGCTTCCCCCTGGACGTACACCTTGTTCGCCCACCAAATGTAGTTGACCAGACCTTGATGGGTAATCATGGCCCCTTTTGGATTGCCAGTCGAGCCGGAAGTATAGATCATGTAGACCAGATCATCCGGCTGGCATTCCGGAGCGAGGTACGAGCTGTCGCCTGTGTACAGGGCAGGATCGTTCAGATCGAGAATGCTGCCGGAAAACTGGATGCTTTGCTGCAAATGCGACTGGGTTAATAGGATCGTAGTCTGGCTGTCATCGAGCAAATACTGGATGCGATCCAGCGGATATTCCGGGTCAATGGGCAAGTAGGCGCCACCCGACTGCAGGACAGCCATGATTGCCACAACCAGCTCCAGCGAATGCTCTGCCATAATCGAGACGATGCTGCCTTTGGCAATGCCTCTCGCCCGCAAGGCTCTGGCAAGCTGGGCAGAGCGCTCCATCAGCTCCTGATAGGTCAAGCTGTCATCGCCGCAAACAACGGCTGTTTTCTCCGGTGTCCGCGCCGCTTGCTCTGCGATCAGCTCCACGATTGTTTTGTCCCGCGGATAATCGGCAGCGGTGTCGTTGTAGTTGACAAGCAATTGCTGCTTTTCCGCTTCGGTGATGATGCCGATCTCGGATAGCTTCACTTGCGGATTGTCAATCACCTGGTCGATGACGGTGCGAAGATGGCCTTCCACCCGGTTTACGAACGACGACTCATAAACGGCGGCATTATAGCTTAGCTTTACATACAGCTCGTTCGACGGAGCGAGTGCCACGACCACGTTGAAATCATAGGAGGTTTGTTCTTCCCCGCTTTCGACGGTGAATTGGAACCCTAATGCCTCTTCCAGATGCTTCATCGAGTTGTCCGGGTAATTTTCAAACGTGACCAAATGATCGATCAATTCCTGTTTCAGTACGTTCGTGCTTTGAATCTCGTACAGCGGTGCATAATCATAGGCAGCCGAAGCCAAGGCTTGCTTTTGCACCGCTTGGAGCAGCTCGCTGAACGTTTGCTGCTTGTTGGTCTGCACGCGAGTGGGAATCGTGTTGATGAACAAACCAACCATGCTCTCGATTCCCTGGATTTGCGGCGGTCGGCCAGATACGACCGAGCCGAAAACGACGTCCTCCGTATTTTTGTACTTGCTGGCCAAAATGCCCCAGAGCGCCTGGAACACGCTGCTCATCGTAGCCTGGTGTTGATTGGCGATTTGCATGAGCTGCTGCGTCTTTTCAGACGAGATGGTGAACATGTTTTCGATGTGTTCGTAGCGGCTGGATTCGGCCAGATGTTTCCGTTTTGGAAAATCCGCCTGATGATCGTACCCTGCCAGATAGTTCTGCCAGTAGGTGAGCGCTTCGTCCTTGTTTTGTTTATCCAGCCATTTGATATAATCGCTGTACGGCTTCGTCGCTTCCCGTGGAAGCGGTTCGCCTTTTCGCAGCGCTGCGTAATAGGTCAAAAGCTTGTGGAGCAATACGCCGAGTGACCAACCGTCCACGATGATGTGGTGAAACGCCCAGACAAATCGGTACTTGTTCTCGCCTGTTTGAAAAATCGCGGCTTTCATCAGGCTGCCTTTTGTCAGATCAAACGTATGGTGTTGATCCGTGTACGCTTTTATGTACTCGTCCTGCTCCTTCGTTGGCAAATGAGAAATGTTCTCGAAAGGAACAGTCACCTTTCTTTCTTTGAAAACAACCTGCCGAGGACGCTGCAAGTTTTGGTACACAAACACCGTGCGCAGTACCTCGTAGTTTTCCACGAGCTTGTTTAGGCTCTGTTCAAAAAGAGGCAGGTGAAAATCGCCCTGGATGGTCGCCGACATCTGGAGGCAATAGGCGCTTGAGCCTGTGTCTTTGACTGCGTGAAACAACATCCCCTCTTGCAATGGGGTAAGCGGGTAAATTTTTGCGATGTTTTCCTGCTTTTTCATTTTGCACCTCGACTGTGTGAATTATCGGTTTGAAGAGGGGGACCTCCAATAAAAGCGCAGCGTGCCCGCTTTTATTGGAGGAAAAAAGCACTTCTTCTGTCGCCTGGTCAAATCAGTTCCAGGATGTTCTCCAGTTCTTCCATGGACAGTTCGTCATCTCCCAGATCGCTCGGGGTGTACTCGCTATCCTCTTTTGCCATGCAATGCTCGATGATGCCAAGCAAGTGATTTCGATAGCGGTCTGCCAGGCTTGCCATGGTCTCTTCCTTGTACTGGAGGCTGTTGTAACCGATGCTGATGCGCAGCTTGCCGTCCTCGATCAGGCCGGAAATATCCAGCAGGAACACTCTTTCCGATTCAGGGCTGAACAACTGGCCCGTGCCAATCGGCGAGAACGTGTATCCCCCGGTCTTGCCCTCCGACTCGAATTGGCCCAGGTAGTTAAAGCTGATTTCCGGCCGCAGCGCAAACGAAAGTGGCGGCTGGATCTCGCGTGTCGTCATCGTGCGCAAAATCTCGTAGCCGATCCCTTTTTTCGGGATCCGGCGCAAGCTTTCTTTGACTTGCTTGATCTGGTAGGACAAGTCCTCGGCCTTTTCCATGTCGAGCACCACTGGATATTGCGAAGTGAACCAGCCAACCGTCCGTGTGACGTTCATCTCGTTCTGGATGTCTTCGCGCCCGTGGCCTTCCAGATTGATGACGACGCTGTTCGTATCCGCCCAGTCTTTTACGGCCAAGCCAAGGGCTGCAAGCAACAGGTCGTTCATCTCGGTGTGGTAGGCGTGGTGGACATGGCGCAACAGGTTTTCCGTCTGCAAGTCTGTCAGTTCAAACGACCACAAGCGCGTATGTTTTTGCTTGCGATCTGCGGTGTCAAAGTCAGTTGGCAATGCCGCAGGCGCGGTTGTCGTTTCCAGGTTGTGCCAGTACGGCACTTCCCGAAGCAGCTCGTCGCTGTCCGCGTACCTTTGCAATTGAGCTGCCCAGTCCTTGAAGGAATCCGTCTTTTTCGGCAAGACGATTTCCTGCTGCTTTTGCGCCTGGGCATAGGCCGATGCAAAGTCTTCGAACAATATGCGCCAGGAGACGCCATCCACGACCAGATGGTGGATCGCAATCAGCAAATGATCGCCTTCTTTTGTAGAGAAAAGAGCCAGATGGACGAGTGGGCCCTGTTCCAGGTCGATGCTGCTTTGGATGCGGTCAGCCAGCTCGAGGATGTGCGCCTCGCTGTTTTCATGCTGCTGCAAATCGTAGGAATAGAAGCGGAAGCCCTCCTCGATCAGTCCGCGATTGATTTGCTTGATCGTCCCGTTCTCTTGCCTGTAAACCATGCGCAGCGCATCGTGATGCTCGACGATTTTTTGGAACGCTTGCCGGACAAGTTTTTCCTCAAAACCATCCGCGCTGTACAGCATGACAGCCTGATTCCAGTGATGGCGATCCGTGAAATTGCGCTCGAAGAACCATCGCTGGATCGGTGTCAGGGCAATCTCGCCTTCTACAACGCCCTGTTCGCTCTCTCTCATGTTCGGGACGACGTGAACGGCGACTTCTTCGATGGTCGGGTATTGGAACAGCTCTTTCATCGCAAGCGTCCACCCTGCTGCATTCAGGCGTGTGGATACCTGGATCGCTTTGATGGAATCGCCGCCCAACTCGAAGAAGTTGTCTTTTGTTCCTACTTGCCCGACGCCCAAAACGTCTGCCCAAATGTCAGCCAGCAGTTGTTCCAGCTCGGTTTGCGGCGCGGTATATTCCTCCCGCTTCTCGTCCTTGCTTGGCTTCGGCAGTGCTTTCCGGTCAATCTTGTCATTTGGTGTCAGCGGCATCTTCTCCAGCTGGATGAAGAAGGCAGGAACCATGTATTGCGGCAACTCTTTTTCCAGATGCGCGCGAAGCTGTGCAGGCGTGACTTCCCCGTCTGCGACGTAGTAAGCGCACAAGTAAGCCTGGCCGCGGTCATCCGTATGCGTGATAACGGCTGCTTCTTTGACCGTTTCATACCGCAAGAGCACACTCTCTACTTCGCCCAGCTCCACCCGGTGGCCACGAATTTTCACCTGGTGGTCGATTCGGCCCACATACTCGATATTTCCGTCCGGCAGCCATCTTGCCAGATCACCTGTCCGGTACATTTTTTCTCCGGGCACAAACGGATTGTCGACAAATTTCTCAGCGGTCAGCTCCGGACGGTTCCAGTAGCCTCTTGCCAGCGACACGCCGCCGATGCACAATTCGCCGATCTGACCGGGCGCTTTCAAACGCAATTGTTCATCCACGATGTACAGCTTGCTGTTTTGAATCGGTTTGCCAATCGGAATCGTCTCGGTTTGTTCATCCGGGGCGGCTTTCCAAAGCGTCGCGCAAATGGTGCTTTCTGTCGGGCCGTATCCGTTGATATAGGTCACTTTTTCTTTCCATTTGTCCACCAGTGCGGCAGAGGAAGCTGATCCGGCTGTTATCAGTACGCGCAAAGTCGACAGTTGCTCCGGCTCAAGATAAATGGCATACGTCGGCGGCAAGGTGAGAACGGTGATCGCGTTTTGGCGAACGTATTTGGCAAATTGCTGAAAATCGTTGATGATGTCTCGGGACAAGACGTACAAAGTCGCGCCTGTCAGCAAGGCCATAAACATTTCCCACACCGATGCGTCAAACGAAATGCTGGCAAAGTGCCCTACCCGGTCTTGCGGAGTGATGCCAAGCTGATTGGCAAATACGCTTTGCAGATTGGCTACCCCTTTGTGTTCCAGCATGACCCCTTTTGGCTTGCCGGTTGTTCCGGACGTGTAGATGATATAAGCCAGATCGGACGGCTTGTTTACGCAAGGCAGGTTTTCTGTCTGCGGCGCATAATGGTTGCAGTCGTCCACATCGACGATTTCGACCTGACTGCTCACTTTGTGCAGCAGGTGCGCATGCGTCAGCACAAGCTTTGCCTGACTGTCCGCCAACATGTAGCTGATTCGTTCTTCGGGATAATCAGGATCGACGGGCAAAAACGCGCCGCCAGCCTTCAACGTGGCAAGCGTGGCGATGACCATCTCCGCGGAGCGTTCTGTGAGCAAGGCGACAATGCTGTCTGGCCCTACACCTTTTTCGCGCAATACGGCTGCGAGTTGGTTCGCTCGTTCATTCAGCTCCCGGTACGACATTCGCTTCTCTTCAAATACGAGGGCGGTTTGCTCGGGCGTTGCTTGTACCCGTTCTTCAAAGAGCTGTTGGATCGTTTGCTCTGCCCGGTATTCGCCGTCTGTATCATTGAATGTCACCAAAAGCATGTGCTTTTCTGCCTCTGTCAGCATCTCGATCTCTTGCAGCTCGCTGTCTGGATTTGCCGTGATCGCTCGCAAAATTTGCATGAAGTGCCCGGCCATGCGCTCTACCGTTTCTTGCTTGAACAGCTTCGTGCCGTATTCAAGGCGCAAGAACAGGCCGGATTCCCGCTCTGTCAGGTGGAAAGACAAGTCGAATTTCGCGACAGGAAGCGCGCTTGCAGATTCGTAATGGCGATAGACGAGCTGATCCAGCGCTTTTTCAGACAGGTCGTCCTTTTGCAAAATAAACATCGTATCAAACAGCGGATTGCGGCCCGGATCGCGCGGAATGCCCAGCTTTTCTACCAATGTTTCAAACGGGTAGTCCTGGTGATCGTAAGCGTCCAGCGCGTTTTGTTTGACCTCCTGCAAAAATTGCGTGAAGCTCTTCTGTGCAGTCGGTTTGTTGCGGATCGCAAGCGTATTGACAAACATCCCGACGACAGGGGCAAGCTCGGCGCGCTGTCTGCCGGAGATCGGCGTTCCGACGATGATGTCATCCTGTCCTGAGTATTTCGCAAGCAGTACGTTGTACGCGGCGAGCAAGACCATGAACAACGTCGTGTTCGTTTTCGCGGCCAGTTCGCGCAACGCATCGAGAAGCTGCTGGTCCATGGACAGGCTGACTTGCCCGCCTTCAAAGCTTTTCACGGCTGGACGCGGAAAATCTGTCGGCAGATCGACAGCGGCAATGTTTCCGGCGAATGTGTCGAGCCAATACGCTTCTTGCTTCTGGAACACATCCGACTGGAACAACGCTTTTTGCCAGACCGCAAAATCTTTGTACTGAATACGCATCTGCGGCAACTGTTTGCCCTGGTACAATTCGGCCAGTTCATCAAACACGATGGTGACGGATGCCGCATCGGCAGCGATATGGTGCATGTCGTACAGCAACAGGTGACGCTCATCTGCAAGCTGCACCAGACTCATGCGCAAAAGCGGCGGGACCGACAGATCGAACGGACGGACAAACGAGTGGAAAAGCTCGTCGATCTGCTGTTCCTCTGCCGTCACATACGGCAAGTCGACGGTCACGTGCTCATGAATCTTTTGCACCAGCTCATCTCCCACCATCTCAAAGGAAGTCCGGAAGATGTCGTGACGATCCACCAGTGCTTGCAGCGCATTCGCCAATTGCTCGCGGTCCAGCTTGCCTTCCAGCATAATCATGCCCGGTGTGTTGTAGCTGATTCCGGCCCCTTCGAGCTGGTGGAGCAAGTACATTCGCTGCTGCGCGGACGATACCGGATAGTACGCTTGCGGCGCTGCCGGTTGAATCGCGGCAACGACTGCATGTTCGGTGTTTTCGATCAGGCGGGACAGTCCCCGGATGGTCGGCTCGGCGAAGAACTGTTTTAGCAAAAGATCGGTTTGAAACTCCCGATGCACGTGCGCCACAACTGCCATTGCTTTCAAGGAATGGCCGCCGAGCTCAAAAAAGTTATCCATCACGCCGACGCCGGAAATGCCGAGTACGTTTTCCCAGATCGCGGCCAGCTTCGCTTCCACTTCTGTAGCCGGTGCGATATACTCCGCTCCTGCAGTCGCAGGCTTGCCATCCGGCTTGGGCAGTGCTTTGCGGTCTACCTTCCCGTTTGGCGTAAGCGGAAGAGCGTCCAGTTGGATGAGGTAGGCCGGGACCATGTAAGCCGGAAGCTCCCGGGACAGATGTGCGCGAAGTTCGGATTCTTCCATCGGCGCTTTTCCCGTGAAATACGCAGCCAGGTAGGAATCGCCGCGCTCGTCCTGATAGGCGACGACGACCGCTTCATTCGTCTTTTCATGGGCAAGCAGAACCGCTTCAATCTCCCCGATTTCAATCCGGTATCCTCTCACCTTGATCTGCTCGTCGATCCGCCCTACAAAATCAATCGTTCCGTCCGGAAGCCATCTGCCCAGATCTCCCGTTTTGTACATGCGTTCTCCCGGAACAGCAGGATTTTCCACAAATTTTTCTGCTGTAAGCTCTGGCTTTTTCCAGTAACCCCGTGCCAAGCCGCGGCCGCCGATGCATATTTCTCCGACGACGCCGACAGGCAGCAGCTGATGGTTCTGATCGACGATGTAAATGCTGGTGTTGGAAACCGGACGGCCGATGGTGATCGGTTTATCCGGCCAGGTATCTCGCAGGTAGGTGGCGATGACGCTGCATTCCGTCGGGCCGTATGCGTTGATGACCAGCATTTGCGGGTGCATCTCTTTGCACATTTGCACGAGCTTCGGCGACAGCTTTTCGCCGCCGAGCATGACCGCCTGAATGGAACGGATGTCCGCCGGACGGCTGCACTCCAATATCGCCTGGAACATGCTCGGCACGAAAACAACGTAGCTGCATTCCCAGGTGGCAATCAGGTTGCGCAGCGCAATCGGGTCTTTGGCTTCCTCGTCTGGCATCAGGACGACGGTGGAGCCGGATATAATCAAGGTAAAGAAGGTAAGGGCAAAAGCATCAAAGGCAAAGGAGAGAGACAGTGTCCCCCTGTCCTTCTCAGAAAGGGCAAATTCGTCCCTGTTCCAAAGCACGCTGTTGACGATCCCCCGATGCTCCACCATGACGCCTTTTGGCTTGCCTGTCGTACCGGACGTGTAGATGATGTAAGCGAGATCGGACGCCGTGTGCATCGGCTCCAGGTTTTCCGCATGCGGCGAGTAGGCTTGCTCGTCATCCAGATCCAAAAGCTCCACATTTGCGGTCAGCTTTTCGCGCAAATGCTTTTGTGCAAGCACCAGCCGGGCTTCGCAATCTTCCAGCATATACGCGATGCGCTCCGCCGGATAATCCGGATCAATCGGTACATACGCTCCGCCCGCTTTCAGAACGGCGATGATCCCGACGATCATTTCGAGCGACCTTTGCGCCATAATCGCTACGCTTTGCTCGGCCTGCACACCTTTTTCCCGCAAGGTGTGCGCGAGCTGATTGGCCCGCTCGTTCAGCTCGCGATACGTCAATCGTTTGTCGCCCAGCACGATTGCTGTCTGTTCGGGCGTTTTACGCACTTGCTCTTCAAACAATTCCGAGAGCGTGCTTTCAGACAGATTCACCGTAGCGGTGTCGTTGAAGTCGGCAAGCAACTGCTGCTTCTCCTGGGCGGTCAGCATCTCGATTTTCGCCAGTTGCTGCTCCATGTTTTCGCTGATTGCCTGCAGGATTTGCAAGTAATGAAGCGACATGCGCTCAATCGTCTCGCGCTTGAACAGCTTCGTGCCATATTCGAAGCAGAAGGAAAGTCCCGCTTCGCTTTCGCTTGCTTCCAGCGACAGGTCGAATTTGGCCATGTTCCCATCTGGCACGTACGGGGTCACGGACACGCCGTCCAGCTCGATCAGACCGGCATCCATGTTTTGCAAAATGAACAACGTGACGAACAGCGGGTTACGGCTCCGGTTCCGGGAAATCGCCAGCTTTTCAACCAGCTCCTCGAACGGATACTCCCCATGCTCGAAAGCGGCGAGTGTATTGTCTTTTACCTCCAGCAAAAATTGCTTGAACGTTTTTGTCGGCGCAGACTGGTTGCGCATCGCCAGCGTGTTGACGAACATCCCCGTAATCTTCTCCGTATCAGGGTGCGCTCTGCCGGCGGTCACGGTGCCGATCACCATGTCGTCCTGCCCGGAGTATTTGCTGAGCAGCACATGATAGGCGGCCAAAAGAACCATGTACAGCGTCGCGCCCGTGTCTTTCGCTGCGCGCTGCAAGCGATCCAGCAGTTGTTTTTCCGTCCGGAAAGAATAACGTTCGCCCTCGAAACTTTGCACAGATGGGCGCGGGTAATCGAGCGGCAGGTTCAGAACCGGGATTTCGCCTGCGAATCGCGCAAGCCAATACGCTTCCTGTTTGGCGTACTCGCTCGTTTGTGTCCGCGCTTTTTCCCAAACGGCGAAGTCTTTATACTGAATGCGCAGCTCTGGCAAGGCTTCGTGCTGATACAGACGGGCAAAGTCATTCAGGATAAGCTGCGTGGATACGCCGTCCGAGATGATGTGGTGCATGTCGATAACGAGCACATGTCGGCTCTCCTGGAGCTTAACCAGTCCCACCCGGCATAGCGGTGCTTTTTCCAGATCAAACGGACGCATGAACGACAGGATCACTTCGTTCAATTGCTCTTCTGCCGCTTCCAAGTAGGCAATCGGCAGCTCGCAATGGGCATGGATACGCTGAACCGGCTCGCCGTTTATCGTGTGAAACGATGTGCGCATCGACTCATGGCGTGCCACCAGACCCGAAATGGCTTGCTCCAATCGCGCCTGATCGAGCTTTCCGTCGAGAATCATGACCACTGGCAGGTTGTAAACGGTGCTGTCCGGGTCGAGCTGATTTAAAATGAGCATCCGCTTTTGCGCAGAGGATACAGGATAATACGCCTGCGGCTCAGCCTGTGGAATCGCCTGATACTCGCTTTCCGCTCCCCCGTCCACATACGCGGCGAGCGCTTGAATCGTCGGCTTGTCAAACAGCACGCGCAGCGGTACATCTGCCTTGCATTCCTTTTGCATGCGGGAAACAAGCTGAATCGCCTTTAGCGAATGGCCTCCCAGCGTGAAAAAATCATCCTGAATACCGATCGGCGTCACGCCAAGGATTTGCTCCCAGATTGCGACCAGCTTTTGCTCCAGCTCGGTTGTCGGAGCGACGTACTCCGCTCCCGTCACTGCACGCCCCTCCGGCTTTGGCAATGCTCTCCGGTCTGTTTTTCCGTTCGGTGTAACCGGAATCCGCTCCAGCTTCACGAAAAAGGAAGGGATCATATACTCAGGCAGGGCGCGCGCCAAGTATGTCCGCATGTCTTCGTCGCTGATTTCGCTTTGCAAAACGACGTAGGCGCACAAGGACTTTCCACCTGTCTCGTCTGCGATGTCGATGACCACTGCTTCCTTGATCGCCGGATGGTTGAGCAGGCGCGATTCGATCTCGCCCAGCTCGATGCGGTGTCCTCTGATTTTTACCTGATGGTCGATCCGCCCCAAAAATTCGAGCTGACCATCCGGCAACCAGCGGGCCAGATCACCCGTTCGATACATCCGTTCGCCTGGCTGGTACGGATTTTCCAGAAACTTCTCCGCCGTCAACTCCGGCTGGTGCAAGTACCCTCTTCCGACGTTTGCCCCGGAAATGTACAACTCCCCGACGATCCCCTCCGGCTTCAACTGCAGCCCTTCATCCAAAATGTAAATGCCCGTATTGCTGATCGGTCTGCCGATTGGCGGCAGCTCAGGTATCTCCTTGCGCGGGTCCATCGTGCAGGTCGTCACGACATGCGTTTCCGACGGTCCGTAGTGATTGTGCAAAAATACGTGATGGTCGCGCAGGTATTTTTGCAGCTCGTGTGTGACGACGAGCTGTTCCCCAGCGGTGATGATATGCTTGACGCAACGCGGGAAGCTTTGCGCGTAGTCTTTTTCGTTAAAAATAAATTTCAGGAAAGACACGGGCAGAGACAAAATGCTGATCTGTTTTTCCTGGATGAACGCAAACAGCTTTTCCACATGTCTTCTCAGCTCGTTCGTGATGAGGTAAAGCTGTCCCCCTGCCAGCAGCGTGGAGAAAATTTCCTGGTAGCAAACATCAAAGCTGCATGTCGTGTACTGCAACACGTTTTCCTGAAAAGCGATATTCGTTTTGTCAAAAGTAAATTGCAGCAGGTTCGCCATGTTCCGGTGTTCCAGCATGACGCCTTTCGGTTTGCCTGTCGTGCCGGATGTATAGATGATGTAAAACAAGTCATGCGGCTGGTTGACCGACTCGACTGGGGCGCTGCTCTCTTGCCAGATTGCAGAGGTGCGGATGTCAAGTTTTGCCGTTGGCGTCGTCACTTTTTCCATTAAATGTTCCTGCGTCACGACCAATCGCACGCCGCTATGCGTGAGCATGTAGGCGATTCGTTCCGCAGGCAGCTCCGGGTCAATCGGCACAAATGCGCCGCCTGCTTTCAGGACGCCCAGGATTCCGACGATCATCTCCAGTGACCGATCCAGCATCGTGCCGACAAGGGAGTCTGCGCCAATGCCTTTTTGGCGTAAAAAGCGGGCGAGCTGGTTGGATTTTTCATCCAGTTCCCGATACGTCAGGTGCTGGTCGCCGAAAACAACGGCGACTTGTTCGGGCGTTTTTTCTGCCTGCCGGGCGAAAAGCTCGTGAATGGTCGCCGCAGGATAGTCAGCCGCTGTTTCCGTCCGTTTGGCCAAAAGCTGCACCGTTTCCGCTTCTGTCAGCATCGAAATTTGGCGAAGCTCGACATTCGGATTGGCCGCTACGCAAGAGGCAATCTGCTGGAAGTGTCCTGCCATTCTTTGCACGACTGCTTCCTCAAACAAGGCCGCATTGTAGTCAAAGCGGAAGGCGATTTCTTCCTTCGGCATTACCATGACGGTCAGGTCGTAATTGGTAGGCTCGAACATTTCAACGTCAGTAATGGTGAAGCCAATCGGCTGCGTTTGCGCTTTTTGCTGCAGCGCCTCGACCAGCGGATAGTTTTCAATGACCATAAGATGGTCGATCAGCTCTTGCTTCAAATCCGTCAAGTTTTGAATGTCGTACAAAGGCACGTGCTCGTACGGCCGGGATTGCAGCGTCTTTTTGTGCACATCCTGCAGCAGGCCGGAAAAAGTCTGGTCGGCTTGCGCTTGCACGCGGAATGGAATCGTATTGATAAACAGACCGACCATTTTGTCGATTCCGACGATCTCTGTCGGGCGTCCGGACACAACGGAGCCGAACAGCACATCATCGGCAGCGTTGTACTTTTGCAGAAGAATCCCCCAGATCGTTTGAATTACCGTCGATAACGTCACCTGATTTTGACTGGCGATCGCCCCGAGCTGTTGGGTCAGGGTACGGTCGAAAGCAAAGCGATATTGGGTTGGCTGAAAAGCGTTCGCAGCAGGCTTTTGCTTTTTCGGCAAGGCTGTCTTTTGTTCATAGTGATCCAGATAGTCTTTCCAATAGCGGAGCGCGGCCTGTTTATCCTGTTTTTCCAGCCATTTGATAAAGCGGCTGTACGGCTGAACCGGCTCAAGCGAGAGCGGCGTCTTGTTTTGCAAAGATAAATAGATGGCAAGCAGGTCATCAAAAATGATGCTGAAGCACCAGCCGTCCATAAGAATGTGATGAAAGCTCCAGATGACCTGATAGTCTTGCGGGGACATTTGAAAAATGGCCACTCGCATCAATGGGTCTTTGGCCAGATGGAAGGTTTTTTCCTGATCGGCCCGTTTGTATTGCATGTAGCGGGCATGCTTCTCGGAATCGTCGCAGGCAGACAAGTCGTGAAATTCGATAGGGATCGGACGTCCCTTCAATACGACCTGCAATGGCTGCTTCAGCTTTTCATAGAGAAACAACGTGCGGAATACATCATATCTCTCTACCAGCACACGCAGGCTATCGGCAAACAAACCGACGTCAAGCTTACCTTGCAGCGAAATGGACATCTGTACGAGATGCGAGTTTTGTTCCTGGTCGAGCAAGGCGTGAAACAGCATTCCCTCTTGCATCGGTGTTAAAACGTACATATCCTGGATCTGTTCTTTGCTAAATACGCTCATTGCGGCACCTCAAACTATCAGTATTTGTTTTATCTGTAGGAAAATGGGAATGATAAGCGCGCTGACCCGGCAAATCGTCGGCAACAGCTGCTTTACGTCAGTGTATTTTCCAGTATTTCGAAGATATCGTCCATTTCCTCCAACTCAAGGCCTTTGACGCTAAAATCGCTCGGAGTCCGTTCTACTTCTTTTTTTCCGATGCAATGCGTGATAATCTGTTGCAACTGCTGTTGATAGTTTTGGCTCAACTGTTGAATAGACTCTTCTTTGAACTGCTCCGTGCTGTAGGAGAATGTGAAGACAAGCTCCCCGTCTTCGATCAATCCGGTTATATTCAAAGCGGTGTACACTTCCGATTCAGGACTGAGATTGTTTTTGCCATCTGCGCCAAGTGTGTTGCCGCCACTGTACGGCGAACGGGTAAACAGCTCCGTTTTCAAATCGGCATCAAACTGCCCCAGGTAATTGAACGTCACTTCCGGCTGCACGCTGAAGGTCAAGGAACCGCGTTTTCCGGGAAGAGTCAGATGCTTTAGGATGTCGTAACCGATGCCTTTATTCGGGATTTTCCGCAAATCTTCTTTTGTGCGTTTGATATAGTCGGACAAATGCGCCGTCTGTCGCAAATCGAGCAAGACCGGATACTGGGACGTAAACCATCCGACTGTTCTGGCCACGTTCGCCTGCTCGATAATCTCTTCGCGCCCGTGTCCTTCCAGATTGATGGCGAGCTGCTCCAGCTTGCGCCACTCGGCAAAAGCCAAGCCAAGCGCCGCCAGCAGCAAATCGTTAATTTCCGTTTGATAGGCTTGATTGGCTTGCTTCAACAACTGCTCCGTCTCTTGCGCCCCCAGCCGTATCCGCATATGCCGCACAGACTTTTGTTTGCAGCCTGCCGTTTCATCGTCTTTGGGCAGGGATACGTTTGCCGCTTTGGACTCGAGGCTCTCCCAATACGGAATCTCGCCAAGCAAATCTTCCTGGTTCGCGTATTCACTCAACCATTCTGACCACTTTTTGAAAGAATCCGTTTTTTCCGGCAGACGAATCTCTTGCCCGGCCATTGCCTGCGCATAGGCGGTGGACAGGTCCTCAAACAAAATCCGCCAGGAAATTCCATCCATGACCAGATGATGAATGACCAAAAACAAATGATCGCCTTGCAGCGTATGGAACAACGCGACTTTCACCAGCGGCCCTTCCTGCAAATTCATGCTGCTGTGCAAACGCTGCGTTTCGGCTTCGATTGTCTGCTCGACATCTGCCTGCGCTGTCAGATCATAGAAGAAAAAGTCGTATAAGTTGCCACCCAAACTGCGGTTGTGTTGCAGCACATTCCCGTTCTCGTGCGAATAGACCATGCGAAGCGCGTCGTGGTGCTCCACGATTTTGTCCATGGCACGTTGAAGGGCAGCGCGGTCGAATCCTTCCGGACGATAGAGCATATACGATTGGTTCCAATGCTCCATATTCGTGAAGTTTTTCTCAAAAAACCATTTTTGAATGGGCGTAAGCGGCACGTTCCCCTCGACGATGCCCTGATCGCTTTTTCTGGTGGTATGTTTCACATAGGGAGCGACCTGCTCGATTGTCGGGTAATTCAGCAAATCTTTCGTCTCTAGCTTGCGCTGATAGGCATGCAGACGCGCGACGACCTGGATGGCCTGGATCGAATCGCCACCGAGTGCATAAAAATTGTCGCGAATCCCGATTCTCTCAATTCCCAGCACATCCTGCCAGATCGATGCGAGAATCGACTCTGTCTCGTTTCTCGGCGGAAGGTAGGAATCGCGGTTTGCGTTCGCCGAAAAATCAGGCTCCGGCAATGCTTTGCGGTCGATCTTGTCATTGGGTGTAAGCGGCATTTTGTCCAACTTGACGAAATAGGAAGGCAGCATGTAGGCCGGAAGCTTTTGTGCAGCGTAGTCTCTGAGCTGCGCAGGATTTACTTCGCCGCTAGAAATATAATAGGCGCACAGGTACTGCCCGCCCTGGTTGTCTTCTCTGGCCATGACGACAGCCTCTTTGACCTGTTCATGTGACAACAAAACGGACTCGATTTCGCCAAGCTCAATCCGATGGCCTCTGATTTTCACCTGATGGTCGATTCTGCCGAGAAACTCGATGGTTCCATCCTGCAACCATTTCGCCAAGTCGCCTGTCCGGTACATTTTTTCGCCGGGCACAAACGGGTTATCGACAAATTTTTCTGCGGTCAAATCAGGGCGATTCCAATAGCCTCTTGCCAGACCGACCCCGCCTATGCACAGTTCGCCTTCGCTGCCGGGCGGCAACAGTTGCAAATTTTCATCGACAATGTAAACGTGTGTATTTTGAATCGGCTTGCCAATCGGAACCGTCTGCACGGGGAGCTGGTCAGACGGCGCTTCCCAGATCGTCGCGCAAATACTCGTTTCCGTGGGGCCGTAAGCATTTATGTACCTGAGTTTGTTTTTCCATTTGTTTACCAAAGGGGCAGAGGCAGCGGAACCTGCCGTTATCATGATGCGCAGGGAAGTAATGCGTTCGGGAGTAAGATGTGTCAAATAGGTCGGCGGCAACGTGATGACCGATAATTCATTTTCACGCAAATAGTTTTCAAACGTAACGAAATCATGAATCGTTTGCCGGGAAAGAATGTAAAGGCTCGCGCCGTTCAGCAACGCCATGAACATTTCCCAGACGGAGGCGTCAAACGACATGCTGGCAAAAAGGCCGATCCGGTCTTGCTCCGTGACGCCAAACGCGTTTTTGAAAAACGATTGCAAGTTGGCGATGCCTTTATGCTCCAGCATGGTGCCTTTCGGTTTGCCCGTCGTCCCCGAGGTGTAAATGACATAGGCAAGATCCGTCGGCTTGCTTGGGCGGTGCAGATTGGTATCTTCGTAAGCGTCCAGGTTTTGTTCGTCAACGGCAACCACGAGCCCGCTGTAGCCGACGTCGTGAACGAGCTGGCTGACGCTTTTTTGGGTGAGCACGATTTTGGTTTGACTGTCCTGCAAAATGTACTGGATGCGATCGCGGGGATATTCGATGTCGATGGGCACATACGCCCCGCCTGCTTTGAGAACGGCCAAAATCGCGACGATGTTCTCGATGGATTTTTCCATCATCACACCGATGATGCTGTCTGTTTGCACGCCTTTTTCCAGCAAGACTCTCGCCAACTGATTGGCTTTTCGGTTCAGTTCCCGGTAAGTGAGCCTTTTGTTTTCATAGACAAGAGCAACATGGTCCGAAAAAGCCTCTGCCTGCTCCTCGAACAATTGATGAATCGTCTTATCCTGTGCAAAAGGAACCTGCGGACGGTGCTTCATTTCCCACTCGATGTCGATAAGATTGGCCTGATTTGCTAACATGTGTCCCCTCCGATAACGAAATTGCTGTTGCCCATCATGAAGTGTGTCAAAACCGTGGCCAACAAGTGACAGCTACGTCAATGTGCTGGGCAGTTAGAATGAGGATCGAATAAAGACGAATTTTCGTCGGTGCAGAACATACCTTGCGCTGAGAAAGGGCCGAATGTAATGAATAAATAGGATGATGATACCTCTACTGTAATAATAAACCATTTCACAAAACGATTGGATGACTCCATTCCCAGATCATCATTCTCCTTCATTTGGGGAAATTTAACAATCAGGAAAATTTCCTGTTTATGGGAGATGATTTTGGGAAAAAAGTCACGTTACCAATCATGATTCGACAAGGAAACACAGGCGCTGCAGCGCGGATCGGTCTGCTTGCCGTTTGCCAAAAGTTCGTTTGACCTGTGTGCGCCCCTTCTCCCTCACCCTTTGGGAAAACGCCAGCGACAGCAATTGACAGGCTAAAAGCACTAGGTTGTTGACGTTGAAGATCATTATAGCAGAGAAAAATTGGAAATTGGTAAAAAAATAGGGACATTTTGTTAAAAAATTCGTGGTGGCTCTTTACAGCCTCTTTACGGACAAGGCTTTTTTCCAAAATAAAGGGGATCGCCGTTCGTTGGCAAACGCACCATTTTCACAGCGAAACGGTTTGTTGTTAAAATTTTTCAAACAGAGAATTTTGCTATGTTCACCAGGCCATTCATGATTTATACTGGATAAACAGGTAATTTTTTACTATACATACTGATGTCTGGAACTGAATGGATTGCGCCGGGTGTGCCGTCAGCCGATGCCCGCGCATGGACAAGATCGCTTGCGCCAGTCTACGCAAAGCTTGTCGACTACGAGAATGGAGGTTCAACATGGTGCATATTTACGCGGTCTCGATCACCGATTTTCCTGAGGAAACCGTTCCCCGCCTGTTGTCTATTGTGACCGCCGAAAAGAAACAGCGGCTTTTGGCATTCTATCACCGTGACGATCTCGTCCGCGGCCTGTTGGCCGATCTGTTGATTCGGAAAATCGCCGCAGAAACGTTCGCGGTTCCCGCAAAAAGCATCCTGTTTGGCACGAATGCCTATGGCAAACCGTCGCTGCTTGACCCATGCAGTCGTTTGCACTTCAATCTTTCCCACGCAGGCAGCTGGGTGGTCTGCATCACCGCCGAGCATCCTGTCGGCATTGATATTGAAAAAAAACAGGCGATAGATTTGCAAATTGCCAGCCAGTTTTTCGCGAAAGAGGAATGCGCGTTTATCGAGGAAGAAGCGGATAGCAAGCGACGACTGGAACGCTTTTTCCATGTTTGGACAGCCAAGGAAAGCTATATCAAAGCAATCGGCAAGGGGCTGTTCCTCCCGCTGGACAGCTTCTCCACTGTCAAAGAGGGCGGCGTCGAGGGATGGCGCGAATATGAACAAGGGGATTGGTTTTTCAAGACGTACGCGCTGGATGACGATTACGCACTGACGGCTTGTGCCCAAACAGAGTCGTTCGGCGAAAAGGTGGAGGTCGTACCGCTGGATTCCTTGATTGCGTATTTTCACAGCAATTGATTGGGCATAAGGACAACAAAAAGGTTTCATCCCCTGCTTGCTTCCGGGATGAAACCTTTTTGTTCAACTGTTGCCAGCGGGACGTCTGGCTGTTGGACAAGGCGGTTATCTCATCAGCTTTTGATAGTCTTCCTGCAACAGACCGTAAATCTCCAGATCGACAATTCCTTTGCCTGTCCAGAGCGCGGCCTGTCGGAGCGTTCCTTCCATCATAAAGCCATTTTTGCGCAATACTTGCTTGGACGCTTCATTTGACGGCATGACTTCTGCCTGAATCCTGTTGAGCTTGACTTCTTCCATCAAGAAGCGGACGACCATATTGACCGCCTTGGAAGCAATTCCTTTTCCCCAGTGGGCTTCGGCCAAAAAGTAGCCGATGGTTGCCATGTTCACCCGTTGATGAAAATCGAAGGCTTCGATGATGCCGACTAATGTGTCGCTCTCGTGCTTGTGAGCGGGAAAAATGCCCCACTTTACTCTCGATTTTTTCAGGTAATCCCGTTTGAAATGTCCGATCATCTTCAAGACCGTATCCTTCTTCTGTCTGGGAATGATGCCGCAATACGTAAAAACGTTTTCGTTGCTGTAAATTTCATACAAATCATGCAGGTGACACTCTTCGATCTCCCGCAGGATCAATTCGTCCGATTTCAATACCGGAAACTCCTGAAACAGAGCGCTGCTATCCATTCTCCCGTTCCTTTCCTGTGCGAGTTTGCTTTTCCAGCCGGAGCAGCTACTCGCGCTATGACAAATTTTCCAGTCAAGCACTGTCGTTTACGGCAAAAATGGTCCGGTCAGCGAGCAAGCCAGTTGCTTGATCTCTTCCGGCGTTCCTTTGGCGATGACCTCTCCGCCTTTGTCACCCGCGCCTGGCCCAAGCTCAATTAAATAGTCGCAATAGGCGAGCACATACGGGTCGTGTTCAATGAGCAGGACGGAGTGTCCGCTTGCGATCAGCTTGCCGAGTAATATCAGCAATTTTTCGGTGTCATAGTAGCTGAGCCCGACAGTCGGCTCATCCAATATGTACAGATAGCTCCCTTTTGTGTTTTTCCCCAGCTCGCGCGCCAGTTTCAGCCGCTGGGCTTCTCCGCCGCTCAATGTCGTGAGGCTTTGTCCGAGAAGGATGTAGCCCATGCCCAATTCTTCGATTGTGCCCAGCAGCTTGCTGATTTTGCCGTGATCGCGGAAAAATTCACACGCTTCCGTGACCGCCATCTCCAGAACGTCGGAGATCGTACGCTCCTTGTAGCGAACCTGCAGGACCTCCCGCTTGAATCGCTTGCCTTGGCAGGAAGGGCACGGGTCGTAAAACGTCTGCTGGCCCAGCCATCTTTTGATGTGTCCGTTTCCGTTGCAAGCCGGGCACGAGCCTGTCGAGTTGAAAGAAAAAGAGCTGCGCGTAAACTGCAGGGCAATGGCCTCTTCCTGCATGGAAAAAATGTGCCGGATATGGTCCCATACGCCCAAAAATGTGGCGACGCACGAGTTTTCATGGCGTCGGGCCAGCTTTTGCGTGACGACGACACAGCCGTCAATGTTTTCTGCGCCTTCCAGCCTGGCATCGGCTTGTGTATAGGCAGAATCGCCTTCGCGCTCTTCTTCCTCTTCGACAAGCAGCCTTTGCTTGCCCGCTTTGGCCTTGAACGATGACTGGAGCTTGGGAATGAGCGTATCGATTACCAGCGAGCTTTTGCCGCTGCCAGACAGCCCGCAGATCCCGACGATGGCCCCAAGCGGAATATCGACGTCGATATTTTTCAAATGATGGGTTCGCGCGTTTCGGAGCGACAGCTTGGGAAAAGACGCACCCATCCTGTTTGCGTATTCTTTTGGCGGGTGTTTTTTCTCGCGCAAATACCGGGCCGTGATCGACTCGCGGGATGTAAGAAAGTCGGCGTTGCTCCCCTGGTAGACGATGGAACCGCCGAACTGCCCAGCCAATGGGCCAAAGTCCATGATGGTATCGGCATGCCGAATGACGCTTTCATCATGCTCCACGACAATCACCGTATTCCCTTGCTGCTTGAGCCGATGGAAGCTTTCAATGATTTTTTCTTTTTCCTGTTCGTGCAATCCGGCCGTCGGCTCGTCGAATATGTAGATGATTGAATCTACCTTTGCCGACAAATGCGACATGATGTGCAGCCGCTGCGTCTCCCCTCCGCTCAGCGTCGGGATTTCGCGATACAGATTCAAATAGGACAACCCTACTGTTTCAAGGCAGTCCAGCTTGCGCAAAATCTCGGCGAGCAAATGGGCGACAAACGGGGTGTGCGGCCGCGCAGTCTGGTAATGGCGGAGAAACGCCGCCAATCCGCTTACATTCATCTGGCAAAGCTGGCCGATATGCTTGTCGCCGATTGTGATCGAAAGCGCTTCCGGACCGAGACGAAACCCTTGACATCGCGCGCACAGCCGCGTCGTCAGGAGATCGGGGAATTGCTGTACATTCAGCTTTTTCAGCTTTTCCTCAATGACGACATGGACACCGTAAAAAATCAGGTGGCCTTTGCTCTGCGTCCGCCTGGGCCGATAATTCAGAAACGCTTCCCTGGCTTCCTCTGGCAATGCGGCAAAAGGCGTTTCCGTGCTCACCTGAAAGTGTTTTACAAAATTATCCAGACGCTTGTGCACGTACTCTTTTTCCTCATTTTTCGCGTGCGGGAATTGGTAGGCGAACTGATGCCAGTGTTCAATCGTTTCACTGGGCGGCGGCAAAATTTTTGCAACGTTCACTTCGACCACACTTCCCCTGCCCCCGCAAGCAGGGCACGAACCATGTGGAGAGTTGAACATGAACAGCCCCGGTACATACTCGTCCGGTTGATGCTGGCTTTCCCCTGCCCGCTGTCCCTCCTGGGCGTAAATGATCGCCAGCAGGTTCAGGATGCGGGTGACGGAGCCGACGACCGAGCGTGGATTCAGATTGCTGACGGTGCGCTGCTGTACGGCAATCGTCGGACTCAGGCCCAAAATCATGTCAAACGAGTCGTAATGCTGGACATCGTGCGCAATCCCCAGCGCCTCCAAATAGATCCGCTGTCCCTCCTGATGCAAGGTATCGAAAATAAAGCTCGACTTTCCCGAGCCGCTGACTCCCGTAACCACAATAAACTGATGCTTGGGAATCTTCGTTGTAATGTTTTTCAGATTGTGAAGCTTGGCATTGTAGACTTCAATGTGCACCCGTTCTCCATTCCTTCCTGCTGATCGCTGTTCGCTGCTCCTTGACGTACTGGTCCATCTTCGTATGACCGCTTCGCGTTTTATCGTACAACTGCCCGATTTTTTTCACTGTTCTATCCTTTTGAATTGCAGGAAGTCATGCCCGGAAAACAGCGCTTGCAGTTGCGCGTAATGTTCATCCGGGTCCTGCAAATAAATGGCGATCTCATCGAGTAGTTGCCATTCTTCTGCGTCCAGCTCGTCCATCGCTTTTTGGCAAAGCGGCGGAAAGTCCCGGTATCCCAGTTCGTTACCGAGAACGGCATTCAGGTCAAAGCACAAGTTGTTGCGGATATAGTGCATGCCCCACGATTTTTTGACGCCGAACAACTGCGGGTTGATCTCGTTGTCGCGAGCCATCAGCCACGCATCCCCTGCCATCAGGAACGCATCGCCCTGAATATCCACGATCTCCCGATCAGGATCGACCCTGATCCACCGCTTTCCGGCTTCTTCCCACACTTCGCAAATCCAGTGATCGATATATTTCCGGCCGTTCTCGGACAAATAGCTGGCAAAGCCGACCCGGCTGCGCACCGGGATACCCTGGGACCGGAGCATGGAGATCAGCAGCAGCGAATGGAAGCGGCAGGAAAGAAGCAGCCGCTCGCTTGGCAGGCGGTCGTAGGTGAGGCCGTCCGCGTTGCGTTCGACCAGCGCCTCCAGCATGTCGGTGATCTTGTAAAAGGTTTCGTCCTCATTTCGCGTGTAGTCGCTCAGCAAATGCCTCCCTTTTTTTATCATCGCAGGGTGAATGAGCTGGCACTTGATTAATCGGCACAGCTCCGGCAAGTTTTGGGGTAACTCTTGAAAGAGATAGCCGTATGCACCGGGATCGGTGTTGGGAGTAAACGTTGAATAGAATTGCAGCCGTTCGGCTTTCGTCACTTTCAGAGTTCCTCCTTCTTGCTGGCTCCGCACCCATTTCTGGTTGCGAGCCGGCTATTTGTCATTGGACATAAGCAGCTGTTGTCCACGATGATGAAAGGATATGGGATCATGTAATCCGGCCAAGCGCTCGCCATCCGCACTCTCTTTCCTATTTCCAATTCGATATGCACCATTTTTTACCTGCTAAATTCGGTAGGTAATTGCCTGATGTCCTTCCAGTCTCAACGTTTTTTCACAGACCACGACATCAGCTTCGCTTCTCGATCCTGCTGGTTTACGATTCGGCTTTTTGTCCTCATGACTGACGTTTCGGAATGTGCGGGGTGTAAGCAAGCGGGATGTTTGTTACCTTGCTGGTCATGCTGTCTGTGGCGATCAAATCGGCGACGCCGACCTGGCGAATGGATGTCTTTCCCAAGGCGAGCGTAGCGATCCGCATTTCATGGACGAACGCACGAAAAAAATGCTCCAAACACTTGGCTGCCTCCTGCTCGTCAAACTCTTTTGTGAAGAGTCCGTTATAAAACAGGATTTGGGTGGGCGGCTCCCACGGAATGGCCTTCGTCACCTGATCGTGCGCCATCGCCCAGAGCATGGCTGTACCCAGATAGACGCCATCCGCGCCCAGCGCCAGCGCTTTCAGGCAATGGCCTGGCGTATAGTACCCTCCTCCGCTCAGCAGCGTAATTTTTTCCTTGACTCCGCGCTTTTGCAAATAGCGCACCGCTCTTGACACGGCATAGATCGTTGGCAAACCGAAGTCGTCCTGCAGGATTGGTGCGCTGCCTTTGTAACCGCCTTGTCCTCCGTCCAGACTGATAAAATCGACGCCAGCCATGATCGCCACTTCCAGATCGGCTTCCAGTTTCGCACTGGCGCACATCTTGACGCCAATCGGCACGCCCTCTGTCAACTCGCGGAGCTGGTCGACGAGCTTGCGCAGATCGTCCGGCTGCTGGACTTCCTTATGCCTGGCCGGGATGACGATGTACTCCTGGTCTGGCACATTCATGACTTGGCTGGCCTTGCCGCAAAGCTCCTGATGCGGGATAAACGTCGCAGTTCCGGCGGTAGCGCCTTGGCCCATCCGGATTTCAATCGCATCGGCTTGCTTGAGAATTTCCGGGCTTTTTGTCCATGCTGCGGAATGATATTGATAGATCAAATATTTTGCGTTCTCTCTTTCTTCGCGCAAGAAGCCGCCTTCCCCCGTATTCGTGGCAGTGCCGACCGCAGCCGTCCCTTTGGCAATGGCGATCTTGGCTTTTTCCGTCACACCCACGCCAAAAACCGATCGCGCCAGCCAACAGCGGAATCTCCAGGGTCAACGGTTTTTTTGCCATCGGACCGATGGTGAGGCGCATCTCAACCTTCGCGCTTTCCGGTGCAGGAAGCACCGCCAATTGGGCGGGGGAAAACAGCAGGCTGTCGTAATCCAAAAATTTTCGCGGGCTGCCAAACGGCCTGTCAATTGCGATGCCCTCCGCAGAGCGCAAGCTGTTTTCCAGCACCTTTTGCGGTGAGACGCGCGTCAGTGCCGAGACGATTTCCCCTATGTTTTCCGGATAGCGGTCGTTCATCACGATTTTGACGAAGTGGCCGACCGCCCAGCGCACGAATCCGCGTGAAAAGCAAAACGCTACGGTCGCAAGCAACACGATTGCCAGAAATGTCCCGATAGTCGCTCCGATCCAGATCGTCACCCAGTCTCCCACCGTGCCCTCTCCTTTGTTGCAGCCGAACGTGCCATTTCCAGTTAGTTTGCTTTCATGCTGGAAAAGATATACTTTCGGACAGACAAGAAAAACCTCCTTTCGCGTTCCAGTCGCGAGCAAGGAGGTTTTCGCTCATTTTTTGTTGACGATGTGGATGGCGTGTCCAAGTGCGGCTTCCGCTGCTTCCAGCCACACCTCGCTCAAGGTCGGGTGTGGGTGGATGGTAAGAGCCAAATCTTCGACTCTGGCCGCAAGCTCCAGAGCCAGTACGCCTTCGCCGATGAGGTTCGGCGCATCTGCACCGACTACGTGCATGCCAAGCAGGAGATGGGTTTCCTCTTCGACGATCACTTCTGCAAAGCCTTCCCGTTCGTCGATGGCAAGTGCCTTGCCGTTTGCCCGGTACGGGAACGACGCCGCCATGACCCGATACCCCTGCGCTTCCGCTTCTTCCCGCGTCAGGCCGACACCAGCAATCGGCGGATCGGTAAAAATGACGTACGGCACATACGGCGAGTCCACGCTGCTTGGCAAGCCCGCGATGACTTCGGCGGCCACGATGCCCTGCTTCGCTGCGCGATGCGCCAGTGCAGGACCGGGCGTGACATCCCCGATGGCAAAAATGTGCGGCTGGTTGGTGCGGCACTCGGCATCGACGGGAATATAGCCTTTTTCATCGATCACAACGCCTGCCTGCCCCAGACCGATGTCGCCCGTGTTCGGCACGCGGCCAATCGTCACCAATGCTTTGTCTACCGCGATCTCTTCGCGTCCGTGCGGCTCGGAGAGGACGGTCAGTACCACCTGGTCAGCGTTGTGCGAGATTTCCTCTACTTTTGTCGCCGTTTTTATGGTCATTCCCAGCTTTTTCGCCTGCTTGCGCACTTCCTGCGTCAAGTGTGGCGCTGTCTGCGGCAGAATGCCTGGGGCTGCTTCCACGACAGTCACGCTCGTTCCCAGTTTGGCAAACGCCATGCCCAGCTCCATCCCGATATAACCACCGCCGATGATCGCAAGCGACTCCGGCAGCTCGTGCAGGTTCAGCACGTCCGTGGAATCCAGAATACGCTCATGGTTCGGCGCCAAAGCTTTCGGTGCAAAAGGGCGGGAGCCAGTGGCAATGATCGCCTGGCGGAACTTGTACGTTTCAAAATCGCCGCCCGTCTCGACACCGATCCGGTCTGCGGACAGAAACGTGGCAGAGCCTTTGACCACTGTCACGCCATTTGCCTTGCAAAGCTGCTCCACCCCCTGGCTCAATTGCGTAACGACGGATGTTTTCCACGCCTGCCAGTCTGGCATGTGAAACGCCGCGCTTCCCTCAGGAAGCCTGATGCCCAGCTTGCCAAGGCCAGCGAGCTTCTCATACTCGCCTGCGGCATGAATCAACGCTTTGGAGGGGATGCAGCCCCGGTTGAGACACACGCCGCCCAGCGCCTCTTTTTCCACGAGGACGACCGATTGGCCCAACTGCCCAAGGCGAATGGCCGCTGCATATCCGCCGGGGCCGCCTCCGATGACGACAACATCTGTTTCGATTGCGATTTCTCCGACTACCATTTAGACCATCTCCGCGAACAATAGATTCGGATCTTCGAGCAGTTCCTTGATCCGGTTGGTAAAGCGCACTGCCGTCACGCCGTCGATCAGGCGGTGGTCAAAGGACAGCGATATGTTCATCATTTGCCGGATGACGCCTACGTCTTCGCGCACGACCCAGCGCTTTTCCATTTTGTGCAGGGCCAAAATTGCAACCTCCGGATGGTTGATGATGGGTGTCGCTTGCAGGCCGCCGATCGGTCCGACATTGCTGATCGTGAACGTCCCGCCTGTAATCTGATCGAGTGTCAGCTTGCCTTCGCGCGCAAGCTCCGACAGCTGCTTGATCTCTGCTGCCAGTTGAAAAATCGATTTGCGGTCGGCATCCTTGATGACGGGCACGATCAACCCGTCCGGCGTATCGGTTGCGATCCCGATATGATAGAAGCGCTTCAGCAAAATTTCGTTGCTGGCATCGTCGATGGAAGCGTTCATGACCGGATATTCCTTTAAGGCGATGACCAGCGCCTTGATGAAAAACGGCAAAAACGTCAGCTTGACCTGCTTCTTCTCGGCATGCGGCTTCAACTGTTCCCGCAGGGCCACAAGCTGATCCATTTCGATTTCGTCGACGGAGGTAACATGCGGGATGATCGTTACGGATTTGACCATGTGCTCCGCGATTTTTTTGCGGATGCCTTTCAGCGGCAGACGCTCGATCAGCTGATCGCCCCCGCTTACTGGCATGGACGATGCTTGCTTTTGCCCTGGCTTTTCCGGTTCTGCCGTCTTGCGTTCGGCTGCTGACGTTACGGGACCCGCAGGCTCGGTCACGGGAGCCGCAGCAAAAGCCGTCGCTGATACTTCTTGCAGCGCACGCTTTTGTCCACCACTGGCAAACTTGTGCAAATCTTCTTCCGTGACGCGTCCGGCTGGCCCCGTGCCGCTTACCTGTTCAATGTCGATTTTCATTTCGCGCGCCAACTGCCGCACGTACGGCGTCGCCAAGGCCCGGCGCGCGCCGTGCCGAGTCGGTACCGCAGTGGTCGATTGCTTTTCCGGCACAGGTGCAGGTGTAAAAGCCGGCTTCGCTTCCGCTCCCTCTCCGCTTGCTGCCCCTGTGTCGATCACCAAAAGTACCGTGCCCACCTCGACCGTGTCGCCCTCGGCGATGCGGATTTCCTGGACGACCCCGGTTGCCGGAGCGGACAGCTCTGCGTTGACTTTGTCGGTCTGGACCTCAATGACTGGCTGGTCCTGGACGACTCGTTCGCCAGGGCGAACCAGCACTTTGAGGATTTCCCCTTCATGCATGCCTTCTCCCACATCGGGGAGTTTGAACTCCACCATGTTCCTCGCTCCTTTGCGCTAAAACGTAAGCGTTTCCAAAATGCCGCTCTTGACGCGTGCCGGCGTCGGCAAATAATCGTCCTCGATGCTAAACTGCGGAACAGGCACGTCAAAGCCTGTAATCCGTTTCACGGGGGCTTTCAAGTAAATCAGCGCCTCATCGTTGATGATCGAGATGATTTCCGCTCCGATGCCTGCTGTCTTGTGCGCCTCGTGGACGACAACAGCACGCCCGGTCTTTTTGATCGATTGGACAATCGTGTCGCGATCGAGCGGGTAAATCGTCCGCAAGTCCACGACTTCACAGCTCGCTCCCTGCTCACGCTCCATCTGCTTTGCCGCTTCCTCAGCTACGCGCAGCATGGCTCCCCAGGCAAAAATGGAAATATCCGTTCCTTCCCGTACCACTTTTGCTTTCCCGATGGGGACGCGATACATTTCTTCGGGAACTTCTTCCTTGAACGCCCGGTACAGCTTGGTCGGCTCCAAAAAGATGACCGGGTCGGGATCTTCCATGGCCGCGATCAGCAAGCCTTTGGCATCATACGGCGTGCCCGGAGCGACTACCTTCAGCCCTGGCACGTGGGCAAAAAACGTCTCGACGCTCTCGGAGTGCAGCTCCGGCCCGCGAATGCCAGCCCCGTATGGCGTGCGAATGACCATCGGTACATGATACTGGCCGCGCGTCCGGTAGCGCATCCGCGCTGCATGGGACACAATCTGTTCAAAACCGGGATAAATAAAGGCCAGAAACTGAATCTCGACGACCGGAATCAGCCCGTTCATGGCAAGCCCGATGGCTGCCCCGATGATGCCCGCCTCGGACAGCGGCGTATCGACGACGCGATTTGCCCCGTATTTGTGAATCAAATCCTCGGTCGCGCGAAAAACCCCTCCGTTCACACCGACGTCCTCGCCGAGCAGCATGACGCGCGAATCTTCTGCCATCTTTTGGTCCATTGCTTCCGTAATTGCCTGAATCATCGTCAGTTTGCGACTCATGCCGGGATGTCCTCCTTCTTCGCTGGTTTTGCAAGCTCGCCTTCCTGCTCCACTGCCATCCAGACAGGCTCTTCGTACACATGCTTGAACATGTCTTCCGGACGGGACTTCGGATAGCTCTCCGCTTCTACCAGTGCTGCATCGATCTGTTCATTTGCCCGGGCGATCAGCTCCGCTTCCTTGGCCTCGTTCCACAGCCCGCGACGGACGAGGAATGTGTGCAGACGCTGGATCGGATCGCGCTCGCTTCTCCACTCTTCCGCCAGTTTTTCCTGATCGCGGTACTTTTTCGGATCGTCTGCGGTCGTATGAGCACCGTACCGGTATGTCACCGCTTCAATCAAGGTTGGCCCCTGGCCGTTCAACGCCCGTTCCACCGCTTCTTTCACGGTTAGCCAGACCGCGAACACATCGTTGCCGTCGATGCGCACGCCCGGAATGTCATAGGCAATCGCACGTTGTGCAATCGTTTTCGAAGCAGATTGCTGGGAAAAAGGCACGCTAATCGCATAGCCGTTGTTTTGACAGAAGAAGATTGTCGGCGTCTGGAACACCCCGGCGAAGTTGAGCGCTTCGTGGAAGTCGCCCTCTGACGTCGCCCCGTCGCCGAAGTAGGCCAGGCTGACATGCTGCTCGTTTTGCAGCTTGCTCGCCCACGCTGTGCCCACTGCATGCACCATTTGTGTCGCAATCGGTACGCATGGCGGCATGATATTCAATCCTTCCGGGCTGATGCTCCCTTCCATATGGCCCATCCAGTACAAAAATACGCGGGCCATGGATTGTCCGTGCACAATCGCCGCTGCATGATCGCGGTAAGTCGGGAACAGCCAGTCACCAGGCTTGAGTGCCATCGCGCTGCCGACCTGCGAAGCCTCCTGTCCTTCGAAAGGAGCGTACGTTCCCATCCGGCCCTGGCGCTGCAAATGAATCGACTTGCGGTCAAACAGGCGTACCCGCACCATATGTTCATACATGTTTATCATCACAGATTCGTCCAGTCGCCCGTCGATCGGCTCTGTCAACTCTCCCGCAGGAGTCAATACCTGATATAATGAAGACATGTAACATCCCTCGCTTTTTCGCATCGTTATCCATAAGTATTAGCAAACTTCGTGCCAATCGCTTGAAAGCGGTTTCTTCATATCGGATGCTGTCGTTGATTATTTTTGCATATGCATTTTTGCGCATTGATGCTCAATTCTGATTATTTTGCAAACAAGCAACAAGGGGGTACACCATGTATCAGACCAGGTTTTTTCAAGGAAGCGACAACACGGAGCTCGTCCAGCTGATTATGACCATCTTCAAAACCTCCCACGACGGCCTGGCGATCTGTGATCGCAACGGCTATGTACTCCTGTACAACGACGCCTATTTGAGCATTACCGGAATTCCTGCTGATATTCTGAACAACTTCAGCTATATTGAACAAAAAGAAATGCACATCGTTCCCGACTCCTCTGCCGCAAGAGCGATCGCGACCAAGCAGACGCACAGCGTCGTGATCCATTACGCCAACGGCCGGACGGCGATCAATACGGCAACCCCCCTGCTCGACCAAAACGGGGAACTGCTGTTTGTCGTCGGCAATGTCCGCGATATTACCGAGCTGAACAAGCTGCAGCAGGAGCTGGAGGAAACGCGGCAGATCAATTCGACCTTCCAACGCGCCCTGGAGCAGATTCAAAACGACATCGACTCGGGCGGTCAGATCATCTATCGCAGCAGCCTGATGCACCGAATCGTCTCGCTGGCCAATCGCTTTGCGGCCAACGATTCCCCGATTTTGCTGCTCGGCGAGTCCGGGGTCGGCAAGGACGTTTTGGCGAATTACATTCACGCACAGAGCGGGCGCTCGGGCGAGTTTATCAAGATCAACTGCGGGGCCATCCCCGACCATCTGCTGGAATCGGAGCTGTTCGGCTACGAAAAAGGCGCGTTCACCGGAGCGAGCCAGGCAAAAGAGGGTTTGTTTGAGTTGGCGCACAGCGGCACGATCTTTCTCGACGAGATCGGAGATTTACCGTTTCCCTTGCAGGTCAAGCTCCTGAATGTTTTGCAGGACGGAAAAATCAGACGGCTGGGCGGAAAAACGTCGCGCCAGGTCAATATGCGCATCATCGCCGCCACCAACAGCAACCTGGAGGCGATGGTCGAGCAAAAACAGTTTCGTCAGGACTTGTATTACCGGCTGAACGTGCTGTCGCTGACCATCCCGCCGCTGCGCGAACGGCGCGAGGATATTCCCGCGCTCATTTTCTACTATTTAAAAAAGCTGGAGTGGAAATACCAGCAGGAAATGCGGCTCGAAACCGACGCGCTCGAAGCACTCGTCGACTACGACTGGCCGGGAAACGTCCGCGAGCTGAAAAACGTCGTGGAACGGTCCTATCACATGTGCGAAAATGGCCGCATCACGTACGACCAGCTTCCCGCCTCGATTCGCAGCTCGCAGCACAGCTCACTTCCGCTTCACCTGGCCAAGCTGGAGCAGCCGATCTCGCTCAAGGAAGCGGTCGAAAGGTTCGAGCGGGAGTACATTCAGCGCGTACTGAAAGAAACAAGCACGATGCAGGAATGTGCTGACAAGCTCGGCGTCAATATCTCGACGCTCGTGCGCAAAAAACGCGGGCTTGGAATCAAATAGCGGCAGGGAGAACGATCACGATTGCCGAAACATTCATGGAGCAATAAGTGGATGGAGGAATGGACGTGAAGTATTTTTCGATCAAAAACACTGAACTACATGCTTCCAACATGATTATGGGCAACATGCGCCTCACCCAGCTTTCCCTGACGGAAGCGGAAAAATTGATTCGCACGGCGCTTGAAGAAGGAATCAATCTGTTTGACCATGCAGATATTTACGGGGATGGCCGCTGTGAGGAGCACTTTGCCGCAGCCATCCAAATGAGCCCTGCGATTCGCGAGAAAATGATTTTGCAGAGCAAGTGCGGCATTCGCGCCAAGGAAAACTACTACGATTTTTCCAAGGAGCATATTCTCGCCTCGGTCGACGGGATTTTGAAACGGTTGAAAACAGAATATTTGGATATTCTGCTGCTCCATCGCCCTGATCCGTTGATGGAGCCGGAGGAAGTCGCGGAGGCTTTTCAGAAGTTGCAAGAACAGGGCAAGGTCAACTATTTCGGAGTGTCCAACCATAACCCGGCGCAAATTGCGCTGCTGCAAAAGTTCCTGCCGCAAAAGCTTGTCATCAATCAAATCCAGTTCAGTATCGTGCACACACCCGTGATCGATTCCGGCATCACGCTGAACATGAAAACAGACCAATCGCTCAACCGCGACAGCAGCGTTCTGGAATACTGCCGCTTGCACGACATCACGCTGCAAGCGTGGTCGCCATTCCAGCACGGCGTGTTCAAAGGCCCGTTTCTCGGCGATCTGATCCATTTCCCTGAGCTGAACAAGGTGATCGACAGCATCGCAGAAAAATACGAGGTAACAAGCACCGCCATCGCCGTCGCCTGGATCACCCGCCATCCGGCGAATATTCAGGTGGTGCTCGGAACGACCAATGTGCAACGGCTCAAGGACGCTTGCAAAGGGGCCGACCTGACCTTGACCCGTGAGGAATGGTACCGCATCTACAAAGCGGCTGGCAACCTCATTCCATAGCCCGTCACGTATATTTACCAGGAAATATTTCCATCATAGGAGAGATTGAAAAAACATCACCGACAAGGAGGACCGTACATGCCTGTCCACGCCTACCTCACCTTCAACGGCAATTGCCTGGAAGCGGTACAGTTTTACGCGCAAGTATTCCAGACGGAAGCACCGCAGATCATGACCTATGGCGAGGCGCCGCAAGACCCGAATTATCCGCTGCCGGAAGAAGCGAAAAATCTCGTCATGCACACGCGGCTTCTCATCAGCGGCAGCCCGGTCATGTTTTCCGATGCGTTTCCGGGAATGCCGTATGCAGCAGGAACGAATTTCAGCCTGGCGGTCATAAGCGACAATCACAACGAGTTGAAAGGCTACTTTGACAAACTGAAAGAAGGCGGGACGGTCCGCATGGAGTTGCAAGAAACATTCTGGAGCAAAGCCTACGGTAGCCTCGTCGACAAGTTCGGCATTGAGTGGCAATTCAATTGCGGCGATGGGCAAAATGCCAAGTAGACAGAGGATGATGTCCTCTGTTTTTTTTGGAAAAAGAAAAGGCACTAACCGGACTGTTAGCACCTTTTCCCTTCCCCATGACGATTACATTGAAAAATCGCCCATATATGTAAAGCTTATCTCCCGTACCTGCACCTGCTGCCTGCCGACCGGACTCTCCAGATCAAGCAAATCGTTCGGAGCAGTCAGCAGCAGTTGTCTGCCGATGGGCGACAAGAATGAAATTCTGTTGTTATCCGGATCAATATCAGTGGGGTACACCACCGTGAATGATTCCTCAAAGCCATCCTCTTCAAATCGCACCTTCACGCTGCTGCCAAGCAAAGTCACTGCTTTCAGCGACGCAAACAACGCGCTGTCGTCTTGGGCGAGCAACTGTTCCAACGTCTGCTTGTAGCGCTGGATCATTTCATCAATCGTTTGTTTTTCTCTTCCATAATCGCGGACATAATGATCGAAAAAGAGCGAATATTGCTCATCAAAAAATACAAGCTGGTTAATCAGATGCTTTCTCGTCCCTTGCAAAACACTATGGTTCATAATAAATGTCACCCCCCAGTTGTTTTTCATGGACGAGTTTGATGAACGCCTTGTTTTCCAATGAAAATACCTCCTTAGAAAAATAAGCCCCCGAAGGGACTCTCTTTATTGTATCAGGAATTGCAAAATGATTCCATTCCATACATCCGCTCTCACTCTCGCAGAAAAGATCGGGACTGTCTGTACGGGACAAAAAAAGTCTCTTCTACTTCTGTTGCTGGCAGCGGTCGGCTGAAATAATAGCCCTGAATTTCCTTGCAGGCGTTTTCTGTCAAGAAATCGAGCTGCCCCTGTGTTTCGATTCCTTCCGCGATCACCTCCATATTCAGATGCTTCGCCATGGCGATGATGGTCGCCACAATCGCCTGGTCGCTCGCATTTTGCGTAATATCGGTGATGAAGGAGCGATCAATTTTCAGCCTGTGAATGGGCAGTTGCTTGAGATAGCTCAAAGAACTGTATCCGGTCCCAAAATCGTCGAGACTGATTCTTACCCCAAAATCGTTCAGCTTGTTGAGAATTTCCGTGGACAGGTCCGGGTCCATCATCATGCTCTCGGTAATTTCCAGTTCCAGATATTTCGCTTCCAGCCCGGTTTCCTCCAGGATGTCGCGAATGGATTCAACCAGATTCGCCTGGTGGAACTGTCGCGAGGACAAGTTGACAGATACTGGAATGAGCGGGCCGCCTGCATCGTGCCATTCTTTCATCTGCCGGCACGCTTCCCGCAGTGCCCATGTTCCGATGTCGTAGATCAGCCCGGTTTCCTCCGCCAGCGGAATAAAAAGGCCGGGCGAAAGCATCCCTTTTGTCGGGTGATTCCAGCGAACAAGTGCTTCCACGCCGATTACTTCATTGCTGAGGGCCTGCACCTGCGGCTGGTAATGCAGCGTAAGCTCATTCTCCTTGATCGCCTTGCGCAAGTCGCTTTCCATCTCGAAGCGCAGCAGCAGTTGATTGTCCAGCTCGTTGGAGAACAGCTGGTAGCCGTTCTTGCCGTTTTTCTTCACCTCGTACATGGCTGCGTCGGCATTTTTCAGCAATTCTTCGACAGTTGTGCCGTGATCGGGATAAATGGCAATACCGATGCTGGCTGAGACATAGTAATCGATGCTCTGCAGACGGTACGGAATCTCAATCTCCTTGACGGCTTGCTCTGCCAGTTCCGTAAAATCCCGGTCGGAGGACACGTTTTTGCAAATCAGCGTAAACTCGTCCCCGCCCATTCGCGCAATCGTGACGTCAAAGCCTTCCGTGCTTTTGCGAATGCGGTTGCTGACCTCTTGCAAAAAACGATCTCCGTACGTGTGTCCAAGCGAATCGTTAATCAGTTTGAACCGATCAATGTCCACCACGAGCACAGCAAAACGGGAATCATCCTCCCCGCTCTGTTCAATCGTCTTCTGCAGCGTCTGATGCAGCATCCTCCGGTTTGGCAAGCCAGTCAGGTCATCGTGAAGCGCGTAATATTCAATAATCGCTTTCGATCGTTGCTCCTCCATCCGCGTCTGAATCTCGTAGGCTTCCAGCACCAACTGCTGTTCCAGGCTGAGCAGCTTGGTGACAGCCTGGGCAAGCGCGGAGCAATCCGGGCGAATGCCTTGCAATCCGTCGACGATGCGAAGCAGCGTGCACAGCAAGTTTTGAAACGCGCCCATGTACCACTTCGAGGGCAACCCGATCTTTTTGTGCACCGTGGCAATGCGCATCCGTTTTTCGATAAAAGCTTCATCGATGCGCCCGTTGAACATTTCCATGAGGTGGTGGGACAATGTTTGGCGCAGGTGGTTGACCGTTGTATGGCTCGTAATAATTTCCTTTAACGAATCCACATGCAGAATCGATTCATAGAACGACGCTGTGATCTGCTCAATTTGTGCCACTACCACCGGACGAAGCTCTGCAATCAGCTCCAGGTCTTTTTGCGTCAAATTAATCATGTTCATTTGAGCCAAAACTTCTGGATTTCCTTTCAAAGAGATGCCGGGAGAATCATCGTTTTGTGGAATCGAAGATTTGCTGCATGAATGGCAATCGTTCTGCGAAAGATGAGAGAAATGATCCATTCCACTAAACTCCTTTGCTGCCTGAACCAAAAATTTTGGACTCATGCCAAGTTGTCATGTTTACACATTCGACATGTTTCAACATTTCCCTTTCATCATTAGCCATAAGCTGTCCAAGATTGTTACAATATTCCAAACAATTCAACTCTTTTTGGGCAAGCTGCCGTTCTGACTACCTTCATGCTCTGTTTCAATAAGCTTTAAACCAGAAAAAAAGTGTAGACCGGGAAATAAAACATAGTAGTCGTATGTGATGTGCTCAACTTACGAGCATGTACTGAAATTGCCCTGCAAGTCCATGAGCAAAAAGGAGGAACAATGAACATGACCGCATCTGCACCGGAGTTCACCATCACCCAGGAGCGGAACGGTCTGGCTACCGTTTCATTCGGCTGCGATCTGAACATCCTGCGGATACCCGCTTGCAGCAAGCTCGCGTCCAGAGCCGCATTCCGCGAGGACGGCAGCAAGCTGCTCGTTGGCCGCCCGGAATATGGCGACCGCCATTTGCGCTTCGCAGGATAGCTGGTAGCCGCTTAATCCGTCGTAGAAGCCTCGCTTATCCGATTTCACCGCTTTCTATCAGAAATGGTTCCTCGTCCCATTACGTTCGCCGTTTCAAATGGAGACGAGACTCAATATTGTAGTATTGTCCCACTATTTAAACAACAAGAAATGGAGTGATCTGGGATGTCTGAAATGGAGTTCGAAAGCACCAACAATTTCGGGGGAGAACGACCAAGAAGAACGACCGTCCGCACTACCGGTATCCTGCAAAACAACCTTAACACTACTCTCACTGCGCACATCGATTTGGTCAACCTCAATGACGAACCGGTTGAAGTGCGTGTGCAGGTCCTGAACTGGGGCACAGCCGTTACACAAACAAACCCGCTCGGTACACTGCTTGACGTCACCCAAACTCTCGCCGCCAACACACGGACTGCACTCAATGCAGCAGTTACTGCGTCGAACCACTACGAAGTGCGCCTGATTGTCGGCCGCAACGGCAACCGTGAAAATGTACTGCTGACCACATACGGCCGTACTTCCATCGGCGGTGGTCAAGTCAACGGTCTGTCTGTTCTGCCCAGCCAGCTGCTCACTGTAGAAATCGACGGCTGTCTGTAATTCTCGTTTCCCCTCTACAAAGAACTATGGATTCGCTTCCATAGTTCTTTTTTTATTTTATCCAGCTATACCAGCGCGGGATAAGTCTCGTAAACGCATCGTGTTCTTCAACAATAGTCTCAATCCGCTTCATCATGTCCGGCAACAGCTCGGGGATTGTCCGCTCTGTCCAGATGAGCGAGGAAAATATAGCCATCGCCGTGTACACGTTGTAAAGCGTCCAGAAAGAGTCGGGAATCTCTTGCTGATTCCAATAGCCTGCCAGTTGCCCATTGCAAAACGGAATACTTGCTTCTTTGCTGTAAAAAGCGAGCTTGACGAACTCATGCACCGGGTCGCCCCAGTCGTAGCGATTAAAGTCGATCACGGCCGCGTAGCTGTGGTTG
Organism: Brevibacillus gelatini; assembly: GCF_050920745.1. Classification (NCBI taxonomy): domain Bacteria; kingdom Bacillati; phylum Bacillota; class Bacilli; order Caryophanales; family Paenibacillaceae; genus Brevibacillus; species Brevibacillus gelatini. The sequence goes on from NZ_CP154342.1 coordinate 2,331,509, forward strand.
TGAACGATCAGGTTTCCAACGTGAAAATCGTCATGCAAAAAGCCGTTCGGCCGTCCCGCGAGCTCTGACAAGTGCCGTTCAATGAATGCCAAAATGCGTTCGTCATCTTTGAACTGCACAGCAGAGGACCTGTATGCTTCCACATACCTTCGATGTTTCTCCACACAACGCGAAGCCCAAGCCGATATTGTCGCAGGCGCTGCGAGCTGGTGCATCCGGGCCAAATCACGCCCCGCCTGGAAACCGATCTCTTGCTGCTCGCTGTCTGTGAGAGTCGGCAATACCTCCCGCGCTTCCTCGCCTTCGATGTACGAGACGATCATGTAGCAAATCCCCAGTTGTTTGCGCACGCCAAAGTCAAGCGGCTTGGAAGCTCTGACCCCAAAAGACTGCATGGACTGCAATACAGCAAACTCCTTTTCTTTTTGCTCCGCCTGCTCGTAACGGGCCATTCGCAGGACAACCGAACCGCCTTCCGCCAAGTCGACGCGATACTTCCGATCCGTTGAAAGTCCTTTTCTGATTTCGACGACTCGTTCGGCTTGTTGCAACAACGGAACCGTTTGCTGTAATGTCAGCAACCACTCTTCCACCTCGTTCACTCCTCCGCTCTATTTGATGTAAACAGCATCCAGTAGAAAAAAAGACGCCAGGAAAAATTTTCCGACGTCTACAAAATTTTAGCGGACAGTCCAGTTGCCGTCAATGACAAGCTCCGCGCGTCAACCCGAAGCCCAATCATCTTGGTTCACGACCAGTTACCCATCCGTTTCGGTTAAAACAATGTGGAGAAAAGAAAAAAACTGCCCGCTGACGGACAGTTTCTTTTTCTTAAGGAGACTTACAGTTTTACTACGTTCTCCGCTTGAGGACCACGGTTGCCAGTTACAATGTTGAACTCAACGCGTTGGCCTTCTTCCAAAGTTTTGAAACCTTCACCTTGGATTGCGCTGTAATGTACGAATACATCGTCTCCGCCTTCTACTTGAATGAAACCGTAACCTTTTTCTGCGTTAAACCATTTTACTGTTCCGATCACTTGCATGAGAAAACCTCCAAAATTCAATTTGAATATGCTAGTCATATTTACCGAAGCAAATAAAGTTCACATATCATGAAGAAATACCCCATGGCAAAGCGCGATATGCCTTGATGATATGTGAAGTTGATCTACTTCGAAAAAATGAAAATATCACAAGACGGAACTGCCGTGTAAAAACCAAAACGTTTTGAAAACCTAAAACGACGAAAGCCCTTCCTCTCTTCCATCCTTGCGGCTCCGATGACCGCGCCAGTGTGAATCGGGAATTCAAAAGCGTGATCCATCAGCATTCACCTCGAAGGATAAGGCTCCATTACTCAAGTAGCAATTTCACTATAACATATCCAGAGCGTAAAAATCAACCATTCCCTGCTACTCTACGAGAAAAGGAACTGCTACAATACAAGCGGGAGGGATGACAAATGCAAAAAGACACCTGGACGAAACAAGAAGTAATCGAGCTATTGGAAAAACGTACACCCGTGCTCATCCTTGACGTCCGCGACGAGGCAAAATTCCAGGCAGGCACTCTCACAAGCGAATTTGCCGCAACCAAAAACGTTCCTTATGTGCACATGCTTGAACAAGACAAGCCCTTAGATGAAGAAACAGATTCTGTCGCGAAAAACGCGCAGATCATTACCATCTGTACGTCGGGAAACAAGGCACAAAAAGCGGCTGCTCTTTTGCGCCAGCATGGATATGAAGCAAAAGCGCTGCTCGGTGGATTGACAGCGTGGAACGAGCCTGAGAACGAGGACGAATAAGCCTAGTAGTTCCAGCGTTTCCAGCGGTTTGGCAGATATTACTCCTTTATTTCGGGCGGGATTGTCTGATATTCTGGTTCATGCCAAACCAACAAGCCGAAACTTCCTGCGAATGGAAGTGCGGGGGATCTTTTTGTGGGTCACGTGCCCACTGAGGGGTGAATCGCTCGAAGGAGCGTAGGGTTGTTTCCTCAATCCGAATCCGACAACTAACCTCGTAGGCCAAAAAAAGGAGACGATGTGAATATGAAACGTATTGGAGCTGCTGCCATCGCGATGACTCTGGGATTGGGCTTGGCTTTGACTGGATTTACCCCATCTGCATCCGCTGCGGCAAATTGCCCGGTACCAGCAACTGGCACGCAATACCAATTCCAATATCAATGGATTCCATATATGGGTCAGCTTCCTTTTGCACCAAATGCGCAGCAACAACAGCCTGTTTCACCCGTGAATCCTGCACCTGTGCAAAAGCAGCCAGTGCAAAAACAAGCGCAACCAACACCGCAAGCTCCGGCCAAACCGGCCCAGAACGTCACGCCGACTGTTCCAGCGAACCAGACAGGACAGGTACAAGCTGGCGACTTCGCCAAGCAGGTTGCTGATCTGGTGAACCAGGAACGCGCCAAAGCAGGACTTGCGCCTGTGACAATGGATGCGGCCCTGTCCAAAGTAGCGCTCGCCAAGGCAGCGGACATGGCAAACAACAACTACTTTGACCACAACAGCCCAACGTACGGCTCTCCGTTTGACATGATGAAGCAATTCGGCATTTCCTTCATGACAGCAGGAGAAAATATTGCCATGGGTCAGCGTACTCCGCAAGAAGTGATGACCCAGTGGATGAACAGTGAAGGCCACCGCAAAAATATCATGAACCCGGCATTCACCAAGATTGGTGTCGGCTACACGAACGGTTACTGGGTTCAGGAATTCATCGGATAAAAACATGGCTGCGCCAAGCATCGCGTAGCCTCGTACACGAAAGCCGGGTATCTCTTTTCGAAAAAGAGGCCCGGCTTTTTCGTGTGGAGCTATCCTTGCTCCGTATTTGCCGCGTTTTTCGCTTTGAGGGTACAGCCGCAGTCTTTCTGCTCCTCAAACAGAGCGACGTCCTTTTGGTTCATCTCCTGCTTGGTTGGATAGGCAGAGACTTGTTGCAGTTCGGCATTGACATCAGACGATTGCTTCATCCGTATAGTCCCCCTCGCTGCTATTTGTGCGTGGCACGTTTCTAGTATGCGCGAAAACAAAGCCGAATCATGCCTGCCGATCGCTGGAAGCGGCAGATGGCGGTGCAAACATCCCTGCTATCTGCCTAGCAAATGCTCCAGGTCTTTCAACGCTGCTGCCGCTGCTGCAACAGGGTCCGACTTTCCTCCCACTACCAGCAATTCGCCCATGACGTCTGTTTCTACCCGGATGGCTTTTGTCGTTTGGTTTACCCTGGCAAAAGGGTGCGTGGCCTCAACTGCGACAAGCTCAACTGCTGCCTTTACGCCGTCTGCTGTCCGTCTGATCGTGCCAATCAGTTTTGGTACTTGACCAGCGCGTTTCCACCCCGCGATCTGTTCCGGGGACAAGTCGCGCACGCTCGCTCGCGGAATGTCGGATAGGTTGACTTTTGCGTCAAATACGGCGTTGGCCAAAATGGCGATTTTTGATGCGGTATCCCAGCCGTCGATGTCGTAGGTCGGGTCCGGTTCGGCGATGCCCATTTTTTGCGCCCGGCGAATCGCTTCCTCGCTCGTGATACCTTCCTCCATGACGCTCGTTAACACAAAGTTGGTCGTTCCCGTAAAAATGCCCTCAACGTGCTTGATTTCACAGCCCGCCAGATTGTAGGTGAACAAGTCGATCGTCGGCAATGCAGCGGCTGTTGCGCCGCTGATTTTCAACTGTACGCCGTTTGCTTGCGCCAGGGCCGACAAGCCTCTGTAGTCGACGACAAGCGCGCCCTTGGACACAGCAATCGCGTGCATGCCGCCCGCAAGCGCCTGACGGATGTAGCGAAGGCCAGGTCCCCCTGTCTTTGCATCAGACGGTCCGGCCTCAATCAGCACATCCGCTTCTACGCTCGACAGCCACTTTTCCCCGTCCCAGTCCCGCAGCTTTGGCAGACTGGACTTCGCAAGCGCTTCCAGCTGTTCTTCTGCAAGGCCATCGGGATTGTAAATCGCCCCATTGGATCTGGCCACTCCGACCAGCCGGACGTCTGCCTGGTACAGCTTGCGATACCTGTCCTGGCGTTGTGCGAGAAGCCGCACAATTTGCTTGCCTACTGTTCCGAATCCTGTCAGTACGATGTTCCAACGCTTCATTCGTCATTCTCCTTGCTGTCGCCAAACGATTTCGATTTTTATGCTTTGCGGTACGTCTCTCTTTTGTAGGCCAAAATGGCATTGGCTTCCTTTTGCCTGAGCGGCTTTCCGGTTTTGGCAGAGTACAGCGCTTCGACGTGGTCGATGAACAAAATGCCTTCGAGATGGTCGATCTCGTGCTGCACACAGCGGGCAAGAAAATCTTCCGCTTCCAAAACGAAGAACTCGCCCCTGCGGTTTTGCGCCTTCACTTTTACATAGCGCGAGCGGCTGACGATCCCTACTACCCCGGGGATGGACAGGCAAGCCTCCGGGCCGACCTGCATGCCGCTCATTTCCACTATTTCCGGGTTAATCAGCTCGATCAGGCCGTTGCCGTCATCAATGACGACCAGTCTCAGCGGTACGCCGATCTGAACGGCCGACAGTCCGGCCCGCCCTTTTTTCGCGTAAAGCGTATGCTTCATGTCTTCCGCGATCATTTCCATATGAGGAGTCATGGATGAAATTCGTTTTGACCTTTCGCGCAAAATCGGATCGCCAAGTCGTACGATTGTCCGTTCTGCCATCGTAATTCCCCCCTGCCCCTTTATGTGCTTCCACCGTAGCAAAGGTTTTCGTTCCTTGTCAAAGCCATCCGTAAAAATCTGAAAAATCCCCGCCTGCTAGATGACAAATGCATGTAGATGCGCTATCTTTATTGATGAAGTTAGATGAAGTTAAACAGATGTTCCAAAGGAAGAGGGAGGCTACCATGCATTCACTGGCATCACAGCTGAATGACACGATTCAGCGGGAAAATCCACACGTTTTTGACATGCTGTCCAACATCGGCAAGCTGATTTACTTTCCAAAAGAGGGCATCCTGAGCCAATCGGCTGAAGCGAAAGCAAAAGCGAAAAAATACAACGCCACCATCGGCATCGCGCTGGAAAACGGACAACCTATGCATCTGAAGGTCATTCAAGACAAACTGTCTGCCTACCAGCCGAAAGATTTGTATGAATACGCTCCTCCTGCCGGAAAACCTGAGCTTCGCGCAGCATGGCGGCAAAAAATGATTGAGGAACAACCTGCTCTGGCAAACTATTCCTTCAGCAACCCGATCGTCACCAATGCTCTGACACACGGGCTCAGCATCGTGGCCGACCTGTTTGCTGACAGCGGCGACAGCGTGATTATCCCGGACAAAAACTGGGAAAACTACGAACTGACCTTCTCCATCCGCCGTGGTGCCGAAATGGTCTACTATCCATTGTATAACGACGAGATGAAATTTAATGCCACCGGATTGCGCGATGCGATCCTGGCGCAAAAAGATAAAGGAAAAGCGATTGTCGTCCTGAACTTCCCGAACAACCCGACAGGCTACACGCCGGGCGCGGAAGAAGGCCGTCAAATCGTCGCAGCGCTCAAGGAAGGCGCAGAAGCTGGCATCAACATCGTTGCGGTGACAGACGATGCGTACTTTGGCCTGTTCTTCGAGGACTCTTTGCACGAGTCGCTGTTCCCAAGCCTCTACAACGTGCATCCGCGCATCCTCCCTGTAAAGGTCGACGGAGCGACCAAGGAAGAGTACGTCTGGGGCTTCCGCGTAGGCTTCATCACTTACGCTGCTCCTTCCAGCGACCTGTTGGCCGCCCTGGAGCAAAAAACGTTGGGCGTCATCCGCGCTACCATCTCCAGCGGAGCGCACCCATCGCAAACATTCGTTCTGCATGCCCTCACCTCTCCGGAGTTCAAGGCGCAGAAGCAGGAAAAGTACGAAATCATGAAAAGCCGCGCCAACCGCGTGAAAAAACTGCTCGACAGCGGAAAGTACGACGACGCCTGGAGCTACTATCCGTTCAACTCCGGCTACTTCATGTGCCTCAAGCTGAAAACCGTCGATGCGGAAACACTCCGACAGCATCTTTTGGATCAATACGGCGTAGGCACAATCGCCCTCGGCCAGACCGATCTGCGCATCGCCTTCTCTTGCATCGAGGAAGGCAACATCGACGACCTGTTCGATTTGATCTACAGCGGTGTGAAAGATTTGGAAAAAGCCCTGGCGAAATAAAAAATTTGCGTAAGAAAAAAGCGTTTTGGCCCCGAAGCCAAAGCGCTTTTTTGCTATGGACATGTTGGTGCTCCTTATTTCCAAAGAGCGTGACCAAACCCGCAGGTACATGGTGTGGCGATTACCGTTCCAAGGTGATCCCTTTTGGCCTTGGCTGCTGTGTACCGATGAAAATGGAGGCAAGCACGAGCAGCATGCCGATGCCGTGCAGCCAGGTGAACGCTTCGTCTAAAAACAGCACAGCGACGAGCGCCGCGCTGATCGGCATCATCCCGGTAAACAAGCCGGCCTTGGACGCCTCGACCTTGGCGACTCCGTTGTACCATAAAAAGAAGGACAGGACGCTGGCCGTCACGGCATAGTAGACGAGCAGCCACCAAATATGGGCGGGAACCAGTCCCCAGTCAAAGCGAATCCCCTCCCAGGCGGCAAACGGCAAAAACATGACGAAGCTGATGACATTGATCGCGGCGGTCATTTGGAACGGCGTGATTTTGCCCGACAACCGCTTGGCGAAAATCGTGAACAGCGCTTCACTCACTACAGCCAAAAAGACAAGCAGGTTGCCGAACATGCTCGCAAGCGTCTGTACGCCTGATCCACCCGTAAATGTAATCAGGGCGATGCCGCATACCGAGAGGACGATTGCTGCGACATTGTTCACCTGTAGCTTTTCCTTCAAAAGCCAAAAGGAAAAAAGCGCAATGCAGGCCGGAACCGTGCTGGTAATGATCCCTGCTGCCGTCGCGGTAGTCCATTGGACGCCGTACAGCATGCAAATACTGAACAGAAACACCCCGAAAAACGACTGCCAGAACAAAACGCTTCCCTCTTCTTTTTCCACGACGTCTTCCACTCGCCGCGCAAGGCCAAAAGCGGCAGCAAAATGATGATCGCGATTAAAAAGCGCAGTTCGGAAAACAAAAAGACGGGGACGTGTGAAACAATTTCCTTCCCGATGGAAATGTTCATGCCTACCAATGCCATTGATAGGGCCAACTGAATGTAGGCGAAGAGCATGCGTGATCTTATCCTCCCTTCTTTCTCCTACTTTTTTCCATCCGCCACGCCCCAATTCCTTTTTCTGCGATAAAATCTCTCGCCCGTTTTCCGTCAAAGCGCGAAAACGGCTGGCAGCGAACCGCAAAACAGCTTCCCTTTTTTACGTTACCCGGCGTTTTGCAGTTGCTTTGGCGCAGGCGCGCTTACCCGTTTTTTCTCGGCTGCGCCCACGAGCAGAGCGCCAAATGGCAGCTTGCCCAGCCCGTACGACAGCAAAAACGAGACAGCCGCACAAAGGACAAAAACGACCAGGCTGCCGACGAACCCGGTGTGAAACAGCTCAACGGCGCGCAGCCCCTTCATCAAATAGGTGAGAATCAATGCGTGCAGCAAATACGCGCCGTACGAATACTTTCCGACAAGCCCGAGCAAGTGTGTCCAAGCCGCTTTCTTTTTCCCGAGCCAAAGCGCCAGGCCGTACACGCCCAAAAGCGAAGCGACGGTGTAGAAAAACATGGACGGCTTCAGGGAGGTCGCGACATTCAAATTGATCGTGCCGCTCTTGGAGTCGCGGAACAGCTCGTAGCCGATCCAGACGTACAACAGGCAAAACGCCGTCACGATCAGCGGCCAGCGCTTGCGCAGGCTGTCCCTGAAAGCCGGCAGGGCGACGGCAGCCACACCGCCGAGCAAAAAGTAGAAGAAGTAATAGAAGCTGTTGCGGTCGCGGTACTTGATAAAGTACGCTTCCAACCAGCCCCCGTCAAAATGGCCAGGGTGCGCCGGAATATAGCGGGCGGAAAACCACATCAGACCCGCATACACGCACGCAGCAACTGCACCGAGCACAAGAAAGCGGATGCGGCTCGTGACCAGGCGATACAAACATCGAAACAGCTTTTGCCACAGTGGATATAGCAAATAAAACTGGAAGATCATTACGACAAACCACAAGTGATAGGACGCCGTTCCCGTCACGAGGTTTTTGGCGACTGTCCACAAAAAGGCGCTGCCCTCGCCCAGCGGCTTCGTCTGCAACGACATGTAGATGGCCGACCAGATCCCGTATGGAATCAGAATTTCCCTCACCCGCTTGCGCATGAAAGCAAGGTAGTTGACTTTTTCGTAATAGTTGTAAAACAAGACCAGTCCGGTAATGAAAATAAATGCCGGAACGGCGAATTTTAACAAATGAAACAACATTCCGTATACGATAGCAGTTTGTTCACTCAAGCCCTTCTCTCTGATAAAGACGCCGATCACATGCTGATAGACGACCGCGAGAAAGGCAAAGGCACGAATGAGGTCGAGCTCTGCTATTCGTTCTTTTCGCCCCATAACAAATACCATATCCTCCCTGTTTTATCGAAAAAGTGTCATTCTCCTATCTTACCGATCCGTCCCGCAGCAGGCAAGTCTGCATGCCAAAAAGACTGATGCCATGAGCCGCGCATCAGCCTGTCTTCTTTGCTTTTTCTGTTGGCTCGCTTCCGCATCAACGCTTTACATCGGAGTTGGGCAAGCCAGCGGGCACAGCAATCAGGCCCGTCTGCCTGACGTTGACCTTCACATTGAGGTCCACTTCGATTTCGGAAAACACCTGATTCCAGTGCTCTCGTACTGCGGCAAACTCTTTCGGGTAGTTTCGATGAAACTGTCGGGCGAAATTCAGTACATCTACCTTTAACTCCTTTTGCACCTCTTGGAGCGCGAGCCGGACTTCTGATTCGATTTCTTTGCTCACGCCCGCTTCGGTCTTCGCGATCTGTTCGGGTGTGTCCAAGGTCAGTCTCGTTCCGTTTTGCTCGATGGATCCCACGGTGTCGATTTCGACGAGCATCTTCCATCTGCCGTCTTCGATCCGGGGCTTCAGCCTGGTCTTTTCCCGAATCGACCTGAACGTCACTAAGCCCCGTTCCTGCGTGATCTTGCCTGTCACGGTCATGCGGAAGGCTTCGTCCCTCAGCCAGATAAGCCCTTTCGTCGTCTGGGCGGACAGGGTGCCAATCATTTTGCCGTTCCGGAAGACAGCCGTCCCCGATAAATACGGGTTTGTTTCCATGGGCCGCTCTTCATTGGGCGGCTTCATGAGCTCCACCATCGGCAAGGCGATGGAATCTGTGCCTGCAGCAAACATTTTTTGCAGATCCAACAGCGTGACGTTAATCCCGACATGCATGTCCGACAGCTTGCGAACGACTTCGGCGGGGTATCGTTCGAGTGGCGGCATTACCTGCAGAATATCGCGCGCTTTCCCTTTGCTCACAAATACATAGGCGCGGTTGCGCGGCTCAGGGTGACGCGCAAAAAAGTCGACGAAATCGTTCAAGCCGTGCCTGGCCAGCGCTTCTCCGTAAATATACACCCTGCAATGGCCCCAAAACACTTTCCTTGGCACATTCAGCTGCACTTTTGACATCGCATCGGCAATATTGTCGCCTTTTTCCGTACGAATGATCGTCATCGCTTCCTCGGAACCATTTCCTTCACTGACTGAACGCGGGATAAACACCTGAACAGACAGCTCGATGACGTCGGGTGTAGACAAGTCGATGGCGGCTGCGGTCACGAGTGCAATATCGTTGATTTCAACGCGGTCCCAACACCCGCCAAGCAAGCACGCGCACAGGCAAAGCAAGCATACAAGCCACTTCATTGGCTCCGTTCCCCTTCAGGCAGGGAGAGTCTTTCCAGCGGCCAGATGTAGCTTTCTACCCCGCGAGCGTACACCATCAGGTCAGGCTTCTCACTGACAGTCAGGGATAACGGTGACAGCATGGAGTTTGCCTGGATATGCGCATCGGCTCTCTGCAGCATCCACGGCTCATGGTAGACGTTGGCATAGTAAAGTCTTTTTGTTTTCTTGCATTGACAAAAAAGGGTATAGCGTTCGGTCAGCCAGTGCTCCAACGTGTTTTCGCCGGCAAGAGCAGGCTCGGACACCGGCCAGTAGCTGCCGCAAAACGCAGGCGTCTTTTCCGGCCGTCGCTCCGATTGAAAATCGATGCGGGTCGCGTGGGGCCGAAAATCCATCCTCGCATGATAATAGGGTAGGCGATACCAATATTTAGCTATGCCCGTCACGAGCAAATGAGAGGTATCCAATGACAAAAAGTAGACGCCTCGTGTCGAACCTGCCTTTACATAGGTTCGTACATTGATTTCGGGGAAGGTCGTGACATACGGGACCGGAAACAGGTGACGGAGACGGACTCTGGTGAGCAGAAACGGAATGACGCTGATCCAGGCAAACCCATCATGCGTATCGAGTTCCAGCCCTGCCGGAATCAGTCCGCGCAGTGCCTTGGGCGAAACGGCCCAGTGCGCGAACAGCAAATGTTCCCACGTCTGCGTCATCCTCCAGCCTTTGTATTGTCGTTTTTCCTGTATCGGAATGATTCCCTGATTCATTCGAATCCCTCCCCAATGTCGCCCGCCGTCGGTTTTGTTCAGCTTCCCTCAGAAGACTGGAAGGCAAGCGGTACTTTCGTCACTTTGCTCGTCAACTCATCAAGGGCTACGAGATCGTCTGCTGTCACATCACGCAGTGAAGTTTTTCCCAAAGCAAGGATGGCAATCTCCATTTCGTCTACAAACGAGAGGAAAAAATTCGTCAAGTGCTTGGCAGCCCGTTCGGCGTCAAATTTGTCCTTCAACTTCCCAGGGTAATTCGTCAGCTCTGTCGGCGGCTCCCATGGGATCGCCTTTGTCACCTGATCGTGGGTCATTGCCCACAGGAGGGCCGTTCCCATAAAAATGCCGTCTGCGCCCAGAGCAATCGCCTTGAGACACTCGCCGGGAGTCGTATAGCCGCCGCCAGACAATAGCGTGATGCGCTCCTTGACCCCTCTCTCCTTCAAATACTGGACGGCACGGCACAAGGCGTAAATCGTCGGCAAGCCGAAATCGTCCTCCAAGATAGGCGGGCCGCCCTTCGTACCGGCCTGTCCGCCGTCGATGCTGATGAAATCAACGCCAGCCTGGATGGCAATTTCCAAATCCTGCTCCAGTATGGCGCTTGCACATATTTTCACGCCAATCGGAACGCCGTCTGTGATCGTGCGCAGCTTGTCCACCAGCTTGCGCAAATCTTCCGGGCTGTTGACCTCTGCATGGCGCGACGGTATGACAACCATTTCCTCACCCTCCACGCCCATGAGCTGGCTTGCCTTGCCCGTAATGAATTCAGAAGGGATAAAGCTGGCTGCTGCCGCTGTCGCCCCCTGCCCGAAATGAATTTCTATCGCGTCTGCCTGCCGCAGCGTTTCCTCATCCTTGGACCACGTTCCCGAATTGTACTGAATGATGAGATGCTTGGCGTATTTTCTTTCCTCCGGCAAAAGCGGCCCTTCACCCGTATTGCTCAGGGTGCCCGCAGCAGCCGCCCCTTTTGCCATCGCGATCTTGACAGGCTCACTGATGCCAATCCCGAAGCCCATCGCCCCAGGCATGAGAGGAATATCGAGGATCAGCGGCCGTTTTGCCATAGGGCCAATCGTGATCTTCATATCCACCTCGGCGTCCTCGTTTGCTGGCAGCACCGCCAGTTGGGCCGGAGAAAAGATCAGCCCGTCGAAGTTGAGAAATTTGCGCGGACTGCCAAATGGCCGTTCAATGGCCTGCCCCGTCGTCACCCGCAAGCTGTTCTCCAACACATAGCGCGGACTCACCTTGGTCAAAGCCGACACCATCTCGAAAATATTTTCCGGATAGCGGTCCGACATCAAGCGTTTCATGAAGCGACCGAGCATCCACTGCAGCATGGGACGAAACGTGAAAAACGCCAATAGCACAAACAGGATGCCTGCAACAAGCGTTCCCACAAAGGAGCCTATTAAAAAATCCATCCATCTCCCATTCATTTCATCCACCTCCTGCGCCTTGCTGATCCCGTCTCTTTTGGTTCATACAAGCATAGCTGGTCGTGCGCTACTTCCTTTTGTCGTGGCTTCCCGGGTGTCCAACCGAATCCGTGACCAGTCCCGGACGACGGACTGTGATATGAATCTGCGTACTGACCTCGATCTGTGGATAAATTTTGTCCCAATTTTGCTTGGCTTCATGCCATTTTTGCGGATACTTCCGGTGAAAAGCGGCGGCAAAGTTGGTCACATCCGCATTCAGTTCCTTTTGCAAATGATACAAGGCCAGCTCGATGCGGGAGCGGACGTCGTCTTCCACTGCTTTTTGCACAAGAGCGTTGCTGCTCATCTCCATCATATCAAGCTTCGTGCCGTTTTCGACGATGTCTCCCTCTGCCTCGATTTTGACCAGAATGGACCACTTTCCGTCCTCAATTGCCGGTATCAGCTTCGTCTTACCCCGAATCGGCATGACGGATACCCGTCCTTGCCCTTCTGGAATCTGCACGTTGATGGAAGCGCGGATAATCTCGTCTCGCAGCCAGAGCAAGCCTCTTGTTGCCTTTGTCGACAGAACGCCAATCATTTTATCCTTGCGAAAGATCGCACTTCCCAATAGCAGCGTGTTTTCCTGAAATTGCTCCGGCTTTTCCAGCTTGCTTCCTGCCTCAATATAAGGAAGAACGACTGCCCGGGATTCTCCATTGAGCATGTTTCGAAAATCAATCAAGGTAACTGCCATGCCAAGATGCAGGCTCGCCAATTCCCGCAGCGCTTCCGCCGTGGAACGCTCCAGGAGGCTATTGTTTCCGAGATGCTCCCCTGCTTTTCCTTTGGAAACGTACAAGTAGGCGCGGTTGCGCGGCTCTGGATGGCGTACGAGAAAATCGATATGCCCGGCAATTCCGTCCTTTGCCACTGCTTCTCCAAACAAGTAAACTTTGCAATGCCCCCAAAAAATTTTTCGGGGAAGCTTGCTCTGGACCTTGGACATCGCATCGGCAATATTTTCCCCCTTTCCACTCAGGACGGTCGTAAGCGCGCGATCCGAGCTCCCTGTCGGTCCACCCAGCCCAGGTCCCCCCACCGCCCTCGGGATGAACACCTGGATGCTCAACACAATCTCGCTCTCTTCCGCCTTGTCCACAGCAGCCGCGGTAATAATCGCGAGGTCGTTGATTTCCGTTCGGTCCCAGCATCCGCCAAGCAGCAGCGCACAGACAACAAGAATCAAAACGCTCCCCCACGTTCTCACCCTGATTCTGCCTCCTCTGTGCGGTTACGCTTCCCGCGCACGATCGCCCAGAGCAAAAGCCCTGCCGGAATGAAACAAAAGAACAGCACGAACAAGGCCGGAATCGCTACTGCTTCAGCTTCCTTCACGATGTAGACGCTTGGGACTCCCCAAAAGCAGAATAGCAAAATCAACATGCCGACCGGCAAAATAAGCGGCTGGTAAGATGTCAGATTCAGCCATTGTGCGGTGCCGAGCACTGTCGCATAGTAAAACATCGAGACTTTGACGTAGACGCCAATCACCCAAACCGCCATGACGGCAGAATCCATATTCTCAAAAAAATCGGCAACGTTCACATACCGGGCCGTATCCATAATCGGAAACAAGACGTTGTCGAGCGCGTCCCCCATCAAAAACAGCGTAACCATGTTCACGATCACCATCGTCAGCATGGCTCCGACTACTGCGAAAAAGGCCGACGTCGCGGCATACTTGCGGTCGGACAGGGAAGGCAGCAAGTAGGAAATCAGAAACATCTCGCTAAACCAGCCCAGTGGTATGTACGCTCCTTTTACGGACGGCAGCAGCCCTTTGTCCAAAATCGGAAGAAGATTGCCGGGGTCCAGCGCAGGGAAAACAAGCCCGATCATCATGAGCAGCGGCAAAATAAACGCCGGGAAAAACACTTGCGCCGTCCTTCCCATCACCTCGATGCCCCCTTTTACCGCAAGCGAACAGACGAGGATCAGGGCGCCCATAATGAGGACAAGCGGGGTTTCCTGCAAGAAATAAGCGATAAAATCCGCATACTCCCGCACGATGACGGCGTTTGCTTGCAGCAAGACGTACAAGTACAAGAAGCCCAGGACAGCAGCAGGAGCTTTTCCGGTGATTTCTCGCGCAAGCTCGATAATGGACATGCCGGGAAAACGCTTGTTGAGTTGGATCGCGATCCATACACTGAAAAAACCGCCGAGAGAAGCCCATAGCGGAGACAGCCACAAGTCGTTTTGCGCTTGCTGTGCCATGAGGCTTGGTCCGCTAAGCATCGCTGTGGACATGACGACTGGATAGATCAACATCCCAATCTGCAAGGCTGATATTTTTCCCGTTTCGAGCATGGTTCCTCATCCTTCTTGCTTTTCTGAATGGACACTGCCAGACGCAGCGGCGGTTTGGGCTTGGCTTTGCCGCTTGCCTTTTTTGCGCAAATAGGCGACACCAAGCAGCAGCAACGGGCAAATCGTCTGCATGAGCGGGCTGTAAAACGGGAACGAGATAATTTCAAAGCGGCCTGGCGCGTTGATATTCGGCATCGACCAGAAGCTGATCGCCGCAATAAGCATCCCGATCGGAATGACAAGCGGGCGATAGTCAGACAGCTCCAGCCACTGGCTCGTCCCCAGTACAGTGGCGTAGTAAAACACGCTGATTTTGACGTACATCCCCAAAATCCAGACCGTCATGACCACCGAGTCCAGATTTTCAATGAAATCCGCTATGCTGATGTAGCGAAAGGCAGCCATGACAGGGTACAGGTAATCCGAGGACTGTCTCCCGAAGACGAGCAGGATAAAAATATTGACACCGGTCAGTACCACAGCGACCCCAAGGGTGGCGAGCATTCCTGCGCGCATGCCTTTTTCGGGATCGGTTACATACGGGAGCAAAAACGACATCAGGAACATCTCGCTAAAGTAGGCTTGGGGGATTATCGCCCCCTTCAACGCCGGCAGCAAGCCGTGCTCAAACATGGGGAAAACGAAATCGGGGTGCATGTCGCGCAGCAAAAACGGCATCAGGATCAACGGAAACAGGAAGAAAAAGAAAAAGACCTGTGCTGTCCGCCCAATCGTCTCAATCCCCGCTTTTACTCCATATGCGCACACAGCGATCATCGTGAAAATCACGATGCTGATCGGCGTCTGCGGCAAAAAGTTTCCCATGATGAACTCGGCATAATTGCGGACGATGAGGCCCGTGATGTGAAGGTAAAAAAACAGCAGAAGCAGTCCGAAAATTTTTCCCGGAACCTTGCCAATGATGTCTGGGCTGTATTGGATAACCGTTTGCTGCGGATACAGCCTGTTTAATGAAAAGACGATAAACACTGTCAAAAATCCGATCAATGATGCCAGTATGGGCGATAGCCACAAGTCGTTTTGCGCGTACTTGCCCGTAAGGCTCGGAACTGAAATCACAGTTGAGGCCACGATGACCAAAAACAACATTTTGCCCATTTGCGAGGAAGAAATTTTTCCCTGTTCCAGCAATCGCCCCACCCTTTTTCACTCCAGATATTGACCCAATGGCCTGAAAAGCGCATTGATAAAGGTTGTCGGCCCCGGCAGATTCGGCAAATCCAGCATGGACAAAACCCAGGCCACGAACAATAGCGTAATGAAGGCCGCCTTGTCCCGCTTTGGCAAGCCCGAAAGACGCGGCCATTCCAGCGCGAACAGGATACAGACTAAGACGCTCATCACGACAATCTGGATCCATTTCAAGCAGGATCTCCCCCTTGTTCCGGACCTGGCTTCTGATTGGCCCCTTCCCTTATTTTTTGATAATCGCCAGTCAGATGCGGTCGTGTGTTCATCATCCACCACGGTGCGCGAACGAGAGTGTCTTTCCACTCCCCGAACTTCATCGGCCCGATTGGCGTCAAGTAAGGAACGCCCAAAGAGCGAATCGTACTTAAATGAATGACGGTGACGATGATGCCGAGCATAATCCCCAGCAGTCCGAGCGAGCCCGCGAGAAACATCATGGGAATACGCAACAGCCGAATCGCAATCCCTGCGATGTAGTGCGGGATCATAAAGGAAGCGATCCCGGTAATGGCGACGACAATGACCATCGGCGCGGAAACCAGCCCTGCCTGTACGGAAGCCTGACCGATGACGAGCGCCCCCACGATACTGATTGCGGCACCGATCTGCTTGGGCAGCCGGACGCCTGCTTCCCGCAGCGCTTCAAACGTAATCTCCATCAAGAGCGCTTCGACCAGGGCGGGAAAAGGCACAGCTTCGCGAGACGCCGCCATGCTGATTAAAAGAGACGTGGGCACCATTTCCTGGTGAAACGTAATCAGGGCAACGTATAGCGAAGGCAACAAAAAGGAAATTCCCGTGAACAGAAAGCGCAGCCAGCGAATCGCAGAACTGACAATGGAGCGTTGGTAGTAGTCTTCGCTGGATTGCAGCAGGGAGAACAGCGTCGCCGGGGCAACCATCACAAACGGCGTGCCGTCCACGATGATCGCAATCCTCCCTTCCAGCAGGTTGCCGCATGTGACATCCGGACGCTCTGTGGACAAAATTTGCGGAAATGGCGAGGTAGGATTGTCTTCGATCAGCTCCTCGATATACCCGCTCTCCAGCACACCGTCGATGTCGATCCGGTTTAACCTCGCGCGGGCTTCTTTGACCAAATCCATGTCCACGATCCCGTCAATATACGCAAGCACGACTTTTGTTTTCGTGTACCCGCCAATCTGCATCTGCTCCATTTTCAATGCCGGTGTCTTGATGATCCGCCGAAGCAGTGCCATATTGACCTGAATCGATTCGGTGAACCCCTCGCGCGGGCCGCGGACGACTCCTTCGGCCATCGGCTCTTCGACCGGCCTTTTTTCCCATTTCGCCAGGCCAAAGGAAAGAGCGCACTCCTGCTGATCGATCAACAGGGTCGGAAAGCCGTTTGCGACAGATTCCAGACAGTCCTCGAAGGTAGCCAGCTCGTTTGTTTGCGACACAGACACAACGTTGTCCAGCAGTTTGCCAATCGCGGAATCCTTCGGCATCTTCGTCTTCATCAGCACGGACAGGACGTTGCGCTCCAGCTCCTCTGTGTTCGTCAAGCCATCAATGTAGACCACAAGCGCCCGCGTCGATCCGCCGATGCGAAAAGAGCGAAAAACCACATCCGAGCAGTTGTCATAAAGAGCGCGCAGTTGCTGTTCGTTTTCGGCAAGCTCCTTGTGCAAAGGCGTATGGGAAGGCACCGCCTGCTGCTGTACTCTTTGTTTGTGCGCTCTCCACCATTTTCGCGCGTTCCGGTTCACATCCCCACCTCCTGACTTATGAGCAGCCGGTCTTGACCAGGCTTTGAACTGGCATAAGGGAATTTTGCCCCATTCATACCACTTTTATCCTGTGTGGTTGCAGACATCTGGTCAAAGCCGTTCGCGCGAAAAAAAGAAAAAACGCCCGGATCAACCGGACGTTTTGGTACGTCGTCAGCACAAGCACGACAAGGATAGCCTCCTATGCTATTCGGGTTGGGAAGCTCTTTTCCCGCGTACACGCAACGCTTTTTTCATCAAATCCAAGACCAGGCCGATCATGACCGCGATCATGGCAGGCAGGAGCCAGCCAGCGCCCTCCTTGTAAAACGGCAAGGCAGTGAGCATGTCATCCCACTTTCGGTCGAGGAACAAAACATTGACCAGATCGGCGAGTCCAAACAGAGCGACGACCCCCACGGCTGTAATGTAAACCAGCGAAGTAGCCGGTATGAACCGTTCTGCAAGTGCCAGCAAAATGAGCATGATCGCAACCGGGTAAATCGCGCCCAGAACAGGTACGGATACGGTCAAAATTTGCGTCAGCCCCATGTTCGCCACGATCATGCTCAGGACGCTGAGGACAGTTACCCATCCTTTGTACGACAAGCCGCCGAACAGCCCGTGAAAATATTGGCTGCACGAGGTTACGAGACCAATCGACACACACAGGCAAGCGACGGTAAAAATAACGCCGAGAATCAATGTTCCGCTCGGGCCGAACAGTTGATTCATCATGGTCGCGAGCAACTGAGCGCCGTTTTCCGCTTTGCCCAGCGAAGCGGCGGAAGCCCCCATGACCCCCAAAATGACGTAGATCGCCTTCAGCAACAGCCCTGCTCCAATCCCGGCGCGAATCATGCTCGACGACAGCTTCTTCGTGTCGGTAATCCCTTTGGCGCGCAGCGTATTGGCGATGACGATGCCAAACACAAGGGCAGCCAGCGCATCCATCGTCAAATACCCGTCCAAAAACCCTTGCACGACCGGATTCGTTTCGTATCTCCCCGTTGGTGCTCCCATCGGGCCAAGCGGCGTCACCAGACTTTTCACAAAAATCAGGGCGATCAGCGCAAGCAAAGCAGGTGTCAGCAGCTTTCCGAAGCGATCAACCAACTTGGAAGGAGACAGGCTCAGCCAGAAGACGATCAGAAAAAAAACGACCGTGTACACGAACAGGCTGAGTTTGGAGGCAACCAGCTGTTCCGGCAAAAACGGAGCCAGCCCCATCTCGAAGGCAAGGCTGCCGGCACGCGGAATCGCGAGCGCAGGTCCAATCGAGACGTAAATCAAAAACGGAAAAATAAGAGCAAACGCGGGGTGGACCCGACTCGCCAGGCTGTGAAAACTGCCAGCTTTGGCAACCGCCACTACCCCAAGGATCGGCAAGCCGACGGCCGAAAGTACAAAGCCGAGCAACGAAGACCACACAAGCGAGCCTGCTTCCTGTCCGAGAAAAGGCGGAAAAATCAGGTTGCCTGCTCCAAAAAACATGGAAAAGAGCATGAAGCTGATGAGCATCCATTCTTTTTTAGACATTGATGACATGTTCGAACATCCAACCTCCCTTCATAATGAGAGGCATTCTACCAACTTTTGTACGAACATGCCAGAGCTTCTCTTTTTTTCGCAATAGCAAATGCATTGCGACAGCTTGCACAGACACTGTAAAACCGGGGATTTGCTTGTCCAGCAAAAAAGGGATAGGATAACCACCTGTCGCTATTGGCAAGAGCGCTCGACAAGTGGTTATCCGCTCATCCTTTTCGCATGGACAGGATGCGTCTGTAAAAAGTCTGGTCCGGAAGCTTTTTAAACAAGGACAGCGATGGGCGAAAATTCGCTTCGATAATCCACGGCTTCCCGTGAATGTCGATTCCCATGTCCAAGCCGATCTCCCGAAGCGTCGGGTACGCCTTGCCCAGGCAATGGCCTACCGCGAGCGATATGCTTCTGATCTCGCGCAGCAAGCCTGGTCCGGCCGCGACGTTGGATTGGCGAATGGCCGTGCGCAGCGGCAGCACTTTTCCCCTGCTGCGCGCCACGTTCGTGACGACGTAGCCTGGTCCAGCCAGTTTTGCCACCCAGCCCGTTATGAGCCAGGGCGCGCCTTTGCCGCGGCGCTGCAGCATGACGCGCACGTCAAAAGGCTTTCCGTTGATTCTACCGAGCGGAATACGCGGCTGGAGCAGGTATATTTTGGGACGAAACAACGATCGAACGTACTCCACGGTTTTTTCCTTGCCTTCGATTGTCCGCCGCACAACGCCGCTATGGACGAGATAGCGATCTTCCCCCAGGTCGGTCAGCTGGATAATTCCTGCTCCGCCGCCGCCTCCTGACGGCTTGAGGATCACGCGTTTGTAGCTTTCCGCATACTCCCACAGCGTTTCTGGAGAAAACAACCGGGTTTTGGGCAGGTGCTCCCGCAGCAGCTCATCCTTGACCATGTGCTGATGCTTGCCCCATTTCCCTACGTTTGGCGCTTTTATGGCAGTGTCTCCCCATTCGTAATGAGATGATGCTCTTCGATTTTGGTAATGCGATTGTGCTCATCCACAAACACGACCTTGGGCACCAATCGGTCGCATTCGCTCTCGTCGTACATGCCCATGCTTAAAATAATGACCAAATCACCTGGGGAAAAAAGATGGGCAGGTGGACCGTTCAGACAAATTTTCCCGCTTCCTTCCGCTGCCGGGAGGGCGTATGTTTTCCAGCGCGTCGCATTGCGCAGGCTGGTAATTTGCACAATCTCGTAGGGCTTGATATTGGCTGCTTTCATCAGGGCCAGATCAATCGTAATGCTTCCGACGTAGTCCAGCTCGGCCTGCGTCACCGTCGCCCTGTGGATTTTGCCCTTGCACATGTGGCGTTGCATCGGATATTGCCTCCTTTTCAAACCGCTACCAGCAGTCTATGTGCAAAAGAATGTCCGGGAAACCGCGGACAGCCCAAGGTGCCGCTTATTCCGTACAGACGGCCTGTGACAGATCGGTTCCATAGGCGGAGCATAGCTTGGTCAGTTCCTCCACTACCGTTTGCGGCAAAGGAATGCCATCTTTCTTGCGGGCTGTCATCGTCCGTTGCTCAATCTCTCCCGGAATCAAAATTTCCGCGACACCGGAAGCGGTCGGGACGCTTTTGATTTGGCGAATGTATTCATCCATGCTTTTCCTGAATGTTTCAAGCGGCAAAAAACGCTGCACGTCTATACACAAAAAGACGTGCCCGATGTCTTGCGGGTGTTGCCAGTTGTCGTACAAGCTTTTTACGCCGGGGCCAACTGCCGCGCCCGTGAGCAGTCCGCAAAAAATATCAATGAACATGGCAAGTCCGTAGCCTTTCGCTCCCCCGATCGGCAGTAGCGAGCCGAGCAAGGCTTTCGTCGGATCACGAGTGGGCAAGCCGTCGGCGTCAATCGCCCAATCGCCGGGGATCGGCGTTCCTTGTTTCGCTGCCAGCGCGATTTTTCCCCGCGCAGCTACGCTCGTAGCCATGTCCAGCAAAAACGGCGTCTCTTCCCCGGCAGGAATGCCGACCGCGATCGGATTCGTACCGAAAAACGGCTCGATTCCTCCTGTTGGCGCCATCGAAGCAGGAGCATTTGACAAGACGAGTAAAATCAACCCCTCCGCTACAGCCTGCTCCGCGTAGTACGAGCAGGAGCCAAAGTGGTTGGAGTGCCGCACCCCGACAAATCCGATGCCGTTTTGGCGTGCGAGTTGCTTCGCCTCGTCCAGTGCCGCTACTCCGACGACAGCTCCGAACTGATTTTTGCCGTCGATAAGGGCGGTCGCGCCTTGCCGAACAATGAGCGCTGGCCGCAACGACAGCTCGATCAGGCCCGCCTCGATCCGCTTCACGTAGATCGGCAGTCGCGACAAGCCGTGGGATTCGACTCCGCGCAAATCCGCATGGACGAGCGACTGGGCCACAAGCTGCGCGTCTTCTCTTCGGGCACCCGCGCAAGAAAGCACTTGTGCTGCGACCTGCTCCAACCCTTGCCAATGAAAGCGTGTAGGGTTCAACCTGGCTTCCCCCTCCCCGAACTTTTCGTTTCGTTTTATCGCTCTGCATCTGGATATAAATATGTCGCCCTCTGAGCGACCGTCACAGGCATTGACCCGTTAGCCACGGAGTGCAGTCACAGACACAGGGACAAACAAAAAAAGAGGAGCCCTTTTGCTTTTGCGGCAAAAAGAACTCCCTTTTTGTAACTGGCTGCTTATTCGTATGTCGCGATCAGGGAAACGATCTGATCCTGAAGCTTGACAAAAAAGTCCTCGTCCTCGACGAAGCCATTGAAGATGATCGAGACGACCAGCTTTTCACCGCGTTCCGTCGTGAGATAGCCAGACAGGCTGTTCACTCCGGTCATCGACCCGGTCTTGGCGTGCAGGCGGGAAGCGGCGGCCGTTTTCGCCAGGCGATTTTTCAGCGTACCGTCCACGCCTGCAACAGGCAGTGACGCCTCGTACGTTGAAAAAGTCGGCTGCTTCGCCATGCCCTCCAGCACAGCCGCGATGTGGCGCACCGAGATGAGGTTGTAGCGCGTCAGACCGGATCCGTCCACCATGTCAAAATTCGTCTTGCCGCCCAGCGCAGCTACGGCTTCCTGGACGACCTGCGCTCCTGCCGCTGCACTGCCTTCGCCTTTTTCCACGGCGCCCAACGTTTTTAACAGCATTTCGGCGTAAAAGTTATCGCTTTTCTTGTTCACGTACGGAACGATCTCGGCAAGCGGCTCCGATGCAAATTCCTTCCACTTGACCGCCGTAGCGGGCACAGGCTGGACGAGCAACTGGCTCCCCGGGGCGAATTGGACGCCCTCGCTCTCCAGCGCTTCTTTCAGGATTGTTCCGACGTACTTGGCTGGCTCTTCCACAGGGACACGCTCGTAGCCACCGGGATGGTCCAGCGGGAGGTTTCCGGTCAGGCGAATTGTATTCGTCCCGCGGTCGCGCACAATGGCAAACGTATTTTCCTGCCCAGCCTCTACCGTTTCCGACTCGTTGACAATCTGCACATATGTGGTTTTCGGCAGCAGGTTGAACGAAACGGACTCCCCGGCTTTCGCGGCAGGCTTGTACTCGACCATGACCGTTCCGCGATTTACGGCCAGTGCGCCAAGTGTCGGATTGTAATCGTAGCTCTCGTCATCCCAGGCCCAGCCCAGACCGAGCCGCTGCGTGTCGAAGTAGCTTTCGTCGAGCACCAGGTTCCCCTGAATCCGCTTGATCCCTTGCTGCTTGATCCAGGCAGCAATTTTTTCGATGGAAACGCCATCCTGCACCTTGAGAGCGTTCTCGGTGTGCAGGGAGGGATCGCCGTAGCCTTTGACATACAGATTGCCCTGCTGTACACCGTTTTTGGCAACGGGCGCATCTCCGTACAGCTCCGTCTTGAAGGTGTAGTCCTCTCCCAGCCGGATAAGCGCCGCTGCGGTCGTCAGCAGCTTGAGATTGGACGCGGGCGTGAGCAATGCATCTGCATTTTTTTCGTAGAAAATGGCTTCGTCTCCCGTTTTGTCCAGCGACTTGACGAGCACCCCGGCGGTCACACCCACGGCCTGCGGCTGCTCAAACAGCGGATCGAGCAGGGCAGAGAGCGCATATGTTTTTTCCTTTTCCGGCTGATACCCTTGCACAGGGGCAATCTCTGGGTAAGTCGCGAGCAGTGTGCCGATGTAGTCTTGCAGGTCGCGCGCGTACTTCGACTTGTAGATGCCGTTTATCAGGATGGAAAAGGCCAGCTTATGGCCGTTTTGCGCCGTGACATAGCCGGACAGGCTGTTGACGCCGCTCATCGAGCCTGTTTTGGCGATCAGCTTTTTCTCTGCGGCCGTTCCCAGCATCCGGCTTTTCAATGTGCCGTCGACGCCCGCCACTGGCAACGATTTTTCCAGTTGCACGCTGTAGCTCTGCTCATGGGCAAACGCCAACAGCCTGACCATCTGCTCGGGAGAAATCAGGTTAAAACGGGACAGCCCCGACCCGTCGACCTGGCGATAGCCGCTCTCGATGCCGGCTCGCTTCATGACATCTGCTACTGCTTCGCTTCCGGCTGCGAAGCTCCCCGCTCCTTTTTGCGCAGCGCCAAGCGTCTTGAGCAGCATTTCGGCGTAAAAGTTGTCGCTCTCCTTGTTCAACTCTACGATGACCTCGCCAAGCGGCTTGGAGAGATGGGTATAAAAAGGCACGCCGGATTGCAATACCGTCTTTTTCACTGCTGCGCCCGAATTCAGCCCGATGCCTTGTGCGAGCAGTTGCTGCTTCCAGACGTCCCCGACAAACAGCGCCGGGTCTTCCAGCGTGACGTGTTCCTCATACGGCTTGGCGGCAAGCCCGATCGTTCCCGTCAGCACGATCTCGTTTTTTCCCCGCGGCCGCTCAAGCGTGATAGTGGTTTCACTGCCTGCCACGGTCTGCACCTTGTTGTTTACCTTTATGTATGTAGTAGCCGGCTCCATCGTCAGTGTCGGCGGAGCATGTACAGCCTTTCCCGGTGTAACGGTCAGCGTCACCGTATTTTTATGCACGGAAAGCGCACTGAGCTGGGCGCTGTAGCCATACGGCTCATCATCCCACATCCAGCCGACGCCAAGGCGCGCATCATCAAAGTAGCTCTCGTCCAGCAGCAGATTGCCGCTGATCCGCTTGATTCCGGCCTGCTTCAAGGCGCTGGCCATCAGCTGCAAGTCAGCTGGCGTCAAAGTTGGGTCGCCGTAGCCTTTCAACACCAGATCGCCCTGCAAAACGCCGTCCATACCGACTTTTCCTTGCAGGTAAAGCTCTGTCTTCCACTGGTAGTCCGGCCCAAGCGTATCCAGTCCGGCAACAGTGGTGAGCAGCTTCATGTTCGAGGCGGGAATGAAGTGGCGTTCGGCATTGTGCCGATACGCGTACGAATTGTCCGTCAGGTCGTAGACGGCAATTCCCGCATACAATCCCATGCTGTTCTCGTCGCGCTGCAAATCCGTCAAGTATTTTTCGATGGAATCGGCAAGCGCGCTTCTGACAGCGGTGTCTTCCCGCGCAAATGCCGGAGACGCCGCGAATTGCAGTACAAGCGCAAAAAGCAGAAAGCACATACAGACACGTCGAAAGACAAGCAACTGATTCATGTTACCCTCCTTGTCCTAGTCTTGACGATTTGCGCAAATTCCACAGTACGCCCCCATGATAGCACCTATTTGGACTTTTCGGAATATTACCATCCGACTAATCCGATTAAAAGGAAACAGAGGATGAATCCTGGCTCTATCGCCCATACTATCGGCATGACAACGGAGAGCGAGGGGATACTCATCCATGCGTTACCGACTGCTGATCCTCACCATCCTGCTGTGCGCCGTCATGCTGCCTGTTTTTGCCGAAACGAACATCGGCCGTCTTCATGTACCAATCACCTCTGTCCAAAACGCCAAAGAGCTTGTCCGGCAAAGCGACTACATCGTCATCGGCTGGATCGACAGCGCGCATAAAGCATACCCGACGGGGCGAAGCATCCCCCAGGGCAAAATCGTCAATTACACGCAAACCTTGCACGTCAAAAAAGTGTTCAAGGGCGCATCGCCGCGCTTGCTGACTTTGCTCAGTACAGGGGTGGAGCCGCTCCCCGAGACATCCAGTCCGCTGAACCTCACGTATCCGGGACCGCTTGGAGAAGGAAACTACCTTTTGTTTTTGCGCAAGGTGAAGGGTTCCTCGCTGCACAGCCTCACCGGATTGTGGCAAGGCGTGTACCCGATCTATCAAGGGAAAACAATCGCCCTGCAAGGTGTCGGCTTTGCCGACTTCCATCAACTGTCGTGGGCAGAGATTGAGCAAAAGCTGAAAAGCTTGCCGTAACCAAAAAAACCGCTCGCAAGGTCGGAGCGGTTTTTGGCGTGCAGCGCAAGTCAGCTTCTCATGACGTAAATGAAAATCACCATGGAGATGGCACAAGCCAGCACACAGCCGACAAAGCCCATGATGACCCATTTGTTGTTCGATTTTTGATCGTGTCCCATGAAAACTTCCCCTCGTACAAGCATTCCTTTCTATTATAAAGCGGTTTGGCCTGAAAAGGAAATCGTAAATCCATTCACGTGTGAGTCAAGCCATAGTGGGCAGGATTTTTTTGTCTCCAAAATAAGACTTCTGGTTTCCTCTTCTTGAAAGCGCTTTATTTTTGTATGATTCCTTTCTTCCACTCGATTTTTGCCTCATCCGCGAAGGGCTTTTAAGGCCAGCCCGGTAGGGCTGCTTTGATATGGCCCGTGCAACAGGCGGATCGTCCCGTTTATATAGCCTTTTGCCTGCTCTTTCACTTCCCGTAGCAAGTCCTTCACTCGGACCATTGGGTTGGGCTGTAACACTTGCTTCTTCGCTATCGCCTGGCCGCTCAAACGACTTCCCTCTTGTCGTGCCATAATGGCTCGCAACATCGCTTGTACTCCCCGTACACTCCAACTGTAGCCGCCTCGTTTGGTCCTTTTTGCCATCACCCGCATTTGCGCTTCCGCACTCCCCATTGGACGCATGCCCGTCGTGTCGATACCAGCTTCACCCAGAACCTTTCGATAGTCGATAAGATGCCTTCGATGCCGCCGTAAATAGGCCACGTATTTCCGCCATTCGTTCCGGTGCTCTTCCAGAATCTTTTCCTCCGGTACGGACTCTACTGTCGCCAGCAAGATATCCGCTTCAAAGGCCACCAACGCCTGCCGTACCGTCTGCCACGTCTCTGGCAACTGACCCAGGAATCGGCGCAATTCTCGCGCCACATGAAAGCGATCCAGTGTGTAAATACAGCGGTGAAAGTAGGATTCGCATTCTCCAATCCAATTGGCCCCATCCCCATTGACTACGATCCATGTGTTTTCATCCATGTCGTAATGACGAACCAGAAAGTCGCCAAACCCTTCCCAGAACTCTCCCTTCGTCGTATGCAGGTAATGGCGTTTCGACCTAAGCCGCACTCGGTCCCCCTCTTGTTCCCATCCTTCGTGCACAATCGCCATTCGATTTTCCATTCCCCGCTGGCGCTGCCTCTGCAATGAGGTGTAAAGTCCATCCACTTCCACAAACAATACGCGAACCGACCTTCGGGTCGCTTTCGACACGATGGTTGATGCTTGTTCAACCCGCGTGATTAGTTTGTCCCGAATGGCCTCATGGCTCAGTACCCGATACCCCAGTAACGCTTCCAAGCGTTTTGCGCTGTCCCGGTACGAGGGGCCTTGGCTAGCAAATTCGATCGCTATCTCTTCCAAAAACGGGCTTAGCTTCTCCCGCCCGTCAAAGGCCAGCATACGATCCAACAAATACACATGTTGACCCTTCACGCGATCCTGATACAATCGCCGTTTGAATCGAACCGTACCAAAGAGCGTGTCGATCTGGACTTCTCGTTGGTCCTTCAGCCGAAAGCGTGAATGATCCCGTTGATGCATCAGATACTCGTCCAACGCTTCCAAAATATAAGCCATACCGGCAGCGAACTGTTCCTGCAACGTTCGAAACAACAACGTTTCAAGCTCTTTCATTGTGGGAAATTCCGTGGTAAACTTGCTCACAGGGTTTCTCCTCCTTGGTGTGTTTGGTTTTGGCGCTTTACACTTTACCAAGAAGAGAAGCCCTTTTCTATACCCTCCAACTGATTTTTCTTCAAAAATTTCTTTTCGGTTTGCCCACGAACATTTTACTCATACTCCATTCACAGTAAATTCAATATATAAGCTATGGATTATATGATGTTTTGTTGGTAAAATAATACTGTAGCAACAGCTTTCTGTCATGGAAAAACACTTACAGGAGAGTTCACTATGACACGAATTGCCCTCTTTTTATGTTTGCTCACCCTTTTCACCTTCAGTTATTTTCTGACCGACGATTCCTCTCCCACTGCGCTTGAGGCAATCGAACGCATGCGGGAGGACATCGGCACCGTTTTTCATGAAGCGAGCACCGATAAAGGCACTTTGTTTTTCCTCGTGCGCGAGGATGACCAGATGATTGACGCCGAATTCGCCAAGAGAACCATTCTTGGCTGGAAGTGGGGAAACGGCGGCAGCATTCCCCTCGCATCCGAACACCCGCTGCATGATTCTGCCTTCTCCACGAAATACGTTCCCAACGGCAAGGAAAACCCGTTTGATTCCCCGTTCCCGATGCTGTTTGGCGTCATTCTCGATCCTGAAATTGACAGCCTCCAGGTCGTGAGCGAAAAGACCGGAAAAACACTCCAGGCGGAGATTATCGACAACGAGCTGTTCCCGTTCCGCCTGTGGTACGCACAGCTTCCGCTCAAGCAAGGCAAGCTGTTTTCCATTACCGCTTTTGGCAAGGACGGCGAAACGATCATCTCGGAGAAACAAGTTTCGTAACAGACGCGAATCACTGTTGCATGTACTCTTTCTTGACGTTTCAAACCTGACAGGAAGCGATGCAAGGAGAAACATTGTGATAGCCAAAAATCCCCCTCTCCACAAGGAAGAAGGGGATTTTTGGCGTTCAGCGCTATTCTTTTTCAATCCGGTAGTAGCGGTCCCCTGTCGCCGGATTGTAGTAAACACGCCGCCTTTCCTGCGTGACCGGGTCGATGTTCACTTCATTTGTCGGCTCGAATCCGGGCGGGACTTTTTCTCCATGGTCTTCGTGCAGTCGCCTGTCCTTGATTTTGGACAAGATCAACAGAACGGCCAGGAGCACGACCTGAAAAGCGATGTAGATCAGAAAATAGACCATCGATTATACCGGTTCGACGACCACGGCTGTTCCGTAGGCGACAACTTCGCCCATGTTCCCCATGCTTCCAGAGTCGAAGCGGAACATGACGACAGCGTTTGCCCCCATGGCGTTCGCGTTTTTAATCATGCGGTCGAGCGCCTGTTTGCGCGCATCCTCCAGCAAAACGGTGTATTCCTTGATTTCCCCACCGACAACGGAACGCAGGCCAGCCATGATGTCTCCCCCGATTCCGCGCGCCCGGACGATCAACCCGAATGTTGTTCCTTTCACTTCCACGATCCGATAGCCTGGAATGTTTTCTGTAGTCACAACGAGCATATGCTTCCCTACTTTCTGTTTTTATTCAAGATCACATGCAGTACGATGTCTGCGCAAAAATGACTGATGATGGCGGCTTCCAAGCCGTATTGCCAAAAGAGACAGCCAAACAGGATGCCCAGCATTCCGTTCAGCAGCAGCGTCCATCGTGTGACGACACTGCTTTTTCCGTATGTCATGTAATTCCCGGGAAGATGGGCGCAGGCGAACGCGATGGCGGCGACAGCGATACCCAGCCAGTAGGAAATGCCTGCCAGTCCGAGCTTCTGCGCCAAAAACACGGCAACCGTCATCACCCCGAGTCGCATGAACACTTCCTCGCAAACCCCTCCGTAAAACGACGAAAGAAGACCGAAGAGTCGGTTTGAAATCGGTTCTTCCCTCCGCCGCACAGTCATTTGCGGCTGGAAAAAAGAACGATCCACGAGCGCGACCACGCCCCCTGCCACAATTCCCGAGACAACGGAGACAGCCCAAAAAGCCGGAAGGGAAAAAGGCAGCGTCGCTTTTTGCGACCAATATTCCACGAACCAAAGCCGAAGTCCGGTGGAAGGCAGCAGCCACAAGCCTGCGGCAGTCGCCAAAGCGAGAAAGATGCAGGTCTGGAGCATCATGAGCGCAACCAGGACGGAGGCAGGCGGAACTTTGGCAGCGGGATACATGGCAGCTTGCCGTTGTACTTGCCGGCGAATGGTCCTGGACTGAACGGGAATGATGCAGGCGGCGCAAAGCACACTGACCAGCCAGATGAGCCAAAAGTGTTCCACACCTACGCCTCCCGCCTAGATTTCAGATCGTTCCAGGAAGTACCAGCCCATGAAGAAAAACACGATGTTGAGTGCAAAGACGCCCGCCAGCCCCGGCAGCCCTGTAATGGCAGCTTCGGCCAGTGTCGAGTTTTCCTGAATCATCATGATCGCGGCATTCGTCAAACCGCCTGGGGAGACCATGTCCAAAAACTTGCCGAGAAATTGAGGGACGGTAAAGACCACGATATTGAATACCAGTGAAGCTCCCCCGGCCCCGACAGCGTTGTTAAAGAAGCTGGAGGCACAAAGGGTCGTGGTGACGACAAGCAACAGATTCGGTATGTACATCCATGTACCGAGCCACACATGCGTCCAATCGAGTTTCCCGAAAAGCAGTTCTGTGTAGTAAGCGGTGATCCCCATCCCGATCAACATGCTTCCGATTGTCAAGGTGTAGTAGGTAATGGCTTTGGCCAGATAATACTTGGCCCGGCTGACAGGCTTGACAAAAACCATGGATGCGACCCCGGACGCTTTTTCCCCGGCAATCGTACCCATGACGACGAGAATCAGCACAAACGTGCCGAGCGAGCTGAATTTGCTGATCGCGGTCGAGAGCACTTCCGGAGCGGACGGCATGGGAATGTTGATAACCGTCCCTTTCGGCAGTCCGGTGGAATTGGCCAAAATTTCCGGCAGCATTTTCATCGTAATCGGCTGTGTAATCATCAACGCGATAAACACAATCGGAACGATGAGAATTTTGTACGTTTTCATCAATTCCTGAAATTCTTTTCGTATCATTGGGTAGGAAGTCATCCGTTCACAACCTTTAGGAAAATATCCTGAAGTGACAATGTCGACAGACGGTAGTAGGCAAGCGACCCGCCGGACTCCAGAAGAATGTGCGGCAAGCTTGCCTTGGCTGTTTCCAAGTCGCTCGCGAAAACTTTGTAAGTGCCGCCTTCCCGGCTCCACTCCCTGATCCACGCAAGCCCGTCCAGTACATCTGTCAAGTCGATGTCCTCCTGGTCGAGCTTGAACTCGATGATCGGCTCGACATGGCTGGCCCGCAACTCTTCGAGACTGGATGACAAAAGCACGGTGCCATCCTTGATGATAATGATATGGTCGGCGATCCTCTCGATGTCGTCGAGGATGTGGGTCGACATGAAGACAGTCATGTGCCGCTTCAGCTTTTCGATCAACAGCAGGACGTCATGCCTGCCCATCGGATCAAGAGCCGAAACAGGCTCGTCCAACACGAGCAGCTTCGGGTTGTGGATGAGCGCCTGGGCAATTCCCAGGCGCTGCTTCATCCCACCGCTGTAGCCGCCGATCGGGCGGTTCCTCGCCTCGCTGATACCGCAAAGCTCAAGCAGTTCGTCGGTTCGCTCTTCCACCGTACGCTTGTCCAGCCCGTACAATTTGCCTACCCAGTGCATCCACTCTGTCGCGGTCATGTAGTTGTAAAAGGCGGGAATTTGCGGGCAATAGCCGACTTCGCTGGTGACTTTGTTGCGCTCGGTGACAACGTCGTAGCCGACCACTTTCACCTTTCCCGCTGTCGGTGCCGCCAGACCTGTAAGGATGCGGATCGTGGTCGTTTTTCCGGCGCCGTTTCCTCCGAGAAAGCCGACACAACCGATACCGTCGATGGTAAAGGAAACGTCCTTCAGCGCTTTATGGTCTTTATATTCCTTCGTGAGACTTTCGCATTCGATTACTCGCAAAGAATGTCAACCCTTTCTTCGTGTCGTGGGTTAGTCTTTTCTGCCTACGAAGAAATACACGATGGGTCCCAGGGTGTTGATAAAGATGATGCCGAGCGCCCACGGCCATTTTTTTCCGCCAGCGACTCTAGCTGCATCACGTCGAATCAAGTCAACCAAGGCGATAATCATCAGAAGCAATTGAATGGCAATGAGCGGGGCAATAAGCTGCATATCCGGCATTAGCAATACCTCCAATTATTTCTATTTTTTTTAAGTTTATCATTTTTTTAAGTTTTTTCCCACCCGTCATCCGCGAACGGGAGTGGCGGGTGGGTGAACTTTGCTTTTGTCAAGACATCGCTTTTTCTGGCAGTTGCAATTGTCCGCTTCTGACGAAGTAATCGAGAACCTTGTCGAAAAACTCTTCGTCAATTTCCGGGCACTCGATATCGGCCTGGCGCAGGAGACGGGTCGTTTTGTTGCCGACGTAAACGACGCTGCCCCTGCTGTTGTGGCCGTCTGAGAACAGGTTGCCGAGTGGAGCGGCCGAGTTCGCCTCCATTCCCTTGCTCTTCGCATCCTCCTGCACCGCTTCGACCCATTCCTCCATCGAGACTCGTTCCAGCGTAAAGCCTTTGTTCTCAATGGCTGCAAGCAGGTCGTCGTAATCGGTGGCATCCGGGTTGAGCAGGTGGAAGTTCGCATTTTGGCTGTGCTCGGTCATGGACAGGTGTACGATGCCTTTGCTTGCGAAATCGACAGGCATCATGTCCAGATCGCCGCTCATGTCGGGAGCTTTGCCCAAGTCGATAATGCCAGCAGCCATTCTCCACATCAGGTCGTCTTTTTGGCACGCACCTGTCTCGCTGTCGCCTGTCATCCGTCCGCAACGGTAAATCGTCGTTGGAATGCCGCGCTCTCGGGCGAGGTTGACGATATGCTCGGCCACCCATTTGCTCTGCGTATAGCCGGAAGTGAGGATGCGGCTGTTCTCCGGCATGTCTTCCTCGCGAACGGCTACGGATTCCTCCCCTTCCTCTGCGGCGAACGTAAAAATCGTCGAGACGAAGTGGACAGGCTTCGTCTTGTTCGTGGCAGCAAGGCGGAGAATTTCCTCCGTTCCTTTGACGTTTGCCTTTTTCAAGGCGGCGTACGGATAGACAAAGTTGACCAGTGCGCCGTTATGGTAAACGACATCCACTTTTTCAGCCAGTTCGGCAAATTGCTCGTCAGAAAGTCCGAGTCGCGGCTTGGCCAGATCACCTACTACCGGAATGATCCGCTGTGCCTGGTGCTCGTCCCACAGCTCGTACTGCTCCAGCGTTTTGCGCAGGCGGGCCATCGCTTCTTCTGCGTTGAAAGCGCGCACGAGGCAGTAAATGTCGGCGTCTGTCATCCGCAGCAAATCTCGCAGCAGGAAGGCCCCGAGAAACCCGGTAGCTCCCGTCAGCAATGCTGCCTGGAACTGGGCCGGATCGCCCTTGTACGGCTGTTCGGCCTGGATCGCGGGATCGAGCACAACCTCGTCCTGAAGATCCTTGGCGTCGATTTCATTGGAAACCGAAGAAAGACCGTGCTTGATGATTTCCTCAATCGTCCTGGCCATACCCGCAATCGTCGGGTTTTCGAACAGGATGCGCAGCGGTACTTCCAGCGCAAGCTCCTCGCGTACTCGGAAGATGAGCTGGGTAGCCAGCAGCGAGTGACCACCAATTTCGAAAAAGTTGTCGTGTACGCCGATTTTGTCCATTTCCAGTACCGCCGCCCAGTGCGCGTGCAGCATGATTTCCACCGGGGTTTGCGGCGCTACGTATTCGACATCCGCTTCCGCCCGGTCATATTCCGGCTTCGGCAGCGCCTTGCGATCCAGCTTGCCGTTTGGCGTCCTTGGCAGGCTGTCGAGGATCATGTAATGCTGCGGGAGCATATACGCTGGCAGCTTGTCAGCCAAAAAGCGGTTCAGGTCGTGAATCTTGCTCGTGCAATCGGCTTCGAACACGACGTACGCTACCAGGCACTTGTCGCCTTCCCTGTCTTCGCGCGCGAGCAGCACGACTTCCTTGACGCCAGGGAAGCGGTTCAGGACGGATTCGATTTCGCCCAGCTCGATGCGATAGCCGCGGATTTTGACCTGATAGTCGACGCGCCCTACAAATTGCAGGTTTCCGTCCGGCAAGTAGCGCACGAGATCGCCTGTCCGGTACATTTTCACTCCCGGCTCGCGGAACGGATTTTGCACAAAACGCTCTGCGGTCAGGTCGGGACGGTGCAAGTAGCCGCGCGCCAGGCCGGAACCGCTCAGGTACAGTTCTCCCGGCACCCCTACTGGCACTGGCTTGCGATGGCGGTCCAACACGAATACCTGGGTGTTGAACTGCGGTCTGCCGATCAGCGGCTCGCTCGTCGCCCCTTTTTCCACAATGGCGTGGGTGGAGTAAACGGTGTCCTCCGTCGGCCCGTACAGATTCACCACTTTTTCCACGTGAGCAAAAGCGTACAGCTCCTGTGCCAGTTTGTTGGAAAGCGGCTCGCCGCACAGGTTGACAACGCGTACCGAAGATGGAATGCCTTTCATCCGGACAAGCTCGGCCGCTGCGGATGGCACGGTGTTAATCAGCGTCACCTCGTCGGCAGCCGGCAAGGTTGGCAGGTGCAGCGCATTTTCCGCCATGATGACTTTGCCGCCCATCGTCAGCGTGGCGAACATTTCATAGACAGACAAGTCAAAGCAGATCGACGTGGAGAACAGGACGCCGCTCATTTCCTCCGGCGTGAATGTATCGTGTGCCCAGCGGAGGAAGTAGATGACGCTGCGATGCTCAAGGGCCACCCCTTTTGGATTGCCTGTGGAACCGGATGTGTAGATGACGTAGATCAGATTGTCCGAAGTCGCAAGTTTGCCCGGATTTTGCTCAGACTCGTACGCGACGGCTTCCCAATCGCTGTCCAGGCAAATGACCTGGGCCTCATGCGCAGGCAAGGTCGGCAGCAGCTTTTCTTGCGTCAATAGAAGCGGAATCCAGGAATGCTCGATGATGTAGGCGATCCGTTCTGCCGGATACGCCGGGTCGATAGGCACATAGGCGCCGCCCGCCTTCAAGATGGCGAGCAGTCCGATCATCATCTCGACGGTCCGTTCTGCGCAAATGCCGACGAGCACTTCCGGGCCTACACCCTGTTTGCGCAAATAATGGGCCAGCTTGTTCGCCTGCTTGTTCAACTCGCTGTACGTCACCCTTTGCTCGCCCACGATTAGGGCGACGCTGTCCGGCGCTTTCGCGACCATCTCCTCGATCATTTCGTGGACGCATTTTTCCCGCGAGTACGGTACTTCGGTGCGGTTCCACTCTGTAATCAAAAGCTGCTCCTCTTCCTCGCGCATGAGCGGAAGCAAGGTGATCGACTGATCCGGGTTCGCCACGATCTCTTCCATCAGCTTGTGGAAGTGGTTGACCATACGGGCGATTGTGGCTTTGTCAAACAGCGCCTTGTTGTACTCCACGGTAGCGAGCAGTCCGTCTGCGGTTTCCACCATCGTCATCGTCAGGTCGAACTTCGAAGTGACGGCCCCCATGTCGATGTCGAAGCTGCTCAGTTGAATATCGCCGGCAGGCTCGACCGCGACCGGAATGTTTTGCAAAATAAACATCACCTGGAACAGCGGCGAGTAGCTCATGCTGCGCTCCAATTGCAGCTCATCCAGCAGTTTTTCAAACGGCACATCCTGGTGCGCATACGCTTCCAGTGCCGTTTCCCGCACGCGTGCCAGGAGCTCGCGGAAGCTTGGCTGCCCCGCCATATCCGTGCGCATAACGAGCGTGTTGATGAAGTAGCCAATCAGTTGCTCCGTCTCCTGCTTGTTACGTCCGGCAATCGGTGTTCCGACCAGGATGTCCTCCTGGTTCGTGTAGCGGTAAAGCAGCGTCTGGAAGGCGGCCAAAAGCGTCATGAAGAGCGTTGTGCCTTCTTTTCGGCTCAATGCTTGCAATTTCTCCAAAAGCTTTGCGTCAAACTGGACAGAAAGCTTCTCCCCTTCGTACGTCTGGACCGGCGGGCGCGGACGGTCTGTCGGCAGTTGCAGGAGCGGCTCGCTGCCCTTGAGCTTTTCGCGCCAGTAGTGAAGCTGTTCCGCCAGTACCTCTCCGCTCAGCCATTCCCGCTGCCAGACGGCAAAATCGGCGTACTGGATCGGCAGCTGCGGAAGCGGGGATGCTTCTCCCTGGCTGAACGCCTTGTAGTTGGCCAAAAGTTCACGGAGCAAAATTCCCATCGACCAGCCGTCAGAAACGATATGGTGCATCACCAGCAGGAACACGAAGTCTTTTTCTCCCTGCTGCACGAGGCTGGCGCGAAGCAGCGGCCCTTTCGCCAGGTCAAACGGCTGGAGGATGGCCTGTTCGGCAAGACGCTTGACTTCCGCTTCCCGCTCTGCAGGCTCCATCTCCCGCAGGTCGATTCGGTTCATCGCCCATTCGCCATGGTCGCGAACCACCTGAACGGGGCGTCCGTCGCGAACCTCGAAGTTGGTCCGCAAGCTTTCGTGGCGCTCGATGATCGCCCTAAAGCTCGCTTCCCATGCCGCGACGTCAAGCTCGCCCTGGATGCGTAAAAACGACGGGATATTGTTGACCGAGCCGTTTTGCGTGAACTGCTCCATAAACCACAGCCGCTGCTGGGTAAACGACAGCGGAAGCGGCTCCTTGCGCGATACCTGGACGATTGGTGGCGCGAGTTCCCGGGATGTTTGCGCGGTAAGCAGCGCCAACTGCTCGCCAAGCTCGGCAACTGTCGGGTGTTCAAACAAGGTGCGAAGCTGCAATTCCACGCCGACGAGTTCGCGCAGACGGGAGACGGTCTGCGTCGCGAGCAGAGAGTGGCCGCCCAATTCGAAAAAGTTGTCGTTGATCCCCACTTTTTCTGCGGCAAGAACTTCTGCGAAAACGTTGGCAACCATTTCCTCCAACGGATTGCGCGGCGCGACGTACTCGCTCGCAAGCTGTCCCCAATCGGGAGCAGGCAGCGCTTTGCGATCCACTTTTCCGTTGACCGTAAGCGGGATCGCCGGAAGCCATGTGTAGCTCGCCGGGATCATGTACTCCGGCAGTTTGTCTTTCAGCCAGCGCTTGATTTCGTCTGCCGACACCTCTTGCCCGGAATGGCTGGTCAGATAAGCGGCCAGGCGCTTGTCTCCAGGTCTTGCTTCCCGTGCGAGCACGACGGCTTCTTTGACTGCTTGGTGCTGTCTGAGCGCTTCGGCGATTTCATCCAGCTCGATGCGATAGCCGCGAATTTTTACCTGATCGTCCAGACGGCCAAGGTAGTCTACCGTGCCATCCGGCAAGTAGCGCACGAGGTCGCCTGTCCGATAAAGCCGTTCGCCCGGTTGACCGAACGGGTTGGCAATGAAGCGCTCTTTCGTCAGTTCGGGACGGTTCCAATAGCCGCGAGCGAGGCACTCGCCGCCAATGTACAGCTCACCCGGTACGCCGACAGGCACTGGTTGAAGCTGACGGTCCAGCACATACAGCTTCGTATTCGGGAACGGACGGCCGATTGTCGGCGCATCGTCTGCATCACTCAACTGCTTGATAATCGTACCGACCGTCGCTTCCGTCGGGCCGTAGCAGTTGAAAAACTTCCGCCCGGCCGCATAACGGGCAACCAGTTCGCGGCTGCAGGCATCTCCCCCGACTTCGATCACGGTCAGATCCGGATATTCGGCAACCGGAAGCGAAGCCAGCACGGAGGAGGCCATCGATACTTTGCTGATGCGCCGCTCGCGCAAGGTGCGGACGAGGTCCGGACCCGGCAACAGCGACTCGCGGTCCTCGATGACCAGCGTTCCACCTGAGAGCAACGTCTGGAAAATTTCGGAAACCGAGACATCAAAGCTGAATGACGTAAATTGCAGGACACGGCTGGATTCGTTCAAGCCGAAATACGCGATGTAGGCGTGCACCATGTTCATCAAGCTGCGATGCTCGACGGCTACCCCTTTGGGCTGTCCGGTAGTGCCCGATGTGTAAATGACATAGGCCAGATTGGTCGATTGGACATCGGTATGAACGTTTTCACTGTGCATGTCCGTGTAGAGCGACTCGGCATCCAGGCAAAGAACCGATGCCGCCGTTTGGGAAAACTTGTCCGCAAGTCCTTCTTGCGTCAGCACAACAGCGGCTTGTGAATCCGCCAGCATGTAGGCGATCCGCTCTTCTGGATGGGCCGGATCAATCGGCACATAGGCGGCTCCGGCTTTTAACACCCCGAGAATGCCCACGATCATCTCCATGGAGCGCTCCGTGCAAATCGCCACAGTCGTGTCAGGCTTTGTGCCTTTTTCAAGCAGCAGGCGGGCGAGCTGGTTGGCTCGCTGGTTCAGCCCGGCATAGGTCAAGGTTTGCCCTTTATATTCGAGCGCTGCGTGGTCAGGCGTTTTCTCGACTTGCCGCTCAAATGCCTGATGGATGCACAGCTCACGCGGATAGTCCGCTTCCGTGCGGTTCCAATCGCCGAGCACCTGCTTGCGCTCGGCGTCGTCCATCAGCGTGATGTCGGCAAGACGCAGCTTTGGTGCTTCGCTCATCTGGATCATGAGCCGGCTCATCTGCTGCAGCACCCGGTCGATCATGGCGTCATCGAAGCGATCCTGATCGTATTTCAGCTTGATCGCTACTTGCTTGCCTGGGGCTGCGACCAGCGTAAGCGGGTAGTTGGTTTGTTCCACGGCCGTTACATCGTGAATTTCCAGCGAAACGCCCGACAGAGCAGAGTCCGGATTGCCCTCTTCCCGTTTCGCCGCTTGCACGGTCGGATAGTTTTCAAAGGCGAGAATCGACTCAAACAGGGCAGACCCGCGCGGCAGTTCGCTCCAGCTCTGGATGTCGAACAACGGTGTATATTCGTACTCCCGGATCTCCAGTTGTCTGCGTTGCAAGTCTTTCAGCCAGGCGAGCACGGTCGCGTCCGTCTGCAGCGGAATCCGTACAGGCAGTGTATTGATGAAAGAGCCTACCATCGTCTCAACCCCGGCAAGGTCTGCCGGCCGCCCTGAGCCTGTCGCCCCGAACAGCACTTCCTCCTCGCCACTGTAGCTGCCCAAAATCCAGCCCCACGCGCCTTGCACCAACGTGTTCAGCGTCAACTGATGCTCGCGTACGAAGCTGTGCAACTGCTCGCTCGCTTCCTCCGACAAGAGGACGCTTTTTTCCCTGTATTGCTTCTGTGTGGAAGCAACGGCGGCTTTGCCCATTCCGAGCGCAGTCGGCTCGTGGAAGCCTTTCAGTTGCTCCGTCCAGAACTGCTGTGCTTTTTGCATGTCCTGTCGCTTCAACCAGGCGATGTAGTGGGAGAACGGCTGGGAAGGTCTCCGTTTTTCTTCCCGTCCTTCGCTGATCGCAGTGTAGTGGGCAAGCAGTTCGTTCAACACAATCGGAACGCTCCAACCATCCAGCAAAACGTGGTGGAAGCTCCAGACGAAGCGATATTCCGCATCTTCTGTGCGGAAGACTACCCAGCGCGACAGCGGGGCCTGCGTGATGTCGAAGCTTTGTCTGCGATCTTCCGCAAGAAAAGCGGCAAACATCTCGTCCTGCGCATTTGCTGGCAAATGGCGCCAATCTTCTTCGCGGATCACAGCTTTTACGTCTTTGCGCACAACCTGGTGCGGCTGATTCAGCCCTTCCCAGACGAAGTACGTCCGCAAAATGGAATGGCGGTCCAGCACTTTTTGCCATGCTTTTTCCAGAACGGACACATTCAGGTTGTGGAACGTGACCGCAAACTGGACGACGTAATCGCCGCTGTCCTGGCTGTACAAGGAGTGGAACAGCATGCCTTGCTGGAGCGGCGAAAGGGTATACACATCCTCGATGTGCCGATCCGAGCCAATGTGCTTGTCGATGCTCTTCTGATCCAGTACAGCGAGCGGGAAATCGGACGGGGAGTATCCCCCTGCTTCCTCTGTGGCGCAATGGGCGACAATCTCCCGCAGGGCAGCCATGAAGTCTGCTGCAACAGCGGCAATTGTACTCTCCCGATGAAGCTTCTCGCTGAATCGCCAGGTCACATGCAGTTGCTCTCCTGCGACGACGCTGTTTACGTCGATCAGATGGTGTCGTTGGGCATGCGGACTCAGATTCGCACCGCTGGATTCCGGTGCTGAGCCAAACAGGGAATCGGCGCTGACAATCTGGTCGATCTTGCCCATGTAGTTGAACAGCACTTCTGCCTGCATGCGGTCCAGCGCCTCGACCACCTCCCGATCCGCATGGAGGTAGCGGAGCACGCCGTAGCCAAGCCCTTTGTTCGGAATGGCGCGCAGCTCTTCTTTTGTTGTCAAAAGCGCTTTTTTCACCGAAAAAGTATCGTCCCATTGCAGATGTACCGGATACATGCTGGTGAACCAGCCGACGGTACGCGACAGGTCGATTGTCTCGGCCAGCTCTTCCCGACCATGGCCTTCGACGTTGACGAACACGGAACGTTTGCCTGTCCAGCGTCCAAGTGCCTTCGCCAAAGCGGTCAGCAAGACATCATTGATCTGTGTACGATACACTTGCGGCACATGCTGCAGCAGCGCTTTTGTTTCTTCCACGCTCAACGACAGCTGGACAGACTTCGCAGTCGCCTCTGTGTTCTCCCCGCCATCTGGCGCATCCACAGGCAGCCGGGCCGAATCGACAGAGGACTTGGACAGCCAGTACCTTTTCTCTTGTTCCAGGGCATCTGACTGCGCGTAGCGTACAAGCTCATGCGCCCATTGTTTGTAGGACGTGGTTTTCGCTGGCAGCTTTGCTTCCCTGCCTGCGGCGATTTGCCCGTAGGCGTTTTGCAAGTCTTCGAGGATGATGCGCCACGATACCCCGTCTACTGCCAGATGATGGGCGACGATCAGCAGGCGGCCCGGCACGTCTTTCCCCAGATGGAAGTAAACGGTCTGAACCACTCGCCCTTCTGCCAGGCTCAGATTGGCCTGCGTCTGGTTGGCAATGGCTTCAACGACTCTTGCTTGTTCCTTTTGCGCAAGCTGGGACAAATCTTCGACACGGAACGGAATCGTCTCGCTCGGCGCGTCCATTTGCTGCTGCCAGCCATGTTCTGTCTGGGTATAGCGCATGCGGAGTGCATCATGATGGGAGAGCAGTTGGCCAACAGCTTGTCTGAGCGCCTCCTGGTCGATGCCAGCCCGGATGGAAAGCAAGACGGACTGGTTCCAGTGATCCCGATTTTCCAATGGAAGCGCAAAGAACCATTTCTGAATCGGCAAAAGCGGCACTTCGCCTGTGATCGGCCCTTGCTCCGCTTGTCCTGCAGCTTTTTCCTCCACGACCTGCGCCAGTTCGGCAATGGTCTGGTATTCGAACAATTGCTTTGGCGTAAGCGTGAGTCCTGCCTGGTTCGCACGGGACACGATCTGGATGCTGAGAATCGAGTCCCCGCCCAGCTCGAAGAAATTGTCGTGAATCCCGACTTGCTCGATGCCGAGCACGTCTTTCCAAATGGCGGCAAGCCGCTGCTCTTTTTCCGTAGACGGCGGAACAAACTCTCCCGCAAGCTCTGGTCGCTGGAAATCAGGGGCGGGCAAGCTTTTGCGATCTACCTTGCCGTTTGGCGTGAGCGGCAAATACGGCATCTCGATGAAAAACGCCGGAACCATGTAGTCAGGCAACGCTTCCTTGAGCGCTTTGCGGATGTCGTTGGTGGCAAGCGCCGTTCCTTCCTCCAAAACGAGGTAGGCAGCCAGCCGCTTCGTTCCCTGCTTGTCCGTGCAAACGGTCACGACTGCTTCCTTTACCGCAGGGTGAGCGACAATCGCCGTCTCCACTTCTCCCAACTCGACGCGGAAGCCGCGAATGCTCGTCTGATCGTCGGTACGACCGATGAACTCAAGGCTGCCATCCGGCAGGTAGCGCACCAGGTCGCCTGTCCGGTAGAGACGCGCCCCTTCGGCTTCGCTAAATGGATGAGGGACAAAGCGCTCTTGTGTCAGCTCGGGACGATTCAGATAACCGCGCGCCAGAGAGCTTCCGCCGATGTACAGCTCACCGGACACTCCGACAGGAACAGGCTGCATGTGGGTATCGAGTACGTAAACCTGCACATTGTCAATCGGACGGCCAATCGTGGGGGCGGCTGTTTGTCCCGCCTCTTTCGGAACGATGCCTGCTGTTGCCACGACCGTATTTTCTGTCGGCCCGTATTGGTTCACCAACGTAAACGGCAGCTTGTCCGACGGGTAGTGATGCAGCTTGTCGCCGCCCGTCAGCATGTAGCGCAGCGCGGTATGGTCCGGCCAATCAAGCGCGAGCATGCTCTCCGTCAAGGGCGTCGGCAAAAAGCTGATCGTGATCCGGCAATCCACCAGCCAGTCGCGCAGTTTTTCCGGTACGAGACGAATTTCTTCCTCCGGCAAATAAAGTGTGGCTCCTTTTGTCAAATAAGGCCAAATTTCCCATACCGATGCATCAAAAGCGGTCCCGGCAATTTGCGAAGCCCGATCTTTGGCTGTGACCTGATAGGCTCGCTGATGCCAGAAAATCAGGTTGAGCAGAGCGGCGTGCTCGATCTCGACTCCTTTTGGCGTGCCTGTCGAACCTGACGTGTAGATGACATAGGCCAGTTCGTTTACGGAAGCCGCACTCGCTGGAGCCGCCGTCTGCTCCCTGGCGATCGCGTCCCAGTCTGCGTCCAGGCAAATCAGGCGGCTCGCGCCTGCAGGCAGTTTGTCGGTGAGACGTTCTTGCGTCAGGACAATCGCCATGCCTGCATCTTGCATCATGAAGGCGAGCCGATCCTTTGGATACGCCGGGTCCATCGGCACGTAGGCACCGCCCGCCTTGATGATCGCCAGCTGTCCAATGACCATCTCGATCGACCGTTCGACGCAAATGCCGACGAGACTTCCCCGGCCGACACCTTGCTTTTGCAAATAATGGGCAAGCTGATTCGCTTTCGCTTCCAGTTCGGCGTAGGTCACGGATTGCTGCTTTGTGACGACAGCAGGCTGATCTGGCAGTTCGCGGGCGATTTGGGCGACCAGCTCATGCACGCAATGCCCGGTGGAGTACGCTACGGCTGTGTTGTTCCACTCCGCCACGACTTGCTGCTGCTCCGCTTCGCTCATCAGCGGCAAGGTGGTGATCGCCTGGTTGGCGTCCGCTGCTACGGCTTCGAGCAATCGGCCAAAGTGCCCGATCATCCGTTCCACCGTGCTTCGGTCGAACAGCGCTGTGTTGTACTCAAACGTAGCCGCCAAACCGTTCGGCGCTTCTGCCATCGTCAAGGTGAGGTCAAACTTGGTAGTCTCCACCTGCTGACCGCCCTCTAGCGGCAAGATGTGAATCCCTTCCAGCGCTTCTGCCTGAACCGGAATGTTTTGCAGAACAAACATCACCTGGAACAGCGGGGAGTAGCTCAGGCTGCGCTCCAGTTGCAGTTCGTCCACCAGCTTTTCAAAGGGCAGGTCCTGATGAGCATACGCTCCAAGGGCCGTCTCCCGCACGCGCGCCAGCACTTCCTTAAAGCTCGGCTCGCCGGACAAGTCTGTTCGCATGACGAGCGTGTTGATGAAAAAGCCGATCAACCCTTCCGTCTCCTGACGGCTGCGTCCCGCTTCCGGCGTGCCGACGAGAATGTCGTCCTGCCCTGTGTAGCGGTACAAAAACACCTGGAAGGCGGCGAGCAGCGTCATGAAAAGCGTCGTCCCTTCTCTTTTGCTCAGGGCAAAGAGACTCGCTTTCAGCTCTTCGTCAAACATGACGGTGATGCTGCTGCCCTCGTACGACTGCACAGCAGGTCGGGGCCGATCTGTCGGCAAGGCAAGCAGCGGCTCTGCTCCGCCCAGTTTTGCCCGCCAGTAGGACAGTTGCTTTTCCAACACGTCGCTCGTGAGCCATTCGCGCTGCCAAACCGCATAATCCGCATACTGGATCGGCAGCTCGGCAAGTTGTGGTGTCTCCCCTTTGGCAAAAGCCTGATAGCAGGTGAACAGCTCGCGCAGCAAAATCCCCGCTGACCAGCCGTCGGCGATGATATGGTGCACGTTCAGCAGGAAAATGAAATTTTCTTCCCCGGTCTGGATGATCGTCGCGCGAATCAGCGGGCCTGTGACGAGGTCAAACGGCTTGTTCGCCTCTTCTTTTGCCAGACGCTGTCCTTCTGCGTGACGCACATTGTCCGGAAGTGCGCGAAGATCGATTCGCTCCAGTCGCCAGTCAATCGTTGGATGAATCACCTGAACGGCTTCTCCGTTTTCATCCGTAAACGTCGTGCGCAAGCTCTCGTGACGGTCGATTATCCGCTTGAGACTGCGCTCCCACGCGTCGATGTCAAGTTTTCCCTGCAATTGGACAGCGGTCGGGATGTTGTACAGCGCATGATTGGGCATCAAGCGGTCAAAAAACCACAGGCGTTGCTGCGCATAGGAAAGCGGCAAGTTCCGGTCGCGGGCAACCGGGACGAGCGGAATGTCGGACAGACCCGATTTGTTTTCACTGACCGAGGCAATCCATTCGCTGAGCTTGTTCACCGTCGAAAACTCGAAAAGAGTGCGGAGCGGTATCTCTACGCCAAACGCTTCCTTCAGGCGGGAGACCGTTTGAGTTGCCAGAAGTGAATGGCCGCCAAGCTCGAAGAAATCGTCGTAGCTGCCGACCCGCTCCACCGAAAGCACTTGTGACCAGATGTTCGCCACGATTTCTTCTGTCGGGGTACGCGGAGCGATATACTCCCGCTGTGTGGTCAGCTGTCCCCAATCCGGCACAGGCAAGGAGCGGCGATCCACTTTTCCATTGACGGTAAGCGGAATCGCATCCAGCCAGACAAAGCCTGCCGGAATCATGTAATCCGGCAATGTTTCCTTGAGGAAAAAGGCAAGTTCCTCTACAGCTGGCTTCTCTTCGTTCGTCGCTGCCACCAGATAGGCTGCCAGGCGCTTGTCACCCGCTTTTTCTTCCCGGGCGATGACCAGTGCCTCCTGCACGGCAGGGTGCTGTCTGAGGGCATTTTCAATCTCGCCCAGCTCGATGCGATACCCGCGAATTTTTACCTGATGGTCGATGCGTCCGAGAAATTCGAGATTGCCGTCTTGCCGATAGCGAACGAGGTCGCCCGTCCGGTAAAGACGCTCGCCTTCCGCGCCGAACGGATGCGCGATAAAGCGCTCGGCTGTAAGCTCGGGACGATTCCAGTAGCCGCGAGCCAAGCCTTTTCCGCCAATGTACAGCTCACCGGGAACTCCGACAGGCACAGGCTGGAGGTTCGCATCCAGTACATACATCGTCGCGTTGGCAATCGGACGGCCGATCGGCGGGTTTTCCATGCCGGGCTGACACAGCATCATCGTGGAGCATACGGTCGCTTCCGTCGGGCCGTAGCAGTTGAAAAACTGGCGGCCGGGCGCGTAGCGGGCCACAAGCTCGCGGCTCGGCGCTTCCCCGCCGACGATCAACGTGCGCAGGTCAGGCAGTTCGGCATCCGGCAGAGCTGCCAGCACGGAAGACACCATGGAAACGGCAGTGATGCGCTGTTCCCGCAAAACCTGAATCAGCTCTGGACCTGGCATGAGCGACTCCCGATCGGCGATGACCAGCGTTGCACCAGCGAGTAACGCCATTGCGATTTCGGAAATCGACACGTCGAAGCTGAACGAAGTAAATTGCAGGACACGGCTTGTCGGCTGAATGTCAAACGCTTCGATCAGGGCATGCGCCATGTTCATTACGCTGTGGTGCTCGACCATGACCCCTTTTGGCTGTCCGGTAGAGCCAGAGGTGTAGATCACGTAGGCAAGGTTTCGCTCCATAGCCTCGCTCGCAACATTTGCAACAGGCTCATCGGCCAGTTCATCGC
This sequence comes from Brevibacillus gelatini, assembly GCF_050920745.1. Taxonomy (NCBI): domain Bacteria; kingdom Bacillati; phylum Bacillota; class Bacilli; order Caryophanales; family Paenibacillaceae; genus Brevibacillus; species Brevibacillus gelatini. The sequence continues at coordinate 2,376,234 of NZ_CP154342.1, forward strand.
TGTCGAGGCAAACGACATTCGCCTCTGTTTCAGGCAGCATCTCGATGAGCGACTGTTGGGTCAGCAGCACACGCGCTTGCGAATCCGCGATCATGTAGGCGATGCGCTCTCGTGGGTGGGCCGGGTCAATCGGTACGTAGGCAGCCCCGGATTTCATTGCCCCAAGGATGGCGATTATCATTTCAGGCGAACGCTCTGTGCAAATGCCGACGAGCGTATCCGGCTTCACCCCTTCGCTGACGAGGCGGTGGGCCAACTGGTTCGCCCGTTCGTTCAACTGCGCGTAGGTCAGTTCGACATCGTGATAGGCAACGGCCACGGCATTCGGCGTCTTTTCCACTTGCCGCTCAAACGCGTGATGAACACAAAGCCCTGTAGGGTATTCCACTGCCGTCCGGTTCCACTCGACGAGAACTTGATGACGTTCGCTCTCGCTGATGAGAGAGACATCGGCAAGCCGTTGTCTGGCGTTTTTGGCAATCGAGACCAGCAGCGAGTGAAGCTGATCGAGAACCCGCTCAATGGCAGAAAGCTCAAACTGGCTTTCATCGAATTTGACCTTGATGTCGATCGTCTTGCCGGAGGCTGCTACGAGCGTAAACGGGTAGTTTGTCTGCTCCTCCGAGTGTACGTCCACAATCGAGATCGTACTTTCTCCACCGCCGCCACCTGATTGCCCGACAGGCGTATTTTCAAAAACGAGAATGCTCTCAAACAGCGATTGTCCGCGCGGTACATCGCTCCAGCCCTGGATTTCCACAAGCGGCGTGTACTCGTACTGGCGAAACTCGGCTTGCTGCTGCTGCAAAGATTTGAGCCAGCTGATGACACTCTCATCCTGTCTGATCTGCACCCGGACGGGCAGGGTATTGATAAACAAGCCAATCATCGTCTCGACCCCGGGCAAATCGGCGGGACGTCCCGAGACGGTGGCGCCGAACACAATGTCATCCTGACCGCTGTAGCGACTTAGCAGCAAGGCCCATGCGCCTTGCACAATGGTGTTGACGGTCAGACGGTGCTGACGTGCCAACGTTTGCAGCGCGCGGGAAATCGGCTCGCTGACTGTCAAATCCAGTTCCCGGTACTGCTTTTGATCGAGGTACGGATTTTTGTAGGCTCGTCCGAACGAAAGCGGCGTCGCTTCCGCAAAGCCTTGCAAATAATGGCGCCAAAACGCTTCCGCCTGCTTCAAGTCCTGCTTTTTCAGCCACACAATGTAGTCGCGGTACGCTCTGACCGGAGGGAGCTGTACCGGCTGGCCTTTGCTGAGCATGTCGTAGGCCGCAAATACTTCGCCGAAGACCAGCGGCATGCTCCAGCCGTCGATCAGTACGTGATGCAGCGTCCACAGAAAATGAACGGTATCGCTATCCAAATGAAACAGGTTCAATCGCATCAACGGCGCTTGCTCGACGTTGAAGCCGCGTTTGCGATCTTCTTTCGCAAACGTATGTAAAAAAGCCTCTTGTTCGGAGGAGGAAAGATGAAGGAGATCGTGTTCTACCAGCGATATTTTCAGTTCCTTCAGGACGACCTGGACGTATTCTTTTACTTTGCCGCCAACAAATCTGGTGCGAAAAATGGCGTGTCTGTCTACCAGGCACTGCCATGCCTGTTCAAACAAGGAAACATTCAGAGGACCTTGCAGCTTCAGCCCCATCTGTACGATGTAGGCTCCGGACTCCGGCTCCAGCAAACTGTGAAAAATGAGGCCCTGCTGCAAAGGAGTAACGGGATAATACGTTTCAATGTTATTCATCTTGTCCTGTTCACCCCCATTAAAATTTGCCAAAAGAGGCGCCGGCGTTTGACGCCTCTTGGCAGATTGGATCCATTACTTTTCCTGGATGAGATCAAGCAAGTCGGCGATCTCTTCGTCATCCCAGCCAAATTCGGACAAATCGCTCGCAGCGGTTGTTGCCGGTTCTGCGGCTTTTTCGTCCCCGGCCAGTTCCAGCAATTGGCGCAGAGCGGTCACGTAGTAGTCCGCCAACGCTTCCATCGTTTCGAAACGGTACATTTCTTCGCTAAAGGCGATGGTTACGACCAATTGGCCGCCGACGACAGAGCAACCGAAGTCAAGCAGGTGCTGACGCTCGGAGTTGCGGTTGAAGTTGTCGCCTCTCGCTTCGCTCGCATAGCCGAACAAGGAATCTGTGTCGCGGATGGCCTGGTCAAGCTGGCCCAAGTAGTTAAAGCTGATCTCTGCTTTTGGCAAAGCCTTGAACTTCTCTGCCATCTCTTGATTCAGGTAACGGAGGATGCCGTAGCCAATCCCTTTGTTCGGAATGCTGCGCAACCGTTCTTTGGTCGATTGCAGCGCTGCTTTGAGCGAGGTTGTGCCTCTCGTATCCAGGAGGATGGTGTACATCGTTGTGAACCAGCCGACTGTACGGGACAGGTCGACGTCGTCAAACAGGTCTTCACGTCCATGTCCTTCCAGATGGACCAGCGTCGTCTGATTTCCGGTCCAGACGAAGATCGCTTCGGCCAAAGCAGTCAGCAAGACGTCGTTAATCTGGGTTTGGTAGACGGCTGGCAGCTCCTGCAGGAGTGCTTTCGTCTCTTCCTTGGACAGAGCGACGGAAACCGTTTTGGCAGAAAGCTCGCGGTTTTGGCCGTTTTCGTAATCTTTTGGCAGGGCGTTCACCTCTGCATCGAGGCTGTTCAGCCAATACGCTGCTTCTTCCCTGAGGCTGTCGGAATGGGCGTACTCTGCCAATTTTTCTGCCCAATATTTGTAGGAAGTCGTCTTCGGCGGCAGTTGCACCTGCTTGCCTTGCAAAAGCTGGTTGCACAGCTTGTTCAAGTCTTCCGTGATAATGCGCCACGACACCCCGTCAACAGCCAGGTGGTGAATGACGATCAGCAAGCGGCCTTCCTGCTCGCGGCCGAGGTCGAAGTAAACGGCACGGAGCAACGGACCATCTGCCAGATGCAAGCTTGCCTGCGCTTCACTGGAAATTTCCTCGATTCGTTCCACCTGGTGCTCGGCAGGCAAATCTGCCAAATCCACCGCGCTAAATGGAACGATGTCAGACCATTCAGCGCCCCACTGTTTCCACTTCCCATCCTCGTGATAGAAACGGAGGCGAAGAGCATCGTGGTGACCGAGCAAATGGTAGAACGCTTGTCGCAAGATGTCCGGATCAATCGGCGGAACAGTCAACAGTACCGACTGGTTCCAATGATTGCGATCCGCCAGCTTTTGCTCGAAGAACCAGTGCTGAATCGGCAGGAGCGGCACGTCGCCTGTGACGAGACCCTGCTCCGCGCAGATGCTGACTGACTCGCCAATCGCTTGAGCCAACTCGGCAATCGACTGGTTTTCAAACAACAGCTTCGGCGTCAGGCGAATGCCGGATTGGGCTGCCCTGGCCACGATCTGGATGCTCAGAATCGAGTCTCCCCCGAGTTCGAAGAAGTTGTCGTGAATCCCGACTTCCTCTACCCCCAGGACATCTTTCCATATCTCCGCCAGCACTCGCTCGACAAACGTCTCCGGTGCAGCGTATTCCCCGTCTGCTGTGTAGTCCGGCACGGGCAAGGCCCGGCGGTCTACCTTGCCGTTTGGCGTCAGCGGCAGGGCTTCCAGCATGACGAATGCGGCTGGCACCATGTATTCCGGCAGCTTTTCTTTCAGGTAGCTGCGCAACTCGCCCGCTTCGTAAGCGGCTCCGTCTGCTGGCACGATGTACGCCGCCAGTCTTTTGACCCCCGGCATATCTTCGCGGGCGAGGACAATCGCTTCCTTGACGGCGGGATGCGTGTACAGGGCCGTCTCGATTTCGCCCAACTCAACGCGGAAGCCGCGGATGCTTACCTGATCGTCGGAACGGCCGATAAACTCGATGTTGCCGTCTGGCAGGTAGCGGACGAGATCGCCCGTGCGGTACATTTTTTCGCCGCGCACAGGGCTGAACGGGTTCTCGACAAAACGTTCCTGGGTCAAATCCGGACGCTTGTGGTAGCCACGGGCCAGGCTGCTGCCCGCAATGTACAGCTCGCCTGCAACGCCAATCGGCACTGGCTGTCTGTTATCGTCCAGGATGTAAACTTGCACGTTGTCAATCGGGCGGCCGATGGAAGGCGGCGTTACCTGACCCGCTTGTACGGGAACGATACCTGCTGTCGCTACGACCGCATTTTCCGTGGGTCCGTACTGGTTTACCAGCGTGAATGGCACATGTTCCGCAGGGTACTGATGCAGCTTGTCCCCGCCAGTCAGCATGTAGCGCAGGCTGACGTGTGCCGGCCATTCCACAGACAGCAGGCTCTCGGCAAGCGGCGTCGGCAGGAAGCTGACCGTGATCCCTTCCTCTACGAGCCAATCGCGCAATTTTTCCGGAACGAGACGAATCTCTTCTTGCGGCAGGCAAAGCGTCGCACCTGCCGTCAAATACGGCCAGATTTCCCAGACAGCAGCGTCGAAGGCTGTTCCCGCGATTTGCGATGCCCGATCAGCAGGCGTGACCTTGTAGGCGTGCTGGTGCCAGAAAATGAGATTCAACAGCGCGCGGTGCTCGATTTCCACGCCTTTTGGCTTTCCGGTGGAGCCTGACGTGTAGATGACGTAGGCAAGCTCGTCCGTGGTTGTGGTGATTTCCGGCGCTTCTGTGCTTTCTTCGGCAATCAGCTCCCAGTCGAGATCAAGGCAAATGAACGCTGCATCCCCTGTTGGCAATGTCGCAAGCAATCGTTCCTGAGTCAGTACGATTGGCATGTTTGTGTCTTCCATCATGAATGCCAGGCGCTCTTGCGGATAGGATGGGTCCATCGGAACAAATGCTCCGCCTGTTTTGAGAATCCCCAGCTGGCCGACAATCATCTCTAGGGAGCGTTCGACGCAGATTCCGACAGGCGTTTCCGCTGTAACCCCTTGCTGTTGCAAGTAGTTCGCGAGCTGATTCGCTCTTCTGTCCAATTCAGCATAGGTGAGCGAGCCTTCTGCGGAGACGACCGCCAGTTGCTCCGGCAGCTTCCGGGCTATTTTCGCCACCAGCTCGTGCACGGTTTCTTCATACCTATAGGCGACCGCCGTGTCGTTCCACTCGATCACAAGCTGCTTGCGCTCTTTTGCATCCAAGAGCGGCAAAGTCGTAATCGACCGATCCGGCTGGGCGACGACGCCTTCCAGCACACGCTGGAAATGATTGACCATGCGCACGATTGTGCTGTGGTCAAACAAATCGGTATTGTAGTCAAACGTAGCGAGCAGGCCGTTTGGCGTCTCTGCCATCGTCAGGCTGATATCGTATTTGGACATGACGGCTTCGTTTTTGCTTTCAAACGGCGCGATCTCGATGCCCTCAAATTCATGCGTCTGCATCTGGAAGTTTTGCAGCGCGAACATGACCTGGAAGAGCGGCGAGTAGCTGAGACTACGCTCCAGCTCCAGTTCGTCTATCAACTTTTCAAAGGGCAGGTCTTGATGCGTGTACGCCGCAAGCGCAGTCTCGCGCACTCGCGCCAGCAGTTCGCGGAACGTCGGCGCGCCGGACATATCTGTCCTCATCGCCAGGGTGTTGATGAAGAAACCGATCAACCCCTCCGTCTCCTGTCGGTTGCGTCCAGCCACCGGACTTCCCACGATGATGTCGTCCTGACCGCTGTAGCGATAGAGCAACGTTTGGAATGCTGCGAGCAAGGTCATGAACAGCGTTGCGCCTTCCTGACGGCTGAGTGCATGCAGCTTTTCTGCAAGCTCCAGCGAAAATGTCGTCGTGTACAAAGCACCGTGATGCGTCTGTACAGCCGGACGCGGACGGTCTGTCGGCAAGGCCAGCAACGGCTCGGCGCCATCCAGCTTTTCTTTCCAGTAGGCGAGCTGTTGCGTAAGCACCTCTCCTTGCAGCCACTCACGCTGCCAGGCGGCAAAGTCTGCATATTGCAGCGGCAGTTCGGCAAGCTGCGGAGCATCGCCCTTGCACAGCGCTTCGTAAATGGCAGCCAGCTCTCCCATAAAAATGCTCATGGACCAGCCGTCCGAAACGATATGGTGCATGTTGAGCAAAAAGACGAACTGCTCGTCGCCTGTCTGGATGAGCGTAGCCCGCATCAACGGTCCGGTGTGCAGATTGAATGGCTGGGTAGCCTCTGCTTTTTCCAAGTGCTGTACCCGAGCATCCCGCTCTTCTTGCGGCAAGTCGCGCAAGTCGATGTGAGCGAGGTGCCATTCGATCGCGGGATGAATGACCTGCACCGCTTCCCCGTCGATGTCTGTGAACGTCGTGCGCAAGCTCTCGTGCCGCTCGATTATCATTTGCAAGCTGCGTTCCCATGCCGGGATGTTAAGCTGCCCTGTTATGCGCATCGCGGACGGAATGTTGTACAAGGCGCTGTCCGGAAGCAAGCGGTCCAGGAACCACAGCCGTTGCTGGGCAAACGAGAGTGGCAGATGCTGCTCGCGCGGCACAGGGAGCATCGGAACGTTGGCGACTCCCGATTTGACCTCCAGCCGTTCGGCAAGCTTTTCGCTGATCGCGGCTACAGAAGGATGCTCGAACAGCATGCGCAGCGGCACATCGACCGCGAATGCTTCTTTCAGGCGGGAAACTGCCTGGGTAGCCAAGAGGGAATGGCCTCCCCGCTCAAAAAAGTCGTCATGGATTCCGATTCGCTCCACCGCCAGTACCTGCGCCCAGATGTTCGCCACGATTTCTTCGACAGGACTGCGCGGAGCCACATACTGCGCTGCCGGCATGTCGCGTTCATAATCCGGTGCTGGAAGGGCGCGGCGGTCTACTTTTCCGTTGACCGTAAGCGGAATTTTCTCCATCCAGACGTAGCCTGCGGGGATCATGTATGTCGGCAAGGTCGTTTTCAGATAGCGAACAAGCTCTTCGTCACTCGGCTGCTGGCTATCGGCTGCGACCAGATAAGCGGCCAGACGCTTGTCTTCGGACCGATCCTGGCGTGCGATAACCACGACGTTTTGCACAGCGGGATGTTGTCTGAGTGCATTTTCGATTTCGCCCAGTTCGATGCGGTAGCCGCGAATTTTGACCTGGTCGTCGATCCTGCCCAGGAATTCGAGCTCGCCGTTGTCCAGATAGCGAACGAGGTCGCCCGTCCGGTAGAGCCGTTCTCCTTCCCGGCCGAACGGATGCGCGATAAAGCGCTCTGCCGTAAGCTCGGGACGGTTCCAGTAGCCTCTTGCCACCCCTTTGCCGCCGATGTACAGTTCGCCTGGTACGCCGACTGGCACAGGCTGCCCGTGTGCATCCAGCACATAGGTTGTGACATTGGCAAGCGGTCGGCCGATTGGCGGATTTTTGCCATCATCCTGACAACGCTTGAGCGTCGCCGTGACGGTTGTTTCGGTCGGCCCGTAGCAGTTGAACAACCGGCGGCCTTTTGCAAAGCGGACGACAAGCTCACGGCTGACCGGTTCTCCGCCGACGATAATCGTTTGCAGGTCAGGCAAATCAGCTTCCGGCAAGGCGGCCAGTGCAGACGAAGCCATCGATACCACCGTGATGCGCTGCTCCTGGAATACCCGGATCAGCTCAGACCCTGGCAGCAGCGACTCGCGATCCTCGATAACCAAGGTCGCTCCGGCGAGCAAGGTCATGACGATCTCGGACACCGATACGTCGAAGCTGAACGAGATGAATTGCAGAACGCGGCTGGTCGCGTCGATCCCAAATGTTTGAATCAACTCATGCGCCAGGTTCATGACGTTGTGATGCTCGATCATGACGCCTTTTGGCAATCCGGTCGAGCCGGACGTGTAGATGACATAGGCCAGATTGTGTTCGCTGACGCTTGTTGTCACATTGGTGGTCGGCTCATTCGCCAGTTCGCCGCTGTCGAGGCAAATCACCTGACGGGAAACGGCAGGCAGCCTGTCCTGCAACGATTGCTGTGTCAGCAAAACGCTCGCCTGCGAATCCTCGATCATGTAGGCGATCCGTTCTTGCGGATGCGCCGGATCAATCGGCACGTAGGCAGCTCCGGCTTTCAGCACGCCGAGAAAAGCGACGATCATCTCCGGTGATCGTTCGACGCAAATGCCCACCAGCGTATCCGGTTGTACTCCCAATGCAAGCAGTCTGTGCGCCAACTGGTTAGCCCGCTGGTTCAGTTCGGCATAGGTCCACTCCACATTCTTGTAGACGAGGGCCACGGCATCTGGTGACTTTTCTGCCTGTTTTTCAAACGCCTGATGAACGCAAAGCTGCTCTGGATATGCCACGCTCGTATCGTTCCATTCAACCAGTACCTGCTGGCGCTCGCGGTCACTCATCATCGACACTTCTGCGAGACGCTGCTCCGGTTTTGCTGCCATGGACTGGAGCAAACGGGACATCTGCTGCAACACGCGCCCGATTCGCTCGGAAGTGAACCGGCTTTGGTCGTACTTGATTTTCAGGATCAGTTCCCGACCTGGGCCGCAGACGACCGTAAGCGGATAGTTTGTCTGCTCAATCGTTTCCACGTCGGACAATTGCAACTGGTGGTCTTCTGCCTGCACAGACTCGCCAAGCGGGTAGTTTTCAAAGATGAAAATGCTTTCGAACAGCGCCGTGTTGCGCGGCATGTCACTCCAGCCCTGAATGTCGACGAGCGGCGTGTATTCGTACTGGCGCAGCTCCACTTGCTGCTTCTGCATGGTATGCAGCCATTCCCGGACCGTTTTGCTTGCATCCACTGAAACGCGAATCGGCAGCGTGTTGATGAACAGACCAACCATGTCCTCTACGCCGGGCAATTCAGCCGGACGGCCGGAGCCTGTCGCACCGAAGACGATGTCATCTGCTCCGCTGTAGCGGCTCAGGACAAGCGCCCACGCCCCTTGCACCAGCGTGTTCAACGTCAACTGATGCGAGCGGACAAAAGCTTGCAAATGGGCTGTCACGTCTTCCGGCAAACGAATTTCTTGCTCCGCGTATCCTTTTGCAGTCTCAGCAAGACCACTCGCGCTATCGCCCATCGCCAATGGCGTAGGCTCGTAAAAGCCTTTTAGCTGCTCGCGCCAGAATTGCTGGGCTGCCTGCAAATCTTGGCGCAAAACCCATTCGATATAGTGTGAGAACGGTTGGATCGGGTTGTAAGTAGCTTCTGTACCATTTGCCAGGGACAAGTACGCAGTGAACCAGTCTTTCAGCACAATCGGGATGCTCCACCCATCCAGCAGGACGTGATGGAAGCTCCACGCGAAGCGATAGGCTCCCTCGCTCAAGCGGAACAGCGTCCAGCGCATCAGCGGCGGTACCGTGATTTCGAAACTGCGTCTGCGATCCGCCTCCAGATAGCGGGCCAGCTCCGCTTTTTGCTCTGCCGGAGAGAGATGGCGCAGATCGATTTTTTCCACGCGCGCCTGTACTTGTCTGCGGACAACCTGATGCGGTTCCTCCAGACCTTCCCAAATAAACGCGGTGCGCAAAATCGAATGGCGGTCGACGACCTTTTGCCACGCCTGTTCAAAAGCTTCCACATGCAGCCCTTCCATGGTCATCGCCAATTGGACGACGTAGTCTCCCCCCTCCTGTTCGTACAGGGAGTGGAACAGCATGCCGCCTTGCAGCGGGCTGAGCGGATAGACGTTTTCGACCAGGCGATCTTGTCCCAGATGCTTGTCAAGAGCGCGTTGATCCATGCGTGCTAACGGGAAGTCGGACGGCGTATAGCCTCCTGCCTCTGCCGACTGGCTGTGTGCGATAATCTCGCGCAACGCTTCCATGTAGCTTGCCGCGAGCGCTTGAATCGTGCTTTCCTCGTGAATGTTTTCGTTGTACATCCACGTGACATGGAGCTGCTCTCCCGTAATGACGCTGTTGACATCCAGCAAATGCTGACGTAGCGCATTTTCCCCGAGATGGGCTCCTCTCGATTCCTGGGCCATGCCAAATTTCGACGCGGGCGAAACTGCCTGATCGAACTGGCCAAGGTAGTTGAAACTGATCTCGGCCTGCGCCTTCTCGCCGAGTCTTGTCCGCAGTTCCTCATCCGGACTCAAATAACGCAGGATGCCGTAGCCGACCCCTTTGTTCGGAATGCGGCGAAGCTGTTCCTTGACTGCCTTCAGCAACTCGCCCCACGGCTTCGTCGGCTCAATGGCAAGCTGTACCGGGTACATGCTCGTGAACCAGCCAACAGTGCGGGACAAGTCTGCACCCTCGATCAGTTCTTCGCGTCCGTGCCCTTCGAGATGGACAGCCATTGTCTTTTCGCCCGTCCAGCCATGCAAGGCTTTGGCGAGAGCGGCTAGCAGCACGTCGTTGATTTGCAGGCGGTATGGCGCCAGTGCATCCTGCAGCAACGCGCGGGTTTCTTCCGCTGTCAGGGAAAGGGTGACTTGCTTGACGGTCACTTCCGTGTTTTGACCTGGATCGAACGCGTGGTCAATCGGCAGTCGGCTCACCTCGCTGCTTTGGCTCAGCCAATATGCTTTTTCCTGCTCGATGGCTTCGGAAGCGGCATATTTTTGCAGCTGTTCGGCCCACGTTTTAAAGGAGGTTGTCTTGGCCGGGAGTTGCACGGATTGACCGGATGCCAGTTGTCCGTAGGCGGTTTGCAGGTCCTCCAGCAAAATACGCCACGACACGCCGTCTACCACAAGGTGATGGGCGACGAGCAACAGACGGCCAGGCTGATCGGCCCCGAGATGGAAGTAAACCGCTTGAACAACAGGCCCCTCCATCAGATGCAGGCTTGCTTGCACTTCGTTTGCGATTTCCTCCAGCCGAGCCACTTGCTGTTCGGCAGGCAACTCAGCAAGGTTAACACTGTAAAATGGCGCCGACTCCGCTCCCCCTTCGATCCGCTGTGTCCAGCCTTGCTCCGTCTTGGCATAACGCATGCGCAAGGCGTCGTGATGAGCGAGCAACACCTCAATGGTCCGCTCCAGGACGCTCAGATCAACAGGCTGTTGAACCGTGAGCAGCAAGGATTGGTTCCAATGATGGACTGACGGCTGCCCGGAGGCAAAAAACCACGACTGAATCGGCGTGAGCGGCACGTCCCCTGTCACGATGCCTTGCTCGGCGGACAGTTTCGCTGCTGGGGTGTCGTCCGTTACGATTGCGACGCCCGCCAGTTCCGCAATTGTCTGATTGCCCAGAAGCTGCTTCGGCGTCAGGCGAATTCCGGCCTGATTGGCTCGGGAGACAACCTGGATACTCAGGATGGAGTCGCCGCCGAGCTCAAAAAAGTTGTCGTGGATGCCGACTTCGGCAACGCCCAGCACACTTTTCCAGATGTCTGCCAGCTTGGCTTCCAGTTCGGTTGTCGGAGCGGCAAAAGTGCCTGCTGCCTCGCTGCGGGACAAGTCAGGGGCGGGGAGCGCTCTGCGATCTACCTTGCCGTTTGGCGTCAGCGGCAAGGCATTCATGAGAACAAAGGCGGCTGGCACCATGTACTCAGGCAGCGTTTCCTTGAGAGAGCTGCGCAAATCGCCTGTCCGCACCTCTAGTCCTTCTTTTGGCACGACATAGGCAATGAGTCGCTTCACTCCCGGCGTATCCTCCCGAACGACGACGACCGTTTCTTTTACCGCCGCGTGGCTGTACAGTGCCGTTTCGATCTCGCCCAGCTCGATACGGAAGCCGCGGATGCTCACCTGATCGTCAGCCCGCCCGATGAACTCGATGTTGCCATCCGGCAAGTAGCGCACCAGGTCCCCCGTCCGGTACATGCGCGTGCCCGGTTTTTCAGAGAAAGGATTGGCCACGAACCGTTCCTTGGTCAGTTCGGGGCGGTTCAGATAGCCGCGGGCCAGGCTGTCTCCGGCAATGTACAGCTCGCCCGCTACGCCAATCGGCACAGGCTGCAGCTTTTCATCGAGGATGTACAACTGCACGTTGTCAATCGGACGTCCGATGGATGGCGCGGACCCTTGCCCCGCCTCTGGCGGAACGATGCCTGCTGTAGCCACAACCGCGTTTTCCGTTGGTCCGTACTGATTCACCAGGGTAAACGGCAAGGTTGCCGGCGGGTAGTCGTGCAGCTTGTCTCCCCCTGTCAGCATGTAGCGCAAGCTGGTGTGTGCAGGCCATTCCAGCGCAAGCATCCTCTCGGCAAGCGGCGTTGGCAAAAAGCTGATGGTAATCTCCGACGCAACAAGCCAATCCCGCAATTTTTCTGGCACAAGACGGATTTCTTCGGATGGAAGGTACAGCGTCGCGCCTTTCGTCAGGTATGGCCAGATTTCCCAGACCGAAGCGTCAAAGGCTGTACCCGCGATTTGTGTCGCTCGGTCTTCTGCCTGCACGTTGTATGCCCGTTGGTGCCAGGAGACGAGGTTCAGCAAGGCAGCATGCTCGATCTCTACCCCTTTTGGCGTTCCGGTAGAACCAGACGTGTAGATCACATAGGCGAGACTTGCTGTCGTCGTCTCTGTCACCGGAGCTTCGCCGCTCTCCTTTTCCAAAACATTCCAGTCGTGGTCCAGGCAGAAGAGCAACGCAGCCGTCTCTTGCGGCAGTCGCGCAAGCAAGTGCTCCTGAGTGAGGACAACGGGCATGGCGGCATCTGCCATCATGAACGCGAGACGCTCTTGCGGGTAATCAGGGTCCATCGGGACGTACGCACCGCCCGCCTTCCAGATCGCCAGTTGACCGACGAGCATGTCGATGGAACGCTGTACGCAAATGCCGACGAGTGTCTCGGAAGTGATTCCCTGATTTCGCAGCCAGTTCGCCACCTGATTCGCTCTGGCATCCAGTTCGGCATAGGTGATCTGTCCGTCTGCGGAGACGACCGCAAGCTGATTCGGCATCTCCCGGGCGATCCGGGCAACCAATTCGTGCACGCACATTTCCCGTTCAAACGGTACACGCGTGTCATTCCAGTGCACGAGAACCTGCTCCCGTTCCTGATCGCTGATGAGCGGAATCGCCGTAATCTTTTGCAACGGATTTGCCGAGATCGCTTCCAGCAGGTTGGCAAAATGACCCGCCATCCGCTCGATCGTTGCCGGATCGAACAGATCGGTATTGTACTCGAAGGTTGCCATCAGTCCGTCCGGCAGCTCTACAGCAGTCAGGGTGATGTCAAACTTGGCGCTTACCCCTTCATGCCCTCTGTCAAACGGCTCGATACGGATGTCAGACAGCGTCTGGACGCCCAGCGGAATATTTTGCAGGACGAACATCACCTGGAACAGCGGCGAGTAGCTGAGACTGCGTTCAAGTGCAAGCTCATCCACCAGCTTTTCAAACGGCAGGTCCTGGTGTGCATACGCTTCCAGCGCGGTCTCCCGCACCTTTCCGAGCAAGTCGCGGAACGTCGGGTCCCCGGACATGTCGGTGCGCATCGCCAGTGTATTGACGAAGAAGCCGATGAGCGACTCCGTTTCCTGTCTGTTACGTCCGGCAACAGGGCTGCCGACGATGATGTCGTGCTGACCGCTGTAGCGGTAGAGCAAGGTCTGGAAGGCAGCGAGCAACGTCATGAACAACGTCGAGCCTTCTTCACGGCTGAGCGCCTTCAACGCGGTGAGCAACTCTGCCGAAAGTGTAATGGTATGCATCGCCCCATTGTGGCTTTGCACGGCAGAACGCGGACGATCTGTCGGCAGGGCCAGAAGTGGTTCGGCACCGCCCAGTTTCTGTTTCCAGTATGTTACCTGTTGCTCCAATACGCTTCCTTGCAGCCACTGGCGCTGCCATGCGGCATAGTCGGCATATTGCAGCGGCATTGCGGCAAGCTGCGGCGTTTCTCCCTTGCGAAGCGCTTCGTAGATCGCTGCCAGCTCGTCCATGAATACGCTCATCGACCAACCGTCCGCGACGATATGGTGGATGTTCAGCAAAAAGACGTACTCTTGCTCTCCCAGGATAATCAGGCTTGCGCGAAGCAGCGGGCCTCGCTGCAAGTCAAACGGCTGTTTGGCATCTTCTGCCGCGAGACGCAATGCCTCTGTTTCGCGATTGTCTGCGTCCCGCAAATCGATTCGTTCCAGCTTCCACGCGATGTCAGGATGAATGATTTGCACGGCTTCCCCGTCGATGTCGGAGAAAGTCGTCCGCAAACTCTCATGGCGCTGAATCATCAGCTGGAGACTGCGCTCCCACGCTTCGACGTCCAGCTCCCCGTACAGACGGGCAGCCGACGGGATGTTGTACACGGAACTGTCCGGCATCAGCCTGTCCAAATACCACAGTCGTTGCTGCGCAAACGAAAGCGGCAGTTGTTTGTCACGCGACACGGGTGTGATCGGCGTGCTGTCCATACGGTTTTCTCCCTGCAAAAGGGCGGTGATTTGCTCGCTGATCGCAGCGGTTGTCGGATAGTCAAACAGCGTGCGAAGCGGCAGCTCCACGCCAAAAGCCTGACGCATGCGGGAAACGGCCTGGGTAGCCAAAAGCGAATGACCGCCCCGTTCGAAGAAATCGTCATGGATTCCGATCTGCTCGACGGACAGCACCTGTGCCCAGATGTTGGCTACCATTTCTTCCGTCGGCGTACGCGGCGCGACATACTCCCGCTGGCTGGTCCGTTGTCCCCAGTCCGGTGCAGGCAGTGCGCGGCGATCTACTTTTCCGTTGACCGTGAGCGGAATCGCCTCCATCCAGACAAAACCGGATGGAATCATATAGTCGGGCAATGTTTCTTTCAGATAGCGGCTAAGCTCCTCTGCTGCCGGCTTGTCTTCGCCTGCAGCCACCAGATACGCCACCAAACGCTGATCGAACGCAACGACTACGGCTTCCTGTACCGCAGCATGTCGGCTTAGCGCATTCTCGATTTCTCCCAGCTCGATGCGATAACCGCGTATTTTCACCTGCGTATCGATTCGTCCAAGGAATTCAAGGTTGCCGTCTGGCAAATAGCGGACGAGGTCGCCTGTGCGATAAAGCCGCTCTCCCTCTGCTCCGAACGGATGCGCAATAAAGCGCTCGGACGTCAGTTCTGGACGATTCCAGTATCCACGGGCCAAGCCTTTCCCCCCGATGTACAGTTCACCGGGTACTCCTGCCGGAACCGGCTTCATGTGCGCATCCAGCACGTACAAGGTCGCATTGGCGATCGGACGGCCGATTGGCGCATGTTTCATGTCCGGCTGGCACAGCATCATGGTGGAGCATACCGTTGCCTCGGTCGGTCCGTAGCAGTTGAAAAACTGGCGACCTGCCGCATAGCGGGCGACAAGCTCATCGCTTGGTGCCTCTCCGCCGACAATCAACGTTTGCAAGTCAGGCAAATCAGCACTTGGCAATGCCGCGAGTACGGAAGACACCATCGAGACGGTCGTGATGCGTTTTTCTCGCAGTACCGTGATGAGTTCAGGACCCGGCAAAAGCGATTCCCGATCCTCGATCACCAGTGTCGCTCCGGCGAGCAAAGCCATGACGATCTCGGAGACAGACACGTCAAAGCTGAACGATGTAAACTGCAGGACGCGGCTGGATGGCTGAATCCGGAACGCTTCGATCAAGGCATAGGCCATATTCATCACGCTGTGGTGCTCGACCATCACCCCTTTTGGCAACCCGGTAGAGCCTGACGTGTACATGACGTAGGCAAGATTTTGCTCCGTAGCCCCGCTTTCTGGATTGGTCACAGGCTCATTTGCCCGTGTATTGCCATCGAGGCAAATCACGCGAGCGTTCGTCACTGGCAACATATCGACGAGTGATTGCTGCGTCAGCAAGACGCCAGCCTGTGAATCTTCGAGCATGTAGGCAATCCGCTCTTGCGGCAGTGCCGGATCGATCGGCACGTAGGCGGCTCCCGCTTTCAGCACACCGAGAATGCCGATTATCATTTCCGGCGAGCGCTCGACGCAAATCCCGACAAGCGTATCCGGCTTCACTCCTTGCGCAAGCAGTTGATGTGCCAGTTGGTTCGCCCGTTGATTCAGCTCGGCATACGTCAGCTCCTGCTCTTTGTACACGAGTGCGACGTGATCCGGTGTCTTTGCCGCCTGCTCTTCAAACGCTTGATGAACGCACAGCCCTGTCGGATACTCCACCTTCGTCTCGTTCCACTCGACAAGCACCTGCTGCTGCTCGCGTTCACTCATCATGCTGACGTCAGCAAGCAGTTGGTCCGGGTTGGCTGTCATGGACTGCAGCAGAAGCGTCATCTGCTCCAGGACGCGCTCGATTCCTCCACCGTCGAAGCGACTCTGATCGAACTTGATTTTGACGAGAAACTCTTCGCCAGGGCCGCAAACGACCGTCAGCGGATAGTTCGTTTGCTCCACCGAGTCCACATCTGCGATTCGGAAGCTGTGATCCACTTCTTTGACAGACTCGTCAATCGGGTAGTTTTCAAAGATAAAAATGCTCTCGAACAAGGAAGCGTTACGCTCGATTTCGCTCCAGCTCTGGATGTCAACCAGTGACGTGTACTCGTACTGGCGAATCTCCACCTGCAGCTCCTGCAATTCGCGCAGCCATTCCCGAATCGTTTTGCGCGGGTCCAGCGCCACGCGAATCGGCAGTGTGTTGATGAACAGACCGACCATGTTTTCCACGCCAGGCAAATCGGCCGGACGTCCGGAACCCGTTACCCCGAAAACAACATCCGCTTCGTTGCTGTAAGCGCCAAGGATTAATGCCCATGCGCTCTGCACCAATGTATTCATCGTCACCTGATGCTGACGGGCAAAAGCTTGCAATTGCTGTGTCCACTGCGCCGAGAAGCGAATGGAGCGCTCGTCGTACGCTTTCCGAACCGCGCCAGGTTGCGCTGCTTTTCCCATCTTCAGCTGGGTCGGAGCGTAAATGCCTTTCAAATGGCTGCGCCAGAAGCGCTCGGCCGCTTGCAAATCCTGGCGTTGCAGCCACGCGACATAGTGGGAAAACGGCTGCACAGCGCCAAGCTGAATGTCTTTTCCGTCGGCCAGAGCCAGATAAGCGGCAAACCAGTCTTTCATGACGAGCGGTACGCTCCAGCCGTCAAGCAAGACGTGGTGGAAGCTCCAGATGAAGCGGTACGCTTCGTCGCTGATCCGAAACAGCGTCCAGCGCATCAGCGGCGGTTCGGTAATCGCGAAGCTGCGTCTGCGATCCGCCTCCAAAAACGCGTCCCACTCCGCTTTTTGCTGATCGGCGGGCAGATGGCGCACATCTTTTTCCACAATTGTTACCGGAACATGCTTGCGGACAATCTGATGCGGTTTTACCACCCCGTCCCAAATAAAGGAGCTGCGCAAAATCGGGTGACGGTCCACGACCTTTTGCCACGCCTGCTGGAAAACGTCAACCTGCAAATGGTGCATCGTCATGGAAAATTGCACCACATAGTCTCCGCCCGTCTGCTCATACAAGGAATGGAAAAGCATTCCTTCCTGCAGCGGAGTCAGCGGATAGACGTTTTCAACGGAACGCTCCTTGCCCACGTATTGGTCGAGCGCACGCTGATCCAGACGGGACAGCGGGAAGTCGGAAGGGGTGTAGCCTCCTGCCTCTTCGGAGCGGCAATGGGCCATGATCTCGCGCAAGGCCGCCATGTAATCACGGGCCACTGCTTCAATCGTGCTTTCGTTGTGGATGTTTTTGCTGTACATCCAGGTGATGTGCAGTTGTTCACCTGAAATGACGCTGTTCACATCCAGCAAATGCGCACGAATGGAATCAGGGGAGATATTTGCGCCTCTCGCTTCATCCGCGATGCCGAACTTCGAATCGGTCGACACCACCTGGTCGAACTGCCCAAGGTAGTTGAAGCTGATTTCCGGCTTTGCCTGCACCTTCACCTGCTCTCTCCACGCGTCGTCATCGCTCAGGTAGTACAGGATGCCGTAGCCCATTCCTTTTCGCGGAATGTGGCGAAGCTGCTCCTTGACCGTTTTCAGCAGGCTGCCCCACGGCATCGTCTGGTCAATCGCAAGCTGCACCGGATACATGCTTGTGAACCATCCAACGGTACGGGACAGATCGGCGCCTTCCATAATCTCCTCGCGGCCGTGTCCTTCCAGATGGACGTACAGCGTCTCTTTTCCTGTCCAGCGGTTCAGCGCTTTGGCCAGGGCGGCGAGCAGCACATCGTTGATTTGCAGGCGGTAGGCGGATAGTGTTTCCTGCAGCAAGGCGCGCGTTTCCGCTTTGCTCAGCGAAAACGTCACTTGTCGCGCTGACGCTTCCGTGTTTTGGCCAGGCTCAAACGGATGGTCGACCGGGAGCGGACTCACCCCGCTGCCTTGGCGGAGCCAGTACGCTTTTTCCTGGTTCAACTCATCCGAGTTGGCATAGTTGGCCAATTGCTCTGCCCACATCTTGAACGAAGTGGTCTTCGCCGGGAATTGCACGTCTTGACCGTCTGCCAGTTGCTCATAGGCATGCTGCAAATCTTCCAGCAAAATCCGCCACGATACACCGTCGACGACCAGGTGGTGAATGACGAGCAGCAGTCTGCCCGCTTCGTTTTCCCCCAGGTTCACGTACACGGCCTGTACGACCGGGCCTTCCGTAATGTTCAGGCTCGCTTGTACCTCGCAGGCGATTTCCTCCAGCCGGGCTGCCTGTTCTTCCCGCGGGAGATTCGACAAGTCTAGGCTGCGGAATGGGACATGATCGCCGAGCCCATCCATCTGTTGCTTCCACGTGCCGTCCTGTCGCGTAAAACGCATGCGCAGCGCATCGTGGTGAGAGAGCAAGCTTGCGATCGCCCGTTCCAGAACGGCAGTGTCAACCGGCTGCTGTACAGTAAGCAGCAACGACTGGTTCCAGTGATGCAGGGGAGGTTGCTCAGCTTCAAAAAACCATTTCTGGATCGGGGTAAGCGGCACGTTCCCGGTGACGATTCCCTGCTCGTTTTCCCATTTCGCGCCTGTCGTCTGGCTCGCGTCTGTCACGACGCGCAGCAATTCGGCGATTGTCTGATTTTCGAACAACTGCTTCGGTGTGAACCGAATGCCTGCCTGGTTCGCGCGGGCCACGATCTGGATGCTGAGAATGGAGTCCCCGCCCAGTTCAAAAAAGTTGTCGTGGATGCCGACACTCGCTACACCGAGCACACTTTTCCAAATGTTAGCAAGCGTTACTTCCAGTTCTGTCACAGGCGCCACATAACGGTCAGTTGCCTCGCCGCCCACATATTCCGGTGTTGGCAGTGCCCGGCGGTCCACTTTTCCGTTCGGCGTCAGCGGGAGGCTGTCCATTTTCACGAAAGCGGACGGAATCATGTACTCCGGCAGCTTGGTTTTGAGATACGAGCGCATCTCGACAGGTTCAACCGCTTCGCCTTCTGCAAAAACAAGGTAGGCGCAAAGCCGCTTGTCGCCAGGCGTATCCTCTCGCACCAGGAGGAACGCGTCTTGCACAGCCGGGTGGCTCGCGAGCGCTGTCTCGATCTCGCCCAATTCGATGCGGAAGCCGCGTATTTTGACCTGGTTGTCGATCCGCCCGATAAAGTCAAGCGTGCCGTCCGGCAAATAGCGAACCAGATCGCCTGTCCGGTACAGGCGTGAACCTTTTTGCGGGTCAAACGGGTTGTCCACGAACCGCTCTACGGTCAGCTCCGGATTGTTCAAATAGCCAAGAGCCAGACCATCTCCGCTGATATACAATTCACCTGCTACTCCCAGCGGAACAGGCTGTCTGTTTTTGTCCAGAACGTACACCGTCGTGTTGCTGATTGGACGGCCAATCGAGAACGAGGTGATCTCGTCTGCAAGCTCCGTGACCGGATGGCAGCACGTAAACGTCGTGTTTTCCGTCGGGCCATAGCCGTTGATGACGGTGATTCCGCCCATGGCCAGCACCTTGCGCACATGCGGGACGGAGACGACGTCACCGCCGACGAGCAACTGCCGCACGCCGCGCAAATATTCGGCTTTGTGATCGACCAGGATGGAAAACAGCCCGGCTGTCAGCCACAGCGTCGTCACCTTGTGCTTTTGGATCGCTTCGCCCAGCTCATCCAGCGAAGGCAGATGCGGCGGCATCAGCACAAGCTTTGCTCCATTCAGCAGCGCTCCCCAGATTTCAAAAGTAGCCGCGTCAAACGATACGGTCGATGCTTGCAAAAAGACGTCTTCTTCGCTGATCGTGACGTAATTCGTTTCCTTGACCAGACGGACAATTCCGCGATGCGGGACGAGAACTCCTTTTGGTGTACCCGTAGAGCCTGACGTGTAGATGACGTAGGCGAGACTGTCTTTGGTCGTATCCACGACTGGCGCAAGCGTACTTTCCTCCGCCCAGTTCTTGCTGTCGCGGTCGAGGCAGACAACGCGGTGCTTTCCGCTTTTCCACATCTTCGCCAGATGCTTTTGGGTCAGCAAGACGGACACGTTGGCATCCGCCAGCATGAAGTCGAGACGCTCTTTTGGATACGCCGGGTCGAGCGGCACGTACGCCCCGCCTGCCTTGAGAATCGCAAGCAGACCGATGAGCATGTCCAGCGAGCGCTCCACGCATATCCCGACAAAAGTACCTGTCTCCACTCCTTGCTTTTGCAAGTAGTGAGCAAGCTGGTTCGCTTTCGCCTCCAGCTCGGCATAGGTCAACTGCTGGTCGTCCGCGACGACGGCGATGCGTTCCGGGTGCTTGGCTGCTGTTTCTGCAAACAGTTGCGCCACAGTTTTCTCACGCGGATAGTCGGTGGCTGTATCGTTCCACTCGACGATCAGCTTGTGCCGTTCGCTCTCGCTCAAGTACGCAAGCTGGCCAATCGGCACTTCCGGTTCGGCGACGACAGCCTCCAGCAGATTTTGCAAATGTTCCGCCATACGCTCGATGGTCGCGCGGTCGAACAAATCCGTGCTGTACTCAAACGAGGCAATGAGCCTGTCCGCCTGCTCTCTCATCGTCAGCGTCAGGTCGAACTTGGAGGTCGTCAAGTGGCGCTCCGTATCGAGCAGCGTCAGCTGGATCTTCGACGATTCCGCTTCCTCGAGTGGGAAGTTTTGCAGGACGAACATGACCTGGAACAGCGGCGAGTAGCTCAGGCTGCGCTCCAGTTGCAGCTCATCGACCAGTTTTTCAAAAGGCACATCCTGATGCGCGTAGGCTGCCAGGGCTGTTTCCCGAACCCGTGCCAGCAATTCGGTAAAGGTAAGCTCGCCGGATAGCTGTGTTCGCAGCGCCAGCGTGTTGACGAAAAACCCGATCAGTTTCTCCGTTTCCTGGCGATTGCGGCCAGCAACCGGGCTGCCCACCACGATGTCTTCCTGACCGCTGTAGCGGTACAGAAGGGTTTGGAAAGCCGCGAGCAGCGTCATAAACAAGGTAGCATTCGCTTCCTTGCTAAGGGCTTTCAGCTTGCCGAGCAAATCCCGCGAGAAAGTGGTGGTATAGACTGCCCCCGCGTAGCTTTGGACAGCAGGGCGCGGACGGTCTGTCGGCAGAGCCAAAAGCGGTTCCGCTCCGCTCAGTTTCTCTTTCCAGTAGGCAACCTGCTGCTCCAATACCTCGCCAGCCAGCCATTTACGCTGCCAGGCGGCAAAGTCCGCGTACTGAATCGGCATCTCTTCTAGCGTTGGCACCTCGCCTTTGCGGAAAGCTTCGTAATAGGCCAATAATTCGCGCAGGAAGACGCCCATCGACCAGCCGTCAGAGATAATGTGGTGCATGTTGAGGAAAAAGACATACTCTTGGTTGTCCATTCGGATCATCGACGCGCGCAGCAGCGGCCCTTGTCTCAGGTTGAACGGATGGGCCGCTTCGGCAACAGCCAGTCGGCCTACTTCCCGTTCCCGCGCATCCGCGTCAAGCTCGCGCAAGTCCAGCACAGCAAGCTGCCAGTCCAGCTGCGGATGGATTACCTGCACGGCTTGTCCATCTTCGTCCGTGAACGTTGTACGCAAGCTTTCATGGCGCGAAATGATCGTCTGCAAACTTTTTTCCCAGGCCGCTACGTCCAGCTCTCCCTGCATGCGAAGCGCAAACGGAATGTTGTACATCGGATTGTCCGGCATGAGCTGATCGAGGAACCACAGCCGCTGCTGGGCAAAAGACAACGGCAGCTTGCCCTCTCGCGGCACAGGCTGAATCGTGGTACCGTCCGCCTCTTTTTCGCCCACCAGGAGGGCAGCGGCTTGCTCACTCCATGCGGCAATCGTCGGATGCTCAAAAATGGAACGCACAGACAGCTCTGCGCCAAACGCTTCGCGCATCCTGGAAACGACCCGTGTTGCCAGCAACGAATGTCCGCCAAGCTCGAAAAAGTTGTCGTAAATCCCTACTTGTTCGACTCCAAGCACCTGCGACCAGATGTTGGCAATGAGCTCTTCTGCCTGATTGCGCGGTCCTATGTATTCCCTAGAAAGAGCGGAAGTGTCCCATTCCGGCTCCGGCAGTCGTCTGCGGTCGATCTTGCCGTTCGCCGTTAACGGCATGGCATCGAGGAATACGTAAAAAGTCGGCACCATGAACTCAGGCAGCTTTGCTTTTGCCCATGCCTGCAAGTCGGACACATGGAGCGATCCCTCTTCTGATGTGGTCACATACGCTGTCAAGTGCTTCTCGCCCTGCTTGTTTTCGCGGGCCAGCACCACGATTTCGCTCACAGCCGGATGCAACGAGAGCGCTGCTTCCACCTCGCCCAATTCGATGCGGAAACCGCGAATCTTGACCTGGTTGTCGATCCGCCCGATAAAGTCAAGCGTGCCGTCCGGCAAATAGCGGACCAGATCGCCTGTCCGGTACAGGCGTGAACCTTTTTGCGGGTCGAACGGATTGTCCACGAACCGCTCTGCGGTCAGCTCTGGATTGTTCAAATAGCCCAGAGCGAGGCCGTCTCCCCCTATGTATAGTTCGCCTGCAACACCAATCGGAACAGGCTGTCTGTTTTTGTCCAGAACGTACACCGTCGTATTGCTGATCGGACGGCCAATCGAGAACGAGGTGATCTCGTCTGCAAGCTCCGTGACCGGATGGCAGCACGTAAACGTCGTGTTTTCCGTCGGGCCATAGCCGTTGATGACGGTGATGCCGCCCATGGCCAGCACCTTGCGCACATGCGGGACGGAGACGACGTCACCGCCGACGAGCAACTGCCGCACGCCGCGCAAATATTCGGCTTTGTGGTCGACCAGGATGGAAAACAGCCCGGCTGTCAGCCACAGTGTCGTCACGTTGTGTTTTTGAATCGCTTCGCCCAGCTCATCGAGCGAAGGCAGATGCGGCGGCATCAGCACAAGCTTCGCTCCGTTCAGCAGCGCTCCCCAGATTTCAAAAGTAGCCGCGTCAAACGATACGGTCGATGCTTGCAAAAAGACGTCTTCTTCGCTGATCGTGACGTAATTCGTTTCCTTGACCAGACGGACAATTCCGCGATGCGGGACGAGAACTCCTTTTGGTGTACCCGTAGAGCCTGACGTGTAGATGACGTAGGCGAGACTGTCTTTGGTCGTATCCACGACTGGCGCAAGCGTACTTTCCTCCGCCCAGTTCTTGCTGTCGCGGTCGAGGCAGACAACGCGGTGCTTTCCGCTTTTCCACATCTTCGCCAGATGCTTTTGGGTCAGCAAGACGGACACGTTGGCATCCGCCAGCATGAAGTCGAGACGCTCTTTTGGATACGCCGGGTCGAGCGGCACGTACGCCCCGCCTGCCTTGAGAATCGCAAGCAGTCCGACGAGCATGTCCGCCGAGCGTTCAACGCATATCCCGACAAAAGTACCTGTCTCCACTCCTTGCTTTTGCAAGTAGTGAGCAAGCTGGTTCGCTTTCGTCTCCAGTTCGGCATAGGTCAACTGCTGGTCGCCCGCGACAACAGCGATGCGCTCCGGGTACTTGGCGGCCGTTTCTGCAAACAGTTGATGGACCGTTTTGTCGGCAGGATAGTGGGTCGCAGTCTGATTCAGTTCAAACAGCAAGTGCTGCTTCTCTTCCTCGCTGAGCAAAGAGAGCGTGGACAGGCGCTGCTCCGGATTGTCAACGATTGCCTCCAGAATACGTTCGAGCTGGTCTAGAGTCCGCTCGATTGCCGCTGGCTCAAAGCGCTCTGTCGCGTACATCATTTTGATGCGGAACGGATCCCCCGGAATCCCGACAACGGTGAGCGGATTATCCACCTCCTGGAAGTGTTGCACATGGGAGATGGTAAACCCGACCTCCTGCTCGGCCTCTTCCCCGAGCGGGTAGTTTTCAAATACGAAAATGCTTTCGAACAGCGGCATCCCGCGCGGAACATCCGTCCAGCCCTGAATGTCGACCAATGACGTGTATTCATACTGGCGGACTCTGGATTGCTGTTCCTGCAATTCCTTGAACCAGTGAGCCAGCGTGTTCTCGGGAGCGACAATCGCCTTCATCGGCAAGGTGTTGATGAACATCCCCACCATCTGCTCCACGCCGGGCAGGTCGCTCGGGCGACCGGAGCCGGTTACCCCGTACACCACGCTTTCCTCGCCGCTCAGACGGCTGAGGAGGATCGCCCATGCGCCTTGCACGATGGTGTTGATGGTGACTTTGTACGTCCGCGCCAATTTGGAAAGCGCTTTGGTCACGTCACGAGATAAAATTTTTGTCGCTTCCCGAATGCCTTTTTCCGTCTCTTGCTTCCTTTTGGCATACGATTCAAAAGGAAGCGGCGTCGGGTTCTCGATTTCGCCCAAAAACTCGCGCCAAAACGTCTCGGCTGCCTGCTTGTCCTGACGGCGAAGCCAGGAGACGTAATCCTTGAACGGTCTTGGCTGCGGCAATCTCAACTCTTTGCCTTGGCGATACGCCTCATAAAATTCGAGAACCTCCTGAAAAACGATCGGGCTGCTCCAGCCGTCCAACAGCAGATGATGGAAGCTCCAGACGAGCTGGTGCACGGCTTCGGCCTTTTTGATGACCGTTACGCGCATGAGCGGGGCTTCGCTCAAGTCGAAGCCCGCTTCTTTTTCCTTTTGCAAAAACGCTGCCAGCATCGTTTCCTGTTCAGTCTCGCTGTGATCGGACCAGTCTTCCTGGTGGATGGAAAAAGGAACATGCTCGAAGACCACCTGCAGCGGCTTCTCGACCTCTTCCCAGAGGAAGCCGGTTCGCAAAATCGAATGTCTTTGCACCACTTTGTTCCAGGCTTTTTCAAAGCTTGCGATGTCAAGCTCGCCTGTAAGAACGGCGGTGTTCTGGATCATATAGGCCGAACCTTCGGAGTACAGCGAATGGAACAGCATTCCTTCCTGCAGCGGGGTTAAGGTGTACAGATCAGTGAAATTCCCCATCGAGTTCATCCCCCTATCTTTTCTTGAGCTTGGCGAGAACCTTGTTCAACGCCGTTTGACTCAGGTCTGCATCCTCGAAGTCTTCGGGTCTGTAGTTTTGTTTCTCCGCATGGATCAGTGAACGCAAGGCATCCGTGTAATGCCGGGCGAATGTCTCGATACTCGCCTCGCTATACCGTGTCTCGTCGTAGAGGAAGCTTACGCCAAGCTTGCCTTCAGTGACGGCCCCTACCACGTCGATCAGGTGGGCCCGCTTGTTGTCTGGTGCGTTGTTGGAGCCTCTGTTTTCTCCTTCTGCAAATCCGAACAGAGAATCTGTCTCTACTGCTTGATGGAACTGCCCCAAATAGTTGAAGCTGATCGGCGCTTGCGGAATCGCCTTGAGCTTTTTGACCACCTCGTCGTCCGAAGCGATGTAGCGCAGAAGGCCGTAGCCGAGACCTTTGTTTGGAATTTGTTGCAGCTTCTCTTTGACGTGTGTCAGTGTATCTTCCAACGACATGGTTTTGTCCAGTTGGATCAGGAGCGGATACATCGACGTAAACCAGCCGACGGTTCGGGAAAGATCGACGTCCTCGAACAGCTCTCCGCGGCCGTGGCCTTCCAGACTGACCAAGAGAGAGTGCTCGCCTGTCCATTTGACGTAGGCCAAAGCCAGCGCCGTCAGCAAAATATCGTTGATCTGCACGCGGTAGCGAGCGGGAACTTTTTGCAAAAGCGCATCTGTCTCTGCTTCCTCCAGAGAGATCGTCACCGTCTGGCAGTTTTCTTCGATGTTTCGCTCCCTGTCATCGACTGCCGGGGCATGGGCAGCCAGCTCGTCCGCTGCCGCGAGCCAGTATGTCCGGTCGGCCAGCATGCGGTCGGATGCGGCGTACTCACGCAATTTTTCCGCCCATGTCTTGTAGGAGGTCGTCTTCGCTGGCAATTGAATCTCTTTTCCGTTCGCAGCTTGCGTATATGCCGTTTGCAGGTCCTCGATCAGCACGCGCCACGAGACACCGTCTACGACCAAGTGGTGAATGACGATCAGCAAACGGCCTGGTCGATCAAACCCGAGATCGAAGTAGACGACCTTCACGAGTGGCCCGTTCGCCAGGTTCAGGCTCGCTTGTGCCTGCTGCGCGAGCTTTTCGATCTTTTTCGCATGCTGGGCTGGCGGGAGCATGGACAGGTCTTCCACGCTGAGTGGCACCTCTGCATCGACCTCTGCATACGTCTGCTCCCACTGTCCATCCGCATAGGTATAGCGCAGGCGAAGCGCGTCGTGGTGGGCGAGCAGGTGGGCGACGGCTTGCTGCAAAGGCTCTTCCTCCAACGGTTCGTTCACGCGAAGCAGCATGGATTGGTTCCAGTGATGCGGGGTTGGCTGTTCTTGCTCGAAAAACCAGCTCTGGA
This sequence comes from Brevibacillus gelatini, assembly GCF_050920745.1. Taxonomy (NCBI): domain Bacteria; kingdom Bacillati; phylum Bacillota; class Bacilli; order Caryophanales; family Paenibacillaceae; genus Brevibacillus; species Brevibacillus gelatini. Next base: position 2,402,689 of record NZ_CP154342.1, read on the forward strand.
TCGGCAAGAGCGGAACCTCGCCTGTCACTTTGCCTTGCTCAACTGTAATTTTTTGGATTTTTCCTGCAACCTTTGCCAGCTCTGCAATCGTCTGATAATCAAACAACTGCTTTGGCGTCAGATGGATTCCGGCTTTGTTCGCACGGGCGACGATTTGAATGCTGAGAATCGAATCGCCTCCCAGCTCAAAAAAGTTATCGTGAATGCCGATGCGATCCATACGCAGGACGGCGCACCAGATGTCCACCAGCTTTTGCTCGATCAGGCTCGTAGCCGCCGTATACGAGCTTTCCTCCTGGCTGCGTTCAAAGACAGGATCGGGCAGCGCTTTGCGGTCGACTTTTCCGTTTGGCGTAAGCGGCAAGCCATCCAGCATGACAAACGCAGATGGCACCATATAATCGGGCACATGCGCTTTGAAGTGCTGGCGCAGTTCTGCTGGCTCAAGCTCTTGCTCCGCTTCCTTGACGACGTAAGCGACGAGCTGTTTCATGCCCGGCTCACTCTCGCGGACAACGACCACCGAGGCGGCAACCGCAGGGTGTTTGGCAAGAACCGACTCCACTTCACTCAGTTCGATGCGGAATCCGCGAATTTTCACCTGGTTGTCGATCCGGCCGATGAACTCGATCAGGCCATTCGGCAGGTAGCGCACCAAGTCGCCTGTGCGGTAGAGACGCTCCTTTGGATCGGACGAGAACGGATTTGGCACAAAGCGCTCTGCCGTCAAGTCAGGGCGATTCAAATACCCGATTGCCAGACCGTCTCCGCCGATGTACAGTTCACCTGTCACGCCAATTGGAACGGGCTGCATGTGCCGATCCAGCACGTAGACCGTCGTATTTTTGATCGGTCGGCCAATCGGGAAGGACTGGAACGTCTCTGGCAACTCCATGACCGGATAGCAGCAGGTAAACGTCGTGTTTTCCGTTGGCCCGTACCCGTTGATAACCGTCAGCCCTGCGATTTCCAGCGCTTTTCTGACGTGGGAAACAGAGACGACATCGCCGCCTACAAGCAGTTGGCGAACTTCCGCCAAATACTCCTTGTGATGATCGACCAACAGCGTAAACAACCCGGCTGTCAACCAGAGCGTCGTCACTTTGTGCGTCTGGATCGCCTGTGCGATGTCCGCAAGCGAAGGCAGCTCAGGCGGCAGCAGTACCAGCTTTGCCCCGTTCAGGAGGCTGCCCCATATTTCAAATGTCGCCGCGTCGAACGACACCGTAGACGCTTGCAGGAAAACGTCTTGCTCCGTAATCGTCACATAGTCCGTTTCCTTGACCAGCCGGACAATGCCGCGATGCGGGACAAGTGTGCCTTTTGGCAAACCGGTAGAACCGGATGTGTAGATGACGTAGGCGAGACTTTCCGCTGTCGTGTCAAGAGCAGGCGCAAGCTCGCTCTCCTTTGCAATCGCTGCCCAATCGCGGTCCAGGCAGATCGTCGTCCGCTCTCCTGCTGACAGAGCAGGCAGCAGTTGTTCCTGGGTAAGCAATACCGTAAGTTGCGCGTCGTTCATCATGTACGCCAGACGTTCCTGTGGATAGTCGGGATCCAACGGCACATAGGCGCCGCCTGCCTTGAGAATCCCGAGCAATCCGATCAGCATGTCCAAAGAACGCTTGACGCAGATCCCGACGAGCGAGCCTGAGCGCACCCCTTGTTTTTGCAAGTAGTTGGCCGTCTGGTTGGCCCGTTTCTCCAGTTCGGCATAGGTGATCGCCTGATTTTCCGAAACGACCGCGATGCGCTCGGGATACGTCCGCGCTGCCTCCTGGAACAATTGATCGACCCGTTTCGTCCGCGGGTAAGCGGTCGCTGTATCGTTCCATGCCACGAGCAGTTGTTCGCGCTCGTCCTGCACAAGAAGCGGCAAACGGGTGATGGGCTGTTCCGGCATCTGCACGACTGCTTCCAGCACTTGCGTGAAATGCTTGGCCATGCGCACAATTGTCGCTTGATCGAAAAGGGCCGTGCTGTATTCAAACGTAGCCGTCAGTCCGCTCGCCTTTTCCGCCATGGTCAACGTAAGATCGTACTTGGCTGTGACGAGGTGCTCGTCCATATCGAATTCCGCCAGTCGGATTCCCGCTTTTTCGCTTACATCAAGCTGGAAGTTTTGCAGGACAAACATCACCTGGAACAGCGGCGAGTAGCTGAGACTGCGCTCCAGCTCCAACTCGTCGATCAGCTTTTCAAACGGCAAATCCTGGTGGGAAAATGCTTCAAGTGATGTCTCCCGCACTCTTGCCAGCAAATCGCGGAAGCTCGGTTCTCCTGACAAATCTGTGCGCAATACCAGCGTATTGACGAAAAAGCCAATCATCTGCTCTGTCTCTTGTCTGGTCCGTCCAGCGACAGGGCTTCCGACGAGAATATCCTCCTGCCCGCTGTAGCGGTAGAGCAACGTCTGGAAGGCTGAAAGCAACGTCATGAACAGCGACACGCCTTCTTCCCGGCTGAATCTGTTCAGCTTCGCCTGCAGTTCGTCTGACAGCGCAATCGTGTACATGGCTCCCTCATGGCTTTGCACGGCGGGTCGCGGACGATCTGTCGGCAAGGCCAGCAGCGGTTCGGCACCCGCGAGCTTGTCTTTCCAGTACGCCAGTTGCCCGTCGAGTACCTCGCCTTTCAGCCACTCCCGCTGCCAGACGGCGTAATCGGCGTATTGCAGCGGCAACTCGTCCAAATGAGGCTCTGCTCCATAGACAAACGCTTCATACAGTTCCCGCATTTCCTCAATGAAAATGCGGATAGACCAGCCATCGAAAATAATATGGTGCATATTGAACAGGAAGACGGACTCTTGCTCTGTCAAACGAATCAAAAGCGTGCGCCACAGCGGACCTTCGCTCAGGCAGAATGGCGTAGCGGCTTCCACGCCCGCCAAGCGGTGCGCTTCCGCTTCCCGCTCATCCGCTGGCAAGCCACGCAGGTCGATTACATCCAGCGTCCATGCCAGCTCGGGATGAATGACTTGCACGGCTTTTCCATCCACATCGCCAAAAGTCGTCCGCAGGCTTTCGTGGCGCCGGATCATCGTCTGCATGCTCTTTTCCCATGCCTCGATATGCAAGTCTCCGAGCAAACGCACGGCGGACGGGATGCTGTACAAGGTGCTGTCTGGCATCAGTCGGTCGAGGAACCACAGGCGCTGCTGCGCAAAAGACAGCGGCAAATGACGATCCCGCGAAACCGATCTGATCGCATCTTCTGTTTTTTCCGGCAACATTTCGCCGAGTGCCTCGCACAGCTTGGCAACGGTCTGGCTTTCAAAAAGGGTGCGGATCGGCACGTCTTTCGCAAACGTTTCACGCAGACGGGAAATGACCCGCGTCGCCAGCAGCGAATGGCCGCCCAACTCGAAAAAGTTGTCGTGGATTCCTACTTGGCCGACACCGAGCACGTCCGACCAGATGTTTGCCACCATCTCCTCCGTCTCGTTGCGTGGCGCTGCATAGTCCTGAGTAGAAACTGTCTGACTCCACTCTGGCTCTGGGAGCTGCTTGCGGTCGATTTTGCCGTTTGGCGTAAGCGGCATGACGTCCAGCCAGACGAAGACGGACGGAACCATGAATTCCGGCAGCTTTGCTTTCGCCCAGGCAGTCAAGACTGCACTCTCTTCTCTTTTTCCATCCGCTTCCGTCAAGTAGGCCACGAGACGTTTTTCTCCCAGCTTGTCCTCTCTTGCCATGACCACCGCTTCCTTGACCGCCGGATGGGTGCGTAGCACAGCCTCCAGCTCTCCCAGTTCGATCCTGTAGCCGCGAATTTTCACCTGATGGTCCAGTCGGCCCAAATACTCGATTTGCCCATCTGGCAAGTAGCGCACCAGATCGCCGGTTCTGTACATGCGCGCATGCGGATCAGGGTGGAACGGATTGGGCACAAAGCGCTCTGCCGTCAACTCCGGACGGTTCAGGTAGCCGCGGGCAAGACCGTCGCCCCCCAGGTACAGCTCCCCTGGCAAGCCAAGCGGCACAGGCTGCAGGCTGGCGTCGAGAATGTACGCTTGCGTATTGGACAGCGGACGGCCAATCGTCGGCTCTGTCTCGGCTCCTTTTGGCACCTGCACATACGTGGAATAGGTCGTATCCTCCGAAGGACCGTACAGGTTGAAAACTTTTTCCACATGCTCCAGCGCATACAGACTTTGCGCCAACGTGTTCGGCAAAGGCTCCCCGGCCAAGTTGACCACCCGAACGCTTGCCGGGATGGCGTTCATCCGCACCAGTTCCTTGGCAGCAGATGGCACGGTATTTATCAAAGTCACTTCGCTTGCTGCCGGCAGGGTTGGCAGGTGCAAGGCATTGTCAGCCAGAATCACTTTGCCGCCGCAGCTTAGCGTCACGAATATTTCATAGACAGACAGGTCGAAGCAGATCGAGGTGGAAGCAAGCACACCGCTCATCTCTTCCGCTGAAAAGACTGTTTTCGCCCAATGGATGAAGGCGATGACACTGCTGTGCTGGATCGCCACCCCTTTTGGCAGACCTGTCGAGCCTGACGTGTAGATCACGTAGGACAAGTTCGTTGGCTCCGCCAGATTCGGCAGGTTTTCCACGCGCTGTGCTGCTGCAATGTGCTCCCAGTCGCGGTCCAGGCAAATGACCGTGGCAGCATGGTCAGGCAGCATCGGCAGCAATCGTTCTTGGGTCAAGACCACTGCTGCTTGCGAATCTTCCAGCGTGTAGCCGATTCTGTTTTGCGGGTAGGCCGGATCAATCGGCACGTACGCCCCGCCTGCCTTGAGAATGCCGAGCATGGCGACGATCATCTCTGTCGTGCGCTCCATCAGGACAGCAACCAATACTTCCGGCCCGATCCCCTGTTCGCGCAAGTAGCGAGCCAACTGGTTTGCTCGTTCGTTCAGCTCTCTGTACGTCAGGCGTTCTTCCCCGACGACCAGCGCCACGGCATCGGGCGTTGCCGCTGCTTGCGCTTCCACCAACTGGTGAATCACGACGTCGCGCGCGTACTCCGCTTCGGTCGCATTCCATTCCACCAACAGCTTGTGGCGTTCCTCGTCTGTGATGATCGACAGCGCAGCGAGCGGTTCCTGCGGTTGAAGCATGATGACCTGAAGCGCTCTGCTCAACTGAGCCAAAACTCTGTCGATCGCCTCTCGCTCAAATCGCCCTGTCTCATAAATCAGTTTGAGCAAAAGCTCTTCGCCAGGGGCGACGACCAGTGTCAGCGGATAGCTCGTCTGCTCGACTGCCTTGACTTTCCCGAGCCATACACCGGAATCGGACTCGGCACTTGTGTCAGACAAATAGTTTTCAAAAACGAAAATGCTGTCAAACAACGACTGCCCGCGCGGCACCTCGCTCCAGCTCTGGATGTCTACCAGCGGCGTATATTCGTACTGGCGCATCTCGCTTTGGGCCAGCTGTAAATCGTGCAGCCAACTGATGACGTCCGTTTGCTCCGGTAAAAGCACGCGCACTGGCAACGTGTTGATAAACAGCCCCACCATCGATTCGGCTCCGGCCAAATCGGCCGGACGTCCCAGGCTGGTTGCCCCAAACAACACTTCAGCTTCGCCAGCATAACGTCCAAGAATCAGTGCCCAAGCACCCTGAACCAATGTATTCAGCGTCAACTGATGCATTCGGGCAAAGGCGTGGAGCCGCGCAGTCGTCTCCTTCGTCAAGACGAGTTTGTGCTCTGCGTACTCTTTTGGCTGTCCGGCGCTTCCGCCCGCTTTGCCCATCGCAAGCGGAGTCGGAACGCTAAAGCCCCGCAAATAATCGCGCCAATACTGCTCGGCTGCCTGCAGATTTTGCCGCTTCAACCAGGCGATATAGGCAGAGAACGGAGGAATCGCTGGCAGCTTCGCTTCACGCCCTTGGCGCGCTGCCTGGTAAAACGCCTGCCAATCGTGAAACACAATCGGCGTGCTCCACCCGTCCAGCAGCATGTGATGGAAGCTCCAAACGAACTGGCTGGTGTTGGCATCCAGGCGAATCAATGCCCAGCGCATCAGCGGCGGACGCGCAAGATCGAAGCCGCGCTTGCGATCCTGCTCCAGATACGCTTGCAGGCTCGCTTCCTGCTCCGCTTCTGTCAAATGACGCCAATCCAGTTGCGTGACATCCGCTTTGACATGCGTATGGACGACCTGATGCGGCTTCTCCAGTCCGCTCCAGAGGATCGACGTGCGGAGAATCGCGTGACGCTCGACGACTTTTTGCCAAGCTTCCGCAAACAGCGCCACATTTACATCGTTCAGCTTCAAAGCCAGTTGCACGACGTAATCCCCGCCTGTCTGCTCGTACAAGGAGTGGAACAGCATTCCCTCCTGCAACGGCGTGAGCGTGTAGACGTTTTCGATCCGGCGATTTTTTCCGATGAACTTGTCCAGACTCTTTTGATCGAGCTCAGCCAGCGGGAAATCGGAAGGGGTATAGCCCCCTGCTTCTTCTGTGCGGCAATGGGCAATGATCGCTTGCAACGCTTGTACGTAGCTACGTGCGAGCTTTTCCACTGTGCTTTGTTCGTACAGGTCGCCGCTGTACGTCCAGGTCATTTCCAACTGATCTTGTGTCACCATGCCAAGGAAGTCGAGCTTGTGCAGACGGGTTTCCTCTTTGCCCTGATTGGAAGCGGACCAGTTCGGGATCATCTGGAACAAGGCGGCATCAGCCGTTTGCGCTTGGCCAAACTGTCCCAGGTAGTTGAAGCTGATCTCCGGCTGCGGCAAGGCCGTTAAACGTGCGACTGTTTGTTCGTCCTCGCTCAAATAACGGTGAATGCCGTAGCCAATGCCTTTGTCGGGAATGGCGCGAAGCTGTTCCTTGACCGATTTCAGCATGTCTCCCCATGCCATCTCCGGCTGTGCTTCCAGCAAGACCGGGTACATGCTCGTAAACCATCCCACGGTTCGGGAAATGTCCACGCCATCGCTGATCGCTTCCCGTCCGTGCCCCTCGACGGCAACGTAGAGTGTCTCTTTGCCCGTCCAGTCGGCAACCGTTCGGGTCAAGGCGCTGAGCAGGACATCGTTTATCTGGGTGCGATAAGCAGCCGGCACTTCTTGCAGCAGGGCGCGCGTCTCTTCTGCACTCAGCTTCGCTTTCACTTGTACCGCCAGACCTTCCTTGTTTGTTCCTGTCGGGCGATCCACAGGCAGCGGGCATATTTTTCCGGTGTCAAGCTGCATCCAGTAGTCGTCGACCTTGCTTTGCCGGGCGAACTGCACCAACGCCTCCGACCAGCTTTTGAACGAAGTCGTTTTTCGAGGCAACTCCAGCTTTTGCCCTGCTTTCAGTTGCTGATAGGCGGTTTGCAAGTCTTCCAAAATAATCCGCCAGGAAACGCCATCGACTACGAGATGGTGAATGACCATGAACAGACGCTGCTCACTGCCGAGCTGGAAGTATACCGCGCGATGCAGCGGCCCTTTTTCGATGTCCAGACTTCCCTGCAGCTCGTCCGCGATTGCCTGCATTCGGGCTTCGCGATCCGCTTCGGGAACGGACGACAAATCGACCACTTGCAGCACGTCTTTATCCGCGATTGCTGCATGATACGGCTTCCGCTTTCCGTCGACGTATGGAAAACGCAGACGCAGCGCATCGTGGTGAACAGGCAGGGCGGCAAAAGCTTCTGCCAGTACAGTCGCATCCAGTTTTTCCCGGACAGCCAGCATAACCGACTGGTTCCAGTGATGGAGATCACGAATCTCCTGCTCAAAAAACCACATTTGAATCGGCGTAAGCAGCAGCTCGCCAGTTACGACTCCTTGCTCGGCCTGCGCCTGCTGTGGCGCGTCCTCTACAACTACAGCGCTGGCAGCCAGCTCCGCCAATGTTTGCGCGTCAAACAAATGCTTCGGCGTCAATTTCAGCCCCGCCTGACTGGCCCGCGAGACAATCTGAATCGTCAAAATCGAGTCTCCGCCAAGCTCGAAAAAGTTATCGTGAACCCCGATCGACTCTACCCCGAGAACTTCTTGCCAAATTTCAGCCAGCTTGCGTTCCGCTTCTGTTTGCGGCGGGACATGGCGGCCTTCCCACTCCGTTTGCGAGACATCGGGTCTTGGCAATGCACGACGGTCTACTTTTCCGTTTGGCGTAAGCGGCAGAGCATCCAGCAGTACGATTGCATACGGCACCATGTAGTCCGGCAGCTTCTCCTTCAGCGACTGACGCAGCTCGCCCGTCAGGATCGCTTCTCCTTCGTGAAGCACGACATAGGCGACAAGCCGCTTCACCCCAGGCGTCACATCTTCCCTGACGACCACCACCGCCTCCAATACTGCCGGATGCGCGTACAGCGCCGTTTCAATCTCGCCAAGCTCGATCCTGAACCCGCGAATGCTTACCTGATTGTCGGCACGCCCGATGAACTCCAGGCTGCCATCCGCTCTATAACGGACCAGATCGCCCGTGCGGTACATGCGCTCACCGGGGACCGGGGAAAACGGATTCGGTACAAAGCTGGCTGCTGTCAGGTCTGGCCGGTTCAAATAGCCGCGCGCGAGACTTTTTCCGGCAATGTACAGCTCCCCGACTACACCTGTAGGCACAGGCTGTCTGTTTTCGTCGAGTACATACACCGCTACGTTGTCAATCGGCCGCCCGATGGAAGGGGCAGACGCACGCTCTCCGCCAGCAGGAACGACGCCCGCTGTCGCGACGACGGTATTTTCTGTCGGACCGTATTGGTTCACGAGCGTAAACGACACATCCGCAGTCGGGTACTGGTGCAGCTTGTCGCCACCTGTCAGCATGTAGCGCAGCGCTGTTTTGTTCGGCCATTCCAAAGCAAGCATGCTCTCGGCCAGAGGGGTTGGCAAAAAGCTGATCGTGATTTCGGATTCGACGAGCCAATCCCGCAGCTTTTCCGGCATGAGACGAATCTCTTCCGGCGGCTGGCAAATCGTCGCCCCTGCCGTCAAATACGGCCAAGTCTCCCATACCGAAGCGTCAAAAGCCGTTCCGGCAATTTGCGAGGCCCGGTCCCCGGCAGTAACGTTGTACGCCCGTTGGTGCCAGTAGACCAGATTGAGAAGCGACCCGTGCTCGATCTGCACCCCTTTTGGTGTACCCGTTGAACCTGACGTATAGATGACGTAGGCGAGTTGCTCCGCTTTTGTCGTGATGGCAGGCGCAACCGGGCTCTCTTGGGCAATTTCCTGCCAATCCCGGTCCAGGCAAAGATACGCCGCAGCACTTTCCGGCAATGCCTCAAGCAACCGCTCCTGGGTCAACACCAGTGACATGTGCGCATCGTCCATCATGAAAGCGAGTCGCTCACGCGGGTACGCCGGGTCCATCGGAACATAAGTGGCCCCTGCCTTGAGGATCGCAAGTTGACCGATCAGCATTTCAATCGAACGCTCCACACAAATCCCGACCAGATCCTCGGCGCCAATCTTGCGCTTCAACAAGACATGCGCAAGCTGGTTGGCCTTCGCATCAAGCTCTGCATAGGTGATCGCTCCCTCCTCGCCGATCACAGCAAGCTGCTCGGGAAACTCGCGCGCCATGCAGGTGACCAGTTCGTGGACATTCCGCTCGCGGGAATAAGCAGCTTCGGTCTGGTTCCACTCGACGAGCATCCGGGTTCGTTCCGCATCACCGAGCAGCGGAATGGACGTAAGCCTCTGCCCTGGTTGGACGGCAATCGCTTGCAACAGATGGCAGAAATGCCCCGCCATTCGCTCAATGGTCGAACGGTCAAACAAATCCGTGCTGTATTCAAACACACCCTTGAACCCGCCGTCTTCCGCTTCGATCATCGTCAGCGTCAAATCAAATTTGGTCGTCTGGTTGAGCTGGACTTCATCCGGTGCAATCGCCAGCGTCTCGCCTTCCCGTACGCCTGTCGACATCCCCTGCAGAGCGAACAGCACCTGGAACAGCGGGGAATAACTCAGACTGCGCTCGATTTGCAGTTCATCCACCAGCTTTTCAAAAGGCAGGTCCTCGTTGGCAAATGCATCAAACGCCGTCTCACGCACTCGCCGCAACAACTCCACAAATGACGGATCGCCGGACAAGTCGGTACGCAGAACCAGCATATTGACGAAAAATCCGATCAAGTTTTCGATTTCCTGCCGATTGCGTCCGGCGACTGGCGTCCCAATCAATATGTCTGTCGTATGCGTATAGCGGTACAAAAAGCTTTTGAACGCCGCAAGCAGCGTCATGAACAGCGTCGCACCTTCCTGGCGGCCCAGTTCGCGCAGCTTTTGCCCCACTTCACTCGACACGAAAAAGGAAAGATTGTCGCCGCGATAGCTTTGTACGACCGGACGCGGCCGATCTGTCGGCAGCGGCAACAGCGGTTCGCTGCCAGCCAGTTTCTGTTTCCAGTAGCCAAGCTGCTTTTCCCATACGTCGTTTTGCCCTTGTTCCCGCTGCCATATCGCATAATCGCGGTACTGGATCGGCAAGTCAGCAAGCGGCACCGCTTCTTTCTTGAGCAATGCTTCGTACACCGTGCTCAGTTCGTTCACCAGTACATCCATCGACCAGCCGTCCGCGATGATGTGGTGTACATTCAGCCAGAGAATGGACTCTTGCTCCGCCAACCGGATCAACCCGGCGCGCATTAACGGCCATTGATCGAGCTGGAATGGTGTCGCCGCGTCTTCTGCCGCCATCCGCTTCCACTCCGCGTCTTTTTCCGCTGCCGGTTTGTGGCGCAGATCCATCACGGCAAGCGACAAGTGTACATCTGTATGAATTACCTGAACAGCGCGCCCGTCTACGTCGATAAACGTCGTGCGGAGCGACTCGTGCCGTCTGATGATTTCATTCAAAGCGCATTCCAGCACATGTGCGTCGACGTCACCTCGCAGGCGGAATCCGACCGGAATGTTGTACATGGCGCTGTTCGGGATGAGCCGATCAAGGAACCAGAGACGTTGCTGCGCGTAGGAGAGCGGCCACTCGGCGAAACTGCTGAGTGGGCGCGGCTCGATGGCGCTTTGCTTCACGCCCTCCGCTCCCTGGCGCAGGAATTGAATCCGCTCGGCAAGCTCAGCTACCGTCTGATAAGTAAAAATCTCCCGCATCGTAAGCTGAACCTGAAACAGCTTGGCTGTCCGCGAAAGCACTTGTGTCGCCAAAAGCGAGTGACCACCCAGCTCGAAAAAGTTGTCGTGAATCCCGACTCGCGTTACAGCGAGCACTTCCTCCCAGATGCGGGCAAGCAGTTCCTCTATCGGGTTGCGCGGCGCACTGTACGCGGTGCCCGTATTCACACTGCCGTCAGGGAGAGGCAGGGCTTTGCGATCAATTTTCCCGCTGGAGGTCAGCGGAAACTCTTCCATCTGGATAAAATGGGACGGCACCATGTACTCGGGCAATGTTTGGCGAAGCCATTCACGCAAGGACGAAACGTTCCACATCTTGTCCGCGATGAAATAGGCGCACAAATACGCTTGCCCGTTATGATCGGTATGAGCCACAACAACCGCATCACGAATCGAATCTTCCTGGATCAGTTGGCTGCGAATTTCGTCCAGCTCAATCCGATAGCCGCGAATTTTGACCTGATGGTCGATGCGGCCAAGGTACTCGATGTTCCCGTCAGGGCGATAACGAGCCAGGTCGCCAGTCCGGTACATGCGCTTGCCCGCTGCAAACGGATGAGGGACAAACTTTTCGTTGGTCAGCTCTTCGTTGTTCAAATATCCTCTCGCCAGGCTGGCTCCGGCGATACACAATTCACCAGGCACGCCGATTGGCTGCAACTGCCCGTGTCTGTTGACGATATGCGTCTGAATATTGGCGAGCGGCTTTCCGATCGGCACCGATACGTCCCGAAAATCCCGCGTCAGGGAGAACTTCGTGGCATAGATCGTCGATTCCGTCGGGCCATAGATGTTCTCCAGCATGACGTCTGGCAGTGCCTCGTATACTTTTGCCACCAGATCGGACGGCATGGCCTCCCCGGCGGCGAAAATGTACCGTAGTCGGTTCGCGTGCTTCCGGTCTTGCACATAGTCAACAAACGGAATGAGCATGGACGGAACGAAATTGACATGCGTTACGCCATGGCGCACAATCGCTTCCCAGATTTGCGCCGGTTCCTTCTCCGCGCCGGGATCGAGAATGACCAGTCTGCCGCCGCCCAACATCCAGCCGAATATTTCTGCGACGGACACGTCAAAGGTGTAGGTCGTCTTCAGCAAATACGCATCGTTCTCCAGCAGCGGGTATTCCTCGTGCAGGGCAAAGAGGATGTTGAGCAGGCTCGCATGCTCGATCATGACCCCTTTTGGCTTGCCCGTCGAACCGGATGTATAGATGACGTAGGCCAGATTTCCCGCATGCGCTCTGCATGGCAGATTGTCCGCCACGCCCTGGTAAAGCTCATCCGCCTCCAGATTGATGATCCGCTCAGGAAAATCAATCGTCTCAAGGAAGCGCTTGGTCGTCAGCAGCCATTGACTTTTGCTGTCCTGCAAAATGTATTCAATCCGTTCCTGCGGATGGGCGGGATCAATCGGCAAATAGGCTCCGCCCGCTTTCAAGATCGCCAGAATGGCGATCAGCATCTCCGCCGAACGTTCGACAAGCAGGCTGACCATGCTCTCCGGTCCGACGCCTCTGACACGTAATACAGCAGCAAGTTGATTGGCCTTGTCATTTAATTCGCGATAAGAGACCGTTTGTTCGCCGATTACCAGCGCAACCCGGTCCGGATTTTGCTTGGCACGCTCTTCAAAAATTTGATGAATCAATTGATGAACAGGATAATGGCGGTACGTATCGTTAAAGGAATAAAGCTGCCGATGTTTCTCTGCCGGGTCCACTACTTCGAGCTGCTGCAAAGGAATGTCCGGGTTGTTTGTGACTTGTGTCATAATTGTCGTGAGTTGTTGACTGATGTGCAAAAGCTGTTCTTCTGTCAGGCAAGAAGCATTGTAAATATACTTGATCGTGATGACGTCGTTCGGGGTAACGATTACGTTCAAATCGTAGTTGGTTTGTTCAAATGCAGTCAGATGAGTGAGGGTAAAATCCTGGTTGTATTGGTTGAGGCGGGCCAGAAACTCTTGACCCATCGGATAGTTTTGGAAGAGAACAATATGATCGATCAAATTTTGCTTCCCTTGGATGTCGGCCAAGGAAAGATAATGGTATTTTTCCAGCGAGAGCGACTCGTCCTGCACTTGCTTCACCAGGTCAGCAAACGTTTGCTGCTCGCTCGCCTGGACACGGACAGGCACGGTGTTAATGAACAGTCCCACCATTTGCTCGACGTGCATAACTTCGCTCGGCCGCCCGGAGACAACCGATCCGAAGATGATGTCATCCGTGTTGCAGTGCCGTTGTAGCATGAGCCCCCAGATCGTGCGGAAAAGATTGTTTACCGTCACTTGCAATTGCTTGGCGAGCCTGTTCAAGCCGCTTGTCAGTGCCTCGTCAATCGCAAAGACAAATTCCGCTTGCCTGTATTTGTCGCCGACGCCTTGCTTTTGCAAAAAGCTGCTGGGCTCATAGCCGCTTATGTACTTGGCCCAGTTTGCTTTTGCTTCTTCTGTATCCTGCTCCCCGAGCCAGCTGATGTACGCGCTGTAGGGGTAGACCGGGCCAAGTTGGACTGGCTGCCCTGCATTCAGTTGCTGATAGATTTGAAAAAAGTCATTCAGCACAATCGGAATGCACCAGCCGTCCAGCAAAATATGATGGTGACTCCAGAAAAGGGTATACGAATCCGATGAAGTCCGGACAAGCGCAAGACGAATGAGCACGTCTTTTGCTAGATCAAAGCCTTTCCTGCGATCTTTGCTTGCAAAGTCCTCCAGAAAGGCGTCTTGCTCATCGGGGTTCAGGTGGGTAATGTCCACCACCTGAACCGTTGTCTTTCTTTCCTTGAGCACAACCTGTCGAGGCTTTTGTACTTTTTCAAGGAGAAAAACCGTGCGGAGAATATCGTGTCGCTCGATCACTGTGTTCAAGCTTTGTTCCAGAATAGCTGGATCGATGAGCCCTTTGATCGTGAACCGCAATTGCTCAAAATAGGACTCGGTTTCTTCGTCCAGGAGGGAATGAAATAACATTCCCTCTTGCATAGGAGATAACGGATAGATATTGTCGATCTTATTCCTTGACACGACTGCTCTCCTCCTGATTCCAGATACTTACAAATCGCCAATCAAGTCCATAATGTCGTCCAGTTCTGCCATCGAGAGGTCCTTGTCCACAAAGTCGCTTGGGGTCAGCTCGACGTCTTTCTTTTGCGTACAATGGGTCACAATCGTATTCAGATGATAGTGATAAAGTCCCAGCAACTTGTCGATAGTCGTCTTGCGGTACTCATTGCGGTTGTAGTGGGCATAGACGGCCAACCCGTCCCCGACGATTTTGGCGTAAAGTTCCAGCTGGTGCATGCGCTCGGCGGCTGGGCCGAGCAGTCGACCTTGTGGCAGATGGGAGAACGTGAACAAACCATCCGTTCCATCTTCATGCAAATCATACGAATAATGGAAAACGAGTTCAGGTTGAAGCGTCAAATGGCTGTCATGCTTGTCGGTAGAAGCAGAGAGATGCTTGAGGATGGAGTACCCGATCCCGTTATTGGGAATGGCTCGCATCATCTCTTTGACCAGCTTGATCCGCTCTCCCACCTGGCCTGATTGGGCCGCAGGCAGAACGACCGGGAACAGCGTGCGGAAGCATCCGACGGTGCGGGAAACATCCAGCCCTTTGACCATCGCTTCTCGACCGCGTCCTGATAAAAAGACGCTGACATTGCTTGCCCCTGCCCACTCCTGCAAAGCCATTCCCAAAGCCGTCAGCAACAGTTCATTCGGCTCGGTCTGATAGGCGTGATTGGCGTGGTGAAGCAAGTTTTCTGTCTCGGCTTTGGAAAAGCGGATCCATGCCGTCACTGTGCTTTGTTCTGTCTGGTAGAGCGTCTCCTGGTCTTTGGGCAGCGGGCGGGTCGGGGTGGATTCGACTTTTTTCCAATAGGCCAACTCGTTTTCCAGCTTTTTGCTGGCGGCGGCATGCTGCAGTTCCTCTGCCCACTTTTGATAGGAATGGGTTTTCTTCGGAAAACTGATGGGCTCGCCGGAAGCTGCCTGCTGATAGGCGGTTCGGAAGTCTTCCAGAAGGATGCGCCAGGAAGCATCGTCCACAACCAGATGGTGAATCGCCAGAAGCAGATGGTCGCCTGCTCTTGTCCGGAAGAGCGCTGCCTGAACGAGCGGCCCCTCCTGCAAATTCATCCCGGCTTGCAGACTGTTCGCCTTCTCTTCCACTTTGCGCGATACATCCAGCTCTTCCATGCAGTCCACCAGCTCAAATGCATACAGCGTTCCTTCGTCCCCTCGATTGAACTGGACCATTCCTTCGTCTGATTCGCAAAAACTCATGCGCAAGGCATCGTGATGCCGAAGAAGCGCGTTCAACGCCTCCTGAACCAGCTCTTGCACGAAGCCTTCCGGACGATAAAGCATCCTCGCCTGATTCCAGTGATGTCTGTCCGACGTGATCCGTTCAAAGAAATACCGCTGCATCGGCGTGAGCACAACCGGTCCCGTCACCAGTCCCTGCTCGATGTCGATTTTCTCGAAATGAACATGCGGCGCAATCTGCTCAACTGTCGGATATTTGAACAGGTGGTTCACGACCATTATCAGGTTGTGCCGTTGCAGGCGCGACGCAATCTGCAAGCCTTTGATCGAATCTCCGCCCAGTTCGAAAAAGTTGTCGCGAATCCCTACCCGCTCGACGCCAAGCACGTCGGCCCAGACTTTTGCCACCGTCTTTTCCAGTTCAGTTCGCGGCGCTGCGTATTCCCCTTCAGCCTTCACACTGCCGTCAGGTTCGGGCAAAGCTTTGCGATCCAGCTTGCCGTTTGCCGTGAGCGGAAACTCCTTCATGAGTACAAAGTGGGCTGGAATCATATACTCCGGCAGCTCACGCCGAAGCACGTCCCGCAGCTGGCCGACAGTCCATTCCCGTTCGGAAAGCAGATAGGCGCACAGGTAGGCTTGCCCGTTCTGATCGTTTCTCGCTACGACTACCGCATCCTGAATCGACTCCTCCTGAATCAGCTTGCTGCGGATTTCATCCAGTTCGATGCGGTACCCGCGAATTTTTACCTGGTGGTCGAGCCGTCCAAGGTACTCAATGTTGCCGTCCTCCCGATAGCGCGCGAGGTCCCCCGTGCGATAAATCCGCTCGCCTCTTTCCAGCGGATGGGCCACGAATTTTTCCTGCGTCAGTGCTTCGTTCTTCAAATAGCCTCTCGCCAGGCTTGTACCCGCGATGCACAACTCGCCTGGCACGCCGATTGGCTGCAATTGTCCATGCCGATTGAGGACGTACATGCGATAGTTGGCAAGTGGCTTCCCGATCGGCACAGGACTTTCCACACTGTCCGCTGTGAGCGAATACCGGGAGGCGTAGATCGTCGCTTCCGTCGGCCCGTAGATGTTTTCCAGCTTTACCTCTGGCAAAACGTCAAACACTTTTGGCACGAGATTATCCGGCATCGCTTCCCCGCAGGCGAGGATGTACCGCAACCGATGCCGCTCCGTTCGTCCCTGCAAATACTCGACAAACGGGATCAGCATGGACGGCACAAAGTTGATGTGGGTAATGCCTTCCCGGACTACTGCCTGCCATATTTCTGCGGGGTTCTTTTCCGCCCCTGGCTCCAAAATGACCAGTCGCCCATTGCCGGGAACCCATCCGAAGATTTCTGCGACCGAAATATCGAATATGTAGGTCGTCTTCAGCAGGAAGACATCGTCGTGCAACAACGGATAGGCATCCTGCATGGCGTGAATCACATTGAGCAATGCGCCGTGCTCAATCATGACCCCTTTTGGCTTTCCGGTTGAGCCGGACGTGTACATCACATACGCCAAGTCACCCGGCTTGTTCACTGGTGGCGGATTGCTTGCATCAGGTGCGTAGCTGCTCTCGTTGTCCAGCTCCAGCACGACCTTCGCTGCGCTTGCTTTTTCAGCAAAACGCGCTTGCGCCAGCACCAGCTTGGCACCGCTGTCTGCGAAAATGTAGTCGATCCGCTCTGTCGGACTGTGTGGATCAATCGGGAGATAGGCTCCCCCCGCCTTCAGCACGGCAAAAATCGCGACGATCATCTCGACAGATCGTTCCGCAATCAGCATGACCAGGTCGTCCCGCTGCACCCCTTTTTCCCGCAAGGTGTGGGCCAGCCGGTTCGCCCGTTCGTTCAGCTCGCGATACGTCACGCCTTGTTCGCGGAAGATGAGCGCCGTTTTGTCAGGTGTCGCCGCTACCCATTCCTCAAACATCGGCATCAGCAGCTTGTCGGGGTACGCTTTGGCTGTATCGTTCACCTGTGCGTGCAGCTCGCGCTTTTGCTCTTCTGGCAGCAGTTCAAACGATTGAAGCGGCTTGTCCAGCCCGTGAACGGCTTGCAGGAGCAGGTGTGCAAACTGGGCGATCATGCGGCTGATGCTGCCCTCATCAAACAAGTTGGTGTTGTACTCGAACACAACGTGCAGCTCATCTTCCCTCTCCACCGCTTCCAGTGTCAGGTCAAACTTGCTGATGCCGTTGTGGATGTAGCGCATTCGCTTCTCCAGCTCGTTTTCCGGCGGGCTTTGCATCATGAACATCACGTCAAACAGCGGATGGCGATTTCCTTCGCGCTTTACCCCAGAGCCTTCGACGATTTTGTCAAAGGGTATGTACTGGTTTTGCAGAGCCGGCAAAAGCTCTTGTTTGACCAGTTGCAGGTTATGTAAAAAGCTTTTCTCGTGATCGAGGGAGAGCAACAGCGGCAAGGTATTGACGAACATCCCCAGCATCTGGCGCGTATCCGGATGCTGCCTGCCGTCTGTTACGGTGCCCAGTATGACTTTCTCGCTGTCGTTGTTCATCTTGGACAGCCAGAGGGACACGATGCTGAGCATGAGCATGTAAAAAGTCAGATCATGTCTGGCTGCGATTGCCTTGAGCTTTCGCGTGATCTCCGCGCTTACGCGATGCGTCTGGATCGCCCCTTCATATGTCAATTGCGGCGGCCGTTTTCGCGTCGGTAGCTGGACGACGGGTAGCTCTCCTTGCAAGAGCGTTTTCCAGTAGGAAAGCTGCTGCTCGTATTCGTCGCTTGTGAGCCATTCGTTTTGCCAGCGCGCGAATGATTTGTAAGTTTTTTCTACAGGTGATAACGGCTGTTGTTCGAGCAAAGCCTGCAATTCCCGCAGCAGGATCGATTTGGATAAACCGTCCATGAGGATATGGTGGGAATCGATCCAGAGAATGTTTCTGTCCGCTGTCTCAATCACGCCCGCCCGGAGCAACGGCGCTTGTGCCAGATCAAACGGTTTGATCTGTTCGGCAAGCAAGCTGTGGACCGACTCTTCTGCCCCTGTCTGGCGGACGAAGGGCAGCTCTGCCCAAGGGACAATCCGCTTCACAATCTCGTCACCGTGCAGGTGGTACGTGCTTCGCAAGCCTTCGTGCCGCTGTACCAACTGCTGCAGAGCCTGGCGGATTTGCTCAATATCGACACTCAATGGAAAATCGACCGTAAAAACCACATTGTAGGCGACCGACTCGACGTCCTGCTGCTGGATGACGTACATCCGCTTCTCCACCGCCGATGTCTCGTATTCCTGTTGTTCCCCAAGCTCCGGCAAAGGCTCCAGGCTCGCCTGCTGTTCATTTGCGAAAAGCCGTTTCAGTTGCCGGATCGTCGGATGCAGGAAAAGCTGGTCGTATCGCAACTGGAACCCGATGTCTTTTAGCTGGTGAATCAATTGCATAACCTTGATGGAGTCTCCGCCCAGTTCGAGGAAATGGTCGTCGATTCCGATCTGAGGAATCCCCAGCACGCGGCTCCACACCATAGCCAACTGTTGCTCCAACTCGTCAGTAGGGGCGGCGTAGTCCTCTCTCCCCAGTTCCCCGCCCGTCTGCACCTCTGGCAGTGCCCGCTTGTCCACCTTTCCGTTCGTGGTCAGCGGAAAGCTCTCCATATGGACAAAATACGTCGGGATCATGTACTCCGGCAGATCGTTTCGCAGCCATTCCCGCAGTTCGCCAGACGGGATTTCTTCGGGGGCGACGTAATAGGCAACCAGGTATTTGCGCCCGTCTTCCCGCTCTTTTGCGACAACCGTTGTCAGTTCGATGCGCGGGTGGCTCATGAGAAAAGGCTCAATTTCCCCCGGCTCGATGCGGTATCCGCGAATTTTGACCAGGTTGTCGAGGCGGCCCAGAAACTCGATATTTCCGTCAGGCAACAAGCGTGCCCTGTCACCTGTGCGGTACATGCGCTCGCCTGTTTGCGGATGGATCAAAAATTTCTCCGCCGTCAAATCGGGACGGTTCAGATAACCGCGCCCGAGCCCTTCGCCGACGATGAACAGCTCGCCCGCTACCCCAAGCGGCTGCAATGCCAAGGCCTCGTCCAAAATCAGGATGCGGGTACGGTCAATCGGCTTGCCAATCGGGATATTCGGGTACTGTCTGTCTACCTCAAACATCGTCACCATGATCGTGCACTCTGTCGGCCCGTAACCGTTGTAGAGCTTGTACGTTCCGCGCCGCTCCACTCTTTTCAGCACATCGCCGCCCGTAATCACGACGCGAAACGAATGGTTGTCCATTTGCATGAACTGCTCCGCGGCTCCTGTCGGAAAATAGCTGATGGTGACTTTTTCCCGATTGCAGTAGTCGTTCAGCGCTTCAAGGTCGTATTTCAACGGGGAAGGCACGATGTGCAGAGATGCCCCTGCGAGCAGGTACGGAAACATATCGAGTGCCGACCCGTCGAATGAAAAGCTGGAATACACCAATGCCTTGTCCGCAGCGGTCACGGCAAAATAGCGGCGATGCCACTGGCAAAAATTGACCAGATTGTGATGCTCGATCATGACGCCTTTGGCCAGGCCTGTCGAACCAGATGTGTACATGACGTAGACCAGGTCCGTCGGCCGATTGACGTGCGGCAAATTGTCTTTCCTGTCGCTGTAGTTGCCAGGATCGCACACGTCGATCACTTCGCAGCCGCTGCTCGCTCTGTCTTTCAGCTTTGTCTCTGTCAATAAAATGGTGGCGCTGCTGTCGTGCAGCATATAGACAATTCGTTCCGCCGGATACTCCGGATCGATGGGAACATAGGCCCCTCCTGCTTTCATCACCGCGAGAATACTGACCAGCATGTCCAACGACTTGTCCAGCATGATCGCCACCTGATCGTCAGGCTTGACGCCTCTGGACCGGAGATGGTGGGCCAATTGGTTTGCCCGTTCGTTCAGCTGTCTGTATGTCAAGGAACGCCCCTGATCGACAACCGCCACATTGTCCGGTGACTGTTCCACTTGCTGTTCAAACAACTGGTGATAAGCTTTGTCGATCGGCGCTGCTTCCTCGTTGTTCGCTTCGCAAAGCCGCTTTAATGCCAACAAATCTTTTACCGTCGTCATATTCAGATTTTTGTAGAAATCCCGGTCTTTTTTGAAATGGATGGTTCCACCGGCAGGCTGCGGATAGGGCGTGAGTCGCCCATGCACGATGTTTTCCCACTCGCGGATGAACAGGTCTTCCATCGCCTGATGCGCCTTGTTGTAGCAGTCGAGCAGCGTATCTTCGTCGGCAAAAGCAATCTCTTCCTGGACGAGAATCTCCCCGGTATCGACATTTTCGTCGATGAGGTGGATCGTCACCCCTTTAGGCGTTTCGTCCCAGACACTCCAGAAAACAGGATCTCTCCCTCTGTTCCAGGGCAAAAGGGAGGGATGAAGGTTGATGATGCGCCCTTTGAAGCGGGAAACGATAGCCTTGTCCAAAATATAGCCGTACGCATAGCTGACGATCCAATCGACATCTTCAAAAAATTCTGACTGCTCATCCAATTTCTCCTGGCATATGACGACTTCGTGGTGTAATGATTCCAAGTACCGTACAACTTTGTTGCTTTTGCTCATAAACGTTGTCAGGAATAGTATTCTCACAAAAACACCACCAGCACTTCCAAAATTTCGTTGACAAAAAAGTAGCTTCGACTGAAAATCTTTCTTGAGACAAGTCTTTACACTTTTTTACATATTGTACAAAACAATGGTAATTTGTAAATAGTTAGAGGTCAAGTGTTTATATTTTTCTGAATCTGAAAAGAATTCCTTTTTGATTAAAAACTCTTAACCATGATAGAACCAAGCCCCCTGATGCCCCTATGTTGCTCGCAGGCATCGGGAGACGATTCCGAACGAAAAACGTGGAGGAAAGAAGGACGAACAGCTCATGCCTCAAGTCCGGCGCAGTCAGTCAAAAACGGCTTCATCATTAAAAAAAATATTCATGATGAAAAAAGAGGAACTTCGACAAAAGAAGAGAAAATGTGGAATATATGGAAAACACTGCAATTTCTATTATACACAATCATTCGAAAAAAGGTGATAATTGATGGAGCATGTAATCGAAATGAAAGACCTGAAAAAGTCGTTCGGCGACAAAAATGTTCTGAACGGAATCTCTCTCTCGATTCCCAGAGGAACGATTTTCGGTCTACTCGGCCCCAACGGATCTGGCAAAACGACAACCTTGCGCATCCTGTCCTGCCTCATCGAGCCTACCTCCGGAGAAGTCACCATCCTTGGCCATCAAATCAGCAAGCACAGAGAAGAGATTCGCAAAAAAATCGGTTGCGTAACAGAGTCACCGGGGGTGTACGACAAGCTTTCTGTCCTGGACAACCTGGAATTTTTCGCTGCCTGCTATCAGATTCCCAAAGCCAAGCGTGCCTCCCGCATCGAGTTTTTGCTGCGCCAGTTCGACTTGTGGGAAAGAAGAAACGACCCTGCCGGCAGGTTGTCAAAAGGAATGAAGCAAAAGCTTTCGATCATCTGCGCGATTTTGCACGATCCGGAAGTCCTCTTCCTGGACGAAGTCACAGCCAATCTCGATCCCGTCAGCATTCGCAAGCTGAAAGATTTGATCCGCGAATGGGCTGCCTCCGGGAAAACGATCATCATGAGCTCGCACATCCTGACCGAGATTGACGAATTGTGCCATGAATTCGCGATCATCAAGGGCGAAGTCATTCGCTTGACCACCCCGCAAAAATTCCGCGAAGAATGGAGCACCTACAACGTGATTCTCGATGTCGGCGCAGACCTGCAAAAGTCGGAGCAGGTTATCAAGGAAGCCAAGGAAGTCGAAGCGTACAAACGCGTGGAAAACCAGTTTCATCTGAGAATCGCCGACCCGGAGACAGCCAACCCGCAGTTGGTGAAAAAGCTTGTCGCCGCGGATGTCACGGTCAAATACATAACACCGCTCTCTGTTTCGCTGGAAGATTCCTACCTGAGCTTGCTGGACCAAGAAAAGGAGGCGATCTAATATGCCGACATTTGTCATCATTCGAGAGTGGAAAGAGCTTTTTGCCAACCGCTCTGTGCTGATTACGAATCTTGCCGCGCCATTTGTGATCTTGATTATGGCCTTGATAACGACGGTTTTTGCGCAAAACGGCAAGATGGAGTTTGTCCTGACCTTGATGAAATTGACCAATCCGCTGCTCAATGTGGCCGGAGAGGACGGTACGATTGCCATTGCCCGCTTCTATTTCCTGCTGTTCCTGATCGTCCCGGCGATGATCCCGCTGACTTTTGCCACTTCGAGCATCATCACGGAAAAAATAACAGGAACTCTGGAAAGCGTGCTGGTCACTCCCATTTCCACCCGAGAGTTTTTGCTTGGGAAAATTCTTGCTTTCTCCTTGCCGTCCATCGCCCTGACCTGGGTGATCCAGCTTATCTTTTTGGGCTTTGTCTTTGCCAGCTTTGAAAATGCCGGCTCCCATTTTTCCATTGTGTTCATCCTCGCGATGATCCTGCTCGTCCCATTTATCTCGATCATCAGCTTGTCGCTGAGCGTTGTCGTTTCCTCCAAAGTGGACAACGTCGCCGCCGCGCAGCAATTCGGCGCCTTGCTCGTATTGCCGATCATCGGACTTGCCATCAGTCAGGTGATTTTCCTCTCGATGATGAGCAATCCGCTGATCTATCTCGGCCTCGTGACCGTATGTGCGGTTGTCTCCCTGATTACGTTCCAGATCAGCGTGAAGCTGTTTGATCGCGAGCACATTATCAGCAAGTGGAAATAACGAATGAATGAAACAACCACCGCATGAAATCGTTGACGTTCGCGATTTATGCGGTGGTTTTCTTTTGCCTTGCCCACTCTTTCCATTCCGAAAAAAGAAAAGGGAACGGCCCGCAGGCGGCTCCCTTCGTTCTAGCGCGCACCAATGACCGCTTTGAGCGTCTGGGTAATCGTTTGCCAGTCTTCTTCCTGCAACTGCGCATCCAAAGGCCGCTGCAATTCCGCGAGCACATCATCGACATAGTGCTCCCGCCGCATGCCGACGAGAATGCCGTGCACGTCTGGCGTTGCCCGCATCGTGCGGATGGCTGCCTGGCTCAATGTGTCTGTCGCCATCAGATGCGGACGCACCCGCGACAGCTCTTTTTTAATCGCTTGCGCCCGCTGGCAGTCTTTTGGTGTGTAGTAGCTTTTCAAGGCATCTGTTGCTTTAGTGAGAACTTCCTTGTACGTATCCAGCCACTCCAGCGTCTGGTCGTCCAATTCTCCATGCTTTGCGATCGACTTGCGAAGATCGGTGATGACCGGCTCAAACAGCAGGCTTTGCACATTGTGCACGTTTGCCGACGAGTACAGCTTTTTCCAATATTTGCGGAGCATCGCGCCCGCCGTTACCTTTTTCTTCAGCTCTTTTACCTCGTCCCTCTCCAGCTTCAACGCAGGCAAAATATGGTCGACGATCTGCTCCTCCACTTCATCGACGCGATCGAGGCAGGCTTTGATCTTTTGGGTCGCTTCCTTCTCGTCGATCATTGTTTCAGGTTCCATCCGGATGTCTGTCAGGCGGAAAATTTTTTCCTTCGCTGTCACATCCAGCGTCCGGTTGGTCATCACGCCCAGCCCTTTTTCCTTGGCAAAGCGCAATGCACTCTGGCCGTGCCCATGGTTTTTTTCCAGCAAAGGGCCAGACTCGTACATGTTCATCGGAAACTGGATCACGCGAAAATGGTGATGCGGGCTGATCTTTTCCGCAATCGCCCAGAGAGTATCCAGCGCAATAAAGTCAAACTCCTTGGGATTGCTGCCAAACGAGTTGGCACTTACTCCGTAGCATTGGATGCGCCCTGCCTCGACTTCTTTTTCCAGGTGCAAAAAAGCTTTCTCGATCCGCTCCAGCAGTTCTTCGTACGCTTCCTGCTGCTTGATCTTGTTCATTTTGGCCCATAGCAAATACCATTCCGGATTGTGCAGCATGTAGCAATCAATCTGTTCCAGCTGCAAGCGCTGCAGGCTGCGCGTGAGCTGATCCTGGAGGTACTCCGGATGGATGCAAATCGACATCCCTTCATGGACAGTCGTGAAGTCCTGATACGGCTTGCCTGCGGCCGTCCGCTTCATCGTCTCTTCGGAGTCCTCCCCGACGACGATGCCCGCCTTGGAGACGATGACGAGCTCTTCCCGCCTGATTTTTTCTTCGTCGACAAGCTGCTTCAAGACATGGCCGATGACTTTTTCCGCACTGCCGTTTGCGTACATACTGCTGGTGTCGATCAGGTTAATGCCTTCGAGCAGCGCTTTGCGCAAGGCGTGCTGGTATTGTTCATCCTGTTCATCAATCCGGTATGTTCCGAAGCCGACCTGACTGATCCAAACCTCAAAGCTGCCAAACTGTCTGTATGAAAGATGCGGATTGGCCTGTGCCAGCTGCTGTGTCCCTTCCAGCGTCGCTTTTCCTGTAATCATCCTATCCCCCTGTTTCCGACAAGATAGCTTTGCAGCGTTGATTCCACAATCGACAGAAGCTCTTTTTGCTCCGAATGGATGAAAAAGTGGTCGCCTTGCAGCATGTGCATGTGGAAGGAAGCGCGGGTGTGCTTTTTCCAGGCTTCCATGTGCTCCACGGTCACATCCGGGTCCTGCCGGCCGCCAATCGCGGTCAATCCGCACTCAAGCGGCTCTTCATCCTCGTACTGATACGTTTCGCAGATCGTGAAATCCGCGCGTAGCATCGGCAAGAGCATTTGCAAAATCTCTTCGTTTTCTGCATGGTCAAAAAGCTCCTGCGGCGTACCGTTCAGCGTTCTCAGTCCCTGCAAAAACTCCGCGTCCGGCAGATGGTGAATCGCTTCGCCGGGATCAGGCAAATGCGGGGCATGGTGTCCGGCGGCAAACAAATGCAAAGGCTTGATGCCATAATGTTTGCGCAAATATCTGGCCAGCTCGAAGCTGAGCAAAGCCCCCATGCTATGCCCAAAAAGGGCAAACGGCCGATTCAGATTAGGCAAGAGCGCTTCTGCCAGCTCACGGATCAGCACGGACAAATCCGTATGGAACGGCTCGGTAAAACGGTTGCTTCTGCCAGGCAGTTGCACCGGACAAACGCCGATCTGAACGGGCAGCTTTTTCTGCCAGTCCCGGTAAATGCCCGCGTGTCCGCCCGCATAGTGGAAGCAGAACAAAAGAACCTCTGCCTCCGGTGCCAATTGCGGCGAGAGCAGCCAGCGGGTTTGGGAAACGTTTGTTTTTTGCATCAGGTATCCTCCTTGCCTCATTATGGAACGATGTTGATTTTTGCCCCGTCTTTCAACTGGGATTGTCCTTTGATGACGACCTTGTCGCCTTTCTTCACCCCTGACTCGATCAGCGTCCTCTCCGTTCCTTTCAAGGCGATCGCGATTTCTTTTTCTGCCACTCTCTCCTCGTCTACGACGTAGACGACTGATTTTCCATTGCGCTCCAAAATGGCGTCGGTTGGCACGAGAATGCCAGCCTGTCCTTTTTGGGAGGACACCTCTGCCTTCATCCCGGGCAAAATCGTTCCTTTTGGATTGGGCACCTCGATTTCAACGGGGAACAGCCTGGATTGGCCAGAAGCACTTAGTCCGACGAAGGAAACCGTGCCCTTGGCCTTGATTCCAAGGGACGGGATTTGTACGTCAAGCTGTGTGCCTTTTGGCAAGGCTGGCAACGCTTTTTCCGAAACGTTTGCCTTCACAATGACCGGGTCGAGGTTAATGATCGTCGCAACAGGCTTTTGCGCGGTGATCGTATCTCCCTCCTGGACGAGAATTTCGGTGACAATGCCGTCGACCGTTGCTTTTATCAGCGTGTTGTCCAAGGCGTTTCGCGAAATGTTCACTTCGGCTTGCCCCTGCTGGATGTTGGCTTGCGTGATCCGTCCATTTTTATCCGCCTGATTCACTTGTGTCCGGGCGTTATTCAAAGCGGTTTTCGCCTGATCGAGCTGGCTTTGGTACTGGTTTTTCGCTTGCAGATAGGCATTCTGGGCATTTTCCAGCTCGCCTTTGGACAAGGCATGCTGCTCGTACAGCTTTTTGGCGCGATCGTAGTTTGCTTGCGCCAGTTGCATGCCTTGGGCAATCACGCTCTCCGTGTGCTTGTAAGCCTGCTCTGCCAGCTTCAACTGGTTTTCGGCCAACTGCTGGGAAGTTCCCACTCTGCTTGTGTGCTCCAGATTTGCCTTGGCGACCGCCAGTGTTGCTTCTGCTTGCTGGAGTCTCAGCATCGCCTCCGTCTGATCCAGCTTTGCGATGACTTGTCCCTTTTTCACGGGGGCGCCCTTTTTTACGAAAATTTGCGAGACGGTCCCGCCTGTCTTGCCGACAATGCTGACATCGGTATTGGCAAATACTTCTGCCAGCAACCGATCCGACTCCTGAAGCTCTCCCTCTGTCAATTCCGCTACCTGGACGTCGATAGCGTTCTCGACTTTAATCATCTCCACCTCCGTGCCGGACTGCTTTTCGATCTGAGCTTGTCCACCGTTGGCGTTTTTGTTTTCCGTCGCTTGTGAATTGCATCCCGCGAGGATCGTCGCGCCCAAGAGGCAACCCACACCTACGTTGATTAGCTTCTTCCTGTTCATTTCTGAAAAGCCCCTCTCTTTTGCCTACCCAGACTTTTTCATATCGCGCAAACTTCTCAGCACGGAAATAAACATGTCCTCGCCTGGCTCCCGCTCCTGTTCCTCTGTATCCGGAGTGAAAAACTCTTTCTTGATCCGATACAGCAATTCGTACCCAATCGGCACCACAATCAAGGTCAGGACCGTCGACGTAATCAGGCCGCCAATGACGACAATCGCCAGACTTTTCGTCATCAAGGCCCCTTCGGAAAAGCCAAGACAAAGCGGCAAGAGTGCGCAAACCGTCGCTACTGCCGTCATGATAATCGGGCGCATACGGGTAATGCCCGCTTCGACGACAGCCTCGCGCATGGAAGCCCCCGCGAGTCGCCGCTGCTGGATATTGTCCACATACACGATAGCGTTCGTCACGACGATGCCGACAAGCATCAAAAAGCCGATGAGGGCGGTCACATCAAGTACGGAGCCCGTCAAAAACAGCCCAAACAGGCCGCCGATCACAGCGAGCGGCAAGGACAAGAGAATCGCAAGTGGTGCCGTTGCATTGCCAAACGAGATGAGCATGACAATGTAGACGATGAAAATCGCGGCCCCGATAGCGAGGAGCATGTCCTGGAAGCTCTTTTCCATGTCGCTTGCGACCCCTTCGGAGGACAGCGTGACGCCGTTCGGCAGCTCTTCTGCTTGCAGGAGTGCAAACAGGAAGTTGCTCGCTCCCCCTTTGTTGTCGCTCACAATGTCCGCCGTAATTTGCACGAATTGCTTCTCGTCCTTGCGGTTGATTTGCGACTGTACTTTTTCCTGGTCGATCTCGGCGAAGTCCAAAAGACGCACTTGTTGCCTGCCCGGTGTCTGAATGTAAATGTTTTTCAGTTCCTCCAGCGATTTTTCGCGGTCTTCGCTCAACCCGAAAAACAGATCGTAATCTTTGTCGTTGATCTTGATTTTGCCGATTTTCGTATCCGAGACGAGCAGGTTCACTTCCTGGGCAACCTGCACCGGCGATATTCCCAGCTCTGCTGCCTCGTCCCGGTCTACCTTGATGACGACTTCCTCGTTGATGTCGTTCAAATTGTCACGCACGTTGGTCAAAAGAGGGCTTTCTTTCAGCTTCGCCTTGACGATGTCGCGCGCTTCTTTCAGCCGTTCCAGATCAGGCCCGTGCAGGACTACTTTGAACTGATTGCTTTCGTTGCTGCCCGGCTTGCTCAAAACCATTTCCGAGCCGAGCGGGATCGACGGTTTGATGATTTCCTCAAATTTTTTGATCGTTTGGTCGAGGTCTGTATCTTCCCCTGTTTTTATCAGCAGGACCGCTTCGTTCGTCCGCCGAATATCCGCTCCGTCTTCCGAACCGAGGCTGCTTTGGATGGACTCGACTTCCGCCTGGGCTTGCAGTTTGCTTTCGAGCTGACGAATCGTATCGTCGAGGACGTTCAGTTGGGTGCCTTTTGGCAATGTCACTTGGGCGAATATGTACTTTGCTTCCGACTCGGGCAGCAACCCGAATTTCATGTACGGCAACAGCGCCAGACTTGCTACCAAGAGGACAAAAGACAAAAGACCGACTGCGGGCTTGTGGTGCAGCGACCATTGAAGCAGCTTTCTGTAAGTGTGCGTCACTTTGCCGTGTTCATATTCCTTAATATTGCGATTTTTCAGGATTATCATTTTGGCCAGCAACGGAACAATTGTCACGGCTACCAGCAGAGAGGCAAACAGCGAGCAAACGACCGTCAGTGCGAATGGCCGGAACACCTCTCCGATCATTCCGCTGACAAAGACAATCGGCAAAAATACGGCAGTGGTCGTAAAGGTCGATGAAGTAATGGCGTGAAGCATTTCATTGGTGGCAAATTGAATCAGGCTTTCCTTTCGTTCCTTGTTCAACTGCAAGTGGCGGAAAATATTTTCGATCACGACGATGCTGTCATCCACGACCCGGCCTACCGCGACCGCCATTCCGAACAGCGTAATCATGTTGAGCGTAATGCCCATCCAGGACATGAAAATCAGGCTCACCAGGATCGACGTCGGGATGGAAACGAGGACGATCATCGTAGCTTTTACGTGGCGCAAAAACAAAAGGATAATCAGCGAAGCCATGATGGCTCCGAGCAAGCCTTCCTTGAGCATGCCGTTAATCGAGTTTTTAATATCGAGGGATGAATCGTAAATCGTGGTAAAGGTCAAATGGTTGTACGTTTCCTGCAGCTGGGCGATTTTTTCGTTGATGGCATCGCCTGTTTCTACGGCATTGGCGTCCCGTGTCTTGTAGATGTTGATATTGATGCCGTTTTGCCCGTTGAAGCGGCTGATCGATTGCGCTACCCGGTCAAAATGGACGTCAGCGATGTCGCCAAGTCTGAGGTAGGCAATACCGTTTGCCGGGTCGTCCGACAGGAACAGTTTGGTATCGCGGATGTCTTCCACGTTGCGGTATCGGCTTACTACGCGGATAATCCGTTCTTCCCCATCTTCGGTGATCGTGCCGATAGGCAAAGCGATATGATTATCGAGCAAAAGCTGCTTCAATTGCAAGGGGGAGATACCGTAGTAGTTGAGCGCATCTGCTTTCGGCATGATTTTCATTTCCTGGAATTGTCCGCCTACTGTCGCTACTTTATCGACGCCCTCAATTCCTTCCAGCTCTTTGAGCACGGTGTCCCTTACTTCGCTGTCGAACAGATCCAGCCCGCTTTCCTCGTCCTGTCCTGTCACAAACAAATAATAGACAGGCTGACTGCTAAAGCCCTGGACCATGACCTGCGGCCTGCTCGCTTTTTCGGGAAGCGCGACAGCGGAAATTTTTCGCTCCACCTCGTCTCTGGCAGCCTGTACATCCGCTCCGGTTTCCAAATAGACTTTCAGCATGGAGCTGTTGTTGTTCGAATACGATTCCAATGCGGTAATGCCTGACACTTGCCCGAGTTCGCGTTCCAGCGGTTTCGTTACATCGTCGAGCACGTCTTCCGGCGATGCTTCCGGGTAAGCGGTACTGACGACAAGCACAGGAAAGGAAACGTCAGGCATGTGCTCTACTTTGAGCGACATGGCAGCGACGATGCCGCTTATGACGACGAGTAGGCTGATGATGATAATAGCTGTTGAGTTTCTGAGAGAAAATGTCGTTAAAAAACGCAAGGAATCCCCCCCTCATTGCTAATAAATTCCATCATCTATATTACGCCTTCCGCTTTTTCACTTCAAGAAAATTACATAAAAATAAAAATTTTACTAGCTTTTTGCAAAAACAAACCTGCTTCACTCAGCTTAAAAAGCCGTGAAGCAGGATATCCCCTATCGCGTGAGCAACCATGGCGTACTCCAGCCCGCGTTTCCAGTACAGGTAGCCGAACAAAATGCCTGCCACCCCGTTCAAGGCAATCGTCCGCACGAACAAGAGCGGTGTAATCTCCCCAAAATAAACGGACGCCGCAGGAAGATGGCCAAGTCCGAACAAAAAGGCTGCTGTGATGATGCCGACCCAGTACATCCAGGCCTTGGGAGCAGACTTGCGCCCGAACAGCTTGCTCAATATCCAGACGACGAGTGTCATCATGAACAGCCGCACCATCACTTCCTCGTACACACCGCCTTGAATCGCCGTCAAGACCCCCGCCCAAACCGGTGTGTTCAAGTCCTGGGCCTTTTCCGCGAGAATCGGCATCAGCGGCTGGAAAAGCTGCCGTTCCAGCAAATAGATCAGCAGCGTGCCGATCAGCCCAAAGATGACCGCTTGCACGATTCCTGGCCCGGTAAAGGATGCTCCCTCCGTTTTATACAGCCATCTCCGCAAGATTGGCGCATCGAGCCCGACCTTGCCTGCCAAAGTCAATCCGGCCCACGAAAGCAGAAATGCCGTGATGCCGCCCTGCAAAACAAACAATGCAATGACAGCCGGCACCGGAAGAGGCACCATGGCGATCGCATCCCCGATCATCGTCAGCAAATAAGGAGTGGCCGCAAGAAAGCCGATTGCGCTTAACACCGCCAGCAGAACCGCTATTTTCAAATTTTTCATGTTATTTCCTCCTCTTGGCGTAGTAGAAGCTGCTCCAGATCGCGGCAAGGATCGTGGCCGCTACGATGACAAGCAGCACAATGAAGTGAGCGGGTGACGGCAAAAATGCGGTCAGGACGATGAGCAGCCCGCCGATAAAAAACACACGGGACGCCAGTTGGTGGGTCATTTTCCAGACCTTTTCACTAGCCAGCGTCCAGGGCGTGCGTATCCCGATCAAATGGTTGTGGCGAAAACGCGGCATAAAATTTCCCATGGTAAGGAACAGCATTCCGAGAATGAGCGTTGCGGCGGTCGCCATGTTCACCGTATATCCGTAACCATATGCGATGATAAGGCCGTGGATGACGAGAAGCGCAACCATCAGCGTGTTCCCTATCGCGTCCATGCTGCTTTGGAACTTTTGATAGCTCTGTTTGCGATAGTGAGACAACAGGAAGATTAGCACCATCATCACCGGAACAAACGATACGCCGACAATCTTTGGCGCAAAGCCGTCCGGCTCGCCGTTCACTCCCCAGTGTATGGCCATTTGGTCTGGCATGGAGGGGTAACAAATGATCGCCATCGCGATGCTGGCAAGAAAACACAGTGTAGTCATCGGGGTTATTTTCATGTCATTGCTCCTCTTTCGAATGGAATTGAATAAACCATTTCAACAGGTCCTGAAAAACGGTCGTATTTAACGAGTAGTAGATGTTTTGCCCTTTTCGCTCGTCAAAGACCATTTCCGCCTGCTTCAACAGGTTGAGGTGATGGGAGATGCTCGGTTTTGTCATTTGAAAATGCTCGGCGATTTCACCAGCCGTCCTGTCTTTTTCCCGCAGCAAGTCGAGAATCTTTCTCCTTGTCGGATCAGACAGCGCTTTAAAGGCTTGATTCATGGACATAATGATCGATCCTACTTTCAGAATATCTTTATTAGATATTTAGAAATTTATCAAAATAACTAACTTAAACATACCATGTAAAACCTTTCCAGTCAACTGACAATCGCAAGCGAGCATAAAAAACCCCCGCCAGCCTCACCCTGGCAAAACGAGACATGCTCGTACCAGGCTGTTTGGCTAACAGGGGGTTTTGCTTTTTCACTCTGTTTATTTCACCAGATCACGCATGATGTCTTCTACTTTCACATCGGTCGTAATCAGCTGCTCTTTTTTCATCCAGTCGATCAACGCTTGCCACGACTCGGCTGTCATGGAGCCAAACGGCTTGTCGCCCGCGTCCATCAGCGGAATCAGGATGTCCAGACTTTTCGTCTCGATGTCTCTTTCCAGCGGGAATTCGGCTGCTTGCTTGGCAAGCAACAGATCGAGCGCCTTTTCCTTGTTGTTTTTCACGTAGTCCTGGCCTTTTCCAATCGCGCGCAGGAAGCCTTCGACCGCCTGCTGCTTCTTGCCCAGTGTCTCGTCGCTGGTCGCAAGCACAAGCTCGTAGTAATCCGGCACGCCAAAATCAGACGGCTTGAAGACGTGAACCGGGATGCCGTTTTTCTCCAGAATCAGTTGCTCGTGGTTGATGTAGCCGCCTACGACCGCGTCCACTTTTTTCGCTGTCAGGGCAGGAACGATGTCAAAGCCGATGTCGGTAAAGGACAGGCCAGAGTCGTCTGCACCCGCATGCTTGACCACCTGGCGAACGATGGATTCGTCAAGCGGAATGGACGGGTAGCCGATTTTTTTGCCTGCCAGCTTTTGCGGGCTGTCGATGTCGCCGTCCTTGCGCGTCATGATGACGTTGAGCGGATGGCGCACGAGTGCTGCGACAGACACGACCGGAATTCCTTCGGCGCGCGCCTGGACGAGCTGCGGCTGGTAGCTGATCGCCAGGTCGACTTTGCCTGCCGCCGCCATTTTCAACGGATCATTGCTGTCCGATGGCATCTGCAGATTGACCTTGAGGTTTTCTTCCTTGAAAAAGCCTTGCTCTTCTGCGGCGTACAGGAAGGAGTGCACCGCATTCGGATACCAGTCGAGCGCGATTGTCAGCTCGGCAGGCTCCGCCGCATTTTCAGCCGGAGCCGGTGCTTGCGGCGTGGTTGTGCCAGTCCCGGACTGACTGCCGCACGCAGCAAGTCCAGCGGCAAGGGTCAGTGCCAGAATGGTTTTTGTCCATGTATGCATCCGTTTCATGATTGATCTCCCTACTCCTACTTTTTTTACCTGGATATTGGGTGTTTCGTTTTTGTATGCGGAGACAGACGGCGCTCGATCCGCCCGACGAGCCAGAACAGCAGCATGCCCAGGACAGAGAGCAGCAGGACCGAGGCAAACAGCGCAGGTGCCTGAAAATTGCCCGATGCCCGTCTGCCGAAGTAGCCGAGCCCCTCACTCGCGCCGAGCCACTCCCCAATCGTCGCACCCGCGACACTGTACGTCGCGGCCACCTTCAAGCCGCTGAAAAAATGCGGCAGGCTCGACGGCAACTGCAGCTTCGTGAACATTTGCCAGCGGGTCGCGCCCATTGTTTTCAGCAGTTGCAGCATCTCCTTGTCTGTCGAGCGAAGACCGTCATACATGTTGACGACAATCGGGAAAAAGGTGAACAGGATCGTCACCGCGATTTTTCCGGACAAATCGTATCCGAACCACAAAATAAAGACAGGAGACAATGCGATAATGGGAATCGTTTGCGATATGACAATATACGGATAGACCAGTCGCTCGACGACTCGACTCATCTTCATCGCAAAAGCGAGCAAAACGCCAAAGACAATCGAGACAGACAGGCCGAGCAGCACTTCCTTCAACGTCGCCCACAGATGCAGCCCGAGAAGTGCGCCGCGCAACTCCCACAGTGCCAGCACGACTGCACTCGGCGGCGGCAGGATGAACGGCGGCACGGCCAGCAGGCGGCACACAGCCTCCCAGGCGACGAAAAAGAGCGCGATGGAAATGCCGAACCAAACCCCTCTCGTCATCACGCTTCCCTCCCCAGCTTCTGCAGCCTGGACTGTTCTGTGCGCAGCAACGTCCAGATTTGTTCGCGTAGGGCGAGAAAGCCAGGCTGATTCCGGCTGCCGACCGCTCGCGGCCGAGGGATGGAAACGTGCAGCTCGATTGGCTGGCGAATCGGCTTGCCCAACAGGACGATCACGCGGTCAGCGAGCAAGATCGCCTCGTCGATGTCGTGCGTAATCATCAGCATCGTACTGCCTGTCTCCTGCCATTTTTCCATCAGCCATTCCTGCATGTCGAGCCGCGTAATGCCATCGAGGGCGCTGAACGGCTCGTCGAGCAGCATCAGGTCTGTCCCGGACAGCAGCGCGCGCAAAAAGGAGACGCGCTGCCGCATGCCGCCGGAAAGCTGGGCAGGATAGGCGTCTGCCCACTCCTGCAATCCGTACCGGGGCAGCTCTTGTCTGACGCGCTCATGCGCTTCCTTTTTCGGCACGCCCTTGATCTCCAGCGGCAAGGCTGCATTTTCCACAATCGTCCGCCACGGCATGAGTAGATCGCGCTGAGGCATGTAGCCTACGTGCCCCAACCGCTGTTCCATCCGTTCCCCGTCCAGCCGGATTTCTCCCTGTTCGGGCTGCAAAAGTCCCGCGATCAGTTGAAACAACGTGCTTTTTCCGATCCCGCTTGGCCCGATCAAGCTGACGAACTCGCCTTTTTTCACGCGCAGATCAAAGTCTTCGAGAATCGGCGTACCTGTGTATGAGAAGCGGACGTTGGAGAAAGCTAGTTGATCGCGCACGGCCACATTTCCTCTCTATAGGCCATATCCCAGAACATGTATTCCATCTTGGAGGTGTTGACGAAATACTCTTCCAGTCTCGCCAGCTCCTGCTCGTTTTTCCCTTCTGCCAGCTTGTTCATGATGTCGATCAGCCAGATCGCGAGCTGACCGAACTCGTCCGAACTGTACATGCGCACCCACTCGCCGTACAGCTCGTGGTCCAGCGCCCCTTCGACCTGCGCCAGCCGCTTGCCGATCTCCCAGTAGCTCCACGTGCACGGAAGCAGCGCGCTGACCAGCTCGGCCAGCGAGCCTTGGTGCGCGGCACGCAGCATGTAGCTGGTGTAGCCGAGCATGACAAAGGACGGCTCGGTCGCTTCCAGTTCCTCGCGGGAAATGCCGAAGCGGGCGGCATACTGGCGGTGCAGCTCCATCTCCATGTTGAGCGTCGATTCCTGCAAGGCCGCAAACCGGGCGCTCATCTCCAGGTCGTATGCCTTCACACTGGCAAGTGCGAACATTTTGGCGTAATCAATCAGATAGATGTAGTCCTGCTTCAGGTAAAATTTGAACGACTCCACAGGCAGCGTGCCGTCACCGAGACCCGTTACGAACGGATGCTGGTGAACGCGCTCCCAGATCGGAGCCACACTGCGCAACAATCGGTCTGTAAAGGTTGCCATGCTCTCTTTTCACTCCTTCTCTTCCTTTGGCGTATTGCACCAGCTGGCGATGAAGCGGGCCATGATCTGGGCAAAGCGGACAAGCTGTTTTGGATCAATCGACTCGTCGACAGCATGGGCGTACTTCAGCTCGCCCGGACCGAACAGCACAGCGGGAATGCCGGCATGCGCGAACCAGCCCGCGTCCGTGACGGTGGTCGACATGTCCACCACAGGCGCCTCGTGCAGCTCGCTCTCATAGGCGGCTTGCAGCTGCGCCAGGGCCGGATGCTTTGTATCCAGCTCCAGGGACGGAAAAATTTCCCCGCGCTCCTCGATCATGGAGCGACCGCCCCAGCGAAAGACGGGAGGATGGTCGCGCAGCCACACATCTGCCGCTGCTGCCCGTCCGACATGGTCTTCGATTTCGCGAATGATCTGTTCATACGATTCGTTCGGGTAAAAGTGAGCGGTAATCCAGAGCGCGCAGCGATCCGCAATGAACGCAGCATGACGTCCGCCCTCGATTACGGCAGGATTGATCGTATTGCTGCCAGCCGGGAAACCGGGGTACGCCTTCATCACAGCCCAGTCCCGCTCCAGCTCCTGCAGCGCCGTGATGATTTTCGCCATTTTCTCGATGGCAGACGCGCCGCGCACACCACCTCCTGCATGGATCGTCCGTGCCCGCATCCCGTCGTGCAAGGTCGTCGGGCTCTCAATCGTGATCCAGCCGGTAATGACACCGCCCTGCCCTTGCATGTGCAGGTTGCTCGTGTCGACGACAACAGCGTAGTCCGCCTGATAGCGGCGTTCGAGCGCAGCCAACGTTCCGGCTTCGCCCGCTTCCTCGCCAATCACCGATTGGAACAGCAAATCGCCTGCCAGCTCGACGCCGTGCTCGCGCAGCATCTGGATGGCGAACAGGCTTGCCGCCAGTCCGCCCTTCATGTCGGCTACACCGCGTCCGTACAGCCGCCCGTCTGCGCCGCGGGTCAAGGAAAACGGCGGATACGTCCAGCTCGCATCGTCGCCGACTTCTGCGACGTCGATGTGCCCGTTGACAATCAGGCTGTTCGCCTTGGCAGGAGCACTGCCCGGCAGTCGTCCGACGATATTGTCGTCGCCGGGGTACACGGTCCAGCGATCAACCTCAAAGCCAATGGCCGCAAGCCGATTGGCGAGTACGGTTTGCGCCGCATCGCTGTTTCGCGCTGGCGGACTCACAGTCGGATGGGAAACGAGCTCTGCCAAAAGGGCAAACAGCTCTTCTTTGCGGCTGGCAATCGCTTCTACCGCTTCTGTCAGTCGGTCCACGCTACTCGATCATCCCTTCGGTCGGGCTGCTCGCCGACGCGTAGCGCTTTTTCGCGATCCGTCCTGCGAGGAACCCTTTGCGTCCCGCTTCCACTCCAAGCTTCATCGCTTCGGCCATCAACACCGGATTGTCGGCGAGCGCGACAGCCGTATTCAGCAGCACGCCGTCAGCGCCCAGCTCCATCGCTTTCGCACAATCGGCTGGCGAACCGATGCCTGCGTCCACGATCACAGGCACTTTGGCGTCCTCGATGATGAAGCGGAGGTTGTTTTCGTTGAGGATGCCTTGTCCGGAGCCAATCGGGGATGCGCCCGGCATGACAGCATGCACGCCTACCTCCTGCAAGCGCTTGGCGAGAATCGGATCGTCGTTGGTGTAGGTCAGCACGATAAAGCCTTCCTCAACCAAAATTTTCGACGCTTCCAGCGTGCCAATCGGGTCAGGCAGCAATGTTTTCGGGTCGCCAATAACTTCTACCTTAATCATGTCACACAAGCCGGAAGCCTTCGCCAGACGGGCGATGCGCACCGCTTCCTCCGCCGTGTACGCTCCCGCTGTGTTCGGCAGCAGAGTGAATTTTTTCAGGTCGAGCTGTTCCAAAAAGTTCGGCTCTTGCGGATTTTCCAAATTGAGACGGCGAATCGCAAACGTCAAAATTTCCGCTTCCGACACCTCGACTGCTTTTCCTTGTGTTTCCAAATCTGCGAATTTTCCGGTCCCAAGCAACAGGCGGGAACGAAACTCGTAAGGGCCAATTTTCAATGTATCCATGCTGGTCATCCTCCTCCGACAAAATGAACGATTTCGATGCGGTCTCCGTCTGCAATCGGTGTTTGTTCATACCGGGAGCGGTCGATGATTTCTCCGTTGCGCTCCACGACGACAATCTTCTCCTGCAGGGAATACGAAGCGAGCAGGTCGCGGACTGTGTTGATTTCAGCCGACAGCTCTGCTGTTTTTCCGTTCAGCACAACAACCATTGTATTCCTCCTTCTTGATGGCACCTGTCGAGGGATAAAAAACGGCTTCCCTCGCCTGCCGGAAGTCACTCCAGTCAAACGGTGGAAGCCGTATGCGTAACCCATCCGTATCCGCTCGGACAGATGGAAGCAAAAAAACCATCCGCCGTGGGATGGTTGAGTGGATCTCATCATCTGGCAACAGTTTTCCGGCAAATACGCCGCCACTGCCGCACCGTGAAATCGATTCCTATACCTCTTCCTCCGCTGGCATGACCCAGGTCAGGTTCAACGGTCAGTAACACACTCGTTACAATCTCAGCCGACGATGCTCGGCCCCCGTTTGGTAGTAAACCTATGAAATTGTCGTACATTCGAGTATTACAGTACCATTCTATTTCGTGTTTGTAAAGGTTTCCTTGTACATCGATTCCAGTACAGCCAGGCAACGTTCGGACCAGGCCGCCATTTTTTTCAGCTTCTCCATTTCCCGCTCCATCGCCTTGCGCACAGACTCTTTGTAGTCGGGCACTTCGCCGTTGTAGCGGATGGCGGATGCGGCCGGGGTCATGAATTTTTCCTGGTAGGAGAGTGCCGGGCGCTCGTGAAACAGCGGCACATCCACCTCGTAGGACGTATGCAGGTCGCCCTGCTGCGGGTATTTCGTCACCGCCAGCACCTTGACCAACAACTTCGTATCGTGAATTTCCAGCACTTCCGCAATATACTCTCCTGTCCGCTGCGTCACGCGAACTTTGTCACCGGGATTCCATAGCATTGTCATTTCCTCCTTGCATCAACCATCATCGTGAAGGCCAGGCATGAACGGCCTGGCCGCGAATCGAGACTCGTCCGTCAGACCAGGGACTCGGCAAGCAGCTTGCGGGCATGTGCCAGCACTTCGTCCGCAGCAGACGCTGGTTGACCGCCGCCCTGCGCCATCGCCGGATTGCCGCCGCCTTTTCCGGCAATCAGCGGCAGCGTCTCCTTGATTAGCTGATTGACAGCAACGTTCACGGCCTGACCCCGCGCAAATACAAGCTGGGTCTTCTCGTCAGTCGCGGCGGCCAGCAAGCATACGACGTCCGGCGCCTCCGCGACCGCAAGCTGGGCGAACTGCTGCAGCTGCTGAATGGTTTTGTCCGGGAAAACTCGTGTGATGACCCGCGCTGCTCCCACTTGCTCTGCCACGTCAAGCTGCTTTCGGACTTCGCTTTCCAGCAGTTGCTTTTCGGCATCGGCGAGTCTTGCTTTCAAGCTGTCCCGTTCAGCCAGCACGCGCTCTGCCTGCACGATCAGGTCTGCTTCACTGGTTGCAAAAAGCTTCGCCAGTTCACGCACGGCCACCTGCTTGCGTGTATAGTCCCGCAAAGCGCGCAAGCCGCAGATGAACTCCAGCCGGATGTTTCCGCGATGGCGCTCCCAGCCGAGAATTTTTATCATGCCCACTTCGCCTGTGCGCGCAGGATGTGTGCCACCGCACGGATTGTAGTCGTACTCCGGGATGATGACGACGCGAACATTTTCCGTGACCGTCGGCTGTTTTTTCAATGGCAGTGTAGCCAGCTCCTCGTCATCGACAAACCGGGCGATGATCGGATGATTTTCCAGCACGACCTGATTGGCCCGCTGCTCGACCGCTTCCCATACGTCCGGTGTCAGTTCATCCAGGCGGACGTCGATTGTTACGCGTTCTTTTCCCAGGTGAAACGCGACCGTCTCCGCCTGCACTACTTCCAGAAACGCGGCGGACAAAATATGCTGTCCGGCATGCTGCTGCATGTGATCGAAGCGGCGGTCCCAATCGATCTGACCGATCACTTCCGTGCAGTCCTCCGGTAGCGGAGCTTCCAGCCGATGACGCACCTCGCCCGCTACTTCTTCCACGTCAATGACCCGACAATCTCCAAGCGTGCCCAGATCGGCAGGCTGTCCGCCTCCCGTCGGGTAAAACGCCGTCTGGCTGAGCACGGCGTACGGCGTACCGTCCTCTTCCCGCCCTTGCCTGATTACTTGCGCCGTAAACTTTCTCACATACGCATCTTGATAATAGATTCTGTCTTTCATTTTTGCTCCTTGCCGCCGGGGAGTAAAAAGCGATTTGCTTTTTCCTTCCGGCCATTATCTCCCGCCAGGGGTGCTCATATATGGATAGA
The DNA here is from genome assembly GCF_050920745.1 of Brevibacillus gelatini. NCBI lineage: Bacteria > Bacillati > Bacillota > Bacilli > Caryophanales > Paenibacillaceae > Brevibacillus > Brevibacillus gelatini. Next base: position 2,442,402 of record NZ_CP154342.1, read on the forward strand.
AAAGTGATCGAACAACTTGTTGCCCTATGTACGTAAAGAACTCTCGTTTTTTCAAAAATCGAAGCGCACTTTCTCCGAGATGGATCAAAAAAACGCGCGCAAAGCAAACAACAGCAATCCATTGACGGCGAAGAAGTGCTCCTGTGCTGGCGAAGAGCGAAGAATCCATTCCCCGCTACTTCAGGTGCATCCAGACTTCATGGGCCGCAAACCGAACTGCCGACGGCTTTTTCTAGCCAAACAGGCGATCCATCTGCTGTTCGCGCGCGAGGCGCTCTTCCGGGCTTGCCAGATCGTATTTTTTCAACAGGTGAAACAGCTCGTTCAACCGCTCCTGGCTAAGCTCGCCTTCCAGCACGCGCCGGAACTGTCCTACCCGCACTTCGGACAAAAAGGGCGCTTGCTCGGCCAGTTTCTTTTGCACATCCTCTTTGCTGTGATTCAGCTTGCACTCTCCCATCTTTTCTCTCCTTTTCCCGTATTCTTCTAACCATCATACCACGATTGCTACCGATGGAAAACGTGACCGGGTAAGCACTCAGTGCTGCGCTGCCCTGCATTGCCAACGGAGGGCGCTTTGAGCAGTGCGCGATGCGTATGAGGGACTGCCCGGATGACAGGCGCGAGATGACAGGCCCGATTCATAAACTTGGCTGCGCCAAGCAGTTTGGCGCAGCCCATTCTTATCTGTACACCTGCTCGCTACGTTCGTTTGCGGACGCGGAAGTTGCTTTCGATCAACAGCCAGTTTTGCGGAAACGGCAAACCAAGCTTCCAGAAGCTGACTCCACGTATGCCCAGTTGCTTCACCAGATCGAATTTGGCTTGAATCGAGCGGGCGTCCTCAAACCATACCTCATGCCGTTTGCCATCGTCGGCTGTATAGTGGAAAAACGGTGCCTGCGCCCGGTAATCGTAGCGGATTACGGCGTTTTCCCGCGCCGCAAGCGCAATCGCTGCCTGCGGACTCAACGCTCGCGCCGTCGTTCCCTGCTCATACGGCAACGTCCAGTCGTAGCCGTACAAGTTTTGGCCCATCAAAATTTTTTCGGCAGGCATTTCGGTCAAGGCATATTGGAGGACACGACGCACTGGCCCAATTGGCGACACGGCCATCGGCGGCCCCCCGCTGTAGCCCCACTCATACGTCATGATGACGACAAAGTCGGCAATCTCGCCAATCGCCCGGTAATCGTGGGCGCTGTACCACCTGCCTTGCTGCTCGGCGCTCGTCTTCGGGGCCAAAGCGACGGAAAGCATCATCCCCTGGGCGTGCGCCCGGTCGCGAGCCCTGCGCAAAAAGCGGATGTACGCCTCGCGATCCGTAGCCGGGAGCGCCTCCATATCGAAATGGATGTCTCCCATCCCAAGTTCTCTCGCTGTTTGAAAAACGTTGTCGAGCACCTTGTTTTGCAGTTCCTGGTTGTTCAGGATAAGCCCGCCCAGCTCCGTGCTGAACTGGTCGTTTTCCAGATTGGTGACGACGAGCATTAGCACCACATTGTTTTGTCTGGCAATCGCGGGAAAATCGTTCAATGCCGGCCGGGCCAGCGTCCCGTCCCGTCTGATTCGGAAGCTGAACGGTGCCAGGTACGTCAGGTGCGGTGCCGCCGTACGCACGTCCGCTTCCAGTACAGGAGACACGGTCCTGCGCGGCTCCGCGTACGCGTTGAAATCCGCCGCCCGCCGCGGACGGGGCGGAATGTACAAGCGTTGCCCGATTTGCAACGGGCGGTACTGCGATATGTTATTGACGCGGGCCAGTTCGGCTGCGCTGATCTGGTAGCGCTGCCCGATTGTATACAGGGTGTCTCCCTGCCTGACCCAGTGGTAACTCCCGACAATCGGAATCACCATCGCCTGTCCTACGACGAGCCTGCCTGGATCGGGCAGTTCATTTACTTCCGCGATCGCCTCAGCAGTCGACCCATACAGTGCGGCTATGCCAGACAGCGTCTGTCCTTCTTCCACGACATGGATTTGCATGCGCCTCCCCCTTCGCAATATGTCTCTCTCTTTCTTGTATTCAGCACGAAGGGGTTAGGTGTTTGTCTAGGCGAGTGTTTTCAGTACGTCGTACAAATAACCGACGGAGTGCAGGGCATAATGCCTGCCTGTGACCTGTTCCCCGCAAAATAGGAACAGGGCCGGGACACTCGTGATTTGCAGTCGCTCCGCGAGGGCTGGGGCCGTGTTGATGTTGAGCTGGTACAGCGGCAGCTGCCTGGAGAGTGCTTCACTGGTAACGTGCAGCATCCGCTCCGCCAGCTTGCAGGTGCCGCACATGGGGGTGTAGATGAACAAGGCGAAGGGCCTGTCTTGTTGGCAAAGGCGGTGAAGCGTGGTGGTGTCGATTTCTTGCATCTGGGGCCTTTCCTTCCTTTTTCTTGATTCTTCATGCTAGGCATATCGGAAATGACTTGTCAATGAACGGGAAACAAGACATTGTGATTCTCTTTCCTTTGAAAAGTTCTGCCTGGAAACTTTGCATCTGAAAGTGATCGCAGCGCCTGAACCAGTTCGGCTGGCTATTTTTGAACATTGCTAGATCAACGTTTCTGGCAGAAAAAAAAAAGAACGTCTTGAAGTCGAAATATCGGCTTTTGAGACAGCCCCGTTCTCGTTATCTGCGTTTATCTACGTTTATTCCTCATAAATATCCATAACTTCACCCTCTCCCCACATTCTTACATATACCGTATATTTTTTATGTTCTTGCTTATCATGAATACCGGTAACATACAATCGCTGTCCATATCTATAAGAAGGTAGTTCTGCTGCTAGTTGTTCAATCGGAACATTGTATTTTTTGCTGATGTACTCCATAGCATGTTTATTTGCTGCTATTCTTCCGTTGATCGTTCCGAAAAATTCCGAGCAGCCACAAACAACGACGACCAAGATTAAAAGAACACCGACGATTTTTAACATTCGTTTCAGCATGTTCTATATCTCCTTATGGCTAAAATGGATCAGCTACACGGAAGAAGCTTAAAAATCACACAGGAAAGACGCTTGGTTTTACCAAATTGATTTCCAGAAAACTAGATCGAAGCTGTCTTTGCAAAAAAATGAACCAGACTCCTGCGTGGGTCCGGTTCATTCCCTTCTATCATCTATTTCCCGTAATAACAATGCCTGCTGCCCCCAAGTGCTGATTATTTACGCAAGGCGCGGCGCAATATTTTCCCCGTGCTGTTTTTCGGCAGCTCTGGAACGATTTCAACCAGACGCGGCACTTTGTACTTCGCCAATTTGTCCTGGCAAAAAGCGATGATGTCTTCCTGGGACACCGCCACTTCTTTCAACGCGACAAACGCCTTGACCGCTTCGCCGTGCACTTCGTCAGGCACGCCGATCACTGCCGCCTCGATAATCGCCGGATGCTGGTAGAGCACTTCCTCCACCTCACGCGGGTAGACGTTGTAGCCATCGACGAGAATCATGTCTTTTTTGCGGTCGACGATGTACACATACCCTTCCTCGTCCATCCGCGCCATATCTCCGGTGTACAGCCAGCCGTCCCGAAGCGTCGCTGCTGTATCCTCCGGCAGCCCCAAATAGCCGAGCATGACGTTCGGTCCTTTGACCACCAGCTCACCGACTTCGCCACGGGGCAGTTCGTTGCCTTCCGGATCGACGACCTTGTTTTCGACATGGGGGATGTTCACTCCTACCGATCCAGGCTTTCTCGTTCCGTGCAGCGGGTTGAAGGCTGTTGCCGGAGCCGCCTCGGACAGTCCGTAGCCTTCCAGTATTTTTACCTCGTACTTCGCTTCGAACTTGTGCAGCAACTCGACAGGCATGGATGCGCCGCCCGAGCAGCAGAGACGGACAGAAGCGAAATCTTCTTTCGTCGCATCAGGCAGTTGGAGCATGTAGTTGTACATCGTCGGTACGCCCGCAAAGCAGGTTGCTTGCTGTTCGCGGATCGTGCGGACCACCTCTGCCGGATGGAAGCGCGGAATGATAATGATAGATGCCCCGTAGCGGATCGGTCCGTTGAGACAAACGGTCATGCAAAAAACATGGAACATCGGCAGCACAGCCACCACCCGATCTTCGGGGAGCAGTTCGAACAAAATCCCCATCGCTTCTGCATTGGAAGCCATGTTGCGGTGAGAGAGCATCGCGCCTTTTGGCTGCCCGGTCGTGCCGGATGTGTACAGAATTACAGCGAGATCGTCTTCATGCCGCTCCGGCTCGACAAAGCTGCCGTCTCCCGCATGTGCAACCTGCTCCAGCGTCAGCCCGTCGCCAGCCGCCTCTGTGTAGATGAGATGTTTCACATGATCGAGTTGTTCTTTCAAAGGGGTGAGGACAGGTTCGAGCGCGGTCAGGGCGATCACGGCTTTGGCCTGACTGTTGGCGAGGATATAGCTGATTTCTCTTTGCGTGTAGATTGGATTCATCGGAACGACGGCAGCACCTGTCCGCAAAATCGCATAGTAAGCGCTTACAAACTGTGGCCGGTTGTCCATGATGAGCGCAACAGCGTCCCCTTTTCCGATCCCGAGCCTGGACAACCCGGAGGCCAGTTCAGCCACCTGCTGGTTTAATTGACGGTACGTGGTCGTCTCCCCCATAAATACGTAGGCGGGATGGTCCGGAAAATGTTGTGCGCTTTGCAGCAAATTTTCATTCAAATGATACATCACACATCTACCCCCTTTCAGAAAATTTTAACATTTCGGATTGACTCGATAAAGTATTTCTTCTCGGAAACGGTTGGGATTTCCGCAAGCAGCGGTCGTCCAAGTCTTTGGCATCGAGGGCTGAAACAGCCGCTTGCAGCAAAAGCCCCCACCCTGTCGTTGAGAGCTTTTGCTGTTGCTGCTTTTTCTGAATACCGTTTGCTGCGGTAGAGACTACGACTCTGCTTTCCGCTGTTTTCGCAGCGCGTAGCGATGCTTTGCTTTCGCGTGCTGGAGACACTCCTCCTCGCTTTCTGGTATGACGGCAGGCACCAGCGTCGGCTTGCCTTGCTCGTCAAGGGCGATCATCGTAAGGTACGCTCTTGCGGTCATACGTTTTTCGCCAGTCAACAGGTTTTCCGACTCTACCTTTACGAACACTTCCATCGAGGTGTTGTGCGTCCAGGTGACGTAAGCTTCCAGATTGATCGCTTCCCCGGTCTTGATCGGCGCGAGAAAGTCGAACGAATCGCTGGACGCAGTGACAACAGGCTTGCGGCAATGGCGCATCGCCGCAATGCAGGCAATCTTGTCAACATATGCCATCACCTTACCGCCGAAGATCGTATTGTGATGATTCGTATCCGGCGGGAGCACAAGGTCTGTCAAAAAGGTTCTCGATTGACTGATCGGTCTTGCTCCTGTTACGCTCTGTGCCTTGGTTGCCATCAGCGCTGCTCCTCTCTATGGGTCACTGCTTTTTGCGCCAGGCGGTTTCGTACAGCGTGTGTCGCTGCTACCATGTTTTTCAGAGACGCGATTGTACCCTCTCTCCCCCGCGTCTTCAGCCCGCAATCCGGGTTGATCCAGAATTGTCCTGGCGGCAGAACTTGTATACCTCGGGAAACCATTTCCTCGATCTCGTCCACTGTCGGAATGCGCGGGCTATGGATGTCATAGACGCCAAGACCGATTCCTTTGTCATACGTGCACGTCTCGAACACAGAGACAAGCTCGCCGTGGCTGCGGGAGGTTTCAATCGAGATCACATCGGCATCCAGCTCGCTGATGACGTCGATGAAATCATGAAATTCGCAATAGCACATATGGGTATGAATTTGCGTGCCAGGCTTGACCGTCGCAGTAGCGACCCGAAACGACTTGACCGCCCAATCCAGATAGGCAGCTCTGTCTGCCTGTTTGAGCGGCAAGCCTTCCCGCAGTGCCGGCTCATCCACTTGGATCATGCCAATACCTGCCGCTTCCAGCGCTTCTACTTCCTTGCGCAGCGCAAGCGCAATCTGCTCGCACACCTCCTGGCGCGGGAGGTCGTCGCGCACGAACGACCAATTCAAAATCGTGGCAGGACCTGTCAGCATTCCTTTCACTGGCTTATCCGTCAACGACTGGGCATAGACACTCTCCTTGACCGTCATCGGGGAGACGAACTGCACATCGCCGTAGATGACAGGCGGCTTCACGCAACGAGAGCCATACGACTGCACCCAGCCGTTCTTGGTGAAAACGAATCCGGCAAGCTTTTCCCCGAAATATTCGACCATGTCAGACCGTTCGAACTCGCCGTGCACCAGTACATCAAGGCCAATCTGTTCCTGGATGGCAATCCACTCGCGGATTTGCTCCTGAATGAACGCTTCGTACTGTTCAGCGGTCCAGTTTCCTTTTTTGAACTGCTGTCTGGCCTGACGAACTTCTGTCGTCTGCGGGAAACTGCCGATTGTCGTCGTCGGCAGCAGCGGGAGCTTCCACTTCGCCTGCTGAATCTCACGACGCTCGCGAAACGGCACTGCCCGTTTGGCTGCTATCATCCTTAGCTCTTCTCGCGCCTTCAGCACTTCCTCGCGGTTCCGCGCTGGAGATTGGGCCAGGCTCAGCAAGTTTTGCTCGTTCTGGGCGAGTTCTTTCGAGATTACATACTTTCCATATCGGAAACCTTGGACTAAAAGGCAAACCTCCGCCAATTTCTCATCGGCAAACGCCAATGCAATACGCACTTCTTCCGGCAAATCGGTTTCAGCTTCGACAGTAACCGGAACGTGCACCAGGCTACTCGAAGGCTGAACCCATATCCGCTCTGGGGCGACTACGGAGCACAGCGTCTTGACCAGTTCCCACTTTTCCTTGAGAGCCGAGCACCAAATGTTGCGTCCGTCAATGACGCCCGCGCCGAGCACTTTGTCTTGCGGGAAACCGTGCGTCAACAGGTTGGCGAGATTCGTCTGTTTCCCGTAGACAAAATCAAGGCCCAGGCCATGGACAGGCAGTGCAATCAATTCCTCGTACCAATCTACCGCCTCAAAATACGTCTGCACCATCAGCTTCAGGTGCGGCAGCGCCTGGCTAAACTGCGCGTACACACGGCGAATGATTGCTTTTTCCCGCTCACTCACATCGAGCACGAAAGCAGGCTCATCCATCTGGACCCACTCGACGCCGTGCAGTTCAAGCTCGCGCAGCACATGCACGTACAGCGGCACGATCTGATTGACGACGTGCTCAAAATCGTCTTTGGCGTACCCTTTGGACAGCTTGACAAATGTATACGGCCCGACGATGACAGGCTTGCCGACAATGCCCAGCTGTTCTCTCGCCTCCAGATACGCTTTTAGCGGCTTGTTTTCCGTCAGGACAGGCGTGCGCTCGCCGAACTCGGGGACAATATAGTGGTAGTTCGTGTTAAACCACTTGGTCATTTCGCAGGCGACAGCTTCCTTGTTGCCGCGCGCCATCGCAAAATACGTTGCCAGCGGCACTGGACCGCCCGCATACGCGAACCGCTTCGGAACCAGGCCAAACATGACCGCCATATCGAGCATGTGATCGTAGAACGTAAAGTCGTTGACCGGAATCCAGTCGATCCCCTTTTCCTGCTGTTTGACCAGGTGCTGCTTGCGAATTTGCTCCATTTGCGCAAGGAATATCTTCTCATCGAGTTTCCCCGCCCAAAAAGCTTCCAGTGCCTTTTTCCACTCGCGGTCCTTGCCAATCCGTGGATATCCCAAATTGCTGCTTTTCATCAGCAAACCCTCCATCCTTTACGATCATTTTTCGGATTCTCCCCAATAAAAAAGGCATCTCCAACGATCAGAAAGAACGTTAGACATGCCAAATAAACACTGAGATCACAGCATCCTAACACCTCCCTATCTCCCGTAGGTTAAGCAGTGTTGTCGAAACAGGCAGGTCTCCTGACTTAAGGATCTTAACCTGCACAGCGCCTTCCCAGTCCAGCATGACCAGTGGCCAAAAGCTGTGCAAACTCCCCTCATACAGTGGCGGGACCGTGTCGGATTCTCACCGACTTCCCTTTTCATCCTTGCGCCGATATCTTATCGCCAAGGAACCTGTTCCCACTTCTATGAAATTGTCAAAATGAATGCATGTGCCCTCATAAAAGATGAGACACACCTTCTTCATACAGTAACATGCAAACCAGTTTTTGTCATGCAAAACAATTCCAGCTTTCGCCAAACTCTTTTCGCTCTGCCTTATTGTTTGTTCAGGCGAAGCTCATGCGCACGCAGGGATGGTTTGCGAATCAAATAAATGAGGTAGCCGACTACGCCCCCGACCAAACCAGGAAGCAACCAGCCCAGCCCGATTGTGTACATGGGCAAGTAGCGTGAAAAGACGTCATGAATCGCCTGGACCTCGATCCCGCCAGCATTTAGCCCGTCAAACAGACTGATGAGAAACGTGGCGAACAAGCAGCCCTGATACACCTCTGGCCGCCCGCCAAACGCCTGATGCATGAACGTCAAAAAGATCAGCGCGATGGCGATGGGATACATCGTCGTCAAAACCGGAACGGACACCTTGATGAGTGCGGTCAGCCCGATATTGGCGACAAGTGTGCTGAACGCAGCCAAAATTACGGCAAACTTTTTATACGAAATGCGCGGAAACAAGGCGTGGAAAAACGACGAGCACGCCGTAATCAGTCCGACGCTGGTTGTCAGGCAGGCCGCGGTAATCATCAGACCGAGCAGCAGGCCGCCGTAAGAACCGAAGTAATAATTCGACACTTTAGCCAAAACTTGCGCGCCGTTTTCCAGATGACCGAGCTTTTCCACGCTGGAAGCGCCCATGTAGGCGAGCACCGAGTAGAAAAACGCCAGGAGCACACCTGCAATCAGCGTCGCTTTGGCGCACGTCAGCAAAATTTGCTTTCGCGCCGTAACGCCTTTTTCCTTGATCGCCTGAACGATGATGATGCCAAATACAAATGCCCCAAGAGCGTCCAAGGTTAAATAGCCGTCCTGGAATCCTTTGAAAAACGCCTTGGACTGGTAATCCCCCACTGGTGCTTGCAACTCGCCAATCGGATACACAATGGCCGTCAGGACGATGATGCCGATAAACGTCAGCTTCATCGGTGTCAAGACTTTTCCGACTACATTGATAATTTTTCCAGGATTGAGCGACAACAGGCAAGCGAGCGTGAAGAACAGGACGGTAAAGATAATCAGCGGCACAGGGCCGGCCTGCTCGGATAAGAACGGCTTGATTCCGATCTCAAACGACACATTCCCGGAGCGCGGAATGGCAAAAAACGGCCCGATAGCCAAATAGAGCATGATGGTGAAGACGAGGCCAAACAGCGGGTGCACACGGCTTGCCAGTGAGCGCAAATCGTTTTTACCTGAATACACCAACGCTGTAATCGCCAAAAGTGGAAGGCCAACCCCGGTCACGAGAAAGCCGACGTTGGCTTCCCAGACATTCGTTCCCGCCATCTGTCCGAGCATCGGAGGAAAGATCAGATTGCCCGCGCCAAAAAACAGCGCAAACAGCATGAATCCGATGATGACGATGAACGAATAGGAAACTTTTTGATGCATGACAAAAACCTCCTGTGATAAAAAGCAAAGGGCTCTTTTTAGCAACCCTCAGATTCGTGAAAAAATTCACGAAGTCTGACGCTTTATCCAGACTCCAGCCAGACTGGATTCCCTGTCAGATAAATCAGTCCTCCAAACGCACCACTCGATGTTTGCATGACTCTCTCTCGTTTCCACCTTGCTGCTCCAGTCCAACTCTCATAGACTTAGACTGGCTGGCAAGGAGAAGAGCGACACATCATTTATTTATAACACAAATATGAATGAAAAAGTATTTTCGAATAAATAAAACTATTATTCCATCTCCTGCACGACATCGTACGCCTTCGCGTGAGGCCCCTTTCGCGGTTTCCTTCCAGCACAGCAAAAAGACTGCCATCTGTAGACAGCAGCCCTTTTTAAACAATCGTTTAAGCTTTTTACTCAAAACGAAAATCGTCATCCGTCAGCGGCTCGACGTTGAGCGTACGGACGTAGCCATTGCCTTTTTTCGAGAAGAAATCGTGCTGCTTCGTGTGCGTCCGTATCCCGTTCAGGACGATCGGGTTGACTTCCTCCTCCGGGAAGAACGGTTCCAACCCCAGATTCATCAGCGCTTTGTTCGCGTTGTAGCGCACGTAGGCCAACACCTCGTCCGCAAGGCCAATCTCTGTGTACAGGGAGACGGTGTACTCCTCTTCATTTGCGTGCAACTCGTGCAGAAGTGCGTACAGCTCTTCTTTCACCGCCGCCTGCTCCGCGACGCTGAGCTTTTGGTACACTTCCTGCGCGAGCACGCCGACGTACAGGCCGTGAATGCTCTCATCCCGCACAATCAGGTCGATAATTTCGCCGCTGCTCGTCATCTTGCCCTGCCCTGCCAAATAGAGCGGGTAGAAAAAACCGCTGTAAAACAGGTAGCTTTCCAAAAAGACCGAGGCGACCATCGCCATGTACAAATCTTTTTGCGTCTCGATCTCCTGGTAGCGCTTCGAAATCAGTGCCGCTTTCTTTTGCAGATGCGGATTGCGCTCGACCCAGGCAAAAATTTCGTCGATCTCTTCCGTAGCAGCGAGCGTCGTGAAAATGCTGCTGTACGATTTGGCGTGAATTTGCTCCATCATGCCCATGAAGGCCAGGACGGCCTTGCGCTGCAGTCCGTCCACATGCTCCATGATTTTCGGCATCCCTACGCCACCTTGCACGGTGTCGAGCAAGGTCAGTCCGCCGAGCACTTTTTTGTATGTGTCCCGTTCCGAAGCGCTAAGCTCCATCCAGGACATTTTGTCATCCGAGAGCGGAATCTCGTCATCCGTCCAGAACTGCATGATGTTCTGGTTCCAAAAGGTCATTGTAAAATCGTCGTCCGGCCTGTTCCAATTGACTGCTTTCATCGGCGTTCCTCTTCTCTTAAAAAAACTTGTTCTGCACAGGGGCGTTCCCTCACATTACACGGCGCAGCTAATGCACTCTTCCACTGTCAGGTGCTTGGTGCGTGTGTAGTAGAGCGATTTCAAGCCTTTTTTCGCCGCGTATATGTAGTAGCGCGCCAGTTCCCTGGTCGAGATGTTGCTGTTGACGTGCAGTACGGTAGAAATTCCTTGGTCTACATGCTCCTGGATTTCTGCGATCAAATCGATCACCTTGAACTGGTCGATCACATAGGCAGATTTGTAGTAAAAATAGTTTTCCTGCGACATGTACGGCATCGGGTAGTAGGTTGTCGAGTTTGCATACGTTCTTGTCTCGATATGTTCGACGACCGGCATCACGCTCGATGTCGCATTCTGAATGTAGGAAATGCTCTGCGTCGGCGCAATCGCCAGACGGTACGCGTGATACAGTCCGTTCTTCTGCACCTTTTGCTTGAGCGCGGCCCAATCGTCCGGGGTCGGAATGTGCATGCCAGCAAACAGTTGCTTGCCTTTTTCCGTGCGCGGACGGTAGTCGTTCGTCAAGTATTTGTCAAAATACGTGCCTTTGGCGTACTCCGACTGCTCGAAGCCCATGAACGTTTCCCCTTTGGCCTGGGCGATCTCCATGCTCATTTCCAGCGAGTAGTAGTTCATCATCATGAAAAACGTGCGGGCAAAGTCTTTGGCTTCCTCGCTCTCGTAGGCGATCTTGTTTTTCGCCAGGTAGCCGTTGAGGTTCATCGCACCCAGCCCGACGGAATGCAGCTCGCGGTTCGCCTTTTGCACGCCTGGCGCATTTTCCACGCGGGTCATATCGCTTACGGCGGTAATCGCCTCGATGCCTTCGCGCACGGATTCGCGCACTTTTTTGCGCTCCATCACGTTGACGATGTTGAGCGAAGCCAGATTGCAGCTAATGTCGCGGCGGATGATGTCCGGCTCGCCGTAGTTGGTAATTGTGGATGTCTCCTGGAGCTGGAAAATTTCCGTGCACAGGTTGGACATTTTCACGGAGCCGATGTCTTTCAGCGCGTGATTTTTGTTCGCGTTCGTCTTGTTCATGATGTACGGGTAGCCCGACTCCATCTGGATCATCGCGATTTTGGTGAGCATGTCGCGGGCGCTCATGACGACTCTTTTCTTGACGCGCTCGTTTGCCACCAGCTCGTCGTACATTTCGTCGAGATCCAGATCATCCAGATGGACGCCGTATTCCCTGTAAACGGAGTAAGGCGCGAACACCGTCAGCGGCTTGTTTTCCTCTGCGAGCTTGTAAAACACATTCGGTACGATCAGGCCGATTGACAGCGTCTTGATCCGCGACTTTTCATCGGCATTGATCTTTTTGCAGTCGAGAAACTCGTTGACGTCCCAGCCGAAGATGTTGTAGTAGGCCGCCCCGGAGCCTTTACGCTGGCCCATCTGATCGGCGTAGGAAAACGCATCCTCCAGCAGCTTGAGCACAGGCATGACACCCTTGGCTGCCCCCTCGACACCTTTGATCGGCTCGCCGCGTCCGCGCAGCTTGGACAGGTTAACGGCCACGCCGCCGCCGATTTTGGACAGCTGCATACAAGTGCCGAGCACGTAGTTGATCGAATTCAGGGAGTCGTCCATCTCCAGCAGGAAGCAGGAAACCATTTCGCCGCGGCGGCTTTTTCCGGCATTGAGAAACGTCGGTGTCGCAGGCTGCAGGCGCTGCTCGATCATGGATACCGTCAGCCGCTTCGCCAGCTCGAAGTCACCACGTCCGAGCGAGAGTGCCACAATCGCCACCCGATCCGGGTACTGCTCCAGATACATCGATTTGTCGTTCGTTTTCAGGGCGTAGTCTTTGTAAAACTTGGAGATGGCCATGTACGAAGCGAATTGAAACCCGGCTCCATGCGCCAGACGGAAAATTTCATCGACCTGTTCCACGGTGTATTTTTCGTACACATTTTCGTAGTAGTCGTTTTCGATCAAGTAGTCCATGCGTTCTTTCACGCTGTTGAAGGTCATCGTCTTGGCCTGTACTTCTTCCATGAAGACAGCAACGGCCTCTCTGTCCTTTTCCAGTTGGTAAAATCCGTCGCTTCCTCGCTGCATCAGTTGGTTGTTCAATTCAATGTGTCGCAATTGCTGCCACCCCACTCGTAAATTGTTCCACATCACGGCCGGTACCGGACAGTTCGAATTTGGAAATGACCGGAACGCCATATTGGCTGGCAATCGTGTCTGCGCTTTTGGCAAAGCTGGCTCCCCAGTTGCGGTTGCCGCTGGCCGACACGCCGCGCAAATAGACATGATTCCGCTTGAGGAAACGCTCCACTTTTTCCGGCACCTGGCCAAAGCCCGTCGTATATGTAACCAGAACGAACGGCTCTTCGATCACCATTTCGGGATCAATCTCCACGTGAGGCAACCCGAGCTTGCTGACGAATCTTCTGACGTTTCCTGTTTTGGAGTCAAAAGCGATTAACATGTCCCTCATCCTTTACTGCTAATGTGAATTTTTCAAGCAAAGTAAAAACGCATCCGACGTCAAAAGGCCGAATGCGCATGATGATCCCCATCGTATCCATTCGTCCCAAGACGAATGGAGCGTTCGAACACTTCCCTATCTCCCGTAGGTTACACAGTGCTTGCGGTCAGGCAGGTCTCCTGGCTCGGGGTCATCGCTCCATTTTCGCCTTCCCGATTTGTTGGATCAGTGGCGCAAACACAAAATGGAACTCGCTCCTTACAGTGGCGGGAACCGCGCCGGATTTTCACCGACTTCCCTATTATGTCTACCAAATATTGCGTGATATTGCGTGGCAAACACCTGTCCGCATCAATATGTAGTTGGCAAAACTTACTTTACCTCAATATATCGTAGTAGTCAAGGTCAGCATGTTCTATTTTGGCACTGATAATCTCTCTCATTTCTCTGTTGCCAATCTCTGGATCGCATCCCTATAATAGATTTCGTATACAAAAAGTTGACGCCATCGGCCGACTGGAGAGTGATTCATGATGGAGGACACGGTTTATGAAGCAGTAACGATTCCTCGTTCGCAAATCCGAAAAATGACCTACGATGATCGCACGTTTCACATTTTTGTCAGCATCCCTGACGTGACACCGCCGCCATCCGGCTTCCCGGTCATCTATGTGCTGGATGCCAACTCGGTTTTTGGCACCATGACCGAAGCGATCCGCCTGCAAAGCCAGGCTCCAGAAAAAACGGGTGTGTATCCCGCAATCGTCGTCGGCATCGGCTATCCGACAGAAGCGCCGTTTCATCCCTCGCGTTACTACGACTTCACCCATGTCGTGCCCGCATCCGAGCTGCCTGCTCACCCGCGCGGCGGCGAATGGCCAAAAATGGGCGGGGCAGAAGGCTTCCTCTGCTTCATCGACGACACGGTGAAACCCGCGATTGAAAAGGACTTGCCCGTCGACCGCACCCGGCAAACGATTTTCGGGCATTCGCTCGGCGGCTTGCTCGTGCTGCACGCCTTGTTGACCCGGCCGCATGCGTACCAATGCTATATCGCCGGCAGCCCGTCGATCCACTGGAACGAAAGCGTCCTGTTGGAAGAGGAACGCCGCCTGCCGTCCCTGCTCACTGACGATACGCGCATCAGAGCGCTGCTCACCATCGGGGAGCTGGAAAACGACGGCCGCTTCGACGTCAACGTCAAGGCGCAGGCAATGGCCGAGCGGTTGTCCGACATGGGCAATGGGCAGATCGAAGCGTCTTTCCGCCAGTTCCCGGACGAAAATCACACCTCTGTCCTGCACGTTCTCATCAGTCACGCCATTCGCTTTGCTTCCAAGCCACCTGCCCGCTAGTCAGGGCAGTTTTTTCTTTACCTCGCTCCATGCCACAAGCACGAACGCCAGTCGACACACAAAAAACCGCCCATACGCAAACGATGAGCGGTCATGCGTGCATTCCAGTTCTTTTTCGCCTATTGCAGAGACAACACCTTGTTGATCTGCGGCAGCTCCTCGATGGCCGCTACTACCGCCGGTGTAATCTCTTCGTCGGTGACGCAAATCAACAGGGCGTTTTTCCCCTTTTGCTCACGCGACACATTCAGCTTGGAAATGTTGATCTCGTGGTCAGCCAGCTTGCGGGACACGTCGTAAATGACGCCCGGATAGTCAGTATGGTGGACCAGCAGACCGTGAGCGCCCGGAGGAATCCGACAGGCGCAGTAGTTGATTTCGCTGATGTACACTTCGCGCCAGTCCTGGGCAAACGTGTACTTGTTCGCGCCCACGCGCAAATTTGCGAGATGGTTGGCGTACTCGCCGGAACTGTTTTGAACCGAGACGCCGCCGCCAAGTCCCTCCAGCAGAAGCGAAGCGATCTCTTCTTTATTTTCATGGGACAAAATGCTCAGGGACGCCCCTGTTAGCTGCGGCTCCAGTCTGCGAATCAATTGGGCCAATTCTCGAAGTCCAGCATATTGGGTCATGTACTGCCCTCACTCTCCCAGTCAGATTTAATCCTTGCTGCTTATTGCGGAAGAATCCACTCTTCCGGTTCCTTGATAATCGAGGAATGGTTGTCGGAGCGATACCAGGCTGTCAAGGTTTGTCCATCCTTCGTGTACACGATGCGATAGATGGTGTTGCCCTTTCCACTTTTCTCAAACGGACTTTCCTCCAGCGGAACCACTGTCACACCGCTCGCTGCAATCACGCCGCCTTTTTCCGCGATGACGCTCTGGATCGTGGCCATGTGCTCATTGCCCGTGACTGCCATCCCCATGTAAGCGAGCACCCCCATCAAGATCGCAACCGCCAGAAACGAAACAATAATCACTTTGGACTTTTTCGCTGTATCCACCTAACGCTTCCTCCGTTATTTCATTCTCTTTGTCAATCGGAAATCGGACGCACTTTGTCAATCGTGCCTCCCCCCAGGCACACTTCTCCATCGTAAAAGACGACGGCTTGCCCAGGTGTCACTGCTTTTTGCGGTTCTGCAAAAACA
This sequence comes from Brevibacillus gelatini, assembly GCF_050920745.1. Classification (NCBI taxonomy): domain Bacteria; kingdom Bacillati; phylum Bacillota; class Bacilli; order Caryophanales; family Paenibacillaceae; genus Brevibacillus; species Brevibacillus gelatini. Next base: position 2,458,264 of record NZ_CP154342.1, read on the forward strand.
ACTTCTACGGTGTTGCCCTCGCGGATGTGCACCGTCACTTGCTGGTCAGGCTGGCGATAGCGGAATTTCGCGGTGCAGGTAAACGATTCGGTCGGCTTGTTCGCGCTCACCCAGTTCACGTCAGTCGCCAGCAAGCTGCTCGAATACAGGCGGGGATGGTTGCTGCCTTCGCCAACGATCAGGACGTTGCGCTCCAGGTCTTTGTCCACGACAAACCACGGCTGTCCGGTCTTGCCGTGCCCGCCGCCAATCCCCAAGCCCTGGCGCTGGCCAAGCGTGTAGTACATCAGGCCGTCATGCCGTCCGATCACGTCTCCGTCTACCGTTTCGATATTGCCGGGCTTGGCTGGCAAGTAGTTTTGCAAAAACTCGCGGAAGTTGCGTTCGCCAATGAAGCAAATCCCGGTGCTGTCCTTCTTTTTCGCGGTGTACAGCCCGGCTTCTTCGGCAATTTTACGCACCTCTGGCTTTGGCAAATGGCCGATCGGGAACATCGTTTTCGACAACTGCTCCTGACCGAGCACATTGAGGAAGTACGTCTGGTCTTTGTTGTTGTCTGCGCCGCGGAGCAGCTTGTACTCTCCGTCGATGAACTTCACCTGCGCGTAATGGCCTGTGGCGATGTAATCGGCCCCCAGGTCCATGACTTTTGCCAAAAGCTCGCCGAACTTGATCTCGCGGTTGCACATGACATCGGGATTCGGGGTGCGCCCGCGTTTATATTCATCCAAAAAATACTGGAACACCTTGTCCATGTATTCTTTTTCAAAATTTACGGTGTAGTACGGAATGCCAATCTGTTCACAGACGCGCCGGACATCCTGGAAGTCTTCTTCCGCCGTGCAGTGGCCGAATTCATCGGTATCATCCCAGTTTTTCATGAAGATGCCGATGACGTCATATCCCTGTTGCTTGAGCAGGTAAGCCGTCACGGAGGAGTCGACCCCGCCGGACATGCCGACAACGACGCGTGTATCTTCTGGTCGTTTCATAGTCTTTCTCCTCTTGATTCAATTTGTCCATTTACAGATTACCATGTTTCGCCCAACAATTCATGTCTTGTTGCACTTTTGCCGGCTGCATGTGAAAAACGCCTGCCGCAACAGACTGCGACAGGCGCTGATGAACACGTTATTCACTATGGGAAACTTCGTCTTTGATCTCGGAGCGAAATCCCTGGATGCTCTCTGCACGGCGATAGTTTTTCGCCTCGATGTTTGCCCGTTCCTCTTCGGAAATCTCGCCCGCATGTGCCGCCAGGTAATCCTCTGACTCGCGAATGTTCTCTTCCGTGTTTTGCAGCATCTCTTGCAGCTTGGCTGCGTTGTCAGAACGGTCGTCTGGTTTTGCCATGAAAAACACTCCTCCCTTTGCCAATTTGATTTCCTACCTGTACCATTGTGCTCCGTTCGCGGAGGAATTATGTACGATCAGGTGGAGAAATCGGGGTTCGGCAAAAGCGGGGGTTGCACATGGCTTTGGATCAGCAAACAGACGGTCCGATATGCCACTGTCCGTCTGTTCTCAGCATGCGTCTCACATCCATGATCGCCTCGCGATGGAGCGGCCCGTAAATGTGCGGATAAAAAAGTCCGTCCTTCGCCTGCTCGTATTTCACGGGAGAAGGCGATTTTGTCTCATCCACGACGAGCACGTACAATTCTTCGTCGAATGCGCCATACACCCTGGCGGCCACCTTGCTGAGCAGCTCTTCGCCTTTCGTGGCGTGAATGAAGCCTTCCTGCTCATAGTCGCGGGGCAGGTAATGGTCTTTGTCCGCCCACTTCTCCCAATAGGCTTTCGGGCACAGGCAATAAATGATGGATGGCTGCATGATCTGTGTTCTCTCCCTTGTCGTACCGCTTTATTTTTTCCCCATCGCTTTGTTGAGATGGCGCATGGCTTTATCGAAAAACATCTGGTCGAAGGCACCCTGATCGAACTTCCATTCAATGAAATTTTTCAACGAATGAAGATCTACCCACGCATCCTTCGCTTGCGGATTGCGGTCAGGCACTTCGCCTGTGATCTCTCCCTCGTAGACCAGCCTGGCCATCTCAGACGGATGCATCCCGATCTGATAGGCGATCTGGTGTAGCGCGATTTTCATGGAATCCTCCTGCTTTTATCGGTTCTGGTATCGATTCTTCCTCTATTTTGCCAGTCTTTTGCCTCCGTGCCAAGCCCTGCTCTCTCGCGTAATAAAGGGGTTCTCTGCGGTACGCCCTTTTCAAAAGTCATTCTTCTGCCGGCAGTAGTACGATTCTTCCTTCCTCCCGCTCGATCCGCAGCTTCCCGCTCGCTCCGATCGCATCGAGATATTCGCGCGGAATCTGCACGCGACCAGCCTGATCCAGAACAGCCAGTTCCTCGTGCTCTTCCTCCTCCTGGGGCAAGTCGTCATTTTTTCGCCTTAGCAGTTCGCTGGATGTTTTGCCGTCCCGGATCGCCACTACCCGCTCCACCTTGCGAGCCAGGGCCATGTCATGGGTGACGATCACAATGGTCAAGCCAAGCGTCCGATTCAGCTCCTGAAACAGATCCAAAATGAGCGCTGCTGTCTTGGTATCCACGCTGCCGGTCGGTTCATCCGCGAGCAACAACTGCGGCTCGTTCGCCAGAGCGATGGCGATGGCGACCCGCTGCTGCTCGCCGCCGGACAACTCGCCAAGCCTGTTTTTTCGGCGATGGCCGAGCCCGACCAGATCAAGCAGTTCCACGGCTCTTTCCCGCTTTCGCTTGCCTGCAAGCAGCATGGGCAGTTCAACGTTTTGCTGCGCGGTCAAGTACGGTATCAGATTGCGGGCGTTGTTCTGCCATACGAAGCCGACCGTTCGCAAGCGGTACTGAACCAGCTCGCGGCCCGACATGCGGAACAGGTCTTTGCCAGCCACGTACAGCTTCCCCGCAGAAGGGCGGTCCAACCCTCCCAGCATGTTCAGCAGTGTCGATTTGCCGCTGCCGCTGTTGCCGATAATTCCCATCAGCTCTCCGCTTTCCACTTTCAGGTCCAGGCCTTGCAGCGCCACTACCTCCAGATCGGCTGCCTTGTAAATTTTGACCAGATTTTCGCAAACGATCACGCGATCAGTCCTCCCCCAGCTTCACAGCCTGATGAATTTGCATCCGGGACAGCATCGCACACAAAATCCCGACACCTGCCAGGAGCGTCAGACCGACGAATGAGTGGATCACCCATTCGTCCCCCCTGTTCGTCACGATCGCGAACGGAGGAACTTGCTGCTGCGCCTGCAAATACAGCCCGAGGGCAGGGAGAAACAGCAGATTGGCCAGCTTCCCTGCTGCCATGCCCATGATGAACGCCCAGCCAAACGTCAGCAGTTGCTCCCAGGCAAGAATGCGGGCCAGCTGACCAAACGGCATTCCCATTGCCCGAAATACCCCGTACTGCAGCTTGCGCGATCCTAGTGTCAGCACCCAGTACAGGATGTAGCCGAGAAACGTAATCAGCATCGACAAAAGAAACCCGAGTGTCAAAGAGCCATTCAGTCCCAGGTAAAAGGCACTGTTCTTGACCTCGATCAGCTTTTGCCTGGCGTTGTCCAGTGAGACGAGCTGAACATCGGAGGCGGCAAGCGCACCGTACAGCTCCTCCGAAGAAGCATCCGGCTTCATTTTGAGCCATACTTCATACGGTTCCACGCGCATTTTATCCTGCACAAACGGCAAATTCGCCACAATCAGATACGAATGCTCCCTCTTTCCATACGTTACCTGCTCCGGAACCGGGCTCCACCCTGGCCAGTAGTCGACGATGGCGTACACAATCACTTCGACCTTACGCGATTGCTTCCACCCGATCTCAATCGTCTGCCCTTCGGCTATCCCCAGCTGATCCGCGAGACTTCGCGAAATCACCACAGCACGCGGCTCCTTCGCCAAAAGATTCAAGTATTCGTTGAGATGGTGGGGCAAAAGAGTCGGTTTCCACCAGACCGTCTGTCCAAATTCCTTGGGGTCGATTCCCATCAGCGTCACTTCGGAAACCTTGTCTTCGTCATATTGCGCCTCGGCCAGTTCATTCATGTATACTTTGGCTGCGTGTTCGACACCGGGCAGCCGTGTGTAGGGCGCAAAATCCGGTTCCTCGTACTGAATCGGAGGCGCGTCAGAAACGTCAACAGCCGTGTCTGTCGCCTCTCCCCCGCTGCGCGGCCCCCGATGCAGCAGCACCTTCACCTCATCACTGTTCCAATCAGCCTGAAAGCGCACATCTGCACCGTTCCCGTAGCGAATCCGCTCCTCGGCGTTCTGGTTGATCGTCCGCGCCGTACTGGCACTGAACATCCCGACCGCTACCGTAATCGTGACGAACAGCATGAGAAACTGGTATTGCCGCGATGCCCTACCGACCTGGACCAGCGCGGTGTGCAAGGAAAGCGGCCAAATGCGTCGTCCCAGCCACTGCACCATCCGGATCAGCAAGGGATACAGCCTGAGACAAAACAGCCCGAATCCGAGCGCGAACAGCACGGGCACGAAAAAGAGCAGAAAATCGACAGAGAAAACGCCCGGCTCCCCGCTGTTGTTGCCCCCACTCGTGCTGCTGTTTTGGTAGGAATACCAGCCGTACCAGGAAATCAGCAGCAACCATACGTCGAAAAAAAGGCGGTGCCAGACCGATGTTCCCGTCATTCTGGCTGCTGCTTGCTTGTGGGTTACGATGTTTTGCCGCGTAGCCAAAACGACCGCACCCAGGATGAGCGCGATACAGGAAAGCACCGTCCAGCCGGCATAGGCAAACACCTCGCCATCCAGCGAGACATCCAGGCTGGTCCGGTTCACAAACTGGAGAAAACCGTTGGACACGCCAAGCAGTTGGCTTAATCCTACCCCTGCGAACGGGCCGATCAGCAAGGCGATCGCACCCAGCATCGCCAGCTCAACCAGGTAGATGGCAATCACCTGTATCCGCCCTGCCCCCCGGCTGCCCAGTACAGCAATCTCCGTTCGCTGCCGCTCCACAATCAATCCAGCCACCATGACCAGGTACAATCCGAGCATGACGAAAATAGGAATGTACAACGACCAGAGAATCGTCTTGAACTGCTGACTTTGTACCTCGTACTTGTTCACAATGCTGCTGACGGGAAAGTTGACGCTGAATTCCGACTTTTTCAACCCTTGCTTCTGCAGGTAGCCTTCGATGGCGGGCACGACGGACAAGAGCTTTTCCTTGTCGTTGACGCGAAACGATTGGTAGCGAAAGGCGACGTACATCCGCGCAGTCGATACCAGATTGTTTTCCTGCAAAAAAGTTTGGCGAAACAGCTCGTCATCCAGCACGAAGCCTTTGGAATATTCGCTCACAGCCGCGAACCAGTACGGATCGTTGCCCTCTTTTTCGGAAAAGACGCCGACCGGCTTCACCAGAATCTTCCGGGCCTCTGCTTGACCGCCGCTGTTTGGGGATAGTTCATAGACACTCCCCAGCACCATCTTTCGGTCTTTCAACGCTTTTTCCGTCACCAACGCCTCGTAGACGCCGTCGACTGGCGCTTTTCCTGGCAGCCGTCCATCGACCAGCTCGATATGCTGCGCAAGGCCGCTCAATGCGTAGAGGGGCGTCTCTTCCGCCTGTGCCGGACTTGCTTGCCCATGCCGGACGGCTGTAAACGGAATGGTCCGCAAGACTGTTACGCGGTCGTACAGCGGTACCCTAAGTGAATCGACGACCTGCTCATCCAGATAGGCCGACACCCGGTCAAACAGCTCGTCGTCCCGCTCGTGAAGCTCATTCCGGTTGATCGACACGAGCAATCCGCCAGGGAAATGCTTCACCGTCTGCTGGTAAGCTTCCAGCTCCTTCGTCAACAACCGCTGCAGCACGCCTGCCGTAAAAGCTGGTATGCTTGACACGAGGCCGACAGCTACGACCAGACCCAGCAACAGGCTGATGGCCAGCCAGCGGTTGTTCAACAGTTTCCGCATAATCATTTGCAACATGGCCACTCGCTGTTCCCCCTACTCCAAGATCACCAGCTGGCCCTCTGCCAGTCCGCTTACGATCTGAACCTGCGTGTTGTTTTGGATGCCGACCTCGACATCCACTTCTTTTTTCGTCTTGCCTTCCAGCACCTTGACGTACTGCCTGCCAGAAAATTCGTGGAGGGCTTGTCTCGGAATGATGAGCGCCTGCTCCTTCTGGTCCAGGATGACTTCAATGGTGACAGGAGTCCCGAGCTGGACGCCCTCCGGCAATTTGACAGGGGAAATGAGCAAGCTTCGCTGATACAGATCCGCCACCTCCTCCGGCAATCCGGAAGGGATGCTGCGCGGCGTCTGCACCACGATGCCTTGGGCCTCTTTTCCTCCCTGAATCGTCAAGGATACCTTCATTCCTTCCTGCACGTCCTTTAGCGCCTCCTTGTCCGGTGCGGAATAGAGCACGAGCAGCTTGGTCGGATCTCCGATGCTCACCAGTTTCTGGTAAGCTTCCACTTCGTCTCCCACCTGTACGTTGCTGACGAATAAGACTTTACCGTCGATCGGGGAGACGAGCTTGGCTTCCGTCCATCTGCTTTCAAGATTGGCCAGCTCAACCTGTTTTTGCTGCAAATTGAGCTTTGCCCGCTCCACCTGGTACTCCCGCTCTTTCGGATCCTGCAAAGCAGCCAGAGACAGCTTCGCCTTCTCCCACTCGATGGCGGCCAGCTTGGTCTCGCTCGCCTTAGCGTTCATTTCCGCCTTCTGCACATCAAGCTTGGCCTTCTCCACTTCATAGGGATTCCCGCGCTGGGCTTCCAACAGCTCCAGCTTCGCCTTGTCAACCTCGTAGCGCGCGGATACAATCTCCCGCTCCAGGTCAGCTGCGTCCAGCTCTGCCAGCACCTGCCCCTTTTTTACCTGGTCGCCGCTCTTGACGGAAAACGCTTTGAGGCGCAGCCCTTTTGTCTCCTTGAAAAACAGCTCCCGTCTGTCTGCCGTCGTGATCGTGCTGTTTCCCTTCACGCTCTTCACGATCGTCCCGCGCTCTACCTTGGCTACCTTGTACTGAACGGGAGCAGGCTCTACCAGCGGAGGAGCCAGAATCTGTTCCTCCTTGGGAAACAGCGAGCATCCGGACAAAAGCAGCGAAAAAGAAGTTGCAAGCCAGACAGCCCGCTTAGGAAATCGCATGCCGAAAGCCGCGGATACAACCATCTTCCAGTTCGTACACATCATCAGCTACCTCCATCACACTCGGATCATGAGTGGTCATCACAATACTCATCCCCTCTTCCTCTACCAGACTGCGGAACAGTCGGCTAATCACAAGCCCCATGCGGCTGTCCAGCTCCGCCGTCGGTTCATCCGCCAGCAGCAAAGCAGGCCGATGCGCGATTGCGCGGGCAATCGCACAGCGCTGCTGCTCGCCGCCGGACATTTCATACGGGCGATGCTGCGCGCGTTTCCCCAGGCCGACCCGCTCCAGTGCCTGCTCGACCCGCATTGCCCACTCTCTCGAAGATACACCGGACAGGCGCAGGCTGAATTCCACGTTTTCCGCCGCAGACATGAGCGGAAACAGGCCAAAAGATTGAAAAATAAAGCCCATGCGGTTTCTTCTAAGCCAGGTTCGCTCCTTTTCAGCCAGGCCGCCGATTTCCTTACCCTGAAAAAAGACTTCTCCGGCAGTCGGTCGATCCAGTCCGCCCAGCAAATTCAGCAGCGTCGTCTTGCCTGATCCGGATCTGCCCTTTAACACAACCAGCTTCCCAGCCTGCACCCGCAGCTCCACTCCCTGCAGGGCGCGAACAGCCGTCGGGCCAGATCCATAGAGGCGTTCCACCCCTTTTGTCTCTAAAATCGGCTCCATGATGACACCCCCGAAAGATTTGACTGAATATTAGGCTATTATCATAACTTAAAAAATAATTTAAATCGATAAAAATTAAATAAAACAATGTTAAGAATACAAAGAAAAATGCGTCCCAACAAAACCGGATTCGACGGAAAAACCAAAAGAAACTGAAACGATTGTCCCGTATATTCGTATACTCGAATATAAACCGATCCTACATGACAACCTGGAGTGATGGAGATGTTAAAAAAGCTATGGAAAAACTTACTGGATAATCACTCGACTTCTTCCCGCAAATACCGGAAATACAGCAGCAGCGACCTCAAATATCGCAAAAGATACAGTTCAGACCACGGATATCGTCACGGGCATGGGCACTCCCATTACGGCAGCTCCCACTACAAGCGGAAGTACACCAGCATGAGTTTTTTCAGTAGCTAACCGCCCGTTTTTTAAGGAATGAAACACTCTGTTTGCCTGGCAGCAGAGTGTTTTTGTTGTTCATCCGTCTATTCAGTTAACATAATAAACATTATGTCTTGTTATTGCCCACCCTTCCCCTATGCTACAATACGGAAAAGGAGCGTGCACACATGAACCCATCCAAATCGTTTTACTATACAGTCGATCAATCCATGGTCGATGAGTACAAAAAGATGCTCGACTTGATGAAAATTCCTTACACGATCGAAGCCCCTGTCGCTTTGCTGAGAGAGGGAGCCGATCAGTATTCGTTCGTGTTCCCGAACATGTCGGGCCGTCTGTACCAGATGGTGCGCAAGCTGTTCAAGGGTGAGGGCAAGCCTTATCCGCAATAGGCATGGTACGGGCAAAAAAAAGGACCCATTTCTGGGTCGAAGTTAGGAAGTGGAGAGAATGCATGCTATGTAATATATACTAACATAAAATGTCCGGTTGTCAAATTTATTTTGGCAATTTTCGCATCTTTCGTGTCAGTTTATGTTACGCGGCTTCTTTTTCTTCCTTCCCTATCAGAAAAAAGGAGGGCATATTCGCCCTCCCCGCTTCGTGTTTGACGCCGCCAAGCTCAGCCGCGAACATTCACGATCTGTTCCAGTTCAATCCATTCGCTTCTCTTTTCATTCACCAACTGAACTTTGCGCGATTGCGGATCGATCCACTTGACCACACCCCACATGCTCTGTGTGTTCCCGCACTCGCCGTCCATCGCGACCCACCAGCTGACGGTCACTGCATAATCCTCCCTGCCCGAATCCCGGAGCAAATACAAAAACGACTCGCGCTCCTGCTTCGTGACCAGCGGCGGAATTGTGCGCAGCCGGGAAGCTTGCCGTTTTGAGCTAGTTCCGATCCTCACGTGCCTCACCCTCGAACGTATGTTTGTGTAAATTATATACGAACATCATGCGAACAAGCAATAAAATCCTTAATCGAGGGCTTTAAGGAAAAACGACCGCGCTGTGGGGCCAGCATGTTCTGGCTTATTCGGTTATTCGCTTAGCTCCGTAAAAAAGCAGGATCGCTCTGCTTGCCAATCTAATGCGCGGCTTCCTGCACGATTTTTTTCGGCGTTTTTTCCACGATGTCCAAAAACTTGCCAAAGCTTGATGCGAGCGTCTGCTGAAACAGCATTCCAAGCACGACCGGCAACGCGACTGTCGCCGGAAAATACGTGATCGCCATGACTGCTCCCGCACTGATATTGCGCATCCCGCTATTAAAGGTCAAAGTCACGATCACATCGCGCTCCCAACCAAATAGTCTGGAGATCCACCAGCCAAGCAAATACCCCAAAATGGCGAGAAAAAGCACGACCAGCGCCATTCCCAGGAGCTTGACATCGAAGGCGTGAAAATAGTTCGCGACCATCGAGCTGTTAATCGCAACGACCACACCCATTCCGAGCTTGGAAAACGGAGCGAGCTTGGGAGCCAATGTCTGTTTGACCCTCCCTTTGGAAAAATGGTGCAGCAGCATCCCGACAAGCGACGGCAGCACAATCATGTAGAACAGCCCTTGCATCATTTCCCACGCATCCATTTCTACCTTGGCCCCGAGCAAAGCGTACATGCCAAACGGAACGACAAGCGGCGAGATCATCGTATCCAGCAAAATAATCGAGAGGGTCAGCGCAATATTGCCCATGTAAATCGACGACCAGAGAAAGCTGGAAATACCGGTCGGGATCAGAGCGGCCAGCAAAAAGCCCGTGACGACATGCATATCGTCCGGATAGAGCAAATTGGCCACTCCCCAGGCGATAAACGGCATCAGGGCATGTAAAATCAGCAGATTGACGACAAGAGGCAGCGGCCGCGTCATTACTTTGGCAAATTCCTTGAAGCCCGCTCCCAGGCTCCCGGCGAAAGTCATAAAGGCAAACACCCACGGCGACAAAAATGCATATGGTTGCAGATGAGTCCCTGCCAATACGCCAATCGCCACACTGCTTGGGGTGAGCAGCGGCATTATTTTTTCCAATGACTTGTTTACTTTTGCTAAAAGGTCCACATTCTTCACCTCAATTGGTTTTTCGCAAACAATCCACGGACAGTTTTCTCTGGTTGTGCTGGTTGTGCGAAAACCGCAAACGGATATTTCCGCTGCTAATTGTCCCATCCTCTTATATTACGCACGATGCAAGTTTATTTCCATAGTAAAGAGATAAACATGGTCTGAAAAACTGTCAAAAAAACGATTCTTCCTGCTGCATACTTCTCTCTCATCGGGTAAAGGCTAAGGCAAGGAAAGGAGGTATTTTTATGAACGGAATGGATTGGGTAGAATTTATCCGCAAAACCGAAGATAAAATGTACCACCTCCATCGGGCCATTGATGGGATTTGCAACGAGCCGGATTACAAAGAATCCGTTTCTGCCCTGACCGAAGTGGTAAGGGATTATAAAGCGCTGGTTGAAAAAGCAAAAGAAGAGCTGCGCAACGTCGACTTTCATCGGGATCGTGGTCGTGACCGAGATCATGAACGTGATCGGGAACATGATGATGACGAGCGCTATTAAACGAATCCAACTCCCATTTCCCGGGAGTTTTTCTTTTGCGCCGTAAAAAGCCTCGATCACCTTTCCGGTAAACCGAGGCCAAAAGCGCTGTTACCCTCTCATTTTCTTTTCCAGCTCTTTGCTTTCTTTTTTCTTCTTGCACGCTTCCTTGACATCGGTCGGCCACGGAGCACTGCTCATGGCTTGCAGGTCGGAAAACAGCCTCTTGTCGGAAGTGACGTGGATATTCGAATCCGGGAAAGCCTCCTTCAGCTTTCCTGCGACTTCTTTTTCAATCGACTCCAGCCGGAAGCGGTTAAAATTGCTCACCTTGATGGCAAGGTTCAAGTCTTTGTCAATTTGCACGGCTGCTGCTTCGTCGACGCCATTCACGCTGCCTGCAATCGCCTTTGCCTGCTCTTCCCATTGGGTATAGCGGACAGGCGCCGGTGTACACAATGGCTCCGCGTCGTTTTTCTTCTTGGTTTGCGCGCTGTTATTGCCTGTGCAGCCTGTAATCGCCAAAGTCAGCATCAAAATAGCAAGGATCGCTCGCATGCAAAACACCTCCAGACCAATCTACCCTTTCTTTAGGATGACCGGAAATGAAGCGTGTATGAATGCGCGATCCTTCCATGGCGGGTTCTTGCCAGCGAACGAGCGAACCGCTGCTATTGATGATCCTTTTTTCATTCCATAAAAAAAGCGGTGACTCCTCTGCCTTTTTGAGCCACCGCAGACCCCAAGAACATTGTGAGTCCTTGTATAAAATATACCATAAACGTTGAAAACGCGATAGGAGATCACTGGATGACCCTTTACAAAAAAAATCCCAGCCGCAACATCGGGCTGGGGCGTACGGGGTAGTACGCATAAGTTATACGTGAATGATTTCATCATATAGGATGTTCGGCCCGGTAACAACAATCACATTTAGGTAATAGTACCTATGTCTGGAACAAAAAAAAGCGCCGACCTGTCTGCAAAAATTCAGTCGAACGCATCCCCAAGATGGATTATACTAGTTAGCTTGGATTACATTTCTATTATCTCCGGGATTGGACGATAATACCATGCGAAAATAATGGTAACAGACGCAATTGTTTCCTCTCTTCATTCATGCACCATTATTTCCCAAGCAATGGGATTATGTTACAATAAACGAGGTGATTACGATGCTCCTTTTGTTTCGCTTCATTTTGGAAATCATTCGCATCCTGATTTGGATGGCGATATTCCTTGCAGTGACAAGTCCGGTGGTCACTTTGTTTTTTCCGCAGTCATCCTCTGGAGAAAGCATTGTTTTGGCGCAGGCAGCCCTGTTTCTGCTTTACTTCATTTTTTACCGCAATCGGCTGCAACAGTCCGGCTGGTTCCCAAGCAAACACAACCAACCACTATCCAGGCGGGCTACCGCTCTGCTCTACCTGAATGCAGCCACATGCTTTTCCGCCGCCATCTTCATGTCTTATCATCATTAATTCGATCCGGACAGAAAGCAGGTGAAAATCTGATGACCGCAAAACTTGCCTATACACTCAGCGCGATCTTTTTTCTAGCCAGCGGATTCCTTTATACACTCGAAAGAATCCTCGCTTACTACATCTGGATCGGGCAAATGCAGGCCGCCTCTGCTACCGGGCAATTTCCGACGCTGCCGGAACTTCCCTCCCTTTTCACCAACGGCTTTGTCACCTTTTTTCTGGCAGCAAGCCTTTTTCTGTTGATCGTCGGTCTGATTTTATCGACTGACAAGCAGCCATTTATCCAATCCGATGAATCGAGCGGTCCGAAGCATGCCGGAGATGCCGCACTTCCGCTCACGCCTGGTCAGGTGGCCGGGGAACAAACCGCTAGCAAACAGCCAGGTTATTTGCTGTACGCCATCATCGCGTTCCTGGCCTTGTTCATTCTCGTCGGCATTCTGAATGTTGTGCGTTGAGCAAAAGCTTGTTGAATTTCCAGCATTCGAATGAATATACTTTTGTGGCATGCTCATTTTCCTAATTATAAAGGAGTGGAACGATGAATCGCGATCAATGGATAGCTGTAGACGACTACTTTTCCCGGCAATTGATTTCAGCAGATCCCATCCTCGACGCGGCGCTGGAGAGCAACGCCGCTGCTGGCCTCCCGCCAATCGATGTCGCGCCCAATCAGGGGAAACTTCTCCATCTGCTGGCACGCATTCAGGGAGCGCGGACGATTTTGGAGATCGGGACACTTGGCGGCTATAGCACGATTTGGCTTGCCCGCGCCTTGCCCCACGACGGTCGGCTCATCACGCTCGAAGCGGAGCCAAAGCATGCCGAGGTGGCCAAAGCCAATATCGCTCGTGCCGGACTTGAATCAGTGGTCGAGATCAGGCTTGGAGACGCTTTGGACAGCCTGTCTGCGCTCGCCAATGAAAATTGCGGGCCGTTTGACCTCATCTTCATCGATGCCGACAAGAAAAACAATCCCGCCTACTTCCGCTGGGCGCTGAAGTTTTCGCGAAAAGGCAGCGTCATCATCACCGATAACGTGGTGCGCAATGGAGCCGTGATCGACGAAACAAGCAGTGATCCAAACATTGTCGGCGTCCGGCAATTCACGAATCTGGTGGCAAACGAGCCTACAGTCAGCGCGACCGCCATTCAAACGGTCGGAAGCAAAGGCTACGACGGCTTTGTCATCGCGCTGGTAACAGAAGACCCACGTTAACGAACCGTACAGGCATCCTGTAAAGAAAACCCGTTGTTGCGCTTGCTGCAAAGACGGGTTTGACTTATTTTTCTTGTGCAAACGGCAGTTTTACATCAAATGAATATTGACAAAATTATATATTTTTGATATAGTTAAATTTTTGTTTACAAACCAAAACAAACCTTTCATACTATTCTTTACAAAAAAAGCAAAGAACAGATTGAAAGGTTGTGCTTTTGTGAATACATTGCCATGCCAAGGTTGCAAAGGCTTGTGCTGCGGTCCGGTTCCGATCACGGAAAAGGAGCGTACGAACATACATAAGAAGCTGAAAGCCATTCCGAAAAAGCTGCGCGAAAACCTGGAGCAGCAGCCCCGTTTTAGCGGAACCTGTATTTTTTATGACATGAACAAAGACCAGTGCGGCATTCATTCGTTTCGCCCGGAAATTTGCCGGATGTTCGGCTATTACGAAGACCTCGTCTGCTTTCGCAAGCCGGAGTTGGCTACGAAAGGAAAGGTCACGATGAAAGAAAAGTACATCGGCCTTTTGAGCATTGATTTTACGTGGAAAGATTTTCGCTGACACGGTGGCTTGTCGACGCACATCGCTCTCCCTCTCCTGTAACCAAAAATATCCAGGAAACGTATCGTTCATAGGGAGGGAGGCTTCGCCTATGCTCGACACTATCATAAACAATGGGTTCCTTTTGCTGCTTTTCGTTAGCTGGGTTGTGATTGTCGCATCACCGTCTTACCGGTTCAGATGGCTTGTTTTCCTGACAGTCGGTTTGTTCCTTTTGCTATACTTTTGGATATATTTACCAATCGAGGATGAAGCACATCGAGTAGGACACTAGCCATAAAAGCTTGCCAGACAATCAAATTGCAGGAGGTGTCACCCGCGTGGGACCGTTCATCGGCTTCGCCCTGCTCGCTTTTTTGGCCATCACGCTTTTTCTCGCGGTCGAAAGGCTGATCGAGCGCAGCCTGTCCACCGACAGCTTTCTGGCAGGCACGCTTTTGAAAACGATGCTGTTTCTCATGGTCTGTGCGCTCGTCTATGTGGCATTGCCATGGTTTAGCGGCCTGTTTGCTTTCTGAGGTATTTTGCACAAACAGGATGCTCGGCGAAGCTGCATGAGAGCTTGCCTGCGCATCCTGTTTTGACGAACTGCACCAGCGGTTTAGTTTTGTTCATGTCTCCTGCTCTCCAGCAACTGGGCGAGCTTTTGATTCCGCTCGCGGTCAAGCTGTATTTTTTCTTTCATGAAACGAAGCACTTTCACGATCGCATAAATGACGAACGCGTAAAACAGCAGCGCCGGAAGAAAAACGATTAATTGGACCAACATCGTACCCCATTCCACAGAAACAGCGCCAAAATCCAGCACAATGCCCATCCCCTTTCTCTCTGTGTAGACGATTTACATTTACTGAAAGCTGTATTTCCAAAAAACAGCATGCTTTTTCATGTTACCACTATCTGCTAATTTTTCAAGCAATCTTCACTCTGTCATGAGTTTACACGCGCTGTCCAAACCAAAAGATGGTACAATGATTTGAAGTGCTGTATTCGCTCTTTTTCATGCCTGCTATCCTGCCCAAATGCTTTCAAGCTTTGCAGTATAGTGCCTTCATGCAACAATCAAAGGGTGGTAACTATGTTCAAAATCAGAAACGTCAAGATGGAAGATTTGCCACAGCTTGTCGCCATCGAACAGCTTTGTTTCTCAGAAGAAGAGGCTGCAACGGAAGCGGCTTTTACAAAGCGGATTCAGATGATCCCGGACAGTTTTTTTGTCGCGGAAGAGAACGGGGAAATTGTCGGGTTCGTAAATGGGCCCGTCATTGAAACTGTCTATATTACAGATGATTTGTTTCGTCATAGTGAAAAAAATCCGGCAACGGGCGGGCACCAAAGCATCCTGGGATTGGCGGTCCACCCGCGATTTCAAAACCACGGCATCGCCTCAAAGCTGCTGATGCATCTGGAAAAAGAAGCGAGATTGAGACAGCGTGAAACGATTACGCTGACATGCAAGGAAAACTTGATTGGCTATTACGAGAAGTATGGATACATAAACAAAGGCATCTCCAGTTCTGCACATGCCGGAGAGATTTGGTACAATATGGTAAAGGAATTGTCATAAGCCGTTGAGGATCAGTTATGATGATAGAACGAATGAATAAGCCAGTTAATACACGGCATTAGGGGATGCCTCAAAAGGGCAGTTCCACTAACGTTCATAATTAGAAGCTTGGCTATATCAACATTTCTGACGAACAAAAGGGGCGTCCTCGAATTCGAAAAAGCGACCTCTTGAGACAGCCCCTTGCCCTTGTTCACCCTAGCCGTTGACACCAGGAGCTATGGCTGATGCTGACAACTTGGGGCTTATCATTGCTTCCCAAAGGCTGTATCCTCCGACCGCCAGTATGCAAAGCGAGCAGGCTGCGAAGGAATCGCCGGACATTTTATTTCCCGCAGCAAGCCAATTATGGATAACTTTCCCTTGACTTCGAGGGGCCAGTTGTTATAATAAAGGATGTAACCTAACGTCCGGCCAGACATTTTGTCTTGCGGGTGTAGTTCAATGGTAGAACTCTAGCTTCCCAAGCTAGCAGCGTGGGTTCGATTCCCATCACCCGCTCCATACATTTGCTCATGAAAACCTTGCTGATGCAAGGTTTTTTCTATTTGCCAGGCTACTGCACTTTCGAGCAGCCACTTTCACGTAGCTGCTTCACCCTTTTTCCTGAATTCCCGTCTGCTGCAAAATTTCCTCTGCCCACTGCTGGAAGACGGCGAGAGCTTGTTCCACCTCCGCAAAATGACATTGCTCCTCACAGACGTAATCAGGAAATTCCAAAATGCGGTTTTTGCGGATCAGCACTTCGCCTGCCTCGCACTTGATCTCCAAAAAATACGGCACGGACTCGTCGATGCCGAAGCGATTTTCCATAAACTCGTACGTGCGCACCCACTCCAAAATTTGCACCTCGGAGGGCTGCAGGCGCAAAACCTGCTCCAGCGACATGATCGTTTCGTTTCCATAATAGTGCATGCGATTCTCAGCCTTTCTGAATGAAAATGGACGGAGCCGCGACTCCGCCCTGCATTCGTCCTTTTTGCTTTCCCTAAATCGCGGAAAGCAGCTCTTTCAATTCCTTGACGATGACTTGCTGGTAGCCGGTTCCATCGCCGTACTGCTTGAGCATTTCCGCACGCGCTACCTTGATTTTTTCTTCGTAGTCCGGCGCGTTGCGGTCCGGATTTTGCTGTTTGAATGCGGTCATGACTGCCTGGACGTGACTTGGACGCGGGCCCCATTTGGCGAGCACATGTCCGCCTGTGTCCGCAAAAATAACGACCGGGATCGCGCGGCCGCCCATCGTCAAAAATTCATCCATCAGGTCGAGGTGCTCTTCCATGACCATGATTTCTACCGGCATCTCTGTTTCTTTCAGTACGTGGAGAACACGGGCAGGTTGCGGACCACATCTCCGCACCAATCTGCGGCGAGAATCAGGCATCTGAGGTCATCGCGATGTTGCAGCGAGGCAAAAAACGCCCGGTCCTGTTCATCTGCCCATTCAAACGCTTCCGACCAGCTTTGGAAAGCCTCCTGATTTTTGGTCATGCCATCGACGAACGCTTTTGGCGTCAATCCCGTGCGAAACTTATGTGCGACATTTGCAGCCATTTTCTTGCCTCCCGTATATGTATCTGGACTTGCTCCAGTATCTTTTCTACAACAGCGGCAAAAGTCCTTTTCCTGGAAAAACGTCTCGCCGTTTTTCCTCCCGGTGATGCGAGCAGTGTGCCGTCGATAAACGCGACGCTGGCTTGTTTTCGCTTACTCGGCTTTGCCAGGCTCTTGCTTGTCCGCCTTGTCCGCTTCCTGCTCCTGTTTGGCCAGCTCCATCATTTTTTGCATCAGAATGTGTTGCGGCATGTGCATGAGCCGCTCCAATGGAACATTCAGCGCTTCGGCAAGCTTCACTGCGGTTTCCGGCGATATTGGCAAGGGACGCATGAAAACAGCTCCTTTCCGTTATGAAATGCGGTCTTTTCAGTATAATACATGGCGTACGAAGCCGCCAGAGAGTGGACGGACTGTCCCCATTCAAAAAGAGATAATCCTCTGCTGCTGCATTTGGCAGAGATTATCTCCCGGCGACCTCGTACCTGTTTTCGCTTACGCCTTTGGTTTGGTAAGAATACAGGGCACCCCTTTTCCAATCGCGCCAGGCTGAGACATGTGCTCCAAATACGCCAAGCCGCGCGCGCATTGCTGCTTGCACGCCTGACATGTACTGGAGGTCACGATTTTCAAATTGAGCTGGTGGGGGTGTTGCCGACTGTTTTTCTTCTTTTTTTTGCCCTTGGCCATCTGATCCCTCCCTTTGCCCTGGTTCACTCCAGTCTATGAGGCAGAGCACCCCTGTTCTTTAGGCACATATACAAAACGGGATGGCTGCGGGCAAAATGGGCCGGCCCTCGCTGCAAAAGAAAACCGCCGGGCAGTTCAAGTGTGCGCCAGCGGTTCGTATGTCGTTTCGTTACTTTTCCTCTTTCTGTAGCTGCCGAAGCTCCAATTCCAACGTTTTTGCGTCAATCATTCCGATGATTTTTTTACGGACAATGCCTTGTGCGTCGATCAGGTAGGTCGTGGGAAAAGCCTGCACGAGGTAACGGTTGGCCACCGAACCGCTTACGTCCATCGGGATGGGAAAGGTCAGCTTGTAAGACTGTACGAAGGCTTGCGCGGCCTCCGGGCTGTCACTGCTCGTCACGTTTACCCCGTACATGTCAATCTGTCCACCGTACTTCTCGTAAATCTTCTGCAAATCGGGCGCTTCCATCCGGCATGGCCCGCACCAAGATGCCCAAAAATTGAGAAGTAGCGGCTTGTCCCTTTTTCCCTCTACCTTGTACGTCTGGTTGTCCAGACCTGTCAAGGTAAAGTGAGGGGCCACGAAGCCGACTTCCGGTTTCTGAACATCTGCTACGACTGGCGCTGATGGCTGGGGCTTTTCCCAAACCGCAATT
Source organism: Brevibacillus gelatini (assembly GCF_050920745.1). Lineage (NCBI taxonomy): Bacteria > Bacillati > Bacillota > Bacilli > Caryophanales > Paenibacillaceae > Brevibacillus > Brevibacillus gelatini. The sequence continues at coordinate 2,476,790 of NZ_CP154342.1, forward strand.
CCTGAACCCGCAAGCACCAGCACCGCCAGCAACAGCTTTTTCATCTCGTCACCTCTGCATGACTGGTCTTAAAATCCTGTAAAGCCGCCGAACAATTGAATGAGCACGCGTGTAATGTCTGTCAGTTTGTCCGTGTACAGCAGCACACCGAACAAAATCATCATGCCGCCGCCGACTTTCATGAATTGATCCGAATACTTGACGATCGCGCTCACTTTACTGATGAAGAACGTCATGACGAAGAAAGGAATGGCAAACCCGAGTGTATAGGCCAAGGTGTACGTCAAGGCACGGGACGGATCCGTGACTCCAAGCACGATGATGCCGGAGAGAATCGGCCCGACACAAGGCGTCCATCCGGCAGCATAGGTCATTCCCACCAGTATGGACCCAGTATACCCCAAAGGCCGCGATTTTAAATCGATCTTGAACGACCGCATCATCCAGTCCATTTTAAACACTTGCAGCATGACAAGGCCAATGACGACGAGCAAAATCCCGCCAAGCTGCCGGATCAAGTCCTTTTGGTTCGAGAACAGATTGCCAATCCACGAGGTGGACAGTCCCAGGGCGATAAAAACAACGGAAAAACCGATGATGAAAAATAGCGTATGTAAAAGGGCCTGTTTCTGGAAGACGGTTCTCCCTTTTTTTACTTCATCCACCGTCACCCCGGTGATATAGGACAAAAAGGACGGATAAAGCGGCAGACAGCAAGGCGAAATAAACGAGAGAAACCCCGCCGCAAACGCCAAAAACACCGTAAGATTCCCAGTCATATGTACCTCCGAATGGTTGTTTCATCCACTATATTCCTTATTGTAGCGAATCTTTCGCTCCTTCAAAAGCAAAAGTGGCACTTTGCCTTAAATCCGTGACATTTGCAACTCCAACATCCAGATGATCTGGGCAAAGGAAATTCAGCCGTGTCGAATGTACAGGGCCAAACCTCACATGCCCGAATCAACGTCATACGAAAAAAGAGACGGACATCGCTCCGCCTCTTTTCTCCCTTGCTCTATTTTCCTACTGAATGCTTACCTTGCTGCCATCCTTCAACAGTGTAATTCCGGTCACTACTACTTTGTCGCCTTCCGCCAGACCGCTTGTGATTTCGATCTTGTCGCTCGTCGATTTACCGGTCACTACCTCTACCTGCTTGGCAATGTCGCCTTCAAGCTTGAACACGTATTGCTTTCCGTCACGATCAAAGACCGCTTTGCGCGAGATGACGAGAGCTTTCTCACCGCTCGCACCATCGGATGGGAACGTCACGTTGACGACCATGTCGGACTTCAGCTCGTTGGATGGATTCGGGATCGTAATTTCAACGGGATACGCCTTGAGCGCGGAATCCATCACAGGGCTGACTGCCGTTACTTTGGCATCAATCGTTTTTCCCGTTGATTGCACGTTCACTTTTACGACGGTACCAACTTTGACTTTCGTAATATCCGCTTCGGACAGGTTCGCTTTTACGAGCAACGGGTTGGTGTTGACTACCACGACGACTGGCTGCTGCCCGGCCATTTGACCGACCGCGCCGTTTACGCTGGAAACATATCCGTTGATCGGCGAAGTAACCGTCGCGTTCGCCAGTTGCTCGCGGGCATTTTGCAAGCTGACCTCGGCCTGTTTCACCGAAGCCGCCGATACTTGCACGTTCGCTTTTTGCTGGGCGACCTGCAAGCTTTGCTGCGCGTTGTCATAAGCCGTTTGCGCGTTGGTCAGTTGCATGTTCGCCTGCTCCATTTGCTGGGCGGAAATCGCTCCCTGCGTAAACAACTGGTTCATCCGCTGCTGGTTGAGCTTCGCATCAGCCAAAGCGGCTTCCGCCTGTTTCAGTCCGTTGCGCGCTTGGACCAGTCCCTGATCCGAGCTGCTTCCGGCCTGATTCAAGCTCGCCTTGGCAACTTCGTATGCCGCTTCCGCCTGTTTGACACCGTTCACCAGATCTTTTTCATCCAGTTTGAACAGCACCTGACCTTTTGTCACATACTGACCGAGCTGCACAGGCAGCGAGGTAATCTTTCCGCCTACTTTCGGCGAAACCTGCACCTCTTCACTCGGCGCCAGTTTCGCCGTAAGGCCGGACTCTGTAGTGACAGTGCCGGTGGCGACTGTCTCGATCTGTACAGGTGTTGCCGATTCCACCGTTTCTGCCTGCGGTGTCTCCGCTTGCGGGCTGGAACAACCTGCCACGAGGCTTACAGCCAAAACGGCCAGTATGACGGGTTTTATGCTAAGTTTCATGAATGTCCCTCCTCATCCCACAAACGCTTCTTACGATTCCAAAGCGGGAACGGTTTTCTTTTGTTTCTTTTCTTTCCGTTTCATGCGTCTTTCGCGACGCTTTTTGCCCAGATCGTCAAACCACGAGGTGACGACCGGAACCAAAATCAGGGTAATCAATGTCGAAAAGCTCAGACCGAAAATAACGGTGATGGCCATCGGAGCCTGTGTCTCTGTACCCGATCCACCGGAAAAACCGAGCGGTCCAATCGCGAGGATGGTCGTCATCGTCGTCATCAGAATCGGACGCAGACGGATAGGTCCGGCATGGAGAATCGCATCACGCAGCTCCCAGCCTTTTGCCCGCAGTTGGTTCACGTAGTCGATCAACACGATGGCGTTGTTCACGACCAGACCGATCAGGAGGATGTACCCGATCAATACAGATACGCTGATCGTCGTTCCGGTAATCAACAGTCCGAGCAGAACCCCTGTAATCGTCGGCGGAACCGAGAACATGATGATAAACGGACTGTAGAACGATTCGAACTGCCCTGCCATGACCATGTACACAAGCACAACAGAGAGAACAATAGCCAGTGCGAGACTGCCGAACGACTCAGCCATGTCCTGGCTTTGTCCGCCAAACTCCAGTTTGTAACCGTCTGGCAGATTCAGGTTGTTCAGCTTGGCCGTAATCTCCTGTGTGACAGAGTTCAGGTCACGACCTGCCAGGTCACTCGTAATCTTCACTTCGCGCGTCAGGTTGGAACGGTTGATCGTCAGCGGCACGTCCACCTTGCTGATGGCAGCAACGGAAGACAGCGCGACTTGTGCCCCGCCTGGCGCAGCGATCCGCAAGTTGTTCAGGTAGTTGATGTCTTCCTGATAATTTTCAGGCAGCTTCAGGTTAATGTCAATCTCGTCATCGCCAGTACGATACTTCGTGACAGTCTGCCCCTGGAAGGCCGTGCGGACACTGGAGAGAATCTGTCCGGTCGACAAACCGTACATGCTCGCTTTTTCCGGGTCGACTCTGATCTCGAATTCCTGTCTGGATGCTTCCAGGCTGGTTGTGACGTTGAGCGTACCCGGTACTTTTTCGATCTCACCCTTGATGATCGAACCGATGTCCTTGAGGACGTCCAGATCGTCACCGCGCACGGTCAGCTCAATCGGCGAGCCCATCGACATGCCTTGTGCCGCGCTTACGTTGATTTCCGGCCCCGGAATCATTTTCAGTTGCTGCTCCAAATCCAGGACGATGTCGTTTGAGGAACGTTTACGCTCGGTCACGTCGACGAGCAGCAGCGTGATTTTTGCCTGATTGGAGGTCAAGGTGCTGGCCAGCGGCGAACCGCTGCTGCCGATCGATGTTGCGACAATGTCTTTTTCCGGCACTTTGTTCACAATGTCCTCTACTTGTTTGGCCACTTTTTCTGTTTCTTCGAGAACGGTTCCGTTCGGCATCTTGATCGATACGGAAATCTGGCCCTGGTCCATGCTCGGAATGAACTCCGCCCCGATCATCGGCGTCAGCGCAAGCGAACCGATCATCATACCGATGGAGGTGAACATCACTGTTTTTCTGTGGTTCAAAGCCCATGCCAGCAGCTTTTGATAGCCTTTTTCCACTTTGCCAAATCCGATGTTAAACCAAGTCACCGGGTTAATGCCACGATAATTTTCGTGATTCGCATGATTCGGTACTTTCTTCAAAATGCGCGAGCTGAGCATCGGCACGAGCAAAATCGAGAAGACGAGTGCCGCAATATGCGAGTACACGACTGTCAAAGCCAGTGGTCCGAACAGCTCGGAAGCAATCCCTTCCGTCAGGGCAATCGGCAAGAATACGCAAATTTGCGCCAGGGCGGAGGCCATTACGGCTGTTCCGACCTCTTTGGAGCCCTCCAGCGCGGCTTGCATCATGCCTTTTCCTTCCTCCCGCTTGCGGAAGATGTTCTCCAGCATAACGACCGCGAAGTCAATCAATGACCCCAGACCGAGTGTCAAACCGGACAGCGAGATCAGGTTGATCGTCTGGCCAGTCATGTACATCAGCAGGAAGGTCGCGACGATGGATACAGGCAAAACGATAACCGCGATCAGCATCGACTGCAGACTGCCCAGGAAGAAGAACAGCAGGATGATCCCGACCAGTCCACCGAGCAGAGCGTGCTCCGCCGTTGTGTAGATCGAATCTTTGATGTATGTCGAGGTGTCAAGCGTCGTGGTAATTTGCACATGTTCTGGCAAATCCGCCTTGATCTTCTCCAGCTCTGCTTTGACCTCGTCGGCCACCTCGATGGTGTTTCCGCCGGAAGCTTTCGTAATCGAAATACCAAGGCTCGGCTTGCCGTTAACGTAGCTGAGCTGCGTAATGTCTTCGAGCGTATCTCTGACTTCGGCAATATCGCGCAGGCGAATGGAGTTTTCCCCTACCGAAATCGGCGTCAGCGCAATTTGCTCCACGCTGGCAAATTCACCCTGAACGCGAATGTTCATGTTGCTGTCCCCTTCACGGACGGAACCGGCGGAGCCAGACAGGTTGCCGCTTGCAAGCGCCTGCTGGATTTGCTCCAGGGACAGCCCGTACGCGGAGAGCTTGGCCGGATCGACGATGACGTCGACGATTCTATCCTGGCCGCCGCTGATGGAAGCAGCCGCAACGCCGTCAATCCGCTCCAGCCGCGACTGGATCATGTCTTCCGCCAGCTTTTTCAACTGGTTGACATCCTGCTCGCCTGTGACGGCAAACTGGATGATTGGCTGACTGTTCGGATCGATGCGCAATACGCGCGGCGCATGCGCGGAATCAGGGAGCATGCCTCTCACCTGATCGACCTTTTCCCGCACATCGAGCGAGGCCTGGTCGAGATCCGTTCCCCAGTTAAACATGAGGATGACCTGCGAGGCCCCTTCAATGGATACGGATGAAATGCTGTCCAGGTTGGAAACAGTTCCCAGCGCATTTTCTATCGGCTTTGTCACCAGTTTTTCTACCTCACTGGGCGATCCCCCGTCAACAGACGTGACGACTACCGCAACCGGAAAATTAAGATCCGGCATCAGGTCAATCGCCAAGCGAGGCAAGGAGACGAAACCGAAAATCAGCATGGCCACGGTCAGCATAATCATCGTGACCGGGCGTTTAATCGAGAGTTCAGACAGATTCAAATCTACTCACCTCTTCTGGAAAACTTGACATGGCTAATCGTACCCCTTCGGCTTTGCCATTTGCCGAAAGCGACAATTAGCCTGTTATTTCTTTCATTTGGGAGAACAATCGTTGCAGCGCATGAAGAGATGAGATCGCGTGAGGATCTTCCGGCTTCAATTCCTGTTGGGAAGACACCCGCTCCGTCAAGGAAACCCACACGATTCGGCGGTCCGTTTGGTCCCGAAAACGGCGCACCAGATTTTCCTGCTCCAGCCTGTTGATTAATCCTGAAGTGGTACTGTACGGAAGATCGACAGCCTTGCAAATCTCCCCCATCGTTTTTGAACCGTTGCTGACTTGTTCCAAAATCAGCACCTGTTGCCAGTTAAGATCGCTGCTGTCCAGCTCCTTTTTGGAAATGGATGCAAACAAGGCGCTCGCTTCTTTCAGGAGCTTTGCCAACTGAATCAGTTCTTTCATGAAAGCCTCCCTCACTATCCCACATGACCCATCTACATCTTTATTAGCCAAGCTTTATTCTACCTATAGTCTTGGGTAGTGAAGTCTATCAGCAGGTTGATTTCCCGGCCTGCGGTGTCTATCTGGAGATAGACGACACCCCATGCTAGAATGAAAATAAATGAGTATCCGGTCAGAGAAAGAAGGACATCTCTTTGCTGAAACTGAGTATAAAGGCGATTCAAAAACGTTTGCTCATCATCTGGTTCTCCATCTTGATTGTGCTGGCCCTTTTGCCAAGCTCTTTCATGCGCGAGACTCCCTTACAGTTTTCTCTTACGATTGTACTATTCTTTTGTTACATTGTGGTATTCTGGATTTCCAAAAGGAAATGGAAGCCGTACCAATTTGAACTAGCGACGGTTTTGCTGGGCACGATGTCTCTCTTAAAAGGCATGTTCGCCGGGGGAGAAGGCTTCGGGATGATGCTGCCGCTCGCCGTCTTTATCGGCTTTTACATCGAAGGACGGCGCGCGCTGGCTTACGCAAGCTTTTTTGGCACGTGTACCACGTTGTTTTTGTATTGTTACGACATCCTCACTTTTCCGCATATCGTTCCGTTTATCCTGACGTATATCGGCTGCTATATCGGAGCGCGAGGATACCGGATTCAAAACGAGGCGTACAAAACGAATCAGGCCCATTTGAAGGAGCTGCAACAAGCCCATACCGAGCTCCAGGAAGCGCATTCCCAGCTCCAGGAAGCGGCCTTGCACTCGCTGCAGGTAGCGGTTCTTGAGGAACGGACGCGGATTGCCCGCGACATTCACGACGCGCTGGGTCACAGTCTGACCTCGCTGATCGTTCAGCTCCACGCGCTAAAGTACATGCTGCAGGACGGACCGGAGCACGCGCAGGAAGCCGTGCGCAACATGCTCAGCGTAGCCAAGCAAAGCCTGGACGAAATTCGCACCTCCGTGCATACGCTCGCCATGGACAAAACATCGCTGGGACTCACGCCGCTGCGGGCTTTGCTGTCACAGGCGCAAAAGCATACAGGGATCAAGATGGAGCTTTTGTCCTCCGAACTGGATATTCCGCTGTCCCAGGAGCTGACGATCACCTTTTACCGAATTTTACAGGAAGCCGTTACCAATACGCTGCGCCATTCCAACGCAAAAGAAATCCAGGTCTTGATCGAGCAGCGGGAAAACTCTCTCTTCCTGTCGATCCAGGACGACGGTGACATCACGCCGCAGGATCAAATCAAGCCTGGGTTCGGACTGACGGGCATCGCCGAGCGCATCAAACAACTAAACGGCACCCTGTCCTATTTTGCCAAGGAACCGCATGGATTCAGACTCGATGTAACATTGCCGCTGGAACATTTGGAAAAAGAAGGGGGCATGCGAACATGACAGACCAAGCGAAAAAAATTCGTGTGATCCTCGTAGACGACCAGAACATGATTCGCCAGGGATTGGGATACGTAATCCAGATGCAGCCGGATATGGAGGTCGTCGGGGAAGCTGCTGACGGAGAGGAAGCCGTGGAGCTGGTAGGAAAAATCGCGCCAGACGTCGTGCTGATGGACGTGCAGATGCCCAAAATGTCCGGAATTGAAGCTACGAGGAAGATCATGAACGCACATCCAGCCGTCAAGGTCCTGATCCTCACCACTTTTGACAACCACAATTACGTGGTCGAAGGAATCCGCGCAGGCGCTGTCGGCTATATGCTGAAGGATGCTGACTCGCAGGAGATGCTCGACCTGATCCGCAGAGCCTTCCAGGGGGAAGCTCTTTTTCATACCGTGACGGCAGCCAAGGCGCTGGCAGAAGCCTTGCAGGTTCAGCGCAGCGCTTCCGATCACGCTGCCGCTCCTTCCGCCTTGCTCGATGAGCTGACAGACCGCGAGCTGGACGTCCTGCAGCAAATCGCCTACGGGTATCGCAACGATCAGATCGCGCAAAACTTGTTTATATCCGAAGGCACGGTGAAAACACACGTTCACCGCATCTTGCAAAAAATGGGCGTCGAGGACCGCACACAGGCTGTCGCCAAGGCCCTCCGGCTCAAAATCGTGAAGTAGCGAAACGTTTCAGGCAGTACAATCGAGCGAGACTCGCGTGCCGTCGTCCTGCAGGACCCAGATTGCCAGGCCATCCAGCAATCGGGCGGCAGACATGGCTTCCCGGACGGCGGCGACTGCCTTGTCAATGTCGAGCACGCGGCAAATGACCGCAAGATTTTCCTCGCTGTCGTCTCCACCGTCGCTATGTCCGTTCCCGGTTTTGCCAAGACATTCATCCAGCAGCTCCTCGATAGCATACCGCATCTCCACATCCGCTTCCGACAAGTGCTGAAAGCTCACTACCAGCTTCTGCATATCCTCTTGTGCAAGCTCGGCATAGCCCTTTTCCTTCATTTCTTCCGCCCAGTTTTGCAGCACATGCGCCGGTTTCCCTTCGATTTGCTCGGCGACGATCGTATAATGATCGACACTTTCGCCTACCTGACCGTAGTTCACCACATACTGCCGATTCTTTTCGTCATACCACGCTTCCCAATAGCTCCACCTCTTTTCATTTTTGTGCAACATCCGGATCACTCTACGTTCAACTCCGTTCAGCCTTTTTGTAAATTATTCCACCAAACGACACGGTTTGACAACGAGTTGCAAATATTTTGATTCGAAAGACTTGCAACTTTTTCCGATCAGAGGACTTTACACCTACTCCTATCTGTTCCACCACAGTGACACCGTGCCTTTTGGCGCAGGTGCAGATTGGATATATACCTTTTTCCCGGATGAAGCCATGAAAAAAGACGGAAGGTTCGCTCCGTCTTTGCGTTTCTTATCTTCATGTGCTTGTAGTAGTGGAAAGCGGCAAGCGGATTTCGAAGCGCGCCCCATTCAATCGGGGCGAGTTGTCGGCAAAAATTTCGCCGCCGTGATCCGCGATGATGCGTTGCGTCGTGGACAACCCAAGTCCGGTACCCTCTTGCTTCGTCGTAAAAAAAGGCACGAACAAATTTTCCAGACAGGCAGAACTCAGTCCCGGTCCGTTGTCCTCCACGATGATGACGACCTGGCTGATGGAGCCGTAAACGGTGACACGCACCACGCTGCCTTGAGTCAGCACAGCTTCGAACGCATTTTTCATGATGTTCAGAAACGCCTGCTTGATGCGCGAACGGTACCCGAACACATACCAATCGCCAGGAGTGATGTCCAGCTCCAGCTTGATCCCCCTGCGATTGGCTTCCGGCTCCAGCAAACGAATGACGCCATAAAGCTCGTCCAGTACGAGAAAACGTTCGGAAACGATTTTGTCGTCCCTGTACCGGGCCAAAACGAGCACGTCGTTCAACAACCCGTCGATGCGTTCGATCTCCGTCAAAATGACGGAGAAGTAGGAATCGCTGCGTCCCGCCCCTCCCTGCTCGCGCAAGAGTTGAATGAAGCCCTTGATCGAGGTAAGCGGATTGCGGATTTCATGCGCCATCCCTGCGGCAAGCTGGCCCACAGCCGCCAACGCTTCCCGCTTGTTCAGCTCTTCTTCATATCGTTTGCTCTCGGTAACATTCCGGTAAACAGCGATTGCTCCCCACATCTCGCCCATGTAGTAAATCGGACTGGTGCTGACCGTCGTCCATTTGGCATGGTATTCGGCCATGTAATGACCTGACTGTCCGCGTTCAATGACCCATTGGACAAACCTTTCGTTCTCGTTCTGTTTAAAAACTTCGTCTATGTTTTGGCCGATGATTTGTTCGCGTTTGAACCCAAACAGTTGACACAACGCATGGTTGGCTTGGATAATTTTCAGCGAGCGATCAATCATCAAAACGGCGATGTCGCTGGAGTGCAGCACCATTTGGACCAGCTCTTGTTCGGCAAGCAGAGCAATTTGCTCCTCTTGTTTCCGCTCCAAGACTCCACTCGTATTTTGCCTGTAATTTGGCGGGCGATTTTCCTGACTGTAGACGCTCACGATCTGGGCAATCAGCTGATCCGTCGCCTGAAAAAACGCATATTGTCCTCGTAAAAGCTCAAGCTGCTCCGCTTCACTTTTCACCAGCAAGGCAGAGTTGTTGTTCATCTGCTCGACAATGCTGTCCCGGCACACTCGCAGGAACTGCACCAGCGTCGCCAAATTCAGTCCATGATGCAAACATTTGTACGCGACTTCATTAATTTCTTGTTCTGCCGTTGTTGGATCATTAGATTCCACCACTTCTGCCCAGCGAATGAGCAGTTGAACAAGCAAAGCCTCAGTATGTGCGCGGTCTCCCAGAAGCGAAGCAGAGTGATCGTATTTTTCAGAAAGAAAAGTAAACGTTTTGGCCACTGCAGCAGGGGCCAAATGAGTAAGATACTTACTTATTCGATTTTTCAAAACGCTCTGACTCCTTTTCTTCTTGCTTCATTGAGGCCTTCATTCAACTATGTATGATAATATTATGGACACAAAATCGAGATGATGTAAAGCAGTGTGTCCAACAATCAGGGAGATGATCGCCACGCAGTCGATCCTGCTGGCGTTCGTTTTGCAGAAGTTTCTCCCAGCCAAAAATCACTTGAAACGGCATGCCCATCTTCTATTATCATATCACGATCATGCATTGATTTGGTAAAAAATGTTTATCCATCAACGATTAAAAAAAGAAGCATTTGCCCCGAAACGACAAATGCTTCTTTTTGCTATGAATGAGCTTTTACGATGTAATTGCGCAAGTCTGACTTGACCGGGCTGTTTGGATTCGTTCCGGCGTGTGCGCGCTTGAATGCTTCGCTCTGCGTCCAGTTTTGGAACGACTGTTCATCTGTCCACTTTGTGAAGACGATGTATTCGTCACCTTCTGTCGGTGCGAGGAAGAGAAACTCCAAAAAGCCCGGAACTTCCTTCATCCCCTCGCCGCCCCCGCCAAAGGCGCGTTCGAGGTGAGACTGGTAATCGGCAGGAACTTTCAATCTGTTCATGGATACGTACATGCTTGTCCACATCCTTTTTCAAATAGGTTTCCCTTCTATTATACACCACAGCGCGAAAAACAAAAAACCGCTGACGCTTCAGTCACGTCTGCGGTTGAGCTGCTGCTCCAGCATAATATCCATCAGCAAGGTGTCCTGCAGCGGGTCCTTGGGATCGACCGTCAAAAGTGCAGCGACAGCCGCCATGGCACAGCGCACGGCTTGGTACGAGTAAAAAGCGTCGCGCTCCGTTTCACTGAACAAGGAAAGGTCCGACCGCTCCTGGACCGGATAAGGAAAATCGGTCTCCACACCTGCCCGGTCCAGCACGATCAGCGCCTGCTTGATCGCAAGCAAGGCGGCGCTGACGCTAAGCCCGTACTCCTTGCGCAAGTCGTCCCATACTTGAAAAGCGGATCGCTCCACCCTCTCCTGATTCGGCCTTGTGATAATGCCGGTTTTCCGCCCTTCCTTCAAAAGCCAGTCGACGAAGATGTCGTGGCGCGGTGGAAACGCATACACCTGCAGCTTCATCTCCAGCTCGGTCGGAAAATCTTTGGCGAAGCGCGCATGAGCCAGGGACATTTCATAACGCCGCGAAGGATGTCCAGGCACGGTGACAAAAACCGTATCCTGACGCACCGCCGCAATCTGCAGCTTCGTTCTCGCCGGAATCCGGGCCTGGGGGGCCTTTTCCCGGCGGATGTTTCCCGGAATCAACTCCGTCCCGAACTGGTGATACTCCAGAGGAGAATCAATCCACGGAATCGGTTCGCGGGTTTGAATCTCGTACAGCCCGTTGAACGTCACCCATTCGCCCGGACGTCGCTGACTGCGAATCAGGACAGCATGGACTTCTTTTTCCGGCGGCAATTCGGTATCCTGATCGTCCGGGGGCGGCTGGAGCCGTTTATGCTCGATCAGGATACAGTCGTGCAAGTTCAGTCGCTCAAGCAATTCCCGTTTGCTGACCCATTCGTATCCGATCCGGTAAATCCGGTTTTTCATCGGTTCCACCTCCTTTTGATCGCCAGTATCGGTTTCCTTCGTGAATGAGTAAGATTACCCTACCATATGTATTCGTCTGGTTGTCCGTGCTAGATCGATCGTACAATCTGCAGCAAGTCTTGTGCCGCTTTTCTGGGCGAGTCAGCCCGGCTGATGGCGCTGATGACAGCTACGCCGTCGGCTCCGGCGTTGATTACCTGCCCGGCGTTTTGCAGGGTGATCCCGCCAATGCCCACAATCGGCAAGTCGCTGCCGACAGCCTCACGGATGTCGCGAAGTCCCTCGGGACCGATTGGCTCGCCCGCATCCGCCTTCGAAGATGTAGCGAACATCGCTCCTACCCCGATGCAGTCTGCACCGCCGTTTCGGGCTGCGAGCGCTTCCTCCACCGTGCCTGCTGACACGCCGACGTACATCGCTTCGCCTACCTTTTCTCTCACCTGGGCCAGTTGCATGTCGTCCTGTCCGACATGTACCCCGTCCGCCTGCAGCCGCACAGCCAGCTCCACATCGTCGTTGACGAAAAACAAGGCTTGTGCTTCGCGGCACAGCTGCTGGAGCTGCCGCCCCAGTTCATGGCGCTCTTCCGCAGTCAGCCTGCTGCCTTTGTCCCGCAACTGCACGATGCCTGCTCCGCCCGCGAGCGCCTCGCGAACGATCTCGACGGTCTTTTCACTGGAAAATCCGCAATCCTGGCTGCCGATCACCAAGTAAACGCCCATCTTTTCCCGAAGTGTTTGCCTGTCTTTCACTTTTCATTCCCCTCCCAGCGATCCAACGCCTCGCGATAAGCCAAAGCGGCCGCCTGCGCATCTGTTGCGTCGGTGATTCCGGATAGTACGGCAATGCCTGCGCAGCCTGCAGCGAGCACTTCGCCAGTCCGCTCCGGCGTAATCCCGCCGAGTCCGATCACGGGAACCGTCCACGCTGCTGTTATTTTCATCAGCTCGCCCGTCCCTCTCGGCGCGAGGTTCGGTTTGGAGCCGCTTGGAAAAATATGTCCGTACATCAAATAGTCTGCCCCTGCTGCCACTGCTTGCTCTGCTTCCAAATACGAATGGACGGAGCGACCTATTTTTTGTTCCCGCCGCAAAACCAGCCGGGCATCGCCAACCTCCAGGCTGTGATACGCCAAATGTGCGCCTGCACAGCCTGACGCGGCACTCACATCGACCCGATCATTGACCAAAAGGCACGATAGCGGAACCACATTCGCCAAAGCCCGAACCCAGTCCATGCATTCTCTGGCCGTTCGCTGCTTTTCGCGAATATGCAGGTAGTCCATCCCTCCGGCATACGCTGCTTCAGCCATCCGCAGTACCTCTTCGAGCGTTTGCCTGCCGCTCGTAATGACGTGAAGCTCCCGGCTAGTTCGCATCTGCTTTGGCACCTGCCGCAGCACCGACCCCGGACAACGCCGTCAGACATTCCTGCAGCCATTGCGTCGTCTTGTCGTCATTGCCATCAGGTGCTTGCGCAAGCAGCTCCACGATCAGCCTCCGCACGAAAAACGCCTGCTGCACTGTCAGCGGAAACGTAATCGTCTTTGGCTTCGTCTCTTGCTTCTCCAGAGTTTCCACTCCGGCCAAAAGAATATCCCCGATGGACTCAATCAGCTCGCGAAACTGTTCATTTTGCTTCAACTCGTCATAGCATCCGTCGTAAAGTCGACACAAAATCAAAAACGCCTGTGACGACATAGTCACCGGCTGTACGTCATGCATCGGTTCCGTCATACTGTTTTTCCCCTCCACTCGCTTGAAAAACAAAACCTATTATAACACAACTCGTCCGGAATCGAACCATTTGCTGTGCAGGCCTGGCTGATGAAAACAGAAAAACCGCTGAAAGCTCAGCGGTCTTTGCCCGTACCCTCGTTTCGGTCGTTGTGGTGGGATTGGCGCAGGTTCGTGTTCTGATCGTTGTGATCGAGCGTTTTCCCGCGGTTTTTTCCCAGGTCCTTGCTGTTGTTGTTCTTGCCCAAATGATTCACCTCCTGTCGTCATTCACAGGATAGCGTAACCAATTTGGGACGGTTTATTAGTGAACGGTCTCTTGCCTGGTCCGCTTCCATAAAGCGTGGAACAGCGCGAAAGGCAAACGCCAGCCAAGCAGAAAAGCCAAGGTCACGAAGTACGTTACGCCGGAAAAAATGAGCGTCATTGGCACACCCGTCCACCAGGAACGGATCAAAAGGCCAATCGGCGCCGCAAGCGTCCAGCTGAACAGCATTGTGACCAGTTGCCGCCCCCAGGATGAGCAGGTGCGTTCTGCATAGGTGCGAAAAACCAGTATTGCGATGATCCAGCCAATCAAAAACGGAGCCAACGTCTCGCATATTCCAAGAAACGTAACTGGCAGATTATGTGCCAGCTTTCCATAGTACACAAACAGTACAAAGGCGATCAGATCCCCGGCGAGCAGTACGCAGCCGGTTGGTGAGAGGCGAAGTCTCATGCATACCCTCTTTTCTGAACCCATTTGCCCACAAGGTTCATTCCTATTGTACACATGGAAGTTTCCCGCTACAATCGCCCCGCCCTTTTATTCACCAAACAGCAACATTTCCAGCCGTTCTTTCACGGCTGGCCACTCACGGTCGAGGATGCTGAAGTAAACCGAATCGCGGATATATCCGTCCCGCATGACCATATGATTGCGGAGTACACCCTCGCGGATGCCGCCGATGCGGGCGATGGCGCGCTGGGAGTTGAGGTTGCGCGAGTCGGTTTTCAACTGGACGCGGATGCATCCGAGCTGCTCGAAGCAGTGACGCAACAGAAGCCATTTGCACTCTGTATTGACAGCGGTTTTCCAGACGGCAGGCGTCAGCCACGTGAAGCCGATTTCCAGTCCGCGATCCTTGCGAGAAATGGCGAGAAACCTCGTACTCCCGATGACTTGACCATCTGCGCGATTGATGATGGCAAAAGGCAGTTCGGTTTGCGCTGCCTCGTTTTTCATGGCTTGCTCGATAAAAGCTTGCGCGTCATCGCGCGTCTGAATCTCGACCGACATGTACGACCAGATCTCCGGAAAAGCACCGGCGGCAAAAATGCCATCCGTATGCACCAGACGGAGCGGCTCCAGTCTGACCAGCTTTCCTTCCAGTGTGACAGGCTCGATTGCTAACATGTTCGTCTCCCCTTCCCTGTACTGCCCGCTTGCCCGAGCAGTACAGCTTCCCGCAATTTTTCCTATGATAGGGGGAGAGAGGAGCGCTGTCAAGCAGCGTGTAAAGCTTTATGCTTCTTCGTTAATCACGACTTGTTTTCCCCGTCGCTTCAACACCAGCGGCACGACGAGCCAGGCCAGCGCACACAACAGAAAAACGGCAGAAAGCGGCTTCGTGTAAAAAATCGAGAAGTCTCCGTTGGACGTCGTCAGCGCCCGGCGCATGTTGTTTTCGATCATCGGGCCGAGTACCAGCCCGAGCACGAGCGGAGCGAGCGGGAAGTCGTTTTTGTTCAAATAGTAGCCGAGAATTCCGCATATCACGAGCAAAATGAGATCAAACGTGCTGATTTGCACCGCATAGACGCCAAATACGGAGATGGCAATAATCATCGGGAGCAAATATTGCGGCGGCGTCTCAATGATTTTGGCGAACACTTTGACGAGCGGCATGTTCAGGGCGAGCAGCATCAGATTTCCGATGAACATGCTGGCAATCAATCCCCAGGCGATCTGCGGGTGATCGCTGAACAAAAGCGGCCCTGGCTGGACGTTGTACATGAGCAGCGCCCCCATCAGAATCGCCGTTGTCCCTGATCCAGGGATTCCGAGCGTCAACAGCGGAATCATGGCGCCTCCGGAAGCGGCATTGTTCGCAGATTCCGGCCCTGCTACTCCGGCGATCTCGCCTTTTCCGAAACGCTCCGGGTGTTTGCTCCATTTTTTCTCCATGACATAGGAAAAGAATGAGGCCAGTGTCGCACCTGCTCCGGGCAATACGCCGATGAAAAAGCCGAGCAAAGAACCGCGGACGATGGGAACGGCGCTATCTTTCAAGTCTTTTTTGGTCGGCAAAATCCGGTCGACCTTGATGATTTCCTGTGAAGAATGGTCATTTTCCAGAATCGTTTTGAAAACCTCGCCAAGCGCAAACAAACCGACTGCAATTGTCAAAAACTCCAACCCTTGGTACAGATCGGGAATATCGTAGGTAAACCGGGCCACTCCCGATACGTTGTCGATGCCGATCGTTGCCAGCAAAAGCCCAAGGACTGTCATCATCAAAGCCTTCGTCATGGATTTGCCGCCAAGTCCGCTCACGGCGCACAGACCGAGCAGCATGAGCGAAAAATACTCCGCCGGCCCGAACTGCAGCGCGAGGTCAGAGAGCGGATCGGCGAGAAAGACAAGCGCCACCAGCGCCACAATCCCGGCCACAAACGAGCCGATGGCCGCAATCGACAGCGCCGCTCCTGCCCGCCCCTGTTTCGCAAGCTGATACCCGTCCAAGGTCGTGACGACTGACGAAGATTCGCCCGGTGTATTTAGCAAAATGGACGTGGTAGAGCCGCCGTACATCGCGCCGTAGTACACGCCCGCAAGCAAGATCAGGGCGCTCGCCGCCGCCATCTCGGGCGGCAGACCCGCCGTCAGCGAGGCTGTCACCGGCATCAGCAGCGCCACACCGCTCATCGGACCGATGCCAGGCAGCACCCCGACAGCCGTACCGATCAGCACTCCGATAAACGCGTAAACCAGATTGTGCCATTGAAAGGCGATTTGAAATCCATCAGCCAAATATTGCAGCGTACCCATCTCGATCCCTCCCTAGACGCCGAGCCAGGCAGGAAGGCCTGGAAGCGTTCCTTTCAGCAGTTGCACGTACACCACGTAAACACCGACGGAAAACAGCAAGGAGACAACCGCCGATCGCCATTGGCTTTTGCTGCCCATGACCAGAAACGTGACGTAAAGAAACAGAGCCGTAGCGATCACATACCCGATTGGCTCCAGCAGCAGGACATACAGCACCGTCGCTGCGAGCATCAGGAGAAATCGTTTGTACAAAAGTTTTTCAACGGCTTGTCCCGCAGCACGGTATTTCGCCTGGAACGTCTCGTAAAACAGGCGCAGACTGAGCAGGACCAGCAAGATGCCCAAGCCGAACGGAAACATGCTCGGCCCGACCTGACTGCCGTATGCACTCGTCGAGATATGCTGGCTCTCCGCGATGAAAAATGCCCCCACCAGCGCAAAAGCAATACTGCCGTACCGATCAAACCTAACGTTCATACGTACCTCCTTTTTCGATAAGGGAGCGTTCGGTCGCGTCGTTTTCTCCACATGGAAAATTGGACACGTGCCGCAAAAAGCGGGGAAAAAGGAGAGGAGTGCCCTCTCCCTATTTCGCCATGCCAAGCGAGTTCAACAGTTCTTTTACGAGCTGATCCTGCTCCTCCAAGAACGCCGTGAAGGCCGCCGCGTCCTTGTATTCGCTCTCCCAGCCGTTTGCAGCAAGCTCTTTCTTCCACGCCTCGCTCTCCGACAGCTCTTTCAATTTGGCGTCCCAATACGCTTTGGCATCCGCAGGCATGTCAGCCGGACCAAATACACCGCGCCAGATCGTAAAGGTCGCATCGATTCCTTGCTCTTGCAAAGTCGGAACGTCTTTCAAATCGCCGCTCATCCGCTCTGTTGACGTGACGCCGAGCACGCGAATCTTGCCTGCCTTCACGTATTCGCCTACGCCGGAGGCATCGGTCGCGATCATGTCGGCATTGCCGCCGAGCAGCGCCGCAATCGCTTCTCCGCCGCCGTCATAGGAAACGTACTTGACCGTTTTCGGGTCGATGCCGTATTTGGCTGCTGGCAACACGCTGACGAGATGGTCCATCGAGCCCGGAGCCGAACCGCCAGCCAGCGTCATTTTTGTCGGGTCTTTTTTCAAATCGTCCAAAAAGCTTTTCATATCCTGGTACGGCGAGTCGGCGCGCACGACCAGGGCGCCGAAATCTTTCGTCATTTGCGCCAGCGGCGTCACATGCTGGAAGCCGAACGGACTGTTCCCCTCTTTTTTGTTATGGTTGATGAGAATTGGCGGAGAGCTGACAAACAGCTTGTAAGGGTTGCCTTTGTCCTTGCTGACGTATTCCGCCATGAAGACGGTCCCGCCGCCGCCTGGTTTGTTTTCTACCGTAATTGCTTCCGTCACCAGCTTGCTCTCGGCGAGTACCTTGGCAAGCGAGCGGGCTGTCTTGTCCCAGCCTCCGCCTGCCCCGGATGGAGCGACGAACACAATCGGCTTTTCCGGATAGCTGGATGCCGTAGACGCCGGCTGCGCTCCCGAGCCGGACGAGCTGCTGTTCGCCCCGCCACAGGCGGCCAGCGCGAGCGTAAAGAAAGCAGACAAAACAATGAGTGCACTTTTTTTCATTTTCAAACAAAAAACCCCCTCGAACCCGTCGTTTTTGTAAGCGGTATCACGCTTGCCATTAACGTATCATGCCGGGTCCTTCGGGGATAGTTTTCGAATATAATATACTTTTAGAAAATTAACAACTTTTTGTTCATTTTGTTCATGCCCGCTCTGGCAAAAAACGGTACTTTCGCTCTGGCCTGCCGACACTGCCGTAAATCAGTTCGGCCCTCGCCTTTTTTTCCTGCACCAGATGCTCCAGATAGCGGCGGGCTGTCGTCCGACTGGTGCCGATCTCGCGGCCGATCTCTTCTGCGGAGACGCCTTTGTCGCCTGTCTGCCTGATCGCCGCGATGACTTTTTCCAGGGTCAGCTGGTCAATGCCTTTTGGCACGGCTAACTCGCGCTGTTTTGGGTTGAGCGGCCGCCTGGTCAGCATCTGGTCGATGACATCCTGATCGACTTCTGTCGCCGCTTTCGTCCGGGCCACATGGGCGCGATAGCTCTCCAGCCGCTCGCGGAAACGCTCGAAGACGAGCGGCTTGACGATGTAGTCAAAAACGCCGCCCCTAAGCGCTTCCTGGACCATCTCCATCTCCTTCGCGGCCGTAATCATGATGATGTCGACCTCGCGATAGTGCTGGCGGATGTACCAGACCAGCTCGGTGCCCAGCATATCGGGCAAATACACGTCCAAAAGCACCAGATCGGGACGCGTGACAGCGAGCAGCTCTTTGGCGTCACTGCCGTTGGTGGCAGTGGCAATCACTTCGAATCCCTCGATCTTGTTCACGAATCTTCGGTTAATGTCGATAATCCGCAAATCGTCCTCGACGATCAGCACTTCAAGCTTCTTCACTGCCAGTTCTCCCTTCTTTCGGCAAGGAAACGGTGAACAGCGCGCCGCCCCAGTCGCTTTTTCCGACGACAATGTAGCCGCCCATCTCCTCGGCGATTCCGCGCACTTTTGCCAAACCAAGTCCCCGGTCCTCGCCCGCTTTCGTCGAAAAACCGTAGGCAAAAATTTTCTCGCGCCATTCATCGGGCACCCCCGGCCCGGAATCGGCAATTTCAAACAACAGCTCTTCTTCCGTATCCGCCAGATAAACGTCCACGCGCTTTTGCGAAACGGCTGCATCATTAACCGCTTCCAGCGCGTTTTGCAGCAAATTGCCGAGCAGCACGATCACCTGCTGACGGTTGATATGTGCCGGCAGCACTTGAAGATGACTGTCCTGATCGATCACGAGCTGGATTTTCAGTTCTTTGGCCCGGTTGTGCATGCCCAGTAAAAGGGCGCCAATCATCGGGTCCGGAATTCGTCTTGCCACGAACAAGAGCAGTTCTTCCTGTGCCGATGTCTCGCTCGTTATCAGTTCAATCGCCTCCTGTACGGAGCCGAGCTGCAACAGTCCGGAGATCGTGTACAGCAAGTTGTGAAACTCGTGCGTCTGGGCGCGCAGCACATCGGCATAGCGCCGGACCTGTGACAGCTCCGAGGTCAGCTTGTCGATCTCCGACTTCGGGCGAAAGCTGCTGACGACACCGACGATTTTGTCTCCCAGCTTGATCGGCAGGCGGTTTACGATAATTTCTTTGCCGCTCGTGATCGATTCACGGTCGAGCTGCTGTTCCCCCGTTTTCAACACCTCCGGCATGCGGCTATCCGGCAGCACGTCCAAAATGTGCTTGCGGTGAATGTCTTCCTCCGGCAATTCGAGTATGCGGATCGCGGCCTTGTTCATCATCGTGATCTCGCTGTTCCGGTCAATCGCGACGATTCCTTCCCGGACGGATTCGAGAACGGCGTTGCGCTCCACGTACAAAGCGGCGATTTCTTCCGGCTCCAGCCCAAGCGTCAGCCTTTTCAAATAGCGGCTCAGCCCGATGGCAAAAGCAATCCCGCAGACGAGCGCGATCAGCGTGATGAGGAAAACCTTTTCTTGATAATCGTCGATGGCTTCCTCAATGTCCTCCAGCAAAAAACCGACCGACACGATGCCGATCACCGCGCCATTGTCGTCGCGAATCGGCACCTTGCCGCGCAAGGATGGACCCAAGCTCCCAATCGCCTTGGAAATGTACGATTGGCCATAGATCAGTCCCGGCTCATTGTCTCCGCCGACCATCGACTTGCCGATGCGGTCAGGCAGCGGATGCGAATAGCGGATGCCGTCCTGGTTGCCGACGACGACAAATTCCGCTCCGGTTTGCAGCCGAACGTTTTCTGCAATCGGCTGGATCAGCTCGGACGGCGAGCTGCTTTGAAAAGCCTGGCGCAGTTCGGGGTCGTGGGCGACGATTTTGGCTACGCTCAGCGCCCTTTTCCCGATCTGCTCCTCAATCGACGAGGCCACGATGGACGAGAACACGGCACCAACTGACGAAATAATCAAAATAATTCCGATGGTAATCAGCAAGATCATTCTCGTTTGCAAAGACAATACTTTTCCGGCTGTGGTCACAAATCGCTCACCTCCAGCTTCATCTTACCATCCCGAGCGGATAAAAAGGTAGCTTCATTGCTATTGTTCGTGTACAGTTAAAAGGGAATTACGGGGATGTGGAGGTATCTACAGATGCACGCGAACCTTCGTTCGTTCATAGAACAATTGCGCCGCGCCGGACAAGTCGTGGAGATTGACGCACCAGTCGATCCCTATCTGGAGCTGGCCGAGATTCATCGCAGAGTGATTGAAGAGGGCGGACCTGTTCTCTTGTTCACCAATGTAAAAGGAAAATCGTTTCCCGTGGTCACGAACCTGTTCGGTACCGTAGAGCGGGTCGACATGGCGTTTGGGCCTAAGCCCGAGGCGGTTGTCCGCAGCCTGGTGCACGGGATGGACAAGCTGTTGCCGCCAAAACTCTCCGGCTTGTGGGAGTTGCGCCAGCCGCTCCTGGAAGTCATGCGCACGGGTACCAAAACCGTGCCTGCCTCCCAAGCGCCTGTGACGCAAATTGCCACAACCGATGTCGACATGACCAAGCTGCCTGCCCTGACCAGCTGGCACCTGGATGGCGGTCCGTTCGTCACCTTGCCTTTGGTGTATACAGAGCACCCTGATACAAAAGAGCACAACCTGGGCATGTACCGCATCCAGATTTACGACAAAAACACAACAGGCATGCACTGGCAGATTCAAAAAGGCGGCGGCTTCCACTACCACGAAGCGGAAAAACGAAACCAGCCGCTGCCTGTTACGCTGACCATCGGCGGCCCGCCTGCCCTGATCGTCTCCGCCATCGCTCCTCTGCCCGAAATGGTGCCGGAGCTGGTTTTCGCCTCGCTGTTGATGGGCGACAAGCTGAAAATGACAGAGGTGCCGAACCATCCGCACCGCATCGTTGCAGAAGCCGAGTTTGTGTTCGCCGGAGAAGTTCCGCCGCACATCAGACGGCCTGAGGGGCCTTTTGGCGATCACTTCGGCTATTACTCCTGGGCACATGACTTCCCGGTGTTCAACGTGAAGCAAATGTGGCACCGCAAGGACGCAATCTATCCGGCAACTGTCGTCGGAAAGCCGCGTCAGGAGGACTACTACATCGGGGAATACTTGCAGCGACTGCTTTCTCCGCTGTTCCCGGTCGTCATGCCGGGTGTCAAGGCGCTCTGGACATATGGCGAGACAGGCTTCCACGCGCTCGCCGGCGCGATTGTGCGCGAGAGCTACTATAAGGAAGCGATGGCACACGCTTTCCGCATCATGGGAGAAGGCCAGCTCACCTTGACCAAGTTTTTGATGGTGACAGATGAGCCATGTGACCTCGGCAACTTCAAGCAATTTCTCGAAATCATCCTGGCCCGCTTCCAGCCGGAGCGCGACCTGTTGATCGTCAACGATACGTCGAACGATACGTTGGACTATACGGGACGGAAGCTGAACCACGGCTCCAAAGGGATCATGCTGGGCATCGGCGATCCGGTCCGTGAGCTGCCGCGCGAGTACAAAGGGCAAGGCATTCCGGGCATGACTGATATTCGCGCTTTTTGCCCCGGATGTCTGGTCATTTCCGGGCCGAGCTTCCACGATAGACCGGAGCTGGGCGAAGAGCTGCTGCCCTATCTCAACGAACATCTCGCGGATTGGCCGATGATCTGCATCGTGGATGATGCGGCAATTGCCGAGAAGCAAAGCAGCTTCCTGTGGACCGTGTTCACTCGCTTCGACCCGGCCCACGATCTGTACGCCAAATCGACGATTGTCCGCAACAAAATCCGTTATGAAGGGCCGCTGGTCGTCGATGCGCGGATGAAGCCTTTCTATCCGGATGAAGTAGAGACACTGCCGGAAATTTCGGCACTGGTCGACAAACGCTGGAACGAATATTTCCCAAAAGCATAGCATGGCCACCTGCTGTACGTCTGGAACGAACTGTTCCGGACGTTCTTTTTTACCCAGGAAAAAAGCTGGAATTAGGTCTTCCTTCCCCCAATATAATGTTACAACTTGTATTTCAGACAACCTGGGGGCAGTTGTCAAAATACGAGTGATTTTGTCAATAAAAAGGAGGGAAAAAATGAAGACGCAGGAAGAAGTGAACGGAATCGTCACCCTGACAAAAGAAGGGGAGGACCTCATCAGTCACAGCTCGCTCTATAATGAAGGGCTGCGGCCGACTACCAAAGCTGAGCATTCGTGGACGGCGTACAACTTTGCCAGTCTTTGGATCGGAATGTCGATCTGTCTTCCCACGTACGCGATGGCAGCCGGGCTGATCTCGTTGGGCATGAGCTGGTGGCAGGCGATTTTGACCATTATTCTCGGAAACTGTATTGTCCTTATTCCTATTCTTCTCAACTCTCATGCCGGAACGAAATTCGGCATCCCCTACCCTGTGTTCGCCCGACTCTGGTTCGGCTCCAAGGGCGCACACATCCCGGCGGTCGCCCGCGGCCTGATCGGAGCCGGCTGGTTTGGCATCAACTGTTGGTTTGGCGGTGCCGCCATCGATACGCTGCTCATGTCGATGACAGACTGGGCCAATGTCCCCGGCCATCTGTGGATCTCCTTTTTCGGTTTTTGGCTCCTGAACGTATGGGTCGCCTATCGCGGTCCGGAAGCGATCAAAAAGATGGAAGCCTGGGCAGCGCCGATCCTGATTATCATGAGTCTCGCCTTGCTCGTATGGGCTTTGACCAAAGCAGGCGGATGGGGCCCGATGCTCTCCGCACCTTCCAAATTCACCTCGATTGGCGAATTTTTGCAAGTCTTTTTCCCGGCCCTGACAGGAGCAATCGCCTTCTGGGCAACCATGGCGCTCAATATCCCCGACTTCTGCCGTTACGCCAAAAGTCAAAAAGCGCAAATCATCGGGCAATCCTCTTCTCTGCCGACGACCATGGGCTTCTTCTCCTTTATCGGGGTAGCCGTTGCCTCCGCTACCGTGGTGATCTACGGAGAAGCACTTTGGGACCCTGCTGCCGTGCTGGCCAAGTTCTCGCCATTCGCCATCTTCCTTGGTACAATCGGGATCGTTCTTGCTACCTTGACTACCAATGTGGCCGCCAACATCGTCGCCCCCGCCCGTGCCGTGGAAAATCTCGCGCCACGCCGACTCTCCTACGAAGCCGGAGCGATTATCGCCGGAGTCGTCTCCCTGCTCATGCAGCCGTGGTATATTTTAGAAAATTTCGGTAATTATATTTTTCTCTGGCTCGGCACGTATGGCGCACTGCTTGGCCCGATTGACGGGATTGCGATTGCGGACTACTGGCTCGTACGCAAACGGCGCATTCACCTGGTAGAGCTGTACAAACATAACGGCATGTACGCCTACAAGACAGGTTTTAACGTAAGAGCGATCTGGGCGATGCTGATCGGGATTGCCATTCCGTTTGTCAGCAAGTTCATTCCCGGCCTCCATCTCATCTGGGACAACGCCTGGACGGTTGGGCTCCTGATCTCGCTTGCGATCTACACGTGGATGATGAAAAACGACGCCTCGATCTTGAGCCAAAAAGAGTACGACCAGATCACGACACAAGCAGAGGAGTCGCGCGCTTCCTGAGGCGGAAGCAGGATATAAAATGACACCTTTTCACTATCCCCTTTCAGGTAGACAGTGAGAAAGGCCAAGTTGCGCAAGCTTGGTGTGACACTGGTACCTGGAGGGGATTTTTTTCAGGCAAAATGTTATTTGGAGTGTTCCTTTTTAGCTTCAATATTTGGTAAAATCTTTTTTCCTTTTTATAAAATTTAGTGTAAAAATGTAAAATGATGTTATCATTCACTATAAATGGATAAAACAGGAAGGTGTTCTGCTTGATCGGTGATCTTGTAAAAGAATACAGAAATCGTGCCAATTTGACTTTAACCGAATTATCGGAGAAGACTACCCTCTCCCATGCTACCATCAGCAAGATTGAAAACAACGGCATCCAGAGGCCCAATCCGCGCCATCTCCTTACACTCGCTGAGGCTTTGGGAATCCCATTCGATCAAATGATCGGCGGCTGTATCCACTATGTGAGAAACCTTGAAATGCTGCACTTCTTACTGGACAAGGCTATTACTCATAAGCATCATAGATCCATTCAGAAAATCTCCGAAAAAATATTAGCCTGTACCCGATTGGATACATTCCAGACGCTAGACGGCCTTTACCAATATGCAGGTCTGGTGGAAGATGAAAAAATTCAGGTGCTGCTTTACGATACGATTTTGAAATACGCTCGTGAGCATGGAATACCTGTCTATCTTGCCCGCGCGCTTTTTCAGAAATATTTGATTAAGCGCAAAGACTTGGCTCGCCGGGAACACTCCTACAACGAAGGGAAGGAGCTGTTGCACTACTTGCATTACCTGCATGAAAACGACCAAGTCATTGCTCTCTACCGGCTGGGATTACAAGCGTTTAGTTTGAAACTGTACGGTGAATGTATTGAACACTGTCGAAAGGGCTTGTCCAAAAACCAGGAAGCAAGCGAGTTACAGGCGGCAGCTACTTTGGCAACCTGTAATTCCTATTTATTTTTGGAAGATTACATACTTGCCAATGTTTTTCTGAAAGAATATGAAAAATTCGACTATCCCTATGTACAAGAAAATGCCGAGTACCTACGGGCCATTCTCTATTCCAAGACAGAAGACTATCGGAAGGCCATTCCGTTATTTGAGAAGTGCCTGGAACGGTCAAAGCCAAATGCACGCATCCCCATTGCAAATGACTTGCTGAACATTTTTCTGAAAATGGAGGATTTGCACGCCGCACAAACCATTTTTCACCAAGAGAGCTCGATTCTACCCGCCGAGATCGAAACACCCTATATATTCGATCAAGTAGGGCTCTACTACAGCTTAAAAGGGAAATTCATGATTGAGCAAGGCATACTTGATGCGGGAATAGAGTGTTTACAGAAGAGCATCCAATATTACGGGGAGATTGGTGCTTATCGGGAGATTATCGAGAATACATCTCTCCTGATTCGCTCTCATCTCGTTTTTGGAAAAATGTTGAATTTAGAGGTTTTACAGGAATTAGAAAAGCTTTATAATGTAATTGTTAGAAAAAAATGAAAGGTCTGGTGATTACATGAAAAAAAAGGCATCTTTTCTGCTTGTAGCTTTAACTTTGGCGTTTGGCTCTTTTTTCGCACTGAATGTTTCGGATCAAAACAGCAAGAACGATGCTCTTTTTGCAATGGATGCTTCTCATGGAATTAGCCACGAAAAGTCTAATTCTCCCCAAAAAGTTCCAGACCCTGGATATTAAAGTTTGCGGCCACTCCTTTATGGCGCGGTGAGTTGATAGGATCCCCTTTCAGGTAGACAGTGAGAAAGGCCAAGTTGCGCAAGCTTGGTGCGACACTGGTACCTGGAGGGGGCTTTTTTTCAGACGGATTGTCATACGAACAGAAATCCTGAGAAATGTTTCATCATAGGATGTTATGGAAAAAGTAACGTTTGACAAGGAGGTTATGGCATGTTTTGGGGAATCATTTTGGCTTTTGTCGTACCCGTGCTTGTTCTTGGCTATGTGGCTGACAGACAGCGCAAAAAGAAAATCTATTATCATGAAAATCATGATGCCGGAAAAGAAAATAGAAACCATACATCCGAAGCGGAAGCTTTAAGCAGAACTTTCATGGATCCGCCATAAAAGGTAAACGTCCCAACCAGTGTGTCCCGGTACAATGCCGAAACACACTGGCAACCTGGACCTTTTTATGACAGTCTCATCGTCCCCGTACTGCGCTCCACCCGTCGATCGTCTCGGTTGATCCCTCACACTTCAAGCACCGAAAGAAGCGTAATGTCTTCAATTTGCGAATCAGGCTCATAGCAAACATAGTACGTAAGCTCCGGGCTGATCCGATAGCGAATCCCCCGGTATCCACAGGAGAGCAGATAGGCCCGCACCTCATCCCCGGTCCATTCCAGCCATTCCTCGTACGCAAGCTCAGCGACGCGCCGCTCCAGTTCCTCCGCGCCATGTCTGTGCTGCAGCGCCTCGTTGCGCAGCTCATTTTCGCCGTAGCGCTCGTCCAAACAGAAAAGTCCCGGCAAAGCGAGCTGCTGCTTAAGCACTGCGGCTTTGTCCCCGATCGTCTCAGCGTGGCAGATCGCGTACTGGGCGGCCACAAGCGGATTGCTCACCAGATAGACACCCGCTCCAAACACCGCCTTCGCACTCGCTCCGTTGGTGAACTGGCGGCGTTCTGCCCGTTCGTAGCGCTGCGCCTTGACGACCCGCAGTGCTTCTTCGTACTCGACTCCCCGAAAAACCGTCTGCTTCATTTCTGGCCGCTCCTTTTTGCCGTTTTTCGTGAACAACAGTCAGGCCGAGATGCGAAAAGGAGGAAGACGCGTGTCTGGCGTCTCCCCCTCCTTTGTTTTACGGCAGCAATTTGACCATATCGCCGTACGTCTCCGGGCGACGATCGCGGAAAAATTGCCACGTATCCCGCACTTCCCTGATCTTTTCGCGATCCATGTCCGCCACGATCACCTCGTCCTGGTCGCGGCTGCCGACAGCGACAAACTGTCCGCGCGGATCGACCAGGTAGGACTGTCCGTAAAATTCCCCCATGTTCCACGGTGCTTCCGTCCCCACGCGATTAATGGCGGCGACGTAGTAGCCGTTTGCCACCGCGTGTGCGGGCTGTTCGAGCTTCCACAAATACTCGGACAGTCCGGCGACGGTAGCGGAAGGATTGAAGACGATTTCTGCGCCATTTAGGGCAAGCAGCCGCGCCCCTTCCGGGAAGTGGCGGTCGTAGCAGATGTACACGCCTACCTTGGCAAAAGCCGTATCGAACACCGGGTAGCCCAGGTTTCCCGGCTTGAAGTAAAACTTTTCCCAGAAGCCACAGCCGCTGCTGCCCACCCCTACATGCGGGATGTGCTGCTTGCGGTACTTGCCCAGGTACGTGCCGTCTGCATCAATGACGGCTGCCGTATTGTAATACGTGCCGATGCCAACCTTTTCATACACGGGCAAGATCAGAACGGTCCCGAGCTCCCTGGCCAGCGCGGAAAACTGCTGCACAGTCGGTCCGTTCGGCACCTCTTCCGCCGCGTCGTACCATTTCGTGCTTTGTTCCGCACAAAAATAAGGGCCGTAAAAAATTTCCTGCAGACAGATGATTTGCGCCCCTTTGCCAGCCGCCTCCCGCACCATTTTCACGTGTTTCTCGATCGCTTTTTCCTTGTGGAGATGAACGGGTTCATCGCCGTGCACGTCGTTTTTGGCCTGAATCAGACCGATTGTCACTTTATCTGCCATCTTGCTCCTCCTCACCCAAGTTTTTGAACAGCTATGGTCTGGCAAATGTCGAACGCTTCACGAAGCGGCCCGCCCCGGCATGGCCGACAAACTGCTTGTCGCGGACGACGAACGAGCCGCGGGACAGGACGGAAATGACATCGCCGCATACTTGCATGCCCTCAAACGGGTTGTAGTCGACATTCATATGGTGTGTCTCCACCGAGATCGTCCGCTCCGCAGTCGGGTCGAACAAAACGATGTCCGCATCGGAGCCGACTGCAATCGTGCCTTTTTGCGGAAACATGCCGAACAGCTTGGCGACCTTGGTGGAGGTGATGTCCACGAATTGGTTCAGGCTGATTTTTCCTTTGCGGACGCCTTCGGAAAAGAGAATGGTCATGCGGTCCTCGATGATCGGGCCGCCATTCGGAATCTTCGTAAAATCTCCGCGGCCCAGTTCTTTTTGCCCGGAGAAGTTGAACGCGCAATGGTCGGAGCCGACGGTTTGCAAAATGC
Organism: Brevibacillus gelatini; assembly: GCF_050920745.1. NCBI lineage: Bacteria > Bacillati > Bacillota > Bacilli > Caryophanales > Paenibacillaceae > Brevibacillus > Brevibacillus gelatini. The sequence goes on from NZ_CP154342.1 coordinate 2,505,221, forward strand.
CGTTTTTCAGGGCGCTCCACAGTACGTCCTGGTTCCACTTTTCCCGCAGCGGCGGAGACCAGACGTATTTCGCCCCTGCGAAGTCCGGCTTTTCGAGCGCGGTCATATCGAGCACCAAATATTGCGGACATGTTTCGCCGTAGACGTTCCAGCCTTTTTCGCGCGCTTCGGCAATCCGGCGGACGGCATCGGCGCAGGAAACGTGCACGACGTACAACTGCGCATCCGCCAGCGCCGTGAGGGCAATCGCGCGTCCGGTCGCCTCTCCCTCCGCTTCAGGCGGCCGGGTGTAGGCGTGGTAGATCGGATCGGTATTCCCTTGGGCGAGCGCCTTCCTCGTCAAATAATCAATGACATCTCCGTTCTCCGCATGCACCTGAACCAATGCTCCCAGCTCACGTGCGCGGATCAGCGTCTTGAACAAGGTCTCGTCGTCGGCCATCAGCACATTTTTGTACGCCATGAACACTTTGAGCGAGGTAATTCCCTCGTTGTTCACGACCGACTCCAGTTCTTCCAGCACGTGGTCATTGGCATCGGACACCATCAGGTGGAAGCCGTAGTCAATGACGGCTTTGCCCCTCGCTTTTTCGTGCCAGGTCGCAATCGCAGAGTGGAGCGACTCGCCTTTGCTCGTCAGGCAAAAGTCAATGATGCTCGTCGTCCCGCCGAATGCGGCGGCTTTTGTCCCGGTGAAAAAGTTATCCGATGTCACCGTGCCGCCAAACGGCATGTCAAGGTGCGTGTGCGGATCGATCCCGCCCGGAAGCACATAGTACCCGGTTGCGTCGATGACCTCTGCATCCGTCGCTTGCAAGTCCGTGCCGATCGCGACTACCTTATCGCCGTCGATCAGCACGTCTGCCTGATACGTGTCTGACGCCGTCACAATCGTGCCGTTGCGAATCCATTTTTTCATGACCTTCCTCGCTCCTTTCCCTGGCGTGCATGAATGAGACAACACTACCCTCGTACATGCTTATTCCGCTGAAGTCCTCTTCATGCCAAACAGCCTGTTTTTCACGTCTCGCAACTGCCGCCGCCCGCCAAGGCCGCCTGGCGCTGGTTCCAGGAAAGCGGCGGCTTGCCTGTCGGAATCTCCACCATCTCGATTGTTCCTTCCACCGGACAGACGATGGAGCACAGATTGCAGCCGACGCAGTCTTCCTCGCGCACCACCAGCCGCTCCTTCCCCGTCGCATCGTCCCTTACGATCTCAATGCACTGATGAGAGGTGTCCTCGCAGGCGATATGGCATTTGTTGCAGTGGATACAGGTTTCTTCATGGATGCGGGCGACCACCTTGTAGTTCAGGTTCAGGTTGCCCCAATCCGAATACGTGTGTACGGCCTTGCCGACGATGTCCATGACCGAGGCAATCCCGCGCTGGTCGAGGTAGTTGTTCAAGCCGTCGATCATGTCTTCCACGATCCGAAAGCCGTGGTGCATCGCGGCTGTGCATACTTGCACACCGGTTGCTCCCATGAGCAAAAATTCGACCGCATCCCGCCAGTTGGAAATCCCGCCGATGCCGGAAATCGGCACGCCTACAAACGGGTCGCGGGCACACTCGGCGACCATGTTCAGGGCAATCGGCTTTACCGCTGGCCCGCAATAGCCGCCATGTGCTCCTTTTCCATCGACGTGCGGAATCGGCAGCCATTTGTCCAGATCGACGCCCATCAGGCTGTTGATCGTGTTAATCATGCTGATCGCGTCGGCTCCGCCTTCCGCAGCCGCCCTGGCGGTAAAGCGAATGTCAGTAATGTTCGGGGTAAGCTTGACGATGACAGGCGTCTTTGCGACTTCTTTGACCCATTCGACCTGCTGGCGGATCAGATCGGGGTGCTGCCCGACAGCCGAGCCCATGCCCCGCTCCGCCATCCCGTGCGGACAGCCGAAGTTCAGCTCCAGGCCGTCAACGCCGATTGCCTCCACTTTTTTGACGATTTCATGCCACGCCTCCCGCTTGTGCTCGACCATGAGCGAGGCGATCAGCGTATGCTTGGGAAACCGTTTTTTCGTCTCATCCATTTCCTTCAGATTGACCGCAAGCGGTTTGTCGGTAATCAGCTCGATGTTGTTGAACCCAAATACCCGCTGCCCGCCAAAAGTCAGTCCGGCGAACCGCGACGAGACGTTGATGATCGGCTCCCCGAGCGTTTTCCAGACGGCTCCGCCCCAGCCCGCTTCAAAAGCCCGCTGGACCTGGTACCCCGAGTTCGTCGGCGGCGCGGATGCCAGCCAGAACGGATTCGGGGATTGAATCCCTGCCAGATTGATAGAAAGATCGGCCATGATTGCTCTCCTCCATCTTATTGGCGCTGCCACAGGCACGCCGTACTCCCCTGCCAGACTCACGCTCTGCGAAAAAGCGCTTCCAAAAATAAGGTCAGAATGTTCTGTACATTAATCCCCTAAACAGGCTGCTTCTGGTCGCGGATCGCCTTGTCAATCGCATGAGCGGCACGCTTTCCGTGATTGGCCGCGTCGACGACCATCGCATCCGTTTTTCCTCCGCCAAAAATGACATCCCCGGCGGCAAACACTTTCGGGTGCGAAGTCCGGTACGTGCCTTCCTCGACGCTGACGATGCCGTTTTCATGCTGCAGGCCAAACTGCTCAACCAAGGCCACGTGGCGGTTTTGGCCAATCGCTTTCACCACAAAGTCGACCTCGATGGAAAACTCACTCCCCGGAATCGGTACCGGGCGTTTTCGGCCTTTGGCATCCGGCTCACCCAGCTCCATCCGGATCAGCTCCAGCCCAGTCACGCGCCCATTGCTTCCCAAAACGCGCTTCGGAGCCACGAGCCAGCGAAACTCCACGCCATCCTGCTTGGCGAACTCGTACTCGAACTGGTAGCAGCTCATTTCCTGCGCCGTTCTGCGGTACAAAATCTGCACATGGTCTGCTCCCAGCCGCTTTGAACAGGTCGCAGCGTCAATCGCTGTATTTCCCGCGCCGATCACGACCACTTTTTTGCCGACCATCTCTGTAGGAAGCGGCCCGGTCTTTGTCTCCTCCACCAAAGCAATCGCGTCCAATACGCCTTCCAGCTCTTCTCCGGGAATGTGCAAGGAAGGCACGTTGCCCATGCCGACTGCCAGCAGGACCGAATCATAACTTTCCATCAGCTCGTCTGGCATGATGTCAACGCCAATGCGCGTGTTCGTCTTGATGGTAACGCCCAATGCTTCGACCTGCTCAACCTCCCAGAGCGGGATTTCCTGCGGCAGCCGGAAGGACACGATGCCGTATGTGTTCAGCCCGCCCGCTTTTTCTTTTGCCTCGTAGATCGTGACCGCATAGCCAAGCCGGGCAAGCTCCCGCGCCGCCGACAGTCCGGCTGGCCCCGCTCCGACAATCGCCACCCGCTTGCCGTTGGGCTCCCCTTTTTCAAACAAGGTCACGTTGTTGCGGATCGCCCAGTCTGTCGCATGGCGCTGAAGCAGCCCGATCATAATCGGTCTGGAGGCGTGGTTGAGCACACAGGCTCCTTCGCACAATTCCTCTGTCGGACATACGCGCGCACAGCTTGCCCCAACCGGATTGGCTTCCATGATCGTCCTCGCGGAGCCGAGCAGATTGCCTGTTGCGATTTTACGAATGAACATCGGAATGTCAATCGACGTGGGGCAAGCCTTGATACAGGGCGCGTCGTAGCAGAACAGACAGCGATTCGCTTCATCAATCGCTTCCTTCGGCTTTAGGGCGCTCACCACTTCGCTGAAATTTTTTTGCAAGTCCAACGGGTCGCTCATCCATACACAGCCTCCTTGCCAGCAAAAATAAGATGCTTGCTATTAATCAATGTGCAGCAGCCCCGTTTTATGATTGTTTCGTTTCCTATCAACATATGTTTTTCGTGCAATCAATCGCCGCCCGCAGTCATGAATGATTTCACACCCGAATAGGCTAACAGTAACCACGTCTGTCAAGGAGTCTGTCAGGATGAAAGACTACACCCGCAAGATCGCGCAAATCAAACAGCACATAGCAGAGCTGACCACACAGCTTGCCGAACTGGAAAGCGAGCAACAATGCTATCACGAGCAGTTGGCGCAGCGCAAAGCGTACATGTCTTCGCGGGAAATTCTTGCGTTATTGGAGCAAAAACATGTCCGCATCGGCAGCATGGCTACGATCAAGCGCTGGTCAGATCGCGGCTGCCTGGGTGAAGGTGTGGAGGAACGGGAAGCTTTTCCGCTTTTGGCGAGCAAACAGGGGAACAAACGGTTTCTGTACCCGCGCGAAACAGTGCTGTCATTTTTGTATGAAAAAGGGCTGCTCGCCCCCGCGTACGAAGTGCTGGACCGCGTGCGCTTCCGTCATGCCTGCCGGGACACAGGCTGGGCATTGGTCACTGCCGTTTCGCGCCGCGACCTGCGTTTCTTTTACGACGTTCAATTGGAGACAACGGGAGAAGTCGTGCTTCAAGTACCGGAAGAAGATTTGTTTCTCCCGTAAGGAGGCACTATGGAACTGGCCGTTATCATACTGGAAAATACTGCGGACAATCAGGAGCTGTCCCGACAAATTCGCGATTTTCACAAAAAAAAGGGGCAGCCCCTCGCGATCCGTTTCAGCGAAGGACTGACCCATATTATTTTGGAGGCACCATGCCTGTATATACCAGACCCAAAGCAGCTCGATCCGCGCACGGTTGTGGACGGACAGATCAACGCGAGCGGCGGACATGGGGAAATTCACCCGCGCCACAAAGGGAAGACCGTCAACCTGCACCTGGATTCCGAGCTGGTAGCCGAGCTGGAGCAAATTCGCGCGCTCGTCAGCAGCAAGACACAGCAAGAGGTAATCCGCGAGCTGTTCATACGCGGCATGCGCGCCTATTTGGCGGAAAAGAAAGGCGAACAATCCGCTGACTAGATGCGGCTTCATTTTTTCCAATCAAGTTGGATACGCTCTCCGGCAAGCTGGTATTGCACCGTGTACGTTTTGTCTGGCTTGTCCCCGCACACAAACGCAATCTCCTTTTTCGCCAGATCGAGACGTGTTTCATTGACATCAAACATCGTGATCGGCACCGCTTGCTGCTCGTCCCAGGACAAAATGGCAGTTGCCTTTTGCGTGGGGACATGGTAGACACCAGCTTCGTTCATCGTTTCATAATAGATCCAGTGGTGGTCCAACCAGACAACTTTCTCCACGAAATGCCCAGGAAAAAACTGGGCGACAGGCTTGTCCTTCCAATCGTAAAAACGGATATTGGCGGAGCTGTACAGACCTTCCGAGTCGATGACGGCCACTGTTTTTCGGTCCGGCGAAAATATTCCCTCGCTTTTCACTTTTACAATATTGGCCTTTTCTTGCTCGATTCGCTGCTTTTCGGCCACAACGAGCGCATCTTCCGGAGAGAGGCTGACATGGGGAAGCTTCACCAGGGAAGACAGCACATCTTTTGCCGGGAAATTGCTGTAGATCGTCAATGTCCCCTCTTCCGGCGCACCGTCGTAGGCAATGCCAATCGACGGATATTCCCAGGCATACGTGCCAATTCCGTGCAGATGGTAAGTAAAGTCAGGCTGGCCCCAGGTGCCAAAAATGGAAAAAGCAGCGGAAGCAGCCGGCTCGGCGAGCTTCTCTCCATACGCTTGCAAATGCTGCGCCATATCGACAAGCGTACTCACGTCTGGCACACGATCGCGGCGATAGAGAGAAAACGCCTTCCCTTTTTGTTCGTCAAAAGTGACAAACAAGTAGTAATCCTGATAGGAATATCCGATCAGCCCGTACTCCTGTTCAGTGAAGGCTGGGGTGCCCAGCTTGCGCAAAATCTCCTGCCTGGGCGTCTGAGCGGTGATGCCCGGAACGATTTCTCCCTGGTAGCCCGGCTCAGCCAACACGCCAAACGCTTGCCCGTTTTCATCCCACTTGACGGCAATTCCCGCCTGATAATACGCATAATCGTCGAACGTCTTGACGGCTTGTCCCAAAAATTTGCCCAGTGCGTCCCGTTGCCATTGGCCACTCTGGAACACGTGGACGAGTGAAGTTTGCGCCAGCTCCTGCGCAGCATTCGCCTGATCTGTTCCGACCTGGCCCGGTACGGTCTGCTGCATGCCCGTAGCCACACCGGCCAATGAACCGGTTGCAAGCAAACCAAAGCTTGTAAGCAAAAGAAACACGTATTTCGCCAACACGGTAGTCCCTCCCCGATCAACCTTACTTCGACTATCTTTCCCAGTTTAGCAAAACATACCGAATGATTGCCAATATTTTCTCCTGACTCCATGCGGGTTTACTGCAAAAAGCCTTGCTCCCACCGCTTGGGCAAAGCAAGGCTTTTTGCGATTGATCGGTTTTATTGCATGGACAAAACAGGCTTACTTCGATTCGCCGTGCAAATAGTTGAAGAATGGCTGGTCAACCCAGAACTTGTACGTTTCCACGTTCAGCTTGTCGCTCAGTTTTTTCAGGCCCGCCACCACTTTTGGCGACTCCTCGTTCAGGGAGAACGTCTGGACGATGTAGCGACCTTCCTTGATGAGGTTGTTCGTGATGACCGGATAGTCGGCCAGCTCCGTACGGGAGTGGTAGAGCGGCTGCCACCAGGATGCTTTCAGCAGGCCCGTCACGTCTTCCTGATATCGTTTCGCATACTTCAGCACCAATGGCTGGAAGCGTTCCTTCTCGGCTTTGCTCGCAAACTCGAAGCTCAAGTCGTATTCTTTTGCATAGGCGATAAAATTGCCATTTTCAATCTGCACGACCTGATAATCATCCGACTGGGTAGGCTCGCCCCATTCCTTCAAGTAGATGAAGGCAGATGTTTTCGGCTCGAACTGGACTTTGGCGTGGATGCCTTCGCTTTTCAACAGACCGATCAGTTGAATGGCGTGAGCAATGTCGCTGTGTCCGTAAGTAATGGTGCGCTCCGGATCAAAGTGCGGATCGAAGGCAGCGTCTTTCAGGTTGTAGCCGGTAATCAGGTTTTGCTTGAGGCCCGTGTCGATGATCTCTTGCAGCTCTCCCGCCTTGATAAGCGACGATTCGCTCCAGGCTTGCGCGAGCTTTCCGTAAATGTCCGCATCCTGCACGTTGCCCAGGTAGTTCTTGTAGTTGCCGTGGAACTCTACGACTTTCCCCAGCAGTTGCACAGCCAGTTCTCCGGTCGTGTCACCGTCTGCCTTGATCGCGGAAAGCGTGCTCGCAGACACAAGCCCGGTGTCAAGGGCAACGGCTACTTCCTGTGCAGCCTGCAAGGAAAGTGTCCCTCCCTGTTGATAGGCAATGCCCGCCGTTTTCAGGGACGCCGCCACTTTGTCCTCGCTGTACGTGTAAGCAAGCTCGGCCAAATCAGCCGCCTTCACAGCGGCGCTGATCGCTTCCCAGGCGGCGATTTTCGCCGTACCCGCGGCTTGCGGAACGTAGCCTTTCGCGTTTGCTTCTTTTTCCGTTATACTTTGGGTAGCCGCTACCACCTTGGCCAGTGCCTGGGAAAATTGCCCGCGGGTCACTGCCTTGTCAAGGGAGATGCCGTATTGCTGCAACAAAAAGCTGCCGTACTCTGCCTGCGCTGTTGCGTTTGCCGCTTCTTTGGCCAGGACCGCAACAGGCTGATTCGCTGCGGCTCCCGCTGTCGCCGGGAGAGCCAGCGCGGTGATGAGCGCTGCTGTGGTGGAAAGCTGAAGCCACTTGTTCGTTTTTCTCATGTCGGTTCCTCCTTATGTACGAAGCAAAATATATTTTTACTATTCCTATTTGTTAACTAGGATATATTGTCATCTACCTTATCACCTGTTCTTATTGTCTGTCAATCTTTTCTTGTTCCATGAAAAAGTGCCCTTCCAAAAAGCAAGAAAGCAGCTCGCTTCCGTTTTTCCAAAGCGAACTGCTTTTTTCTGTTCCCCTATTCTTCAGTCAGCTCCGACCATTTGTTCCCTTTGACTGGCGGCTTGTAGTCGCGCAGACGGTCGAGCAAAACAGCCGGATCGCTCTCGCACACGACCAGCTCTCCTTGCATCTGCGGGATGAAGCCTGCCTCTGTAGCGTGCCGCACCATTTCCAACAGCGGCGTATAGAAGCCGTCTACATTTAAAAGCCCGATTGGTTTCGAATGAATCCCGATTTGTCCCCAACTGACGACTTCAAAAATTTCTTCAAACGTGCCATAGCCTCCGGGCAAGGCGATAAATCCATCGGACAAGTCGTGCATTTTCGCTTTGCGCTCGTGCATTGTGACGACCTCATGCAGCTCTGTCAGCCCCTTATGTACGATCTCGCCGCGAAACAGTCCGGTCGGCATGACCCCGATCACTTTGCCGCCGCCTTCGAGTACCGTATTCGCCACTCGTCCCATCAGCCCCATGTTGGAACCACCGTAAACCAGCTCAAGCCCTCTTGCCAAAAGCTCTCTCCCCAGCATTTCGGCATACTGGGCATAGGCCGGATTTACGCCTGGATTGGAACCTGCAAAAACACAGATACGTTTCATGCCATCCTCCTAGATCCATCAAAGTTGCGTGGCTTTTGGCACCACTTTTTTGTGTACTGGATCATTATACAAAAATCTGGAAAGGACAGATACATGTGAATATCAGGGAATTTCAGGAACAGGCAGGAAAATTTATGGGGAACGCTGCCGAACGTAGAAAAACACAGACACAAGGATAGCATCAGGAAGATTGCAGCGAAAAAAACAGCAGTCACCCCGGCCACGTCTCCCGTAAAGAGCGTGGGGGCTTCTGCTGTTTTCTTGACTTGAAAAGGCTTTCTTTCAAACTTCTATCCCAATGTGTCGAACGCTTCCTTCATAACGCGGGCAATAAAGTCGATGTCCTCGCTCGTGGTCGAAAAGGGCGGTGACAGCGTCAGGACGTTGTTGAAGCCGGGGATCGTGTCACCGTTGCGACCGATGATGAGGCCGCGCTTTTTGCACGCGGCGATGATTTGCGTAAGCTTCGCCGGGGTCGCGGGCTCTTTTGTTTTGCGGTCCTCGACCATTTCGATGCCCATCAAAAAGCCGAAGCTGCGAATGTCGCCTACATTCGGGTGATCGGCCAGGAAAGCGAGCTTGGCACGCAATTCGTCCCCGAGCTGCTCGGCGCGTTCCACCAGCTTTTCCTCTTCCATAATCTGAATGTTTTTCAAAGCGAGCGCACAGGCCGCCGGATTCCCGCCAAACGTGTTGACGTGGCGGAAGTGCTGATTGTTGCCCGGCTCGTTGAACTTGTCGGCAATGTCGGCACGCACAGCCGTTGCCGACAGCGGCAGGTAGGCGCTCGTAATTCCTTTTGCCATTGTGACGATGTCCGGCTTGACCCCGAAGTTTTGATGCCCGAATTTTTTGCCGGAGCGGCCAAAGCCACAGATGACCTCATCGACGATCATCAGCACGCCGTACTTGTCGCAAATCTCCCGCACCTTCGGCATGTACTCGGGCGACGGCACGATCACTCCCCCGCCTGTAATGGTCGGCTCCATGATGACGGCAGCGACCGTTTTTTCGCCTTCCCAGTTGATGACCTGATCGAAGTACCCGGCGCATTCCAGGTTGCATTTGCCGTACGATTTCCCCGCCGGACAGCGGTAGCAGTACGGCGGCGGCACATGCAAAAACCCTGGCGCAAGCGGCTCGTACTTTTCCTTGCGCACAGCTTGGCCCGTCGCGGCGAGCGCTCCCATCGTGTTGCCGTGGTAGGCGCGGTGCCGGGAGATGAATTTGTAGCGGCCCGGCTCGCCGTTTTGGTGATGGTACTGGCGGGCGATTTTGAACGCGACCTCGTTCGCCTCTGATCCGCTGTTGGAGAAAAAGACGCGATACTCCTCACCCAGCCACTCGCTCACTTTTTCTGCAAGACGAATGGCCGGCACGTGACTTTGCGTCAGGGGAAAGTACGCGAGCTGCTTCAACTGCTCGTAGGCGGCATCTGCCAGCTCCTGCCGTCCGTACCCGACGTTGACGCACCACAAACCAGCCATGCCGTCCAGGTAGCGGTTGCCGTCAATATCCGTGACCCAGGAGCCTTGGGCACCCGTCACAATCATCGGATTCGGATTATAGGGCGACATATGGTGCCACATGTGCTCGCGGTCTGCCGCAAGCAAGCTTTCCTTGTCGTACTCATGCAACAGTTGATCTTGCTCCATCGCCTACGCCTCCTTTATTTCACGAACACGTTTTGCGAGCCGATGCTCGTATCGCCATCTTCAAACCATCTGGAGGTAACTGTCTTTTTCTTCGTGAAAAACATGACGCCATCCTTGCCGTTGGCGTGCAGGTCGCCGTAAAACGATTCCTTCCAGCCCGAGAAGGCGAAAAAGCCCATTGGCGCAGGCACGCCCACATTGACGCCGACCATCCCGGCCTCAACGCGCTGCACGAACTCCCTGCCCCATTTTCCGTTGTTGGTATAAATCGTCGCCCCGTTGCCAAAGCGGGAGCGGCTAATCGTTTCCAGTCCTTCTTCAAAATTTTTCACGCGCATCACACTGAGTACAGGAGCGAAAATTTCGTCGCGCACGATCACCATTTCCGCATCGGCCTGGTCAAAAATCGTCGGCCCAAGGAAGTAGCCTTTTTCGTGCTGTTTCGCATCCTCTCGTCCGTCGCGCACGAGCGTTGCACCGGCTGCGAGCCCTTTTTCAATGTAGCCGTGCACCTTGGCCAAATGCGAATCGCGGATCACCGGACCGAGATCGACCCCAGCCTCAAGCCCGTTGCCCATCGTCAACGCGTTCGATTCTTCGATCAGGTGCGCCACCAGCTCGTCAGCGATTTCCTCGACAGCGACGACCGCGCTCGCTGCCATGCAGCGCTCGCCCGCACAGCCGAACGCGGAACTGACAATCGTTTTGGCTGCCCGCTTGAGGTCGGTGTCGGGCATGACCAGATGGTGGTTTTTCGCGCCAGCCAGCGCCTGCACCCGTTTGCCGTGAGCGGCGGCGGTCTTGTACACGTACTCGGCCACTGGCTGCGAGCCGACAAAGGAGATCGCCTTCACATCCGGGTGCTCCAACAGCCCGTTGACGACATCGTGTGCCCCATGCACGACGTTGAATACTCCGTCCGGCAAGCCCGCTTCCTTCAGCAGCTCCGCAATGCGAATGCAGGACAGCGGCGTGCGTTCCGAAGGCTTGAGGACGAACGTATTTCCCGCTGTTATGGCGATCGGATACATCCACATCGGAACCATCACAGGGAAATTGAACGGAGTAATCCCGGCCACGACGCCCAGCGGAAAGCGAATTACCTGGCTGTCGATATTGGCCGCGATATTTGGCAGCGTTTCGCCCATTAACAGCGTTGGCATCCCGCACGCAAATTCGACCATTTCCAGCCCGCGCAAAAGCTCTGCCTGCGCCTCCGGCAGATTTTTCCCGTTCTCCAGCGTAATCATCCGGGCCAGTTCGTCCTCGTGCTTCATCAATAGACTGTGAAAACGAAACATGATGCGAGCCCGCTCCACGACCGGAGTTGCGCTCCATCCGGCAAAAGCTTCTTTGGCAGCAGCAACGGCCTTGTCCACATCTTCTCTCGTCGACAGCGGCACGCGGGACAGCAGTTCGCCTGTCGCCGGGTTCGGCACGTCCTCAAAGCGGGCTGCCTGCGATTCCACCCATTGTCCCCCGATGTAATTTTTCAATGGAGTACCAGCAGCGGCTGTGTTCATCCTTTCAACTCCTCGCCATCTTTTGTTTGACAATTCCATTTTATCCAAAAATAAAACGCGCCATCACTAGACAAAATGTCAATCATTCGCTAACATTCATCATACATGATGTCAATTGCCCGGCTGCAAAGCACATAGGGAAACGGGCAGAGAGAGGAGAAGCCTATGAGCAATGACTGGCGACTGACCGTTGCGGAGGCGATCAAGCGTCCTTTGTTTCAGCATGCCGAGATCGTGGCAGGGCAGCATGGTCTGTCCCGGCCTGTGCGCTGGGTCCACGTCCTGGAGACTGCCGATACGGGACGATTTTTGAATGGCGGCGAACTGATTCTCTCTACCGGACTCGGCTTCGGGGAGGCAAAAGAAAAGCGGCTCGCCTATTTGGCCGAGCTGATCCGGCGCAAGGCGTCGGGACTGTGCGTGGAGTTGGGCGCGTACATCCCGTCGATCCCTCAAGACATGCTGGAGATGGCCAACCATCACGAATTTCCGCTCATTGTGTTTCACCAGCCTGTGCGCTTCGTCGATATTACGCAAGATTTGCACGAGCACCTCATCAATCGGCAAATGCAGGCACTGCGAGCGCTCGAAATGTACTCTCGCGGCCTGCAACAGCTCAGTCTGCAGGCTGCGGGCATCCCCAAGCTGCTCCAGCATTTCCAGTCAGCGGTAAAGACGCAGGTGCTGTTTTACTCGCCAGACGCCGCTGCCCAGTACGTCCCGGCCCTGCCGCATGCGGTCCAGCAGGAGTTGACCGAGCTGCTGCGCACCCATTTTGTGCAGGCCGACACGAGCGATGCCAGCGTCCGCTTTCACCCGCTTTCTGCGACGAAGCAGTTGATCTATCAGCCTGTCATGGCAATGGGCCATCTGCTCGCTTACGTCGGGTTGATCTTGTACGAGCGGGAGGCGGACGAGTATTTGCTGTTGACCCTGGACAATACCGTCTCGGCGATGGCCCAGTTTTTCATGCGGAAAATGTTTGCAGAGGAACAAACCCGCGCCATGGAAAACCGCCTGTTCGACGAGCTGATCGCCAATCGCGCGATGCCGGAAGAGCATATGCGTACGCTACTCGGTCTGTCCGGCAGCAGCAAGACACCTGCCTACTACACGCTCATCATCTCCTGTGAAAAAAACACCGACCTGTCAGATGACGCTCTCCCGCCGCACGATTTGACGGCCATTTTCCGCTCGCTGCTGACGCGACAAGGATTCCGGCCGTTCATCCGCTGCACGGGCAATCGCTTTTACATTTTGCTCATCGACCAGAAGACAACAGCGAACGCTCGGCGCACACTGGAAAAGGCGTGGGCGGAGATGAAGCGGATTGCCGGACAGATACTCGGAGCAGAGGCCCGGATTTCGTGCGGAATCGGGCGTGTGGGCAAACGATTGTCTGACGCCGGAAGACACCTCGCGGAAGCCGAGCAGGCACTCGCTTTCCAGCGCGAAGCCACCAGTCCGTTTTTTGCGGACCTTGGCCTGTTTCGCCTGCTGTTTCACATCCCGACCGAGCCTGTGCTTGCGAGCTTTATTACCGATTACCTTGGCCCGCTGCTTGCCCACGACGAAAAGCATGGTTCTGCCCTCGTGCACACGCTGCGCGTCTACCTCGATGCCAACCTGTCCAAGCAGGAGGCTGCCGAGCGATTGTTCATCCATCGGCAGACGCTCTATCACCGTCTGGAAAAAATCGCGGAACTGATCGGCGACGACTATACCTCCCCTGAGCGCCGCATCTGCCTGGAGATCGCCCTGCGTGCGCGGGAATGGCTGCAAAAAGAAGAGGACGGCGCCACGATGCTGGAAAGCCCGCCCCTCATCTGAAACCGGACACAAAAAGACACAGCCTTTCGCTTGCACAAAAGCAAAGACTGTGTCTTTTGTTTGATCCGTACAACCGTCCTGCCGGACTACCGCTTTTTCGTTTTGCCTGGGTAGCGGAGGTCCAGACGATACTTCGCTTCCTTGCCGTCCGCAAGCTCCAGCCGTATCTTGTACAGACCGGATTTTGGCAGCTTCATCTTCAACGTTTCGGGATTGTCTGTCCCCGTCGCGGCAGCCAGCTCCTTCCCGTTGTTGTCGTACACGTACATCTGGAGGTCGGCGTCTTCATCCCACTCCAGCGACAAGCTCAGCTCGCCCGCTACAAAGGTGCGGATGACGTACTCCCTGTAAGGAGTCTTTTTGTTCAGCGTCCCTTTTTTCAGTTCGTTTCTGACCTCGTAAGGTTCGCTGTCCTCCTGACCGTTATCGTCGTCCTTGCCGTCCTCCTTCTCCTCTTCATCCTTGACCTTCGCCCATGTTCCTGTCGTGGCGATGGCGTACGGCTGCGGCCCTTTTGGAATGTTGTAGCCTTCCACTGTAACGGTATACGTCCCTTTTTCCGGCTCCACAATCCAAATCTGCTCGACGTTGTTCAGGTTGTCTACCTGGTCGTCGTACGGCGCTTCGAAAAAGTCGTTTCCGTTCAGACGCTCGCCGCTCGGGGTCGTGACCTTCAGATTCAGGTCGTTGACGAGCGTGCGCCGGGCGGCAAACGATGCGGGATAGTCCGTCCAGGCAAGCGTGATCGCGAGCGGCTGCGAGCTGTCTGTCACTTTTACCGCGTACTCTGCCTTTTCCCGCGTGCGCAGCCCGTCCTTGACGTCCTTGTAGCTCGTCTGGATCGCCCGCGCCAGATTGGCCCGTCCGAAGCCTTGCTTGCGCATGTCTTCGCCCAGATCATCTGCACTCGTCAAAAGTATCGCCTTGAGCAGCGCGCCGCTCGGCTCCTTCTCCCCCTGCTCGTCCAAAAACTGCCGGATTTGCGCGACACCGCCTGCAAGAATCGGTGTGGCGAGGCTCGTACCGCTCATATAGGCGTAGTAGTCGTTGAAGCGCTTGTCAAAATTTTTGCTCGGAGCAAGCGACGAGCGGGTCGACAAAATCGACGTTCCCGGTGCAACAATGTCCGGCTTCAAGCGTCCGTCCTCCGTCAGCCCGCGACTGCTGTCTGTCCACACCTCGTCTTTGTTGTCGGAGTGGCTGCCAAGGTTCGGACGGACGTTTTCCGTTGCGCCAACGGCGATCACGTTTTTGGCGGTCGCCGGACTCCCGACGCTCTGATAGCCTGTCCAACCAGCGTTTCCGGCTGCGACCAGCGCAGTCATGTCCGGATGCTCCCACAGGAAGCGGTCGAAAAGAAACGAGCTTAAACTGTAGGCCCCGTTGTCATCGGCTCCCCATGAATCGGAATGAATCCGGGCTCCGTCCTCGTACGCTTCCTGCAAAATCGTCTCGACATCAGTGACCAGCTTGCCGCTGCGATCTTCAATCGAGTGAAAGACGAGCTTCGCATCTGGAGCCATTCCCTTGTACTGCCCATTCGATGCCTGGCCTGTGCCAAGAACCGCGCCCGCTACATGCGTGCCATGCCCGTGCCGGTCGCTCGCATCGTTTTGTCTGCCCATGGCGTACAAGCTATTGACCTGGCCTTGAAAATCCGGGTGGATCGACTTTACATCGCCTGTATCCAGACCCGTATCAGCCACGCCGACGATCTGTCCCTTGCCTGTGTAACCTGTAGATGCCAGCTCGTCCGCGTGAACAATCGTTGCCGCGATGTCATTGTGCAACTGATTTTCCGGGACAGGGATGATCGCGATGACATCCTCCGACTCGATGACTTGTCCAATCGCCTCTTCGTCCATCGTGACAATCGAAATGTGCGGAGCGATCTCCGGCGACTCGATCTCCTTGATATTCGCCTCGTCTGCCAGGCGGCTGACGGTTCGCAGCATGTCCACTTTTTGGTCGAAGCCGATCACCGCCACTTCTACCGGCTTGTTTTTTCCCAGCGTGGAACGCAACTGCGGTGCCAGTTTGGCCTGCGGATGATACGGAATCACTTTTTTCACAAAAGAAAGCTGCTCGATTTCTTTTCGCTCTTCCGCGGAAGGCAGCTTGGCCAAAAAGGCGTAATCCGGTATGTAATCGCCGAGCTTGACCCCCATGTCTTCCAGTTCGTCCTTCCATTGCTCGCGCACCGGACCGGACAACTGAATGACGACGAGGTCACTGGCGCTTGGTCTGGACGATGTTTTCTCAAGCGCCAGCTCTTCCTGCGCTTCGATCTCGATATTTCCCCGTCGCTCTCCCGGCTGACTGGCCTCGGCCGGCACGCTTGCCAACAGCATGCCCAAAGCGATAGTCGTACTTAAGGTTGCTTGCCATTTTTTTTGCAAAGAAAAAACACCCTTCCCCCTCATGTCCTTGTTCTTCCATTATACGGGAAAGGGTGAATTGTCAAAAGAGTAGGAAGACCGTTGTCCGGGACAAAAACTAGACTTTTGTCCCGTTTTCTTCGGCTTCCCATGTGAAAAGAGGCTGAAAGTCGCTCCACAAAAGCGTCGCGAGCAGTTCATCGTCCCAGTTCTCGCGGGAAACGCCCGTGATGCGCAACGCCTGGTTCTGGATCGCCTCCTGCAAAAGATTGTAGCTGAACCGCCCGTTTCCATGCAGCCGCTGCTCCTTGGAGGCTTGTTCCAGACGTTGCACAATCGCCGCCACGGCGCTTTCCTCGATCACATAGCCCGCCTTGTCGGCAGCCTGCTGCAAAATTTGCACAAGCTCTGCCACCGAGTAGTCGGGGAAGTGGATGTACTTTTTAAATCGCGACAAAAGTCCCGGATTGCTCAGGAGCAGCCCGTTCATTTCCCCAGGGTAGCCTGCCAGCACCACGACCAGGTTTTCCGCGTGTCGCGTCATTTCCTCGACGAGCGTGTGGATCGCCTCCTGGCCGAAGTCTTGCTGGCTTGGTCCGAGCAGAGCGTACGCTTCATCAATAAACAGCACACCCCCCAACGCCTCGCGCACTTTCCTGCGAGTGAGCGCCGCCGTCTGCCCGACGAAGCCTGCGACCAGATCCGCCCGGCTTGCCGTGACGAGGTGTCCGCGCTTCAAATAGCCGACCTCCTGCAGCATCTGCGCATAGAGCTTCGCTACCGTCGTTTTGCCCGTGCCCGGATTGCCTGTAAACACCGCATGCAGCTCAATCGCGTTCCTGGGCAAGCCTCTTGCCGCCCGCTCCTGCTGCACGGCGACATAGGCGGCGATTTTTTTCAGCTCGGCTTTCACCGCTTCCAGCCCGATCAACGATTGCAGCGTCGCTTCGGCGGACGATTCCGCAGTCGGCTGCGGTGCCTCGCTGACATCCTCCGGCCGCAAAATGGTGAAGTCGTCCCATTGCAGCGCTTTGCCTGCGGTCGCCCGCCCTTTGGCGAAAATCGCGTCCAGCACCAGATTGGTGACGGTGCGGGCATTGCCGAACGTATCGTCCACCTGCGCTTTTTCGATGCGCTCCCGCAAAGCCGCCTTGGCAGCCTCCGTCAGCGTAAAGTCGTTTCGCGCTGCTACCGCGTCCGCAATCTGCACCAGCTCGTCCGCGTCGTAGTCCGGCAATACAAAGTGTCCGGCCTGTGGAAAGCGGCTGTACAAGCCCGGATTGGCGTACAAAAACTGCCGCATTTCTTCCGGATAGCCTGCGAGTATCACCACAAACCGCCCGGCGTACTCGCCACTTGTCATCGCCGCCACCAGCGTGTCAATCGCATTTTGGCCGTAGTCGCTGCCCGAGCTGTCCGGCCGCTTCAAGCTGTACGCTTCGTCAATGAACAGCACACCGCCGTCCGCCTGCTTGATCGCCTCCATGACCCGCTGCTCCGTCTGCCCGACGTAACCGCCCACCAGATGGGAGCGGTCCACTTCCACCAACTGCCCGTTGGCAAGCAGCCCCAGCTCGTGGTACAGGCGAGCGATCAAACGGGCCAGCGTCGTCTTGCCCGTACCCGGATTGCCCATCAGCACGAGGTGAAGCGGCAGTTGATCGTGCATGTGCCAGCCTTTTTCCTCGCGCAGTTTGCGGTATTGCAAAAACTGGGCCAGCTGGCGCACGCGCTGCTTGATGTCGCGAAGACCGATCAGGCTCTCCAACTGCTCCAGCGCGGACAGTTCGCCATGCCGCTTTGCTTCGGGAGCTTTGCTGGCCACATCCGTTTCTTCCTCCGGCAACAACTGCTCTTTTTCCTCTGCCTGTCCGTTCAGGGCGCGAATCGTCTCTTGCAGTTGGGTCAATAGCTCTGCCGAGAAAAAGACGCCAGAAAGCGATGCCCCGTACGCCTGGACGCGCTCCAGCAGCTCGGACAGCAGCTTTTGCCGCCTGTCATACAGCTCGACCATACCTGTCGCTGTTGCCCTCGCCCGTTCGTCCCCCAGCTTTATTGCCGTCTGCAGCGCATCTTTGGCAATTGCCTGCCACTGTTCGATTTCCGCCTGCGCATGTGTTGCCTTTTCCTGCACGACCTCAACGGCCCGTCTTTTCGCGACGACATTATCCGTCTCGCGCACGGTTGGAAACGCCGTTTCAAGCTCATGGCTGCGCAGTTGGGAAAAAGCGAGCCGAAGCCGAACCTCCAGTGCATAGGGATCGTCCGGATGCAGCGTCAATGCCCGTTCCAGCCACTCCTGCGCCAGCGCATAGCCGCCTTTTTTCGTCATGCGCAAAGCAGACAGTCTGGTCAGGACCGCCGCTTCTGTCCGGTCAAGCTGCTCGTCCGGACTGTCGCTGCGTGCCTCTTCTATTTTTTGCAAAAGGGCCAAACATTCGGCCTCTGTGTATGCTTGAATGTGTGCACGATCGACCTGTGCGCCCGCTTTGGCTTGCTGTCGATCTCGCTCGTATTGTTGTTGCATGCTTTTTTGTTCCTTTCGCTCCTACGTGTCATTCTATGTTGTAGCACATTTGCCGCCGGAAGAAAAGGACACAGGGCACACTTGCCGTCTCGCGCCTTTGTTTCCTGCATGGCAAGCAAAAAACCGCAGCCCCTTTTGTCCCGGACTGCGGTCTTGCTTGCGTGTTACCCTTGTACATTTCCCAATTCCACATCTGCGGCAAAATGGGCGCGGGCAGACTCCAGCACTTCGCCCTCCGAGCCTGCCGAAATTTTATAGTTCGCAACCACCTTTTTGCCTTTGCGCACCTGTACGTTGTACTGCGAATCGCCATCGTACGTGCATTCGCACTGGTAGTCCTTGCCGTTGACGTGAATGTTTCCTTCCACAGTGGTCACACCTCCCCTTTTAGTGTGACCAACGCTTTCTTTCGTCATGCTGCCGTCAGGCAAAAAGCTCGACGCGTTTGCCTGTCGCAGCGGACTCCATTGCCGCTTCGATAATGCGCAGCGCCTGCAGCCCGTCTTCTCCTGTCACAGCCGGAGCCGTTCCGGTGCGGATCGCCTCGACAAACGCATCAATGACGCCACTTTTCGTCTGCGCGTCATTCGTCTGCATCGCGCCGATCTTGTATACTACTCGCTCGCCGCCAGCGCTCACAATCTCGATGTCTTTTTGTGGGTCGGCAAATATTTTCATGATACCGCGCTCGCCGTACAGAATGGTGCTGTTGTCCTCATCGCCGTAGTAGCTCCAGCTAAAGGACGCCGTCCCGACTGCGCCTGACCTCGTTTTCAAAAGACATACCATATGGTCGCACACCTCGATAGGCTGGCCGTGTTCGTCTTTTTTGTCCAGAACGTCTGCAAATGCGCTGACCTGCACGATCTCGTCCTGCAGCAAATAGCGCAACAGATCCACCTTATGAATGCCCAAATCGCCTGCCACTCCGAGCGCCGAGCGCGATTTTTTGAAAAACCACGTGCCTTTTGTCCGATTCGCGCTCCAATACTCCGGTCCTTTATGCCCGAAGTTCGTCTTGAACGAAAGAATTTTTCCCAGCTCGCCTGCCTCAATCAGCTGCCGCGCCTTTTGATGGGCGGGTACGAGGCGCTGGTTGTGGTCGATCATCAAAATTTTCCCCGAAGTGCGTGCCGCCGCGAGAATCGTCTCTGCCCCCTCGATGGTCGTCGCCATCGGCTTTTCGCACAACACATGCTTGCCCGCGAGCAGCGCCTGCGAGGTGATGATGTGATGCATCTCGTTTGTCGAGCAGTCGCTGATGGCTGTGATCTCTGGATGTTGGACGACTTCCTCCCAGCTCTCCGCTACTTGTCCGCCGTACTGGTCCGCCAGTTTTTGCGCGCGATCGGGATTCGGATCGTAGACGAGGTGAATTTGCGTGTAAGGATTGCTGCTGTACTCTGGTGCATGACGATGAGTAGCGATAGAACCGCAACCGATAATGCCAACTTTCAGTGTCACTGTATCCTCTCTCCTTTTCCTGGTTCCTGTCCGACTTTTGGCAGATGCAAGAGTGAAGCCACAGGTTGTCCAGCTTTTTTGATAATGGTTTTCCCAATATTCTTATTATACAGATATTACCTTTGTTCGAAAACTTCGCTCGTTGCGAATCCACATCAGCTTGTCCAGAACGCAAAAAAAACGCTTTAGCACAGCCAGCCACCCGTACAAAAGAGCGTACAAGTGCCTGGGCATCAGCCAAAGCGTTTTTTCGTGCCATTTGGCAGGATATTGCCTGCCTAGACAGGGGAAAATGCCGACAGGACGGCAGGCTGTCTCACGGTTTCGTCATTCGGCAGTACCACGATGAGGTGGCCGCTGTCTCCATCCTCGCCGCCTTCCCAGCGTAGCGCAAATGGCTTGCGCTGGAAAGCATCGTTCTCATCCAGACACGCCAGCATCTTTTTCAGCGTGTCTGCTGTCACTGGAACCGCGACGCTTGGACCTTCCTCCTGCGGAAGCGAGAGCAGCTTGGGCGCGTCTTCAAAATACTGAACGGTATCGAGCAAAAGCGACACCTGCTGCCAGCTCAACGGTGATACAAAAGCTTCAAACGGAGTTGCCATTTTCCATCATTCCTTCTCTTCGCCAGGTTCGAGATCGAACAAAGTGAGAGGCTCTGCTGTCCCCTTCTGTTGCGCTCTCGCGGATTCGCCCTCTCCAGAGCCTTTTGCTGCTTCTTCTTTTGCTTCTTCTGTCGGCAAAACGGTTTCGAACACAACGGATTTGACGCCGCCTTCTACGAGGCTGCGGCCAATTCCGCCCTGTTCGTTGACGTTGATCTGGCTCGTGTCGACCAGCATCCATTCGTTTTGCGCCGTCCACGCGTACACGGTTTCGTCGATGAACATTGCCGCAAGTTGGTGCGGATTGTTTTTGCGTTTGCGAATCAGCTGGACGCCTTTTCCGGCCCGGCCTTGCAGCGGAATGGCTGCTATCGCGGTCCGTTTGACCACACCTTCAACCGTCAACAGGGTAAAGACTCGGCTGTCCTCTTCTTCAATCGGCAGCATGGTGACGACAGAATCACCTGGCGCAAGCGTAATCGCCTTGACGCCGCTGGAAGCGCGGCCGGTCGGGCTGACTTCTGCTTTCGGGAAGCGAATGCCCATCCCTTCTCGGGTCGCGCCCAAAATGCCGCCTGACTCGCCTGCCACAAACACATGGACAAATTCATCATCTTCTGATTTCAGCTTGGCCGCCACCAGTGCGCTCGAACGGTTGGTCTCGTACTCGGACAGCGCCGTCTTTTTCATCAGGCCGTTTTTGCTGACGTGATAAACAAACAACGGCTGCTTGAAGTTCTCCACGATTGTAAAACCGACGATGCGCTGATTTTTTTCCAGCGGGATAATGTTGACCAGCGCGGAGCCGATGTCTTTCCACTTGTCGTCCGGGAACGAATTGACAAGCGTGGCGAAATATTTCCCGTCCTGCGTGAAAAAGAGCGCCGTATGGGACGTATTGGTTTCCACGAAGTAGCGAACCTTGTCGCCGTCCTTGACTCCGCACGTCTCCAGGGTCCCGCCCGCCGATCGGAAGGAGCGCGGACTCGTCCGTTTGATGTATCCTTCGTTGGTCAGGGTAACGATGCAATCTTCTGCATTGATTTGCATCGCAATATCGATCTTGATTTCCTCGATTTCCCCCTGGATTTCTGTCAGCCGCGCTTCGGCGTACTTTTTCCTGATCTCGTTCAGCTCGCCTGTGATGACCTGGATCAGCTTTTTCTCGCTGGCAAGAATCGCTTCGAGCTCCCCGATTTCTTTTGCCAGGGTGGAAAGCTCCTTTTCCAGCTTGATAATATCAAGACGGGTCAGGGAGGCGAGCTGAATGCTTAAAATCGCTTCGGCCTGCTCGTCTGTAAAGCCGTATTTCTCGATAATGTTTTTCTTGGCATCGGTCCGGTCTTCGGAATCCATGATCGTGTCGACGATTTCACGCAAAATCGATTTGGCGCGAATCAGCCCCTCCACGATGCGCTTGCGTTTGCTCTTGCGCTCCAGATCGTACTGGCAACGATTCGTCACGACTTCCTTCTGGTGGTCGATATACGCGCCGAGCAGCCCTTTGAGCCCCATCTGGCGGATGGTTCCCTCGTGGATCACGTTCATGTTGTAGTTGTAGTAAATTTGCAAGTCGGTGTTTTTGTACAGGTAATTCAGAATCGCCCGTTCATCTGCTTCCTTGCGAATGTCGATGACGATGCGGACCTTGTTCATTTCCGCTTCCTTGCGGCCTGTCTCGTCGCGGACGGCCAGCGCGCCTTCGATTTTGCGGTCCATGACCAGCTCGTCCATTTGTGCGACCAGCTTGGACTTGACCACTTCGTAAGGAATCTCCGAAATGACGATCTTTTTCACTTTCCCGCCCTTTGGCTCTTCCATGTGGGTCTTCGCGCGAATGATGAACTGGCCGCGGCCTGTCTCAAACGCCTTGCGAATCCCCGACACCCCCTGGACGATGCCCCCGGTCGGAAAGTCCGGGCCTTTGACGTACTTCATCAGCTCGTCGAGCGAGATGTCCGGATTTTTCATTTGCGCGATCGTCGCGTCAATGACTTCCCCCAGGTTGTGCGTAGGAATATCGGTGGCAAAGCCGACGGCAATCCCGGACGCACCGTTTACCAGCAGGTTTGGAAAACGCGACGGCAAAACGGCCGGCTGCTGGGCCGAATTGTCGTAGTTCGGGATGAACACGACGGTGTCTTTTTCAATATCGCGCAAAAGCTCGTCGGCCAGCGCGGACAGCCTGGACTCTGTGTAGCGCATCGCCGCTGGCGGGTCGGCATCCAGACTTCCGAAGTTGCCGTGCCCCTGAATGAGCACCTGGCGCATTTTCCACCATTGCGCCATGCGCACCATCGTCTCGTAAATCGCCGAGTCGCCGTGCGGATGGTACGTACCCATCACGTAACCGACAGTTTTCGCTGATTTGCGGTACGGTTTGTCGTGCGTATTGCCTTCCTGGTACATCGCGTACAAAATGCGGCGCTGCACCGGCTTTAAGCCATCGCGGGCGTCCGGGATCGCGCGGGAGAGGATAACCAGATTGGCGTAGTCCCCGAACCGCTTCCCCATGATTTCCGCGAAGCTCTGGTTAATGATCTGATTGGACAACATGCTTATTCATCCTCTCCCACTTCAAAAGTAACGTGGTTCTCGATCCACTCGCGACGCGGAGGTACTTTGTCCCCCATCAAGACCGTCACGAGCTTTTCACAGTGAGCGAGGTCTTCCAGCTCGACTCGAATGAGTTTGCGCGTCTCCGGGTTCATGGTAGTCTCCCACAGCTGATCGGCGTTCATCTCACCCAGACCTTTGTAGCGCTGTACCTCTGCGCCGCGTCCAACCCGTTTTAACGCCTGCTCCAGCTCCTGGTCGCTCCAGCAGTAGATCGACTCCGTCTGCTTGCCCTTTACCATTTTTTTCACCTGGTACAAAGGCGGCTGGGCAATGTACAGATGTCCGGCTGCGATCATCGGGCGCATGTAACGGAAGAAAAACGTAAGCAAAAGCGTCTGGATGTGCGAGCCGTCCACGTCCGCATCGGACATGATGATGACTTTGTCAAACGCACAGTTTTCGATGTCGAAGTCTTCCCCGATGTCCGTCTCCAGCACTTCCAGAATCGTGCGGAACTCCTCGTTCGCCAACACTTCCGACAGCTTGGCCTTTTCCGTATTCAACGGTTTTCCCCGCAGCGAGAACAGCGCCTGGAACTCGGAGTTTCGCGCCTGCTTCGCAGAGCCACCCGCAGAGTCCCCCTCGACGAGGAACAGCTCGTTGCGTTTGGAATCGCGATATTGCGGCGGCGTGAATTTTTCCGAGATCGATTTGCGTTTTTTCGCCGCCTTGCCTTTTTTGTCTCCGCGCAGCGCTTCCCGCTGTTTGCGCAGTTCCTCGCGAATTTCCGCAGAGCGCAACGCCTTGTCGATCAAAAGCTTGCCGATTTCCGGATTTTCCTCCAGGAAGAAGCCCAGCTTCTCGGAGACGATTTGCTCGACGATGGTCCGCGCTTCTTCGTTCCCCAGCTTGTCCTTGGTTTGCGACTCAAACTGGACATCCGCCATTTGCAAGGACAGCACACCAAGGAAACCTTCGCGCAAGTCATTTCCTGTCAAGTTGGGGTCTTTCTCCTTCAAATACCCTTTTTTCCGCGCAAACTCGTTGAAAATCCGGGTCGTTCCGTTGCGGAAGCCGGTTACATGTGTACCGCCGTCCGTCGTCACAATCGAGTTGACGTACGACACGAGCGTCTCCGTATAGCCGTCATTGTATTGAAAAGCCAGCTCGACGTATACGTTGTCCTTTTCCCCTTCGAAATAGACGATCGGGTGCAGCGTGTTTTTGCCCTCATTCAAATAGGAGACGTACGACTTCAGCCCGTCTTCGAAGTAAAATTCTTCCTGCTTCTTCTCCGGACCGCGCTCGTCAATCAGCACCATGCGCAGCTTTTTGAGCAAAAACGCCGTTTCCCGGAAACGGTCGCGAATCGTTTCGTAGTCAAAGCGCGCGTTGCCAAAGACCGCCTCGTCCGGCAAAAAGCGCACCGTCGTCCCCGTCCTTTTGGTCGTTCCTGTCACTTCGAGTCCTGTGATCGGCTTGCCAACGTGTTCGATGCCTTTTTCGTCGACGACGTAGGCAAAACGCTGCTTGTGGATTTTGCCATCCCGGTGAATCTCCACTTCCAGCCATTTGGAAAGGGCCACGACGACGCTGGAGCCTACGCCGTGCAAGCCACCGCTTTTTTTATAGCCACCGCCGCCGAATTTTCCTCCGGCGTGGAGAGTTGTAAAGATGACTTCGGGAACGGGCCGTCCCGTTTTATGCATCCCTGTCGGAATGCCCCGACCGTGGTCCTCGACGCTGACGCTGCCATCTTTGTAAAGCGTGACGATGATCGTATCATTCGCGCCAGCCAACGCCTCGTCCTTGGCGTTGTCAACGATTTCCCACAGGAGATGGTGCAAACCTCTGCTTCCGGTCGAGCCGATGTACATTCCGGGGCGCTTGCGGACAGCAATCAGGCCCTCCAGTACCTGGATATCTTCCTCGGTATAGGTCATGGTATGTAGTGTATCTGTTTCCTTCAATCGCGCTCTCCCCTCTACTTTTCGAAAAAGCGTCCAAAACATCCCTTCGTTTTGGTAAACGCACAGGTCATCGCCTTGCTCTTTGAAAAACATCCATTCCGTGCGAAAGGGAATATTTCACAAAAAAAGCGAACACTTAATCGCTATTGTACCGTATGCTTCCCATAGTATTCAACGCCAGTCACAAAATGGGGCAAAAAAAACACCCCGCCCGAAGCGAGATGGCCGATCCTGCACAATATTCCTCGTTCCACTGGCGTCAGGCAAAACCACATCGCCCAGGCAGATGACGGTTCAGCAATCGTGTAGCATTTTTCACGGAAGCAAGGTCAAAGCGGATCAGTCTCGCCTGCCGCTTCTTAACTTAATTTCTTGCTTGTGTCGGAAAATCCCTGCCCGCCATAAGGAATTTTTGACTGCGCGGGACGCAAC
Organism: Brevibacillus gelatini; assembly: GCF_050920745.1. Lineage (NCBI taxonomy): Bacteria > Bacillati > Bacillota > Bacilli > Caryophanales > Paenibacillaceae > Brevibacillus > Brevibacillus gelatini. The sequence continues at coordinate 2,530,622 of NZ_CP154342.1, forward strand.
TATTTCCATTCATCTATGCCGCCAGAGCGGGCAACCTATTAGGGCATCGATTCCTGAGGCGACTAGGAGGGAATAACTTTGATTAGTGCGACCAAGCCGTTTGTCAAGTTTCATCGGTACGACCAGGAGCTGGTTTCGGACATTCAGGCGTTGAACTCGTCCGGGTATCATAAGGATGACATTTGGGTATTGAAGTGGAATCCCGATAAAAACCACTCGAACCAACGGGACAATTTTTATAAATACAGCACGCATTTTGAAAGTGCTGTAGGTGACATCGACAGCAAAGCCCATTTCTTCGACAACGGCGGCGAGGAACTGCGCACCCGGCTGGAAAAGCTCGGACTGACCAAGGATGAAAGCTCTGCACTGGTCAGGGAGCTGCAAGAAACGGACTACACCTGCCTTTTGGTCGTCCGCGACTTGAAGGACAACATTATCAAAATGAATGACTGATCGGCCCATCAAAAAAGCCGCTGCCCGGTTTTTGTTAAACCAAGCAGTGGCTTTCGTACGCTTACGAGCATTCCGCAGCTACGCGGCAACCCGATTATTCGCCTTTGTCGATCAGTTCAATGCCTTCCAGAACCTCGTTCAGCTTTGCGTATACAGCGTCTTCCTCGTCTTCTTCCAATGGAACCATTTCACCGCCATCGACCTGGAATACGAAGATGTCTACCTCTTCATCCAGCTCTTCTTCGGCATCCTCGTCTTCGAGCGCTTCTGTCAGAGCAACGTATTCTTTCCCGTTCAGGTCGAACATCGCCACGACTTCAAAATCACCCAACGGTTCACCGTTTTCATCGTCCAGCGTAATGATATCGCCCAATTCGAGGTCTTTGTTATCTTCTGTCAATGCGTTCACGTCCTTATGCTGATATTGGTTCTCTACACCATCATACCGTTTTTTTCCGGCAGAAGCAAACAGGCGAATGGCATTACTCGCTATACTCTTGAAGCACGCCTTTTTCCAGCAAAAACGCTTCCTCTGCTTGCAGAATCGCAATGATCGCCTCGCGCTTCACGTACATGCCCGCAGAAGCGAGACGACTCTCGATCGATCTGAGCATTTCTTCAAAATCAATCACTTGCACTTCTTCCCGTTGGCTCACAAAAAGACCTCCCTTTTCGACACACACTCTTTATTTTACACGAACAAACCATTTCGTCCAACTCCACCATCTTCGCCGGATCGGTTTGAGCAAATACGCGCTCCATACCATCAAGAGCAACGCCAGCACGACGTAAAAGCAGGAAAAAAACAGCCACGGCGAAAAAGCGTGCTGCTCGCACAGTTCCAGCGTCTCACCTAGTATGCCAAACAGAACGATAACCGGATTCATCCCCGCCAGCACCTGCAACTCCGGCAAATTCCAGACGCCCTGATTCGGGTACATGTCCGGGTAGCTTTGCTGCAGCCACTCGCCTATGAAGAAAAACAACAGCCCCGTTCCGACGACAAAAAAGAATGCGATTCCGTACGAAGTAATCGTGCTGATCGAGGTACGCTTGATCCAGGTGGAGCAAAACAGCCCAAGTGAGCCCAAAAAGAAAATATTGACGAAAAGAAACAGGATCAACTGCCCCATCTGCTCGGGAGACACGCTTCCGTACAGCATGACAATACTGTACAGCGGCATGGAGGCAACGAGCAAAAGGGTCGAAAAGGCCAGCGACGTAATCAGTTTGCTCCAGACAATCGTCGTTGGCGACAGCTGCGTTGTCAGCAGGATATGGAGTGTCTGCCGTTCGCGCTCGCCGCTGATTGCCCCTGCTGTCAGGGCAGGCGCGACGAAGCAGACCATCGCATAATGAATCGCTGCAGAAATGAGGAACAGGTTGCGGTTTTCGCCGAGCGCTTCTGCCCGCAAGGTGTCGGTCAGCAAAAAGCCAAGCGGAATCCCGCCCATGACTAGCAGGTAAACCGCCAGGATGCACACCGTTTTCCGGGAGCGAAACCGTTCGCGCATTTCTTTTACGAGGATCGGATTGAAAAGGAAGCCGTTCACTCCATACCGACTCCTTCCGTAATCGCCATGAAAACATCCTCCAAATTTTTCTTCGTGTCACCGTAGTAGACGACTGCCACCCGCTCGTCGATCAGCTCCTGCAAAAGATCGGCCTTTTCCTGCTCGCTGCCCTGAAAATGAAAGCGAAAGCCGCCCATGTATTCCTCCAGCTGGTTCACATGCGGCGAGCTTTCCAAAAGCAGCGCCGCTTTGTCGAGGTTGCGCAGCGCCCGAAGCTGCATGACGCTCCCGCCTGTCTCTTTGCTGCTTACTTCGTGGACAGAGCCGCACGCGATCAATTTGCCGCGCTCGATCACCCCGATCTCATCGCACAGTTCGGCCAGCTCAGGCAAAATGTGCGAGCTGATGAGAATCGTTTTGCCCATTTCCCTCAGCTGCTTGATAATCTCCCGCAGTTCGATCCGCGCTCGCGGGTCCAAACCAGACGCCGGCTCATCCAGAATCAGCACCGCCGGATCGTGGACAAGGCATCTCGCCAGCCCCAGCCGCTGCTGCATCCCGCGCGACAAGGAATCGACAAACGCATCCGCTTTGTGCGCCAGGTTCACCAGTTCCAGCAAATCGGCTACGAGCGCCCGGCGTTTGCGTGCCGGAATTTTGTAGGCGCCCGCGTAAAACTCCAGGTATTCTACCGCCGTCAGATTATCGTACACCCCAAAAAAGTCGGGCATGTAGCCGATCGACTGGCGCACGCTGGCCGGGTCTTTGCGAACGTTATAGCCGCAGACGTACGCCTCGCCTTCGCTTTGCTCAAGCAATGTGGACAAAATCAGCATCGTCGTCGATTTTCCAGCGCCGTTTGGCCCAATGAAGCCGAACACTTTTCCCGGCGCAATCGACAGGTTCAAGTCAGACAAGGCTTGCAGGGTGCCGTAGCGCTTCCCCAGATGCACGGTTTCAATTACCATTTTCTCACCCCTTCAACCTGGAAAAACGGCGTCGGCAGCGTCAGGCGCGTAGCTGTGCTGTTGGTAAAACGCAGCAACAGCGTGCGGTTGGCTGTAAGGGCATCGTGAAGCTCTTGCGCCAGCACCAGCTTTGTTCCGCGATCCACTGTCCGCCACTTCCCGCTCTTCTGGTGGAAGTATTCGATGTGGAAAGGGCGGAACGAGCTGTGGTCAAGCGGAACGAGCAACCGCTTCAACTCCAGGTTCGTCGCGTCCGTCTCCAATTCGAACGTAATGCTGCCTTTTCCGAGCTGCCAGAGGTAGCCTGTGTTCGTTTCATAGTCTCCGCTCGCTTCTGACAGCACCGCATTCAGCAATCCATAGGGGAGGATCACCTTTCCGTCCGCTTGCGGCTGGAGCTGTACGTTCTGGTTGACGACATTCCAGTAATGAGCCTGATGCGGCTCCTGCATTTTCATCAGCGGAACAGGCTCTGTCGTAATCCCGATCAGCCGTACCTGTCCACCCTGTGCATAGCCAATGACGCCCTCCTGCAATTGCTTGCGCCGTTCTTCCGGCGAATCCGGCGAATCCTGCTCCAGATTCCGCGGCATAAACAGCCATTCGAGTACACTGTCGATCTGCTTTTCTTCCCCTTTTTTCAGCGCTCCGAGCGAAATGCGCTGCAAGCCGACTTCGATGAATGTCTGCTCATAGGAGTAGACCGTATTGTTTTTCACTTTGCCGACCAGTCGGTTCTCTTCGACACGAACATCCACGTCAAATGCGCCGATATTTTGCAGCACGCCAAAGCCGAGGGCCTGTCTCGGAGTCAGGTACGGCAGATTCCGGTAAGACAACAGGCGTGACCCGTCTGTCAGTCCTTCCGGTTCGTAGTCGCTTCGTCCCTGCGACAAAGGGACAGCGACAATGGATGGCTCGACGATCACGTCATACCCGTCCTTGTCGACAGCCAAAAAGGTGGACGCCGTTCGGGCCTTGGCCAATTTTTCATCCAAAATACTGATTTCCGAAATGCTGTAGCTGGCATTCGTCTTCACCACCAGCGGCTTTCCGATGGCAAAAATGCCAACAGCCATCAGAATCGCGGCCCCCGGAATGATGCCCCACGCCCATTCCCGCCTGCCGACTTTTTTCAGCACCAAATAGGCAAGCGGCGCCACCAGAAGCACGTAGCTGCCCCACATGACCACCATCCAGACAGGGGGCGGAGTTTGCACGTCGGGAATTTTTTTGCTCAGCTCCAAAAAAGAGCGCGACAGCGGGTCGTAATGGCGCTTGTTTTCCAAAACAGTCGTCACGCCTTGCTGGGCCATGACGTTTTGCCACAGCAGCGGGTTGTACTGCCAGGAAGCCAAAGGCTCGGCTGTCACATCGTAGTTGACGAACAAAAAAAGGCCGTTGCCGCTTTGCTTCGCTACATATAGCGGCAGGTTCCGGTTGTACACTCCCAGCTCGCCGGGAAAGGCTGGCTTGCCGCCCGCATAATCGCGCAGTGCTTCCGCGAGCGGCACGCTCCCTTTTTGCCCCGTCTGGATTGGCAAAATGTCCCTGAACCTTTGCACCAGTGCATCCTGATCCGGCCCCGCCGACAAGATGACGACACCGCCGAGCTTGATCCATTCCTTGATCGCGGCAAGCTGCGCGTCGTCAATCAACGCCCCCTGCTTGCTGCTGATCGCCAGCACGTCGAGACTGTCGTACAGCCACGATTTGTCCGGGAGCATGTCCGGGGTCAGGTTATGCACAGAAATCGGTTGATTCATTTTCGATTGCGAGGTGTTCACGGCGAGAAAGTGAAACGTGTTTCCGCCCTCATCCACGACACCGATTGTCTGCCCGTCTTTCGGGAAAGGGATGCGCAGCTTTTCGGACTTTAAAACCTGTCCGTTTTGCGTGACGTGAATGTACCAGTCATGGACGAGCATTTGCATCGGCAAGTCAAAAAACAGGGTCGTGCTCTTGCCTTTTTCCAGCTTGACTGGCTGGCGCATGTTCGCTTGCCGCAAATTTTTCGGCAGTGCCCTGCGCGACAGCTCCACATAGCCCGCAACATCGTTTTCTTCGCTCGTGATCGTCACCTCAAGCCGTATCCATGATTCGTACTTGCTGATGCCTCCCATGGGCAATTTCACTTCTATATTCATGTTGTTCTCCGCTTGCGCCGGCTGTCCGGCAAAACCAAAGCCGAACCAGGCGACGGCAAAGACCAACACCCATTTCCATTTCATGCTTGTTCCTCCGCTCGTTATCGTGACGCCAGTGAGATTACCAGCTCCTGCGGCTGATTTTCACGCAAGACCAGCAGGATTTGCTTTCCGTTTGCCGCCCAGTTTCCGCGGATCAGCTCGGCTGTATACGGGTTGCGCAGTGGCAGCTCTTTTGTCACGAAAGGCTCGTCTGCCACGTTGGCTTCCATGAGCTGTCCGTCCGGCTGCGTGTAGGTCAGCTCCTGCTCTGAACGCCAGGATGCCCACTGCCCTTGTCCCAGCATCGCGATCAGCCCCGTTCGCATTTCCATGACCTGCACCGCTCCCGCCTTGCGAAACGCCAGGAAGCGTCCGTCCGGCGACCATTCAGGCTGCGAGCCCTCGGCCAGCTTCCACTCCTGATAGGAGATGGTGCTGCTGACCCAGATTTCATCGTTGCCGCCTTTCGAGCGGGTATAGGCAATCGAATCGTCATGCTGTGACCAGCTCGGGGAGCCGTATGCAACGCCTTCTTCTTCTTTTAAAAGGCGACTGCTGCCCGTGCTGTACGCCGTTGGCATCTCGACAATCCACAGGCGGGAAAGCTGTCCAGCCTGCTCGACAACCGCGATCTGATTCCCTTTATTGGACCAGGCCAAAGCCACGTACTTGCCGTTTGTCGGAGGCAATTTGACAGTGACAGGCTTTGTATCGCTATCAATCGGAATCGTCCTGAGCTCCGACTGCTGGGCAATGTAGGCAATCTGTGTCGCTGCCCCGTCAATATCCACCTGCTCCACGGATGCTTCGGCAGGCAAGGCAAGCACCTCGTGCCTGTTTATCGTCACGGCACCGTCGCTCCACCACAGAAAAGCTCCGACAGACAGCGCGACGACCATCGCCGCACAGCTGATCCAGAGCAGCTTGCGTGATTTCCACAGCGGTTGTCCCCCTGTTGGAGCCTGCGCTTTTTGTGCTTCCAGTTCTTTCATTCGCTCCAGCAGCTGCTTTTTCAAATCAGCCTTCAACTGATAATTGACAGGGACAGAACGGCGCATTCGCTTCAAATGGGTCAAGAGTTGAGATACAGTCTGATCGTCGGTGTGATCTTGGGGGTATTTCTCCTTCTCGCTCATTCGGAGTCCCCCCTTTCATACATCTTCTGAAGTTTTTGTAAGCCCCGATAGGAGATCATTTTGATGCTAGATTCTGACTTGCCAAGCACTTCAGCGACCTGACTGATTTTCAGATCGGCAAAATAACGAAGCATGAGGACGTCTTTCTGGTCCTGCGACAACAAGTCCAGCCGGTCACGAAGCAGACGAATTTCCTCATTGGTCAACGCCTGTCGTTCCGGCTGCCAGGTATCATCCGGCTCGCTTCCCAAAAATTCCTCCTGATCGACGGGAAGCTCCCTGTTTTTTCGCATAAAGTCCACATATGTATTGTGTGCGATCCGGAATATCCAGGAAGCAAACGGACTTGTTCTGCTATATTGATCGAATTTTTCCAGCGCTTTCAAAAAGACCACAGTGGTCAGATCATCGGCATCCCACGTACTCTGGACACGGCAGCGCAAATAACGGTTCACGCGATCAAAATACTCGTCGTACAGCTCTGTAAACGGACGAGATTCGTAATAGTCTCCAGACGCAGGGTCCGATGGTTGCGCGGAACGCTTAATGGCCATTCCCATTGTGGTTTCCTCGGTTTCTCTCAATTTGTTGCTATTGAGCCGGGATATTGGAGTGCCAATCCTCCCGGCCCCATCCTACTACGTTATACGGGCGGCCCTCAAAGAAGTTACAAGGGTATACTCCTTTTTTTTGACTAATTTTCCAAAGCGCGGGCGAGTTCGCTCACGATGTCGTCAATTGCCTCGATCCCGACAGACATGCGTACCAGTCCCATCGTAATGCCTGCCGCTTTTCGCTGTTCTTCGGAAAAAGCCCGATGCGAGGTCGTAACCGGGTGGGACACGCTCGTCTCTACTCCGGCCAGCGACGGCACGAACTTGATCCAGTCCAGCGCCCGGTAAAAGTCGTAAATTTTGCGCTCATCCTTGAGCGTAAATGACACCATCGCCCCTTGCTTCGGTCTGGCGAAAAACGCCGTTGCCTCCTCGCTCGGGTAGTAGACGCGGCTGATCGCAGGATGGTTTTGCAAAAAACGGGCCACTTCGCTCGCATTGTCACATTGCCGTTCCATTCGGACTGCCAGCGTCTTCAGTCCGCGCGCCGCAAGCCAGGCCTCGAACGGGCTGAGGGAAGCGCCATAGTTGACGACGATTTCCGTCGCGCGTGCGATGAGCGGACGGCTCCCGACGAGAACACCGCACGTCACGTCGCTGTGCCCGCCGATGTATTTCGTGCCGCTGTGAACGACCAGGTCCGCGCCAAAGGTGATCGGCTGAACGAGATATGGCGTCGCAAACGTATTGTCGACCATGACATACAGCCCCAGCTCTTTTGCCTGGCGAATCCAGAAAGGCAGGTCGACTACCGTAAGCAGCGGATTGGTGATCGTTTCCAGAAAAAACAATTTTGTCGTGGGCCGCACGTGATCTGCCAGGCTCGTCCCGGAGTCGAGCACGATGCACTCCAGCTCGATGTCTAAACGCGCCAGTTCTTTTTGCAGCAACGCGTAAGTGCCGCCGTATATTTCGTGAGAGGCGAGCACATGATCGCCGGGGGAGAGAATCGATAGCAAGCCCGCCATGATCGCCCCCATGCCGGATGCGGCGCTGACTCCCGCCTCCGCCTGCTCCAGACGGGCAACAGCGGAAGCAAGCTCGACCTGATTCGGGTTGCCCTCGCGCGTGTACAAATATTCGCCTTCACCCTCGTAATATTTTTCGACTTCCTCCAGGCTGTCGAAGGCAAAAACAGAAGTTTGGTAAATCGGAGTAGACTTGCTTGCTGCCCGACTCAGTGGCTTGTGTCCAATATGCACCGTAGTCGTTTCGAATCGTTCGCTCACATCGATCACCCTTTTTCTACCATCATACCATGCCAGATGCTGGGCCGACTACCTGATTGGCATTTGCCAGTCTATTTGTGCTATAATTCGAAACCGAACTACCCAACAGGGAAGAACAAAGGAAGGTGCAAAAGATGAAGAAGTATTTCATGACCCTGCTCACATGTCTGATGGCAGTCGCCTTGGTTACGGGTTGTTCCAGTGCAAGCAACGAAACGGCTCCGACAGAGCCCACACAGACGACTACACCAGCTGAAAAGCCTGATTCCAAAGAGCCAGCCCAGCCACCAGGACCTACTGGCGAGAAAAAGTACGAGAAAGCTCCCGACATGCAGATCGACAAAAACAAGTCTTATCAGGCGAAAATCTCTACCACGATGGGAGACATCACGATTGAGCTGTTTGCCAAAGACGCGCCAATCACTGTAAACAACTTCGTCTTCCTGGCCAAGGACAAGTTTTACGACGGTCTTACGTTCCACCGCGTTATCAAAGATTTCATGATCCAGACGGGCGATCCGCTCGGCAATGGTACTGGCGGCCCTGGCTACACGTTCGAGGATGAGCTGAAAAACGGTCACAAATACGAGGTCGGCGTCGTCGCGATGGCCAATGCCGGACCAAACACGAACGGCAGCCAATTTTTCATCGGTTCCGGAAAAGATGTGGAAGGTTTGGAAAACGTACCGAAATACACCATTTTCGGAAAAGTCGTAGGCGGCATGGATGTCGTGCAAAAAATTGCGAGCACCAAAGTGAAAAAGCATCCGCAAACGGGCGAGCTGAGCGTGCCGGAGCAACCGATCAAAATCAACACCGTAACCATTACAGAAAAGTAAGACTTTTTGACCAGAACACTAAAACACCACTGTACGAAGCAGTGGTGTTTTGTGTTTGTCCGCCCAGGAAAATCAAGGCTTTATTGGCGATCCGCACTCTATCTTCCACAATTATCTGAATTAGTAAATAGTTCTGTGGAACCAATTTCCTCTTGCGCTATGCAATCTTTACCGCTAGACTTTCAAAAGACCCGATTCGCTTCCGCAATCAAAAGCAAAAAGCGAAAAGGAGTGGTTCTCACTATGATGAAGACACGGGAAGCGCGAATGCGCTTTTTCTTCTTTCTCAACAGTTTTGCCTTGCTTCTTCTGTGCCTGTTCGTCACACCGACGAGCGCTACGGCACCTCATTTGAACAAATCAGCAGCTGCTCCAGGGCAAGCCATCGTTGCATCTGGACAAGCTGAAAAAAAGGAAGCAAAAACAACTATCCCTAACCAACAAATAAAACGCGATTCCGTCCAGGTCAGCCGGGACGCTCACCGCAAAGTGATTCGCTTTGGAAACGTTAAAATTTCAGACAGGGATATGGAACTGCTTGCCCGGCTGGTCTATGCGGAAGGCCGTGGGGAACCGTATGAGGGACAGGTAGCGATTGCTGCTGTCGTTTTGAATCGGGTAGTTTCTTCACAATTTCCAAATACGGTACGGGAGGTAATTTTCGCCCCCAACGCGTTTTCGCCAGTGCGAAATGGCAAGCTGCCGACCAGGACCAATGAGAGTGCCAGGAAAGCAGTCGCGGATGCGCTAAATGGGAAGGACCCGAGCAAAGGTTCTCTCTACTTCTTTAATCCTGATACCGCTACATCCAAATGGATCTGGTCCAGACCCCAGACCGTCGTGATTGGCAACCATCGGTTTGCACGCTAATCAAAAAAAATTTAATAATGATTTATTTTTATTTTATCCCGCTTTTACTTTTGGCTGGTATCTTGTATTTGTAAGCACTTTTTCAACGCATTGAGAAAAAGTACGATATTCTTCCCAGAATGACTTCTTTAACGTAAGCATGGGCAGATCGAACGTCGTTTCCATCTACGTATGCCTACGCTAACAGTAGCTGGTCCATGGACTGTATTGGGTGAGAGCAATCCAGTCTATTACGCCAATCGTTCCTTTTCTCAATCGCCCCCAATTAATTTGGCATTCCCCTTCGGGAATGCCACTTTTTTTGCTAATGATCGACCCATGGTTGCTGTCCTCTTTTTCATGGCAAATCATCAGAAGCCGTACACGGACATGCCGCCGTCCACTGCAATCGTTTGACCGGATATGTAAGCAGCCGCATCGGACGCGAGGAAAATCGCAGGGCCAACCAAATCTTCCACATCGCCAATTCGTCCGCTCGGCGTCCGCTGCAACACTTCCTGGACAAACACCTCGTCGTTCAACAGCGCTTCTGTCAGCGGCGTGCGGAAATACCACGGCGCAATTGCGTTGACATTGACGCCAAACTTGCTCCACTCCAGCGCAAGCACGCGCGTCATCTGAATGAGACCGGCCTTGCTCGCGCCATAGACCACACCTGTGCGGAGCGCCACAAGTCCTGCGACAGATGCGATGTTGACGATCCGTCCATAGCGCTGCTCGCACATCGACCTGGCGGCAGCCTGGCTCAAGAAAAACGCCGCCTTCAGGTTCAGATCCATGATGCGATCCCACTCTTCCTCACTCACTTCATGGGCTTTTTTCCGAATGTTCATGCCAGCGTTGTTCACGAGGATATGCAAGCCGCCCAACGCTTCCATGGCTTGGGCTACGATTTTTTCCGCAGCCCCTGCTTCGGTCACATCCGCTGCGATTGGACAGGCTACTCCGCCTTTGGACTCAATCGCCTGCACGACTTCCTGCAAGTCTGACTCGGTTCGCGAGACGACGGCGACTTGTGCGCCTGCCTCTGCCAGACCGACAGCCAGTGCTTTGCCGATGCCTCTGCCCGCTCCGGTAATGATTGCTTTTTTCCCAGTCAAGTCAAATCGTGTCATTGTGTTCTTCGCCTCCATTCTCCTTAGAGCATTCTCCATCCATCGCCTTTTCCCCTGTCTTTTGTTACAATATACCTGTATGGAAAGGGGGCAGTCCGTTGCGTTTGTACAGCCAAATGACTCTCGCTGAGCTGCAGGAGGAGATGGAACGCCTGCTCGCGGAAGCCGAGGAGAAAAAGAAACTGGGTGACGAGTCACAGCTTGCCATTATTACGCAAAAGTATTTCATGGCGAAGTCGTATTATTTGGGGACGGGAGAATTTCGCATTGGCGGAAAGTACAGTGTCGCCAATTACGATCAGCCGTTTACCATTGATTATTTCAACGGCGTGTTTGCCTGGGGCCGCTTCCCTGACTCGGACGAGCAGACCGGCTTTCCGGTCGGCATGCTGGAACTGTGGTACGACTAATAAAAAAGAGATCAGCGCGTCAATCATGCTGATCTCTTTTTTATTAGCCCCAACGCTCTTTGAGCGACAGGCCGTAAGCTACAATTTGCTCGGGAGTGACCAGGCGAAAGCCTTGCTGCGGACGGTAGTCAATCGTCAGCGTCTCCGAGCCGATGTACGCGATCGTCTCCGGGTCGAGCAACAGCGTCAACCCTTCGACCTGTATCGTTTGATCCTGTGGTGTCGCCTCATCGAGCCAGAGCGCGTATTCGACCGTCATTCCGCAACCGCCCACCAGTTCGCCGCTGATCCGTACGGGTCGAGTTGCTTTTTGCAACTGGTCTACGGCTTCCTTCGTCAGTTTGATCCTCACCGAATTTCCACCTTCCTGCTTGCTTTTTCCACCACTTTTGGATGCATCAACTCTCTCATGATAGCATATAATGCTTGAAAGCAGTGGAAAGGACGATCTTCTATGAACATTTACGAACAAGACGGCATATTTGTCGCGGAAACCCAGTTTCAATCCGAACATGTGGTCATTTTCGCCAAATCGTGGGAAGAAGCCAAGGAAAAATTGCTGATGCGGCTTCTTGTCCTGGAAATGATAGGTTGAACCAAAAAGCGGGTCGCTGTTGATGACCTGCTTTTTTCACCCTCGAAAACAGTTGGAACCCCTTTCTTCCTTTCCCCTCGCTGGCCAATTGCAACGGCAAAACGGCAAGGAGCTGTCCGATTCATGACTATCACTACGTCTGCCTCTCTCGACAAACAAGGGCTCGTCGCACAGATCAGGCGGCAAACTGCCATCGCCAATCGCAACAATGTCACCCGCACCCAGGCGTATCTCGACTTTTACCGCCAACACGAGGAGGTTCACTGGGCACTGCTCGCCCACCTCGTCTCGCGCAACGGCGGCTGGAATATGACGGATTTGAAGGGCGAATGGCTGCCCGCCATCCTGGACGAAGCGGAAATCGAGCCGTTTTTCTGGATGCTGGAGCGAAGCAACTGGCTGATTTTTCACGATGCCTATCCGCAGTTGCTCCTGTATGCGGAGATGAAGCGGCGTGGCGCGGATTTGACTGCGCTGCTCGCGCCACTTGGCGTCTCTGTGTTCATGCAGCCGTACTGGCAGGAGTTCCTCGCGTCAGGCGACAGCTCCCGGCTCACTCGCGCCCTGATCGTCAACGAACAGCAGTACATCGAGCAGCGAGTTGTACATAAACCGTTTACGATGAATCGCATTTTTTCCACGTACGCGTTTCTTGCCCAATCATTTTTTTCGCTCAATCAAATTGTGTTTCCGTACAAGGAGCACCCAACGGACAAAAGACTGAGCATCACCGGAGTGAACGTCCACCATTTTCCCGATCTCGTCCAGCGCATCGCGATCGGCAAGACGTTGTACCAGCTTTTGTTCTCCGATTGCGACCGTCTGGAAAAAATACGCACGTTTTGCACGCGTATTCCGCATACCGGCTCGCGCGCGGACTATTGGCCGCATCTGTTCACCCCGCACCGCCACCCCGATCAGGCGGGCAAGGGATACGAACTGCGACTGGATGGCGACCAGTTGATTGCCGGAAAGCCAAAACTGTACAGTCCTTCCTTGCAGGCTGCCTGGGCGGACGTCGAGCACGCCCCTGCCGATGGCACAGACTGGTTCCGGGACGGCAAATGGCACCAGGAAGTAGAAAAAACGGCTGATCTGCCGGCGGTTGATACCGCGTCGTACGTGCGGGCTTTGCACTGGATGGAATACGGCGTAAAATTGGTGACAGCGATCACCTGAGAATGGAGGGCAGCCCTCTATGTTTGACGCCCGCAGCGGCCTGCTTACCCGGCAACGGGAGTATCTTCTGTCCTGTCAGCTTCCGAGCGGTGCTTTCCGCTTGGGGCCTGACCGGGATCAAATCAATCCGTATTTTACGAATCTTGCCTTGATCTCGCTTGTGCGGCTGCAGGAATGGGAGGCTGTCCGCGCCTACATGGATTGGTATGTAGAGCACTTGAATACAGACGGCTACATCAACGATTTTCGCCTGATTGACGGGAAGGAGCTGGATACAGGAACGGCCGACAGCGAGGACAGCTACCACGCGACTTTTTTCTCGCTCGTCGCGGAGTGGACCCGCAGCACAGGCGATTGCTCCTGGCTCGCAGCCAATCAGGACGTGCTCGCGTACTTGCTGCAAGGGATTGCCCGGCTGCAGCAAGCAGACGGCCTGACCTGGGCCAAACATTCGTTTCGCGTCAAGTATTTGATGGACAATTGTGAGGTCGCAAAAGGACTGGATGATGCGCACGACTTGTTTGTCGTGTTCGGCAATGCGCGGCTGGCTCAGGAGGCTTCTGTGCGCGCCGCCGCCTGCAAGGCAGGAATTTCCAGAATGTATAGCCGCCTGCGCCGCTCGTACGCAATGTACGACCGCTCGCATCCGCGCTGGCGAAAATGGTACCCGGATGTGACTTCCCAGGCGTTTCCGATTGTGTACAGCTTGTGCGAGCCGAAAGTCGCCTCCCTGCTCTATGAGCGGATTACGAAAGCCTTTCCTCGCTTCGATGCGTTTGAGACTGGCGACATGTATCCGTGGATGGTCATGGGTGTGTGCGCGCGCATGATGGGGGATGAGCGGCGCGTGCACAATATGCTTCATGCTGCGACAGATTTGTACATATGCGGAACGCGACAGCCCTATTGGCTGATTCACGAGGCAGGGCGGTTTGTGGAGTTGTTGCTTGGCGAGTAGATCAAAGCGGCACACGAAGCTTGCGGTAACGTAAAAAAAGGCGCGAGAGCAACTCCCGCGCTTTTACTTGTGTTTGGGCTTGTTGCTTCCGTCATGCGAGACGACAAGAAACGGCGTCAGCTCTCCATCCTCCCAAAAAAACGGCAGGACAGCAATCGGCACCTGACCTTTGGAGGCAAAATCGTAGGTCAGGCGGGCGAGCAGGTTGGCGCCGACTTCCCCTGTCATGTCCGCCACAATCAGCACATCCTGGTGCGGAATGGCCACGCCGAGCGAGTCGCCCCGTTTTTCCCGATCAAACTGGCGAAGCAGCGAGTCGAGAAGAATCCGGCTCGCCGCATAGCCGTCCGGCGGGCTGATAAAATGAATCCGGTTGCCCGCCACTTCCTGCGTTTTTACTGTGTACGGCAGCTTTTGCAAATTTTCCATCGCGTACTGGTGGAGCTGTTCGGCTGTCCAGCCTGCCTGCGCGAGCATGCCTGTTTCAATCAACACATAGCCTTCCCCACGGTCCAGTGCGTACAGCACCCGCGTATCGGCTGTATGGTCCCTGACGACGAAGCGACCGGGAAATTTTTCTGCGATGGAAGCATGGCGCAAGACTGGGTACACGTTTTGTTCCTGTCCGAGCAGCGTCAGTCCTTTTTCCGGCATGTCGGTTGTCCCCCTCTTCGTTTAGTCCCAAGGCGGTGTATCGTCGGCTGCGCCTGGCACGCTGACCATTGGCTGGGTGTAGTGGCTGCTACGCTGCTCAATCTCCCTGACGACCTCGGCCAATGATTTTGGCTTCGCAAACTCCACCGGAGACACACCCCGCTCAAACTGGAGCTGCTCTCCTTCCAAGACGACCAAATACCGCCCGTTCACCTTGGCAATGTGCAAATTCGACCCATAATCGGCGAGCAGCGTGCGAATTTGCATGTGATCGAGTTTGAATTTCAGTTCGACTTCCGGCTGGCGGTCTGTAATGATCTGCATCGCTTCCATGACCGTCTCGTGCTCCCACTTCTCCGCCAGCTCCCGCTTCGGGCTTGCCGCGATCAGCTCGATCGCTTCTTCCTCCCGCACCCTTTCTTCGGATTCCTCGGGATACATGTACTCGATATGCTGTCGCGCCAAGGAAATGACCTCATCGGAGACGAGTTGCGTCACCGTTTGCGGATATTCAATAAAGCGCAAAAATTCCTCGAAGTAGCGCGCATGGGAAAACTGGTGAATTTTCACATGATACGGATCGTTCATCCCGGATTCGATCATGTACGGATACATCAGCGACTTCATGTTTTTCGCGTTGATCGCCATGCGCACATTGGAAATCAGGCTTTTTTCATCCGTAATGACTGCCGTTTTCTGTTCAAAATCGCATTTCAATATAAACACGTAGCGTTCATCAAGCAACTCCAGCCGCGTGCGCACGACAATCAGCACACCGCCCCGCACCTGTGAGGTTCGCAAGTACGACTGCACCAGCTCCTGACACGGCTCCTTGCTCTCGCCAGGCGTCTCGGCTGCGAGCAAGCGGTTCAGCAGCGCGTAGTTCGGATTGGAGTCGAGCGGATGTCCAGGCTCCACCACGAATTGACCGAGCTTTGTCGGCGTCCCTTCCGTCTTCGGGTTCATTTCGACCTTGCGCTTGGCAATGCGGGCGAACTCCCCGTCCAAAAAGTCGCGAAGCTCGCTGCGCTGATATTCATCATGGCTCAAGTAGCGCGTCATCCGCACCTGCTTGATGCCGTCCTCTTCCTCAGGCTGTTCAATCAAATAAAAGGATAACCAGTCAATGATAAAATTCATACTCGTCGCTCCTGTCTACATGTACCGACCCTGATTATAGCAAACCTGCATGAAAAAAGGTCACGCTTTTTCCATTCGTGGTAAGATGACAACAGGAGGAGAAAGCAGCTATGTGGACGCATGTAAAAAAATGGTGGACGAACACCTTCCTTGACAAGCCCTATCGACCGGGCACGACGATTGGCGCTTATCACATTCAGCACATACTCGGGATGGGCAGCTACGGAATCGCCTATCTCGCCACCCACACGCCTACAGGAGCACAAGTAGTGCTCAAGCAGGTCAAGCCAAGCCTGCGCCATACGCCAAAAGGCGCAGCCATGCAAGCATACGAGCGCAAGGTGCTTACCTCCTTGTCCCATCCGCAATTTCCGCGTTGCCTGGACGCCTTTACGCATCGCAAAGACTCATTTCTCGTGATGACGTATTTGTCCGGGCCTACTTTGGAGGAGTTGCTGTTCGAACGCGGCATCGTCGTCAACGAGTACGAGTGCGCCGGCTACATGCAAAAGATCGGCCAGCTCGTTGCCCTTCTGCATGCCCAGGGGCTGATCCACCGCGATGTGCGCATTCCAAACGTCATTTGGCAGGACGGTCTGCCGTATTTGATTGACTTTGGACTGGCGCGGTTCATCGGAGACAAGCCGACATACACGACCGACTCGCTTTGCGCCTATCCATCGGAAAAGCAGTTGAAGCGCGAAGTGTCGCCTGCCAGCGATCTGTACGCGCTTGGGCACTTTTTCCTGTTCCTGCTCTATTCCGGCTATACGCCCAAGGAAGACGAACCGGAACGCAGTTGGGAGGAAGAGCTTTCCTTGTCACCGGAAATTCGCCGCATGATTCGCAAGCTGCTCCAGATGGACGAGCCTTATGGCAGCGTGCACGAATGGCTGCAGGAGCTCGATCTGTACTTGCACCGCTGCGAGTGTGACAAGAAACGCCGCCTCCGGCAAACATGACATCGTGAAAAGCAGAGCACCGTCCCGATAATGGCTGCTCTGCTTTTTTATGCGTTTGCCAGCTTCCCTTTCACGATGAAAAAAGGGATTTTTTGTACAAGTTGGATAATCATCGCTCCGTTTTTTATGACACCCGGTCGAATGGATTCTCTGCCGCAAATCAACTATTCTAATTTGTAAACTGAATATTATAAATTTTCGTTCGTAACAAAAAGGGGGCATCATCTTGAGTCATATTCCACTACACACCAGCGTGAACAAAGAGCCGGGCAAAGAGCGGTACGAGTTGAAAAGAGGGCTGCGCGCCAGGCACATGTCGATGATTGCCATCGGCGGCTCGATTGGTACAGGCTTGTTTCTCGCCAGCGGCTCGACGATCCACTCCGCAGGTCCTGGCGGTGCCTTGGTGGCTTACGGCCTGATCTGCGTCATGATTTACTTTTTGATGACAAGCCTGGGCGAGATGGCGACGTTCCTGCCCGTTTCCGGCTCGTTCAGCTCGTACGCTTCCCGCTTTGTCGATCCGGCGCTTGGCTTTGCGCTTGGCTGGAACTACTGGTACAACTGGGCAGTGACCATTGCCGTGGAGATTTCTGCTGCCGCACTCATCATGAAGTTCTGGCTGCCGGAAAGCTCCTCCTTGCTGTGGAGCTCGTTGTTTCTCGCTCTTTTGTTTGTGCTGAACTTCCTCTCCGTCAAAGCGTACGGCGAAGGGGAATACTGGTTTGCGCTCATCAAAGTGATTGCGATCATCTGCTTTATCGCAATCGGGCTGATGATGATTGTCGGCATCATGGGCGGCGAGGCGGTCGGCTTCCGAAACTTCACGGTCGGCGACGCCCCGTTTCACGGCGGCTTTATGGCGATGATCGGCGTGTTCATGGTTGCCGGCTTTTCGTTTCAGGGGACCGAACTCGTCGGTGTAGCGGCTGGCGAGAGCGAAAATCCGCGCGTAAACGTGCCGCGAGCCATTCGGCAAGTTTTTTGGCGCATTCTCCTGTTTTACATTTTGTCCATCGCGGTCATCGGCCTGCTGATTCCATATACAGACCCCAACCTGATGAGCGGTGATTTGGAAAACATTGCGGTAAGCCCATTTACGCTCGTCTATGAAAGAGCGGGGCTGGCGTTCGCCGCCTCTGTCATGAATGCCGTGATCCTCACGTCTGTTTTGTCCTGTGGAAACTCCGGCATGTACGCCTCGGCGCGGATGCTGTGGATTTTGGCCATGGAAGGCAAGGCGCCCAGGTTTTTGCGCAAAACCAACGCCAGAGGCATTCCTACCCGCGCACTGTACGCGACAACCGCAGTGGGGATGCTGGCTTTTCTGGCCTCCCTGTTTGGTGACGGCGTCGTGTACATGTGGCTGCTGAACGCCAGTGGCATGTCCGGGTTCATTGCCTGGGTCGGCATTGCGATTTGCCACTACCGCTTCCGCAAGGCGTATGTCGCCCAAGGACACGATCTGAACGACCTGCCGTATCGGGCAAAAGCGTATCCGTTTGGCCCCGTGTTCGCCTTTATTCTCTGTATGGTGATTATCGTCGGGCAAAACTACACCGCCTTTGCCGGCGAGACCATCGACTGGAACGGCATCCTCGTCTCCTACATCGGCTTGCCCTTGTTCCTTTTGCTCTGGCTTGGCTATAAATTCGTGAAAAAGACAAAGGTGATCCCGTTGCAAGAGTGCAATCTCACGCGAGACGAGCACTAGGCAAAAAGAGCAGGGCAGCGGTTGAAGCGGCTGTCCTGCTCTTTCTTTCGTTTTGGTTACTCGGAAATCGGCTCCTGCTTGGCCGCTTCCATCTTTTCCTTCAATTTTCCTGCTTCGCGACGAAGCACCTGCCGCTCCTGCTTCGACAAAACCTCTCCGCCGACCGTGCCATTTACAAGCAAATCCTCTTCATACAAGCGATCTTTGCGCATGGGAACCTCCTGCAGACAAGATGTGTACCTCTTGTCCTACTTTGTTCCAAAGCCGCCCTTCTTATGTACGTGTCTTCTCGGTGAACTGTTTTTCGCGGCAACCGGCTTGCCCGCTTCGGCTTTGCGGTCTTGCGGTTTTCCTTTTGCGAATGGCTTGCCTGTCGGCTTTTGCACCGCTCCCGGATCTTCCAGCGCGCCGTACGACATGACTTTTTCTTCGATGGCAAGCCCTGTCTGTTTGGCGAACTTGCGGATGATAAACCGCTCTTGCGGACTGATGATGGAAAAGACAAGTCCGGCGCGTCCCATCCGGCCCGTGCGTCCGCTGCGGTGAATGTACGTATCTGCATCTGGTGCCGGGTCGTAATGCACAATGCACTCCACTTCCGGTATGTCAATGCCGCGTGCGGACACATCTGTCGTAATCAATACCGGGAACACGCCGTCCCTAAACTGCTGGAGCGTCCGCGCCCGCTCTTCCTTGGACGCATCGCGATGCAGCAGTCGGCTGGCCAGATGATGGTAGTTCAGCTTGGCCACAATCTCGTCCACTTTTTCAATCTGGTTGACAAACACAATCGAGGAACGGACGTTGACGAGTCTAAGCAAGCGTCTTAGCGTGTCGACTTTTTTTCGCGGCTCAGAGACGAGGTACAGATGGGCGACGCCTGCCGCGCCTTCCGGTGCTTGCGCCCGTACAAGCACAGCATCCTTGGTAAACGCTTTGGCCGCCATGACAATCTGTTCGGAAATCGTCGCGGAAAACAGGAGCCGCTGCGTATCCCGCAACGTTTTTTTCATAACCTCCTGAACCGGCTTGCCAAAACCCGCATCGAGCATTCTGTCCGCTTCGTCCACGACTACGGTTTTGACTTCGTGTACCTTCAGCTTTCGCTGCTCGATCAACTCCAAGAGACGGCCCGGCGTGGCGACAACGAGCACAGGCTTTTTCTTCAAACGCTCTACCTGACGTTTGACATCGACGCCGCCGATGATCGGAACAACCGCATGATCGGCTCCCGGCAACAGCTTTTCGGCTTCCTTCGCAATTTGCACGACGAGTTCATGCGTCGGTGCCAGGACGAGCGCCTGGACGTCTTTTTTATTCGGATCGATTTTCGTCAGTAGCGGCAACAAATAGGCATAGGTTTTGCCTGTCCCTGTCGGGGATTCGATCAGGGCATCCCGCCCGGCTAAAATCAACGGAATTGCTTCCGCTTGCACGGGGGTCGGCGTCTCCATTTTTCGTTCGCGCAAAATCGCAACAAGCGGCGCGCTAATTTGTAAATCAGCAAACGTGGTGCTCACAAGAACCCTCCTGGCGTATATTCGTACATTGGGTAAGCTTACCACACTTTGCCCATGTATAACAGAGGGCCTGGCTCACGAATGATCGCTTGCCCAGGCTTCCCGTCCCGGATGTGGAAAAACAGGCGAAATCCGTATTCGGACATCGCCTGGTGTGCTTTACCCGTTGTTTGTGTCCATGCGGGTTTCCTGCTTTTCCGCCTGGTCGTGACGATCCCGGCTTGTCGTCTGGTTGCGTGTGCCTTTGTTCGGATTGTTCCGGTACTCCTCTACTTCCTGTTGAAATGCTTCATCATAGCCGCGCACAGCCCTCACCTCCTGCCCCTATTTTTACCCTGGTGATCCTTTATTATTTTGCTGAAACTTTTTACCCCATCATTCGTCCTTTTAATAGGAACAAAGTATTTTTCTTGATGGTTGGGGAGGATACATGCAAACCTTGTCACGCACGCGATCACACAAGCTTTCCACACGCAAAAGACGTTGGCGCTGGGTAAATCGCCTGCTGCTGATGTCAGCCTTGACATGTACGACGCTTGCCCTGCTCGGTATCATTTTCCTGTTTGCTACCAGAAGCGGCGAAGAGCTGCGCGAGTGGGCGGCAGGCACGCTCCTGACGACGCAGCATGACTACTGGGCACCGTACACGTTTTTGCCGGAAGAAAAGCTCAACGCCCTAAAGGAGCAAATACGCAACCCGGAGGTCATCAACTCCGAGCCGGATGGGCCAATCAAGCCGGAAGAATCGCCACAGGAGCAGCCCATAGCCGACACACTGCCAGAAAAGCCGAAAGAATTGATCGAGGTGGAAGAAATCGACGTTTCCAAAGGCAATTATTACTTTAAAGGAAAAATCATGTACATCAACGACCCAAAACGGGTACGTTTAGTCGTTACCAACCGCAAAGACCGCGGCGATTTGCTCGATGAGTTCGTCAAAAAGACAAACGCGATCGGCATCGTCAACGCGAGCGGCTTCCATGACCCGGATGGCTATGGAAAAGGGGCCAAAGCATACGGCGTGGTGATCCACGACGGGAAAATTCTCCAGGGATACAATCCGAAAAACGGAGAAACGGCCTTGGGCATCACCTATGACGGCAAGCTGATTACCGGCAGCTATACAGCCGAACAGCTGGTAAAAATGGGCGTGCGCGATGCGATGAGCTTCCGCCCGCAGCTGATCGTGAACGGCAAAAACCTGTTCAAGGACAAGCCTGCGAAAAGCTGGGGCATCCAGCCGCGTACAGCGATTGGGCAAAAAGCGGACGGCACCATCGTCTTCGTCGTCATCGACGGCCGCCAGCCCGGACATTCCATTGGCGCGAGCATGAACGATCTGGCAGAATTGCTGGAAGAGCGCGGGATCGTCACAGCGATGGCGATGGACGGCGGCTCCAGCTCGATGATGCTGTACAAAGGCGAAGCGATTACAAAAACGTCTTGCCCGTATTACCGTGGCCGCTACCTCCCGAACGCCTGGGCGGTGATTTAGCTCTCGTCAGGGCGAGCCGGGAAATGAGCCGGCACTTGATTGTTTTCCACGAGTTTCTGAAAAAAAGCAGGCAGCTCACACGATTGTGGCTGCCTGTTTTTTTACAGTTTAATCGGAGTTTTCGCTTGTTCCAGACTCCATTTCTCCACATCCCACGTCTGTGTTACCCAATCCTCGTAAAAGTCAGGTTCGTGGCAGACGAGCAGAACCGTACCCTTAAACTCTTTTAAAGCACGCTTCAATTCTTCCTTGGCCACGACGTCCAGGTGGTTCGTCGGCTCGTCGAATACAAGCCAGTTGCTCTCGCGCTGCAACAGTTTGCAGAGCCGTACCTTCGCCTGCTCGCCCCCGGACAGGGCGTTCAGGTTGCGGTTAATGTGCTCGTTTTTCAGGCCGCAGCGCGCCAACGCTCCGCGCACCTCGTGGTTGTTCATCGACGGGAACTCGTTCCAGACGTCCTCCAGTGCCGTGATCGGCTTTGGCTTGACTTCCTGCTCGAAGTAGGCCGGGTGCAGGAAGTCTCCTCGCTCAAGCTTGCCTCCAAGCGGCGGAATGATCCCCAGCAGCGTTTTCAGCAAAGTGGATTTCCCGACACCGTTCATTCCGACGATAGCGACCTTTTCGCCGCGCTCCAGCTTGACGCTCAGCTTTGGCAGCAACGGATGGGTATAGCCGATTTCGAGCTCTTCCGCTTCAATGACAAAGCGGCTGCTTGCGCGCGCTTCCTTGAAAATAAACGAAGGCTTCGCCGCTGTCTCCGGCTTTTCGATCCGTTCCATTTTGTCCAGCTGCTTTT
Organism: Brevibacillus gelatini; assembly: GCF_050920745.1. Taxonomy (NCBI): domain Bacteria; kingdom Bacillati; phylum Bacillota; class Bacilli; order Caryophanales; family Paenibacillaceae; genus Brevibacillus; species Brevibacillus gelatini. The sequence continues at coordinate 2,552,975 of NZ_CP154342.1, forward strand.
GACGGCTTTTCGCGCGGCCTGTCGTGGAGGCACGGGCTTTGTTGCGGGCGATAAAGTCTTCCATGCGGGCGATTTCTTCCTGCTGCTTTTCAAATGCGTCAATATGCTGGTTGCGCTTCATCTCGGACTGCGCCAGGAACGATTCGTAGTTGCCCGTGTAACGGTTCAGCTTCGTGAACTCCAGATGGTAAATGACATTGACGACTTCGTTCATGAACGCCGTGTCGTGGGAAATCAGGATGAAAGCGTACGGATATTCCCGCAAGTAGTTTTTCAGCCAGGCGATATGCTCCTCGTCCAGGTAGTTCGTCGGCTCATCCAACAGCAACACGGTCGGCTGCTCCAGCAGCAGCTTCGCCAAAAGAACCTTCGTGCGCTGACCACCGGACAAGGACGCGACGTCGCGATCCAGCCCAATCGCGCTCAGACCAAGCGCGTTCGCGATTTCCTCCACCTTGGCATCGATCAGGTAAAATCCGCTAGTTTCCAGCTTGTCCTGAATCTCGCCCATGCGCTCCAGCAGTTCTTCCAGTTCCTCCGGCGATGCTTCTGCCATTTTTTCGCCAATCGCCATCAGTTCCTGCTCCTGCTCCAAGAGCGGCAAAAACGCATCCTTGAGTACGTCGCGAATCGTTTTCCCCGCTTGCAGCTTCGTGTGCTGGTCGAGGTACCCGTACTGGATTTTCGGCATCCATTCGATGCGGCCTTTGTCCGGGATGTTTTGCCCGGTCAAAATGCTCATCATCGTGGATTTGCCTGTTCCGTTCGCCCCGACAAGACCTACGCGGTCATTCGGTTGCAGGCGAAAAGACACGTCCCGAAACAAAATGCGATCCCCAAAGCCATGGGACAAATCTTCGACAATCAAAACACTCATGCAAGCTTTTCCTCCTGTTTCCTCTGTGCAGTCTACAAAATAATCCGCTCAAAATAAGACGGCGCATACCGTTGCGTATAGGTTTCGCCTGTCAATATCAACTCGTCCAGCCTCACGCGCATTTCCTGCAGGGTGATGCCGTGCATCGCGGTATTCAAGATCGTCGCTCTCGCCAGCAAGCGGAGTGTATTGACTTCATCTGTCAGCTTGCTGCCAAACACTTTTCCGCTATGCACGATCTCGGAACGATGATTGTACGATTTTTTGACAAACTCGGCAATTTTTTGCCGCTGTGCATACGACTCTCCAAAATAATACGCCATGCGTAGCCGCAATTTATAGGTGATTTCGCCCTTTTTTCCGTCGGGAGCAAACAGCGATTCCAGCGCAATCCACAAATCGAGCAACTGGTCTTCGTTGCTTTTTTTCTCCAGGGACAGCGCATAGCGGCGAAAAGCGAGCGAAGGCAGCTGATGATCCATCAGTCGCATGAAAACGCTCTGGATCGATTCGTCAAACTCCAACCTGCTTCCGTCGAGGGAGCGCTTCAAATACGTGATGCCGCACATGTTTCCGGTTATTGTCAGAACATAAGGGATCGAGCATGTCCCATGCAAAGCGGATAAATTCAGCTTGTTCTCGATTTCTTCGATCCACGGGCGGTCATCCGTTACTTTCATTTCCGCGTGCTCCGCAACCAGAAACAGGCTGTTGCGGCTTACCCGGGAGTCGAAAATGCGTTTGTTCTCATCCATTTCGTTGCGCAAATAACGGGAAGCGATCTCGTACGGCCGATCTGCCCCCGAGATCAGATAATAACCATTTGGCAGTTCGATCCGAATGGGCTGTGTTGTCGTCGAATTAAACACGGGCGCAATCAACAGTGGCATTGGCTGCTCCTTTCAGATCCGTAAAAAGCGCGGTTCTCGTTTTCATTATCAATCGAACACGACATAAACAGCCTGCCTGCTCTTTTGACAACCGATCCATTTCTATTAATCGCAGACACGCTTCCTTATAGAATACCAGCATTTCCTACGATTCGTCACCATCAGATTGCGGCAAACTACGAAAAGAAGGAGATGATTTGATGGAAAAAGATCATATTCTCGATGAAAATCCGCATCAGACTTACAATAATGCAGCAAAGCCGCAAGAGCAAACCGGAGAACCGCTGGCAGGCTCCAAAAAGGTGAAGCAAAAAAATCATTCCCGTGCGATTAAAACGCGGGAAGGGTAACTCTGACGAAAAAGTCCGAACGGATTGATCTGTTCGGGCTTTCCTTTTTCTTACATCAAAAATGATTGAATTGTCCCACAGGGATGATCTATGATGGATGCAGTATCCATGATGGAGGTTTAGCCCATATGATTACCATTCCACTACCGGGCAACGGCCCGCTTACGAACGCGATCAGCTACAGCGTCTCTCCCTTGTACGAGCTGGCTGCCAGCCTGCACACGCTCGCTCAGCAAACACCCCCCGAACGCTTCTTGTCATGGTCGGAAGACAAACTGGAACAATTTGAATCGGCTCAGCTAAAGCAGGAATGGGATTACATGCTCCCGCTCTTCCGCTACGGCCTGCCCGACTCCTTCGATCCCGTCCAAACCAAAGGGGTGATGGGCGTTGACGATCAATACGAATACTTCGTGACGCTGCCAACGGAGCAATTTGTCCGCAGTGTGACGCCAATGCTCGACCAGTGGATGCAGCAGCACGAGATTCCGCAAGTGTATTTGGACATAAAGGAAGACTCTGATTATGTAAAAGGTCGCTTCAGCCTGTTTGTGTCGTCATACTGGCAGCTGTTTTTTGAAGAAAACTGGGAGAGTATCGCCCCGCAGTTTGTGAAGGAGGCAGAACGCATTTACTATGCGGTGCAAGACATCCCTGCCCTGTTCTCCTACCTGCAGTCGATCTCTCCCGCCTTCTCCCTGGATGAAGAGACTTGCCGCTTGACCTACTCAGGTTGTGACCTGGACGAGCAAGCGCAGCAGTTAATCCTGTATCCCAGCTATTATTATGCCCAGGAGCCTTGTCTTCGCAAACAGGGAACGAATGCCCACTTGCTTTACTCTTTCTCCTGAGTTTTCGCGCAAAAACGAACGCCCTTTTACGAAGGGCGTTTTTCATGCATCATATGCGCAACAATCAGTTTATCGAGTTGTTGACTTATTTTCACAATTTCTGGGTCAAGAAAATTGTAGCCTGCTGCTTTGGCTGCATGTTCCAGCTTTTGTCGCAAGGCATCAATCATCTTACTCGTCGTTTCCATGCTGCCAAGCCTCCACCCATGTAATTCTCCCACTATTTTACATCATCGAAGAACAGGTGGAAAGGGTAAGATGTGGAAGAAAAAAGCCCTGTTACCGTAAAGGTACAAGGCTTTTTCCATAAGGCAACGATTACTTCATCACGTGGATCGGACGACCCAGTGCCAGTTCAGCCGCTTCCATTGTCACTTCACCCAGTGTCGGGTGAGCGTGGATGGTCAGCTCGATGTCCTCAAGCGTAGCGCCCATTTCGATGGCCAGGCCGATTTCCGCGATGATGTTGGAAGCTTCCGGACCGACGATTTGCGCGCCGAGAACGAGGTTGGTGCCTTTTTCCGCAATCAGCTTCACGTAGCCCTCTCCAGCGTTGACAGACAGAGCGCGGCCGTTTGCTGCAAACGGGAAGCGCCCCACCACATAATCAATGCCTTTTTCTTTTGCTTCTCGTTCGTTGATCCCTACGCTTGCAATTTCCGGATCGCAGAATACGACCGCCGGAATCGCTTTGTAGTCAACCTCTGCCGGGTGGCCGGCAATCGCTTCAGCCGCCACTTTCCCTTCGTAGGAAGCTTTGTGGGCCAACGCAGGACCTGGCACGACATCCCCGATCGCGTACACGTTCGGAATGTTTGTGCGGCCTTGCTTGTCCACGACGATCAGGCCGCGATCCGTCAGATTCATACCGATGTCCCGAACGCCCAGCTCATCGGTGTTCGGACGACGGCCAACGGTAACGAGCACGTATTCTGCCTCGATTTGTTGCGCTTCGCCTTTGACTTCTGCTTTCACGATCACACCGTTTTCGGTCTCTTCCATGCCTTGGGCCAGCGCTTTGGTATGGATGGTCACGCCAAGCTTTTTCAGCTTGCGCTCAACAAGGCGCGGCATATCCGGCTCAAAGCCAGGCAAAATTTGATCGGAGCCTTCGAGAATCGTTACTTTGGTACCGAACTTCGCGAACACAGTTCCCAGCTCGATTCCGATATATCCGCCGCCGATGACAACCAGGCTCTTTGGCAGCTCGGTCAAAGACAGCGCTTCTGTCGAGGACAGAACACGTTTGCCAAACGGGAAGGCAGGCAATTCGATTGGGCGGGAACCTGTTGCGATAATGCAATGCTGGAAGCGATAGCGGTTCACGTCATAGCCGTGGAACACGCGCACTTCGTTTTCGCTGACGAACAGCGCTTCACCCGGAATCACCTGGATTTTGTTGCCTTTGAACAGGGAGGCTACGCCACCTGTCAACTGCTTCACGATACCGCTTTTCCATTCCTGGACTTTGGCAAAATCCACTCTGACGTTTTCCATGGTGATCCCCATGGACTCGGTATGTTGTGCATGCTCATACGTGTGTGCCGCATGGATCAGCGCCTTGGAAGGGATGCAGCCTACGTTCAGGCACACGCCGCCCAGATCAGCTTTTTCCACAACGGCTACGGTTTTTCCCAGTTGGGCGGCGCGAATCGCCGCCACATATCCGCCTGGGCCCGCACCGATGACGAGCACGTCTACTTCTGTTGTAAATTCACCTACTACCATAGCCTCTTATCCCTCCATGACGAGCAGCGTCGGATTTTCCAGAAGCTGCTTCACGTAGTTGACGAAACGCTGTGCAGGTTCGCCATCAACCAAACGGTGGTCAAAGCTCAAAGACAGGTGCAGCATTTGGCCAACCACGATTTCGCCGTTTTTCACCACTGGTTTTTCGCTGATGCGGCCTACGCCCAAGATCGCAACCTCTGGATAGTTGATGATTGGCGTGAAGAACATGCCGCCAGCGGAACCGATGTTGGTGATGCTGAAGGTAGAGCCTTTCAGCTCATCGGCAGTCGCTTTGCGCTCGCGGGATTTTTTCGCCAGCTCGCTGATCTCGCCAGCGATTTGGAAGATCGACTTGCTGTCAGCCGCTTTGATGACTGGAACGAGCAGACCGTCCTCTGTCGAAGTCGCGATTCCGATGTTGTAATATTTTTTGTAGATGATTTCTTGTTTTTCATCATCAATGGAAGCATTCAGCTCTGGGAACTTTTTCAGACCCGCTACAACCGCTTTTACGATCATTGGCAGGTAGGTCAGCTTCACGCCGCGCTCTTCCGCAAGTGGCTTCGCGTTTTTGCGCATGGCAACCAGTTCCGTAACGTCCACTTCGTCGAAGATCGTCACGTGTGGTGCTGTGTACGCGGATTTTACCATTGCTTTGGCAATTGCTTTGCGAATGCCTTTCAACGGTACGCGCTCTTCCAGTTCGCCAGCTTGTGCGCTGTAATGAACGGTTGGCGCAGCTGCTGCCTGGGCAACACCGGTTGGAGCTGCTGCCGGAGCTTCTGCTGCTGGAGCCGCCGTTTCTGCTGCCTGTGCGGCTGGAGCGGATGCTACAGCGCCGCCCGCCAGGAAGCGGTCAACGTCTTCGCGAGTGATGCGGCCGAGCTTGCCTGTGCCAGGTACCAGTGTCAGCTGCACGCCTTTTTCACGCGCGTATTTGCGCACGGAAGGAGTAGCCAGCACGTGCTTGCGGTCGATTGGTGCGGCAACTGCGGTCGCTGTCGCCTGCGCCATTGGCGTTTCCAGTGCCTGGTTTGCATTTGCGCTCACCTGGGAGCCGATGTCGCAGCCTGGCTCCATTTTGTCAGCAGCAGGTGCTGGTGCAGCTGCAGCCGCATCGCCGTGACCGTGGTCTGGCAGGTTTGGAATATCGCCTTCTACTTCGAACTCGATCAAAGGATCGCCGACAACCGAAACGGTTCCCTCTGTCACTTTCAGTTCGACAACTTTTCCTGTAACAGGCGATGGAACTTCAACTACCGCCTTGTCATTTTGCACTTCCATAATGACTTGGTCTTCTTCTACGGAATCTCCGGGCTGTACGTGCCATTTGACGATTTCGCCTTCATGGATACCTTCGCCGAGCTCCGGGAGTCTGAATGTAAAACGACTCACAGTATCTCCTCCTTTTAAACACTACGCTTCAATGAACAGCCTGCAATTTTCGGAAAGAAGGCGGAAAGCTTTCAACTTTTCCGCCATTATGTCTGTTTCCGATTAGAAATCGAGCACTTGCGTGAGTCCGTCTACCACGCGTTTCACGTCAGGCAGCCAGATGTCCTCTGCTTGTGCAAACGGATAGACTGTATCCGGCGCAGCGATACGCAGCACAGGCGCTTCGAGGTGGAGAATGGCGCGCTCGTTGATTTGCGCGATGATTTCCGCAGCAACACCGGAAGTTTTTTGCGCTTCCTGCACGACAATCGCACGGTTTGTCTTCTTCACGGATTCAACGATGGTGTCAATATCGAGCGGGCTGATGGTGCGCAGGTCGATGACTTCTACCTTCGCGCCGCGCGCTTTTTCAATCTCTTCTGCAGCTTTCAGGCTGGTATGCACCATGGCACCATAGGTGATGATGGTAACATCGCTGCCTTCTTTTACTACGTTTGCCTTACCCAGCGGAATAGTGTACTCGCCCTCTGGCACTTCTTGACGGAAGGAACGGTACAGCTTCATGTGCTCCAGGAACACGACCGGATCGTTGTCGCGGATCGCGGAGATCAACAGACCTTTTGCATCGTACGGGTTGGAAGGGATGACCACTTTCAGACCCGGAGTTTGCAGCATCAGGCCTTCCAGGGAGTCAGCGTGCAGCTCAGGTGTTTTCACGCCGCCACCGAACGGGGAGCGGAATGTTACCGGGCTGGTGAAGCGGCCGCCGGAACGGTAGCGCATACGAGTCGCTTGCGAAGCGATCGCATCGAATGTTTCAAATACGAAGCCGAAGAACTGGATTTCCGCAACCGGGCGGAAGCCGTTGATGGACAAGCCTACAGCAAGTCCACCGATACCGGACTCGGCAAGTGGCGTATCGAATACGCGCTGCTCGCCGAATTCCGCTTGCAAACCTTCTGTCGCACGGAATACCCCGCCGTTTTTCCCTACGTCTTCCCCAAAGACAAGTACGGTTTCATCGCGTTTCAATTCCACGCGCAATGCATCCGTAATGGCTTGAACCATTGTCATTTGTGCCATGGCTTATTTCGACTCCTTCGCCAGGAATTCTGCCTTTTGCTCTTCGAGTGCAGGCGGCAGTGTCTCAAACATTACATCGATCAGTTCTGTCACTTTCATTTTCGGTGTTTCGTCCGCTTTTTTGATCGCGTCCGCAACAGCTGCTTTTGCTTCTTCAATAACAGCTTCCTCGTCTTTTTCGCTCCAGAGGCCTTTGCCTTCGAGGAATTTGCGGAAGCGGATCAGTGGATCGCGCAGTTCCCACTCGCTTTGCTCTTCACCGGTACGGTAGCGGGTTGGGTCGTCACCAGCCATGGTGTGCGGACCATAGCGGTAGGTCAGTGCCTCGATCAGTGTCGCACCTTCTCCGTTCAAACCGCGCTCTCTCGCTTTTTTCACCGCGTAGTAAACAGCGAGGATGTCCATACCGTCAACACGTTCGCTGGCGATACCGGCAGCGACTGCTTTTACGGCGATGTTCTCGGAAGCTGTTTGCTTTTCGAACGGCAGGGAGATCGCGTAACCGTTGTTTTGCGAGAAGAAGATCACAGGCAGCTTGTAAACGCCTGCGTAGTTCATGCCCTCGTAGAAGTCCCCTTGGGAGGTAGCTCCGTCACCAAAGTAGTTGATTGCCACGCGTTTTTCACCGCGCAGTTTGTAGCCCATTGCAACACCTGTCGCTTGTGTACATTGCGCTGCGATGATGATCTGTGGCATCAGTACGTTTACGCCTTCCGGAATACGTCCGCCTTCGATGTGTCCACGGGAGTAGAGGAAAGCTTTGTACATTGGGAATCCGTGCCATACCATTTGCGGAATGTCGCGGTAGCTTGGCAGGATGAAGTCTTCTTTGGAAAGCGCTGCCTCGGAGCCGATCATGCTTGCTTCTTGACCCGCTACAGGCGCGTAAAAGCCGAGACGGCCTTGACGGTTCAGGCTGATGGCGCGTTGGTCCCACACACGGGTAAAGACCATTTTACGCATCAGTTCACGCAACTCATCATCGGAGAGCTCAGGCATCAAGTCAGGACGAACAACCGTACCGTCCGGTGCAAGAATTTGCAGCGGGGCGTTGTTCTCTGTTTGTTCAACAGCAGTGGTTACGCTCATCTCATTCACCTCGTCACTAGAATAAGGGGCTTCCTGCCAGCCGTCCGTTCTCACGCATCCATCGAGCAGATGCTTCATGATGGCGGCATGAGCGAAGGATGTCGGAAGTGTCCCCAACTTAATGAAAAAAGAAGAAAAAGTTGTCTCGTGCAAGAAAAGGCTTACAGCGCCGCCTGCACTACCCTGTTATACTGCAGAAAAATTATCTGTTCAACGTGTTATAGTATTGATATTACAGGGTTTATTTCCTCTCTGTTATCATTTACTATAAAATCTGTATCAGTTTTTTTCAAGGCTTAGTTTTACATTTGAGTAAACAGGAGTGTAATTCGATGTCTGAATATGTAAAACGAACGATTGTCAAAGAAGAAGTGCCGAGCATCCATGTGGACACTCCCCGCTCGGTCAAAGTGTACCTCCCGCCGGGCTATAACGAGCTTCTGTCCTATCCTGTCGTATACTGTCAGGACGGAAATGACTTTTTTACGATGGGCCGCATCGCCACAATTGCCAATCAACTGATTCTCGAAGAAGGAATCGAGCCGTTTCTTGTCGTCGGTGTTTCGGTGGACCGGGGCAAGCGGACGAGTGAATATTCGCCCGTTGGAACAAGAAACGCAGCGTATAAACGCTTTTTTTGCGAAGAATTGCTGCCGTACATCGAGGATCGCTATCCCGTAAGGCGCGACAAAGCTTCCCGTGTGCTCGCAGGCGACTCACTCGGGGGAACTGTGTCCCTGCATCTTGCCCTGGACCATCCTGAGCTGTTCTCGCAGGTGCTTGCGCTGTCGGGAGCCTTTTTCCAGCCGACGCTCGACGCCATCCAAAGCAGCGAAAGCCTCTCCTGGCTGCGCATCTGGATGGTCGTGGGGCTGGATGAAACAGCAGTGGAGACACATATCGGGACATTTGATTTCGTGGAATGGAACCGGGAAGCGAAAAAGCTGTTCACAGCCAAACAGGCCACCTTGTCCTATTCCGAGAAGCCGGGCAACCACGTCTGGGGCTTGTGGCAAAAAGAGCTTCCGGATGCCTTGCGTTACTTTTTCCCGCCGTCACGCCTGTAGTCTGCTGGCTCGGCAGTCCTTGCGCTTTTTCACTAGAGGGCTCCGTTGATTTCCTTAATATCCTCGTATCCGTAGTAACGGCCATCCGTCATGTAAATGCCTTGGTGGGTGGCCTTTTCAATTTCACCTGCAACCTGCTGCGCATTTTGCAGGACGATGTTGACGATCTTGCTCTCGTCGCGCTTCATCTGGTTTTGCAGCCGCTCACGCTCTTTTGCAGTTATCATCTTCATCCCTCTTTTTCCTCAGGAGTCAATGGCTATAGTATTTCTTTGCAAGATGGGAAATACACGCGAGTAAAGGAGAAAACCCCCGCCCAGCCCGCAAGCGCCACTTTTCCCTCACGAACAGACTCACTTTCCCTTACAGACAAACAGATGTTCTTGTATTTCCTGTTCGCCTGGCACCCCTGCTTTTAGGAACACTTTCCACATTGCGTCAGCCATTCTCTCTTTGCTAAGATGGAGGGGCAACTCACTTACATACAGTTAGGAGACTTGACCGATGAAGGTAAAGATTACCCGCAATGCAGCCAAGCAACTGACCCCAATCATGGAGCAGGAAGAAGACAAAGAGCTGAAACTGCGTGTCTATATCACCCACGCGCACGGCGATCATGCGCACTACGGCCTGGCACTGGACAAACCGACTGAAGAGGATGAAGTCGTCTCCACTGACAAGGGAATTGATGTCGTCGTGAAAAAAGACGAGCCATTGCTGGATGGCGTCATCATCGATTACCTGTACCTGCCGCAAGAAGGCTTTGTGATTACCAACCCGTCCAAAGGAAACACAGGCGACCATTAATCGTCTGGTGAATCGTACAAAAATCCCCTCTGCTGCCCGATCAGCCAGAGGGGATTTTGCTATTTGCCAGCTTCAAGCTGGGTGTATCGTTCCGGTGAAAGTGCAGCCAACAGCGGTGCCTGCTTGCCGGACACCCGCGCCATCACGAGGCGGTGCACAGGCCGGGTCATAGCCACATAGAGCAGCTTCGCGTCCCATTCGTTTTTTTCGTACGCATCCACATCGACCAAAATGACCGCATCAAACTGCAAGCCCTTCGTCAAATAGGCAGGCATGACGATTACGCCACCTGGGAACTGGCTGTCTTTGCTGCCGAGCAGTGTCAACTCGGGCATCCTCCTCACAAGTGCTTTATGCGCCTTTTTGCTCGCCTGAATCGTCTTGGTGACGATTGCAATCGTTTGCATGCCTTCTTTTTGCAAAGCGGCAACCCGCAGGCTGACATCCTCCCATAGCTTCGCAGGCGAATCGGCCTCGACCATGATCGGCTTTTCCCCATGGCGCAGGACTGGTTTTGCCAAGACCGTTTCCGGCAGTTCAATCTGACGCAGCACTTCGTTGGCGCACAGCATGATTTCAACCGTCGAACGATAGCTTTGCGCCAGCGTATAATAGGCGGGACGAATCTGCTGAAAAATGCCTTCTGTCAGTTCCTCCCAGGCGTGAATGCCGCGGTAGCTGTGGATGCCTTGGGCAATATCGCCGACAATCGTCAGCGAATGGCGTTTCGTCGCGAGCGCAATCACGGCAATCTCCAGTGCGCTCAAATCTTGCGCTTCATCCACGACAGTATGGTCAAAGTGCTCGGCCTTGTTCATTCCTTCGATCATATGCTGCAAATACAAGAGCGGCGCAATATCCTCCGCTTCCAGCCGCTCCTGCGCAAACAATGCCGCCGATGACTCGCTCACGTCGCGGATCACCTCGTCTGGAATGTCCGCTGGGGCGAGCTTGCGCAACAGTTTTTCATCCGCAATCAGTTCGCGGTACGACTCGAAAATGTCCAGTCGCGGAAAGGTGCCGAGATACGTATCCAAAATTTGCTCCAGCATTTTCTCAAACTTCGCCAACCCTTGCTTGTCGAGGTCGACTTTTCGTTCGCGCAAATGGGAGTATAGCTGCTTGTTCATCTCCTGCTTCAAATGCTTGCGCAACGCATCGACACGACGATGATACGGCAGGGCGCCGAACTGTTCCAGAAATAACTGGCGAATCGTCTCAACCGGAATGGAGAAGACCTGTTTCGTCTTGCTGTATAGAAAGCGCAGTTTCTTGAACGGAATCCGCGTCTCGATCACGTAGCGTATATACTGTTCCATGGCTTCCCGACACGCAAGCGAGCCTTTGAAGCGCAGCCGATGCCGGGTGATTTCCCGCTCCCGCTCGTCCTGTCCTTCCTCAAAAAACAGTTGCAGCGGTTTGTCCGGACTCACGATCCGCCAGCCTTTGGGCATGAGCGGCTTTACAAGACGCGCCGCCCAGTCTACGAACGTCGATTGCTGCACATCGTCGACGCCAAGCTCGGGAAGCACCTCTGATATGTACGTCAGAAACATCCGGTTCGGAGCAAACACCATAAATTTTTTCGACATCATCGTATCCTGGTAGTTGTAGATCAGGTACGACAGCCGATGCAGCGCGATTGTCGTCTTTCCGCTCCCCGCAACCCCTTGTACGACGGTCGGCCGATCTTTTTCCGCGCGGATAATGTCATTTTGCTCTGACTGAATCGTCGCGACAATATCTTTCAAGCGGCTGTCATTCGTCATATTCAGATTGGCGTTCAAGAACTCGTCGATAAAGCCTTCCTGCAAAAACTCATCCGGGTGTCCCATCTCGCGGTTGATCGTCTCTTTTACAGCGCCATCGTAGATCCCGACGATTTTCCCGTCCTCAATCGCAAAGTTGCGCTTTAATCTCACCTCGCCGCGCACGATTTCGCGACCCATCCGGTAAAACGCATCCTTGCTCTCTCCGGAATAATAGAGACTGGCAATGGGCGCCCGCCAATCCACGACGACGGAATCGAACGTATCGCTGCGTACAATCCCTCTTTTTCCGATGTACACCTGATCCAGCTCGTACACCTCGTCCTTGAGAAAATCGACCCTGCCAAAGTACGGCTTGGCCCGTCCGTGATCTTGCAGGTAGCGCAAATCTTTTGCCTTGCTTGCGTTTACGACCTGTTTCACGTAATCATCGGTCGCATCCCGAATCTCTTCGCGCAGTCGCACGATCTCCTCATCGATCAATGCAATCGTCTCGTTCAGCTTGTTCTGTTCTGCCTCGTAATCGCGGTGCTGGGTACTCACACCCATCCCCCCTCTCGTCATTTATCCTGTTGTTATTGCATTTGTCTGGCGAGCCAGATTCCCGCCGCGCAAGAGAAAAGACCTATCCCAATACTGAGCAGGGCGTAAGCGAGACCGCGCAGCCATTGCCCCTCTCCCCAGAAGGAAACCACTTCCAGCGAGAACGTGGAAAACGTCGTGAATCCACCCAGCATTCCCGTGGTAAACAACAGATACAGTTCAGGCGAGAATCCTCCCCGCTCCTTGCCTATCACAAACAAAACGCCGATTGCAAACGAACCGATGACATTCGCCAGCCATGTGCCGACAGGCCAGCCTGGCAGATTTGCCACCTGCGCCAGCCCATAACGAAGCAACGAACCGACTGCTCCTCCAACTGCTACAGCCACCCAAGCCAACAGTTTCCCCTCCTCGCTCGCCAAACAGGCAGACTGCCATAAGGAACAAAAAGACACCCGAGCGTCAAGCAAGGATGTCTGCCGTATCAGCACAAACAAGTTTAGTGTTTTGGACGATGATCCTCAAGATCTTCCACATAGCGGATGGAATCCAGATTCGCTCGAAGCGACATTTTAACCGCATCGATGTACTTTTGGCGCAGCGCTTTTTGCTCTTGCTTTTCCTCGTCGGTCAAGCCCACTTCGCGCGATTTTTTGGCCAGTTCATTGATTCTTTTAATTTCCGCGTCAGATACCACTTTCCGGTTCCTCCCACTCAGTAGTAATGCCGCTTTATTATATCATATCAGTCGGAACTGGCAAGATAGCTGCCGACAGACAAGTGCCGAATCAGTCCGCTTCCGGGATGAACAAGGTCTGCCCCGGATAGATCAGATTGCTGTCGAGGTCGTTCGCGATTTTGATGTCCTGAACCAGATCACGCACATCCACCTGTTCCGACGGTTGATGACGCACAGCGATCGTCCAGAGACTGTCGCCGGAACGAACGGTCACTTCTTTTCCTTTTGGCGCTGGCGGCTCTGCTTGGGACGCAGAGGCAAACACCAGTTCGGTCAACAGGTAAAAAAAGAGAGAGGACGCAATCAAAAACAAAATAGCTTGTCCCCTCGTGATGCCAAGACGGACGCGGCGAGGCTGCTTTTTCTCAAAACGGTTATGGCTAGACATGACTTTCATCGTAATAACCCCCTGCAAACATACGTTCTATGTTTTCGTAACCCCATCTTAAATGAGAACATATGTTCATGTCAAGAAAAAAACAGACACTCCTGCAAAAATGTGTGCGGCTGCTCTACGCATCCGTTTCAGTTCGGGAGAAAGCCGGCGGCGCCGCTGCCTATTGCCCGGCTCTGCTGCTTTGACCTGCATGCATTAGCCCTCATCCCCTGTCAACCCATCCCCTATCGACTTAAAGGCTGATTCCGGGAAGGGCGCAAATCGAATCCATTTACCCGGTCAAAAAATCCTGTTCGCCTCCGGATCGAACTTATGTTTGTCGAACGCAAGATCCCATGGTATAATATTGGAAAACTTGTTCGAGAAATCAGGGGTGTCTCTCTATGTCAAAACTATCCAGCAGGCAACAAGCCATTATTGAATTCATTCGCAAGGAAGTTCGGGAAAAAGGCTACCCGCCATCCGTCCGCGAGATCGGCGAAGCTGTCGGACTTGCCTCCAGCTCTACCGTGCACGGCCATCTGGCGCGCCTCGAAAAGAAAGGGCTGATCCGCCGCGACCCTACCAAACCCCGCGCCATTGAACTACTTTCTGAGGAAGACCGCTTCCAGGACAACTTCGAAGACGCTGTCGTCCGCGTCCCTGTCATCGGTAAAGTAACTGCGGGACAACCGATCACCGCGATTGAGGATGTGGAAGAGTATTTCCCGCTTCCAGAAAATATCGTGACTTCTGACAAGGTGTACATGCTGCGTATTTCCGGGAACAGCATGATCGAGGCCGGCATCCTGGACGGCGACTACGTGATCGTGCGCCAGCAGAACGTCGCCAACAACGGGGATATCGTCGTCGCCATGACCGATGAAGACGAAGCGACAGTAAAACGCTTTTTCAAGGAGAAAGACCACTTCCGTCTCCAGCCGGAAAATGCAACGATGGAGCCGATCATTTTGGACAACGTCACCATTCTCGGAAAAGTCATTGGCGTCTATCGCCTCATCCACTAATGGTTTCCGCATATGCGCATGAAAAAAGGACAGCCCCCGCTGTCCTTTTTCGTCTCTATTCTACCTGGCAAGAAAAAACCAGACGATCATACCCACCTGCAACACCACTTTTACTACCGCGCTGCCCAGAAAGCCGACCAGCGAGCCGAAGCCCGCTTTGAGCGCTTTTTCCATCGGTTGCTTTTGCACGAGCAGCTCCACCAGCACCACAAGCACAAACGGCAATATCAGCATCCCGAGAGGCGGGAACACGAAGATTCCGAGAAAAATCCCTACGGCCGCAGCCACCGAAGACCATTTGGAACCGCCGTATTTTTTCACGAAGAACATGTTGGTCAACAGATCCGCCCCGTACAGCAAAATACTGAGCACGACCATCCCCCACCAGAAAGACGCTGGCAACCCCGCTCCCGGATCGGCGATGAAAAAGTGATAGAGCAAAAAGCCTGCCCACAGTAAAATCGTATCGGGCAATACTGGCAAAAAGATGCCGGCGATACTCAGTGCAAAAAGCAACAACACCAATATCCAAAGTACAATATCCATCTGTGAAGCACTCCTCTCACATAGGTATACGAGAAACAGCCGATTCAAGTTGCACTCTTCTCTCAGGAAGCTGTGAAATCGTTTGGGAGGAGCACCAGCACAAAAGATAGCAAAACGGAGGTTTTTCATGAAGCGGAACTGGCGCGACCTCTCTTACCTGCAAAATGGGACAAGCAAGCAAAAAGCCGCGAAACAGGCGATCGAGCAATCCGCCATCATGCAGCGACTGAAAGAATTTGATCCTGTGCTTGCGGGCACGATCCCTCTTGACATCGACATCGCCGACAGCGACCTGGACATCATTTGCGAAAGCTACGATCTCGACCGATTTGCTGCCATCGTTCGCGCTTCATATGCGGCGTATGAAGGCTACAAGGAAGCTCGTCTGCTCGTGCAGGGCGTGCCTACCTGCCTGATTTCGTTTTTTGCCTGCGGCTTCTGGTTTGAGCTGTTTGCCCAACCTCGTCCGGTCACAATGCAAAATGCGTATCGGCATATGGTCGTCGAACACCGTTTGCTTTTGCTCGGCGGCCCTAACGTCCTCCATGACATACGGCAGCTCAAGCAAAACGGCTTGAAAACGGAACCAGCTTTCGCCTCTTATTTTCACATCCCGGGAGACGATCCATACCAGGCGCTGTTGGAATTGGAGAAGTGGACGGACGAACAGCTTCACGCTCTGGTAAGGAGATAAAGGCCACCTGTCGCATCGGACAGCACGGAGCGTCCTGCAAAAACTGACGAACTCATCCCCCAAAGACGCGATGCAAATCGCAGACGGATGATTTATAATGGAAACGACTGCGCGGGCAATTGGTTGCCCGCATAAGAGCAAACGCCAGCGAGGGGGTGTATGGTTGGTGAATGGAATCAGTTTGCCAGATACTGCAACGTCTCATGCAAAGCCCGGAAATAAGGCGATACTTTGCATGAGGTGGACAGTCGTTTAGACAATTCATCGCCTTCTCTTACGTATCTCATTTCTTATTTCCTGGCTTTGCCCCTTATTTTTCACTTCAAAAAAATAAGGAGCGAGCGGAAATGAAATATGTAAACGCAGCGAGCATGCTGCCAGAAACTTTGATCGCAGAAATCCAGAAGTACGTGCAGGGAGAACTTTTATACATTCCAAAGCCAAAAACGTCCCATCACAAATGGGGAACCCGGACTGGCTTTCGCAAACAGCTGGACGAACGGAACAACGCCATCCGCAGCGCTTTTCGCGAAGGCGTTTCCATTCAACAGCTGGCCACGCAGTATTTTCTCTCGCCGGAAACGATCAAAAAGATTGTATACGCGAAATAGACACAAGCACTGGCGCGTCCACGAGACGGTCAGTGCTTTTTATATGCCGAGTTCTTTTTACAATCGTTCTCTCCCTTTCCTCCGCACTCCGCTCCTTTTAGAGTAGTAGATACAGACTACGACTCCAGACAATCAGCGGAGTACACAGCAAGGAGGAACCAGACGAGATGGAACCCTTTATTTTCCCCCATCACTACCACTTTATCAAGGCACAGGTCCAGAGCCTGTTGAATGCTTATGCGGGCAGCACAGATCCAAACGTGATCCGGGCCCGCAAGGAAATCGCCCAGGAATCCGTATTTCAGCTCTACCCTGAGCTGACAGAGGAACAAAAGCAACTGCTTGCGTCGCTTTCTGTCATCAAGGAAAAAAATGAAGCCAAACAGTTTCTGCTGCGGCTGTCTCCGTATATCATCCCGTTCCCGGCGTTGACAGAGCAAGCCATCAAAAAAATGTTCCCGAAAGTCAAGAAGCTCAAGCCACCTGCGACGGCGGAGATTCCGTATGCGGAAACTACGTATGTCAGCTGGTTCGACTGCGGGTCAGACAAAAAATATGTCATCGCCAACTACGGCGACAAGCTGATCGGCATTCACGGCGTTTTTACCCCGCTGCCGCAAAAAGGGATTTGTGCCATCTGCAACAAAATTACGGAAATCGGCATGTTCGTCCTGGAAGCGCGGAGTTCCAACGACGGCACGTATTTGAAAAAAGGCAACTATTTGTGTCAGGACAGCATCACCTGTAATCAAAATATCCGCTCACTGGAAAAACTGCACGATTTTCTTGCGCTCATGGTTAAATGAGCATGAGCAGCAGGAACGCAGTCGAGCGTACAAAATGATCGCGGCTCCTTGTTTTCCGTGCTTGAACAAGGAGTCGTTTTCGTATGCTGTAAACACCCACAAAAGCAAAACCCCTCGCACCAACAGGCACAAGGGGTTTCACTTATTAGTAAGTGCTCATGTACTGCTCGCGCTCCCAGTCGTGGACGCGAGTGCGGAACATATCCCACTCGATTTCTTTTGCTTCGATGAAGTGAATCAGCGCGTGCTCACCCAGCGCTTCGCAAATCACCGGATCGGCTTTCAGGCACTCGATTGCTTCTTTGAGCGTAGCTGGCAGGTTGCTGATGCCGTTTGCTTCGCGCTCTTCTTCGGTCATGACGTAGATGTTGCGGTCGACCGCTGGCGGCACAGCCAGTTTGTTTTTGATGCCGTCCAGACCTGCTTTCAGCATGACAGCCAAAGCGAGATACGGGTTTGTAGCTGGGTCTGGGCTGCGCACTTCGATACGGGTTCCCATACCGCGGGAGGCAGGGATACGGATCAATGGAGAGCGGTTTTTCGCCGACCATGCCACGTAGCAAGGAGCTTCATAGCCAGGTACCAGACGTTTGTAGGAGTTCACGAGCGGGTTCGTGATCGCGGTGAAGCCGCGAGCGTGCTGCAAAATACCTGCAAGGTAATGCTTCGCTGTTTGGCTCAGGCCCATTTCGTCTGTCTCGTCGTAGAAGGCATTTTGGTTGCCGCGGAACAAGGATTGGTTCGCGTGCATACCGGAGCCTGCCACACCGTAGAGCGGTTTTGGCATGAAGGTCGCATGCAGACCGTGTTTTTGCGCGATTGTTTTTACAACCAGTTTGAAAGTCAAAATCTGGTCTGCGGCTTGCAGTGCATTCGCGTATTTGAAGTCGATTTCGTGTTGACCTGGCGCTACCTCGTGGTGGGAGGCTTCGATTTCAAAGCCCATTTTTTCCAGCGTCAATACGATGTCGCGACGACAGTTTTCGCCGAGGTCGAGTGGAGCGAAGTCAAAATAGCCGCCTTGGTCGTTCAGATCAAGCGTAGGTTCGCCTTTTTCGTTGAGTTTGAACAGGAAGAATTCAGGTTCCGGTCCCACGTTAAAAGCTGTGAAGCCCAATTCTTCTGCTTCTTTCAGTGCGCGTTTCAAAATGTAGCGTGGGTCCCCCTCAAATGGAGTGCCATCCGGCATATAAATATCACAGATCAGACGTGCAACTTTCCCATGCTCGTTGCCCCACGGGAATACAACCCAGGTATCCAGATCCGGCACCAGGTACATATCCGATTCCTCAATGCGAACAAAACCCTCGATGGAAGAACCGTCAAACATCATTTTGTTGTCCAACGCTTTTGGCAGTTGGGACAGAGGAATCTCCACATTTTTGATAATACCCAGCAGATCGGTAAACTGCAGACGGATGTATCTCACGTCCTCTTCCTGGGCCAATCGCATAATGTCTTCTCGTGTGTACTTGCTCACATTTCTCTCCTCCTGTCACTCTCACAACTTTATATTAGTGGAAGAAGCGAGATAGCTCTCCACGTATCAATGCGTCCTCGCCTGGGCGGGTAGCATTGCGATACATGATCTGTTGTCTGAGTAATTGGTGCAATTCCTTGTCTGACATGTCCTTGCGCTTCACCTCGGAAGCAGTCGAAATCTCCGTCGGCTCCGCAGCAGGCCCCTGCAGCTTCAGCACTTGCTTGATCCCGGCAATATTCAGCCCTTTTTCAATCAATTCCTTGATTTCCAAAAGTCGGTCTACATCATTGAAGGAGAAAAGCCGCTGCTTCCCTTCTGTGCGAGCCGGTTGAATCAGGCCATTTTGTTCATAGTAGCGAATCTGTCTCGCAGTGAGATCGGTCAGTTTCATGACGATCCCGATGGGAAAGAGGGCCATATTCCGGCGAAGGTCATCACTCATGACTTGTCCCTCCTCTATCGTTTTCCATATGCCTTATTTTATGCAAAAGCAAAAACACTGTCAACGGATGTTAGAAAATATTACGCAAAAAGTGACGCTTATCGATAAAAATCCACGTTGTCCCACGATGCATACCTCACTCTCCGCTACTTTTGCTTGAAACCGCCTTTTGAGAACATCGAGCTGCTTGCTTTTTCCGCCAGTCGCCGCTTCTTGCAGACTATCTCCGGTGCTTCAACCGCAAAAAAACAGCATCCTCTTGTGCAGAGAATGCCGTCTCGTCTACTTCTGCGCCGCTTTTTGTGCGCGGTTTACTTTTCAGGCAGGTCGAGCAAACCTTTTTCCAGCATGCCGTTCAATGCAGTTAAAATCCCCACTTTGACGTGCGAATACGTCAAGCCGCCCTGCACGAAGCCCAGGTACGGCGGACGGATTGGCCCATCTGCGGAAAACTCGATGCTCGCCCCTTGAATAAACGTTCCCGCAGCCATGATGACCGGGTCCGCATAACCTGGCATCTCACTCGGATACGGTGTCACGTGCGAATCGACAGGCGCCGCCTTTTGAATCCCCTGGCAAAAGGCGATCAGTCGCTCTGCACTGCCAAAGGCGACAGACTGAATCAGGTCAGTCCGCGGCTCGTGCCAGAGCGGGTTTGTCTGGAAGCCAAGGCGCTCCAGGAGAGCCGATGAAAACACCGCGCCCTTCAACGCTTCGCCGACGACGTGCGGCGCCAGGAAAAAGCCTTGGTACATTTCCAAAAGCGAGTACAGCGAAGCTCCGCCCTCTGCACCGATGCCCGGCGCTGCCATCCGGTACGAAGCCAGCTTGACGAGGTCTTCCCGGCCGACAATGTAGCCGCCCGTTTTGACCAGCCCGCCGCCAGGGTTTTTAATCAGGGAGCCGGCCATGATGTCTGCCCCTACGTGCAGCGGCTCCTGTTCTTCCGTGAACTCTCCGTAGCAGTTGTCCACGAATACGATCACATCCGGCTTCATTTCTTTGACAACGCGAATCATTTCCCGGATTTTGGCGATCGTGAAGGAAGGACGATCCGCGTAGCCGCGTGAACGCTGAATGCCGATCACTTTTGTCTTCGGCGTGATCGCTTGCGCTACGGCGAGAAAATCAATTTCGCCCTCCGGCGTCAGCGGCACGTAGCTGTATCCGATGCCGTAGTCTTTCAGCGAGCCTTGGCCTTCGCCGCGCACCCCCACGACCTCTTCCAATGTGTCGTACGGTTTGCCCGTGATGTAGAGCAAGTCGTCGCCAGGACGCAAAATGCCAAACAAGGAAATGGCAATCGCGTGCGTGCCGGAAATAATGTGCGGCCGTACCAGTGCCGCCTCTCCGCCAAAAACGTCCGCGTAGATCGATTCCAGCGTAGCCCGCCCGGAATCGTCGTAGCCGTAACCGGTTGACGGTGAAAAGTGAAACTCGTTCACTTCATGCTTTTGAAAAGAACGCAGCACTTTCAGCTGATTGGTGTCCACCAGCGCGGAAATTTGACGATGTCTTTCGGAGATCATCGCTTCTACTTCCATGACGAGCGGACGAAGCTTTTCTCCGTGGGAAAAGTATTGAAACATCTGCTATCTTACCAACTCTCTTCAACAGTCTCTGGTTTGTCCAGGAGAAAAGGAGCGATCTTTCCGTAGATCGGATTGTCCCGGTTCACGCGCACGGTGACCAGGTACGACGCTTCCTCTTCGTTAAATTGCTGTTCCATCTCCACGCCTTCGCGGTGTAACAGCGACAGAATGTCCCCGCGCTCGACCGGGACACGCAACTTCATTTCATTATAAGAGGAAAGCACAAATTGTTCGATCCTCGCCAGCAGCCGTTGCTGATCTTCCTTGCGAATGGCAGAGATGAGAATGGATTCGCCTGCATGCGGCAGGTAAGCGCCTTCCGTCAGCAAGTCAGCCTTGTTGAACACGACAAGCTGTGGAATGTCGTCTGCTTTCAGCTCCCGCAAAATTTTATCCACGACTTCCATGTGCACGCGAAAATCCGGGTGGTGGCTGTCGACGACATGCAAAATCAGGTCGGCTTCCTTCACGCCCTCCAAAGTGGAGCGAAAAGCAGCGACCAGACTTGTCGGCAAATCCTGGATGAAGCCAACCGTATCCGTCAAAAGCACTTCCAGTCCGCTCGGCAGCACGAGTTGACGAGTCGTCGGGTCCAGCGTGGCAAACAATTTATCTTCCTGCAAAGTGTTCGCCTGTGTCAACTGATTGAGGATCGTCGACTTGCCCGCGTTCGTATAGCCAACCAGTGCAATCTGGAACACGTTGTTTTTTTTGCGGCGTTCCCGATGAAGCTGTCTCGTCCGAACCGTGTCGTCCAACTGCTGCTTCAATTCGCTGATCCGTCTGCGGATGTGGCGGCGGTCACTTTCCAGCTTGGACTCACCGGGACCGCGCGTCCCGATTCCGCCCCCCAACCGGGAAAGCTGCTTGCCCTGACCCGCCAGTCGCGGCAACAAATAGTTGTACTGCGCAAGCTCGACCTGAATTTTCCCTTCGCGCGACTGCGCTCGCCCCGCGAAAATATCGAGAATGAGCTGGGTCCGGTCAATGACCTTGCAATCAAACACTTTGTCCAGATTGCGCGTCTGACTCGGGGACAGCTCATCGTTGAAAATGATGACGTCTACGTCCAGCTCACGGGCCTTTTCGGCGATTTCCTCAATTTTGCCCGTCCCCAAATACCAGGCAGCGTCGATTCTGTCTCTGTTTTGCGTCACGACATCGAGCACTTCGACACCTGCCGTTTCCGCCAGCTCGTGCAATTCTTCCATGGAGAGACGTGTTCGTTCTGCATCGCGGTTATCCAGATAGCAACCGACCAGAATCGCGGTTTCTTTTGTTTTGATAAATTCGTTCACCGATTCACGCCCTTTCTGTTCCCTATCATACCACATTTTGCCCATTTCGTTGCGATGCCGATTCAGCCATGGCGTCGATTCAACACCAGGCATTTTACAAGAAAAAACAATCCCTCACAGCGGAGGGATCAGATAGAGAAAGGGGCAAATTCACACCTGAAAGTCTTCGGCTCTCAGCCGCCGCAATTCTTCGCGTGTCAGCTCATTTGATTTCATCAGCCGGACCGCCTGCACCCTGATCGCCTTCTCAATGCAATTTCGCACAAACCTGGCGTTGCTAAAATTTCGCTGGAACGGATCATTCACGATTCCGGTCAGCTGACGACGAATTTTCTCTTTCGCCTCCCTCGTCAGCTCAAAGTCCTTTTCACGCGTCATCAGATTGGCAATCTCCAAAAGTTCTTCCACACTATAATCGGCAAAGTTGATGTGAACAGGAAACCGGGAAGGAAGGCCGGGGTTCAGCTCCAGAAACTGCTCCATTTCATCATTGTAACCGGCAATAATACAAATAAAATCTTTGTTTGAATCTTCGAGTGCTTTTGTCAGGCAATCCACCGCCTCCTTGCCAAAGTCTTTTTCGCCCCCTCTTGCCAGCGAGTACGCCTCGTCAATAAACAAAATCCCGCCGAGTGCCTTTTTGACCAATTCACGCGTTTTTTGCGCCGTATGTCCGATGAACTCGCCAACCAAATCAGCTCGCTCCACCTCAATCAGATGACCTTTGCTCAAAATGCCCATTTCACGAAACATTTTGCCGAACAAGCGGGCAACTGTCGTCTTGCCCGTGCCCGGGTTGCCTTTGAACACCATATGAAACACTTGCTTCTCAATTTTCAATTGATGCTTTTCCCGTTCCTTGTTGATTTTTATCAGCGCATAAATCTCATACATCGTCTTCTTCGCTTCCTGCAGACCGATCAAATTTTCAAGTTCATCAAACAAGGCGGCCAATTCGCTAGGGGCGGATGCATTCACGTATTCGGGCAGCGTTTCGGGCTTTTTGATGGATAAATCCTTGCGCTTGAAGACGACCTGAATCCTGTTGGAGTTTGAAGCGGTAGTAGTAGAGCTGGAATCAACGGAGAGACTGCTTTCCGAATGTCTCATGTTCGATCACCTGCCTTTGTGCATCACTCAAACGTTCGCTCCTGCCTGTCAGTCCTGACAGATACACAACAATGCTTTATGTTCAAAAGGGTCATCCGGTTTGGGCCAGTGCGGATACATGATTATTCAGCCATACAATAATATACTCAGAAGCTGGATAAACCTGCCCTATTTTTTCCATCCTGGCCGATTCACGAGCGGAGCAAGCAGACAGATCCCGAGCAGGCTGCCAGACAGAAACGGAACGACCTGCTGCAACGGATGAATCAGCGGAGACACCCCTTTTACGAAAAAGGCATGCCAAACGACGACGCCCAGTCCGATTACCGCCACGCCTAGCCAGAACAGCACTTTTCCGTACAGTGTGACCTGTTTGATCTCGACGTGATCGTTGCTGCGTCCGCAGCGCCAGATGACATACACGATGGCAAGCCCGCCCAGCAGCGTGCTGCCGTGTTGGAGCAGTTTGTAGACAGGTACTTCGAGAAAAAGGAGCGGGATGCGTTGTTGCAAAATAACGAACCGCTCGACCATGCTGCCCCTGTCATGGGTAAAAGCATCCCAGGCGATATGGCTATAGCTTCCGAGCAGCGCGGAGTAAACGAATACGACCAGTGCTACCCACTTCCGCTTCCGGCTTTCTTTTCCTGTTTGCCTGCACGCCAAGCCTTTTGCCGCCCACAGCGGCAAGACGGCGAGCAGCCCTTTTTCTACGAGGAAACGGTACACAACATACAGAACGATCACGAGCGGAAGATCAACGCAAATCAGGCCAAGCAGCGTGTGGCTGTAGACGCTGTACGGCTGCATGCGCAAAAAATATTCAAAATCCGGCGCCATGCTGCCAATGACGAGAGCCGGAAAGGATACCCAGCCCCATCTGCGCAGCGGCAGGACGATTGCCGGGTGGGAAAAGGTAAACGGCATGGAATCACTCGCTTTTCAGTTTGATAATGACTTGTCTCTTCACAATAAGAAAAGACGCAGCAAGCAAGCGAACGGCTACATCCGCCAAAAAAAGCCCGGCGGAAGCGGCGACATCAACTGCCGCACCGAGCCGGGCCTTTCCGTACCGCTATTGCTCTTTAGGAAGCAGGACAGCGACCACTTGCTTGCCGCTCACTTGAATCCCTTTTTCCTGCACGCCGCAATGCGCAAGCTCTTTTACGAGTTGCTGGAGCAAATGTTTCGCTTCCTGGCTTTCTTTTTTCTCCAGGCGCACCGTCAATTGCACCGCGTCCCCTGCCGTAAGAACTTTTTCGGCCTGCCGCTTTTTCGTATCATAGTCGTGCTGTTCGATATAGGCGCTCAAGCGAAGCTCCTTTACTTTTCTGCCTTTTTCCTCTTTGCGCTGCTTGGCCTTTTCACGGTTGAGCTGCTCTTTGTAGTTGGTGCGGCTTACCAGTTGGCACGGCGGCGGGCTTTGTGCGAGCGACAGGCAAACGAGGTCGACACCCTGCTCCTTTGCCATTTGCAGCGCGACTTTCGTGTCGACGATCCCAAGGTCCTCACCGTTCACGCCAGTCAGGCTGACTTCTGCCGCTTTTATTTTTTCATTTAAAATCATCGCGTTGTCACCTTGTCCTTTCCTGTTTCGGATTGCTTAGTTTCTACAAGCCCCGCTTTCTCTCCTTCTTCCGGCTGCAACATTCTTTCGCTACCTCATGACGAACGTGCTTCGTTTTTGTATAATAGATCAGTATTGACAGTAGATTGTGAATCCTTTAGATTACATTTTAGTTAGCCAGCTAACAAATGGGGGTACTTTGGTGGAATTTGATTATTCTACTGCTTTGACACATGCGATGGGCCATGTGATGAAGCTCCATAAGAAAAATGTTGAATATCTCATTCAAGATTACGACGTCTACCCGGGACAGCCGATTCTTTTGATGCGTCTTGCAAACACGGACGGCTTGATGCAAAAGGAGTTGGCACGACGTATTCAGGTAAAACCGGCAACGCTTACGGTCATGATTACCCGCATGGAAAAATGCGGGCTGGTTGAGCGGCGCCCCGACGAGCGTGACCAGCGCATCTCCCGGGTGTTTCTCACTGACAAAGGGCGGCTCGCGACAAAAGCCGTCAAGGAAGCGCTGCGCATTCTCGAACTGAAATGCTTCGAGGGCTTTACAGACGAAGAAAAAATCATCCTGCAAGGCATGCTGGAAAGAATGCACAACAACCTGGAAACTTTTTATCTGGAAAATACGGAGCCAGTTGCTGAACCTAACGAGTAGCCAGGCGTTGTCTCTTTCCCATGCCCAATGAGAAAGGTTTGAACATACCTGTGAACAATGCAGCCAAAGAACTAAATTCCGCGTCGCTTGCCGAAAGCAAGTCGCGCCGTTTGTGGATTGCGGCCATTTTAGGCTCCCTGTCGGCATTCGGCCCGCTGTCGCTGGACATGTACTTGCCGGCTTTGCCGCTGCTTGCGGATGACCTGCAAACGAGCACTTCGCTTGCTCAGCTCAGCCTCACCGCTTGCCTGATCGGGCTTTCGGTCGGTCAGTTATTTGCCGGGCCGATCAGCGACGTGCGCGGACGGCGAACACCGCTTTTGATTGGACTGATCTTGTATGCCTTGTCTTCCTTTTTATGTGCGGCAGCTCCTTCTATTTACACCTTTGTCTTCCTCCGCTTCGTTCAGGGGCTGGCTGGCTCGGCCGGGATTGTCATCGCCCGTGCGACCGTTCGCGACTTGTATTCCGGAACCGAGCTGACCAAATTTTTTGCCCTGCTGATGCTCATAAACGGGATTGCACCGATTGCCGCCCCCATTGTCGGCGGTCAGCTGCTGGAATTCACCACCTGGCACGGCGTGTTCGTCGCGCTCGGACTGATCGGTGCCGTCATGCTGCTTGTCGTCGTGCTCGGCCTGCCTGAGACGCTGCCCGTTCATCGCCGCTCCAAAGCGGGAATCGGCAATACGCTCACGACGTTTGGCGGACTGCTGAAAGACCGGGTATTCATGGGCTACGCCTTGTCGCAAGGCCTGGTAACGGCCGCGATGTTTGCCTACATCGCAGGCTCGCCATTTGTATTCCAGAAAATTTTTGGCGTTTCTCCGCAAGGTTTCAGCATGATTTTCGCCATGAACGGGCTTGGCATTATTATTGCCAGCCAAATCACCGGGAGGCTCGCAGGAAAAGTCAAGGAGACGAAGCTGTTTGTCACCGGCATCACACTGGCCGGAATCGGCGGCGTTGCCCTTTTTGCCATGATCTCGCTCCAGGCGGGGCTGGTCGCTGTGCTCGTTCCGCTGTTCTTCGTCGTATCGAGTGTCGGGATCGTAGGTGCGACGGGCTTCTCGCTGGCGATGCAAAACCAGAGCAAAGCGGCAGGCAGTGCTTCTGCCCTGCAAGGACTGCTCTCGTTCATCAGCGGCGGGATTGTCGCGCCACTGGTCGGAATTGGCGGGGAAGACACTGCCGTTCCGATGGGGATCGTCATTGCGCTCGCAACACTCGGCGCCATCCTCTGCTACCTCCTGATGATTCGCAGGAAGACGGCGGCATAATAAGCTTCTCCAGCCTGACGAGGACACTTGGCCATGTCCTCGTTTTTTCATACATCCATTTGCGAACAAATGTTCTCTGTGGTACAATCTGGTCATGAAGAGGACACGACAGTCAGCAAACCAAAATGCCAAGGAGTTGATTCCTCAATGTCTTTGCGTTTGATCCCTTATCTCGTCCTGAACGGAACAGCAAACAAAGCCATCGCCTTTTACGAACAAGCATTGGATGCAGAAGTGCTGTACAAGCAGACCTTTGGCGAAATGCATTTCTAAGTTTTCACTGAAGGTAAACAATAACTACTCCTTGATTTGCAGATGGTATAGGGTCAGTCCAGAAGGCCAGTCGAAACGCGCGAAAACGTGTTTCGGCTGGCCTTTGTTTCTTTTGGTGGATAATCTGGGGTGGATACAGAAGCATCAGCGCCACTACCGACATCGAAATGATAAACATTTTTTATTTTCGTTTGTATTTAAGTAAACATTTTATAAAAATGTTTGTAAATCTTAACAAAAAACTCTTGCTTCACGATGAAATCTCCGCTACACTTTGCAGTAATTTCAAAAAAGAAAGAGGGGAAGAACATGAAGCTGCCCACTACTACACAACACAAGTCAGCGAACGCCTGCGGACATGAACGAAACTAGTAAAAGATATGGGGTATTGACAATGTTCAGGAATCAATATGTACGAACGATAATCCTTTCCCGCGTGCTGTTGCAGTTGGGCATCTGGGTCCGGAATTTTGCCGTCCTGCTGTTTGTCAGCGAATGGACAAACAACAATCCTGTTTACGTATCGCTGATCTCGGTTGCAGAGTTTGCTCCGATCTTTCTGTTTGGGCTGATTGGCGGAACGTTTGCCGATCGCTGGCGGCCAAAACAGACGATGGTATGGAGCGATCTACTGTCTGTGCTGTCCGTGGGTGCGGTGCTGCTCTTGCTGATGAACGGAGGGTGGATTGCCCTGTTCATTGGCATGTTTGTGTCGGCCAGCTTGTCCCAATTTTCGCAGCCTTCCGCCATGAAATTGTACAAACGGCACGTGCCGAAAGCGCAGTTGCAAGGCGTAATGGCACTGTCGCAAACGTTGGTCGCGATTTTTATGGTGTTAGGTCCGGTCATTGGCACGTTTATTTACTTGCAATTCGGTATGACAGTCTCTCTCCTGCTGACTGCTATCCTGTTTCTTGGTTCTTCGCTCATTTTGATGACACTGCCCCGCGACTCGACGGAAGCGAAGCCGGATGAGGCTGGCGGCTTTATCGCAGAGTTACTGGCCGGGCTGCGCTATATCGGCGCTAATCAATCGTTGAAGACACTTTGCCTGACCTTCGCAGCAGTCGGGTTGGCGTCTGGACTGACACAGCCGCTCCAGATTTTCCTCGTGATGGAAAACTTGCGGCAGGATCAATCCTTTCTGCAATGGTTCGTTATGGCCAACGGAGCAGCCATGCTCATTGGCGGAGCTGTCCTCATCGGTGTCGCCAAAAAGATGCAGCCTCAGCTTTTGCTCTTGGTCGGCCTGCTTGTCACGGCTGTGTGTACAGTTGGCTTAGGGAGTTCGACCACGATCGGGCTGGCGTTTGTACTGTTGGGTATCAGCGGTTTCTTTTTCCCATGTATTCAGAGCGGAATCCAGACATTAATTGTCCGCAACACGGAAGGCAACTTGATCGGACGGGTATCGGGCACGATCACGCCTGTTTTCATGGGAATGATGGTCATCGGCATGTCCGTGTCCGGCTATCTCAAAGAGATGTTCTCTCTTGGCACGGTCTATGCTGTAAGCGGAGGGTTTATTCTCGTCGGTGCAGCTCTGCTGCTCCCCCTCGTCGTGGAGAAGAAGCACAGGGAAGTGGGGAAAGAGTGGAAGTGATTAGCGATATTTACGGCGAGGAACGTTTTTTGGAGATGACCAACCTTCACGAGTTCCCGGCCAAGCTTGTGCGGATGATCCGCCCGCTATTTGTCGCTTTTCGTCAACAGGTATGCCGCAAAAGGCTTTTGAGCATCTGCGCTGAAAGCCTTTTGTCGCGCCTTTTCTTTTTGGCTTCCAAAAAGAAAAAACCAGGACCTCAATCGTCCTGGCTGGTTGGCAGAGCGTGTTGCGTTTTATTGCTGGTTGTTTTCCTGAGACATGAGCGATACCGGGCGTTGTGGTGTGAAAGTGGAGATCGCATGCTTGTATACCAACTGTTGCTTGCCTTCGCTATCAATCACAATCGTGAAATTATCGAACGCTTTAATATACCCGCGCAATTGAAATCCGTTCACAAGGTAAATGGTAACCGCGATGTTTTCCTTCCGCAAATGATTCAGGAACGTATCTTGAATGTTGATCGTCTGTTTCATGTACACTACCCCCTAAAAGGACTTGTATGTTATATATTCGGCAATTGTTGAAACTTTCCTGCCAATATCTGCTTGATAGTTTCCACGGACTGCGCTTGACTAGCCGGGTCGGTCATGTCAAACCACTGCACTTCCGGCATACGGCGGAACCAGGACAGCTGTCGCTTGGCAAAATGCCGCGTCCGCTGTTTGATGTCGTTGATCGCCTTTTCCAGCGTAATCTCGCCGTACAGGTAGGGGATCAACTCCTTGTAGCCCAGCCCCTGCATCGACACCATGGACGCGTCGTAGCCTTTGTCTAAAAGTCCACGCACTTCGTCGACAAGCCCCGCTTCGATCATCAGATCGACGCGGCGGTTGATCCGTTCGTACAGCACGGCCCTCTCCATCGTCAGCCCGATCATGACCAGATCGTAGGGCGAATGCTGCGCCCGCAGTTGAAAGTCCGACATTTTGTAGCCCGTGCTTTCGTAGATTTCAAGTGCGCGAATCACCCGTTTTACATCGTTTGGGTGCAGCCGCTGGGCTGTAATCGGGTCAACGTCAGCGAGCCTTGCGTGCAAGGCTTCCACGCCTTCCACTTCAGCCAGCCGCTGCAGCTGTTCGCGCAGCTCCGGGTTCTGGCTGGCTTGCGCAAATTGAAACCGATGCGTAACCGATTCTATGTACAGACCCGTACCGCCTACGATAAAAGGAAGGCGACCCCGTTGGTTGATCTCTGTAATCAGCCGGGTAGCGCTCTCCTGAAACAAGGCGACAGAATATTCTTCGTCCGGATTTTTGATGTCAATGAGATGATGCGGCACCAACGCCAGCTCGGCAGGTTCTGCCTTGGCCGTCCCAATGTCCATGCCCCGGTATACTTGCATGGAATCCCCGGAAATAATCTCTCCGTTGAACTGCTGGGCCAAATCCAGACTTAACTGGGTCTTGCCGACTGCTGTCGGGCCGATGATGACGACTAGCTTTTCTCTTTGCAAGGTCACTCCCCTCCATCTGTC
Organism: Brevibacillus gelatini; assembly: GCF_050920745.1. Classification (NCBI taxonomy): domain Bacteria; kingdom Bacillati; phylum Bacillota; class Bacilli; order Caryophanales; family Paenibacillaceae; genus Brevibacillus; species Brevibacillus gelatini. The sequence continues at coordinate 2,583,025 of NZ_CP154342.1, forward strand.
TCTTTGTAGCTGTACACGACCTGTTGGCCGCGGGAGCGAAATGGAATGAAGCCAAAACGCTCGTGGATTTTGCCTGCTTTTCCTTCCTTCATGACCACGCGCCTTCTTGCTATACGGAGTGCTTCTGAAATGGCCTGCTCCGCAAGCGGCTCCGGGTTGGCAAACGCGCGCACGCCCGCAATGCCTGACGAGCTGTGAACGGTCGCTTCAAACATGGGATCGAAATAAACGACGTCAAAAGAGCGGCTCGGCAGTCCCTGCATGACTTCCAGATGGTTCCCCCACCGCACTTCGATCCGGCGCATGGCGTCTTCCAGCGGTTTAAAGTCAGTTGCCCAGTGCTCGAGTCCATCTCCGACCATGATGGCAAGCACCCGTTCAGATTCGATGCCGACCACTTTCCCTTCTGCTCCTGTCGCATGGGAAAACACGATGGCATCCGCACCCAATCCGAGCGTGGCATCCAACACTTCATCCCCTGGATGAATTTGGCAAGCAGCAAGCATAGTATCAGTATCGCCGCGCAACAGCCGCTTTATACGAAAAGCAGAAGTGTTCGGGTGAAAAAAGAATGGCTGTTTTCCCGGCACCTCCAGTCGTGCTCCTTGCGCCGAGACGACCACTATTTCGTCGTCGCCATGCCGTTTTCGCAATTGATGGAGGGAAAGATCGCCGCGTCTCACTACTGGTACGCCAAACTTTTCGGCCAATTCCGCAGCATGGCGCAAGGTGTCCTCGCTAGGCTCAAGTCCCGTCGTTACTATCACGTATCCGTATTCCTTTCCATTTGTCTTCGCCCATTGGACGGAAACTCTTTTATTGTAAGCAGGATTAATTTGGCGGTCAAATATATTCTGAAAAACCCCCTAGAGTACCTAAGGGGTCATCTGCATCGCGCACGTGCGGCTGGCTACATGACGCGCTTGAACATTTTCTCCAGATCGTAGCTGGTAAAGTGGATGACGATCGGCCTGCCGTGCGGGCACGTAAAGGGACTGCTCGTCTCGCGCAACTGGTTCAGCAAGCTTTCCATCTCCGCGTGCGTCAAATAGCGATTGGCTTTGATCGACGCCTTGCAGGACATCATGATCGCAGCCTTTTCCCGCATTTGCACGACATTGGCCTGACCTTGCTCCCCTGCCTCCAGCACAAACTGGATCAGTTCCTCGATGATCTCAAGCTCGGCCCCTTCCGGAAACCAGTGCGGGTGCGCCCGCACGATAAACGTCCGACCGCCGAAAGCTTCGACCTCCAGACCAAACGACTGCAAGAGCGGCAACCGTTTTTCCAGCCGCGCTGCCTCTGCCGCCGTCACCTCGACCGTATGCGGGAACAGCATCATCTGGCTCGCGACACCTTCTTTGGCCAGCTTGTCCATGAAGTATTCGTAAAAAATGCGCTCCTGTGCCGCGTGCTGATCGATCAAATACATCCCGGTATCATTTTGCGCCACAATGTACGTTCCATGCACTTGCCCGACCGGATACATGACGGGGACAGCCGATCGTGAGCTTTCCTCGTTGGCTGACGCATCTGGGACTGTCGCCTGGTCTTGCTGTTCGTATGGTTCGTCAAGCCGGGCATTTTCAACCTGGGCCAATTTTGCGTCCGTCAGCGCTCCCGCTGTCCCTGCCTGTACTGCCTCTGTGTTTGGCGGCTGTACGACTGGCTCCGTTTCCTCGGTTCGGGCCTGCGCTTGCTCATGATTTTGTTCATCGTCTTGCTTGCGATATTGACCATGTTCTTCCCCTTGGCCGATACCCGCAGACACGCTTTCCGCCGCTCCCGCAGCCTGTGTTCCTGTTTGCGCTGCTCTCTCCCCGCCGCCTGTACCATTTTGCACAGCTTGCTCTGGATGCAGGTAGGGCGAAGCGGCTTCGTGTACCGTTTTCTTTTCCGGCTCCTGCGTAGGCGTGCTGGCAGGAGATGCGACATTTGCAGGGGCAGCAAGGTTGGCAGGGATTGACTGGCTCGCTGGTTGCCCCGTCTGCGTCTTGTTGCTCTCCTGCTTCGCCATCCATTCCTGCAAGCGCGGACTCGCTTCCAAAAGAGAACCTTTTTCAATGGCTGGCTTGGCAAAGGTCAGGTCAAATTGGGGCTGTACGACTTGCGCAGAAATTTTCGCCTTTGGCTGTGTCGTCATCGGCCGCACAATCCCTAACCCTTGGCGCAGCGTCGTTTTCACGGACTGCTCAATCGCGGCGCACAACTCGTCTTCCTTGCTGAAACGCGCCTCCAGCTTGGCGGGATGCACGTTGACGTCCACCAGCGTCGGGTCCATCTCGATTTGCAAGGCGACGATCGGAAAGCGGCCAATCGGAAGCAGTGTATGGTAGCCGCGCATGATCGCATTGTTGAGCGAATAGCTGCGCACGTAGCGACCGTTTACAAGCGTCGACAAATAGGAGCGGTTCGCCCGCGTCACCTCTGTTTTGGACAAAAAGCCGTTCCAGCGAAAATCGAGCGTCTCTCCCGAAATCGGCAACAGCAGCTTGGCCACCTGCACACCGTAGATCGCAGCCATGACGTGCAGCAGCTTGCCGTCGCCCGTCGTCTGCAACAGCGTCTTGCCGTTGTGGGTCAATGTAAAAGAAATGCTTGGGTGCGTCAGCGCCAGGCGGTTGACGTAGTCGGAAATGTGGCCGACCTCTGTGGCAATCGACTTCATGTACTTCAACCGGGCAGGGGTATTGAAAAACAGGCTGCGGACGCATATCTCCGTCCCTTGCACTGCCGCCGCATCTGCCACCTCTTTGATCTCGCCGCCTTCGACCAGGAGTCGGGTGCCGATCTCGCTGCTCGAACGGTTGCTGGTCAGCTCCATCCGCGAGACAGCGGCGATACTCGGCAGCGCCTCGCCGCGAAAGCCAAGCGTGCGTATCCGGAACAGGTCCCGCGGGGTGCTGATTTTGCTCGTCGCATGCCGCTCCAGAGCGAGCAGGCAATCGTCCCGATCCATTCCGTGTCCGTTGTCGACAATGCGGATCAGCTCCAGGCCGCCTTCTTCCACATGAATCTCAATCGAGGTGGCGGCTGCGTCAATCGCGTTTTCCACCAGCTCCTTCACGACCGAAGCCGGGCGCTCCACCACCTCGCCTGCCGCAATCATATTGGCGAGCTGCTCATCCAGCACGCGAATGTTTCCCATGAGCTCCTCCCCTCTGCCTTATCGTTTTTTCAGCTGCTGCTTCCACGCAAACAGCTTCATCATGGCTTCCATCGGCGTCGTCGCGTTCAAATCCAGCTCACGCAGGTCGCGCAAAATCTCCTCTTCCTCCGCCGACAACTGCGGCACAGGTTCTTCGCGTGCGGCGGCAACTGGTGCCGACCATAGTGTTTCCAGTGACATTTGCATTTCGGCTGTCGCGGAACTGCCTGTCGCTAAACTGCCTGCTTCCAAACCTTCCAAAATGCTGCGGGCGCGCTCAATGACCCAGCCAGGCATTTCCGCCAATTCAGCCACGTGGATGCCGTAGCTTTTATCCGCCCGGCCTTCCTCGATCTTGTGCAGGAACAACAGTTTTCCGTCCCGCTCCTCGCAGCGGGCGTTCACATTGACGACGCCCTTCATCGTGTCCGCAAGCCCCGTCAGCTCGTGATAGTGCGTGGAAAACAGCGTCTTGGCCCCGATTCGCTGGCAAATGTACTCAATCACCGCCTGCGCCAGTGCCATTCCATCATACGTAGACGTCCCGCGCCCGATCTCGTCGAGCAAAATCAGGCTTTTGGCGGTCGCCTTTTGCAGCGCGTGTCGCGTTTCCAGCATTTCCACCATGAACGTACTGTGTCCGCCAACGAGGTCGTCGGCAGCGCCAATTCGCGTGAAAATCTGGTCGACAATCGACAGCTTCGCTTCTTTTGCAGGCACGAAGCAGCCGATTTGCGCCATGACGGTAATCAGCGCGATCTGCCGCATGTAGGTGCTTTTCCCCGCCATGTTCGGTCCGGTAATGAGCAAAACCTGACGATCCTCCTGGTTCATCCGCACGTCATTGGCGACATACTTCTCCCGCTCCAGCACGGCTTCCACGACAGGGTGGCGGCCGTCGACGATGATGTATTCCCCGTTGTCCGTAAACTGTGGACGCACAAAGCCGCGCTCGTCACTGACCGTAGCAAACGCCTGGAGCACGTCAACGGAAGCGATTCGCTCGGCAAGGCTTTGCAGTCTCGGAATGTGTCCGGCGATCTCGCTGCGCACAGCCGTAAACAACTGGTACTCCAGCTCGATCATTTTTTCTTCGGCTTCGAGGATGAGCGCCTCGCGTTCCTTCAACTCTGGCGTAATGTAGCGCTCCGCATTGGCGAGTGTTTGCTTGCGCTCGTAGCGTCCCGCAGGCACGTTGGCAATGTTGGCCTTGGACACCTCGATGTAATAGCCAAACACCTTGTTGAAGCCGACTTTCAGCGAGCGAATGCCCGTCGCCTCCCGCTCGCTTTGCTCCAGTTGGGCAATCCATGTTTTCCCGTCACGGCTCGCCGAATGCAGCTTGTCCAGATACTCATCATAGCCGGTGCGAATCATGCCGCCTTCGCGCACGGAAATCGGCGGGTCATCGACGAGCGCCGCCTGTAAAAAGCTCACCAGATCCGCACATTCATCCATGCCTTCTGCCAGCTCCTGAAGCACCGGGGCATTGGTTTGGCCAAGCTGCCTTTTCAATTCCGGCACCGCTTCCAGCGACAGGCGCAACTGAATCAGGTCGCGGGCATTGGCGTTTCCGTAGGAGATGCGCCCTGCCAGCCGCTCCAGGTCATACACATTGTCCAGGCATGTCCGCAGGTCGGAGCGCAGCAGCAAGTCGCCTTTCAGCGCTTCGACTGCGTCCAGACGGGCGTCCAGCTCCGAGCGTCCAAGCAGCGGCCGTTCAATCCACCTGCGCAAAAGTCGCCCGCCCATGGCCGTTTGTGTCCGATCCAACAGCCACAGCAAGGAGCCTTTTTTCGTTTTGTCGCGAATCGTTTCCGTCAGCTCCAGATTGCGTCTGGAAAAGCCGTCCATTTGCAAGTATTGTTTGCTGTCGTAACGTTTCAAAAGCCGCATGTGTGCCAGACTGCGCTTTTGCGTCGTACCGATGTAGTAGAGCAGCGCATTGACCGCTGCGCGCATGGCGACGTCCAGCTCTTTTCCCGCTTCCGGGTACTGGCTGTCCACGGCATGCGCATCCAGTTGCCGACTTTCCACGACGGTAGACGGCAAAGACGTCTTCGGCAGCTCATCAAACCCGAAGAACACCAGTTCTTTCGGTCGGTATTGCAGAGCCTCATCCAGCGCGGCCTCCGTCTCACCGGGCAAGGAGGTGACGTACATTTCCCCTGTACTCATATCGCAGGCTGCGATCCCTGTGCGACCATCCAGCACGGCCAGCGCAGCCATGTAGTTGTTTTCCTTGTCCGTGAGCCATTTGCCCTCCATCATCGTGCCGGGGGTAATGACGCGGGTCACTTCGCGGCGAACGACCCCTTTTGCCGCTTTCGGGTCTTCCACCTGCTCGCATACGGCCACTTTGTGTCCTTTTTTCAACAGCTCGGCAATGTAGCCATCTGCCGAATGATGCGGGACACCGCACATCGGGATGCGTTCATCCCCGCCACCGTCGCGCCCTGTGAGCGTAATCTCCAGCTCGCGGGACGCGAGGATGGCATCTTCAAAAAACAGTTCGTAAAAGTCGCCTAAGCGAAAAAATAAGAAAGTATCCGGATACTCTTTTTTGATAGCCAGATACTGCTGAATCATCGGGGTATATTGCGCCATTTTTTCTTCTCCTAGCCTTCCAATCTCGACGCTATTATACCATGATCGCGCCACGATGTTGATGTTCGATCCAGATGAAAAAATCAGCGCAGGTTCCACGCACGCTTCAGATCCAGATCGCAGAGCCACACTTCCCCGCGCAACAGGAAGGAAAAATACGACTCCAGATGAACCCGCGAAAGCGAATAGCCCGGCAGCTCCCGCAGCTCGTCACGCACCTGTCTGACGTACGGCTCCAGCGTCTCCTTGTCCCCGCGGTAGTACGCCTTGACCAGCGCCGGCTGCAAATGCGGGGTTGCTTTCAGTTGGGCATGGCTCGTGATAACCAGTCTGGCTAGGTGCAATACGCCCCGCGCCACGACCGGATGCACAAGCCAACTGGGCAGCGTCCGATACTCGAAGCCGTACGCCTTTTCCCGCACGTCTCCCAAAAAGCCGTAGCGCTGTCGGCGCAGCACGCAGCCGACGTCTTCGACCAGCACGAGCGGCAGCGCGAGATAGGCGTCCAGCTTCCGCCGCAAGGCAAAAGTAGGCGATACGCCGCCAAAGTGAATATGCCCGCCAATCGGATAACCGGGAAACGGCATCCCGCCCGCCAGCCACTCGATCTCTTTGTTGGTGATTTTTTTCATGGCGAAATTCAATGCTTCATAAATATGAAGAAACAGCTCATCGGGGTCTTCCGACGGAGCAGGGCGAAGTTCGGCTACCGGATGCTGATGCAGCGCCAGGTCTTCCCGGTAGCGTGTCGTATCGCAGCCGACCGTTCCGTTCATTTTCAAAAAATCAGAGGCGAGCGCCATTTCCCCCGTTGCCCGGCGCAGCGAAAACTCCGGGTCGGCGCCCAGCTTGTTCAGCTCCTGCGGCAGCTTGCGCATGCGCTCCTGCCACCAGTCGCGAGCCTTCTGCATGTAGTGATCTGCCTTTTCTGCCGGCCAATCCGGCTCCACGGAAACGACCTTTGCCCGGTGAACAGACGCCGCGATGATCGTGACTTGCCCTGCTTCCGCTCCTACGGCATACAAGCTGCGGACAGCAAGCGCTTTGACCATCTGGACCTCCGGATCGGGGGACGGAAACGGAATCGGCTCGTAGTCGGGCTCCCCCAGACGATGCAATAGCCATTGCGGCTGCTCCGTGCTCCGCACCACGTCCAGCACCAGGTCCTGATAGAGACAAAGCTTGTAGGTTCGCCATCCGGGAGGCGCTGTTCGTCCCGCAGCCACGGGCAGCCCGCTCAGCTTCAAGAGCCAGCGTCCGACCTGGGGGCGGTGCAAAAACGCGACCGCTTCTTTGGCGTTGGCTGTCATGGCCTGCGATCCGGCGCTCTCCTGCAAACCTTCTCGTATCATGCTCTCCACACTCCCATGCTGTATTCTTCCTTATCTTATGTTAGCGCCCAGGGAAGAGTGAGAGCGAAGGCGTCTGCCTTTTTCTCCGCTAAAAAAAAAGAAAAAAAGAGGAGATCAATCTCTCCTCTTAGTCAAGCTCGTCGAGCATGCTGGCTGAATCAAAGTCGTCGAACTCGTCACTGTTTTCTTCATAGTCCCCGATCATGTGGAAGTCTTTGTCATCGCAATTGTTGCAGACGACTACGCAGACTTTGGTTTCTCCGATGATTTCGACAGCAAATTCGCTTTCAACCTTGACTGTGATGGTGCCTCCAGCACTCAACTCGGCTTTTACGCACTTCGGCTGCTCCACGGCGCGAGCGACAATTTCCAGATCGCCTCTGCAGTTTTTGTCGAAGAACGTAAGCGGAACGAGTACGGAGAACTTGACAGTTTCCCGCTTGACTTCGGTTTGCGTGTTATTTGCAAACGAGAACCACAGGTTGACATCATACGTACCAGATACTTCAACCGCGTCTCCGACTTTCTCTGCCTGGAAGTTCGTGTTTATAATCCAGCATCCCAGGATCGTCGAAGGAGTTTGCGACGGTATGATGGTGTGGGTGCTGGTAGAAAATTTATGACCTTTGCCGCAGACAGCTTTCGCGATGAGTTCCCGGCACTGTAGTTCTTTGTCTGTACCCGACATTTCGTTACCTCCTCCATACAACGTTTCTGTACATTTGTATGCAGGGCATTCGGCTAGGGTGCAAACACCCACCTGAAATTGGGTATCTTGTTTGAAAAGCTACAGCGTGTCCGTTTCGATCGCTTCAGCCGACTTCCTTACGAGCAGCAGCCGCCGCCATGTTTCTTTTCCGGACCGCCGCCGGTTTCGCCTGTCAGCGGATTTCCGCCCGTATCCAAAATAATACGCTCGGAGACGGTGTTCGTGATAACATTTGTCACCAATTGCAAAAGATCGTTCACGTCCACCTGGGACTGCTTGAACTCGGTTACGATTGGAATCGAATCCAGTTCCTCGTGCAGCTGGTTGTACTCCTCTTCCACTTTTTTCACCAGTTCCGGCTTATTGATGGATTCAAACATGACCATCTGCTTTTGCTTTTGCTTCAATTTGTCAATCAAGTCTTGGACGCGTTCATTATGCTTGATTTGATGTTCAGCGCGTTTGAAAAAGTCGACCTCTTTCGTGCGCGAAATCATCGCAGCCAGCTCGCGCGCTTTGTCCAGAATCTCTTTTTGTGTGTACAGGTTTGTCTGTTCCATCTCTTACACCTCGACTTTGGTAACGAGTTCGCCGTGAAGCGTCCACGTTTTGGCTTCTGTAATTTTGACGTGCGCATACTCGCCAATCAGCGACTTGTCTGCGGTAAAGTGAACGAGCTTGTTCGTCCGTGTACGTCCTGCGAGGACATCCGGGTTGTTTTTCGATTCGCCCTCAACGAGCACTTCCAGCACCTGACCCTCCAGCTTTTTGTTTTGCTCCAGACCGATGCGGGCGAGCACTTCATTCAGGCGGTAGAGGCGTGCTTTTTTCACTTCCATCGGCACGTTGTCTTCCATGCCGGCAGCCGGTGTGCCTTCCCGCGGTGAATAAATGAACGTATAGGCGAAGTCGTAGCGCACTTCTTCGACAAGGGAAATCGTCTCTTCAAACTGCTCGTCGGTTTCGCCTGGGAAGCCTACAATAATATCTGTAGAAAGGGATACATGTGGAATCGCTGCCTTGATTTTGCGCACCAGCTCCAGGTAGTGCTCCCGTGTGTATTTGCGGGCCATGCGCTTCAAGATTTCCGACGAACCGGACTGAACAGGCAGATGGATTTGCTCCACCAGATTGCCGCCTTTTGCCAGCACTTCAATCAGATGATCGTCGAAGTCGCGTGGGTGGCTCGTCGTAAAGCGGATGCGCGGAATGTCGATTTTGCGAATCTCGTCCAGAAGATCGCCAAATCCGTATTTGATATCCGCAAAGTCTTTTCCGTACGCGTTGACGTTTTGCCCGAGCAGCATGATTTCCTTGAAGCCTTGGCGTGCGAGATCGCGCACCTCGGCGATGACGTCTTCCGGACGGCGGCTGCGCTCTTTTCCGCGTGTATACGGCACGATGCAATACGTGCAGAACTTGTCACAGCCGTACATGATGTTGACCCATGCCTTCGTGTTGCCTTCCCGCAGCTTCGGCATGTTCTCGACGATGTCGCCTTCCTTGGACCAGACCTCAATCACCATCTCCTTGCTGAACATCGCATCGCGCATCAGCTGCGGCAGGCGGTGAATGTTGTGCGTACCAAAAATCAGGTCGACATGCTGATAGCTTTTCAGGATTTTGTTGACAACCTTCTCTTCCTGCGACATACAGCCGCAGACGCCGAGAATCAGGTTGGGGTTGTTGTTTTTCAACCGCTTCATGTTGCCGAGTTCGCCAAACACTTTGTCCTCCGCATTTTCGCGGATCGCACAGGTGTTGAACAAAATGACATCGGCATCCTCGATCTCGTCTGCCGCGGTGTAACCCATATGCTGCAAAATGCCGGAGATCGTCTCGGAGTCGTGTTCATTCATCTGGCAGCCGTACGTGCGGACAAAGTAACGCTTTCCTTTCCCGATCTCGCGCATGTCCTCGGGAATGGCAAAATCGTAGTGCACCTTGACTTCTTCTTTTCCCCGTTTTTTCGCATCCTTCAAGGATGGCGGCTGGAAGTATTTCGCATAGTCCGCCGTTGTTTTCGGAGACTTGGCGGATTTTAAGTCCGGAGTCGCCACTTTCGATTCCTTCATCATCTATCACCTCAGCTAATAATTTCTTTGAAAATGAGTCACCAATACAGAATTATAGCATTTGGGAGGATACAAAAGCTAATGCATAATGAGGCAAAATATGTACGAAATGGCCTTGCGCATGCTGCCCCTTCACTTCTTTTGCCTGCGCTCTCCCTGTTCTTTGCCCCAGTTCCACGCAAATGCTCCCGCTGTTTTTTCAGACAACCTCCGTCTTTTTACCCATTTTGACCGTTTTCCCTTCATCCTCTGCAACTTTCCAGACCCAGACGTCGTCGTAAAAGGCAGCTACCGAAAACCACGAGCCATATTGAGGAGGTCAGCATGAAACGAGCATTCGCCTTACTTTTGTCGGTGTTGATGTTTTTGACGGCAATCCCTTTCGTCAGTGCCGCTTCGACTCCGTCGTTCTCAGACGTTCCGCGTAGTCACTGGGCGTACAAGGAAATCACGGAGATGGCCGAAAAAGGGATCATCAAAGGATACGACAACCGCACGTTCCGTCCGAACAACCAAGTGACCCGGGCAGAGTTTGCCAAAATCATGATCGCGGCAGCTGATGTGGACATCAAGAAAAGCTCCGTCACCCAGACGTTTAAAGACGTCCCGCGTTCCCACTGGGCATTTTATTACGTCGAATACGCCAAGCCGTACCTGACTGGCTACAAGTCCGGCTCTACCTACACGTACAAACCGGATCAGCCGGCAGTCCGGGAAGATATTGCGGTAGCTCTCGTTCGCCTGCTTGGCTACGACAAAAAATACAAAGCCGATCTGGATCAGCTGAAAAAGTTCCGCGACCAGAGCGAAACCTCGCCAGCTCTGCGTCCGTACATCGCCATCGCGCTGCAAACGGACCTGATGAAAGGCTACAACAGCTATTTCCGTCCGCAAGACCCGATCACTCGTGCGGAAGCGGCTTCCTTGCTGTACCGCGCCATTCTGGAGCGCAAAGATGACGAAACGAAAGTCGTCTTCCCGAATCCGGAACCGCCAAAGCCAGAGCCAATCAGTATTAGCGACGCCTTTTCCTCCGCTGACCTGAAAAACTGGGATACAAAAAAGGCAACAGGCAGCTGGGGCGTCATCAACAAGCAAGTAACGGCCGTTTCCAACGACGATGATGTCGATCATTACTTCCTGCCGCTCATCTGGAATGAGAAGGCCAAACCGGAAAATTACGAACTGAGCGTCGATGTCAACGTCTCCGGTACAAACGGACTCGCAGGTCTGTACTTCAACGGCAAGGACGGGCAAGCTCATGTCGTATTCGTGCAAAAAGACCGCGTCGTTCTCGGCAAAGTCACCGATGCCGAAGAGGACGACATCGAAGTGATTGCATCCGGCTCCTACAAGCTGAAAGCAAGCAACAAGCTGAAAGTTGCTGTCAAAGGCAACACCGTTTCCATCTACGTCAACGACCAGTATTTGTTTGGACAACAACAGGTCAAGCAGGAAGGAACCGGGCTCGGCCTGTACATGCAGGAGGACGCAACAAAAGACGCGCCTCGCAAAATGACCTATCTGGACAATTTCAGTCTGAAAGAAGTAAAATAATGGAAATCCCCAACACCCGGCGCGCACCAGCTTGCATGTCGGGTGTTTTTCCCATCCAGAAAAAAGGTTGGCGAAAACCTAGAAATGTACATCGTTCAATTGTATAATGATAGCGATTCTTATCCTGTGAAGGAGCCTTTTTTATGTCTTTTTCTGTCAATCAACCTTTTCACTGGATGGATTCGGGCGTATATCGCGGGCAGCCGCTTGAGCCTTTGGTTCGCGATGAAGCATTGGCGGCCGGTATGCAGTCCGAATCTGCTGTGCCGATCATCCACCTCTGGGTATACGATCAAGCCCTGTATTTGGGTCGCAGAGACGCGAGACTGCCTCATCTGGAGGAAGCTTTGCGCCAGTATGGTCAGGATGGCTTCGGATGTGTGCTGCGCTCTTCTGGCGGCGCCTGTGTTCCGCTGGATGCCGGCGTACTGAATGTAGCCTGGCTCTTGCCAGATACGACGATTTCGATTGATTCGTTCTTTTCCTTCGTCGCCGAAATGCTGCAGGTTGGACTGCGTGACTACGGCGTACTGGAATTTGGCGAAGTGCTCGGTTCCTACTGTGCCGGAGAGTACGATTTTTCCCTGCACGGCAAAAAAATCGGCGGCATGGCACAGCGTCGTACCCGCTTCGGATCCATTTTGCAGATTTGCATTAATATTGAAGAAAGACCGCGCGGAGAATGGATGGAACGTTTTTACGCCATCGCCGGGCTGGATGAGATGGAAGCCCACAAGCCGATTCCGGCAATTATAGGCTCGACAGTCGGCAGTATTGCCGGGCTGACAGGACGGTCAACCACTGTCGACGATGTAAAGGAGCGACTGTTCGCGGCGATTGGCTCCCAGTGGCCCGTACACTCCGTTCCCTTCTCTGTACAGGATGAACTGCTGGCGGAATCTCAGCACCATTTGGCGAATCGTTTGCAGCTGTTCTCCTTTACCGCAAAAGAACTGGCTACACCACAATGGCGTTTGCCCAAGTAAAATGGTTCGTTTTCGTTTTGCAGGTGGTGCAGTCGGTGAGACTTTGGGAGGATTTATGAATAGCGATCGAAAGGGGACGTTTCAGGATCTGAATGCCCTTTTTGTTTTTGGAGCCATCACGGTCATTTCGATTCACATTCTCGGTTTTTTCATTGCAAACCAGCACGACTTCCCGTGGAACGGCGAGTTGGAAGCCGTTCTGCTGATTTTGCTGCGCTTCGGGCGCTCCCTGTTTATTTTTGCCACAGGGATGCTGCTGTTTTACTGGTACCAAAAGCGGGAGCTGGACTGGGCTGCCTTCTGGAAAAAGCGTTGGCGCACCATCGTTTTGCCCTACGTGATCTGGACCGCGATCTTTACCGGATTCAAGCTGCAAAGCATGGATCCTGCCGTTCTGGCGGCACCGTTTTTCGAGAGTCTGTTTACGGGCAGCGCATTTTACCATCTGTACTACATTCCGCTCTATTTGCAGTTGAACCTGCTGTTTTGCCTGGTCAAACCGTGGTTTGAGCGATGGGTAAGCTTTCGCCTGCTTATGGTGCTGTTCGTCGGACAGATCAGCCTGTACGTCGTGTACCAGTACCTGTTTGTCAGCCCGCTCTGGGAAATAGACTGGTCGGCGTCTCCTGTTCTTGCCTTCATTGAGCACACCTATATTTCCGGGCAAAACTACGTGCACATGTACATCTTTACGTTTGCTCTCGGCGCGTATGCCGGCTTGAACCTGGAAAAATGGCGCGCGTGGACTCGTCGCCTGCAATTGCCAGCCTTGATGATTGCGCTCGGGACCGCAGCCTGGATGACCTACGGGTACTTGAACGGCACCGTCTCGTATTACGACAGCCTGAACATTTTCAAACCGATCTACCTGCTCTACACGACGAGCTTCCTGGTGAGCTTCTACTCGCTTTCCCGCTATCTCGGGAAGCTGCCCAAGTTCGGTGGCTGGCTATCGCGCATGGCCCGGCAAAACATGGCGATCTACCTCGTCCACCCGTTGATTCTGTTTTTGCTGGAGAGCTACGTCATTTACCGACTGAATTGGTCTACTCCGCTTATCATGTTTGCCATGCTCGTGATTACGCCGCCGCTCTGTATTTTCTTGTACGAACACACACTGCTGTCGTACTGGACAGGTGGCAGAGGCAAGCAGAAGTCCAAGCCGGTCTACAAGACGGAGGTTTACAAGGCGTAGCGTTTGCTGCTCTTTCCTCCAAACTCCTAATGTAAAAAAGAAGCCGAACCTGCATACTAAGAGCAGGGACAATTGTTCCACACCTCGATTAATTGCCTGGCAATCTGCCGGGCTTTTTTTCTGCAGATCTACCACTGGCCCCTCACTTACGGTATCATAAAAGAGGATCACTGGTAGCAAGCTGCTGCCGCAACGACAGAAAAGGTGGTCGATCTGGATGAATCAGGATATTCCATTGTTACATACCCCGATCAAAGAGCTCATCATCGCATCCACAAAAGTTGCTCACGTGCAATTGGGGAACTCGCTTGAACACGCCCTGCTCGTTCTCATCAAATCTGGCTACTCGGCCATTCCGGTACTCGATCATCAGTACCGTTTGCACGGATTGATTAGCACGAACATGATTATCAACAAATCGCTGGGACTTGAGCGCTTCGAGCTGGAAAAACTTTCCGAGTACGTCGTCGACGATGTCATGGACACCAAGGTGCCGCGTCTGCACGATACGGATGAATTTTTGAAGGCTTTGGAAGTCTCCATCAATCACCCTTTTGTCTGTATTGAAGATGCCGACCATTACTTCAAGGGAATTTTGACGCGCAAATCGATTTTGGCTCTGACGTATCGGCACTTTCGCAACCTGCCCTACCCATTGGCCGAAAACCAGCCCCAACAAGAAAAAGCGTAAGACTGTATGCAAAAAGACGGAGGCCCGCGCCACCGTCCTTTTCTTTTCAACAGGCAGACGCTGCGCTGGCAGACGTCTGCTTTTCGTCGTTAGCTGTGCAGCCGCAAAAATTGAGCGGCGTGCTTTTTGCGGAGCTTTTGCTCCTCCAGCAAGGTCAGGGCATACTCCAATGGACGGCGGTACGTCTGCTTGAACATCGCTTTTTCTCCTGCCTTGAAAAAGGAGTACCGCTGATCCCGCACGTTGATCTCGATCAGGTACGGATTGCCCTTCTCGTCGATGCCCATATCCATCCCGAGATCGGCCAGCGAGGAAAAGTGCCGGCCGTACTGCTTCGCGATCGCCACCGCTGCTTCACTGATACGCTGGATCGTCTCTTCCTGCTGCTCAGGCGAAAACAGCGTTGCCAGCGCTTCCGTGAGAGGCACCGCCCTGCCGCCGCGCGAAAGGTTGCTCAGCTTGTTTTTGCTGTTGGCAACTTTGGCGACCATCCCGCTGACCGTCCAGTCCCGCTCCCGGTTTTTTTGTACGGACACGCGAATATCAAACGTTTTGCCGTTGTAGCGGGCCAGTGGAATCCCCCGCTGGATGAGAAAACGCTTGCCGCCGACCCAGCGGCGCACGGCAGCCAACAGCTCGGGACGCGACATCACTTTGCGCTTTTTCGAGGCGATAAAGTGGTAGTCGCTCCCGTGCCGCTCGATTCTGGCCACCCCAATGCCCACAGAGCCAATCGACGGTTTGACATAGACGACCTGGTATTTATCGAGAAACTGGCGAAACTGCTCACCGGAATAGGGAACGGTGTGGGGCAAGTATTTGCGTAGGTGCTCGTTCTTCCACAGCATCTGGTGCACCTTGCGCTTGTCTCGCACGACCAGGCCGTTGAAGACTGTCTTCTTTTTGCTGAGCCGGGAAATGACAGCGCGGGCTTTTTGGTCCCCGGTCAGGACGCGGTTGTGGATAACCCGCGGTACAGCCACCCGCCGGGAAACGAGCCTGCTGCCGTTCCAAAAATAGCCTTGCACCCGTTCGTCGCCTGGCAGGACATGCCTTGGATGAAAAAAGACAGGCTCCAGCCCCAGCTCTTTGCCAATTTCCACATAATACGGCAGACGCTCGTACGACTTGTCTCCCCTGATCCCTTTCTGCATAATGCCCCAATCTAACATAATGCCGATTCTGTCCACAAAGATCCCCCTTGCTCCATTCCTCAACATAGGGTATGTGCCAAAAACGGCAAGGGCGTGCCTATTTTGCGCCCGCCAAGCCTATTCCTGCCGCTGGCAAAATCTTTGCAGCCTGGCGCTGTCGAATGGTGCGCTTGCCCGGGAAAGCGAAAGCGGTATTATTGCGCCCGGCGTTCAATCGCCAACAGAAACGGCGCCTGATTTTGCTGATTGATATACTGGTATTTCAGCACGAGAAACTCCATCTGGCTAAGCTCCTGGCAAAATGCCTCCACTGCTTCCTTTTCCACTTCGCCTGCGGCATGGCCCCAGTAAATCATCACCGTCATGATCCCTCCTGGCCGCAGGACACGCAAACCGGACTCGATGGCGCGGATCGTGCTTGCGGCCTGGGTCGTAATCTCTTTGTTGCCTCCAGGCAAATAGCCCAGATTGAACATGATCGCGGCAGCTTGCACATCCAGACTCTCGATTTCCTCGTGACTCGCCAGCTTCAGCTCGACCCGATCTAACAAGCCTTCCCGCTCCAGACGTTCTTTCGTCTTGGCAATCGCCTGCGGCTGAATATCAAACGCAATGACGTGGCCCGTCTCCGAAACGAGCTGGGCGAGAAACAACGTGTCATTGCCGTTGCCCATCGTGGCGTCAATCACTGTCTCTCCTGGTTGTACTCGCTCGCGAATCAGTTTTCGCGCTACCTCCAATACATTAGGAAACATCGCCTTTTCTTTTCTCCTCTCTCTTTCTATCCGTGCTGCTACAGCACGATTTGCAAGCCGATGCGGGCCGCATGGACGGGACCTGCGACAAACGCCTCCGCCTGGCCGAGCACGTCGCTTTCTTCGTAACCGTGAAACAGATGTGTGACCAAAAGCGAACGGCAATCGTGCGCTTGCGCCAGCTCTGCGGCCTGGCGGACTGACAAATGCCCGTTCGGCGTTTTGGGGCGGTTATGATCCAAATAAGTGCCTTCACATATAAACAAGTCGGCCCCATCGACAAAGCCGCGCCAGTTTGTTCCTGGCCCACTGTCGGCCCCGTACACAATCGTTTTCCCGTTTGCCACAAAGCGCATGGCGTAGCATGGGTCCCCGTCACCGTGATCCGTACGCCGGAACGAGACGTGCACGTCACCGATGACGAGCTGGCTTTGCTCCTCGAGCGGGAAAAAGCGGGTTGCATCCCGGTAGGTCAACGTTTTCGTCTGCTGCTCCGGCAAGGCCGGCGCGTAGATGGGAAGCGGCTTGTCAGCAGGTCGTTGCCCGAACAGCTGATGCACCATCAGTCCATACTGGAGCACTCCTACATCTGCTACATGATCGTGATGATAATGAGACAGAAGCAGGGCATCCAGCTCGTAAATAGGCATATGGACACCGAGTTGGGATAGCACTCCGCTGCCGCAATCGACGAGCAGCTTTGCTTCATTCGTCTCGATCAAATAGCCCGGTGTCGCTCCCCCAGGGCCAGGATATGGAGATTGATAGCCAAGCACGGTTACGCGCATATTCGGTTCACTCCCGTTCATAGGATGGATTAAGGTGGGACAGGAGGTCTGAGATGCAAGGAACATGGAAAGCCTCATGGCAAATCGCTTTTACGTATATCGGAACAGTCGTAGGAGCCGGCTTTGCCTCAGGCAGGGAAATTGTCGAGTTCTTTGTGCAATATGGGACACAAGGCTTGATTGGCATTGGGATTGCGACAAGTTTATTCGTGTGGGCGGGGATACGGGTGATGCTCATCTCCTACCGTATCCAGGCCGATTCCTATCAAGAGGTCAGCACGTATTTGTTCGGGCACCCTTTTGGCACCGTTTTTAATACGCTGCTGCTAACCGTTTTGCTCGGAACGACATCCGTGATGCTGGCGGCCACCGGGGCTATTTTTGGGGAGTCATTTCACATGTCTCCGCAAATCGGCATTTGGCTTAGCATGGTTCTCATTTTTTTCGTCACGCGAAAAGGGCTGTTTGCCATTCATCAAGTGAACAGCATTTTTGTGCCTATGCTTGTCGCGTTTACGCTGCTCGTCTTTTTGTACTCGAAACCATGGCTGGATACAAGCGTCACTGTTGAAGCTTTGCGCCCCTGGGCCTGGCTTAGCTCCCCTCTCTACTATGTTGCCTTAAATGTCGTGCTTACACAAGCGGTTCTTGTGCCGATCGGCCGACACAGCACGAGTGAAAAGCCGTTGATCGTGGGGGGAATCATGGGGGGCTTGGGAATCGGACTGCTCTTGCTATTGGCCTATTCCTCGCTGACGGTAAAAATGCCGGGTATCCAGGAAACGGAAATGCCGATGATTGCCCTGCTGCAAGAGTTGGGGCGGGGAATCCCGTTTTTGTTTTCCTTGCTGGTCTACGCGGAAATTTTCTCGACACTCGTAGCCAATGTGTTCGGGTTGACGGAGCAAATCCGCCAGGTGACGCGGCTGCGCGGAGCCACGATCATTCTCTGCATCCTCGTCATCTGCTACCTGGTCAGCTTTGTCGGCTTCAGCTCGTTGCTGCGCTTTTTGTACCCGCTGTTTGGCCAGCTCGTTCTGCTGTTTCTGGTGATGCTCGTCTATAGACAGTGGCGTGACCGGGCCTGGTAGCCATAAAAAAACCTCTCCGCAATCGGGAGAGCACTGCAAAACACTTCCTTTATATGGAAAGTGAAGGCGTTTCTTTGCTTCGCTTCGTTGCCAGCCCACTATGGGGCTTATCTGTCCGTTCCGAGACGTTTCACGGGGCGGGGGCTCAACATCTGGGTTTCACAATGAAGTGAGACTAACGCCCCCTTCATCCCCGTGTCCACGTCTCTACGCTGGAAGGCTGGCAAAGGCGCTCCGCAAATAAAACGCCTCCTATTCCAAACTCCATCAGCTTTTTGGCTTTGAATGATTGCCAGCACCTCGCGGTGCTGGTTTTTCGCTATAATCAATATTAAGAAAATGTTCAAAGGACATGTTGCCATGCTATCTGCTGACAGACAATTGAAAGCCTCATTTCATTCAGAACTTTACAATTTAATTCCCGAAGACCATCTTCTTCGAAAAATCAACGAAGCTGTGGACTTTTCGTTCATTTACGAGTTAGTTCGTCCATCTTATTGTGAATATTACGGAAGACCAGCGAATGAACCGGAACTTCTGTTTCGTCTTTTATTTCTGCAGTATCTTTATGGCTTATCCGATGAGCGAATGATTCAAGAAGCACAAGTAAACCTCGCGTATAAATGGTTCTTGGGGTTGAATCCTGAGGATACTTTGCCCGATCCGTCACAATTATCCCGATTTCGGAATCATCGCTTAGGTGCAAGCCAGATTAACGAAATCTTACAAGTGCTTGTAAAACAGTGCGTAGAAGAAGGCTTGATTAAGTCAAAAACACTCATTGTCGATGCAACACATACTGTTGCTTCCACTCAAAAGAAACGGCCTTTGGACGTGTTGCAGGAAGCCGCCAAACGGCTCGTACGAGCCGTACTTAAAAAGCATCCAAAGCTGGAGAAGAAACTTCCTCGTCCTCCGAAGTGTATGCAAGGCGATGTCGATGCGGCAAAAGTGATGCTACATTACCTCGCTGAACTGGGAGAAACGGTAGAAAATCTCCTTCCTGATCATGAAGGGGCCATCTCCGAAAAACTCAAGCACGCAAAGCAAATCGTGGAAGATGAACGGTTACTAGCAAACAAAGGCATCATGTCTGCGATTGACCCAGACGCGCGTTTTGGCTGGAAAAGCAATACCCTCTCCTTTTTTGGCTACAAAGAGCATGTAGCGATGACAGAAGAAGAGATCATCACTGCGATTGAAGTTACGGGTGGAAGTGAAGATGATGGCAAACAACTGCCAAAGCTATTAGAGCAAACAGAAAAGACAGGTATGAAGATTGAGGAAGTCATCGGAGACACTGCTTACTCTGGAAAAGACAATTTAAATCTCCTTGCCTCAAAAGACATTCAACCGATAGTCCCCTTAAACCCAATTGTCCATTCCGGAGGAATGAAACAGGAAGGCTTTACATACAACAAAGACGCCGACTTTGTCATTTGCCCAACCGGAGAGCACAGTATACGAAAAGCGGTACAAGGGAAGAAAAAATCCGGGCGCAGCCGTTCTCTTGTCTTTTACTTTGATGTGGAGAAGTGCAAGACATGTCCACTTCGCGAAGGATGCTACAAGCCTGGTGCCAAAGCAAAGACTTATTCCATTCGTATGGTGGCGGAGCACTATCAAGAGCACATGAGGTTTGAGGCAAGCACCACCTTCAAAGAGCGATCGAAGCGTCGCCGGATCATTGAGCACAAAAATGCTGAATTAAAAAGATTTCATGGATTGACCAGGGCAAAATACCGTGGTTTATTTGGTATGCGGATACAAGCATACTTAACGGCATTCGTTGTAAACGTAAAGCGAATGGTAAAGCTAATAAAGCAAATGCAGCCAGCTTCGTAAGAAGTAAGGCTGCATTCTTTTTGATGCCGTCGGCATCAATTATTGACATGAACCCATTATTAAAAACCGAGAGAGCACTTTTGCAGTGCTCTCGCAATCGGGAGAGGTTTTTTTCATGAAACCTTATGCAAATTCTGCAACCAGTTTGTCGAAGTCTTCTTGGGACAGACGAATGTCCTGTTTCGCCAAGCCTTCTTCTTTGAAGCCTTTTACGAGCGCTTCGTAAGGTTTTTGCTCGGTATTTTGATAGATCAGACCGGTAATCAGACCGTTGTATTTCATGGATGTAGACATCGCCTTGATGCGGTCATGCGGATCGTAGCCTTCGATCGTTTCTACAGGCACGATGTTCTCTTTGAACCAGTCGTAGGTGTTTACTTTGTTGTAGGTTACACAAGGGCTGAATACGTTAATCAGGGAGAAGCCTTCGTGTTTGATGCCTTTTTCAATCAGCTCAGTCAAGCCCTTCAGGTCGCTGGAGAAAGATTGGGCAACGAAAGTCGCACCAACAGACAGCGCCAGTTCCACTGGAGTGATGGAGGACTCAATGGAGCCTTGCGGTGTAGACTTGGTCACGAAACCAGTCGCGGAACGCGGAGAGGTTTGACCTTTTGTCAGACCGTAAATTTGGTTGTCCATCACGATGTAGGTGATGTTCATGTTGCGACGGATGGCGTGTACAGTGTGACCCATACCGATCGCAAATCCATCCCCGTCACCGCCTGCTGCGATAACAGTCAGCTCGCGGTTTGCCATTTTCACACCTTGTGCGATTGGCAGGGAGCGTCCGTGAATACCGTGGAAACCATAGCAGTTGATGTAGCCGGAAATACGTCCGGAACATCCGATACCAGAAATAACCGCCAGATTTTCAGGTTCCAGACCTACGTTCGCTGCGGCGCGTTGAATCGCCGCCTGGATGGAGAAGTCTCCACAGCCTGGGCACCAGTTAGGCTTAACGTTATTTCGAAACTCTTTCATAGTCGCCATGTTTTACCAGCTCCTTCACTTCAGCATAGATTTCCTTCGGCAGGAATGGATTACCGTCATATTTCAGCACAGATTCGATTTTTTCAGCGCTTCCAACGTGTTGTTTGATGAGGTTGGCCACTTGTGCCTGAATGTTATGCTCAACAACAACCACTTTTTTCGCTTTATCCATCAGTGCTTTGATTTGTTCAGTCGGGAATGGATGCAGCAAACGGATTTGTGCATGGTTAACCTTGATTCCCTCTTTTTCCAGACGGCCTTTTGCTTCTTGAATGGTACCGATGGTGGAGTTGATTCCCACTACCAGAACATCCGCATCAGCATGAGGAGCATCGACGGTTACAGGGTTTTTGAACGTTTTCAGAACGCCTTCCAGCTTGCGCATACGTTTATCCATTTGCTGGATACGGTTCGCAGCATTCTCGGAAGGACGGCCAGTTTCATCGTGCTCTACCCCTGTTACGTGGTGCAGACCGTATTTTTGTCCAGGGATAACGCGTGGGGAAACGCCATCTTCGGTTACTTCATAACGCTTGAACAGGTCGTTTTGCTCTTTTTCAGGCAGTTCTTGTCCAGCGAGCAGTTTTCCGCGGCGAATTTCCACTTTGTTGTAGTCAAATGGGGCAACGGTTTGTTTACCCAGAGAAAGAGTCAGGTCTGTCATGAGAATGACTGGCAGCTGGTACTCTTCCGCAATGTTAAACGCTTCAACTGCATCGTAGAAGCACTCTTCTACTGTGCTTGGCGTGATAACGACTTTTGGAATGTCGCCGTGTGTACCATAGATCATTGCGTTTACGTCGGATTGCTCGATTTTGGTCGGCATACCTGTAGATGGGCCACCACGTTGAGTGTTTACGATCACAACTGGTGTTTCGGTGATACCAGCCAGACCGATTGCTTCCATCATCAGGGACAGACCAGGACCTGCAGAAGCAGTCAAGGAACGAGCACCTGCGTAGTTAGCACCGATTGCCATCGTAATCGCAGCGATCTCGTCTTCTGTTTGGATAACGGTTCCGCCGAGTTTTGGCAGTTTTTTAATCAGGTATTCCATTACTTCGGAAGCCGGTGTGATCGGATATGCTGGCATGAAGCGGCAGCCTGCTGCGATAGCACCCAGAGCGATCGCATCGTTACCGATCATGAACAGTTGTTTTTGTGGCTCCGCTTTTTCCATTTGGAACTCAGGCAACTGTCCACCAGTCAGTTCATTTACAAAATCAAATCCGCGGCGAATCGCTTCCATGTTCTTTTCAACCACTTTTTCGCCTTTGCGGAGGAACATATCTTCAACGATAGCCCGGTAACTTTCCACTGGAATGCCGAGGATTGCACTGGACGCACCAATCGACACCATGTTTTTCATCAGGGAAGTTCCCAGTTCATCAGCGATCTCAGTCAGTGGTACAGTGAAGAAGCGAACTGGCTTCAACCCGTCCGGTAACTTTGGATTGAATTTGGCATCTGCAATGATGATGCCACCTTCGCGAAGTTCATGCGCGTTAAAATCGATTGTCTCCTGGTCAAACGCTACGAGAATGTCCAGATCGTCGGAGATCGCACGCATTGGCGTTGTACTCACGCGAATTTTGTTGTTCGTGTGTCCACCCTTGATACGGGAAGAGAAGTGACGGTAGCTGTACAGATGGTAACCCATCCGATTCATCGCCATCGAGAAAATCTCACCAGTACTCTCGATGCCCTCCCCTTGCTGTCCTCCAACTTTCCAGGAAAGTTGACTAATCATTCAGATTCCACCCTTTCAGTGACTGTGAGCAAGCTGCCCATCTTACCTGAAAAAGATTGATAAGATGTGACAATTCTGTGCATAGACAGTAACAATTGTAGTCCTGTCCCTGTCAAATTGCAAGTGCTTTTACTCAACTTACTTTTGACCTGAATTTTAATGTTGAACTAGGTTCATTAATATCCTCATGTATTATTGTAGCACGTTTCCGAAAACACGCAACTAATTTCCTCACACAAATTTCAATACTTCCGCTCCTTCTACAAACAGAATAGCCCCATTCCCCCCCTTTCATACGCACTCGTCCAAATCAGCCCTTGTGCAAACCAGTAAGCACCTGTATATGCACATACCCGCTTGCGCCGATAGGAAAACCTGTTAATACGCACGTATCCGACTTTTTGGACACGAAAAAACCTGTTCATTCTTCGAACAAACAGGCAGGCGATTCGTTTGCAGTTTTATTATCTGGGTTCTACGATTAATTTGATTGCAGTACGCTCTTCTCCATCAATTACGATGTCGGTAAAGGCTGGAATGCAAATGAGGTCAACTCCACTCGGCGCTACGAACCCTCGTGCGATTGCTACGGCCTTCACAGCTTGATTAAGCGCCCCAGCGCCAATGGCTTGGATTTCAGCTGCACCGCGTTCCCGCAGAACGCCGGCAAGGGCACCAGCAACGGAATTGGGGTTAGACTTTGCTGAAACTTTTAATACTTCCATCCTTTTTGAACCTCCCGTCTGATAGGAATCCTGTCATCATTAGTATGATATTCGCATAACCCCTAAAAATTCCTGCTAACTCACGTGAAAGATTCAAAAAATTCTAATCTTATGTCCATTATTCCATAAACGGGTGGTCGACGTCAATTCGGATTCGCTCCAATTTTTTCGCTTGTCCTGTTGCCTTGTCGATCGTAATCAGGACAGCGTTCAACTGCGCAGGATCTGGAGCAACTTCGAAACGAACAGGCAGCTGGGTCAAAAATTTCCGGATGACCGCCTCGCGTTCCATTCCAAGGATGCCATTGCTTGGGCCGCACATCCCTACGTCGCACAAAAAGCCTGTCCCTTGCGGCAAAACGCGTTCATCTGCTGTCTGTACGTGCGTGTGCGTACCGACTACAGCCGTGACACGGCCGTCGAGATACCAGGCCATCGCCTGTTTTTCCGAAGTGGCTTCGGCGTGGAAGTCGACAAAAATCAGCTTTGTGCGCTTGCGGGCCTGCTCCACCAGTTTGTCCGCCATCTGGAATGGACAGTCAAGCGGCGGGAGAAAGGTTCTGCCCATCAGGTTGATGACCGCAAGCTCCCCTTCCGGCTGCTTGATATACGTGATGCCTTTTCCGGGCGCTCCCGCAGGAAAGTTCGCCGGACGGATCATCCTTGGCTCCTCATCAATAAAATCGAAAATTTCCCGCTGATCCCATGTATGGTTTCCAAGCGTAATCGCCTGAACACCGATCTCGAACAGTTCCTTCGTAATCTTTTCGGTAATGCCCCGGCCATGCGCCGCATTTTCACCGTTGGCGACAATGAACGTAGGCTGGTACTTTCTTTTCAGAAGCGGCAAGTACGTTTTGACGATTTCTCTGCCGGGCGATCCCATGATGTCTCCGATAAACAAAAGCTTCATTGAACATTCACCTCATAGTGCTAGTATACACAACCACTGCGGAATTAGGAAATGTAGCCGCAGCAGGCCCGTCAATCCATTGAATTGACGGGGCCTTCTCAGAAAAAAAGTAAAGTGGCTGATGGCCACTTTACTTTGCATACTCGACTGCCCGTGTCTCACGAATGACTGTCACTTTAATGTGACCAGGGTAGTCCAGTTCATTTTCAATTCGTTTGGTAATATCCCGTGCCAGACGGGTAGCTTCTGCATCATCAATCTTGTCCGGCTGAACCATAACACGAATTTCTCGTCCCGCTTGAATCGCATAAGACTTTTCTACGCCATCGAACGACTCAGAGATTTCTTCGAGTTTCTCCAAACGTCTGATATATGTCTCCAATGTCTCACGGCGTGCGCCTGGGCGTGCAGCAGACAGAGCATCTGCAGCTCCCACGAGCATAGCAATGACGGAAGTTGGTTCGGTATCACCGTGATGAGAAGCAATACTGTTGACAACCACTGGATGCTCGTTGTACTTCTTGGCCAGTTCCACACCGATCTCCACGTGTGAACCTTCGACTTCATGGTCAATCGCCTTACCGATGTCGTGCAGCAGACCTGCACGTTTGGCCAGCTTCACATCTTCTTTCAGTTCGGCTGCCATCAGGCCAGCGAGATGAGCTACTTCCATCGAGTGTTTCAGCACGTTTTGACCATAGCTGGTACGGTAACGCAGTCGTCCCAGGATCTTAATCAGGTCCGGATGCAGGCCGTGTACTCCAGTTTCAAATGTTGCCTGTTCGCCGTATTCACGAATACGCTCGTCTACTTCACGGCGTGCTTTTTCCACCATTTCCTCAATACGGGCAGGGTGGATGCGGCCGTCCGCTACGAGCTTGTCGAGCGCTGTTTTGGCGATTTCCCGGCGGATCGGATCAAAGCCAGACAGGATGACGGCTTCCGGTGTGTCGTCGATAATCAGATCGATACCGGTCAACGTCTCCAGCGCACGAATGTTGCGTCCTTCCCGTCCGATAATCCGGCCCTTCATCTCATCGTTTGGCAGCGTCACAACAGAAACGGTCGTCTCTGCCACGTGATCGGCTGCACATCGCTGAATGGAGGTGGTAATAATTTCACGAGCGCGCTTGTCTGCCTCTTCTTTGGCCTGTGTCTCGATTTCTTTAATCATCACAGCCATTTCGTGGCGAACGGTATTTTCCACATCGGTCAGAATGATCGTTTTCGCCTCATCCTGCGTCAGTCCGGAAATGCGTTCCAGCTCGGAAACTTGTTCTTTATATAAGTGCTCTACCTTGCTTTGCAATTCTGCGATGGTCCGGTCGCGCTCAGACAGTTCTTCTTCCTTGCGCTCCAACTGTTCCATCTTGCGGTCCAGCGTTTCCTCTTTTTGCAAAATACGCCGTTCCTGACGCTGGATCTCGTTGCGTCGTTCACGCAACTCGGTTTCTGCTTCGGAACGAAGCTTGAACACCTCATCCTTCGCTTCCAGCACCTTTTCCTTTTTAACGGCTTCGGCATCCCGTTTCGCTTCCTCGACGATCTGGCGTGCAGCTTCCTCCGCACTGGAGATTTTTGCTTCCGCAATCGATTTACGAATGAAGTAGCCAGCAGCCAAGCCGATGAGCAGGGCGACGAGCACGATGACAACTGTTAGTATAGCGTCCATAGGCTTTTTCGTTTCACCTCCTTATTGTAAGACATCTCCCCGCTTTCCACGCATTCGTTTTTCATGGAGTGCCGCTTTCGTTTTGCTCTCACATTTGAACATTCGCTAAAAAACAGGACCGATTTTACTCGGTCCGCTGAATCCGTACAGCTATCGCACGGTTGTTCAGTTGTTTCACAGGCAACGAGTGAGCAAAGCGCAAAAAGTTATGATACACCAAGTAAATACAAACCTATTTTATTATTTGTGAACAAGAATTGTCAAGAACATGCAAATCGAGTCAGTCCTGCCCATCCCTTCTCTGGCGCAATTCTTCCCGAATCTGCTGAATGATGGAATGCGCGAATCCTTTGCGCATCAGCATGGACAAGAGCTTTCTCTCCTCGTCACGATTCGGCGCTCCTGCGATGCGTCGCGCTTTCTTCTCTACCAAAGCGCGAGCTGCTTCCAGTTCAGCCTCTCTGGAAATGCCCTGCACGGCATCTTCTGCAATCGACTTGTCCACGCCGCGCTGCGCCAGTTCCATCCGCAGCATATAGGAACTGCGCGGCTTCAGGCGCAGCCTCTCCTCCACCCATTGCTTGGCAAACGCTTCATCGTCGATGTACCCTTGCTCCTCGCAGCGCTGGCAGATTTCATCAGCGACGCGGGTATCAAAGCCTTTTTCCAGCAAGTACGCATGCAGCTGACTGCGCGTGCGCGGACGCAGCCCCAAATATTTCAACGCGCCCAGATACGCCTTGTGCTTCTCTTCTGCGACCAGCACTTCGCCATAAAATGCCTCGTCCACCTGTGTCCCTTTGAACAGGTTGTACTTTATCAGTATGTCTTCATGTACCGTAAATGCATACTCCCCATCCAAATCGATATGGTAGCGCTGCTTCTGCTTATAATCGCGGTGAACGGCAGTGATTTGGCCTCCCTTCATGCGCTTTTGCTCCTTTCGAAACGTTTTTCACACAAAACAGCCTGTCTCATCGACAGGCTGTTGATTTTGCACGCAGTAGCTCATTAATCGAGGTCAAACATCGGCTCTTCCTCTTGCTCCGGATCAATCACTGGCTCTGCCTCCGGAACAGAACCAGGGTTCAGGCTGAAATACTCGCGAACTTTCGCCTCGATTTGCGCTGCAATATGAGGATTTTCTTTGAGGAAAATTTTCGCGTTTTCCCGCCCTTGGCCAAGGCGCTCATCGTTGAAGGAGTACCACGCACCACTCTTTTGCACGACGTCGATCTCGGAACCAATATCGAGGATGCTGCCCTCTTTGGAGATCCCTTCCCCGTACATGATGTCCACTTCAGCAACCTTGAACGGCGGCGCTACTTTGTTTTTCACGACTTTGATCTTGGTCTTGCTGCCCATGACATCGTTGCCGACCTTGATCGCTTCGGCTTTGCGAACATCGAGACGCACGCTCGCGTAGAACTTCAGTGCGCGTCCACCAGGAGTGGTTTCCGGGTTCCCGAACATCACGCCTACTTTTTCACGCAGCTGGTTGATGAAGATCGCAATCGTCTTCGATTTGTTGATCGCACCGGACAGCTTGCGCAAAGCCTGCGACATGAGACGGGCCTGCAAACCTACGTGGGAATCTCCCATCTCGCCCTCGATTTCTGCCTTCGGAACGAGCGCTGCTACCGAGTCCACGACAATGATGTCGACCGCACCGGAGCGTACCAGCGCCTCGGCAATTTCCAATGCTTGCTCCCCTGTATCCGGCTGGGAGAGCAGCAGCTCATCAATATTCACGCCCAGCTTGGCCGCATAGACAGGGTCCAGCGCGTGCTCGGCATCGATGAAAGCCGCTTGTCCACCTTGTCTTTGCACTTCTGCGATGGCATGCAGTGCTACGGTGGTTTTACCGGAAGACTCTGGTCCAAAAATCTCGATGATACGTCCGCGCGGGAATCCACCTACACCCAACGCGATGTCCAAAGCTAACGCCCCACTGGAAACGGTGGAAATCTGAACGTTGGCCACCTCTCCCAACTTCATGATGGAACCTTTTCCAAATTGCTTTTCTATTT
This sequence comes from Brevibacillus gelatini, assembly GCF_050920745.1. Taxonomy (NCBI): domain Bacteria; kingdom Bacillati; phylum Bacillota; class Bacilli; order Caryophanales; family Paenibacillaceae; genus Brevibacillus; species Brevibacillus gelatini. Next base: position 2,611,058 of record NZ_CP154342.1, read on the forward strand.
GACGCAATGCACTCTCCAAAGCTGCGCGACGATCTGACAAATGGTACACACCCTTTCACTATTCGCATCTCTTTTGCTTGTCTTCATCATACATCGAGATAGAACCGTTTGCCAAGTATTTTTTGCGAACAAATATTCGCATCACGAAAAAACAGCCATTTTCTGGATATTCCCAGCAAAATGGCTGTCTGTCTTTACGCCTGAAGCGAACTAGGAGCGCTTCGCACCGCGCGGCTTCGCCGGCTCCAGGTTGATGCGCTTGCCGTTGATCCGGGTTTGACGGAGCGATTCATAGACAAACGGCGCCACGTCCTCCGGCACTTCCACAAACGTAAAGTTCTCGAAAATGTCGATGCGTCCCACTGCTTTGCCCGGGATGCCGACCGACTCGGAAATCTCGCGAACCAAATCCTGCGGCTTCATGTTCACATTTCGGCCTACGTTCAGGAAGAAACGCACCATGCCTTTTGCCGCACCTGTCTCTCCGAAGTTGTACGCTTCTGTCTCCTGCATTTGCCCCGCTTCCGTATGGAAAGCCAGGTGCAGTGCCGCAGCGGCAACCTTTTCAGCAGGGTACTGGCCAACGAGCGATTCCGCTACTTTTTGGTACATGTCCGCAATCGCATCGCTTTCCAACAGGCTGGTCAACTGCTCGCGAAGCTGTTCCTGCTTGCGCTCGGCCACTTCTTCCAGCGACGGAACGTTGCGGGACAGCACTTGCGCTTTTGTCTGCTTCTGGATGAACATCATCTGTCTGACTTCACGCGGAGTCACCAGCGTCATGGCAATACCTTTGCGTCCGGCACGGCCTGTACGTCCGATCCGGTGCACGTAGCTCTCGGAGTCTTGCGGAATGTCGTAGTTGATGACGTGGGAAACGTTTCCGACGTCGATTCCGCGCGCTGCTACGTCCGTTGCGATCAAAAACTCGATGGAGCCTTCGCGGAAGGCATTCATGACTTTGTCGCGCTGCGCCTGGGAAAGATCGCCGTGCAAGCCGTCCGCCAAATACCCGCGGGCTTGCAGCACTTCGGACAGCTCATCCACCCCGCGCTTGGTGCGGCAGAAGATGATGCCAAGCTCTACATCCTCACTGTCGAGAATGCGGCAGAGGCTCTCTACTTTGTTTCGGTCAAACACTTTGTAATACACCTGTTCGATCAATGGTGCTGTCACTTCCTCGCGGCTGACAGCGATCGTTTGCGGCTGCTTCATGTAGCGGGTAGCGAGGCGCTTGATTTCAGGCGGCATTGTTGCGGAGAAAAGCAGGGTCTGACGCTCTTCCGGCATATGTGTAATGATTGTCTCGATGTCTTCGATGAAGCCCATGTCCAGCATTTCGTCCGCTTCATCCAAAACGAGCGTATGTACATGATCGAGCTTCAATGTTTTGCGGCGCAGGTGATCCATCACGCGGCCAGGTGTCCCTACGACGATTTGTACACCTTGGCGCAGGGCGCGAATCTGATGGCCGATCGATTGTCCGCCGTAGATCGGCAGCGTGCGTACTTTTTTGTATTTGGAGATACGCAGCAGCTCTCCCGCAACCTGGATGGCGAGCTCGCGGGTCGGAGTCAGTACGATTGCTTGTACCCGGTTCGCTGGCGTAATTTTTTCCACGAGCGGAATCCCGAAAGCTGCGGTCTTGCCGGTCCCCGTCTGTGCCTGACCGATCAGGTCGCCCCCTTCCAGCACTTTCGGAATGCAGGCAGCCTGAATCGGCGATGGCTCTTCGAAGCCCATATCGTGGATCGCCTGCAAAATTGATTTATGTAAAGGAAAATCAGAAAACATCGTCATGAAAACGTCACCTTTCTTTTTGCATTTGCAGCGCGTAAAACAGCGCATATTTGGCGGCACGCCCAACAATCGCCTGTCTTCTGCCAGCCAGGCGCAGTTCTTTTACTGCTGTGGGCATCCCTTCAGCCGCAATTCCAACGTAGACAAGGCCAACAGGCTTGCCCTCCGAAGGGTCGGGTCCAGCCACACCCGTCACGGACACACCGTATGTCGCCCCCAGCCTGGCTCGCACATTTTCTGCAAGCAACTGCGCTGTTTGCCGACTGACGGCCCCGTCCGTTTGCAAAACCTCTTCCGGTACGTCAAGCAACTGGTTTTTCACATCGTTTGTATAGCAGACTACGCCTCCCCGAAAAACAGAAGAGCTGCCGGGTACGGACGTAATCAACGAAGCGACCGTGCCGCCTGTACAGCTCTCCGCACATGCGATCGTCTCGTTTCGCTTTTTCAGCTCGCTCACCAGTACCGCGTGCAGGGACGAATCTTCCCCCATCCCGTACACATACTCGCCAACACGCTTGCGAATCTCTTCTTCCACCGGCAAAATCAGCGCTTCTGCTTCTTCTGCCACAGACGCTCTTGCCGTGAGCCTGAGCGTCACTTCAAATTCCTTGGCATACGGCGCGATCGTCGGGTTGTCCTGCTTTTCAATCAAATCCAGCAATCGCTCCTCCAGCGCGGATTCCCCGATTCCATAGAAGCGCAGCACATGTGAATGAAAAACTTGCTTCTCTGGCAGCAAGCCCGTCAAATACGGCATCACGTAGCGCTCCACCATCGGGTACAGCTCGCTCGGCGGTCCAGGGAGCAGCACGAACGTACAACTGTCATGACGGATCGCCATCCCAGGCGCCATCCCGAAGTCATTGGAAAAGACATGGCTGCCTGAAAGCACCAGCGCCTGCTTCCGATTGTTCTCCGTCATGACAATCCCACGTTGCAAAAAGAACTGCTCGATTCTTTCCATGGCTTCCGGGTTTGTCTCCAGCCCGACACCTACGTGTGCTGCCACCGTTTCCTTGGTCAGATCATCCTGTGTCGGCCCAAGCCCTCCTGTAAAAATGACGAGATCGGATCGGCCGGAAGCGAGCGCAATGACCTGCCGCAATCGCTCTGCATTATCTCCTACAACCGTATGGAAATAGACTCCCACGCCAATTTCCGCCAGCTTCTGCGAAAGAAACTGGGCATTTGTGTTGGCAATTTGGCCTAGCAAAAGCTCGGTACCTACTGCGATAATCTCCGCTCTCATTTTCCTCATCCATTCTCTTTGAGAGTAGAAAAGCCTCTAACCCAACAGTTTATCACCGTTAGTGGCTATAGAGAAGAGTCTTGTGAAAAAAGAGACCAATACCCGTAGCTACGAGTATTGGATGACGTTGCGATTTTTCGCAAAGTAGTCGTACCCGGAATAAAGCGTGATAACGACCATCGCCCACGTGGCGACTTCGTCAAACGGAATCCCGAAAAATTCGAAGGGAAAGTTGCGGATCATGACAGCGGTAATCGCCACAATCTGGACCCATGTCTTCAGTTTACCCAATGCGCTTGCGGCAATTACCTGTCCTTCTGCCGCAGCAACCAGGCGCAAACCTGTTACAGCAAACTCCCTGCTGATGATGACAATCGCAATCCACGCTTCCAGCCGCTGCATCTCCACGAGGGAGATCAGCGCTGCCGAGATGAGCAGTTTGTCTGCCAGCGGGTCCAAAAATTTCCCCAGATTCGTCACGATCTTGCGTTTGCGAGCGATGTAACCGTCGAGTCCGTCCGTACTGGCTGCTAGGATAAACACCAAAGCCGCAATCAGCTCGTTATACGTCATCGTCAGGCTGCCAATGGAAAATGTCCCGATGTTGTAACGCACCAGCAGAAAAAACATGACTACCGGAACCAGGAAAATCCTGGCGAGGGTGATGCGGTTGGCGAGATTCACCTAGACTACCTCCCCGGCCAAATCGTATTCATAGGAGTGTGTGATCTTGACTTTTACGATAGAGCCCAATTTGCCTTTGAACCCTGTCACGAATACTTCCCCGTCAATTTCCGGGGCGTCGTATTGCGTCCGGCCTACATAAATGTCGTTGCGTCCCTCGTAGCGTTCAATAAGAACGTCCAGCACCTGGCCGACGAAGCGGCCGTTGCGCTCGCTTGCAATCTCACGCTGAATTTCCATCAGCATGTTTGCACGCTTTTCCTTGACTTCTTCGTCCACATGATTCGGCAAACGGGAAGCCGGAGTGTCTTCTTCATTGGAATACGTAAAAACACCCAAACGATCAAAGCCGATGTCCTTCACAAACTCGCACAGACGCTCGAAGTCCTCGTCTGTCTCGCCGGGGAAGCCGACGATCAGCGAGGTGCGCAGCGCTACATCCGGCACTTGCGCACGGATTTTCGCCACCAACTCGCGAATGTCCGTTTGTCGACCCGGCCGACGCATTTTTTTCAGAATGTGGTCTTCCGAGTGCTGCAGCGGCATGTCGACGTATTTGCACACTTTTGGATTGGTAGCAAACGTTTGGATCAGCTCGTCTGTAAAAAAGCCCGGATAGGCGTAGTGAAGGCGAATCCATTCGATTCCTTCCACCTCTGCCAAACGGTTCAAGAGCTCTGGCAGCATCTGCTTACCATCGTAAATGTCTGCACCGTAGTTGGTGGAATCCTGAGCGATCAGGCTCACTTCCACAATTCCCTGCGAAGCCAGGTGGCGGGCCTCTTCGACGATTGACTCAATCGTTCTGCTGCGGAAGCCACCGCGCATCAGCGGGATACTGCAGAAGGTACAGGCATTGTCGCAGCCCTCGGCAATTTTAATGTATGCGGAGTACGTGCCTTCCTTCACCTTGCGCTTCACGACATCTTCGTACGTGAAGATTGGGTTGCCCACGAAAATCGGGCGCTTGCCAGCCAGCGATTCTTCAATGATCTCTGTAATCGACATAAAATCGCCTGTTCCGACAATGCCGTCCACCTCGGGAATCTCGTTCAAGATATCCTCTTTGTAGCGTTGTGTGAGACAGCCTGCCACCACAAGCGATTTCAGCTTGCCGGTTTCCTTCAATTCGCCCATTTCCAGAATCTTGTTTACCGATTCCTCTTTGGCTGCATCGATGAAACCGCAGGTATTGACAATGACCACGGTTGCTTCTTCCGGATTGTCAACCAGTTCATAGCCTTTTTCATCTATCAGATGGGCCATCATGTCCGAATCGACAAGATTTTTTTCACAGCCCAGCGTAACAATCGCTACTTTTTCTCGCGTGCCTGCCTTCTCTGTCATCTTTTTTCCTCCAATTGGTCACACCAGCCCATATTACACCTATCCAGTATAATATAAGCCTAAAGGAAGTGTCAAAAGAGACGAAAGTATAAAAGGCAAGCTTTACGCTTGCCTACTGTGCTGCTGCTTCTTTCAATTTGATGGTGATGTTCGACGGCATGAACTTCATTTTGGACGTATCGATCACCGCTCCGTTCACCGTCAATTCGACGACGGTCGGTTTTCCAAGACGCACATACGCCGATTTCTTCAATTCAATCGTGATTTCTTCCTTGGCTCCCTTTTTCAGTTCGCCTTCCTCGACGTATTTCTTGCCTTTTCCTTCCGATACCCCGAACCAGCTTCTGTCTTCCTTCACTTTCAGGTGGACGGTGATTTTTTCTCCACCCTGCAGGGAGTAGTTGTAGATGGAACCTTGCTGCGATTCAAACGTAACCGTCGCCTGAGAGACTTCAGGCTCGGGTGTCGTCGTTCCCGGCTCAGTAACAGGCGTGACAGCAGATGGCGGTTGCGGCTGCTGTGCGATCGGAGAGGTGGAAACTCCACCACCGTTGCCCGGAGTGACGATTTCCGCTCCTGGAGTGACCGTTCCGCTCGGTATAGGCTGGGTGAACGTATCGTCGTTGTTGTTTACCGCTGCGACGTAAATCACGCCGATAATCAAGGCAATAAACAACACCAGTAATGTCTTGGTGACCCAACGTCCCGCCTGCAACGGATTGTTCGCGGAAGCAACTCTCCTGCGGCGCAGCCTTTCCACTTGCTCCGTAGGTGGCTGGGCTGGCAAATCGGCCTGAAAGTGCGTCAGGATGTGATTCGGGTCCAGACCGACGGCTTCCGCATAACTTTTTATGAACGCACGCGCGTAAAAGTGGCCGGGAAGTACATGAAAATGACCTCTTTCAATGGCCTCCAAATACCGCCGCTGTATCTTGGTAATTCGTTGGATGTCGTCGAGCGTGATTCCTTTTTCTTCGCGGGCCCTTTGCAGGACTTGACCTAGCTCAGACACAGCTGCCCCTCCTTAATTCATGTCAAAATTATCAAAGCCGCGATTGTTAATCAGCTCGTATGTAATTTCTTCATCTGGATGGTGGCGTAATTCAATAATGTAGTGGAAATCAGACATTTCGTACTCTGACTCCCGCACAAAAATATCCGGATGCTCGATGATTTTCGCGGCAGGAAAGTTCATAATCTCCCGAAGCAGGGTGTAGTGCTTCTCTGTCGATCGCAGCGTTGAAACAATCCCATCTATCAAATATACATGATCGGGGGACATTTCATCAATGGCCAAGGAGCTTCGCACCGTTTGCCGCAGCAACGTAGAGGAAATGAACGTCCAGCGCTTGTTCGCCGAGACGCTGGCTGCAATCATCGACTCCGTCTTCCCCACGCGCGGCATTCCCCGGATGCCGATCAGCTGATGACCTTCTTTTTTCAAAATCTCGGCCATGAAGTCTACCAAAAGCCCCAGCTCGTCGCGCACAAAGCGGAACGTTTTTTTGTCCTCGCTGTCGCGCTCGATGTATCGGCCATGCCGGACGGCAAGACGGTCAAGCATGGTCGGAGGACGCAACCTCGTTATGGTTATGTTGTCCATTTTTTGCACAACGTTGCGCAAAACCTCCATTTTTTCATCGTCGTCCGTCAAGAGCAGCATGCCGCGCCGCATCGTATCCACGCCGTTGATCGTGATGATATTAATGTTCAACATCCCCAGAATGGAAGACACGTCCCCCAGTAAACCCGGACGGTTTCGGGAAATTTCGTACTCCATGTACCATTCTTTTTTCGCTTCCATATGCAATCCTCTCCGGCACCCAAAATAACCTTCTACTGTAGTATATCACGTTCGCATCATTCGACAAACGCGAAAAGAAAAATCCCCATGAATAGGGGATTTAAACGTTTAGTTGCCACGATTGATATTATCGGAATTTTGTACGAGCTTCACCATGAGAGAAGCAAGTGCTTGTTGCTGCTGCTGATCGCCTGCATCCCAAAGCTGCTTCAACAGACGCTCCTGGTCGTTTTTCGGGTCGACCTGCTCTGCCAGATAGCTTCCGATCTGGTACGCCACGTTTTCCAGTGTCCCGTTGTCCATACCCGCCTGTTTCGCTTGTTCTACTCGCTCTCCGAGAAACTCTTTCCAGTCGCGAAAGTTGTCCAAAATCGACATTAGGAAATTCCCTCCTTTTTTCATTGGGGCAGCGGTATCTACCACCCGCACAAGAGGTAGACTTCCACCATTTCTCGGAAATTATTCACGCCCGCGCAAACAGCGCTTATGTGTACCAGCCACCGTTTGGACTGATGATCTGACCTGTGACATAGCTGGCGTCCGCAGACAGCAAAAAACGCACGACGGCTGCCACCTCGCGCGGATCACCCAGACGGTTCGCCGGAATTTCGTCTGCGATCAACTCCACCTCATCCGGGGAAAAGCGCTCCATCATCCCGCCCCGGATCGCTCCGGGAGCAACAGCATTGACTGTGATGCCATTCGGTGCCATCTCCTTGGCCAGCGCTTTGGTAAACGTATTGATCGCGCCCTTGGTCAAGGAGTAAAGCACCTCGCAGGAGCCGCCGGTCAGTCCCCAGATCGACGAGACGTTGACGATTCGTCCGTATCGCTCGCGCAGCATCGCGGGCAAGGCGGCCTGGCAGACCAAAAAGGCAGAGCGGACGTTCGTCGCCACCAGTTCGTCAAACGTTTCGACCGACACGTCGGTAAACAGTCCGACGTGATCGGCCGAGGCGTTATTGACAACCAAAAGCGGCGGGGATGACATCTGCTCGAACATCGCGGCAATTTGCCCAGGATCGCGCAAGTCTGCCTGCAGCTTGACGCAAGGGACATCGTGCTCCTGGCACAGTTGCACCAGACTGTCCAGCTTGTTCTCTGAACGGTTGTAATGCAGGTAGAGGGGGACTCCTGCTTCAGCCAGATAGGTACCAATCGCCTGCCCGATTTCGCCGGAGGCCCCCGTCACCAATGCCCAAGGTGTTTCCTTCATAGCCACTTCCTACTCCTGCGGCGAAGCGGAACGCACGACAGATACCGCCATCTGCTCTTCCAGAAAATGCTCCTTCAGACGCGCCTCCACTTCTTCGCGTGTAATCGATTCCAATGTTGGCACCACGGAAAACAGATCGTTTCCGTTGAACTTGAAGCTCGTAAACTGATTGGCGATAAACTCCACGGAGTTGAGCGAGCGCAGGAAATTGCCGATCTTTTTCCGCTTGGCCCGCTCGAATTCTTCCTGGCTGATCCCTTTTTGCTTGAGCTGCTCGATTTCTTTCTTGATCGTCGCCACCAGCCGATCCGGGTCAGGCGTGTCTCCGCCGATGATCGTATAGGCGTAATCCTGTTCGCTGCTGTAGTCAAAATCAAAGCTGTCCGTAATCAGCTCGCTCTCATACAGCCGCTCGTAAATGGCAGAGCTGGTGCCAAACGCAATATCCAGCACGAGCTTCGTCGTCAAATCCCGGCGCAGCAAAGCTTCCTTGGTCAAACCCGTTTCCTTTTCCTTGATGCCGATCATGCACTTGGGCAGGCCAACCGCGAGAAACGCTTCGATCTTTGCCTGAGCCGGGGCAGCAGGTTCCTCGGGAAAAATCCGGGTAATTTGCGGAGCAGGCGGAAATTCTTTTTTCCCCTGGTTCTCGCGGATCAGCTGCATGATCGCCTCCGGTTCAAACGAGCCTACCACCAGAAGCAGCATGTTCGCCGGATGGTAAAACGTTTCGTAGCATTGATAGAGGTACTCTTTCGTAATGTGCGAGATCGATTCAATCGTGCCCGCAATTTCGATGTTGATCGGATATTTTTGATACATCGCCTTGAGCAAATTCATGTAGACCTTCCAGTCCGGATTGTCGTCGTACATGGTGATTTCCTGGCCGATGATTCCTTTTTCCTTTTCCACGCTGGCATCCGTGAAATACGGCTCCTGCACGTAATCGAGCAGCAAATTCAGATTGTCATCCAGCTTGTCTGTGCACGAAAACAAGTATGCGGTGCGGTTGAAGCTGGTGAATGCGTTGCAGGAGGCTCCGTTTTTGCTGAATTCGTGCATCACATCCCGGTCTTTTTTCTCAAACATTTTGTGCTCAAGAAAATGCGCGATCCCGTCCGGCACGTTGATTTCCTCGCCGCTGCGCGTCTTGAAGTGGCTGTCAATCGAGCCGTAGCGTGTGGTAAATACGGCGTACGTCTTGCTGAAGCCTTGCTTGGGAACCAGGAAAACTTGCAGCCCATTGTCCAATGTCTCGTGGTAGACGGTCTCGTTTACTTGCTCAAAAACAGTCGTCTGCATGATTACGCCTCTCCCTTCTTGTCGCGCAGCAAGTAGATCGTATCAATCGTTACCTTGTTCGCTACCCGTTTGATGTCGTCGATGCTGACCTGCTCAATCGCAGCGAGGAGTTCATCCAGCTTGCGCTTGCGGCCGCTGATTACGCCGTTGAACGTAAAGTCAATCATGCCGCGGGCACTGTCCAGAAGCTCGCGGAACTGGTTGGAAAGCGTAGCTCGCGTCTGCGTCAGCTCTGCCTCCGAAATATTGCCTGCCCGCATCTGCTCCAGTTGCTCCTTGATGATCTCGACAGCACGACTGTATTTGTTCACGTCGATGCCGGACATAATCATCATGATGCCTTTATGGCTTTCCAGACGCGATACGGCGTAGTAGGCGAGACTTTCTTTTTCCCGGACATTGACAAACAGCTTGGAATGCGGGAATCCGCCCAAAATGCCATTGTACAACAGCAAGGCCGGATAATCGTCATCCTTGTACGTCACCTGCGTCCGGCAGCCGATATTCAGCTTGGCCTGGTTCACATCGAGACGATCGACGACTTCCTTTTCTTCCACAGCGTGCTTCTCCGCAACATCGAACTTCAGTTCGCCCGCTCCCTTGCGCACAAGCGGGATATGCGTGCGAATCGCATCGGCAACGGTTTGCGGCTCGACATCACCGACGACAAACATGTTGATCGGATTGGACTGGGTGATTTCCTGAAAATAGCGATACAGCTCCTGGCCAGTGATCGCCGGCAAGTCTTGTACCCGGCCCTGAACGAGCAGGGAGAACGGCTCTCCTTTGCACATTTCTTCCGTCACACGCTGATTGGCGTACTTCATCTTGTCGTCAATCAGGCTCTCAATCCGCTTTCGCAGCGCTTCCTTCTCCTGTGTCACATACTTCTCGGCAAACGCATTGTTCTCTACGTGCGGCCGCACCAGCATGTCACCGACAAACTGAATCGCCTGTTCCAGAAGACCGTCCTCTTTGGACAGGTACTTCTCATTTGGCACTTCCATATAAATTTGCAAAATTTGCCGCTCGCCTTTTTTCATGACATCGACATCAAAAATGGCGCCGTACAAAAAATCGAGGTGCTCACGCAACTGCTTGGTTTCCGGAAAACGGGCGCTGGCCCGCTTCATGACACTCGCCAGGAGCGCGGTCTTGGTCACGTGCTCCTCCGACAGAGCCTGTTCGATCATCGTCACGATTGTCGTGGTTTTGAATTTGGCGGTCGGAAGAATATGTACGTTCATCCCGTTTATTTGGGAGCTTTGAAACGCAATATCAGACGTCTGTGCTTTCATGGCAACTTCTCCCTTCTCCAACTGCGTATACTTCTCTATTGTAACCAATTGGCAGGTCATCTTTCATCAGAATCTTCCATTATCATTGCCTTGTTTTCCATCGTATGCGCATGCGGTCCTCCATTAGACTCCGCTAATCCCCTTTTCTCCCGGCTTTTCCTGTGCGTTTCCCTGAACATGAAAAAAAGAGCAAGCCGCCCTGTCAGGCGCATGCTCGCTCCCTCGCACTAAAAATCCATATAATCCCAATCTACAATATCATCCGATGTGCTGCCCTCTTCCACGAACCGTCCGCAATCAGCAGACAGGCAAAGCATCCCGTCCAGTTGCTCGTCGTGAAAAGGCAAGCCGTGATTTCCTCCACAGTACGGACAGACCCACATACGAAACCCTCCTTTTTCTCAGGATTCCTTTTCGTATAGTAGTCTGTCCCATTACGCAAACAAGCTTACCACTTTGTTTTGCTCCCAGTAGCGAAGGTAGTCAAACGGATCGACAACTCGTCCGTTGTCGTTGCGATACATTCCGAAATGCAGGTGAGGCGCAAACATTCCCACCGTGCCGGGACCGCCATAACCGGTATCTCCGACAAATCCGATCAGCTGCCCCGCCTTGACTGTTCCTCCGACACGAAGACCGGGAGCGTATGCGCTAAGATGAGCGTAATACATGCGAAACTGCCCGTTTTTATCGGTGATGTTGATCCGCCAACCGCCGTACGTATTCCAGCCTACCCGATTGATCGTCCCGTCTGAAACCGAGTAAATCGGCGTTCCCTTTGGAGCCATGATGTCGATGCCTTCGTGGCTGCGTACACTGCCGCTTTGGCTTTCTGTCCATTCGCGATCAGAGCCGAAGCTGTCGCCATACGGCTCGTACCAGCTCGCATTGTTGAAAGGAAACCAGTAATCTTTGCTAAGCAGCCGTTTATCTTGCACCTTGCTCGCCAACGGATGCTCCGCTTTTTTCGCCTCATGCGGCAAAAAAAGAATTTGTCCGATCATCAGCTTCTCGCTGGACAAGTAGTTGTTTTCCCTGATCGCACTTCTCGTCGTGCCATGGCGGTCCGCAATCTCCCCAAGAGTGTCATTTGGCTGCACCACGTATGGATTGGCGGATTCCTTCACCGTGACGGCGCGATCCTCCACAGGCTTTGTCTGCACGAACGCCACGGACGACGTCGCGTCCCACTCCACCTGATAGCCGAGCGACTCGCTGACGAACCGCAGCGGTACGAGCGTGCGTTGATTGACGATAATCGGCGGCGTCTCCAGCGTCACCCGCTCTCCATTTACATATGCAAGCCGACTGTTGATGTCCAGCGAGACATGTTTGCCTTTTTGGTCAAAAGTCACGCGCTGTTTCTTCGCATCATACTCGATCTGCGCTCCTGTCGCCTCGGCAATCACCCGGATCGGCACGAGCATCCGTCCGTTTCGGACCAGCGGCAAAACGTCAGACTCCACGCCTCTGCCATCCACTACCAGCGATATGACCGGACCCGGCTCTTTTGCCGCGGCTGTAGCACTGGCCAGTCCAAAAGACAGCCAGAGACATATACAAGCAAAAAAAGCGCCCAGAATCCCGGTTGAACGTAAACGGCTGTGCTTATCTAGCCAGCAGTTCATGTACTCCCCTCCCCGCGCAATCTCACGAGAAAAATTATCGCACAGGGAAAGGAACGGGTTCCAGACGCAAATTATGTCAACTTTTCCTTAACGAGATCCGGTATCGTACGGCTTGCCCAGTGCGGCAGGAGCGCTGGAGCGTCCAACCAGACCAGCCATGACCAAAATAGTCAGTACGTACGGAAGCATGAAAATAAACTCGGTCGGAATGTACTTGGTCAGTCCGAAAATCTGAACCAAAGACTTGATCGCTTGGGCAACCCCGAAGAACAAGGCAGCTCCCATCGCTCCGGCCGGATGCCATTTTCCGAAAATCAACGCGGCAATCGCGATAAACCCTTGGCCGGATACGGTGTTATGGGAAAAGTTGCTCGTGGTCGTCAGCGAGATGGTCGCCCCACCCAACGCAGCCAGCGCTCCGCTAATCATGACAGCGGTATAGCGCATTTTCTTGACGTTGATCCCCACCGTGTCAGCAGCGCGTGGATGCTCACCGACCGCGCGCAGACGCAAGCCGAACGGGGTTTTGAAGATCAGGTACCAGGTCAAAAAGACGGCGATAAACGCCAAATAGCTCGTCGGATACGCTTCAAAGATGGCATGTCCCAAATACGGAATGTCGTGCAAAAGCGGGATTTCCCACTTGGAAAAAACGCTGGACAAGGTTGTTGTCTGACCTGCGCCGTTAAAAATGATTTTGGTCAGGTAGACAGACAGACCTGCCGCCAAAAAGTTTAGGGCCACACCGCTCACAGTCTGGTCCGCTTTGAAGGTCACGGAAGCGACCGCATGCGGAAGGGCAAAAATCGAACCGGCAATCCCTGCGAGAATAAAGCCGATCCAAGGAGCGACGGCTCCCATCGAATCCTGAAACGCGTACGTAATGACGGCACCCGTAAAGGCCCCGATAATCATCATGCCTTCCAGCGCAATATTCACGACACCCGAGCGCTCGGAGTAGAGCCCGCCCAGAGAGGCAAAAATCAAGGCAGTGGAAAACACGATGGTATCGTGAACGAGATTGCTAAGAATGACTCCCCAATCCATCAGTTTCCACCTTCCTTTTTCTTCTTCAAGATTGGTTTGACAAAAATTTTCACGATGCCGTGTGCCGCAACAAAGAAGATGACAGAAGCGATCACGACACGAATCAGCTCAACAGGTACGCCAGCGCCAAACTTCATGCCGGCTGCCCCGAAGGTGAGAATCCCGAACAAAATCGCGGCAAGCACCACGCCAAATGGCGTATTTCCGCCAATCAGCGCTACGGCAATTCCGTCGAAGCCATAGCCTGGCTGGGCAGTCATGATCGCCTGGTAATGGAACACGCCCAAAATTTCGCAAGCGCCACCAATACCCGCAAACATGCCGCCGATGAACATCGCCTTGACGACGTTGCGGTTTACGTTCATCCCCGCATATTCGGAAGCGTGCGGATTAAGACCTACGGCGCGCAGCTCATAGCCCGACTTTGTTTTCCAAAGAATGACGTAAAAAAAGATAGCGGCAAGCACAGCAAGCAAAGTTCCCCAGTGCAGACGGGCACTGTCAAACATTTGCGAAAGCCAGCTGATCGTAATCATGGATGATTCCTTGATTGTTTCCGAACGCTGTTGTCCGACCGGAATGAAAAACGCATTCATCACCCAGTTTGCCAGGTACAGCGCAACCCAGTTCAGCATGATGCTGGTAATAACCTCGTTCACACCGCGCGCTGCTTTCAGATAACCGGCAATCGAGCCCCACAGGCCGCCAGCTACCGCACCAGCAATCACAGCGAGAGGAGCGTGGATGTATGCAGGAAGATCGAGGGTGATCCCTACTGTTGTAGCAGCGACCATCCCGACAATAAACTGCCCCTCTGCCCCAATGTTAAACAGTCCTGTCCGAAAGGCAAACGCCACTGCAAGACCTGTAAAGATCAGCGGTGTAATCTGCCGGATCGTTTCCCCGAAGTTGTACGCGCTTCCGAATACCTTTTCAATCAGGGCCATGTAAGCCTGAATCGGGTTGAAGCCACCTGCCAGCATGGCAATCGCCCCAGTCAACAGACCAAGAATGATCGCGACGACAGGAACGAGGAACGATTCTTTTGTAAAGACGGCTATCACTTTATTCATCGTTTCCTCCTCCAGGCATTCGTTTTCCGCCGGACATCATCAAGCCCAGCTCTTGCTCGCTTGTCGATTTGGCATCGACGATTCCTACAATGCTGCCTTCATAAATAACGGCAATCCGGTCAGATACGTTGATGACCTCGTCCAGTTCCAGCGAGAGCAGCAAAACCGCTTTGCCTTTGTCGCGCTGCTCGATCAAACGGCGATGAATAAACTCGATCGCCCCTACGTCCAGTCCGCGTGTAGGCTGTGCTGCAATCAGCAAATCCGGGTTCTTGTCCACTTCCCTGGCGATAATCGCCTTTTGCTGGTTCCCCCCGGAGAGTGCCCGCGCCGGCGTGTAGATCGAAGGCGTGCGCACGTCAAACTCCTCAATCAGCTTGGCCGCATGCTTGTCAATCGCGCCATAATCGAGAAAACCGTTTTTGTTGAACGTCGGGTGGAAATACGTTTCCAACACCATATTCTCGCTCATGGTGAAATCAAGAACCAATCCGCGCTTGTGACGGTCTTCCGGAATGTGCGACAAGCCCGCTTCCGAAATAGCCCGCGGAGTCTGGTTCGTAATATCTTTACCATTGAGAAGGACACGGCCACTGGTTGCTTTTCGCAACCCCGTCAAAACTTCAATCAGTTCACTTTGCCCGTTGCCGTCTACACCGGCAATCCCCAAAATTTCGCCTGCACGCACTTCCAGGCTGAGATTGTTCAGCGCATTGACACCACGGTTGCCCATTGCCGTGAGGTTTTCAACGGCGAGGATGGTTTCCTTCGGTTTCGAAGCGGTCTTGTCCACTCGAAAATTCACTTCGCGTCCCACCATTTTTGCCGCCAGTTCGTCCGGGTTCGTATCTTTCACAAGTACCGAGTCAATTACCTTCCCGCGACGAATGATCGTGCAGGCATCACAGACGGCCATGATCTCCTTGAGCTTGTGCGTAATCAGGATGATCGTTTTGCCCTCTTTGACCAAGTTATGCATGATATCAATGAGTTCCTGAATTTCCTGAGGGGTAAGAACAGCCGTCGGCTCGTCAAAAATCAAAATGTCGGCCCCGCGGTAAAGCGTTTTCAAGATCTCTACACGCTGCTGCATCCCGACCGAGATATCCTGAATCTTTGCTCTGGGATCAACCTTGAGTCCGTACTGGTTTGACAGCTTTTCCACCGCTTTTTCAGCGCTTTGGATATCTATTTGCAACCCGTTTTTCGGTTCGTTTCCTAATACAATGTTTTCTGTTACCGTAAACGTCTCCACAAGCATAAAATGCTGGTGCACCATCCCGATGCCAAGCTCATTGGCAACGTTCGGGCTTGTAATTTTCACAGGCTTTTCATTGATGAAGATTTCACCTTCATCGGGTTGATACAGGCCAAACAAAATGTTCATTAATGTCGACTTGCCTGCGCCATTCTCACCGAGCAGCGCATGAATTTCCCCTTGCTTGACAGAAAGCGTGATGTTGTCGTTTGCCACAATCCCGGGGAACCGCTTGGTAATCCCTCGCATCTCAACCACTTTTTTTACCGAACTCAACCATACTCACCCCATTTTTCGGGTTTAATGTGAAGGTAAAGAACAAGGCCAGTTCCTAGAACCAGCCTTGTCCGTTTGCCGCTTCATCGTTTTACTTGTCTGGCACTGTGATTTCGCCTTTAACGATTTTTTCCTTGAACTCATCAACCAGCTTCAGAACGTCTTCTGGAACGTTCTTCGAGGAAGTGGAAGCCAAGCCTACACCGTCTTCAGCAAGACCGAGCCATTTGATTTTTCCGCCCTCAAATTTACCTTCGGACAGGTCTTTGGATACACGGAAAACAGCTTCGTCAACGCGTTTTACCATGGAAGTGAGAGTAACCTCGTCACCGAATGTCAGGGATTGGTCTTTGTCTACACCGATTACCCAAACATCTTCGCCTTTTGCTTTGCGGTCTTTTGCTTCATTAAATACGCCATCACCTGTACCGCCGGAAGCGTGGAAGATGATGTCAGCGCCTTGGCCGTACATTTGGGAAGCAGTGGATTTGCCAAGGTCTGGCTTGTCAAATGCACCTGTGTATACTTTGATAACTTTTACGTTAGGATCGACTGCTTTTACCCCTGCTTCGAAACCAAGTTCGAAACGTTTGATAACCGGGATTTCAACGCCGCCCACGAAACCGACTGTTTTCGTTTTGGACATTTTCGCTGCCACTACCCCAGCGAGGAAGGAACCTTCGTGCTCTTTGAAGAGAACGGATTCCACGTTTGGCGCATCTACTTCTGCGTCGATGATCGCCAGTTTTGCATCTTTGTTTTCATCTGCTACTTTTTTCAGGTGGTCGCCCATCAGGAAGCCGATACCCCAAGTCAGATCCCATTTGTCTTTTACAAATTGGGTCAGGTTAGGTACGTACTCAGCATCACTGGTGGATTGCAGGTAGTTAACATTTTCTTTTGGCAGATTCAGCTCGGTTTGCAGTCGTTGCAGACCTTCCCAGGCACTTTGGTTGAAGGAGTTGTCGTTTACACCGCCAACGTCCGTAACCATACCAACTCGGATCGCTGTTTGGGCACCGCCTTCAGCGCCGCCAGTGCTTGCCTGGCCTTGTGGTTGTGCTTCTGGTTTGCTTCCGCAGCCAGCAAGAACGAGCGACAAGCTGAGTGTTGCCACAGAAAGCACGGATAGAACTTTCTTCATCTGAGATTACCCCCTGTTTTTGGTTGATGAAAATTGTTGAGTGAGGTTTCCCCCACGATTACAACCGTCTCCGCACGACGTGAAAGTGAATTTTGTCAGCTCTGAAGTAGTTATGGGAGTATAAGACAGGCTTTTCACTTTCGTCGTAATGAATCTGCTTGAGCAAGAGCAATGGTGTAGATTTGTCGCAATGCAGCAGATTGGAAACCTTTTCATTGTAGCCCATGGGTTCAATGTGAGCCACTGCATACGAAATTCGCACCCCTGTAGCGCTCTCCAGCCATTTGAAAATGGACTCCCCGCCAGCCGTGTAGCCTTCTGGCACCAAGCGCGCAGGAATACGGTCGATACAGTAGACCACGGGTTCGCCGTCAGCCGTCCGAATGCGCTCTACCTTCAGCACGCCTTCGCCCGGATTCAAGGCCAGGCTTTTCCGCTCATCGTCTCCCGCCTCGCCAAAGGACGTCTTCAGGATCATCGTTCCTGCCGTATATCCCTGGCGTTCAATTGCATCCGTCACACTAAAGAGTTCCCCAATTCCGCCTGAAAAAACAGGTTTGGAATTGATAAATGTCCCTACGCCGTGTCGACGGATGACAATTTTCTCTTCTTCCAGAAGACGGAGAGCCTCGCGAAGGGTTGCCCTGCTTACACCTAACTGCTTGGATAGTTCGGCTTCGGATGGGAGGCGTTCACCGGGACGCAATTGTCCGGTTTCGATATCACTCTTGATTTTGTCCATCACCAAGAGGAAAAGTGATCGAACATTCCCTTTGATGCTCATCGTCAATTCACTCCTGTTGTCCTTAGCCATCCCAACAGGTAGGACGTCAGACCTCTGAATCTCATGAGACGTGGTAACAACAATTTCCCTCAATCTGTTAAAAATTTTACATGAGGGTCGCCTATCATGCAAGTCAAATATTTTTTTATGCGGCCAGAAAAAATGACTTTGCCAGTGGCACGACACCAGCAAAGTCAAGGGTTTTAGGAAATGTTGGATTCTATGGAAGGACGAGGTACGCGCACCTCTCGCGGCTTGGACCCTTCGTACGGGCCGACGACTCCCTGCGCTTCCATCATGTCGATCAACCGCGCCGCGCGCGTGTAGCCTACCCGCAAACGGCGCTGCAAAAGGGATGCCGAAGCTGTTTGCGCTTCTGACACGATCTGCACAGCCTGATCGTACAGCTCGTCATCGACGACAGCCTGCTGTTCCTCCTGCACTTCACCCGGAATCATTTCCTCATTGTAGCGGGCCTCTTGCTGTTCTTTTACAAAGCGAACGACTTCCTCGACTTCCTTGTCGGAGACAAAAGCGCCTTGCACGCGAATCGGCTTGGAAGCTCCCATCGGCAAAGAAAGCATGTCTCCTCTGCCAAGCAGTTTCTCCGCTCCCCCCATGTCGAGAATCGTGCGGGAGTCCGCCATGGAGGAGACTCCGAAGGCGATGCGGGAAGGAATGTTCGCCTTGATGACACCTGTGATGACGTCAACAGAAGGACGCTGGGTGGCAATAATCAAATGAATGCCGGACGCACGCGCCATCTGCGCAAGGCGGCAAATCGCATCCTCGACTTCGCCGGGAGCGACCATCATCAGGTCGGCCAGCTCGTCGACAATGACGACGATGTACGGCAAAGGCTGCCCTTGCACCTGCGCATTGTACATCTCGATGTTGCGGCTGCCCGTTTTCGCAAACAGGTTGTAGCGCCGCTCCATCTCCGCCACGACTTTTTTCAGCGCAACCGACGCCCGCTTCGGATCTGTCACGACCGGGGCGAGCAAATGCGGAATGCCGTTGTAAACGTTCAGTTCCACCATTTTCGGGTCTACCATCATCAGCTTGACTTCATCCGGTTTCGCCTTGAACAAGATGCTCATAATCAAGCAGTTGATGCAGACAGACTTCCCGCTGCCCGTTGCACCGGCAACGAGCAAGTGCGGCATTTTCGTCAAATCGGCCACAATTGGTTGGCCGGAAATGTCACGCCCCAACGCAACGGTCAATTTGCCTGGCGCATCCTGATATTCCGGTGATTCCAACACTTCGCGAAGCGACACGACAGCGACCTCGGAGTTGGGAACCTCGATCCCGATCGCTGACTTGCCGGGAATCGGCGCCTCGATGCGGATGTCTTTGGCTGCAAGCGCCAGCGCCAGGTCGTCGGTCAAACTGACAATCCGGCTCACTTTTACCCCTGTGGCTGGCTGCACCTCGTAGCGGGTGACAGCCGGGCCGCGATGCACCTCGGAGACCGTCGCGCTTACCCCGAAGCTTTTCAAGGTTTGCACCAGCTTACGCGCATTGGAGGTGTGGTCGACATCTTTGGCCGTTCCAGTCGAACGAGGCCTGGACAGCATCTGCAAGCTCGGCAGCTCATAAGGCACGGCTGGCTGCTCTTCGCCCGTCTCCAGCGTTCCGAAAATCTCTTCCTCCCCCTCCAGGGAAAACGTAATTTCCTGCTTCGGTTGGGCGGCAACCGGCTTCGAAGTTGGCGCAGGCTCTGCCGGCACTGTCTCGTCCTCCATCGCAATCCGGTCCGCAAAATCGTGAATGACAGGAATGACCGGCTGCTCCGCTGCCTGCTCGTCAAAGCTGGCCTTGAGCTCTCGCACCGGAATCGCATCCGTGGCTGGCTCTTTTGCTTCCGCCAGCTTCTGCTTGCGCTGCTCGTCTGCTTCCTGCGCCTCTTTTTTCCTGCGCTCGCCCTCCTCCTGCATAAGCTGCACGGAGTCTTTTACCGTCTCCTTCGCTTTGTTGTAGAAAAGCGCGATCTTGTCCCGCACAACCATCAAAATGTTCACATAAGAAAGATTGAACAGAAACATAAGACCGACGAGAAACAAAAAGACGATGATTAAGCCAGTCCCGACTGTTCCGACAAGACCGTTTGTGACCGCAAAGAAAAGAGCTCCGACCATGCCTCCGCCCACTCCGGTTGTGGACACCTTTTGACTGTGGTCGAGCCAGATTCTGTCCCATGTCACCCGAATGATGCTCTGCTCGGCAAATTTGCCGTCAGCGGTGATCTGTTTGTACAAAATCAGATGATCCCACGTCAGAATCGCCACGCCGATCAGCGCAATCCCAAGCACGCGGTAGGTGAGCCGCGGCGCCCGTCTCGTAAACATCATATGCACAGCCATTCCGATCATCAGCACAGGGATGAGGAAATCCCAGGAGCCGGCAATAAAACGGAACAGAAACGCCAGAATATTTTTGCCCAGCCACCCGCTTTCCAAAAGTCCGATCAAGGACAGCACAATCATGAGCAATCCGAGCAGCTCTATTTTGATAACCGAGGCCAATGCCGCCTGTGACCGCTCTTTTTTTCTCCTACTCAATGGCACGCCTCCTTCTTGTGCTCCAATTCTATGTACCCGAATGGTAAAAAGGCAGCCGTATTTTGTTCGGCTGCTGTTCGTACGTTATTAGTATAACACAGGAAATTCATAGAAATACAGGACTTCTTAGACGAGCCATTGCGGGTGAAACTGAACTTTTTGTCCGGGTGCATAGTGTGCTTTCAAATAGTCCTGCGGGTCTGGACTTATCAGCCTGACAATACGCCCTTCGTACGGTCCTGTCCGCTCGACCAGCATGGTTGCATGGCCGTTTTTAATTTCTTCCAGCTCCTGCTTTTCCACCTGGTCCATGTTGGCAAATACCGTCTCCATCGGGATGATCGAGTAAAAAATCATTGGAGAACCTGCTCCTTCCCGTTACGCGCTTTCTCGATCAGCTCGTTCAGCTTTTTCAGCGCCTTGCCCAGACCGCCGACCTCGTCAATCAAGCCGTACTTGACAGCATCCACGCCGATGACATTGGTTCCGATGTCACGCGTCAACTCGCCTGTGCGCGTCATCAACTCGCGGAACTTTTCTTCGGTAATGTTGGAGTGACGGGCAATAAAGCTGACGACGCGATCCTGCATCTTGTCCAGATATTCAAACGTTTGCGGAACGCCGATCACAAGTCCAGTAAGCCGGATCGGATGAATTGTCATCGTGGCGGTTTCCGCAATAAACGAATAATTACCGGCAACCGCGATCGGAACGCCAATGCTGTGGCCACCGCCCAGGACGAGGGTGACGACAGGCTTGGACATCGAAGCCACCATTTCGGCAATCGCAAGCCCCGCTTCCACGTCTCCGCCCACCGTGTTCAAGATGACGAGAACCCCTTCGATCTTGCTGTTTTGCTCGGCTGCAACCAGTTGCGGGATGAGGTGCTCGTACTTCGTGGTCTTGTTTTGCGGGGGCAGTTGAATATGTCCTTCTACTTGTCCGATGATCGTCATACAATAAATATTGCTTTCCAATTGCGGAACATTTGTCTGTCCCAATTGGCTGATCGAGTCCAGCAGCTTTTTCTTCGGATCTTCCTGGGCTGGCGCTTCCGACGGCGGCGAAGCAGCAGGCTCCTGCCCCCCAGGAGGCGAGCCTTCGGGTGCAGCGCCTTTGTCGTTGTTCGTCAATGCGCTTGTAAAAGGCAGCTTATTTAAAAATTGGTTGTAAGGTTGCTTCGACATGGATGATCCTCCCTCACTTTCCTCTGTAGTATGGATAGCAGATGGTGAAATCATGCGCAGCGAAGCACCAAAAAAGCCAGGAACCCCGTTGTTCTTTCAGGATTCCTGGCTCTTTATTCGTGCCTTACACTTCCATGATAATCGGCAGGATCATCGGACGGCGACGAGTTTGCTCGAACAAATAACGTCCCAATGATTCTTTTACGTTGTTTTTGAGGGATGACCATTCATTTACATTTTCTTCCATGCACTTGACAAGTGTTTGGGTCACTATGCGATTCGCTTCATCCAGCAGTTCCTCGGATTCACGCACGTAGACGAAACCGCGAGAGATGATGTCTGGACCAGACAGAATCGTGCCATTTTGTTTGCTGAGTGTAACGACAACTACCAGTATGCCATCTTGGGAAAGCAGTTTGCGATCTCTAAGTACGATGTTTCCAACATCACCGACACCCAGGCCGTCAATCAGGACATTGCCTGCGTGGACTTTCGGGCCATAACGCGCCCGGCCTCCGGAGATTTCCACCGTGTCGCCGTTATCCAGCAAAAAGATGTTCTCCTCGGGAATGCCCACCTGTTCAGCCAGCAGCGAGTGCATTTTGAGCATCCGGTATTCGCCGTGAATGGGAATAAAGTACTTAGGCTTCATTAAATTCAGCATCAGCCGCAGTTCTTCCTGGCTGCCATGACCGGAGACGTGGACGGTTCCGTTGGGTCCATGGCCGCCGTAAATCACTTCAGCGCCAATTCTCGAAAGCTGGTCAATCGTGCGTGCGACGTACTTTTCATTTCCCGGAATCGGGGTCGCCGCAATAATGACCGTATCTCCTGGAAGGATGTCAATTTTCCGATGGGCGGATCGGGCCATGCGTGTGAGCGCAGACATTGGCTCTCCTTGACTGCCAGTAGATAAAATAACGACTTGCTCAGCGGGCAACTTGTTGATTTCGTCGCTCTCGACAATCAAACCTTCCGGAACGAACAAATACCCCAGTTCTCTGCTGATATTGATGACGTTTTGCATGCTCCGGCCGACGACCGTCAGCTTGCGGTTGAACTGCACGGCAGCATCCACAACTTGCTGGATGCGGTGTACGTTCGACGCGAAGGTAGAGACGACGATTCGCCCCGTTGCCTTGCTAAAGACGTCTTTGATCGCAGCGCCTACAGAGCGTTCCGATCCGGTAAATCCGGGACGTTCCGCATTCGTACTGTCAGACAGCAAGCACAAAACACCCCGATCGCCAATCATGGCCATTTTTGCCAGATCGGCAGTCTGGTTGTTGATCGGTGTTTGATCGAACTTGAAGTCTCCTGTGTGGACGACGTAGCCTTCAGGCGTTTCCAGGCATACTCCCACACAATCCGGAATACTGTGGTTCACCCGGAAGAAGGTCGCTTTCATGCTTCCCAGGACGACCTCTGAATCGCTGTTAATCAATACGCGCTTCGTCTCGTTTAGAATACCCGCTTCTTTCAATTTTGCATCAATCAGGCCAAGGGTAAGTTTTGTCGCATAGACCGGGACTTTCAAATGCTTCAGCACATAGCTGAGGCCGCCGATATGGTCTTCGTGTCCATGCGTGATAATGATACCCCGAACTTTGTCGCGGTTCTCCTCCAGGTAGGTGATGTCCGGAATCACCATGTCAATTCCCAGCATTTCCTCTTCCGGGAATTTCAATCCGGCATCAATCACTACGATGTCGTCCCCGCTTTGTACCACGTACATATTTTTCCCAATCTCGCCGACTCCGCCCAGGGCGAAAATGAGAACAGAGTGATTCGACTTTGCCAAACGTGTAACCTCCTATATTTAGTTGTCATGTCCACTCAAAAAAAACCGCCCCAAATCACTTGTTTTCATTATACCCGAAGTGAAAACCTGAACACAAGGAAAAAGAGCCATCCCACTGTGGAATGGCTCTCCCGTCTTGTTCTTTTTGTCACTAGGCAAGCAACGAGTGAACAAACGCTTTTTCCTGCTCATTCAGCTCCACCAATGGCAGGCGTACTCCCCCCACCGATACACCGAGCTTTTCCAAAGCGACTTTGGTCGGTCCTGGACTCGGGTACGCGAACAGGCCTTCGAACACAGGCATCAGCTTGCGGTGGATGCTCGCCGCTTCCGCATGTTTGCCCTGGAAAAAGGCGTCCATCATCTCGGTCATTTGCTTGCCGACAACATGGCTCGCCACGCTGACAATGCCTACTCCGCCAATCGACAGAATCGGCAAGGTCAGACTGTCGTCACCGCTGTACAGCTCGAAGCCTTCCGGAGCATGCTCGATAATTTGCGCCATCTGACTCAGATTGCCGGATGCTTCCTTGATGCAAACGACGTTCGGCAACTGCGCCAGGCGCAAGGTCGTCTCTGCCGTCATGTTGACGACCGAACGGCCGGGTACGTTGTACAGCATGACAGGGAGGTCCGTAGACTCTGCCAGTGCTTTGAAATGAGCGTACAGACCTTCCTGGGACGGTTTGTTGTAGTAAGGAGCCACAACCATGACCGCGTCTACGCCAATGGACTGAACCGCCTGCGTGAACTCGATGCTGGACGCTGTATCATTGCTGCCTGTTCCGGCGATAATGTGGCACTTGCCTTTTGCATACGCGACTGCGTGGCGAAACAGTTCCAGCTTCTCCGCGCGGGAGAGCGTCGGCGATTCACCAGTCGTTCCGCTCAGCACAATCCCTGTCGTCCCATTTGCGATCAGGTGATCGATCAGGCGCTCCGTTTTCTCGAAATCAATCTGCAATTGTTCGTTAAAAGGCGTTACCATCGCGGTAACCAGTCGACCAAAACGTGCCACTAGCATTCCAACTCCTCTTGTTGTAATCAATAGGCATCAAAAAAATGAAAATAAGAGCGCTCACATATGGTGGGCATGCAGATTGAACTGTTGATGAAGGGCACGTACCGCCCGCACCATATCTTTCTCATGCACCAAAACCCATATGGTCGTATGGGAGTCGGCCGACTGCAAAATCTGAATGTCTTCTTGCGTCAAAGCCTCCACAATTCTTGCCATGACGCCCGGCACCCCTGTCATTCCTGCCCCGATGACGGAAACTTTCGCACAGTGCGGCAACAGCTGCGGCTCGTAGCCCATATCCGTCAGCAACTGCGCTGCTTTTGGTCCCATCTCATCATATACCGTGTAAGCAACCCCCAAAGGATTCACGTTGATGAAATCGACACTGATGTTATTCGTTGCCATCGTTTTGAATACTTGCAGCTGTGTATCGTATTGCCCTTCCTTGTTGGCTACCTTGATCTGGGTAATATTCGGCACATGGGCAATCCCCATGACGACCCTGTCCTGCACCGAATACCCCTTTTTGCCGATCTCCAACATGGTCGTCACAAGTGTACCAGGGTCGTCCGAAAACGTAGAGCGAACGCGAATCGGCACGTTTGCCTGCATCGCGATCTCTACCGCTCGCGGATGAATCACTTTTGCTCCCAGGTGAGCCATGTTGCAAATTTCGGTGTACGTCACCATTTCGAGCGGCTGCGCTTCTTCGACAATGCGCGGGTCCGCTGTCATGATGCCTTCCACATCGGTAAAAATGTCTACCATTTCAGCGCGCAGGGCAACGCCGAGAGCTGTAGCTGTCGTATCGCTGCCACCGCGTCCCAGCGTCGTAATTTCCCAATCCGCCGTCCGGCCCTGAAAGCCGGGAACGATCACCACCTGGCCTGCTTGCAGGTCTTGCAAAATACGGCTCGGGTCGATCGACATGATTTGCGCATTGGTAAAATCGTCACTCGTCACGATATTCGCCTGACCGCCCGTCAGTATCGTTGCCTTGATCCCGCGGGAATTCAGCATGCTGCACATGACAGTAGCCGAGATGATTTCCCCGGTATGCATCAGCATATCCATCTCGCGACGAGGCAGTTGATTCCCGTTGTTGCGAATCAACTGCAAAAGTGTATCAGTTGCGTACGGATCGCCTTTTCGCCCCATAGCCGATACGACAACGACGAGAGCATAACCTTCGTCGAGCGCTTTTTCTATATGGTAGATTGCCCTCATCCGGCAATCTTCCGTCGTCAGGGAAGAACCACCGAACTTCTGGACGAGAATCTTCACAAACCTCTCCCCTATGCTCTTGCTTTGATGAGTTCTTCAGCGATTTGTACTGTATTCCATGCTGCACCTTTGAGCAGGTTGTCAGAAACGATCCACATATGCAGTCCTCTAGGATGATGGAGATCACGACGCAAGCGGCCGACGAACACATCCAGCTTGCCGGTAGCATCCGTAGCCAGCGGATACTGCTGTTCTTGCGGCGCATCTACCACCACAACGCCTGGAGCATTCTCCAGGAGAGCTCTTACCTCGTTCAAGTCGTAATCCTGTTTCAATTCCACGTAAACGGACTCACTGTGTCCGTAAACGACCGGAATGCGTACGCATGTAGCAGAAACCTGCACAGTGTCATCACCGAAGATTTTTTTGGTTTCATTGACCATTTTCATCTCTTCGTAAGTAAAGCCGTTGTCCGTAAACACATCAATTTGCGGAATCGCGTTGAAAGCAATTTGATGGTGAACAGGCAGCTTTCCTACAGGCAGGACACGGCATTCTGCTTCTTTTCCGTCCAGCACGTCACGGCTCTGGTCGAGAAGCTCGTTGATTGCGGACTGTCCGGCACCAGACACTGCCTGGTAGGTAGAAACGATAATACGGTCTATTCCAAAACGATCATACAAGGGTTTCAGAGCGGCTACCATCTGAATGGTAGAGCAGTTCGGATTCGCAATGATTCCTTTATGAGCGAGAGCGGCGTCCATGTTCACCTCTGGCACAACGAGAGGCACATCCGGGTCCATCCGATATGCGCTGGTGTTGTCGATCACGATGGCACCGTGACGCACAGCGTGCGGGGCCAGTTCCTTGCTCACGCTTCCTCCCGCGCTGAACAGGGCAAAATCGACGCCGGCAAAGCTCTCAGGAGTAGCTTCTTCCAGGACAACTTCCTGTCCCTTGAACGTAACTGTCTTGCCCGCAGAGCGTCCGGAAGCCAGCAGCTTGAGCTGTTTAATCGGGAAGTTGCGCTCTTCCAGCAAGCGAATCATTTGTTGTCCGACTGCACCAGTCGCACCGACTACTGCTACATTGTAAGTCAGTTGGTTAGCCATCTCTTACTCTCCTCCTAATCGCGAAAAGCAGGTGAAATTGTTTTTTTTGTGTTTGGTTTAGTAGTTGAATCTTTCGATGAGCAAGGGTTGCAATTGCCTACCTTCCAGTGCTGCTTCGCACGTTTCCAAGAGCAGATCCATGCGGGCAACGAGCGAGTTTGGCTTTTTGTCCGGAGCATCCTGCCCGAACGGCACGAAATAGATATTCTTCGCCGCCAACAGCTTGGCAATATTGGCAGCGTTTAATCCCAGACCATCATTGGTGGAGATTGCGATGACAAGCGGTCGCAAATTGCGCATGGTCGCCTTGGCCGCCATGAGTACGGCGCTGTCGGTGATCGCATTTGCCAGCCGGCTGGTCGTGCTGCCTGTGCATGGCGCAATCACCATAACGTCCAACAATTTTGAAGGTCCCAAAGGTTCTGCCTGGGGAATCGTCGAAATCAGTTCCTCCCCTGTCAAATCCTTGAGCTGCTGCTGCCAGCTCGCCGAGGTTCCAAAGCGGGTGTCGGTCGTCATGACCGTATGCGAAACAATGGGAATCACTCTCGCTCCGGCGTCCACCATCCGCTTGATTTGCGGCATGGTTTCTTCAAAAGTGCAGTGCGATCCTGACAATCCAAAACCAATGGTCTTTCCCTGCAGCTTGCTCATGTTGACTCCCCCCTGGTTATCCTTTGCTCCGCAATGAGACGCGATAAAGTCTGGGCCAAAATCTGCCCTGCGGTTTTCGGTGCAACGATTCCAGGCAATCCGGGAGCGAGAAGCGCTTTGATGCCTCGTTTTTCGGCGTATCGAAAATCTGTCCCTCCCGGCTTGGAGGCAAGATCGAGAATAAACGCCGATTGCGGCATTTGCGCAATGATCTCTGCTGTGAGGATTAGCTGCGGGACGGTATTAAAAATGAAATCAGCATTCGTGACTTGTTGCTTTAGCTCACTGATCGGGAAGGGAGTCAATCCCATCTCATAGATGCGTGCCAAGTGTTCCTGACGCCTAGCCCCCACTCTGACGCGTGCTCCCAGTGCATGCAGGGCCCGGGCCATAGACAAACCTGTTCGACCTAATCCCAAGACGATTGACTGCGATCCATGAATCGTGATATCCGTATTTTGAATCGCCATCATGAGCGCTCCCTCCACCGTCGGGATGGAGTTGTAGATGGCTACGTCATCGCGATCCAGCAGCTCTACGAGAGGAATCTGCTTGGATGCCAACAGGTTTTTCAGGTAAGTTTTTGCCATTCCCGTATATACCACACAATGCTTCGGCAAGCTTTCCACGTGTTGATCCAGAAGCTGCAATGGTTTCGAGCAAAAGATGCTTTCCACAAAGCCTTGGTCATCGGTCCCTACGATGGGCAGGATGAGGGCGTCCACGTCTTTCAGCACATCGCATGTTAATGGTCTCTTCGTTGCCCCTGTAAAATTGCTTTCCAGGTTGTCGAAGCCAACTAACGTGACACTGGCGTCCAGTTGAATGCATCGCTTGATGACTTCCAACTGGCGAGCGTCTCCGCCAATGAAGGCAACATGTATGCCCGTTAGCATGCTGCGTTCCCCTTTCCAAACATTTTACTGCAATAAATGATCGGAACGCAAAGGTTTTCCTCTTGAAAAAGTTGACGGAAATCCATGCGGTCTATCCCTATCCTATTCGACTCCCGCTCCTTCGGTGACACCCGCGCCTACTTTTGCGTAGCCTGTGTCTCTTCCTGTGCAAGCGAAATGATGACCATGTCCGGGCCGATTGTCACAATCGAGCTCCACGGGATAATCAGGTCCTCCCGTTTTTTCCCGAAGCCAAAGAAGCTGCCGCCGGGCAAGATGATCGACTGAATGACGCCGCTTTCCGGATGAATGATGAGGTCGGAATCGCTGATGACCCCCATTTTCTCACCGTTGTCCAAGCCGATGATTTCCTTCCCGCCCAGTTCGCTAAGCCGCATGCCACTGGCCCCCTTTGTCCTTGTTTGCGTTACTGTTGATATACGCAAAAAAATCCGGGCTATGCCGGATTTTTCACGTAAGAGAGCTATTAGAGCAAGATATCGTTTTTCACATTGGACGGGTATCCGTCCAGCGGGCTTACCATCGCCATCGCCAGCTTCGAGCGGAACAGCTCTTGCGCTACGGCCAAAACCGATTCATGCGAGACGCGGTCGATTTTCGCGATAATTTCATCCAGGGTGAGATGGCGCTCCAACAGCAGCTCATTTTTCCCGATGCGGCTCATCCGGCTGTTGGTGCTCTCCAGGCTCAGCATGAGGCTGCCTTTCAGCTGTTCCTTCCCTTTTTTCAACTCCTTGTCGGTGATGCCGTGATCGGCGACATCGCGCAAGACGTTCGTCACAATATCAAAAACCTGTCCGACGTGCTCAGGCGCCGTTCCGGTATAGACAGTGAACGTGCCCGCTTCCTTGTAGGAAGAATGGTACGAGTAGACCGAGTAGGCCAGTCCCCGTTCCTCGCGAATTTCCTGGAAAAGACGTGAACTCATGCTGCCTCCCAGGACGTTGTTCAACAAAATGAGCGAGTAAACATCCGGATGTCCGACCTTGAAGCCTGGCAGCGACAGGCACAAATGCGCCTGTTCGGTCGACTTGGTGTGCGCAATGGCATTGGCCGCAAACACTGGCTCGGCCAATGGCGCGAGCTTGCCTGACCGTTGGAAGCCGCTGAAACGCTTTTTGATCTCTTCGATCAGGCTGTCGTCAAAATTGCCCGCTACCGTCACGACCGTATTCGTCGGGAGGTAGTGCGTGTCGATGTACCCAAGCAGATCATCGCGCTTCAGACTGCGCAGGACGTCCTCAGTTCCCAAAATCGAATAACCGAGCGGATGCGTGCTGTAGGCCGCGCGGGCGATCAAATCATGGACGAGATCATCAGGCGTATCTTCGTACATGTTGATTTCTTCGATGACCACGTTTTTTTCCTTTTCCAGCTCTTCTGCATCGAAGACGGAGTGAAAGTACATATCCGCAAGCACGTCCAGCGCGATCGGCGCGTGCTGGTCGAGCACTCGCGCATAGTAGCAAGTATATTCCTTGGAAGTAAAGGCGTTTACGTTTCCCCCGATCTCGTCAAAGGTCTCCGCAATTTCTTTTGCAGACCGTGTACTCGTCCCTTTAAAAAACATATGTTCGAGAAAATGCGAAATGCCGTTGTTTTTCTCGTTTTCATATTTCGAACCGGTCCCCACCCAGATGCCTAGCGCAACAGAGCGAACAGACGGAATGCGTTCCGTCACAATTCTAAGACCGTTATCACACGTATGGCGTTGTATCACACAAATCCTCCTTGGTTCATCATCTCTCTAGCGCAAACTATCGGGAAGTGATTGTAAACACGTCTAACTATAACAAACTTCTTTTGACTCCACAATAAATGAACGTGTTTTCGCGTCATGGCAGTCGCCTGCTTGAGATGAGTTCGGATACCGTAACCGGATGCAATCCCTTTTGCCTGGCAATCGTGAGCAGTTGGTCAAGACTCGCCTCCGAGGCCGCTGTCGGGTGCATCAGCACGAGGACGCCGTTGCCCATCAAGCCGCTGATTTTTTTGATGACAGCGCTTGGTGAGGGCTTTTTCCAGTCGACGGTATCTGCCGTCCACATGATCGTTTTCAGTTGGTAGGAGGAGTGTGCAATTTGCACGACCTGCTTGTTGTACGATCCCGAAGGCGGGGCAAACAAGACAGGCTTGATGCCCAGCGTCTTGGAAATGACTTCCTGTGTGCGGCTGATCTCCTGGTGGATGCGCTGCGTTCCGAGTGTACTCATGTCGGGATGCGAGTAGGCATGGTTGCCGATTTCATGGCCGCGGGCGGCAATTTTTTTCGCCTCTTCCGGATAGCGCTTGACCCATGAGCCATCCAGAAAAAACGTCGTCTTCACTTTGTGCTTATCCAATGTATCCAGCATGGAATCCAGGTATTCGTTTCCCCAGGCTACGTTAATCATGAAGGAGATGGCCGGCTTTTTCGGGTTTCCCCGATAGATGGGCTGCGCGCCCAACTGTTCAAGCGAAACCGCTGGCGGGACTTCCTTGTACACGAGCATTTCCGGTCCTGCCACTCCGGAAGCGAGCATTTTTTCCACCGACGCTTCCACGTCCACGATGCGTCCGTTGTAGCCGGGAATCGCTTTCCACGTCTGATCCACGACCGCATCGACAGGCGCTTCCTCATGACCTTCCTTCCACTTCTCAATCTGCGCTCGCAACCGTTCTTTTTCATCCAGAATTTTTTCTGCCGTCACGACCTGATCGTTTTTGACGAGGCTGATGTATTGGTGAATCGGCTGGTATTGAAGCAGCATCGCTATCGCCGCTGTGACAAAGACCGTAACCCACAGCCTCCGCTTTCTTTCCGCCATTGTGGAGCCAGCCCTCCTCTTTGTACGTACAAGTCTCTCTTTGTCCAATGTATGAACGAGACGGAGGACTTAGACATCTTTTGCCAAAAGAAAAAAAGCTTCCGTACACGAATTTCTTCGAGTGACGAAGCCTTTTGTTTGTCGGTTATTCTGCTTTTGGCGATGCCTTTTCAGCCTGGGCTGCAGCTTGTTCCTTGAGCACAGCTTTGCGGGACAGGTTGATGCGACCTTGATCGTCGATCTCGGTTACTTTTACTTGTACCTTGTCGCCGATGGATACGACGTCTTCCGTCTTGGCTACACGTTCCTCAGCCAGTTGGGAGATGTGGCACAAGCCTTCCTTGCCGGCAAACAGCTCGATGAACGCTCCATACTTCTCTACGCGCTTGACGGTTCCCAGATAAATCTGGCCGACAGCAACCTCGCGAACCAGGTCCTCGATGATTTGTTTCGCGCGCAGGTTCGCTTCGTGGTTGACCGAAGCGATGAACACTCGTCCATCTTGCTCGATGTCGATTTTGACGCCGGTTTCTTCGATGATTTTGTTGATGACACGACCTTGTGGGCCGATTACATCGCGAATTTTCTCCGGATTGATCGTCATGGTCAAAATCTTCGGCGCGTAAGGAGACAGCTCTTTGCGCGGTTCGGAAATCGTGCTCATCATGTGCTTGAGGATGTGCAGGCGACCTTCGCGCGCTTGCTCCAGCGCTTGCTGCAAAATTTCCCGATTGATCCCGGAAATTTTGATGTCCATCTGAATCGCTGTTACACCAGTCTCGGTGCCTGCTACCTTGAAGTCCATATCGCCCAGGTGGTCTTCCATGCCCTGGATGTCCGTCAGGATGGAGAAAGACTGTTCATCCTTGCTCATAATCAAGCCCATGGCGATCCCAGCGACCGGAGCCTTGATCGGCACCCCTGCATCCATCAGCGCCAGTACGCTCGCGCAAATGGAAGCTTGCGATGTCGAGCCGTTGGACTCAATAACTTCGGAAACGAGACGGATCGTATAAGGGAACTCGTTCTCGGAAGGAATGATCGGCTCAATTGCCCGCTCACCCAACGCACCGTGTCCGATTTCCCGACGACCTGGAGGACGCAGCGGACGTGCTTCCCCTACGCTGTACGGCGGGAAGTTGTAATGGTGCATGAACCGTTTCGATTCTTCCAGTCCAAGCCCGTCGAGAATTTGCACATCGCCCAATGCCCCGAGTGTGCAGACGCTCAGCGCCTGTGTCTGCCCACGGGTAAACATGGCGGAACCATGCGTGCGGGCCAAAATGCCAACCTCACTGGAAAGCGGACGGATTTCGTTCAAAGCTCGTCCATCCGGGCGAATTTTTTCTTCGGTAATGAGACGGCGAACTTCATCTTTAACGATGTTGCCCAGCACTTCGCTAATCATTTTTTCCTGCTCGGGATAAGCTTCCGGATCTTTGGCAGCGAAATGCTCCAGCGTCTCTTGCTTGATGTTGTCAATCGCGTCGTAACGCGCCTGCTTTTCTTCAATCCGCACGGCTTCCTTCAGGCGGGCCTCTGCGTATTCGCGCACAGCCTGATCGATTTCCGGATCGATTTCATGCAGAATGACTTCCATTTTTTCTTTGCCGATTTCTGCTGCGATCTGGTTTTGGAACTCCACCAGTTGCTTGATAACCTCATGGCCAGCCATGATCGCTTCCAGCATAACAGACTCTGGCACTTGGTTCGCAGCTGCTTCCACCATGTTGATCGCTTTGTGAGTACCTGCGACTACGAGGTGAATATCGCTTTTTTCTGCCTGCTCCACAGTCGGGTTGATGACGAACTCGCCGTCGATGCGCCCGACGATGACACCGGCAATCGGCCCTTCAAACGGAATCTCGGAAACGCATAAAGCGGCAGACGTCCCGATCATCGCAGCGATTTCCGGAGAGCAGTCCTGGTCAACCGACAGAACAGTATTGACAATTTGTACGTCGTTGCGGAATCCTTCTGCAAAAAGAGGACGGATCGGGCGGTCAATCAAGCGGCTCGCCAAAATGGCTTTTTCGCTTGGCCGTCCTTCTCTTTTAATAAAGCCGCCGGGAATTTTTCCGACCGCATAGAGACGTTCCTCATAGTTGACAGTCAACGGAAAGAAATCGAGCGCTTTCGGCTCCTTCGAGACTGTAACTGCAGACAGGATTGCCGTATCTCCGTACCGAACCAGAACCGAGCCGTTCGCCTGTTTGGCCATTTTGCCAAATTCAAGAGTCAGCTTGCGGCCTGCCAGTTCAAAATCATATGTACGGTATTGTTGCTCCATGATGCTAGCAGTCCTCCTTTGCAACAATGTGCAGGTTTACACTTTGTTTTCTACCTGTATGTATTATTTCCTGCCATCCTGAAAATTAAATGGCGAGCTTTGGCAGCTCTTTGGGATAATAGAAAAAGCGGGAAGAACCCGCTTTTTACAAGACGCTGACTAGCGGCGCAGACCCAGGCGGTCTACTACCGAACGATAGCGTTGAACATCTGCTTCACGCAGGTATGTCAACAGGTTGCGGCGTTGACCTACCATTTTCAACAGACCACGACGGCTGTGGTGATCTTTTTTGTGCGTACGCAAGTGTTCGTTCAGGTTGTTAATGTTTTCGGTCAAGATAGCGATTTGCACTTCTGGCGAACCAGTGTCGTTCTCATGAGTACGGAACTCTTGGATCAGTTGAGTTTTACGTTCTTGAGACAATGCCATCATGACTCACCTCCTTATTATATATCCCGTTAGCCGAGTCTGCCGTCGGTGAGCATCGGACAGCCAAGCTACGGTTATCTGTACAACGTTTTGAATTATAGCATATCATTTCAGGAAAAGCAAAGAGATTCCTTTAGGAGATTCCCTGGGCGAATTTGCGCTTCGCCACGTCTACGTCGCGGCCAATTTGCGCAATCAGCGCATCCACACCGCCAAACTTTTGCTCTTCGCGAATGTAGAAAAGGAATTCTACTTCGACTTCCTTGTCGTAAATGTCACCAGAGAACTCGAAAATGTGCACTTCTAGTGATTTTTCTTTCTTCTCCAGCTCAAATGTAGGCTTGATTCCTATATTCATCACGCCGCAGTACGTCTTGGAATCGACCGTGAAGCGCACCCCGTACACGCCGTTTTTGCCGATGAGGTACGGCTGTTCGACCCGGACGTTGGCCGTGGGAAAGCCGATTGTGCGCCCGCGCTTGTCGCCGTGAACGACCTTGCCGCGCACCTTGTACGGACGCCCCAGCAGATGGCGCACCTGCTCTACATTTCCGTGGTGGAGATACTCGCGAATGATCGTGCTGCTCACTTTTTCTCCCAACCGATTGACCGGGCTGATGATGTCCAGTCCAAAACGGCCCTTGCTCATCTCCTGCAGCGTCTGGGCGGTTCCCATTCCTCTGTAGCCGAACGTGTAGTCGAAGCCGACCACGACATGCCGGCAAGCGAGAGGTAGCATGCACTCCGTAATGAAGTCCTCCGGATAGACAGCGGCAAAACCGATGTCGAACTTCATGACATACGTTCGGTCTACCCCCATCTTCTCGAATTGCTCCAGCTTGTCGGAAAGCGGGGTGAGGTAGCTCGTATAGCCGCTTTGCCCGAGAATTTCGCGCGGATGGGGGTCAAATGTCAGCACCGTACTTTCCCATCCGTTCGCTCTTGCGGTATCAATCGCCTTTTGAATCACCCGGCGATGTCCGATATGTACGCCATCAAAATAGCCAAGCGCAATCGCGCATGGTGTCGCTTGCAACTCATCTGGTAGTGGATAGGTCAGGGAGATCGTTTTCACGGTTTACACCTCTGCTGGAAAGACTTTTTCTGCTTTGGCGAAAAGACCTTTGTCCCCACGGCACACGCGATGAATCCCCAGCAACTCTTCGCCAGCAAACAGGCAGATCAGGCTGCCTACCTCGGCATTGACTCCGGGCAGCGCAGTCGCCAGTCCATTGCGCACCGCACGGATTCGCTCCGGTTTGACCTGATAAGACGGCAAAAATGAAATCGCCTGTGAGATGGAGACAAGATGACGGGAGAGATCCTCCCCGTTCGCAGCCCGCTCCTCCAGTACATGAAGAGGAATCGCCTCCTCCTCTGCGAACGGTCCGCTCTTGATTCGCCGAAGCAGCTTCATATGGGCAGGATAACCCAGAGCGCGACCAAGGTCAACACATAAGGTGCGCATGTAAGTCCCTTTTGAACAGGTGCAGGTAAACGAGATGTCGACGCTGTCGCCGTCTGCCTTGATCTCGTGAAGCGTCAGCTCGTACAGTGTGACTTTGCGCGGCTTGCGCTCAACGACGGCGCCTTCTCTTGCCAGATCGTAGAGCCGCTTCCCGTTTACTTTAACCGCAGAAAACATCGGCGGCACCTGCTCGATTTCTCCCAAAAACGATTGCAGCAATTGCTCGATACGTTCGGTCGTGATCGCGGCTGCGTCTACTTTAGCCTGCTCCAGCACTTCCCCGGAAGCATCCTCCGTCGTCGTGGAGCTGCCGAGCCGCATGACTACTTTGTAGCGCTTCGGCAAATCCTGCAAATACTCTACCAGGCGCGTCGCATGGCCGATACAGATCGGCAGGACACCTGTCACGTCGGGGTCGAGCGTTCCCGTATGTCCTACCTTTTTCGTTCCATACAGCCGGCGGATGCGCGCCACACAATCGTGCGAGGTCATGCCCGCCGGCTTGTCGATTACCAGCACACCGTGCGCGTTACTCATCGTGTTTCACTCCTAATGCTGGCTCCAGCGCTTCCCATACTTTTTGCTTCGCTTCCGCGATCGTCCCTTTGATGGTGCAGCCGGAAGCTTTGGCGTGTCCACCGCCGCCGAGCTGCTTGGCCACAGCCGATACGTCGACGCGATCTCTCGCCCGCAAACTGACCTTGACGATACCCGGCTCCGACTCTACAAAGGAAACGCCGACTTCGACGCCTTCGATGTTGCGGCAGTAGTTCACCAGGCCGCCCGCATCCTCGCGCTGGGCCTCTGCCTTGGCAAAATCATCGACGGACACGCAAATGGAAGCGACGAGTTTTTGGTGGGACAACTGCAGCGTCTGCAAGGCACGGCGCAATACTTTGACATGCGCAAACGTGATTTCTTCCAGGCAGCGCTCGGCCACCTCGCCCGGCTTCACCCCGTAGGTCAGCAAGCGGGCCGCGATTTCCATGACCCGCGGCGTCGTATTGGAGTAGCGAAAGCCGCCTGTATCCGTCAAAAGCCCGGTATAAATGCACAAGGCAATCTCTTCGTTGAACGCGATCCCCGCTGCTTCTGCCACTTCAAACAAAATTTCCGCTGTCGCCGCCGCTTCGGGACGCACCAGGTTGACCGTTCCGAACATGTCGTTCGTCGGGTGATGATCGATATTGAGGATAGCGGCGTCAGATGCAAACAAAGGCCGCACATCGCCCATCCGTGACGCATCGGCACAGTCAACGGCGATTACGGCCTTGAACTTTTCGGCAAGCGGCTGTTTGCGCAGGTTGCGCATGCGGTCAAAACGCGGCAAAAAGTTAAACTTGAGCGGTGTTTCCCCTTCGTTGACCACCACGTACTCTTTTCCCAGCTGCTCAAGCATGAGCACGACTCCCAAGGCAGAGCCGGTAGCATCGCCGTCTGGATTGACATGGGAAAGAACCAGGAAGCGGTCATGCTCCCGGAAAAAGCGGGCCGCTTCCTCTACTGCTGCTCGATTCGGATTCATTCCTGTTTCTCTCCTTCTGTGGAGATTTCCCGCAGGATCGACTCAATTTTGGAACCGTAGTCAATCGACTCATCCAGTTTGAAAACGAAGTCGGGAATATGGCGCAGCTTGACGCGCTTGCCAATTTCGGTTCGCAGGTAGCCTTTTGCTTTGGCCAGTCCTACCAGAGATTCTTTGCGCTGCTCCTCGCTGCCAAAGATGCTGACGAATACTTTGGCAAGCTGGAGATCGCTGCTCACTTCTACATCCGTTACGGTCACAAAGCCGACGCGAGGATCTTTCAGTCCACGCTGCAAAATGAGGCTCAGTTCTTTTTTGATTTCTTCGCCGACGCGGCTCATTCTTGTTTTGTTCATCTGCTCTCACCTCCGCTGGCTGCCTTATTCGTAGTATTCCGTATCGACCCGAATCAACTCCACGTCGGGATGGTTTTCCACGAATCGCACCACAGCCTGCATTTCTTGTTGTAAAAAAGACATTTCATTAGCAACGGCAGCGATACCCAACACGGTACGCTGCCACTGCTCGGGATAAGCCATCTCCGCTGCGGAGACGTTGAAGCGGCTCCGCAGCTTGCCGATGAGACTTTTGACGATGGCCCGTTTTTCTTTCAGGTTTTGGCAAGCGGGCAGAAACAGTTCAATCTGCACCCCTGCTACCATTATTGCTTCACTTCAACCATGACGAAGGCTTCGATCACGTCGCCTACCTTGATGTCCTGGAAGCGTTCCAGGGTCAAACCGCACTCATAGCCTGCGTTGACCTCTTTGGCATCGTCCTTGAAGCGTTTCAACGTTTCCAGCTTGCCTTCGTAGATGACAATGCCTTCACGAATCAGACGGGCACCCGCATCGCGGCTCAGTTTTCCTTCGGTGACATAGCAACCTGCGATGTTGCCCACTTTGGATACTTTGAAGACTTCGCGGATTTCTGCCTGACCGATGATGTTTTCTTTATAAACAGGGTCCAGCATGCCTTTCAGGGCTTGCTCGATCTCTTCGATCACGGTGTAGATGACGCGGTGCAGGCGAATGTCGATTTTCTCCTGTTCAGCCATGCTGCGAGCGTTTGGCTCAGGACGCACGTTGAAACCGATGATGATCGCATTCGATGCGTTTGCCAGCGTGACGTCGGACTCGGTAATCGCCCCGACTCCCGTGTGAATAATTTTCACGCGGGTACCATTGACGTCGATCTTTTCCAGAGAGCCGCGCAAAGCTTCTACAGAACCTTGTACGTCCGCTTTTACGATCAGGTTCAGCTCTTTGATGTCGCCTTCCTGAATGTGCTGGAACAGATCGTCCAACGATACGCGAGAGCTTTCGCGACGCTCGGATTCACGCTGCTTGGCTGCGCGCGCTTCGCCGATTGCACGGGCTTTTTTCTCGTCTTCAAACACGCGGAACTGGTCGCCCGCTTGCGGCACATCGTTCAGACCCGTAATTTCCACAGGGGTAGATGGACCCGCTTCTTTCAGGCGACGGCCTTTGTCGTTCACCATCGCACGAACGCGGCCATAGGCGGAGCCGACGACGATTGGATCTCCGACGCGCAACGTTCCTTGCTGTACCAGAACGGTCGCGACAGGGCCACGGCCTTTGTCAAGCTCGGCTTCCACTACCGTACCGCGCGCACGTTTGTCAGGGTTTGCTTTCAGCTCTTGCACCTCTGCGACGAGCAGGATGTACTCAAGCAGCTCTTCGATTCCGGTGCGCTGCTTCGCAGACAGTGGAGAGAAAATGGTGTCCCCGCCCCACTCTTCGGCAACGAGCTCATACTCGGTCAGCTCTTGCTTGATGCGGTCGACGTTGGCTTCCGGTTTATCCACCTTGTTGACAGCGACGATGATCGGCACGTTTGCCGCTTTCGCGTGGCTGATCGCTTCTACGGTTTGCGGCATCACGCCGTCATCGGCAGCGACGACGAGAACGGTAATGTCGGTGATTTGGGCACCGCGAGCACGCATGGTCGTGAACGCTGCGTGGCCAGGTGTATCGAGGAACGTGATCTTCTTGCCTTTGATCTCGACCTGGTAAGCACCGATGTGCTGGGTAATTCCGCCTGCTTCACCCGCTACTACGTTCGTGGAGCGGATGGCGTCGAGCAGCGTTGTTTTCCCGTGGTCAACGTGACCCATGATGGTAACGACCGGCGGACGCTCTACGAGAGACTCAGGCGGATCCACTTCTTCGATTGCTTCGAAGTTGGTTTCGTCGATGACGATTTTTTCTTCGACTTCTACGTTGTAGTCTGCGCAGATCAACTCGATGGCTTCACGCTCCAGGTACTGGTTGATCGTAGCCATGATCCCCAAATTAAACAGCTTTTTGATGATTTCCGCTGGTTCCTTGCGCAGCTTCACAGCCAGCTCGTTCACCGTCAACGATTCGGTAAAGGTGATTTTGCTAGGCGGCTCAAGCACGGGACGCTGTGCCTTTTGCCCTCCGCGCTGGTTGTTGTTGCCGCCGCGGCGGTTGTTTGCGTTGTTGCGGTTATTGCGGAAAGGCGTGTTCTTTTTATTGTCTTCAAACGTCTTTTGCGCCTGTGGACCTTTTTTGATTTTCTCGCGTTTTTCCAGAGTGACATTGGAAGGAAGTTTTACTTTGTCTTCAAAATCATCACTCAACCGAATATCGGCTTGGTTTGCAGCTGCCTGTTGCGAAGGACGCTGCTGGTTTTGCGGTCTTTGGCTCTGTGAACGTTGTTGGTTTTGCGGCTTACGGTCAGTCGGTTTTGCTGGTTGACTTCTCATATGGTTTGGTCTTCTCTCCTGATTCTTCCCCTGATTTTTTCCATGTTGAGGACTTTGCTGATCGGACTGGTTTCCGCTGGTGCTGGCTGGACGATTTTTGCTGGTTGAAGAACCACCGCGATCGCGTTCGTTTTGTCTGTCATGTTTTGCAGCTTGTGACTGCTGCCCCTGTTGTCCTCTGGATTCGTTGGGGCGTCGTTGATCGTCCATTTGCTTTTGTCTTGTATCGCTTGGCGTATCACGCGCTTCTGGCTTGGAGCCGGCACGCAGCTTGGCCAAGTGATCCTCGATCCGCTTGATCGTCCCTTCTTCCATGATACTCATATGATTGGCTACTTCTATGTTCAAACGTTTTAGCAAATTGAGGATTTCCTTACTGCTCATGTTGTGCTGTTTGGCATATTCATACACACGTGTCTTCAAATAAACTTCACCCTTTCCAAGTTAGGTGAGCAGACGCTGAATGCTCTCAGCCAACTTCCCATCGGTCACCGCCACGGTAACGCGCCCATCTTTTCCGATTGCGTGTCCCAATGAATATCGGTCGCCTGTGGTTACACATGAGACCCCGTAATAGGAACATTTATCCTTGACTTTTTTCGCAGTATTGTCAGATGCGTCTGAGGCGAGCAAAACGAGCCGGGCCTGGCCGTTGCGGACAGCCGTAATAACCAATTCCTCCCCGGTCACGATTTTGCGCGCGCGCATCGCAATACCAAGCAGCTGAGCTGCTTGAGGGATCATCGTCCCATCATCTCCAGCCATTTCTCGCGGAAAGCATCATACTTTTCTTCGGAGATGGACATGTTCAGGGCACGTTCCAGCACTTTTTTCCATTTTCCCGATGCGAACGCGTCCGGCTTCAAACAGCTTTCCTGCCGACATACATAGGTACCGCGGCCCGCCGCCTTTCCCGTCAGGTCGATGACAATTTCCTCAGCGGGTGTCCGGACTACGCGGATCAATTCCTTTTTCGGAAACATTCCTTGACAAACAATGCATTTGCGCAAAGGGATCTTTTTTTGCTTCATGACTATTCGTTGTCGACTCCTTCATCGCCCTCTACTTCTTTCGGGTAGTCGATACCTTCCTGCTCTGCCTGAGACTCGCTCTTGATGTCGATCTTCCAGCCGGTCAGCTTGGCAGCGAGACGAGCGTTTTGTCCGCGTTTGCCAATCGCAAGCGACAACTGGTAATCCGGCACGATGACGCGGGTTACTTTTTCTGCGAGGTTGACATCTACGTGCAGCACCTTTGCCGGGCTGAGCGCGTTTGCCACGTACTCGGCAGGATCTTCGGACCAACGAACAATGTCGATCTTTTCACCTTTCAACTCCGTGACGATTGTCTGTACGCGCATGCCTTTTGGCCCTACACATGCTCCTACAGGATCTACGTCCGGATTGATTGAATGGACAGCGATTTTGGAGCGATCGCCTGCTTCACGAGCAACAGATTTGATTTCAACCACACCATCGTAAATCTCTGGCACTTCCAGCTCAAAGAGGCGCTTCAAAAGACCCGGATGGGTACGGGAAACGACGATTTGCGGTCCCTTGGTGGTTTTTTCTACTTTAATGATGTATGCCTTCACCCGATCTTGTGACTTGAACTCCTCGGTTGGCATTTTCTCGGTGATCGGCATAACCGCTTCCGCTTTGCCCAGATCGATGTAATAGTTGCGGGCGTCCATACGCTGAACGACCCCTGTGATGATGTCGTCTTCACGCTCGATGAACTCGCTGTAGATAAGGCCGCGCTCTGCTTCGCGAATGCGCTGGGTCACTACTTGCTTTGCGGTTTGCGCGGCAATGCGCCCGAAGTCGCGAGGCGTCACCTCAATCTCCACAATATCGTCCAGTCGGTAATTCGGATCGATTTCCTGGGCTGCTTCCTGAGAAATCTCAAGACGCGGGTCCAAAACCTCTTCCACCACGTTTTTGCGTGCAAACACGCGAACCATACCTGAATGACGATTTACATCCACCCGCACATTTTGGGCCGAATTGAAGTTACGTTTGTATCCAGAGATAAGCGCCGCTTCGATGGCCTCGATCAGCACGTCTTTGGTGATGCCTTTCTCTCTCTCAATGGCTTCTAAAGCCTCGATAAAATCGCCGTTCATGACTTTTGTTGCCTCCTCCTTTACTTACCCACCGGCTGCAAACGTCTAAAAGACGATTGCCATGCGTGCCGTGTCAATTTGCTCCTGGGAAATCACGTACGTTTTTTTCGCTTCCTTAATGGTAAGTTTGCCATCCTCGTACGATATCAGTTCGCCCTCGAACAGGCTTGCTCCTTCTATCGGCTCTTTGGTTGTAATGTGCACGTGTCTGCCGACAGCTTTTGTAAAATCCTTATCCTTGCGCAACGGACGCTCAGCACCCGGCGATGATACTTCCAAAAAGTATGCAGTCGGAATCGGATCTACTTCGTCAAGTTTTTGACTCAGCTTCTCGCTGACAAGGCCGCAGTCATCGATGTCGATGTTGCCAGTTTCATTGTCGATAAACACGCGCAGAAACCAGTTGCTGCCTTCCTTTTTGTACTCGATGTCAACCAGTTCCAAACCCAATTCGTCAACAATGGGCGTGACCAGTTCGGTGACGATGCCCGTTACCTTGCTCAAGCAAGTACCTCCTTTACCTTTGAACCATGGAATGCAGCCAGAAAGAAAGAGTGGGTTTCCCCACTCTCGATCTGACGTGCGTATAAAACCAGTATTTCCAAAAAAATTATAGCATAACAGCCCTCCGCTGACAACCTTTGGATAGGGCTGCCCGCTCTCGCTGCCCTAGAACAGCGACAACTGGTTTGATTCTGGCAGACCTTTCAGTGCGCCCTGCTCCTCCAAATACTCCAGAATGGTCTTGGAGATGCGTGAGCGGGCCAAGAGATCTTCCTTGGACAAAAATTCGCCTTCCTCCCGCGCTTGCACGATGCTGATCGCGGCGTTCGTTCCGAGCCCCGGCAAAGCGTTGAACGGCGCAATCAGCGAGTCGCCTTTAATCAGGAAGCGGGTGGCGTCTGATTCATACAGATCGACGTTGGCAAAACGGAAACCGCGCTCTACCATCTCCAGAGCCATTTCCAGCACGGTGAGCAGTGCTTTTTCCTTCGGCTGTGCGTCGTGACCCTTGCCCTCAATCTCTTCGATTTTTTGCCGGATGGCCGCCGAGCCTTTGACCATCAGCGGAATGTCGAAGTCGTCGGCGCGGACGGTAAAGTACGTCGCGTAAAATTCCAGCGGACGATGCACCTTGAAGTAGGCGATCCGCACGGCCATCATGACGTACGCCGTAGCGTGCGCCTTCGGGAACATGTATTTGATGCGCTGGCAAGACTGGATGTACCATTCCGGCACGTTGTTTTTGCGCATTTCTTCCTGATCTTCTTCCGGCACACCTTTCCCTTTTCGCACCGACTCCATGATTTTGAAGGCACGGGACGGCTCCAGCCCTTTGTAGATCAAATACACCATGATGTCGTCACGACAACCGATAACATCAGGCAGTTTGCAAATTCCGTTGCGAATCAAGTCCTGCGCGTTGTTCAACCATACATCCGTACCGTGGGACAGACCGGAAATCTGGACCAGCTCGGCAAACGTCGTCGGCTTCGTGTCTTCAAGCATCTGCCGGACGAACTTGGTCCCGAACTCGGGAATGCCGAGTGTGCCCATGTTCGTCCGGATTTGCTCCGGTGTCACGCCCAACGCTTCCGTCGAGCTGAAAATAGACATCGTCTTTTTGTCATCAAGCGGAATCGTTTTCGGGTCCATCCCGGTCAAGTCCTGCAGCATGCGAATGACGGTCGGGTCGTCGTGCCCGAGAATATCGAGTTTCAGCAGGTTGTCGTGAATCGAGTGGAAGTCGAAATGCGTTGTACGCCACTCGGATTCACTGTCATCTGCCGGATACTGAATCGGGCAAAAGTCTTCAATTTCCATGTAGTCCGGTACAACAATAATCCCGCCAGGGTGTTGTCCTGTCGTCCTTTTTACCCCTGTGCAGCCGTTGACGATGCGCGCGATTTCCGCATTGCGCAGCGTCAGTCCGCGCTCGTCGGCGTACTTTCTGACGTAGCCGTACGCTGTCTTTTCCGCAACCGTACCGATCGTTCCCGCGCGGTACACGTAGTCCTCGCCGAAAAGCTCTTGCGTGTACTTGTGCGCTCGCGGCTGATAGTCACCGGAGAAGTTCAGGTCAATATCAGGAACCTTGTCCCCTTTAAAGCCAAGGAACGTCTCGAACGGAATGTCTTGCCCGTCCTTGGCGTATTTGGTGCCGCACTGTGGACAATCCTTGTCGGGCAAGTCGAAGCCGGAGGCAATCGAGCCGTCGGTAATAAACTCGCTGTGCTTGCAATTCGGGCAGCGATAGTGCGGCGGCAACGGATTCACCTCGGTAATATCCGACATCGTCGCGACAAAAGAAGAACCGACCGAACCACGCGAGCCGACCAGGTATCCATCCTGCAGCGACTTCGTTACCAGCCGCTGCGAGATCAGGTAAATCACGCCGAAACCGTGCGTGATAATACTGTTCAACTCTTTTTCCAGACGCTTTTCGACCAGCTCTGGCAACGGATCGCCGTAAAGCATCCGTGCCTTGTTGTAGCACATTTCACGCAGCTCGTCGTCAGCGCCAGGGATGACCGGAGTGTACAGCTTGTCAGGAATCGGGCTGACGTCCTCGATCATGTCTGCCATTGCATTTGTGTTTGTCACGACGATTTCTTTTGCCACTTCTTCGCCCAGATAGGAAAACG
The DNA here is from genome assembly GCF_050920745.1 of Brevibacillus gelatini. NCBI lineage: Bacteria > Bacillati > Bacillota > Bacilli > Caryophanales > Paenibacillaceae > Brevibacillus > Brevibacillus gelatini. The sequence continues at coordinate 2,655,492 of NZ_CP154342.1, forward strand.
CCTCCAGCATTTCATCTGTCGTGCGGAAATACAAGGGCGGCTGATTCCCGGCAGTCGGGTCGCCTTTTGACAGCAAAAAGACATCGCGAAAAATCTCATCCTGCGGATTGAGAAAATGCACATCTCCTGTCGCTACGACGGGCTTGCCCAATTCCTTTCCGATCTCCACAATCAGCTGATGGTAGCCCTTCATCGTCTCCAGCGAAGGTATTTCTTCGTTGCGCAGCAGCGGCGTGTAATGGTCGAGCGGTTGAATTTCCAGAAAATCATAAAAAGCAGCGACTTCCTTCAGCTCTTCCGGCGACTTGCCGCGCAGAATCGACTGCATCAGCTCGCCTTCCTTGCACGCGGTTCCAATCAGCAAGCCTTCGCGGAATTTGGTCAGCTGGCTGCGTTGAATGCGCGGCCAGCGGAAAAACGTCTCCACATGCGAACGGCTGACGAGCTTGTACAAGTTTTTCAGCCCCGCCTTGTTTTGCACGAGAATCGTCGCATGGAAAGGACGTCCGCTCTTGTAATCGGCTTCTTCGTTGCTCTTCTCGTTCAGCTCGGCAAGCGTTTTGATTTGCGCTTCCTTGACGTCTTTGAGCATTTGCTGGAACACATGCGCGAGAGCGACTGTATCGTCCAGTGCCCTGTGCGCATTAATCAGCTCGACATTGAACTTTTTGGCGAGCGTGCCCAGTCGGTAGTTGCGCATCCCTTTATACAACATCCGCGCCAGGGGAAGCGTGTCGAGAAACGGATTGTTCCAGGGCTCCATGCCAATCCGCTTCGCACAGGCATTGATGAACGCCTTGTCAAACTCCGCATTGTGCGCCACAAGCACCGCATTTCCGGTAAACTCCTTGAACTTGCGCAGCACGATGTCAATCGTGTCCTTGCCGCGGAGCATGTCGTTCGTAATCCCGGTAATTTCCGTTGTCTTCGGACCGATCTCCAGTTGCGGATCAATCAGTTCGGTCCATTGATCGACGATTTCCGTCCCTTTCATTTTGACCGCCGCAATCTCGATAATGGTATGCTCGGCGGCGTTCAGACCTGTCGTCTCCGTATCGAAGACAACGTATTCGGTCGTCTCGTCAATCGGCTGGTTGTTATCGGCGTTCAGGTTGTAGACGATGTCGATTCCATCCTCGACCACATACGCCTCCATGCCAAGGATGCACTTGATGTTATGTTTTTTCGCGACGGAGTACGCTTCCGGAAACGCCTGCACCACCCCGTGATCGGTGATGGCAATCGCCTTGTGCCCCCATTTGGCCGCCGTGGAAATCAGCGACTTGACCGAAGCCACTGCATCCAATGCGCTCATCGGGGTATGGCAATGCAGTTCGACGCGTTTTTCGTCTGCCTGATCCCGGCGGATGACCTGCTCGATCTGGTTCAGGTCGTTGGCGTTCATCACCAGCTCACGCATAAAGGTGTCATGCTGTACACTTCCGCGCACCTTGACCCACATGCCGTCCTTGAGCGCCTCCAGCATCTTGACGTCCTCCTTGTCCCGGGAAAACATCTTCACGGTCAGGGAGTCTGTGTAGTCCGACACGTTGAACGTCAAAAGATGACGTCCACTGCGCAACTCTTTTACCTCGACGTTGAAGACAGTACCCTGGATGACGACGCGGCGCTCTTCCTCCTGAATTTCGCGAATCGGGATTGGGTCGTCCTTGATTTCGTAGCCCATCATCAAGGTGGTAACTGCTTCTGTCTTTTCGGAATTTTTGCTTTCCTGGGCAGCGGCTGTCATCACGACTTCTACGAGCGCCCGCTCTTCCTCGTTGCGCTGCTCGACAAAGGCTTGGTACGCTTCATCGCTCTCTTCGCCATGGAAGGAAAAGCGCATGGAGCAATCCGTCGCCTTTTGAAAAGCGGCCAGCAGCTCATTGTCAGCGCGCTTGCGTTTGGCGACTTCTACCGTCATTTCCGTTGGCAAGTACACCTTCACTTCCTGCTGCTCGACCTGCTTTCTGGCAGAACGCAGCGTGACAGCGAGCGAATTGAGCTTCGGCTCCAGACTTGCGACCAGCAAGTCCCAATACTCTTCCACCACGAAGCCAAGCTCAGGCTTTTCTTTGTAGCGGAATCTGGCGTCGACTTTTGCCAAGTGGGAAAAGGTTTGCGACAGGCGCCTCGTAAACGCAGCATATGCGTCTGCGGGCAACAGCCTTGGCAAGGTAAAATGAAAGACCCATTCCTTGTTTTGCTTGTAAAGCTCAAGCTTGTCGATCTGTCCGTCCAGAAAATAGCGGTTGACCCATTCGTCAGGAACTTCCATTTGCTTGAGCAGCAGAGAGAAGCGCTGTTTTTGCTCTTGTAAACGGTCCACGGTATTCCACCCTCCCAAAAACAAGCAAAAGAGGTACTCCCGTTGTGTCCAGGGGAGTACCCCGTAAAATTCGACAAAATCTTTCTTCAATCCTGCACGTTACTCGTTGCCGAACAGGGCTGCCCCGGTATGGTCTACACGAGCAAGCATCGTTTTCACTTCGGATACGAGGTCGGCCACCTTCACGTTCACTGTTTCCCCGGTTTTGCGAACGCGAACTTCGACGGTGCCCTCTTGCGCTGCTTTGTCCGATACAGTAATACGCAACGGCAGACCGATCAGGTCAGCATCCTTGAACTTCACGCCGGCCCGCTCAGGGCGATCATCGAACAAAACTTCCACGCCGGCTTTTTGCAAAGCCTCGGCAATTTGTTCGCTGATTTGGCGCTGCTCCTCTACTTTAACATTGACCGGGATTACATGTACATGGAAAGGAGCGACAGCGACAGGCCAAATGATCCCATTCTCATCGTTGTTTTGCTCAATGACAGCGGCAATCGTCCGGGATACGCCGATTCCGTAGCAACCCATAATCATCGGCTGGCTGCGGCCGTTCTCATCCAGATAGGTTGCTCCCATCGCTTGCGAGTATTTCGTACCAAGCTTGAACACATGGCCAACTTCCACACCGCGCGCAAACTTGATTGCGCCGCCTGTACGCGGGCATTGGTCGCCTTCGGTAATGTTGCGCAGGTCAGCAAAACGGGAAACGGCAAAATCACGCCCTGGCACAACGTGAGCCAGATGGTAGTCGGTCTCATTTGCGCCCACGATGCCGTCATATACATCCTGGACGTAGTTGTCCGCGATGATTTCCACTTTTTCGCCATCAATGCCGACAGGCCCGACAAATCCGGCAGGCGCTCCGGTCACGGAAACGATTTCCGCTTCGGATGCCAGACCAACGATTGTCGCATCGTACAAGTTTTTCAGCTTCACTTCATTCAGCTCGTGGTCTCCGCGCACAAGCACCATCACCAGTTTGTCATCGACGCGGTAGATGAGGCTCTTGATGATCTGCTTCGCTTCGACGTTCAAAAACTCGACGAGCTGATCGATTGTTTTAATCCCCGGCGTATGTACTTTTTCACGGGCTGGCGCTTCTACAGCCGGCTTCGCCGATGGCTTGTACACAACTTCCGCTTTTTCCAGGTTGGCCGCATAGTCGCCTTCCTCGGAGTACGCAATCGTGTCCTCGCCGATCTCACACAACGCCATGAACTCGTACGTGCCTTTTCCGCCAATCGCGCCTGCGTCGGCTTCTACCGCGCGGAAATTCAGGCCGACCCTCGTGAAAATGTTCGTGTAGGCGTCGTACATCGCCTGGAAGTTGCGATCCAGTCCTTCCTGGGTCGTATCAAACGAATACGCGTCCTTCATGATAAACTCGCGGCAACGGATCAGGCCGAAGCGCGGACGCACTTCATCGCGAAACTTCGTCTGGATTTGATACAGGTTGATCGGGAGCTTTTTGTACGAGTTGATCTCGTCCCGAACCAGGCTGGTAATGACTTCCTCGTGAGTGGGTCCGAGCGCAAAGGAGCGGTCGTGACGGTCACGCAGACGCACAAGCTCAGGGCCGTACACATCCCAGCGGCCTGTCTGATGCCACAGCTCGGCAGGCTGCATGGCTGGCATCAACAGCTCCTGGGCCCCTGCCTTGTTCATCTCTTCACGCACAATGGCCTGGATTTTGTGCAGGGTACGAAGCGCCAATGGCAGGTACGTATAAATTCCGGAAGCCAGTTGGCGGGCCATGCCGGCGCGGAGCAGCAGCTTATGGCTGGCAATCTCCGCATCCGCAGGCACTTCCCGCAAGGTAGGAATCAACATTTGACTTTGCTTCAACACGTGCGTGTCCTCCTTATGCCTCGTCAGCAATCAACGACGATCAGCCTACCTTGGTAGGGTTTTTCTCGTTGACCATTTCGTTAATTTCTTTCATCAATTCTTCGAACAGTTCATCTTCTTTCACTTTCCGAACAATGACACCATTGCGGAAAATCAGTCCTTCGCCGTTACCGCCCGCAACGCCGACATCCGCTTCGCGCGCTTCACCCGGCCCGTTTACCGCGCAGCCCATGACTGCTACTTTCAGCGGTACTTTCAAAGTGGAGATCGCATCCTCTACTTTTGTCGCCAGTCCAATCAAGTCGATCGCACAACGCCCGCACGACGGGCACGCAATCACGACAGGATCATTGTTGACAATATCGAGGCTGCGGAGAATTTGCTTCGCCACCTTGATTTCTTCCACCGGATCTGCCGTCAGCGATACGCGGATCGTGTCACCAATGCCCATCGACAGCACCGTCCCGATTCCGACGGAAGATTTGATTGCGCCGGAAAACTGGGTCCCCGCCTCTGTCACTCCTACGTGCAGCGGATAGTTGCGCTTTTGCGCCATCAGCGAATAGGTCTGGATCATCGTCGGCACGTCGGAAGATTTCAGAGAGATGACGATATTATCGTAATTCAAGTCCTCCAAAATTTCCACGTGGTCCATTGCGCTCTCGACAATCGCTTCCGGTGAAGGGTAGCCGTACTTTTCCAGCAGCCTTCTTTCAACGGAACCGGAGTTTACCCCGATGCGAATCGGCACATTGCGCTCGCGGCAAGCTTCTACGACGCGCTTTGTTTTTTCCCTGGAACCGATGTTTCCGGGATTGATCCGAATTTTGTCAATGCCGCTCTCCAGCGCAATCAGTGCCAGCTTGTGGTCAAAATGGATGTCCGCAACAAGCGGCAGCGGGGAACGCTCCTTGATCTTTTTGATGGCGCGGGCTGCATCCTCATTGATGACGGCCAGGCGGACAATTTGGCAACCGGCGTCATGAAGCTGTTGAATCTGGGCCAGTGTCTTCTCTACATCACGCGTGTCTGCTGTCGTCATTGATTGGATTACTACGCTTTTTTGGCCACCGATTTGCACGTCTCCCACAAAAACCGGTTTCGTCTCCTCGCGCTTGTACATTTTGCACCATCCTTTAATTTTGTTTCTTTTCTACTCCACATGGTAGTACGTTATTGGAAGAACAACCGTTGCAGATCGTTCCAGGTTACGACCAAAATCAGCAGCATCAAAAAGGCGAAGCCGAGAAAGTGCACCATGCCTTCTTTGTGCGGATCAACCGGACGCCCGCGCAGCGCTTCGACTGCAATAAACGCCAGGCGCCCGCCGTCGAGGGCCGGAAGCGGCAACAGATTGATGAGCCCCAGGTTGATGGAAAGAACGGCTGCCCATTTCATCAAAATCGCCATGCCCTGCTGGGCGAACTCCCCGGTCATCTTGAAGATCCCTACCGGACCGCTCAGGTCGTTAAGCCCTACCGAGCCGGTAAAGAGCATTCCCAAGCTCTTCAATATCATCGCCGTAAATTCATAGGTGGATGTCGCGCCGTACTTCAGCACTTCTCCCGGTGCATACGTCAGCGGATTCGTCACCATGATTTTGCCGACATTGTTCTCGTCTTTTCCTACTTTGACCAAAACGGTGTTGCGTTGTCCGTTTCGCTCGTATTCAAACTGCATTTCCTTGCCCGGCGACTGGCTGATGATCTGGACGATTTCTTTCCAGGAAGACACAGGCTGCCCCTGAATGGAGATAATCTTGTCTCCTTGCATCAAGCCCGCCTGAGCTGCCGGACCGTTTGCTCTGACCTCGCCCAGATACGGAATGTCTTTTGGCACCCCGTACAATAGTCCGATCGCGATAAACAGCACAAACGCCAGCAGAAAGTTGGCAAAAGGCCCGGCAAAAATGGCCCAGAAGCGCTGCGAGATCGTCTTGCCTTTAAACTGTCGGTTCAAAGGCGCGATTTGCACCTCTTGTCCATCTTTAACCAGCTGCGCCTGGGGATGCACGGAAAACTGCCGCTCTTCCCCGCCTACATCCAGCACGATATACAAATCTTTTTCCAGGTCAAAGCGAACAACCGTACCGGTAATCGCCCGAGCCGAAGCGTTCCCTGGTCCATCCAGCAAAAAATGCGTTACCTTTCCTAATGCGTCCCGCTCCAGGCTTACTTCCATGTGCGGTTTCAACATTTCCATCTCAGGGTCTTCGCCCGCCATGCGGACCATCCCCCCGATGGGCAGGAGGCGAAGGGTGTATTCCGTCTCTCCCCGCTTCACGCGAAAAATCTTTGGCCCCATTCCCAGCGCAAATTCGCGGCAAAGTATCCCTGCTCTTTTGGCCAATAAAAAGTGTCCCAGCTCATGCACGAAAACGAGCGCACCAAAAACGACGACGATCGCGAGAATTGATTCAACGGAATCCATGTTGGGAAAAGGCAAGTGAACAGCCACCTTTCATTGGAGTGTCTACATCCAGTTTTCTTAAACGGACGCAAGCGCATGCGTGCGCGCCCACCGATCAGCCGCAAAAATCTCTTCCAGTTCGGGATTATGTACGCCTTCATGCGCCTCACACGTTCGTCTGACGACCTTTTCGATGTCGAGGAAGGAAATGGCCCCCTTCAGGAAAAGCTCGACAGCGACTTCATTGGCTGCATTCAGGACAGCGGTATACGTGCCCCCCGCTTTCCCGCACTCATAAGCCAATTGTAGCAGAGGATAGCGTTCAAAATCCATGGCAGCAAAATGAAGCGAGCCAATTTTGGCCAGATCAAGAGGTTCCGTAGTCAGATTTTTTCTGCAAGGATAGCTCATGGCGTACTGGATCGGCACTTTCATGTCCGGAGTACCCAACTGCGCCATGACAGCCCGGTCTTTGTATTCTACCATAGAGTGGATGATACTTTCATAATGCAGCACGCAGTCAATTTGTTCGTACGGCAAATCAAACAGCCAGTGGGCTTCGATTACCTCGAAGCCTTTGTTCATCATCGTAGCCGAGTCAATGGTAATTTTTGCGCCCATGCTCCAGTTCGGGTGCGCCAGCGCCTCTTCTACCGTCACCTGCTGCAGTTCCGCGCGGCTCAGATGGCGAAAAGAACCGCCTGATGCCGTTAAAATGATCCTCGCCACATCTTCTGCCCGCTCTCCCTGCATACATTGAAAAACAGCGGAATGCTCGCTGTCGACCGGGATGATGGCCACGCCCTTTTCCTTCGCCCGCTTCATGACGACGGGGCCTGCGCTCACCAGCGTTTCCTTGTTCGCAAGCCCAATCGTTTTTCCTTCCTCGATCGCCGCGAGTGTAGGGCCGACCCCTACACTGCCAACGACTGCGGTCATGACCATGCTGGCGGATTCATGGCGGGCAACCAGCTCAAGCCCTTCTGAACCGCAGACAATCTCGGGTTTGTATCCGCTGCCCAGTCGCTCGCGAAGCTGGACAGCCGCCTGCTCGTTCCCCACGGAGACAAGTTCTGGCTGAAACTTTTCCACCTGCCGGGCGAGCAGTTCCACATTCGTCCCTGCTGCCATGGCAACGACAGAAAACTCTTCGGGATGCTGTTCCACCACTTCCAGCGTGCTTGTTCCAATCGAGCCGGTTGAACCCAAGAGCGCTATTTTTTTCACTGATTTCACCCTCTATATCTCTTCTATATGCACCAGTCTTCAGACGATACCTAGCAGATGCAAAACCGGAAAGACAAGCAAAAAACTGTCAAATCGATCCAGCACGCCGCCGTGTCCGGGGATGAGCTGTCCTGAATCTTTCACGTGAAAATGGCGCTTGAACGCCGACTCTACCAGGTCGCCCAGCTGCCCGACAACACCGGCTACCAGCGCAATTTCGAGCGCCTTGTCAAAGGACAAGCTGCCGAAGCTTGCATTGATGATGACGACGACCAGGATGGCCGATGCCAAGCCGCCCAGCGCCCCTTCGACCGTTTTATTGGGACTGATTTCCGGCCACAGCTTGCGCTTGCCGATTGCTTTCCCGACAAAATAGGCTCCCGAATCCGTCGACCAGATCGCCGCGATCACCAGCACGGTGAGCATCAGTCCATCGGGCAGATTGCGGGCAGCGGCCATGTATGTAAAACCGAAGCCTATGTATAACGCCCCCACCAGCGTAAGGGCGACGTGTTCAATGTGAAACTGATTTTTCCGCAAAACGGAGTAAATCAACAAAAGCAGGAGGACAGGCAGCATCAGATCCGGCATACTGATGCCCAGCCATTCCGCAAACGCGAGCGACGGCCAGAGCAAGCTGACCACGAGCGCGTAGCCGAGTATCCCTGCCACGTGAAATGGCTGAATGCCAGCCATCCGCATAAATTCAAAATGGCCTATGACGGCCAGCAAAAACACCAATAGTGAGTACCAGGCTCCACCCAGGTAGATAAGAAACAGAAAAGCTGCTCCACCAATCAGGCCTGTTAAGATTCGTTGCTTCAACTGATTCCACCTCTCGGCTATACCGCCCCGTAGCGACGAGCTCGGCCTTGGTATTCCACAATCGCTTGATAAAAGTGTTCACGGGTAAAATCAGGCCAAAGCACATCCGTAAACCACAATTCTGTGTAAGCCAATTGCCAAAGCATAAAGTTACTCAAGCGAATCTCTCCACTGGTGCGTATCAAGAGGTCAGGGTCCGGAATATCGCTTGTATACAGATAACGGGAAACCGCTTCTTCATCCAGAGCTTCCGGATCGAGTTCTCCCGCTTTTACTTTCGATGCCAACACGGAAAACGCCTTGACAATCTCGTCGCGGCCTCCGTAATTCAAGGCAAAACACAATTGAAGGCCTTGATTTTCATACGTGCGCTCTTCTGCTTCATGCAGAGCCTTCAGCGTATGCGCCGGGAGCTTTTCCTTGCTGCCGAGCATGCGGATGCGCACGTTCCGTTCGACCAATTCATCCAATTCTGTCGACAAAAATTCCTGCGGAAGCTTCATGAGAAAATCGACCTCGTCCCGTGGTCGCTTCCAATTTTCTGTAGAAAAAGCGTACATCGTCATGTAGCGCACGCCGATCTCGTCAGCAGCTTTTACGACTTCCTTTACCGTTTTCATGCCTGCTCGATGCCCGGCGACCCGGGGTAAATTGCGCATGTTGGCCCAACGACCGTTGCCGTCCATAATCACCGCGACATGCTGCGGGATTTTTCCGGAACGATCCAACTCGGCTGGTACCGATTGTTTTTCCTTGCGGCTCCATTTGCGCGCCAGATGTTCTAACATAAAGTGTTCCCCCGTAATGAGAGATATAGACGTGCATCCCCCTCAAATGAGGGGGATCGCCCTAATCATTATACTTCCATGATGTCTTTTTCTTTTTCTTTTACGATCTTGTCGATTTCCGCAATGAACTTGTCGGTCGATTTTTGGATCGTATCCTGATGGCGACGGGATTCGTCCTCGGAGATGGTTGCTGCTTTTTCCAGCTTTTTAATCTCGTCGTTTGCATCGCGGCGAATGTTGCGGATGGCAATCTTTGCTTCCTCGCCACTTTTTCCGGCAAGCTTCACGAGCTCTTTGCGGCGCTCTTCTGTAAGCGGCGGAATGACCAGACGGATGATAACCCCGTCATTGGATGGAGAAATCCCCAGGTCAGACTGCTGCAGCGCACGGTCAATTTCCTTCAGTGCGCTTTTGTCCCACGGCTGGATTGTCAGCATGCGTGGCTCAGGAACGCTGATGTTCGCGAGCTGGCTGATCGGTGTTGGTGAACCGTAGTAGTCCACCAGCACGCGGTCGAGCATCGCTGGGTTCGCACGGCCTGCACGGAGGCTGGACAAGTCTTTTTTCAAAGCGAGGATCGCTTTATTCATACGATCTTCCATGTCTTTGAGCACTGTTTGTGGCATGATTATTCCCCCTTCACTAGAGTACCGATTTTCTCGCCCATTACTGCCCGGCGAATATTGCCTTCTTCGGAAATGTTAAACACGATGAGTGGGATGCTGTTATCCATGCACAAGCTCGATGCGGTCGAATCCATAACCCCCAGTCCTTTGTTGAGGACTTCCAGGAATGTCAGTTGGTCGTACTTCTGCGCATTCGGGTCCAGGCTAGGGTCAGCGGAATAGACCCCGTCGACCTTGTTTTTCGCCATCAAAATGACTTCTGCTTCAATCTCAGCAGCACGCAGGGCAGCCGTCGTATCTGTAGAAAAATAAGGGTTGCCCGTTCCGGCAGCGAAAATGACTACGCGCATTTTCTCCAGATGGCGAATGGCGCGTCGGCGTATGTATGGCTCGGCCACTTGTCGCATCTCAATCGAGGTTTGGACACGAGTCGGGACGTTCACTTTTTCCAGCCCATCCTGCAGGGCGAGGGAGTTCATAATCGTGGCCAACATCCCCATGTAGTCGGCAGTAGCCCGATCCATTCCTTTTGAGCTTCCGGAAAGTCCGCGCCAAATGTTGCCTCCACCGACGACTACGGCGACTTGTACTCCCAATTCTACGATTTCCTTGATCTGGTTTGCTACGGAGAAAATCACCTTCGGGTCGATTCCGTACCCAAGGTCCCCCGCCAGTGCTTCCCCACTCAACTTTAACACAACACGTTTATAGGCAGGAAGTGGCATGTGAAACGGCCTCCATTCATGAATCATTCTCTGTGCCTTGACTGCATTCCTTCTGAAAAGCTTCGGCACACTTGCTTTTTACGTGCAGGAGAGTTTCACATGTAGTGAAACTCTCGCTTTGAAAATAGGGAACACGAAGGTGTTCCCTATTCCTTTATTACTGCTTATTCACTTGAGCCATTACTTCGGCTGCGAAGTCTTCTTGTTTCTTCTCGATGCCTTCGCCGACTTGGAAGCGAGCGAATTCTTTCAAGGTAGCACCTGCTTCTTTCAACAGGGCAGATACTTTCTTGTCAGGGTCTTTTACGAATGGTTGCTCAACCATTACGTATTCTTCAAAGAATTTGGAGAGGCGGCCTTCGACCATTTTCTCCACGATATTGGCAGGCTTGCCTTCAGCCAGCGCTTGGTTTTTCAGAACTTCGCGCTCGCGATTGATCTCGTCTTGGGAAACCTCTTCACGGTTAGCGAAGCGAGGGTTTGCAGCAGCAGCGTGCATACCGAGATCTCTTGCCAGTGCTTCGTTTTGTGTGCCTTCGAGTGTTACCAGCACGCCGATTTTACCGCCCATGTGCAGGTAAGTACCGAATACGCCGTTATCGGATTTCTCGGATACAACAAAACGACGGAAGGTGATGTTTTCCCCGATTGTCGCGATTTTTTCATTGATAACTTGTGCCAGCGTGTCGCCAGCACCTTTGAACGGTTGCTCCAGCGCTTCCTCTACAGTTGCAGGACGTTGGGATACAACATGTTCAGCGATGTCTTTTACGAGTGCTTGGAACTCAGGGTTTTTCGCAACGAAGTCTGTTTCGCAGTTAACTTCCACTACTGCTGCCACGTTGCCGGCAACCGCTGTAGCTGTCAAACCTTCTGCTGCGATACGGCTGGATTTTTTCGCTGCTTTTGCGATACCGCGCTCACGGAGCAGGTCAATTGCTTTTTCCATGTCGCCCGCTGTTTCTTCCAGCGCGCGTTTGCAATCCATCATACCTGCGCCTGTACGCTCGCGCAGTTCTTTAACCGCTTGTGCACTAATTGCCATGTAAGTGAAACCTCCTTGGAAAGTTACGATCTACAAATTACCAATGCCTTTTGAAGAAAAAAAGGATGGACGGGGGCTCTGACACCCTCAGTCCACCCTTTTACACACTTGCTTACGCAGTTGTTGTGGCTTCTTGCTCTGTTCCTTGGTTTCCTTCCAAGAGAGCGTCCGCCATTTTTGCAGTGAGCAGTTTCACAGCGCGAATTGCGTCATCGTTACCTGGGATCACGTAGTCGATCTCATCTGGATCGCAGTTAGTATCTACGATTGCAACGATTGGGATACCCAATTTGCGAGCTTCTGCTACAGCGATGCGCTCCTTGCGAGGATCGATGACAAACAGAGCATCTGGCAATTTATCCATGTTAGCGATACCGCCAAGGAATTTTTCCAGACGTTCCATTTCTTTGCGCAGAACGATAACTTCTTTCTTAGGCAGTACGTCGAAAGTACCGTCGTTTTCCATGCGTTTCAGCTCAGCGAGGCGAGCGGTACGCTTTTTGATCGTTGTGAAGTTTGTCAAGGTACCACCCAACCAGCGTTGGTTGATGTAGTAGTGACCTGTGCGTTCAGCTTCTTCTTTAACGGATTCTTGTGCTTGTTTCTTCGTACCTACGAAGAGCACTTTTCCGCCTTCTTGAGCGAGTTCACGCACGAAGTTGTACGCTTCCTCTACTTTTTTCACAGTTTTTTGCAGGTCGATAATGTAGATTCCGTTACGTTCGGTGAAGATATAGCGAGCCATTTTCGGGTTCCAACGGCGAGTTTGGTGACCGAAGTGTACACCAGCCTCGAGCAGTTGTTTCATCGAAATTACTGCCATATTTCACACCTCCTTCAAAAGTGGTTTTTTGATGCCTACCTCCGCCACACCGCATGTTCCAAGCAATTCTGCCAGTGGCAGCACCATTGCCGGAATTGGTGGACGTGCGATTTCAACACCGTAAATGAATATATCATATGGGTGTTTCAATTGCAACAAACCAATTCCAATATTTTTGCAAAAAAAATACCGCCTTACTTCTTCGGCGGTGTCGTGATGAGCTTGGCAATCTCTTCCTCCGAAATAGGTACCGAAACCTGGTAAGTCCCTACCCGGATGCGGTTCAGCTTGTCCATTGAGCGCAGTTGCTCCACCAACTTGTTGTTTTCCGGCAGGATTCCTTCTTTTACAAGGGTAGCCGCAACCCCTTCTGCCGTCGCCTTGTAAGGCACGGTGAAGGAAACGGTTTTCTTCGCTACAGGTGCCTCCACAGCAGGCGGTTGTGGGGTTGCAGTCTTGGTTGGCGCTGTTGCTGGCGTGGCGCTTTGACTGGACGCCTCGAGAGCAGGAGATGGCTGGGCCACACTCTCGACACTGGGAGGTTTTACTTCACTTGACACGGGTGTTTTTGGCTGCGCGCTCACCGGGGCCTTCGTCTGTTGCAGTTCAGGCGCTGTCGGAGCTTTTGGTGCGCTTGGTGCCGGCTGTACGTTGACCTTTTTTTCTTCCTGCCATTGCTTGTATTCTTCCGGCGTGAGCACGACCATTTGCAGTTTGGCTGCCGCCTGCTTGATTTCTTCCTCTGTAACTGCTGCCTCTGGCACCTCGCTTTTCGGTGCTGTCAGGCCGATGAGGGAGGCTGCCACAACCAGGCCTGCTCCGAATCCAAATAACAATTCACGTTTACGCATCGGCAAGACCTCGCTCGTTTTTTTGCGCCAGCGTGAAAATGAGGTCGATTTCCCCGCGGCCTGCGCCCAGTCGTTTGGCAATCTCGTCAGGAGAGAGCCCTTCCCGGCTCAACTCGAACACACGACGATAGCGCTCGCGCAGCGCCAGCATATCGACATCCTCTTCTGCAGGCAGTGCTGTTGGTTGCGTCTGCTCGGCGGAGACGGCCGCTTGTGCATGGGCCGCTCGTTCGTTCCATTGTTGCTCCAGTTGCTCGACTTTCTTTTTCAAAAAATCGATTTCGTAAAGCAAATCAGCCCTTGTTTCTTGCCATTCGGCAGAAAGAAGGGCGATTTCCTGCTTGAACTGCTTGCTTAACCGTTGCAGGCTTTTTTCCGTTTCTGCCTTGTCTGTCTGTCGCTGTGTCGATAGGGCGACAGCATCATCCGGCGTCTTTTTCTGAAGAAAAAAGGCAAGCAGCATCATGATGATTCCTGTTCCGATGAGGATGAGATACACTTGGTCCATGTTGGTCACCTTTAGTTCTGGCTTGTCTTTTGTTCCTGTTATAGGGATATGTCAATAAAGCGTCCGCGCATGGGATCTCGCATGGAGACAGAGGAAGGGGAGCTTTGCTCACTTGCTGCATCGTTATTTGCTTCGGCAGGCCCGCTGTGCGCTTGCTCCTCCTGCCTCTGCCGCTGTTCCTGCTCCCTCTCGCGAATTTGGTTTTTTTGCGTTTCGTCGACGTTCGTCGGACGTTGCCGCATATGCGCGTCCAAATCTTTGCGCTGATCGATCATCGCCTGGGCTTCGTGCATGGAGCGTTGTTGCTGGTGCTCCTGAATCCGGCTGACCTCCAGCGTTCGTGGCAGCGCTACCTGCAATTCAACCGCTTTCAAACTCATACAGCCCAACTCCCTTCCTCGCCATCAGGATTCCGGCATTCAGATGAGTGTTGCGGTACTGATTTCCCCATCGAGGACGATAAATCGCGTCCGGGGGTACTCGTGCTTGACGAAATGAACGAGCTTGCCGAATGTCATCTTGATTCCCGGGTACATGACATGGTACGCCTCTACGGCGGCAGGGGTTTCCCCTTTCAGCTCGTTTTCCAAATCCTTCTTGCGGGCTTCGAGCTGTTTGCATTCCTTTTCCAGGACGAGTCGTGTATTGGTCAGCTTGATTTGCATGAGCCGCTTCTCAGGTGTAAGCTCCTTGCCCGTATGCAAAATTTGATTGATGACACCAAGACCTTGGTCCGTTTTGCGTAAATTTTCGTACACATTTTGCAAATCTTTTTGAATGTTGGCAAGCTCCTGGCGCAACTCCGGCTTCACCCCTACCTCCAAAATGGTAGGCGTTGCCCTGTTGTTGCCAAACACCCGGGCGGCAATTTTTTCTCCCGCCTGCAGAACTCCCCCGATGATAATGCCTTTCGGGCCATTGCAAATGATTTGCTTTCCTGCCCGCACGTTGGAGAACATGATGCTTTGCGACACGATCACTTCGTTGCCGGCGGACACATTCGCATTTTGAATGAACGATGTACGAATATCATGTCCGGCGACAATCATGCCTTTGTCTTGGGCCACGATGCCACTTTTAATCTCAATCGATCCGCCCGCGTACAGTTCGGCACCTTCTACGCTCCCCAGTACGCGGATGTCCCCGGATGCCTTGACCCGAAACCCATTCAATACGTTCCCGCGAATGACCACCGTTCCCACAAAGTCAATGTTGCCGACACCAAAATCAACATCCCCATTTACATCATAGACAGGAAAAACATTCAGTTTGTCCTGCTCGGTAAAGGAAACCTGTCCATCAATGGCAGCGTAGACAAGCGTACGCTCCTGGTTGTGCACGACGTTTTTGCCGGGCTTGATGTGGATTTCCTTCCCTGCTTTGGGAGCGATGGGCTCTCCGGTAACTGCCGTCCCCGGTGTTCCAGGGGTAGCCGGGATTTTGCGGGCCAAGAGCTGTCCTTTGGCGACATTCGGTATGCTGGTTATATTATAATAATCGACTCGACCATCTTCCAGTTCTTTTGGCCCGCCTTCATTGGCAACATTTTCTAAATAAGGGTACTCGATAAAGGCGTCGGTTCCGTCAACCGGAGCCACCCCTCGCGCAATCGTGATGCGGGCGTTTGCGAACTTCTTGGGGAATGCGCATAGATCCCGCACGACATCATCGAGAATGCCCACCTTCACTTGGTTCGTTTGCAGTGCGCTATAGACGTCCTCATCCCTGAGCACGATGTTGTCGAGGTCTTCTTCAGCGACTTTCAGCACGATTTCAGCCTCCAGTTTATCTGCTGAAAGTTTGACCTCTAAACTGTAATTCTCGATCCCTTCCATACCTTCTCCCCTCTCAAGCTTGGGTACAATGCGTTTACATCAATTGCGACTTCCATCTCGACAAGGCGGAACGAAGTCGAAAAAGAGCCTTTGAATGAAGCTGCGAGATCCGTGAAGGTGACAAGCTCATGATTTCAGCGATTTCGGACAGCGTCATCTCTTCGAAGTAAAACAGGGAGACAACGAGTCTTTCCTTCTCCGGAAGCTTGTCGATTGCACCGACCAGCACTTCTTTCAAACTGCCGACTTCTGCTACCGTTTCCGGCCGTGGAGTCAACTCGTCCACGATGTAGGAATGTCTTGCGGTCTTTTGTTCATCCTCTTCCCCTACTGCCTCATCAATCGAGACCATGCTGGCCAAAGAGGTTTCCAAAAACACCTGCTGCAGTTCTTTTTCGCTTATCCCGAGATATTCGGAAACTTCCAGATCGGTTGGCATTCGCAGCATTTTTTGTTCCAAGGTGGTGTACGCTTCTTCGATTTTTTTGGCCTTGTCCCGAACAGTGCGAGGGATCCAGTCATTTTCACGCAAGCCGTCAATCATGGCTCCACGAATGCGCCACATGGCATATGTCTCGAATTGCAGTCCCCGCGTATGATCGAATTTGGCCAAAGCATCCAGCAACCCAAATCGTCCGTAGCTGATTAAGTCATCTTTGTCCACGTTGGCCGGCAGATTGATCGCCAGCCGATTTGCCACCTTGTCCACCAGCGGCAAAAACTTGGTGATGAGATCAACTTCCGCCTCGCGACTGCCCTCTTGCTTCCACATGACCCATTTATCGAACTCTTTTGCTTTTTCCTGACTGGTTAGCCGTGCCACGAATAGTCACCAACCTTTACTCATCTGTTAAGCGCCTAACGACCTCTGCAACGGTTGCTGGATTCTCTATAGGAGGTACCGTCTCCAACTTGGTAAAGGAGAGCGGAGAAAATGCTTCGTCTGCCACTGTCTCAACCGTTTGATCTGTGGACTTCGCCTCTGTCCCGGCTTCATCCAGAGGAGCATTTGCCCCCTCTGCTCCTTCTGCTGTCACGGACGGCACTGGTGTCTGTGTGACGAGTGCCAGAACAAAGCGGATCGGAAAAGCTGCAAGGAAAAATACGACCAGAGCAATGGCCGCCCGCTCCAAGGAGACCAGCCAGACATTGCTCAAAAGTGCCGTGCAAAAAGTGATGACAAAAGCGACCAGCCCCATGCCTGCATTTATCCAAATGGTTCCCAACATTCTTATACTTCCTTCACACCTTGATTTACCGTACGGATCTGAAGAACCCCATTGGCAGCATCCATCTCTATCGTCCGACCGCAATTTCCCCCTGTATCTTCTGCCACGATTCGAATGTTAGCTTCTTTCAGAGCCTGTTTGCAGGCCTCGACATTTCTCGGTCCGATCCGCATGGTATCACTGTTTCCTAAAAAGGCGAACATCTGTGCTCCACCTGCTATTTTGGCGACGATATTCCGGTTTTGGGCACCAGCCTTTTCCATCAAGTCAATCAGATGGGGAATCGCTGTGTCCGCATACTTCCCGATCGTCACCTCCCCGTTTTTCGCAAGTGAGGACTCAGGAAGCATAACATGTGCCATGCCTGCAATTTTATGGATGTGATCGTAGAGAACAACCCCTACGCAAGATCCTAGACCCGTGGTTCGTAGCTTGCTCGGCGACTTTGCTACACCGAGGTCAGCCATACCTATCTTAATTATCTCCATCGAACGGAACCCCTAATGAACGAAATAGAATAGGAAGCGATTCAGGATCAGGAATAAGGAAAAAGTTCCCCTTGACTTTTTCGTTGCCTTCAAAAAATGCGGTGTCAATCGTGAGAGCAAAGTCACCCACTTGACCCAACGCTATTAATCCATAGCTGAGAATCGCTCCAGCCATATCCACAGCGAGTGCAGGTACCGAAGGCTGCAGGTTGAGCTGTGTGAAATCTGCCAGTGAGGAGAGATAGGACCCAGTCAAAATATTGCCGATCTCGTGAAGAGCTGAAACTTCCAGCTCTTCCCATTCGTAAACATCCTTGTTGATCCCCGTGATTTGTTCCAGCAGATGTCTTGCCGAATCCAGATCGAGAATGAAAAACATACTTCCAGGACAATCGCCTTCCACTCGTAAAAAGACGGTAACGACAACCGCTTCAGCGCCACCGACACAATCGGCCACCTTGTCAAACGGAATGATGTTGACTTGCGGCACTTTCATGTCGATCTCTTTTTGCATCAGCTTGGAGAGAGCCGTTGCGGCATGCCCAGCACCGATGTTCCCGATTTCCCGAAGAACATCAAATTGGAAGTCTCCAAACTTTGTGAAATAGGCCATCTTTTTTACCCCTCAATTGAGTCCAGCTGTTTAATTTCCTCTGTGCTCAATACTTTATCGAGATTCAACAAAATCAAAAGTCGTTTGTCCAGCTTCGCTACTCCGCGCAGGTAAGCAGCTTCAACGCCACCCACAACCTCTGGCGGCGGCTCAATCGCATTGACCGGAATGTCGATGACATCGTTGGCCGCGTCCACAATCAAGCCGACTTCCACTTCGCCAACTGCGACGATAATGATGCGGGTCGATTCGGAATAGAGACTTTCTTCCAACCCGAACCGATTGCGGAGATCAATGATCGGCGTGACCACTCCGCGCAGGTTGATAACCCCTTTGACGAACTGGGGCGTGCGTGGAACACGGGTGATGTGCTCCAGCTTCTCGATGGATTTCACCTGATTGACTTCTACCCCGTACTCTTCATCCTTCAACCGAAACACAATCACTTTGACTTCGCTTACGATTTCTTTTTGATCGAGCATGTGGCTGCCCCTCCCTCTACTTAATCAGTGCGTTGCAATCAATGATAAGAGCGACTTGTCCGTCTCCCAGGATCGTTGCACCCGAAATGGCAAAGACGTTGACCAGGTACTTGCCAAGCGTTTTGAGGACGATTTCCTGTTGGCCGATAAACGAATCCACAACAAGTCCGGCCATTTTTTCTCCTTTGCGAACGATGACTACTGATACATCATCATCTTTTTCCGCCCCGTTGTCCGGTACCTGGAAAATGTCCTGCAGCGAAACGAGCGGAACAACCCGTCCCCTGAAGTCGATCACTTTCTGGCGATGAGCCATCATGATCTGGTCTTTCTTGAACACCGCCGTTTCAATAATCGAGGAAAGCGGCACAGCGTACTTCTCGTCGTTTACCTGCACGAGCATGGCCGAAATGATCGAGAGCGTCAGCGGGAGTTGAATCAGGAAGGTCGTTCCTTGGCCGCGAACAGATTCTACACTGACGCTGCCGCCAAGCGATTCGATCTTGGATTTGACGACATCCAGTCCTACGCCGCGGCCGGAAATATCCGAGACCACTTCAGCGGTACTGAATCCAGCGGCGAACAACAGCTCGTGAATCTGCTTGTCCGACATGCTGTCTGCGTTGGCTGGATTGACAATGCCCCGTTCAATCGCTTTTTTCAGCACTTTTTCCTTGTTGATGCCCGCGCCGTCGTCTTTCACTTCGATAAAGACATGGTTGCCGCTGTGGAACGCGCGCAGGACGATCGTTCCTTCCTCCGGCTTGCCTGCCCTTTTCCGATCTTCAGGCGATTCGATCCCGTGGTCGAGCGAGTTGCGCAGCAGGTGATTGAGCGGGTCCCCGATCTCATCGATAACGGTGCGATCCAGCTCTGTTTCCGCCCCGATGATTTCCAGATTTACTTTCTTATGTAGTTCTTTTTGCAAATCGCGGATCATGCGCGGGAAGCGGTTGAAGACTTGCTCCACTGGGACCATGCGCATCGTCAGGATGATATTTTGCAAATCTCCGCTGATGCGGTTCATATGCTCGACTGTTTCCTGCAGCTCGCCATTGCCGATCTCGCGTGCCAGCTGCTCCAGACGTCCGCGGTCGATTACCAGCTCGCTGAACAGGTTCATCAAAATGTCCAGGCGGTCGATGTCTACGCGAATCGTTTTTCCGCCAGCCGTCGTTTTCTTGGCAGGGGTTGCCTGAGCATTGCTTGGGGCTTTTTTCTCCTCTGCGGGAGCTGCCGATTCCGCCACGGCTGGAGCTGGCGGCGCTTGTTTTTTCAGTTGAATCGGTTCAATCGTAACATCCTGTATTTCCGAAATGTTGAGAATCGCGCTACGGACCTTCTCGACAGATTGCATGGTGACGTAGGCCAATTCAAAAGACAGCTCGAAGCGCTCGTTTTCAATATCTTCAACTGACGGCTTTGTCTTGATGATTTCCCCCATCGACTCCAACTGGTCAAATACCATGTAGGAACGCGCCGCTTTCAGCAGGCAATTCTCATTCAGCGTGACCTGAATCCACACGACGTTGTTGCCAAGCTCCTTGGACTGCTCCAGCACCATCAGCGCGTAGTCGTCCAGATCGTGCTCCTGCACAGGCGTTCCTTCCGCTTTTTCCGCCTCAACGGCTTCCTCTTCCGCTACGGCAGCGGCAGCTACTTCCTGTTCGGCGGAAAAATCGCCAGCCACAATCGCTCTCAGCTTTTTCACCGGAACCGATACGTCGGCTGATCCATCCCCGCCTTCTGTAATATCGATCACCATGCTTTCGATCAGATCCACGCTTTGAAAGATGACATCCATGATGTCACTGGTGATTGTCAACTTCTGGTTACGAATCAGATCGAGCACGTTTTCCGCTTCGTGAGTCAGGTTGGCCATATCTTCGAAGCCCATGGTTGCGGACATCCCTTTCAAGGTGTGCGCCGAGCGGAAAATTTCCTTGACGTGCCCAATGTTTCCCGGATCACTTTCCAACAGCAACAGGTTGGCGTTGATTGCTTGCAGGTGTTCTTTTGCTTCCTCAATAAACATGTCCAAATACTGATTCATATCCATCGGTGATCCACCTCCCAAAATCAATGCAAGAGATTGCACAACAGCTCTGGAATTTTTTCTAATGGAGCCACATGATCTGCCACTCCCGCCTGGATAGCCGCTCGTGGCATCCCGAAAACGACACAACTCGACTCGTCTTCGACAATACTGGTAACAGGGCCAAGCTCCTTCATCTGCTTTAGACCTTTGGTCCCATCATTTCCCATGCCTGTCATGATAATTGCCCATTTGTCTACATTTGTCAATCGACTGGCGGATTCAAAAAGGACATCTACCGAAGGTCTGTGACCTCCCCGCGGCTCTTGCTGATGCAGGTGGGCCTGCAGTTTTCCGTTGACCTGGTGCACTTCAAAGTGATACCCGCCTGGTGCAATATAGGCAGTGCCGGGCTCCAGCCATTCCCCGTTTGTTACTTCCGTCACCCGTATATGGCACAAGGAATCGAGCCTTTGCGCCAGCGACTTCGTAAAACCGGCCGGCATGTGCTGGACAATCGCAATCGGCGCGGGGAAGCTGGCAGGGATTGGTGTCAGTACCTGTTGCAGAGCCTTCGGACCGCCTGTCGACGTTCCCAGCACGACCAGCCTCGCTTTTCCACTGCTTGGAAATCGCGGCAAAGCTTTTGGTACAGGTGATTGTGTCGTTCGCAGCGGTGCGGTGACAGAAGCCGGGCTTGGCCGCATTGGTTCTGGTGCGGAAGGTCTGCTCGGCCGCAGCGTCCGGCGGATGCGTCCCTTCGCCGAGGCAGCGGCTTTGACCCGCTCGACCAGCCGATCCGCAACTTTGTGAATATCGAGGGAAATCGGCCCTGACGGCTTCGTAATAAAGTCAAAGGCTCCCAGTTCCAAAGCCTGAATCGTTGCGTCTGCTCCCTCGCGTGTCAGGCTGCTCAGCATAACCACTGGTACCGGACAGTCTGCCATGATCTTTTCCAATGCTTCGAGGCCGTTCATGACCGGCATCTCGATGTCCAGCGTGAGGACATCCGGACTGAGTTGTTTGCACTTTTCGACACATTCGAGTCCATTTTTCGCTCGATCAATTACTTCAATTTCGGGATCACCCGATAAAATATCGCCAATAACTTTCCGCATGAATGCTGAATCATCTGTGACCAGAACTCGAATTTTGCTCAATCGAATGTCACTCCCTTCCTAGCTGTTTGCCTTATCGTATGAAGTGTTTCAGCCTCGCAAGAAAACCTTTCAGTCCGCTCGTCTTTGCATCTGTATCGGTCGGTGTGTCCAGGTAGCGAGCCACCAGATTCCGAATGCTTTTTGCTGCATGCGATTGCGGATATGTAAGGAGAAAGGGACGCTGCTGCTTCACTGCCTTTGATACGTGGGGATCGTCAGAAACATATCCGAGCGACTGGATATCCATGTCCAAAAATCGCTTGGCAACCATCGCCAGCTTGTCTGCCGTCATCCTGCCTTCTTTTTCCGAAGAGACGCGATTGATGACCAGGCGGATCACGATTGCAGGGTTGCGAGCGTGGAGCATCTTAATGACAGCGTAGGCATCCGTAATCGCGGGCGGCTCCGGCGTTGTCACCAGGATAACTTCATCTGAGGAAAGCATGAAGCGCATCGATTCCTTCGAAAAGCCTGCTCCCGTATCAAAAATGATCGTATCCGCATAGCCTTGCAACGGATTCAGGCGGGAAAACAGCCGATCCAGCTTGAACTCGTCCAGTTGCATGATCTGGGTAAATCCGGATCCGCCTGCAATAAACTCCAGTCCTCCGGGCCCGCGCTCGATGATTTCCCAGACATCCGTGTCCGGCTCAAGCAAGTGGAACAGATGCTTTTTCGGCGTAATCCCCATCAAGACATCCAGGTTGGCAAGGCCCAGATCCACGTCGAACAATACCGCTTTGTGTCCCCGTTCGAGCAATCCAAGCCCAAAATTCAAGCTGAAATTGGACTTGCCAACCCCGCCTTTCCCGCTGGTCACTGTCACCAGCCGGGTCGTTTTTTCACTTGTACCGGATTGCTGCATGCGCACTCGAAGTTGTTCTGCCTGGTCTCTCATCTAGGTCAATCTCCCATAATCATCGTCGCTACCAACTCTGGAGAGGCAGCCACGATATCGTCTGGCACATTTTGTCCCGTCGTGAAGTAAGAGAGGTCGAGCTTGCTCTCATGGCAAATGTTCAAGATCGAGCCGTAGCTGGTTGTCTCGTCTGCCTTGGTGAAAATAACCTGTTTGACAGGGACGTCCGCAAAGTTTTGCACGATGGTTTTCATGTCGGTGTACTTCGAGCCGAGGCTCAGCACGAGGTAATTCAAGCTGTTTTTCCCATGCTCCACCAGCTCGCGAATCTCTTGCACATATTCATCGTTGCGAAAATTGCGGCCAGCGGTGTCGACAAAAATGAGGTTGCAGTCGCTGAGGCGCTCCATGGCCGCGGCCATTTCCTTCGGGGAGAACACAACCTCCAGCGGCACATTCAGGATGTTGGCGTATGTCTTCAACTGCTCGACGGCCGCCATCCGGTACGTATCCGTCGTAATAAAGCCGATTTTGCGCTTTTCCTTCAACATACTGTTTGCTGCCAGCTTGGCGATTGTAGTCGTCTTGCCTACACCCGTTGGGCCGAAAAAGAAGGCGTACTGGACATTTCGCGGGATGCCTGCCGACTTCGGCGCGTACGGCGCAAGCATGGAGGCGATGATTTTTCGCGTCTCACGAAAGGCAGTCTCCTCGCTCCATCCATCCTGGGGCTGCGCTTGCTCCATCAGCTGGCGGATGATTTCCGCCGTCACCTCTTCCGCTGTCTCCTGTCTGACAAGTCGATTGCGCACCTTCTGTATGGCAGGAGGCAGTTGATGACTAAGATCGTTGACCAAAAGCTTCTGGAACATCTGGCGCATGTCACGAACTTCATTCGCAAGAGCGTCATTCGTCGTGCTGCTGCCTGCTGCTTCCTCTGACTGCCGGGCAGCCTTTCCTTTTGCCGCTTTTTCCACCTGCTGGCTGGGCGGTTGTGCCTCTGCTTCCTTGTGCGACACCACAGCAGCCGGAGCTGGCGCCGTGTTGTCCGGCGGCCTTGGCTCATTTCCTTGCGGCACCGTTTTCTCAGCAGCTTCTTTCGCCAGATTGGCCCGGCGATAAGCCTGTTGAGCCGTGTAGGTGCCCGTCTGTCCGTTCGAGAAAACGTCCTTCGACCGATGCTCAGCCGCGACCGGAGAGCCTTCACGCCCAGTTGCCTTTTCGTCAACCGCAGCGATTACTTCGATTTTCTGTTTGCCAAACATCCCGAACAAACCGCCTGTCTTGATCGATTTGGAGTTCAGGATGACAGCATCTATACCCAGATCGAGCCTGATTTTTTCCATCGCTTCTGGCATCGAATCGACGATGTAACGTTTTACCCTCACGAAATGTTCACCATCCCTACGCTTTGCACTTCAACATTTGGCTCCAGCTCGCTGTACGACAATACAGGCACATCTGGCATCATTCGCTCCACCAGTTGACGCAGGTACATGCGAATGGCCGGTGACGCAAGGATGATCGGCTGCTGACCGGAGTTAATCATTTTGCTTACTTCCGCCGACATGCTTTGGAAGATTCTCTGTGATGTCTCTGGGTCCATTGCCAGATAGCTTCCTTGTTCTGACTGTTCCACGCGTTCGGAAATTGCTTTTTCCAAACCGGCGCCTGCGGTCAACACCCGCAGCGGCTGTCCGGGCTCTGTAAACTGCAGCGTAATCTGTCTGGACATCGCCTGTCTCACGTACTCGGTCAGCACATCCGGGTCTTTTGTAAACATGGCGTGGTCTGCCAACGCTTCGAGAATGACTTGCAAATTGCGGACAGATACTTTCTCACGCAAGAGCTTTTGCAGCACCTTTTGCACATCGCCAATCGACAAAAGTCCCGGGATGAGCTCGTCCACCAGTACCGGGGCCACTTCTCGAACGTTGTCGATAAGCGCCCGCGTTTCTTGTCGACCGAGCAACTCGTGTGCGTGGCGCTTGACCACTTCGGTAAGATGCGTTGCCACGACAGACGGCGGATCGACTACCGTGTAGCCAGACAACTCAGCAATCTCCTTATTTTCTTCTGTTACCCATAATGCAGGCAATCCAAACGCAGGTTCCACTGTTTCAATCCCGACAACAGAATCATCATCAATTCCCGGGCTCATGGCGAGGTAGTGATCGAGCAGAATTTCCCCTTTGGCCACCTGGTTGCCTTTGATTTTTATCATGTATTCGTTAGGCCGCAGTTGAATATTGTCGCGAATGCGAATGACGGGAACGACAATCCCAAGCTCCAGTGCAATCTGCCTGCGAATCATGATGACGCGATCCAGCAGGTCTCCGCCTTGCTTCACGTCAGCGAGCGGAATCAGGCCGTAGCCAAATTCGAACTCGATCGGATCCACTTGCAGGAGGTTGACCACGCTTTCCGGACTGCGCACTTCTTCGATCTGCTGCTCCTCCACCTTGTCTGCCGATTCCTGGATCTCGTTTTTCTGCTTCTTGCTCATCATCCATGCCGCGTAGCTCATGATCCCGGCCACCGGCAATACAGGCAGCAGTCCGATCGGAGTGAACAGGCCAAGCAGAATCATGCAGCCAGCTACTATGTATAAAAGGCGCGGGAAGGAGAACATTTGCCGGGCAATATCGTCGCCAAGCCCTTCCCCCGAGGTGGAGCGAGTGACAATGATACCGGCGGCGGTTGAGATGAGCAGCGCAGGAATTTGGCTGACCAGCGCATCACCGACCGACATCGTGGTGAAACGGGAAGCCGACTCTTGAAAGCTGAGGCCATGAATGAGCATCCCAATGATAAATCCACCGATGATGTTCACAATGAAAATGATAATTCCTGCGATGGCGTCCCCTTTGACGAATTTGCTAGCACCATCCATGGCTCCGTAAAAGTCTGCCTCATTTTCGATCTTTTTTCTCCGCTCACGGGCTTCTGCTTCTGTAATCATCCCTGCATTCAAGTCCGCGTCGATACTCATTTGCTTCCCTGGCATCGCATCCAGCGTAAAGCGAGCGGCTACCTCAGCGACACGTTCGGAACCTTTTGTAATGACGATGAACTGAATGACGATCAAAATCAGAAACACGACGAACCCGACTACCTGATTTCCGCCAACCACAAAGTTGCCGAACGTCTCGATTACTTGTCCGCCTTCCCCATGCGACAAAATGTTGCGCGTCGTGGATACGTTCAGGGCAAGACGAAACAACGTCGTAATCAAAAGCACTGTCGGAAAAATGGAGAACTCCAGCGCTTCTTTTGTGTACATCGACACAAGCAAAATGGTCAACGCAAGAGAGATGTTCAAAATCAGCAGCAAATCAAGCAGCCCAGAAGGGAGTGGGATTACCATCATGACAACAATGCTTATCACAAACAGAATCGTACCAATTTCCTTCAATCGAAATCCCACTGCTCATCCTCCTCCCTCGTTATTTCACTTTCCCTTGCAGCTTGTAGACGTACGCGAGAACTTCCGCGACCGCTTTAAACATCTCTTCGGGAATCTGTTGTCCAATTTCAACCTTACTATAGAGAGCCCGGGCCAGGGGCTTGTTTTCCATCGTAACAATCCGGTGCTTTTTGGCAATTTCTTTAATTTTCAGCGCCAGGTAATCCTGGCCTTTCGCAATTACCGTAGGAGCGCTCATGGCACTGGCATCGTAGCGGATTGCGACGGCAAAGTGGGTCGGGTTTGTAATGATGACGTCCGCTTTCGGCAGCTCCTGCATCATCCGGCGCAACGCCATGCTCCGCTGCCGTTCACGAATTTTCCCTTTGATTAACGGGTCCCCTTCCGATTGCTTGTGCTCGTCTTTAATATCCTGCTTGGACATCCGCAAATTCTTTTCATGTTCATACCGTTGATAGACGTAATCCAAAATAGCCAGAATGAACAATAGCAAACCGATATAAATACCAAGACTGGTTACTTCACTTGCTGTAAACGACAGGATGCTCCCCAGCGGAAGCAAGGAAAGCTGGGTGATTTGTTCTTTCGCATTCCATAAAATGACGTAAGCCACATACATGCAAGCACTGATTTTCAGTAGCGATTTCAGTAGTTCGACTAAGGAGCGCATGGAAAAAATGCGTTTGGCTCCCTTGATTGGATCGAGCTTTTCCAGCTTCATCTGCAGCGGCTCTGTGCTAATCTTCCAACCGACCTGCAAGTAATTTACGGCGAAGGCGATCAGAAAGACCATTCCCAGTACAGGTCCCACGATTTTTATCGCCTCGTAGGTCATCGCCTTGACAATGACCTGGAGATTTTCTTCGTTCAACTGCCAGCTCGTATATGTGCTGAGCGCCTCTCGCATTATGTTCTGAAACGTACTGAACATGGAAGGTCCGATCATCGTCAGCAAAAAAAAGAACGATGTCAATACGATGGCAGGTGAGAGTTCCCGGCTTTTCGCCACTTGCCCCTTTTTGCGGGCATCTTCTCTTTTCTTGGGAGTTGGCTTCTCCGTTTTTTCACCGCTAAAAAATTGCAGGTCTACGGGGATAAGGAACCTGATCTGCGTCATGGTGATCCTCCGAGCGATTTCATCATTTCCGCAAGTGCCCGGAACATGTTGTCAAACAGTCCGTTCAACGTCAGTAAAAAGGCGGGCATGACAACGATCAAAAGCAGAAAGCTGGCTAGCAGTTTTACTGGCAATCCGACCACAAAAATATTAAACTGCGGCACAGATTTGGCGATAATACCAAGAGAGAGATCGACCAGAAACAGTGCGACCATGATCGGCGCGGCCATCAGAAAGGCGCTCAAAAACATGTTCGTAAACACTTTGACCGCTGTCGTCATCACACTTTCACTGCCAAAAGCGGCCCACATTCGATCCACCGGAATCACCTGATAGCTGCTTATGATCCCGCGTAGCAGCATGTGGTGTCCATTGATGCTGAAAAAATACAAGATGGCCAGGATGTTCTTGAAGTTCCCCGTTATCGGGATGTAGGCACCCGTTTTCGGGTCGATCACGTTGGCCATGGCCAGACCCATTTGCATGTCCATCAGCCCTCCGGCAACCTGGACAGCGACAAACATTAATTCGCAAATATAGCCCAAAATCACACCTACGAGCGCTTCCTTTATCACATAAAGCACAAACGTCAAATCCAGCGGAATCTGTCCCTGAATCGGCAACGCTTGAAAGCTAATCAGAGCGACGATGAAGGCCAAACCGATTTTGAACTGGCCTGGCACGCCCCTGATGGAGAAAAAGGGAGCGGCTACGAAAAATGCGCTCATTCTGACAAACACCAGCAAAAAAACAGGCAAGTACGTGAGATACAGACTCATACGCTACCCGACAAAACGATGCAGGTTTCCGAAGATTCCCATCGTAAAATCAAGCAAGACGCGCAGCATCCACGGTCCCAACGCCAAGATGACAAGAAATACAGCGACAATCTTCGGAATGAATGCGAGCGTCTGCTCTTGAATCTGCGTGGTTGCCTGAAAAACGCTGACCATCAACCCGACCAGCAAGGCGACCCCGAGTGCGGGCGACGCAACCAGCAGGATGGTGTAGACAGAGTTTTGGGCTATTTGCATCAGTAGTTCCTGTGTCATACGCGAAACCTCCTGGTTCTTCGGAACGTCGCTAGAAACTGGTCAAAAGTGATTTCACTACCAGGTACCAGCCATCTACCATGATGAACAGCAAAATTTTGAACGGCAGCGAGATCATCACAGGCGGCAGCATCATCATCCCCATCCCCATCAAGATGCTGGCGATAATCATGTCGATCACCAGAAACGGGATGAAAATCATAAAGCCGATCTGGAAAGCCGTTTTCAGTTCGCTAATGGCATAGGCAGGTACAAGAACGGTAAGCGGAATATCCTGAATGGTCTTCGGCCTCTCCGCTTTCGTAAACTCCAAAAACAGGGCGAGGTCTTTTTCACGAGTCTGCTTAGCCATAAATTCCTTGAACGGAATAACAGCTGCCTCAAATGCCTGCTGTTGTGTCAGCTTGCCTTGCATGAATGGTTGCACAGCGGTTTCATTCACTTTGCCGAAAGTCGGCGCCATGATGAAAAGCGTCAGGAACAAAGCGAGTGCCACCAGCACCTGGTTGGGCGGCATTTGCTGCGTCGCCAGGGCATTTCGCACAAACGACAAGACAATCACAATTCGCGTAAAGCTCGTCATCAACAACAAGATAGCTGGTGCCACAGAGAGCACCGTCAAGATCAGCAAAATCTGAATCGCAGAAGATGTCTCCTGTGGAGTCCCGTTGCCACCGCCGATTTGCAAATCAATACTCGGTATGAGCGGCGTTCCTTCTGGCGCAGCGGCCGCCATTTCGGGTACCGCCAGTACCGCGGCGACAAGCACAAGCACCTGTAAAAAATATTTCATTTTCGGTCCCCTCTGTCGGAAGCTTCCTCTTTGTCCCACAAGTCGGAGTTGAGTGGTCGTTTTTTCACGTTGTCCCACTGCCCTTTCAATAATTCCTGAAAGGTTTTTCCGTCTACCTCCGAAGAAAACAGCAGTTCTTCGTCAGCCTGCTTCTTTTTGCCGAATGGCAGCCAGTCAAGCGATAACGGATTTTTGATGGGCTCGATTTCCGCTTCGGATAAGATCAGGTCCACTTCCTCGCCCGGCTCGATTCGTCGAAGCAGTTGGACATTTTCTCCCACTCCTACAATGTACAAGGACTCTCCGATCATGATTACCTGCAGCGTTTTTCCGTTGCCAAGGGCTGCCGCACTGATAATTTTGATCGGTCCTTTGCTTTGCCCGATTTGGCGTCGTCCAAGAAAACGGAGCAGGAAAAAGATAAGCACAACGATAAAGCCCAGCGAAAAAATGACTTGAACCAAATAACCGATCATGCTGCCTGTTCCGCTGCCCGGAATGGCCGCCGGCTGTTCGCCGCCGGCGGGCGCATTGCTCACGTCTGTATTCCCCTGGTTGTAAGCATCGGCTACAGTACCTTCCGCATGGACGGCAATGGGCAGGGCGGAGACAAACAGCGCGAGGATCAGACTGAAGACCCACAATCGCCTCGTCCCTGCATTCCGGATCTTCATCATTAGCTCAAAGTCTTTTTGATCGCTTCCAGCACGCGATCTGCCTGGAATGGTTTTACGATGAAGTCTTTTGCGCCCGCCTGAATCGCATCAATAACCATGGCCTGTTGTCCCATCGCGGAGCACATGATGACGCGCGCGTTCGGGTCCAGCTTTTTGATTTCCTTCAGAGCAGTAATGCCATCCATTTCCGGCATGGTAATGTCCATTGTCACCAAATCCGGTCCCAGTTCCTTGTACTTCTCAACTGCCTGTGCACCGTCGCTCGCTTCCCCTACGACGCTGTAGCCGTTCTTGGACAGAATTTCCTTAATCATCATACGCATGAATGCTGCATCATCAACGATCAATACTTTGTTAGACATGAATAGCTCCTCCCCAATACTCACTTGCTTTTGATTAGTGGTTTACTGCAATTTTTGAACACGATCAACCTGGCTGATGATATCGGTTACGCGGACACCAAAATTCTCGTCGATTACGACAACCTCGCCCTTGGCAATCAACTTGTTGTTGACCAAAATGTCTACGTGCTCACCTGCCAGCTTGTCCAACTGTATTATGGACCCGGCGGACAAGTCAAGA
This sequence comes from Brevibacillus gelatini, assembly GCF_050920745.1. NCBI lineage: Bacteria > Bacillati > Bacillota > Bacilli > Caryophanales > Paenibacillaceae > Brevibacillus > Brevibacillus gelatini. The sequence continues at coordinate 2,685,848 of NZ_CP154342.1, forward strand.
ATTTCTCGAATCAGTTTTTTCGTACGTCCCAATTCCACGGTTACTTGCAGCGGAATGTCTTGCAACAAGTTCAGGTTTTGCAGATCTCCTGTGTACATCGGCGAAGCCCCTAACGGAGCAAACTGTGCCGGCACTACATTTGCCTGATTGGCTGCCGGACTGCCGAAGTGCTGCGGCGCTGGAGGAGCCACAGGCGGCTGCTGGTAAGCACCGGGATATGGGACATACCCAGGCGGCATTGCATACTGGGCATATGGATCCGGATACATCGGTTGTCCTGGATACCCCATCGGTGGAGCATATCCAGCGGGTGGCTGTTGCTGCATCGGCTGCTGCCCAAGATGCGGCGCTACAGGCGGTACCTGGCTCTGCACAGGCTCCTGAGGCGTAGGCTGGGCAGGTGGTGGAGTTGACGCACTCGGTGCCGAGATAGCAGGCTTTTCCGCCTCTGCCGCGAGCGCTGCAGCCGCCTCGTCATCAGAGCCTCCAACCAGTCGGTCGATCATCTTCTTCGCAAATGAAAGCGGCAAGAGCTGCATGATATTCGAGTCGATCAGCTCGCCATGTTCGCCGACCTTCAAGCGGAAGGAGACTTTCACCAGCGGACTGTCATCTTCGGAGAAGCTGTCTCCGCCTTTGCCTTGTGCCAGGTCCATCACGTCGATGCCCGGAGGTGTAATATTGATGAACTGGTTGAAGATCGTGGACATGGATGTCGCAGCAGAACCCATCATTTGGTTCATCGCTTCCTGGACTGCGCTGATGTGCAGCTCGCTCATTTCCGTATTGGCCGGCTTTCCGTCTCCCCCCATCATCAGGTCGGCGATTACCGCCGCATCTTCCATTCGGATGACCAACAGGTTGATTCCTTTGAAGCCGTCAGTGTACTCTACGTGAACCGCTACATGAGGAATGGGAAACTCGCTTTCCAACTCTTCCACTTCTACGACGGAAACGGTCGGCGTCGTAATGTCGACCTTCTGGCTTAACAAAGTAGATAACGCAGTGGCTGCACTGCCGAAAGAGATATTTCCGATTTCGCCCAAAGCATCCTGCTCAAACGGGGAAAGAAAATCAGCCACATCCTGACTCGCCACAGGCCCTGCTTCCTCTTCGTCCTCAACCAAGTTGTTCGCGCGAAGCAGCGCGTCAATCTCGTCTTGAGAAAGCATATCTCTACTCATTTTGTTCCTCCCCCTCCTCTATCACTTCATCAATTTGCACGGCGATTCTGCCTTTGAGCGTACCTGGTTGGCCCAGAAATTTCACCTGATTCCCGACCTTGATTTTCAGCTTGCTGTCGAGTGACTGATCCAGTTGGATGACGTCGCCTTTTTGCAACTGCAGAAAATCGCTGACCGTGATCGTCGCGGTCCCCATCTCTGCAATAATGGGCAGTTTGGCCGCCTTTACTCGTTCTTCGACACGCAGACGTTCATCTTCATCCCGCGTCTTTTTCTGTTTGGAGAACCAGTATTGACCGGAAAGCTTGGTCATGATCGGCTCCAATACGACGTGAGGCAGACAAAGGTTAATCATTCCTGTCGTGTCCCCGATTTTCGTACTGAACGAGATTACGACGACAATCTCGTTTGGCGAAACAATCTGCATGAACTGGGGATTCATTTCCAGTCCTTCCTGGTACGGATCAAGCTCAATAATTTGCTTCCATGCCTCGTGGAATGTATCCAGCGCCTTGCCGAATACTCGCTCCATCACCGTTGTTTCAATTTCCGTAAGTGCACCCATTTTTTCCGGGATTGCACCTTGGCCACCAAGAAGCCGATCCAGCATGGTATAGGCGATGTTTGGATTGACCTCCAAGACCATTCGTCCTTCCAAGGGAGGAGCTTCGAAAATGTTCAAGATGGTCATCTTTGGAATGGAGCGTATAAATTCGTCATACGGCAATTGATCGACGGAGGCAACCGTAATTTGCACGAAGGTACGGAGCTGAGCTGAAAAATAAGTCGTCAACAATCTCGCATAGTTCTCGTGAATTCGTGTCAAGCCACGGATCTGATCTTTGGAGAACCGCAACGCGCGTTTGAAATCATACGCTTTGACTTTGCGCTCAGTCTCTTCTTTTTTCAGCTCGTTGGCATCCATCTCACCAGATGATAGAGCGGCCAACAACGCGTCAATCTCACTTTGTGAGAGAACCTCGGCCATATGTCGTCACCTCCTTGCTATGTATCCGTGTGATCGCTTCCTTACGACAAGACACGCTTGGTCGTCACAACTTGCACGATCTTGCCTTCCTGCATCAGGGAGCTGATTTCATTCATGATTTTCGCTTCCAGCTTGTTTACGCCTTCTGTTCCTTTAATGTCTTCTGGCGTCAGGCCAGCCAGTGTTTTAATAATGACCTGATTGACCTGCGGCAAACGCTGCTCCAGTTCCGCTTTGGCATCCGCGCTGTCCGCAGTAATGCTGAAGCGTACGATCATATAATTGTTCGTCAGCAGATTGGTCGTAATTTCCCCGGTATCAACGGAGTACTCCTGTATTTCTTTTGCTGTCAAAGGCTTCATTTCTTGTTCGTCGGAGCTGACCGTTTGCGCTGCCGGAGAGAGGTACGTTTGCCATAACACAAACGAGATTACTCCCAGTAGCGAAATCGCGATGATGATAATTAGAGCCATGTTAAACAAACGATTTTGAAACATCGCAATGCCTCCCGCTATTCATTTAAATCGTCCGGCAGCCTGGGTGCAGTCGCTATCGGATGAGCGTTTTGATAAAAAGCCTGAACACGTTCAGCGATGGACTCTGCGGAATCCTTCACGATGTACTTCCTGTCGTTGAACAACGTAATCACGGTATCGGGTGTTGCTTCAACAGTCTCGATGTGGGTGATGTTCAGAAAAAATGTAGTGCCGTTAAAACGGGTCAGTTTAATCATCAGATGCTCCTCCCGGGATTAAACAGGGGAAGGAGTACAATCGCTTCCCCTCCTAATCCACTGCAAGAAGTTATCGTTTCAGGTTCACCAGTTCTTCGAGAACGGAATCGGAAGTTGTAATGATCCGAGAGTTGGCCTGGAAGCCGCGCTGTGCGACGATCATTTCCGTGAACTCTTCCGAGAGGTCAACGTTGGACATTTCCAGTTGTCCGGCGATAATGCTCACTTTTGCATCTGTTGGAATCCTTGGTGTCATTGGGTCGTCATCATTAGGCCCGGCATTCACTGTGTTTTCATAGAGCGAATTGCCGATTTTTTTCAGACCACCCGGGTTGTTGAACGTCATGACGCCAATCGTGTTGTCGGTGGCGAGCGCTCCCGTATCGTCTACGGTCGTAATGACGCCGTCTTTACCGATCGAGTAGGAAACGACACCTTGCGCCTGGCCGATCTGAATCGTAGCACCATCGCTGTTCAACAACTTCAGTCCTTGCGGGTTAACCAGGAAGCCCTGGGAATCGCGGGTGAAGTTGCCTGCGCGCGTGTAGTAGATTGTCTGGCCATCATCCGGAGTCACCATGAAATAGGCGTCACCTTCAATGGAAAGGTCTGTTGGCAAGTTTGTCGTCATCGGGCTTCCCGCCGCAAAGACGGTATCAATCGATGCAATCGAGGAGCCAAGACCGATCTGGGTCGGGTTCGTACCGCCTTTTCCACCGTCGGTCGGTTCGCCGGCACCTTGCACATTTTGACTCAAAATATCTTGAAACATGACACGGCTTTTTTTGAAGCCAACCGTGTTTACGTTCGCAATGTTGTTACCGATGACATCCAGCTTTGTTTGAAAGCCACGCAAACCTGAGATACCTGAATACATGGAACGAAGCATGAACTGTTTCCTCCTCTTCTCTCTCGCTAGTGTAGATTACCTCTGTCGTTCGGTAACCCGTGGGCTTCCTCCTGGGAGGGCCAGCCCGTCCATACAGGCCATTTAGACGAAGATGGCGCTGTCTATGTTGGTAAATACATTGTCCTTCATACTGCCATCGTCCACAGCGGTAATAATTTTCCGATTTACGATGCTCACGACATAAGCCACGTTATCCATAATGATGAGGGATTCTCTGGCCCCTTTGGAGGCTGCCTTTTGAACCGCTGACTCCAAACGTTCCAGCTGGTGTCCTCCAAGCGTGATTCCACGTTGCTGCAAGCGGTTCATGGCATGCTGACTGAACGAAAGTGGCTGTGCTTTGGAAGCGAGCGCTGTCGACTCCGTCAAATATTGCTGGAATGTTTTGCTGGCTCCCGGAGCTGTCTGGGCAGCCACTTTGGTGACGTGATTCGGCTTCGGAGGAAAATAAGGCTGCGCGACACGAAAATGGTTCATGCTGCTTCCTCCTTCAATCCATTCCTAGACGAGATCATCCACTCCGCGGGCTGATTCCCGCAATCGATTCCACAGCGACTCGCTTGTTTCGCTGCTGTCTATGAGCTCCTCAAACACAAACTCTTGCTGTTCATTTTGTTTCTCTTGCTGCTGCTGATTTTCTCGCTGTTGTCCGGCTTGCTCACGCTGCTGCTGGAAGCTGAACGTGTTGTCCTGCTGCTGCTGATTGACCTCCAGGCGATCAACCTGCAATCCTTGCTGTGTCAAGGCCAGCCGCAATTGTGAAAGCTGGTTGTCGAGCAAGTCTTTTCCGGCTTGTGTTTCCGCATGGAACTGAGCGGTAATCACCCCGTTGCGCGAGGTAATCGTCACGTCGATCTGTCCAAGTGACTGCGGATGCAAAATCAGTTTGGCTTCATGCACGCCATTTTGCCCGCTGAGTTGCAGCTTGGAAACAAAAAGCTGTGTGATCTGCTGTGGCAATTGGTTTGCGTTCACATGGTGCGTCTGTCTGGTTGGCTGCTGAAAACTTGCGACGTTTTGCGTCTCGGGCGCTTGCTGGGTGACAAGCGGATTCTGATTGGCTGTCGTCAGCAGGGATTCTTCGGAGTTTCCTTCCTGATTCACCAGACTGCTTGAAAGCATTGGTCGGGACGATACTCCCGCTTCCAGCTTGTAGGCAGCAAGGCCAACATTCATGCGCAAAGGCGAAATCGTCTTGAACGCTTCCTGCTGCGTATCGCTAAGCTGAGGGAGCGTTTCGGAGCGCAAGTGCGGTACGCCAGGCTTCGACTTGCTTTCATTCCCTTTTTGGTTTTTCAGTGCTTCGAGAAGTGCAGCCAGCTTGTTCAGCTCTTCCGAAGTGGCTTCCTTTTGCGAAAGCTTGGACAGAAGTTGTTTCAGATCCACTCCGGCCTGCGCGGGCAGTTCCAGGCCTTGTCCAGACCATTTTCCCAAAAACTGCTCTACCGCTGCTGCCTTTTCTTCTACCTGCACATTCAGCTCTTCGTTTCCTTGCTGTCCTGCAGCAAGCAACTGAGCGATCAGCGACATCAGTTCATCCAGCAATTTCTGGTCTTCCGGCGACAAACCTTCCGGAGCTGCTTCTGCACCTTTGGAATCGAGTATCGATTCAAAAGCTTGCAGCATTTGCATGGAGAACATCTGCCCCAAGCCAACTTCTCCATTGCCTGTGGCAACACCGGCAACTGTGACACTCCCGGCTGATCCTACCGGCGGAGTCAGATTGGCTACATTCATCTCGTTCACCTCCTCGTTTTGGTTTGTTGCTTATGAAAACGACAACAAAAAGCAATGTTTTTGCTATCGAAGCAACTCTTCTGTGATGCGTGCCGCCATGTTGTCCTTTTCTTTTTTGTCTACCTTGGCGATCGCAGAGAGTGTTTGTGCCCGCTTGTCTGCAGGCATTCCTTTTAACAGTTCCAACGCTCTGCTCTTGTTTGTGGTCATGAGCGAGCGAATGACAGCAGCAGAATCTTCTGCCGGCATCTGCGCGAACGTTTCGCTCAGCGTCTGATCGGATGCGCCTGCGGAAGCGCCGCTGCGCGTTTCGCTGAGAGCCTTTGTCAGCACTTGCACCCGCTCTTGCAAGGCGGCAATGTCGTCGTTCTTGTTGACAACAGAATCTTTTAGCAGGATGGAAATGTCTGCAGCCTTTTTCGGGTCCATTTTGGCCAAAATGTCTGCGCGCTCATTGGGCTTCATTTTGGTCATGACCGTGACAGACTCTTCCAGACTAAGATTTTCGATGATAGCTGCTGCATTTTTCGCTGACATGGTCGTGTACACTTTAGCAAGGTCAGCAAACTGTTTTTGCCGCTCCTCTTCGGTGGCCCTTTGTTTCTCCATGAGCTTGTTCAAATCTTGCACCTGCTTTTGCAGTGCTTGAATCGTGGCGTCTTTTTTCGCAGCTTCTTCTTTCAGCGCGGAAATTTGTTGCTGGTTTTTCGCCTGATCCTGCTGCAATGCCGCCACTTGCTTCTCCTTGTCTAGCTCTTCCTTATCCGCATCGGACACCGAGTCGTAATCGTCCGGAACGAGCTTTTCCACATACGGTATGGAGTTAGCCCAGTGGAGAACATTCCCTAGCACGTTCACTCCGAGCAAGCTCAGGAGAACGCCGCCAAGGAGGCTGGCAAACAGTGCCGGAATGACGATCATGTAAAAGAACCATTCCCACCTGCCGTATTCCCGTTCTTCTTGGATTTCTTCCATCTGGTACCTCCCTTAGTTGCTGCGGCGAAGATAGAGCTGCGTGCCGATCTCATCCAATTCTTTTTGTTCACGCTGCCTCTGCTCGTCGAGAAATTGATGGAGAGATTTTTCCCGCAGTCGTTGCCAAAGCTGGGACTCTTTCATTCTCTCGGTCAAATGGGACTGACAGCGTTCCACGTCCTGCTCGCACCCGCGCACGGTTCGTTGCTGCCGGGTGATGGAACGAGCTACCGATTGCTGGTACTGCGCGATGGAGATAAGCTGTGCTGCACTGCACGTCTTCCTCTGCGCTTCCGCAAGCATATGGGTCGCCTCATCATGCTGCTCAGTCAATCGCACGAGTTTCCACTCTTCTTCGTTTTTGCGTTGAACTGATTTCCCAAATGCCCACTCTGCCTGCTCTTTTTCTTTTTCCTTCAGATCCAGAACTTTTTGGAGATGAAACCGAAACACTTTCAATCTAGTTCACTCCTCCGAAATGGGCTAAAAGTGCCTTGATTGCGCTTTGAAGTGTCGAAGGTTCATGTGTGCCCTGGGCCGTAAATTCGGAAATGACATCCTTGTATCGAATCGCCGCATCAATATCGCGGTTGGTCCCAGGCTTGTACGCTCCAATGTTAATCAAGTCTTCCGCTTCACGAAACGTCGCCAGATGCTTTTTCAACTGTCTGGCTGCCTCACTGTGCTCGTCCGAGACGATTTCCGACATGACGCGGCTGACGCTGGCCATCACATCAATGGCAGGAAAGTGGCCTTTTTGCGCGATTTTTCGGTCGAGAACAATGTGCCCGTCCAAAATCCCCCGCGCTGTATCCGCAATCGGATCGTTCATGTCATCCGAGTCGACGAGCACCGTGTAAAACGCTGTGATGCTGCCTTTATCGGCCGTTCCTGCCCGCTCCATCAGCTTCGGCATCATGGCGAACACAGACGGAGTGTAGCCGCGTGTGGCCGGAGGCTCTCCGATGGCCAGTCCTACTTCCCGCTGCGCCATGGCAAAACGTGTCACCGAATCCATCATGAGCATCACATTCAAGCCGCGATCACGGAAATATTCGGCGATCGAGGTCGCAATCAAGGCTCCCTTGATGCGGATCATGGCTGGCTGGTCTGAAGTGGCTACGACGACGACAGATCTCTTTAGACCTTCTTCCCCCAGATCGCGTTCGATAAACTCCATTACTTCACGTCCGCGCTCCCCAATCAGTCCAATGACGTTAATGTCCGCCGTCGTATTGCGGGCGATCATGCCCATTAAGGTACTTTTCCCTACCCCTGATCCGGCGAAGATGCCGACACGCTGCCCTTTTCCTACGGTCAAAAGACCGTCTATGGCACGAACACCTACGCTGAGCGGCTCCTTGATGCGCGGGCGCAGGATCGGATTGGGCGGCAGGTTGTTCGTCGGATAGGAAGTCAGTCCGGGCGGAAGCGTTCCCTGGTACGGTCTGCCCAGTCCATCCAGCACCGAACCGAGTATTTCCGGTCCAACCTTGACTTCCAGCGATCGTCCCGTCGCTACAACATCGCAGCCTGGCCCGATGGCTGTCAGCTCGCCAAGTGGCATCAGCAGCACTTTGTTTTCGCGAAAGCCAACCACTTCCGCGATAATCGGCTCTTTGCTGTTCGTCGGGTACAGATGGCAAATCTCGCCGAGCTTCACTTCAGGTCCTTGCGACTCGATGGTCAGGCCGACCACCTGTGTCACTTTCCCGTTCACGCGCAGCGGATCGAGCTCTTGCAGCGCCTGTCTGTACTTGGATATGTCCAGGATGCTCATGGGGACTCACTTCCTCCGGCAATCGCAAGCAATGCTTGTTTGATCTCTTCCAGTTGTGTATCCACCCGCGCGTCCACGCTTCCGAGCTGTGTACGAATGACACATCCGCCATCTGAAATCGTGTAGTCCGGATAGATGGAAAGCTCCGCCTGTCCTTCCAAGAGCGCCAGCAATTGGGCGCGATGCTCGGAGACATAATTGAAGTAGTTGTGATGAACACAAATCGTGATCTCGCCATGAACCCGCGAGCGTCGCAGTGCTTTTTTGGCGATTTCCAGCACCTGCTCCGGATTTTGCTGCAATTCCTGTCCGATAATTTTTCGGGCGATTTCCAAAGCCAGTTCCACCAGAAACGGCTCTGCTTCCGCAATGATCTGCTGTTTGCTGCTGTATGCCTCCTCCAAGATCGCCCGCGCCTTGGAAATGGCTTGTGTTTCTTCCTCGTACGCTAACCGCTTGCCTTCCGCAAAGCCTTTTTCGTGTCCTTCGGCAATCGCTTGTTCCTCCGTCTCGGTAAATAACCGCGAAGCCTCCTGCTGTTTCTGCTCCCACCATTGCTGGATCTCCAATGAGGCTTCCTGCTTTAGCTGCCCGGCCTGCTCCGTGGCTTTTTGAAGAATGGCTTGCGCGGTTTCTTCTGCGTCTGCAAGGATCGTTTTGGCTTCGATTTCAGCTTGTTGTAAAATTTGTAGATTTTTTTGCAACCTTTCGGGATCATTTTCCGTCTTATGTGGTGCAGGCGTCACCGAGAGCAGGACAGAGTCCTGGGAAGGCCGATAATTCGCCACCTTAATGATCCTAGACAATGATATCATCTCCTCCACCGCGGGCGATGATGATCTCACCAGCTTCCTCCAAGCGACGGATAATCGCAACGATACGAGATTGCGCTTCTTCTACGTCGCGCAGGCGAACTGGTCCCATAAATTCCATTTCTTCCTTGAAGGTGTCCGCCATCCGTTTGGACATGTTGCGGAAAATAACTTCGCGAACTTCTTCGCTGGACACTTTGAGAGCAAGCTGCAGATCCGCATTTTCCACGTCGCGGATAACGCGCTGAATGGAACGGTTGTCCAGTGTGGCGATATCTTCGAATACAAACATGCGTTTCTTGATTTCTTCGGCCAATTCGGGATCCTGAATTTCGAGAGAATCCAGAATGGTACGCTCCGTTCCACGATCGACACCGTTGAGAACTGCCACGATTGCTTCGATCCCGCCAGCTTGCGTATAGTCCTGTGTCACCGTTGCCGAGAGCTTTTGTTCGAGAACTTGCTCCACCTGGGCGATCACTTCCGGAGAAGTGCTGTCCATCGTCGCAATTCGCTTCGCGACCTCAGCCTGGCGTTCTTGCGGCAGAGACGATAAAATCATCGCAGCCTGTTGCGGTTCGAGATAAGAAAGCACCAGCGCAATCGTTTGCGGATGCTCGTTTTGGATAAAGTTTAAAATTTGGCCAGGATCTGCCTTTCTGGCAAAATCAAACGGCCGTACTTGCAGGTTAGCCGTCAAGCGATTGATAATATCCATCGCTTTCGTCTCACCCAGCGCTTTTTGCAAAATTTCTTTTGCGTATGTAATGCCGCCCTGGGAAATGACTTCTTTCGCTACTGCGATTTGGTGGAATTCAGCTAAAATTTTATCTTTTTCATCGCCATCCACTTTTCGCACATTGGCAATCTCCAATGTGAGCTGCTCGATCTCATCTTCACGCAAATGCTTGAACACCTGGGCAGAGATTTCCGGCCCTAGTGAGATGAGGAGGATAGCAGCCTTCTGTCTTCCAGACAACTCTTTAGCGCCGCGAGCCATATCTTTCACTCCTTAATCTTCTGCTAGCCAAGTACGAAGCAGAACAACAAATTCATCCGGCTTGCTTCGCGCCAATTTTTCAAGCTGTTTTCTGACCACGACCTGGTCGCCATCTTCCTGATAGATCAAGTCAGGGATTTCAAGAGGTTGGCTTGGCGCCAGCAAGTCTGACATCTCTTCTTCCTGTTCCAGCTTCGCCTGATTGCGTCTGCGGATGATGAGGAAGGCTACAGCGGCGAGAGCCAGTACGGCAATACCACCAACCGTCCACAATAGAGTCGGGCTGAGTGCGCCGGTATCTTCGACAGCCACTTTGCCAGAGAATTGACGTGGGATAACGGAAATGTGCTTGTCCAGTTCATCATCGGTCAAATCCATCGCCTTGTCGCTCAGTGTCACACGGACGACATTGCGCAGTACCTGCTTGATCGCTTCGAGTGTGGCAGCATCCAACTGGCCACCATTTGGCGGTTCCACCCCTACGTTGATCGTCAAGTCTTCGATTTTGTACGGGCTTAGTGTCACATTTCGTGTGATTCGATTGACTTCACGGTTAATCGTGTCATTGATCTCTTCGTACTGACTGTTGCTGCCTTGAGGATTGTTCCCTGGGTAGTTGGGGACTGCATTCGCCCCTGTTCCAGCGACGCCTCCTCCTGGCGGTTGACCTTGACCCGAGAATGCTTTTGATAATTTTTGAGACGAGATGATAAGTCCTTCATTGTTCTCTTTGTCAGGTGCCTCTACGAGATTTTCCACGCGATTTTCTTTATCAAAGTTCATTTTGATAAAAGCGTGAACAATGACTTTGTCTCGGCCCATGATCGTTCCAAGCAAGTTGTACAGATTTTGTTGAATCTTCTTTTCAACCTCAGCCTTGATCGCTTCTTGTTCTTTGAAGCTGCTCAAAGTGCCTTCTGCTTCACTGCCTTCAGCTCGTTCCAGCGGATTCGAGTATTGGTCGGTAATTGCGATGGCGTCCATCGGCAATTTCGGAACGCTTCGGGAAACGAGCAGATACAGCGAGTTAATCTGCTTCTGATCCAGCGTCGTACCCGGTTCCACCTCGACGATGACCGAAGCCGTTGCTGTATCAGGAGTCTCTGTCACCCAGACACTTTCCTGCGGCAGTGTAATCATTACTTGTGCCGAGCGTACGCCTTTCACGCGCTCCAGCATTTTGCGCAGTTCCTGTTGCAATGCTTCTTTTTTCATTACATCGAATTGTCTGTCCGTCACGCCAAGCGTATTGGAAAAGATTTCGGTGTTGATGCCCGCCTGGCTGGGAATCCCTTGTGCGGCCAGATCGACGATGACATCCTGCGCCATTTTTTCCGGTACTTCAATGCTTGTGCCATTTCCGGTAATCCGGTACGGAATTTGCTGGGCATCCAGTTCTTTTTTAATTGCGCCGATTTCTTGCTCGCTCAGTCTCTGATCGTAGAGTGGCTTGTAGACCGGCTGAGAAGCGATGTATATGTATAAGCCCAGCGAAATTAGCAGAAAAAGCGAGATTCCGGCAATCATCCATTTTTGTTTCTTGGAAAACTGGTTCCATTTTGACGCAAGCTGGTCTCTGTATAAAGCTAAACGTTCGTTCATGTTTCACCTCTCACTGGATCAAACAACACTCAAATCTGCATTCGCATGATTTCTTGGTAGGACTCGATCATTTTATTCCGGACTTGCAAGGTCATTTGCAGCATTACGGAAGCTTTTTGCCCGGCAACAGTCACTTGATGCAAATCCGTAATTTCTCCGGCGGCGAATCGATCTGCGAGATTTGCAGATTCTACCTGAGCCTGGTTCACCTGGTTAAGCGCGTCCGTCAAAAACGACGTAAAATCCTTGGTCACTTCAGCAGGTGTAGGCAGTTTGTTTGCGACAGGTGTTCGGACCGAAGCCGTCTGGGAAAGTGCGTTTATGTCCATCTTTTAATGTTCACCCGCTTTATTTGATTTCCAATGCTTTCAGCATCATCGCTTTGCTCGCGTTTAAAGCTGTGACGTTGGCTTCATAGGATCGTGAGGCCGAGATCAAGTCGACCATTTCCTTCATCGGATCGACATTCGGCAAAAGCAAGTAGCCCTCTTGATCCGCATCCGGATGAGAAGGGTCGTATACGCGTTTAAATGGTGTCATGTCTTCCTTGATGGCCGTCACCCTTACCCCTTGCTCTCCACCTGTGCCAGAAGCAGTTCCCACTGCAGCTTGTAAAAAGCTGTCGAACGATTGACTCGAACGCGGCGACAGTTCGATCATTTTTCGACGATACGGCTGCCACTTGCCATCGACAAAGCTCGCGCGTGTCGTTTCTGCGTTCGCAATATTGGAAGCGATCGTATCCAGGCGCAGGCGGTTGGCAGTCAATGCAGAAGCACTCGTATTAATTCCTTGAAACAAGCTCATCGTTATTTCCCTCCGCCTTGAATGACATTGTGCAGCTTCTGGAAGTGTCCGGCTGTCAACTGTGTTAAACCGCTGTACCAAATCTGGGTTTTCGCCAGCTCAGTTGTCTCTGTTTCCAGGTCCACATCATTGCCGCTGTGCTGCACGTAGCTATTCGGATTGGAAATGACTTGAGGCATTGCAAATCCTCCGGCATTGCCAAACGGAATGTGGCGTTGATCGGTCCGATATGCCGCAAGCTTCCCATTCCCTATTTTCCCATTGAGTTCTTCCTGCAAGTAACCCTCAAAAACTACCTGTTGACTTTTGAATTGAGGGGTATCGATGTTGGCAAGATTGTTGGCGATCGTCCGTTGTCGCAGTGTCGCGGCATTCATCGCTCTCTCCAGGACCTGCAGATGATAGCTCTCCAGCATATGACCACCTCCCCTAGTATGTGTCAATTGATTTCCACAAAACTACCTATAATTCCTGTATTTTCGACATTGAATATGATTCAATCATAGCAAAATCGTAATAGTGAAAAAAGCCCCTATCAATGGCGTTTTTCAAAATGATTCAATTGCACTAAATCCCTGTTTTTTACTTGTTTTGACATGCAATCCATAATCAATGCAACAAGTGGGAGTTCGCATACAAAAATCAAGTATTAAATTCTGGAAGTCAGTTATCAAGCTTTGTTGAAAAGATAGGTAAAATTACCTATGAAAAAAGGTATAGCAACATCCGTTACTATACCTTTACGTTCACTATTACTAAACTTTATTACAGTTTTCCTTACGAAGTTTTGAGCTTTTCCAGTTCAGGCAGCAACTTTTCGTTCAACACTTTGATAAAAGTACCTTTCATTCCGAGAGAACGGGATTCAATTACACCCGCACTCTCCAGCTTCCGCAGGGCGTTTACGATAACGGAACGGGTAATACCGACACGATCCGCAATTTTCGAAGCGACGAGCAAGCCTTCCTTGCCTTCAAGCTCTTCAAAAATGTGCTCGACAGCTTCCAGCTCACTGTAAGACAAAGAGCCGATTGCCATTTGCACGACAGCCTTGCTGCGCGCTTCTTCCTCAATGGCTTCCGAACGCTCGCGCAAGATTTCCATGCCTACTACGGTCGCACCCACTTCTGCGAGGATCAGGTCATCGTCCACAAACTGGTCGTTAATGCGGCCAAGGATCAACGTACCCAAGCGGTCTCCGCCGCCCATGATCGGAACGAGAGTCGTCCAGCCGGAACGGAATACGTCTTTCATCTCAACCGGGAAAATGGTGTACGGGCTTTCCACGTCCAGGTTTGCCGACGTTTCTTCCACTTTCAAAAGACCTTGGCTATACTCTTCTGGAAAACGGCGTTCTTCCAGCATTTTGCGCATACGGCTGTTGTCCATCTCCTGGTGGATGGCAAACCCAAGCAGCTTGCCTTTGCGGCTTACGACAAATGTATTCGCTTCGATAACATCGCTCAGCACTTGCGACATTTCATTAAAGTTAACAGCATGGCCCGCAGATTTTTGCAACATGCGGTTAATTCTTCGTGTTTTTGCCAGTAGATCCATCTATATTTCCTCCCAATATGTGTACTACCTACCCAATCACTATAAAATGTATTGACTCAAGTCTTTGTTTCCTGTAATTGATCCAAGCTTTTGTCGGACGTAATCTGGGGTGATTTGCACGACTTCCAGGTGAATATCAGGGGCTTCAAACGAAAGATCCTCCAACAGCTTTTCCAGTATCGTGTGCAAACGTCTCGCACCAATGTTGTCCGTGCTCTGGTTGACTTCAGCAGCCATCTTGGCAATCTCCTGGATGGCTTCCTGCGTGAATTCTACCCGGACGCCCTCTGTTTCCAGCAAAGCCACGTATTGCTTGAGCAGCGCATTTTTCGGTTCTGTCAAAATTCGCACAAAATCCTCGACGCGCAAGCTCGTGAGCTCAACCCGGATCGGAAAGCGGCCTTGCAGCTCCGGAATCAAATCAGACGGTTTGGCCATGTGAAACGCTCCCGCTGCGATAAACAGGATGTAATCTGTTTTCACCGGACCGTATTTCGTCATAACCGTGGAGCCTTCCACAATCGGCAATATGTCTCTTTGTACGCCTTCGCGGGATACGTCTGGCCCACGGCCGTCCTTACCTGCAATCTTGTCGATTTCGTCGATAAAGATAATGCCATGTTGCTCTGCCCGACGAATCGACTCCTGGGTAACTTCGTCCATATCCACCAGTTTTTGCGCTTCTTGCTGAATTAATACCTTTCGAGCATCTTTAATTCGCAATTTTCGTTTCTTCGTCCGCTTGGGCATCAAGCTGCCGAGCATATCCTGCATTTGCATCCCCATTTGTTCTGTACCCGGGATCTGGAACATGTCAAACATGGTTGGCGATTGATCTTCCACGTCAATCTCGATCATTTGTTCTTCCAACTGTCCATTCGCCAATTGCCAAGCCACTTGTCTGCGTTGCTGCATGACGGACGCTTCTTCCTGGTCATGCGGCTCTTGCTGCTGCTGGTGTCCGCCAAACAACATTTCCAGCGGGTTTTTGAACGAGCCTTGCTGCTTGCGGGATGGAACCAAGGCATTTACAATCGCTTCATTGGCGAGCTTCTCCGCTTTTTCCTTGACCGCTTCCACTTTTTCCTGCTTCACAGTTCGGATGGAGGCTTCCACCAGATCGCGCACCATCGACTCTACATCTCGTCCTACATAGCCAACTTCTGTGAACTTGGTCGCTTCTACCTTGATAAACGGAGCGCCAGTAAGCTTGGCAATCCGGCGGGCAATCTCGGTTTTTCCCACCCCGGTCGGTCCGATCATCAAAATATTTTTGGGAACCACCTCGTCAATCATCTGCTCCGGCAAAAGACTCCGGCGATAGCGGTTGCGAAGCGCCACAGCGATGGCTTTCTTGGCTTGCGCCTGCCCGACGATGTATTTGTCCAAATGTTCTACGATCTTACGCGGAGTTAATTGCTCAAGATTCAGCACAGAAGTTCCTCCCTTTCGCTCAATTCAACTCATCCACCACAAGATTGTTGTTCGTGAACACGCAAATCTCGGCAGCAGTTCGAAGTGATGCTTCTGCAATTTCCCGGGCACTCAGGTGCGGCGCGTATGATTTTAAAGCGCGGCCGGCAGCCAAGGCAAAGCTGCCGCCAGAGCCGATCGCCAAAATCCCGTCATCCGGCTCGATGATTTCCCCGTTGCCTGAGATCAGCAGCAGGTGCTCTTTGTTGCCCACAATCATCATCGCTTCCAGACGGCGCAAAACCTTATCCATACGCCACTCCTTCGCCAGTTCCACAGCAGCTCGCTGAAGGTTTCCGTGGTATTCCTCAAGCTTGCCTTCGAACTTTTCGAACAGGGTAATAGCGTCGGCAACTGAGCCTGCAAATCCGGCCAAAACTTCTCCGCGATAGAGCCGCCTTACTTTTTTGGCCCCATGCTTCATGACCATGCTGTTTCCAAAGGTAACCTGACCGTCCCCGGCCATCGCGGTTGCCCCGTTATGCGAAATCGCGAATATGGTTGTTGCGTGAAACTGTTCCATCACTGATTCCTCCCGTTATTTCCGATTGGCGGAACCTGTACGATTCGGGTTAGCCCGCGGGTGAGCGGTGTCATATACATGGCGAAGTCGCTCCTTGGTCACATGCGTGTATACTTGTGTCGTGGACACATTGACATGTCCCAGCAGTTCCTGGACCGTCCGGAGGTCTGCCCCCCCATTCAACATATGGGTCGCAAACGTGTGACGAAACGTGTGAGGGGAAACACGCAAATGAGAAGCGCACATATCTACGTACTTGTCTACAATCCGGCGAACGCTGCGGTCGGACAACGGCTCTCCGCGATAGTTGACCAGCAGGTTGCCGTGATCTGCTCTTCCGGCCAACAGTTTTTTTCTTCCATACTCTAGGTATTGCCTAAGAACGTCGCAGGCATAACTCCCGACAGGCACATACCGCTCTTTTGCTCCTTTTCCATATACAAGCGCGACGCCCATGCTCGGATTGACATCATCGACCGCCAAGGTAACCAGTTCCGAAACTCGCATGCCGCTCGCGTACAACAGTTCAAATATCAGTCGATCCCGTATTCCTAAAGGTGTTGTTGTGTCAGGCAGATCAAAAAACGCTTGAACCTCTTGTGGATACAAAAATGAAGGGAGTTTCTTCTCCATTTTCGGAGTGGAAACGAGTTGGAATGGATTTTGCTCTAGCTGACCTTCACGCAACAAAAATCGATACAAGCTTCGCAAGCTGGAGAGCTTGCGCGCAATACTTCGCCGGGATAACCCCCTGCCCGCCAATTGCGCGAGAAAGGAGCGACCATGCAAATAAGAAACAGCAGCAAATACGGAGATTTGGTGCTGTTCCATAAAGGAGACAAATTCGCTGATATCTGCCAAATACTGCTTTACCGTATGAGGAGAGGCGTTTTTTTCTACTCGCAAATAACGGGTAAACATCGCAAGATCCGCAGAAATTTGTTGCGAAATGTCCATATGGGATGCACCCTCCTCGAAGCACCTATATAGTAACACAGACGAAATTCGGATATCAACGCTAATTGTGTCGTTATTGTGTAAAATTCTGAATTGTATCTAGCGCCCGCTCAGCAAGCTTTTCGTTTTTCTCACGCTTGTTCCGAATGCGCTCCGGCCATTCGGGAACCAGACCGAAATTCGCGTTCATTGGCTGAAAATGTTTCGGATCAGCCGTCGTAATGTAATGCGCCATACTACCTATTATTGTCTCTGGTGGGAGCACAATCAGCTCTTCGCCTTTTGCCAAACGCGCTGCGTTGATTCCTGCAAGCAGTCCGGAAGCAGCAGATTCCACATACCCTTCTACCCCTGTCATTTGTCCTGCAAAGAACAGCGTGTCGCGCTCCTTGTACTGATAGGTAGGTCGAAGCAGCTTGGGCGAATTGATGAACGTGTTGCGGTGCATGACACCGTAACGAACGATTTCACAGTTTTCCAAGCCAGGGATCAGCGAGAACACCCGCTTTTGCTCCGGCCATTTCAGATGAGTCTGGAAGCCGACCATGTTGTACAGGGTAGCTGCCCCGTTGTCCTGGCGAAGCTGCACCACTGCATACGGCTTTTTGCCTGTGCGCGGGTCGATCAGCCCAACTGGCTTCATCGGACCAAACAGCATCGTTTGTCGGCCGCGTTTTGCCATGACCTCGATCGGCATGCAGCCCTCGAAGTAAATTTCTTTTTCAAACTCCTTCAACGGGACGGCTTCGGCGGCAATCAGTTCGTCGTAGAAGCGATTGAATTCTTCCTCCGTCATCGGGCAGTTCAGGTAAGCAGCCTCTCCTTTATCGTACCGGGACGCCACGAATACCTTGTTCATGTCGATGGAGTCTTTTTCAATAATTGGTGCTGCAGCATCATAAAAATATAGGTATTCTTCCCCAGTCAGCTCCTTGAGCTTTTGGGAAAGCGCTGGCGACGTCAGTGGACCTGTCGCAATGACGACGATTCCGTCCGCCGGAATGTCCGTGATCTCATCCGTGATGACTTCGATCAGCGGATGATTTTTCACGGCGTCCGTGACATAGCCAGCAAACTCATGCCGGTCTACCGCGAGCGCTCCCCCTGCCGGAACTGCGCAACGGTCAGCAGCCTGGATGATGATCGAGTCCAGTCGGCGCATTTCTTCTTTTAATACGCCGACGGCATTCGTCAAGGAGTTCGCACGCAAGGAGTTGCTGCAGACCAATTCCGCGAACTTGTCTGTATGATGGGCAGGCGTCTGGGTTTTCGGCCGCATTTCGTACAGCTTGACGGGAATGCCTGCCTTGGCAATTTGCCAGGCAGCCTCGCTTCCGGCCAAACCTGCGCCTACTACTGTAATCGTTGGTGCTGTCATGCTGTTCGTCCTCCAAGCTACAAATTCTATCTCGTTCAATCAGGAGTCTGCTTCTTCCTGATAGTCGCATTTGGTGCAGATAACGCTAACCCCTTGCTTCTTGCGCTTTTTCTCCACCATGAGGCTTGCGCATTTCGGGCAAGGACGGGCAATCGGTTTGTCCCACGATACAAAATCGCACTCCGGGTATCGGTTACAGCCGTAAAAAATACGGCTCTTCTTAGATTTACGTTCAATGATTTGTCCGGTTTCACATTGCGGGCACTTTACTCCCGTTTCTTTGACGATCGGCTTCGTATTGCGGCATTCCGGGAAGCCGGAACAGGCGAGGAACTTGCCAAAGCGTCCGAGCTTGTAGACCATCACTCGGCCGCAAAGCTCACAGGTCTCGTCAGACTCCTCGTCTTTCAGCTCTACTTCCTTCATTTCTTCTTCGGCTACCGCGACCCGCTTGGCAAAGTCTTTGTAAAAGTCTTCGAGAATCTGTACCCAATTCGCAGTGCCTTCCTCGATTTCATCGAGACCGGACTCCATATGCGCGGTAAACTCCACGTTGAGAATTTCCGGAAAAAACTCCTCGATCAGCGTAATGATGATTTCTCCCAGCTCTGTCGGGATGAATCTCTTTTCCTCCAGCGAGACATAGCCGCGCTTCTGAATGGTTTCCAGTGTAGGCGCGTAAGTCGAAGGACGGCCGATGCCGCCTTCTTCGAGCGTCTTGATGAGACGCGCTTCCGAGTAACGCGGCGGCGGCTGGGTAAAATGCTGCGCCGGCGTTGTTTCTCTCTGTTCAAGGGTCTGGCCTTCATCAATTGGCGGCAGGAAGCTCTCTTCTTCTGTGCCGTCATCATTTCCTTCTATATAAACTTTCATGAAACCAGGGAACTTCACTTTCGAACCGGTCGCGCGGAACATGACGCCCCCTGCGTCAATATCGACACTCATCGTATCGAGTACAGCGGAAGACATCTGGCTCGCGAGAAACCGCTCCCAAATGAGTCGATACAGGCGCAACTGATCTCTTGTCAAAAACTCTTTGACTTCATCCGGCGTGCGCGCCACCGAAGTTGGGCGGATCGCTTCGTGCGCATCCTGTGCATTTTCTTTTTTGACCTGGACACGCGGCTCAGCCGGTATGTAGTCAGCGCCGAACTTCTCCTGTATGTACGCTTTTGCCTCATTTTGCGCGGTTTCGGATACACGGGTCGAGTCCGTACGCATGTACGTAATCAAACCGACTGCGCCTTCCTTGTTGCCGACATCGATCCCCTCGTACAGCTCCTGGGCGATTCGCATCGTCTTGGCCGTACGGAAATTGAGCTTGCGCGCCGCTTCCTGCTGCAAGGAACTGGTGATAAAAGGCGGTGCAGGATTGCGTTTGCGCTCGCGCTTTGTCACCTTTTGCACGACAAACGGCTGGTCTTTCATTTTGTCCAGCACGCGCTTGACGTCTTCTTCAGACTTCAGCTCGACTTTTTCATCGTCATAGCCGTAAAATTTCGCTTCAAACTCTTTGCCATTGCTTGCGAGTTTGGTCGAAATCGTCCAATACTCCTCGGGAATGAATTCGCGAATTTCCCGTTCCCGATCCAGTATCAGCTTGACGGTGACCGTTTGGACGCGCCCGGCGCTCAAGCCTTTGCGCACTTTTTTCCAAAGGATCGGACTGATGTTGTAGCCGACCAGCCGATCCAAAATGCGTCTCGCCTGCTGAGCGTTCACCAGGTCCATGTTGATGTGGCGCGGATGCTTGAACGCTTCCTTGATCGCGTCTTTGGTAATCTCGTTGAACACCACGCGCAGCGGCTGGTTCAAATCAAGACCGAGATATTGGGCCAGATGCCAGGCAATGGCTTCCCCTTCGCGATCCGGGTCGGCTGCCAGATAGACTTTCTTTACTTTTTTGGCGGCATCCTTCAGGCCCTTGAGTACATCGCCCTTGCCGCGAATGGTTATGTATTTGGGTTCAAAGCCACGATTGACATCGACTCCCATCTGACTTTTCGGGAGGTCGCGCACATGTCCCATGGACGCTTTTACGATATATTTACTTCCCAGATATTTTCCAATGGTTTTCGCTTTCGCAGGGGATTCTACGATTACGAGCGTATCAGCCATTTTTTTCCTCCCCTTTTAGTAAGGAATCTTCCCTATTATTAAATATGCGAATCCCGTTTGTCAAACACTTGCGAGCGATAGGAGATCCCCAGGGAATGGCATGCACTCCTTAGCGACGCGCAAAATACCCCCCTGGCAGTGCAGCGAGCACCCCTTTTGCCTCCAACTGGATAAGCAATTGATGCACGTTTTTGCGCTGGTGCGGCTCCAACTGCTGCACTAGCTCATCTACATGCACACCTTCGTATGTGATCGCCTCCACAATCACGCTCTCCTCCGCAGAAAGCGTCGTGGAACTGCTATTTTTTCTGTCTGCGATAGCTGTATCTGTACCGCCCGCATACACAAGCGGCAATTCCTCAAGAATGTCGCTGGTTCTTGTTACTAGCTTTGCTCCTTGTTTGAGCAAGTTATGCGGACCCTCGCTCATCAAGGAAAAAATGGGGCCTGGAACGGCAAAAACATCGCGTCCTTGCTCCAGCGCACAGTCCGCGGTAATCAGCGATCCGCTTTTTTCAGCCGCTTCCACGACGACTACGCCAAGACTGAGCCCACTGATAATGCGGTTTCGTTCCGGAAACAGCCCTGGGACGGGCGGAGTATCAGGTGGATATTCAGACAAAAGTAGTCCGAAAGATTCAATTTTTTCGTAAAGCGCACGATGTCTTGGCGGATAAACATGATTCAGGCCGCAGCCCAATACGGCGATGGTCTTTCCTCCTGCTGCGAGTGCGGCCTGGTGAGCTTCGCCATCAATGCCATAAGCCAGGCCCGATACGATCACAAGACCGGCCTGCGCCAGCTCCTTCACCAAATACGCGCAGCTTGCCCGCCCGTACGGCGTTGGCTTGCGCGAGCCGACAACTCCGATGGCAGCCTGTGCAAGCAACTTGCAATCACCGCGGTAAAACAGCGTCAGCGGCGGATCGGGAATATGCCGCAGCAAGGAGGGATAGTCCTCGTCAAGGATGCAAAGATAGCGAATCGGACCCGCTTCCCTTTTTGCCAACAAGGGCATGACAGCCGCAGCATTTGTTTTCCTATCAACGCGCTGGACAAGCTCGACAGAAAGCCCCAACTCTTCCCCGATCATTAGCCAATGATCGACAGCGTTTTGAAATGACCCGGCTGTTTCGCCAATTTTCCTGATGGTTCGACGACCCAGGCCCGGCGTCATCGCCAGCACATACAGCCAATCTCGCTCACTGATTTTCGGTTTGTCCATCAAGCACCCTCCTTGCATGCCAAGCGTTCCTTGGTCGGCTTCGAGTGCTATTGTAGCGAAAGACAGATGCCTCTTTCAAAAAAGAAAAGCGGACAAGCATCTGCCTGTCCACTTCTTTATCAAAACGATTACTTGTTCAACACTTTATCCAGCATGCCGCGCTCTTTCAGCACTTCAACCAGTGTTTCACCGATGACTGCTGGTGTTTTCGCTACGCGGATGCCGCACGCTTCGAGTTTCGCGATTTTCTCAGCAGCTGTACCTTTACCGCCGGAGATGATCGCACCAGCGTGACCCATGCGTTTTCCTGGAGGAGCAGTTTGTCCACCAATGAAGCCTACTACTGGTTTTTTCATGTTGGCTGCGATCCATTCAGCCGCTTCTTCTTCCGCAGTACCACCGATCTCGCCGATCATGATAACCGCTTCTGTGTCTGGGTCTTCGTTGAACAGTTTCAGTACATCGATGAACTCCATTCCTTTTACCGGGTCGCCACCGATACCGACAGCAGTGGATTGACCAATGCCGCGAGTGCTAGTTTGATGTACCGCTTCATAAGTCAAGGTACCGGAGCGGGATACGATACCCACTTTACCAGGGGTGTGAATGTAGCCTGGCATGATACCGATTTTGCACTCGCCCGGAGTGATAACGCCTGGGCAGTTAGGTCCGATCAGCTTGGTTTTCTTGCCTTCCATGTAACGTTTTACTTTTACCATGTCGAGGACAGGAATACCTTCGGTGATGCAGATAACCAGATCCAATTCAGCGTCAACCGCTTCCATGATTGCGTCAGCTGCAAAAGGAGGAGCAACGTAGATAACGGAAGCATTTGCACCTGTTTTTTCAACTGCTTCTGCTACGGTGTTGAAAATTGGAATACCGTCTACTTCGGTTCCGCCTTTTCCTGGCGTCACGCCACCAACCATTTGTGTACCGTATTCAACGGCTCCGCGAGTGTGGAACAAACCTGTTGCACCGGTAATCCCTTGGGTAATTACTTTTGTATTTTTGTTAACGAGAATACTCATCGCGTTTTTTTCCCACCTTTTTTTACGTATCTACTCGCAATTGCTTACTTTACCAAGGATACGATTTTCTCAGCGCCATCAGCCATGGATTCAGCTGCAACGATGTTCAGACCGGATTCGTTGAGGATTTTCTTGCCGAGGTCTACGTTTGTACCTTCGAGACGTACAACGAGCGGTTTGTCCAGTTTGATTTGTTTCGCTGCATTCACAACGCCGTTTGCGATAACGTCACATTTCATGATACCGCCGAAAATGTTGACGAAAATACCTTTTACTTTTTCGTCGCGCAGGATGATTTTGAACGCTTCAGTTACTTTTTCTTCGGTCGCACCGCCACCTACATCGAGGAAGTTGGCTGGATCTCCACCGTAAAATTTCACGATGTCCATGGTAGCCATAGCAAGACCAGCACCGTTTACCATGCAGCCGATGTTACCATCGAGAGCGATGTAGGACAGATCGTATTTGGACGCTTCGATTTCTTTCTCGTCTTCTTCATCCAGGTCGCGCAGAGCTACAACGTCAGGATGACGGTAGAGAGCGTTGCTGTCGAAGTTCAGTTTGGCATCGAGTGCCATTACTTCACCGTCGCCAGTAACAACAAGCGGGTTGATTTCCGCGATAGAGCAGTCTTTGTCAACAAATGCCTGGTACAGGCTCATCATGAACTTCGCTGCTTTGTTGATGAGTTCTTTCGGGATGTTGATTGCATAAGCCAGACGGCGTGCCTGGAACGCGTTCAGGCCAGTTACCGGATCGATCACTTCTTTGAAGATTTTTTCCGGAGTTTTTGCTGCTACTTCCTCGATCTCTGTACCGCCCTCTTCAGAAGCCATCATCACTACGCTGCCTGTCGCACGGTCAACAACGACACCCACGTAGTATTCTTTTTTAATATCGCAGCCTTGCTCGATCAAGAGGCGCTTTACTTCTTTGCCTTCTGGACCTGTTTGATGAGTTACCAGCACTTTGCCAAGAATTTCGCTGGCATATGTACGAACTTCGTCCAGGTTTTTCGCTACTTTTACACCGCCAGCTTTACCGCGGCCACCAGCGTGGATTTGCGCTTTTACGACAACAACCTGGGTGCCCAGCTCTTTCGCTGCTTCAACAGCTTCATCCACTGTGAAAGCTACGCGACCTTCTGGAACTTTTACACCGTACTGCTTAAGTATCTCTTTGCCTTGATACTCATGAATGTTCATTCTCCATCCTCCTATGGCAGATAAAGATCGGCAGGCTTTTAGACCGGCCAAAAGACAACTGTCTTCTTTCGGTCAATAGCTGCCACTATCAGTGCAACGTAACTATTCTACGACAAAAAATGCAAAAGTGGTAGTAATATGTTCTCCTTATCGTGACCATAACTTCGAAACTTCATGAGGAAAACCCATCATTTTCTAGCACTTTGCAACAATTTCCACATCGCGTCGGCCATTTCATGGTGAGCGAACCAATTTGCGTCTATTTGGAAATGATTGTCATACAAAATCAATTCGTGCTCTTTCCCGCTCACGGTAAAGTATAAGCGGTACTGCTCTGGTCCCGGTTCTTTTGGTGCTTCCTTCAACAACTCTGCCGTTTGCAAAAGGCGCACGGCCTGATGGGCAATCCCTTGTTCCACGGTCGTCTTCCTGACTTCCAGTTCCAGACCTTCCACAGCCATGGCGCCTGTCGGGGCAATCCGAATCTTGCTTGCCTTGAAAAGCTGCTCCAACTGCTTTTCTTCCATTTCAGCCGGAGGAATCCACTCTGTCAGCCTGGAAAAGAGCTCGCCGTCCACGTGAAACGTGTGGGTTTCTTTTCCAAACGGCACACTGATTAAGGTTGGGGTCAACACGGTCACTTCCAGCGGTCTTTCTGCGGAATTAATGCGCAAACGGTAATTCGGGTAGAGTGGATACTGCTTCTGGGTCGCCCCTGTCTCGGGCACTGCCGCTGCCAGCACTGTACGGATTGCTTCCATTTCTGTCTCTCCCAGCACCCTCGTTTTGGAGATGTCCTCGGCGGAGAGCAGGACGGTGTTGATTTTTTGCGACAACAATCCTTTTCCTGTCAGCTTTTGAATCCATTGATAAAAGGCGACTGCCCCTGCACCGCGATATGTATTTTCGCCAAACTGGCTGGCCCCGTCTCCAACGGCCACGACGAGCGGGGCCAATTGCTTGCGGTACAGGACGAGCGTAAAGCGCACGTCTTCCTGCTTCAAGGCTGTTTCTGAAAGCTGCAAATCTTTGCCCTGTCCAGCCAGTTCCTTCATGAATGTCGGCAAATCCAGCATCACTTCCTGCCCATCTGTTGACATGACGGTTACTTTTTCCACCGCATCAAGCTCTTTCTCGATGTGGTTACTCATGTCGGCTGGCACTTTGTCAGTCTGTGCACAACCGGCAATCATCATACTTGCGACCATCACAATGAACAGGTAAGCACGCAAAGACGATACCATGCAGCACCCTCCTTCGAATATCCATCATGCCCGATGATTCTGCAAAAGTCCCAATCGTCGGCTGATCTCACTGCCAAGTTTTCGTTTGACGTAAATTTCGCCTATTTGATGCGGGTCTTTGACTACGACCGAGCGATTGTTCGTGCGGATGACGACGTATTTCTCGCTATTTTTATCCAGACCGCAAATCAGTTCGGAGGCAATCTCCACAAAAATCGCGACAACATGCTTGCCGTCCACTTTTTTCAGAGAGATTTTTGGAAACGGTGTGATGAATGGCGAAGTCTTGTCCTGAATGTACTGTGTTATGGCCAGTATGTATTTATCCGGATCGCCGTACTGTTCGATTTCGTGATCGATGCCGCAAATGGTCCCTTCATCGGTAATCCCCAGGAAGAGATTTCCATTGTTCGAATTGGCGAATGCGACAATTGTCTTAATGATTCCGCCTTTGGACAGCAAAAAGTCGCGCTTGAATTCGATCATGTCATTTTCGCCAAGCGACGTCGCCACGAGCGGATCGTCTACCCGCCCAAGGTAGCGAAACCTGCTGATGGCCCCCAGGCGATACACGTACTCTTCAAAAATATCAGGCGGCAAAGACAGGTCTTCCAGACTCGCATCTGTATTCTGCCATAATTTATACGTCTGGGGAGAGAAGCACATGTCAAACAATACGTTGCCGCCGAGTGACCGGATGTTCATTCCGATTGAAGCCGGCTTTATCATCCCTGGCTGGTAAGGGGGATCGTTCTCCACATCCATCACGCCGGAATGAAACAAATAGTCAAAATAGTGCCGAGGCAACTGGGCATTTGGCCTTAGCAACTCTCGGACAGTGGTCGTTCTTCGAATCTCCTGGTACAAGTCAAAACGCACAGATTGTTCTGTCAGTTCATGGACAACGGCGAGTAAGGAACAAATATGGCGCATGTTTTCCCTCGTTCTTTTGTTTGGAATCCTTGTCATTGTTTGGTCATATTTTAACGCAACTATTTGGAGATTGACCAGTTTTTTTCTGTAATCAGCTGGGAACGCCGCTTGCTTCCCTTCGCTTTCATTGACTTGAAGCGCTCGCAAGTGTTGCACAAAAAAAGAAAAGCCGGGCGTTTGCCGGCTTATTTTACTCGAACAGCGGTTCCGGTCGCGATGACCATCATCATGCCTTCTCGCAGCGTTTCGAAGTCGAGATCGACTCCAATGACAGCGTTTGCCCCGAGCGCGCGTGCTTTTTCCTTCATTTCTTGCAGCGCCAGCTCGCGTCCTTCTGCCAGTTTGCTTTCATAGGAGCCGCTTCTGCCACCGATAATGTCCGTGATTCCTGCCAAAAAGTCGCGAACCACGTTTGCTCCCATGATGACTTCTCCGCTGACGATATCCAAATAGGCTTCAATTTCTTTTCCTTGCAACGTGCTGGTTGTAGAAATAATCATGTAATAGGCCTCCTCTGACCGAATTCATTTCCACTCTGACATATAGGTAATACGAATGAACCTTGCGTCGGTTTCATCTGCCCATTTTAGCGGGCGGCTTCCTCTTGTAGGCCGTACCCACGCCTTAGCCAGCAGCGTAATCGTAACCATTCAGGAAAAAGAAGACTCCAACCTCTGTGCCTTGATCGCCGATGATGCAAGACTTGCTTGCGCGATCAGCTCCCTCCAGGAGTGGCTGAAGAAATCAGGCTCACTGTAGCCGTTCACATGGCCGACGGCTGCAGAAACCGTAATGTCCAGCACGTCGGTCGGTCGGGAAATCAGCTCGATATACTGTTCGACAAGCGCGTCAGGAGCAGTAGAAATCAAGACAAATTCATCCCCCGCATAACGGCACAGGTGGCCTCCCTGATCCTCGGCAACCGAGGAAAGAACGGCCGAATAGGTCCGGATGACATCATCGCCAAACGGATGACCGTATTGCTTGTTAATTCTGCCGAAATTGTTCAAATCGATGAACAGCAGGTGAAACGGGATTTTTTTCTGCAAATAGCTCTCCCCGATAAATTGGATATAAGGCGCCCGATACAGACCGGACAGCGGGTCTTTGTATTGGGCAATTTGCATGTCGACGATTTCTTTCGTAATCATCCCGCTTACTTGCTGGTCGTCGAGGATAATGGCCAGTCGGGCATTTTCATTGAGAAAGTAATGGTGCGCCTCCCAAATGTTCTGATCCGCCAGCAGGTAATGCACCTCGTTGCACATCGCATCGGCAACAATCCGGTTTGGATGCGCAGTCAGGACATCTCGGGAAGTCACTAAACCGACGACCTCTCCATGGTCAATGACAACCAGCGAATCCATTTGATACTCACTCATGAGCTTCGCAGCATGGGAAACGGATTTGTCAGAGGAAATGGAATAGATCGTCGGATTCATGATTTCGGAGATGTTCATAGCAAATCCACCTCACGCTGTACAGACAACGCAATTTTTAGTTCAGAACGCAATACCATTGATTCGCTAATCATCCGCTCTGATTCCTCAAGAATAATTTTCATCAGCAGTTTTTCGTCCATCATCTGCAGGATCGAGTTTCGCAAAAGCACCGCCTCGATCTTCGGATGATCGATTTTCAGCAGGGTAAACTGCTCCGGAGACAGCGCCTCTGCCATCCTCCGTACCGCTTCCGGTCCAATTGGCGCTTTTCTGCCAATAATCAGCATATCCTGCATCGGAGGCACTTCAAACTCGGAAATTTTTAAGGATAGAGTGGCTTTCCTTGAATATACGCTACTATCACCAAACATCAGTAATTCCTCCAATTCTGCTCTCCCCTCTTACTCTTCCCGCAGGCGATCCGGTTTTCCGAAAAGGTATCCTTGTCCCATTGCGATTCCCAATGAAGAGGCGCAAGCAAAATCTTCTTCTTCTTCAACTCCTTCAAGAATGAGTTGAGGCTCGTACCTGCAAAAGTCAACAAACAGCTTGATGACTGTCTGTTTTTCTTGCGAAGTCGAAAGATCCTTGGAATAGAACCGATCGATCTTGATGAAATCCGGCGAAAGATCCGTTATTTTTTGAAAAATATTCGCTGCATCCCCTACATCATCCAACGCAATCAAAAACCCCATCTTTTTCAATTCACGAATCCGATTGGTAAAAACAGGGTCATGCCAACCTTCCCCTTCCATGATCGATTCGTTTATTTCCAGAACGATTCTTTTCAAATACGGAAGAAAAGCTTGCTTGATTTCCTCAATGAATCCTGGAAACGAATCTTCCACGATCGTGGACGGAAAAATATTGACAAACAGGAGCTCCTGTGTGTGTTCCATGGATGAACGAAAAAAAGACAAAAGCGCATGCCGAAAAGACTGGGTATCCAGCTCTGGCAACTTTCTTTTTTCCTTGGCCATCGCAAACAACAGCTCCGGGTTTCGACCTGATTTACTTCGGAGCAGCACCTCATACCCTATTCTTTTTTTATCAGGGAATTGGCATATGGGCTGAAACGCATGATAATACTCTCTTTTCTCAAATAGTTCCGCAAAGCTCTCCATCAATTTTCCTTTCCCTTTCCTAGCAAATATGAACACAGAGAAAGCTTCCCAAGTGAGAGGTGCATAGGATGTACGCCCAGTTCATTGGAAGTATTGGGAAGTGAAGCGACCAGTTAGATCGCAAGCCCAAAAAAGTTTTTGGCGCAATCACTAGGTAAAAGAGTTCACAAAATCTCCAGTTCATTCGACAACCTGTGTCTTTGTTCCTAGTAATTCGCCATTGTTTTACATATTCCCTTCCAAATCATACTAAATCCCTATTCAAAAAAAAGCAACTTTTGGATAAGTGGGCATAATTTTCTGCGAATGGGAAGGCTTTTTTTCTATATGGAACAATTATTTTTCGCCTTGTTGTGATTTTGTTGCTCTTCGGTTGATCTACTTGAACCGATCTGCTTGGGCATTTTGCTGTTTTTTTATACTGGTTGGGAAAGGTGTTTTGTAAAGGAAAGGGGGATGGCGATGACATTCGGTTTCGTTATTATGGTCGGGTTACTATTGTTAATTCCAAATTTTGTATAATTGATGAGGTTCGAGGTGAGTGAATGATGCGAGTGAATGTGGCGAAAGTGCCTCGTCGTTGCTTCTGCATCCGGGAAAGCTTCTTCTGGATGTGAATTCCAGTGCGTTCCCTTATTCCAACCCAGATTTTTATGTATGGAAGGCACTACAAAGAGTCAGTCATTCAACCAACTAATTACAATATATACCATATCGCGCGGAAAAGAAGATGGTTTTTCCAGAAATTTGATGATTTTTTTGTAATTTAGCTCTTCACCATAAAACGTGCTTGATCTCCCTCTATCGCAGTTTTTCGTAGTTATGTAGCCGGTTTACACTCCAGTCTAATGCGAATCTTGAATCTCTCTAGATTGCGGTAGCCGTAGGCTCTTCGTTTGATTACCTTCACTTTGTTGTGTGTCCCTTCAATCTTGGCATTCGTTACCCGAAAGGAAAAATAATGCTGAATGGGCTCTTGCCACTGGACAATCGTTTTGGCAATGGAACGAACCGCAGGAGTCGGAGAATAGAGATGGTCGACAATCCATTTCTGAAGCGCTTCCTCCCCTGCCTCTTGGGTTTCAACGGCATACACGGTTCTTATGTCTTGAAGCGCAAAGTAGAGTCGTTCCAGATGTGGATCTTCTGCTAACCAAATCTTCAGTTCCTGAAGCTCTTCGGGCTTCAGCTTGTCAGGGATCGTATGGAGCAGGCGTTGCTCATGTCTGCCCCGACGATGTGTTCCACGAGCATGAGTGCGTTTTCGGGTAGCTTCCAACGCTTTAGAGAAAAGCTGGATCACGTGAAATTTATCTGCTACCACAAGGGTATGCTTCCAGACCTGGCGTACGGTTTCAGCCATTCCTGGAGCCAAATCCGTGACAACTACATGGGGAGCCTTACGAAAAGGCCATTGCTGCAGCGCGTTTCGTACTTGTTCACGTGAACGTCCTTCTGTGACTTGCCAGATATGACCGGTTTGAGCATCCATGAGGTTCACGCCATACTTATGTCCTTTTTGCAGAGCAAACTCATCCAGACAGACCACTTCAGGAGCTTCATGTTCTTTTGGTTGAGCAAGGCGTTGGGGGGCCAGTTGGTAGTACCAGCGTTCGAGTGTCGAGTAGGCCACACTCAATTGCTTGGCAACCGAGAGCAAATCCCGACTGCGGCACATATCCACCGCCATCTCTTGAAAAGCAGAGGTCACGGATCCTCGAGGCGGGATACCGTTCCATTCCACTGTCCATGTAAGCATACAACTAGCACAGCGCTGGCGATACACGGGAACGGATACCCAGACGGTCCCCCAAGAAGGAACGAAACGATGACGAAGAATACGCCGTCCAGGACGTGCATGGTTGGTACTGGCTCCGAGGCAGATCGGACAAAGATGACAGGCAGAATGCGGTTCCAGAACAGCGATCCAATCCGTTTCCTTTGTTTTTTCCCAATGTGTGAGATGGAATGATGGAAGTCTGATAAAGTCTGTGCTAAAATCAAGGCACAACGCAGATTTCCTCCTTTTCAGTGGTTGTCTCGACAACTCCCACGATAAAGGAACATCTGCGTTTTTTCAATGTCTAGCACGGGTTATGGTGATGAATCTGTAATTTGTAAATGGTATCTCTGTCTTCCTTTTTCGATCCACTTGTGTCGATTCTCTTGCAACGAATTCACTTAGCGGACCGATTTCCTGTAGGGCAGTTTCTGTTGTACGGAACAAAAAACGTGGCTGTCGAAAAAGTCCCAATAAGCCAAAATCACCAAATCGGCAACATTGGTTTATCAAGGCTTTTGAAATTCAAAAAGGGGCATCTCTAAGTCATGAAAGCGACTTTTGAGACAGCCCCGTCTCAGAGTGCGCACCGCAGACAAGCTCCCTCTTCTGCAACGGCAGCGAGATCGTACGATTTCTTCCTTCTCCGGTTTCTTCCCTTTCCGTTTTCTTTCCTCTTCGCTATATAATTGTTCGTTGCGCGGGTCTTTGGCATATGGTCAAAAGAACTGACCAGAGTATTCACCAAACTTTTCTTCTTATGGATGATGTTATGGATAATGGATTCCCCTAAGCGAACCGCCTGATTCATGCTGTCACCTGTTCAAGTTCCGGTATTTCATTAAAAAATAGAAGTAACTGTAACCCTCACGCAATCAAAATGACAGCCCCCTATCCAATGCCCTGTATCGAATC
Organism: Brevibacillus gelatini; assembly: GCF_050920745.1. Classification (NCBI taxonomy): domain Bacteria; kingdom Bacillati; phylum Bacillota; class Bacilli; order Caryophanales; family Paenibacillaceae; genus Brevibacillus; species Brevibacillus gelatini. The sequence continues at coordinate 2,717,281 of NZ_CP154342.1, forward strand.
GCCTCCGCGACGTGCGCAGCCTCTATCCGCGCTGCTCCCTCCAAATCCGCAATCGTTCGCGCCACCTTGACGATTCTGTCGTACGCCCTCGCGCTAAGCCCCAGCGTCTCAAACGCTAGTTGCAATATTTCTTGCCCTTCTTTGTCCAGCTTGGCATACCTTTGCAGCTCTTCCGCATTCATCATGCTGTTGAACGGGCTGCCTGGCCGATGCCGATACCTGTCACATTGAATAGCCCGCGCCTGTTCAACCCTCGCCCGGATGTCGCGCGATGATTCTTCCTTGACACGGTTGTGCAGCAGTTGCACAGGCACACGCGGGACTTCGATATGCAGGTCAATCCGGTCCAACAGCGGCCCCGACAGCTTGGAGCGGTATTTGTTTATTTGCTGCGGTGTGCAGGAGCATGTCTGCTTCTCCCGGGTGCCGAAAAATCCACACGGACAAGGATTGCACGACCCGATCAGCAAAAATCTTGCCGGAAAGGTAAACACCTGCTTTGCCCTGCCAATCGTCACAATCCCAGCCTCCAGTGGCTGGCGCAGCACCTCAAGGACGTGGCGGGAAAACTCCGGCATCTCGTCCAAAAACAAAATTCCGCCATGTGAGAGGCTGCATTCGCCCGGTCGGGGAATTTGTGCCCCTCCCCCGATCAGAGCTGTAGCTGTAATCGTATGATGTGGAGCGCGAAACGGCCTTTCTTGAATGAGTCCGCCATCGCGCTTCAATTGACCTGCAATGCTGTATATTTTCGTGACCTCGTACGATTCGTCCATCGTCATTTGAGGCATGATGCCTGGCAGACAGGTGGACAGCAGCGTCTTGCCACAGCCGGGCGGTCCGACCAAAATGACGTTGTGAAAGCCGGCTGCCGCGATCTCCAGCCCGCGTTTGACGAAGCGCTGACCGTACACATGCGCAAAATCCGGTGCCTGCGGGGCCACAGGGGCCTGGCTGGCTCGCGTTGAAGCAGATGCTGCAGCTTGCGGATTTTTGGGCTGCAGTCCTTCTTTCCAATACTGCACCGCTTCCGTCAAATTGGCGGCAGGCAAGACGATAATCTCGACCAGATGCGCCTCGGAGGCGTTTGCCTCTGGTAAAATGACATGGGTAAAGCCCGCCTTCGTCGCTTCCAGCAGGATGGGGAGAACGCCCGTCACAGGACGCAGAGAGCCATCGAGGGCAAGCTCTCCAAGAATCAAAATGCGCTCTTCGCGGGGCAGTATTTGCTTGGACGCAAGCAAAATGCCAAACGCGATGGCAAGATCAAAGCCAGAGCCTTCCTTGCGCTGGTCCGCTGGCGCCAGATTGACCGTAATTCGCTGCATCGGGTAATCGTAGCCAGCATTGCGCAAAGCTGCACGAACGCGGTCTCTCGCTTCCTTCACGGCAGAGCCGCCCAGCCCCACAAGATCGAACTGCGGCAGTCCATTGGCAATGTCCGTTTCTACGCTCACCATCATCCCGTCTATGCCGAGAACGGTCCCGGAATAGCTGCATGCGTACATATTCTCTCCCCCTTTGCTTTTAGCGTAGGAAAAGAAAGTGGGGGTGTGCAAGTTTATTGCGGGGGTGGGGATGTGAATGCGTAGCGCTAGGTTTATGGAGTTTTTAAGCCCTCTAATTAGACTTGACCCACTTTGCTATTTATCAATGTCACTCCTCGTGAAGTCATCATGTTTATTAGGTGGTGTTATAATCGTTAAATGAGTGCTTGAAAAGCCTATTATTCTACGACCTGGACAATCTAAGTGAAGAAGCCAAACAGAAAGCATTGGGGCATGTAAGGTACTTGGCTGAGAAAAAACAAGAATTGACACTGACAGCGCGGCGAGCAGTGCTTGGGCAGCCACTACCAGAAAAAGCAAGCATTTCTTTACACCCGGCTGACCCCTGCAGCATCCGCCCAACACAAAAAGACCCGCTACACCAAGCGCGAGTCTTCTGCTCCTTGACTTGACTGCCCATTTGCCGCTGCAGCAACTCCCCCCATCGCCCAATTCATCGTCCTTTCAAAACGAAGCGCGGCCTGGAGCTGTTTGTTTTTAAGAAAGCTCCTTTTTCACATTGGCAATGAGCTTGTCCGCATTGTTTTCATCGTTGTCAAACATGACGAGATCGTGCAAGACGATGCCTTCTACAGTTTGAATGGCATCCGACAGCGAGTCGGCCAGCTTTTGCATGTCGATTTTGTCTGCTTTTTCTACGTCTAATACGAGTACCAGCTTTTTCTTCATGATGAAAATCCTCATTTCGCTCAAAAATAATCGTTAGGAAAAATCGTATATACCAACGGCATTATACCAAATAATTGCCGGGCAATCGACCGTGAGCTTGCTTTTCCATTCATCCGCGCCATCTAGTGGTATCCTGGCACTTACGCGTAGTAGCCTTTTTCAAAGACGATAACGGATTCCACAGGCAGACCCTCGTCTTCAAACGCATAGGGAGCGTAGACGCCAAAGCCATAGCGAAACGAAGTAAAACCATCCCCAGTCGTTTGCAAATCAGGATCATGCTCCCGCACGAACGCTTCTACCTCCTGATACGGCTGCCCCAGCAGATTTTTACCGTGAAAAAGAACTTCAACATCCGTATGAAACTCCATGCCTGCTCCCCCATCCCCGTGCTTTTTGCTGCTCATGTGACACTCGCGTCATTTCGGCCAGGCCAGGCGCAAATAGCGGCGGTACAGCGCATCCAGCCTGGCTGTACAATCGGGGATGCTGTCTGTGTACTCGCTCGCACAAGCGCTCCATTTTTCCAGTTTCTCGTCAATATACGCGTGAATCACTTCGATCCTTGGTTCCAGGTCAAGCTCGTCTCCCGCCATTTTGCGGCGCAGCAGCTCGTCAATTTCCCGCCGCAGGTCCGCATCTGTAACCAGCTCGTCTACTAACTGTTGAAACAGAATCGGCGGATTTGTCCGGTATTTGTGAATCCATTCGCAAGCCAGGATCGGGCGCAGGACGTAAAAGTATTTTTTGATGCGCACGCGGTCCCCCTGCAAATCCTTGCGGCAGTTTCCTTTCGCCATGCTTAAATAGTGGAGCATCGCTGTTTTTGGCGAAAACAGCTCGTTGCGCATTTGAAGCAGTTCCGCGCGAAATCCGAGTTCGTCCCGGTAAACGATACCGGAAGCCAGCCATTCGTGCAGAGCCGGGTTCGCTTTGCGAAACAGCTTCAACGCCTTTCGTATATCCCAGCCGTTTATATCGAGCCTTTCATCTATGGGCAGCTCCACGACATCCCGCCTGTCATCAATGGACAGGTACCACTCCGGCTTCCGCACATAAACAAACCGTACATCGTAGTCGCTATCCTGCGAGGGAAAACCCCAGGCCCGGCTCCCGGACTCGACGGCAAACAGCACCTTCAGTTCGTGCTCGTTTTCGATCTCCCGCAGTTTTTGTTTGATGAGTTCCTGCATCTTGCCATCTCTCCCAACATTTCTGAGCGCAAAACAAACGCACACGTGTCATCCCAATTTTTACCGTCAGTCCTGATTGTAGCAGTGTCGGCCTCAAGGATCTACTTCCGGCTGCCCAGCCTGAAAAAAACTCGCTGAACCCGTTAGTCTGGATTCAGCGAGCGAGTTTCCTGCGTTATTTCACAGTGACTTTGATCTTTACTTCTTCGCCTTTGTATTTGGCTGTAATCGTTGCGGTTCCTTTTGCCTTCGCTTTTACTTTTCCGCTCGTGGAAACAGTGGCGACCGAAGACTTGGACGTGCTCCAGCTCGCTTTTGAACCGGAGAGGGTCTTCCCATCATGGGTCAACGTGATTGTTTCCGATTCCCCTTTTTTCAGGCTCAGGCTGGTGTCGTCTGCCTCCAACAGCTTGCTGCCTTTGTCGTCTACCGTAACCTCGATTTCGACTTTTTCTCCTTTGTACGTAGCCGTAATCGTTGCGGTTCCTTTCTTTTTCGCTTTCACAACGCCATCGTCGTCAACAGTCGCGACAGATGATTTGGATGTTTTCCACTCTGCTTTGGAGCCTTTGAGCTTTTCGCCGTCATAACGGAGCGTAATCGTTTCCTCTTGCCCTTTTTTCAGCTTCAATTTGGTGTCGCTTGCTTCCAGCAGAGCCGCGCTGCCGTTGTCAACGGTGACTTCAATCTCTGCTTTGTATCCTTTGTATGTCGCAGTGATGGTTGCCTTACCTTTGCCTTTTGCCGTAATAACCCCATCCGATACAGTCGCTACGGAAGACTTGGATGTTTTCCAGGTCGCCTTCGATCCGGCAAGTGTGCTTTTGTCGTAGGTCAGCTTGATCGTTTTCTTTTCGCCTTTTTTCAGCGAAATTTTGCTGTCGTTAGCCTGGAGCTTGCCGGATTGGCTGTCGACTACATCCACGTTAATCTTGACCGACTTGCCTTTGTACTTGGCCGTGATAACGGCGGTACCGTTTGCTTTCGCCGTAATTTCTCCTCTTTTTACGGTCGCTACAGATTCATTAGAAGATTCCCAGTTCGCATCGAGACTGGATAGTGTTTTGTTGCCGTACTTCAGCGTAATCGTTTTCGTATCGCCTTTTTTGATGCTTACAGACGTACTGGATGCTTCCAGTTTCGGTTCTTCGCTCACGGAAACACGAATGCGGATTGAATCGCCCTTGTATTTCCCGGTGATGACATACATGCCCGTCTTATGTGCGGTTATGACCCCATTGCGAATGGTTGCAATCGAGCTGCTGGCAGGTGTCCAGCTTACCAGCGATGGATCCAGCGGACGGCCGTCGTATGTCACCTGCAAGGTGAACGGCGTCCCGATTGTTACCTGCGCATTATACGAAGGTGCCTCAAGCCCGCTCGAAGCGGCTTTTGCTACATAGCTGCTTGCGGCTTGGACGGTTGGTACTTGTGCAGACGCAATGCCCGTTACGGCGAACTGAACGGCGCAGATGGCTGCGACAGCGAGTGAAACGTTTTTCATGACATTTCTTTTTGTCAGCTTCATGTTATCCTCCACATTGTTTGCTTCATCAAATAGGACGAGTAAAATGGAAAAACGTCACATGAAATCACAAGTTTTTTAGAAAAACATTTGTTTTTAAAAAAACTTTTGTCAGGTGTTAAAGAGACTACTGTTTCGCTCGTTGAACAAACCAGGCTTGTCGGCCTTGCAACTTATGATGGCAAAAAGAAAAATGCCTCCCAGCCTATGCCTGGAAGGCCAATGATGATGCTTGGAGGAGTTTCATCGCGTCGAGTACAGTACATTGTACGCAGGTACAGTGACCGTTGCTGTAGACATATCCCCATTATCCAGGCAGCTCGGAGCCCGTTTTTTAAAAGGCCCCTACAAAATGCTCGATTGTCGGTTCTATATGCTCGCCACGGGTCGAGCCGGGCTGGAAAATGGCGACGACATCAAAGCGAAAAGCAGGCACCTGCCGCGGCTGGGCCTGCAAATAAGCGACAGCCAGCTCGCGCAGCTTTTGCTTTTTCCTCCACGTCACAGATTCGGCGGCTGTACCGCAGGCAAGACTGCTCCTGGTCCGAACCTCTACAAAGACCAGAGTCCGGCCATCCTGGGCGATCAGGTCAATCTCGCCCTGTCTCGTGCGTACATTTTGCCCGATGATCTGATACCCTTTTTGCAACAAATAATGCTTCGCGAGCTGCTCGCCTCGTTGTCCGAGAAGCCTGCGATGGTTGCTCATCTTTTGGCTCCCCCTTTGTCGAGCCGGTACACAAAGGCGAGAACTTCCGCCACTACCTGATACAGCTCAGGTGGAATTTGCTGGTCAAGATCGAGCTTTCCCAGCACTTCTACGAGCGAAGGGTCTTCCTGAATGGGGATGTCGTGCTCTCTGGCTGTTTTCAGCATATTCTCGGCAACGAAACCTTTCCCCTTTGCGACCACTTTTGGCGCTTCCATGACCCCGGCCTGATATTTGAGCGCTACTGCCTGCTTCCGCTTGTTGTCAGGGGATTGGTTCATATGCGCACATCCACCCCTTTGTAATCGGCAAAAATCGCTCCTTTGGCCTGACTCACTCCCGGCTTGCTGCTCTGCCTGTCCGGTATCGGCTGAATGCGCATGGCGGACAAATGATAGCCCACGTCGTGCAATTGCTTCGCAAACTGATCCTTCGTTTCCTGGGCCAGTGCCTCCAGCCAGGGAGAATCATTGAAGATTTGCAGGTTGACGATCCGGTTCACAATCCCGACGTCGACCATCGTCGTCCCCATGCCCTTTAGCTCCAGATGGAAAAACAAGCGGCAGTTTTCCGGGTCCAGCTTGCCGCTTCCTTGCTTTTTCGCTTCGATCTGCACAAAAGCCGTCTCATCGCCTTCTGCCTGGCGAATTGGAATTTGCAGCACGATTTGTGACAAAGTGTGGTTGCCCGGCTGCACCATCATCAACTGCTGTCCGGTTACTTGCTGCAGCAATTGTTCGGCTGCCTCGCGCAGCGCGGTCGGCACGGATTGCGCAGGAGCCTGACTGATCTGCAAAAGCAACGATTTCACTGTTTCGAGCTGCTTGTGCGCTCCCGGATCGACTGGCTGCTGGCCAAGCGCCTGCCCCATCAATTCGCGTTCATGGTTGATGCCCAAGTGCCGAAACAGTTCGAAGAGCGGGTTAGTGGAGGGTGCGCCTGCTCCAGTCCCCGTCACAGGCGGCTGCATTGCGCCATTCGCCTGTTGTCCGCCAGAAGTGTCAATAGCCCTGGCTGTCGCGGGAAGCTCGATATTTGCCCCCTGATTTTGCCCGGGAAAAAGTCCGGAAGGCTGCTGGCTGTTTTTCGTCCCTTCCAAAGCTGCTCCCGCTGGAAAAGCGCCGCCAGTCTGCTCAGGAACATCTCCCGCCTGGCGCATGCCATTTGCCGAAGCTGCGCTGGAAGGCGTTTCACTCGCCCCTGCTTTTGGCAAAGCACCTGGCAGACTGGTCGCTTTTCCCGAACCGTCAGCCGGCTGGCTGGCTGGCACTTGCGCTCCCGCCAACGGCATTCCGATTGATCCGGGAGCTACAGAAGCGTTTGACGCCGCCCCTTGCACGTTTGCAGACAACGCCGGGGAAGGGAACTGGCTGGCATTGCCTGTCGCCGCTGGCGCTGTGCCTTGACTGGGTGCATTCCCTGGTACGGCTGGTGCTGTACCTTGACTGGCATTTCCCGGCGCGGCTGATTTGTTGGAGACAGCCGCATCCTTGGCGTTTTCCGCTGTCGGCAGCAGCAAAGGCAGGGCAGCCAGCTTGTCTTTCAGTTGACCGACCACTTGCCGCACATCCGCGCTCATCGCTCCCGCTGCGCCTGGCCCGGAAGCAGAAGGCTGTCCAGGCGGCTTGGCGGCATTTTCCTTCTGATTCAAAAACAGCGTCGCTTCCTGCAAAAACTGCTGAATCGCCTGACTTAAGGGCTTGCCGGACACAAACGCCTTCAGTCCCGCAACCGAATCCGGCGTCAACGGCAAATTGCGCTTCATCGCCAAGAGGAAAGCATCGACCGTCCGCTCATCCATCCCGATCCGCTCTGCCACCTGCGAAAAAGCCTGAACGATCTCCTTGGTGACAGGCAAATTGGCATTCACGAGCGCCTGTACGATTGCCTTGCTCTCTTTTGTCTCCGCAATGCCGAGCGAGCGCATCAGGCTTTCCAGCGATGCTTCCTTTCCATTCGCTTCCGCAGGCGTGTCCAGCACTTTCAAGGTTACGACTCCAGTAGAAGGCTGAACCTCCAGCCACGCCTTTTGACCCGCTTCAAGATTCGCCTCCATCTTGGCCAGAACCTGCATCCCGCCGATCTGGACCAGTGCCATTTGCTCCGGGTAATGCTTGACCACCGTGCCTTTGAATACTTGTCCGGGCGTCAGCTCTACCGGTTTGACATTAGCCGAAGATGTCTTTTGCACGAAAGACGACATGATTTGCGACGTGGAAAACATGGATTCCCCTCCTTCGAAAGTGCTGTGCAGTCAGTCAGGCTTGTTCTTTCACCCCGGTAAAGCTCATGCGGTGAAGCGGTGTCGGTCCGTATGCAGCAATGGCTGCGAGATGCTCGGCTGTCCCGTAGCCCGCATTTTTCTCGAAGCCGTACTGCGGGTATTGTTTGGCGTACTCCGCCATCATCCTGTCTCTCGTCACTTTTGCCACGATGGACGCTGCTGCGATGGATACGCTTTTCGCATCGCCGCCAATGATCGGGATTTGCTTGCAGGACACTCCTGCCAGTTGCACGGCGTCGATCAAAAGCACATCAGCAGGCACCCCGGCGTCTTCGATGGCTGCTTTCATCGCTTCCTTGGTCGCGTTCAAAATATTGACCGCATCAATCCGCGCAGCGTCGACGATGCCGATTCCAACTGCAACCGCATCCCGCATAATCACTTCGTAAAACGCCTCACGTGTCGCCACCGGAACCTTTTTCGAATCGTTCAAGCCTGGCAAATAAAAATCTTTTGGCAAGCAGACGGCACTCGCCACGACAGGTCCTGCCAATGGCCCGCGCCCTACCTCGTCCACCCCAAATACGTGCTGGTGTCCGTCCGCATAGAGTGCGCGTTCGTATGTACTCATCTCGGTCCATTGTTGCTGAAGCTTGGCCTGCCGAGCCTTCGCCGCTTCCACCTGCTTCGCCAGCGCCTGCACGCCTGCCCGTTTGTCCGCTTGCAAACATTGTAGAAAATCACTAGGTACTTCGTCCAATTTTTCGATCGCCATCCGTATTTCTTTTATCGACATATCTGCCAGATTCATTGACTCATTTCTCCTTCTTATGAAAAAAACCGTCTATCAGCAATGGATAGACAGGTTTTTCGTGTGCGCCAATCGTTATTCCATAAGCGAGAGCGGCTTGCCGATCGGTTCGTCCATTTCCCAGTCAATCGGGCGTTCCAGGGAGATCGTCCCGAGCTTCCCGGAGCGCAACTCCCGCAAAAAGATTTCCGCCGCCTTGTCGTAATCGATGTTGCCGCCCGAAATGAGGCAGCCGCGCTTTTTCCCGATCTCCTCCAGCATGGCGATGCGATCTTCCGGCAGCTCCTTCAGCTTGAAGCGTTCGATCAGGCGTTCCGGATAGTAGTGCATCATATAGCTGATGACAAACAGCGCTACTTCTGTAAAGTCAAGCAGTTCGTCCTTGATCGCACCGCTTGCCGCCAAGCGCAAGCCAACCATCTGATCTTCAAACTTGGGCCAGAGAATCCCCGGAGTATCGAGCAGTTCAAGCGTGTCGCCCATCTTCACCCACTGCTGCGACTTCGTGACAGCCGGACGGTCGCCCGTTGCCGCAACAGAACGCTTGGACAGGCGGTTAATCAACGACGATTTTCCGACGTTGGGGATTCCTAAAATCATGATGCGGATCGCTCGTGCCTGCATTCCGCGTTCGCTGCGCTTTGCCAGCATGTCTGCCGCCAGCTCCTTGCACAGCTCCGGCAGCTTGTTTACGCCTTTTCCACTCAAGGCATCAATCGGCAGCGTGCGAATGCCCTCGTTGCGGAAATAGGCCATCCATTCTTCGGTTGCCTTCTCGTCCGCGAGATCGGCTTTGTTCAGCAAAATTAATCTCGGCTTGTCACTGACAATCTCGTCAATCATCGGATTCCGGCTGGAAAGGGGCAGCCGCGCATCGAGAAGCTCGATCACCACATCAATCAATTTCAGCTTTTCCGTCACCTGGCGGCGCGCCTTGGCCATATGTCCGGGAAACCATTGGATCGTCATGTTGTCTCACCTACCTTGAAGCAATTGCATTATCTCGTCATGCGAATACTTGAAATCGGCCAGAACGTAAATTCCGCTCTGCCAACCACCGTACTGACAGCAACAGGACCGATTGCCCGGCTGTCATGGCTGTTCGGCCGATTGTCGCCCATCACGAAAATATGGCCTTCCGGTACCGTGACGGGCGGGAAGTCATTTGTAAAATACGACTTTCCCTGTTGTTTTGCCTGTTCCTTATGTTGTGCAAGATATGGTTCTTCAACCATGTTGCCGTTGATGTAGAGCTGATCGTTTTTCACCTCGACGGTATCTCCCGCCACCGCGATGACGCGCTTGATAAAGTCGCGCGTCTTCTCTGCGTGAAACACGATGATGTCCCCCGGCTTCGGCTCTTGCAAATAGTAAATGGCCTTGTTGACGACCAGTTTTTCGCTGTTATGTAACGTCGTTTCCATGGACTCGCCCTCGACGATAAACGGGGCAAACAAAAAGGTTCGAATGAGAAAAGCGAGAATCAAGGCAATACCAAGCGCCTTCGTCCATTCCCACAGCTCATTTTTCTTCGTGCGACTGGAGGATACTTCTTCGCTCATCACTTACGCCCTCCCAACCTGGCTCGTCCAACCCTGTAAATGGAAAAAAGAGGCCTGGCAAGCAGACCAGTCCCCTTTTCAAGCGCTTCGCTTATCGACGAATTTCTTTAATACGAGCTGCTTTACCTACGCGATCGCGCAGATAGTACAGTTTCGCACGACGTACTTTACCATGACGCACGATTTCGATCTTGTCGATCTTAGGCGTGTGTACTGGGAACGTACGCTCAACACCTACGCCGTAAGAGATCTTACGAACAGTAAATGTTTCGCTGATACCTGTACCGCGACGGCGAATAACTACGCCTTCGAACAGCTGAATACGCTCACGCTGACCCTCGATAACCTTAACGTGTACACGAACGGTGTCACCAGGTCGGAACGCAGGAATATCCTGTTTCAATTGCTCTTTTTCCAATTCACGGATAACTTGGTTCATTTCAATTCCCTCCTTCCGATAGACGTTCTTACTCGTCTCACCAGTTTGGCTCGGCCATCCGGCAGGAGGCCGATTACGAATAGCGGACCGCCTTAGTCAGCGGGCAAAATTGCCACAAGAAGTATATTAACATAATAGGCAGGAAACTACAAGACCTGCTCTACAATTTTTCTTCCATGTTTTGCTCTTGCTCAAGCTCTGCCAATAGCTTTTTCATCTCGTCTGTCAGCTCCAGCTTTGCAAGCAAATCGGGACGGCGCGCCTTCGTTCTGCGCAATGATTCTTTCAGGCGCCAGCGCTCAATGTTGGCATGGTGCCCGGAGAGCAAAATGTCCGGGACCTTCCAGCCGCGAAACTCCGCCGGGCGTGTATAGTGCGGATATTCAAGCAATCCGGTCGAAAACGAGTCCTCGACGGCCGACGACTGATTTCCGAGAGCACCCGGCTGCAGGCGAACGATGCTGTCAATCACGACCATCGCGGCCAGCTCGCCGCCAGTCAGCACGTAGTCGCCAATCGAGATTTCGTCCGTGACCAAATGCTCACGAATGCGCTCGTCATAGCCTTCGTAATGGCCGCAGATGAACACGAGATGCTCCTCCTGGGCCAGCTCCTCCGCCAGCTTTTGGTTGTACGGCACGCCTTGCGGGCACATGAGGATGACACGCGGCTTCTTGCCTCCTGTGATCGCTTCTACTGCCCGAAACAACGGCTCGGGCTTCAGCACCATCCCCCCGCCGCCGCCGTATGGCGTATCGTCCACCGTTCCATGCTTGCTCTCGGAAAAATCGCGAAAATTGGTGACGTGAAAGTCGACCAGCTGCTTCTCGCGGGCTTTTCCCAAAATGCTGCTGGACAAGACACCCGTAAACATTTCGGGAAACAGCGTAAAAATGTCAATCCGCATCGGAAGCACCCCCTACAGCAAGCCTTCCATCAGATGGCAAACCACGCGTTTGTTGGCGATGTCCACTTCTTTGATGCAGTCATCGATAAACGGCAGCAAAACCTCTCCGCGCCGCCCTTTTACGACCCACACGTCATTGGCTCCCGGCTGCATCACATCGACGATTTTTCCGAGCTCTTCCCCTTCGTCCGTGAACACGACGCAGCCGACCAACTGATGGATGTAAAACTCGTCCTCTTCCAGCTCCATCAGCGCTTCTTCCGGAATTTTCAGTTCGCCGCCCTTGTATTTTTCGATGTCGTTAATATGTCCATAGCCTTCGAAGCTCAAAATCTCAAAACCTTTATGGGCGCGGCGAGTCGCGACTTTCAGCTTCAACGGCTCAGCAAGAGACGGGTGAAATAAAAGCAGCTCGCTTCCTTTGCGAAACCGTTGGTCGGGAAAATCCGTCGTCGAAATGACGCGCACTTCGCCCCTGAGCCCGTGCGTATTGACCAGCTTGCCCACCTTGTAAAACTTTTGGTTGCTCAAGCGTATCCACTCCTTCTATTCATCGGCTGCATGTTCTGCCGTTTGGCGAATCTCATGCACTCGTCCATCTTTTATCATGATTTCCGTTCCGGTCATGATTTCATCCCAAACATCACCTACTCGGATCGTGACAGGACTTTGCACAGTCTGATAGTCCATTTCGCTGCCCTCGGGAAGACTCTCTGCCTGCTGCAAGGCAAAAGAGAGCTGTGCGATTTTTTCCTTGCGCCTCCGCTCTTCCTGGGCAATCTTTTCTTGTGCAAGCGCATATGTATCCGCAGACTTTTTCTTCGCCTCAGCCAAAATTTTTTTCGATTGGAACTGCCATTGCTCCCATTCTTCGCGCTGCTGGCGAAGCTGTCTGCTGTACTGGTCAATCAGCACAGCACGGGACGCTTCCGTCATGATGAGTTTGACCTGTACCGACCGAAAAATCGTGAGCATGTCCTGTCACTCCTTTCGTCGTATCCGTTCCTATCAACAAAAAAGACTGGGAAAGCTCCCAGCCTTTTTTCAAACAATCTCAACCGTGACGCGCTTGTCCGTTTCCACGGATGCCGCCATCACGACAGTACGCAGGGCTTTAGCGATCCGTCCTTGCTTGCCGATGATCTTCCCCATATCATCAGGGTGCACCGACAATTCATAGACGAGAATGCGCTCTTTGTCCACTGCATTCACACGAACCTCATTCGGATGATCGACGAGAGCTTTTGCGATCGTTTCGACCAGCGCTTTCATCATCAGACCTCCAGATGACCGACTTACTTGCCGTATTTGGTTTCGTGCACTTTTGCGAGAACGCCTTCTTTGGAGAGAAGGTTACGAACGGTATCAGTCGGAGCTGCACCATTCAGGATCCATTGTACCGCTTTTTCGGTATCAATTTTCACCACTGCCGGTTGAGCAACCGGATTGTAGTAACCGATTTCTTCAATGAAACGGCCATCGCGAGGGGAACGGGAGTCAGCTACTACTACACGGTAGAAAGGAGCTTTCTTGGAACCCATGCGTTTCAGACGGATTTTAACTGCCATGTTGTGTCACCTCCTGTATGGATCAACGCAAGATGAACATCTGCGTTGGTGCTACTATATCTGAACCATCGCGCTGTCTGACAAGTCAGCGGCGCGAAGAGATCATGCCTTTTTACTTGAACGGTGGTTTGAAATTGAACGGGAAGTTCATGCCGCCTTGGCTGTTTCCTTTTCCTTTGCCCAGGAACGGCAGTCCGAAGCCGCCTTTTTTCTTCGACTTCTTGACCATCTTGTCCGCGACGCCAGAGAATTGCTTCATCATTTTTTTCATTTCCTCGAACTGCTTGATGAACCGATTCACTTCCTGAATGCTTGTGCCGCTACCGTTTGCAATGCGCTTGCGACGGCTGGCGTTCAACAAGTCAGGGTTGGCACGCTCTGCCTTGGTCATGGATTTGACGATTGCTTCCACGCGGGCAATCTGCTTCTCGTCCACGTTCATTTTGCCTTTCATCTTGTTCATTCCGGGCAGCATGCCGAGAATGTCTTCAAAAGGCCCCAAATTGCGCAATTGCTGCATGGAATCCAGGAACATGTCGAAGGTAAATTCCCCTTGACGCATCTGGCGCTCCATGTCGCGCGCCTTTTCTTCATCCAGGGACGCCTGCGCCTTTTCGATCAGGCTGAGTACGTCACCCATTCCCAAAATGCGGGAAGCCATGCGGTCCGGATGGAACGGTTCGAGCGCATCCAGCTTTTCACCTGTCGCCGCAAACTTGATCGGCTTGCCGGTGACAGCTTTGACGGATAGTGCCGCACCGCCTCGGGTATCCCCGTCGAGCTTGGTGAGAACCACGCCAGTCAGTTCGAGCTGGCTGTTGAAGCTCTCCGCCACATTGACGGCGTCCTGACCTGTCATCGCGTCCACGACGAGCAAAATCTCATCGGGCTTGGCAACTTCGCGAATTTGCTTCAACTCGTCCATCAGCGCTTCATCAATATGCAGGCGACCTGCCGTATCGAGAATCACCACGTCGAGGTGATTGGCTTTCGCGTGTTCAATTGCCTGGCGAGCAATGTCAACAGGACTGACTTGATCTCCGAGAGAGAAGACGGGAACATTCAGTTGCTCCCCCAAAACTTGCAGCTGCTTGATCGCAGCCGGACGGTAAATGTCCCCTGCCACCAGAAGCGGCTTCTTGTTTTGCTTTTGCAAATACTTGGCCAGCTTACCAGTCGTGGTCGTTTTCCCCGCCCCTTGCAAACCCGCCATCATGATGACGGTCGGCGGACGGTGTGCCATCGTCAACTGAGCTACGCTGCCACCCATTAGGGCGACCAGCTCTTCGTTCACGATCTTGATGACCATTTGGCCTGGCGTCAGGCTTTTCATGACTTCCTGGCCGACTGCGCGCTCTTTGACGCGAGCGACGAAGTCTTTTACTACTTTGAAGTTAACATCTGCTTCCAGCAGGGCAAGGCGGACTTCCCGCATCGCTTCATTGACGACGGTTTCGTCGATCTTTCCTCTGCCGCGCAGTTTGTCAAATGCGTTTTGCAGCCGATTGGCCAAGCTTTCAAACGCCATGCGAGCCCTCCTAATCCATCTCTGACAGTTGGTGGAGCAAAGTGTTCAGCTCGTCTCTTGTCTCGCCTTCCGCAAGCTCATTCACAAGCTCGCTCATTCGCGCCAGCACTTCCATTCGCTTTTCGTGGCGCTGTGCCAGACGAAGCTTCTGGTCGTATTCGAACAGCTGCTTTTCCGCCCGCTTGATGTGGTCGTAAACAGCCTGTCGACTGACCTCGTGCATCTCGGCAATTTCCCCGAGCGACAAATCATCCAGATAGTAAAGCTCCAGATATTCTCGCTGCTTGCCCTTGAGAAGCGGTGCATAAAAGTCAAACAAGAGATTGACTTGATTGGTCTTTTCCAGCATGAAACCAATCCTTTGCTGTGAGGTACTCGGTTCGAAACTGTAAAGGCTTTTTCTTTACAGCACGTAGATTATAGTACCTAATTCTACACCTAGTGTCAAGGTTTTTTATTGACATCTTTTTTTACGTTCCAGACATTATGATTCTACGCGTTTTCCTGCGTTTCGGCTTCATCTTTTTGGATCAGCCCGGCAAACAGCGCATGCACAAACTGCTCCGGATCGAACGGCTGCAAATCGTCCATTTTCTCGCCAAGGCCGACGTATTTGACCGGAATGTTCAGCTCGTTGCGGATCGCAATGACGATCCCGCCCTTCGCCGTACCGTCGAGCTTGGTAAGGACAAGGCCGGTCACTCCGGCGGACTGGCCGAATGTCTTCGCCTGGGACAAGGCGTTTTGCCCTGTCGTGGCGTCGAGCACGAGCAACACTTCATGCGGCGCGCCAGGAAGTTCGCGCTGTAGCACGCGGTGCACCTTCGCCAGCTCCTCCATCAGATTGACCTTGTTTTGCAGACGTCCGGCTGTATCGCACAAAAGCACGTCGACCTTGCGCGACTTGGCGGCCTGGACGGCGTCGTAAATGACAGCGGCTGGATCGGAGCCTTGCTGCTGCTTGATGACGTCAACGCCGACGCGCTCGCCCCATACCTCCAGCTGCTCGATCGCGGCTGCCCGGAACGTATCGCCTGCGGCCAAGAGCACGTTTTTGCCCTGCTGCTTGAACATGTGCGCCATTTTCCCGATGGTCGTCGTTTTGCCGACCCCGTTGACCCCGACAAACAAAATGACATTCAGGCGTCCGTCCTCGACGTTGAGCGCACTGTCTGCCGCCTCGTCGTTTTTCAGCAGGGCCACCAGCTTCTCCGACAAAATCGGTTGCAGGTCCAGGGCGTTTTCGATTTTTTGCTTGCGCACTTCTCCCCGCAAATCGTCGATCAACTCCATGACGGTGTTGACCCCGACGTCGGACGTAATCAAAATTTCTTCCAGCTCATCAAAGAAATCGTCGTCGATTTTTTTATAGCGGCGGACGAGATCCTCTACTTTTTCCACCAGCAAATCTCGCGTTTTCGCCAGTCCATCCGTAAACTTCTGGGTTACTTCTTCGGATTTTTGGACAATCGCGTCACGAAGTCGCTTGAAAAAGCTCATGTTCATCTTCCTTTGCGGATAATCTTGTCAAAAAGCTCGCATGAAGCCGAGCTTCAGTTGTATTCTCATTTCTATTGCTTTTGGGCACTGACGATGCCGCGGCGAATTACGAGGCGGACTCGACGAATTTGTCGCTGTCCTCCAGCTTGACCGAAACCAGCTTGGACACGCCGCCCTCCTGCATCGTAATCCCGTACAAAACGTCTGCGCTCTCCATCGTGCCTTTGCGGTGCGTCACGCAAATGAACTGCGTCTGGCTGCTGAACTGCTGCATGTATTCGGCAAAGCGGTTGACGTTTGCCTCGTCCAATGCCGCTTCCACCTCGTCGAGCACGCAGAATGGCACGGGCTTGACACGCAGAATGGCAAAGAGCAACGCCATCGCCGTCAGCGCTCGCTCGCCCCCGGAGAGCAGGGCCAGGTTTTGCAGCTTTTTGCCTGGCGGCTGCGCCACGATGTCGATTCCCGTTTCGAGCAAATTGTCCGGGTTGGACAGAAGCAAATTGGCTCGTCCGCCGCCGAACAGCTGCACAAACACGTCGCGGAACTGCTCGGAGATCGCTTCAAACGTTTCCTTGAAGCGGCGCGACATCTCCGTATCCATCTCCTGAATCACCTGATAGAGCATGTCTTTTGCTTCATTCAGATCGGCTTCCTGCGCACTTAAAAACTGCTGGCGCTCATAAAGCCGCTCGTATTCCTCAATCGCTCCGAGGTTGACCGTACCCAGTGCGGCAATTTGCTTTTTGAGTTGGGCGACGATTTGCATCTCCGCTTGCAGTTCCCCGCGCGGCGGGTATTTCTGCTTCGCCAGATCGTAGCTCATTTCGTATTCTTCGGAGAGTTTGTTCAACAGATGATCAAGCTCTACCTCACTGCGGTTGACCTTCACTTCCTCATGATGGAGCTTTTCTTCCAGTGCTTTAACCTCGCGGCGAATTTCTTTTACCTGCACTTCTACCTGCTCCTGCTTGTGGAACAGCGTCGCCCGCTCGTTGCGGCGTTCGGCAATCAGCCCGGCTACGCGCTCCTTGTCCTGACGCAGCTCGGCGATCCGCTGATCGAGCTCAAGCCCGGACGATTCGTTCGTGCGCTCCAGTTCGTCGAGTGCGGCGAGGTTCGCGTTTTGCTCTTCCCATTCGCGCTGGAGCAAGTTTTTTTGTTCGAGCAGGCGCTCCGTCTGCTCCAGGCGGGACTGGTGTTCCTGTTTCACCTGGGCGTTCAGCACTTTTAAGCTGGTAATTTTCTGGTTCATTTCTTCCTTGGATTCCAACTGTTCCTGGCGCTTGGCCTCGGCTTCGGCAATCTGCTCGTTCAGCTTTTGCTCTTCCTGCTCCAGGACGGCCAAGTCCGCTTGAAGCTGCTCCTCTTTGCGCAGCGCTTCTTCCATCTCTTTTTGGTAGGCGGCAATATCTTGCTCTACCAGCTTGGCCCGTTCAGCAAGCGAGCGTCCCTCTACTTCGGTTTGCTGCAGGAGGCCCTTGACTTCCTGCTCCTTCAACCGCAGCGCTTCGCCTTGCGAGCGGAGCGCTTCCTGTTCTTCTTCCATGCGGCCAAGCTCTGCCGCCAGTTGTTCCATTCGAGTAGTATGTCCAGAAATTGCCTCTTCGATTTCACGCATTTGCGCTTCGAGTTCTTCTGCCTGGCGATTGCGTCCGAGCAGGTTGGCGCTGTTTTTCTTCAAGGCGCCCCCTGTCATCGAACCGCCTGCGTTAACGATGTCGCCTTCGAGCGTCACGACCCGGTAGCGATAGCCGAGCGTGCGGGCGACGCGGTTTGCCTGCTCCAGCTTTTCCGTGACGATGACGTTGCCGAGCATGCTTTCCACAATTGCACGGTACGCTTCCTCAAACGACACCAGCTCGCTGGCGATCCCGACCACACCGCTTTCTTTTGCCAGCAGCTGTCGGTCACTGGCCTGCAAGGTGCGCGGCCGGATGACATCTAGCGGCAAAAAGGTAGCGCGCCCTGCATTGTGCTGCTTCAAGTAAGCAATCGCGGCGCGCCCTGCCGCCTCGTTATCGACGACGACGTTTTGCAGCGCTCCGCCCAGGGCGACCTCGACTGCTGTTTCGTACTGCTGTGGCACGACGACCAGCTCGGCGACCGCGCCGTGGATACCTTTGAAGCCGCGCTCGCGTGCCTTGAGAATTTCTTTTACCCCTTGCTGGAACCCGGCAAATTCAGACTGCATCTCTTTGATGAGGTCGAGGCGGGACTTTGCCGCTTCTCTTTTTTGCTCGGACTGGCGCAGTTCCCGGCGCACCTGTTCCATGCGCGCCTGTCCATCGCGCAGGCCGTCCATTAACTGCTTGTAGCGGTTAACTGTATCCTGAATCGACTGATCGATCTGGGTCAGTTGCTCCTGCAGCTCGGCCATTCTCACCTGGCGCTGCACCTCTTCCAGATCAAGCTGCTCCTTGCCGGACAGTTGGCGGTCAAGGCGCGCCTGCGATGTCTGCACGAGCTGCTGCTGATGGCGGATTTCGTTGCGCAGGTTGGCCATTTCGTTCAGCTTTTCAAAGTAGTCGCCTTTCAATCGTTCCACATCGTCTGTCAACGACTGGACCATGGAGAAAAACTGCCCCTCTGCCTCCTGCAACGAGGCATGCGCTTCCGCCAACCGCCGATCCGCTTCCTTGACCCGCTCCTGCTCTTCGGCAAGCTCCGCCTCCAGCGCGTGCTGCTTCTCTGTCAGCCTGTGCATCTGCTCCATCGTCTGCTGGCGATTGGCGCTCAAGTTGCGCATCCGCTCGCGCAATACTTCGCGCTGGCCTTCTACCTTTTCCGTCTCCTCACTCACCGTCAGCAGAACGTGCTGCAACTCCTCGATCGACTGGTCGATTTGCGTGACCGAGAAGCGGGCCTGCTCCAGATCCGCTTCGTGCCTGGTCGCTTCCGTCGTCTGCGTAATCAAAAGCTCGCGCAGCTCCTGCACACGCTGCGTCGCGGCCTCCCATTTGCTGTGCGCGGCCTCGATCTGCTGCACGTACAGTGCGACTTCATGCTCGACCAGCTTGCTGTGCAGCTCGTTGTACAGCTTCGCCGTCTCTGCCTGCTCTTGCAGCGGTCCGATCTGCTCGTTAATTTCACTGACGATGTCGTGGATGCGCACGAGGTTTTGCTCGGTGTCATCGAGCTTTTTCTCCGCCTCGCGCTTGCGGGTCTTGTACTTGACGATTCCTGCCGCTTCTTCAAAAATGCCGCGGCGATCTTCTGACTTGGTGCTGAGAATTTCTTCGATTTTTCCCTGGCCAATAATGGAATACGCTTCTTTTCCCAGACCCGTATCCATGAACAGCTCCATAATGTCCTTCAAGCGGCAGGCTCTGTTGTTTATGTAATACTCACTCTCACCAGAGCGGTAGACTCTGCGTGTGATAGAAACCTCTGAATATTCCACATCGAGGGAACGATCCGTATTATCCAGGGTGAGTGTCACTTCGGCAAAGTTCACTGGCTTGCGCTTGTCACTGCCCGCGAAAATAATATCTTCCATCTTCGCCCCGCGCAGCGACTTGGCACTCTGTTCTCCGAGCACCCAGCGGATCGAGTCGGAAACGTTGCTCTTGCCGCTTCCGTTTGGACCGACTACCGCTGTCACTCCCGGTACGAACTCCAATTCCGTCCTGTCGGCAAAAGATTTGAATCCCGCCAGCTCCAGACGTTTCAAATACATACTTACGGTCCTCCTTACCAAACCATCCCAACTGCCCGGTACGCACGGCATGAATCGGATGGTACCCGAAAAGAGCCCCTGTGTCAGACAGGAGCTACTCCACTGAGAGTCTTCGTGGGCATATCGAGATAAGTGTATCACAGAAAGCTGCCTTCACGCAGTATTTTCCCAGCTTTTCCAGGCCGGAACAAAGAAAGCTACACCACCTGCGCCCGCAGATGATGCAGCTTTCTTTTCTTCAGCTTCTATTTCTCCCCCAGCTTTACCAATGCCCGGGCTGCTGCCTGCTGTTCCGCTTCTTTTTTGGAGCGGCCAGAGCCAATGCCAAGCGAACGATTGTTCAAAAGCACTTCCGATACGAACTCTCGATTGTGAGCTGGTCCTTTTTCTTCTACAATGCGATACTGGATGTCTCCCAGATTGTCCTGTTGAACAAATTCCTGCAACTGGCTCTTGAAGTCTGTCACCTGGGCAAACTCTCCCTTGTCGATTTTGGGGTAGACGTATTTTTCCATGAAGGAAAACACGGCATCCAGGCCCTGATCCAGATAGAGGGCACCAACAAAAGCTTCAAAAACGTCCGCTAGCAAGGCAGGTCGCTGGCGTCCACCAGTCAACTCTTCCCCTTTTCCCAGCAAAACGAGATCGCCAAAATTCAACAGTTCAGCAAATTTGACGAGAGAAGGCTCACAGACAATCGCTGCCCGCAGCTTTGTCATTTCGCCTTCGCTCATCTTCGGAAAAGTTTTGTATAAAAACTGGGAAACAGTCAACTCAAGCACAGCATCTCCCAAAAACTCCAGCCGTTCGTTGTCTGATATCCGTTTGCCGCGTTGCTCGTTCACGTAGGAAGAATGGGTGAATGCCTGCCGCAGAATGCTCTCATCCCGAAAGCGAAAGCCTATCTTCTCTTGCAGCTGTGCAAAATTCATCACCCTCACCACCATTCCAGGAGACTGCCTACTTTTTTTCTCAGTAGGGCTCATTTATGCTTCGTATCGTTTCAGAACCACCGTTGCATTATGACCACCGAATCCAAACGTGTTGGAAACAGCCACACGGACGGTCGCCTTGCGCGCATGGTTAGGAACATAGTCGAGATCACATTCCGGATCAGGGTTTTCCAGGTTGATCGTCGGAGGAAGCACCTGGTCGCGCAGGGCAAATGCTGTCGCAATTGCCTCGACACCGCCTGTCGCTCCGAGCAAATGGCCTGTCATCGACTTGGTCGAGCTGACAGCCAGCTTGTAAGCGTGCTCGCCAAACACCTCTTTGATCGCCAGTGTCTCCGCAATATCGCCCTGATCCGTAGAGGTACCGTGTGCGTTGATGTAGTCTACCTCTGTCGGATCAATACCTGCGTCACGCAGCGCATTTTTCATGCAGCGCGCTGCCCCTTCGCCGCCTGGCGATGGAGCCGTGATGTGATGGGCATCCGCGCTCATGCCGTAGCCGATCACTTCTGCGATGATGTTTGCGCCACGTTTTTTTGCGTGCTCCAGCTCTTCCAGGATCAGCACGCCTGCCCCTTCTCCCATGACGAAGCCATCGCGGTCTTTGTCAAACGGACGGCTCGCCTTTTGCGGCTCGTCGTTGCGAGTGGACATCGCTTTTGCGGAACAAAAGCCGGCAAACGCCATCGGACGCACCGTCGCTTCCGCTCCCCCTGCGATCATCACATCCGCGTGATCGAACTGGATCAGGCGCAGGGCATCCCCGATTGCGTTTGTTCCTGTCGCACATGCGGTAATCGCGCTGGAGGTCGGTCCTTTTGCTCCGAATTGAATGGAGACTGCACCGGAAGCCATGTTGGCAATCAGCATTGGAATGAAGAACGGACTTACACGGCGTGGACCTTTTTCCAGCAGCACCGAATGCTGCTCTTCCCATGTAGACAGCCCGCCAATTCCGGACCCGATGTATACACCCACTCGTTCCGCATTTTCTGGGGTAATTTCCAGTTTCGCATCCTCTACCGCCATTTTGGCAGCAGCCAATCCAAACTGAACGAATCGGTCTGTACGTCGTATTTCTCTTTTGTCCAAGTACAGTTCAGGGTTGAAGTCTTTTACTTCACCCGCGATCTGCGTCGGAAAATCTGAAGCGTCAAAAGCAGTCAAGCGGTCAATACCTGATTTTCCTTCCAGCAAGCTGTTCCAGAAGGTCTGCGCGTCATTTCCCACCGGGGAGACGACACCAACGCCAGTAATCACCACTCTTCGTTTCATTACGATCACCTCTATATAAAAGTCAGCAGTCAGCTTCTTGTCGCACACTTCATGCCTAACGTAACTTCCTGATATGTATTCGGCGGCAATTGAAGGAGAAGTCCCGTATGGTACGGGACTTCGAACTGATTGATCTACTTGTGAGATTCTATGTATTTTACAACCTCACCAACAGAAGTGATCTTTTCAGCATCTTCGTCAGAAATCTCTAGGTCAAACTCGTCTTCGAGTTCCATTACGAGTTCCACTACATCCAGGGAGTCAGCGCCCAGGTCTTCTTTGAAAGAAGCTTCCAAAGTAATCTTGGACTCATCTACACCCAGACGATCGACGATGATTTTCTTCACGCGCTCCAATGTATCTGCCATTTTGCTTCACCCCCTCTCCCGTATTATAGTAGATGAGCTTGCAAAAAACCAGTTTACATGTACATGCCGCCATCCACATGCAGCGTTTGGCCTGTCATGTAATTGGCTGCGTCGGAAGCAAGGAACAGAACGACGGAGGCAATATCCTCTGTCTGGCCCAGGCGTGCGAGCGGAATCTGGCTGATAAGGCCAGCTTTGACATCCTCCGGCAGCACGGCTGTCATCTCGGTGTCGATAAAGCCAGGCGCTACCGCGTTCACGGTGATGCCGCGGCTCGCCAGCTCGCGGGCGGCTGTCTTGGTCAGGCCGATGACGCCTGCTTTTGCCGCCACGTAGTTAGCTTGCCCCGCATTGCCGAGCACGCCGACCACGGACGTAATGTTGATGATTTTGCCCGAGCGTTGCTTCATCATCGGACGAGTCGCCGCTTTCAGGCAATTAAATACGCCTTTCAGGTTGGTGGCAATGACTTCATCCCACTCTTCTTCCTTCATGCGCATCAGCAGGTTGTCGCGGGTAATCCCGGCGTTGTTGACGAGAATGTCGATAGTACCGAAATGGTCGAGTGCGGCCTTGAACATTTCCCCCACTTCCTCAGCCGAAGAAACGTTGGCGCGAACCATGATCGCATCGCGGCCGAGTTCCTTGACCTTGGCGACTGTCTCGGCTGCTGCCGCTTCACTCCCTGCGTAGTTCACCACGACATTCGCCCCTGCTTCGGCCAGCTTGATGGCAATCGCACGGCCGATCCCGCGGGAAGCGCCTGTCACAAGTGCTGTTTTTCCTGTTAACATAATAACCCTCCGTTCAAAAGCTCAGTCAAGGACTCCATGTCCTGCACCGAAATGATCGTCGTCTCGGCTGGCGCGATCTTTTTAATCAGTCCCGCGAGCACTTTGCCTGGCCCGATCTCCACGAACGTGGTCACGCCCGCTTCGACCATCCACTGTACCGAATCCTCCCACAAAACCGGAGCCGATACTTGCTGCACAAGCTGCTCGACGATCGTCGCCGCTTCGGTAACAGGGCGTGCCGTCACGTTTGCCACCACAGGTACGCTTGCGTCCTGGACTGTGACGCCTGCAAGCACTGCCTGCAATTTGTCTGCGGCTGGCTGCATCAGGCTGGAGTGGAACGGTCCGCTCACATTCAGCGGAAGCACACGCTTCGCTCCCTGTGCCTTGGCCTTTTCGCCCGCCAGCTTGACGCCTTCCGCCGAACCGGAGATGACGATCTGGCCTGGGCAGTTCATGTTCGCTGGCTGAACCGGATGACCGGAAGCCGTCACTTCCTCGCAGACTGCTTGCAGAGCAGCCCGGTCCATGTTCAGAACTGCTGCCATCGCGCCCTGGCCTGCCGGAACCGCTTCTTCCATGAATTGACCGCGTGCGCGGACGACTTTTACCGCATCGGCAAAAGACAGCGCCCCTGCAGCCACCAGCGCCGAATATTCACCCAGGCTGTGACCTGCCACGAAATCTGGCGCGTAATCCGGAAGTTTTTCTTTCAAAGCAGCAAGCACAGCAACACTCGCCGTCAAAATCGCCGGCTGCGTATTTGCCGTCAGCTTCAGTTCTTCTTCCGGTCCTGCAAAGCACAGGCCAGACAGCGAAAAGCCGAGCGCTTCGTCTGCCGTTTCAAAAATGTGACGGGCTGCTGCCGATTGCTCCGCGAGCGTTTGCCCCATTCCTACGAATTGCGAGCCTTGGCCCGGAAAAACAAATGCTACTTTTCCCACTACTGTACGCTCCCTTCCGCTGGCGTGGTCGACCATTTCAGAAGCGTAGCTCCCCAGGTCAAGCCGCCGCCGAAACCTACGAGAATGACGTTATCGCCTTCTTTGACCCGACCCGCTGCAATCGCTTCATCCAATGCTACCGGAATGGACGCAGAGGACATGTTTCCGTACCGGTCGAGGTTAATGACCACTTTGTCCTCTGAAAGGCCGAAGCGTTGGACAGCGGAGTCGATAATCCGCTTGTTGGCCTGATGCGGCACCAGAAGGTCGATGTTTTCCCGGTCGACTCCGGCTTTGGACAATACCGCTTCCGTCGCGGAGTTCATCACGCGCACAGCGAATTTGAACACCTCGCTGCCCGCCATCGAGAGGTAGTGCAGATTTTTTTCGACCGACTCGCTCGAAGCCGGGATGCGCGAACCGCCAGCCGGCAGGCACAAAAGCTCGCCGCCTGCGCCGTCTGCGCCAAGCTCAAACGACTGGAAGCCAAAGCCTTCGCGGACTTCGCCGATCACCGCCGCACCTGCGCCGTCTCCGAACAGCACACATGTGTTGCGGTCTTTGTAGTTCGTGATTTTGGAAAGCGTCTCTACCCCGACGACCAGCACGTATTTGTACAGGCCGTTGGCAATGAATTGAGCCGCAGTTGTAATGCCGTACAAAAAGCCTGTGCAGGCAGCCGATACGTCAAGCGCCGCAGCGCGTTTTGCGCCCAGCTTTTCCTGCAGGATGCAGGCAGTCGACGGGAACATCATATCAGGCGTAACGGTTGCCACGATAATCATGTCAAGCTGCTCTGCGCTGATGTTGGCTCGCTCCAGCGCTTTTTTCGCAGCTTCATAAGCAAGGTCGGAGGAAGCTTGCTCCGGTGAGCAAATGCGACGTTCCCGGATTCCGGTGCGGGAAACAATCCACTCATCTGTTGTTTCCACCATTTTTTCCAGATCGAAGTTGCTGAGCACTCTCTCAGGTGTATAGGAGCCTGTAGCCAAAATGCCTACTGAACGCTTTTTGTCCATCTGCCTCACTCGCTTTCTCCTGTTATATTTTTTTGCAGTGCCTGCGCAATCACTTCGTTCACATCTTGCCGCACGAAGCGGGCTGCGCTGGCAATCGCGTTTTTCATCGCTCGCTCGTCAGAGGAGCCGTGTGCCTTGATGACAGGGCTTTTCAGGCCCAACAGCGGTGCTCCCCCGTATTCCGCGTAGTCCATTTTGTTCTTGAAGCGAACGAGCCCCGGCTTCAATATGGCCGCCCCTACTTTATTAATCAGCGTCGAAGTAAACTCCTGCTTCAACAGCGAAAAGATTGTGGAGGCTGCGCCCTCTACCGCTTTCAGCAGCACGTTGCCGACAAAGCCGTCACAGACGAGCACATCGCATGCCCCTTGCATGACGTCACGCGCTTCCACGTTGCCGACAAAATTCAGGTCTGCCTGGGACAAAAGCGGGAAGACGGCTTTGGTCAGCTCGTTTCCTTTTCCTTCTTCCGTCCCTACGTTGAGCAGTCCGACTTTCGGATTTTCAAAGCACAGCACTTTTTCTGCGTACAGGCTGCCCATCACCGCGTATTGCAGCAGGTGATGCGGCTTTGCATCCATGTTGGCACCGACGTCGAGCGTAAGCGTGACGCGGCCCAGTACATTCGGGATAAAGGCGGCCAGAGCGGGACGTTCAATCCCCTCCATGCGGCCTGCATAGAGCAGGCCTGCCGTCATCAGCGCACCTGTATTCCCTGCAGAGATCGCTGCATCCACGATTTTTTCGCGTGCCATCTCCACTGCTACGACAAGCGAAGAATGTTTCTTGCGACGTACAGCTCGAACCGGTTCATCATCTGGCAAAATCACTTCCGTAGTAGGAACGATCTCGATGTTTGCCGGCAAGTCTTGCGGCAAGTGGTTCCGAATGGCCTGTTCATCTCCCACCAATACAACGGTAATGGCCGGGTTTTCCTTGATGGCAGCAAGCGCCCCCAAAACTGTACTTCGCGGTGCGTTATCGCCGCCCATCGCATCAACTGCAATTCGCAACCGTGTCTCCTCCTTACCTCTCATCCATGCCGATTTTGTGTCCCTGACATTTCTACAACCCGAAACGTCGCAGTAAAGACCAATTCTCCCTGAACCTTGGTCTCCACGCGCACTTTGCACTCGTCTCCATTCCGGCTGCGCACCACTGCTTTTGCCACCAGCTTTTCGCCGATGCGCACAGGCCGCACGAAGCGGATTCGGGCGGTTGCGGTCAAGGCCACATCTGCATTAATCACTGCTACTGCCAACGAGTTGGCCTGGGCAAAAATATAGTGCCCCCTGGCAATCTGCGTCTTCGAAAAAACATGCTCTTCTTTTATTTCCAGTACGGAAATGGCTTGGGAATCGAGCTGCAAGTCGATGATCTCGCCGATGACTTCGTCAATCCCCAGCGATTTTACGGGGTCGAGACTTTTTTCGGCAACCGATTTGATCCGCTCGCGCAACTCGGGAATCCCAAGCTCCAATCGGTCTAAACGTATTGTTTGAATGCTGACTTGAAATAACTCAGCCAGATCCTCGTCCGTCGCAAATGGATTATCCGCCAGCGACTGCACCAAGCGCGTCTGGCGATCTTTTTTTGGCAAGCGGGCGATGCGAAACACCCCCCTAGCGATATTCTCAATGGATATGTATGATTGCGAGCTGTTTTTAATACCAGGTACCAAAACAGTATAAGGGAGAACGTCGGCAATTACAAGTAAAGTTCTTGAAAATGTGTCTCTCACGCGCGGCAGGCGTCTTTTTCCATGCAAGCAAAAAAGGGAAGATTCTTCCCGCAAGAAGAACCTTCCCTGATAAATCCACCTGCTGTCACGCGGGGCTCCCCTTCACGCCAGCCAGGTGAAATCTATCCCCTTTTTGAAAAATCGTCGTCCGCTTCGCCTGCTACGATGACTTCCACTTCGCTTTTTTCCAGCGCCTCTGCCATTTCCGGCCCCGGCTCGCGGTCCGTCACGAGCATGTCGATCCGCTCCAGACTGGCTACGCGGTACAGCATGCTTTTGCCGAACTTGGAGTGGTCAGCGAGAACGATTACCTGATCGGCCCGTCTAATCATTTCCCGGATGAGATAGCCTTCATCCTCATCCGTCGAGACCAGGCCGCTCGTCGTCAATCCGCACGCGCCCACCAGCAGCTTGTCGACGTGGTAATCGGCAAGGTTGGCAACGGTGCGGCTGCCGTGCACACACTGGTCTTGCGGGTTCACGTCCCCGCCGAGCAGCTTCACGAGCACGCCTTCCTTGCGCGCCACACTGGCCGCTGTCGCGATTGAATTCGTGATGATGACATGGTCTTTCGTCTGCAGCGATTCTACCGCCAGTTGTACAGTCGTCGACGCATCGAGCAGCAAGTAATCACCGTCTTTTATCAGCCGGGCTGCTGCCTGGGCAATCCGGCGCTTGCCCGACAGGTCGAGCTGCATCCGCTCCTGGTGGGAATAGCTTTTTTTGCTCAAACGGGGCAAAATCGCTCCGCCGCGTGTTCGCAAAATCTCGCCCTGCTCCTCCAGCTTGACGATGTCGCGCCTCGCTGTGTCGCGGGAGACAGAAAACTTTTCCATCACTTCCTGCACACTGATGCGCTGATGCTGTTGCAAATACTGCAAGATCGCGGCCAGCCGTTCCTCTTGGTACATCGCGATTTCACTCCATCCTCGCCTTTCTCCTTCATTTTAAGGCATTTGCACATTTCAAGCAATATATACAAGCATTAATAAGTAATGATAAGTTAAATGAGCGCACAAAAAAAGCAAGGTGATTACTCACCTCACTTTTTACGCAGCAAAGCTTACTTTGCCACTTTCACACCTTTGTAGTGACCGCAGCTTGGGCAAACACGATGCGCAAGTTTGTATTCGTTGCAATTATCGCATTTGATCATGCCTGGAATCTCTAATTTGAAGTGCGTACGACGCATTCTTTTACGGGTTTTGGAAGTTCTCCGTTGAGGTACTGCCATCTTCCTTACACCTCCTTCAACTGACAAATGCTAAGATGCTCTATTGGGTGGATAGTATAGGCAAAATGCTATGCCATCCTTCAAAAATGAGACGCTGCATCCGAAGATCGGCGCCTCACCTTGAAAACGATAGAATACTACTTGCTGTCCTTGAAAAAGTCAGCCAACCCGGCCAAACGCGGGTCGATCCGCTCATTCCTGCAGCTGCATGCCGTTTCATTGCGGTTCACGCCGCAAGTCGGGCACAATCCTTTGCAGTCCTCCTCGCACAACGGGAAGGTCGGCATCGCAAGCAAAAAGTCCTCTTGCAACAGAGCGGTCAGCTCGATTTCGTCACCTTCGAGCGGAATCATATCGCTGTCTTCATCCTCACCCAACACCGGATCATCGGCTGGTGCAAAGGTTTCGGAGAAGTCGACTGCTGCATGATGGGTAAAAGGCTTCAGACACCGGGCGCAGACAAAATCGACGTCGGCTCTCATGCTGCCTTTTACATAGTAGAGATTGCCGAGCTGTACAGCCTCGCCCTCTGCGTTCACAGGGGTAATCCCGCGAATTTCCTGATGGCGATTTTTCAGTTCCGCTGCATCGAGCGTCAACTGAAACGGCAATGGCTCGCCTTTTCGGTGTTCCAACTCTGCCAACTTAATGTTCATAGCACTTCACCTCATGCACAACAAGGATGATTATAGCCCGTGCAAAAAGCTTTGTCAACCATTTTTCCTTGACAGCTTGTTTGCTCAGGAAGTTTTCGGCTTTCGTCCATCCAGATACGCAATCGCATCCGCCACATTTTTGACGGGAACGATCTGCATGGAGGTACCGATCCGTTTGGCGGCCGCCAGGGCTTCCTGATAATTGGAGGTTGCATCAGGCGTATCCTGGGGCGCAAAGAAAATCTCTGCCCCCGCCTTGTCGGCTGCGATGACCTTGTGGCTGATCCCGCCGATTCGGCCTACAGTCCCATCCAATGAAATCGTGCCTGTACCGGCTATTTTGTAGCCTTTTGTCAAATCTTTTGTCGTATCGAGCTGATCCAGTATCTCCAGCGTCATCATCAGTCCGGCAGACGGGCCACCAATGCCCTGCGACGCGATGGTTACTTTTTTCGGAATCACGATCTGCTGCTTGTTGTCAGGGCGCACCCCGATCCCGACGGATTTTGACTCCGGCAGTGGTACCAAGGTTATCACCGTTTTGGCTTCTTGTCCATCTCTCGTGTATGTAATCTCCACCTGATCGCCAGCCTTTTTGCCGGAGAGAACCTGCAGCAAGTCTTTGGCTTCGGCGGTGCGAACCCCGTCGACTGCGGTAATGACGTCTCCGATTTTCAGCACTTTTTTGGCGGGCAGGCCGTCCAGCGTCCCCATCACCCAGACGCCTTCCTTCTCGACCTTCACCTCGTAGCCCGCCAGGCGAAACGCGACGGCTTCGGCGATTTTTTGCGAATTGTCCATTACAGCCTGCTCGCGGCGGACGAAATCTTCGTTGTCCTCACCTTCGCTGACTACCAGCTGCTTCGGCATCAGTTCCGCGTCAGCGGCCAGGCTGGCGTAGATGTACCAGGCCAGGTTGGCCTCGCCCATTCGCACGGTGGTGAGCATGAACGAGCCTGACTCGTCCTTTTTGCCGCCCTCCACGTCAATCATCGGCGCAAGTTCAATCGCCGAACCTGGTCGGGTTACATAGTAATTGGTCGGGATAAAAAAAGAAAGTCCAACCACCGCAAAGACCAAGCCAAAAATCCAGCTAAAGCCTCGACTTCCTCTTGATCTGCTTCTTCGTCCATTCAGCTGTTCCTCGCTCATCGGCTTTCCTCCCAGTTCGCAATCAGTTGCTGGATGCGCTCTGCCTGTGCTGCACCCTCGCGTTCGCCCAGCTCAATAATTTCCTCTACGCCAGAGTAGGCGATACTGCTATAGTGTCCAACATCCGGGCGGATTACGATGTCAGCGGCGATGATCCGATGGCGCAGAATCTCCCTTTCCATGACATCGATCGTCTGCGCGATGACATCAAAGATGCTGCCCACTTTCATCGGCGTATCGACCTGCGCGACGTCGACGGCAATGACGATGTCTGCTCCCATGTCTTTTAACACCGTAACGGGAACCCGGTCGATGACTCCCCCGTCAACGAGCAGCCGTCCGTCTACCTTTTCCGGAACAAAAATGCCCGGAATGGAAATGCTCGCTCTGACCGCCTGATCGATCGGTCCCTCGCGAAAAACGACCCGCTCGCCCGATTCGATGTCCGTCGCTACAATCGCAAGGGGTTTGTTCAGCTCCTCGATCCGCTTGCCGTGCGTGAGCAGCTTAATCAGTTGCTTGATTTTTTCACCCGCGACAAAACCCATCCCGGGTACAGTCAGGTCAAGCCAGTGCTTGCGCTTGAGGTTTTGCGCCAGCTTTCCCATCATGTGCGGCTCGATCCCGTTCGCATACACCGCCGCGATCAGACTGCCCATACTGCTGCCTGCGAGCATGTCGATCTCGACACCGTGCGCCTCCAACGCTTTCAGCACGCCAATGTGCGCAAATCCGCGGGCTCCGCCTGAGCCTAGCGCCACTCCCACCACTGGCTTTCGCTTCGCCGTCATGCAAACACCTCCTGTAACAGCCTATGTGTCCACTCCCGGTTCTTTTCACACTTGAAAGATACAAGCTCACGCATAGATCATCCTGCTGACACGTAGACATGTACTATGATCTTTTCGTCGACACAGGAGGATTCCATGTCACGCCACTCACCGATTTTCACCCTGTTGCTTGCGCTCTCGACAGTCGCGCTCGTCCTGACATTGGTGATGTATTCGCAAATTTCGTTTGAAGCCGCCGTCCGCGGACTCAAAATCTGGTGGGAAGTCGTCTTTCCCTCGACCCTTCCGTTTATCGTCCTCTCGGAAATTTTGATGGGGCTGGGTGTGGTTCACTTTGTCGGCGTGCTCCTCGAACCGTTGATGCGCCCCTTGTTCAATGTGCCCGGCACAGGCGGGTTTGTGCTCGCCATGGGCTTTTCGTCGGGCTATCCGGTAGCCGCCAAGCTTGCGACCCGCTTGCGCCAGCAGGGGAACTTGTCGCAAGCGGAGGGAGAGCGGCTCGTATCGTTTACGACGACAGGCGATCCGCTGTTTGTGATGGGGGCGGTCGCCATCGGCTTTTTTCACAGCGAACAAATGGGGATTGTCCTGGCCGTGACCCATTATTTGTCGGCAGTCATCATGGGTCTGATTTATCGCTTCCACGCACCGTTTGCCGCCGTGTCAAAGCCATTGGAAAAAACGAGCCTGCCTTTGCCGCTTCGAGCGCTGCAAGCGATGCACCGGGCGCGCATCCGCGACGGTCGACCGTTCGGCAAGCTGATGGGCGATGCCGTGCAGTCCGCGCTGAACACGCTGTTCATGATCGGTGGCTTTATCATTGTGTTTTCCGTCTTGATCCAGTTGTTTGCCGCGATTCACCTGACACAGATGACTAGCACGCTGCTCGCCATCTTTCTCGGCCCGCTCGGATTTCCGCCCGCCTTTTCCAAGGCGATCATCGCCGGGCTGTTCGAGGTCACGCTGGGCGCACAAGCCGCCAGTGTCGTGCCTGATGACGTTTCCATGGTCTGGAAGGCCGCGATTGCAAGCGCCGTCCTTTCCTGGGGCGGGCTTAGCGTTCACGCGCAGGTTGCGAGCATTCTCAGCGAAACCGATATTCGCGTCGCGCCCTATTTCATCGCCCGTGCCCTGCACGCCTTTTTGGCGGCAATCCTGACCTTTGTCTTCTGGAATCCGCTGGTCAATGTCAGCACCTGGTTTCTGGACAAAAGCGTCCCGGTCTTCGTTCCTACTACATCCGGAATACCAGAAACGAGCTGGTGGGAAACGATTGCTTTTTCCGGCACACTCGCCGCAGGCGTAGCTGTCCTGCTCTTTGCAATCAGCCTGCTGGCCCGTTATTTGCAAGGCGGCAAAACGAGATAAACAGCGTCTTGTCGTTTACAACTGGGCCAGTTTGCGCTTGAGCGCCGCTTCGACTTCCGGCGGCACGAGATCGGCCACACTCGCCTTGTATCGCGCCACTTCCTTCACGATGCTGGAGCTTAAATACGAATATTGGTTGCTGGTCATCATGAAAAAGGTCTCGATCTCTTGATCGAGCTTTTTGTTGATCGAAGCCACTTGCATTTCGTATTCAAAATCGGAGACGGCCCGCAGACCGCGAATGATGACTTTGGCTCCGCGCTTGTTCATGTAGTCGATCAACAGCCCGTCAAACGAGTCCACTTCCACATTATCCATGCCCGCTGTCACCTGGCGAAGCAGCTCGACGCGCTCGTCTACGCTGAACAGGGAATTTTTTTTGGAATTAATCAGAACCGCTACGATTACCTTGTCAAACACCTTGGCACCCCGGCTGATAATATCGAGATGTCCATAGGTGACAGGATCAAAGCTTCCAGAGCAAACGGCGATCGCCATCTTGCTTCCTCCTTCTCGTGTGCTGGTTGAGCAAAGCTCGCTTACCCTTCCTCTTTGGCTTGCGGATCGTAGTAATACAGGGTGACAGCCGTATCGCCGTAGGTCGCTTCCCGATCTTTGACACAGTCGCCAATGGCATCGGGAAAAGAGTCTTTGCTGTCGTGCTCGGCCACGATCCAGGCACCGTCGGCGAGCAGGCCAAACGATTGCAGTTGCCCGATTTCCTCCACGATCCTCTGCTTGGCGTAAGGAGGGTCGAGAAATACCAGGTCAAAAGGCTGGCCGCGTTTGGCCAACTGCCGGATTGCCCGCTCCGTATCCATGCGGTAAAGCTCTGCGTACTCGTCCAGTCGGCAGGTGCTGACATTTTGCTTGACGACGGAAAATGCTTTTGCATCCCGTTCGACAAAAACCGCCTTGTCCGCTCCCCTGCTCAGCGCCTCGATGCCCAGGCTGCCGGTTCCGGCGTACAAATCCAAGGCCCAGCCTCCCTCAAAATACGGGCCGATCATATTAAAAATCGATTCCTTTACTTTGTCGGTCGTCGGCCGCGTCCCGACTCCTGGGACGGCCGCCAGTTTTCTGCCTCTGTGTTCTCCCGCGATGACGCGCATAATGATTTCACCTGTTTATAAAGAAGTTATACGGTATAAAAGCTGATACCATACTATCACAACTGCCTACCCCCGTAAAATTGGCGACCTTGAAAATTTATGCCGCAGATGATGTATATCTCGTACAAAGATTGGAAAACATGATGATAGCGACGCAACGGTGTCGCTGACAACCGCGGAGAAGACTTACGTTTCCCCATAAGCTCTTCCTCCGGTTTCTCCTCTCCCATAATTGAAAGGCAGTTCACTTTGGCGCACGGCGTGTCTGATAGGAGCATTCCGTGCCAGCGCTCCCCACGCGGGAGGAGTTGAACTGCTACCCCATCGTCATGTGGCGAAGGGGTATTTTTTTTGCCTGCATGGGGAACAAGATACTTGCACCGATCTTACGAGGGGGAATCGACATGGCAGAAAAACAACCGTCCGCCCAAAAGCTGAAAGCATCCAAGGCCCAATCCATTGCCGACCGCACCGGAATCGGTGTCGAGCAAGCGCGGGAGATGCAGTCGCGCGCGGACCAGTCGGACATCGTCAAACACGGACAGTAATGAGAAAAGCAGCTTGACGCTTGCCAAGCCAGTCGCCTGAACTCGCGGCTGGCTTTTTCCATGCCAGATGAATGTCAATGTTTGCCCGCCTGCTTTTCCCTTGCGCCATCCTGCAGCCACCTGCAAACAATAAACAAAACAGCCTGGAGTCAAGTCACCTACACGCCAAATTCGGTCCGTACTGGAGGAATCATATGCATACCGTCTGGAAAGGCTCAATCAGCTTCGGTCTGGTCAATATCCCCGTCCGCATGTTTACGGCCACGGAAGAGCGGGACATTCGCTTTCGCCAGCTGCACAAGGAATGCAACACCCCGATCAAATATTCCAAAATGTGTCCGCATTGCCAGCGGGAAGTGGAAACAAGCGAAATCGTGCGCGGGTACGAGTACGAGAAGGGTCATTTTGTCATCATCGAGGACGACGATCTGGAGGCGATCACGCCCGAGACGCGCCGCGCCATTGAAATTCTCGATTTCGTGGACTTGACGGAGATCGACCCGGTTTATTTTGACAAAAGCTACTTCCTATCTCCGCAGGAAACGGGGGAAAAGGCGTATGCGCTGCTTCGCGCCGCCATGGAGCAGACCGGAAAAATCGCCATTGCCCAGGTGACGATGCGCAATCGGCAAAGTCTCGCCGTCATCCGGCTGTACGAGCATTGCATCATGCTGGAAACGATTTTTTACCCGGACGAGGTGCGCCCTGTTCATCAGGTGCCCGCTTTGCCGGATGCTTCTGTCCCCCTCGCCGAAAACGAGCTGAAAATGGCCACCGAACTGATCGCGAATATGACCGTCCCGTTCGATCCTGCCAAGTACACCGACCAATACCGCGTCGATCTGCAGGAAATGATCGAGAAAAAGCTGGAGGGCCAGGAAATTGCTACCGCTCCGACGATTGCGCGCACGAATGTGATCGACCTGATGCAAGCCCTGAAGGAAAGCCTGGCTTCTACTGCAGGCCAAACGAGCAGCCCCGTAAAGCTGGAGCCAGAGCCAACCCCGGCAGCCACGCAGCCGAAAGCAGGGCGCAAACGGGCAACTTCTGCAAAGCCCGCTGCCAAGACAGCTTCAACTGGAAAAGAACCTGCAGGGGAGCAAAAACCTGCCCCTGCCCCGACCTCGACAACGAAAACACTTCGCCGCAAAAAGGCCACTCCTGTGTAAAAGAGGAAGGAATCGTTTGTCTAGTCATAAGATAAGCGGAGCGTTTGCTGGCTTTTAGTGGTCGGAAAAAGCTGGCTTACGCTTAAGCAATGGCAGCAACGTCTTAGCTTTACTGGATGACATCTGTAGTTATCACTACTGGCTTCTTTTGCCCAAGAAGATATGTTACAGCCAAGCGCATAAAGGCGCATTGAAAGTCTGCCTTACCAGGTGTTGCCTTGGGATTGCCCCTAGAAAGGGGCTTTTTTGTACGCTTGGCAAACTGTTTGACACCCTTTGGCAGCTTCTTCGCCGCTTGACACATGAATACCCCCAACTCTAGGTGATTGTCCTTTCTTTTGATTTGTTCGCAGTATAGGCACTCGTATGTCGGGCAAAATCGACCCTTGCAAGTGGTTTATGCTGTTGTTTTCCTTGATGCCATTCACTTTAAGGTAAAATAGGACGGAGCTATCTTCAATAAAGCAGCCTATATGGTAATTGGAATTGACCCTATCGGAATAACTGGGACGAGATTGCTACCTTCTTTCGATATCCTCCAGAGATTCTAAAGCTGATCTATACAACAAACGTGATCGAAAGTTATCATCGACAGCTTCGAAAGGTGACAAAAGGAAGCCATGTTTCCCACAGACGATGCCCTTTTGAAGATGTTCTATCTTGTAACCATGGATGTTCTGTGAAAGTGGACGGACGAGTCCAGAACTGGGGCCAGATTCTCTTACAGCTTTCCGTTTTCTTTGAAGATCGGGTACAGCCGTACATCCGTTAATAAAAATGAAAGGCTTCATCACCGAAAGGATGACCTTTCTCTCCACCAACGCGTCAAGGGTTCGCTTCGCCTTACGCCCTTGACTCGATTGGGTTCAAAAAAGATGTCCCAATTAGGGGATGAAACCTTTTTATATAGCGGTTGATTGAGTTTACACAAAAACCTTGACAGACCCCGCTACCGCATCCCGTCACACTAATCGACCAAGTTCAATTCAACCAGTATAGATTGCCGAATTTGCTTGGCTTCTGATCTCCTGCACGTTTAACGGGTGGTGCGCAGCGGGTAGGATTTTCCTTTGATTAAAGAAAAACTTTGAAAGGCGTAATCAACCAATTTCTAAGAGCATAATTACGTACAAATCTGAAATCTACATTTTATGAATGGATTTTTGCAAGGAAATCTTCGAGCATTTTCCTTACTGGTATGCTAGCAGTAGGCAGTAGGTCATTTACACGTTGTAAAATCTGGGGATTATCCAATATCATTTTTTTAATTTCCTGACTTGAATAACTTCTTAGTGTGTCAATACATATCTCGAATAATTCCTCATCATTAGTATTGAGCAAAGAGATTAGGATAATAAGTTCATGTACACTACACTTATTATCCAAACAATATGCTACTTTTCTCTGCCATTCTATTGGTTTACTAAGCACTTGATTAGATAATTCTTCCCAATCACTTGGGCTAAACTCTGAAAGCATTTCGCTTGCTATGACACAACCATCATCGTACCAAGAATCTACCGTTGTATCAGCAGATAAAAGGTTATCTAGTTCTTTGTACATATTTGGTGCCTCCACATATATTTGAATTAAAAACCTGATGGGCGAGACCCGTTTACCGTACCTGTTGGATAACCGCTTGCTGCAGGGACAATCGTATCGACAGCTTCATCGTAATCCTTTTTGTGAGCATCCGCGTAAGTGACAGCTTTATCGCCCCACGCCATTACAAGTTCCACGAAGTCATCATCTACGGGTGGGCCTTCCAAAGCTGCAGCCATTTGTCTAAGCGGCTCCACGCCTTCTTTCGCAAACTGCTTTGCACCCATCGACAACTCCTGTGCCGCCTTGTGCACACCTCCCGGCAACTCGCTGGCGGCTTTTTTCATCGCGGCTGGCACTTCGCCCAAAGCGGATATCCCTTTGACAAAATCCCCCCACATGCTTCGTTCTTCTGCCGGCTGTTCACCTTCTGGCGCTTGTCCGGCATTTGCGGCCGGAGCGGGACACGCATTGGCGCCGTTTGAAATGCTGACACCACCCAAGTCCTGGCCATCGTCTTCGATTTTGATTTGTCCGCAGTACATGCACATGTTCGTGGATTTGTTCAGGAGGGCTGGAAATCCGTCCACCAACTTGTCCGCTTTGCCATCCAACCAAGGCATCGTCACCACTGGCATGCACGGCATCGGGGTGAGCACCCCGTTATTGGCTGCTGTGGCTTGGGCAACTGTCGGATTGCGCAGACTGCTGCATTTGCCGAAGGGCATGATGTTATCCATCGGTTTGAAGTCCATGATGTTCATCTGTGGCTTGCCTTTGACGAATACCCCGTGACTGACCGGCATTTTCAACCGGCTTAATTGGCTTCCTTGGCTGCAGGACAGAATCGCGCCTGCTACGACATAGCTTTTCTTTTCGCCGCCGCTGGGCATCTGCACTTGAATGTCTTCAATATTTGCCAATGATATTCCTCCTCTCCGCCATCGGTCCTAAATAGATTGGAGGATTCTTGCTGTTTCGTTTAACGCTTTGTCGCTCCATCCAATTTGTACATAAAATGGAAGTTGAATCTACCTTATCAAATATCGGATGGTTTCCACTCTTTTACAATGAACAAAAAGTCATGAAAGAATGTTTATTCGTAGGATTTAAGAACAAAAAACTTTAATTTTTATATGCACAAAAAAACCTGCCCCAGCTGGAGAGCACTGCAAAACACTTCCTTTATATGGAAAGTGAAGGCGTTTCTTTGCTTCGCTTCGTTGCCAGCCCACTATGGGGCTTATCTGTCCGTTCCGAGACGTTTCACGGGGCGGGGGCTCAACATCTGGGTTTCACAATGAAGTGAGACTAACGCCCCCTTCATCCCCGTGTCCACGTCTCTACGCTGGAAGGCTGGCAAAGGCGCTCCGCAAATAAAACGCCTCCTATTCCAAACTCCATCAGCTTTTTGGCTTTGAATGATTGCCAGCACCTCGCGGTGCTGGTTTTTCGCTATAATCAATATTAAGAAAATGTTCAAAGGACATGTTGCCATGCTATCTGCTGACAGACAATTGAAAGCCTCATTTCATTCAGAACTTTACAATTTAATTCCCGAAGACCATCTTCTTCGAAAAATCAACGAAGCTGTGGACTTTTCGTTCATTTACGAGTTAGTTCGTCCATCTTATTGTGAATATTACGGAAGACCAGCGAATGAACCGGAACTTCTGTTTCGTCTTTTATTTCTGCAGTATCTTTATGGCTTATCCGATGAGCGAATGATTCAAGAAGCACAAGTAAACCTCGCGTATAAATGGTTCTTGGGGTTGAATCCTGAGGATACTTTGCCCGATCCGTCACAATTATCCCGATTTCGGAATCATCGCTTAGGTGCAAGCCAGATTAACGAAATCTTACAAGTGCTTGTAAAACAGTGCGTAGAAGAAGGCTTGATTAAGTCAAAAACACTCATTGTCGATGCAACACATACTGTTGCTTCCACTCAAAAGAAACGGCCTTTGGACGTGTTGCAGGAAGCCGCCAAACGGCTCGTACGAGCCGTACTTAAAAAGCATCCAAAGCTGGAGAAGAAACTTCCTCGTCCTCCGAAGTGTATGCAAGGCGATGTCGATGCGGCAAAAGTGATGCTACATTACCTCGCTGAACTGGGAGAAACGGTAGAAAATCTCCTTCCTGATCATGAAGGGGCCATCTCCGAAAAACTCAAGCACGCAAAGCAAATCGTGGAAGATGAACGGTTACTAGCAAACAAAGGCATCATGTCTGCGATTGACCCAGACGCGCGTTTTGGCTGGAAAAGCAATACCCTCTCCTTTTTTGGCTACAAAGAGCATGTAGCGATGACAGAAGAAGAGATCATCACTGCGATTGAAGTTACGGGTGGAAGTGAAGATGATGGCAAACAACTGCCAAAGCTATTAGAGCAAACAGAAAAGACAGGTATGAAGATTGAGGAAGTCATCGGAGACACTGCTTACTCTGGAAAAGACAATTTAAATCTCCTTGCCTCAAAAGACATTCAACCGATAGTCCCCTTAAACCCAATTGTCCATTCCGGAGGAATGAAACAGGAAGGCTTTACATACAACAAAGACGCCGACTTTGTCATTTGCCCAACCGGAGAGCACAGTATACGAAAAGCGGTACAAGGGAAGAAAAAATCCGGGCGCAGCCGTTCTCTTGTCTTTTACTTTGATGTGGAGAAGTGCAAGACATGTCCACTTCGCGAAGGATGCTACAAGCCTGGTGCCAAAGCAAAGACTTATTCCATTCGTATGGTGGCGGAGCACTATCAAGAGCACATGAGGTTTGAGGCAAGCACCACCTTCAAAGAGCGATCGAAGCGTCGCCGGATCATTGAGCACAAAAATGCTGAATTAAAAAGATTTCATGGATTGACCAGGGCAAAATACCGTGGTTTATTTGGTATGCGGATACAAGCATACTTAACGGCATTCGTTGTAAACGTAAAGCGAATGGTAAAGCTAATAAAGCAAATGCAGCCAGCTTCGTAAGAAGTAAGGCTGCATTCTTTTTGATGCCGTCGGCATCAATTATTGACATGAACCCATTATTAAAAACCGAGAGAGCACTTTTGCAGTGCTCTCCAGCTGCGGACAGGTTTTTTGCTTATCATTTTACGATCTGCTGTTCCGGTTCAATATGAATGTGAACCGTATTGATCTTGTGCACACGTTTCATCCGTTCTTCGATATTTTCGGTGATGGTGTGGCTTTCCACTACGTTCAACTGCGGATCGACATGGATCACGACGTCAACGAGTACACTGCTGCCGTGATAACGCGCCTTAATATCACTGATCGCTTTCACCCCGGGAATGGAGACGATCGTCTCCCTCAACTTCTCCAGTTGCCCCTCGTCAAAGCCATCGGTCAAACGATGCGTTGCCTCCCGGAAAATATCCCACGCTGTCTTCAAGATGATGACCCCGACCACAAAGGCTGCCAGCGGGTCGAGCCAATGGAGCTGGAACTGGGCGCCCGCCACTCCTACAAACGTCCCGATGCTGACGAAGGCGTCCGAACGATTGTCGGCTGCGGCCGCGAGCAGCGCCTGGCTGTTCGTTTTCACGGCGAGCTGGCGATTGTAGCGATAAACCCCCAGCATGATAGCCGCTGTCGCCAGCGCCGTCCAGCCCGCAAGCATGTCCGGAGCCGTGTGGTTTGTATCAAACAGCGTCGGAACTGCCCCTGTAATGACCTCCAGTCCGACAAACAGCATGATGAACGACGCGACCAAGGCAGAGATCGTCTCTGCACGAAAGTGACCGTACGGATGGTCGCGATCCGGCGGCTTGCGGGCAATGCGCAGCCCGATCAGCACCGCAATCGATGCCACCACGTCCGTCGAATTGTTCAGCCCGTCTGCCATCAACGCTGCCGAGCCCGTCAGCGCAGCCACTCCTATTTTCAACGCCGAGCAGAAAATATAGGCGATAATACTGACCCACGCGCCCCGCTCTCCCTGCTTCAGATCCGAATATACATCCACACTCATCACCTCAAAAAATCTCCATCGCCCTATTCGCAAAAAAGCCTTGGAACAGAACGTACGAAAGCAGTTTCCCGTTTTCGAATTTCATCGTAACAGACGCAATTCGTGTGGGTCTACAGAAACAGTTTTAGTCCGATTCACGAGTATAGAAGGGGGGAAAATATGTTGCCCTGCGGCAATTTTTGTTGGAAACTTTTTCTTGCCAATATCGGGTCATGTCCGGTATCCTAAACTTGCAATCACAACCAAAAACAAGCACGGGAGCTTGGAAATCACCAGGCTGAGAGGATGGTACTGTGCCATCGACCGTTGAACCTGAACTGGGTAATGCCAGCGGAGGAATGTCCATATGACAGATGAGCGGCGTGTATCTTTTTTTCGATACCCGTCTCTTCTCTGCTCTCGCGTCTGGCGTCGCATGCTCCCATGCGGCGTTTTTTCGCGACGGGCCTCTTTCGCCTCCCTACAAGGTTCGCGCTTTCGTGCAACCACGCCAAGGAGGTTTTTTTATGTCATCCATTTCATCTTTTCCTGGAAGCCGCAAAGTATACGAAGTAGGCAGCCGCCCCGACATTCGCGTGCCGATGCGCGAAGTTACGCTATCGCCTTCCAAGGGGCTGTACGGTGACACGCCTAACCCGCCGATTCGCGTGTACGACACGAGCGGCGAATACACCGCCGAAGGCTATGTTGCCGACATCAAAAAAGGGCTCCCGCTCGTGCGTCAGCGCTGGATCGAGGAACGCGGCGATACGGAGTGCTATGCAGGCCGCGAACCGAAGCCTGTGGATGACGGACTTCGCAACTTCGACAGCGCAGAGAAAATATCCGCTTTCCCGCGCGAAGGCTATCAGCCGCGACGGGCGAAGCCAGGCAAGACAGTCACCCAGCTTCACTACGCCTGCCGTAACATCATCACGCCGGAGATGGAGTTCATCGCCATCCGCGAAGGCGTCACGCCGGAGTTCGTTCGTGCCGAGGTGGCGGCAGGCCGGGCGATCATTCCCGCCAATATCAATCACCCGGAAGCGGAACCGATGATTATCGGCCGGAATTTTCACGTCAAGGTCAATGCCAACATCGGCACCTCTGCCGTCAGTTCGTCGATGGAAGAGGAAGTCGAAAAAATGATCTGGTCGGTGCGCTGGGGCGCGGACACGATCATGGACCTGTCGACCGGAAAGCACATCCACACGACGCGCGAGTGGATCATCCGCAACAGTCCTGTGCCTGTCGGAACCGTCCCGATCTATCAGGCGCTGGAAAAGGTGAACGGAAAAGCAGAAGAACTGACCTGGGAAATCTACCGGGATACACTGATTGAACAAGCGGAACAAGGCGTCGATTATTTCACCATTCACGCCGGCGTCCTGCTCCGCTACATTCCGCTGACCGCGAAGCGCGTGACCGGGATCGTCTCGCGCGGCGGCTCCATTCTGGCTGCGTGGTGTCTCGCCCATCACAAGGAAAACTTTTTGTACACGCATTTTGAAGAGATTTGCGAAATTCTCAAGGCGTACGACATCAGTATTTCCCTTGGCGACGGCTTGCGCCCCGGCTCGATTGCCGACGCGAATGACGAAGCCCAGTTTGCCGAATTGGAAACACTCGGGGAACTGACCAAAATCGCCTGGAAGCACGATGTGCAGGTCATGATCGAAGGACCCGGCCACGTGCCGATGCACCTCATCCGCGAAAACATGGACAAACAGCTTGCGCTCTGCCACGAGGCGCCTTTTTACACACTCGGGCCGCTGACGACAGACATCGCCCCCGGCTACGACCACATCACGTCGGCGATTGGCGCCGCGATGATCGGCTGGTTTGGAACCGCGATGCTCTGCTACGTCACGCCCAAAGAGCATCTCGGTCTGCCGAACAAGGAAGACGTGCGCAACGGTCTCATTGCCTATAAAATTGCGGCCCACGCAGCGGATTTGGCCAAAGGCCACCCGCGAGCGAAACAGCGCGACGATGCCCTGTCCAAAGCCCGCTTCGAGTTTCGCTGGAACGATCAGTTCAACCTCTCGCTCGACCCCGAGCGCGCCCGCGAATACCACGACGAGACACTGCCTGCCGAAGCAGCGAAGTCCGCACACTTTTGCTCGATGTGCGGTCCGAAATTTTGCAGCATGAAAATCTCGCACGACATCCGCAACCAGGCACAGGAGCAGGAGGAGATCGATCCTGCGGCCATCGCAGCGGGTCTGCAAGAAAAAGCCCGCGAATTTCGCGACCAGGGAAGCCAACTGTACAAATAAGTCCCCGGAGGTGGCTGGCAAGTGAAGGAAGCTTTGCGCTTGCGAGCAGAGATCGCTCGCCTGGAGGGTGACCTTGAACGTCTGAAACGCCAATTGCACCTTTTGCAAAATGAATGTGAGCATGAGTTCATCGAGACCCCGCTCGCCCGCACCTGCACCAAATGTCTGCAAACGGAAAGTCTCTATTATTAGGTAAAAAAAGACCGCTCTCCTT
The DNA here is from genome assembly GCF_050920745.1 of Brevibacillus gelatini. Lineage (NCBI taxonomy): Bacteria > Bacillati > Bacillota > Bacilli > Caryophanales > Paenibacillaceae > Brevibacillus > Brevibacillus gelatini. Next base: position 2,760,285 of record NZ_CP154342.1, read on the forward strand.
GAACGGCAGTTCCGTTCAGGGAGAGCGGTCTGTTCTTTTGTTCGGATCAACCTGAGCTTTTGACTTGCAAAGGCAGCCCTTCCTTGTAATACAGCTCAGGCGACAGCAGGATAAAGAAAATATGGACATTCGTGAAACCTTGTTTTTGCAAAATCCGGTTCATCGTGCTGGCTATTTCATCGTGTTGCCTTTGCTCCCTGGGAAACATCATGATTTCCAAGGACAGCGGACTATTCGTCAACTGCTCGACCAGAAGCAGCTCCAGCTTGACCTTTTCCTCGCTCACTTCTGCGATGCGGGCAAACTCTTCTATGATAAGGGGGGATACCGATTGCAGCTTTTCTTTTTCAAAGCCTTTAAAGCGAAGAAATGGCAAGTCAATTCCTTCTTTCCGGAACGGACAGCTGCCGACAGCAGCGGCGCTGAAACAGTTCCCAAAATCATTACCTTAGCAATTATAAACTACAGTCTATTTCTGCATCAATGAAGAAAAAGAATAAAGCGCCAGAAGACAAAAAAAGGACTATATCCGAAAAACAACTCTCTCCTTGCGAGCTTGTGGTGGACGTACCACGACAGGAGGTTGCGAGTCAGCCAGATATAGTCCATCCATACTTTTTCCAACGCGTTTTCGATCGTGTATGGTGATTCGTGAACTGTCCCTTAGTATAACGCAAATACAATACTTAATCAATAAAAAAGTTTCGTAAAAATTCATGTAATACCCTCCGTCCCGACATGTGCATAGACGAAGGCAAATCGTGACACGGTACAAATGGCAAGTACAATACACATACAGGAGGCTACCATGAAGCTTACGCCGGTTATTCCATTCGAGCCGACGACGACGGATGAAATCGCCGAAGGCCCCGAGTGGATCGCACAGGTCAAATGGGACGGCATCAGGCTCTTGACGTACTACGACGGCCGCTCCGTCAAGCTGTATAACCGAAAGACTAACGAGCGCACACTGCATTACCCCGAGATTGCTGCGATCTCCGAGTATTGCCGAGCTCAATCTGTCATCCTCGATGGCGAGGTCATTGCGCTTGGCGCTGATGGCAAGCCTTCCTTTTATGAGGTCATGCGCAGGGACGGCATCAGACGGATGGAAAAAGTCGCTTTCGTACAGCGTCAGGTCCCCATCTTCTACATGATTTTTGACGTCCTGTACGCAAACGGCGAGTGGGTCACTGCCTGTTCCCTGGCAGAACGCCAGCGCCTTTTGCAAGAGCTCGTCTCCCCGACGCCTACGGTGCAGCTCGTCGACAATTTTGCCAGCGGCCGGGAGTTGTTTCGGCTGATCGAGCAGCAAGGGATGGAAGGCGTTATCGTAAAAAATTTGACCAGCACATATGCCATCAACGGAAAAGACGCGCGCTGGCAAAAGAAAAAAAACTACCGCGATTTGATCGCTGTGGTGGGCGGAGTCACGATGCGGGATCAGACCGTCAATTCCCTGCTTCTCGGGTTATACGACAACAAGGGAGCTCTCTGGTACATCGGCCATGCCGGAACCGGAAAGCTGACCCAAAGCGATTGGCGGAGCTTGACGGACAAAATTCAACCGCTGATCCAGGCCGACATGCCTTTTTGCAACAAACCGGAACGCATGGGCACAGCGATCTGGCTAAAGCCGCAGCTCACAGCCAAAATCCAATACACGGAGTGGGCAAGCGGACACTCGCTGCGCCAGCCGAGCATCCAAGGCTTCGTCGACATCCCTGCCCGCCAATGTACGTTTGAAACGTGATGGGCGGACGGCTCCTACCGCGAATCCTCCTGCTGGGTAGACCGCTCCAGCCTGTGCTTGCCGTGGTTGAGCGCCTGCATTTCTCCGTAGCTCGCGAGCGCCCCGATCACCAGAAAAACAATATAGATGATCGCCGTCGCGATTCCGGCCGCCGGAGACTTGTCCCCGATCTTATCCCCGATCAGGATCGTGAGAAAGCAGCCGGCGATACTGATGATTCCCCCCCACACCATCAGGCGGAAAAAGCGATGCAGCTTTGTGCCTTTCGGGATCAGTATCTCGCTTTCTTTCTGTTTTTTCCTGCGCGCGGCGATGAACAGAAAAAGGAGCAGCGGCACCTGAAAAATCAGGACGTACAGCGTGAAGCTGTAACTGAGAAACTGGTCGATATCCGACACTTTTGGAAAGGCGAGCAGGGAAGTCACCACCATGAAGCAGCCGGCGGGCGCGTTGTACGTGTTGTAGTGCATCTGCCCGCCAAACGACCCGACCCCTACGAGAAAAGCCAGATACGCGACGATGACTTTAATACTGAACACCGGAAACCACATGCTGAACAAGACCATTTCCACACGGTCGAGAAAGTCCGTCAGGTGAATTTGCTGCACGAGAATGTAAATGGGAAAGTTGAGCCGCCCCGCAATGATGTGGCCCATCACTCCGAGAAGAATCAAGACGATAATCGTAGTGGTTAAACATACAATCATGATCCCATGCTTCATGGCGGCAAACATCAGGCGCGATTCGCTGCTGGCATGCAGAAAAGCGCCAAACAGCAGGATGTTTCCATATACGCCGATCGGCAGCAGGTTGCTTACGAAAATCCGTTCCAGACTCGCGCTCAGAATCGGCTCCAGCCGCTCGATGCTGTACTCGTTCATCAGGAGAAAGTAAAGCAGGAAACACATGATGAAGTAGGCGGGAAAATATATTTCGTTGACCCTTGCCGCCACCTCCAGGCTCGTTTTGCCGTAGTACATCAGCAGGAGAACGAACACAAGCAGGATGATTTCAAGCGGCGTGTGAGGCAGCAGGGAAATGCGCACAAAATCGGCAGCCCCTTTAATATCGAGGGCGAGGATCATCCATACGTAAAACAGGATAATCATGTTGATGAATCCGCCGATCCATTTGCCGCAGATGATAAACATGATCTCAAACAAATTTTTTCCAGGGTAGGCATGCACAAGTTCCGACAAGACATAGGCAACGAGTATGGCATAGCAAGCCGGAACAATTTGCGAGAACCACGCATCCATCTTGGCCACCTGGATAACGGCTCGAAAAAAGCTTATCATCATCCCCGTCATCAGCAAACTGAAGACCAGCCAGGCAATTTGCCGATGATTGATAACTTGCTTGTGTATCATGCACTCCCTCCTTTACAAGATCTGGTCAATCCACATTTTTACCCGCGGCCCCATGTTGTTCAGAAAAAAGTGGATGTGTATCATCAAGCCCTGCTGATATTGGACTGAGTACAATCCGATTGCCGAAAGGATATAAAGCGTATAGATGACGATTTGCTGTTTTCGCTCCATATGCTTGCGATGGAAGAAAAAATCGAGAAAGAAAAACAACAGCATCAGGATATACAAGGCTAAAAACAATCTATTCATTCTCGCTATCTACCTTTGTTATGTTTCTCGTCGTTTGCCCAATCTCTTCGATGACCACCTTGGAACGGATCGTGTAAGTAATTTTCGGAAGTTCTTCATACCAGCGCTCCCGATACGTTTCCCGCCACTCACGGGGAAAATATCTGGCCAAAACAATACCCAATCCAATGGTGTCCGTCCGATATTTTTGCATGATTTGCAGCGTCTTTTCGACACTGGTTTTGACCTCTTTTTGCAGCATTTCCTCGATCTTCTTGATGTTATTGACGTGCTCCAGATTGATTCCCGTCATATTCTCCATGACGATACCTGACGCGTACACCTTGATGTCGAAGTGAACGCGCCCATCTTTTAGAACAGGCGTAATGTCTGCCTTCCCTCTTGAAAATTCAACGGTCATCCGATTATCGCCGCCAAGCGAGAGTACGGCAGAGAACGGCGTGAAATATCGCTGAAACCAGCGAACCCCCTTGATCGAATCGGATTGTGCCACGTGTATGAGCTTGTCATCGTGAAACAAAGCGAGCCCCATTATTTGCACTTCCCGCGACTGCCCTTTGGGATGCGAGGGAACGGGAGCAATGACTGGCAAAAACGCGTCGACCCCAGGTGTGGTGAGCATCTGGGCAACATCCTTGAGCGACACGGGGAGCGCCTCCATTTTTAACAACTCGCGCATGGCCTCTCCGGAAAAGCGCTCGAACTGCGGCTGGACATTCAACAGCTCGATCCCTTTGCCTCTGGTCATGACGAGATAAACGGTCAAACGGTTTTCGGGAAACCGGGCGATGATGTCGAGTGCATCACTCATCCCCTCCCTGGCCAACTGTTCCCCGATGACAATCACCCGATGGTGGGAATAGTACAGCTCACGGGACATGCGCGACTGGATAATATCGTTCGCCTCCCTGAGCGTCTTGCCAACGGCCGAGTCTACATAGTACGTCTTGTCCCCGCTTGTTCCGCCTCCCCCGCCAGAAGTGGAACCGAGACTGCTGACCAGAGGAACCTGTACTGACAAGCGATAGAGGTCACCCGGCTCTTTGTCAATGGCCATAGCAATCACGATTGCCATGTCATTGACTTCACGCCGATCCCAGCAGCCAGTCACAAGCAGCATGCTCAACAACAATACGACAATCGGAGTGAGACGTTTCACGCATTTCCCTCCTCGCCTGAATTCCCGCGGCTCGTAGTTCCCGCCTGCCCTCCCCTTTGCTGCACCTGTTTGGCATAGGCTGGGTCCATCCTGTGGGCATTTGGGATCGCGAGCAATCTGGGCCGCTTTACCATAAAGGCCCATGGCACCCGCACCAGCACATCCTTCAAATCTCCAACTGACATTGGAGCGACCGGAGACAGGTACGGGACCCCAAAGGAGCGAAGGTTGGCCATATGCCCGAGAATGAGCAACACACCGACCAATATTCCGTATATGCCCAGAATCGAGGCCGCGATCATCAGCGGGAAGCGAAGCATCCGAATCGAAATGGCTGCATTGAAGTGAGGAATCGTAAAAGAGGCGATCCCGGTGAGCGACACGACAATGACCATCGGCGCGGAGACAATCCCGGCTTGCACCGCCGCCTGTCCCACAACGAGCGCCCCCAAAATACTGACCGCTTGGCCAACCGTTTTGGGGAGACGAATCCCCGCTTCCCGCAGCGCTTCAAAAGCAATTTCCATAATGAGCGCCTCGACGATCGCGGGAAAAGGAATCGACTCGCGAGCTGCTGCGACGCTCAAGAGCAACGTAGTCGGCAGCATTTGCTGGTGATACGTCGTAATCGCCACGTACAACGCAGGAGTGAGCAAGGCAATAACGAGGAACAGAAAGCGCAGCCAGCGAAGCAGCGTCGTCATCTGGAAACGTTCGAAATAGTCCTCGCTCGCCTGCATCATCATCCAAAACGTAGCGGGCGCGATCAGGACCATCGGCGTTCCATCGACAAAAATGGCCACGCGACCTCCCAGCAGCGAAGCGGCCACCGTGTCCGGACGCTCTGTGTACATGATCTGGGGAAAGGGAGAATAGATGTTGTCCTGAATCAACTCTTCAATATAGCCGCTTTCCAGAACCGCATCAATTTCGATTTTGCTGATTCGCCTGGAAACCTCTTCCACAACTTGCGCATCCGAGATGCCCTGCAAATACGCGACCACCACGTTCGTATTTGTCTCGCGGCCAACCACCAGCGACCTCATTTTCAAGCGGGGCGTGCGCATTTTGCGCCGCAACATGGAGGTGTTCGTGCGGATATTTTCAATGAAGCCTTCCCGCGCCCCGCGCACGACAGCTTCTCCCTCAGGCTCGTTCACCGAGCGGATTTCCGCTCCGCGAATGCCCAGCGTGAGTGCCTCTTTGTTTCCGTCGACCAAAATGCCCGTATCGCCGGACAAAACCGCCTGCAAGAGCTTCTTGTAGTCGTCGACCCTGTCGATTTGCGAAACGGGGAGCAGCGCCTCTTCAATGACGTCGATATTATCATCCCCGGCTTCCATTATCATGAGAGCTTTCAGCGCCTCATTCACCTGGGCTGTATCAATCAATCCGTCTACAAACACGGCGATTGCACGGGCACTGTGTTTTAGTCTGAACTCGCGAATGACAAAATCCGAGCAATCCGAAAAAAGATTTTTCAGCACTTCTACGTTGTCGTCCAGATCAGGAAAAAGCGGTATGCCTTCCAACTGAATCAAGCTGCTGTTCTCCATCGTCTCCAGCAATTCTTGCATCTTGCTTTTTTTCTTCTTGAACTCCACGTCACATCACCAGCCACTGGAAAGCTAACCGTATTATGGTTGTTTTCCCGAAAAGATATGCAGTGTGCTGCATAGCTGTTTTGCGATCTGGAGAAAGTAGGAGCACATCTACCGTCCAAAGGAAGGTGCCATCGTGGCGAATGCAACCAAAGAATACGAGCTGACGATTGCCGGACATACGCTTTGCATTACGAACCCGTACAAGCCGCTCTGGCCGGAAGCAAACGTGACCAAGCTTGATTATTTGCGCTATCTCATGACCGTGGCGCCGCATCTGCTGCAGTATGCCCAAAACCGGCTGTTAACCGTGATTCGCTATCCGCACGGCATCCATGGCAAGCATTTCTATCAGAAAAACATTCCGGAATACGCTCCGTCCTGGATTCAGACGCACACGTGGGAAAACGTCCGCTATGTGCTGTGCAACGATGAAGCCACCCTCCTGTGGATGGCGAATCAGGCAGCGCTGGAATGGCACGTTTCCTTTCATATCGCCACCGATGAAACACCGACGGAGCTGGTGTTTGACCTCGACCCGTCCACAGATGATTTTGCTGTCGCAATCGAGGCCGCCCTGCTTGTAAAAGAGCTGCTGGACGAGCTTAAGCTTCCCGCCTTTGTCAAAACGTCAGGCGCAAGCGGTCTGCAGGTGTACGTTCCGATCGAGCTGCGCTATACGTTTGCGCAGACGAGGCAAGTCGGGCATTTTATCGCAGCGTATCTGGTCAGCAAGCACCCTTCTTTTTTGACCATTGAACGCATGGTGAAAAATCGCGGGGACAAGCTGTACATCGACTATTTGCAGCATTGGCGCGGCAAGACGCTGCCTGCACCTTATTCAACGCGGGCGAAAAAACAGGCTACGGTTTCCACCCCCTTATTATGGGAGGAAGTGCCGTACTCTCATCCCAGTGCCTACACTGTGCACACTGTTCCGCAACGTTTGCAGGAGAAGGGCGATCTGTTCGCCGCCGTTTCCCGCCCGACAAAAAGAGCCTCGCTCGACCCCATCCTCGACTTTTTGCGCTGATCGTGAGCATCCCTATTGGAATCCTTCTGTTCAGGTATGCTATACTTGGCACAGACGTTTTGAGGCAAGGAGGCATTTTCATGATTGATCCGATCGCGCTTTCGTTCGGACCCCTAAAAATTCACTGGTACGGCATTATCATGGGGTTGGCCTTTTTTCTGGGGACTTACCTTGCAAGGTACAATTCCAAACGTTCCGGCATTGATCCCGACCACGTCCTGAACATGGTCTTGCTGATTATCCCGGCAGCGATTGTTTGTGCCCGCTTGTATTACGTCGTGTTTGAATGGGCGCAGTACAAGGACAATCCACTGGACATTTTTGCCGTCTGGAAAGGCGGCCTGGCAATTCACGGCGGGCTGATCGGGGGCGTCCTCGCGGGAACGTACTACATTCGCAAGCACAAGCTTCCCTACCTTCGCCTGGCTGATATTTTCATGCCCAGTGTCATCCTGGGGCAAGCCATTGGCCGCTGGGGAAATTTCATCAACCAGGAAGCGCACGGCGATGTAGCGTCTGCAGAGTTCATGGCGAAGTTTCCGGCCTTTATCCGCGATCAGATGTTTATCGGCGGACAGTATTATCATCCGACCTTCTTGTATGAATCGCTGTGGAACCTGCTCGTCTTCGGCATCTTGATGCTCATGCTCTATCGTTTTAAAAAATTCGACGGGCAAGTCTTTTTCAGCTACATGATTCTGTATTCCATCGGCCGCTTCTTTATCGAAGGCATGCGCACAGACAGCCTGCTGATCGCCGACACACTGCGGGTAGCCCAGCTCGTCAGTCTGAGCCTGATCGCCCTTGGGACCATTTTGATGCTGGTCTATGCCCGCAAAAGCAAGCAGTCTGGCCATTCTCACAATTCAATGGAATAGCAATCGGGAAAATCCTGTACAACCACTCTCGCCTTTCCTGGCAGAGTGGTTTTTGCTTGCTCCCCCGTCTGAATTGTCGCAATGTGGGAAATAACTGGAAGACAGGAGGGATCGCCCATGGATGACGATATTTTGGAGGAGTATTTGGATCGTCTGGTTCGCATCCATTTTGCGCCAGACATGATCGGACCAGGCTTGCCCGCCTACGCGGAAGGCAAGCTGTATGACTACAGTCCCAATGGGATTCTGATTGAGGAAAAGGACGGTTCGCTCGACTACATTCCGTTTTCGGCTGTACGACTCGTGCAAATCAAGCCAAAAGCCAGCTTGTGGGAGCGCTTGACAGGCATTGGCTAAGCAAAAAGACACCTTGCTACGAAATCGGCTCGCAGAAGGTGTCTTTTATCGGTTTTACAGGAAAACGTCATATACGACATAACAGGCTGCAGCCAACAGTCCGGTTACCGGAAGCGTAATGATCCAGGTAACGACGATCCGTCCGGCCACTCCCCATTTGACTGCGTTCAGCTTTTGTGACGCGCCTACCCCCAAAATCGAAGAGGTGATGACATGCGTCGTACTGACAGGCAGTTTCAAGGTAGTAAAGATTGTGATAATCAAGGCAGAAGACAGGTCGGCTGAAAAACCGCTGATTGGCTTGATTTTCATAATCTTTCCACCCATTGTTTTGATGATGCGCCAGCCCCCGAAGGAAGTCCCCAGCGCCATGGCAAGTGCGGCGGACAGCTTCACCCACAGCGGGATGGTAAACTCTCCTGGCTCCTGAACCAAAAATCCGCCAGAGAGCAGGGCCTGTGTGATAACCCCCATGGTTTTCTGGGCGTCATTGGCTCCGTGGCTGAAAGACTGCCACGATGCGGACAACACTTGCATCATGCGGAAGTTGCGATTCGTTTTATGGTAATTCATGTTGGCGACAACCGCCGAAACAATTTTGATAACGATAAAGCCGACGACAAAGGCGACGATTGGCGAAATGATGAGCGCCTTGACGATCTCAACAAAGCCTTCCATGTTGATCGAACCGAAGCCGGCAGCCCCTACAGCGGCGCCTGCAACGCCCCCGATGATCGCGTGAGAGGAAGAGCTTGGGATTCCGAACCACCATGTAATCAGGTTCCACAAAATCGCGGCGGTCAAGGCGGCCAAAACGACAACGAGTCCGTTTTCCAGCTTGAACGGGTCCGTGATTTTGCCCCCGATCGTCTTCGCCACACCTGTATAGGTGAGCGCTCCCACGAGGTTAAAACACGACGCGAGTATCACCGCGGTACGCGGACTCAACGCCCTGGTCGACACAGAGGTCGCGATGGCGTTGGCCGTGTCGTGAAAACCGTTGATGAAGTCAAAGCTGAGCGCCATGATGACGACAAGGACGAGAATAATCACCTCTGGCGAAAGATCAAGCATTCTTTAACACGATCCCTTCAACCAGGTTCGAAACGTCCTCGGCAAAGTCAGCACAGTCTTCCAATTTGTCATAAATTTCCTTCAGTTTGATCGCTTCGATCGGATTGGCATCAGGTGAATTCAGCAGATCAGATACCATTTTGCGGTAATTCGAATCGGATTCATGCTCCAGATCCTTGATTTCCCGCGCAATTTTCGCTACGATCTGGTGATCGAGCTTGCGGAGCGTGCGAATCAGCTCAATCAGCTTCGCCGAACATTTGACCAGAATGTTTGCCTGTGCCAAAACTCGCGGATCCGGCTGACGAACTTGGTAGAGATACATGCGATCCGCAACACCGTCAATGTAATCGATCATCGAATCCATTGTGTGTGCGAGCAGGTGAATGTCCTCGCGCTCAAGCGGAGTGATAAAGGTAGAGTTCAATTCGTTCATGATGCGGCGAACGATCTCATCCCCTTCTTTTTCAACAGCCTTGATTGCCTTCACTTTCGCTTCTACATCATGATAGTTTCCTATCATTTCATAGAAAAGATGAGTCCCTTTGTGCACCGTGGCAATCTGCTGTTCAAACAGATCAAAGAAGATATACTTGTTCGATTTCAACATACTTTCCTTCTTCACTCCTTTGGATAAATCACACCTAGACGATTATATCGAAAGTTATTGTTGACGTAAATTTAAATTCAAGGGCAAGTGTGTAGATTTTTCTTAAAAAAAATATTAAGTTTTTGTAAATCTCCTTTACACTCTGCCAAAAACAAAACACCCGTCTGTTTGAGCGAGCGACAGGTGTTACCATCTCTTCTTCTCATTCGTTCAATGCGTAGCGACAATCATGCAATCTTTCTTTTTCTTCGCCTCGTACATCAGCGTGTCTGCCTTGTGTGTCAGTTCTTCTGCCGTATCGGCATGCATCGGATAGGAAGCTGCGCCTATGCTGACCGTCACGCCTGACAGCGCATGGCGGACCTGCTCTTGTATCCGCTTCCCGACCGCGAGCGCCTCATTCGTATCCGTATGCTTCAAAAGCACGACAAATTCTTCTCCGCCCCAACGCCCGACCGTATCCTGGCTCTGCACATTGGCTTGCAGAATGGAAGCGAACTGGCAAAGCAGCCGATCCCCTGCCATATGGCCGTGGCTATCATTGAATTGCTTGAAATTATCCAGGTCGATGAACAATAGCGTGAGCGGATATTGCTGATTTTCGGCCTGGTTGATCTCGCGAATCAGCCTGTCCAGAAATCGGCGGTTGACCAAAACGCCCGTCAGCGAGTCGTAATAGGCCATTTGTCGCAGGCGATTCACGTATTGTCCCAACCTGTATCCAACTGCAATCTGAACCAAAGCCACAAGCACGACAACCATCATCGGCATCTGCTCGTTATGCAGTATGCATAATGCAAGCCAAGTCAATATCATCAGACAGGGCACGCCCATGCCAATCCAGCGCGAGTCCAAGTTGCTCTCCACCTCCGCTCCATCCAATGTAGCAGCAACGTAACCAAAACATTACATAAGACCCAAAAAAAATCATGTGTAAGTAGGTCTAAATCCTTACTATCAGGAATATTTTACCTACCTTTCTGCTGAAGTTCAAGCACTATTCTGCTGAATGACCGGATGATCCGCCGTTGTCACGAGATTTACGCACCATTTTGTTTGAATTTTCCCATTTATCCCAACCCTCTTTATTTTTATATAATGAATACGCTATACTAACAAAATATTATTTATCGATAGGGAGGAATTAGCCAAATGCTCTGGTTGCAACCATTGATCGCCCGCTACGACACGACGATCTGGATTCGTGTCATCGGAACGATCCTCACTACTTTTGCGGGCTTCATGATTCGGCCGTTCCTCGCCTTCTATCTGTATGACAGGATGGACGGGAATCTGATCCTGGCTGCCATGGTCACCAGCCTGCAACCGTTGACGAGCATCATTTCCGGCTATTTTGCCGGAAGCCTTTCCGACCGTTATGGCCGAAAGCCGCTCATGATCGCTGCTTTGGCGATTGAAGCGATCTCCATGGGCGGATATATCTGGGCGGAAAGCTTATTTACCTTTGCAGCGCTGACCATTTTGAACGGGATCGGAGCTTCCTTGTTTTGGCCAGCCGCCAGCGCGCAAATTACGGATGTCGTACCGGAGGACAAGCGCAGCGAAGTATTCGCGCTGCTGCACACCGCACTGAATCTCGGTGCTGCCGCTGGTCCGCTGATCGGCGTTGCCATCTATAAAATGAACCCGGCGATTGCCTTTGGTCTCTGCTCCTGTATGCTGTTCGTCTACGCTCTGCTTATTCTATGGAAGGTTCCGGAGACACTGCCGGATCACATCCGGGAACAGTCCCATCGAACGGCAAAAACGGACCAGGCTCCGAAAATGAAGCTGTCCGAGCATCGTACCCTCATCTGGATGACGCTTGCTGCGGTCCCTGTATCGCTTTTGTACTCCCAGGTTGAGATCATTTTGCCGCAGCATTTGCGCACCCAGTACACAGACTTTCTCAGCGTCTTCGCTACCTTGATGACGATCAACGGCGCTTTGGTCGTCTGCTGCCAGATTGCCATCGCCAAGTTTGCCGAGCGTTTTCCTGCTCACCGGGTCATTCTCACAGCCTATCTGTTTTTGGCCTGTGTCGGCTTTGGTTACGGGTGGGCGCCGAGTTTTCTTTTGCTCGTGCTCGCTGAAGCGCTGTTTACGATTGGGGAGATGCTGTACGGCCCGCAAATCCAAAAGGCGATCTCCATCATGGCACCGGAAGAATACCGCGGACGCTACTTTGCGATCTTCGGCGCGAACTGGGGCATCACAGGTACGATCGGCCCTTCAGTGGGCGCCGTAGCGTTCAAAGGAATCGGGGGCGCTCTCTGGTTTTCGCTCCTGGGCCTGCTGCTTCTCGTCGGCGGACTTTTTCAATTCCGTTTTGTCAAAAAAGCGACCCGGGCTGCGGCGGCAGAAAGTGTCCAATCGGTGACAAGCTAATGCAATGAATAAGCCAGACAAAAATAGCCTGAATACGAAGCAGGAGATGGCCCATCGCTTCGTATTCAGGCTTTTTCCATCTGCAACACTTGAGCCCTTCACCTCCTATCCCCTTTTTTCTGTCGGCAAAATGCAGCTTGCTCGCCTTAGCGATGAATTGGAATCAATTGGGACGGGCACCATACTGGTACGCTATGGAAAACGGAGTGAAAAGTGTATGCCCCGTATCGAATCCGTTGCGACTGCCGTTCCGCCGCATGAAGTTTCTACGGAACAATCCAGGCAGTTCGCCCGTCATTTTTTTCAGGATGCCTTTCCCGATATTGATCGGCTCCTAAACGTTTTTTCCCACAGCCACATCGAAAAACGGCATTTTTGCATGCCGCTCGACTGGTTTTTCACCGACTGTCCGTTTCCCGAAAAAAACAGGCTGTATATCCGGCACGCAGAAGCCTTGTCGCTTGCAGCCGCACGAAAATGCCTGGAAAAAGCCGGGCTAACGCCAGCCGATATTGATTGTCTCGTATTCGTCTCCAGCTCAGGCATCGCCACGCCGAGCATGGATGCACGCCTTCTCAACAGTCTCGGGCTTCGCTCCGATATTACGCGCATTCCGCTTTGGGGATTGGGCTGTGCCGGAGGAGCGATGGGCTTGTCCCGCTCTTTCGAATACGCCGGGGCCTATCCCGAGCACAGGGTGCTGCTCATCAGCGTCGAGCTGTGCGGGCTGACCTTTATTCGCCAGGATTTGTCCAAAAGCAATCTGGTAGCGACGTGTCTGTTTGGAGACGGAGCTGCCGCAGTCGTCGTCAGCGGCGATCGCGTCCCCGCCGTGGCACAGGGGAAGTCGCCCCAAATCCGGTTTTGCGCTGCCCGCACGACGACGTGGCCCGATACGCTCGACGTAATGGGCTGGGAGCTGACAGAGCCGGGGTTGAAGGTGATATTTTCCCGCGACATTCCTACGTTGATTCAGACGCACATGCGCGAAAACGTAGACAGCTTTTTGGCGTCGCACCAGACGACTGTGGATCGCCTGCGCCACTTTATTTTTCATCCGGGCGGTGCCAAGGTATTGAACGCCTACCAGACTTCGCTCGGCATAGATGCGCAGGCGACCCGCCACTCAGAAGAGGTGCTGCGCCATTTTGGCAACATGTCTTCGCCGACCGTGCTGTTTGTCCTGGAAAAAAGCATGGAGCAAGCCTGGCAGCCGGGAGAGCGCGGATTGGTGGCGGCGCTTGGACCCGGGTTCAGCTCGGAGCTGCTCCTTTTGGAAGCGAGGTAGGTGCGATGTTCTTTTTCGTCGTGGTCATGGCCGTCGTTTGCCTGCAACGTCTCTGTGAACTGATGCTGGCAGCACGCAACGCCCGCTACATACGTGCCAGGGGAGGCGTGGAAATCGGAGCGAGCCATTACAAGTATATCGTGCTGTTGCACGTTTGCTTTTTGGTCAGCCTGATTGTGGAAGTGGTCGCTACAGACAGTGCATCGCCCCTGCCTCCGTGGTGGGTGTACAGCTTCGGCCTGTTTTTGGCGGCCCAGCTGCTCCGCTACTGGTGTATCCGGAGTCTCGGCAAGCGGTGGAACACGCGCATTCTGATCGTTCCCGGCGAAGCGCCGCTCCGGCGCGGGCCGTACCGCTGGCTGCGCCATCCGAATTACGTCGTCGTGGCGATCGAGCTGTTCACCCTGCCACTGACGTTTTCCGCCGTGAATACCGCCGTTGTTTTTACGATCCTGAATGCCTGGCTGTTGTTGCGCGTGCGCATTCCGCTGGAAGAAAAAAGCGTGTACGAAAGATAAGCGAAGACGATTCCAAAATGGGCGGCCGCGTATAGCGGATGGTTGCCGAATCAGGCAAAAAAGCCTGCGACCGAAGTCACAGACTTTTTTCTTTCGTTCAGGTTTACGATTGCTCGAATCGCGGAAAAGAAAATAAATACGTTACTAAAGTTCTGTGAGGTGGAGCCATCGTGAATCGTACAAATTTTGTAGAGCCTCTGGAAACAAAACGCACCATCGTTCGTGATTTTTTCAGCCTGATTGAAACCTTGCCCAACAAGGACGATGCAGCCAGCGTGCAAAAACTTCTCCGCTACCTGCAAAGCTTGCTCCGAATCAAACAGGTCATCCCGCCAGTGGTCGAGATCATGACCATCGTCAAAACGAACAAGCCGATTCTTTATCATTCCGCTCGTCGCTCCATCGTGGCCTCCAGCAATTTGCACATGCTTTTCCAGATTGAAATGGATGTGGAGCTGGCACACGAGAGACTGGCGCAGTACGATAAATAACCGGCTTGCCGAAAGTTTACTTCAAGTTTTCGGGATTGAGGCAGTCGAGCTCAGGAATGACAAAGCGGCCGTCTTTGCGAATCAGGACGCCATCGAACCAGATTTCTCCCCCGCCCCACTCCGGACGTTGAATCGAAACCATGTCCCAGTGAATCGACGACTTGTTTCCGTTGTACGCCTCATCGTAGCATTGGCCGGGCGTGAAGTGGAAGCTGCCGTCGATTTTTTCGTCGAACAAAATGTCTTTCATCGGATTGCGGATGAACGGGTTGACCCCGATGGCAAACTCGCCGATGTAGCGGGCGCCCTCGTCCGTATCGAGAATTTCGTTCAGTCGCTTGCTATCGTTGGCGGTCGCCTCGACGATTTTGCCGTCTTTGAAGGTCAGGCGAACGTTTTCAAACGTAAAGCCGTGGTACGGTGTTGGCGCATTGTGCGTAATGGTGCCGTTGACGGAGTTTTTCACCGGAGCGGTGTACACTTCGCCATCCGGGATGTTGCGCAAGCCCGCACATTTGACCGCCGGGATGTCCTTGATCGAGAAAGTCAGGTCTGTGCCCGGCCCGACCAGACGAACTTCGTCGGTACGGTTCATCAGCTCGACCAGGCTGTCCATCGCCTTGTCCATTTTTCCGTAATCCAGATTGCACACCTGGAAGTAAAAGTCTTCAAACGCCGCCGTGGACATGTTCGCCAATTGTGCCATAGACGGGTTCGGATAGCGAAGCACCACCCATTTTGTTTTGGGCACGCGCACGTTCATGACTGGCAGCTCGTACAGGCGGGAGTACATGCCGAGCTTCTCTCCCGGAACATCTGCCATCTCGTTGATGTTGTCCGCTGCGCGGATGCCGATATAGCCCTGCATTTTTTCCATGAGGGCCACTTCATTTTCCGCCATGAGCTTCAATTGTTCTTCGTTGCAATTCATCGCGATGTCACGACTGATCGCCGGATCAATCTGCTGAACGTACGGGCTGCCTCCCGCCTTGTAAATTTCACGGACGAGGGCCGATACCAATTCAGGCGTCTTTCCTTTGGCGTTAATCAGGATGTTTTCCCCTGGCTGTACGCGGACAGAGTAGTTCACCAGGTTGTAGGCCAATTGCTCCAAACGAGAGTCTCTCATGCTTGACACACCCTTTTTTCATTTTTCTGATTACAACTGTATTCTTGCCGATAAATCAATATAAGTCAATAAAATTTATTTTATTATAATGACAAAGCAGCATGCCAGCTTTTGTCGCAGTTGAAAAAGCTGGCTTGCCCTGGCGCGCTTGCGTCAATCTCGTGCCGCTCGCTGCTCCCCTTCCTCAATCGTTCCCCGCTTGTACACATCGCTCACCTGTTCCTGTGTAGATGCCAACCCGCCTGCTTGCTCGTCATCTACCTGATACAAGACGTTTTCCATCTGTCCTGTTTCGCTGATTTGCTGGACTGCCATCGTCTGTTCCTCCTTCCAATGATTTTCGGTATAGTGTGCGCCAGACGCCCCACATTTAGCCATGCATTCGTAGCAGCCTGGCTTCCTGGGGAATAGACAAAAAAAGACGCCCTGCCACTTGCGGCAAAGCGTCTTTCAGCCGTTCTGATTATTTGTTTTTATTCGCAGAAACATCTGGAACCATCAAGGACCAGCCGGTTCTGTTGGCCACATCTTGGGAAGCATTGCGCCCGATGATGATGCTCTCATCTTCTTTTGGCAAAGCGGACCAACCGCTGTTTGGCGCTTGAACAACCTGGAAGTTGCTTGTGGAGACAAAGTTGTCTTCTGTCGGCATAGCCAGCCAGCCGCCATTGGAAGTTTGCACGACCTGGAATCTGTTTGTCGAAACGAATTGATCTTCTGCCGGCATGCTCATCCAGCCACCGTTTGCTGTTTGCACAACCTGGAAGCGATTGGTGGATACGAATTGGTCTTCTGCTGGCAACAGGGACCAGCCGGACGCCGAAGATGCATCAGGAACCAGTCGGCCGCTCACGAAAATATACTCGTCTTCTCCAGGAAGCTTGATCCAGGCTCCAGGAACATTGCTTCCGGTTTGCGGCTGTTGAGCTGGTGCTGCTGTTGTGGTTTCAGCTGCCGGTGCAGTGGTTGGTGCTTCTGTCTCGCTTTCAGTTGCCGGTGCGGCAGTTGGTGCTTCAGTTGTCGTTTCCACTGCTGGCGCAGGAGTTGTCGTGGAAGCTTCCGTTGTATTGGAGGAAGCTTCCTGCGCACAGGCTGCCTGTGCAAACAGGGCCGCTCCGAGAATAAGAGAACCCATCATCAATGTGCTTCTTTTTTTCATATGTGTACACTCCTATTCGCGTAGTACACACATTGCCCTCTGAAATGTCCCCCACCTGCTCCCCTGAGAGCAACCCTACATGCATTGCTTCATTTTCCGCAAGAAGTACGTAAACTGCTCCAATTCTTCGTCGCTCAGGTTTTCAAGCAATTTGCCCACCAGTGCTCTTCGCTGGCACAGAAGCCCCTCCAGCATGGGAATTGCCTTTTGCGACAGCGTAACCCATACGACTCTCCGATCCAGATCATCACGAACCCGATCGATATAACCGGCTTTCACCAGCCGATTCAGCGCAATCGTAGTCGCACTGTTGGATTGCTTCAGAATGGTCGCCAGTTCGGAAACTGTGCTTCTTCCTTTTTGATGAAGCACTCGCAGCAAGATAAATTGCTTGGGACTAATCAGCCCCTCTTCTTCCAGCCAATGGCTGATAAAGAAGCGAGCCATTTCGACAAACGCTCGATCCAGTTCCTCAATTTTACTGGCGCGGGACATGTCGCTCACAACATCACCTATTTTCAGAAAGTAAATAACATTGGTACTTTTACTATAAAACTATATAGCCTAAGTACGTGAAGATCAATAGACCTGCCAAAATTATTTCTTTCCTCGAAAGGTATGTATGAGCCGGAACAAAGTGTTTACCACTTAATAATTTTACTGTAAAACTTATGTGCAACAACATCTTACCGCAAACAGGAAAAACTGACAATAGGCGAAGTTGGCAAAATCGTGACAGCAGCTTTTGGGCGTCCTCCATTATTTTCCTTGAATCTTATTCCGTATCCAATCGTATTGCATGTATAATAGAAAGGCAGTCCAAGCGCTGGCCCACGGCAATCTATTGCCGGCGAAACCATGTACATAGGAGATCAAGTCGATGGAACAAACCAAAAGTACAGCAAAATGGAAAAGCGAATTGCTCGACTGGTTAAAATCGTTTGCCTTGATTGGCGGTTTGACCGCCTTCATCTACGTGTTCATCATGGCTCCCTACGTCGTCCAGGGGCGCTCGATGGAGAGCACGCTGCATGACCGCGAGCGGGTCATCGTCAACAAAGCGATTTACTATTTCAAGGAACCGCAGCCAGGCGACATCGTGATTATTCACCCGGATGCGAGCGGCGACAACTGGATCAAGCGCGTCATCGCTGTCGCAGGCGACACCGTGGAAGCGAAAAACGACCAGGTGTACGTCAACGGTCAACCGCTCAGTGAAGAGTATCTGACCAACAACAAGCTGCAAGCTTCGGCGGCCGGCGTGACCTTGACCGAGGACTTCGGTCCGGTTACCATTCCGGAAGGCAGCGTTTTTGTGATGGGAGACAACCGCAACAACAGCATGGACAGCCGGGTCATTGGCCCTGTCAAGCTCGATCACGTAGTCGGTCGCGCGGAAGCAGTCTACTGGCCATTGTCCGCCATTCGTCTGCCGAACTAAACGGCTGTGAGCCTGTCTGGACAATCGCATACGAAAAGCCGCTCTGTACCGTTGAGCGGCTTTTTCTTATTACGCTTTTATTTTTGCGCGGTGGCAGTTGCGGACAAGTAATCCTCCAGAGTAATCCCTTGCGCCGTGATCTCTTGCGCCATTTCTTTTCCGACGTAGCGAATGTGCCACGGCTCATAGGCGTATCCGGTCGTGTCTTCCTTGCCTTTCAGATAGCGGATGATGAAGCCGTATTCTGCACAATGCTCCGCCAGCCATTTTCCTTCCGGCATGTCGCCAAACGATTCCTCCAGCCTCGTCTTCACATCGGCACCGGACACGTCCATCGCCAATCCGGTCTGATGCTCGCTTTTTCCCGGAACGGCGCTGTACTTGGCAGCATGCTCCGCCCCCTGGGTTTGCACATAGGTCTCATACAACGATTTTTGCGTCTTGTACGAACGATAGCCGGACACGGCGTACAGCTCGATGCCGTCCTGCCTGGCGGCTGCAAACAACTCTTCCAGCGCTCGTGCCGCCTCTTGGCGCAGCAACCGTTTTTCCACTTTTTCATCAAACGGGAACGGCACGTTCGGCTCCACCAGATCAGGTGGAATATAGTCAGCAGGCAGCGCCCGCTTCTTGTTCACGACAACGGCGAGATCGGTCGGGTTTGTCACCGTCGGAACCCCATTGACGTCTGTGATCGTCTCGGCCAGGGATGCCTGCTTCGCCCGAAGAGATCCCTGTGTTGGCTCCGCTGTATTTGCTTGCGTGCTTTCTCCCGTTGTTGCCGTATTTCCCGCCGGCTGAGTCGAGTTGGACGAAAGCAGGCTGTCGAGCGAAGGCGCTTCACAACCACTGAGCAGGGCTACGGATAGTGCGGCGACGATCGCAAGGCCATTGGTGCGATTGTTATTCATGATTGATCCTCCTGGTTCCATACAGACACATACGTTCTGCTTTACCTTACCATGGAGTGAGACGAAATAAAAGGACGGATTGTCACACTTTTGCCTGCACCGCTTCTCTTGCTTACTTTTTCAACTCGATAACCCGTTCGCTGTCATCCCAGGTGACGGTGTACCCGAGCTTTTCGGCCACTTTTTTCACAGGGAGATACGCTATTCCGCGCACAGTAATGGCATCCGCCCGGAAGTCGGCGCTGCTTTGGCCCAAACCGAGCAGCAGTTTCTTTTCCTGCACATAGGCGATGCCGTCCACGATCAGCTTTTGTTCCGGCAAAAACGGGTACGTCTGCCCGTTTACGGAAACGGCAAAAGGCTCTCCCGGCTCATACGGCACTTCCTCCGGCTCGGCAGCCGTGTAGGCGATTGCGTCGACGCCAAGCACTGTGCCTTCCCGGGTATTGTCCGCTCCGCCGTACATCCTGCCTGTCTCAAAATCGTAGACGATCGCCTGCACATTGCCGATCTCTGCGGGCTGCTCGGCAAAGACATGGCCTTTTGCCATCAACTGCAGGATGACGTCCTGGTCAATGCCCGCCTCCCAGGAGACGTTCGGATAGCTGCTGGAAAAAATGCGGGGAGCGCGGATGGCGTCCTCGATGTTCATCCCGTGGTCGATCACGTTGAGAATCGTTTGCGACACGGAAGCGATAATCGTCGAGCCGCCCGGCGAGCCAACCGCCAAAAACGGCTGCCCGTCTTTGAGCACGATCGTCGGCGTCATGCTCGACCGGGGGCGCTTGCCTGGCTCCACCTGATTGACGCCGCCCGGAACAGCATCAAAATCGGTCAGCTCGTTGTTGAGCATGAAGCCGTAGCCCGGCACCATCACACCGCTTCCGAATACGTCTTCAATCGTGGTCGTATAGGACACGAGGTTGCCCCATTTGTCCATGACGGCAAAGTGGGTCGTCTGTTTCACGGGCGAGCTGTCGAGCATTTTGAGCGCGGCCGCCGGCTTTTGTCCTGTGTCGTACTTCCACGGGTCGCCAGCAGTGATATTGGCATTGGCCCGGTTGTCGTCGATCAGTTGGCGCCTTTCTTTTATGTAATCGTCGTGGAGCAGTCCTTGCTTGGGCACCGGATAGACGTCCTCATCCGCCATGTACGCCGCCCGGTCGGCATAGGCGAGGTGGTTGGCCTCGATCAGATGGTGCAAATACGCTGCGGAACCAAAGCCGTCTTTTTTGTTGTCGTAGCCTTCCATCAGCTTCAAAATCTGGATCATCGTCAAGCCGCCCGAGCTGGGAGGGGACATGGAAATCACTTCATAGCCGCGAAACATCCCGCGCACCGGCTCCCGTTCCTTGACCTGGTACGCTCTGAGGTCGTCCATCGTCATGTTGCCGCCTGTGCGCTGCACCTCTTTGACCAGCGCGCGGCCAATCTCGCCTTTGTAAAAAGCATCCGGTCCTTCGTCGCGGATCAGCTTCAGCGTCTTGGCCAAATCGGGCTGGACGAGCATTTGCCCTTCCTCCAGCGGACGACCTTCCGGCAAAAAGACTTGCGCGGCGGTTTTGTGCTTTTCCAGCTTGGCGCGCGACTTGGCGATATAGTCTGCCGTCACCCAGTTGACGCGAACGCCTTTTTCCGCCAGTTCAATCGCTGGCGCAAGCACATCGGCCAGCTCCCACGTGCCGTACTGCTCCAGCGCTTCTGCTACGCCGAGCAACGTCCCCGGCACACCGACTGCCTGACCGCTGGTGTGCCGTTCTTCAAAAGGAATCGGCTGCCCGTCGGCCTGCAAAAACATGTCGGCGGTCACGTTTGCCGGAGCTGTTTCCCGGCTGTCGATCACCGTAATTTTGTTCCGGTCTTTCAAATAGATCATCATAAAGCCTCCGCCGCCGATTCCCGACATGTACGGCTCTGCGACGTTCAGAGCCAACTGGATTCCGGCGGCGGCGTCCACGGCATTTCCCCCCTTGGCCAAAATGTCCCGACCGACCTGTGCGGCCGCAGGATGGGAGACAGCGACAATCCCTTTTGTGGCGCCATCCACTCCTGCCGGAACACCGGGAACTTTCGCCCACGCCAATTGGGTTAGGGAAAAGACGGAAATGAACGAGAGGGCTACCATCCTTATTTTTTTCATACAATCCCCCCAGGCTTTTTCTTTTCTAATCTGTATTCTATTATTATAATTTTCAGTATTTTTTCAGGTCAACCTGCCGCTCTCCGGCAGAAGAAAAAACACTCTTCCGAGGCGAGGGCATGTTCCCCGCCGGAAGAGTGTCCCTATTCAAAAGCGTTCGATTACGGCAGGATGACCAGATTGCTGACGACCGGTCTCTCTTTGCCACCCGAAGGCTTGTTCAAAATCTTGCCGTTGTAGTAAAACGCGCTGGAGCCGCCGCCATCGAGATTGTAGGCGTCGACGACGTGGAATTCCTGCAGCTTGCGTTGCGCTTCTTCCAGCGTAACGCCTTTGCTCCAGCCTTCCCGTCTGCCGTCGATGACGATGAGCAGCAAGTCGCCGTTGTCAAAGTGTCCGATGAGCGTGCGCGGCTGGCGAGCGTTGGCCCAGTCGCGAGGGATCGGCAGTCGCTTCCCGTCCTGCAGCAGTCTTGGCAAAAAGCTGGCCCCCTGCAAAATGCCCTGCTGGGTAATTTGCGCCTGCGTGGTAATGTTGGCTCCCACCAGGTGGCCTTTGTTGTTAAACCCGACGAAGCTCAGCTTGGAATTGTTGGAAAACGTGCGAATCTTGCCGTCGACAACCGTAATGCCAAGCGGCGTCAGATAGCCTTTGCTGTCGCTCATGAAGCCGCCTGCGTTGATCGCCAGTACAGCTCCGGTGCGTTTTCCGGCTTTGCTCGTCGTCTCGCCCTTGCTCTTGACCGAGTCGTTGGCAAGCACCATTTTCAGTGCGTTCGGGTCTTTCAGGCGAACTTTTGCCATGTATCCGCGATAGCCTGCTTCCTGCAGCGAATAGACTTTGACCGTCGATCGGTTCCCGAAGGACTGCCCGATCGGGTCGCCGAGCATGTTGGACAAAATCGTGTCCAGCACATCGGCCGACTTTTGCGTCTGCGATTTGCTCGTCGCAAGCAGGTTGTTGATGTGCTTGCTCTGCTCTTCGTACTCTTTTTGCTCCTTTTTGGCGCGATCGCGGATGTCCTCGACCACGCTTTCCACGTGGCGTATCGTCGTCTTGGTGTCGTTCAGTTGCTGCCCCAGCTCGTCCGCCAGTTTTTTCGACTGCTCCGAGTCGAGCTTCAAGCCTTCCGCCTGCAGCTTGTCCGCGGGATTGGTCAGGGTGAGGGCAAGCAAAAAACCGAGCGCTGGCGCCAGCAGGAACAGAAAAAAGCGATTGACTTTACCAAGCACGAGCTGCATCCTCCAGTTTTTTCAGCGATGCCTTCAAATCCACCAGCTGCTTGTTCAACTGGTCGATCCGATCCTGCAATGCCTCTTTTGTCTTGTTCGTCCCGCCGATCGTCTCACCCGTCAATTGCAGGTCTTCTTCCAGACTGCCAAGACCCGTCTGTACGTCTTTCAACTCTTCCTGCACCAGCACGAGTTGTTCGCCCAACGCTTTCATCTGCTTCTGGTTGTCTTCCTGTATCTGATCGATGCGCAGGTTCACAAGTTGCTGCTGCTTGTCCAGCGTATGGGCAGTAAAGGCGTAGCCAGCGTAAGCGAGTCCTACCCAAACCAGTACAGCGAGTGCGACTGGCAATAGAGGCCGCTTGCCTTCTGTTCGGGAGGGAAACAATGCTTGAAACAGGCTGCCTCGTTTGCGTCTGTTCGCCTGCTTCCCGTTTGCCGGGAGTGGCAGAGTAGTAGACGAAGTCGATGACGCTTCCATGTAATTGTCGTTCATCGGCTCCCTCCTCCTTTCTGTGACATAGAGTGAGGTTTTATTATACCATAGTTTATTTTTCGACAAGGCTTTTCCAAAAATAGTGGAAATTTTGCTTTAGAAAACTCGGCGATTGCCGAGCCTTTGGCGACAAAAGAGCCGTAGTTGCACTTATGTCGATAGGGTAAAATTTTATAAATTCCTGTCGACCAAAAAAAGAAGATACCGCGCTTCGTGTCTCTGCCGGTATCTTCCCACGTTATTTTCCCAGGCTCCACTCGCTTTGCAGCGTGCGGTACAGTCGCTGCAAAAACACAATCGGCGCTTCCTGGCGCGCCTGCTCCTCGCTGTATTCCAGCTTTTTTTGCAACAGACGGGCGATGTTTTCCGCCAGTTCAAGCTTTTTCGCTTCCGCCAGAGAGGACTGCCGCGTAATAAAGGCTGAGAGCAGTTGCCAGTCCTCGCGGGTCAGCGCCTGTTTTTGCTGCTCGGTGAGAACAAGCGGCTCTGCGGACACAGCCCCCTGTTTTTGTGCCTTTCTTTTCTGGAAAAGACTTGTACGACCCCCGCTCTCGACGACGACGATGGTGCCTGCGACCAGATCGCCAATGCGTTTGTCGCGAGGGTGGAAAAAAGAAACGAGCGCGCCCAGAAAGTAGCCCGACGGGAGATTGTCCACGATTCGGAACAGGTTGCGGATCGTCGACGACAAAAACGTGATCGGCTGGCCGTTGTCGCGGATGACGCGAATTCCCATCCACTTTTTCCCGACGGTCTGTCCCGACCAGAACGCCTCCAGGAACAAAAAGTAGCCAAAGTTGAGGACGAAGAACAGGAGGATGACAATCGCGACAGCATAGTTGTCGGTATCCAGGAAAAAACTCTCTTCTTTCCCAAATAAAACTATACCAATCGCGATAAATACAGTAAGATTAACCAGAAGCAAAATGACGCTGTCGATCAACTGGGCAGCGGCCCGACTGCCCAATCCCGCTGTCTGAAACCGCAGCATCACATGCTCAGGTGTGACAACGGATGCTTCGCGGCCTGCCTGATTCACGGATGGATTTTCATTCATTTCGGTTCGCTTCTCCCTTTTGCAATTCTAGTAGACTCTAATAGATAAGGAGGCCTTATCCATGGAAATCACTTCATTTTGGCACAAGCACAAAGCCTCTTGGGCCGAACTGGAGCAACTGGTCGAACGGTTCACCCGGCAAGAGCGGCAGATCACGGCCGCAGACATTGACCGTCTGACCCATCTGTACAAAAAAGCTTCCGCCCATTTGGCGCTGGTCCGCTCGTATCACCCGGCGGACGAAATTACTCTCTACCTCAATGAGCTCGTATCCCGCGCCCACAACCTGACGTACAAGCAGCAGTCGGGAAGCTGGCAGCAGTTGCGGCATTTTTTCGGCGTCCATCTGATCGGGCTGATCCACAAGCGGATCGGATTTATCGGCATGGCCGCCCTGCTTTTCATCATTGGCGGCGTATCCGGGTTTGCGGCGGTGCTCGTTGATCCGCTCAACCTGTACTACGTGCTGCCCCAGGGCATGGCCGAGCAGATTGATCCGACGAGGCTGGGGGAAGGACACGATGCCATCAACAGCCCTGTCATCTCTACGATGATTATGACCAACAACATGAAAGTCGCCATTCTCGCTTTTGTCAGCGGGATTACGTTCGGCCTCGTGCCGATCTACGTCCTGCTGTTCAACGGACTGCTCGTCGGGACATTGGCCGCTGTCTACTACCAGGCAGACAGCAGCTACGCTTTCTGGGCGTACATCCTCCCGCACGGCGTCATTGAGCTGACCGCGATCTTCATCGCCGGAGGGGCCGGCCTGCACATGGGCTACCGACTCCTCGTGCCTGGGCGCTACGCCCGCAAGTATCAGTTTTTGGAGGCGGCCAAGGAATCGGCCCAGTTGCTGCTTGCGACCTTGCCGCTGTTGTTTGTGGCAGGAATCATCGAAGGGTATATCACGCCTTCGTCCCTCTCCCTGGAAGCAAAGTACCTCGTCGCGGCGGCCACCTTGCTGCTTTTGTGCCTGTGGTATTATTTCGGGCGCAGGCGCCAGGCTCACAATGCTTCTCTCGCCTTGATTTCCAAATAAGCATTTATCACCGTCAGCGTCAACTGATCGGCCGGCACATCGAGCACCTGGATGCCCGCGCCGGTCATTTTTTGTTGAAACGCCCTGCGGTCGAGCTGAAAGCGCTGCGCTACTGATTTGATGTAGGCCAGGCGGCTGTTTTCGACCGGGACCTGCGTCCATTCGTGCAGCAGCGGGTCCGCTTGCGAGAGCAGCAAAAACAAGTGCGAGCGGCGCATTTTCCACAAATAGCTGGCCAGCAAGTCTTCGACCAAGTAATTTTCCATGTCCGAGAACAGCACCATCAGGCTGCGCCGCTTTTGCTGGCGGTGTATAAATTCCAGCGCCTTTGCCGGATCGGCCTCGACGAAGTCATGGGTCAAATCGTAGGTGGCTTCCAAAATCGTGTGCAGATGTCCCATCCCGCGCCCTGGCGGAATGTACGTCTTGATCTCGTGGGAATAGGCCAGAAACGCCACCTGATCTCCTTGGCGCAAAGCGACCGCCGCCAGCGTGAGCGCCGACTCCAGCGACCGATCGAGCCTGCTCTCGTTGTTCAGCTCCACGCCCATCAGCCTGCCGCAGTCGATGAGAATCGTAATGACTTTGCCGTGCTCGGGCCGATACTGGTTCGTCATCAGCCGCCGGGTGCGTGCCGACGCCGACCAGTTGATCGCACGCGGATCGTCGTCGGGGACGTACTCGCGGATCGCGTGGAATTCAGAGCCGGATTTGGCCCGGCGCCATATTTTTTTACCGTCGACGATCAGACTGTCCTGCAGCGAGTTCAAATAGCCGCGCACTTGCGACAGATCGGGGTAAATCTTGATCGTCTGCGGAAAAGCAAAGCGGCTCTGACGGTGCCACAAGCCGATTTTGCCGCTCCAGCGCAAATAGAGCCAGGAAAACGTATAGTTTCCCCGTTCCGTGCCGCGCGTCTGATAGGCGATGCGCGACTCGCCGCACTCCATCCGGCCCGAGATCGGCCCTGCTTCCGCAAAAGAGTGCGGCAAATCGTCCATCAGCACGTAGGAGACCGGCTGGCCGCTTCGGTTCGTCATTTCTACCTCGACCGTAAACGACTGGCCGATGTCGCTCTGCTCGGGAAGCACGCGGCGCAGCTCCAGGTCTTTGCGCCTGGGCAACGTCAGCCAGTCGAGCACGCTCGCCACACAGACGAGGCCGTTGTACAGCCAGAAAGCTCCGTACCCCGTGCCCATGAAAAAGCCGACGACGGCAATCGGCGTGCCGACAAGCAGCAGGACGAGCAGCCGCTTCGTCGGCAAAACGAAGCGATCTGCCAGAAAATCAGCGAGGGACCGGAATAGCGGCCAACGTTTCTTCGATGATGTGGTCACTGGTGCCCCCCTCCAATTCTACCTGCGGTGCCAGGATAAGACGGTGCCGCAGCGCAGGCCGGGCGACCATTTTCACATCATCCGGCGTCACGTACTCACGGCCGTCCAAAAGCGCCCACGCCTTGCTGGCCATGAGAACGGCAATCCCGGCACGGGAGCTTGCCCCGAGCAGCAGCCGTTTTGTTTCCCGCGTCTTGCGAATCAAGGTCGTAATGTATTCCAAAATCGAATCGTCGACCACGACGTCCTGCAACTTGCGCCGCTTGTGCAAAATATCGTCCAGGCTGCAGATCGGCGCTTGCCTTGTCTTTTGCCCGCCTGTGGGCTGGACGTGCTGGAGCAGAATCTGCTTTTCGTTCTCATGCGACGGATACTGCATCGTCAGCTTGAACAAAAAGCGGTCGAGCTGCGCCTCCGGCAGCACGTAAGTTCCTTCGTACTCGACCGGGTTTTGCGTGGCGACGACGAAAAACGGCTCAGGCAACGGGTACGTGACGCCGTGAATCGTCACCTGGCCTTCCTCCATCGCTTCCAAAAGCGCCGCTTGCGTTTTCGGCGGCGTGCGGTTAATTTCGTCCGCCAGCAGCAAATTCGCAAATACCGGACCTTTGATCGTCTCAAAGCGGTTGTCCTGCATGTTGAAAACGACATGGCCGATAATATCCGAAGGCATCATGTCAGGCGTGAACTGGATGCGTCTGCTCTCTCCCCCGATCAGCCCCGACAAGGTGCGGACCATTTTGGTCTTCCCGATTCCGGGCACTCCTTCCAGCAAGACGTGACCGCCAGCAAGCAGGGCCGCCACGAGCAGCCGAATGTTTTGCCGCTGTCCGACCAGTTCTTTTTCCATCTGTTGCAATAGTTGCTCCACGATTGTTATGTCACTCCTTCATCAGTTGCGTAATGATCTCATCCAGCAAATGGCTGTCTGCCAAAAGCCGCTTCGCCGAATATCCGGTTCCGCTGCGCGCTTGCTCCAGCCGATCCAAAAGCTCGGCAAGCCTGCTGACAGCCTGCTCGCTCCAGCGCAGCCCGGCACAGCGCAAAATCTCGGCGCGGTCCGCCTTTAGGTGAACGCCCCAGCGGTCGTGCATCAGTTGGCGCATATACGCTTCCCTGTGCGCCAGCGCGTCACGCGCAAGTCCCCGGCGCTCATACCAGCTCGACACGGCCAAGAGCGTCTCGTCCCCTCTGCGAACTGTCCACTCGCGCAACGTGTAGACAGGGCCAAAGCGCTTCCCTTTCCACCAGACGAACAACAGCAGCACGAGGGCCAACTGCACAAACGCTGCCACCAGCCAGCCGGGATAAATCGCCAAAAGCCCCGGCTTCTCCTGCATTCCATGATGGTATTCGTCCACCCAGATCACCGACCAGCTTTTTTGCAAATGCGGCCACACCGCCTCGAAGTGAGACATCTCGGCAATTTTTTGATTCGTCAACCAATCCGGGACCAAAAAGTACGAAATGCTGCCCGCTCCTACCTCGACTTTTCCCGCTAGGATTCCCTGGTCGTCGTAAAAGAGCGGCTCCAGCCCCTCTGCTTCTTTCCATCTGACCTGGGTCTTTGCCTTGCCCATCATCACTTCGCCGAGAGACTGACCCTGGATGTTACGTTCCCGATTTCCGTTTCCTTCCATATACTTCGGTTCAAAGGGCAAGTCGGCCCAATGGATCGCCCGCTCGGAGAAAACAAACAGGTCGTTCCCGCCGCTGGCCCACTCAAGCAAGTCATCCTGCTCGTTTTCAGTCAGATTGTCCGGCTCGACGACAAGCAACGCCTGTCCTGATGATGGCGGCAGCAAATGGGACGGCTGCCGCCACTCCTTGACCCGGCTTCCTTTTTCCTCCAGCAAAAGCAGCACAGCCTTGATTCCGTCCGGCTGTGCGGACGCCGCCAGATAAGGCGGTTGTTTCGTGGCTACAGGCTTGACGATAAACCATCCGACGACGACGAGCAGCACGATCGCCACGCTGATGCCCACGCGATACGTTTTCAGGCTATTCATGCTGTCCCTCCCCGTCCAAAATCTGCGCAAGCTCGCGGACCCGCTCCAGATAGTCTGCTTTGTCCACAGCTACCTGCCCGTACCAGGCTTGCTCGAACGCCCTGGCGTAACGGCGAAACAGCGGCTTCGCCTCCGGGTGGCTGGCTTCGATTTCGTCAGCGTACTCCCAGTTCGTCTTCCACTGTTCAATGCGAATCCACGACTGTTTTTGCATGTAGACGAGCAACGCCAAAAACAGCGAGCGTTCGCCCTCCCGCCATTCTCCGCGCTCGGCGCACTCCTTTGCCTCACGCAAGTAATCGGCATGGGAGCGAATTTTTTCACCGTGGACAAACAGGGGTGCCTTCCGCTTTTGCTCCCACATCATCCGGCGGTACAACCAGAAAATGAGCATGACCAGCAAAAGTGCCGCGACGAGCAGCACGACCGTCGATGCCGTCGTCGCTACACCCGCAGGAATGTCCGACCACGAAAACAGCCGGAACAGCCATTCGAGCAAAAAATCGATCACTTGCGCAAGCCAGCTCTCGCCTGCCGTGTGCCCGGTTTGAAATTCGTCGCGCTGCAAAATTTCCTGCAAATGCTCCTTGTCGGCTGCCCAAGGATTGGTGCTATTCATGTGCTGCTCCCGGCTCCTCAGCAGAAAGGCGGTCTGTCGACTGATCCAGTTGCCTGTTCATCATCTCCTGCAGGTCAGTTCCATCTTTTCGGACGCGCAAGTCGAAATAAACAAGCGCATAGACAATCGCCATCCACGGCATCAGCAGACAGCTTAGCACAACCAGAATGATCTGCGAAATGATCGACGTCCCCAAAATGCCCAAGATGACAACCTGAATCCCGCCCGAAAAGGTCGAATACAAAAAGCTCAAAACGATGAAAATCGCAAAGATTCTCCAAAAATTCCCTTTCGTCAAACGCCAGCTTTGGTCGATGCCGACGCCGCCCTTTTCAAACAGGACAAGCGGCAAGTAAAAGCTCCATCTGAGCAGGAAGTAGCCTGGCACCAGAACCAAGCCGAGCAAAAACAACAGGTAGCCGAACAAAAAGACTAGGAAGAACAGCACCGGATTGAAGTCGCTCCCCGCGTCCAAAAACGTTTCAATCGAGCTGCCGGTAACTATCGTGAACAAAAAGCCGATGAGCAAAAACACGAGCGTAAACCCGAACACCACCGCAATCGCGAGCAGTCCGTAGACGAGGGTGCTGCCGACAAGCGGCCAAAAGCGTCCCAATGCGCCTTTCAGCGCGGCTTTCAAGTCAACCGTTTGCTGCTCCCATGCAGATTTCGTCAGCAAGGTGGCACCTGCAAGCAGCTGCGGATAGGCCACTACCAGCGTCAGCGGTGCTACCAAAAACAAGTACAGCAAGAGCCGGACGATGTTTTGGGTGACCATCCCTTCCTGCCCCATAAACTTTTCCCCCATCGCTTCCCAAAATTCCAGTCCTTCGGTATCCTGCATGAGCAGCGGCACACTGCTCAGGTCGATCAGGAGTAGCTGCTGCAAAAGCAAAAACGGACCAAACCAGATCAGAGCCAGAAGAAAGTACGCCCCAAAATGCTGGCGATATACGTTGAAGCTTTTGTCCAATAGCTTCCCCACTCCCATTGGGGTCATTGGTATTTGATTCATGGTGAAACCTCCGTCTCCCTTTTTGAGATTACCTGACTAGTATACACGATTTTCCATTTGTTTTAAAAAATTTCCGCTAAAATTACTAATCATTTCCTGCCTGATTTTCCCCGACACGGATATTTGTCCCTTTCTCTCTGTTTCGTGCTGAATATGATAAAGCATGACAGTAGGAGGTGCATATTCTTGCGATCAGCCAAAAAGAAGAAGCGGGCGAGGTCAGTTTTCCGCAAAAGACCTCGGTCCAATCAGACAGCCAAACGCTTGATAGACAGGCTCCACCGGATCGTCCGCCTCCATGTCCGCGCCCCGAATGTGAATGTAACCACGCCTGCTCCCACCGTGTCTGTCACAAGCCCCACGCCCAACGTCCAGGTCGAGGCGCCCATCGTCCAGTTTGAAGCTCCAAAGCCACTGGTCATCCCTGCTCCGGTGGTCAAAGTGGACGTAGAGGCAGAAGACACTCCCGAGCAGGAAAGCGTAGCGAGCTTGCGAAAAGAGCTGTGCAAATGCATGAGGGAAAACCGGACGGTCGAAGTCATCCTCACGTCCGATTGGGGACCGGACAGCCGCCCCTACCGGGTGGGGCAGCTTGCCAGAGTAGACGACGGCATCATCGAGCTGAAGCTTGACGGAAGCTACGGCAACTGCATTCTCATCCCGCTCAACCGCATTGTCGCCATCATTCCGGATGCCCTTCCGCCGGGAGAATCAGCCGTAGTAGACGAACAAGCAGAAGAGGAGGCAGCGCCCGTCTCTCTCAAGTTGATAGAGGGCTCAGGAAAAGCGCTTTGATCCTCTCGCCTTGCCCTCCCACTCCGGCTTGATTTTGCGATTCGCCAAACAAAAAAAGCAAGGAGTGGGAGAACTGCTTTTTCCACGCCTCGCTTGCTTCTCGTTTGGACGAGCTTGCTTCCCTGCCCTCGTGCAGTCAAGGCTTGTCCTCCCTTTGCGAAAATAAAGCAAACACCCACTTCTTTGCCTTTGTTTCGAAAAAAGTGGGTATTTGTGTTTATTTAGTTCATGCTACAGGTTCCGCCATACGTCCAGCACTTCCTGGGCAACGCGCGCCCATGTAAACCGCTGTTCCGCCAGTTGTCTTCCGCTGTTCCCCATTTTTCGCTGCAGGTCGCGATTGGACAGCAGCACCTTGAGCTGGTTGGCAAAAGACTGCGGATTTTCCGGATCTTCCACCAAGAGGCCGTTTCCGCCGATAATCACTTCGGCATTGCCGCCCCGTTTTGTCGTCACAAACGGCAGTCCTGCGGCCATCGCTTCGTAGTGGACACGGGCGAGCGGTTCCTCCCATTGTGAAGGACAGACAAAAATATCTCCTGCCCAGAACCAGTGGTGGATGTTTTCTGCCGCCACATAGCCAGTCGTGATGACCGGAACCGGGGAACGATCCGCGAGTGCGCGTACATAGGCGACATAGTCGCTGACTTTGTCGACACTGTACCAGGAGCCTCCGACCAGAACAAGCGCGATGTCGGATTTGTAGCCCGAAAGCTCGTTCATCGCCCGCACCAGAATGTCCGCCCCTTTTTTCGGGGTCAGTCTGCCGACGAACAAAATGACCTGCCTGTTCCCAAGGTTGTGAGCCGCCCGCAGCTCCTGGCGAATTTTTCGGGCAGCCTGCGAGCTTTCCCACGGAACGAACGTCTGCAAGTCGACACCGGAATAGATCGTACGCAGCTTCCCTTGCGCTTCCGGGTAGAGCGATGCAATGACGCGCCCTACATAATCGCTGATCGTGATGATCGTCGACGTGTTGGCAATGGCACTCGCCGCTTCCTGCGGGGAGATTTTCGCCACACCGAACATGTCGTTGTGCATGCTCAGTACGATCCGTGCGTTCGGACATACTTCACGAATCATGGGAACAAGCCGCGGCCTGTTGAATACGTGGATCACATCGTACGGATTGGCGCGCAAAAACGCGAGAACTTCCTGCGCGTAAATTTCGAATACACCCTGGCCATTGACACGCGCATAGCGAACATTTCCCACACGTTCGTCCATGGCGAGCGTCGGGTCCGACGTCCCTAAAATCGTCAGGTCGTGATGCTTTCCGAGCGTATCCGCGATCCCGGTTATATACGTCTGGATGGCGCCGCCCCGCACCGGGGGAACGGGCAGCTTTTCCGTGCAGATCATGACTACCTTCATCCGAATTCTCCTTTCCTGACACGACTCATCGCATGGTTCTGCCTGTTTTTTTGGCTTTTGCCGCGCGCGGCTTCTTTGCCTGATTACTGGTCAATTTGCGGCTTGGAGCTGCTGCCTTTTTATAAGGATGCTTGACGGCTGCATGCTGAGTGCCTTGGGGAGAACTGGACCGTTTTGCAAGCTGGGTTCCTGTTTTTGTTGTTGCGTTCGACTTGCCAGTCTTTTTGAGCGCTTTTCCTGCGGGCAGCTTGGCGCTTGCTTTTTTGCCCGTTCTGCTTGCTGTTTTTGCCGAGCTGGTTGACGCTGCCTTTTTCTTCGCTGGTTTCACCCCGGCTTTTTTCACAGTAGCGACTCGCGGCTTCAGACGCTTGCGCTGCTTGCTCGCTGGCATCGTTGCCTCTGCGGCAGGCAGCCCGGGATTAGGGAAGAGCACGACTTCTGGCAGCTTTTCCTTCTCCCGTTTCCCGCTTTCTCTTGCTGCTTCAACCGGCCGCTCTTCTTTGACAGGCGGCTTTTTCGCGGGCGCAGCAGTTCGCACAGACTTGCGCTCTTTTTCGGGAAGGCGAATAACCTTTCCAGGTTCGACATCGACTGGCTTGCTTTCCTCTTGCGGTTTTACGTCGACTGGCTTGCTCTGCTCTTGCGATTCCACACCTGCTGGTTTGCTCTCTACTTGTGCCGCCGGAGTTGGCGAAGCGAGCTGCCATTTTGCCTCATCGGATGCACTCGCAGGCGACTGGGGCACGGGCGTGGCCGGAACGACAACCTGGGTGTAATCGCCGGGCTGGTATTGGCTGATGTCTTTCGCCAGCTCCGCCAATGCCTGGTCTTTGGTCTGGTCGGTGGAAAGAACGCGCTGCAGGATGGCCTCTGCTTCCGTGTTCAGGAACGTGACCGGATCGTAAAACATTTCCTTCAGATGCTTGTAAAATTCATTTGGCAACGCCATGTCGATCAGAAGCACTTCAAACGACTCCCGATCGAGCGGGTTCGCCCGGTGATACGCTTCAATCATGCCTCTCATCCACGTCAAATCCCAGACACCCATGTCGTCCATCGTGCTCGTAATCAGCTTGCGCAGGTCGCGGAACGGCAAATCATAAGCCACACCGTCCAGGTCGATGACCCAAAGCCCGCCTGGTCCATTCTGGCCATTGGACCAACCATAATCCTGATGGACCACTCCCCAGTGCGGTTCGCCCATCTGCACCATTCTTGGATAGGCAGATGCTTTCAGCCGTTCCAGCGCATCCATTGCTTGCCGTTCATACTTGTCGACGACAGACAAAATCGAGTTGCTTGCGGCCGTCTCCCGATAGGCTTTTGCCATTTCACGCATCCAACCGATTTTTTTGGCAATCTTTTGATAGTAGTTGGGCCAACGGTACAGACGGGAAGAGTTTTTCGCCCCCTTTGGCGGCACGTATCCTTTCGAATGTCGATGAAATTCTCCCAGGCCGTAGCACAGCTCCTGCGCTCCTGCCAAGTCTACCTTGGTCGCTTGTGCAAGGGTGATCCAGTCCGTGACAATCCACAGCTTTCCGCCCTTTTCCACGAAGAGCTTTCCGTCTCTGGCCGGAATGAGCGCGGGAACTCTGGCCCCCTGCTTGACGACATACTCCTGCAAGCCAACGCTGAAAAGACTTCTCTCCGGCGTGCGGTGCAGCACTTTCAGACTGCGCGGCCCTTTGTCCGTCTCGATCCGCCAGATCGCGCCGCCTTTGTCCGGCTTCGAGGTAATCAGCGTCTTGCTCTTGACGGACATCTCGTATTCTTTCATGACAAGCTCCGCGATCGCATCGACTTCCGGAGGTACTTGCATATCCCAGTCGACTGGAGTGGGCTGGCTGTCGTCGCGGGTGGCCCAAGGCTTGATTACGTACTGTTCCATTTCATTCCCCCCGTTGTTCCATGTTAAAGCGCTCACCTTCTTCATAAATTATTCGTGCACAATGCTTGGCGAAACGGACAAATATCCTTGGGAACTTGCCAATTCACCAGTTAGAAAACCCGGCGATTGCCGAGCCTTTGGCGAGAGCAGAGCCATAGTTGCACTTATGTCCATAGGGTAAAATTTTATAAATTCCTATCGACCAAAAAAGCGGCCTGACCTGCGCACGAAAAACACAGATCAGGCCGCTTGGGCCAACAAGCAACATTTTCCGGTTGTTCCAGCTTATGACAAGCCAAAAGATACGCCTTGATGCGCGTATCTTTTGACTTGTTTATTGAAACATCAGTCTTCGTCCTCTTCATCTTCGTCGTCTTCCAAGAACGGTGCCTGATTTTTGGAGAAGATCCATTTTTTCTTGGTGCCATCCTCATATTCTACCTTGACTTCGATCTCTTCAATTCCATCGTCCTCCCCGACAGCGTCGCGCAAATACCTCAACCAATCCATGCCTCCACCTCCTGGTAACGGATGATGATCTGCCTGTTCGTCAGCGGCTCTCCCGTCGACATTGTTACTATATGACAGTTGCCTCTCTTGTGTAATGGTTCACTGTCCCATTCCGCCCCGCAAGTTTTTTACAATTTTTTCTATCCCCTTCTCCCGCCACGCCCGTTACATATTTGCAGACTGACTGGACAAACTTTGGGTGGAAACGTCCGTGCTACGGTCATGACCTGGGATAGGAAAGGAGTGCCAGATTGATGAAACCACGCTACCAAAAGCTGCTTTACGTTGGCGCCATTCTGCTTTTGGCGTTCAGCCTGCCGCTGCATACGGCTGTCGCCCATCAGGACCATCCGTACCATTTCGGCTTCAAAAAAAGCAGGAACGAACAGCTTCCTTCAATCAACGAAGAAGGGTTCAAAAGCATCGTAGATCGGCACGGCGCTGTTTTTTTGGGAGACACGTCGAAAAAAGAGCTGTATCTGACATTCGACAACGGGTATGAAAACGGCTTTACCCCGGCGATCCTGGACACGCTTAAAGCGAAAAAAGTGCCCGCGATTTTTTTTGTGACAGGCCATTACGTCAAGGACCAGCCTGAACTGTTGAAGCGGATGACGAGAGAAGGCCATCTCATCGGCAATCACTCCTGGAGCCATCCGGACATGACGACCATGTCCAACGAGAAAATCAAGGAAGAACTGACACGGGTCAGCGAGGCAGTCGCCCAAGTGACCGGACAGGCAAACATGCGCTATCTGCGTCCGCCCAGAGGCATTTTCAGCGACCGCACACTCGCTGTCAGCAAGGAGCTGGGCTATACGAACGTATTTTGGTCAATCGCCTACAAGGACTGGGATACAAAAGTGCAGCGCGGGGCCAGGTACGCGTTTGACAGCGTCATGAGCCAGTTGCATCCGGGAGCCGTCATTCTCTTGCACGCTGTTTCCAAGGACAACGCCGATGCGCTCGGGTCGATCATCGACGAGGCCCGCAAGCGCGGCTATGAATTCAAAAGCCTGGACCAGCTGCCGCAAATGCAGGCTGGCACTTCGAAAGCTTTGCCAAAAAATGAGTCGCAGGCTCTCCCGCAAAACCATGATTGATCGAAAAAAACTCCCGCTGCCTCGTCCGTTTCCAGACGAGGGCGGGAGTTTTTGCCCATTCTATTCTACGATTAATCGCGATCCAACAGGGAAGCGCCAGCGATACCCGGATGCGTCATCTCGAACGGATCGAGAATCAGGTCCAGCTCTTCTTCCGTCAGGACGTTGTACTGCAAGCACAGCTCGCGCACGGATTTTCCAGTCAAAATCGCTTCGCGCGCGATGCGGGCTGCTGTTTCATAGCCGAGATGCGGGTTGACGGCTGTGATAACGCCTACGCTTTTTTCTACATATTCCTTCATCCGCTCGCGGTTTGCCTCGATACCTTCCAGGCAGTAGCGCGTAAAGGCGCGGAACGCGTTGTCCATGATGCTGATCGACTGCAGCAGGTTGAAGACGAGTACCGGCTCCATTACGTTCAGCTCCAGTTGGCCTGCTTCCGAAGCGAGGCAAATGGTGTGGTCGTTTCCGATGACCTGGAACGCCACCTGGTTGATGACCTCTGCCATGACCGGATTGACTTTGCCCGGCATGATCGAAGACCCTGGCTGGCGCGCAGGCAGCGAAATCTCGCCCAGACCCGCACGCGGACCAGACGACATCAGGCGCAGGTCGTTGGCGATTTTGGACATGTTCATCATGCATACTTTCAGCGCTGCGGACACTTCTGTGTAAGCGTCGGTGTTTTGCGTCGCGTCTACGAGGTGCTCCGCCCCGACGAGCGGGAAGCCGCTGATTTCCGCCAGATGCTTGACCACGGTCGTAATGTAGCGCGGGTCGGCATTCAGGCCTGTCCCGACAGCAGTCGCGCCCATGTTCACTTCGTACAGGTGCTGGCGGGATTGCTTGATCCGCTTAATATCGCGCTCCAGCACACGGCGATATGCTTCAAACTCCTGTCCGAGACGGATCGGAACAGCATCCTGCAAATGCGTGCGGCCCATCTTGATGACGTCATCGAACTCTTTTGCTTTTTGGCCAAAAGCGTCACGCATTGTCTCCATGGTGACGAGCAGCTTTTCCAGCAAATCGAGTGTCGCGATGTGGATGGCCGTCGGGAAAGCGTCATTGGTCGATTGCGACATGTTGACGTGTGTATTTGGACTGAGGTGGAAGTAGTCTCCTTTTTTCTCGCCAAGAAGCTCCAGACCGCGGTTGGCGATCACTTCGTTTGCATTCATGTTAATGGATGTTCCCGCACCGCCCTGAATCGGGTCCACGATGAATTGATCGTGCCATTTCCCGTCAATGATCTCCTGCGCGGCTGTCACAATCGCATTGCCGAGTCGCGGATTCAAGCGGGAAACTTCCATATTCGCAAGGGCCGCCGCTTTTTTGACCATGGCCATTGCGATAATCAGGGATGAATGGAGACGATACCCGGTAATCGGGAAGTTTTCTGTCGCCCGCATCGTTTGCACGCCATAGTAGGCATCTGCGGGAATTTCCTTTTCACCGAGAAAGTCTTTTTCCGTACGAAATGTTTGTTGTACCATTCTTATCAGACCAGCTTTCTAGGAATAATGATTACTGCTTCCACCCCATTTTAGCACAAATTTGGAGTGGTATGACCAGTAGTTTGTAACACGATTTGGCTTTTTTACGTCTTATCTTGTGAACAGCTCCACCCACTATCTGGACAGAATCGAGGGATACGATGAAAAAGCTTCTTTTTGTCTTAATGACAGTCGGTTTGTTGCAAGGCTGCACAAACGCTCCGCCTGCGCAGGAAAATCCGCCTGTTACGCAGCCGGAAACGCCCGCACAATCGGAAACACCGGCCCCTGCCCCGTCGCAGACTCCGGCAGAACAGCAGCCTGCCGAGCAATCCGAAACGAAAGAAACCGTCTATGCCAATGATATTTTTCGCAATGTCACCGTGAAAAAAACAGGAGAGGATGCATTTGAAGTAAAAGGGCAGGCGCAAGTGTTCGAAGCCGTCGTCAACTACGTCGTGGAAGACGGACACAACGAGCTGGCCCAGGGCTTTTTCCAAACCTCTGCCGGTGCTCCGGAATGGGGCGACTTTACGCAAACCGTGAAGGTGAAAAAAGCCGAACCGAACAGCACGCTCATGCTGATCCTGTTTGAAGCGAGCGCGAAGGACGGCAGCCGCCGGATGGAGCTTATCATTCCGTTGCCAGAAAAATAGAAGCTTCCGCTTGGGTTGGGCGAAGATTTCTCATCTATTATGGAAAAACAACAGCCCTCTCGCTTGGAGAGGGCCGTTGTTTCTGACTTTTATCTATCGTTGTGTGGCAACATGCTGACTTGCGTCGTGCTGCTACTTTTGCTCGCTTTGTTCTTCCTTGTAGCAATCCATGCAAAGGGCACCATTGTTTTCGATCTCGTAATCAGTCAAGCGAGCCTGGCAAGATTTGCATAGTTTTTCTGTGAGTACCAAGTTCAAGACTATATCTCCTCTCAATGATGTACGTGAGTCTATTTATATTATAACCATGGATGGATTTTCGAAAAGCAAGCGTGTGTTAAAATTTCGTGAATTCTCTCAATAGTACAGTACATAACTGCTTGGGAAAGCCTTTTTTGCAGGCTCCCGCAGCTTGCCCGTTCCATCATTGCTTAGGGAGGACCAGATGAACTCGCCTTCTTTTTCGTTGACCATTTCCGGGCCGCCGTTTCAGCTTTTCTCACTCCCGCATTTGCTGGCGCTCGCCGTTACCTTTGGCCTGCTGACGCTTTTGTACCTCTTTCGCCGCCAGTTGCAAGCATCTGCGGCCAAGCGCGTCTTTCGTTTTGCTCTGGCTGGCGTGCTGCTCTTGTCCGAGGTAGCGTTTCAGCTCTGGCATGTGCTGACGGATAGCTGGTCGGCTGCCTATGCGCTGCCTTTGCAGCTGTGCAGTGTCACGCTCCTGTTGTCTGCCATCATGCTGCTCGCCAGAAGCTACCTCCTGTACGAGATCACTTTTTTTGCCGGGATCGGCGGCGCAGCCCAGGCACTGCTTACACCCGAGCTGTTTTATCCGTTCCCACACTTTCGTTTTGTGCATTTTTTTGTCGCCCATGCCGGGATTATTCTCGCCTGCCTGTACATGACGTGGGTGGAAGGGTTTCGCCCGACTTTTCGCTCGGTGCTGAAAACGATGGGCTTTCTCAATGTGCTTCTGGTCGTCGCGTTCGCCGTCAACGCCTGGACAGGCGGCAACTATCTTTTTGTCTCGCGCAAGCCGGAAAACCCGAGCCTTATCGACTTTTTGGGGCCGTACCCGTGGTACATCCTCTCACTGGAAGGGGTTGCTGTCGCGATCTTTTCGCTTTTGTACCTGCCGTTTTGGCGAAAAACACCCGCATCTGCCCCAACCGCGCGGAATTTGCCGTCCTGATCTAACCGCCTATCCATGCTCGCGCACCCACTCGGTCACTACCTGCAAAAAGCGCTTGGCGGCAGGAGACTGCTTGCTAAACGACGTCGCCGCTACGCCAAGCGAACGGTAATGCTCGCCCGCAAGCGGGATCATGCGGATATTGGGCGGCAGGCGGAACAGAATCATTTCCGGCAAGATGCTGATGCCCAAGCCATTTTGCACCATGGCGATAATCGCGTGGTCGTCCCCTACCTCATACTTGACGCGCGGCTGCAACTGATACTGCGCGAGCAGGCGCTGAATGTCGTTGTCGCAGCCTTCCTTTGGCATGATGAACGTTTCCTCGGCCAGACGGCTCACATGCACCCGCTCTTCCTGAGAGAGCGGGTGATCGTCTGTGACGAGCAAGTACAATGGATCCTTTTTCAGCGGAATCGTCTCCAGGTCTTCTGTCGTCGGCAGCGAGACGAAACCCATGTCTACCTCGCCCGCCTGAATCCAGCTCTCGATTCCGTCGTAGTAGCCTTCGAGCAGCTTGACTTCGATTGCGGGATACAGGTCCTGAAACCGTTTGAGAATACCCGGCAGCCATTGGGTGGACACGCTGGTGAACGTCCCGATCCGCACCGTCCCCACCTCCAGGCCATTGATCGCGTACACCTCCTGCTGCATTCGCTCCTGCACCCGCAGCATTTCCCGCATGTACGGAAGCAGCCGCTCGCCGTTGCTCGTCAGGCTGATTCCCGAGCGCCCGCGCGTCAGAATCGAGAAGCCGAACTCCCGCTCCAGACTGGCGAGGGCGTGGCTGATCGCGGATTGCGTCAAGCCGAGAATTTCCCCTGCTTTGGTCAGACTCCCCGATTCGATGACGGTGACAAACACCTCGTACTTGGTAAGACTCACCCGCTCCGCCTCCTTTTCATTAATTCCTTTCATAAAAAATATGATAAACATTCATTTTTCTTATCCAAACAATACCCGTATACTGAGTATTACGCAATACGATACGTTCATCGTTCGTCTGTGTCATATGAGCAAGGAGGCTGGACATGAAACCGCAAGTGAAAGCTGATTTGGCGATGCTGCTCGTTACTCTTTTTTGGGGCTCGTCTTATTTGTTTATGCAAATGGGGCTGAAGGATTTGGAGACCTTCAACCTGATCGCCATCCGCTTTGGCATTGCCTTTTTTCTGGCGGCCGCTATTTTTCGCAGGCGGCTGCGCGGCACCAGCCGCAAAACACTCGGTCACGCCTTTGTGCTCGGCACGATTTTGTTCGGTGTGTTTGTCACGGTGACAAACGGCGTCAAATCGACCACCGCTTCGCAAGCCGGATTTTTGGTCAGCCTGACGGTCATCTTCGTCCCGCTGCTGTCCATCCTGCTGCGCAATCGGCCGGAAAAGCGCGTGTTCGTCGGTGCCGGGCTGGCGATGGTCGGGATCGGCCTGTTGACGCTCAACTCCGAGCTGCATATCAGCCAGGGGGATGTACTGTGCATCGCCGGAGCGCTCTGTTACGCTACGCACATTACGATCACGGGCAGATGGGCTGCGTTTTCCGACACGATCCAGCTTGGCATTTACCAGCTCGGTTTTACTGCCTTGCTCGGCCTTTTGTTTTCCTGTTTGTTCGAGTCGCCTGCGCTGCCGCATTCCACAGAAGGCTGGGTCGCCGTACTCGCGCTCAGCGTCCTGTGCAGCGCGATCGGCTTCGTCGTCCAGACTGTCGCGCAAAAATATACGACGCCGACGCATACCGGGCTGATTTTTTCGCTGGAACCTGTATTCGCCGCCCTGTTTGCGTTTTTGTTCGCGGGCGAGACGCTGACGGTTCGCGGGTATATCGGTGCGGCACTCGTCCTGTTGAGCGTGCTGATCGCGGAACTTGATGTAAGCAAATGGCTGCGGGGCAAGCGGCAGACAGGGGTATCGGCTTGACACAGCAGCTTCGCGCTCCCGGCAAAAATGGCTTTATCCAAAAAACCGGCTCCGCTCAATGCGAAAGCCGGTTTTCTTCGTGTCTCGTTGACACGACCTGTATTTTCTATCTGCTGTAAACGACCTTGCCGCCGATGACGGTCATCACGACCTTTGTATCCAGCAGCTCATCCGGGTCAATGGCAAACAAATCGCGGGAGTAAACCGTCATGTCCGCGTATTTGCCGCGCGACAGCGTTCCTTTTACGTGCTCCTCATTCGTGACTTGCGCTCCGCCCAGCGTAAACAGATGGAGCGCTTCCTCCATCGTCAGCTTTTCCTGCGGGAGATAGCCGTCATGCGTCTCGCCCGGTGCCTTGCGCGTCACGGCGGCATGGATGCCAAGCAGCGGATCAATCGGCTCGACT
Source organism: Brevibacillus gelatini (assembly GCF_050920745.1). NCBI lineage: Bacteria > Bacillati > Bacillota > Bacilli > Caryophanales > Paenibacillaceae > Brevibacillus > Brevibacillus gelatini. Next base: position 2,801,984 of record NZ_CP154342.1, read on the forward strand.
GGCGTATCTGAGCCTGCCGCGCATACAATCCCTTTTTTCAGCATCGTTTTCCAAATGTACGAATGCTGGATGCGTTCTTCGCCCACCCGGTCGATCACCCACGGGAAGTCGGCGGCGAGAAAACGCGGCTGGATGTCGGCAATCCGGTTTGGATGGTTCAGCCGCTCAAGCAAATCCGGGCGCAAAATTTGCGTGTGAATCAGTCGGTCGCGATAGGCTACAGCCGGGAACTGGTCAAGGCTGTCGAGCACCATTTCCAGCGCCTTGTCGCCAATCGTATGTACGGCAATCGGCATGCCCAGCTCGCGTGCTTGCCGTACCAGCCCGGTCAGCTCCTCCTGCTCGTGCACCGGATAACCGCTCGTCGTCGGATCGTCCGCATACGGCGCGGACAAGTAAGCGGTTCTGCGGCCCAAAGCCCCGTCTGCAAAAATTTTCACGGCCCCAACCTGCACGTGGCTGTTGCCGTAGCCCGCCGTCATATTTAAATCGCGCAGCTCGTGCATGTGCGGGTAGTAGACCAGCAAATGGCAGCGCAGCCCAAGCCCCTCCCCGTTGACCAGCTCATCGTACAGCCGGTACGTCTGCCCAAGCCCGTTCAGCTCGCGCAAGTCTTCGGTATGCGCGCCTGTCAGGCCGTGCTCCAGCGCGTAGCGAATCGAGCTGCGCAAGCTGTTTTTCAGCGTCTCGTAGCCAGGCTTCGGGAGGTGCTTCGTAATCAGGTTGGAGGCCGTCTCCAAGAGTATGCCTGTCGGTTTGCCTGTGGCCGCATCGCGCACGATCACGCCTCCAGCCGGAACCTCGATGTCCGGGTGGTAGCCGCATAGCTCCAGCGCTTTGGAGTTGACCAGGTTCGCATGTCCGCAAATGCGCGGCAAAAAAATCGGGCAATGCGGCGCTGCCGCGTCCAGCTCCTCGATGGTCGGGATGCCGCCGCCGTCGACAAACAGGTTTTCATCCCAGCCAAAGCCTTGTATCCATTCATTCTCGGCAGTTTGCTCCGCTCTTTGCCTGATGAGGGCCAGCATCTCGTCCTTGGAGCGCGCTGTCCGCAAGTCAAGCTGCAAAAAGGTCAGCCCCAGCCAGCCAAGGTGCAGGTGGCTGTCAATCAGTCCCGGTGTCGCCGTGCAGCCCTGCAAATCAATCACCTGCGCGTCACTTCGCCCGTACTGCAGCAGCATGTCCGCGCTGCTGCCCAGATCATGCACCAGCCCGTCCCGCACGACAACGGCCTCCACAAACAAATGCCGCGAATCCCCCGTGTAGATGTGCCCGTTTTTGAAAATGGTCGTCGCCATATCGGTTCCCCCTTGTGAATTGCGCTCCTTCGCTTTCCCCTCTCCTTATTTGTTTGCCAGTGACCTTTTTCCTTCCGATTCTGAAAAAAACTTCGGCTTTCCGTTTCCCAAAAGGAAAAATCTGGTACTTTCTTCGCGCCCTGTTGAAAGCTTTCCAGGTGGGGCACGTTATGTTCATGGCCCACTAACGAAGCGGGGTGATCGTATGCAGCAACGAACGAAGAACCGCCTTCCTTCCCTTTTCCAGCCGCAAAACAACGGCTTTGTGAAAGCGGCGGGCACTGCCTCTTTTGAACATGAACAGCACAAACCGGGGGAGCTGGACAGCCAGGCCCGGCTCCTGCTGCTTGTGAACGGACTGTTCATCGCCGCCAGCTCGCTCTCCGGCACGTTCGTGAACGTCTATTTATGGAAGGTAAAAAGTCAGTTTGCGCCCATCGCCTGGTTCACATTCGCTACTCATCTGGCTGGCGCCCTGACCTTCTGGATCGCGGGCGCCTACGTCAAACGGTTCAATAAAATGAACATCCTGCGCGCGGGGATGGCCGGCTCGGCCCTTTTTTACATGCTCGTTCTTCTGGCAGGGCCTGCGGCTATCTCGTACGCTGTCCCGCTCGGACTGGTGCAAGGGATGGCGGTCGGCTTTTTTTGGCTTGCCTTCAATGTCGTCTACTTTGAGATTACCGAACCGGACAACCGCGACCGTTTCAACGGCTGGGCAGGCTTGCTCGCTTCTCTCGGCGGCATGCTCGCTCCTTGGCTGTCGGGCTGGCTCATTTCCCGGCTGCCTGACAGCAGTGGCTACCGCCTGATCTTCGCCTTGTCGCTTGCCTTGTTTGTCGTCGGCGGCATCATCAGCTTTTTTCTGAAAAAGCGCCAATCGGAAGGGATGTACGCCTGGGGCTTTTCCTTTCGCTGTCTGCGCGAGGAACCAAAGTGGCGCTGGGCGTCTGCAGCTCTGGCCGCGCAAGGGATGCGCGAGGGAGTATTTGGCTTTCTCATCGGGCTGTTCGTGTACATTGCCACCAAAAGCGAGATGACGCTCGGCAACTTCTGGCTGATTACCTCCGCGGTCGGGCTGTTCAGCTACTTTGCCGCGGCCAAATGGTACGCTCCGCGCTACCGCAAATGGGGCATGCTCATCGGCGCGATTGTGATGTCCGGCATCCTGCTCCTGTTTTTCTGGCAAGTGAGCTATGTGACGCTGCTTGTTTTCGGAATTGCCGTCTCGATTGCCTATCCGCTGTTTTCGATGCCGATGATTTCGAGCGTCTTTGACTTGATCGGCACGAATGAACAAAGTGCGCGCAACCGGGTGGAATACGTCGTCCTGCGCGAGTTTGCACTCGATGTCGGCAGGCTGGCGGGAATATCGCTGTTTCTGTTGGTCACTGCGATCAGCGTCTCTTCGTCCACGCTGAACTGGCTGGTGTTCGCCATCGGTACCGGGCCGCTGATCGCCTGGCTGTGCATGACCAGACTGTTTTCTTCCATGAACGGCAAGCAAAGCCGTACGTAGGCTAACGGCGATTCGCTCTCGGCAAAAGGCACGAGGCACTTGCTTCACGCGGCGACCAGCCCGCGCATGAGAACGCTCCGTTTGTTTTTTGAAGCCTTCCCGGATGAACCCGCCTGGACGTTCGCGTCAGACGGGTTTGTCCTCTTTTGTTCCCGAACGTCAAGCACAAAAAAACCTTTCCCACCCGAAAATGCACCGGGCAGAAAAGGTTTCGTCCATTCGCTGCGATTACGCAGTCGTTGTCTTGTCTTTTGCTTTTGGCTTGGTCACGATGTGGTGACCAAGCGGCAAACCGCGCTGTTCCAGCTCATCTGCTGTCACAATGTGGAGCGTTTCGCTCTTGCAGGGCATGGGCATCAATCCGCCCAAAGGACTCATTACCCGTCCGATCGTGTCCGTCTCAATCAGCACGTACAAGCCTTTTTCCTCCAACTGCTGAAGAAAATCTCCCCAGCATTTGGAAGTGATTTGCTCGGCGTGCTTGGTGAACATGACACCCATTTCTTTTGCTTGCATGTAAAATCCACTGTTCCTCTCCATCATATATCTGCTTTAAATAAGATATTCTAACAATACAAGGAAACAATCTGTTCTGGCAAAAAGTGTTTCAGTCAAAAAAAGACGAAAAACGGTTGTTTTTGACCGCTTTTCGTTTCAGGAATCGCGCCGCTTTTTCACACACACCGTTTCAGCGCGGCACGCTGTTTTTTGCAGCTTGCTTTTTTTCCGAGAGCTTTTTTTGCTTCCTCGATAGCGGATCGCCTGCTTGCCCAGCGCAACGTTCATGCACTCCTTTGTCTTTTACCTGCAGAGTGCCCGGCCAGACCGTCGCGCATGAATGGTTGGTTTTAGAAAGGCGCTGCCAGCTCTGCATGCAGCAAGCGGGCAAACGAAAGCCAGTGCATCTCCGATCCTGCCCGCAGCTTCAATCGCCGCGCTGCCTGATCGATGTGCACGACCTGTGCCGACAAGCGGCGCGGCGCCTGTCCGTCATAGTACGTCAACGTCAAAACGCTCTTTGTCTGGAACGCCTGCCATACCAGCTCGCTCAGCGCTCCCAGCTGCTCCTGGTCCAGCTCAGGCGGCACGTAGCGGCTCTCCTTTTCCTTCATGCGCACATACATTTCCCGATGCTCCGGCAACACAAACCGGCTCGTGGCAAACAAATTTTCCTTTTTGGATACGCGTGTCTCTCTCATGCTCGCTTCTCTCCTTGGTGATGATCTCGTACCCATGCGCCGACAAGCTCCTGGCACTCGGCGCGCAGCACCTCAATGATATAGCTCGCTTCCCGCAAGTACCCGCGCTGCCGGTAATGAACCACGTACGCATAGTCCTCGCGGCGGGCGCTGACAATCGTGCAGCCGAGCTGCCGCAAATGGCGGCGCAATTGATGGTGCTGGCGCTCTGCCCAGCGCGAAAGCTCCAGCAGTACGTCCAGATAAGACAGCTTCAGCGGCACAGGCCGCATCTGCTCCACGTCCACCATAACCGCGCGAAACAGGATGCCAAACAAAATATATTGGCGCACCAGCTCCTGCTCCTTCGCTTCTCCTGGCGCAATCGGCTCCGTCACTTGTAATGCCCTCCGATCTTGCGCGCCCGCTCCCTGGCCTGCCCGGACTCCAGCGCCGAAGCCGCCCGCAGGATCGCATCCGGGCCAAACCGCGCCCGAATATCGTCCATCGCCTGGGCAAGCGAGCGCCGCTTGGGCGTGTCGGTAAACAAATTCAACTGCACGACATTGTCAGGAACGAGCTGCCCTAACGTGACGCCAATGCTGCGCACAGGTCCCCCTGTCCAGTGCCGGTCAAACAGACAGCAAGCCGCTTCGTACAGCGCCATGGCATCATTCGTCGCTTCCGCAAGCTTCATCTGCCGCCCAAAGCCTTCTTCCGGCGCCAGATTCGCGCCGCGACAGCCGACGGAGAGCACCTGGCCCATCCGTTCTTTTTGCCGTGCCCGCCGACACACTTCTTCGCACAGCTCCAGCAGCACGACCTTGATTTCTTTTGCGGTATGGTAATCGCGCGGCAATGTCATATGGTGGCCGATGCCTTTTTGTGTCACGTATTCGTTCAGGGAAACAGGCGAGTCGTCCATCCCGTGCGCTGTGCGCCACAGCACCTCGCCATTCACGCCCCAGTGGCGGATGAGCACGGCAGGCCTGAGCGCGGCCAGCTGGCCGATCTGATAGATGCCCATCCGATGAAAATGGCGCTTCATGCGGGAGCCTACCCCGAACAATTTTTCGATAGGCAGTCGCCACAGCGTATCGGCAAGCTGTTCCCGCTTGAGCCAAAATACCCCTGTTTCCTGCTTCTTGGCAAAATTGTCACAGGCCATTTTCGCCAGTACCTTGTTCTCCCCGATTCCGACCCGGCAGTTGATCCCCGTCTCCAGCCAGACGCGCTGCCGAATCTCGGCAGCCAGTTGCAACGGATCGTTGCCAAACAGGTGGATGCTGCCTGTCACGTCGAGAAACTGCTCGTCAATCGAGTACGGCTCCACCTGATCGGTAAACGACTGGAAGATGCGCGTAATATCCAGCGACACCTGGAGGTAATGCTCCATGCGCGGGCGCACCACCACGAGTTGCCGGCATTTTTGCTGCGCCTGCCACAGCGCTTCTGCTGTCACCACTCCGTATGCTTTCGCAAGCGGACATGCGGCCAGCACCACTCCGCTGCGCCGCTGCGGATCTCCGGCGACCACAATCGGCTGATTCCTGAGCGCCGGGTTCTCCGCTTTTTCGACGCTGGCGTAAAAACTTTGCATATCGATCAAAAAAATGATTCTTTTGTTCGCCTTGGGCATCACCATCATCCTCTGAATAAGAACTTGTGTTCTCATTTGAACTTTGTTCTTATTATAGCAAACGTATGTTCGTTTTTATACCTGTCCGCCCGAAAAAAATACATGGTAATTCCTTCCGAAAAAGACAAGCACACGCTGGCACGTATTTGGCCGAGCGTGTGCGAATCCCATCCCATATGTTATTTTTTTACTACCGGAATCCAGATTTCACTGCGAAACGTTGGCGATGTGGTGTCCTTGTCTGCATTCCAGAGTATTTCCGGTCCTTCGGACAGCTCGTAGCCGGAAGACAAAAACCACTCGGAGTAGATGCGCCCCCAGACGTCCTGCAGCGTGTCCGGGAAAGGTCCTACTGCTTCAAACACCGCCCAGGTAGAGGCCGGAACCTCCAGCTTCGCCAGGCCTTCCGGGCATTCCAAAGTAGTTGCCACCCCGATGTAATGGTCCAGCTCGCTGTTTTCCAGACGGCCTTCGGAAAAATTGGTGGATGCGCTCAGCATCCCGCGCGGCTCCATATTGGAAAGAGACTTGAGCAACCGGATCTTCTCGGCATCCAATGACGCCCACATGGCGGCAATCTCGGGATTCACCCCGTTGTAGATCAGCGGAACCCTTTTCTGCAAGCCCACGATGCGAAATGCTTCTTTTTCTACCATACGGTAATTCATGGCACTGCCTCCCTTGATGGATAGATGGAAGGTCATTCGCGGATAGGCTTTCAAGGACTGCCCGCTGGCTCTCGCTTCGCTCGGCGTCACCCCGTGCATCTGGAAAAAGGCGCGGGCAAACGAGTCAGGCGAGCTGTACCCGTACTTGACAGCGATGTCGATCACCTTCATCCCGCTGTCCCTCAGGTCAAAAGCGGCGAGCGTAATGCGCCGACGTCGGATGTACTCCGAAAGGGGAATGCCCGCCAGAGACGAGAACATTCTTTTGAAGTGATATTCGGAGCAACAGGCGATCCGGGCGACTTCCTTGAAGTCGATCTCGCCAGCGAGATGTTCCTCGATGTAGTCCAAAGCTTCATTCAGCTTTTCCAGCAAATCCATGAAAACGACCTCCCTTTCCCCCACAGAATAGCAGACGCCAGACGAAGCCATCCGACATTTCGTGCCCGATTATGCAGGCTTGCGAAAACTGCCATTCCTGTCCGCCGAAATCAGAGGCAATTTCGCCCTTGGCCGTGGCAGCGAGCGTACACGCGATTGCTGCAAGCTAGGGCGCAAGCGTACGATCCGTAATCACGTACAGCCATTTTCCGTCCACGCTTGCCCCTAAGAGAGAAAGCCCCGCCGGAAGACCCGACACGAGCACAGACTGTTGCTTCGTATCGGCGTCAAACAGGTACAGCGACTGCTTCAAGTCGGCTTCCTGTGCAGCTTTTTCCCATTCGGAAAACAGGTAACGGTGCGTGCCAGGCAGCCAGAGGCCTTGTCCGCGCGTGTCCATCAACTGCACGTTGCCCTTGAACAGCCCCGCATTCCAGTACATTTGATACTCCCCGTCCGTCGACTGGACGTACCCGGACCAGGAATCAGCCGGAACCGGGGGATTCCAGTCGATGACCTTGCCGCTCTTCCAGTCGTAGCGCTGGCGAATCTCCACAAAGCCCGCTTCCTCGCTTCTCATGGCAAACGTGGCGTAGCGGCCGTCGTCATGGAAGGAGACAGGCAGCACTTCCCCGTTGAACTCGCTGGTCGGAATCCAGCCTTTGACCGCTCCAGGAAGCCGCTTCTCTGTTCCTTTTCCCAAGTCATACACGACCAGGTCGAGGTCTTTTTTCTGGTCGGCCCGTCCCACCGCCATCAACAATTGCTTCCGATCATGGCTAAAACTTGCTCCGTGCACATATCCTTGCACCTGGACGCGGGTGACACTGTCGCTGTTCGGAACGGTTGTTCCTTTCTCCGGCTGGGCGTAAAAGAAGCCGCGCCGATCAGCAAAAAATACGCCCTCACCGCGGTAGTTGTCTGTCAACTCCACGGGATACGAAGTCCGCTGCTTTGTTTTCATATCGTAAATCGAGTAGAGCATCGGAAAACGGGCATCGCACTCGCAATACTTCGTAAAACGGCTCTGCAGCACATACCGCTGCTCGCGGTCGAGGAACTCCATGTCGGTCATAACGGAAAAGTCGGTCAACTTCTCCCGCACTTTGCCGTCTACGGAAATGCGCCAAATTTGCGAAGGCGGGAGCACGACTGCGTGAAAAGCGTTGGAATCGCCGATGACCGAGCCTTTTGCCGATTTGGCTCCAGCCGCGCTAAGCACGTATTCGGTCCAGTCCCGCTCGCTCGTCTTTTGTTCCGGAAGCGTCACCAGCACCTGCAGCTGACGGTTGTTCGCCCAGTGAAACGCAAAGCCTGGCTCGATGAAGCCCAGGCCCGCTCTCGCCGCTTCCTCCTTCGCGTGCTTGCGGATTGCCGCTTCCACGCTGCCGCGGTCCATCTCCTCGCGAAAAAAAAGCGTGTACGCTTGCGGAGCAGGTCCGACCACGGTGCGCAGCGGCGACTGCAGACGCGGGTCCTCGTTCAATTGAATGACCACGTCTTCTTTCATGGACGCATAGTCAAAAGGCCGCTCCGGCTGCTTCCAGTCACTCGCTGCTTTCGTCCCCGCGCCAGTTGGCAGTGGCTGGGCGGACGCCGCGAGCACTGCCTGCCCTGCGCCTGTTTGTTTTTCTTCCCAAGAGGCTGCAGAGGCGCTGAAGCCCGTCATGACCAGCAATGAACAGCCCAACGCGATGCTCATTCCCCGAAGATTTCGCAAAAACACAAAACTCGCCTCTCTCCCCAGTAATTTTTTCCACTCTCAAAAAGGAAATACGTTTTTCCCTGTCATTTTGTCACGTTTTTTTGGGGAGAGTTTTTCAGCAAAACGAAAGGACCTCCTTCGCACACACAGGTGCGGCAAGAGGTCTTTTTTTTGCATGCTTAATCGAACACGATGCCATCGAGTACGCCTTCGCGCTGCAAATAATCGCGCAGCCACTGGTACGCCGGGTCCCGCCAAAAGGAGTCGTCGGCCACCAGCCGCGCCGTCTCCTGTCTGGCAACCTCCAGCGCCTTGTAGTCGGCCAACAGGTCGGCGACTTTGAACTCGGGCAAGCCACTCTGTTTGGTGCCGAAAAAGTCACCCGGTCCGCGCAATTCCAAATCGCGCTGCGACAGCTCGAAGCCATCCGTCGTCTCGCACATGACGCGCATCCGCTCTTTGCCGATCTCGGACTTCGGATCGGCAATCAGGACGCAGTACGACTGCTCCGAGCCGCGCCCAACCCGGCCGCGAAGCTGGTGCAGCTGGGCAAGTCCAAACCGCTCGGCATCGTAAATGACCATGTAGGTAGCATTCGGCACGTTGACGCCGACCTCGACCACCGTCGTCGAGACGAGAACCGCGTACTCCCCGGCGAGAAACGCTTGCATCACCGCATCCTTTTCCTTCGCAGGCAAACGGCCGTGCATGAGCCCTACGCCAAACTCCGGGAAGACGTGGGAGAGCTGGGCGTGGACATCAATTGCATTTTGCACGTCAAGCTTTTCCGATTCTTCGATCAGCGGGCAAATGACGTACGCCTGCCGCCCTTTGCGCAGCTCGTCGCGCATCTGCTCCAGGACAGCCGGGAACTGGTCGTGCTTTTTCCACGTCGTCTCAATCGGCTTGCGGCCTGCCGGCATCTGGTCGATGGTCGATACATCCATATCGCCAAACGCCGTAATCGCCAACGTGCGGGGAATCGGCGTCGCCGTCATGAACAGGACGTCGGGAGTGAGTCCCTTGCTGCGCAAAATGCGCCGCTGCTCGACGCCGAAGCGGTGCTGCTCGTCCGTAATCACCAGTCCGAGCCGTGCAAAGAACACGTCCTCCTGAATGAGCGCGTGCGTCCCGACAACGACGTCAATCAGCCCCATTTGCAGCGAGCCGATGACTTCCCGCCTGCGCTTGGTCGTCAAGGAACCGGACAACAAGGCGACCTCGATGCCGTAGTCCGCCAACAGCTTCGTCAACGACTGCACATGCTGCTCGGCGAGAATCTCCGTCGGCACCATCAAGGCTCCCTGATAGCCAGCCTTCACGGCAGCCATAAGCGCAATCGCAGCCACCACCGTTTTTCCTGAACCGACATCGCCTTGCAGCAGCCGATTCATCGCATGCGGGGCGCGCATGTCGTCCAGGATTTCCTTGACGACCCGCTTCTGCGCATCGGTCAGCGGAAACGGCAGCCCTTTGACAAACTGCCGCACTTCGTCCATCGGAATGTCCAGGGCCACCCCTTCTGAATGCTGTCGGTTAATGCGGCGCAGCATCTGTATTTTCAACTGGAATAAAAAAAGTTCCTCGAACATGATCCGCCGCCTCGCCAGCCGCCCATCCTCGGCATTTTGCGGAAAATGAATCGAATGAAACGCCTGGACGCGCGGCATCAGCCGGTAGCGCTCGACGATGTCTGGCGGCAAAATCTCCGGAATGTCCTTGCCGTATTGCACAAGCGCCTGCTGGATCGACTTGCGCAGCAGCGTATGCGTCACATCGCCGCCAAGCGGATAGATCGGGGCCAGCTCGCCCCGTTTGGCAGCCCGCTCCGAATCCACTTCGGTCATCTCGCTGACCGTAATCTGCAGCTTGTGCTTGTCCCATTTTCCCGTCACGAGAATTTCCTTGCCGGGCGAAAGTCTGCTTTTCACAAACGTCTGGTTGAACCAGACAGCCGTCACGACCACACGATCCATGACCATTTTGACAGACAGGCGCGATTTTCGTTTCCCATAAAAACGAACAGAGGGTTCGCCGTACACCGTGCCCGCCAGCGTGACCCTCTCTCCGTCTTTTACTTCTGTCAAATCGCGCACGCGGTAGTCTTCGTAGCGGGAAGGAAAATACTCCAGCAAATCACCGATGCTGTGAATCCCGAGTCCCGCAAATGCCTTCGCCCGCTCCTCCCCTACCCCGTGCAAAAGGGAGACGGGCGCTTGATACACAGAAGCCATTTACTTCTCCAGCCGTACGCCGAACACTTTCGCTTCGATCATACGGCCCGTCTGGGTAGCCGCCAGCCCGCCCTGCGCCGTTTCCTTGAGGGCAGTCGGCATGGAGCAGCCGATTCGGTACATCGCGTCAATCACTTCGTCTGTCGGGATCACGCTCTTGATACCCGCCATCGCCATGTCGGCAGCGACTGTCGCAATCGCGGCTCCCATCGCGTTCCGTTTGACACACGGCACTTCCACCAGTCCGGCTACGGGGTCACAGACCAGACCGAGCATATTTTTCAGCGCAATCGCGACTGCCTGCGCCGATTCCTCCGGCGTACCGCCCGCCATCTCGACAATCGCGGCTGCCGCCATCGCTGTCGCCGAGCCAACCTCTGCCTGACAGCCGCCCGCAGCACCGGAGATGAACGCGTTGTTGGCAATGCAATAGCCAATCGCGCCTGCGGTGAACAGGTAGTTGACCATCTGCTCGCGCGTCGGTTTCAGCTTGTCCGAAACAGCAAACAGCGTTCCCGGCACAATCCCGCAGGCTCCTGCCGTCGGCGTCGCCACGATTGTCCCCATCGCCGCGTTTACTTCGTTGACCGCAACGGACATCGAAACGGCGTTGAGCAGCGTCGGCCCGGACAGGAAAGGCTTGTTTTTCATATAGTCCTGCAGCTTTTTGGCGTCTCCGCCCGTCAGCCCGCTATGGGAGCGGATGTCTTCGGCAAGTCCGCGCTGCACGGCTTTTTCCATCACATCGAGGTTGGCGTACATGTCTTGCATGATCGCCTCTCTCGTCCGCTGGGAAACTTCCATTTCCGCTTCAATCATCACCTGGGAGATTTTTTTTCCCTGGGATTCGGCCAATTCTACCAGTTCAGCTACGTTACGAAACATCTGGTTGATTCACTCCTCTGATCCTGCTTTTCGCACTTTTGGGCTCAGGCTGCGAGCTAGAGCGAGAGCAGGGAAACGTCAAAAATATGGGGAATCTGACGAATTTCCTCCAGCACTTCTGCGGATACCGTCGAGTCCGTCTCAATCGCCATCAAGGCCCGCGAGCCGCGCTCGTGTCGGGACACTTCCATGAACCCGACATTGATCCGGTGCTCGGTCAGCACCTTGGCTACGGCGGCGATCATCCCGAAACGGTCTTCATGCAAAACGAGGAGCGTCGGCGTGTCGAAGCCAAGCTGAAAGGAAAATCCGTTTAACTCCAGCACCTCGATCTTGCCGCCGCCAATCGACACGCCGACCAGTTCAATCTGGTGCTGATCGTCGGACAGCTTGATCCGCGCGGTGTTCGGATGCTCTGTCAAAACGTCCGAAGTGGTCAAAACCACTTCCATGCCGAGTTGTTCTGCAATCGAAAGCGAATCTTTCAGGCGCAAGTCAGACGTCTCGAAGTCGAGAATCCCGGCAACTGTCGCCACGTCGGAACCGTGCCCCTGGTACGTTTTCGCAAATGATCCGTAAAAAGTTATGTCTGCCCGCTTTGGCTGACGTCCGAACAGCTTGCGAGCCACCCGGCCAATCCGGGCAGCGCCAGCCGTATGGGAACTGGATGGTCCAACCATGATCGGGCCGATGATGTCAAATACGCTTTTATACTTCAACCGGTTCTCCTCCTGAATGACAAGGGGTTCAACAAGATTCACTCTCATTGTATCCTACGGGCTGTAAAAGCGCCACATGGGAAAGTGTAGCGCCTGTTTTGCCCTGCTGCGGCGGTCGCCCCCTTTTGAAACCGCTTCCAAATCATGCCATACCTGTTCCAACAGGGGGAATTGCTGTCCTGCTTCTACTATTGTTTGTCGACTTTCCGGCCCTCTATCCGCGCGCCATCCGGGAGCATGTCAGCGTATGTGAGCAAGCGCGGCACCAGTCAGGACGAGCCTTCCGGATCATCCTTCGCTACACTGCGCATCGCGGCCTGGCCGGGGTGCTGTTCGCCGCGCTGATGATCGTCGGGTTGTTTACTATAAGTAAACAAGGCGGCGTAAAAAGCCCCCCGTCGTTTGGGAGGCTTTTCGCTATGTGTACGAGGACTTTCCTGCCTACTGCTTGACCATCAAGACAGCGAGCAGCCCTGGCCCTGTATGCGTACCGATCACGGGCCCGATCTGCACCAGGTGCGATTCCGTCACCTGAAACTCGTTTTTCACCCGCTCCAACAGCTCAGCCGCCTGCTCGTGGGCGCAGCTGTGGAGGATGGCGGCTTTGACAGGCTGGCCCTGCGCGTACTCCTGCAACGCTTCCAGGACGCGGTTGAGCGCTTTTTTCGTCCCTCTTACTTTGTCAAAAGCAGTCACATATCCCGCCGGGTCCAGCGTCAGGATCGGCTTGATGTTGAGCAGCGAGCCGATGACAGCCGAAGCGCGGCCAATCCGTCCGCCCTTTTGCAAAAATTCCAGCGTGTCGACGATGAAGTAAACCTGCACCTCATCCAGATAGCGGTCGATCTCATCGAGAATCTGCTCCTTGCTCTTCCCGGCCTGCGCAGCCTTCGCCGCTTCCACGCAAATCATCCCGTGGACAAACGAAGCTTTGCGCGAGTCGATCACGGTAATGTCCATCTTGTCATCGAGCATGGATTTGGCGATCATCGCCGATTGATACGTGCCGGACAAAGCGCCGGACAACAGGATGGCAATAATCTGCACATCGCTTCCGTACTGGTCGCAGATCGCCTTGTACGCTTCGGCAAACTCCAGCGGAGACGGCTGGGAAGTCGTCGGCAAGGCTTGTGACTCCTTCAGCTTGTCAAAAAACTCGGTGGAAGAGATCGTCACTCCGTCCAGATACGTCTCCGCCCCAAACATGACCTTCAGCGGAACAGCCACAATCCCGAGCGACTGCCTGACAGACGCATCAATATCAGACGCGCTGTCGGTAAGAATCACAACTGGCATTCTCGCGCACTCCTCTCCTCATTACTCCACGGAAAAAATGAACGGATACAGCGGCTGTCCGCCAAACTGAATCTCCACTTCCGCATCCGGGTATGTGTCCGCTACAGCTTCCTGCAACGCTTCCGCCTGCTCCTCTGTCGCGCCTTCGCCAAGGAACATCGTGATAATCCCGGTGTCCTCGTCCACCAGGCTGAGAAGCAGCGTCCTGGCGCACTCCAGCAATTCCGGTCCAGCCGTGACGATTTCTTTTTCGGCGATGCCGATAAAATCGCCTTCCTTGATCGTGACATCCCCCATCTGCGTATCGCGAACGGCATGCGTCACCATTCCCGTCTTCACCTGGGTCATGGCTTTTTCCATCAGGGAAGCGTTTGCAGCAGGCTCGGCATCCGCCTGGAATGCAAGCAAAGCGGCCAGCCCCTGCGGGATGCTCTTCGTCGGCACGACCGAAACCGGAACCTCGGCCAGCTCGGCTGCCTGCTGCGCTGCCATGACGATATTGCTGTTGTTTGGCAGGATGATGATATGTTGCGCATGCAGCCCGGCAATCGCCTTCATGAAATCTTCCGTGCTCGGGTTCATCGTCTGGCCGCCCTCGACCACGACGTGCACACCCATGCTGCGCAAAATTTTCGCGATGCCTTCACCTGCCGCAACTGCGATCAGTCCGTACGGAAGCGGCTCGCCCGCTGTCGAGGCTGTCTGTGCTTCCTTTTTGCCCTCTTCCGCCTTGAGAATGTTCGCATGCTGCTCGCGCATGTTTTCAATTTTGATCCGGTGCAGACTGCCGAACTGCTGGGCGTATTGCAAGACGCTGCCCGGATGCTCTGCGTGTATATGTACTTTGACGATCTCGTCGTCCGAAACGACCAACAGCGAGTCTCCCATCGTATCCAGATGGCTGCGGAACAGCACCTCGGAAAAAGGCTTTTTGTTCGGCTCCGTGCTGTGCGCCACATGAACCATGAATTCCGTACAGTAGCCGTACTTGATGTCCTCGGTCTTCATGTGGACTTGCGCATTGTGCTGCTCGGAAATCAGCTTGTCCAGCTCTTCCGGACTCACGGGCTGCTTGGCCTGTTCTTCGCTTCCGATATGTTCCTCGCCGCGCAAGGCGCGCAGAAAGCCTTCGTAAATAAACAAAAGCCCTTGCCCGCCTGAATCGACGACGCCTACCTCTTTTAGGACAGGCAGCATTTCCGGCGTGCGCAAGAGGGCAGCTTGCGCCTGCTCGTACGTTTTTTCCATGACAGAAACAATGTCATCCGACGTGCGTGCTGCACGCACAGCCATCTCCGCCGCTTCGCGGGCTACAGTCAAAATCGTGCCTTCCACCGGCTTCATCACTGCCTGGTAAGCAGCGTCCACACCGGACTTCAAGGCATCGGCGAACTGACGGGCATTCACCTCGTCTTTTCCATTGACTGCTTTGCTAAAACCGCGGAACAACTGGGACAAAATCACACCGGAGTTTCCCCGCGCCCCCATCAAAAGCCCTTTGGCCAGAGCAGCAGCACTGTCCGCGATTCGGGGAGATTCCTTGCGCCTTAGCTCGTCCACACCGGAAGAGAAAGTCAAATTCATGTTTGTCCCCGTATCGCCATCCGGCACAGGAAAGACGTTCAAGCCATCCACTACTCTGACGTTGGCGGATAATAGATTCGCCCCCAGGTAAACCATCCGGCTAAACAGCACGCCATCAAGATGCGTATGTACCACCTGTTGTTCCTCCTTACGAATCTCTGTCTGTACGAACTCCCTGCACAAAGATGTTGACGGCAGAGACATCAATGCCTACCATTTGCTCCAGGGTATATCTCACGCGGCGCTGCACGCTGCCTGCGACCTCGGAAATTTTCACGCCATAGCTGACGATAATATGCATGTCCAAAACGACTTCTCCGTTCGTATTATGCACGACGACACCTTTGCTCAGGTTGTCGCGGCCAAGCAGTTCGGCAATGCCATCCTTCAACGCTTTGCGGGAAGCCATGCCCACCAGCCCGAATACTTCCATGGCCGCGCCTCCGGCAATTCGTGCGATTACGTCTTCCGTAACATCGACTTTTCCCAGTGATGTGCTCATTTCCACTGTCATGCAAGGACTCCTCCTCTGGTAAACAGCTAGACCTCACGGGTAAGCATCCCCATGATGTTTCCTCAATTCTACACTAACAGATGGGAGAAATGAAGCGTTTTGTCTCCCCCGCCGCCCCGGTGAGAAAGGCGGAGCAAATCATCATGTCAAGTATTGCAATTGACAGCAATGGTGTGCTAATATAGTCAAGTATTTGTATTTCCCATCAAGGAAATCCCGTTTAGATGCAACAAGGGAGGTGGATCGTAATGGCACGTCGTTGCTTTGTAACAGGCAAATCTGCAAAAGCTGGAAACGCTCGCTCCCACTCCATGCGCGCTACTCGCCGTACTTGGGGTGTCAACGTACAAAAAGTGCGCATTCTCGTGAACGGAAAACCGAAGCGCGTTTATGTAAGCACTCGAGCACTGAAATCCGGTCTCGTAACTCGTGTGTAGTTTTTGCAAGCTACGCGAAAAAAAGCACCCTCCAAGGTGCTTTTTTGCATTTCACCGACGTTCCCTTTCCGTCTCTTTCATGAAGGAGGCCGCGTCTTTATTTTTTCTTGTTGAATGCCTCGATGATGCCGCGAATCATGCCACCCAGGAACTTCGGCAACTTGATGGTGTAAAATCGCATGCTACCCCTCCTCACCGAAATTACTTCCCACGATACAACAACCAGCCCGCCCCCATGAGTGCCGCCGCCAACAGGCTATACCAAACCCACGGAGGTGCCATGTACAGGAAAATGGTGATTCCCCCGACAGCCAACGCAACCCCGAGAACACGTCGCAAGGCGCCCCCCTGTCGCAGGCGATAGGAGCGCAATCCCATTTCTTGCTGCACCTCCTTTTAGGTGTTCTCCCAAACGTGCATATTACATCATATTCTGCTGTCGGATAAACATGTATCCTGCCACGCGAAAATGTCGATGTCCGCTAAAAAGTCAGGTGGAACGGATGACGGCGAAAAGAAAAATTCAGGCAACGCAATCGCTGCCTGAATACATTATGAAAACGATCTGTCATTTATGCAGGTCCCACTACGCCAATCGGTTGCGCGCCGGAAACAAAAGCTGCGCCGCGCTGCCCAGCACGACCGTCAGGACCACGCCGGCAATTATCATTTCCGGAACGAGGTAGGTGATGTTGTAGACGAACGAATACAGCGCGACAGGCATGCCCTCTGGCGCGTACTCGCCAAACCAGATGACCCCCGACGTAAAATGGCAAACCAGTCGGCCCAGCACCCCGACGAGCAGGCCGCCCCACAGCAGGACGATCCGCTGCATCTTTCCTTCCCGGCCCGCCAGGCGGACAAACCCGGTCAGTCCCAAAGCGGCAAAGGCCAGCGGATAATCCAGCACCGCCTGTACAGGATGAACCAAAGTAGCACCTTGCAAGAGCTGCAGCAGCCCGACAAGCAGCCCCGTAACCACGCCAGCCAACAGGCCGCGGCGAACGGCAAGCAAAGCGATCGGTACCATGACCAGCGACACGGAGCCGCCCTGCGGCATTTCAAACACCTTGATCTGACTGAATACAACCGCGAGTGCGGTCATCATCGCCATCTCCAGCAAGATGACCAATCGTTGACGATCCAATCTCCTTCACTCCTTGTATCTCCCCAAAATTTTTCGCAAAGAAGAGCAAACAGCCACTCAGGCTGTATCTGATTCTAGCCCAAGTCCCAACGGCTGTCAAAAAGAAAAGCCGCGGGCACAAGCAATCCGCGACTTCCTTTTGCTTAGCGAACCTTCTCCAGAAACTGCTTGGCCCGTTCGCTTTTCGGATTTTGGAAAAATTGTTTTGGCGGCGTGTCCTCCAGCAGTCGGCCGTCGTCCAAAAACAGAATGCGGTCAGATACTTCTTCCGCAAAGCGCATCTCATGCGTCACAATCGCCATGGTCATCCCGGTGTGGGCTAACCCTTTCATAACCTCCAGCACTTCCTTGACCATCTCCGGGTCAAGCGCGGACGTCGGCTCGTCAAACAGCATGATTTGCGGCTCCATCACGAGCGAGCGGGCGATGGCGACACGCTGCTTTTGCCCGCCGGACAATCGCGACGGGAAGACGTCGGCCTTGTCGGCCAGTCCGACACGCGCAAGCAGCTCCCGCGCCTTTTTCTCCGCCTCGCTTTTCGCCATGCCTTTTACCTTTGTCGGCGCATAGGTCAGGTTGTTCAAAACCGTCATGTGCGGGAACAGGTGAAAATGCTGGAACACCATCCCGATCTGCTGGCGAATCGCCATGACGTTTGCCTTCGGATCGGTAATTTCCTGGCCGTTGATCGTAATTTTGCCGCTGGTCGGCACCTCCAGCAGATTCATGCAGCGCAACAGCGTGGATTTCCCGGAGCCGGACGGCCCGATAATCGCCACGACCTCGCCCTTGCCGATTTCCGTGGAGATACCTTTCAGCACGTTCAGCGACCCGAATGACTTGGTAATGTTGTCGATTTTAATCACTGCGTCTCATCCTCCGTTCCACTACGCGCGCTACCCATGTCAGGATCATGACCATGACATAGTACAGGAAGCCGGCGATCAGGTATGGTTCAAAGTAGCGGAAGATGGCTCCTTTTACCACGTTCGCATTTTGCATGATGTCAGCCAGACCGATTGTGGAGACGAGCGCGGATTCCTTCAGAAGCGCAATCGTTTCGTTCACGAGCGCAGGCAAAATGTTTTTCACACCCTGCGGCAAAATGATGTCGAGCATCATGCGGCGATACGGGACGCCGAGCGCCTTGGCCGCTTCCCACTGGCCTTTGTCCACCGCCATAATCCCGCCGCGGATCGTCTCCGAGATGTACGCACCTGAGTTGAGCGTAAACGTCAGGACGGCTGCTTCCAGTTGGGAAATGTTGTAGCCGGTGAGTTGGGGAGTGGCAAAGTAGACAAACGTGAGCTGCAAAATCAGCGGGGTTCCGCGAAAGACGGAGGTATAAGCGACAGCGAGCCAATTCAGCGGCCCGAATTTAGAAATTTTGATGAGTGCGAGGATCGAGCCCCAGATGAAGCCTAAAACGACGGAAATCAATGTAACAAGCAGCGTGCCCTTTATCCCCTGCAAAATGAAAGGGATATAGGGCACGATTTGCGCAAAATCCAAATTCATGCCCGTTCCCACCTCTTGCTACGTTGCATAGTTGTAAAAAGCCTGGCGTTCAGAGATTATTGAGCGAACCATTTTTGGATCAGCTTGTCCATTTCTCCGTTTTCCTGCATTTTTTTGATGACTTCGTTGAACTTCTCTACATGTGGAGAACCTTTTGGAAACGCGATGGCGGAGCCGTTCGTTTCGTTGGATTCAATCGTAGTGAATTGCAGGGTAGGGTTGCTCGCTACGAAGCCTTTTGCCACTGTGTCCTCGATGATCGCAGCGTCGACGCGGCCAGTTTTGACTTCTTCCACAATCTCACCCAGCTTGTTCAGGGAAGTCACTTGCAAGCCTTGTACGGTTTTTTCCAGCTCTTTCGCAGCCTCTTCCTGGATGGAGCCAAGCTGTACCGCGATCTTTTTGCCAGCCAGTTGCTCCGGCTTGGTGAGGTTGCTATCTTTTTTGGAGACAATCGTATTTTTCGCTTCATAGTAGATGTCGGAGAAATCCACATTTTTTTGGCGCTCAGGTGTTGGCGTCATGCCCGCCATGACAAAATCGGCACGGTTGGCTTGCAGCGCCGGAACCAGTCCGTCGAAGTTCATGTCGGTAATCTGGATTTCATAGCCCAGTTCTTTGGCGATGTAGTTGGCAATGTCAATGTCAAACCCGACGATCTCGTCCTTGCCGCTGGTCAGATCGTGGTATTCATACGGCTTGTAGTCGGCAGATGTCGCCATGATGAGCGTCTTCTTCTCGCCAGCTTGTCCTTCTTGGCCTGCTGCTTGCTCCTGGCCTGCCGGCTGCTCCTGACCTGCGCCTGCCTGAGGCTGGTTGCCCGTGCCGCAGCCTGCGATCAGCGCCGCTGCCAGAAGAGAAGTGAATGCAAGAGAAAGAATCGATGTCCGTTTTTTCATCGTGTACCCCCGGTAGAATAAATTTACTGCAAAAGCAGCCATGCTTGCCTTGAATATTTTGCACAACAAATTATATTTATGCATGACAATGACTATTTTAATCAATAACTAAACAATTTCAATCATTTTTTCATCATCTGCTAATTATGAAAAATACAGAATTTTATACACAAATCAACTTCCTCCTTTTGTTTGTCGTGCTTGCCTCTTTCGCTAGTATGCCCGACTTCTCGCGATATGGTGACCGCTCGGCAGATTTTTCTCTGGCGAAAAGGGGCCTGAAGCTTTATAGTGCATATGAAAAGCTCGTACATAAAGGAGGAAGTTGATGATGACCAATTGGACGTCCTATTTTCGTGAGCAACTCCCGGAAATCTTGGCCGAACTGCGCTCCTACGTGGAGCTGGAAAGCCCGACCCACAACAAGCAGGCGGTCGATCGACTCGGTCAACGGATCGTCGAGCGTTTCCGCGAGCTGGGCTGCCGGATCGAGCGACTGCCGCA
This sequence comes from Brevibacillus gelatini, assembly GCF_050920745.1. Lineage (NCBI taxonomy): Bacteria > Bacillati > Bacillota > Bacilli > Caryophanales > Paenibacillaceae > Brevibacillus > Brevibacillus gelatini. The sequence continues at coordinate 2,822,109 of NZ_CP154342.1, forward strand.
AGAAACATACGGCGACCAGCTGCGCATCGAATACGGCGAGGGCGAAGAACAAATTCTCGTGCTCGGGCATTTTGACACCGTGAAGGAGATCGGTACGCTGGAAAAAGAGCCGTGGCGCGAAGCGGACGGACGTGTGTACGGTCCCGGCATTTACGATATGAAGGCAGGGATCGTATTCGCCTATTTTGCCCTGCGCGCGATTATTTCGCACAAGCTTCCGCTTCAAAAAAAGCTGGTCTTTTTCTGGAATACGGACGAAGAGATCGGCAGTGTTTCCTCCGCGCAACTGATTAGGCAGGAAGCTGCACGAAGCACATACACACTGGTGCTGGAGCCCGCGGCCGGAGACGGTTCCTTGAAAACAAGCCGCAAGGGCGGCGGGGAATTTTTCCTGACCGCAACAGGGCGCGCTGCTCATGCCGGCAACGATCACGCCCTTGGGGTAAACGCGATTGAGGAACTGGCCCATCACGTCCTGGCGATTCAGTCGTTTACCGATTACGCAAAAGGAACAACCTTGTCCGTCGGCACGATCAAGGGCGGCAGCGTGTCCAACGTCGTTCCTGACTGGGCGACAGCGGAAATTGACGTCCGCATTCAAAGCCGCGAGGAAGCAGAGCGGATTACCCGGCTGATGAGCCAGCTCTCCCCTGTCCTCGCGGGCGCAGAGCTAAAGCTTGAAGGTGGCATCACCAAGCCTCCGATGGAACGGACGACTGGTACGGAAAAACTGTTTTCGCTGGCACGGGAGCAGGCGCGGCTGGAAGGCTTCGAGCTGACAGAGTGCGGTGTTGGCGGAACCAGTGACGGCAATTTTGCCGCAGACGCCGGATGCCCGACACTCGACGGGCTCGGCCCTGTCGGAGACGGTGCCCACGCTGCTCACGAGCATATCGTCGTCGAGGCGATTCCTGGAAGAATTGCGGTTTTGCTGCGGCTGTTTACGAGCCTGTAAAACAATGCTTCTTCCTCACTCCATCGCTTTTTCGTGAAATACTTTCGACTGACCACACATATACATTCCCTAGTCTCGGAAAAAGAAAGGAAGGGTACGGATGGAACATGCTGCACCATTGCCAAGCAATCCCGTCGGATTTTGGCGGCGTCTCGGAGCATCCCTGCTGGACGGACTGATTATCGGTGTGCCTCTGGCTATCATCAGCTTTTGGATTACCGGCAATGCTGAAGACAATCTCGTGACCAATCTGCTCTCCACGCTGTACAGCCTGCTCGTCCCCGTGTTTTGGTCCGGCTATACGGTCGGCAAAAGAATCGTCGGCGTGCGCATCGCCCGCGTGGACGGCGAACCTGTGGGGATCGGCACGATGCTATTGCGCGTGCTGGTCGGCATGATGCTCGTCTATGGCTTGACGTTTGGCCTGGCCGCCATCGCGAGTCTCGTCATGGTATGTGTGCGCAAAGACAAGCGCGCGATTCACGATCTGATTGCAGGGACGTATGTAACTTCTGATCGTCCCTAGCAGATGATCTGTCTGAAAAAAGTGGAAAAAGTCGAGCGCTTCTTTTTTTCCGCACGCCAAAAAGCCATCTGCGCTGTTTTGTAGCAGATGGCTTTTTGCTGTTTGTCGCTTTGCTTTATCCGCGAATGGCTGCAATCGCTTTTGCGCGATCAGGCTGGTTGAACACTGCGCTGCCTGCGACGAGTACAGTCGCTCCCGCCTCTTCGCACAGGCGCGCCGTTTCCGCGTTGACGCCGCCGTCGATCTCGATCTCGACATGGCCCAGTCCGCGCTCGTCCAGCATGTCGCGCAGCGTCTTGATTTTCGGCACGACGTTGTGAATGAATTTTTGCCCGCCAAACCCAGGGTTGACGGTCATCAACAGCACCATGTCCAGATCAGGCAATACATGCTCGATAGTGGAAATCGGGGTGGCCGGATTGAGCACAACGCCCGCCTTCACGCCCTGCTCTTTAATCAGATAGAGCGTTCTGTGCAGGTGGCGGCACGCTTCCTGATGAACCGTGATCCAGTCCGCCCCGCTTTTGGCAAACTGCGGAATGTAGCGGTCAGGTTCCTCAATCATCAGATGCACGTCCAGCGGCAGCTTGGTCACGGGACGAATCGCCTCGACGATCAATGGCCCGATTGTGATGTTCGGCACAAAATGTCCATCCATCACATCCACGTGAATCCAGTCTGCTCCCCCGCGCTCGACATCGAGAATCTCCTCGCCCAGCCGGGCAAAATCCGCTGACAGGATAGAAGGTGCAATTTTTACCATGGTTTGTTCCTCCGTTGATATTCTTTCAGCTCTTCGCGGAACTGTTTGTAGTGTTCGTAGCGTTCCTCACTCAGTTTGCCCTCTTTGAGCGCCGCCTGGACGGCACATGACGGCTCGCTAAGGTGGAGACAACCGCGGAATTTGCAGTCAGGGCTGAGGGCGGCAAAGTCACGGAATGACTCGGCCAGGTCCAGCTCGGTAAAATCGATGAACTCCAGCGAGCTAAAGCCTGGCGTGTCGGCCACATAGCCGCCGCCCGGAAGCGGGATCAGCTCGACGTGGCGGGTTGTATGCTTGCCGCGTCCCAACTTGTGGCTGACATCTCCTGTCTGCAGACTGACGCCGGGGAACAGCTTGTTAATCAGCGATGATTTTCCGACGCCTGACTGCCCGGCGAAAACGGTGATCCGGTCGTGCAAAATCGAACGCACTTCCTCCAGGCCGCGTTCGTCTACCGTCGATGTCGGAATCACCTGATAGCCGATCGCCTCGTATTTGCGCACGATGACGTCCACTTCTTCCTGGGATACCTGATCGGCCTTGGACAGGACAATGACGGAGTCGATCCCGACACGCTCGGTATGGGCCAAAAACTTGTCCAAAAGAAGGGAGCTAAACATCGGCTTGTACATGGAAAAGACGAGAACAGCCTGATCTACATTGGAAATGGGCGGGCGGACCAGCTCATTGGTCCTTTCGCCCACCTCCATGACATAGCCTTCTTCTTCGTTGATCGCATCGTAGACGACCCAATCGCCCACGAGCGGCGTTACCTTGGCGCCTTTTTTCTTGAACAGCCCTCTTGCCCGACAACTGTAGATGCGCCCCTCATCGGCTACATAGTAAAAGCCGCTCAGCGCTTTCACAATTCGTCCTTCTGGCATTCATGTCCCTCCACTATCTTACGGCAAGCTGGTATATGAGATCGGAATGGTTTGATAATCCCTGAATTCGGTGTCGTTCTGCCTTTTGACTGTTGCGCGGACGACAGCGTCTTTTTGCGGCGAGAGAACGACTGGCACGTCGTACTCCTTGTTTTCTGCAACCGTTTCTTGCAGGAATACTTTTGCTTCGCCGCGCGCGTCTGTCACTTCAATCTTGACTTCCATCGTCTCGCCCGGCACTACTTCCACGTACACTGTGGCTACAGCAGACTTGGCGTCCTGCGGATACTGTCCGTTGCTGACTGTCAGCGGAACGGTTACGCCTTTTTGCACCTTCATGCCCGGATCGTACGGATGCGTGCTCAGCACTTCGCCCGCCTTGTCGGTCGTATAGGTTGGCACTTCCTTGATCTCTACCCCAAGACCTAGTTTGAACAGTTCCACTTGTGCCGCTTCCGCGGATTTGCCGCGCACGTCCGGCATCGAGACAAACGCTTTGCCTTTGCTGATCGTCACCTTCACGTTCGTCTTGCCCGGATACACCTTTTCATTCGCTTCCGGCGACTGCTTGATGACCGTTCCGACTTCGGCCTTGTCGTCCTCTTCCTCTACGAACGTGACCATTTCCATTTTGAAGCCGTTCTTTTTCAACGTTTCCTCCGCTGTTGCCCGCGGCAGAGTGACCAGATTCGGCATGTCGATCTGCTCCTGGCCTTTGCTGACGTACAAGGTGACGACAGCCTTTTCCTTCAACCTCATCGGCGGTGCCGGGTCTTGCGTGATGACTATGCCTTTTTCTAACGTTTCGTCTGCTTGTTCCACTATTTGCGGTACGAGATTTTGCTCCTTGATTTTTTCCTCGGCGAGTTCCACTTTCATTCCTTCCACGTACGGAACAGTCACCTCCGGTATGGATGGAACCACATTCAACAGGAAGTTGAAGCCGAATATCCCAAGCAAGAAAAACAGACCGATGCCTCCTGCCCAAAGCAGCGCCTTGACCCACCATTTTTTCGGCGGTTTGTCATCCTCTTCATCTGCGGTCGACTCGTGGCGGCTGCGCTGGCCGCCTCCGGTTCGGCTGCTCGTATGCCCTTCCATCATCTCCGGTGTAATAATCGGGACAACCCGCGTCATCTCCTCATCCACCGGGAAGGTCAGCTTTTCTTCGTTCAACCGTTCCGGAAACAGGCACGTCTCCAAATCTTCGAGCATTTCCCGCGCAGATGCGTACCGGAGAAACGGATCTTTGACCAGCGCCTTCAAAATGACGTTTTCCACGCTTTGCGGAATGTTCGGGTTTACCTGGCGCGGCTCGGGCAGCGGCTCCTGCAGATGCTTGAGCGCCACGGAGATCGGCGAATCGCCGGAAAACGGCAGCTCCCCTGTCACCATCTCATACAAGACGATTCCCAGTGAGTAAATATCGGACTTTTCTCCCGTAATGCCGCCGCGCGCCTGCTCTGGCGAAAAATAATGGACAGAGCCAAGCATGGCGTTCGTATGGGTGATCGTAGCAGAAGTTACGGCGCGCGCGATACCGAAGTCCGTCACCTTCACTCTGCCATTTTTTCCGATCATGATATTGTGCGGCTTGATGTCTCTGTGGATAATCTTGTTTTGATGCGCGTGATCGAGTGCATCGCAAATTTGCCCGGCGATGCGCACCGCCTCTTCTACAGGCAATGCCCCACGCTGGATAATGACTTCCTTGAGCGTGCAGCCTTCTATGTACTCCATCACCATGTAGTGCGTGTCGCCGTCCTGGCCTACATCGTACACCCCGACCACATTGGGGTGAGACAAGCTTGCCACCGCCTGCGCTTCACGCCGAAACCGGTTGACAAAGTCTTCGTCCGTCCCAAACTGCGAGCGCAGCACCTTGACGGCCACCGGACGATTCAGGACCAGATCCCTGGCTTTGTACACAATCGCCATACCGCCTCCACCGACGCGGGATTCCAATTGATACCGTCCTCCCAGTCGTTGACCTTCCATCTCTCTCACCCCTCTTTCTGACCGACGTCAAGCTTTTTTTGGACAGCAACCAGCGTAATGTTGTCTTCCCCACCGGCATCCAGTGCTTCCTGCACCAGACCGTCCACTTTTGCTTGCAGCGATATCTGTTTCTGTAACCACTTTTCCAGAGAGGCATGGCCTACCTTGTTTGTGAGGCCGTCCGAGCAGATAAGGACGACATCGCCCTCTGACCACTCGAAATGCCCCAAATCAATCAACACATCCGGCTCTGTACCGAGCGAACGCATAATGACGTTTCGATGCGGATGGACAGACGCTTCTTCCTCGGTAATTTGTCCGCTTTTCAACAACTCGTTCACGAGCGAATGGTCCTCTGTCTTCATCACAAGTCCGTCTTTGTTGTAAAAATACAGACGGCTGTCGCCAATATGGGCGGTGATAACGGAAGATTCTCCCAACAGCGCCGCCACAACGGTCGTCCCCATCCCGCTGCACTCCGGATGGCTTACAGCGTAATCGTAAACTTCCTTATTGGCGAGCAGGACGGCATTCATCAGCTGCTCGCGTGCATCTTCTGCATCGAGCTGCCCATCCAGGTGACGCAGTTCTTTCACGATTCGCTCAACAGCAAGGCGGCTGGCAATGTCACCAGCCTGGTGACCGCCCATACCGTCTGCAACAATGGCCAGCACGCGTCCGTTCAGATCGGCAACACAGGCATAGTAGTCCTCATTTACCTGACGGACGCGGCCAACATGGGATTTCATCGCGATTTCCATGGCTTCACCCCACGGTTTCTTTAGCGTGTTGTGCCCTCAGCTGACCGCAGGCAGCGGCAATATCGCTGCCATGCTCCCGTCTGATGGTCACATTGATTCCCTTCTCCTCCAAAATGCGTTTGAACCGAAAAATTTCATTGCGTGGTGTACGCACGTAATCGCGCTCGGGCACGTAGTTGACCGGAATCAGGTTGACGTGGCACAGCATGTCTTCGATCAGATCGGCCAGTTCCTCGGCATGCTCAGGCTGATCGTTTTTCCCGCCGAACAAACCGTACTCGAAGCTGATCCGGCGACCTGTCTTGTTAATATAATGACGACATGCTTCCATCAGCTTGTCAAGGGGAAAGCCGCGGTTGATCGGCATCAGTTGGCTGCGCAGCTCCGTATTTGGCGCGTGCAGGGAGATGGCCAGGTTCACTTGTCCGCCGCGCTCGGCAAACTCGTAAATTTTCGGCACAATGCCGCTGGTCGAAACGGTAATATGCCGCGCGCCAATGTTCAATCCCCGGTTGTCGTTGATGATCGACAAAAAGGCCATCAGACTCTCGAAGTTTTCGAACGGCTCGCCAATCCCCATGACCACGACGTGGCTGACGCGCTCGCCCTCTGCATCGAGCTTGCGCTGGGCCATCAGTACCTGGGAAACGATCTCGCCCGCATCGAGGTTGCGCTTCAGCCCGCCGAGCGTGGAGGCGCAAAACGTGCAGCCGATCCGGCAGCCGACCTGCGTCGTCACACAGATGCTGTTTCCGTAGTTGTGGCGCATGATGACTGTCTCAATGGCGTGACCATCCACGAGCTGGAACAAAAACTTGATCGTTCCGTCCGTCGATTGCTGGTGCGTAATTTCTTTCAAGGAGTCCAGGCGGAACGTCTCGGCGAGCTTTTGCCGCAGGCCCTTGGAAAGATTGCTCATCTCATCAAAAGAAGTCACACGCTTAACGTACAGCCAGTCAAAAATTTGCTGGGCACGGAAAGCCTTGTCCCCTGCGCTGATGAGCCATTCTTTCAGTTCGTCTTGAGTCAAGCTGTAAATAAGCGGCTTTTCGCCTGTAAATGTCGTGAACGGCATGTCTTTTCCACATCCTCAAAATCATTGCTTGCACAAATCGTCATTCTATCATTGTACCTCGGCTTTGTTCACGCTTCAAACGGTTTTGGCATCCATTTCAGAAATGCATCCCTTTTCCTAGTCTAAACCAATCTGCAACAGCGCAAACAAAGGCAAAGGAGTGGCGTTTTCCACAGTCGGCGCGCCACCCCTTTTTGTTGCTATCGTTTTCGTTTCAGACGCGCGATAAAGAAGCCGTCACTCTCAAAATGATGCGGCAAAATCTGCACGCATGCCCCTGTCTCGTCCACGTGCGCCCTGGCGGCCTGCGGCAAGTCCTGGGCAAGTGTCTCATCCAGCACAAAGTCGGGATGTTCCTTGACGAAGCGCCGGACGATCTCCTGGTTTTCCTTTGGCTCAATCGTGCACGTGCTGTAGACGAGAATGCCATCTGCGGCAAGCATCGGCGCCAGCGCCTTGAGCAGCTCGTACTGCAGCTGGGCAATCGCGCGAACGTCTTCTGGTGTTTTGTTCCATTTCAAATCGGGCTTGCGCCGGATGACGCCAAAGCCTGAGCACGGCGCATCGAGCAAAATCCGGTCGAACGTCCCCAGACCTCTGTCTGGCAAGTCGAGCGCATCGCTTGTGATCGGCTCGATGATGGAGATGCCGAGCCGCTTGGCCGTTTGCGCAATCAGATCGCGCTTGTGCGGATGCAGATCGCAGGCGACGATGTGGCCGCGATTTTCCATCAGCTCGGCTATATGCGTCGTTTTTCCGCCGGGAGCGGCGCAGGCGTCAAGGACGCGCATGCCTGGCCTTGCAGCAAGTGCAGGCGCGACCAGCATGGAACTTTCGTCTTGAATGGTGAAGTAGCCTTCGCGGAACAGGCGCGAGCCGGCGGCATGCCCGCCCTCTACCAAAATCGCTTGCGGGCTGAGCGCGGATGGTCGGGCCGCTGTTTCTTCTGCCGCGAGCTTGTCCAGCAATTCGGCCGCGTTCGTTTTTAACGAATTGACGCGAATCGAGCTGTGCGGATGGCGATTGTTGGCTTCACAGATGGCGATGGTTGTTTCTTCGCCGTACACCGCAAGCCACTGCCGCACGAGCCATTCCGGATGGGAATGCGCAACGGCAATCTGCTGGGCGCGGTCGCCTTTCGGCAGGCGCTCCCACACATCCGGCTGGCGCAAAACATTGCGCAAAACGCCGTTGACCATTGAAACAATCCCCTGGTGCCCGCGCCGCTTCGCGATTTCCACGGCTTCGTGCACGGCTGCGCGCTCGGGGATGCGGTCCAGAAAGCGGATCTGGTACAGACTCATCCGCAGCAGGTTGCGCACCCATATTTGCAGCTTTTTGTTGCCGACAAACTGGGACAGGACATGATCGAGCGTGAGCTTCCGCTGGATCGTTCCGTACACCAGCTCTGTCACCAGTCCCGTATCTGCCGCGCTGAGCTGCGCGCGATCCAGCACGACTCTCAGCTCCAGGTTGCTGTACGACTTTTGTTCCTCGACTCGATTTAATACATCCAGGGCAATATCACGAGCTCCCTTTTTTGCCACGGGCTATTCTCCTACCTTTGTGCCGATTTCTATGCTGCTGCCCGCCCCGCGCAAAAAGTCGAGAGCACTCATCCGTTTTTTGCCTTCCGGCTGCAATTCGGTGATTTTGACCGCACCGCTGCCGCAGGCGACAACCAGGCCGTCTTCTTCGCGCGCGATAATCGTTCCCGGTTCCTTGCCGCTGTTTACTTCGGGCAGTTTTTCCACCCACCACAGCTTCCATACTTTTCCTGTGTAAGTCGTGAAGGCGACAGGCCATGGATTCAGGCCGCGCACCTGGTTGTAAATTTGCTCGGCGGATTTCGTCCAGTCAATTTTTTCGTCGGCCCGCTTGATATTTGGCGCAAACGTCGCCGCTGAGTGATCCTGCGCTTCTGGCTGAATCTCCCCTGCCAGCAGGCGAGGCACCGTTTCAAGCAAAAGCCGGGAGCCAGCCGCAGCCAGCTTGTCATGCAAAAGACCGACAGTATCGCGTTCCTCGATTGGCACGACGACCTTGGACAGCATGTCCCCTGCATCGAGCACCTCTACCATGTACATGATCGTCACGCCCGACTCGGCTTCACCGTCGACAATCGCTTTATGGATCGGTGCGCCGCCGCGGTATTTCGGCAAAAGCGAGGCGTGTACGTTGATGCAGCCAAACTTCGGCGCCTCCAGCAGTCGCTTCGGCAAAATTTGTCCGTATGCCGCCGTCACGATCAGGTCGGGAGACAGCGCCAGCACTTCTTCCAGCGCTTCCTCCGCCTTGATTTTTTCCGGCTGCAAAACGGCAAGTCCATGACGCAAAGCCGCCTCCTTGACAGGGGGCGGCGTCAACACTTGCTTGCGTCCTACGGGACGATCCGGTTGTGTCACGACACCAATCACGTTGTAGCCTGCTTCGATGAGCGCATCAAGGCTCGACACCGCGAAGTCAGGCGTACCCATAAACAGGATGCGAGCATCTTTCAAATCAATTATTCCCCTTCCTCTTCCGGGTTCACCTGATAGACCTTTTCGGCTACATCAATAAACAGTACGCCATTCAGGTGATCGATTTCATGCTGGGCGCAGCGGGACAACAAGTCTTCTGCCTCCAGCTCGATTTCGTTGCCATAGCGATCTTGTCCGCGCAGCTTGATCCATTGGTGGCGGCGAACATCTCCGCGCAGTCCGGGGATGCTCAGGCAGCCTTCCGGATAGTCAAACTGCTCGCCTCTAAAATCGACGATTTCCGGGTTGACCATCTCGATCAGTCCATCGCCGCAATCCATGACAATCACGCGCTTGGAAATGCCTACCTGCGGTGCAGCCAAGCCTACGCCCTCTGCATCGTACATCGTGTCAGCCATGTCGTCCAACAGCTTGTGCAGGTTGGCATTGAACTTGGTGACCTTGATTGCCTTTTCACGCAAAATCGGATCTGGATGCTTTACAATTGTGCGAATTGCCATGTGAATTGTATCCTCCCTAAAGCAGTACGTACGGATCGACGTCGATCGTCATCAATACCTTCTGCTGTTTGTTCCACTCTTCAAATGCCGCTGCGGCCTGGGCCAGCAGATCGGACAGTTGCGGTTCATCACGATATTTTAGCATGATCTGAAAACGAAATCTATCCTTCACACGCGCAATCGGTGATGCGACTGGCCCAAGCACGATTGTCGTCCGGGCGAGACGCGGCCGCAAAAAGTCCGCCAGCATATGCGCGCCGCGGATGACGACAGGCAAATCCTCGTGGCTGAACGTGATGAGCACCAGCCGGAAATACGGCGGATACCCTGTACGCCTGCGCTGCAGCATTTCATCCCGGTAGAACGCCGGATAGTCGTGCCGCGTGGCGTGCACGATGCTGTAATGCTCAGGGGCGTACGTCTGGATGACGACATCTCCCGCCAGCTCATGCCGCCCCGCGCGTCCTCCGACCTGCGTGAGCAGTTGGAACGTCTTTTCTGCCGCACGAAAATCAGGCAAATGCAGCGAGCTGTCCGCCGCGATAATGCCCGCCAGCGTCACGCGCGGAAAATCGAGCCCTTTGGCGATCATTTGCGTCCCGAGCAGCACGTCGCCCTGCCCGTTGCGAAATTTGTTCAGCAACTCCTCATGCGCCCCTTTGCGCGAGGTCGTGTCCACGTCCATCCGGATGACGCGGATGCCGGGAAACAGCTTCGCCAACTCCGCCTCCACCTTTTGCGTCCCTGTGCCGAAAAAGCGGATATGCTCGCTCTGGCATTCCGGGCAGTGCGCAGGCTGGACGATTGTGTAGCCGCAGTAATGACAGCGTGCCGTATGGTTCGTTTTATGGTAGGTCAACGAGATGTCACAATGAATGCAGCGCATCGTATAGCCGCACGAACGGCACATGACAAACGTGGAAAAGCCGCGACGGTTCAGGAAAATGACCATCTGCTCGCCTTTTTCAAGCCGATCGGCAATCATTTCGTGCAGCTTGCGGCTGAACATGGAGCGATTTTCCGCATGCAGCTCCTCGCGCATATCGACGACGTGCACCTGCGGCATCGGACGATTACCTACCCGTTCGGGCATTTCCAACAGTTCGTACCTGCCGCGCGTAGCCAGGGCGTACGTCTCCAGGGCGGGAGTCGCACTCCCCATCAGCAGGACAGCGTCGTTTTTTTTCGCTCGCCAGAGGGCGACTTCCCGCGCGTGATAGCGCGGCGTTTCTTCCTGCTTGTAGGAGCTTTCATGTTCCTCGTCGATCACAATCAGCCCGACATTGCGAAACGGAGCGAAAATGGCCGAGCGCGCCCCGACCACGACCTTTACCTCGTTGCGGATAATTTTGCGCCACTCGTCGTAGCGCTCTCCCTGCGACAAGGCACTGTGCAGTACAGCGACATCGGCACCAAAGCGCGCCTTGAACCGCTCCACCATTTGCGGTGTCAAGGAAATTTCCGGCACGAGAAAAATCGCTTCGCGTCCTTTGGCCAGCGTCTGTTCGATTGCCTCCAGATACACTTCCGTCTTGCCGCTGCCGGTTACGCCATGCAGCAAGTACGAAGCGTACGTGCCCATTTTTATAGATTGCAAAATTGATGCCAAAACCTGCTGCTGAAGCGGGGTAAAGTCTGGCTTCGGCTTGTCGGCAAAGCGGCGGTTGGCATACGGATCGCGGTACACCTCTACCTGCTCGATGGAAACAAACCCCTTTTTTTCCAGACTCTTCAGCGACGCGCGGCTGATTCCGTACTCTGTCTGCAGCATCTGGATGGAAAAAGACTGGCCTTCATGCATCTGGAGCAGTTCGAGCGCCCGCTTCATCTGCTCTGCCCGCGCTGGCAAGGAGCGAATTGCTTCTGCCAGCTCAGGTCCACTGAGCAGGCTGCGCACAAACGATTGCTGCTTGCGCGTAATTCTGTCAGTCACCTGATATTCCGTCGCCACCAAACCGCTTGATATAAAGCCCGGCACGAGCAAAACCTCGTCGGGAAACTGTTTTTCCACCTCTGCGAGCGGCATTTGCCGTTTGCGGAACAGCTCCCACAAGAGCCCCGAGTTGCCGCACGCTTCTCTTTCCAGCGCCGCTGTTGCGACCAGCCATTTTTCCGACTTGCCTTTCAGGACGGCGGGGATCATCGCCTGGACGGCTGTCACCCACGGACACAAGTATTGGCGGGACATCCACTCGCCAAGCTCCAGCAACTCCGGCGTGAGCGGAGGCGTATCATCCAGCACCTGCTCGACGTCCCTCAGACGCGAGGAAGTGATTTCCCCCTCCCCCTGCTCTGCAATTCCGATCACGTATCCTTGCAGCTTGCGTGGCCCAAACGGGACGATGACCCTGCTGCCCACGCGAATCAACGGGCTGAGCCAGGACGGTACCTTGTAGTCAAAAGGGCGGTTCGTTCGATTGACAGGTACGTCCACAATCACCTGGGCGATCATGACAGCTCCGACAGCGGCTTTTGCTGCAGCTTCAACAGCACGGCATCAAACAGCTTGTCGGCCACAGCCCGCTTGCTCAGTTTTTCCAGCGCCAATTGCTCACCGTCTCGCGTCAAAAGCGTGACGATATTCGTATCGCTGCCCATTCCGGCACCTTCCAAAAGGACGTTGTTGGCTACGATCATATCGAGGTTTTTTCGTTCCAGCTTCGACTGCGCATGCTGCAGCACATCTTGCGTCTCGGCAGCAAACCCGACGACAAACTGCTTCGTTTTGCGCTCGCCGATTGTCTTTAAAATATCAGGCGCTTTGTCCAGCTCCAGCACGAGGGGGCCGTCGCCTTTTTTCATTTTATGCGCCTGCACTGTTTTCGGCCGATAGTCGGACACAGCAGCCGACTTCACGACGATGTCGCTCTGCGGCAAATGCGCCATGACGGCGTCAAACATCTCCTGCACCGATTCGACGGCGACGAACTCGACACCCGCTGGCCGCGGCAGCGCGGTCGGTCCGCTAATCAACGTCACTCTTGCCCCTCTGTCGCGCGCCGCCTCCGCAATGGCATAGCCCATCTTGCCCGATGCGTGGTTGGTGATGTAGCGAACCGGATCGATTTTTTCCCGGGTCGGTCCAGCCGTGACGAGTACGTGCTTGTCCAGCAAGTCTTGCTTCACTGCTATCTGCGTGTCTCGCGCAGCTTCTTGCGCAAACCAGTTTTGCACCGCCTCGACGATTTCTTCCGGCTCGGCCAGACGGCCTTTCCCGACCCAGCCACAGGCCAGCAGCCCAACGCCTGGCTCCACAAACCGGTAGTCAAACGACGCCAGCTTTTCCATATTGGCGGCAACCGCCGGATGCTCGTACATGTTCACGTTCATCGCAGGCGCGATCATCACCGGAGCTTTCGTCGCAAGCAGCATCGTCGTCAACATGTCGTCCGCGATGCCGTTTGCGATTTTGCCGATGACATTGGCCGTTGCGGGAGCAATCAGCACCAGATCGGCCTTGTCCGCGAGATCAATGTGACTGATGACGTGCGGGTCTGGCTCCGAAAATGTGTCCGTGTAGACAGGCTGGTGGGACAATGCCTGAAACGTCGCGGGCTGGACGAATTTCATCGCATTTTCCGTCAGGATCACATGCACCTGTGCGCCGGCCTGCGTCAGCTTGCTTGTGAGCGCAGCCGCCTTGTAGGCCGCAATCCCGCCACAGACACCGAGCACAATTCGTTTTTCTGCGAGCGAATTCAATTGGAACTCCCCTTTCTTCCCTATCCGAAAAAAACAACCTGCATACAGGTTGTTTTTTTCAAAACCAGCTCTTATTTACGTCCGTCCAGAAACTCGTGCACCAGCTCGTCGGAGATAAACTCTTCCAGGGCGACGCCTACAAACTTTTTGGATTTTGGTTTGTCTACCTGCACTTCGCTGTTTTCACGCAATTGGCGGGCGCGCTTGGCAGCGACAGTCACCAGAATGTACTTGCTTTCCGCTTTTGCGGTCAATTCGTCGATAGATGGATACAACATAAAACTATTCAACCTCCTTCAACCATTTGCGATATTTGTGAACCTGACGATCTTTTTTCAGATGCTCGGCTGTAATAATCGCCTGAATGCGATCGCAAGCTGCCTCGATCACATCGTTGACCACGACGTAATCGTAATGATCCATCAGCTCGATTTCAGCGCGGGCCACTTCCATCCGTTTGCGGATCACATCCTGTGTCTCGGTTCCCCGTCCCACGATCCGGTTCTCCAGTTCGTTCAGATCAGGGGGAGCCAGGAACAGGAACGTCCCTTGCGGAAAACGCTGCTTCACCTGCAGCGCACCCTGGACTTCAATCTCCAGAATGACGTCGCGCCCCTCGTTCAGCATGTCCTCCACAAACTGGCGGGGGGTGCCGTAGAAGTTGCCTACGTATTCTGCCCATTCCAGAAGAGCGTCCTGCTCAATCATTTGCTGGAACTCTTCTTTTGTCTTGAAAAAGTAATTGACTCCTTCCACCTCGCCCGGTCGCGGAGAACGTGTGGTAGCCGATACGGAGTACACCAGCTCGGGCATTCTTTCCCGAAGCGCCTTGCATACCGTGCCTTTCCCCACACCCGCAGGTCCGGAGAGAATCAAAAGGAGACCGCGATCCACCATGCTCATTGTTTACACTCCTACTTTATTCGTCCGATTCGTCATCCTTCGTCGACAGACGCTGTGCCACTGTTTCCGGCTGAACCGCTGACAAGATGACGTGATCGCTATCTGTAATAATCACTGCACGCGTCCGGCGTCCATAGGTAGCGTCCACGAGCATGTTGCGATCGCGCGCTTCCTGGATGATCCGTTTGATCGGAGCGGATTCCGGACTTACAATGGAAATAATGCGGTTGGCATTGACAATATTGCCAAATCCGATATTGATTAGCTTGATTGCCATGACGGCCCAGCCCATCCTTTCATACCTACTCGACGTTCTGTACTTGCTCTCTCATTTTCTCCAGTTCCGTCTTGATTTCGACTGCGAGGTGGGAAATGGGCAAATAATTTGCCTTGGAAGCAATCGTGTTGGCTTCGCGGTTCATTTCCTGAAGCAAAAAGTCCAGTTTCCGCCCAATCGCGTCGTTTCCTTCCAACTGTTTTGCAAACTGGAGACAATGGCTTTCCAGACGGGTAATCTCCTCACTGATGTCACTCTTGTCAGCGAAAAAGGCAACCTCCTGCGCCACGCGCGAATGGTCCAATTCAAAAGGAGCCTTGCTGGCCCATTCGCCAAGTCGCTGGCGAAAGCGGGTCTGATACTCCTCGACTCCCAAAGGAGCCAATTGGTGAAGCTCTTTGACCCACGCCTGAATCTGTGCGAGCCGACCGGATAAATCCGTGTACAGTTGCTTGCCCTCCGCCTCTTTCATGGAGAGCAGATCGACCGCAGCGGCCCTGACTTGATCGAGCAGCCATTCGGCCGCTTCGCCACTGTCTTCTGTCATTTCTTGAGTATGTAACACGCCAGGGAAGAGCAACAGCTCCTTGACGCCAAGCGTCCCTTGCAAGGAAAAGCGCTCCGTCATCGTGCGCGACAGCGACACGAGCTGCTCGGCCATCTGCCAGTCGATGTCGACAGCCAAAGCCGCCTGACTTTTCCCATCAATCGCGATGGTCACATCAACACGACCTCTACGGACGTACTGGCTCACCAGCTTGCGCACCTGGTCCTCCAGCATGCTCCAGGCTTTTGGCAGGCGTACCTGTATCTCGGAATACCGATGATTGACGGCGCGAATTTCCACTGTCAACCGCACATTGCCCCTGCTATCCTCTTTCCGTCCATAACCCGTCATGCTTCGCACCATCGTTTTCACTTCCATAAGTCGCAAAATCGTTAATTTATTATAGGAGACAACTCTTGGCAGTGTCAACCGAAGCCGCAGGGTACAACAAGATTCCTCCCTCTCCCGCTTTGTGCTACACTGTGACTGGCAACCATTTCTTGTGTCTTGTTTTCATTCCGGGCATTTTAACAATTGAGGTGAGGTATTGTGGCATTTGATGGCGTAGTAACCCGTGCCGTCGCGCGGGAGTTGCATAAATGTATCGGTGGTCGCATCTCCAAAATCCACCAGCCGCATCACAGCGATATTGTCATGCAAGTGCGAACACCGGGAGAAACCGTCAAGCTCCTGCTGTCCGCCAATCCGACATACCCCCGGATTCACCTTACGACCGAAGAGTTTACGAATCCGCTGGAAGCCCCGATGTTTTGCATGCTGCTGCGCAAGCATTGTGAGGGCGGGCTGATCGAATCCATCGAGCAGGTCGGCATGGAGCGGATCATCCACATCGACATCCGCACCCGTGACGAGCTGGGAGACACGGCGCTCCGCCGCATTATCATGGAAGTGATGGGCAAGCACAGCAACATTATTCTCGTCGATCCGGCAACAGGGATGATTCTGGACAGCGCCATGCACGTGACGCTTGCGATCAGCCAATACAGGCAGGTCACGCCTGGTCGGCCGTACATCTCCCCGCCCAGCCAGAACAAGCGCGACCCGCTCACCGTTACCGAGCAAGCGTTCATTTCCTCCATTGACTGGAACAGCGGGCGGCTGGACAAACAGATCGTAGATAACTACACGGGCATCAGCCCGCTTTTGGCCAAAGAGATCGTCCACCGGGCGAAGCTGGCTAATCGCGCCACGTTGTGGGAAGCCTTTTCCACGGTCATGGAGGCGGTCAAGGCGCACTGCTACGCACCTGCGATTGTGGAACGCGCCGACAAGGCGTATTTTCACGTCGTCGAATTGACACATCTGACCGATGGCACCGCCACGCCGTACCCTTCCGTGCATGAATGTCTGCAAGCCTACTACGAGGGCAAGGCGCTGCGCGATACAGTCAAGCAGCGCGCCCACGACCTGATTCGTTTTGTTACTGCCGAGCGCAACAAAAATGAGAAGAAGATTGAAAAGCTGGAGCAAACACTGCAGGAGGCGCACGACGCCGAGCTGTTCCGCCTGTACGGCGAGCTGATTACTGCCAGCATGCATCAGTTAAAGCGCGGCGACACCGAGCTGGTCACTGTCAACTGGTACGATGAGGCGGGAGGCACGATCACCATCCCGCTCGACCCGTTGAAGACCCCTTCGGAAAATTTGCAAGCCTATTACAAACGGTACAACAAGGCGAAAAACAGTCTGCAAATCGTCAGCGAGCAGATCGAACAAGCCAAAGCGGAAATCCTCTACCTGGACGGTCTTTTGGTGCAGCTCAATCACGCCAGCCTGAAGGAAGCAGAAGAAATTCGCGAAGAGCTGGTCGAGCAAGGCTACATGCGCGATCGCAAAAAGCGCGGACCGCGCAAGAAGAAGGACACGCGCCCGGAGCTGGAACGGTACGTCTCGACCGACGGCATCGAAATTCTCGTGGGAAAAAACAACAAGCAAAACGAGTTTTTGACAAACAAGCTGGCGTCCTCGCACGAAACGTGGCTGCATACAAAAGACATTCCCGGCTCCCACGTCGTCATCCGTGCGCGTACTTTTTCCGATCAGACCTTGCTGGAAGCCGCAAATCTGGCAGCCTATTTCAGCCGCGCCAAAGAAGGCAGCCAGGTTCCTGTCGACTACACCCTGATTCGGCACGTCAAAAAACCGAGCGGTGCGAAGCCGGGCTTCGTCACTTACGAGCAGCAGCGCACCTTGTACGTCACTCCGGATGAAGCACTCGTCCGCCGCCTGAAAGCAAACGCTTCTCCTACGCATAGTGAAACTCGCTAAGCTCATACTAAGAGCATGGAAAGGTGTCCTCGTTTTTGCATCAGCCTGCCTGGTTCGCCATACCGACGTTCCAACTCGACGTTTACGACAGTCGCCCTCGCAGTAAGGAATTGCTTGTTGCACGCTCATCAGCAAGAAACCATTCCAGTTCATTTCACTTTGGAAGGAGGATCAGGATGAACGTCATCGGCATCATCCAGACGGATCTAAACGAATTCAGCGTATTGTTCGAACAGCCAAACAACGGGCAAGGCGGTAACGGCGGACAGAACGGCGGTGGACAGCAAGCAAATGGCGGCGGGCAGGATTTCGGGGACAGCGGCTCCCTGTTCCTCAGCTTTCTGGACGAGCAGCCAAGCTCCGGCGAAGGGAACAGTTCGAACGGACAAGGGCAAGAACAAGGGCAGCAAAGCGGTCCGCAGGAATTGACCGTTCGCATCAAAGGGATACCGGAAGGCCAAAAGGCAAACTTTTTGCAGATGTACCAGATCTTGCATGACGCTCAGGATTCGAAACAGCTGGAGCAAAGCCTGACGATCGTGAACACCGATCAGGACGAGCATGGTGCTGGGCGCAGACAAGGCCAGGACCAGAGGTTTGACTCTGGCAAGCAAAACAAATAGATCCATGGCGACAGAACACGTCTTGCCCATCGCTGCGATCCGAGCCGAACGCATAAAAAACCACCTGGAAGTCTCCAAGTGGTTTTTTCATGTTATCGGCTAATCTTTGCTTTAACATCCTGCCAAGCCCCCGCTCTGCCGTTGACCTCATGTTTCTGTAACCTGCTCTCACACAGGTGGGTGACCCGTCTGCGCTTCAGCCTTCCCATGCATCCCGACAGGGGGAGGTGGGCCTGACATCCACCACAGATTTCCGTCTCCCGAAAAAAACGTATAAGGTTAGAAACATTTATGGCCTTACGTACATCGCAGGATCTTGATACAACTACTTTACCACACAATTCACCCTCGCTCAACGGATATTCTTCCCTGCCATATTCCCATTCTTCGTGCGAATGCCTTTTCCAGAATAAAACACCTGTCTGCTCGCCATCTTAAAAAACGTAACCACACTCTGGAAAAGGAAGGGATCGCATGCGTTTTCACCACAAGCTGATGATCGTCTCACTACTGGCGGTCGGCTCCGTTTGTATGCCAGCTTCCGCGCAATCGCTGCCTGGAAGCGCCATGGAACAGCCGGCTGGCGAACAAGGGGGCAAGTACGAAAACGAATCGTTTCGCAACATCGCCGTGACCAAAACCGGACCAGGCCAATACGCCGTAAAAGGCGAAGCACGCGTATTCGAAGCTACCGTCCGCTTTGTCGTGACAGACGAGGGCACTACCTTGGCCGACAGCTTTGTCACAGCGAGCCAGGGGGCGCCCGAATGGGGCACATTTACGATCAACCTGAGTCTCGACGCCACCAAGCTGAAAGCACCCGTGCTTACCTTGTTCGAGGAAAGCGCCGAATCAGGCCAGCGCATCCACGAACTGAACATCCCTTTGCCGAAGTAGCGTTTACGTCCGTTTCATTTTGGCCCGGACAAGCGATTGAAACGCAGGGTGGGCAATCAAGGACGGTTGCTGCTGTTTTTCCCAGGCGAGCGCATACTCCAGCCCGTTACACTGGCACCGTCCCAGCCCTTCCTTCGTGACAGCATACGCCTCCCGCGGCAAACGCCGCACCGCCGCCACCAGCGCTTCCACCTCCTGCTCCATGCGCGCTGGCTCAACCGCCCGATAGATCAAGCCAATCTGCTCGGCTGTTTGCCCGGAAATCTTTTCCCCGAGCAAAGCCAGCCGTTTCGCCCATGCCGTTCCTACCAGCCGCGGCAGCAAATACGTGCCGCCAAAGTCGGTCGTGAGTCCGATCTGGACGAAAGGCTCCTGCAACACCGCATCTTTCGTCGCGATGACAAAATCGGCGTGCAGCGCCAGATTGAGCCCTGCTCCGACCGCCACCCCTTCCACGACGGCAATCACCGGCTTTGGCATCTGGTGCAGCCGCGCGATAAAGTCATTGATGACCGCAAGCGCCTTCTCAGCCTCGCTTTTATCGCTAAGCGCTGTCAGTACGGTCAAATCCGCACCGGAGCAAAAATGGCCGCCCGCTCCCCGGAGAATAAGCACTTCCACCTCCGGATCATCCGCCGCCTCTGCAATCGACTTTTGCAAAAGCGAAAACATCTCGACCGTCATCGCGTTCAGCACGCGCGGGCGATTGAGCGTGATCGTGCAGACTCCCGCTTCTTTTTTCAGCAAAAGCGGAGTTGCTTGAACTTCTTGTTCCATCTTTGTCTCTTCTCCTTTCTAAGTGGATGTCTTGCCGCTTGCGTCTCTTGCATGCCTTCTGCCGTAACATTTCGCGATGAATGACCATTCACCCTGCCTGTTTCAGGAACTTTATGGAAAAAACCGCTCCTGTGGGGAACGGCTCCTTCGTGAAGCAAGCGATTTATTTGATAAACCGAAGGGTAAGCGGATAACGGTAGCTTTTCCCTTCGCTTGCCCGGACAGCAGCGATCACCACACAGACAATCCAGAAAAAGAACAGGGCGATCAACAAGATCAAGCCGATAAAGACGATGAGCAGGATGCTGGAAACGGCTGCGTAGATCGTAACTGAAATGCTGAAATTGACCGCTTCCTTGCCGTGCTCCTGAAAAAAGAGTCCCTCTTCCCGTTTGAACAGCCAGACCAAAAGCGGTCCCAATACATGGCCGAACGGGATCAGAAAGCCGATCAGCGCGGACAAATGGACGATCATGGCCCACATTCGCTCGTCTTTTCCAACCAGATGATTCATGTGCATTCCCCCATTCCCTTCGATACTGTAGTTTACGATGCCATCCTGGCAAACTTGCGAAAAAACAAAAAAGCGCCGCAACAGGCGCTTTTTCGATGAACTAATATTTGCTGTCGTGTCCGCCCCAAGAGGACCCGTAACCACCGTGTCCGTAGCTTTCGCCGTAATGATGACCGCAGCTGCCGCGACCGGATTTACATTCCATTTTGTAGTAAGGCTTGTAGTAGCAGTGTTTTTTGTAGTATTTCTTCTTGCAGCACTTCCTGTAGTAGCACTTGCAATGAGATCTTCTGCATCCGCAACCCATGAACCTCACCCCCTCTTGTTCGTTACATCTACAAAATATGTAGGTGAGGGTGGATCGGCATGGTACACTTGTCTATTCTTGAACCAAAATCAGCAAATGACCCATGTGAATCGCGGTACAATTTTTATCCAAATTAAAGAAAAAACTCTGGCAATCAACCAGAAAATGAGTGCATGAATGATCGAAAATTCATTGTGTCACAATTTTGCGCAGTTCATTGATTCCGTGATGGTCGGGAATCTCCTGGTATTCCTTTACTTTTGGCAGCGTCAGCAAATGAGGTCTGACCATATAGCCTGGCTTCGATATATAGACGACATCACAATTCGCAATCAGGTCGAACACGTCGGGATGGTTCGCTTCAATCGTCCGAATATCCAGATGAGTGATGCCTGCGTTGTACAAGTCACTTATCATTCCTGCTGCACCGCGAATGGTCGCGCAGACCAGTCCGACTTTTGTATGGCGGGGGTACGCCTCCATGGCCGGAATGACTGTAGTGGGATCGGGAATAAAATCGAGGCTGACGATGGGTGGAGCCTCACGCGGCAAGCGGTGCTTCGTGCGCAAATTCACGGTCGGGTGCGTGACAATCGCCTTGTATTGCTGCAAAAAGCTCGGGTCCTGTTCGAATCGCTCGGCAAAATCATCAAAGGTCCGCCCCTCCAGCATGACACTGGGCAGATGGTATTGCACCAGGCGCAAATATTCGGCCAGCTCCAGCTCTGTGAAACGCAAAAACAGGACAGGAAACTGGTTGATCTCCTGCATGACAGAAGAAAGGACACGGGTAAATTCATCCATGGAATACCCCATAGCCTTTACTTTGTGCAGCGTTTCTTTGGCTAGCAAGGCGAGATGCGCGGGATTGCGGGTCAGGAGAGGGTCGTTGACAATATTGCTGACGATCGTTCCACGCCCTTGCCGCGAATCGACCATTCCTTCCTGCTGCAAGCGGAGATACACGCTCCTGACCGTGTTGTAATTGACCTTCAGATGCGCCGCCAGCTCTCTGACCGTCGGCAGTTGCTCATTCGGCGCAAGTTCTCCGCTGCGAATCGAGGAGGCAATTTGTTGGTAGAGCTGTTCGTGGTACGAAACATTCGAATCCTTTTGCAAGGTCAGGCGTAGCATGCATTCACCTCTTCCTCCATCATTGAAACCATCGTATATGAATTGCGAATCGAACGTCAATAGAGCAGCCGGCATGAACCTCCCCGCGACGGCAATACTAAACCAGATCACACATTTGCGAGAAAGAGGTGTTCCCATGGGAGAACGAAGCCGTTTTCGTGAAGGCGACAAGTCGCCAAAAAACGCCGTGTACATGGAAATCGGGGAAACTGGCGCCAGCGTGCAGGACCCGATGATTATCGAGCTGGAAAAAGGCGAAAAGTTTCCCGCAACCCGCAACAAAAACCGGGTGTGGACCCAAAAGTAGGTGCCAACCTGCAAGAAAACCAACCTGGCCGCAAACAACCAGGTTGGTTTTCTGATTAATCCTCGTCTTCGTCGCCTTCGCTGTCTTCCTCATCCTCTTCGTCGCCGCTCACATAAATGATGGTGACACCGAGGCTCTCCAGCAGAGAAATGACTTCCCTGTTCAGCTCCTGGTCCATGAGCAGCCCCAGGCTTTCTACCAGCTCAAGCTCTTCCAGTTCGCCTTTTTCGGCATCTTCAATCAGCTCTATGACTTCCGTCATCCGCTTCTTTTCCAGGACTGCCATCAGTTCATCTCTCGTCATAAACTGTTTCCCACCTCGATTTCTCAACTCTATGCTTTATAATAGTACATAAACTAACCGTTGAAAATATAACGAAGGAGCGAGGTGAAGTCCACCGTGTATCCTGAGCCGTATCTGGACTACCTGGTTCAGTTTCATGTCAAACGCGACTATTTCGAGTGTCACGAAATTTTGGAAGAATATTGGAAAAGCGCTCCGCCACAGGAGCGCCAGTCTGTTTGGGTCGGCTTGATCCAAATTGCCGTCGGACTGTACCACCACCGCCGCGGCAACGTAAACGGCGCCCGCAAAATGCTCACAAGCGCCCACGCGCTGGTGAAAAAGCATCACGCAGAGCTGGAGCGCCTTGGCCTGGACAGCAATGCCCTGGAGCACCTGCTGGCAGTCCGCCTGGAGGAAATTGGGCAAGGCTTGCCTTACCGCAGCATTACCTTGCCGATGCAGGCCGCCGAGCTGATTGCCGCGTACAAGGCAGCTTGTGCCAGACAAAATCAGCCTGAGCATCGCGACAGCGACATGAATGATTCGTTTTTGCTGAACAAGCATACGTTGCGCGACCGCAGCGACGTCCTCGCAGAACGCGAGCGCCAGCTACAGCTCCGTCAGGGAAAACAGCCCGATCCCCATGCCGCAACCTGATGTGCTCACTCCGCGACAAAAGCGGCTGGTATCGCCTCACTGAACCAAAATGCCCCGCTCCCCTGGAAAAATCGGATGCCGGCCGCCCGTGCCCGAGCCGCCTGAACGGTTAGCAAACAGAGCGTGTCCTCCGGCATCCCGATGTCCTCTGCCCGAGAAGCAAGCTGGACAAGCTCGCTTGCAATCGGCAAAAGCCCCCCGGCGAGCGCCTGCTGCACCAGCTTTGCGTGCGTGCCGTAATACAGGCGCTCCGGCGGCTCCGCCTCTGTGAGCCGCGTGGCCCTCTGGCTCGGCGCAAAGCCGTAGGTGGCGCGAATCAACTCGCCCCCGTCCCACTCGATTTGCCGCTCCGGGTCATTTTCCACTACCTGCCACAAATCGGCACGCCGAAGGTTCGCCCAGCCTTTGATCGAGCGCAAACAAGCGAGCAGCGGTCCGGTTGGCGTGAAGCCGTATGTATCGAAGTAAAGCTGGACGTGCTCGTTTTTTTGCCGCAGGATGCTGAGCAGACGCTTGCGCAGTTGGAGTTCCTCGTGTTGGGCCAGCATGGCTTTCTCCCCCCTTCATCCGGTTTTGCGCTAATAAATCCAGAAAACAACAGCCAGTACCAACGCCAAATCCGCCAGCAAATGGCTGAACCAGGTCGGGTAGATCGACGGAAACAGCCTTTTCATCCACCCCCAGATGACGCCCGCGCCATACACCGCCATCGTAAGCAGCAACCCTTGCCACACCCCGAACAAGGTAGCCGTGATAATCAGGTGATACAGCGTGTAAAAAAAGCTCGTGAGCAGTACGGCGACAACACGGGAGAGCGAGCGCAGCATGCGCTGCAGGACAAAGCCTCGCCAGAACAGTTCCTCCAAAAGCGAATTGACGACCACGAGATACAGCGCAAACCAGCCGATCCAGTTGCGGTCAAGCCCCCACGACTCCAGCCCGGCCCGTACGACGTCCGGCCTGCCCTCCGCTTGCAAAATCAGCCACAGTCCTGCCAGGATGCCTGTAAAAAACAGCAACCCCAGTCCAATTCCGAAAAGCGCCCCGCGCTTCTCAAAGCGTCCCCACGCCAGACGCCAATGCTCTTGCAAGCTTTTTTCCCACCAGCCGTGCAAGAGCGGGATCGCTACACAAACCCCCAAATGAAACGAAACAAACGTGACAAACAAGCTGTGCCGCTCGACCAGTCCGTAAAAAATGGCGAGCGTGGCAAAAAACCCATACCCGATCAAAAGAAGCAGCGTGCGTTTTCGCGCCATTTCCGACAAGCTCCTTTGTTGCGTTTTCGCCGCCCATCGCTCCTGTAATGTGCCCGTTATGGCGTAGAAGCATACATACATTGTCAATAAATGTACAAATATTTGGACAGATGTTATACTAAGTGGTGCCGTTTTAAAAAATTTGATCGATTCATTTTTTTACCAAAAACCAAAACGATTTGGAGTGGCACTCATGTTGTGGCGTAACCGAACCTTTGTCCTGCTAATGACGGGAGAGATCATCGCTGGCGCAGGCATGTGGATTTCCATCATTGCCAATTTGTCGTTCATGCAGAGCCTGATCCCTTCCGAAACCGTGAAGGCTCTGATTTTGATGACCGGCCTTGTCGTAAGCATTCTGCTCGCACCGAAAGCAGGCGTCATCATCGACATGTACGACAAAGGAAAGGTCATGTTCTGTGCCAGCCTGGCTCGTATCCTGAGCCCCGTGTTTATGTTTCCCGCGCTTGCCTACGATTCAATCTGGTGGATGATCGTTTCGCTGATCGTCATGCAAGTGTCGGCGGCCTTTTACTTCCCGACCGTGCAAGCTTCCCTGCCTGCCATCTTGAGCAAGGATGAACTGCTGAAAGCGAACAGCGCCTACTTGAATATATCCACGCTGTCGCGCATCGGCGGAACGGCTCTCGGGGGGATTCTCGTCGTCTCCATGGAGCTGTCCATGCTGTACGTCTGCTCGATGATTGCGTACGCGGTCCTCGCCGTCGTCACGCTGTTTTTGCGCATTCCGGCAGTCACCTCGCGCAACATGAAGGAAAAAGTGGAGTTTCGCGAAGTGCTGCAGATTGCCCGCAAAGATCCGGCGCTGTTTGTCGGGCTCATCAACAACGGCTTGATAACGCTGTTTTTGGGCGGCATCAATCTGCTGATTCTCAACCTCAGCGAGCTGCAGCAGGAGCCTCAGCTCATGGGCTGGATTTACACAGTCGAAGGAACGAGCATTTTAATCGGCGGCCTGCTGGCCAAACGGTGGATCGGCGGCAAAAACCTGGTCGCAGCCTCCACGCTCATGCTGTTTTTCTTTGCCCTCTCCCAGTTCGGGATGTCGTTTGCAGCGCAGAAAGCGATGGTGCTATCCTCGTTTTCCGTGTTCGGCTTTGTCGTCGCCTTCTTTTTCCCGGTGCTTTCGACGATCTTTCAGAAGCGGCTGCCCGCCCACCAGCAAGGACGGTTTTTCTCCTTCAAAAGCATGCTGGATCGCGGCTGTTTCCTGCTGGCACTGGGAATTACCGGGATCGGCCTGGACTTGCTCGGCATCAGTGGCTACCTGCTGTTCATCGGCTCGATAACCCTTTTGTCCGGCATCCTGACGTTCGTTTACAGCAAAAAACACAGGCTGGATGTCCGCGAAAGCGACGAGGCAGCCGCCTAGCAATCGCACCGCTTGCCTGTCTGCTGCTTTTCCCTGCGCCTCCATTTGGTGTACACTAGAAAAAACAACGTTGAAAATTTGTTGCAAGTCTTTGGAGGCGTTTTTCCCATGCAGATCCTATCTTCCCCTGCACTCGGCATCCTGGTTCCGCTGTTGATGGCGACTGCGGTCATCTTTGTGCGCATGCGTCGGCAAAAAAAGCCTGTGTCCGCAAAGAGCATCATCCTGCCGCCTTTCTTCATGTCGACGGGCTTTGCGATGTTTCTCTTTCCAGAGGCAGCACTCCCGCCGATGTACGATCTGGCCGCTTTTGTCACGGGGTTGTTTTTCTCGATTCCTTTGATTATGACCTCGCGCTTTGAAGTGATCGGCCGGGACATCTACCTCAAGCGCTCCCGGGCTTTCTTCTTCATCCTGGCAGGGTTGCTCATCATCCGGTTGATTATCAAACTGGTGATAAACGACAGCTTTACCCCGATTCAGACGGGCGGACTTTTTTTCTTGCTTGCTTTTGGCATGCTTGTTCCTTGGCGTATCGCGATGCTGTACATGTACAAGCAATTGGCGAAAAAGACGTTTGGCACGTAATGATGTCTGGGAAAAACGAAAAAGCAACTGGTTTCCTCCTGTGCTTGAAGGAAATCGGTTGCTTTTTTTGCGGAGAGTCGTCCGCCAGGGGACAATCAAACCAGATACATCCCGCCGCATATGTCGTACGAAAACGGCTGCGCCTTTGCCGCCCCCATTTTCGCAAAAAAGGGACGTTCCCCGCGAGACGTGAGCGCCTGCTGCGCTACTCCAGCCTGCGTCGGTTCACACAGGACGATGCTTCCACCCGGCAGCGCAAACGTCACACAGCGCGCGCCCAGCCGCTCATCGGTGAACGCTTCTGCGGCCTGCCACCCGAACCACCGCGTCCAGTCCGCCGTCGCCGCGCCCAGGTCCGCGACGGCGTAACCGACTGCCAGAAGCTCGGTGGCGCCGTTTGCATGGGGAGCAATGATCCCTCGCTGTGTCAAATCTGCCTGCCGCTCATCGTCTGATTCTTGCCACTCTATCAAAAACGGCATGTTTCGGGCAGTCTGCGGATCTTCGGCAAACAGCATGCGCCAGCGCAATGTTTTTCCGTCGTCTCTTGTGCGGCTCCCGTCTACCGGCCCGATGAGCGTAAGTCCAAGCGCCCGAAATCGCTCTGCCCACCGATCCATTTCGCTGGTGCGCAAGGCGATTTGCCCAAGCCCTTCGCCAAGACCGTGCTCGGCTACCAGCTGCACAATGAGCGGATTGTCGGATTGCCCGGCAACAACGGCATCCTCGACAGCCAAAAACTCCACATAGGACAAGCCGAAATAGCTGAGACTGTTCCATGTCCCCCAACGGGTGTGCCTGCCGCCAGGTACAACGTGAAATCCCACCTCGCGGAACAGCCGCGCTGCTTCTTCGGGCTGCCGATGGACAAAATGAACCAGATGGTCAAAGAACAATTGCATCTTTTTTCGCCTCTTTTCGTATTAGCTTTATCATAGCAAAATTCACCATCTTTTCATCAACGAAGAAAGGAGAACCATGATCGAGACGAATTACAGCCGGACGCGATCCCGGCAAATGCAGAGACGATCCATGCGGCGCAGGGCATGGAAAAACACGCTTCTTTTCAGCTTGCTCGCCTGCGTCGGGGCAGGAGCTTATTTCAGCTTCACGACACTCGACAAGCACAAAGCCCCTGAAACCAATCCCGCGCCGACTCACGCCGCTGTACAGGAGCAGACTGTCCGGCTCACCTTTGTCGGCGACGTGATGATGGCCGGAAATGTGGAAAAGGTTTTGCTGGAAAAAGGCTACCACTATCCGTTCACGCATGTGCGCGAGCTTTTTTTACAGGATGACTACACGATTGCCAATCTGGAGTCGCCGCTTACGACCAGAGGGACGCCCGCAGACAACAAGGCGTTCGTCTACAAGTCCTCCCCTTTGGCTGCGCCCGCCATGCAAGCAGCCGGCATCGACGCGGTCAATCTGGCGAACAACCACTCGATG
The DNA here is from genome assembly GCF_050920745.1 of Brevibacillus gelatini. Classification (NCBI taxonomy): domain Bacteria; kingdom Bacillati; phylum Bacillota; class Bacilli; order Caryophanales; family Paenibacillaceae; genus Brevibacillus; species Brevibacillus gelatini. Next base: position 2,849,963 of record NZ_CP154342.1, read on the forward strand.
GACCAGGGGGTAGACGGCTTGCTCGATACGTTCGACGCTCTGGAGCAAAACCGGATCGCTTACGTCGGAGGTGGTGTCGATTCCGCACGCGCCTACGCTCCTGTGTTCGTGGAAAAAAACGGGATCAGGCTCGCCCTCTTCGGCTTTAGCCGGGTGATACCGGAAGTTAGCTGGTTCGCGCAAAAAAACGCGCCAGGACTGGCAGGGACGTATGATCCCGCCATGGCCGTCCAAGCCATTCAACAGGCGAGGGCACAAGCGGATCTCGTCATCGTGATCGCCCATTGGGGAAAAGAGCGGGAAGACTTTCCCGTCGAGCATCAAAAAGAGCTGGCAAAAGCATACATCGACGCAGGCGCAGACCTGGTCGTCGGCGGCCATCCGCATGTCCTGCAAGGCTTTGAACAGTATCGCGGCAAATGGATCGCCTACAGCCTGGGCAATTTCATTTTCACGCGATCAACCGAGCCGAAAACATGGGAAACGATGGTGCTTCAAGCAAGCTGTACGAAAAACGCCGTCTGCAGCCTGACCATGCTTCCTTTTCACGCCGAGCTGGGACAAGCGGTGCCGATGAATGCCGCGGACGGAGCCGCGCTGCTCCGCCGAATCGAGTCGCTCTCGGAAAACGTGCAGATTGACGCGGACGGCCGCATACAGGCAAAGGATGGGCAAGAAACGTAGCTTTTCGTATTTCAAGCTGTTTCAAGCAGCGGGAAGCAGCGCACCTCCAGACCAAAATCGCTTTTCAGCACTGCCTCGTGCTCTTCGCGAATCCCCGTTGCGATCAGCCCCGCACGCAATACGCCGCCCAGGTCGAATTGCACTTTCAGCTTGGTCACAGTCACGCCCGCCTCGCGCAGGAAATGCAGCACGCGATCAGGTGTGGCCGCGGGACACGACCCTTCGAGATAACACAGCACGCGCTCGTCCTCACCTTGAGCCGGCTGTGCTTCCGCCGTTTTTTCCTTCCAGGCCGGATGCGGGGTAAACGGCTGCGTCAACAAATAAGCCAAATCTTCCACGACGGCGCTTGCGGTTGGCAGCTCGCCTGCGCCTCTGCCCGTAAACAGCAGATCGCCGACGATGTTCCCCGAAAGCTGAACAGCGTTGAAGGAATCCTGGATTTGCGCCAGCGGATGGGCGAGAGGCAACATCGTCGGCTGAACCGAGAGCCGGATTCCCTGCTCCGTTTTTTGCGCCTGGGCAATCAGCTTGATTCGGTAGCCAAGCTCGCTCGCGATACGGATGTGGCCGGGGGACAAATCCGCGATTCCTTTGCGCACGACATTGGCAAGCGGCAGCGATTCGCCGTACACAAGCTGCGCGAGAATGTACAGTTTGTACATCGCGTCGAACCCTTCCACGTCAGAACGCGGATCAGCTTCCGCATACCCCAGCTCCTGCGCCTGCTTCAACACTTCCTGATAAGGGAGCTGTTCGGCTTCCATCTTCGTCAGGATGAAGTTCGTCGTCCCGTTGAGAATGCCGCGCACTCCGTGAATATCGTTCGTGCGCAGAAACTGTCGAAGCACGCTCAAAATCGGGATACCGCCTGCAACACTCGCTTCGTAGGCCAGATGGACCTGATGCCGGTTTGCCAGTTCGACCAGCTCTGGGCCGCGTTTGGCAAGCAGCTCCTTGTTCGCCGTTACCACGTGGCACCCTTTTTCGATCAAGGCACGCACGTAGTCGTACGTCGGCTCGACGCCCCCCATAACCTCGACGACAATGTCTACGTCACTTTTCAGCACATCCTCGAAATTGGTGGTCAGCAGGGCGGGATCTACCTGAACGGCCCGTTCTTTTTCCGAATCGCGGACCAACGCTTTGACAATCTCGATGCGTTTGCCCAATCGTGCGAACAGCTTTTCCTGCTGCAACCGAATCGTCTTGATAACGCCACCTCCTACTGTTCCCAATCCCAACAACCCTACCTTGACTACACCTGCACTCATTCCTGTCACCTCATCGCATATTTTTACCAAAAAGAAAAAACCTTCTTGCTAAGAAGAAGGTTTGGCATCAAAAAAGCCTTCTCCTTATCTCCCAGGACGCTTCCGTCCTGCAGGAATTGGCACCTTGTCACACGCTGTGTAACGGTTGCCGGGCTTCATCGGGCCAGTCCCTCCACCTCTCTGGATAAAGATCATTATGAATTTTTGCACTGCTTCGGCAGTCTGCAAGCATGCACAATCGTGTTCAAAACATCAAAAAACCTTCTTCGCTAAGAAGAAGGTTCGCCATGACTGCTATGATGTACCCGCTTCTTATCTTTCGAGGCGAAAACGCCCCGCAGGAATTGGCACCTTGTCGCTGTTCGCAACGGTTGCCGGGCTTCATCGGGCCAGACCCTCCACCTCTCTGGATAAGAACCTCGTATGCTGTTGAGCCTATTCTAAGAAATTCCAAAGCATTCGTCAACAAGTTTCTTTCTCGTTTTTACTCGCTTCGGATGAGAGGGCAAGCTAATTAGCCAGTCCGTACCTTTCCCGTAGGATGCGGCAGTGGTGGGCCTCATGCCCGGCGATGACATACGCCAATGTGCGCGCAGACAGCTTGTTGCCGTTCGCGTTTCCCATTCGCGTCCACGCTTCCTCCGCCACTCCCCGCAACTGGGCGAGTGTCGCCTGCCGAACCGCCTGGTATTCTTCGAGGATGCTTGCCAAGTCGCGCTCCTGGAAAAATGCTTGCGAGACATACGCATTTTCGTCAAATCCGGCGAGCGGCGTCTCGTCTCCCCTGGCAATGCGCAGCAGCCGATAGCTCATGATCCGCTCTGTATCAATGAGATGTCCCAGCACTTCTTTTACCGTCCACTTGCCTGCCGCGTAGCGATACGCCAGTTGCTCCTCCGTAAGCCGGGAAAACATCTCGACGGTTTGCGCTCTTTGCTCCGCCAGGATCGCAGCCAACTCACCATCCGGCACCAACTGGACATAATAGTCAAAATAATCCCCGTATTCCTCGCGATTCGGTCTCCCTGGCATGCTCTGATCCTCCTTTGTTTTTGGAAAATGATGCGGTTATTCCTGGCAGCTTTTAACCTTGCCAGCCCTCAAACAGCAGCACTCTTGCCGGTGCAGCGTCTGTGCCCACCAGCTTTAACGGGGCCGCAACCATGAAGTATTGGCCCGCAGGAACTTCACGCAACCGCAAGCCCTCGATCACAATCACCCCTGCGCCAAACAACGTTTTATGGGTGGGATGCCCTTCCTGGCTGCGCTCGATGCCCAGTGCATCTGTGCCGACGCCGCGCACGCCTTTTTCCACCAGATACTCCGCACCATCCTGTGCCAAATAGACGAATTCGAACGAAAAAGCATCCTCCCACGAGTTTTTCGTTTGGAACAGGACAAAATCGCCCGGCGCAATGTCGCAGCCCTCCAGCTCTGCCCGTCCGATCTTGTCTTCTACGTGCGTCAGGTCGAGTACGCGGCAGTTTCCCACCAGCTTTTCCAGTGAAATGCTTTCAAAAGTCTCCCCGTCTTTCACCATGTGCAGCGGCGCGTCTACATGTGTACCGGAATGGACATCCATGTCGATCCTCGATTCGGTCACATAGCCGTTTGTTGCCGACAAAATCTTCGGCTGCTTTTCCGGCTTGTTTTTGTACACCGTCATCCCTTCGAATATGGGGGCAGACACATCATACATTTTCATCGCGCTTCGCCTCTCTTATTTGCTCTTCTTTTTCTGTCCCAAGCTGCCTGCTTTCGCGCTGCAAGTCGGCCGGGAATACGACGCCCATCTGTCTTCTCGCTTCATCCATGACTTCCATCGTCAACAGCGAGGCGGCATGTGAATTCGTCGCTGACTCTCTGGCGCCTGCGGCAGCAAGCCGGATGAACTCCCTGATTTCATAGTGCATCATTTTGGGTGTCTGCGGCCTGGTCACGTCCTCGATCCGTCCGTCCCGGTAGCGAATCTCGATGCGCGTCAGGTGATTGATTTTGTCAATGACCATCGTGGCGTCCTCTCCCTGGATTTCCGCCGGCTGATAGGAGGTCGTAATCTTGGAAAAGCTGAGAATGGCATCCATCTCTTTGTACTTCAATAACATGCTGCCTTCGCCATCTACCCCTGACGTCAGTACAATTCCTTCTGCCTTGACCTGATCCGGTCTGCCAAACAGGATGATCGCAGGATAAAGGCAGTAAATCCCGATATCCATCAACGCCCCGTTGGAGTAGGCAGGGTCAAAGGCCCGCAGCACCTCTCCCGCGCGGTACGCATCATAGCGGGAGGAATACTGGCAATTACTGGCGATAAAACGGCGGATTTTGCCCAGCTTGGGCAGATGGTCCTGAATCGCAAAAAAGTTCGGAACCAGCGTCGATTTGACCGCTTCCATAAGCAGAACATCATGCTTTTTCGCCGCCGCAATCATCGCCTTTACTTCGTCCGCATTCGAGGCGAGCGGCTTTTCGCACAACACGTGCAGCCCCAGTCTCATGCACAGGATGGCCTGCTCGGCATGAAAGCAATTGGGGCTGGCAATGTAGACGGCGTCGATGTGTCCGCTCGCTGCCATCTCTTTTGGATCTGTGTAGAAAAAAGGAGCCGCGAACTTTTCAGCAAATTCTTTGGCGCGTTCGATCGTTCGCGAGCAAACCGCTTGCAGGGAAAAGCCCTCTACCGCAAGACCTGCCTGGATGAACTCTTCTGTAATCCAGTTGGTACCGATTACGCCAAAACGCATGAATCGCTTTCCCCCTTTTTGTTGCTTCGTCAGACAGAGTCTGGCGCCTCTTACCCATGCATGGGCGCCAGCTCCCGTTCTTCTATATTATCCAGCCACCAGGAAAATCCTTCTTCGCGAAGCAATTCGCACGCGGCCTCGGGTCCGTGTGAACCAGCCTCATAGGTCACAAGCGGAACGAGATTGCGTTCGAAGGCGGCAAGGATCGGCTCCACCCATTTCCACGACAGGCGCACTTCGTTCCAGTGGGCAAAGTAGGTTGAATCTCCGCGCAGCGCATCAAACAGCAGCCGCTCGTACGCCTCGGGAACGTCCTTGTGGCCTGAGTTGAAATTGACCGTTACAGGCTCAATTTTTCCGCTATTGGCCGGATTCTTGCTATTCAACTGCAAGGCGATTCCTTCATTGGGGTGCACGTTGATGATGAGCAGGTTGGGCGCTGTCTTTTCTTGCTGCTCCCGATAAAGCTGCTCCAAAGGATTTTTGAACTCAATGACGATGCGGGTTGCCTTTTCTTTCAGCCGTTTTCCGGTGCGAATGTAAAAAGGCACTCCGCTCCAGAACGGATCGTCAATCCAGACACGTGCCGCAATATACGTTTCCGTCATGGATGCAGGCGATACGCCAGGCTCGTCCCGGTAGCCGACAACAGGCGTCTGCCCGATTTGCCCTGGGCCATACTGGGCGCGCACGACGTTTTTCGCCACCTCTTCGATTGCCATTGGCCGCACTGCCTCCATCACCTTGCGCTTTTGTGCCCGAATATCGGTTGCCGTAATCCGCTTGGGGATGTGCATGGCGACCATCATCAGCATTTGCAGCATGTGGTTTTGCACCATATCGCGAAGCGCTCCGGCCTGCTCGTAAAAGCCTGCTCTTTCCTCCACTCCGACCGTCTCGCTGGCCGTAATCTGCACGTTCGCAATGTGCTGATTGTTCCAAAGCGCAGCCAGAACCGGGTTGGCAAACTCCAGCGCCTCCAGATTTTGCACCATGGCCTTGCCCAAATAATGATCGATCCGGTAAATCTCTTCTTCGGCAAAAGCCTGCGTCAGCTTTTGGTTCAAGTCTTCCGCCGATTGCAGGTCACGCCCGAACGGCTTTTCGATAATCAGGCGCTTCCAGCCTTGCACAGAGCCGAGTCCGCTCTTCTGGATGTTGGCTGCGATCACCTCAAAATATTCGGGGGCCACCGACAGATAGAACATGCGGTTTTGCGGGAGATGCAGCTCTTTTTCCCGTTGCTCGATCCGTTCCAACAGCGGCGCGTATGCAAGAGCGTCCGTCACATCGACTGCCACATACGAAAACGCCGACAAAAACGGCTCAAGCAGCGCCCGGTCGATGTCGTGGCGACGGGAAAAATCCCGGATGGACTGCTCCACACTTTGGATAAACTCTGTATCAGACCAGGCCCTTCTGCCTACGCCGACAATGGAAAAGGCAACGGGCAGCTTTTTATCGACAAACAGATTGAACAAAGCTGGAAAAATTTTGCGTTTTGCCAAATCTCCTGTAGCACCAAAAAGGACAAAGCTCATCGGTTCCATATGCTGTTTCCTTCCTTCCGTACGCTAACCATGCTGACTGGATTATTGTTGCACACCGTTATTATTAGAGAAAACGGCTGCCTTATCAAGCTAAACACCTGCGAAGAATTGCTTCCAGATCTCGCGCTGCCGCGCATGAGACGTGTGCATGAACTGGGATGTCATCGAGAAGACCTCCCCTCTTTTGCAAATCACGCAGGAAGTAAGTTGAGATAAAGCCACTGAAAAACCGTGCATGCCGCTTCCCGGTATGGACGGTTTTTCGCCTGTGATCGCGTTCGCTATAGCGTCAGCGGCGCAGAACGGCGCGGACAGGACTGCCATCGGCATCCGCCAGGGCGAGCGGCAGCGCAATCAGCTCGTAATCGCCAGGCTCGATCTCGTCCAGCAAAAGCCCTTCCAATATATAGATGCCATGCCGGTGCAAGCCATGATGCGCAGGCAGCTCCTTGCTGTCCAGCGGGTCGACAGAAGGCACATCCACGCCGAGCAGCCGGATGCCTTTTTCGGCAAGATACGGCGGCAAATCAGGCCGGAGGTAGCATATCTCTTGGGGAAACTGATGAGGATCGGACCACGACAATGTTTTCAGCAGCAAGCGCGTCACGCCGGACAGATCAACTCCTGCAAAATCGTCAGCGCCAACGCTCGTGCGCCCCGACACATCGACGACTCTCGCCGCCCCCACATACAGATCGAGCGGCAATTCCAGCGTCTTTTTGCCGTCGTCATCAAAATGAAACGGAGCATCTACATGTGTTCCTGTATGGATGCTCATCACGAGCTTTCCTACATTGACGGAGCCACTCTCCGCCTTCGGCCAGTTTACGGTATAGCAATAAGCGGTATCACCTGGCCAGGTCGGCGTAGCTTCCGACAGCGGTCGGGAAATGTCGTACAGCTTCATGTCGATTCCTCCCATTATTTGCTGAATACGCTCGATTATCCTCAGATTAAAGAAAGACAGACGTTGCGTCAATATTGTTTCTATTCCGTAAAAAAGGAGGCGCCGCCTGACTCGCTTTTTCGCGAATGCGGTCCTCCTTTTTCAAATACGCCGATGCATCGCCAAATATTGTTCCACAGCCGCATAATCGCCGCCCGCGTTGATCTTTGGCAAATGCTCCTTGATTGTCCTGAGCCACTCGATTGTCGTCGGCCGGGTTGCCGCTATCGATTCCCGCAGGTCGCTCATCTGGATCGGCCTTTCGATTCCTTTTGTCAGCAGATCATGGAAAACCTGCTCGGTTGCCAGTTCTACCACGTATTCAATATCCGCTCCCGAATAATACTCGGTCCAGCCTGCCAGTTGGGAGTAGTCAATCGGCTCCGAGGGACGGTCTTGCAGTTTCAGGCGGAAAATATCTTCTCGTGCAGCCCGATCGGGTGGCCCGACAAAAAGCAGACGCTCGAAGCCGTTTTCCCGCATCCAGGCCAGGTCGATTTCCCACGGCACATTTGTCGCTCCCAAAACGCGCAGTCTGTCCTTGTCAATCTTCAGCTCCCTCAGCTGCGAAAGCCACTTTCCGGCAGGCGGTAAGCTGCGCGAGGAAGCGAAGGCGTCCGGCTGACAAAAAGCCCCGTCCAGCTCATCTAAAAAAACGAGACACGCTGCTTCTTTGGAAGCCGCATGCCCATATACGGAAGGCACAAACGACTCCGCCCTGCCCAAAACAGTATCTCCACTGACCGCTGCAGGCACAGGCAAAAAGTGAGCGCCGTATTCTTCTGCTGTCGCTTTGGCAAGCAACGACTTGCCGCACCCTGGTGGACCGTAGAGAAGGACTCCCTTTCGCGGGCCAAGTTCAGCGTGCCCCTCCGTCTGTCGTGCGGAAGCAAAAAGCGTGTCGTGAATCGCTGCTTTTACGTGCTCTAAACCGCCAACAGCTTGATAGCGGGTCGTAACAGCAGATCGTTCCTCCTGTTTCGCAACTGTTTTCCCGCTGCCGCGCTCAAACATGGGAATCTGTGCAGCGGGTGTCAAGAGGCAGGGAGAGGTTGCCCGCCTTTCGCTCCCTTTTCCCGTTGCAAATAACGCTGTATCTTCCTTAAGCCTGTTCAGCTCCGTCACGATTTTTCCCTTTATTTTTTCGTTTCCATACGCGAGCGCTTTCGTAAAGGCCTGCATTGCCTCCGTGTGATTCCCCCGCTCCGCTTGCTCCAATCCCAACAGAAACCATGCATGCGCGTTTTCCTTGTCATCGCTCAGCATGCTTTTTATGATCTCGATCTTCGTCATGTGCTTCATCCTCTGCCATCGTTTTCATCGTTTTTATGTATGTGCAGCTTGCGATGGCATGACTTCCATTCTAGGGAAAAAGTCTTCCATCCCATCCGAAAACGGAGCGCGAATGTCTTTATTATAATGCAAACGTCCTGCAAGCAGAATATGGTAAAACGCAAATGAGCAGTTGGTCCCTTGAAACGGACAACCAATCCTTTTGGAATGGATACTGCAAAGCCGAGGTTTCGTGTTGCAAAGAAAAGGAAGAAGCTTTATACTACGTTCAAATGATTAAGTTTATTAACGGAGTGTAGCGATGAGTCAGCCAACCTGTACCGAAAAAGCCATTCAAATTTTCATGCAATTAAGCCCCTATTTCCAAGGACTGGGCGATCCGGTTCGCCAGCAAATCGTCGCGCTGCTGATTGACAAGGAGAGCTTGAACGTCTCGCAAATCGCGGAACACATTCCCATGTCCAGACCGACAGTTTCGCACCATTTGAAAATTTTGCGGCAGGCTGGGTTGCTTCAGGCGCAGAAGAAAGGGACAGAGATTTACTACCGTCTGGAAATTGCGGAGGCGATCAGCCTGTTTAAGCAGCTTGTTCAGTTTGTGGAGGAAGAGTGTTAGAACGCCATCGCAGCCAGCACCACGGGACAAAGTGTCCCTTTTCTTAACCTCCTTATGTTAATAAACTTAAACGAATAAACCTTTAATCTAAGGAGTGCGTGAGAAAATGGAGAAAAAAGTATTAATTGCAGGCGGGTATGGGACCGTCGGCAGCCAAATCGCGAAAATTTTGCACGATCAAAACCAGGAGTTGCAATTGCTCTTGGGCGGCAGACATCCGGGAAAGCCGCTTCCTTTCGCTTCCCCGCGGCTGCATTCGCTATTCGTAGACACGACCGCGCAAGATCCGCTTGCCCACGCTCCTGATGACTTGTCGCTCATCATCAACGCGGTCAACGATCCGGATGACTCCCTGTTGCTTGCTGCCGTCTCGCGCCGCATTCCAGTTGTCGACATTACGCGCTGGACCGAGCGATTCACGCGCGCAATCGAGCGGCTGAGCAAAAGCGAGCTGCAGTCTCCCGTCGTTCTCACCTCCGGCTGGATGGCAGGCACGCCCGCCCTGTTTGGCAAACTGCATGCCGCTGACCTGCAAGATGTAACAATCGACATTTTTGCGCTGTACGCTATGCAGGACAAGGCCGGGCCGGATTCTGCCGCCTACATGAACCGTTTGACCATTCCGTTTGACATCTACACGAAAGGCGCGGCGCGAACGGTATTGCCCATGTCCGAGCCGCTTGCCGTTACGTTTCCGGGCGGCTTTCGCACGAACTGCTACCGGCTGGACACTCCCGATCACCTGACGCTCGTGCAGGTGCCGTCTGTCACCTCCGCCATCTTCCGCATCGCTTTCGATCAGAAATGGGCGACGACGGCGCTCGTTTCGCTCGTGCGCAGCGGCATATGGAAGCTGCTCGGGCAAAAGCTGCGGCAAAGCATCCTGTACAACCCGGGCCAGGGCGCGGCTCACGAAGTCGTCGTTCAGATTGCGGGCCGCGATCAGCGCGGCGTGCGCATCCGTCGCCAGGTAGAGATCAGCGATCCAAACGGGCAGACTCATTTGACGGCGACAGGCGCGGCCATCCAGGCCCAGCGCATACTGGCAGACAAGGGCACAGCAGCGACACCAGGCCTCTTTTTTCCGGAAAGCCTGGCTGCGTCGCAGGCCGATGAGCCGTGGATCACTGCCTATTACGAAGCAGAAGGGGTGAACATCCGGGTGAAACAATTGAGCTGACCCGCACCCACAACCCGCTTGCTGAAAAAAAGAGTGGAGCAGTCTTCCCGACTGTCTCCACTCTTCGCAAGTTTTTGCAACATCCTTGTATTATTCAAAAAACGTCCGCGGGGATTTGCGCCATTCGCCCAGCACGTTTTCCTGCTCAGCGGTAATCACGCCTTGCTCTTTTGCTGCCTCAAGCAGTGCCGTGTAATTGGAAATGGTCGTGCAAGGAATGCCTGCTTCGGCAAACAAAGCTTCGGCATCGGGGAACTGGTAGCTGAAAATCGCCACCACGCCAAGCACTTCGCCGCCTTCTGCCTGAACCGCCTGTGCTGCTTTCAGGGAGCTGCCGCCTGTGGAAATCAAGTCTTCGATGACCACTACTTTTTGCCCTGTGGACAGCGCACCCTCGATCTGGTTTTGTCTGCCGTGGCCTTTGGCCTTGTCCCGCACGTAAATCATCGGCAGGTCGAGCAGCTCCGCGACCCAGGCCGCGTGCGGAATGCCCGCCGTAGCTGTTCCTGCCACGACTTGCGCGTCCGGATAACGCTCCTTGATAAGCGCGGCAAACGCGCCCGCAATCGCCCGACGAACATGCGGATAAGACATCGTAATCCGGTTGTCGCAATAAATCGGGGATTTGATCCCGGAAGTCCAGGTAAAAGGCTGTTCCGGGCGCAGGTGAACCGCTCCGATTTCCAAAAGGTGCGCCGCAATCTGTTTCGCCGTTGTCGTTGTCGTCATTTCTTCCATCCCTTCCCGCGTGAATGCTTGTTACGCACGATCTGCCTCGACCGCTGCCACAATGCTTTGCCATACGCCTGCCGGATCGCTTGCTCCGGTGATGGCGCGTCCGATCACGAGATAGTCGCTGCCCAGGCGGAATGCCTGTTCCGGCGTCGTAATCCGCGTCTGGTCGCCCTGGTCTGTCCCCAGCGGGCGAATGCCGGGTGTGACGGTGACGAACGAGTCGCCCGCCGCCTTTTTAATCAGCGGCACTTCCAGCGGTGAAGCGACAACCCCGTCCAGTCCAGCCTGCTTGGTCAGCTTCGCGTAGTGTACCACTACGTCTTCCACCGTGCCTGGAATTGCCAGCTCGTCGTTCATCGTTTGCTTGCCTGTTGAGGTCAGCATCGTCACGCCGATCAGGAGAGGACGACGAGCGCCAGCCGCTGTCCCCTGCTCCAGTCCTTCCCTCGCCGCTGCCATCATCGCTGTGCCGCCAGCCGCATGGACGTTAACCATGTCCGCTCCGAGACGGGCAAGGCTTTTCATCGCGCCTTTGGCTGTGTTGGGAATGTCGTGCACCTTCAAGTCGACGAACACCTTCAAGCCTTGTTCTTTCAGGTACGCAACGATGGCAGGCCCTTCGGCATAGGCCAGCTCCATCCCCACTTTTACGTAGCGGATATGCCCTTGCAACCGCTCCAGGCATTTTTTCACTTCATCCATGCTGGAAAAGTCGAGCGCAACAATCATACGCTCCCGCACATCTGTCAGTTGTTGTTGCACACTGCTCTCCCCTTTTTTCTTCCTGCCGTAATGGCTTGGGTCCGTTTATGCAGTCACCGTGGCGACTTTGGCACCTGCGCGCTGGGCAGGCATCGCTTCTGTCGAGAAGGTGATCGTTTCCAGTACGTGCAACAGAGCCGAAGCCGTATCCAGCGACGTCAGGCAAACTGCGCCGTTCTCCACTGCCTCACGGCGAATGCGGAAGCCGTCGCGCTGCGGCGTTTTGCCTTTGGTCAGCGTGTTGAGCACGATCTTGGCCTCGCCGGTATGGATCACGTCGAGCAGATTCGGCGTGCCCTCGGACAGTTTGTTGACACGCGTCACAGGCAGGCCAGCCTGTTCCAGATAATCCGCTGTGCCCGCTGTCGCCATCAGCTTGAAGCCAAGCTGACGGAAGCGTTTCACGATGGCGAGCGCCTCTTGCTTGTCTTTGTCGGCAACCGTGACGAGCAAGGTGCCTTGCGTCGGGATGTTCATGCCTGCTGCGAGCAGCCCTTTGTACAGCGCCTTGGCGAGGGTGCTTTCGCGGCCCATGACTTCCCCGGTGGATTTCATTTCCGGTCCGAGCGTAATATCGACGCGGCGCAGCTTCGCAAAGGAGAACACGGGCACTTTTACCGATACGACAGATTCTTCCGGATGGTAGCCAGGCGTGAACCCTTGTTCGACGATGGAGTGGCCGAGAATCGCTTTCGTCGCGATGTTCGCCATCGGGATGCCTGTCACCTTGGACAGGAATGGCACGGTACGGGACGAACGCGGGTTAACCTCGATCACATACGGACGGTCTTTGTAGATGACAAACTGGATGTTGAGCAGCCCTTTGATTTGCAGCGCCCGCGCGATCTTCGTCGTCATTTCGATCAGCTCGTCCTTGATCGCCTGGGACAATGATTGCGGCGGATAAACCGCGATGGAGTCGCCGGAGTGCACCCCTGCACGCTCGATGTGCTCCATGATGCCTGGGATCAGGACGTTCTCCCCGTCGCAGATCGCATCGACTTCGGCCTCTACGCCGACCATGTAACGGTCGACCAGTACCGGATGATCCGGGTTGACCTTCACCGCTTTTTCCATGTACTCCAAAAGCTCAGCCTGATTGTAGACGATTTCCATGGCGCGTCCGCCAAGTACGTACGATGGGCGCACGAGTACCGGGAAGCCGAGCGCTTCCGCTGCGACCACTGCTTGCTCTACGGAGGTTACGGTTTTGCCTGGCGGTTGCGCGATGTCGAGGCTGCGCAGCAGCGCTTCGAACTTCTCGCGGTTTTCCGCTGCGTCGATGTTTTCCAGGCTCGTTCCGAGTATCTTGATGCCGCGCTCTGCCAGTTTATCAGCCAGGTTGATCGCGGTTTGACCGCCGAATTGGACGATTACGCCTTCCGGTTTTTCCACGTCGAGAATGTTCATCACGTCTTCGATGTACAGCGGCTCGAAGTACAGGCGATCCGAAGTGTTGAAGTCTGTCGATACCGTTTCCGGGTTGTTGTTGATAATCACAGCCTCGTAGCCAGCTTCGCGCAATGCCCAGACTGCATGCACGGTCGCATAGTCAAATTCGATCCCCTGGCCGATGCGAATCGGGCCGGAGCCGAGCACGACCACGCGTTTTTTGCCTGTTTCGATGCGCTCGTCCTCTACCTCATAGCTGGAGTAGTAATACGGGGTTTGCGCTTCAAATTCGGCTGCACACGTGTCGACCATTTTGTACACAGGGACATAGCCTTTTTCCTTGCGCAGCGCGCGGACTGCCTCTTCCGTCTCGCCGCACAGTTCGGCGATTTTGCGGTCGGTGAAGCCCATCCGTTTTGCTTCAAACAGCTTCTCCGCCGTCAAGCCGTTTGCCAGCTCTTTTTCAAAATAAACCATTTTCTGGAATTTGTGCAAGAAGAACAGGTCGATCTTCGTCAGGCTGTGCAGCTGCTCGATGGTCCAGCCGCGGCGCAGCGCCTCTGCCAACAGGAACAGCCGCTCGTCGTCCGCTTGCACCAGACGGGCCTTCAGTTCCTCATCGCTGATTTCTTCTGTTCCTTTGATCTCGATATGGTACGTGCCGATCTCCAGGGAACGGATCGCTTTCATGATTGACTCTTCAAACGTGCGTCCGATCGCCATGACTTCGCCAGTCGCTTTCATTTGCGTACCGAGCTTGCGGTTGGCAGACTGGAACTTGTCAAAAGGCCAGCGCGGGATTTTGCTGACGATGTAGTCGAGTGTCGGCTCGAAGCAGGCATACGTTTGTCCCGTTACCGGGTTTTTCAGCTCATCCAGGGTGTAGCCGATGGCGATTTTCGCCGCCATTTTGGCAATCGGGTAGCCTGTCGCCTTGGAAGCGAGCGCAGACGAACGGCTCACGCGCGGGTTTACCTCGATGACGTAGTATTGGAAGCTGTGCGGATCGAGCGCGTATTGCACATTGCAGCCGCCTTCGATGCCGAGTGCGCGGATGATGTTCAGCGCAGACGAGCGCAGCATTTGATACTCGCGGTCCGCAAGCGTCTGGCTCGGCGCTACGACGATGGAGTCACCTGTGTGCACGCCGACCGGGTCGATGTTTTCCATGTTGCAGACGACGATGCAGTTGTCGTTGGCATCGCGCATGACTTCGTACTCGATTTCTTTCATGCCGGCAATGCTGCGCTCGATCAGGCATTGTGTAATCGGCGAGTATTTCAGGCCGCTCGCCACAATTTCGCGCAGGCTTTCTTCGTCTTCGCAAATGCCGCCGCCAGTTCCGCCCAAGGTGTAGGCAGGGCGCACGATGATTGGGTAGCCGATTTCATTGGCAAAATCTACGGCTTCCTCTACGGTGCTGACAATCACGGATTCCGGTACCGGCTCGCCCAGCTCTTTCATGAGCGCGCGGAACAGTTCGCGGTCTTCCGCCTGCTTGATCGATTCCAGCTTCGTACCGAGCAGCTTCACATTTTCCTCTTCCAAAATGCCCGCTTCCGCAAGAGCGACGGCCATGTTCAGACCCGTTTGTCCGCCGAGCGTAGGCAAAAGTCCGTCCGGCTTTTCCTGGCGGATGACACGCGCGACAAACTCAGGCGTGATCGGCTCAATGTACACTTTGTCCGCCATGTTGGTGTCCGTCATGATGGTCGCCGGGTTGGAGTTAATCAAGACAACCTCCATGCCTTCTTCCTTCAACGCTTCGCAAGCCTGTGTGCCTGCGTAGTCAAACTCGGCGGCCTGCCCGATGACAATCGGACCAGACCCGATGACGAGGATTTTTTTCAGATTAGCGAGTTTTGGCATGAGTCTTTTCCTCCTTAGCGGTTTCCAGCATCGCAAGAAACTGGTCGAACAGATAGCCGGAGTCGTATGGGCCTGGCGCCGCTTCCGGGTGGTACTGGACGGAGAAGGCGTTCTTCGCTTTGTTGCGCAGCCCTTCGACAGTTCCGTCGTTGAGGGCAATATGGGTAACTTCCAGCTCCGTTCCTGCGAGCGAATCTTCTTTTACAGCGTAGCTGTGGTTTTGGGAAGTAATGTATGTGCGTCCGGTTGTCAGCTCTTTTACCGGATGGTTGCCGCCGCGGTGTCCGAATTTCATTTTCATCGTGTCGGCGCCAGAGGCGAGCGCGAACAGTTGATGGCCGAGACAGATGCCGAACAGCGGGTATTCTCCCAGAATGCTGCGAATCATCTCGATTGCTTGCGGCACGTCTTTCGGGTCGCCAGGGCCGTTGGACAAAAGGATGCCGTCTGGCTGGATGCGGTGGATTTCTTCTGCCGTCACGTTGTACGGCACGACTACCACGTCGCAGTTTCGCTTGGTCAGCTCGCGCAAAATGCCGTGCTTGGAGCCGAAATCTACCAGTACGACGCGATGGCCTGTGCCTGGGCAGCTAAATACGCTTTTGGTAGAGACGCGGGAAACTTGATCGGTCATCAAGGTGGTGTTGTTCAGGGCGGCGAGCAGTTCGGCCAACGGGGCTTCGCTCGTCGTAATCATGCCCTTCATCGTGCCGTGGTAGCGGATTTTTCGCGTCAGCATCCGCGTGTCCACGCCAGCAATCCCCGGGATGTCGTATGTTTTCAGCAGCTCATCCAGCGTGTTCGTATTCCGCCAGTTGCCCGGCATATCGCAATGCTCGCGGACGACGAAGCCGTGAATGTACGGACGAACCGCTTCGAAGTCGTCGCGGTTGATCCCGTAGTTGCCGATCAGCGGGTAGGTCATGGTTACGATCTGCCCGCAGTAGGACGGGTCAGACAAAACCTCCTGATAGCCTGTCAGTCCTGTGTTGAAGACGACTTCTCCGTAGGATTCCTTCGTCGCTCCGAACGCCGTTCCGATAAATTCTGTTCCGTCTTCCAAAATCAATCTTGCACGCATCTATGCTCCTCCTTCAATTTCGTGTCAAAGCCGCCTTCTCCCGCGGACACTGGCTGCCAGTCTCTACGCGTCATGATGGACGATCTTGCCGTCTACCAGTGTCAGGATCGGCCATCCTTTGCACGCCCATCCGGCGAACGGTGTATTGGTTCCTTTGCTCGCAAAAGTTGTCGGATCAATCGTCTTTTCTGTCGTCAGGTCAATGACGGTGATGTCTGCTGCCGCCCCGACCTCCAGCCGTCCGTACGGCAGGCCGAAAGCTTTCGCTGGCTCCACTGTCAAAAGTTCAACCAGTCTTTGCAAAGTCAGCTCGCCTGTTTGCACGAGGTTCGTGTAGAGCAGCGGGAAGGCTGTCTCCAGACCGACGATGCCAAATGGCGCGCGGGCCATGCCGTTTGCTTTTTCTTCCTGGGTGTGTGGCGCATGGTCTGTGGCGATCATGTCAATCGTGCCGTCCTTGAGTCCGGCGATCAGCGCTGCACGGTCCTCGCGGGAACGAAGCGGCGGATTCATTTTCCAGTTCGTATCCAGGCTGTCCGGGATGTCCTCGTCGCACAGCAGCAGATGGTGCGGTGTCACCTCGCACGTTACGTTGACGCCGGCGCGTTTTCCGTCGCGCACCAGACGCACGGATTCTTTGGCACTGATGTGGCAGACGTGGTAGTGCACACCTGTCTGCTCCGCCAGCAAAATGTCGCGTCCGACGTGAATGGACTCCGACTCGGAAGGAATGCCAGGCAGTCCGTGGCGTGCAGCGACCACGCCGTCGTGCAGGGCGGCTCCCGGGATCAGCAGGTCTTCGTCCTCGCAGTGAGCCACGATGGAGATTCCGAGCTCGGCTGCTGCTTTCATCGCTTTTTTCATCATCGCCGTCGACTGTACGCCGACGCCGTCATCAGTCAGGGCAAAAATTCCCGCTTCTTTCAAGGCGGCGAAGTCTGTCAGTTCTTTTCCCAGTTGGCGTACGGTGATTGCGCTGTACGGAATCACGCGCGCCAGTCCCGCTTCGCGCGCTTTGTCCAGGATATAGGTCACTGTTTCGACGCTGTCGATGGACGGGCGCGTGTTCGGCATGCAGGCAATCGTGGTAAAGCCGCCGCGCACCGCCGCTTTTGCTCCGGTTGCAATCGTTTCTTTATGCTCGAAGCCTGGCTCGCGCAGATGGACGTGGACGTCGATCAGTCCCGCGCTAATCATCCCGCCTTTGCAATCTACCCATTCATGGCCGTCGCGGGAAAGCTTCTCCCCGATCGCCACGATTCGTCCTTCTTCTATCAAAATTTCTGCCGGAGTGAGTTCCCCCGCCTGATTCAGTACGTTGCCGTTTCCAAGGATGATTCCCATTTTTTCTCGCTCCCTTTCAGCAAAGTTTCCAGCACTGCCATTCTCGCTGCGACTCCGTTGGTTACTTGTTTTTGAATCAAGGATGTTTCGCATTCTACCAGGTCGGTGTGAATTTCAACTCCGCGATTGACCGGGGCCGGATGCATGATGACCGCGCCTGGCTTCATCATTTTGGCCCGCTCAAGTGTGAGCCCGTATGACTTGTGGTACTCTTCCTTGGAGACGTAGAGCGTTTCGGCATGGCGCTCCAGTTGTACGCGAAGCATCATCACGACGTCTGCTGTCTGAACCGCTTCCTCCATGCCGACAACCTTGACGCCTTGCGGGGTTTGCGCTGGCATCATGGAAGGCGGGCCTGCGAGCATCAGATTCATGCCCAGCTTCGGCATGGCGTGCAGATGCGAGCCGAGCACACGGCTGTGACGCAAGTCTCCGATGATTGCGACCGTCAAGCCTTCCAGCATCCCGAACTGCTGCTTCATGGTCAGCAGGTCGAGCAGACATTGGGTCGGATGCTCGTTTGTTCCGTCGCCCGCGTTAACCAGCTTCAGGTCGACGCTTTGGGCGAGCTCTTGCAGCAGTCCTTCTTTTTTCGTGCGGATCACGGCTGCTTCCACGCCCATCGCTTCCAGTGTGCGGATCGTGTCGTACACCGTCTCGCCTTTTACGGTGGAGGAGGTTTCCGGAATGAAGTTCAACACATGTGCGCCAAGTCGCTTTTGTGCCACCTCGAACGAAAAACGGGTTCTGGTGCTGGCTTCAAAGAACAGGTTCGCCACAAAGCGGCCGTGCAGAATGTCGGCCTGCTCGCCCGGTCTCTCGGCCCAGTGCTGCGCGCGGTCCAGGAGCTGGACGATCTGTTGCTTGGACAAGTCTTTCAGGCCAATCAAGTGCGCTAGGTTGTTCATGGAAATCCCTCCGGTTACTCTGTTTTTTCCTGTTTTCTCGAAAGAAAAAGCTTCCTGTCATGCTCGCCTCTCGAAAGGCAAGCGAGACAAGAAGCCGATCCGGCGCCATTTTTGGGCAGCCAAAACAGCGTTCTCTGCCTTGCCAGCCTCTCGGGACTGGATTTAAAGGTACGAGGAACGTTTTAGGCAATTTGTTTTTCGTCTCCGCGGGACGCTTCTCCCATCGCGGACTCTTTGCCCGGCAGGATCAGGTGCAAAAAGATTCCCAGGAAGGTGGAGAATGCGATATTGTCAATGGTCAGGTCGCTTAGCATCCCGATACCGGCGAAGCTGATTTTGTATCCGCCAATTCCCGTTACCAGGATGGCAGCCGCGACGATCATGTTGCGCTTGTTGGCAAAATCCACTTTGTTTTCTACATACATCCGCAAGCCTTGCGCAGCAATAATTCCGAACAGGATGATGGAGACACCGCCAAGCACAGGCGTCGGAATCGTCATCAGCAGGGCGCTGATTTTGCCAATGAAGGCGAACAGGATGGCGAATACGGCAGCCAGACCGATGACTACTCTGCTGTATACGCGTGTGATAGCGAGCACCCCGATGTTTTCACCATACGTCGTTGCAGGCGGTCCGCCGATGAAAGCCGCCAGGGAAGTAGCGATCCCATCCCCGAGCAGGCTGCGGTGCAGGCCCGGATTTTTCATCAGGTCGCGATCCATGACCTTGCTTGTTACCAAAAGGTGGCCCAGATGCTCGGCCAGGGTAACGAACGCGACTGGCGCGATGACAAGCGCTGCGATCCAGGCTGAACCGTCACCGATGACACTCATCACTTCGCCCACCTTGAATGGCGGAGCGGCAAACCATTCTGCTTCCCTCAACTTTTGAAAATCAATCAGTCCAGGGTGACGCACGAGCGTGTACACATAACCGACGATAATTCCGATCAGGATGGGAATCAGACCAAGGAAGCCGCGCAGCAGCACCGCTGCCAGGATAGTCACCAGCATGGTCACGAGCGAAATTTCAATCGAGGTCAGCGAAATTTGCGGCTGTCCGTCTACCGCCACCTTTGTTGCCATATCTACCGCTACACCAGCAAGACTAAGCCCGATGACGACGATAACCGAAGCAATCACAACAGGCGGCAGCACTTTGTCCAGCCATTTAACCCCTGCCTTTTGCACAATGGCGGCTACGATGATGTACACGATCCCTGACAGGAAACAGCCGAGCAAGGCCGTTCCGACTCCGTGCGACGCCGTTACTGCGATAATCGGACCGATGAAGGCGAAGGACGAGCCAAGGTAGTTCGGAATTTTTCCTTTGGTGATAAAGAGGAACAGCAGCGTCCCGATCCCGCTCGTCAAAAGGGCGGTAGCGGCATCCAGTCCGGTCAGGATCGGCACCAGCACCGTTGATCCAAACATCGCGAACAAGTGTTGAATGGACAATGGCAGCAAATTGGAAATATGCGGTATTTCATCAACGTCTACATAGTTTTTTTGGCTCATGACTTTATCTTCCCCCTAAGCTTCTTTTTCTTTCCTCTCGTTGTCTTTCCCTCATGTCCTGTTGGCAAACAAAAAACCTCTTTGTGCGGACACAAAGAGGCCAGCTTCACCATATGCGCATGGGAAGATTCCTGCCTCTTGTCGACCTCACGGGATCGCTATTAAAGAGGGTTCCTTTATTTAGATGAGTTGGCGGATGGATACAATATCCATCAAGTCTACCTCCGACAATTGCACATCGACGATTTCGGTGCGTGCTGTCGGCAAATTTTTTCCAACGAAATCCGGGCGAATCGGCAACTCGCGATGACCACGGTCAACGAGTACCGCCAGTTGAATCATCCGCGGACGCCCGCTGTCGATCAACGCATCCAAAGCGGCGCGTACCGTCCGTCCCGTATAGAGAACGTCATCCACGAGAATGACGGTTTTTCCTGTGATTTGCTCCGGAAGCTGCGCGCCTTGCAGAACCGCGTCTTCCGATTTGTGCTGGAGATCATCGCGGTAAAACGTAATGTCCAGCTCACCGACTGGTACTTTGACGTTTTCGATCATCTCGATTCTTTCGACCAGACGCTTCGCGAGGTAAATCCCTCTGGTCTTGATGCCAACGATGATACAGTCCTCGACACCCTTGTTTCGCTCGATAATTTCGTGGGCGATGCGAGTAAGCGCGCGGCGGATGGCCGCTTCATCCATGATGACACTTTTGTTAATCATCTCGATCCCTCCTCGACGGGAACTGTGGCTTTACGAAAAAAGGCTCCTTGTCAGGAGACAAGAAGCCTTAGGACAAAGAGGCCAGCTTGCGCCATGCCTGATTGTCGATCCGTGCCCTTGCCAGCCTCACTGGACTGGATTTAAAGGTTCCTTTCGTCAATTAGGATTATGTCACGAAACAAGCCCGGTGTCAACGCAATAGAAAGAAATCTAACTATTCCAATAGACAGCGATCCATTCCGGCAAGTAGTTGCCGTAGTAGCCAATATCTCCGGTAATGCCTTTGACCAGCTCGCTTTCTTTTCCGTCTGCCTGATAGAAAAGCGAACCGCTATCGACCTGGTCGAGCCGCAGGAACAAAAGCTTGCTTCCATCCGGTGACGGAGACGGATAATAATCAGCTGTTTGCTCCGCACCTTTTGTCAGAGGCTGTTCTGCGCCGTTTGCATTCCTTGTCCAGATGCGTTGGCCAGGAACCATCATCTTGTCAGTATCAAACGCATGGTTTGTCGCTTTTCCTCTGGAGAAAAACAGCGTGTACGGCGGCTTTGCTGACCAGACCGGATACGTGTCCACGCTGTCAGCCGGACTCGCCGAGACGACTTTTCCGTCGCGACCTGCCAGCTTCAACTGTTTGTTTTGCGTCGCCATCCGGTCCGTACCGTCGATGAAGGCGAGCTGCTGGCTGTTCGCCGTCCAGGCGAGCCACTGCGGGTAAGCCAGGCCTGTGCCCAGCTCGATCGGCTTTTTCGCTGGCTGCTTCAAGTTAAACAACTGGATCGGCACGCCGTCCGCTGACAACGAAGCAGCATTGTATTGCACATAGTAGGCGACGAGTTGGCCGTCGGGCGATACCTTCATTTTCGTGGCCGCCAGCCCGTAGATGTCTTCTTCGCCATTGGGCGGTTCTGCAATCGGATAAGTAGCCAATGGCTGTCCGGCCAGATTTTGCAGGACAAACGTCATCGGACGGTTTTTCCCCGCCGCTGTGGAGGTCAAAAGCGCTTCTCCGTCGGGCATCCAGGTAAAGTCGTAAAATTCGGCAGGCGTCTCGGCTCCTCTGACCACTTCTCCATTGTCGCGGATGTCTTTGAGCACGAGCACGGTTCGCGACTGCTCGCCGCTACCGATCTCGACGGTATAAGCCACCTGGTTCCTTTTCGGCGACCATTTCGGCACGCCTGTCACGGGCCTGTCGTCGAGCTGAACCGCTCCGCTGCCATCCGCGCGGACGAGCCACAAGTAGCCGGGAGCGGAATAACGGCTATCTCCTTTGTATTGCACGAACAAAAGCCATTGGCCATCACCGGACCAGCCGACGATTTCCGCCAGCCCGTCTTTCGTAATCGGCTTTGGCGTGCCGTTTTTGTCCTGCAGATTCAAAACAAACAACTGCTGATTGCTCGTAAAGGCGATTTGCGCCGGGACGGTCACTTCCTTGTTGCTTCTCGTCGGAAGCTCCCTCTGTTCGGCTGCCAGGGACTGCCCGCCCGCAAGCGTCAGCATGCCGAGCATCGCCGCCACACAAGTTACTTTGCGCCATGTTCCCTTCATCGAATCCTCTCCTCACCAGGACAGTATTTGAAAAAAACGCCAGAAAAAGCGGCTTCCTTCTTCTAGCGTTTTCGCATCGCAAAACCTTTATGTACAATCACAAGCTAGCAGGGGCAAGCAGCAAAAAGCGGTTGCCGTACAAATCCTCAAAAATTGCTTCCGTCCCGTAGACGACTTCGACAGGCTCGCTGACAAACTTCACGCCGCGCTCGCGCATCGTTTCATACGTCTGCCAAAAATCGTCCGTCTCCCATACCCACATCGGGTTTTTGCCAACAGCCGCAAGCATCTCCCGGGCGATTTCCTCCCGATGCCAATGGGTAGGATCATGCAGCACGATCTCCGGCTCCTGACCGGGAAGGCCGACCGTCAACCAGCGCGAGCCGTCGTCCATGCGCGTATCCATCCGTTTTTCAAAGCCGAGCTTTTCCGTGTAAAACTGCAGAGCTTCCTCGCAATCGCGAACGTACAGTGTCACATGCGCCAGTCTTTTCAGCACTTGCCTTCCTCCCGTCTCTTTTTAAGCCTGTCTGAGAAAATCGATAAGATCGGTCAAATCTTTTGGCATCGGCGCCTCGAACTCCAGCCGCTCCTGCGTGCGCGGGTGGGTGAAGCCGAGCGTCTTCGCATGCAGGGCCTGTCCGTCGATCTCCAGCGTGTTTTTCGGTCCGTACTTCGGATCGCCCGCCAGCGGATAGCCGATGTATTTCATGTGGACGCGAATTTGGTGTGTTCGCCCCGTCTCCAGCTTCAACTCCACCAGCGTGTATTCCTTGAAGCGCTCCAGTACGATAAAATGCGTCACAGCAGGTTTGCTGTTTTCAAAGACGACCGCCATCTGCTGGCGATTTTTCGGATCGCGTCCGATTGGCGCGTCGATTGTGCCCACCTCGTGCGGAATGACCCCGTGGACGATCGCGACATACGTGCGCGTCACAGAGTGCTCCTTCAACTGTTCGGCCAGGCCGATATGCGCCTTGTCGTTCTTTGCGACCATCAGCAGCCCTGACGTATCCTTGTCGATGCGGTGCACGATCCCCGGACGAAGGACGCCGTTAATGCCGGACAAATCTTTGCAGTGTGCCAAAAGTCCGTTGACGAGCGTGCCGCTGTAATGACCCGGAGCCGGGTGCACGACCAGTCCGCGCGGCTTGTTGACGACGACGACATCGCTGTCCTCGTAGACGATCTCAAGCGGCATCGGCTCCGGCTTGATCGCCATTTCCTTTGGTGGCGGAACGCGCAGCGTAACCTCGTCTTCTGTCTGCAGCTTGTAATTGTTCTTGACCGGCTCCCCGTTTACCGTTACGCGGCCTTCCTTGATCCACGCCTGCACCTGCGAGCGCGACCAGTCATCATTTTGCAGCGTGATGAACTTGTCGATCCGCTCGCCTGCATCCTCAGGCTCCACGTTCCAATCATAACGTTCAAACAATTGCGTGTCGTTCATGTTTGTCTCCTTAACAAAGTTACTGTCCGTACTCGTCTAGTATCACCAAACAACAGCATTACCGTCCGCTTTTCCTGCCTTCCAGGAAAACATCCAGCAGCAAGATGCCGACGCCGATGGTAATGGCCATGTCCGCGACGTTGAAAATCGGGAAGTTAATCAGGGTGAAATCCAAAAAGTCCACGACTTGTCCAGTCGTTGCGCGGTCGATAAAGTTACCGATGGCTCCGCCCAACACGAGGGACAATGCCAGAGATGCGCGCGGCTGTTTTTTGCCAAGGCGAATCAGCGAAACCACGATGCCGACGACGACGACAACCGTAATGACAATAAAGAGCCAGCGCTGATTTTGCAAAATGCCAAACGCGGCCCCCATGTTGCGGTGCGAGGTGAGATGAAACACATCCGCGATCAGCGGGATGGATTCTCCCCGCTCCATATTGTTCACTACAAGGTGCTTGGTCCACTGATCCAGTCCGATAATCACAGCCGCAATTAGAAAATACAACAAGGGAATGTCCTCCTTCATCTGCTTCGACCAGCCATGAAAACACAATGTCAAATGCTCATTTTACCAGAGTGCGCTTACGTGAACAAGCGCCTCGCCTTTTTGTACAGCCGATACCCTTTGCGCACCCCGTTGAGCACCCACAACGGAATTTTCCAGCCACGGTCCTTCAAAAACGGAAGGTATATCTTGTAGTACGCCTTGCGCAAATCCCGCCATTTGCTGTCCGGGACGTTTTTGTAGTAGTCCGAGACGTCAATAAGATACCCCCGCCCCCGGTCCATCAGCACGTTTTTGCCGTGGACGTCGTGCGGGTACAGCCCTTTTTCGCGCGCTTCCTTCAATGCCTGCTCCACGTCCTCGATCACCTGGGGCGGGATCGGGATGCCAAAGCGAACGCAGTCGAACAGGGAAATGCCGTTGACTCGCTTGATGACGAGATAGCGTTCGCCATAGTCGTACATCATCGGAAACGAGCGCGTCTTTCCGAGCTTCTTGTACACCTCGATCTCCTGCTCCCAGCCTGGTCGGCCAGGCGCGTACAGCTTGATGACCACACGCGGATAGTCGGGATGGGCAAAGACAGCGGCGTAATTGCCGGTACCGACCAACTCCCACGGATAGGGCGTGTGCAAGACAACGACAGGATCGACAGGCGACTGGCTTTCTACCTTTACTTCTTTCAAAAAAGCTTGCAACACTTCTCGGTCAATGCGCATAGGTCCCCATCTTTCATCTTATATACCGACTTCATAAGTTGATTCTAGCAAAACTCCAGACGGACCGTAAACGCAAAAAGAAGAACGATGCAGCTTCGTGCCCGTTCTTCCTGACAACTTTTCATACATTGATTTCCGAAAACCAGTCCTGGATCGCTTCCTGCAGCCTGGAAAGCGCGGTCGCGTTCGTCGCTTCGCAGTAGATGCGCACCAGCGGCTCCGTGCCCGAAGGACGAATGAGCACCCAGTGCCCTTCTTCCAGAAGCAGCTTGATCCCGTCCATTCTGTTGATTCCTTGCACCGCATACGGTCCGACCCTTGCAGGCGGCGTCGTCACCATTTGCGAGATCCACTTGTCTTTTTCCGCAAGCCGCATGTCGAGGCGCGTATGGAACAGCTCGCCGAATTGATCGTACAGCTCACGCAAAATCTGGTCGATCTCCTTGTTTTCGTGGGCGACCAGTTCTGCAAGCAGCAGATTGATGAGTACCCCGTCTTTTTCCGGGATATGGCCGAGTATACTGGCCCCTCCGCTCTCTTCTCCACCGATCAGGACGTCTCCCTTGCGCATTTGCTCCCCGATGTACTTGAAGCCGACTGGCGTCTCTACCAACTCCAGCCCGTAATGCTCTGCCATGCGGTCGAGCAAATGCGTCGTCGCTACCGTGCGCACGATTCGCCCGGTCAGCTTGCGGTTTTTCACCAGATGATGGGTCAGCAGGACGAGTACATCGTTTGGCGGAATGTACTGTCCAAACCGATCCACGACGCCGAACCGATCCGCGTCGCCGTCGTTGGCAAGCCCCAGCGTCGCCTTGCGCTCCAGCACTTCTTTTTTCAGCAAGCCAAGGTGCTTGTCGTTTGGCTCGGGCAAATCGCCGCCGAAAGCCGCGTCGGGCGTTTCCCGGATTGCGGCCGTCTTTACCCCGGCTTCCGCGAGAAGCGAGCTGACATACCCCATGCCTGCCCCGTGCATCGCGTCCACCACGACATGCAGGGACGACCCGCGCAACATGTCCAGGTTGACCATGCGCCGCAGATGCGCCTCGTAATGGGGACGCAGCACGATCACTTGCAAAAGCCCGTCTCTGGTCGCATCTGCCAAAGAAACCGTCGGCACCTTTTTGGCGGATGCGATCTCGTTGATCCACGCTTCCAGCCGGGCGGTGATTTCGGGCGTCGCCGGGCCTGCGTACTCGGGAATGTACTTGATGCCGTTGTACTCAGGCGGATTGTGGCTGGCGGTGACCATGATCGCTCCACTGGCGGCAAAATGCTTGACCCCGAAGGCGACAGCAGGCGTCGGGGCCGCCTCGTTGACCAGGTAGGAGCGAATCTTGTTGGCCGCAAGCACGCGGACGATTTCCTCGGCAAATCGCCGACCGAGAAAACGCGTGTCATGCCCGACCAGAATGGGCTGTTCCTGCTGGCCGATTTCTTTTGTATAGCTGGCGATAGCTTGCGCGACGATGCGGACATTTTCCATCGTAAAGCCGTCCGCCACGATGTCTCGCCAGCCATCTGTACCGAAACGGATTGCGGTCATCTTCCTCTCTCCCCTCGTTAGCGCAACTCATTCACTTTTTCCAAATAATTCAGAACAGTAGCCACGAACGTAGCATGAGACCAGGTCAAAGGCGCAACCGATACGGGGGCACCCGAATACGGGTCAAGCTGCTCGGACAGCACCCCGCTTTGCAGCGAATGGCGCACGACCCAAAGAAGCCTGTTTTTCGGCTCTTGCAGTTCTGCAAGCGATTTGGCCTTGGCGATCTCCCAATCCGCCACCCACAGCGTGCAGATGATCCACGGGTTTCCCGGCACTCTGGCAATATCGTGCGACTTTTTGAAGTAGTAGTCGCCCTGGTAGCGGGCGAAGCCGCCTACCTCCGTGTCGACCCGCAGGCTTTTTTTCACGGCCTCCATCGTCCGCTGGACGCGCGGATCGTCCACCGGGAAAACATCGAGCGCAAACAGCGCGTGCAGGCTGCTCTCCACGGTAAAATCTTTTTCCACGCTACCACCCGGGCGCAAGTAAATGCCGCGCAAAAAGCGGCCGATGCCAGGATCGTACAAATGCTTTTCCATGGCAGCGCGAATGCTTTTCGCACCTTCCTCGTAGCGCTTGTACCTGTGGTCGTCGCCGAACAGCTGCGCAAACCGCGCGGCAGCCATCAAGCCTGCGTACACCGCGGCGCTCGTGAACGTGAAGATGCCGCGTCGCTCCTCCCACAAGTCATAGCTTGGCTTCGGCAATCCCAAGGCGGGGTGAACGTACTCCAGCAAAAAGCGTGCGGCCGGACGAACCAGTGTCGGGTACAGCGCCTGGCAGTCTTCAATTTGCTTGCCGCTCTTGTACTGCTCCCAGAGGGCGTACAGAACAAGGGCCGTTTCATCCTCCTGAATCGGGAGCTGGACTTCGCCGTCTACGATGTACGGATGCCAGCTGGAGCCGACTGAGCCGTCCGGGTTGTACTTGTGCTGCAAATAGCCGTCTTCGTTCAAGGCTTTTGCGCAAAATGTGAAAAACGGAGCGACCGTTCCCGTATATCCGGCCTTCGCCATGGCGCTTGCGATCAGCGCCCCGTCCCGCGGCCACATGTAGCTGTAGTGGTCACGGTTAAACTGGAGAATGTCGGAGTCGTTCGCCGCGAGAATCGCTCCGTTCTGGTCGATCTGCGTGCGCACGAGAAGCAGGCTGGTCTTGTACAGATGGACGACCTCGGGGGGAAGGTCGGCGAAATCCCGCTCTTCCTTGTTCACCCAGCGCCGCCAGTACACAGCCACCCGCTCCAACAGCCGATCCGGGCCGTTGTCCAGCACGTACTGGTTCAACGTTCTCACGGCGTCGTACGAATTCCCGACGCACAGCCAGTAGTACATCGTTTTTTCCTCGTGCGGCTGCAAAACGAGGCGAAAGGAAATCGTACTGTCCACGGAGCCTTGCGCAATCGGATTGCCGGCGAGCACTCCATCCTCGGCGTCGCGCCACGTTCCTTCCGCATAGTTGAACCGCTTGATACCGACGCTGAACTGGTCGATCCCGCCTTCCGGTGTTTTTCCGTTGGCCATCACGTACACATTGCGTTTGTAGTGGTAAACGGTGCAAAGAATCGGGTCGTACACGGCGGTATCCCCGACTTCCGTCTCGTTAAGGCTGAAATCGTGATTGAAAAACAGCCTGATTTCCCGCACCTCGTCGATATGGTTGCGGACGCATACTTTTTTCAAATAAATCGGCTCGCGCTGGTGCACGCCATCTGCGATCTGCAAGGAGACGGCCAGATGCTCATGATGGGCATGAACATCTGTCACCAGCGACTCCCGATCATAGCCAAGCTGCCGCTTCCAGCCGTCCTCATCGAGCCAGGAAAACCGTCCCTGCACCCAGATTCCCAGCTTGCTGAAATGTCCGCCGACATGATTCAGTTGGCCTACATATGGATAGTAAAGATCGCGCATGTGCAGCCTGTCGTCAAAATTAATCAAAAGCTTCCCGTTCCCGACGACGAGCGGTCTTGGCATGCCTTCACATCCTTCCTTCATTGATACTCTGCAATCCGTCTGGCGTAGGAGGAGGCGAGCGTTGCCGCCGTTTCGGCCGTCGCTCCTTGCGAGATGACCTTGACGTGCGAATCTTCCGAGTCAGGCAAAATCAGCACCCAGCCGTTCGTATCGTAAACCTTGATCCCGTCCACAAGCTCCAGCAGCTTGCCTTTGTTTTCCTCCAGCACCTTGCGCATGACTTTGCCTTTCGCTCCCCATGGACAAAAAACCGTTTTGCGCTCCATGTGGCACGCGGGCAGAAGCTTCAAGAGCACGCTGAGCGGCTTTTTCTCCCGGGCCAGGTAGGACAGGATGCTCATCAGGCTGTACACCGCGTCAAACAGCGGATGGAAACGCTCGTCGGATGCCGCCTCCATCATGGCGCGCGGCGTTACTTTCGTCCGCACGACCTCGATTTGCAGCAGCCCGGCGAGGTGCTCCAGCTCGGCTGGCGCGCTGACTGGCAATCCGATCCGTTTGTGGCGGCCGCTGCACGCCAGAAGCTGCAAGGCGAGCAACTGCTCCGTCGAGAGCTTCGCGCCTTCCTCGGTGAACAAGACGAACGTTTCTCCATTTTTATCCAGACGAATGCCAAGATCGGCTTTGTTTTTGCTGATGCCGTCCTGGATTGCTCCATACGTGACCGTCACGCCCAGCTCGTGAAACAGCGGGGCGAGAAAGCCCGGGAAAAACCGCTGCTCGCTGTCGATCAACAGGTGAAAACGCTGGCGCTGGATGGACGGTACATCAAACTGCTCAACCAAGGCGCGCAAGTAGGCTTCCTGGACCTGATGCTCGACATGCAACGCGCCCAAATGGTGCAGGTTGCGCACATACGTCTCCTGCCAGTAGGCATTTTCGATTTTCCGCTTCATGTCGCGCGAGATCGGCAGTCCTTTCTGGTCGAAGAACTGGAGGACGATCTCTTTTTCCTCGGCCGTTTCGCTCATGAACAGATGGATGCCGCCGACGCACACAAGCGAACGGACGCCGTAGCGGATGAGCGGTGCATTTCCCACGCCGAGATCGACCGTATCCATTCCCGAGGAGCACAAGCTCGTCATGATGCTGTGCTTGAGCAGTTGGGCAAAAGGGTTCGGGCATGCAGACAGCGCAATTTTGCTGCCGGGCTTGTGCAGATAGGCGTAAGCGGCAGCAAGCCGCGTCACGAACTCCGGCGTGATGTCGACATTGGCCATGCCTTTGATGCCGCTGTTTCCGAACAAATGTTTCGTCTGCTTCCTGCCGTAGATGAGCGAAGTCGTTACAATCGCGCTTTCGCCCACTTCCTTGTCCGGCCAAATCTTCACGCCTGCCTTCACGACGGATTTGGCTCCGATCAGGCAATTGTCGCCGATGACCGCGCCGTCTCCTGTTTGCACGCAATCGGCAATGCGCACATTGCGGCAGAGCGTCGTTCCGCTGATCTCCGTCTTTTTTCCGATCACGTTGTTCTCCCAGAGAATGGCTCGCGACAGCTTGCTTCCCGAGGAGACGACCGTGTTGTCTCCGAGCACGGTATATGGCCCGACCGCCACTCCCGCCTGCAAGTGTACATTTTCACTGATATAAACCGGCCCCTCCAGGCGAACGGAAGAGTCGACACGGACGTGATTTTCCAGAAAAATGCGCGGGGCAATTTCCTGCGCTTTGATCTCCAGATTGACACGGCCGTCCAGCAGGTCGAACTGTGCCTGCCGATATACTTCCAGGGATCCAATGTCCGACCAGTACCCGCTCGCCTCGTAACCGTAGAGCGGTTTTTGCTCCTGTAAAAAGTACGGAAAAATATCTTTGCTGAAATCGACTTCTTTTTCTGCTTCTATATAAGACAGCACTTCCGGCTCGCAGACGTACATCCCGGTGTTGACCGTATCGCTGAACACTTCCGCCCAGCTTGGCTTTTCCAGGAAACGGGTAATGCGTCCCCGCTCATCCGTCATGACGACGCCAAACTCCAAAGGTGTCTCCACACGGGTGAGAATCAGCGTAGCCAATGCTTCATTTTGCTCATGGAAGCGGATCGCCGCCGACAGATCCATGTCTGTGAGCGTATCCCCGCTGATGACGAGGAAGCGTTCGTCGAGAAAATCGGCGCAATTTTTCACACTGCCCGCCGTTCCGAGTGGCGTCGTCTCTTCAAAGTAAACGAGCGAAACACCGTAGCGCGAACCATCGCCAAACGTATCGCGAATGACATCAGGCAGGTACTGGAGTGTGACGGCTATCTCTGTAATTCCGTGCTTTTTCAGCAGCTCGATCGTGTACTCCATGCACGGCCGGTTCAAGAGTGGCACCATTGGTTTGGGAGTATGGGACGTTAACGGACGTAGTCGTGTTCCTTTTCCACCAGCCATAATAACTGCCTTCATCTTATTACCTTCCTCCTTCATCATCGTTGCGATCCTGCACGGTTTGAGCCTATCTCTCCGAAAGCGTCAGGCGTTGCACGCCAAGCGCCCGGTATTCCTCCATGGTCTGAATCGCCAAAGTCGCCCAGTTGTAACGGTGCAAGACGTCGTGTTGCGCTGCTTGCGCCATCTGACGCCGTTTTTCCGGGTCCTGCAAAAGCCAGCGGAGCTGGTCGGTGAGTGAATCGGGATTTCCCGCGTACATCGTCGCCCCGTTTTCTCCGTGCCGGACGATTTCGCGAAGCCCGCCCGTATCAGCCACCAAAACAGGCACTCCCAACGCCATCGCTTCCAGAGCCACGATGCCAAACGGCTCATACAAACTGGGAAAAACCGCGAGATCAGCCAGCAAAAACAGTTGGTCACGCCGCGCGTCGTCGACAAAGCCGAGAAACTTCACACGATCCGCTATGCCCATCTCTTCCGCGCGCCGCTGCCAGTGCCCTTGCATCGGCCCTTTCCCCGCAATGAGCAGCGTGGCGTGACCGAACTCGTAGCGCAGTCTGGCCATCGCTTCGAGTAGCAGGTGCACTCCTTTTTCCTGCACCAGACGACCGACGAAAAAGAGGATAGGGCCGTCGCCAATCGCCAGCTCTTCACGCAGCCTGCCTTTGTCAAACGCTGGCGGCAATGCGAGATCGACACCGTTGTATATGACGCGCAGCTTCGCCTCGGGGAGGTCGAACAGCCGCCGCACTTCCTCTGCCATGTAGTGACTGCAAACAATGACCCGATCCGAAGCGTGGGCCAGCGTTCGCTCGCTCTCGTGAATCCGCTCCTGCAAAGGCGTGTGAATCCCTTGGTGCCGTCCGTGCTCCAGGGCGTGGATCGTGCTGATGAGCGGCAGCGAGTAGCGCTCCCTGATTTCCATGGCCGCCCAGCCGACCAGCCAGTCATGGGCGTGAATGATGTCAGGCCGCACGCCTTTGTGCCACAACCGCTCGGTGGCATCTGTCATCGCCAGGTTAAGCTGGAACACCCACGACAGAAAATCTTCCTGCTCTGCAGGGATGTAAGTGGGCAGACGGTGTACGCGAACGCCATCCATGACTTCCTCTGCCATGTTCCCGTCCGCTGCCCGGGTCAGCACATGCACCTCCAGGCCCTGGCGCACCAGATGCCGGGCGAGATCGTAGACGGCGCGGCCCAGCCCGCCCACGACGAGCGGCGGAAATTCCCAGGCCAGCATCAGGACGACTCCGGATGGCTCCGGCCCTTTGCTTGCCGCAACAAGCTGACGAGATACGTTCACTCTATGCGCCTGTTTAGGCAAATAGTACGTTTCATCGATGTGGGGAAAAATCGGGAAAGCCGTCTCCATCTCGGCAATTTTCGCTTCATCCAGCCTGTTTTCGCGAAGCATCGCGAGCAGCTCGCGCATGCCCGCCAGGTGATCGTGGGTCCGGCGCACCGCGTATTCGACGACGGTTTGCCCATCCATGATGAACGCCCAGTCGCTGCTTTGTGCCAGCATCAGCTCTCTGGCCGCCTGGCGCAAGGCGCGGCTGGCAAGCTCGCGATACGCTGGCTCCTCCCCGCCGTTCTCGTAAAAATCGCTAACCGCCTCAATCAAGTCGCGCTCTGCCTGATGCAGATGCCGATAGATCCAGCCGTTTTTTTCATTCAGCCACACTTCCCCGTAGCCGTTGCGTCCCCAGGTCGACATCGGCAAAAATCCGCGGTCCTGCTCAGGGTATTCGGCGAGGTACTCCGAGGGGGTAATCAGCTTCACCTTCTCTGAATCGCACGCGGTCTTGCGCAGCAAAAAGTCGAGAAATTGCGGCCCCTCGTACCACCAATGCCCGAACAGCTCGGCATCGTATGTCGCAACAACCAGCGGCTTGCGGTCCATCCACGCTGCCGCCGCTTCGACCTGACACTCCCGTTGGTACAGGAAGTGCCCGGCATGCGAAGCGGCCTTTTCCCGCGCCCAGTCTGGCTCATACAGCTGCTTTTCCCCATGGGGACCTGTAATGCGGTGGTATTTCAATCCGGTATGTATGCGGATGCCGGCAGGATGAATGTACGGCTCGATATAGCTCATTTCTCTTTCAAACCCAATATCCCGGTAATATTCCCGGTAATCGTAATCGCCGGGATAGCCGTTTATGGAGCTCCACACCTGGCTGGAAGCAGCTTCATCTCTGGCAAACGCGGCCACGTCATGCGGCGTGCAGAGCGGAGCCAGAACGCCTCTTCGCGGCAGCGGCGTCGCGTGCTCGATCGTGTGGGAGTCGACGAAAAAGTAGTGCAGCCCTACCTCTTTCAGCAGCCGATCCAGCCCTGGCGTATAGCCGCACTCCGGCAGCCAGATTCCGCGCGGGCGCCTGCCGAGGATACGTTCGTGGGTGTCAATCCCTGTCCGCAGCTGCGCCAAAATCGCTTCCTCCGTCTCCACAAAAGGCAAAAACGCGTGTGTCGCCGCGCATGTAATCAACTCCAGGCAACCGCTGTCTGCCACCCGCTTGAAGCCTTCGACCAGCCGGTAATCCAGCTTGCTGCAAAACGAGGCGATCCCGCGAAACCGTTCCAGGTACATTTTGGCGAGCCGCTGTTCTTGCGGGTTGTTCGCCGCGCGCTTGACTTCTTTGCCTGCCAGTTCCACCGTTTTGGCGAGATGCGCACGAAACCGCGCCACGATCAGCTCGTCGTCGAGCATCGACAGCAAGGTAGGAGACAAGGCAAGCGTCATGCGAAACGCGATTTTGTCCGAAAGAAGCTTGTCAAATACCATGAGCAGCGGGATGTAGCATTCCAGCATGGCTTCGTACATCCAGCGCTCCTCCAGGCGATCGTCCCGGTCCCCGTGCCGTACGTAAGGCATGTGGGCATGCAGCACGAGGGAGAGATAACCGTTGTGCACTGTGGCCACCTCACTTATTTGGATGTTTTGGAATAGAGGGAATAAGAGGAAAAGTTCTCAAACCAGGCAGGTGTAGAAGGATCAGGTGCAGGCTCCACCAACGGCTCACCCCAGGCCGCTTTCGTATTTCGCGGAGTCACGACCACGTCCGAGCGCAAAATCGGACAAAAGCGACCATGCTCAAACAAACCGAAATCGACGATATACGTTCGCCCTGGCAACACGTCGTACACGTACCAGTGGTGTGCATCTTCGTTGACCAAAATGTCTCTTGTGGAATGGGCGTTTGTGCCATCAAACAGCCGTTCCGTCACGTCGTACAGGCGCAATCCCTTTTGAATATGGTGAAAATCTGCCCGCAAGTACGATGCCACCATTCTCATTCGCGGCCAGGTGATTTCCCAGTAGACGAACAGGACGGTCGGACCTTGCACCATCACCTTGACGACATCGCGCCCGTAAAAGTCCGGCAGCCGCCACCCCCCGTCTTGCCGGGATGATTGCGAAGTCGTCTGTCGGTTCTCCTGTGACACACGCTCCGCCTTCGCTCTGTCTTTTTGCAGACGGTATTTTACCTGGCCTATGGTCAAGCCGCATTCTTTGGCTATTTCCGCAATCGATTTGGATTGTGCACGCAATTCCAAAATTTTTTCCAGCATCGTGATGCGCTCCTTTCCGCCAAGTTTCCCTTCCGCTCCCCGCTTACGGATCGTCTTTGTCTATGCACAAGCTCATCATAGCGAAAGCTGCAAACAAAGGCTGTCGAACGCTGGGCGCACATCCCTTCTTCTTTTGTCGATCAACAATCATGTTTTCGTCACTGCCAAACAAAAGTCGAGAAAGCCGCTTTGGAAATCGCTTTCACAAGTCGAAGGCTGACACGCTTTTGTCCCCCTCTTCTTCGCGTACTTTACAATTTACAAAGACAACAGAATAACTATGCTTTGCTTTATGAAAAATGATTGCAAAACACGAGGGAAACAAGCGATTCTGTTAGGCAGGACTACTGCTTTTTTCGAGTGAGCCTTTTTTCGCACGTAAAAAAGTCCGTGCTTGCTGTCATAAGAACACGTAAGCGACGGACTTTTTTCACGACTATAGTTGATAGGGCTGTATACGGCAAAAAAGTGCAGAGTTTGGCAACCGTTTTTGATACAATGGCAATTCACTAGGCTTTACATGGAGAGGCGGGCATGATAGACTTAATCCCCTTGCGAAACATTGGTATACCGCCTTTTCGGGAATGTAAATTTTTTTGTGTAAATGGGTTTTTAACAGGTGAATGGCTACTTCAACGGCTTTACATGGAGGGGCGGGCATGATAGGCTCGTCAGCCATGCGATGCATGATTTACAGGCATCGCCCAATCGCAAAGAATCATGCCCGCAGAGGCTCCATGTCAAGCCGACCCAACAGCCCCTTTATGCGGACAGTTCCCCTTGCAAGCGGTCTCCAAAATGGATGGCCAGTTGCGATATACATTCTTTCCAACTTCGAAGGGGCATGGTCCATTTCTTTGAAGCCTCCATGGTTGCCAGATAGATGATTTTCCGTAAGGCATCGTCGGTTGGATACGCCGTTTTTGTTTTGGTGACCTTACGAAGTTGCCGATGATACCCCTCAATAATATTCGTTGTATAAATCATCTTACGGATTTCTGGGGGATAGCTGAAATAGGCGGTCAATTCAAGCCAGTTGCTTTCCCAGGAGCGAATAATGATGGGATACTTCTTCCCCCACTTGTCTTTGAACATAGCAAATGCTGATTCGGCCTCTTCCAGCGTAAGAGCTTGATAGACTTTTTTTAAATCTGCCAAAACGGCCTTTTCTTCCTTGAACGGTACATATTTCATCGAGTTGCGAATCTGGTGAATGACGCACAATTGAATCTGGGTTCTTGGGAACGCTGCGTTGATTGCTTCGGAGAAGCCCGCCAGTCCATCCTTGCAGGCAATCAAGATATCTTCTACACCACGACTTTTCAGATCTGTGCACACATTGAGCCAGAAGCTCGCACTTTCGTGCTCGCCGATCCAGATGCCCAAAATGTCCTTATGACCAGACATCGAAATGCCGAGAACGCTGTAAGCTGCTTTGTTGACGATTCGATTTTCTTGACGGACTTTAAAATGGATGGCATCCAGAAACACGATGGGGTAAACCCGATCCAGCGGTCTGCATTGCCATTCTGCCACCATTGGCATAATCTTGTCGGTCACCTTGCTAACCATCGCAGGAGATACATCGATTCCGTACAGATCCTTCATGTGTTCCTCAATGTCTCGTGTAGACATTCCTTTAGCATAGAGTGCGATAATTTGCTCCTCCAAGCCATTTGTGGTAGTTTCATGCTTCTTCACAATGTGAGGTTCAAATTCGCCGTTACGGTCACGAGGCACACGAATTTCTGTGTTCCCGAACTTTGTCTTTAGCGTCTTTTTACTATACCCATTCCGACTATTTCCTGAATGATCCCCATCGGTACTATGTTTGGTATAGCCCAAATGGGCATCCATTTCAGCTTCAAACAACTGCTGGATGGTGTCACGGAACAAATCTTTCAGCATGGTGTGCACGTCTTCGATGGTACGGCAATCCTTCGCTAACTCCTTGATCGTCATGTCTCTTTTGTCTTGCATAAATGATCATCTCCTTAATGGGAAGTTTAACCATTTACACAAAACTTTTTACGCTCTCGCCTTTTCGGCTGCATAATCGTGAAGATCGCTCATTGCCAAACTCTGCACTTTTCGTTTGCCAAATACATATGGCAGCATCAACTGCCAATCAATTTATTTTTTTAAGGCTTTTTATGAATTTTTTCAGTTCCTCTTCATTGTTTACATTTGATTGTACATGATAATAATTCAGTTCATTGTACTGAATATTATTTCCGCTCAAATCCTGACTGGGGAGTATTACTACATCCCATACACCTTGTTTTTTTAACGAGCTATCCATACTAATCACATAGTCCTCGACTCGTTCAAACTCCTTGTCCACTCCTTTTGAGTCTGCGCTTGCGAACCACTGAATCATCTGGTGATAATCGTAATCCGATTTCTTTGTTTGAAATAATTCAATGTAATTCTCGCCGTTTCCATACGAGATCAGAAGAGACTCCTCTTTCAAATCCAAAATTCTTTTTTGCTCATGAAAACCATCAGGTAAGTAGTCTGGCAAGAATACTTGAAAGCTAAGTTTTTGTAAATCATCATTACTTACACTAGCGTTTGTACAAGCAACTAACAGAAGACAGAATAAGAAAGGAGTTATTTTTCTTAAAAACATCTGCATCACCGTTTCACAGTTTATTTCGGGTAATAACTGGAGAATTCAATATCAAATCGAGATTATTAAACCTAACAACTAAATCCTTTAAATACACAGCAAGTCACTAGCGTTGCATAAAAATCGCCAGGATTAATAAACTGATTTTTCCGAACTGAATTCCACTTCCAAATGGCTAAAGAACGGAGTGACCCACAAAGGTAGTTCCGTCCATTTGGCATTTATATACACTTAAACCAGATGCTACACAACCGTTTCCTTCCTGCTTATGGATCAGGCTTTCTTCGTTTCGAGGTTAATCGCTCCCACCAGATTCGGCTATCCTCCCAGAGCATCACACGTAACCACCGATAGATTTGCAACAAGCTTTCTTGGCAAGCAGAGAAGATTTTGGCCAAGAGAAGTAAGCAAAAGGCGATCAGGGCAATGAACACTTGGTTCAGAACCGCTTCTTGGCTTTTTCCGTAAAACGAAGTGATTTTCACGTGTTGCTTCAACCATTTAAAGAAGATTTCAATGGCCCAGCGACTCCGATACATCTCGCTGATTTCTTCGGCAGATAACTCCCATCGATTCGTGATCAGCAGGAGGGGATTTCCCTGTGAATCGGTTGTCTCTATGAGGCGAAGGACATGTTTCATTCGCTTTTGCTGTGTCCCCATTTGTACATAACCATCTCTTTTGATGGAACTCCCTTCGGAAACCGGACGATCAAACAGATACCGGATAGCTGCCTTCTTCTTTACTCGCGTAACGAAGAAGATCCGGCGTTCGCAGAACGCGTCAAACTTGGCGTAGTCTACAAATCCTCGATCAAACACATACGTTGTACCCGGATGGTCTACGAGCGTATCGAGTTGAGTCCGGTCATGAACACGTGCTGGCGTCAGTTGTACCCTTTCCGGATAAACGTCTTCTGAAGAAGCAAATGCGACCCGGAAGTGAAGTTTTACTCCCGCTTTTGTCTCACGAAAGGTCGCCCACTTGTATGTATGGAGGCACAAAGGGATCGTGGTCGCATCTACGATGCGAAAATCACGTTTCATCGCTGGGGGAAGAGAGCATAGCCGAATCCGTTGAACCAAGTCCCTGAACACACGTTGTAACAGGTTGGAATGAGACTGCTGATGCTTGCGTGAAAGTTGGGAAGGACTGATCGAGGTAAAGCCAAGTTCTTGTTGAAATTTCCTTCCTAACGCGTCATCTGCAATCGCCCGTAATCCTTCTCGCTGCTGAAGGTGAGCATGCAGAAACAACAGGAGATAGGCGGAGGTCGTCAGCTTTTTGACGTACTTGTCGTGATCACTAGAAGCCAAATCTTCAAAAAAACGTTTCGAAAAAATAGGCGAAACCCATTTACCAAATGACGAAAATAAGGTATTCTTGTCCATACATGTAATCCTTTCAGTGGATTTGGACAGAAACTACCTGACCATTCCATTGTAAAGGATTTTTTTGTGTCTTCCATATTCAATATAAAAATACTGAATATTGTGTTTGTTCTGGTTATATTAATGCAACGCTAGTGGCTTCTTGCCTTTTATCTTTGGCTTTGAAGATTCTTCAATCACGTAAGAATCAATTATCTCATCCGCCTCATTATATATGGTTACCTCGTCTACATGAGTGAAACTGCCATCATTAAAATATGTTAAAATTGTATCATGTTGCTCATAACCACTCTTTGTAAAATTCTCAAAAGTTTCCACTGTATAACTCTCTTCAAACTTATCTGTAACCTTTTTGGTGTCTGCAGCAAAAGCTTGTGAAGTAAATGAGGAACAAACTAGCAAGGCTCCTAACATCATACTGACCACTTTTTTCTTATTATTCATCCTATCCTCTTACCTCCCATATATGATTTTTTGAGTAACTTCCAAAATCTCTCTTCTTTGAACCCTTCTCTTTCCGTTAATTTAATACTCCAAATACTATTTTTACCAAAAAATTGCGTTAGTCAATATTTTCCTGTATTTTTTTAGCTCTTCACCATAAAACGTGCTTGATCTCCCTCTATCGCAGTTTTTCGTAGTTATGTAGCCGGTTTACACTCCAGTCTAATGCGAATCTTGAATCTCTCTAGATTGCGGTAGCCGTAGGCTCTTCGTTTGATTACCTTCACTTTGTTGTGTGTCCCTTCAATCTTGGCATTCGTTACCCGAAAGGAAAAATAATGCTGAATGGGCTCTTGCCACTGGACAATCGTTTTGGCAATGGAACGAACCGCAGGAGTCGGAGAATAGAGATGGTCGACAATCCATTTCTGAAGCGCTTCCTCCCCTGCCTCTTGGGTTTCAACGGCATACACGGTTCTTATGTCTTGAAGCGCAAAGTAGAGTCGTTCCAGATGTGGATCTTCTGCTAACCAAATCTTCAGTTCCTGAAGCTCTTCGGGCTTCAGCTTGTCAGGGATCGTATGGAGCAGGCGTTGCTCATGTCTGCCCCGACGATGTGTTCCACGAGCATGAGTGCGTTTTCGGGTAGCTTCCAACGCTTTAGAGAAAAGCTGGATCACGTGAAATTTATCTGCTACCACAAGGGTATGCTTCCAGACCTGGCGTACGGTTTCAGCCATTCCTGGAGCCAAATCCGTGACAACTACATGGGGAGCCTTACGAAAAGGCCATTGCTGCAGCGCGTTTCGTACTTGTTCACGTGAACGTCCTTCTGTGACTTGCCAGATATGACCGGTTTGAGCATCCATGAGGTTCACGCCATACTTATGTCCTTTTTGCAGAGCAAACTCATCCAGACAGACCACTTCAGGAGCTTCATGTTCTTTTGGTTGAGCAAGGCGTTGGGGGGCCAGTTGGTAGTACCAGCGTTCGAGTGTCGAGTAGGCCACACTCAATTGCTTGGCAACCGAGAGCAAATCCCGACTGCGGCACATATCCACCGCCATCTCTTGAAAAGCAGAGGTCACGGATCCTCGAGGCGGGATACCGTTCCATTCCACTGTCCATGTAAGCATACAACTAGCACAGCGCTGGCGATACACGGGAACGGATACCCAGACGGTCCCCCAAGAAGGAACGAAACGATGACGAAGAATACGCCGTCCAGGACGTGCATGGTTGGTACTGGCTCCGAGGCAGATCGGACAAAGATGACAGGCAGAATGCGGTTCCAGAACAGCGATCCAATCCGTTTCCTTTGTTTTTTCCCAATGTGTGAGATGGAATGATGGAAGTCTGATAAAGTCTGTGCTAAAATCAAGGCACAACGCAGATTTCCTCCTTTTCAGTGGTTGTCTCGACAACTCCCACGATAAAGGAACATCTGCGTTTTTTCAATGTCTAGCACGGGTTATGGTGATGAATCATTTTTTTCTATTCTAGAACTTTACATTCGTCTATAAGATAGGGATAAATTAGAACTGGAGCATACGGGTATAACAGAGAGGCACTGTTTCACTGATTTGGCTTGTATCGCCGTATCTGTCGACCATGTTTTTTAGCCTAGGCAACTGAGCTTGGCTAGGAATGCTAATCTAAAATAATCGACACCTATTGGTACTTCGCTCAAAAAACCCGCCTTATCAGCGGGTTTGTCTTGACCTTACTCTTATCTGCGTTTCGTAATTCTGCCTGAGCTTCCTGCTTTCGTGCGCGGCGGC
Source organism: Brevibacillus gelatini (assembly GCF_050920745.1). Classification (NCBI taxonomy): domain Bacteria; kingdom Bacillati; phylum Bacillota; class Bacilli; order Caryophanales; family Paenibacillaceae; genus Brevibacillus; species Brevibacillus gelatini. Next base: position 2,890,536 of record NZ_CP154342.1, read on the forward strand.
GACTTGCTTTTTGGCTTGGAAAACACCGACGATTTCTTTGGGGAAACGGACGAGCTGCTGTCGGACGAGCGAACAATTTTACCCGTGCTTCCGCCAGACGACGTATCCTGCTTTTTGAACAGATTGCCGTCCTGGCCGACTTTGGTGCTACTGTTCTTTTTGCTGTCACTGCGCTTTGTAATGCTGCCCGTGCCTTCCTTCGTGATCGGCGGCGCCGCCTTTTTCTCTGCCTCGGACGGTACGTGGTAACTGCCTGACGGCTTGTAGATGTCCTTGCTCGAATAGCCGCGATAGCTGCCGGTCGAGCTTTTTTTATGTCCATCGAACAGGTCATCGAGGACGCTGGCCAAAATGTAGCCCTGTAAAAAGGACGAATCGTAGTTTTCCCGGACGTACTCCTTCGAATCGACCTCGATCAGCGTGTCGGACGGCTTCGCCTGATCTCGCTGCAAATGGTACAGCTCGTCAGAGTAGATGAGAAACATATGCTCGGCATCTTCTTTGGAAATCTCGTCCGGCTGCCTCAGTTCCGAAAGCTCCTTGGCCACTTCTGGCACGGTCTTGCCTTCGGCGCGGTAAATGCGCGATGTTTGCCCATTCTCCTTGGTGGAGACCGATTCCAGCGGATAGCTGTCGCCAATCGCAGGACTGTCGAAGTTAGCAACGATCAGCAGGAAGACAGACAAGATCAGCAGGGCCTTGATCCATTTCATCAAAAAGTTCGGCATGCCCACCCCTCCTTACGTTCCGCGAAGTACCTGCACATCCGCTGGCAATACCGCCTCTCCCTCATACAGCATGAATCTTCCGTCCTGCCATTCAATCCGCAGCAACTCGCGGCCGTCGGACTGGAACTGCCAAATGTACTGCTCGCCGGACGTATGAAACGGCGTTTTTCCGACTACCTGGACTCTTCCGTTGTACTGCTCCTCCAGATGGTACGTTACATCGTCCATTTCAATCGTGGTCGGCACCTCGTCCACCGAATCGAGGCGGCCGTCGATGGCGCTGTACAGCTGATACACCGTTTTTTCGCGTTCTTCCATGTATAAATAGCGGATGGTCATTCCATCCTGCAAAGTCAGCATCGTCGCGTTGCGGCTCGCATTGGTCGCCTTGCCCGTGACCTGGTAGGTGACAAGCGAAACTTCCACCACGTCACCGGGTCCTACTGTCAGGATGCTCTTTTCCGGTGCAGGCGGCTCATGCTTGGCAAGCAAGTTTTTAATGCGTTTGAACAAACTCATCAGGTCCTACTCCTTCCTACGCCTTTCCTAGACCAATGCGCCCAGGATGAGGGCACCGACCACGTGCAGCGAGCCCGCCACCATGGCATGTCCTACCATGCCTTGCTGGGTTCCGCGCTCCAGGTCAAGTCCGGTAAAGGTTTTCAACAACAGCTCGGCGATTTTCTCCAACAAGAGCAAGATAATAAATGATAGCACCGATACGAGAAGCGCGATCCACAGATCGTTTGCATTCGAAATGGACTGGGCCAAAATGTACCCTTGGGCAAACAGCTTCATCACAAATCGCGTCGTGACCGCTACGTTGCCTTTTTTGATTTCAGCAATATCCTTGTATTTTGTAAAAAGCGTATCAATCCACATCAACAAAAACAGCAGAATGCCGCCAGCAACTGTCCAGACGAGCATCGCCAGTATTTGCTGCAATTCCACGTCAATCCCCCCGTAGCAAAAAAAGTTGAGAAAGTTCGGCCTCGTCACCCGTCCGGGACGAAGCTTTTTCGTTTGTCACTTCCATTTGTTTGGAAAACTCGGCGATTGCCGAGCCTTTGGCGACAGCAGAGCCGTCGTTTCACTTATGTCGATAGGAAAAATTTTACAAATCCCTATCGACCAAGGAAAAAGGGGCACCGACTAAGCGGTTTACCCCTCGTATTTTTTCATCAGCGCGGCCAGTTCGTCTTCCACCTGCTGGTCTTTGGTGAGCTTCGCGATTTCCTCGTCGAGCGAGCTTTGCTTTTTGTACAGCTCCCCGCTTGCTTCTGCCTCCGCTTCCATTTGCAGCGCTTTTTCTTCCATGCGCTTCAAGCCAGCCATTGCCGAGTTGCTGTCGAAGCCAGCCATCGTCTGATTGATCGTCTTCTGGGCTTTGGCTGCATTGACGCGGGCAACGAGTGTCTCGCGCTTGTTTTTCAGCTCGGTAATCTGTTTCTTCATTTCCGCCAGTTTGTCGCGCAGCGCGTCTGCTGCCAGTTTGTTTTTCTCGTATGCTTCCTTGTACTCGGCCATTTTTTGTTCAGCCGCTTTTTTCTCTTCCAGTGCGCGGCGGGCCAGATCGATATTTTTCGCTTGCGCCGCCACATGGGCCTGCTCATCACGCTTTTTCACCAGCGCTTCCTGCTCTTCATACAGCACCTTGAACTTTTTCTCCAGGGCGATTTGCGCAGCGACCGCTTTTTCTGCTTCATTCAGGTCTTCTTGCATATCGCGCAAATATTGATCGGTCATTTTGATCGGATCCTCTGCTTTTTCAATCAAGGCATACAGGTTGGACATGGTCAAATCACGAAGTCGTTTAAAAATGGACATGGTTTTTCCTCCTTCAATGGGTAATACGGCCCAGTTTCGCCGCACCTTTCTACATGTATCTACGTTACTTACGCAAGCAAGTTTCAATTTGCTGCCGATTTATTTCAGAAACTTTTTTCTACCAACGACGGTACGCCGATTTTCGCCTTTTTGTCTGCTTCATCCCACTGCAAATAGGCGTCGAAGCGCTCTTTTCCTTTGACAAAGCCTTTGATGAGATTCGTCTTGCCCTTCTCCATCAGCTTTTTCACGGCAGCAGGCGTGATCTTTTTGCCCATGATCGTCTTCGACACGGTCACGGTGCACTGCATTTTTTTATAGTTCGCGCACCCGTAAAAATCGCCCTTGTCTACGAGATCCCCGCCGCATGCCCGACAGGTCGCCACTTTGGAGCCGAGCGAAAACTTCGTCGCCTGCTTCGACTTCGGCAGCGCCTCGACGTCGTAGCCATCCAGCTTCCACTCGCGCGACTGCTCGATGGCATCTGCGACGATTTTATGCGACAGCTTGCGCACTTGTTCCATGAAAACTTGCGCGGAAGCCTCCCCCTGCCCGATCTCCTGGAGGCGCTGCTCCCATCTTGCCGTCATTTCCGGGGAGGCGAGAATTTTGTCGCCAATCACGTCGATGAGCAGCATCCCCTTTTGTGTGGCAAACACCTGGTTTTTGCGCACCTCGATGTACTTGCGCTCTTTGAGCATGTTGATGATCCCGGCGCGGGTCGCTTCCGTGCCCAGCCCTTCCGTCTTCATCAGCACCTTTTCCAGTTCCTGGTTGTCGAGGTGCTTGCCCGCGGTTTTCATCAGCGTAATCAGCTGACCTTCCGTGTAGCGCTTGGGCGGCTGGGTCTTGCTCTCCTTGGCTTCTACCTTGTGCACCTTGCCCGTCTCACCTTTGGTCAGCGGCGGCAGCACCGTTTCCTTGTCGTCTTTTTCCTCATCGAACAATACTTCGCGCCAGCCTGCGCGGATTTGCACCTTGCCTTTGCTGATGAACATGGCGCGTCCATCGACGAGCGTCGTCACGGTCGTGTAATCGAACAGGGCGCTCTCCTGATGCGCGGCGATCAGCCGTCTCGCGACCAGATCGTAAATTTTCCGCTCCTCGTCGCTCAGCCTGGAGACGGTCGGCACCTGCTCGGTGGGAATGATCGCATAGTGATCGGTCACTTTTTTCTGGTTCACATACCGCTTGTCCTGGGCGATCGACGATTTGGCCAGCGGAAAGTGCGCCTGGTACTCAGGCTGCCTGGACAGCTTCGCCAAAATGTCGGGAAACGTCTTCGCCTCTTCCTGCGTGACAAACGACGAATCGGAGCGCGGGTACGACAATATCCCTTTTACATACAGCTTTTGTGCGATTTCCAGCGTCTTTTGCGGCGAGAACTTGAACATTTTGTTCGCGGTGGCCTGCAGCGAGGACAGGTTGAACAAGTACGGCGGCAAAAACTCCTTGCGCTCCGTCTCCACCTCGCTCACCTCTGCCGGCTTGTCCCGGCAAAAAGCGGCAATTCGCTCCGCGAGCTGCGGCTCGAAAAGGCGCGATTCCCCGTCGTCCTTGTGCCAGACGCCCTCGTAGCGCTTTTTGCCGATGGCAAACGTCGCCTTGACCTCCCAGAACGGCTCGGGCTTGAACGCGGCGATCTCCTTTTCCCGCTTGACGACCAGCGCGAGCGTCGGCGTCTGCACCCGGCCTGCGGAAAATACGTCGTTGATCCCTTTTTGCTTCAGCAGCAGCGTATAGACACGGGAAGCGTTCATCCCGACCAGCCAGTCTGCGCAAGAACGGCTGTACGCCTCGTGGTACAGGTTGCGTGTCTGCGTCTCGTCGAGCAAAGCGGCAAACCCTGCGGTAACGGCTCGCTCCGTCAGCGAAGAAATCCACAGCCGCTTCATCGGCTTGCGTACTTTGCACATCTCGACGATGGTGCGCACGATCAGTTCGCCTTCCCGCCCCGCGTCGCCCGCGTGGATGATTTCGGTGACGTCGGTGCGCCTCAGGAGCTGCTTGATAATGCCAAACTGCTTTGCTTTTGACTTCATCACCTGATGCTGAAACGACTCGGGAATGAGCGGCAGCGTGGAGAGCGACCACTTTTTCCACGCGGGATTATACGCCTCTGGCGGCACCAGCTCACAAATGTGCCCAACCGCCCAGGTAAAAAAGGCCCCCTTGGGAAAAAGCCGGTTGGGGTGCACTTCGACAAAGCCTTGTTGTTTTCTATGGGGAAACGGACTGGCCAGCTTCATCGCCTGGTCCGGTTTTTCTGCTATGACGACTTTCATGCCTGCTCTTCTCCTACATGTCATCTGTAATCTCTCTTTCTATTCTACTACATCCGGCAAGCGAAGCTGAAAAAATGGGCAGAAGCGCATCATGCCCTTCGTTACGTGCCGAGCAGCCTCCCTTTTGCCAGCACGGCCAGCTCGATTTTTTCAAGCGCCTGGCAGTACGCTTCTTCCGCGCGGGAAAAAGCGGGCTGGTTCCGAGCCAAAACGAGTTGGCGCATGACGACGCCTTTTTTCGCCGGGTACCAATCCACCGCTTTTGGCAGTTCGTGCCGCACTTGCTTCCAGACTTGGCGCAGCGCCGGGGAATACAGCCGCTTTCCGCCAGGCAGCAGCTGGCAGTTCCCCAGTCTTTTCCGGTACGGCTCGCCTGGTGTCGTCTCGCGCAAGTCGTGAAACAGATGGGGCCAAAAATCTTTTCGCGAGCCGGTGTGGGGCTTGTCGCCGGCCCACCGCATGGCTCCTTCCTTGATCGGGGTGTCGCCGAACAACAGACTGTACAGTCTTTTGCCCAGCTCGATGCGCTCGGTCAGGGAAGCAAAATGAAAGACGGGTTCGCCTGCCAGCCGCAAAGCACCGTCCTCCTGCCCTCTGTACGGAAGCAGGATCAGGTTGAGCCGCAGTACCTCCTGCAAAGCAAACGGCAGCGTCTCGACCACCGTATTCCGATAGGCTTCGTCGCTCATCATGTGCGTCTCCAAATAATGCTGTTCGTTCACAATCAGGCTGATGGAAAGCAGCTTGCTGTCGCCTGTTTTCCAGAAATGGTTCCAGACCGCCTGCATGAACAGGGAGACATCCAGCCGAGCAAGCAGGTGAAAAAGGTTGGTCTGTCGCTTCACACTTTCCTCATACAGTAACAATTGAGGGTACGCATCGTGAAAAATCAGCCAGTTGCCCCGCTCCAGAAATGAAAAGTAGTCATGCTGCACTTTTACGGGAAGCAGCCGCGGCAATAGCTCGCCGCGAAGATCGGTCATGCTCCAGCCGGCGTTGCGCGAGACGAGGTGCGCCAAAAACGCCCAGTGAACTTCCGGATGCTTGCGAAAAAAAGTCAGATAGGCGCTCGTCCTGTCCAGGTTGTCGGCGTTGCTCGCCAAGGTCTTGTGCCTGATTTCGGCGATCATGTCCTGTTCTGTTTTGGTAAGGGAGTTGGCCGCCTGTCTCGTTTCTTTTGCTTTCGCAAGCTCGCGTGCGAGCGGCCATAGAGCGGGATTCAGATGCCATGACCATCGCATACAGATTCCTCCTGCCTGACGAACGCATTTTTGTACAGACAAGACTGCACCAACCGCTTGATGCAGCCAAGTTTTCCCAGATGGAGGTGGTATTTGTTGCGCGAAGTACGCGAAGAAATCAGCCGGATTCAGTCGGTTGTCCTGCGCAGCCAACAGTCGGACGGCTCCTGGCGCTTCTGTCTGGAAAGCTCTCCGACGACAGACACCCACATGATTATCCTATTGCGGACGCTCGGGATTGATGATGAGCAGCTCATGGACGGACTGACTGCGCGGATCACCGCCCTTCAGCATGAAAATGGCGCATGGAAGCTGTACCCGGACGAGGCCGAGGGCAATCTTTCGACGACTGTGGACTGCTATTATGCGCTGCTGCTCTCGCGACGCTACGAAAAAAACGAGCCGCGAATGGCCCGCGCTCGCGCGTTTATTCGCAGCAAGGGCGGCTTGGGCGAGGCCAACCTGCTGACGAAGTTCGCTACCGCGCTGGCAGGGCAGTACAAGTGGCCCGCTCATTTTCTCGTGCCAGTAGAAATCGCGCTCTTGCCTCCCCGTTCTCCGATCAGCTTTTATGATTTTGTCGGGTACGCCCGCGTGCATCTCGCTCCGATGATGATTGTCGCCGACCGCAAATACGTCAAAGCGACGGCGGATACTCCCGATCTGTCCGATTTGCATGTGAATCCTTCCGTTGCTCCGGGGGTCTATCCCCATCGGATGCTGGAGCGCTTCATGCGGGACGGGCAAAACTTTTTGGCTGCCATCCACGAGCACGTTGTGCGCTTGCCGTTTTTGCCCGGACTGCTGCACGAGCTGTCCCTGCGCAGACTGGAGCAGTTTATGCTGGCGCGAGTGGAGGCAGACGGGACTTTGTACAACTACTCGACCTCGACTTTTTTCATGATCTTTGCTTTGCTTGCCCGCGGCTACTCTCCACGTGATCCGCTGATCGTCAAAGCCATGTCAGGCTTGCGCGAATCCCTCTACGAAACGGCACAAGGGCCGCATCTGCAACTGGCTACCTCTGCCGTCTGGGACACGGCGCTGTTGTCACATGCCTTGCAGCAAAGCGGCCTGCCCGCAAGTCACCCCGCCATCCAGCGGGCTAATCGCTACTTGCTCCAAAAACAGCAGCATACGTTCGGTGACTGGAAAATTCGCAATCCGGCGGGAACTCCCGGCGGCTGGGGCTTTTCCCACTACAATACGATGAATCCGGACATCGACGACACGACAGCGGCCCTGCGCGCTCTGCGCAGCCAGTCCCGCCTGGACAAAACAGCGACGGCGGCCTGGAAGCGCGGGCTGGATTGGCTGTTGTCCATGCAAAACGACGACGGCGGCTGGCCTGCCTTTGAAAAAAATACGGACTCCCTGCTCATTTCCAGCCTGCCCATTGAAGGCGCAGACACCGTCAGCACCGATCCGTCTTCTGTCGATTTGACCGGAAGAACATTGGAGTTTCTCGGCCGCTACGCCGGGTACAAAGAAAGCGACGCGCCTGTGCAAAAGGCGATTCGCTGGCTGCTCGCCCATCAGGAAAAAGACGGCTCCTGGTACGGCAGGTGGGGCATCGCCTATTTGTACGGGACGTGGGCGGCGCTCACCGGAATGATGGCTGTCGGTGTCTCACCCGATCACCCGGCGGTCCAAAAAGCAGTCGACTGGCTTACGCGACAGCAAAATGCCGACGGCGGCTGGGGCGAATCGTGCCACAGCGACGAGAAAAAAACGTACGTCCCGCTCGGTGCCAGTACGCCATCGCAAACAGCCTGGGCGCTCGATGCCCTGATCGCCGTACATTCCCGGCCGACCCCGGCTATTGAACGCGGTGTCGCTTATTTGTCCAGACAAAGCCTGGCGACAGACTGGACCACCTCCTATCCGACAGGCGGCGGCCGTCCCGGAGGCACTTATTTTGCCTATCATAGCTATCGCTGGATTTGGCCGCTCATCGCCCTTAGCCACTACCAGCGCAAATACGTGTCCGCAAGCTAGACGGGGCGATCAATTGCCTCGTCTCCTTGGCGTGGTCGGGCGAATCGGAACCTCCTTGCTGAAAATGAGCGAATCGTCTGCCGTGTCATAAACCGACGAACAACGGATGACCTCCGCGTCGCCGATCAGCACGAGCGATGACTGCTGCACGCCCCCCATCTTGATTTCTCCCACCGCGATTTTTTTGTTGTTGACCTTCATGTTCATCGCACTTTCCCTCCCTGTCGCTGATGTATCGTATGCCCACGCCGCCCGGTGCGCTCCGGATCAAGCGCGAAAAACAGGTATGAACACCCAGTGCCGTCACACATACAATACAAAAAGGACTCTTCCGAGGGGATGTGTCGAAGCTGCCTGCCATTGTTGGAGTTATCAACGTAAACAGCATAAGCGGCGTCTTCAATGTCGGAGACGTCCGCAAAATTTCGCCTGTCAGCTACTCCAAAACATTTGCTGGCGGCGGATCGTTCAACTCAGGCACGAATCTCTCGTTCAAGATTCCCCGCAGCGTTGTCTATATCAATGAGACAGCGAGCAACGAGCTGCCGATCTTTGTAGAGGAAACAAGCGATCCGGCGGCAAAGGGACGGGATTTTTCATGAATTTTTTCGTTCATCAAAACATCGTGATCCACCATTTGCGAATTGACGGCATCACCAACTCGTCCGTCTGCCAAATTGGCAGTGCCGGTGTGATTAAACCGTTATCGCAGATGTACAACACAGGCGGATTCACCGAGCCGGCCCCCCCCACCGACCCGCTGCCCGAGACTTCGTCAGAGGAATTCATTCCGCTTGTGCCTTTGGTAGCGCCTTCGCGCTAGTCGGCTTTATGTTTGATGAAGAAGGATGGTCGTCATGTACATGGGTCCCGAAATGATGCAGTATTTGCAACAGTTGCATGACTATATACAGACGCAAAACAAAAAAATGGAAAAAATGAAGCAAATGATCGAAGAACTGCAGCAGGATGTCAAAGACTTAAAGGAAAAGCAGGTTCCTTCCGTCATCAAAAACGAATACAAATTTGACCTGCTGAAAGTCGAACGGTTGGAAGGAACGCTAAACATCGGTCTCAATCCGAAGAGCAACGATTCCGGAATCGGCGAATTTTCCATTAACCAGAGCATGGATGTGCCGAACGGACAAAAGAACACGCCTTTGTTTGAGCGCGTGCAAAAAGAAATTTACCGTTACCTGAAAGCAGATGCCTACCAAGTGTTGCAAAGAATCGAGGAAGAATGCGGTTTTCCGCTCAATGACGACTACCGGGATTTCATTTTGGAGGATATTAAAAAGCAGATCGACCAACGCATCCGTCACTATGTCAATCAGCTGCAGACCGATGAATGGGAGCCTGAGCAGCTCGACGTCTGGGCGGAGAAAATCGTCCAGAAAGTCAAGCGCGATATTGAAAAAACGTGTGAAAGCTTTATCAAAAATCTCCCGCGCGAGGTGAACGAACCCTGACATGATCTACCAGGTGATAAACGGTGACATTTGCGTGCGCAGCCTTTCCATTGAAGATTTGTCGGCCTCGGCCTCTCTGTTCATCGGCGACACGAAAACGGTCACGCTGCTCTCCTTCTACGAAACGCCACCCGAGTCGTTGATTCTCGGCACGATTCCGGTTGCTGCGGCACTTACTACAGCTTGAGGGGGTTCCAACTGATGCAGCGAAGAACGAGCCATGTCAAGAAGCTGAACAGCCTCTCCATTGATACCTCTTCCGTCCTGCAGATTGGGGACTCGCAGGAAGTCAACGCCCAATCCAACATTTTGGCGGTGCAACGGGAAAAAGCGATTTTTTACCAGCACGAATTTGAATTTGCCGATTATGATATGTTCATAGCACCGTTAGCCGTTCCCGGTTCCACCGAGCCGATTTGCATCGATACGTTTCACGACTGTCCCCATATTCACGTCAAAAAGGTCAACGTACCGTTTGCTGCGGCATCCTCGGTTGTCCATATCGGCTCAACCGACTGCCTGACCTTGGAGACGCGGGTGAAAAATATCCGGCATCTGCTTCGCGACGAGCCCAAGCAGGAAAGGAGGAAGTAGCCGTGCCTGCCGTAGTGGGAGCTGTCAATATCAACAGCAACTCAGGGACTGTAAACTTCGGAGATACGTTGAACATCTCGCCCAAAAACGCATCCAAATCCTTTTCCGGTTCGGGCGGCGGCAATACGGGCAACGTCGTGAACACGATCAACGGTGCCAATGCAACGAATACGCTCGATCCGAACATCGTCGATCAGCCGCTGGTGGGCAATATATGAACGAACAGTGTTAATGGCCTGCATTAGCACTGTTTTTGTTTTGAGCGTGTGCCTGCTCCGCCCTCCCTGCGTCCTGCAAGCTGCGGGAAAAGGAAAAGAGGAGGTCCGCATCGTCCCTCCTCTACAGCTTCGCCTTGAATGTCGTTTTTCGTTCGCGGTAATCGGCATCGCGCTGCAAATAAATTTCCAGCAAGCCGTCCTGGTACTGGGCTTTCATCCCTTTGGCAATCACGGGTGCAGGCAGCTCGATCTTGCGGTGAAACGAACCGCAGCTTCTCTCCGCCTGCACGCATGAGCCTTTGTAGTCCGGCTTCTTGACCAGCCCTTTGATTTCGAGCACTTTTTGCTCGACAAGCGAAAGCTCCAGGCTGTCGCGGGCAAAACCCGGCAGCTCGCAGCATACGATCACAGAATGGTCCGACAAAAACACATCCGTCAGCGGATATTCCTCTGTTTCTTCGACCTGCACCACCCGCAGCGGCCTGTCCTGTGCCTTTTTCCGGTTCTTTTGGATCGTCGGCACGACCTTTGCGACAGAAGTGGTTGCCTGATGGGGAGCTTTCTTGCTGAGCGCCGCCATGTTTTCCCAAAAATCCGCATCCATGATCTGGCTCATCTGACGCAAGGCTCCCCACGGATGGTCTTTGTCCAGATTCAGCTTTGCCAGGCTTTGCGATGCCTTTTGCAGTTGTTTCATCGTCTCCTGCCAATTTTTCAAAAACACCGCCCCCTTCCCGAAAGCAGGCAACACTTTCACTCTCTGGCAGTATATGTGCCCGGCTTTGGAAAGGGTGCACAAAACTCGTTACGTTTGCCCACTGTCCGCACCATCTGGCGCAGGAGCCGGCGGCGCGAGAATATCTGGCGGCGGCATGTCGCTCGGATACGTCTCGCCGTCTTGTCCCGTGCCTTCATCCGGTACAGGTGCGGGTGCTGAATCTGTTGGCGTCTCTGACTTTGGCTTCGCGGCCGGAGTCGACGGCTTCTCGGTCTTTTGCTTGGCTGCTCCGGCCTGCGGAGAGGTCGACGGCTTCGCAGCCTGCGGTCTGGTCTCTTTTTTCATCTCGACTTTGGCGATCTCTGCTACCGCCGCGTCGCTGAGCTTGACGTTTGTTTCAGCTACGCCCAACTCCTTTTGCAAGGTGCTGCGGACCGCCTGCATGTTCTCCCTCGGCCACAAGGAATAAGGCGAGCTCCAGATCGCGCCATTCTCAAGCGTCACGATATGATCGGAAGAAATGGTGCCAAAGTCCATGGCCAGACCTTTGATCTGATCTTTAGACAGATCGGTTTTAATATGCTTGCCGACGGTATCCAACACCTCAGTCAAGCGGGTAATTCCGTCCATCGAAACCATTTTGTCCGCGACCGCGCGAATGACCTGCTGCTGGCGGCGGTTGCGGTCATAGTCGCTGGAATTGTAGGCTTGGCCGCGTCTGTCGATCCGGTGTCGGACGAAGCCGAGCGCTTGCTCACCATTCAACACTTGCGTGCCTTTTTTCAAGCTGCGGTAAACCCCTGGCTTGGGCAACTCGTACACCAGGTCGCGGTCCACGTCTACCTTGACGCCGCCGAGCTTGTCGATCACAGCGGTAAAGCCTTCAAAATCGAGCTGGACGTAGTGATCGACCGAGACACCGAGCATGTGCTCCAGCGTTTTTTTCAGCATGGTCATCCCGTTTTCGGTCACAGGCTGTCCTTTGCTCTCCGCCAATTTCTTCTGTCCTTCTCCAAGCGCAAAAACTTCGTTGACCTTGTGATAGCCTGGATAACCGGGTATCTGGACCCGCGTGTCACGGGGCAGCGACACCATCGTTACCTTTTTCGTGACTGGGTTTGCGACGGCGACGACCAGGACATCTGTGTTCAGCGTCCCGATGTTTTTTCGCGTGTCCAATCCGACAATGACAAAGGAAATGGGTTTCTGTTCCTCATACGGCTGCTCGACGACAGGCTGATCGGGAAGCTTGTACGGGTCCTGTGTCACTTCCCCCAAAGTTTTGTCCACCTGGTTCAAGGCATACCCTGCCCCGACGGCAAGCAAGCAGAGAAACAGGCACGCAGCCAGCAGCAAATACATCCGCCTGGATCGCTGTCCGCGTTTTTTTCGTTTCCGCGGCGTCTTCGCAGGAGCCACTTGTTTTTCGGTCTTGGCCTGCACGCAGGTTCACTCCTTTTCCCGTGGTGCCACTATTTCGTTCAATTTTTCTATTATTCTGGAAAACTATGTCCCATTTTACCACATTTTGCTGTCAAATTGTAGGTGACGGCCAAGACCACGCACCTGTTTTGTCGTTTTGGCGGCGAGTCCTTGCACTCTGGAAACGAAACAGGTAGTCTAAAACTATTGGGAAATCGGAAAATAGAAAAGATCGGGGGACTGGAGAGTGGAACACGTACAGGTGCTGATCGCAGGCGGCGGCATCGCGGGTTTGTCTGCCGCTATTTGGTGCCAACGATTGGGGTTGTCTTGCTTGCTGGTGGAAAAATCAGATCGGCTCGGAGGGCAATTGCACCAGATTCACAACGAAATCTGGGATTTTCCTCCGCGAATCTATCCTCGGGGAGCCTCGCTTCTCGAAGAGTTATGCCAGCATCCTGCTATCCAAAAACTGAACGTCCGGCTGGGAGAAGAGCTTTTAGCCATTGACCGGGATGCACACATCGTGACGACCTCCAGAACTGCCTATCGCGTTGACTATCTGCTCATCGCTACCGGTGTTACCCCCAATGAGATTCCCGCCCTCAACGGCTGCAAGCGCGTCCTGCCACCCGCTTTTTCCACGACGGCAGAAGCCGCTTCGGTAGCAGGGCTTGAACTGGCCGTCATCGGCGGGGGTGATCGCGCCCTGGAAAGCGCAGTCAATCTCACCACGCATGCGCGCCATGTCTATTTATTGATCCGCAGCAACCAGCTGCGCGGCCGTTCCGACTGGCTGCGCAAAATCGCGGCGCTGCCCAATTTGTCTGTCCTGTGGGAGACAGAAGTAAAGGGCTACCAGCATACGGGCGAGCGGCTGCTGTTGAAACTTGCCTCGCGACGCCCGGAAAATCCGACAGAGCTGTACGTCGACTGGATTTTGCCGCGCATCGGCGTTCACGGCAACTGCTCCGGGCTCGATGGCCTCCCCACGTTTGGCGAAGGGTATTTGAAAACGGATGCGTTTCAGCGAGCGGACGATTCCTGGATCTACGGCTCAGGTGACGCCACCAATGGGGCTGAATATGCCAGCCTGTCCCTGGCTGTCGGGCAGGCGATGAAAGCGGTCAAGCATATGTCCATGCAGTACCGCTCAGCGAACCCGTTCTGATCGTTAGAAAGGAGGGTTGTTTTTTGTACGCGTTTTCAGATGACTTCGGTTTGCCTGTGCAGCTAACCTTTGACCCCGATGAATATCGCCTTTATCCTGCTGACCACGTGCTCATCCTTCCCTTTTATGAAGGAAAGCTGTTGTTTACCCGCCATCGCAGCCGGGGTGTGGAGTTGCCCGGAGGCAAAATCGAGCCGGGCGAAAGCAGTCTGGCAGCGGCCGTCCGGGAAGTGTACGAAGAGACGGGAGCCGTACTGGAAGGCATCGAGCGAATCGGTCAGTACACGCTTGCCGACGATCAGCGAAAAGACATCTACATAGCCAAAGTGCTTGCGTACGCTGCGACTCCTTCCGGGACTGATGTGACGGAAACGGTGCTCTTCGACACCATTCCGCGCAATATCAAGGACGACGGACGGTTCAGCCGCATTTTGCGCGACGACGTCTACCCTCTGACGCTGGAAAGAGCGCTGCTTCACCCTTTTGCCGCCCCACCGGCTCGCTCGCTTTAGTCGCTAAGTTTTCCGACACAAACAAACAGGCACGTCCCTGCAGCTCCGATCCCCATTCCGATGAGCGGAGCTGCAACAGGGGTGCCTGTTTTTCAGCTTTTTTCCTTTTCTTTTTTCCCGGACAGGATGCGCGCAACCAGGTCGTTCACATCGAAGCCATACTTCTCGATTGCCTGTGCCTGCCGCTTTTCCTGTTCCGTCTCCGGCTCGATCCCGAGCACCTCTGATATTTGCCGCCACGCCTCCGCTTCGCGCTCCTTGGCAGCATCCTGACCCTGGCTCTGCCCGCTCTGTTCGGCCTGCTTCGGCTTTAAAAAGAAAATCGCCAAAATCCCGAAGACGAGCGACAAGCCCGCAATCGTGAAAAACATGACCGTTCGGGAAATGCCGAGCAGCCAGGTGAAAATCGGCGGCCCGACAGCCACCCCGATAAACCGGACGCCGCTGTACAGAGACGTAATCATTCCCCGCTCCGCTTTTTGCACCGCTCCTACAATCATCGAGTTCAGGCAAGGCAAAATCATGCCCGTGCCGATGCTTCCGATGATGAGGATGCCAATCAGCGCGTAGGCCCCTTTTACAAAGCTGGCGAGAATGTACGACGCCGCGAGCAAAAACATCCCGACAATCACAAACAGGCGCATCAGACTCAGCTTCTTTTTGATAATCAGCCCTGCCACATAGGCAGCAATGCTCATCACGAGCAGCGGGATCGCCAAAAATCCGCCTTTGATGACGCCGTCGATCTTGTATTTTTCCTCCAGCAGGTCAGACAGGTAGAACAGCACGCCAAACAGCGTAAACAGGCAGATACTGCCGATAAAAAACGCGGGCACGAGCCATTTGCCGTGCTGCTTGAACACCTGTGCGATTCTGTGCAAATACTGCTTGACCGGAAGCGGCTGCCGCTCCTGCTTCTTTTCCTTGGTACAAAACAAAAACAGCACAAGGACGACGCCGCAAATGATCGGAAAGGCAAGAAAGACCATGTACCAGGAAATGAGCGCGAGCAGCGCCCCGAAAATCGGGCTGAGCACCTTGCCCATCCCGTTCGACGTCTCCATCAGACCGAGCGCTTTGCTCTCGGACGCGCCCTCAAACAGATCGCCGACCAGCGCCATGGCAATCGGAGCTGTCCCGGCTGCGCCGATTCCCTGCAGGACACGCCCGCCCATGATGAGCATGTATGGCTGATCGAGCCAGAGGGCCGCAAGTCCGGCCAGCAGCCCGCCTGCTCCGTACAGGGCAAGCGAGATCAAAATGACGATTTTACGGCCAAAACGGTCGGACAAGTAGCCAGCCAGCGGAATGACGATTCCCGCGGCAATGGAAAAAGACGTAATCAAGAGACTCGTCTGGAGCGAAGTCAGCTCCATCTTGTTTTTCATCGTGGGCAGGACGGGGATGAGCATCGAGTTGCCAAGCACCATGACTAACGGAATCCCTGTCAGCCCAATCAGGTTTTTCGCATTTTGCGCCATACGATACCCCTCGTCTCACGCATATGCGCTGCCATCCCAGCGCGTGGCGTTCATAATCTCCCAGTTCGGCTCCATCCCGATTCCCACTCCGCTCGGGATGGTTACTTCACCGTTGACCGGGTATAGCGGAAAGAGGTGTGTGAACGGATTTTCCATGACATCCCACTCAATCGGCTCGACCTGTTCGCTGTCCATTTTGCTCCAGGCAGGCAAGCACGCATGCGCAAACAACGCGTACAGGCGGGTCAGGCTGCCATCAAACGAATGCGGCGACACGCGATAGCCGAATTCCCGCGCCATTTGCAGATGGGTCCGATAGCACTCGATCCCTTCTGTGTGCAGCAAATCCGGCTGGGCAATATCGAGCGCTCCCGCTTTGTATAGCGGCAAAAACTGCGCACAGCGGACGAGATTTTCCCCGCCTGCAAGCGGAATGGGCAAAGCGGCACGCAGCTTGGCGTATTCTTCCGTGCGCTCCATGGGCATCGGCTCTTCCAGCCACAGCCAGTTTGGATAGCGCTCGATGATGCGCGTCCACTGTCTGGTGGTCGCCAGATCGTAGCTCTGGTTGGCATCCAGTGCCACCTGCACCTCCGGCGAGAGCATGTCCATCAACTGAACGATGTGCACCTGATCTTCGCGAACGGAGCGGCCGCCGATTTTTACCTTGAACCGGGTAAAGCCAACTGCGAGAGCGGCTGCCACCTGGTTGAGCGAGTGCGTCACCCAATCCTCGCGTTCCGAATACGATTGAAAGGACGCGTACACAGGAATGGTCCGGTGGAGCGCCCCGCCCCATAGCTCGCAGACAGACATTCCCGCTGCCTTGGCGACAATCTCTGTCAGCGCCATGCTGACTCCTGCTGCCGATCGCTGGTGCCATTTGCGGAGGACCGCTGCGATCTGTGTCCGGCTGGCCGCATGCTTGCCGAGCAAAAAAGGGACGATTCGCTCGCGAAACCCGCGGTCCAAGGTGGGCAGCCAATCGACAATTTCGCCCCAGCCATCAATCCCGGCTTTCGTAATGATGCGGATGAGGTACGTACTGCGGTAGCGCTTGTAGCCGTTCGCATCGCCGTAGGCTTCTTTCAAGCGGTGCAGCAGCGGATAAGTCTCGACGCGTTCAATCAGCAGACTGCGGTCATTCCACGCCATCTCGTCCCTCACGCGGGTCGATTTGCGACGCATACTCGTCGTAGGAGAGAAAGTTGCCTTTTCCTTCGCCATTGTCCATGTAGTCTTCGTATGTTTCACTGCGCATGAAATGAACGCTGTCTGCACCGTGGTACCCGTCAATATCGGTGTAGCCGATTTCTTCGACGGCTTCGACGTACCCTTCCGGCTCATCGCTTTCGATGTACATTTCGCCATAGTCGGCTTTATCGTTGTCCTGGAAGGAAAAAGGCGTGCTGGATGTGCCCCACGACTCGACGATTTGCCATGCGTCTTCCCCGTCAAAGCCGTTTTGCCCTTCCTTTTCGTCCAGCGACGTGCGGCCAAACGGCGGCTGCAAAAATTGTTCCTCAATCGGACGGGATTCGTTCACATTTGGCGCAGGAGCGTGCTCCTTGCACGTTTGCGCCTGGGGCAAAGCTTCGAGTCGCTCGACAGGTATCGGCTGGCCACAGACGGTACACAGCCCGTATGTGCCTTCTTCCATGCGGGCCAGCGCCTGTTCGATTTCTTTTAAAGTCTCGCGGTCGAGGCTGTCGAGGGCAAGGTCCTTTTCCCGTTCAAACATCTCGCTGCCGATGTCGGCCGGATGGTTATCGTACATGGAGAGTTCCTGCAAAGAGGTCGTCATCGGCTCGCGCATGCCGTAATGATCCTGGACGCGCTCTTCGAGTTCTTTTTTCTCAGCAAGCAGCTTTTCCCTGAAGCTGGCCAGCATGTTTGGGTTCACGTCAGCCACCACCTTTGGTTTTGTTTCCTCAACTGGTAGTATGGCTTTGCAGGCGGGAAATAACCGAACCCGCGCACAAAAAACAGCCCTGTCAGCGAAGGGCTGTTTCATGATCTGGAATCACCAACACTTTTGACGGCCGCTCACCGACCGTAACATGCTGTATTTGCTTTCGCTTCTGCGTATCAATCACACTCACCGTTCCCGGCACATAATTCGCAACAACAAGATGGGAGCCATCCAAGGCAATAAAAGACGGGGTTTCCGAGCGAATTTTGTCTACCTGCTTCATTGTTTTCAGGTCGAAGACGGTAATCATCTCCCCGGTCATATCCAAATCCGTGTAATGATTGATAAAAGCCAGGTCGCCCTTGCGCACAATCTGCTGGGGGAACGACTCGTCCAGATCGATTTCCTGCAAAGAGGAACCTGTCTTTGGGTCCAGCACTTTCATTTTACTTGTATAGGCTTCTGGCTGCTTTACCCATCTCGGCTTTGGCCCTTTGGCGAATCCCGCGTAGACCGCGATATTTTTTTTCTGATACCAAATGACATCGTTAGGCGGAAGCTCTTGCGGCGTTTCTATCGTTTCCAGGATGGCGTATTTTCCGGCTGTCCGCTTCCCCACGCGAATTTTTTTGGCATACGGACCATAATTGTGCGATCCTCCCGTATTGACATAAAGCGTGATTCCATTCTCTACGGGGATGAAGGAACGGACAGCTCCCGGAACCGTAAACGTGTCGATGAGCGAAAAAGAATCCAAATCGACGAGCATAAACGGAAAGCCGGCTTTTGAGACCGAAGATGTAGCGATATAGGCAACCCGATCATGAATAAATATTTTGTGGGGAATGTAGGGCAAGGCTAGCGTTTGATATGAGAGATCATGGACGTTCACAGCATACAAGTTTTTCAATGGCTGCTCAATTCCGGGATCAATAGCGTACAACGTCTGCCCATCCACCTGCCCATCGATGAGAAAGTGACCGATTTTCTTTTCTTCCACTACCTTGTAGTCTTTATTCAAGATAACAATGTTTGCTTTACCCGTCTGTTTAATAACAGCTAAATGCGGTGTTTCCTTTTTCAAAGGTAATTCATTCACCGTCTGACAAGCCGTTGACAAAAGAAGGATTACCAACAGAAACACCAAGTATTTTTTCATCCGGATACCCCTCCAATCATACGTAAAAACGGACATAGTCTACTGCCCGCAGCAAAAACTTTTCCGGTCCCCAGCGCCGACAATCGTCCCACGATCAAGGAGACGTGCCATCCATTAAATTCCACTTTTTACACAAAAAACCTGCCATTCATCAGGAATGACAGGTTTTGATAACAACGTCTGAAATTACGATTCAGCTACATGCGCATAATGCTGCTCCACGATGTCTGCGCAGCGTACGCAAATCGTTGGATGCGCTTCGCGAGCGCCTACGTCCTGCTTTACGACACGGCAGCGTTCGCACTTTTGGCCGTCAGCCGCAGAAACGACGACTGCGATGCCTTCGAGCTGTGCTGCTTCAGCCGGAGCTGCTTCGCCGTGAGCGTGCAGATCGACGTGGGCGACGATGAACAAATCAGCGAGATCGTTCATGGCTGCCAACACTTTTGCTACTTCCTCTGTTTGCGGATAGAGTGCCAGCTTCGCGTCTACAGAGTTGCCGAACACTTTGTTGCGGCGTGCCTCTTCCATCGCTTTGAGCACTTCGTCGCGGACAGCGAGGAACGCGTCCCATTTGCTTTCCGCTTCCGCAGCGAAGCTTAAATGCTGCTCGTCGCCTTCTGGCATGTCGGTCAGCTGCACGCTTGGCTCGGCAACGCCCGGGATGAAGGACCATACTTCGTCGGCGGTATGCGGCAGAAGCGGCGCTACCAGCTTCACCAGGCTGAGCAGGCAATCGTACATGACGGTTTGGGCAGCGCGGCGTTTTGGGTTGTCAGGCGCTTCGACATACAGACGGTCTTTGCAGATGTCCAGATAGAAAGCAGACAGGTCGATTACGCAGAAGTTATGCACCGCATGGAAAACGGTATGGAACTGGTATTCATCATACGCCTTGCGGGAACGCTGCACGACCTTCGCTGCTTTTGCCAGCACATAACGATCCAGCTCGCCCAGTTGCTCATACGCTACGCGGTCTTTCGCCGGATCGAATCCATCGAGGTTGCCCAGCAGGAAGCGGAACGTGTTGCGGATTTTGCGGTACACTTCGGCGATCTGGTTCAGAATCGCATCGGAAATGCGCACGTCTGCCTGATAGTCAACCGATGCTACCCACAGGCGCAAGATGTCGGCACCCAGCTTGTCGATCACTTGCTGCGGTACAACCACGTTGCCGAGCGACTTGGACATTTTGCGGCCTTCTCCGTCGAGAGCAAAGCCGTGGCTCAGTACCGCCTTGTACGGCGCTGTGCCGTAGACGGCAACACCTGTGGACAGGGAAGAGTTGAACCAGCCGCGATACTGGTCGGAACCTTCCAGGTACATGTCAGCTGGCCATGGAAGACCGCGCTCGCACAGAACAGCCTGATGCGAAGATCCGGAGTCAAACCATACGTCCATGATGTCTGTTTCTTTGCGGAATTCTGTGCAGCCGCACTTGCTGCAAGCAAGCCCTTCCGGAATCAGCTCGTTTGCTTCACGGGCAAACCAGGCAGCGGAGCCTTCTTGGCGGAACAGCTCGGCAATGTGGTTGATCGTCGTGTCGTTGATGATCGGCTCATTGCACGACTTGCAATAGAAAATCGGAATCGGCACGCCCCAGACGCGCTGACGGGAAATGCACCAGTCGCCGCGGTCTGCGATCATGTTCGCCAGACGGGTTTCGCCCCAATGCGGAATCCACTTCACGTTCTTGATCGCTTCGAGCATTTGCTCGCGGAAGCCGTCGATGGAAGCAAACCATTGCTCTGTCGCACGGTAGATGACCGGCTTTTTCGTCCGCCAGTCGTGCGGGTAGGAGTGCGTGAAGAAGCTCAGCTTCAGAAGCGCTCCGTTTTCATTCAGCTTCTCGGTGACAACCTTGTTGGCATCCTCGTAGAAAAGACCTTCAAAACCAGGCGCTTCACTGGTCATTTTTCCTTCGTGGTCAACCGGGCAAAGCACGCCGAGATTGTATTTTTGTCCGATCACAAAGTCGTCTTCCCCGTGACCAGGAGCCGTATGCACGCAGCCTGTACCGGCATCCAGTGTGACGTGCTCGCCCAAAATCAGCGGCGATGTGCGGTCGTAGAATGGATGCTTGGTCACTACGCCCTCCAGCTCCTGACCTTTGAAGCTGGCGAGAATTTCCACACTTTCCCAGCCGATTTCCTTGCTCGCTGCTTCGATGAGGCCGTTTGCCACGAGGAATTTGCGGCCGTCTGCTTTGATGACGCTGTACTCCAGCTCAGGATGCAAAGAGATTGCCAGGTTCGCCGGGATCGTCCAAGGGGTGGTCGTCCAGATGACAACGCCTGTATCGGTATCGAGCTTGCCTTTGCCGTCTACGACCTGGAAGCTGACGTAGATGGAAGGAGAGCGCTTGTCCTTGTATTCGATTTCCGCATCAGCCAGTGCCGTCTCGGAAGACGGGGACCAGTAGACACAGCGGAGTCCTTTGTAAATGTAGCCTTTTTTCGCCATCTCGCCGAAAACGCGAACTTGGTGGGCTTCGTACTCAGGCAAAAGCGTGACATACGGATTTTCCCAGTCGCCGCGAACACCCAGACGCTTGAACTGATCGCGCTGCTTATCAATGTAGGACCAGGCGTACTCTTCGCAGCGCTTGCGGAAGTCATTCACCTCGATGCTGCGGCGATCCAGCCCTTGCGCATTGATAATCGCCTGCTCGATCGGCAAGCCGTGCGTATCCCAGCCTGGGATGTACGGTGCGTGGAAGCCTGCCATGGACTTGTAACGAACGATGAAGTCCTTGAGAATTTTGTTCAGCGCGTGCCCGATATGGATGTCTCCGTTGGCGTAAGGAGGGCCATCATGCAGCACGAATGGAGGACGTCCTTCGGTGCGGGCAAGCACTTGTTGATAAATGTTTTGCTCTTCCCATTTCTCCTGGATTTGCGGCTCGCGGGTCGGCAAGTTTCCGCGCATCGGGAAGTCGGTTTTGGGTAGCGATAACGTTTTGCTGTAGTCCATAGCCTTTTTTCACTCCTAAAAAATAAATAAAAGCCTTCTCTCATCCCCAAAAAGGGACGAGAAAAGGCTCCCGTGGTACCACCCTGATTGAACAAACCCGTCGTCAAGCGTGTCGCGGGATTTGTTCCACTCGTTCATTCGTAACGGGAATGACGCGCTCACTTACTTGCCTGCCACAACAACAGTGCAGCGAAGCTTTCGGATGTTGAACTCCCGGGTGATTTTCGGCGGAGGCAACTGGTCGGGTTTTCACCTGTTCCCGACTCTCTTTGACAGTGCGGTTCCACGTACTCTTCCCGTTCATCGTCTAGTCATCATATGGATTGATTTTTTCGACAAAGTTGTTTTCCATTATAGTACCATCATCGGCACAACGTCAATATTTTATTCAACAGCTACCGCAGAATCCGCCTGCTCGATGTCGTCCCATGCTCCGTGCTCCAGCATTTCCAGTTGGGCCTCCAAAAGTGTGCGGAAGCGCATGCGGTACACGGACGCGCGTTTTTTCAATTCTTCAATTTCAATCGCGATCTTGCGGGACTTCGCCAAGGCTTCGTTGACAATCCGGTCGGCGTTTTTCTCGGCTTCCTTCAGGATCAGTTGTGCTTCCTTGCGGGCATTGGACTTGACGTCCTCCGCCGTCTCCTGGGCTACCAGAATCGATTTGCTCAAGTTTTCTTCCAGGCTCTTATAGTGGTCCACACGCTCATTGAGGATGGCGATCCGTTCTTCCATTTCCTTTTTCTCTTTAATCAGAAGCTCAAAGTCTTTGATAACCTGATCGAGAAATTCGTTCACTTCGTCAATGTTGTAGCCGCGAAAGCCTGTGCTGAATTCTTTATTGTGTATATCCAATGGCGTTAATGGCACATGAACCCCCCACTTTTCCCGATAATTCGTACTTATGCTTTCGACAGATTCGGTATGGTTTCCTGCCTTTTCTTACATTTTTTTGCGTCCTGGTTCATTTTATGTAACCAGTCCGACAATCATGCGCAGTCTTCCGCTGCGCGTCGGGCCGGCTATCTGCAAAATTTTAAACCGCCCGTATCCGGCGAGCGACACCATATCGCCTTGCTGCAACTGCGTCGAAGGGTCTTCCGTGACCCTCCAGTTGACCTTGACTTTGCCCGCACGAATCGGCACCAGCGCCTTGGCCCGTGACATATTGTGCACTTCCCCGATTACCGCATCGATTCGCGGCGAAGGCACGGTAATCGTTTTTTCGGCAAAACGGGGAGCAGGCGGAGTAAACGACTCCCACGCCACGCGTTCAATCTGCACCGGGGTTCGGTGAATGTGCGTCACCTGCGTGCAGACAAAATCGGCAACTTCCTCGGCCACAATCGCATAGCATGTCCCGACGTCTGTCAGCATGTCGCCGAACTTTTCCCGCTTCAAGCCTGCGTGCAGGAGCGCTCCCATTACGTCGCGATGCTCCAGGGTGTGAAAGCGTTGGTCTGCCTTGATCGCCAAAAGGGCAAGCCGGAAGTCCTCCGGCTCCGCTTCCATGTACTCCGGATGAATGAGGACGCGCATCCGCTCGGCTCCTTCATAGCCGCCGCTCGCGGAAATTTTCACATCGCGCACTTGCGACGTAAGACTTTTCATAATGTGCCACTGCCGGGGGTCCACAAAATCAGTAAGGCGCATGGTCTGCTTACGCTCTGCCAGCGTCAGCATTTCCAGCGCCCGCTCCACAAAGGGACGTTCTTCTTTTGCAAAATGATCGAATACGCTCATAACACTCGTCCTACATCAGTTTTTCCAGAATGCTGACCAGACCGTACTCGGCAAAACGAAGGGCAATCAACGCGACGATAGGCGAAACATCAATGAAGCCGAGTGTGGGAATAAACCGGCGAAACGGAGCCAAATAAGGCTCTACCAGTCTCTCCAGCAGTTGTCCGATGCCCGTCGCCCGCATCTGCGGCACCCATGACATCAGAATGTAGGCGATAATCATGTATTGATATACCTCAAAGGCAAATCGAATTATGGTAAACAAGTATGCCATCGGCTCACCCTTTTTATCTTGTTAATCCGTTACTCTTCCATGACACTGGAGATCGTGCCTTGAATGTCTACGTGGTCAGGCGTGCACACAAAAATCGTATCGCCCACTTTTTGAATGTCGCCATTCAATGCGTAGACGGTCCCGCTCAAAAAGTCGATAATCCGCTTCGCCTGATCCTTTTCCACCCGATGCAGATTGACGACTACCGGTCTGCGATGGCGAAGGTTATCGGCGATGTCCTGTGCATCGCTGTAATGACGGGGTTCACAGAGAATCAAGCGGATTCCCTCCTTTTCCCGCGCCTGGAACGGCACCACGTTATTCGCCCGGCTGAAGGGCTGTTGCTTTTTATTGCCGGAATCGTATTCTTCCCGTTCCTCTTCTACCGTGGTTTCCTCGACGTATTCCTCGTTATCCAACCCCAGAAACCCCATCAATTTGTTCATCACACCCATACGCTGCTGCCTCCTCTCCTGCTCGTTGTCGCATCTGTCGTTTTTTGCCCTATTCGGGCTTGACCAAGACAGAACCCAAACGAATATATGTAGCTCCCTCTTCAATCGCCACTTCAAAATCACTCGACATGCCCATCGACAATTCTTCTATGTGAGCATGCGGGAACGCGCATTCATTGATCCGCGCCTTCCACTCGCAGAGGCCGCGAAATACCGGGCGCGCCTCCTCCTGATCTTCGACAACAGGCGCCATCGTCATTAATCCGACGATCTTTATATGTTTCATATTACTGGTTTCACGCAAAAAAGCCAATACATCGTTGGGACTAAGCCCAAATTTTGTCTCTTCTCCGGAAATATTGATCTGCAAAAAGCAGTTGACGACCTGGTCGAGCGCCACGGCCCGGCGATTCAGCTCCTGGGCGAGCGAGAGGCGGTCGAGCGAATGAACGTACGGGAAACGTCCGACGACCTCTTTTGCCTTATTGGTTTGCAGATGGCCGATGAAGTGCCAGGTGCCTCTATCCTTGTGCAGCTCGTATTTCGGCAAGGCGTCCTGCACCCGGTTTTCCCCGATATGCTCGATCCCGACATCCAGCAAATCACCGATTGCCTGCTCATCGACGTATTTGGTAACAGCGATGATTTTCACGTCCTCGCGGCGGCGGTTCGCTCTTGCGCAAGCCGCCTGGATGCGCTCCTCAATCGCCGCCAATCTTTGTTTCAACAATTCCTGCTCCTTGATACCCACAATGCGTGATCTCCCTTCTGCATTATTCCTTCCAGCCGATATACGAAGCCATGCGTCCTGTCATTTTGGCTGGTCCTGCTTCTTTTCGATGCGAGAAAAACAAGTCTGTCCGGCAACTTGTACACCAGTCAGTCACCAGCATATTTGCCCGGGAAATCCCTGCTTCCAGCAATATTTCCGTATTCAATCGCCGCAGATCGAGCATGTATTTCCCCTCCGTGGAAGCCAGGACAGCTGTCTCCCAGTTGCGTGCGCTCGTCCGCACCTGTGTCATGATCCGCTCATCCACCTCGTAGCAGCAGCCCCCGATCGACGGCCCGATGGCGACGCGGATGTCCCCCGGATTCGCCTGACAATGCGCTTTGAGCGACTTCACCATTTCTTCGGCAATACGCCCGACCGTCCCTTTCCAGCCGGCATGGGCAAGTCCAATCGCTCCTGAAGCCGGGTCGAGAAAATAAAGCGGCACGCAGTCCGCGTAAAACGACGTCAGCAAGATTCCCTTTTCCTGTGTAAACAGTCCGTCTGTGGCAGAAATGACGTCCGCGAGGCTCTCTTTGCCCGCACCACCCGCCATCACCTGACAGACGCGGTTGCCGTGAACCTGGTCGGCGCATGTCCACGCTGCAAAAGGCATCCCGACCTGCTCGGCCAGCTTTTTGCGGTTTGCGACCACATGCGCCGGATCGTCTCCCACGTGCAAGCCCATATTAAACGAGCCGTACGGTTCTTCACTTTCCCCGCCAAGGCGAACCGTAAACCCCGCCACGATGCCCGGAAAATCCGCTTCCCAGTCCGTCAGCCTCAAAATGGATTTGCCCTCTTCCAAAACAAACGGTTCTCTCATCCTGTCACCTTCCTCATATGGCTTATCATACCATAGCCGAAAAGAAAAGAAAGGCTAACCCCGCGCCTTTCTCCCTCTACGCTCAGTATTCATCTCCGCCAGAGGTTCTGGCTTCTACCTTGAGTGCTTCCTCCATTCGGACCAGCACCACATCTTTTCCGATCTTCACAATATTGCGCCACGGAATGACATAATCATTCCCGGAGGAAAAGAACCCAAGGAATTTGCCTGGCCCCGGCACGACTATCGCTTCCACGCGTCCGTGGCGCAGATCGATCTCCAAATCGGAAATCGTCCCCAGCCGCTTCCCATCCAGGATGTTCACCACTTCTTTGGTCTGGAAGTCAGAGATTTTTACCATTCTCCTCACCCACTTTTCTCCGTTACTCTCAGTATATGAACCGTAGGAAGAATATGTCCTTCTCCCCTGAAAAAACAAAGGCGACGCTTCCTGCCATAAAAAAACCCAACGGCACAAAACCGTCGGGAACGATGCAGCTTCTCATTGCGATTGTACGTGCTTTTGCATGTGGGCGATGGCCGCCTTTTCCAGCCGGGAAACTTGCGCCTGCGAAATTCCGATTTCTTCCGCTACTTCCATCTGGGTTTTTCCCTCGTAAAAGCGCATGGATAAAATCATTTTTTCCCGTTCCCCCAGACGTTGCATGCCTTCGCGGAGGGCGATTTCCTCGACCCATGTGACGTCCTTGTTCTTTTCATCGCTGATTTGATCCATGACGTAGATGGGATCGCCCCCATCCTGATAGATCGGCTCAAAGAGCGATACAGGGTCCTGAATCGCATCGAGCGCGAACACGACATCCTCCTTGGCGACGTTCAATTCCTGGGAAATCTCGGTAATGGTGGGCTCTCGCGAATGCTTGTTGGTCAGGTTGTCTCGCACCTGAAGGGCTTTGTAGGCGATGTCCCGCAGCGAGCGGGAAACGCGGATCGGGTTGTTGTCGCGCAAATAGCGCCTGATCTCCCCAATAATCATCGGGACGGCGTACGTAGAGAACTTCACGTTTTGTCCCAGATCAAAGTTGTCGATCGCCTTCATCAATCCGATGCAGCCTACCTGAAACAGGTCGTCGACGAATTCCCCGCGATTGTTGAACCTTTGAATCACACTCAGCACCAGACGCAGGTTGCCGTTGACCAGTTTCTCGCGGGCAGCCAGCTCACCGCTTTGCAGGCGCTCAAACAAGTCACGCATTTCCTTGTTTGTCAGCACCGGAAGCTTGGAGGTATCCACCCCGCATATCTCTACCTTGTTGCGCGTCACGTCTTTCCCTCCTCGAAGCAAGAAAAAAGTCCCTAACCCGGTTGTCTTGAAAGGCCGCGTACTGACGCGTAGCCGCCAAGAAGGTGGCAAAAACCACCATCTGTTACGGTTTAGGAACAGTATCCCCTGAGGCTGGGAAAATATGCGTTAGACCATTTTGTTGAATTCTTTTCGCAACCGTTTTATAATTCGCTTTTCCAGACGGGAAATATACGACTGCGAGATGCCGAGCAGGTCGGCCACGTCTTTTTGCGTCTTCTCCTCTTCGCCGGCCAGCCCGAAGCGCAGCTCCATGATGATCCGCTCCCGCTCGGACAGTTTATCCAGCGCTTTTTTCAACAGCTTGCGGTCCACCTGGTCCTCGATGTTTTTGTAGATCGTGTCATTCTCCGTGCCGAGCACATCCGACAGCAACAGCTCGTTGCCATCCCAGTCGATGTTGAGCGGCTCGTCAAAAGAAACCTCGGAGCGGATTTTGTTGTTGCGGCGCAAGTACATCAAAATCTCGTTTTCGATACAGCGGGAGGCGTATGTCGCCAGCTTGATGTTTTTCTCCGGGTCAAATGTGTTGACCGCTTTAATCAAGCCAATCGTCCCGATGCTGACCAAATCCTCGATGTTGATCCCCGTATTTTCGAACTTGCGGGCAATGTAGACGACCAGCCGCAGGTTGCGCTCGATCAGCATGCTGCGCACGGCAGGATCGCCCGAAGGCAGGCGTCCCAGGAGCACTTCCTCTTCTTCTCTCGTCAACGGTGGAGGCAATGCTTCACTCCCGCCAATATAATAGACTTCTTCAGCGCGTGCACCAATCCACAGCAGGAATCGGTACCAGATCAACTGGAGTTGTAGGCGAAGTTTTACGTACATGATTAGCCCTCCTGTTTGAGAATAAAGGTAGGTTCTTGTGTATATGCTTCCATCATGGCAGGATGCACGATAGCCTGATACTTGCCGTCAGCCGAGAGCGGAATCGGATTCAGCCCGATCAGCACCTTTTCGGTTTCATAGCGCAGCCCTTCCTGTATAACCAACACATGATCCGGCTTGATTGCAAGCAAAAAATCCATTCCCCGCGACACGCTCCGATACGGAATCAGTCGCACACGAGACTGCCATTCGCTCGGCAGTTCATCCCAGGACCCGTCCAGCTTCTCCCACACTCCACCGTTCTCTTCGGTTTGTCGGAGAAACGACGGCGGCAGCAGATGAGCCAGCATACGGCTTTCCATAATCATGACCGGCAGACGCGTGATCGGTTCGTGCAGTTGATTGCCTGTGTCCACCAGGCCGCGGCAAATGACTTTTTCATTGGCCACTGTCACCACGACATCGACTAGAAATGTTTCGATTCTGCGCGGCTCCTGGATCGCCTTGTAACTTTTTTTCCCGAGGAAAAAGACCAGTGTGAAGCCGATGAGAAGAATCGCGAGAGTAGGCTTGAAACCGACGCCAAACCCGTCATTGTGCGTCACAACCAACCCGTTGACGATTTCGTTTTGCGGGGCCAAAAAGTATTGCAGAGCGAACACCCCGCCTCCAAAGACAAAAGCGACAAAGTAGAAAATGATTACGTTTTGAACAAACGACAACAACCTCCTGTTACCAAAGGCGATCCAGAGCATGAGAATGGAAAAGAGCAGCTTGACTGACCATTGATACATGGATGAAAACGCCGGGAAAAAGAAAAAGGCCAAATACGAACACCCGAACAAAGAGGCTGCGATCATTCTCCACCACACCACGCGCTCTTTGCGAAAATACGCCGTAAACCAGAGCAACAAGGTATCAATGGCGAGGTTGAGGAGTAGAATGATATCGAGATACACCACCACTGGCTCCCACCTCCGATCTGTTCTCGCCTTCGCGAAAATCCGAGAGCTGCAAGAGTTGTCAGGTGTACTTAACAGCCAGTGCTGCGCTTTTGTGCGTACACCGGCTTCTATCAGTCAGTAAAAGCAGTATATAGCAATGTGTATGTAAAGTCTGTCAATTCTTGACCGTGTTTTTTTGGATTTTTTGTCTAACATTTTTTGGTCTAGGCACGCAAAAAAGCCTTGTTCCCGCGAAAAAAGGG
This sequence comes from Brevibacillus gelatini, assembly GCF_050920745.1. Classification (NCBI taxonomy): domain Bacteria; kingdom Bacillati; phylum Bacillota; class Bacilli; order Caryophanales; family Paenibacillaceae; genus Brevibacillus; species Brevibacillus gelatini. The sequence goes on from NZ_CP154342.1 coordinate 2,919,676, forward strand.
ATCAAGGCTTTTGGTTGACCACACTATTTTTTGTTGCGACGACGGTTGCGCAGGAAGGCTGGAATATCCAGGTTGTCGAGATTGCTCATGGAGAAGAAAGACTTGTCATCCTCTTCTTCCTTCGCACGGCTCGTATTCACGCTGGAAATCGGCGTCGGGCGGCTGCCGGAGGCGCTGATCGGCTGTTGCTGGCGACGAGGTGCTTCTGCCGCCGCCCGCTGCGACTGCTCAAATCCGGTCGCAATAACCGTAACCACCAGTTCGTTTTTCAAATCTTCGTTGATGACGGCACCGAAAATCATGTTGACATCCGGGTCTGCCGCAGAAGAAACGATGTCTGCCGCTTCGTTTACTTCGTACAGACTCAGGTTTGTGCCGCCTGTGATGTTCATCAGGACGCCGCGTGCGCCGTCGATGGATGTCTCCAGGAGCGGGCTGGAAATAGCACGGCGCGCTGCTTCGGCCGCACGGTTTTCCCCGCTGCCCACGCCAATTCCCATCAGGGCGGAGCCGCGCTCGGTCATGATCGTCTTCACGTCGGCAAAGTCGAGGTTGATAAGTCCCGGTACCGCAATCAGGTCGGAAATCCCTTGCACACCTTGGCGCAGGATGTTGTCCGCTTCCCGGAACGCTTCCAGCATCGGCGTGTTTTTATCGACGATTTCCAGCAAACGATCGTTTGGAATGACGATCAGGGTGTCTACTTTTTCCTTGAGCGCAGCGATACCAGCTTCACCGTGCTGGGAACGCTTACGGCCTTCGAAGGAAAACGGACGGGTAACAACGCCAACAGTGAGCGCACCCAGTTCTTTGGCGATTTCTGCAACGACAGGAGCGGCACCCGTACCGGTTCCACCGCCCATCCCGGCTGTTACGAATACCATGTCCGCACCGCGCAGAGCATTTTCAATCATATCGCGGCTTTCTTCCGCAGCTTTTTTTCCGATTTCAGGATTCGCGCCTGCTCCGAGGCCGCGTGTCAATTTTTCGCCAATTTGCAGCTTGATTTCTGCACTGGACAATTGGAGCGCCTGAGCATCGGTGTTCAGCGTGATGAACTCTACCCCTTTTACACCGCCTGCGATCATGCGGTTGACAGCATTGCTGCCGCCACCGCCGCATCCAATTACTTTAATTCGTGCAAACGATTCCATGTCCATATCAAATTCCAGCATGTTGCTAGTCCTCCCCAATTCAACATAAAAACTTTTGGCCCAAGAAGCCGATTGACAACCGAATGGGACATTCCGTTATTCTCTAACACGTTTTTTACCATGTTTTTTGAGAGACGAAACGTTCCAATTTTCGCCATTGTACCAACGACAGCTAGCGGCTAAATAAACTCGCTAAACCAGTTTTTCACTTTTTCCATCAAACCGCCGCCTTCTTTCGGCTGCTTCACAACGGTTTGCTTCTGAGTGCCCTTGAATGAGGGGGTGACGCTTACGCTGCGGCGCTCCATCAACTGCAAGGCATATTGAATCAAACCTACCCCTGTGGTGTAGGCAGGATCCCGCACTCCGATGTAATCAGGAATTGCGATGCGAACAGGTGCGTCCAATTCTTCTTTTGCCAATTCCAGCATGCCAGGCATCGCTACCGTACCGCCTGTGAGAACGTAGCCACCTGCAATCTCGTCGCGGAAGCCCAGCTTGTAGACGGCTTCTTCGACCAATTGGAATATTTCTGCAGCGCGCGGCTCAATGATATTGGCCAAATCCACTTGCGTAAACTGCTTTTCCACTTCACTGCCAATCCGGCTCACCTTGAACTTCACATCTTCAGAAGCTTCGTCGATCAATGCACACCCGTTTTTTATCTTAACGCGGTCAGCCACATCTGTATGCGTGCGTAATCCCAATGCGATGTCACTCGTAATGTGGTCGCCACCGATGCCGATCACGGTGGTCGCTGCCAGCTTTCCTTGCTCGAATACACCGATCGTGGTAGAACCCGCACCGATGTCGACTAGAACGACACCCATGTTTTTGTCATCTTTGGAAAGGGCGATCGTACTAGCTGCAAGTGGTTGCAGGAAAATGCCAGCCACCCGCAGATTCGTCCGTTGTGCGCAGCGGACAATGTTATGTACAACCGTCTTCAATCCGGTCACGATGGTACCTTCCATTTCCAGTCGGACGCCAATCATGCCCCTCGGGTCTTTTATACTACCTTGCCCATCTACGATGTACTCCTTCGGAACTACCTCAATGATTTCACGGTCCGGTGGAATCGCTACGACTTTCGCTGCCTGAATGACGCGTTGGATATCTTCTTCTCGTATCTCACGGTCTTCGCTAGATACAGCGACAACCCCTTGGGTCTCATGCAACTCGATATGGTTTCCAGTGATCCCCACATACACTTCTTCGATTGAAACACCAACCATACGCTCGGCATGGTCGACTGCTTCCCGGATGGCATGCACGGTTTGGTCGATGTCAACAATCACGCCCTTCTTGATGCCTTCAGAATGTGATTGTCCGACGCCGATGATGTTGATGGAACCGTTGTTGATTTCGCCGATCATGACGCGTACTTTTGATGTTCCAATGTCTAGGCTGACGATGAGTTCATTACTTACCAAACCTGTGACACCTCCCCTGCTACGTCTTTTGTCTTGCTAAAATGAGAACACCTGCATATTTTATTCCACACAGGACAACCATTCCCTTTTTTTCATCTAGAATTTTTGTAAAAATATGACCTTCTTCCCATATTATCGGGCTTACTCCTGCTGATTGATCCAACGGGATAGAACAATTCTCCTAATGACAGCGAGGTTGTTGAAAAGACGTACCCCGAATGCCACAATCGCTGCCAGGTACAAATCAATCCCCAGAAACCCGCCGATAAAGGCAAGCCCGGCTGCGAACAGCGTATTGAAAAAGAATCCGGACAGGAAGATCCGAACGTTGAAGGTGCGCTCCAAAAACGAGCGAATCCCCCCAAAGATCGTATCCAAACCAGCCAAAAGGGCGATGGAGAGATAGCTGCTATACTCCTGGGGCACACGCCAATCCAGAAGGAAGCCGACAGCGAGACCGACAATCAGTCCGATAAGCGGGAGCCACATGGTTACGAATCTCCTTTTTCTTTTACAGGTTTCATAAATTGAATGACGCGTGGTTCTTTGTTTGCAGCAATCAACAGCTTGTCCCGTTTTTCTGCCAGCACCTTTTTATTCGCGAGCCGGAAGTTCTCTTCGACTCCTTCCAGCTTCAAGGCGGACAGCAGCACTTCAGGCTCCCCCAATGCTTTTATCTCATAGGGGGGCTTGATTGTCCTCGTATCGATCTGAATGACATCCCCCACATTGCGAATCGCAGAAGTGGCAACCAGCCTCTGCTCATTGATGGAGATCGCCTGCGCTCCGTTCGCAAACAGGATATTGACCAGCCATCGCAAATCTTCATCGTCAATCGTGTACTCCCCTACGACCGGCACCTGCATGTGTTCGTCCAGAATCGGCTCCTGGGGTGCAGGGGCATCGACGACTTGCAGCACAATGCCCTCTCCTTCCACTTCCACCATTCCGGCCAATCGACGGTTTCGTTCCAGCTCTTCCTTCATGACAGATATGCTTTCGTCTTCACTTAATGAGGTTTCGTACTGGTAATACAGCTGATTATACTTGGAAATATCCGCGAGCAGGTTTTTGTGTTTCTCCAGTTCTTTTTGAAGCGTGGTCCGAAGTTCCGCGATGCTGCGAGACTCCTTGTGTACGGGATGTAAACTGCTGCGCAATTGTACAGCCAACATCACACCTATGATAGCACTAATAATGGCAAGAATAAACGTGATTTTACGGCTTTTTTGTAACATGGGGCAAACGCATCCTTTTCCCTTTTAGGAGTGTTTGGTTTTGGCGTCGCCGACGAACGCCGGCAATTGCAGCTTGTCCTTTTTCGCCAGATCAATTTGCACAAAATCTCGCAGGGAGTGCAGCACCCCTCCCGGCAAATTCAGAGCGCTCTCCATCGTCTCCGGATCGCCGATCGCCGAAATCACAAAAGGAGCAGCCGACTTGATCCCGTTGACGATGATCGTCGGTCCGACACAGCGGATGGAAGAGTTGCTCACCAGCCGCTGGCCGTTGATGCTGATTGCCTCCGCTCCGGCAGCGCGCAGCTCGTTGACGACCAGGCGGACATCCTGCTCATGCACGATGTAGTTGGCGATGTCCGCGCTGTTGGCGGCTTGCTGGCTGTCTTGCATGGTGATGACGATGCCCGGCCCTTCCACGGCTACTACGCCGGAAAGCATGCGCGCGGCTTCCAACTGGCTGAGCGTTTCGGCTGCTTCCGATTTTCGCTGCGCCATTGCTTCCTCGACTTTGCCCACTTGCCGCTGCAGATCGATCAGTTGGTTTTCCAGATGCCTGTTTTGCTCTTTTTCGGACAAAATCCGATCGTTCAATTGCGTTTCCTGCTGGAACAACTGGTCGTTCAGCCGCTCTTTGCGCGTGAGCTTGGTTGTCTCGAACGAGGTCGCTACCAGAAAGCCTGTACAGAAGGTAACAACGGTTAAATATAAATGAAACTTGCGGCGACGACTCATTTGTCTGCTTCCCCTTTTTTTCTTTACTGCGGCTTATCTGTTTGCTGTTGGTTGTCGGCAGGCTTGTCGGCATCATTTGCCGCACCGTACGGAACAAACCACGGCTGTTCAAACATGGAGAGCACCCCTTTGGTACCGGCAGGCAGTTCAGCTACGATAGCCGGGTACCAGTTCAACATTTTGTCGAGCTTGTAGACTACGCTGCGCACCTCGTTGCCGTCTCGCATGTACAAAGTTACCCGTTGCTTATCGTACACCGTCGGCGTCAGAGTTATGTCCGAAATCTCGGCGAGCACGTTCGGCGTCAGTTTGGACAACGCTTTGGCGAGGTTCGGGAGCAGTTCAGGCGCGGACCAGGAGCTGATTAGGGGCCTGTCCACCACGCGATCAGCAAAATTTACCTGCTTCAATATTTTCCCGTTTTCGAGCAGCGGATAGCGGTTGCCGTCCTGGCCGTTCCAGAAAGCGACCCGCTTCAGCTCCGTGACGTGCAGCCGGATGACACCCGGAAAGGAACGGCTGACCGTCACGCTTTTGATCCCCTCAAGCGGCTGCAGATTGTTCTGCACACTGCTCTCCCAGACGTTGAGAAATTGCATGTCACGCACAAGGCCCGACTGCTGGACAATTTGCTCTGCGGTGTAAATGTCATTGCCGATCACCTGAATTTCCTGTACTTTGCTGTACGGTGATCGAATAAAAACGATAATAAGTACGGTAAGAAAAAACAGTACCAAAAGAAAAACCAGCTTGCGGTTTCCTTTTCTTCTGGGACGTTGCTCTTTTACTTGCGGAATGCGTTCTTCATATACCGCCATGGCCGAATCCTTCCTCATGCATTCTAGGCTCATCGCCCGCAAGATAATTCAATCGAAAAAAGAAAATTAATGGATTTATACCAAATAATTGCAACTTTATGAAACAGGGAAAGCGGCATAGCACTATGCCGCTTGTCTTCCCTCGATCATATCGACACCCTCGTGATATCGGCTCCCAGCCTGCGCAATTGCTCTTCCAGCCGATCGTACCCACGATCGATATGATGGATCTGGTTCACCGTGGTAATGCCTTCTGCAGCAAGCCCTGCCAAGACCAAAGCAGCTCCTGCTCGCAGATCCGTCGCTTCTACACTCGTGGCGGTCAGCTTTCCGACGCCGCGAATGATGGCAGAGCCGAGATCTACGTATATGGATGCGCCCATTCGCGCCAATTCATTCACATGTTTGAATCTTCCTTCGAAGATCGTTTCCTTGATAACGCTGGTCCCCCTCGCCTGTGACAGAAACACCATCAACTGCGCCTGCAGGTCTGTCGGAAACCCTGGGTATGGCGAGGTGATGATCCGGTCGTAGGCACGCGGACGGGAATTACTTTTGATTTCCATTATATCATGGCGGGTTTTGATTTCAACACCGCAGCTACGGACAACCTCAATCAATGCGGTGAGTTGCTCAGGCAGCGTGTTGGTCAGCTCGATGTGGCCCTGGGCAATTCCGACCGCCAGCACGAACGTACCTGTGACAATTCTGTCGGGGATGATCCGGTAGCTGACGGAACGAAGCCGCTGCACGCCGGTGATCTCGATCGTATCGGTGCCTGCACCCCTGATCCGCGCGCCCATGGCGTTCAGAAAGTTTTGCAGGTCGATGATCTCCGGCTCCCTGGCCGCGTTGCAGATGCGCGTCGTCCCTTTTGCCAAAACCGCCGCCATCATGATATTTTCCGTCGCACCCACGCTGGGGAAAGAAAGAAAGACATTGGTCCCGCGCAATTGCTTCGCCCGAAATGTAATGTAGCCTTCCGATTCTTCGATTTTGGCCCCGAGCGCTGTAAGCCCCGACAAGTGCAGGTCGATTCTGCGTTCGCCGATGTCACATCCGCCCGGACGCGAGATCGTGACTTCGCCCAATCGGGCCAGAAGCGGCCCGGCCAGAAAAATCGAAGAGCGCATCTGGCTCATTAAATCATCTGGTACATGCGGGACGGAGACAGACGTTGTATCCAGATCGACGCAACCGTCCACATGCTTCGCCTTGGCCCCCAGTGCCGTCAATATTTCCAGCATGACCTTGATATCTTTCAGATGGGGGACATCGTAGATATAGAATTGCCCTTCCGCAAGCACAGAAGCTGCAAGGATGGGAAGAGCAGCGTTCTTGGCTCCTTGGATCCGAAGCGAACCGGACAGAGGTCTTCCGCCTTCGATCGCAAAAGTCTCCAAACTTTCACCTCCGTGTTACCCCTCGCCCACCACCAGAACTTCCGGATGCAGATCAATTCCGTATGTCGCAAGAATTGTGCTCCGTACATGCTCGATTAAGGTGAGGACGTCGGTCGCCGTGGCTCCTCCGCAATTCACGATGAAATTGGAGTGTTTTTCCGAAACCTGAGCTCCACCGACTCGATAGCCTTTCAGCCCTGCTGCCTCGATCAAACGTCCAGCGTGGTCGTTCGGCGGGTTGCGGAACACACTGCCGGCGCAAGGCATCTGCAACGGCTGTGTATGGCGACGACGCTCCTTGTTGGCAGAAAGCGTAGCGGCAATTTGTTTGCGATCGCCATGACGCAGCTGGAAACGGGCCTCCAGCACGATTCCTTTTTCTCTCTGCAAGAGAGAAGTCCGGTAGCTAAAGCTCAGTTCCTCGTTACTCAACACCTTACATTCGCCGTTTGCAAAAAGGATTTCGGCTTCAATAAGAATACGTGAAAGATCAGATCCGTGGGCCCCTGCATTCATATAGACAGCCCCGCCTACCGTACCAGGAATCCCTCCTGCGAACTCCAGCCCGGTCAATCCCTTCTTGCCTGCCTCCACCGCCAGGCGGATCATGGAATATCCGGCACCCACACACACCTCTTCACCCCTGAACTCGCAGTGGCTCAAGCCCTCAGCCACTTTGAGCACGGCTCCGCGAATCCCTCCGTCCCTCACCAGAAGGTTGGAGCCGCGCCCGATTACACTCCAAGGAATTTCATGACGATGGATGATTTGCAAGGCTGTAAGCAAGGATTCTTTGTCCTTGGGCTGGATCAACAAATCAGCAGGACCCCCGATCCGCCATGTTGTATGATTGGCGAGAGGTTCATTGGTCCACACTTTTTCGATCCCTGCTTGCTTCAGCTCATCTGCGATTTTTTTCATTTGTGAACCTCCTGATACGTTTGCTAGGTCGGACCTTTGCGTCTTCTCACGTGTTTGCTCCATACTATGCCATCGCCCAGAGCGGCGTGACACTCGCCCATTCGATCATTTTTTTCCGGAAACCTCTTGCAAGGTGCGAACAATTTCGGTGGCAGCCTGCGGCATGCCGAGCGACAGGGCGTTCTCTTTCATCTGTGCCCACAGCTCACGGCTTTGCAAAAGACCTTCTACCTCGGACAGCAGGCGCTCTCCGGTCAGTTCCTTTTCTACAATCACCCGCGCTGCCCCTGCGCGTTCCAGTCCGCGCGCATTTTTCTCCTGATGGTTGTTGGTCACATACGGAGAAGGGATCAAAATCGACGGCACTCCGAGCGCCGTCACTTCGGCAAGCGTGGATGCACCGGCACGTCCAACCAGAATATGTGTCGCCGCCAAAACGTCCGGCATATTATGGACGAAGGGAAGTACGGAAAGGTTCGCGGGCAGCTTTCCTTTTTCCGCGAGTTGTTGGGAGATGTTTTCAAAATGAACGTCACCGGTTACATATACAAAATGAGTATCGGCATATTTGCCCAGTTGTGTGACGATGGACAGCACCGCTTCATTGATCGCTCTCGCACCGCGACTGCCGCCAAAGATCAGGACGATCTTTTTGCCAACGTCTACCCCGAGAAATCTTCTTCCTGCCTCTGCATCGCCATGCATCACTTCCGTGGCGCGCGGGTTGCCGGTAAAGACTGTTTTTCCCTTGGGAAAATGTGCGAGCGACTCTTCAAACGACACGGCCACCCGCGTAGCCTGCCGCGACAAAAACTTGTTGGTCAAGCCCGGAACGACGTTTTGCTCGTGAATCAAGGTCGGAATGCCCAAACGGGCCGCGGCGTACACGACCGGGCCGCACACGTAGCCGCCTGTGCCGACGACGACATCCGGCCGGAAGTCGCGCAGCATTTTTTTCGCATCGGAAACCGCCCGAATGAATTTCCACAAAGTCTTGATGTTGTCGAGTGACAGCTTTCGTTTCAAGCCGCTGATTTCCACAGACTGGAACGGAATGTCTGTGCGCGGCACGAGCTGCGCCTCCAGCCCTTTTTTACTGCCGATATACAAAAAGGCAGCCTGCGGTGTCTGGCGAGAAACTTCCCTCGCCACCGCAAGCGCCGGATAAATATGTCCACCTGTGCCACCGCCTGTAAGGACGACGCGCATACAATCACACCCTTATTTTTATGCAGAGAAAAAACTGGCTTCCTGCCTGAAATTTAAGATCGGGAAAAGCGGGAAATATTCAAGAGGACGCCGACACCTGTGAGCATCAGTGTCAGGGACGAACCTCCATAGCTTAAAAACGGAAGCGTAATCCCGGTAACTGGGAACATACCTGTAACGACGCCGATGTTGATGACGACCTGTATCGCGATCATGCCGATGATTCCGAGCGCGAGAAGACTTCCGAACAGATCCGGTGCGGTTATCGCGGTGCGCATCCCTCTCCACAAAAGCAGCAGGAACAACAGCAGGATCAGCGTGCCGCCGATAAATCCAAGTTCCTCCGCTACGATGGAAAAAATGAAGTCGTTGTACGGCTCTGGCAAGTATAAATGCTTTTGCCTGCTTTGTCCCAATCCAAGGCCGAGCAGGCCGCCAGGGCCAATCGCATACAGCGACTGAATGATCTGGTACCCGGTATTGAGCGGATCAGACCACGGATCGAGAAACGACGTAATCCGTTTGATACGGTAAGGCGCCGACAGCACCAGCCCGATAAAACCGGCAATGCCAAGCATTCCCAGTCCGACGAAGTGGCTGATTCGCGCTCCCGAGGCAAAAATCATGACAATGGCCGTGCCCACGAGTACAGTGCCTGTTCCCAGGTCAGGCTGGAGCATGATGAGCCCGAAGCAGACCAACGGAATCGCCAGTGCGGGCATCAGCCCTTTGCGGAACAGGACGATCTGCTTCTGGTTGTCCGATAGCCAGCGCGCCAAAAACGCAACGACGCCGAGCTTGGCAAATTCGCCGGGCTGAATCCCGAAAGCCCCGAAGCCAAGCCAGCTTTTGGAGCCGTTCACTTCGATCCCGATGACGAGTACCAGGATCAACAGGCAAATGCTCACGTAATAGCCCGGCTTGGCCCATTGCTTCCACACCCAGTAGTCGATGTTCATCGTGATGTACATCGAGGTAATGCCGAGCAAAGCAAAAATGAGCTGCCGCTTGGCAAAAAAGTACGGGTCGGAAAAAGGCGGCTTCTGGGCGACAATCGCACTGGCGCTGTACACCATCACGATGCCAATTCCCAATAAAAAAAGTGTTGCAAAAATAATTACGAAGTCGGGGGCAGAGCGTACCTTGCTCATCGTGCCAGGTCATCCTTTCTCATGCCGTCCCGTATCAAGCTGTATTCATGCGGGTCAAAAGGGACGTTATGCTAGGCTTGTTTTAAGTCTATGCACGCCGTCCTTAAACATGCTCCCCCTGACCTCAAAGGAAGGGAACATATCCCAGCTCGCACACGCCGGGCTGAGCAATACCACGTCTCCTGCCTGCGCCAGGCGGGAAGCGGCAAGAACGGCTTCTTCCACAGTATCGACATGGATTCGCTCGTTAATCCCTGCTTCCTCCGCACGCGCAAGCAAAATCGGCGCGGTCTGCCCGAGCGCGATGACCGCTTTGACCCGCCCTTTCATGACTGGCAAAAGCTCGCGAAAATCGACGCCCCGGTCAAGGCCGCCGCAAATCCAGACCACAGGCTCCTGGCACGCCTGCAGGGCGCGGGAAGCCGCTTCCGGATTGGTCGCCTTGGAGTCGTTGTAATATTTCACCCCGGCAATGGTATCAACGTATTCCATGCGATGCTCCACGCCGGGAAAAGTAGACAGCACCTGTACCATCGAACCGACATCGGCCCCGGAAAGCTTCGCGACGAGAATCGCTGCCAGAGCGTTGTCCAAATGGGGAACCGTCATATCCGCCACAGAGATGATCGTCTCCGGCTGGCCCTGTCCATCTGTGAACTTGATGACGCCATCCTGAACAAAAGCCCCTCTCGGAACCTGCTGCGTCTCGCTGAAATAGTACACCTGGGCAGGCAGATCGCCGCACTTGGCGAGAACCTCCGGCTGGTCAAACGGCAGGATCGCCATATCGTCTGCGGTTTGATTGGCGAACATTTTCAGCTTCGCGTCCAGATACGCCTCCATCGTATGGTGGTAGTCGAGATGAGCAGGATACAGATTGAGCAAAACACCGATGTGCGGTCGAAACTCCTTCGTCCCCATGAGCTGGAAGCTGCTCAACTCGGCTACGAGCAACTGGTCCGGGCCCGCCTCTTCCGCCAGGCCGCACAAAACCGTGCCGATATTGCCGCCGACAAGCACATCCAGACCCGCTTCCTTGAGAATTTGTCCGACGAGCGTTGTCGTGGTTGTCTTTCCGTTGGAGCCGGTTATGCCGATGATCGGTGCCTTGGCAATCTGGGCGGCTAGCTCCACCTCCGTCACGACGGGAATCCCCAGTTGAAGCGCTTGCTGCACTGGCGGCGCTTCATACGGAATCCCCGGATTTTTGACGACGAGCGACACACCCGGATGAAGCAGCTCTTCCGGATGGTGGCCGCAAATGACGGTGATTCCGAGCGCCTCCAGCTCCTCGATCCCTGTTGCTTCTTCGCGCGGCTTCTTATCGTTGACCACGACATGAGCGCCAAAGCGGTGCAGCAGTTTTGCCACTGCTACACCGCTTTTGGCCATTCCTAAAACGACTACATGCTGATTTTGATAACGCATCATCTGATTGTCACCACCTCAAGGTATACACCCAATCCGGCAAAAACCATGCCGACCAGCCAGAAGGTGACGACGACACGCCACTCGGACCAGCCTGTCAATTCAAAATGATGATGGAGCGGACTCATGCGGAAAATCCGTTTTCCGCGCGTTTTGAAGGAGATGACCTGCAAAATGACAGACAGTGTCTCCACGACGAACACACCGCCAATAATCGCCAGCAGAAGCTCTGTCTTCGTCATGATGGCAATTCCGGCGAGCGCCCCGCCCAGGCCGAGCGAGCCGGTATCCCCCATGAACACGCGCGCCGGATGGGCGTTAAAGACGAGGAAGCCAAGGACAGCCCCGACAACGGCTGCACTGAAAATCGCCGTGTCGTAGTCCTGTCCGAACCAGGCGATAATCGCATACGCGCCAAAAGCGATGGCTCCGGTTCCTGCCAAAAGTCCGTCCAGGCCGTCCGTAATGTTCACGGCGTTGGTCGTGCCGACGAGCAAAAACAGCAGGAACGGGAAGTAAAAATAGCCGAGTTCCAGCTTCCACGGCGTTCCTGGCAAATGCAGCGACGTATCGTGCCCCATCATCAGCAGCAAAATATATGCGCCGATTGCCAGCACAATCTGACCGGCAAACTTCTCTTTTGCGGTCAAACCAAGGTTGCGTTTTTTTCTGATTTTGATAAAGTCATCCAAAAACCCGATCAGACCGTAGCCGAGTGTCACCAATAACAGGAAGTAAATCTCCATGTTGGCATTGGCAAACTTCAACACGGTAAAGATAAGTGCCAAAAGAATGATGGTCCCCCCCATGGTAGGAGTCCCAGCCTTCTTGTAGTGCGATTGTGGTCCTTCCTCGCGAATGGCCTGCCCGAATTTCAGGCGGCGAAGGAAGGGAATAAACAGTGGGCCAATCAATACAGCAATGAGAAACGCGGCGACGATCGTGACGATTAGGACGTTGTCAGCGAACATGCCCGAGCCTCCTTTCTTTCGATGCCAATGTGTCGCATCTGTCTCTATTCTTGGTTGTACCGGGCAATCGCTTCCCGTGCTACTTCACGGTCATCGAAAGGCAGTACCTGGTTTTTGATGATTTGATAAGTCTCATGGCCTTTTCCGGCAATCAAAATGACATCGTCAGCCTTTGCCAGCGAGATGGCATGATGAATCGCTTCGCGGCGGTCTGTCACCGCTGTGTAACGACTGGCGTCCACATCGCGTACCCCTGCGAGCATGTCTTCGATAATCGCCTGCGGCTCCTCGGAGCGAGGATTATCGGATGTCAGGACGGTCATATCCGCATATTTCGTTGCGATCTTCGCCATAATCGGGCGCTTCGTACGATCGCGGTCTCCGCCGCAGCCGACGATGCAGTATACGTTGCCTTTGGCAAACTCTTTTACGGTGAGCAAAGCGTTTTCCAGGCTGTCCGGCGTATGGGAGTAGTCAACCAGGACCGCGAACGGCTGTCCGGCATCGACCGACTCGAATCGCCCGTTTACGCCAGCGACTGCTTCCAGACTGGCCTTGATGTCTTCGAGGCTGACGCCTTCCGCAAGTGTCACCGCAATGGCGGCCAATGCGTTGTACACATTGAATTTGCCCATCAGCTTCAAGTTCAGGCGGATGGTGCCCGCATAGGTTTCTGCGGTAAACGAGGTTCCCTTGCTTGTAATCTCGATGTCTTTGGCGCGCACGTCTGCCGAATGGTCGATTCCGTATGTGATGACGCGCGCAGGCGTCACCGTCGCATACAGCTTCGACGCTTCGTCGTCTGCGTTCAGCACAGCCGTCTTCAGGCGATTCGGATCATACTGGTTGCCCAGTTGGGAAAACAGCAGGGACTTGGCGTAGCGATAGTTTTCCATCGTTTTATGGTAGTCGAGATGGTCCTGCGTCAAATTCGTGAAAACGGCGGTATGTATGTCGCAGCCACGCACACGTCCTTGTTCCAGCGCGTGAGAGGACACCTCGATGATCGCGTAGTCTGTGTTTACGTCGCACATGCGGCGGAAACTTCTTTGCAGATCCACGGCATCGGGCGTCGTGTTTTTCACTTCTTCTGTGACGTCCCCGATCCGCATGTGAATCGTGCCGATCAAGCCTGTTTGCTTGCGCTGGTCGCGCAGGATCTTGTCGATGAGATGAGTGGTAGTTGTCTTCCCGTTCGTACCTGTAACCCCAATCACCTTTAATTCTCTTGTGGGAGATCCGAAAATGCGATCAGCCAGCATAGCCATTGCCCGCCGGGTGTCCGGTACTCTGACAACAGTCGCTGGCACGTCCAGATCTTGTTCGGATAGCACGGCGACGGCGCCATTTTTCACCGCCTGGGCCGCGAACGTATGGCCGTCCACGGTAAACCCCGTCAGACACACAAACAAGTAGCCGGGCTTCACCTGGCGCGAGTCTGCTGTCAAACCCGTAATCTCCATACTGTCATCCCCTGAAACCTTCACTGGCAACAAAGGCATGAGCAGATCCCGTAGAAACATGAAACAGGCACCCCATTCTCCAACTAGTATAGACAGAAATTTGCCCTTTTTTACGAAAGGAATCCAATCCATTTCTGATGAACAAAGGCAGAGCGACTGTAGACAAGCCTACTTCCCTCCGCCTTCGAAATCTCATTTTATAGCTAATTGTTTAATTTGTCACCAAGATGTATGCGAATTTTTCCGCCCGCTTCTATTTTCACACCCGGCGCAGGCGACTGCTGAATGACGTAGGCCCCTTTTCCCGAAACGACCAGCGGAAGCGTGTCATACGTCTGCACGACGTCCTTCATCGTCTGTCCGACCATGTTCGGAACCTCGATCGGCTCGCGCTCGCCCAATGCCTTGTTGATCTCCTTGGCGATGCCGTCGCTGCGCTTGGGCACATTCATATATTGCAGGGAAGATTCGATAATGTTTTTGACGCTCGGCGCTGCAATCAGTCCGCCAAAAGCCAGCGCCTTCGGATTATCGACCGCAAAGTAGACGATGATTTGCGGATCATCCGCAGGAGCGAAGCCGATAAAGGAAACGATGTACTCCCCGTCGACGTAGCGGCCGTTTCTGACCTTTTGCGCGGTTCCGGTTTTTCCGCCGACCCGATAGCCTTCAATATAGGCCTTATTTCCTGTTCCTCGCGCCACGACGCTCTCCAGCGCATACCGCACCTTGGCAGAGGTTTCTGCCGAGATCACCTGACGCACCTCTGTCGGGAGCGTCCGCGCAACAATATCGTGGGTGACGCTGTCCCGCCATTCCTTGGCGACAAACGGCTTCATCAGCTTTCCGCCGTTGATTGCTGCCGAGACAGCGACCATTTGCTGGATGGGGGTGACGGATACCCCTTGACCAAACGAAGTCGTCCCAAGCTCAACAGGTCCGACGCGATTGAGGTTGAACAACAGTCCGTTTTCTTCCCCGATCAGGTCAATGCCAGTTTTTTGTCCGAAACCAAATTTTTTGATGTATTCAAACAGCCGTTCTTTTTGCAGGCGCTGCCCCATCGTTACAAAGCCGGGGTTGCACGAGTTTTCCACGACTTGCAGCATCGTCTCCTGTCCGTGCCCTTGCCGCTTCCAGCAGCGCAGCCGCTTGCCTGCCACGTTAATGTAGCCGGGATCGAAAAAGCTTTCCTCCAACGAGACGACACCTTCATTCAAGGCCGCAGCCAGCGTGACGATTTTGAAGGTCGAACCAGGCTCATACGTTTTCCAGATCGGCAAGTTGCGGTTGTACACTTCTGCCGGGTAGTTCTGGTATTCATCCGGCTGGAAGGTCGGACGGCTGCCCATGCCCAAAATTTCTCCGGTCTTCGGATTCATCGCAATCGCCAGAACATCATCCGGCTGATAGGCGACGACGGCCTGATCCAGCTCCCGTTCAATAAACGACTGGATGGCGCTGTCGATCGTCAAATACATGTCCATCCCGCTCACCGGGGGGACGTAATCTTCCGAGCCGCCCGGCATGACGCGCCCTTTTGCATCGGAAGGAAAAGAAATATGTCCCTCTGTTCCCTTGAGAAACGGATCATAAATTTTTTCCAAGCCCGTCAATCCCTGGTTGTCGATCCCGGTAAAGCCGAGAATATGCGCAGCCATGCTCCCGTTCGGATAAAAGCGCTTCGTATCTCCGGCCAGGTAAATCCCCGGCAGGTTCAGCTCCTGAATTTTCCGCGCCTTTTCGAGCGGCAGCTTTCTTCCGCCCGGAATCTTGTCGTTGCTCATCTGCTTTTTGGTGATCGCCTTGTAAACATCTTCTTCCTTTTGCTCCAAAATGATCGCGAGCTGTCGGGCCGTCTCTTTCGGGTCCTTGATCTGCGCGGGGACTGCCACGATTGTGGGCACGGTCATGTTGGACACCAGCTCGTTGCCGTTCCGATCCAGAATCCGGCCGCGATTCGGCTTGAAGTCGATTTGCCGATTCAACAGTTGGTCAGCCATCTGCGCAAGCTTCGGACCTTCGATCAACTGCACATACCCGAGCCGGGTAATGAGTGCCGTATACAGGACAATGCCGACGACCAGT
Source organism: Brevibacillus gelatini (assembly GCF_050920745.1). Classification (NCBI taxonomy): domain Bacteria; kingdom Bacillati; phylum Bacillota; class Bacilli; order Caryophanales; family Paenibacillaceae; genus Brevibacillus; species Brevibacillus gelatini. The sequence goes on from NZ_CP154342.1 coordinate 2,935,688, forward strand.
GATATGAAAATGCGGCGGCGTACAGTAGCATTGGATACCCGCAAAGCGAGTCCCCCCTCGAAAAAGGTTGTCTCTTCCTTACCTTATTCGTCGGGGGGACGGGATAGAACTATGGGGTTGTGCTTGTTTGATTCGCTTCCGTGCCATCCTGCTCGCCTACCGATTGTCCTGCAGGCTGTTCATTCGGATTCGTTTGCCCCCCTGTTCCGGCGGGAGCAGTGCTGTCTGCTGGCGGAGCAGTCCCGGACGGCGCTGTTCCTTCCTGAGTAGGAGTTGCCGCTGTTGCCGGCTTCGATTCGGACTGCAGCGTGATCTGCAGCTTCTCCTTGCCGTTCAATGCTGTGCCTGGCGCTATGCTCTGCTGTACGACAAAGCCCGCACCCGTAGCCTTCACATCCATGGCGAGCAGCGAAGCAAATTCCATGACTTCTCTCAGCGACTTTCCTTTGAAATCTGGCATCTTGGCGCCCGTCAGACGGTCCGATACCAAAATGATTTGCTTCCCAGGGACGACCTGATCGTAGGCAGCCGGGTACTGCTCCACGATCTTGGTCCCGGTTCCGATTACCGTCACGGTCAAATTGTCCTGCTTGGCGCGCAGTTGCGCCGCTGTCGTGGACATGCCCACGAACTTCGGCAACGTCTGGCTCACGGCTGCCGGAACTGCCGCCGCCTGCTGCTGCGCCGCCTTTTTCGTTTTGTCTTTGCTGCTGTCGCTGCTGGTACGTGGCAAATCAGGCTGCTGCTGCAAGTATTGCAGGCTGCGCTCCATGATCGACTTGAACGTCGGCGCGATCATCATTTTGCCCCAGTACGCGTACCATGCATCTGTCGCAGGATCGTCGATCACGACGTAAACAAGCAGGCGCGGATTGTCTTTTGGCGCAAATCCGATAAACGAAGCGATATAGTGCCCGTCCATGATTTTGCCCGTGTTCGGGTCGTATTTTTGCGCGGTACCGGTTTTCCCGGCGACGTGGTAGCCGTCGATGGCGTACTGCTTCCCTGTCCCGTGCTCGCCTGTCACGACTGTTTCCAAAATGTCCCGGGTTTTCTTCGCGGTCGCCTCCGAGACGACGCGTCTGACGACTTCGCGCTCGCTGCGCTTCACGACCGCTCCTGTATGCTGGTCACGCAGTTCCTTGACGATATGCGGCTTCAACAACTCGCCGCCGTTGGCGATGGCCCCTACTGCCATCACCTGCTGGATCGCCGTCACCGTCACCCCTTGTCCGAAGGTCGTCGCTGCCCAGTCGCGGGGAGACTGCGGTTTTTCCAGGTTAATCAGGTTTCCTTCTTTTTCGTAGGGCAGCTCGATTCCGGTCAGCGAGCCCATCCCGAACTTTTTGATGTACGCTCTGAGCTTCTCCAGCTTCAGGCGCTCGTAGCCGAGTTTGGCAAACATCACGTTACTGGAGCGCTGAACCCCTTCCAAAAACGAGATTCTGCCCCAGCCTACCCCGTTGTTATGGTCGCGGATTGGAACCTGTCCCTTGATCGTGTACTTCCCGGAATCATACATTTCATTCTGGTTGAACAGCCCTTCCTCAATTGCGGCCGCCAGTGTAATGATCTTGAACGTGGAGCCAGGCTCGAACATGGACGTGATCGCGTGGTTCGTATAGTTCGAAATCCCGTTATAGTATGTATTGGGATTAAATTGCGAACGATTGCCCATCGCCAAAATCTCGCCCGTCTGCGGGTCGGATACGATGACCGTCATCCCTTTTGGCTTGTACTGCCGATCCACCACATCCAGCGCCTCTTCGACGTAATCCTGGATTTGCCTGTCGATGGTCAAATAGACGTCGTAGCCGTCTTTTGCCGGGATGTATTCTCCTTCTCCATCCGGCAGCTGATAACCGGCCCCGTCTCTTTTATACTGCATCTGGCCCTTTTCTCCGGCCAGTTCCTTGTCGAGATGCAGTTCGATCCCCATCTTCGGCGCATCGTACAGATCGAGATATCCGATCACATGCGAGGCAAAGCTGTTGTTCGGATAGACGCGCCTTGTCGTCTCATCCAGAAAAATCCCCGGAAGCTGATTTTCTTCCACCTGCTTACCGTTTGGCAGCTTCGGATATTGCGCTTCCAAAATCCGCTTTTTCTGCTCTTCGCTGATTTTCCTTCCGTAGCGGCCCAACTCTACCACCTTGTTCGGCTTGGTCAGCATCTTCACCAGTTCAGGAACCGGAGCGTTGAGAATGGGCGCCAGCACGTTTGCCGTGTAGTAAGGGTCCTTGACGACGTCCTTATCTTTTTCATCCCGCCCCTTCAGCCTGGCGTTCACGGTGTATGCCTTGCCCTGGAAGGCGAGAATTTCGCCGTTTCGGTCTTTGATGGCACCGCGTGCCGGCTGCAGAGTCCGATTCCGGTCCCATTGCTCCTGCGCCTGTCCCATGATTCGGGCTGCATCTACCGTTTGAATCCAGTAGATCCGAATGCCCAAGCCTGAAAAAATCAAGATCAGGCATAAAGCACAAACGAGGATGCGCCAATTCACGAATCGTTTCCCTTCCATTTCCACTCACTCCATCACGTCTATGATCGCCGCCTGAATCGGCCCGGACAGTCAAGCGTAAGAAAAAATGTTACCGCACAATTGACGCAGTAACATTTGATTTTAAGGCTGCTTTGGCTGTTGTTGTTGAATCGAACTTGCTTTTACTTTCCCCTGACCGACTGTATGTACGGCATCCGCATTGTACACCATGCCTTGTCGCTCTGCTTCTTTCTGGATGCGGTCACGGTTGCTGAGCTGCTCGATTTGCAGTTTCAGCGTAGCGTTTTTCTCGGCAAGCAGCCGGTTTTCTTTTTTCGTGCTCTGGATTTCGTAATTCATCTGGGAGATTTGCGAGTACCTGACTCCGACCATCCCCAGGCCGATCACTGTCAACGAGATAAACAAGAGATAGAGCAATTTTTCGCCTGTCGGAATGGTTGGTTTGATTCGGATCGTTCGTTTTGTTGTCTTGGTGACGGAGCGGGACTGCTTTTCCAGCTCCATTGCCAGATTGCCTTGGTAGTAGTAACTCAACGCTTTCTCCCCCCTCTTTCCTCGTCGCTATTCTCCCGCTACAACTTCTCGGCTACCCGCAGCTTCGCAGAACGCGCGCGCGGATTGGCCGCAAGCTCTTCTTCTGACGGCAAAATCGGCTTGCGCGTGATGACTTTGACAATCGCTTCGTTTCCGCATGTACAAATCGGAAACGACGGCGGGCATGTGCAGCCCTTGGAATAATCCTGATATACCTGCTTGCAAATCCGGTCTTCCAGCGAATGGAACGTGATGACGCTCACGCGGCCACCCGGATTCAAAATATCAATGGCATCGGTGACAGCCTCTTTGAACGCATCCAGCTCATCGTTGACGGCAATGCGAATCGCCTGAAACGTCCGCTTCGCAGGGTGTCCCCCTGTGCGGCGCGCCGCTGCCGGAATTCCTTCCTTAATCAGCTCGACCAGCTCGCCTGTTGTCCGAATCGGCTGCTTTTTGCGTTGCTGCACGATTTGCCGGGCAATTCGCCGGGAAAATTTCTCTTCTCCGTACAGCCAGATGATCCTGGCAAGCTCCTCTTCGTCCCATTCGTTGACGATGTCGTAGGCCGAAAGCGTCGCTTGCTGGTCCATTCTCATATCGAGCGGAGCGTCCGCATTGTAGCTGAACCCGCGCTCTCCTTCGTCAAGCTGCGGGGATGAAACTCCCAAATCAAACAAAACTCCATCTACACCAGTAAGCCCCAAATCTTTGACAATCTCTTTCAGATGGCGAAAATTGCTTTTGACCAGTGTTACCTTGTCCATGTAGGGAGCCAGTCTTTCCCTGGCATTGTCGTGCGCCCAGTCATCCTGATCGACGGCAATCAGGCGGCCGCCCTCGGTCAGACGGGACGCGATCAGACTGCTATGTCCCGCTCCGCCGAGCGTGCAGTCCACATAAATGCCTCCAGGCCGAATGTTCAGGCCATCTACAGCCTCGTCCCTCAGTACGGTTACATGATGAAACGACAATGTCGTCACTCCTGTTCTTCTCGCTGCTACAAATTAAAATCAACCAGTTTTTCAGCAATTTCTCCAAAAGAGCCTTCCGACTGGGCGAAATAATCTTCCCAACGTTCTTTGCTCCACACCTCTACGCGGTTGGATACGCCAATGATGACACATTCCTTTTGGATACCGGCATGTTCGCGCAGGTTGGGCGGTATGTTTACCCTTCCCTGCTTGTCCCATTCGCATTCGGTCGCGCCGGAAAAGAAAAAACGTGTAAACGCGCGTGCATCCGCTTTTGTAAAGGGCAGAGTCTTCAGTTTTTCCTCCAGCTGCTTCCACTCTTCCATCGGATAAGCGAACAAGCATTGGTCAAGTCCGCGGGTAATGACGAAGGAAGCTCCCAGACCTTCTCGGAATTTGGCAGGGATCGTCAGGCGGCCTTTTTCATCGATGCTGTGCTGATATTCACCCATGAACACGCCCTGGTCCCCCACTTTCCTGTCCTTTGGCTCCACTTTCCCCCACTTTTCCCCACTTGTCGCCTACTTGCTATTATAAAAAAAAATCCTGCATTTGTAAGCAGGATTTTTTCGTTGATTTTTTTGCCGGGAAAGGACGGTTTTCGCGAACCTATTCGACCCAGCTATCGAGATATGCTTTTTGCTCGTCGCTCAATTTGTCGATGCCGATGTTCAATGCTTCCAGTTTGTACTGGGCAACCATTGCGTCGAGCTCGTATGGTACGTTCAGCACTTTTTTGCCGATGTTTTTGTACTGCTCGTTGACGTACGCCAGAGAAACAGCTTGCAGGGCGAAGGTCATGTCCATGATTTCAGCCGGGTGGCCGTCGCCTGCTGCCAAGTTTACGAGGCGGCCTTCTGCCAGAAGGTACAGTTTTCGACCATCTGCCATGACAAATTCTTCAATATCTTTGCGCACAACCCGCTTGGATGTCGACAGGGCCTCAAGCTCCACTTTGTTTACTTCGACATCAAAGTGGCCAGCGTTGGACAGGATCGCGCCATCCTTCATCACTTCAAAATGCTCTTTGCGGATCACGTCGCGGTTTCCGGTCACAGTCACGAAGTAGTCGCCGTGCTTCGCCGCTTCGCTCATCGGCATAACTTCGAAGCCGTCCATGTACGCTTCTACCGCTTTGATCGCGTCGATCTCGGTTACGATGACTTTCGCGCCAAGTCCTTTCGCGCGCATGGCCACACCTTTTCCGCACCAGCCATAGCCAGCTACCACGACAGTTTTGCCTGCCACGACCAGGTTGGTTGTGCGGTTGATGCCATCCCAGACAGATTGGCCGGTACCGTAACGGTTGTCAAACAAATATTTGCAGAAAGCGTCGTTCACCGCTACCATCGGGAACTCCAGCTTGCCTTCTTTTTCCAGCGCTTTCAGGCGGAGAATACCGGTTGTGGTTTCTTCCGCGCCGCCGCGCACTTGCGACAAGAGATCGCGGCGCTCGCTGTGCAGAATGGTCACCAGGTCGCCACCGTCGTCGATAATCAGGTCAGGGCGCGTTTCCAGCGTTTTAATCAGATGCTCCTTGTACTCGGCTGGATCTGGATTGTATTTGGCAAAAACGCGGATGCCGTCTTCCACCAGTGCCGCGCAAATATCGTCCTGGGTGGAGAGCGGGTTGGAGCCCGTGATCGTTACTTCTGCGCCACCTGCTTGCACAACTTTTGCCAAATAAGCGGTTTTTGCTTCCAGGTGCAAGGAGATGGCCACTTTCAGGCCTGCAAACGGCTTCTCTTTTTCAAAGCGCTCGCGAATGCGGTTGAGAACCGGCATGTGTTCTTTTACCCAGTCAATTTTCAAATGGCCGCTGTGGGCAAGCGACATGTCTCTTACAATGCTTTCAGAAACGGTGTTCATGTATGTTAGACCTCCTTTTCTCTCATAACACAACCCTGTCTATCATATCATACGCAAGTACAACCATCATCTGTTTTTCCTGTTCTCGCCAATTGGACAGCACATTTCCTCTTGTCCGGCATTGGTCGTCAACAGCTCAAGAAAACGGAGCAGCGCCTGTGGCATCCATTTTTTCTTGTGATAGACCAGTTGGCGGTAGACGCGTACTTCCGGATGGGAAAAAGGCAGGATGGCGAGCGTGCCGTTTTTCGCTTCTTCGGCAACAGCGATGTAAGGAACAAGCGCAATCCCTAAATCATATGCCACACACTGCTTGATCGCTTCCAGACTGCCGAACTCGGACGACGATTCAATCGTCGTTCCGGCGTCGCGCAGCACGGACTCCATGATCGAGCGGTAGCTGCATCCTGCTTCCGTAAAAATCCAGTTTGTCCCGGCAAAATCGCGCGCTTCGATTTTTTTCAACCGGCTGAGCGGATGGTTGGGAGCGGCGATCACCACCAGCTTTTCTTCCCCCAGGTTGATGTTCACCAGTTCAGGATGATCCTGCATCCAATCGAGCACAAAGGCGAAGTCGTAGTGCCCCTCCTTGACGCCTTGGCGCAGCTCGTGACATATTCCCGGCTTTAACAAAATCCGGATACGCGGGTGCTCCTTGCGAAATTTTTGCAAAAAAGGCGGGAGGAAAAAGGCCGCGAGCGACTCGACCGTACCGATGCGCAGAGTACCCGCAAGCTGTGCCTGCTCGGACAGGTTGGCTCTTGCTTCGTCCAGAACGGCCAGCAGTTGTTCGCTGTAGGCGAGGAGCGCTTCTCCGGCGTGAGTCAGCCTGATCTTTCGCCCCCAGCGCTCAAACAGCGTGACCCCGAAATCCGCCTCCAGGTTTTGAATCTGTGTCGTCACGCTGGATTGCGCGTAGCCCAGCACCTCTGCGGCGCGGGTAAAGCTCTGGCATTTGGCTACCTCGCGAAAGGTCAGCAGGTACCGTGTATCCAAAAAGTCTCCCTCCCTATCTATCGAAAAAACCGATTTTCATTATCTAATATTATAGATAACTCCGATGATTATGTCTATGCTACACTACTTCTGCAAACAACCGAAAAACAAAGAGAGGGAACTTTTCATGGAAAAAGCAACTGTGCAAACAGCCGGTCTTGCCAAAACGCTGCGGTTGCCGCAAATCGTCGCCCTGTACATCGGGGCTGTCATCGGGTCCGGCGTGCTGCTTCTCCCCGGATTGGCGGCAGAAAAGGCCGGACCTGCCTCCATCCTCGCCTGGCTGGTCATGTCGATTCTCGTCTTGCCGATGGCGCTTACGATGGGGCTGCTCTCCGCACGATACCCCAGCGCAGGCGGCGTCTCCACCTTCGTCCGCACCGCGTACGGCGACCGCGCAGGAAACATCGTGGGCTGGTTTTTTCTCTTGTCGGTGCCAATCGGTGCGCCGATCCTCAGCGTCACCGGGGCCAATTACCTCGCCGTCCTGCTCGACTGGGGCGACACGCAAATATACGCAGCAGCGGCCCTCCTGCTGACCGCCGTGGTCATCATGAACGTGCTCGGGATGCATGTAGCCGCGCGCGTGCAAACAATTGTGGTCACGCTCATCCTTTCCATTTTGATTCTGGCTGTTGTCGCAGCATTGCCCCACGCCTCCGTCACCCACTTCACGCCGTTTGTCCCGAACGGCTGGCTCAGCGTCGTCCAGGCGGCAGGGCTGTTATTCTGGTGTTTTATCGGCTGGGAAGCGGTCACGCACTTGTCGGAGGAATTCGTCGATCCGGCGAAAAACGCCGTTCGCGGTGTGTTGTGGAGCGCTGGAATCGTCGCCTTCCTGTACTTTTCCGTCGCTTTCATGACGGTCGCGACTCACAGCTATGGCGCAGGCATCTCGGCGGCAGCGCTCTCCGTTATGGTCCAGCTTTCGCTCGGGCCAGTCGGCGGCTGGATCGTAGCCGTGACGGCTCTGTTTATCTGTATCGCCACCGCAAACGCCTACGTCGGAGCGGCGTCACGGATCGCCTATTCGCTGGCGCAGGAAAAGATCGCGCCCCGCTGGTTCGGGCTGCTGCACGCCAAATACCGGACGCCGATTGGCGGGCTCCTGTTCCTCTCGCTCTGCTTTGTCGCGGTGCTGACGGTTTTGTATGCGGGACTGATTGACCTGGCTCAACTGATTGAGCTGCCGAACGCAACCTTTTTTGCCACCTACATCGGCGGTTGTCTCGCCGGAATCCGCCTGCTGCGCCAGCATCCCCTCGGTCGACTGGCTTCCTGGACGTCGCTTCTCTTCACCGTCGGGCTCTATCCATTCCTGGGCTGGTCCGCGTTGTATCCGCTCGTGGTTGCCGTCCTTTTGCTGCTCTGGCAAAATCGCATGAAAAATAGGATGAATGCGTAACTTGCCAAGACAGGTCGTTTCTGCTTTTCAGGAAACGCGCCTGTCTTTTTTTCATTGGCAAGCCCTTTCGCCCTTGCCATCACCAGCGAAGCGCGGAACCGGGCGCGATCAAACCGTGCCACCTCAGTGAAAAAAGCCGGATGCAACCACCCGGCTTTTTTCATTGCCTCCTGCCTTCTATTCGTCTTTGCCAATCAGCCGGAACGTCTTGCCGTCTGTAGACGAGAGGTAAAAAGTCTTGTCGACGCTGCCACCCGGCTCGCCCGCGTAGTATTGGACGGTCAGCCTGTACTTGCTCGTCCCGATTTTGGCGAAGTACAAAAGCTCATTGAACTGTGGAAAACGCACGTAATCGTAAATCTCGTATTTCATAAACGAAAAGTGCTCGCGCAAAAAGGCCTCGCTGACATTCAGCTTGTTTTGCTGCACATACGCGACGAGATCGTCGTAACGTCTGATCTTTTTCTGATCCATCACATCGCGCACAAACAGCGCTACCGCATCCGTCATTCCTTTTTTCTCGCTCTCGGTCACTTCGCCCGGAAACAGCTCTTCCATCTTGCTGTCCAGGCGCGTCAGCATCACGACTGCCTGCGCTCTGCTGATCGTTTCCTGCGGGCGGAACGTGCCGTCCGGATAGCCGGAGAGCAGCCCGATTTTGTACGCCGGATAGACGGTCATGACCTCCTGTTCGTTTTGGGGCGACAGATCGGAAAAGAAGCGTGCCGTCGTTCCCCGGTATTTTTCCCCCTCCGACTGATGGCCGAGCGCTGCCAGCAAGAGGCGGGCTGCCTCCAGCCGCGTCATCCCATCCGTCGGCTTGCCTGTCGTCATGATGCCTGCTACCGCCAAGCGGCGATACGTTTGCTCGGACCAGCGGCCCAAAGCTTTCGCTACATACTTCTCTTTGACAAAAGCGTCCGGCTCATGTCCCTGGTAGGACGGCAGCACGCGCTCGATCAACGAAAGAAACTGCTCCTGTGTCACTGTTTGCTCCGGTTGAAAGGTTCCGTCCGGGAAGCCTTGAATCAACCCGCTTTTTGCTGCCTGCTCAATCTCCTTGGCCGCCCAATGACCTTTTGTGTCGAGGAAGGAGCCGGTAGAGACGACTGCCACTTCCCCCCTGGCCTGGGCCTGATTCCATTCGCCAAGTGCTGTCCCTGCCCAAACCATCGACAGGACAAGCGTCCATACAGTGGCTTTTTTCCCGAATAGTCGCGACTTGTTCTGCATCCCGAGTACCACCTTTCTCGCAGGAATTCCGTTATAGGTAGTACGCAAAATTTGTCGGAAAAGTTTCGGCATTCCGGGCAGAAAATGTTTCCATTTTCCAAACATGCGCAAAAAAGCCGGCTGTCCGTCCGGGACGATCAGCCGACTTTTCCTTTACACGAAAAAGAGTTGATGAGTGCCGTCGTGTGCAAACGGAGCTGCGACCAGCCGATCAATCAATTCCAGCCCGTACTTGTTCGCAAAAGGGAAAAAACAGTGTTTGCGTTCCTGCAGGCCGCCCTCTGGCAAGAGCATCGTCTCGATCCGCTTGATCCGGTTGTAGGCGACATCTTCTTTTTGCTGCAAAGAGCGAATCAAGCGCCCCTCCAAAAAGGACACCTGCTCAAGCAAAAGCGCACTGTTTTTTTCCGCCAGACCGCGCATTCCCGGGTCCAGACGAAGCACTTCTTCCACGAGCGGGCGGTACAAGGCCTGGATCGATTCACGCACACTGGCAAATTGCTCATGCAGCGGATGGGGCCCTGCTTTTTTCTCCCACTCCGCCTTCCAGCCCGCGAAATCGGTCAAGACCTGCTCAACGGAAAGCTCCAGACTCTCCAGCAGGCGAAGATGAGCCCCTTCCACCAGTGTGATCGACATGCGCGGCAACACGATCGGCATCTGCATCCCGAACAGTTCAAACACTTCGCGGTAATAGGCCCAGTAAGCGATCTCGCCCGGCCCCCCAATAAAGGCCAGTGTCGGAAAAAGATGCTCTTGCATCAGACCGCGTGTGACGACATTGGGGCTGAAGCGTTCAGGCTGCTCCTCCACCAGGCGCAGCAATTGTTCGCGGCTGTAAGACTGCCGTCTGTTGACAAAGCGGTCCAGATGTCTTGACAGGAGCAGACGATCTTCTCCTTCGTAGAGGAACAGGTTGGCCTGTTGCTCGTCTACTTCAAGCTGCAACGGATACCCGGCTGCTGCGATGCGATCTTTTGCCTTCATCAGCAGTTGGGCCATCTGCTCGTTTTTCTCGATAACCTGCGCAAACACGGGACGTTCCAGCTCACGGACAAACGGCAGCGATGACTCGACGAGAATCAGCCCGTGCTTTCCGAACAAGCGGGCCATCAGACGGGCAAACCACTCTGCCACCGTCTTCGAGCTTTTGGCTGTTTGCATCAGCAATTCCCGCACGTTTTGTGTTTCTGCTGTCTCGGGTTGTTCCTGGAAAAAAGCTTCCAGGAACTGCATACACAGTTCTTCCTCCAAAGCCAGCTTGCTTGCCGACACGCGCCCTTTTTTTCGCAGTCTCAGCCGTTCCTTGCGCAGCCGCGTATCGCCATCTGTCGTCCAGTACACATGATCGATTTCATCGATGTCATGGTCTTCCCCCGCGATCCAAAATACAGGGACGACGTTTGTTTGCAGCTCGGCCGACAGCTTGCGCGCCGTCTGAATCAAGTGAACCGCTTTGTTGATCGTATACAGCGGACCTGTGAGGACTCCTGCCTGCTGTCCGCCGATGACTACGTATGTATCCGGCTGCTTCAGTAGCTCGATGTTTTTCAGCGCTTCGGGGTGAGTTCCGATTGCCTCGTTAAAGTTATGTAAGCCTTCTGCCAGTTTGTTCCGGTCGTAGGTTTGCGTGGAGAGCCACTTCAACCGTTCCCGGTAGGACTGTTCTTCATAAGGATGATGCGCAAACAGGGACAAGGCAGATTCGGTTTGCATCTGGTACTCCCGTGCCAACCGATTTGCCAAGGGAAGCGCAACGCGTTCAACATTCATGCTAGCTCACCTTTCTTAGGGCGATGGTCTCTGCAAATTATACCACGCCAGCCAGCCGCAAAAAACAAGACAACCCGCCGAAATGGGTTGTCAAAGTGTAGCACTGCGTTCCTTTAAAAAACTTTAAAATTGGGGCGGTGTGACAGACCAGATCAGAATAGCCTCCACCTCGCCGCTATTTTCAATCGTGTGCGACTTGCTGCTGTCAAACGAGATGCTGTCGCCTGTTTCCAGTACGTGCTCTTCATCGTTGAACCTCGCTGTCACACTTCCGGCAATCACCGTGAAGCACTCCTCGCCATCGGCCTGAACGAATTTGTCCGTGACCATTTCTCCTGGCATCAGACGGACCTCCAGCATGCCCAGCTTGGCACTTCCTCCCATGGAGAGCAGCGAATACGTGCCTGTCGATTCGGGAAACACCAGTTGTCTGCGTTTTTGCAGACGGGTGACGTGTACTTGCTTTTGGTCGATGTCTTCAAAGAAATGAATGATCGGGGACTCCAGCGCCTTCGTAATTTTCCACAGCGAATCCAGCGATGGCTGGGAAATTCCTCGCTCTACCTGACTGAGCAGCCCTTTGCTAAGCCCGGTTTTTCCTGCCATGACCTCCAACGTAAATCCACGTTCTTTTCGAATCATCCGAATCTTGTGTCCGATGCTCTCGATGGGAAGCCGCATAGTTCCAACCTTCTTTCTTATCGGAATAAATACGATATGTATCACCAGTGCGTTACACGACATCCATCGTCTTGATTATGCCGGTCGTAAACAGCACTATATAGACAAGTCCAAACCAGAGAAACGACAACCGCCAAGCGGAAAATCCGATCTTTTTCAGGGAGAGCTGTCTTTTCAGCTTCAACTGGAGCCAGCCCAAAAGCACAATCGCCAGCAGGAAAAAGCAGCCTACCCACCACCAGGCTGACACCGCTTCTGGCCAGATGAGTTCGTAGGCGGAAACAGCGGAGCGAATCACCAAAAAATTCGTGATATTCACCGCCCAGCGACCAGCCATTCTCTTGTTCCGCTTCACCATGTATACGATCCAATAGACGAGCGGAAAACCCAAGAACGGCACTACGGTCAGTGTACCCCAAAAATAAGACCAGAATGTTGTCCACATGGCCATCTACTGTCGCCTCCCCTCCTTCCCTATTCCCATGCCAGACTTGAGAAGAATGACGCGAAGCAAGGTTTCGTGCAGCGGAGTAGGAATCCCGGCCTGTTTTCCCAGTTTGACGAGATAGCCGTTAATGGATTGTACTTCCGTCGGTCTGTGCCGCTTCACATCCTGCAGCATGGAGGAAAGATTACGGGAAGTACTTCGGCAAATGGCGACAATTTCCTGCCAGTCTGCTTCCCCGATTTTTTGTCCGGCGAAAGCGGCGACCTTCGCGGCTTCCTCAAATAAGTCGCGCATCAGCCCTTGTGTATACGAGTTGTCGAGTAACGCCCCATTGGGGATTTCAAACAAAGCCGTGAGCGGATTAATCAAGGCATTGGCAAGCAGCTTTTTCCACGCATGCGGTTCCATCGCTTTTTCGTAGATCGCCGCAATACCCGCAGCCGATGCCCAAGCGACAAAAGCAGCGATCACGGGATCTTTATCGTTGCTTTCTTGCCATGGCCCGACACGCAAGGTACCTGTTCCGGTATGCTCTACTTCTGTAGCCGAATGCCTTCTTGCTCCTTCGGTATGGATGGCGAAAAAGCATTGTGTGTCCGCCAGCACTTCTGCAAGCAGTTCCTGGTGCCCCATGCCGTTTTGCAGCGCGATGACGCGCGCGGAGCGGTTCAATCCGGCCAAAGCCGGAAGCAGCGCGGGCAAATCGGGCTGCTTGACGGTCAGCAGGTACAAGTTTCCTGTCGGCAGACCAGCTTCAATCGGTTGGGCAGGTACTGTCACTTTCGTTTTTTTGCCGTCGAGGCTCTGGAGCCAGAGTCCCTGTTCCATGAGCTGATTCGCCTGAATTGAACTGCGTGTGACGACAGCCACGGATTGTCCGGCGAGCGCAAGCCTTGCTGCATACAGCAACCCGACGGAGCCACCGCCAACTACGACTACTTGCAAATCGCTAGTTACTGGCTGCATTTGTTCACCTACATTAATCAATACTTGTTTTATAAGAATAGCAGAGTTTAGGAGATTGTTCAATTGATTGGCATTAAAAAAACGCAATTATCGAAATATTTCCGGGTGTTTGGGTGGCTTGCATGAGCGGACATGACCGGATGAGGTGAACACTTGGGTGTAGTAGGTGCTTTTTTAAAGGCAGACTTGATCGGGGCTTTTGGGGTGGCGAGGAAAGAGACGAAATCGCTGTAGCGCCTTGGGCTCCCTGCTGGGGGTTGGACTGCCCGGCTCCGGGGAAAAAAGCGAAACCGCGTCCAAAAGTGGTCCATTCAGGAAGCTTCTCAGAGTTGGACGCGAAAAGCGTGTTTCGCTTTTTTCCCCGGAGCCTCGGTTGGGAGCCCAAAGAGCTTTCGCGGATTTCGTCTCTTTCCTCGTCAGGGGCTAAAGGGGGTGTCGGGACTGGAAAAAGAAAAGCAGGGTAGATTGTACAAGATTCTAAAGAAGGAATGCGGGCCTTCGTGTGGACCTTTCTGAGAGCTATTGACGATGTTGCTTGCCAATCCAGAAGTCTTTTTGAAACGGCTTTGTTTCCTTGTGCGTCTTGCTACCTGAACGACAACCAAAAATCAGTATCGACAGACAGAGCCAGCTCGTAGAGGAAACAGGAGAAAGCCAGCGAAGGTCTTTGGGACTCCTGCCAAGCCGGAGGGGAAAAAGGAAAACACGCTTTTAAGCGTCAACCTGAACCCACTTCTTATGAATTCTCTACTTTTGACGCGGTTTTCCTTTTTCCCCGGAGGCGGACAGTCTCCACTCCCCTGCCAGAGGCCCAAGACCTATAGCGCTTTCTCCTGTTTCCTCTCTACGCTACAGCCCCGATCAACGTTTTTTCAAGCCGAAAGCCTGGCTGAGTCTATAGCAACTCGAAAAAGAATTGCCCTATTCGCCAGCCCAAAAAAGACTGCCGCCCGAAGACGACAGTCTCTGTCTTTTTCCTCCTACACCGGATAAACAGGATGCTTCCGGTCGGAGAACACTTGCCGTTTGTCCTTGTAAATTTCGTAGCGCGCAATCAGTTCCTCGCGCAAGCTGCTCGGCGGAACAATTGCGTCGACGATCAGGTTCGAGGCCAACAGGTACAGATCGATGTCCTCCTGGTACTCTTTGCGCTTTTCCTGAATGAACGCCTGGCGCTCGGCCGGGTCTTCGATGGCCTGAATCTTGTTGCTGTAAACGGCGTTCACAGCAGCCTCCGGGCCCATCACCGCGATTTGGGCGCCTGGCAGGGCGATACACGCATCCGGCTCGAACGCCGAGCTGGCCATCGCGTACAGTCCTGCTCCGTACGCCTTGCGCACGATGACGGAAATTTTCGGTACGGTCGCTTCCGCCATCGCAGAGATCATTTTCGCCCCGTGGCGGATGATCCCTGCTCGCTCCACCGCTGTGCCAATCATGAAGCCTGGAACGTCAGCGAGGAACAAAAGCGGGATGCCGAACGCGTCACACAGCGTAATAAAGCGCGCCGCTTTGTCAGCCGAATCGACGAACAGGACGCCGCCCTTCACCCGCGGCTGATTGGCAATAATGCCGACCGGCTTGCCGTCCAGACGGGCAAGACCTGTAATCAGCTCCTGGGCAAACAGCTTTTTGATCTCGAAAAACGAATCGGCATCGACCAATGCCTGAATCAGATCGTACATGTTGAAGGCCGTGTTTTGATTTTCCGGCACAATGCCGGAGATGTCCTTGGCGGTTTCGATCGGGCCTTTCGCCGCTGCCAGCGGAGGATTTTGCGTGTAGTTGGCCGGGAAGAAGCTCAAGTAGGTGCGCGCCGCCTGAATCGCTTCCTCTTCATTGGCGGCCAGCACGTCGCCGCAGCCGCTCACCGAGCAGTGCATCCGGGCGCCGCCCAGCTCCTCCAGACTCACCTTTTCCCCGATCACCATCTCGGCCATGCGCGGGGAGCCCAGGTACATGCTCGCATTTTTGTCGACCATGATGACGATGTCGCAAAACGCCGGGATGTACGCTCCGCCAGCCGCAGACGGACCGAACAGGATGCAGACCTGCGGAATTTTTCCGGACAGCTTCACCTGGTTGTAAAAAATCCGGCCCGCTCCCCGTCTGCCAGGGAACATTTCCAGTTGATCCGTAATCCGCGCCCCGGCAGAGTCCACGAGATAAATCAGCGGCACGCGCATTTTCTCTGCCGTTTCCTGAATGCGGATGATTTTTTCTACCGTCCGCGCCCCCCAGGAGCCTGCCTTGACGGTAGAGTCGTTGGCCATGACGCACACCGTCTGGCCGTTTACTTTTCCGATGGCGGTCACGACGCCGTCTGCAGGCAAATCTCCTGCCATGACATTGGCGAACAGTCCGTCCTCGACCATGAATTCATCGTCGAACAACAGCTTCAGCCGATCGCGGACAAACAGCTTGTTTTGCTCCTTGAGCTTTTCGTGGTACTTGGCATCGCCACCTTGCTTGATCTGCGCGATTTTTTCCTGCAACGTCTCTTCCAAATGCTTGCTCATCGGCTACTCCCCCTCGTCACTCTCCGCGATAGTTCGGTTTTCGTTTTTCGGCAAAGGCTGCCAGTCCTTCCAGGCGGTCTTTGGTCGGAACGAGCAACTGGTAAGCGTTGCTCTCGATCAACAGTCCTGCTCCCAGTTCTACCTCGCTCCCACAGTCAATCGCGAACTTGGCTTGTGCCAGCGCCAGCGGAGCGTTGTCTGCAATCTTCTTCGCCAGCTCCAGCGCAGCGGCCATCAGCTGGTCGGCAGGGACGACCCGGTTGACCAGTCCAATAGACAAGGCCTCGTCCGGCTGAACGCGCCGCGCGGTAAAAATCAGCTCTTTGGCGATACCCTTGCCCACCAGTCGGGGCAGACGCTGCGTCCCGCCCGCTCCCGGAATAATCCCGAGAGAAGTCTCCGTCAAGCCCATTTGCGCCTGATCGCTCATCAGCCGAAGATCGCAGGCGAGCGCCAGCTCTGTGCCGCCGCCCAGCGCCAGGCCGTTGATGGCGGCAATGACCGGCTTCGGCAGCTTTTCCAACTCGCTGAACGTGTCGCGGATCGTCCGGATGTAGTGCTCGACCTGTTCAGGCGACATGCCGCGCCGCTCCTTCAAATCCGCCCCCGAGCAAAACGCCTTGTCTCCCGCTCCTGTCACGATCACGACACGCGTGCTGCGATCACTCGCCAACTCCGCGACAAGCTGTCTCAGCTCGGTCAATGTCGCGAGGTTCAGGCAGTTGAAAACGTCCGGCCTGTCAATCGTCACGATCCCGACCATGCCCTCTTTTTGAAAAGAAATCGACATGTGGCCCCTCCTCTCTACATATGCTCATCCAGCTTGCGCTTTGCCAGGTTTGCTTTCAGCACTTTCGAGGACAGCTCCCTGCCCAGTTGCTCCTGGATGTAGGCGCCCGCCTCCGTCAGCCGATTCAGGTCGACTCCGGTCTCATATCCCATGCCGTGCAGCATGTAGACCAAATCTTCGGTCGAGATGTTGCCTGCTGCGCCGGGTGCGTACGGACAGCCGCCCAGACCGCCAATCGAGCTGTCAAACGTGCGGATTCCTTCCTCCAGTGCTGCAACCACGTTCGCCAGACCTGTTCCGCGCGTGTCGTGAAAATGCCCGGCCAAGCGCTCAGTCGTAAAATCTTTCACAAGCACTGTAAAAATCTCGTGTACCTGCTTTGGCGTCGCCACCCCGATCGTGTCCCCGAGCGAAACTTCGTACACCCCCATCTCCAGCAAAGCATCGGTGACTCTCCGGCTGCTGTCGACAGGAACATCTCCTTCGTACGGGCAACCGAATACCGTGGAAACGTACCCGCGCACGCGCATCCCGAGAGCGAGCGCCTCCTTCGCCACTTCCGCAAGCACGGGAAAGGTTTCCGCGATGCTTTTGTTAATGTTTTTGCGGTTGTGGCTCTCCGAGGCTGACATGAACAGGGCTATCTCCTCAAGACCGCATTGCCGCGCCCGCTCCAGACCGCGCACGTTGGGCACCAGCGCGCTGATGCGCACCCCTTTTTTGGCAACGGGCATAATCCCTTTCAACACCTCTTCCGCGTCAGCCAATTGCGGAATCCAGCGCGGATTGACAAAGGAGCTTGCTTCGATCCGCGCCAATCCTGCTTCCATCAGCTTGTGGACCAAGCCGATTTTCGCTTCTGTGGGCACGATGGCACTCTCGTTTTGCAGCCCGTCACGGGGACCAACCTCTACAATTTGCACGATCACGCTCAATTTGCCTCCTTTCCTAGCGACCGCTCAGTTTGAAACGAAAAAAATACTATTCGAGGACGACAATAACGTCTCCATCGTTGACAAAATCACCGACGTTCGCCTTGACCTCGACGACTTTGCCTGCTTCCAGCGATTGGACCGGCACTTCCATTTTCATCGATTCCAACACGATGACATCCTGCCCTTCGCTGACGGTGTCGCCTGGCTGCACCAATACGGAAATGACTGTTCCTGCCATGTTTGCGATTACTTGTTTCATGAATGACCCTCTCCTTGTTAGTGATTAGACTTGGCTTGGCGCTCCGTGATAAACCAGGTGGTGTAATCTCCCGCCCGGAATTGTTCATCTGCCAATACCTTCTGCAAAAACGGAATGTTCGTTTTAATGCCAGTAATCAAAAAATTGTCCAGCGCTGCCTGCGCTCTTTGCACAGCCTCTTCCCGGGTCAGCCCGGAAACAATCACCTTGGCAATCATCGGATCGTAAAAAGGAGTAACCTGTGTGCCGGACTCCACCCCGTCATCAATGCGCACATGCTCCATGACAGGTGCCTGATACAGCGTTATCGTGCCTGGCGACGGCAAAAACGTCACAGGGTCCTCGGCGTACACGCGCAGTTCGATCGCGTGGCGCTTCGCCAGCACGTCGTCCTGGCTGATCGGCAACGGATGTCCGTCCGCGATGGCAAGCTGCATGGCAACCAGATCGCAGCCGATCATTTCTTCTGTGACCGCATGCTCCACCTGCAAGCGCGTGTTCATTTCCAAAAAGTAAAAGTTTTTGTTTTCATCTACGATAAATTCGACCGTACCGAGGCCCGTGTAGCCGACGGCCTTCGCTGCCTTAACGGCTGCTTCGCACAGCTTCGCGCGGGTGGCAGGGTCGAGAAACGGCGACGGGCTTTCCTCCAGCACCTTTTGATGCCGGCGCTGGATCGAGCATTCGCGCTCCAGCAAATGAATGACGTTGCCGTCGTTGTCCGCGGCAATCTGCACTTCAATATGGCGCGGGCGCTCCACGTATTTTTCCACGTACATCGCATCGTTGCCGAAATAAGCTTTCGCCCGTCCCTTTGCCGACTGATAGGCTTGCAGCAACTGCGACTCCTCCCGGCAGATTTGCATCCCGATCCCGCCTCCGCCTGCACTGGCCTTCAGCATGACCGGATAGCCGATTTCCGCCGCTTTGGCTGCTGCCTCCTCCACGGTTGCAAGCGGCTCCTCACAGCCTGGTACGACAGGCACGCCTGCCTCCTGCATGATTTTGCGGGCGGTCAGCTTGTCGCCCATTAGCCCGATGACTTTCGGCGAAGGGCCGATGAAGATCAGTCCTTCCTCCAGAACGCGACTTGCGAACGCTTCGTTTTCCGAAAGCAGTCCGTAGCCGGGGTGAATGGCATCAGCATTCGTGCTCTTGGCAGCCGCGATAATGGCCTCCACATTCAAATAACTGTGCGGCACTGGCGGCGGACCGATATGAATGGCTTCATCTGCTTCGCGAACAAACGGCAGGTCGCGGTCGGCATCCGAATAAACCGCTACGGTCGCGACTCCTTGTTCGCGGCAGGTGCGAATGATCCTTCTGGCAATTTCGCCGCGGTTTGCGATCAATACCTTGCGCATGGCAACGCTCCCTTCTTTGACAAACCGACTCCAATCGAAAGCGCTTCCAAATTGTTTGCCCGGTTTGTTTCATGTGCTGCTTACTTCTATTTTGCCATGAGAATGAACATAGTTCTAGCAAGAATTTTTTATTTTTTTCCATGAAAGCGCCATCACTCCCTGGCAACTCCTAGACGAGCAAAAGAAAACGCTTCGGAAAATGCCATCCTTGTGTATAATAGAGGAGAGTGGCCAAAGCTGGCCAAGGCAATGAGCTGTGAGAGGAGTGGCTAACCATGTTTGAAGTAAAACGTTTACAGATCAACTACAAGACACTGGAGGAATTCCAAAAGTTTCGCGAATTTGGCCTGGAGGAGCTTTCGATGAAGGAAGACCTGGAGGCGAACATCGTGGAGAACGATTCGGAATCTCCTTTTTATGGCATTTACGACAACGATCTTCTGGTAGCACGCATGAGCCTCTATAAAATCGATGGGAAATACGATCGTTATTTCCAGCCTGCCCAAGATTACTACGAGCTGTGGAAGCTTGAAGTCCTGCCTGACTACCGTGGCAAAGATTACGGGACAGCTCTGGTTAACCACGCAAAAAGCTTTGGCGCTCCTATCAAAACCAACTCCCGCTGTCGTGCGGACGAATTTTGGCTGAAAATGGGCTTTACCCCTGTCAAGTACAATCCGATCCGCGACCGTGGCGAAAATCCTTACGTCTGGTTGCCGGAAAACGTGGGGCTGCAAGACTAGCTCTTTGTTTGGACGAAAAAAGAAGCGGTGCTCATCCCGCTTCTTTTTTTCGCCATCAGGTTTTCGCCATCAGGCAATCGGTTTATTTTTCCACGCGCTCCAAATTGCCGTTTTCATCCATTTTGAAAATGGCTTTGGCGGTTTCCTCTTCCTGCAAAAAGGCGAGCTTGCGGGCACGATCCATAATCTGCACGAGGGCGCGGTAGTCGTCGTTTACGCCCTGAACCTGCTCCAGTTCTTTTTTGACGCGCTCGTACGCTTCTTTTAATTCTTTTAACTCCGACTCTTTTCCTTCCAACTCTTGTTCCAATTGTCGCACGCGGCGGGCCAATTCTTTCTGGTTGACGAGCATGCGAATAACCGCTTCGATCTGCTCCTCATTCGCGATCTCCAGCCCGGAAGCCTGCGTCTCCTGGACTGCCGATGTCCCTTTTCTTCGCGGCAGCAACACAGCTTCCGTCTCGGTGACTGCGGCTGGCGCTTGTATTCGGCCCATTTTTTTCAGTTGCTGTCTTTGGCTCTTGGCAATCGAGATTGCTGCATCGTAGCGTTTGCGCACGCAACTATTCCAGCGAAAACCGCACGCAGCCGCAGTCCTGCCCAACCTTTGGCCCACTTCTTCAAATGCGGCGAGCTGTGTGCCGCCTTCGCGTATGTGGCGCAAGGTGACTTCCGCCAACACGAGATCGTCATCTTCGGTCCATGCGTCTTGTCTGGAAGCTACCATATATGAGTCCCTCCCGTTACCTTTAAAAAGGATGATGTAGTTCATCCTATGCTTTTCCCTACTCTTGTAGAATCGCTTTCTACTAGAAAAAGTATGTCCAAGCAAAGAAATGTTTAAACGAGAAGAACCCGAATCGGCCGAAAGCTACTGCCTGGTGAGGAATTTTTGCACGACGGACACATGCGCGGGGCTGCCCCACAGATGGGCACACTGATCGACCTCCCGCCTGATGCGCTCCTCGCGCACAAGCCCTTCCCGCTTCCAACGCACAAGCTGCATGTAGGCCTCGATTCCGACAAGCGGCTGCGCCGCAATTTTTTGCGCAAAACCGTACACAGCGTCCGCAAGCTGCTCATGCGGATAAACCTCGTCCACGAAGCCGTAAGTCTTGGCCTCCTGCGCGGAAAGTCTTTCGCCGGCAAGCAAGAGAGCGAGTGCCTTTGACTCAGGGAGCAGGTCCAAAAGCCGGCTGCCTCCGCCCCAGCCCGTCGTGATATGCATGCTGATCTGCACGAAGCCAAACAGCGCCTGCTCGCTTGCGAAGCGGAAATGGCACGCCCCGGCAAACTCGCACCCGCCGCCTACTGCCGCTCCGTTCACCATGGCGATGACCGGCTTCGTGTATAGGTCGATACTCGACAAAAGACCCGCCACTTTGCTGAGCAGCGGGTGCGCCTGCTCATGCCCTCTGGCTGCGATGAACTGGTTCAGGTCGCCGCCGGAGACAAAACTTTTGCCTGTACCTGTAATGACGAGCACCTTTACCTGCGGATCGGACTGGCAATCTGCCAACACCTGCTGCAGCTCATCTACCAGCTCCATGCTGATCGCGTTATGTACATGCGGACGGTTCAGCGTAATCGTGGCAATCCCTGCTTCTTTTCGGATCAGTACAGTTTCCATGAACAGTCTCCATCCTTTTCGTCGGTTGTATTGGCTTTATTGTACCGTGTCGCCGGGAAAAATCCTATCGACAAAAAAAAGAGAAGGCCTGTGCCTCCTCTCCTCTTTTCGTTATGACAACAAGTTTTTCATCGCGGATGAATTGTAGCCGACAATCAGGTTCTCGCCATCGGTGAGGATCGGCCGCTTCAACAGTTGCGGCTCCTCGCTCAGCATCTCCAGCAGCTCTTTGACAGACATGTCGTTAATATCCACATCCAGATTTTTGAAGCGCTGGCTTCTGGTCGACAAAATTTCATCGAGTCCGTTCGTCGTCATTTTGATAATATCCATCAGTTCTTCCGCTGTAGGCGGATTTTTGAACAGGTGCCGCTCTTCGTAATTGACTCCATTTTCTGCAAGCCAGGCTTTGGCTTTGCGACAGGATGTGCAGCTCGGATACGTGAAAAACGTCAATTTTTTGGTTTGTGTACGCTCAGCAACTGCCATCGGTTTACCCCTCCGTCTCATCTATTTCCATGTGTTTTTTAATGTGTTCTTGGTGTTGCTCACTGCTTCGTTAATTTCTTTGAGATATTAACTCGCAAAAAGTAAGCTAATAAAAAATTTTTCCTTACTTTGGATTATAAATCCATAGTTAACACTATGTCAATAGTAGTTAATCTAATAACTAGACAGAAAAATGAGATGATCTGCTGTTGTAGCACACTGCCACCTTAACAAGCCAAACAAAATCGGATACACTGGTGAGGATGTGAAATTTTTTCAAACATACGTAAAACAAGGCTTGCAAGTTAAGAAAGGGGTATCCGGCATGGACCATGATATGCAGAAGTTAACCAGTGCTTTGGCAGACCCCACCCGTTTTTCCATTTACCAGTTTGTCGCGTACAGCAAAGATCCCATCACGGTTCAGGACGTCGCGGACCACTTTTCCATTCACCCGAATGTGGCGCGTCTGCACCTGACCAAACTGGAGGACGTGAATCTGCTTACGACCGTCTCGGACAAGAGCGGCAAAGGAGGACGTCCCAGCCGGTTGTATTCACTGTCTGAACAGGTGGTGAGCCTGCAATTCCCACCACGCGACTATCAGTTGCTGGCCGATATTGCGATCGAAAGTCTGCTGTCGCTCGGTGAGGCGGGCGAAGCCGCTCTTATCCGCATGGGGCATCGTATGGGGACAGAGATGGCAAAACGGGCGATTGTCCAAAGCGGATTGAATTTGCAAACGGCTACATTGGAAGAAAAATTGCACCTGATCCATCGCCTCGTCGTGGCTCAGGGCTTGAGACCGGAGATTGAAAAGCTGGAAGAAGGCATGCTTCGTTTTCGCGTAAACAACTGCACGTTTTCTGAAACGGCCAAGAAACATCCGAACGCTGTCTGCCAGATGCACAACGCTCTCCTGCTGGGAATATTCGAAACGTACTTGGGAAACATTGAATTACGTGAGGATGACTCCATGATTCGGGGTTGCAAATCGTGCAACTATACGGTCATCCAGTTCTGAGCAAGAAAAGTCCTTCCATGGCCGCGCCTGTCTTCTTGCCCTTTCACGTCGGCGCGTTTAGAAAACCCGGCGATTGCCGAGCCTTTGGCGACAGCAGAGCCGTAGTTGCACTTATGTCGATAGGGTAAAATTTTATAAATTCCTATCGGCCAAAAAAACGTCATAGCTTTATCGTTTACACGTCTTCGCCTGTCCTATATAATGGGGGAGGAATCTTGTAAATCTTACCGATCGATACAAAAAGGGGGGACAACAAATGGATCGTATGTATCGCGTTCTCGGTTTTTGGACGATTGTGATCGCGCTGATGTCGTTCTGGGGTGGTCTGTACCCAATGGCGCTCATCTTCTTCGGTCTTACTGCGTTCTTTGTGGCGTTGAGCTACATGAGCCTGACTGAACGGGCGTATCTCAACATTTTCTTCTGCTTCATGTTCCTGTCTTTTGTAGGGTTCACGTATTACACCTTCTTCGTAATGCCTGTAGGCGGACAAGAACACGCTTTCATGCAACTGATGATGTAACAAAAAAAGATGCTCAATCGCGAGCATCTTTTTTATTTTTATGGACGCAAAAACGCGGGCAGGGCAGCGGCATTCGGCTCGATGCCTTTTTGCTGTACCATGACCCGGAAGCGCCCGCCCAATCCGGCCGGATCGATCAACTGCAAAATCGCCCGGTTGCGCTTCATCGCTTTGCTGGTAAACGGGTCCGTATCCTGATGCGCGACCGCCTTGTGCAGCAGCCCGCATTGCAGCAAAAACTTGTCCTGGCGCATGTAGGCAACCTCCTGCAAGCCTGCTGCTTCGCCATAGCGGCTCCAGGCGGAAAAGTTGACGTGTGCGGTAATATCCTGCTCCCCGACGTTGATGTACGGATTGTCGTGCGCCTGGTGGCGGTAGTAGCACATCAGCGTGCCTTTTTTGCGGCTTGGGTGATACAGTTCTTCCTGGCGATCCCCGTAATCAATCGTCACGGCAAAGCCTTTTGCCAACAGGCGTCCTACCTGCTCTGCCGCCTGTTTCAGCCCCAGGTTTACCTCGATCCGCATGCCGGATGGAATCGGCGTGGCGGACTCGATTTCCGCCAGTTCAGCCAAAAGTGGCGCTGTCGGCTCCCGCAGCACTTCGGTAAATTTTCCCTCTGCGCAGGTCACTGCGACTTCCTTCCAGCCTGTCTTCGTCCGCTCTGCGATGTGAACGGGAAAAGCATCCAGCCATTCATTGGACAGGATGACTCCTTCCACTGCTTTTTCGTTAGCCGCATCTGCAAGCGAAGCGTGCCACACCTTTTGCACGTCATGCTCGCGCAGCGCTTCCTCCTGTCGTCTCCGGTGATAAGGGCTTGCCTCGATGAGAACGACTTTCAGCTTCTTGTACATTTCCGGCGCCGTCTCGCGTATCCGCCCCAGCATGCTGCTGCACAAGCTGCCCGTGCCCCCGCCGATTTCGACGAGCACGGGCTGCCCGATCCCCGCTGTCTGCCACAACTCGCACACCGCATCCGCCAATGTTTCTCCAAACACCGTGTGTACAGTCGCACTGGTAAAAAAATCGCCATCTTTGCCTACCTTGGGCAAGTCCGACATATAATAGCCATAGGAGTCGTGATAGAGTGCCAGCTCCATAAAGCGCGCAAACGAAATGGCGCCTTGCTCCTGGTTTTCGATTTCGTGGCGAATCTGTGCAATAATATCCATTCGACTCTTCTCCTGCTATCCAATTTCAACCTGATAAGGCTATAATACGAAAAAGAAGTCATACAATGTGAAAAGGCAAGCGACTTCCATCATGAAAGCAAAAGGTGAAAACATGCGCAAATTACTGCTCGTCTTGTTCCTGCTAGTATGTCCGCTGACGGTGTTCGCCCAGGAAGAGGCTGCACTGCCGCTGGAGCAACTCATCCTGCAGCAGCATTTCACCCAAAAAGAGCTGGAGCGAACCCTCACCTTGCTCAAGGCGGAAGAGGCTCGGACATATCGGGATATTGCTCAAATCGATCTCGACCTGCAGCGTCAAAAGCTCGTGATCGAGGCGATGCAGCGCCACGCCGGCGAGGTGGCACGGGCTTACTACACAGGTGAACGCGCCAATCTTCTGACGCTTATCCTGAATGCGGAAAATTTCAATCAATTTTTATTGATGTTCGATTTTTATCAAATGTTGTATGAGCACGACATGAATCGGCTGCAGGCGTATCATGCCGAGCGCACAAAGCTTGCGGACATGCAGACTGACAAGCAAAACCGGCTGGCGCTGCTCCAGGATCTGCGAAAAAAATACGAGCAGCAACTGGCAGAGATGCTCGCCATCCAGGCGGAAAAAGAGAAAAACGTGCAGAAGCTGGACGACCCGACTACCGTACAGGCACTGATGGATCACTTGATCAATGATTGGGAACAACGCGGCTTGCCCGCTTTCCAGACGTTTTTCGGCATGCTGGCAAAGGTGATGGTGCAAGTGCCGGAGCTGGCCACGCCTGATCGCATTCAGTCGGACGGTTTGTTCAACCATACGCTGACGATCAAGCAAAGCGATTTCAACCAGTTTTTGATGCAAAAGGACGAGTTGTTCAAGCAGTCCCGCTTCTCCTTTGTCGACAACAAGCTGATCGTCGAAGGCACATACGACCATATGGAGCTTCGTCTGGTGGGCAGCTACGAGCTCGTCTCTCCTACCGAACTGAAATTCCACATCAGCGAGCTTTCCTTCGACGGCTTCGCGTTGCCGCAAGCGACCATAGACGAGATGGAAAAAGCGTACGATCTCGGCTTTTATCCCGAGCTGATCTCGCCCAACATCCAGGTACTGGGCATCAGCCTGCAAAACGAAGAGCTGAAACTGCAACTGAAGCTGAATCTGCCGTTCGGCTTCGGAAAGAAATAAGGCCAGCTACGGATCAGCTGGCTTTTTTCCTGGAAACAACCGTATTCACGTGGACCGGCATCTCCTTTTGCAAGCGGGTCATGTACTGGATCGCTTCTTTGGTGAGGGTCGGGTATTTTTCTCCGCGCTTTAGCCCTGCCAACGTTTCCTCCACGGGATAGATGACGTAATGGCGTTTGTTGTTTTTGCGGAAAAAATGAACGTAGGTCGGAAGCAGCTCCGCTTGCTCGATGCTCGCTTTTCCATACTCGTCCTTGTGCAAGGTGAGCTTGAGAATCGCTCCCACATCCTTGTAGTCCCAGCGCTGGGCTGAGATGAAGTTGCCAAGCGAATACGCAATCAGTCCCGTGTGCTCTGTGCCGTCCTCCCGTTTTACCGTCTTCCACTCATACGGCTGAACCACATGCGGATGGGCCCCCAAAATCAGATCGGCTCCGTATGTCAAGCACAGCTCGGCTGTCCGGATTTGCTCCGCATTGGGCAGCCGCTGGTATTCGACGCCGAAGTGAAGCGCCACGGCGACCAGATCCGCTCCCTTTTCCTTCGCCCGGGCAATGTCCTGCTTCATCCGTTCCGGCGAGATCAGGTTCACGAGATACGGCTTCTCTGGCGGAATGGGAATGCCGTTCGTCCCGTACGTATAGGACAGCAGGGCGAGCGTAAAACCGTCCTTGGTCAAGAGAAGCGGCTCGTCGCGTTCCTCGGCGCTGGCAAACGTCCCGGTGTGCAAAATTCCTGCCTGATCCAGGTATTTGATCGTTTGCAGCACGCCCTGCTCCTTGCGATCCATCGAGTGATTGTTCGCCGTCGTTACGGCGGTAAAGCCCACTTCCTTCAACGTCTGTGCCAGCGATTCGGGTGAGTTGAACATCGGATAGCCCGAATAGCGGGCCTGGCTGCCGCTCATCGTCGTTTCCAGGTTGCCGATCACCCAGTCTGCCTGTTGAAACAGCGGCGTGACATACGGAAAAAACTTGTGGAAATCGTAGGCTTTGGTAGCCGGGTTCCAGACGGCATCCAGCTGCTCCTGATGAACCATGATGTCCCCGACGGCGAGCAGCGAGATTCGCTGTTCCGGAAAACGCGAAGGCGCTTCTTCCGGTGGAAGAGCGGGTACGCTCGCTCCCGTATCGGCAAAATCGTCCTCTGGCGTCTGCGGCGTGGCGGATTCAGATGGGTTCACATGCTGGGAAGGAGCCTTGGAAGCTTGGTGATCCGGGGCTGCTTGCGGGACGCACCCGACCAGACTCATACAGCCGACTGCTGTGATGATGACCCACTTGCTCCATGCTTGCTTCATCGTGAGTAGCTCCTTTTGACTTTAAGATAACCCATTCTTTTTCGCCGCCATCCGACAAAATCCTCTTCGCTTAACCGGAAAAGAGTCGGGCAGTCTTTAGCGCAGCATGCCCGTTACAAACGGATTGTACGTTTTTTCGTAGTCAATCGTCGTCTTCGGTCCGTGCCCCGGGTAGACGATCGTGTCGTCGTCAAGCTCGAACAGTTTGTCCTGGATGCTAATCATCAGCGTCTCGTAATCGCCCCCCGGCAAATCGGTCCGGCCAATGCTCTGCGCAAACAGCACATCTCCGCCAAAGCAATGCTTGCCGATCACAAACGAACAGCTCCCCGGCGAATGCCCCGGCGTGTGCAGTACCTGGATGTCAAACCCGGCGAGTCGCAGCGTCTGGCCGTCAGCCAGCTCGTGCTCGGCGCGTTCGCACACGATCGGCTCGGGCAATCCCCAGCGGCTGGAGCCGTTGAGATCGGGATTGGTCAGCCACTCCTGTTCCAGCGGATGAATGTACACAGGCGCTTTCGTCAGCGCACGCACCTGGTTCAGTCCCCCGATATGGTCGAGGTGGGCGTGGGTCAAAAGGATGGCCACGACGTTTTTGTCGGCAATTGCCTGCAAAAGCCGCGCTGGCTCCATGCCAGGGTCTATGACAATCGTCTCTTCTGTATCCGTGTTGGTTAGGACGTAGGCGTTTGTTTGAAAGCCGCCCAAGGCAAAAGATTGGATGGCAAGCTGTTGGTCGCTCATAGGAACCTCCCTGTTTTTTTGGTACGATAAGAAAAAAGCTTGGAGAAAAGGATGAAGCGCAATGCGTCATATGTACGGAATCGAGCTTGCGATCCCAGACGGGAAATTGCCTGGCTTCTATGCTCAAGTCATACATAAAATCGGGGACCATGTCAATGTCTTCGATCGGGACAAACTGCTTTTTATTGTCGAGAACGAGACAGAAAAAGACAAGCTGAAAGCGATTTTGCATAAGTCCCGCATGCTTGGCGACGAGTTCTCGCTGCTCCTGCTTCCTCCCGAGGCTGCGGTTGAGCATGTGGACGATTTCGGCTTTGTCTCGCCGAATGACCATATGTTTGTATATGCAGACCAAGTCGCCCTGTTTACGGTGGACAAAGCATCTGGCACCCCTGCGGATCGCTGGGCGGCGGCTGAACAATGGCAGGAGCATGTCAGCGGCACCATCCCGCAGCCGGGAGAAGAAGAGACAATCTACCTCATCGACAGCAGCCTGACGGAGCTTGTGGAAGGAATTTGCAAAGCTTATCAGGTGCAAATACAGTGGCTGCACAAGACGTAGCGAGCCGACGCGCGCTGACCGGGATGGGCAAAAAAGAAAGTGAGCTTCTCTTTTTTCGAGAACTCACTTTCACTCTGTCAGCCTGTCAGACGAGGGTTCGTCCAGTCCTTGCCCTTGCCTGGCGGATGCTATTTACTTGCTGTCAAACCGGAACCAAACGACCTGATTGTTTTCCAGCCCGAAGTTTGCGGTGTACTTGCTGCCTTCGTACACCACTTCCTTTTCCCCGCTGCCTTCACCGTACAGCTTTTTCAGTTGCTCGCCGCTGTCGTACATGGCAAGGCCCCGGAACGTTTTGAACCGAGCGGCGTCTTCTTTGGCCACTCCGCTTAGCATGATGGAGATCAACTCGCCTTTTCTGACCTTGACAAGCAGTTGCGTGCGATCAAGCAAGAGCATGCCCATGACAGCCTCACCCTCGCCCTTCGCCATTCTTTCCACCGTGTAGCTTTCGCGTGTCACCATATCCATAAAATCAGCTTTGGTCGGCTTGATAATGTCCATCGCTTCCTTGATGTTTTGTCCCAAATAAATTCCGCCCACTCCGTACTCCTGCTGATTTTCCGGATCGAATGCGTCGGACGGCCCCGACTGCGCCGAACAGGCTGCAAGCATGAAGGCGAACAGTGCCAACCATGCCAATATTGCAAATATACTTCGCTTTGTCATCGTGCCCACCTACTCTCGCGGTATGTACGTTTGCTATCTTACCGCACGCAACAGGCACAGTTCAAGCACGATGCAGTCATTCCCGCGGACCGCTCACCTTCTGCCTGGGGCGATTCGGCGGGTTCCCGTTATTTACCGACTGCTTGAGCCCCTCCAAAATTTTCAGGACCGAAGCAAAAAACGGAGAGCCGAACACCGCAATGATGCCCCACAGCCAGGTTCCGACCTGCCACGGATTTTCCACGTAGGCAGAAGCCGCTCCGGTCAAGATCAGCGCGGGGTCGAGACCGAGCATGCCAAAAATCACTCCGGCCGCCACAACGGAAATCAGCAGATTGCAAAAGCGTTTGTAGTGCATCAGACGTGCCGCCTGGTTTTGGTCCTCCCAGCGGTCTTCCTTCGGTTCGTAGTCTGTCGCCAAAAACGGAATGACCGATTTGAAAGCTTCGGTCACACCTGCCGCTGCGCTGGAAACGGCCGTCACATAAACCAAAAAGGCAATGGATGAGTCCAACGTCACCATGTTTTCTCCCTCCTTGTTTTATATGTATGAAGGGAGGTGGACAACTTGCGAAGAAATGGAAATCTTTGTTTTCCTTGCGGCTGATTTACGGTAATATGGAGGAGTATGGAAATTGACGAAAGGTGGTTTTCGCCATGCAGGATTATTCATTCGTTTGGAATCAGTACGACTTGATTCGCGGCCTGTTTTTGGAGGGCGTGTCCAATACGACTGAGGAGGAGGCTGACATCGTTCCGGAAGGATTCAAGAACAACATCCGCTGGAATATCGGCCATATTCTGCTCACGCAAGATTATTTGCTGCTCGGCCCTGCCGAAATGAAATGTCCTCCGTCCTACGCGGCTATGTTTAGCCCGGGGACAAAGCCGGCAGACTGGCAGAATGACATCCCTTCCCTGGAAACGTTGGCTGCCCAGTTGAAAGAGCAGCATGCGCGTATCAAGGAGCAATTCCAATCACGGCTGAATGAGCCGCTCCCGAAGCCGTTTGAACTCGGTGACAAGGGAGTCATGCACACCTATGGCGAAATCATGGTCTTCACCTTGTTCCACGAAGGCATGCACATGGGCATGATCTCTTCCCTGCGCAAGGCAATTGCCGCAGCCAAAGCCTAGCCTCTGCCCTTGCTCGCAAAACGCGGAGCCGTCCACACGGCTGTCCGCGTTTTTTTATGGACGCGGAACAGCCGCTGATTTTGCGCATAAAAGGAAAACCGCTCCCAAATGGAGAGCGGTCCTTTGTCGAGCCCGATTGCCTATGGGGTCTTACCGGTCATTCTCTTTGGCACTTCAACCTCCATGAAAGAGATTGTTACCCAAGGAATCGGCTTATCTCCATAAGACTTTCGTCGACTGCTTGTTCATGGTTATCCACGGTTCTTCGCCTCCTGCAAGGCATTTCGCCGCATCATACATGAAACATCGGGCTCGACAGCTATAGTATGGTCCAGCCAACCGTTTTTCATACACGCTTTTACAGCAAATCTGCGGCCAGTTGGGCAAGCACGCTTCGCTCGCCTTTTTCCAGACGAATGTGTCCGGCCAGCTTCTGGTCCTTGAACACCTCGACGACATACGTCAGGCCGTTGTTGCTTTCGTCCAGATACGGATGATCGATCTGCTCCGGGTCGCCCATCAGGACGATTTTCGAGCCGTCCCCCACCCGTGTCAGGATCGTTTTCACCTCGTGCTTTGTCAAGTTTTGCGCCTCGTCAATAATGATGAACTGCCCCGGAATGGAACGACCGCGAATGTATGTCAGCGCCTCCACTTGCAGACTGCCCATCCCGGCCAAAATTTTATCGAGATCACCTGGCCGCTTGGTGTTGAACAAATATTCCAGATTATCGTAAATCGGTTGCATCCACGGCCGCAATTTTTCTTCTTTCTCGCCGGGCAAAAAACCGATGTCTTTTCCCAAAGGAACGATAGGTCTTGCCACCAACAGTTTTTTGTATTTTTGCTGGTCTTCGATTTGCAACAGTCCTGCCGCAAGCGCCAGCAACGTCTTCCCTGTGCCCGCCTTGCCAGTCATGGTCACCAGCGGAATATCATCTCGCAAAAGCAGCTCGGTTGCCATCCGTTGCTGCACGTTTCGGGCCCGAATGCCCCAAATCGGATCGTCGTCTGCCACAAGCATTTCCAGCATTTTTCCATCGGCGTCCACTTTTCCGATGGCAGAAATGGACGGGTTGCATTCGTCCTTCAGTATGAGAAACTGATGCGGATAAAAGCGATAGCGAGGGAAACAGGAGGCCAGGTGCAGTCTTCTCGCCGCGTAGTACGCCTTGATGATCTCGGAAGCGACCATCATTTTCTGATAACCGGTGTAGATGCTGGAAAATTCTCCTACCACGCGATCGGAGAGAAAATCTTCTGCCGAAATGTTCAAGGCATCTGCCTTCACACGCATGAGCGCATCCTTGCTCACCAATATGACGGGTCTGGGCTCTGGGGATTGGTTCTCCTCCTCCTGCAGATTAAGTGCGACCGCCAAAATGCGGTTATCATTAGAAATTTCTGTAAATTGCTTTTGCAATTGGTGGAGCGAGGAATGGTTCAGCTCCACCCGAAAGAGCCCGCCTGTCTCCAGGGTAATGCCTTTGTGCAAATGCCCCAGCTCACGAAAACTGTCAAGGAGCCGCGATACGTACCGCGCGTTGCGGCCAATTTCATCCATGTACCGCTTTTTGGAGTCGATTTCTTCCAACACCACTGCAGGTATGACAATTTCGTTGTCAGCGAAAGAGAACATCGCCCGTGGATCTTGCAGGAGTACGTTGGTGTCCAGTACGTAGATTTTCTTCAAAATCTCGCCTCCTATTACCCTTCTTATATACGGTATGCAATTTTTGGAGGGATGCTCAATTGTGGCGACGTGATGTACTACAGTCTATGTTCGGGCAGACAGAGATAGACGGCCCTTTGGCAGAATGAAATACGCCTGCGGGGACAAAATACGGGTAACTTGCCCTCCGTTTTCAGGAGGCAATACGGGAAAGGGAGAATGCGTGTGAAACGGATTATCATCGGCTGCCTTGGCACCTGCCTGCTTTTTTCCGGATGCATGTCAAACAATAACCCGCCAGCCAACCAGGCAGCACCACAGCCCAACCAGCAAGCGCCTCATACCCAGCGCATCCAGCAAACGGCCCCGGAACCAGCCTACAATCAGTCTTCGCAAGCGACAGCCGACCGGCTTGTGCAACTGGCTACCCGTGTGAAAAAAGTAAACGGGGCGACAGCGGTTGTCATCGGCAAGATGGCGGTCGTCGGAATCGATGTGGATGCCGATCTCGATCGGCCAGAGGTCGGTGTCATCAAGTACACGGTTGCCGAAGCACTGAAAGAAGACCCGCAGGGCGCAAATGCAACCGTAATAGCCGATCCGGATATTGTCCAGCGCCTGAAGGAAATGGCCGCAGACATTCGCCGGGGCCACCCCGTCTCTGGCTTTGCGGAGGAGCTGGCCGATATTGTCGGCCGCATCATTCCACAGCTGCCGCGTGATGTAAGGCAGCGCGAGGAAACGCCGTCGCAGGAAAACGAACAGCGCATCAACAAAAACGGCCGATCTGCGCCGCAAGGAAACGACAAGATCAACGCAAACCGCACAGGCGCACCATAACGAAAAAGAGGCATTCGCCCCGGGAGAATCACACCCGGGAGAATGCCTCTTTTTGCGGCTGGACAGCGGACAGGGGCGGCAGCGCATCCAGCGCCTGCTTCAAGTCCGCAAGCAAGTCGTCCACGTCCTCCAACCCTGCGGACAGGCGAATCAAGCCATCCGTGATGCCGCGCGCTTCCCGCTCCGCTGCAGGCATTGCCGCATGTGACATCATCGCCGGATACGACAAGATCGTCTCCACAGCGCCCAGGCTCACTGCCACAATCGGCAGCTTCACCCGGTCAAACAGCGCCTTGGCCCGCTCGCGGCTCCCTACATCGAACGACAGAACCGCTCCGTGGCCGCTTGCTTGCCGTTGCTGGACGAGATGCCCCGGATGGTCAGCCAGGCCCGTGTAGTAAACGCGGCTCACGCCAGGGTGCGTGGACAGCCACTCTGCAAGAATCCCTGCTGATTTGGTGCTGACGTCCAGACGCGCCTTGAGCGTTTTCAGCCCGCGCATGACGAGCCAGCAATCCTGTACGCCGAGAATCGCGCCCATGCCGTTCTGGATCAGGTACAGCTGCTCCCCGAGCGCGGCGTCTCGCGTCACGGCCAGCCCCGCAACCACGTCGCTATGGCCGCCGATGAACTTGGTCGCGCTGTGAATGACGACGTCTGCTCCCAGCTCCAGCGGCCGTTGATAATACGGTGTCAAAAACGTATTGTCGACAATGACGAGCAGCCCGTGCTCTTTCGCAATCGCTGATACCGCCGCGATGTCGGTCACTTTCAGCGTCGGATTGGACGGCGTTTCCAGATACACCCCTTTGGTCGCCGGAGTAATCGCCGCTCGCACGGCTTCTGTCTGTGTCGCATCGACAAACGTAAAGGAAATGCCCATCCTCGACAGCACGCGGGTCAAAAAGCGGAAAGTGCCGCCGTACACGTCCTCCGCAACCACGATATGGTCACCAGCCGAAAACAGCATGAACACACTGGAGATGGCCGCCATACCGGATGAAAAGGCAAATCCGCGGGCACCGCCTTCGAGAGCGGCAATCGCTTCCTCCAGCGCGTGTCTGGTCGGATTGCCGGATCGGGCGTAGTCGTAAGTGCCTGGCTGGTCGAGGTCAAACTGGTGAAAAGTGGAAGCCTGGTAAATCGGAACCGACGACGCACCTGTGAACGGATCGATACAAGTAGAGCCATGAAGAACCTTCGTTGCAAAGTTCATCGAACAGCCCCCCCAACGGCGAGACTTGCGTCCAAAGCTTGAAACAAATCTTCGATCAAGTCTTCTGGATGCTCAATCCCGACCGACAGTCTCAGCAACCGGTCACAAACGCCGACATACTCCCGCACTTCCAGCGGAATGTCAGCGTGGGTCTGTGTCGCCGGATACGTACACAAAGACTCGACGCCGCCAAGGCTTTCCGCAAAAGAGACGATGCGCAGATTTTGCAAAAACAGACCCACCTGCTCTGCAGACCGTACCCGGAATGAAACCATACCGCTAAACCCGCTTGCCTGGCTCGCCTGGATGGCATGACCGGGATGTTCTTCCAGCCCAGGGTAGAATACCTCGGCGACAGCCGGATGCTCCTGCAGCTTTTTCGCAACAGCCAGCGCGTTAGACTGATGCCGTTCCATGCGCAGTGCCAAGGTCTTCATTCCGCGTACCAACAGCCAGCTATCTTGCGGGCCCAATACCGCGCCGATGGAATTGTGCAAAAACCGGATTTTTTCCGACAACTCCTCACCCTTTGTCACAATCAGCCCTGCCAGCACATCGTTGTGGCCGCCCAAATACTTCGTCGCGCTGTGCAACACAATATCTGCGCCAAGCTCCAGCGGGCGTTGACAGTAAGGCGTCATGAACGTGTTGTCCACGATTGTCAAAAGTCCATGCTGCTTTGCCAGCGCAGCGATTTGGCGAATATCGGTAATCTGCATGAGCGGATTCGTCGGCGTCTCGACGAAGATCGCTTTCGTCTCGGCTCGCAGCGCCTTTTGCACCGCTTCCAGATCACGCAAGTCTACGTAGGTAAAAGTCAGGCCGTAACGGGACAGCACCTGCTCAAACAAGCGATACGTCCCCCCGTACAAATCGAGCGATACAATGAGATGGTCTCCCTGAGAAAACAGACCCATGA
Organism: Brevibacillus gelatini; assembly: GCF_050920745.1. Lineage (NCBI taxonomy): Bacteria > Bacillati > Bacillota > Bacilli > Caryophanales > Paenibacillaceae > Brevibacillus > Brevibacillus gelatini. The sequence continues at coordinate 2,970,766 of NZ_CP154342.1, forward strand.
CCGTATGAACCGCCGCCATTCCCGATGCGCAGGCAAAGCCCGCATCCCCTGACTCTGCCTCCGCGATCGCTTCTTCCAAAACGGTGCGGGTTGGATTGGCCGTGCGTGTATAGTCATAGCCTGTGCTCTGCCCCAATGCCGGGTGGCGATATGCGGTGGCATAGTAGACAGGGAAGCTGACCGCTCCTGTTTTCTCATCTCGGCCTACGCCTGCCTGAATCAATTTTGTCTCTAGTCTCATCGTAACTCTCTCCCTCCAATGATCTGCGAGGGGCATGAAAAAAGCCCCCTTTCCTCTGAAAGAAGGCTTTGATTACGTCACCGTAAGCAAGACCTTCTCATCTTTCAGAGTTAATCAACTCTGCAGGAATTAGCACCATTATCTCCCCGCACGCATGAACGTGCAGGTGATTGGTTGCCGGGCATCATCGGGCCAGTCCCTCCGCCTCTCTGGATAAGAAGTTTTGCTATTCAATATTGATTGACCTAATACTAAAGGATAGCGCCGTTTTTTGTCAACAGGATTTTCCCCCGTTGCGCAAAAGTCCTGCTAGGCGTTTTTCAGCGCAGTCATGACCTGATTGTCCAGCTTCGCGGCCGCATTTTTGTCGTACGTCTTTTCGTATTGCGGCTCTACGGAAATGCGCGAGCCGTAAAACATGACGTCCCGTACGGAGTCAATCGCAATCTCGACCAGGGCCAGCTTCAGCGGAACGCCTTCCAGCCGCTCGGCTTTGAGCGTCGCGCGCCCGTTGATCGCAAAAGAGGAGCCTGCCCCAATCAAGTGCAGGACGACCTGCGGTTCTTTGGCAATATTGGCGAGAATGCGCGAGCGATTATCCACAGCAAAGCGGATGAGTCCGCTGTTCACCGCCAATGCCCAGGACAAGGAACTGAGCGATGGTGCCCCTGTCTCGTGATCGACCGTGCCGAGCGTCACAAATCGCTCTTTTTGCAGAAGCGCGAACAGGTCTTCCGACAAGGTTTGGGATACGGTTTCAGCCATTCGGATGCCTCCTCGTAAACGATAGTACGTCTATTGTACCCCCCTGATCTGACATTAGGCAAACGTTTCCTTTCCGCCTTGCTTCTGCCTGTTTTTTTCCCTAAACTGGTAGAAGCAACGCCGTAACGAATAAGGAGGTTGGAAAAAGTGGCCCCTACGCCTACAGAGCAGCTGATGCACAAAATCGACCAGGTTCTCCTTGAGTTGCAGGAAGTGCGGAAAGTAAACGAGCGCATGGATAAAATTGCCATGTTTCTGGAAGATATTCGGCTCGCAGACGTCATCCAAAACTACACAGCCCCGCGCAAGCTGCTTTGGATCAATTTCCTCGCAGGGCTTGCCCGGGGTCTTGGTTTGACGATTGGAACAGCGATCGTGCTGGCGCTGCTCGGCTCACTGTTGTCGCAGTTTCTCTCGATCCCGATCCTTGGCGATTACATCCGCGAACTGGTCGAGTACGTTCAAAGCTACAGTCAGCCGTAAACAAGACTACCTGTCGTTTCTTTTGTTGTCATCGTCGTCCTTGTCATCCTCGTCGTCATCATCCCATTTGCTATCGTGCTTTTTCCAGTAGCCGTATGCCTTCCCGTTTGGATGGTTGTGGTTCTCTTGTTTCTTGTCGTCATCCTTCTTTGGCTCGGCAGCTATTTTCGTGCTCAGGGCGATGTCTGCATGCTTTAACAGCTTGTCTTTTGCATACAGTTCCAGTTGCACGGTTTTGCCGACAAACGAGCTGTCTGTATATTTGATGTTTACCGTGTATTCACCCTTGGCGTTCGGCTTGATCTCCTTTTTCTTTCCGTCCGGCGTGATGATCACCAACTTGTTTTTTTCCTTCACATCCCAGCCCTTGATCGTGCCCTTGAGCTGAATGGACTTTTTCTTCGGATCGTGCACCGCTGTTCCGGCAATGACATAAGTTGTGTCAGGTTGTTTGTCCGGGGTGTTCACCACATCGACCTTGATCGTGTTGGAGTCGACTTTTTTCCCGTTTTCATATACTTCGATCAGCGCTTCGCCGCTCACAGCTTCCGCGTGCACATCCGTTACCGTCACGCTGAAGCTGTCGACGCCATCCCACAGTTTCTTCGGCGTCGTCTCTTTTTTCACACCGTTGTAGGAGACGACAACCTTGTCCACTCCGCGCTTGACGACACCCTTCACCTGCCATTCGCCCTTTTTGGCATCGTACTTGGAAAAGGCGTAAATCAGCCTGTTTTTCTCTTCGTCAGCCTGCGGGATAAGCTTTACTTTTTCACTGTCAGCCAAAAGAGTGCCCGCGTACGCCTGCACGGTTACGTATTGAACAGAATCGGTTGTTGGCGCAACAAAGCTGACCGTAAATGAATGCTCGCTTGTCGGAACGACCTCGATGATGTCACCGTTCGGCTTGGTGACGACCACCTTGGTTACTTCCGGCGTCACGATGCCTTTGATGTACACCTTGCCGTTTTCGGTTTGCGCACTCACGCTGACCAGTTCCTCATCAGCCTCTGTACGGCGAACCTCCAACCAGATGTCGCCGTAATAGTCGCGATATATCTGCTCCCACTTCGCCTTGTTCGTCTCCATGTATGTTTGCAGCTTCGTGTTCAGATGGATTGGCTCCACGATCAGGTACAAATGGTCTGCCTGGTTTTTCAGCAGCATGTTCAGCGTATCCGGGTCGTTTTTGGCAAGTTCCTTCAGGTTGTAGCGGGTAACTTGCTTGCCTTCTTCGCCCATCACGACCTTGGTCGCAGGCGAACTGCCTGAACTGGCATCTGCAAAAATCGGTGTCAGACAGCCGATGAGTCCTGCCGCCGTGACCACCGCCAATACGGGCTTGCTCATGATCTTTTTCATTGATGTCTCCCCCTCTGTTATTGCCCATCGTTCCCTGCCTCTTTGGGCTACCATACTGACGTGGCCTTTTTGGCAAAAGTTGCACGGCAAAAGAAAACACGTCTAAATACCTACAGCAGCTTCAAACGGTTACTCAGGCGGCTCCAGCGCTCACAACAAAAAAGACTCTTCCGCCCGCCGAACAAGTCGGAGGTGAGAAGAGTCTTTTCGCCATTCTAGCTGTTGAATTTTGGCTCGTTTTCAATTGCGACCAGCAAGGACTCGACCATCTCTGCCGGATATTTGCGCTCCAACGGCTCTGTCCCATCCTGTTTTGCTGTCAGCACGTACCAGCCGCTCTCCAGCCGATACGCAAGCTCGCCAAGCGCATGGTCCTCCTGCAGCATCTGCAGGAAAAACGCCGCTGTCTCCTGCGCCGACTGATCGTCTGGCCTCGCATCGGCCACGACTTGAATCTGCAGCCAGTTAAAGAGTGCATCATCACGTTTCACGAGGGACGCCTCACTTTCGCTCTGTTTGCTCCGGTTTGATTCGCAATTTGACGATGACCAGAATGACAATCGCAACCAGCATGGCGCTTTTCACCGGGAGCTGGACATCCAGAATCGCAAAGACCAGCGCTCCTGCGAAAAGGAGGATGTACAGGAACAAGGTTTTCAAGATCGGCATGCGAATTTGCGTCGCAAATCCCAGGTAGTAGACAATAATCAATTGCACGAACAAAATCCAGGCCCGGTTATGATCTGCCCACAGCCGAAAGCTGTCGTAGGCGCTCAGTTGATCCGGGTTTGCCGGTACATAAGTGGAAGCAAGGTGTATCCAGTCCATCACAAATCTCTCCTGTAACGCAAAAGTCCGTGTCCTCGCACAACGAAGGGAAAGACCCGCTCTTTTGCCTGTATGTATCCTTTTTACTTTATCAGGTGATAGATTTCCTGTCAAAACGGACTGCGCCTGCACTTTGCGCACAGCAACATGCTAGCCTGCCTTTTCGCGGACGTGCTATGATAAAAGGGCCACAAAACTAGCAAAAGGTGGGAAAAACATGAGCCTGTACGATATAGCTGTCAAGACGATTTCCGGAGAAGAAAAGACGCTGGCCGAGTACAAAGGACGTGTATTGCTGATCGTCAACACGGCCAGCCAGTGCGGACTGACCCCGCAATACAAAGGCTTGCAGGAGCTGTACACGCGCTATGCGGACAAAGAATTCGCCGTCCTTGGCTTTCCGTGCAACCAGTTTGCCGCGCAAGAGCCTGGCAGCGAGGAAGAGATTGCCGCGTTTTGTGATCGCAACTACGGCGTAACGTTCCCGCTGTTTGCCAAAATCGACGTGAACGGTCCGACTGCCCATCCTTTGTACCAGTACCTGAAGGCCAACGCTCCCGAAGGCCAGGGCGAAGAGATCGAATGGAACTTCGCCAAGTTCCTCGTTGACAGGGAAGGCCGTATCGTCAAACGCATCGGTGCCCGCGTGCAGCCGGAAGAGGTGGCAGCCGACATCGAGCGCCTGCTGTAAAGCCTGCCAAACCAAAAAGCCGCTTTGCTCTCACCGGAGACAAAGCGGCTTTTATCGTTGCGCATCACGCGCTTACGCTTGCGGTTGTGCTTCCCAGCGCTTTTGCTTTTCGTAGCGCTCGCGATCCGATTTGCTCAAATACTTTTTGCGCAGACGAACGGATTGTGGCGTAACTTCGCACAGCTCGTCGTCGTTCAAATACTCCAGCGCCTCTTCCAGCGTCAAGAGACGAGGCACCTTCATTTTGACCGTCTCATCCTTGGTCGCGGAGCGGACGTTGGTCGCGTGCTTCTCTTTGCACACGTTGACCGTCAAGTCATTGTCGCGGTTGTGCTCGCCTACGATCATGCCTTCGTATACTTCCGTACCCGGCGTGATGAACATGACGCCGCGATCCTCGACAGACATCAGGCCGTACGTGGTCGCTGTCCCGGTTTCATGGGAGATGAGCACGCCGGCGTGACGACCGCCTACCGCTCCCTGCACAAGCGGACGATAGCTGTCAAAGGAGTGGTTGAGAATGCCGTAGCCGCGTGTGATCGTCAAAAACTCCGTGCGGTAGCCGATCAGTCCGCGGGAAGGAATGATGAACTCCAGACGAACCTGGCCGAAGCCGTTGTTGACCATGTTGACCATCTCGGCCTTGCGTTGGCCCAAGGTCTCCATGACAGCCCCGGTGTATTCCTCCGGCACGTCGATCACAAGATACTCGGCCGGCTCCATTTTTTGGCCATCAATCATGCGCACGATGACTTCCGGCTTGGACACGGCCAGCTCAAAGCCTTCGCGGCGCATGTTTTCCACCAGGATGGACAGATGCAATTCCCCGCGTCCCGATACGATAAACGCATCCGGCGAATCGGTTTCCTCTACACGCAAAGATACGTCTGTCTCCAACTCTGCCATCAGGCGATCACGAAGCTTGCGGGAAGTAACGTGTTTTCCTTCGCGACCGGCAAACGGGCTGTTGTTCACCAAAAACGTCATTTGCAGCGTCGGCTCGTCAATTTTCAGCAGAGGCAGTGCATCGGGATGATCGACGTGACAAATCGTCTCGCCTACGTTAATATCGTCAATCCCTGCGATTGCCACGATGTCTCCTGCTTTCGCTGTTTTTTGTTCCACGCGCTGCAAGCCGGAGAAGCCGAACAGCTTTTGAATCCGCGCTTTTTTCACTTCGCCGCTGCGTGTGGTGACAGATACCATTTCATTCACGTTCATGGTTCCGCGATAAATGCGGCCAATCCCGATACGACCCAGAAAGTCGTTATAATCCAGCATCGTTACTTGCATTTGCAGTGGGGCATTTTCATCGGCATCAGGTGCGGGTATGTGCTCAACAATCGTGTCAAAAAGTGGACGAAGGTCGCCTTCCAGCTTATCTGGCTCCATTCCGGCGATCCCTTGCAGGCCGGAAGCGTAGACGATCGGGAATTCCAGCTGATCTTCGTTCGCATCGAGGTCGATAAACAGGTCGTACACTTCGTTGATGACTTCTTGAGGACGTGCATTGTCGCGGTCTACCTTGTTCACGACAACGATTGGGGTAACTTTTGCTTCGAGTGCTTTTTTCAATACGAAACGCGTTTGTGGCATACAGCCTTCAAATGCGTCAACAATCAAAAGGACGCCGTCCACCATGCTCATGATACGCTCTACCTCGCCACCGAAGTCGGCGTGGCCTGGTGTATCCAAAATGTTGATGGTGAACTCTTTGTATTTTACGGACGTGGTTTTCGCCAGGATGGTAATTCCGCGTTCCCGCTCCAGGTCGTTGGAGTCCATCATTCTCTCCTCTACCTGCTGGTTGCTGCGGAATGTGCCCGATTGGATCAAAAGCTTGTCAACCAACGTTGTTTTTCCATGGTCAACGTGGGCAATAATGGCAATGTTGCGTATGTCAAGACGCTTCATGTGAACCTCCTCTGTTTTGCATACCTTCCATATTAACAGGTCGTGAAACCCGGCACAATGGTCATTTTTTGACTGCGGAAACTCTCCCTGATTAGCATGCGCCACAATCGCCATACTAAAGACGGGAGGTGGTCTGCCATGAGGAAAAACGGGCCAAGCTATTATACAGGTTTGTTCTTGATCGCAGCAGCGCTTGTCGGGTGCGCGACTACGGGCGCAGGGCCTGACACGGGCGCGCAGGCGCAAAGCGATTCGCAGCAAGCGACACCGCTGACTCGCGCAAGCATCGGACACGACATTCACGCCTATACGCATAGAAGCAACGCCCAGAACTCCCTCAAAGCGTACACCTCAAACGGCTTCAATCAAGACCTGGCAGAGAAGCTGGCCAAAGCGGCCGATGATGTCCCAGGCGTCGATCAAGCTACTGTCGTCGTCATGGGCAAGGACGCCGTGATCGGCATTCGCGTGCGCGACAATCTGGGCGAGCCACAGGCAAAAGTAATCGAGCAGCAAGTCCACTCGGCTTGTCGCGCTGTCTCTCCTGCCTTGCAGCTGAACGTTTCATCCGACCAAACCGTATTTGATCGTGTGCGGGCGATCAACGCGCAAATTGCCGAGGCACAGCAAACAACCAACCCCTCAAGCGAGTTCACTGAGCTCCTTCACGATCTGCACACGATGATCCAGCAACCGCAGCGGTAATCATCGAAAACGCATGCTCTCACGTAAAAGAGGTGCGGATCTGGTTCCCGCACCTCTTGAATACTCTTCCGTTTGTTACTTGCTCACAACTTCAGCCACTTTGATTTCTGGCTCTACTACTTGCAGTTCACCTGTTCCGCGAACCAGCTTCTTCGCGTAGGTTTTCTCCGGCTTCAGCACAGATACCAAGTAGTCGATGGCAACTTGCGGATCGACCGTCTCGCCACAAGTGTAGCAATCCAGAGCGGCAAAACCGCGCTCAGGATAAGTATGAATGGACAGGTGGCTTTCCGAGAGAAGAACCAGCACGGTAGCACCCTGAGGAGAAAACTGCTTCGCTTGCACGCCAAGCACAGTCGCTCCACATGCCTCAGCAGCTTCAATCATTTCCTTTTTCAAAAATTCTGCGTCGTTCAACAAGTCAAACTGAACTCCCCATGTGTCAACAGCAACGTGTCTTCCGAAAGTCGAGTATTCCATCTTTCGGTTCCCCCTTCCTAGCAAGTGTAATGTTAAACATCGCTAGGACCTGCGTCATTCACTAACGGGGGCGGTTTCCCCTCTTGTTATCCACCCTTTGAAGTGAATCCTGGTTCCTAATCCTGTTTCCAACGAAAACAACAATACCATGTATCCGCCTACTTTGACAATACTTTTTTCGAGAAAGTCCACGAAAAAAAACAGGCACCATTCGGAGAGCACTGCAAAAGTGCTCTCTCGGTTTTTAATAATGGGTTCATGTCAATAATTGATGCCGACGGCATCAAAAAGAATGCAGCCTTACTTCTTACGAAGCTGGCTGCATTTGCTTTATTAGCTTTACCATTCGCTTTACGTTTACAACGAATGCCGTTAAGTATGCTTGTATCCGCATACCAAATAAACCACGGTATTTTGCCCTGGTCAATCCATGAAATCTTTTTAATTCAGCATTTTTGTGCTCAATGATCCGGCGACGCTTCGATCGCTCTTTGAAGGTGGTGCTTGCCTCAAACCTCATGTGCTCTTGATAGTGCTCCGCCACCATACGAATGGAATAAGTCTTTGCTTTGGCACCAGGCTTGTAGCATCCTTCGCGAAGTGGACATGTCTTGCACTTCTCCACATCAAAGTAAAAGACAAGAGAACGGCTGCGCCCGGATTTTTTCTTCCCTTGTACCGCTTTTCGTATACTGTGCTCTCCGGTTGGGCAAATGACAAAGTCGGCGTCTTTGTTGTATGTAAAGCCTTCCTGTTTCATTCCTCCGGAATGGACAATTGGGTTTAAGGGGACTATCGGTTGAATGTCTTTTGAGGCAAGGAGATTTAAATTGTCTTTTCCAGAGTAAGCAGTGTCTCCGATGACTTCCTCAATCTTCATACCTGTCTTTTCTGTTTGCTCTAATAGCTTTGGCAGTTGTTTGCCATCATCTTCACTTCCACCCGTAACTTCAATCGCAGTGATGATCTCTTCTTCTGTCATCGCTACATGCTCTTTGTAGCCAAAAAAGGAGAGGGTATTGCTTTTCCAGCCAAAACGCGCGTCTGGGTCAATCGCAGACATGATGCCTTTGTTTGCTAGTAACCGTTCATCTTCCACGATTTGCTTTGCGTGCTTGAGTTTTTCGGAGATGGCCCCTTCATGATCAGGAAGGAGATTTTCTACCGTTTCTCCCAGTTCAGCGAGGTAATGTAGCATCACTTTTGCCGCATCGACATCGCCTTGCATACACTTCGGAGGACGAGGAAGTTTCTTCTCCAGCTTTGGATGCTTTTTAAGTACGGCTCGTACGAGCCGTTTGGCGGCTTCCTGCAACACGTCCAAAGGCCGTTTCTTTTGAGTGGAAGCAACAGTATGTGTTGCATCGACAATGAGTGTTTTTGACTTAATCAAGCCTTCTTCTACGCACTGTTTTACAAGCACTTGTAAGATTTCGTTAATCTGGCTTGCACCTAAGCGATGATTCCGAAATCGGGATAATTGTGACGGATCGGGCAAAGTATCCTCAGGATTCAACCCCAAGAACCATTTATACGCGAGGTTTACTTGTGCTTCTTGAATCATTCGCTCATCGGATAAGCCATAAAGATACTGCAGAAATAAAAGACGAAACAGAAGTTCCGGTTCATTCGCTGGTCTTCCGTAATATTCACAATAAGATGGACGAACTAACTCGTAAATGAACGAAAAGTCCACAGCTTCGTTGATTTTTCGAAGAAGATGGTCTTCGGGAATTAAATTGTAAAGTTCTGAATGAAATGAGGCTTTCAATTGTCTGTCAGCAGATAGCATGGCAACATGTCCTTTGAACATTTTCTTAATATTGATTATAGCGAAAAACCAGCACCGCGAGGTGCTGGCAATCATTCAAAGCCAAAAAGCTGATGGAGTTTGGAATAGGAGGCGTTTTATTTGCGGAGCGCCTTTGCCAGCCTTCCAGCGTAGAGACGTGGACACGGGGATGAAGGGGGCGTTAGTCTCACTTCATTGTGAAACCCAGATGTTGAGCCCCCGCCCCGTGAAACGTCTCGGAACGGACAGATAAGCCCCATAGTGGGCTGGCAACGAAGCGAAGCAAAGAAACGCCTTCACTTTCCATATAAAGGAAGTGTTTTGCAGTGCTCTCCATTCGGCACCCGTTTTGTTTACACTTTCTATACTTCCAGTTCAAACAGACGCTGCGACAACATCACTAAGCGCGTATCGATTGCGGGAAGCTTTTCCGGTGCAGCTTCCTTTGCCCAATTACGCAAATCCAGCCAGCGGTCCGTTTCCTGACGCAAGGACTCGATCTCTCTTTCGCTGCCTTCTTGCTGGAACAGCGATTCCAGCTCGCTGGCAAGATTCAGAGAAGCATTTTCAAAGACGGACGTCTCCTCGTCCCCCGACAGCTCCCGGATGCTGACCACCGATCCCTGATCGTAGTGGTACACCATCGTGAAGCCTTCGTAAATTCTGTGGACGATTCCGTAGCCACGAAACGTTTTCATCGCTTTTCTCATCGCATTGGCCAACTGCCGATCCCGAATGAGATAGGAGCTGTCGCAAGAGTAGCGATTGCCGACACGGCAGAAGCTCAGTTGAATTTCACCGTTATGGTCAGACAAAATGACGTCGCGGTCGCCGTTGTCGCATACTTTGACATCGACTGAAATGTGTTCATTGGTGAAGAGCGAGACGAATTGGTTCAGCTCCTCTTCATTCACCGTAAAATAGGCCTTGGCGTAGTTGGTTGCTAAACGCTGTGCCATAAATATCTCCTCAATTCTTTTGGTTTCCGTGGGCCAGTTACGACCAAACTGTGTCCAAATGTAGAGGAGATACGCTAAGTGTCAACGAAGGAACGCTGTAGAACCTGGCCTTGCCCCGCGAATCGAAAGTCGATTTGGGTAATGAAGGCGGATCACCTACTTTTTGTTTTTCCGAAAAAAGCCATCCTTGACAGCTTTATTATACAACAGAAGCCATCAAAAGTCTTGAATAAAAAGCAGATGAAATCACGCAAAAATACCGAATATCTGTAATATGGCGCAGGGAGACGAAATGATCTCTCTGATTCATGCAGAAGCTCCCGGTTTCAAACGAATTCCTGCAGCTCAGATACCGGAATGGCCGGCCATCGCCTTTTTGATGGCAGCCTGTTCTTCTTCGGACAAGTGGTAGGTGGAGGAGCCGGCTTCAATCGGCTTGGCATACACGCGCGATTCTTCCCGGCCGAAAATACTGGTAATCACCACACCGTTTTGAGCGTCATCCAGAATCGCCAGGGAAAAGCTGAGATCGCTGCCGACATCGCCAAAAGCGTTGTAGCGAATGATGCCTACCCTGCCGCATTGGGCTGCGATCCGCTGGGAGAGACGATTCATCGTAAACTGTTGATCGCTTTGCAGCTTTTTCACTTCATCCACCTGATTCAGGAGCCTGTGCAAGCCTTCCTCCAGGTTTGCTCCTCCGGTCCCTGTCATCAGCCTGTTGAGCGATTTGCGCATGCGACTGATGCGAACCGATTGCAGGATGACGGCAAAAAGCAAAATCAGGGTCAGCGCAATTGCCCCCAGAAGCAGGATCGCTGCATTGGGGATTTGGGATAGGAATGGTTCCAAAACATTTTCTTCCTTTCTGGTACAAGCATTGCTTTAGACAGTTACAGCCTTCTCTATTGTAACTCTGCTTTGCTGACCGTTCAAACAAAGTCTTTGGCAAACCGGGAAATGCGAAAATTTGCGCAACCAAAAAAAGCGACACCCTCATCTGTGAGTTGTCGCTTCTTTCATTCCGTATGCCAATGTGTCAAACTCATCGTCCTATGGTTATCCTCCAGTCTACCTACACTTCCAAAAGCAGCATTTCCCGACGAAGCTCTTTTAAAATTTCCATTGATTTTTTAATCTGGGCCTGATCCTCTGCCTGTATCGCGTCAAACAACGTCGCCAATTCATAATCGAGTTCCAAACGCAAAACCGGAATACGCTCCTCGGAGTCACGCCGTTTCAAGGCGGCAATCACTTGGTCCATCGTCACGTTGCAGAATTTTTCGTAGATCATTTTTTCCTCAGCTCCTTTTATTTCCACTATTCTGACGACTTCTCCGTACTGGACGTGCTTCATCAAGATGCAGTCATCCACTCTGACTTTTATGATGGCGTGCCCCTTTGCGCGTTCCACGAAGTGGTACAGTACCAGCGCCACCCGCGAGTCATGGACAGGAACGCCAGTCACCTGCAGCTTGTAAGACCCGTTTAGCCGCTGCATTGTCCAGTCGGAAAGGCCGTCCGTGGTGTTCACGAGGAGGTGAAACTGCTCGGGAAATTCCTTCCACGTGACGCTCACCCCCGCTTCCACCAGGGCCTGCACCATCGCGTGCAATGTCTTGCGATCAAACCAAACCGCCAGATTGTCATACTCATACTCCAGCTCCATGCCGAGATTCATCCAGGCCCCTCCCGTTGACAGAATACTCAGATTTCGTTTTTTGCTGTAAGGGAGTGAGTGGTATATCATATTATTCACGCTTCCGTTTTGCTATTCATATCCCGGCAAGTATTTTTTTCCTGCGTGATATGATATTATATGGTGGATTCCAAGCTCCCTTGACAAAGACGTTCGCCCTTTTCTTTTTCGCGGCGTTCGATCATGATAGATGAGGTGTTTGTTTCCATGACTGCGTTTTCCGGCTTTCGCCAAGAAGATTTTGACGTTTTTGCCGTTGATGGACTCGACCAGCGGATGGACGCAATCAAGACCGTGATTCGCCCCAAGCTTGAAGCGCTTGGCCACCATTTCGCGCCCATTTTGTCAGCCGCAACCGGCGATGAGATGTTTTACCATGTAGCCAAGCATGCCCGCCGCACCGTGAACCCGCCATCTGATACGTGGGTCGCCTGGGCCAATGACAAGCGCGGATATAAAAAGCATCCGCATTTTCAAATCGGCCTGTGGCAAACGCACCTGTTCGTCTGGTATGCCGTCATTTACGAAGCGCCGGCCAAGGCCCAGATCAGCCAGTCTTTCCGCGAGCATCTCGATGAAATCATGGCGCTGGTGCCCGATCATTTCCACTGGTCGCCCGATCACACCTCGCCTGCAAGCACTTCCCAGGCAGAGCTTTGCAAAGACGGTGTGAAAAAGCTGGTGGACAGGCTGGCACAGGTAAAAAAAGCGGAGCTTCTCTGCGGCGTGACCATTGATCGTCACGATCCCGTGCTTGCTGACCCGCAGGCGCTTTTGGGACAGCTCGAAAACACGTTTGCCGTACTCAGCAAGCTTTATACCATCGGCCGTTAAGCTATCCTCAATCGCCTCCCTAGCATTTGGTAAAAATATATGCAAAAGAACAGGTCCGCTTTCTTTTGAAAAGCGTTTGCCTGTTCTTTTGTTTTTGGCATACCGTCACCAGGCGGGGCATCCTAGAGGAAAAGGAGCGTGTCCTCTAGCCGCGAATGGCTCTCAGCCGTTGAAGACCGTCTTCCGCCTCCTGAAACATCCGCTCGAACAGCTCCTGAACGGATGGGATGTCCGAGATCAGGCCGATAACCTGACCTGCCCAGCCAAAGCCATGCTCACTGTCGCCTTCGTAGATGAAGGTGCGATTATTTTCGCCGCTGATGAGACTTTTCAGTTCCTCATAGCCGGCGCCTTCTTTTTCCAATTGCAAAATGCGGTCGGAACCTGGCGTGCGCACCACCCTTGCCGGCGCTCCCAGCGTTCTTTTGATGACAGCCGTGTCTTGCTCGGTTCCTTTCAGCAAGGCTTCCTTGTACGCTTCGTGGGCATGTACGCACTCCTTGGTCGCGATGAACCGGGTGCCCATCTCCACGCCTTCCGCACCGAGCGCGAGAGCGGCCAAAAGTCCACGGCCATCGCCAATCCCGCCGCTGGCCAGCACCGGAATGCTGACAGAATCCACGACACGCGGAATGAGCACAAACGTCCCGATGTCGTCTCGTCCAAGGTGCCCGCCGCCCTCCTGCCCGACGGCCATGACTGCGTCTGCCCCGATTGCCTCCGCTTTTTGCGCCTGCCGCACCGATGCAACCAGGACCAGCTTTTTGATCGGATGGCCATCGAGTCGGCGCAGAAGCGGCTCGGGATTGCCTCCGGTTACAGAGATGGCGGCAACTTTTTCTTCGATGGCGACCTCCAGTGCTTCCTCATACGGCCGATTGTGTTGGCCAATCGCGAAATTGACGCCAAACGGCTTGTCTGTCAGCTCACGCACCTTGCGAATTTCTTCGCGCAACGCTTCGGCAGACGGCAGCGTCATCGCCGTGACCTGACCCAGCCCGCCTGCGTTTGACACGGCAGCGGCCAGCTCGGCGTACGCCAGATAGGCCAAGCCGCCCTGAACCACCGGATATTTGATTTGCAACAGCTCGGTTACTTTCGTTTTCATCTCCATCACCCCGTTTTTGTAAAGCTTCTCGGCAAGCAGGGAAAACTCCTGCTGCCACACGTGAATATGAATAAAAATTCGCTTGCTTTCCCCCCCTATTTTGCTATACTCAATTTGTTTGTTTTATCCCCTTTATTCTTGATTCGTAAAGTGAGGCGATCGTAGTGAGACAAATGAAAACTCCTTTGTTCAGCGGGTTGTTGGAACACGCCAACCGGAACCCGATTCAATTTCACATTCCGGGCCATAAGAAGGGTATGGGCATGAATCCGGCATTTCGCGAGTTCATCGGGGAGAATGCTCTCTCGATAGACCTCATTAACATTGCGCCACTGGATGACTTGCACCATCCGAAGGCGATGATAAAAGAAGCACAGGAATTGGCTGCCGAAGCGTTCGGCGCTGACCATACATTTTTCTCCGTTCAGGGGACAAGCGGTGCCATTATGGCGATGATTATGGCGACATGCCGCCCTGGCGACAAAATCATCGTACCGAGAAACGTGCATAAATCTGTCATGTCGGCGATTATTTTCGCCGGAGCGGTACCGATTTTCATTCATCCAGCGATGGACGAGCGTCTGGGGATTTCCCACGGGATTACTGTAAAAGCTGTGCAAAAAGCACTGGAAGCCCACCCTGACGCTGCGGCACTTTTGGTTATCAACCCTACCTACTTCGGCATTGCCGGAGACTTGCGGGAGATCGTGCGAACCGCGCACAACTACGAAATTCCCGTCCTGGTGGACGAGGCGCACGGCGTGCATATTCATTTTCATGAGGACCTGCCGATTTCCGCCATGCAGGCTGGGGCCGACATGGCTGCAACGAGCGTACACAAGCTTGGCGGCTCGCTGACGCAGACGTCCATCCTGAACGTGCGCGAAGGCCTGGTCGATGTCGACCGCGTAAAAACGGTACTGAGCATGCTGACGACGACTTCTACGTCTTACATCTTCCTGGCTTCGCTCGATATGGCCCGCCAGCACCTGGCGCTTAACGGAAAGATGCTGGTCGAACAAGCGATGCAGCTCGCGAACAAGGCACGCGACCTCATCAACGAGATTCCGCGCATTTACTGCGTCGGCAAAGAAATACTCGGAAAGCCGGCAACGTTTGCCATGGACCCGACGAAGCTGTTGATCCACGTCCGCGATCTCGGCATTACCGGCTGGGAAGTGGAAAACTGGCTGCGCGACAAGTACAACATCGAAGTGGAAATGAGCGACCTGTACAACATTCTCTGCTTTGTCACGGCAGGGGATACAGAAGAATCCATTCTTGCCCTTGTAAACGCGCTGCGCGAGCTGTCCGTGGAATTTGCCCATGTGCAGGCGGAAGAAATGCCGACCATTTCCTTGCCAAACATTCCCGTGCTGTCCACGACGCCGCGTGATGCCTTTTATGCGGAGACAGAGACAATCCCGCTCACCGAAGCGGCCGGCCGTGTCATCGCGGAGTTCATCATGGTGTATCCGCCGGGGATTCCCATTTTTCTGCCGGGAGAGGTCATTACAGAGGATAACATTTCCTACATTCAGGAAAACATCCGCGTCGGTCTGCCTGTCCAGGGACCTGAGGATGAGTCACTGAAAACGATCAAAGTCATCAAAAGACAAACCGCGATCTCGGGTTAAGCACCCTTTTTGGCGGTCGAAGCCGTTGCCCCCTTTTGCCGGGGCAACGGCTTTTTTTCTTCTGGTCCGGGGATGTATTGCCTGAACCTTTTGAGCTAAGATAGAAATGGGAAAAATCAGGAAGGTGATGATGAAAATGCCAGACTGGTCCTACCAGACGTTGTTCAAGCCACTGCTTTTTCTCATGCCGCCAGAACGGGCGCGAAGCTTCACGCTCACTGCCATCGGCACATTGGCAAAGCTGCCCGGCGGCCCTGCCATGATCGAGCTGATGGGCCATATGCAGCCGCCCGCCGAATTAGCCAAATCAGTCGGGGACCTGACCTTTCCGACCCCTGTCGGTCTGGGGGCAGGACTCGATCCTGCGGGAAAAGCGCTCGACGCACTGTCCCGCTTCGGCTTTGGCTACATCGAGCTGGGGCCGGTTACGCTGGAGCCATTGTCTTATCCAGGGCTTACCTTGCGCGAGACGATGGATGTCTCCCTTACATACAGCGCACCACTGGAAAATCCGGGAGTCGCCGCTCTGGAAGAGTGCCTGCGCCGCTCCCCGGCTGTAGCCATCCCCCTTGGAGCCAGACTTGGCTTTCGCCCGGGGGCTGCGCTCGGGGAAGCGACTGCTGAACGAGAGCAGTTGATTTCGCGGCTACAGCCGTACTGCTCGTTTTTCTCGCTGGACTATCGGGCGCATCAAGGAGAGCAACCGTGGAGCGATGCCCAGTGGCAAGAGCATTTGTCCCGTCTGCGGCTGACGACCAAACGCCCGATCCTGCTGGTTTTGCCACCGGGGCTGGCAAAAGAAGAGTGGCTTTCGCTGCTTTCTATTGCCCGTACAGCAGGGCTGGATGGCATTATGGTGGCTGGCGGCGTGAAAAAGGCTCCAACAGATGCAAAAGCTTCGCAGGCGCTCCTGTACCAGACAGGCAAACCGTCTCGCGAGGCCGCCCTGCAATCGGTCAGGTGGACGCGGCAAAGCTGGCCCGACTGTCTGCTGATCGGCTCCGGCGGGATCATCGAGCCTGCTGATGCCTTGGCCTTTTTGGAAGCTGGCGCCGATTTCGTACAGTTGCACAGCGGCCTCGTGTACGCAGGCCCCGGCTTGCCCAAAAGGGTGAATGAAGCCATCTGGCAAACTCGCGCTGCCCATCAGGCTGTCGGGACTACGGGCGTAAACGATTGTAAAAAACAAGCAGCAGCATCCGTGACCGCAGATTCCGCCGCGAAGCAGGATCGCGCCGCCCGTGGGTTCCCTGCCTGGGTGTGGGGGCTTCTGCTCGGGATCGGGATGATCGTCGGCGGAGCACTGGCATGGCTGGTCGCAGTCTCCACTGTCATCCTCCCGTACGACGAGCACTTTTTGCAAATGACAGCGGAGCAACTGTCACAGATCAGCCCCCAGTTGCTTTCCTTCATGTCGCATGACCGGATCTGCCTGGCGGGAACGATGATCTCGATCGGTATTATTTACGCGCAGTTATCCCTTCACGGCCTGCAGAGCGGCATTCACTGGACGCGCGCCGTGTTGCTCGCCTCCGGAGCTGTCGGGTTCTCCAGCTTTTTCCTGTTTATTGGCTACGGTTATTTTGACTACTTGCATGCTGTACTCGCGCTCCTGCTGCTCCCCCTGTTTCTATTGGCCTTGCGCACACGAGCGAGCAGACACCTGCCTGCGCTTCCTCCAGAGCGGCACAACGACCGCGTATGGAAAATGGCACTGTGGGGACAGCTTTTGTTTGTGGTCATTGGGTTTGCTTTAACCGGAGCCGGGCTGGTTATTTCCTTGATCGGGATCACAGGCGTCTTTGTCCCTTCCGATCTCGTCTTCCTCTGCGTATCGGCCGAGATGCTGCACGCTTTTAACGAGCGGCTGATCCCGCTGATCGCCCACGACCGGGCTGGCTTCGGCGGCGCTCTCGTCTCTGACGGCCTTGCCGTCCTGCTCATCAGTCTCTGGGGCTTTCGCCGGGGCGAAGCATGGGTCTGGTGGACGCTGTTACTCGCGGGCATCCCCGGCTTCGCTGCCGGCATCGGGATTCACTTCGCAGTTGGCTATGTTGATTTTGTGCATTTGCTTCCTGCCTACGCAGCGGTCTTGCTGTTTTTGGCGGGGCTGATGCTGGCAAAACCTTATTTGACAGAAGCAACAAAAAAAGGCGACTAAGCCATGCCCGTCGCCTTTTTTTGTTTACTTGTAAATTCGAATGTCAATCCCTCTGACGCCTGCTTTTTCAAACAAATCAGCCATACGGTCAGAATCCATTAAACCGTCTTTTAACGTCAGTGTCACTTCATCTTTTGTCCCTTGGAAGAAGACAAACACAATTTTGGAGAAACCGGCGCTTTCCAGTTTTTCCCCCAGCGTGCCGTCGATCATCAAGTCAATCAATCGATACTCTTTGTAATCGCCTGGCTCTGGTTCTGGTTCTGGCTTGGGTTCTGGATCTTCTACAGCATCATCGTTACGCGGACGTGCAAATGCCATCGTGTACACGACAGGCTCCCCGTCGCGCTCGTCGATCCAGACGATGCGATTGCCGCCGATTCTCGGGCTGGAAATCTCCGCATCCTCGTCAAACTCTATATCGCTGTAAGAGCGATCTTCTACATCGTACAGCTCATAATAAAAATCTTTTTCTTTGGAAGACAAGCGGTTATCTTCAAAAATAATCATATTGCGGGAAGCTTGCGGATTTTTTTGGTCGCCCTCTGAGTAGCGAAGCAGCAACTCAGTCCGCTGACGTTCGATTCGGTAATAGTACAAATCCCAGCCATTTTTGGCCCCTCCGCTGTTTTCGCTCCAGACCACAAAGTCGTCCCCAATTTGCGCGGACTGTACTTCCACGTTTTTGCGAATCAACAGATCATCCTGCTCTTCAATATCGTACAGGTAAATATTCGCTGTTTTCTTGCCGGATTCTTCCACCCAGACAACGTAATTGCCGTAAATATCCACACTCAACGGCTCGTTTTTCAGACTGGTAACTTCTATTTCCTTGCCTGTTGCCAGGTCGGTAATCATCAGGTTGGCGCGGCGGTCAAGATTGACCCACAACAGCTTGGTGCCGTCGACCTCATACAATGTTTCGCTCGGCAACTGGTCGTCATCTTCGTTCGTAATCTGCTTTTCCGTGCCTTTGCGAATGTCGTAGGCAATGAGTGCGTCTTCCCGCTTGTCGTACCAGACTACGTACTTGCCGCTCACAACCGGACGAACCGGGTCTGCATTGCTTTTGCTGATGATCTTGCTCGTTCCTTTTTCCGTATCGTACAGAACAACGGAGGTTTTCTTTTTCGACTCTGACAAATACACGACATAGCGGTCAGAGCCGTCCGGTTGGCTTGGCTCTCCGGAGGTAGCACCCAGCGTAATTTCTTCTTTTTCGTCCAGATCGTAAATATGGAGACGCAGCTTTTTGTTGTTGTCTCTCTTTGCATACATGGCGTAGTCATCGTAAATGCGAGGAGCGAGCGACTCAAACACACTGGTCGCGATTTCTTTGCCCGAAGACTTGCCTACTTCCTGATACGCCAAATCATCGTCGTCCAGGTAGAGAACCGTGTCTTTGTAAATATGTACACCCGACTTCGAGGACGTCGTATCTGTTAGCTGCTTGTTTCTTCCTGTGCCGATGGTATATACGTATACCTGTTGTCCGTGTAAATAGGCAATTTTGTCGCTGTAAAGGCTCGGATCCGTCTGCTGCGCCTTGCCCTCTACAGCCACTTCCTCTTTTTGCTTGCTTATGTCGTAGTAGTAGATGTCCGGGTTGCCGGCACGGGAATCTTCCCACGCTACATAGCTGTCGCTGACAGTCGGATCGCTGGCTTTGCCGCTCGTAGATACGCGGGTTGTGTCGCCTGTCGCGATGTCGTACATGAAAATGTCTGTTCCCGCATCACTTTTTCCCGACCAAACGACCTTTTTCCCCGAAATCTCCAGATCGGTTGCAGAGGCATTTCCGCTGGTCAGGCGAATTTCCTCGTCGTTGGCGATGTCGTACAAATACACGTCTGCTCCGCCGTGGCGGGAATCGATCCAAACGGC
Organism: Brevibacillus gelatini; assembly: GCF_050920745.1. Classification (NCBI taxonomy): domain Bacteria; kingdom Bacillati; phylum Bacillota; class Bacilli; order Caryophanales; family Paenibacillaceae; genus Brevibacillus; species Brevibacillus gelatini. The sequence goes on from NZ_CP154342.1 coordinate 2,990,309, forward strand.
GTATTTTCCGTCGACCCGCGGTTTTTTCTTTTCCGAATTTTTGTTGCCGATCTTCGTCTCGGTCTGCTTGCTCAAATTGTACAGGGTGAGCGTTTGTTCCCCTTCCACTTTCCAAACCGCATATTCCTTGGAAATGTCAAAGCCGTCTCTGGAAATTTCCGGCTGACTTGCGTCTATTTTGATTTCCTGACCGATACTGCTCGCAAACGCTGGAGTCCCGGTCCACAGGGAGGTGACCAGCAGTGCGGCGGCCAGCAAACCCTGCATGGGCTTACGTTTCATGAAACAATTCCTCCTTTTGCAACGAATTACACTCTTCCTCATTATCCTCCAATATGAAAAGGTTGTCAAAAAAAACAGGCCTTTGTTGAAAGGCCTGCACCGTTTTCGTCATTCTTTTTCCTGTCTTTGCTCTGGTCTGCATTCGCAATTGCATACGGCATAAAGCGTTTTCACTGAGTTGCTTTCAAAATGCTCGATGATGGTCCCGCAAGTCTGACATACGATCGTTCCCATCTGTGTCCCCTCCGCATGGTTATTCCAAGTGAAATGTGATGTCACATATGACTTGATTTATCATGCTCTTATATTAATATGACACATTATTCGCAGTCAATACGGCAATGGAACACATTTTACGGAAATTAGTATGTCACATTTTGTCGCAAACGATCTCCTTCATCCAGCCGTTCATTTGCCTGAGTACGTCTTCCCGTTCCGGCTCGTTCAGCACTTCGTGGCGCAAGCCCGGAAAGCGGCGAAACGTCTTGTTCCCCTGGATGCCCTCTGTAAAGCGCTCCACGGCGTCTGCATCAACCAGCGAGTCGTCGCCCGCCTGCAGCACCAACACAGGCACCTTGAGCCGTGCACGCTCCTCCCAGGCCGCCTGCATCGCTTTGTGCAGTTCCTGGAACCAGTGCACGCTCACTTTCGGATAATTAAGCGGATCGTCTTTGTAGGCCGCTTGTACGGCCTCGTCCCGCGAGACCATGTCGGGCGTGATCCCGTTTGCGAGCACAAGCGTCGGCCAAAAGCGGTCCAGCAGTTTTGCTGCCTGCGCCTTCCAGGCCGGCACCTCCAGCTTTAACCGCAGGCACGGGGAGGTCAAAATCAGCCCCGCCAGTTCTTGCGCCGCTTTTTCACTCTGCACGAAGCGCGTAGCAATCAGTCCACCGAGACTGTGCCCCAGCAAAAAAACGGGGCGTTTGCCCGCGCTGTCTTCCAGGGCCGCTACAGTCCACTCCCGCACCTTTTGCACATAATTGTCAAACGAATCGATATGCCCCCTGATCCCCGGGGAGCGCCCCCAGCCAGGCAAGTCATCCGCATAGACGTCCCACCCCTGTTGATTCAAAAACGCAGCGACGTGCGCGTATCGGCCATGGTGCTCTCCCGTGCCGTGCACCAGCACGACCGCTCCTTGCGACTCCTTTGCCGACCATTTATGTACACTCATGTTCGCCCCTCCCCTTCTCTATCCCGATTTTATGCTGTGGCAGCCCGCTTCGCAAACAGGACGCTTTCTGCCGGAACAGCCCAACTGTTGGAGGAAGTCTTCGGACCAAGAAAAAAACGAGCAGAAGATAAACTTCTGCTCGCCCGCTAATACTGATTTTCTTCAAATGGAATGGGAGGCAAGTACTCCTGGAAAAATTCGGCGAGTGTCTGGGCTTCATTTTCCGTGTTCAGTCGGAAAATTTTCTGCAGGTACTCTGGATTGACCGCATCCTCTGAACTGAGAAGGGTAGATTGCCCCGTCTGCATACAGATCACCAACGGCTTTCCATAAAACTTGTGTGTGAATACAATGCCGAAGTCGTGTCTCGTTCCCTCCGCGATAAATCCGAGAAAACGGACGTTTGCGTTTTCTGAAACGTCGTATAAGTGGTCGTAGCGCTCCATCAGCAATCCCTCCTCGTTTTGGTTTTTGCTCCGACAACATTTTCAAAAATATTCGGAGTATTTAACAGTATACGCGAAAGCCCGCCTTTTTTCCACCCATTTTGCCTAACTAATCAAATGAGTCGGGTTCATCACCCGTTCCTCGCCCTCCTGGATCCATCTCACCTTCTCCGCTCCGTGCAGCGATTGCGCCACAAAGGAGAGGCATTCAAAAAACAGTTCAACAACTGCTGTACTGTATCGTTCCTCCATTTTCTCCAGCGCATACGTCAATCTGAAAATAGATGGTACATTTCTTCGGCTTTCCTCCAGAACCTCCTTGCCTCGCTGGGTTGGATACACGTGTACGACACGTCCATCCAGCTCCGACTTTTCAATCGTCACCATTCCTTTCTCCATCAACTTTTTGATATGGATGACGATGGAAGACGGGTGCCAGAAGGTCCAGTCGGCAATTTGCGTGACCCGTACCCCCTCATAACAGTAAATGATCCAGAGAATGTTTAACTGTACGGAAGAATCCAGTTCGGCTTCCTTCGCTGCTCGCTCCCAGTCTTCCTTGTTCACCACATCAATTGCGCGCATTGTATTCAATGCTTCAAAAACGTTTCGAATCGACGCCTCCTGCATGGGTTTACTCCTCCATGATCCTTTATCGTTCACTTATCTACTATATAAATAGTATTTATATTTTACACTTTTCAGAAAAGACGCGCAATTACTTTCCTTCGTGAACTGTCTCGTTGTCAAAGTGTGGAAGCAATGCTACACTAAACGCAGAGATTCCCGCTTATTAGGAGGGTGCAATCGTGAAACTTCAATCGGCCTACATCTATTTCGTTAACGGCTCAACAGCCCAATCTGCCAGTATCGACGACGTAAAAGCCAAGTTCACGCGATATATGGACATGACCTCGAAAACAGGGGAGCAGCTCGGCTGGTCCTACCAAGAGGCCGCTTTTCCATATACCATAGAAGAACGTCCGGAAGGCAAGGACTCGTGGTTCCTTCTCAAAGGAAAAGACCCGAGCATGTACAAAACCATTGTCGTAGGGGTCGGCAGCAAGGATGAAAACGGCACCGAGAAGCACTACATCCAGATCTCCCTGCCCGAATCGGCGACACACGGCGACAAAAGCAAGGCAAACGAATTCTGCCGTTACCTCGCCCGCGATTACAAGGCAGAGCTACATCTGTTCAACAAGCGCATCCAGTACTTTCAGCCGCGCAAACCATAAGCACGCAAGCAGCCGATTCCGTCGGCTGTTTTTTCGCGTATTTTCACGGCAAAACAAAAGCCCCGTTCCGGCACAGGCGAACCTGAGCCAAGCGGGGCGCTTTCCGTATGAGAAAACAGGTACTGCATCCTAGAGAGCTTCGCGTGAGCTTTCGCCCGCCAAGCCCGATCACATGAGCACGATGATTCAAATCATTTGAGATCTTGACAGCGAATAAAACCTTCCGTCCACCATCCGAATACCCAGATCAACGCAATATTCCAATCCCTGCGTCACTCCGTACAAGATCCACTCGGAAGAACGATGGTTGATGTCGAAATCAGTGTAAAGGTCTGTGCCGTCATTGCGGATCTCTTTGCGGTCAGTCACGTCGAAAAGGCGCAGAACAAACGGCAGTTCGGCAAAAGGTATCGCAAACTTTTTCTCCACTTCCTGCTCGAACTCCTTCGTCATACTCCACTCCGCCTGAATGGAATGCTCATCTTTCCAGGCAATGTGTATACTCGGGCCTTCTATGTCCGTAGACGATCGCGGGGGATTTGTCTCCATTTGCTCCCATCGTTCCTTTCTTTCATGTACTTGCTCTCAACATGTATATTGCATTTTCAGTCTATTATACCATGTGACCAAGGCAAGTGGGAACGTATCAGGGGGATTTAATTTATCGTCCTACCGTGAAAGTGTTCTCGCCCACCACTACGTAGGATTTAAACTTCTCCGACTTCATCTGCACTTGTACCTTGTAATTTCCATACGCCTCCAGCTTCGTCGAGACAAACGGCTCGGAAAAGTAGAAGCTGTTTGCATTTTGCGTGGAATATTTCCACTCTTTTCCTTTGCTTACTTCCTTGCCATCCGGCCCGACCAGGACGAGCTGCATCCGCAAATCTTTGGCGACAGGCGCTTCGTCCACCTCGACAAATACGTTGAAGGTGCGCGGTACATTTTTGTCGCTGTAGCCTTTGACCGGGTTGCTGAAGACGATATTTTTGTTGCGCGTCTGCTGAATCCCCTCAATGACGATGATGTTTACATTAGGCTTGACTACCTGCAGCTTGCCCGTGCGTTGATCGTAGTCAACAAACCCGCCGAGCTTGTTGACCAGCGCCTCAACCGAATCTGCCTTGGAAGCAGGCATGTCGCTGGAAATCGATTCATTGCCCAAATAAACGCGCAACGCACCTTCTCCCAAAGCGGCGGTACCTCCCACTCCCGCTACAGTCAGCGCCAACAAGGCCGTTAACCATGCTTTTTTCATGTCATAATCCTCCTGTATGTGTGCGCGGCAGCGCTTGATCTTCCGAAAATTCCTCTCACTAGTTTATACGTGAAAAAGGGCAAATAGTTGTGGTGGGAAGACAAGTTTTTTCAACAATATCCACACAATCCACAGGAGTAAGCCGTCCAGGAAGCAAGACTTATTCACAAGGCGGAAAATAAGCTACACAGGACTCTTGACAAAATAAAGCAGCTGCATCACAAGCCTTTTTGCACAAAAAAAGAGCGGCCTGCTTCACCGCTCTTTTTGGCTGCCAATCTCGCTAGTTCTGCTCGGACAGCCACGTAAAATATCGGGAGACCAGACGGATCGCGACTTCAATCGCGTCCTCGTTCGGCTCGATCTTGGAATGGTGCAGGCCGTACGGCGTATTGACGCCAAGCCAGAACAAAAAGCCCGGGATCTCCTGCAGGAAGTAGCCAAAGTCTTCTCCGGTCATCGCTTCCTTGCAGGCGATCAGCGTCACGTCCCCGGCCTGTTCGCGTACCCAGTCCATGAAGGCCGTTGTCAGCTTTTCCTCGTTGTACACCTGGCAGTACCCTACGCCGTAGTCGATGGACGCCGTACAGTCAAAGCCCGCCTCGATGCCTTTGACAAGCGACTCAATCCGCGCCTTGACCAGCGCCATGGACTCGGTCGAGAACGTGCGAATTGTCCCTTCCAGCCGCGCCTTTTCGGCAATGATGTTTTGCTTCGTGCCGCCTTCCAGCTTGCCGACTGTCACGACAGCGGAATCGAGCGGATCGACGTTGCGCGCCACAATCGTCTGGAGCTGTGTGATGAGATGGCTGCCTGCCACGACCATGTCGTTCGCTTGATGGGGGAAAGCCGCATGTCCGCCTTTTCCGATCAAATCAATATACAGTTCGGACGTGTTGGCAAACAAAATACCCGGCTTGGTGGCAATGTAACCGACGGGATATTCCGGCGCGATGTGCAGCGCAAAAATGCAATCCGGCCGCCAGGAAGCAAACTCCTCGCTTTCCATCATCGGCTGAGCGCCGCCCGGACCCTCTTCTGCGGGCTGGAAAAGGAACAGCAGATCATCGGCAATCGGCTGCTCCACAAAATGCGTCACAAGCCCGAGAGCAATCGCCATGTGCATGTCGTGTCCGCACGCGTGCATGTAGCCTTCGTGCAGCGAGCGAAACGGGTACGATGTCTCCTCCGTGATCGGCAAGCCGTCCATGTCCGTGCGCCAGGCAATCGTGCGCTTCGGATTCGTCCCCGCGATCCTGACCAAAATTCCGGTGCGCCACGTCTTGATCTGCATCCGCTCCTGCGGAAGCCGCGCCAGGTAATCGAGCAAATACTTTTGCGTCTTCACCTCGGCAAAGCCCGGCTCCGGAATCTGGTGCAGGTCGCGCCGAATCTGGGTAAACAACGATGTCGCCACAGTCTACGCCTCCCTTTTGGTCCCGTGCAGGGCCACGAGTTCCGCTGCGAAGCTGTCGAGAAACAGGTCGACGTCTGCTCTGCTCAACGTGAGCGGAGGCAAGAGGCGCACGATTGTTTTTTGCGTCACGTCCACGAGAATGCCGCGCTCAAGCATAGCCTGCTGCAAACGGCTGACCTCTTCCGGGGCGGCGCTGAGCGGGATGCCCACCATCATGCCTTTGCCGCGCAGCGCCTGCAGCTGTTCCGGGAGACGCTCACGCAGCGCTTCCAGAGAGGACCACAGGTAGGCAATCACTTCTTCCACGCTTTTCGCAAAGGCTGGATCGAGCAGCTCATCCAGCACGACGTTGCCAAGAGCCGCCGAAAGCGGTGACGGTGCAAAGGTCGTCCCGTGGTCGCCCGGCTTGAACTGGTCCATCAGCTTCGTTCCGGCAATCACACCACCGAGCGGCAGCCCTCCGCCTACGCCTTTGGCAAACAGGATCAAATCCGGCGTCACGCCTGCGTGCTGGTAGGCAAACAGCTTCCCGGTACGTCCCATGCCTGTCTGGATTTCGTCGATGGCAAACAGCATGCCTTCCTCCCGGCAAATCGCTGCCACCTCGCGCAAAAACGACTCCGACAGCGGCACGACCCCGCCAGAGCCGAGCACAGGCTCCATCAAGACAGCGGCTGGCTTTGCATCGCGGCAAATCGCCCGCAAGCCGTCCGCATCCTCAGGGTCCAGCTCATACACCGGAAAATCCGGTTGCGGAAAATCCTGATACACATGGGCTTGTCTGGTCAGCCGCACCGCGCCCAATGTCCTGCCGTGAAAGCTGTTGCGCAGCACGACAATCCCTTCGCGCCCGGCTCCTTCTGCCTTCGTCCATTTGTGGATCATTTTGATTGCCGCTTCGGTCGCTTCCGCACCGGAGTTGGTGAAAAACACTTTTCCCGGGATCGACTGCTCCACCAGCCGCTTCGCCAACTTGATTGCCGGCTGGTTCAAAAATACGTTGGAAATGTGCAGGAAGCGCTCGCCCTGTTCGCGCAGCGCCTGGACAATTCGCGGATGGGAGTGGCCGAGCACATTGACGGCCAGCCCCGTAAACAAATCCAGATACTTTTTGCCCGCTGTATCGTACAGGTAGTTGCCTTCCCCTTTTTCGATGGCAATTGGCAAGCGTTTGTAGGAAGAGACGATGTATTGTTCATCAAGCGTACGCCAGTCCATGTGAGCTCTCTCCCCTACAGCTGACGTAGCTCCTGCTTGATCTCCGTCTTGGAGCGAGTTTTGTCGTCGATCTGTTTGATGACACGCGCAGGTGTACCCGCAACAACCGTGTATGGCGGCACGTCTTCAATCACGACTGCGCCCGCAGCCACAACCGCGCCTTTTCCTACGCGAACGCCTTCCAGCACGACCGCGTTGGCACCGATCACGACGTCATCTTCCACGACAACCGGTTGCGCGGAAGGCGGCTCGATGACACCTGCGATGACAGAGCCTGCGCCGATATGGCAGTTTTTCCCGATGGTTCCGCGACCACCGACGACGACGTTCATGTCGATCATTGTGCCTTCGCCAATCACGGCCCCGATGTTGATCGTAGCGCCCATCATGATAACGGCGTTGTTTCCGATTGTCACCTGGTCGCGGATGATCGCGCCTGGCTCGATGCGCGCCTGGATTCCTTTTGTGTCGAGCAGCGGAATCGCCGAATTGCGGCGGTCGCTTTCCACGACGTAGTCTTCGATTTTGTCAGCGTTCGCAGCCAGAACCGGCTCGATTTCTTTCCATTCGCCAAACACAACGCCTGTCGTGCCTGTAATAAACGTCTTGGAGTTGGCACCGAAGTCAATGCCCTCCAGATTGCCTTTCACGTATACTTTCACAGGTGTTTTCTTCTCGCTTTTTTGAATAAACGCGATAATTTCATTGGCATCCATCATGTTCACTGGTACTTCCTCCTTTTAATAAAAAAGCTTTGCCAGTCAGCGAAAGCGAATCGCTCCCCCTGACTAAAAAAAGCAATGAGTGCATACGCTATCTCATTGCTTTTGATACTGCTCAAGCAAATCGTAAATAGCGCTCCACAAAAAGACGTCCTTTTTGTGACAGGATGCTCATTGTTCATGAATCACCCCAGCCACTGCTATCCAAGGGGAACAGCAACAGCTTCGGCGCTTTAGCCTTTCCTTCCTTTCCTGCCCCCTGGCAGACTACGAAAAGATGTACTCATCTTCAGCGCACCTCTATTTAGACTTCCAATATTATAATTTCACTTAACTCTACCAAAATCAATCACTTGTGGCAACAGCTTTGTGGAAAGAAAAATAATCATTGACAACGAGAATCATTTTCATTATTTTATTTTGTGAGAATGATTTTCATTATCTTATTGGAGGTTTGCTTATAATGAGCCGCATTTTGATGGTTTACGCAAGCATGACAGGAAATACACAGGAAGTTGCAGAAGCAATTGCCGAAGGAATCCGTTCCACCGGAAAAGACCTGGAGATAAAAGAAGTCATCGATGCCACTGCTAAGGAACTGGAAGACTACGATGCCATTTTGCTCGGCGCCTATACATGGGGGGACGGCGAACTGCCAGACGAGTGCCTGGACTTTTACGAAGAGATGGACGATATTGATTTGAGCGGAAAAAAAGTCGCAGCGTTCGGTTCTTGCGATTCCGCTTACGAGCACGTCGGCGCTGCTGTAGATATTTTGCTGAAAAAAGCGAGCGAGCGCGGAGCAGAAACGCCACTCGAAGGTTTGAAAATCGAGCTTTCCCCTAACGAAAAAGAAGTAGAAATTTGCAAACAGTTTGGCGTTTCCTTCTCCGAACTGCTCGGCTAAGGTCAGCCAAGGACAGGGCTTTTGTCCAAAAAAGCCTTTCTGCGCAAGCGCTGTCATGCTATAATAGCACTCCACTTTTTCCAAAAGGGGGTTGCTATCATGACGTTACATACAGATACGGTCTATTTGCGACCGCTGCAACAAAAAGACGCAGCCGAGCTTCTGGAGCTTCGGCTGCGTAATCATGCTTTCCTGCAACCATTCGAACCGATTCGTCCTCCCTCTTTTCTGACATTGAGCGGGCAAGAGGAGCAAATTGCGAAAGCAGAGCAAGACTTCGCAGCCGGGACCGCCTTCGCCTTTGGCGTGTTTTTGCGCGAAACGGACGAAATGATCGGCCGCGTCGCTCTGTCAAACGTCGTGCGCGCCGCCTGGCAAAACGCGACCATCGGCTACTTCATGGATCAGGCGAAAAACGGCAAAGGCTACACTACAGCCGCCGTCCGGCTCGCACTCGGCTACGCCTTCCAGGAAGCCGGGCTGCACCGGGTACAGGCTGCTGTCATGCCCCGCAATACTCCCTCCATCCGCGTACTGCAGAAAAACGGCTTTCGCCAAGAAGGATTGTCCTTGCGCTATTTGCAAATCAACGGCGTGTGGGAGGATCACCTCATTTTTGCGATCACGGCAGAGGATTGGGCCTAATCAATCCGCTGCGCCTTGCTGTGCGCGCAATCGCTCCAGGATTCGCCGCTTGCGGTACAGCATTCGTCCCGCTTCCGCGACGTCCTGGACGGTTGAGCGATTCAGGTACGCCCCGAACAGGATTCCTGCAATCGGCACCATCTGAAACAGCTTTTTCCAGCCGAAATTTTCCGTATACGTCACCACGACCTCCCGCCAGCCCTGCAACTGCGCGATCACGTCTTTTTGGGCAGCAGGCTCGTCAAAACGCGACAGCTCGGCCAGTATCGCCTTTTTCCCGACAATATCCGAAGACGCGAATTGCAGGCATTTGACCACGAACAGGCGCTCCCGCTTCTCTTCCGGCCGATAGCCGTAGCAAAGCGCCATTTCTTGCAGGATCTTCAGCGAGGTGCCCAGCAGCAAAGGAATGTCAATCGCCAGCGTAAAAATGCCGCCGATGCCTGTCGTCGCGCCCTGTACCGTGGCAAAAGCCGCCCGTGACTCCGTCAGATTGCGGGCAATCTCATCCATGAGGACGAGCGGTGCCCCCGCGACGTCTTCTGCCTGCGGCATTTCCGCGCCAAGCCCCTCCAACCGGGGACGGAACTTGCTGTAAATCGCCTTATCTTGAACAAGGTACGTCCCGCCTGTTTCGAGAAACGCGGCCATCTCGTCCACGGCCGTGCCCAGCTTTTCCCTGACGAAATTCGGCGTAATTTTATCGAGCCAAACGAACGGAAGTCTGCCTAGTTTTTCCCAAAACCACAAGTCGTTCTGGTCGCGCTCCCATGCCTCCACCTCTGCCAATGCCTGCTGCAAAAACGGTCTCGACTCCATCTGACGACATCCCTCCCGAACTAATTGCCCTGTGTTTCTTTGCCACGCTTCCATTGGCATTGGTTGCGAAGCAGCGCTTTGACATGCGCCCGCAGTTCCTCTGCTGAAGAAAAACCGGCAAATTCCTTACTGTCTGTTACGATTCCAAGCTTCAAATGTTTCACTTGTCCTTGTTCCATGCAAAAGCCGAACGATTTCAGGATCGCGAGCTGTTCATCCGTCATCTTCCCTTGCCTCCCCGCTTTGGAAAAAACCCCCCTGCCATAAGCAAGGGGGTCTTTCGCTTATTTGACCTCTACGGTAAAGGTCATGGTTTGATCGCGTTCGCGTTCGTCCAACTCTTTGCCGTATTTTCTGTCTTTTTGCACGATCGAGCAAGTTTTATAGCTGAATACGTTCGTCACCTTGACCGTATAGACACCTGGCTTGTTCTCGTTGTCTGCGATAATGGCTTTCAGATCAAGCGATTCCTCACCCTTGTCCTCGTCTTCCTCGTTCGTGCTCGGCATGAAACGCGCAATCTCTTTTCCTTCATGGAACACCTGAACCTTGTTTGTCGAAGAAATAGTTCCCCCGATGTAATCCTGGCTGGAGCCGAATGGCATTTCGCCGTACGTCCAGACGAGGTTCGGCATGTAGTAGGTGATCGTGTCCTTGCCGCTGCCGTCCTTGATCTTTTTGTTCCCGTTCCGCTTCGCGTAGGTAGACACCAGCCGCAGATCGCGCAAGCTGTCCAGATCCGCTGCAGAGTTGACGATGACGGTTTGGCCGTCGCGGTATTCGCTGCCGCGCTTGTTTTTCAAAAGAATCGGCCCTGGCGCTGGAGCCAGTCCTGCTTCATTTTTGGCACATGCAGGAGCGGACGGGATCGGGGGAGAGTCCTCTATGACCTGAATGTAGCCGCACCACGACTGCCGCGGTTCGCGTTTGCTGTAATAGTTGACCTTGTATCGGCCCGGCTTGTAGCTGGACAGCAGCAAAGCCGTATGATCCCAGTTCAGCTTTGATTCATCCACAACGACGTTGTCAACGGCCCAGAAGCCCGGTCCCTCGTCATCAGAAGCTTCACTGCCCCGCTCCACGTGCTCGGCAGCCGTCGCCAGCCAAATGACGTGCACCGGATTTTGGTAGAGCTTCACGGTGCTATTGGACGAATACAGGTTTTCCCGTTCCACCATCAGCGTAGACTTTGCATTTGGCTGCATCAGCACATCCAAGGTCGCGGTTGCACTGGCAGGATCGCAGGAGTTCGGCGCGCCGGGCACCTGAATTTTCACCTCGATTGTCGAGCCGCCCCACAGATTGTTGGTGTTGGCAGCCTGATTGGGCTCGAAGGTGACGGTCATGGTCATTCCCGCCATCATGTCCGGAATCACGACCTCGAAGTGCTGGGAGTCCGTCAACGTTTGTCCTGTTCCGTTCACGGACCAGCGGCCGACGACCGGAGAATACAGTTTCACGACGCCCGGCGCTGACGGAGCCGTAATCTGCTGTCCTTGCGAAAGCTTTTGCCCGCTTGCATCCGTTCCCACATACAGTTCAGCCATGCCGACCCGAATGTGCGTCATCCAGGTGCTCATGCTGCTGTCGTCAGGAATGAACATCAGATCATAATTGCCCGTCGCGAGCGTCCCCGTCGAGAACACCTTGGCCGGCACAGACCGGATTTCCGCGTTTGTCGTTTTGTTTATCAGCTTCCACGTTCCCGGAACCGTGCTGGCAAAGCTGGTGGAACCCATCATGCCAAAAATTTGCGTCTGGCTGCCGGATGGAACCTGTTCGCCTTCGGGCTTCTCCCCTTCAAAGATGCTCGGGAAGTTTTGCGCCTCTACTTGAAAGCGCACATGCACGGTGCTTTTTTGCGACCTGGCATCCGTCACGACGAACGTGAGGGTGTGCTGTCCAGGAGACAATTTGGCGGCTGGAATCGAGAAGCGGGGAACCTGCCAGCGAAACGTGCTTTGCGCGGACTGCTGCTCCATCTGATACTCTGGCAGTTCCACTCCATCGAGCAAGACTTCGCTTCGATTGAGATTCGTGCCGCTTCCGTACGTCGTTTGCACCAGATCAATATCCAGAGCGGTTTCAGGCGGGAGGATGAACTCGTCGTTTTTCACCCAGTTCCATCCGCCTGAGTCCAGACCTGCTACCTGATAGTCGTTGAAAATAATCATATTGTGAACAGGCTGCGAAACGGGCTTGGATACCTGGCTGTTTTTTTTCATTGATGTTGTAGCCCCTGCTCCCATGGCTGGCGGAGCCGATACGCCCGACAGGAAAGTGCCGGTTGCCAGACACACAAGAAGTGCTTTTACAACCCATTTTTTCACGAAATGTCCTCTACCTTTCTCTGATTGCTCGTGTTGCCACTCGTCTTTCTTCGACAAAAAGAGCGCTTTTTCCTGTGTGGCTTGAAAATATTTCGTCAAGGACTCGATATAGGAAATTCCTATTTCATTCATAATTTTTATAGGATTGATTTATGCCCTACTTACTGGTAAAACAAGAACAAAGGGGGGAGCCGGATGAGTTCTACGCATCAATGGAACGCGAAGCTGTACGACGACAAGATGAATTTTGTTTCTGCCTATGGCAAGGGAGTTGTAGAATGGCTGTCTCCGTTGCCGGGAGAACGCATTCTCGATCTGGGCTGCGGGACAGGGGATTTGAGCGCACAGTTGGCACAAGCAGGCGCAAACGTAACAGGCATTGACTTTTCGCCCGGCATGATAGCCGCAGCCCGCCAAAAGTACCCGCAAATCGCCTTTTTCGTCGCGGACGCCCACACTTACCAATCCGCAGAAACGTATGACGCGGTCTTTTCCAACGCCGCGCTGCACTGGATGAAAAAGCCGCGCGAGGTGATTCGCACTGTCTGGCATGCTCTTGCACCCGGCGGACGGTTCGTTGCCGAGTTCGGCGGAAAAGGCAATTGCGAGCACGTCGTCCAGGCGTTGCGCATCGCCTTGAACCGCCGGAAGCTTTCGGCAGATGAGCGCTCTCCCTGGTATTTTCCCACTGTCGGCGAGTACACGACACTGCTTGAAGAGCAAGGCTTTCGCGTGACACTCGCTTCGCATTTCGACAGACCGACGACGCTGCCTGACGGGGATCGCGGGCTGCGCCATTGGCTCGATTCGTTTTGCAGCCCCTTTTTCAGCGGGCTGTCCGCGCAGGAGATCGAAGCCGTCTGCGAGGAAGTGACTGAACTGGCGCGTCCGGTGCTGTTCCAGGACGGCAGCTGGGTCGTGGACTACAAGCGCATTCGCATCATCGCCTACAAGGAAGCTATAGGAGGCGGCCCTGCCGCCATGACTACAGAACAGGCTCACGCCGCGCCAGGCTTAGCCAACAGCTGAAAGCAATGGTCATGCCCACGCGTAAAAAGCAAACAGCCCGCACGCTTCGTCCCGGGACGGATACGCAGGGCTGTTTGCTTGATCTGGCTGGGAGTCTTCGCTGCAAAGCTTACATGCCTTCCGGATTCGTCAGCAAAACTTCGTCTCCCTCGTTCAATCCATTTACCACTTCAACAAAGTCGGTTCCTTCCACACCAATCTGAATCTCTTTTGGCGTCGGCTCGCCGCTCGCCGGGTCTTTTACCATCACTGTGCCAATTCCTGCTTCCAATACTTCCACAGCGTTCAAAGGCAGTCGCTTCACGTTATCTTTTTGCTCCACGTAAATATCGCAATCCCCTGTCATGCCGTGCTTCATGTCCTTCGTGTCGCTCAGCTCGACCTTGACGGCGAAGCGAACAGACTTGTCCTCTTTTGTCCCCTCTTTTGGCAGTTCGGTGACTTTTCCTTTAAACGCCTTGTTGCCAAACGCCGTCAAGTAAACATCGACACTTTGTCCAAGCTTGATCGACGGGATGTCCATCTCATCCACGGCTGCGATGAAGTAGACGGAGGTCGTGTCCATAATGACCACAGCCGGCTCCGAGCCAGGCTCCTCCCCTTCCTTGACGTTCAGCTTCGTAATCACTCCGCTGATCGGCGCTTCCACTTGCTTTTTCGCAATTTCCCGCTTTTTCTGCTCCATATTCAAAAGCGCTTCTTTCAAGGAAAGCTCCTTGTCCTTCAACTCCAGCTCGGATTCTGTCAGATCCATTTTGAACAAAAGCTGTCCCACTTTGATTTCGTCGTCTTTTTCCACTTCCACTTTTCCAATTTTTCCGTGCGTCCCTGCCACAATCTCCATCTCATCCGGAAGCTCAAACGGCGTAGCTTTCTGGCTTGCGAACAACAATCCGTTTGAATCCGTGTATTGAACCTCGCCCAAATCTCCCACGTAGAGGGCACCAGGCTTTTTGACCAGGACCTCGACATCGTGAACGCCGCCGACTCCTTTTTCTTTTTGGCCGATATGGTCCACCTTCGTCACGACGCCGTCCACATAGTAAAGCGACGAGCTGATAAATACTTTCACCTTCTGTCCTACGCGGAAATGCTCGGCTTCGTATGCGGTGAACTTCCCTGTGATTTTCAAATAGTCGGTGTTGGTCAGCTTCGCCACGACGGTGTCAGGCGTAACTGTATCGCCTTCCTTCACCAGCACTTCCTGGACTTTTCCCGCTTTATCGGCAACAATCTTGTCTTTTTTGTTTTTCAACTCGTTAAGCTCTTTTTGCGCACGAACGATGGCCAGCTCCTGCTTCTGCAATTCCAGTTGGGCGTCCACGCTGTCTACGGTAAACAGCACGTCGCCTTTTTTCACGGCTTGTCCTTCCTTGACAAACAGTTTCTGCACCTTGCCGCTGATCTCCGGTTTGACTTCCTCGCGCGCCTTTGCTTCGATGGTGCCGGAAGAGAAAATCGTCTTCTTTACTTCCCCCATTTCTACCGTGGCCGTCGGGAAGGAAGGCGGTTCGGCAGGCGGCTCCTCTGCAGCCGTATTTTTCGACTGGTAGTACGCGTAACCACCGTAGCCACCTCCTCCCAGAACGACCACAATCGCTGCCAGTATGATCCATTTTTTCTTGTTCATCTTTCGTTCCCCACATTTCTTATTCTGATCGAATCGCTTGAAGTGCACTGAGACGGGATGCCCGGATTGCCGGGAAAATTCCTGCGAGCAGCCCGATGACAAAAGAGAAGCCGATTGCAAACAGCGCCAGCCAGGCCGGAATCACTGCCAGTTTGCTCTGTTCGCCTTCCGGTCCGCCGCCATATCCCATGTTCAAGTTTTCCAGGATGCCGCCGGATGCGCCAATGTAGTTCACCAGTTCTACCGCTCCCCAGGCGAGCCCAAGGCCAGCCAGGCCGCCGATCAACCCGATGAAGCCTGACTCCATCAAAAACAGCCAGCGAATGTTCAGCACAGTCGCCCCGATTACTTTCATGATGCCGATTTCTTTTGTTCGCTCCAAAATGGACATAATCATCGTATTGACAATTCCGATGGTGGCAACCAGCAAGGAAACCGCTGCAATGCCGCCCAGCACCATCTGGATCACGAAGAAAAAGTTGTTGATCGTCTCCAGTTCGCGCGCTGGCGACCAGACTTCAAAGCGTTTTTCCTTCAGCGCCTTGACGACGCTTTCTACCTGCTCCCGCGATTCCACCTTGACGGTAATCTGGTCGAATTCAAACGTGTCTTTTTTCGCCTGCTCCCGCGTCCGGCGCGATGAGCCCTCGCTGACTTCGTCGCCGCGTCCGCGGTTCACCCAATCGTTCAGCTCTTTCACGACGCCAAGCGGGACGTAGACTGCCGACGAGTAGCGAAAGTTATCCGATTTTTGCAGTTGGCCGACGACGCGCACCCGCAATTCTTTTTTCTCGTATTTCGGCTCGTCGTCGATACGGTATTCCCGCGTCAGGATGAGTGTTGCCGCTTTGTCGACGATGTTGAAGGCAGCCGACTCTCCGCCACCGCCCATATCGAAAGGCATCCCGGACATGTCTGACTCTCTGCCGTTGTTGGCATTGCGCCTGCGCGCCTCCCGCTTTTCTTTTTCCACATCGCGCAATTCCCGTGGAACGTTATATGCGACGACGACCTCCTGCGGCGAGCCTGTCAAATACGTCCCTTTTTCTATCTCGTTTTTGCGGTAGGCGGCCGACTCATTCACGTCGACCCCGACGAGCTCGACGTAGCCTTCGCGCCTGCCTACCTTCAGCTTCGTCTGCTCATGCAGCCGCTTGACTGGCATGACGGCTGCGATGCCCGGTATTTTTTTCAGCTCCTGAACAGCTTCCATGTTCAGCCGCTTGCGCTGATCGTCCGGGATCGGCTCGTCCTTTTCCTCGTCGTAGTACATCGGCTCGACGTCCATTTCTGTCAAGTTCCCGAAGTTTTCCAGACTTTTTACTGCGTTTTCCTTCAGCCCCAGGCTCAAGGCCATCATCGCCACAATAGCCGCCGTACCGATCATGACCCCAACCGATGTCAGGGCGGTTCGCAACTTCATCCGCCACAAGTTTCTCCAGACGATGCGAAACGAATCTATTACCTTCACAATCTGTTCACCTCATACCCCTCGCCTACGCTGGCCTCGTCCTTTTTTGTACAATCCGGCCGTCCTGCAAATAAATGACGCGGTCGGACTGCTCTGCTACTTCCTGTTCATGGGTAACGATGATGAACGTAGTCCCATTTTCCCTGTTCATTTCTCTCATGAGCTGGAGAATTTCCTGTTCGGTCTTCGAGTCCAGGTTCCCCGTCGGTTCGTCGGCCAAGATGATGCCTGGCTGGTTGACGAGCGCCCGCGCAATACTGACGCGTTGCTGCTGCCCGCCGCTCAGTTCGTTCGGCCGATGGTCGATCCGCCCTTCCAGCCCGACCCGATGCAGGATCTCCGTCGCTTTTGCCCGCCGCTTCTTGACGCTTTCGCCCGCGAAGACGAGCGGCAGCTCCACATTTTCCAGCGCCGTCAGATTGGGCAACAGGTTGTATGACTGGAAAATGAAGCCCATGTGCTTGCGGCGAAACAGGCACAGTTCGTTTTCGTTAAATTTGGAGATTTCCTCCCCGCTCACCACCACGCTGCCTTCTTCCGGCTTGGTCAGACCCGCAAGCAGATTCAGCAGCGTCGACTTTCCTGAACCGGATGAACCGCACAAGGCGACAAACTCGCCCTGGTTGACGTGCAGGTTGATATCAAACAGCACCGGAACCTTGATTTTCCCCGTTCCGTAGCTATGATTGACCCCGGTTACGGTTAGCTCTCCCGTTTTGTTGGTCATCTTTTGCAGCACCTCATTCGTTCTTTGTCTATAACATAAGACGTAAAAAGTCGAAAAACGTAACGGACTTGTCAAAAACATTTTACCTTCACACAAATGCAATAAGTTTTTCAAAATCATGTAACAAACCCGCAACCAATTGCTGCCAGAAACGTACTACAATAAGGGTGTGAAGAAAACACGAAAGGGCGATTACCGATGACCATGTATCGCTTTTTGTTTGAAACCGCTACACGCAGATGGGTAGAAATCATCAAGGCGCCAAGCATGTTCGAAGCAGCCAAACTGGCCAAACAGCTTGCGACCAAACGCTCCCGCTCCCTGGCTACGCCGATCAGCTTTTCCTTTCACCACGCTGCCTCCCGATGACATGACATAGACGACACACTGGCAACCGCTTCTCTGATTCAGGGAAGCGGTTTATTATTTCTGGAGATATTATTGACACCGTTGTTTTTTTCCTCTTAATATAGAGAAAGACATTACAGTGCATGACAGTAAAGAACTGCATTCACTTCGCTGCTGCACAAAAGGGAGATAAATGACTATGACCATGAAAAAAGCGCTTACGATTGCAGGCTCCGATACCAGCGGCGGTGCTGGACAACAGGCAGACCTCAAAACGTTTCAGGAGCTTGGCGTCTTCGGAATGACAGCCCTTACTGTCATCGTGGCCCAGGACCCGCACAATGAGTGGTTCCATGAAGTGTTCCCCATCGATGTTGCCATCCTGGAAAAGCAGATCGAGACGGTTCTCGCCGGAATCGGTGTAGATGCAGTAAAAACCGGGATGCTTGGCACCACAGAGCTGGTTGACCTCGCTACCCGCAAAATAGAGCAATATCAATTGAAAAATGTCGTCGTAGACCCGGTGATGATCTGTAAAGGCGCAGAAGCGCTCCATCCGGAAATCGCCGTCAGCCTGCGTGAAGTGCTGCTCCCGCGTGCAACTGTCGCGACGCCGAACCTGTTTGAAGCGGGAATCCTCAGTGGAATGGGCGCGCTGACAAGCGTTGAAGACATGAAGGAAGCGGCAAAACGCATTCACGACTTCGGCACTTCCTACGTCGTGGTAAAAGGCGGCACCAAATTGCAAAGCGACAATGCCGTCGACGTTTTCTACGACGGGCAAACCATCGAGGTGCTGGAATCCGAGCGTTTTGACACCACGTTCACTCACGGGGCAGGCTGCACCTTCTCTGCTGCCATCTGCGCAGAGCTGGCCAAAGGCAATTCCGTGCGCGGCGCTGTGGAGGTCGCGAAGGAGTTCATTACCGAAGCGATTCGCCACTCCTTTGCCCTCAACAAATACGTCGGTCCAACCAACCACGGCGCATACCGCCGCAAGCACCAAGCCTAGTTTTGCAAACCAAAAACTCCTGACCAGCCGAGCGAGTCTCGGGACGGATCAGGAGTTTTTTTCGTCCTATGCCTGCTTTTTGATCGCCACTTCCGGCTTGAGCGGAGCCGTCGCCGGTTTTTTGCGCATCGAGCTTACGGTAAAGATTACGAGCGCAGACCAGATGCACGAAAAGCTGATGAGATGTGTCGTGGTAAACGGTTCTCCAAACAGAAAAACCGCGGTGAGCAGCGTGATCGTCGGAGAGACATACTGGATAAAGCCGACAATCGAGAGCGGCAAGCGCTTCGCCGCTTGGGCAAACCAGTACAGCGGCATCGCCGTCGCAACGCCGGCCAGCGCCAGCAAAAGCATCTGCCACCACGCCAAGGCCGTCGCCGTCTCTGTCCCGTTTGCCTGGAGCAAGATCAAGTAACCGAGCGCAATCGGAGCGACAAACAGCGTCTCCCAGGCAAGCCCGATCATCGCCTCCATTTTCACCACCTTTTTCGCCAGACCGTAAAACGCAAACGTGAGCGCCAAGGAGAGCGCAATCCACGGAAACTCACCGTATTGCACCGTGATGAACAGGACGCCACAGGCCGCCAGAATGAGTGCCGCCCATTGTGCCAGATTCATTTTTTCCCGTAAAAAGATTACGCCGAGCAGTACGGTAAACAACGGGTTCATATAGTAGCCGAGACTCGTTTGCATGACCTGGTTGTTGTTCACCGCCCAAATGTAGATCAGCCAGTTTGCACTGATGAGCAGGGAGCAGGTGGCAAGCGCAGCAACCATTTTCCCCCCGGATACCGATCCCCACATTGCGCGCCAGCGTTTCGTTACCTGAATAATGATTGCGACAAAAAGAATCGACCAGACGATGCGGTGCGCCAAAATTTCCCATGCGCCCATCGACTGGAACAGCTTCCAGTACAGCGGAAGCATTCCCCATGCAAAATACGCGGCAAACGCATAAAGTATCCCCTGTTTCATTTCTGATTCCCCCACTGTTTTGCCATGTGCCCGTCTTATAGTGTAGTGTAACGGAATTGTCGTCAATCGGCTATGTATTCATCACCGATATAATCACGATCACGCCAATCACTTTCCTTCACTGCCATAGCAGTGATTTAGCGAGACATCTCATTATCTCAGCAGCATAATGAAGTGAAAAATAATTTTTCATTGTACCATTTTTCCTACTAGTGTACAATAGGCATTATTCAACCGAGTTTAGTCATAAGAAAGGAATTTTCACCTATGACATACTGGCGTTCTGTTCTGTTCGTTTTGCTCGGGGCATGCAGCTACGGAGTGCTCTCCCTGTTCATGAAGCACGCGTTTGCGCTTGGCTTTACTCCCTACGAGATGAGCGGGAGCCAACTCATTTTCGGCGGCTTGATAATGATTATAGCGGCCCTGTTTTTCTCGCGTGAACGGTTCCGCCTGAAATATTTGCTGATTCTCGCCCCTGTCAGCGTGATGATGGCGTCCACCAGCATTCTTTACCATCAGGCCGTCAGCCGCTTGTCCGCTTCGCTGGCCATCGTGCTTCTGTTCCAGTTTACCTGGATCGGGGTCCTGCTCGAATCGCTTGTCGAGCGCAAATGGCCGACGGCAAAAAAATGGGTGTCGCTTTTCATGCTTGGCGGCGGAACGGTGCTTGCCAGCGGTCTTGGCGAAGGCGGCCTGCAAGGTGTCAGCATCACGGGTCTGGTCTGCGGCCTGTTGTCGGGGGCTACGTTTGCCCTGGTGATTTTCTTCAGCGGGCGCATCCTTCCAGGCTTGAATCCTTATTTGCGCAGCGCGATCACGATCAGCCTGGCAGCCGTCATGCTCTCCATCGTCTATCCGCCAACCTTTTTGTTCAACGGTCGGCTAATGGACGGACTGCTTCCGCTCGGCTTGCTCGTTGCCGTGTTCGGTTCGGTCATCCCGATTTTTTGTCTCGCGGCAGGCGTCCCCCGCATCGGCAACGGCCTCGCTACGATCCTGAGTGCTGTCGAGCTGCCAACCGTCGTCCTTTTGTCCAGTCTGGTTCTCCAGGAAAAGGTGACGTTTTCCCAATGGGGCGGCGTTCTGATGATCCTCGCTGCCATCTGCGTGCCGCAAATCAAATGGCGCAGGCTTTTGGCGCCGTCACGGGTTTTGGAGAAAAAAGGTATGTAAACAAAAGAAAAGCCCAGCCGGATCCTTCCTGGACCTCGCTGGGCTTTTGCTGTTTTTGTATCGGGAGAAAGTGGTCATGGGTAGGCTAGGTGTAATTCCCCAAACAAAAATGAGGTGATTGTATTTCACCTCTGTTGCTCATAAATCCGTTTTCTTTTCATATATTCTTAAAACTACATCATATGTCTTCATCAAATAGTCTTCAAATTTATTACCCTCTTGCTTAAAGTAATCCAACGCAAGCTTTGCATGTTTCAAAGCATCATCGTATTGTTTGTCAGAATAAAGCGCTTCTGCAAGAGTGTATCGTGCCTCTGCCAACAATTCTTCTGTTGTATAATCATCAATTACTGAATAGCAAAGACGTTTGGATTCTTCTAGCTGACCCATCAAACGGTATACTTTTGCTAATTCTAAAGTTGTATTTTTCGCAAAATGCTTTCTGTTAGCTTCTTGGTGCAGGTCAAGAGCCATTTGAAGATGTTCCAGAGCTTCTTCATATCTTCCTGTTCTTCTGTATAGCATCCCCAAATTGTGGTCAATCGCCGCTTCAAGCTTTTCGTCCGGGATAATTTTCAGAATATCAAGCACTTTCATGAAGCTTTCCTCAGCTTCCTCAAATCTTGACAATTTGTGATAGCAGATGCCTGTACTGATATAAATATCAGCCCCATTATACAGCAATCCTAACGAAATATTTAACTCTTCGGCACGTTTCAGCCAGCCGATTGCTGATACATACTCCTCTAATATTCCATGCATGACACCTGTTGCGTAATACGCGAGAACTTTTTGCGTCCCTCCTATCGCATGTCTATCAATCAGTTGATTTGCCGACATCAAATAAGGAACAGCTTTACTTGCTTCACCAATTTGAGAGTAAAATAATCCGATAGAAGATAATGACCTAACATAATCTATGGCGTTAGCTTTTTCTTCATAAATCTGTTTTGCCAGAGAAATGCTTAAAAGATAATGCTTTTCGGCAATATTAAAGTTTTGATTAATATGGTTGAATCGAGCGCTTGCCCACCAGTAAGTACTTTTGTCCTCTACCGCAAGCTTGTCGATGTCCAAAGAATCAAATTGTTTTCTTGCTTCTTCCCACTTGTTTTCCTCTATGTTATTGACAATGTGTTGTAAAATGAGATGGGTTTCTATTTCTACGACATTTTCCATCATTAATCCTCCTTTGTTTGCAGGATTCTCCCCTTCTCGTCATTATATCCAAATATTGTCATAATTGACAAGTGCTTCTTCTGGGAATATAATGAAATATAAGAGTAATCTATATTTTCGGAGGTGTAACATGAAGACATTTATCAAGGGAATCATGGCTTTTAGCATGTTATTTGGATTAGTAGCAACATATTCAAATCCAGAAGTTATTCAACTTCCAACAAAAATTGTCATTCAATATGGGCATCAATGGGGAACATAAAAAGGGGGATGCGATTCATCCCCCTTTTTATGTTAACCCAATATTTCAGCCCCCCTTCTCAAACCTTCAATTTCGCCCTGCATGGCGTTCCAACTTTGTCCCACCTGGAAATGCAACGGCTCGTCATTTGGATTTCAGTATGACGCAACATCCTTCCGCAACAAAGTAACCACTTCCTTCCACGATGATTACCATCGGAAGAAAGTGGTCACAAGTAGCAAAAAAGGTTTCGGATAGCCCACTTCATTCGCAGCTTATCCAAAACCTTACATATGCTGATATGGTGCGGTCGAGAGGACTTGAACCTCCACGGTGTTGCCACCACTAGAACCTGAATCTAGCGCGTCTGCCAATTCCGCCACGACCGCAATTTGAACATGAAAATGGTGGAGGCTGACGGGATCGAACCGCCGACCCTCTGCTTGTAAGGCAGATGCTCTCCCAGCTGAGCTAAGCCTCCACTGCCCGCAACTTTTGTTGGGCCTGACAAAGTGAATCAGCGCAACCGTGAATCCTTTGCGAGGCCCAACAGCCGCTTGCAGGGTGTCTGTAAGTGACCCGTAGGGGATTCGAACCCCTGTATGACAGCGTGAAAGGCTGCTGTGTTAAACCGCTTCACCAACGGGCCATGATGGCGGATGGAGTGGGATTTGAACCCACGAGACGGGTCTACCCCGCCTACACGATTTCCAATCGTGCTCCTTCGGCCTCTCGGACATCCATCCATGCTTTTCCCTTGCCCTTGCCCTTTTCACATATCGCTTGGGCAAGAACTAATCTATCATATCCGATAATTGATTTCAAGTGATATTTTAAAAGTTTTTTTTCACATGGAAAGCAGCTTTTGGCGCTCTGCCGCAGCGATGTCAGCAAATGCCTCTTCGTGCTTCCCGGCGATCCTCCCGTCATATTTTGTGAAACTTGCCTAAAACAACTTCCTCCCTTTTCCAATATGCTGGCAATATCCATCTTCAATGCGGAGTGATGACTGTTGGGCAGAAGAAGACGGCGGGGATTGCGTATTCCTTGTTTGTACGGAAACTGGTGCGGTCCAGGCTGCTCCGGGCCGGGCGCCCCCATCGACGATATTGACCGCTGCTGCAAAAAGCACGACCGCTGCTATCAAAAACGCGGTTATTTTGCTTGCAGCTGCGACCAGGAGCTTTTGCGCTGCTTGCGGGACAAAATCGACATGAAAACGGAAAAGGGCAGGGTAGCCGCCATGATTTCCGCCTTTTTTTCCCGATCCAGATGCATTCCGGACGACAGGAAATAGCCTGTTTTGCGAATTGTCATCATTGTCATTCTTCATACAAAAATTGGTAACATCTTGGACATAAATCCGACAAAACTTCCGTGATTTCCCATTGGACTTTTTTGGTACTCTAGTAAATGTCCAAGGAGGTTACAAGCTCGTGGAATTGCATATTCGCACAGACGCCAGTGCAGCGCTGACGTTAAAGAAAGAAATCATTTTTCACGGAATTTCGCGCTTTTATGTACGTCCGTTTGAAGAAGATCAAGTAGAATTCGTTTTTCTGGCGCTCTCGGAGCATCAGAAGAAGCTGTTATCCTTCACGCTGCGAAAATACAGCTACGCCCTAACTTACCTATCCTAGTCCTAGCCATATAGCCGTACACATTTTCATCCCCTGGAAAGCAGGGGATTTTTCTTTTGGACGACAGCCAGCCTTTTGCCTTCCTCTTCAAAAAGGAGCGGCTTCACCGGGAGCGAGAGGGGCTGTCTGATGGAGATGCCCCTCCCGAACCGAACACAGACTGCCTGTCGAAAACATGGGATAGTCGCGGTACCTGAGAGCGTATGTTTTTCGCCTACAGCCCCGTTTGTTCGATGGCTCCCAGACGATGCACATCATCGGCCGTCACGGTTGACAGCGCATTCAAAAACTGAATCTGGAAGCTGCCCGGTCCCTCAGCGGCTGCTTTCTCCGCCGCCAGTTGTGCAGCGACCCCGTACGTGACGAGCGCAGCAGCTCCGGCTGCCAGCACGTCTTTTTCCACAGCGGCAAAGGCGCCCATCACGGAGGTCAGCAAGCAGCCTGTGCCTGTCACTTTCGTCAGGATCGGATGTCCGTTATGGATGGCATACACGCGGCTGCCGTCCGAAATGACATCGACTTTTCCTGTAATCGCCACGACTGTGTTCAGCTTTTGCGCCGCCGCTTTGGCCAGCGTCGCGACGTCTCCGCCTGCCTCGCCGGCGTCCACTCCTTTGATCTCCCACGATTCGCCGATAACGTTGGCGATTTCCGCCGCGTTTCCGCGAATTAACGAAAGCGTTAGCTCACGCACGATTTTTTGCGCGGTTTCTGTGCGGTACGGAGTTGCGCCTGCACCTACCGGGTCGAACAGCACAGGGACCTGGTGGCGATTGGCCGAGCTTCCGGCGATGAGCATCGCCTTTACTTCACGCTCGTTCAGCGTTCCCATGTTCAGGACGAGCGCCCCTGCGATTTTCGCCATATCCGCGACTTCCTGCTCCGCGTAGGCCATGACAGGAGACGCGCCAAGGGCGAGCAAGCCGTTTGCCGTGAAGTTGGTCACGACGACGTTCGTCATATTGTGCACCAGCGGGTTGCTTTTCCGCACGTTTTCCAGCAGCTTGCCGATTGTTTCAGGCTTCATGCCAGTGATCCCTCTCTTTCGTAACTACACCTGGGGAATCATCTTGAATACTTCGACAATCTCCCCAAACTCCGGATGATCCTGTCTTACCCCTATGATGATATAGGATTGATGGAGCGCAGGCAATTCGGGCCTGGTAGCGACCAGTCTCCACTTTGTTTGCCCGCGATCCGTCACCGTCGCCAAAAACGTGATACGTCCTGCCCCTTTTTGCAATACGTCTACTTCATCCAGTGTGCCGCAAATCTTCAAACGATCATCCGGGTGGGCGATCCTGTGCTCCTCCACCCATTTTTCTTTCAATTCTTCTACCTTCAGCATCTTCCACCGATCGAGAAACTCCCAATCCTTCGAGTGCGGAAAAATATGCTTCGTCTGCTCCAGGAAGGCGTTGTACTCATCGTGCAGCTGATCGATGTATTCGTCCACTTCCTCC
The DNA here is from genome assembly GCF_050920745.1 of Brevibacillus gelatini. Lineage (NCBI taxonomy): Bacteria > Bacillati > Bacillota > Bacilli > Caryophanales > Paenibacillaceae > Brevibacillus > Brevibacillus gelatini. Next base: position 3,015,656 of record NZ_CP154342.1, read on the forward strand.
GAGATGACGCGAATGTGCTCTTCCCCGCATGTGCGAATGTGATAAGCCAGAAACTTAAAGGACTCGATCATGTCAAAGTTTCCCCACCCCCAAGGCTGTTCGCCGAAAACTCCCCCCCGAGTCCGGCACTTTTGGCAGGTGAAGTAATAGTATGTAGCCATAGCTGTTCCCCTATCTTCCCTTTATAGTCTCTTTTCTCATATCGGTTGGGCAAGCGGTGCAATTTATGTTCATTTGTCAAAAATAAAGCAAAATATGGCTCCCGCCCGGCAACGGAAACCATTTTTTGCTCAAACTCCTTTGATTGCGATGAGTGGTTTGCACTTGGCTACGACTGTCGCCAGCTTTGCGCCCACGACGGAATCGATAATCTGATCCACGTCTTTGTACGCCTGCGGACATTCATCGAGAATCGCTTCCAGAGAGCGGTGGTTGACCAAAATTTCGTCCTCCTGGCCGATGCGCAGCGCTTGCTCGAACTCATTGATCGTGACCGCCTCTTTCGTGGCCTTGCGCGAGCGGATGCGGCCCGCGCCATGGCAGATCGAATAAAAGTTTTTCGCGCCGCCTGCCGCACCGACCATGATGTAGGACGATGTTCCCATCGAGCCTGGAATCAATGCCGGATGTCCGGTCTTTTTATACGCCTTCGGATTTTGGAAGTGACCAGCCGGGAGCGCCTTGGTTGCCCCTTTGCGATGAACGAGCATCGGCGTGTTGCGGTGATATTCCTCCAGCGCGTAATTGTGCATCAAATCGTACAGGACCGGAGTGGAAACGGCTTTTCCCAGTACGTCCTGAAAAGCCCGCTCGACCGCGTAGCCGATCAGATGGCGGTTCACCACGGCGTAATTCAATGCCGAGTACATCAGGTTCAAATACCGCTGCCCTTCCTCTGTATCAATCGGGGCATAGACCAGGCTCGGTTCCGGATTTTCAATCCCCCATTTGAACATCGCTTCCTTGAAGCTTTTCGTATAATCTCGTCCGAGCATGGCCCCCCAGGCGCGGGAACCGGAGTGAATCATGATGACGACCTGCCCGTCGAACAAGCCCCACTCCTGCGCGATCTCCCGGTTGTCGTCCGCGATTTCCAGCGACTGGATTTCGATAAAATGATTCCCGCCGCCAAGCGTTCCGAGCTGTCCCCACGCTCTTTGCCACGACTTGGCGGGAATGTGCGCAAGCGCCGTGTGATCGAAGGCAAACGTATGCTTTTCCACATGGGTCAGGGAGCGGCTCACCCCGCCCGGCTCATCCGCCGGCTCCGCCAAATACGCGGCTGGCAGACCGTTCAGGCCGTACTTCACCACTTCTTCGAGGGGAATATCGGTGTAGCTCGTTTGCCCGCGCTCTGTCGTCGGCACGTACGTTTCAATCGCCTGAATCAGCTCGCGCTTCAACTGTTTGTCTTTCAGCTCATCCCGGTGCAGCGGTGTCAGGTGCACGCGCATACCGCAGCCGATGTCCGAGCCGACAATCGAGGGAGACACAAACCCGTCGCGCATATTCCAGACGGCCGTTGTCCCGATGCACGTCCCGACGCCGACATGGGCATCCGGCGTATAGGAAAAGTACACATTGCGCGGGATGCGCAAGTTATGTTCCGCCATCTCGAACACGCGCTGTCCAAAAGTGGCAAATACTTCGTCATTGGCAAACACGTGAACGGAGCCAGCGCCAAGCTGCACTTCCCGATGGCAATTTCCGTGCTCGATCATTTTCATTTTCGTTGCTCCTCTCCTTGCCGAGCCGCGCCATCCCAGCAGCGCGACTGTATTTCGTTTCCTGCCGCTATCTTCGCTGATTTTTCCATGGTTGAACATGGCAAAAGTATTACGACCCCACTATTTTGGGCAAAATTTTCGCCACACCTTGACTTGTGCTTCTCCGCTTTCGTAATATGAGGACTAATTTGGAAATTACCGCAAGATAAGGATGAAAGCGGATGGCAAAAGAAGGATTTGACAAAGAATTGCAGTTGCTGCGCCTGATGTTTCTGACCCAAGGGGCGTACAACCGCCAGCAGTTGGCAGAGCGGCTGGGCATTTCCGTCCATACGCTGGACAAGACGGTGAAAAAGCTCCGGGAAATTCAGTCCACACTTTACCAGCATGTGACAGATCGCGAGAAAAAAGGCTGCTACGCGCAGCTTCGCTACAACTACTTTGCTGTGACAGACAACTTCCTGATGTTCCTCTACCACGCCAAATCGCTCAAGGAGTCAGAGGTAGAGCGGCTGTACCGCATCCTGGAACTGCTCAGCCAGCAGCCGCGCTCGATCAAGGAGTTGCTGGACGCCTTTCTCGCTACCCCGACGGGGGAAGTGCCGGATGAAAAAACGTTGCGCCAGGACTTGAAATATTTGGAGGAGCTTTCTGTCATCAAAAAAAGCGGAGCCACGCGGCCTTATGTTTACCAGTTTGACCAGGAGCTGTGGAGCTCGCTGTCCGATGACGAGCTGTTGGACCTGCATGACTTTATCGACGTCATGGCCAACACCCAGCTTCCTGCTGTCCCCGGCTACCTGTTGCGCCACAAGGTCAAACGCTGCCTGGACTCCCGGCTGCAGCGCGAGGACTGGGCCGTCTTTTTGTACAAGTATCACTTTGTTTCCCGCATCCTCGACGAGCAGCAGGCTCTGCTGCTCGCAACGGCAATCGCCGAGCAAAAAAAGGTGAAATTTTGCTACTTCACGCCCAAACGGAGCAAGTTTTACGATTCGCAAAACACGAATCCCGCTTTCCTGCGCGATTCCACGGGCAAGCCGCAGCATGTCTATCCGCTGCGGGTCGTGTTTGACCATCAGTACGGACGCTGGTATTTGATTGCCCAGGAAAGCGAAAAAAGACCGCTGCGAAAATACCGCGTGGAAGGGATCACCCAGCTTGCTTACGGCCAACAGGCTGCGCCAGACGCTTTTATGCGCATGCAGGCGCGCGTAGACGAGCGCATCCAACACAGCTGGCTGATTGATACGGGGAAGCCTGTGACGATCCGGCTGAGATTTTTTCACCCAAAAGGAACGCCGCACTCGTTCATCAGGGAACGTGTCGAGGCCCAAGGACAGTGGGGGGTCATTACGGAAGAGACGAGAGAGAGCTTTCTCTACGAAATTACCGTCAACAGCACGCTGGAGATCACACCGTGGATTCGCAGCTTCGGTTCGAGCTGCGAAGTGCTGGAGCCGCTCTATTTGCGCGAGCAATTGCAGATGGAATGGAAGGAGCTGCTTTCTTACTATGAATCTGTTTGACAAAATCCACAACTATCAGCTCATCACCCGGCTGGACGAGGCTGGCTTGTACCCGGTGACATCGCACGAAAAGGCTTGGCTCGCCAAGATGCTCAAACACCCGGCCGCGCAAAGCTTTTTCGAGACCGAAACACTGTCCAAACTGCAACAGCTGACCGCTGCCTACGCGCCGACGGACGAGCGTGAGCTGTTCATCGAAAAAGCCGGAACGCGCACCCGCAGCATCTGGCATCCGCTCGTCCGCAAGCTGCGCCGGATCATTCTCGGCAAAAATCACATCCAGCTCCACGCCGGCACCCGAAGCGGCCGGGCCTACCGCAAGCAGCGCGGCGTCCCGTACAAGCTGGAATACTCGCTCGTCAAAAAAGAATGGTATCTCATCTGGCTGACATTTGATTCCGAGCAGCTGCTCACAACACCGCTGTCGCTCATCCGTTCCGTAAAGGAAATCTACGTCGAGGACGCGTGGTACGACAGCTTTTTGCCCGTGATCGAAAGCATGCTTGCGGCGCGTCAGCAAACAGCGAAAATTCAGGTCGTCCGCCGCTACAACCTGGAGCTGCAGCGCATTTTGTACGCCTTTTCCTGCTTCGACAAGGAAGTCGCCTACGACCCGGACACGCAGGAGTACACGATTACGCTCCGTTTTTTGCAGGACGAGCAGGAGTTTATTTTGTCGCGCCTCCGCTTTCTCGGACTGCGGGTCAAAGTCGTGGAAAACGACCAGCTCAAACGGCGCATGGCGGAGTCGGCGGCAAACGCTTTGGCCCGCTACGCCCCTTCTGCCCACTAATTTTCCATGAAAAATCAGGAAAAAGTGCACTACTGGACGATTGCGTTTCCCTTTATCATGGTTTAAAGAGAGACTACAATCGAGACCAGAGGTACACATCATGAAACGAACAGCAAAAACAGCGTCACTCCTGGGAGCGAGCCTGCTTGCAATGCTTTTGGCATGGCCCGTGCTCACAGAGCCGACGCAGGCACAAGCAAATTCTGCTCAGGCAAAAGTCGTCGCGACTTCCCTGAACGTTCGCAGCGAACCTTCCCTTCAGTCGTCAGTCGTCGGCACGCTGAAATACGGCACCAACGTGACGGTTGTTTCGGAAGATTCGCATGGCTGGGTCCAGATCAAATACCAGCAGACGAGCGGCTGGGTGGCCGGCTATTATTTGCAAAAAGGCAAGGCTGGCACTACAGCCACATCTGCTCCTGCCGCTGCGCCTTCTGTTTCCGCAAGCAAGAAAAGCGGAATCGTATCAGCCGCTGCCCTGCGCATGCGCAAAGGCCCTGGACTGGAACACGACATCCTCCATGTGCTCACGATGGGCACACAGGTTGAGATACTCAAAAAGCAGGCCGATTGGTTGCAAATCCGAACTTCCGATGGAAAAACAGGCTGGGTATCGTCCATGTACATCCGCGAGGGAGCAAAAAGCAGCGTCGCAAGCAGCAACAAGTCAGGCGGATTGCGGGGAAAAGTGATTGTCATTGATCCGGGGCACGGTGGAAGTGACGTGGGGACAAGCGGGACAAAATGGGGCACAGAAGAAAAGACGCTGAACCAAAAAACCTCCATGCTGTTGGCGAGCAAGCTGCGCCAGCGGGGAGCACAGGTGATTTTGACCCGGACAAGCGATGCGGAAAAGCCTTCTCTCGCCCAGCGGGTAGCGATCAGCGAAGCGAAGGCGGCGGACGCCTTTGTCAGTATTCACTACAACTCCTCTGCGAAGCCGAACAGCGGGACCTTGACCTTTTTTTACGCGCAAAACAAAGACTACAACCTCGCGCGAAGCATCGAGTCGCGGCTGGCCAGCGGGATTGGCTTGAAAAGCAACGGCATTTCTTTCGGCGACTACCACGTGCTGCGCGAAAACGACAGGCCGTCTGTGCTGGTTGAGCTTGGCTTTTTATCGAATCCAAAAGACGAAGAGCTCGTTCGCACCGCCGCTTACCAGGACAAAGCTGCGCAAGCGATCGTGGACGGGCTCGCCGATTACTTCGGCCGCTAGCGGTACGGCAGGATGCTGTACGAGAACAGCTTGCGCTCGAATTTGCCCTTGGCGCCAATGAGCTGATACCACGTTTCTGCGATCAAGAGGTCAGTTGCAAAGTCTTTTTCCAGCAGATGGTTGATCCGGTTCATGTCCGCCTGCTCCTGGTCGCCGGCTGTTTTGCAGGACAGCGCCAGCACAAAGTAGGACTGGTCCTCCTCCATCTCCAAAACCTGCAAATAAACGGCGTCGCCGTGCTTGAGGTTAAAGGCGTTGACGACACGCGTGAGGCTCTGCTTCGGCTGGACCTGGAATTTGGCAGCTTCCTTCCAGTTGGCAATCAGCGAATCGTACAAGGAAAATGTGAGAACGAAATGGCGGGTGTAGTTGCTTGGATCAAATGCTTTTGGCACCCCCTTCTGTTCTTTTTCCGGGATGACCACGAACGCTTTGTAATTGCCAAAAAAACGATCGCTCATGCGGACCCCGTCCTTTCCGTCAGACAGCTTTCCATATGGGTTAGTATCCACTACTTCCCCGTGCCGTTATGTACAGGAACAGGGAAAAGGCCAAGTCGACAGCTAAACCGACCTGGCCTTTTTCGCGCTTTTGTATAGGCATGTTTTTCAACTGGTTTTCTCATCATTGGTGTGTCATCGAGACGTTGCCATGTCCGTGCGCCTCTTCCTCCGCAGTGATTCCTGCACTGCCGGCATTTACCGTCCAGGTAATCACCTGGCTGGAGATGACGACGGCAAAAATGGTGTAAAGCATCTCTTTCATCGGTACATACCAGAACGACAGGCCGAGCACCATGGCGTCCAGCAACAGAAAAATGGTACCGATAGACAATCCTGTGTACTTGCTAAGCAAGAGGGACAAAATGTCGTCACCACCCGTAGCCGCTCCGTAGCGCAAAACCAGCCCGGTACCGAGTCCGGTCAATACGCCAGACAATACGGAAGCGAGTGGCATCACTTGGCTCATATCCATCACAATCGGGGAAAACTGTTCGAACAGCTCGTAAAACCCGGTAAAAGCCAGTGAGGCAAAAATCGTATCCCAGATGAACTGACGTCCGCGCACTAACCAGGCCACCAGAAACAGCGGAATGTCCAAAAATAAAATCATCACCGCTGGCGACAGGTCAAATGCGTATTTGGCCAGCAACCCCAGGCCGACAAAGCCGCCTTCAGACAAGTGGTTCTGAAAGTTGATGTGATAATACGCAAAAGCAAGCAAACAAGCTCCAAACAAAATCAAACCGTAACGTTGAACAGATTGCAGCGCTCTCCTCATCATCGATTCCTCGCCTTTTCGTCGGTTTTGGCACAGACGACCAACCGACTACGGAGGAACATCGCAAGTACAAGTCGCTACTCATACAAAGGGCCTCGCTTTCGTAGTAGGCTAGTCGTCCAAGCGACGGTCGACTACTACGAAGCTAGATGTAGGAGAGGTCATACCGTTTCCAGATCGTCCTATGGGGACGCATGGTATCCTGATCCTTTCCATTGCTTTTCTTATAGTATAGCACAAAAAAGGGAAAAAGACGACGCGAATCCGTCTTTTCCCCTGCCTAAAAACGAAATGCCCTGCTTTTTATTTCCAGCGGAATGCCTGCCGTGAGCAGAAACACCTGATCGGCTACCGCCGCCATCCGCTGGTTCATCAAGCCTGCCAGGTCACGGAACATGCGCCCTAGCGGATATTCCGGCACCAGTCCGTCTCCAACCTCGTTGGTGACAAACAAAATGGTCCCGGGAAAGTCCTGTACGGCCGCAACCAGTTCGTCCACCTGCGCAAGCGTGCGCTCGAATGCCCGCTCCTGCTCGTACTGAATCAGCCAGTTGGTCAGCCAGACGATCAGGCAATCGACCACGACGACGGCTTGTTTTTGCGCAAGCTCGTCTTGTTGTCCAAGCGAGCGGATCACGTCCGCGAGGGCATGAGGCTCCTCGATGGTTTCCCAGCAAAATGCGCTTTGCTGCCTCCGCTCGCGATGCCTGGCTACCCGCTCCTGCAGCTCCTCGTCAAAAGCTTGCGCAGTGGCGATATAGACGCCCGCCTGTCCGAGATGAGCCGCGTATTTTTCCGCGAAGGTGCTCTTGCCGCTGCGCGCGCCGCCTGTCACCAGTACGATCATGTTCATTCCTCCATTACGACCCGGATTGCAGCATGATTTGCGGCAAACGGTGGACAGGATGCTCCATGACAATCGGGCGCGTCCCGTACACTGACTCGATCCGGTCGCTCTGCAGCATGTCCTGCGGCGTGCCTACGCCGATCTGCTCGCCTTTGTGCAGCATCAGGATGCGATCGCAATAAAGCGAAGCGAGATTCAAGTCGTGGAGCACCGCAACGACCGTCACCTGTGTCGTCTTTTGCCATGTGCGCACAATGTCCATCAGTTGAATCTGGTAGCCGATGTCGAGGTAAGTCGTCGGTTCGTCCAAAAGCAGCACCTGCGGCTTTTGCACGAGCGCCTTGCCCAGGGCGACGCGCTGCTTTTCCCCTCCGCTCAACTGATCCAGCGTGCGATCGGCAAGCGGAGTCAGACGCAAGAGCTGCATGATTTCGTCGATGAGCGGCGCGACGTCTGTCTTTTCCTCGCCCAACCAGTTTTGGTACGGGAAGCGTCCCATCTCCAGCACCTCGCGCACGCGGAAGCCAACCGGAGGCAGCCCTTCCTGTTCGAGTACGGCGAGAACCCGCGCCAGTTCCTTGCGCGTGTATCGGCCAAGCGGCTTGCCCGCGAGCGTGATTTCTCCCGCATCGACGGCAATGACACCGGAGAGCATTTTCAAGAGCGTTGATTTTCCGCTCCCATTGGGGCCGATGATGCCAAAAAACTCGCCCCGCTGGACGGTAAACCCGATCTCGCGCAGGACGGGCACATCCTGGTAAGACTTTTGCAGTCCGCGCACTTCGATCATGACGCGACTACCTCCTTCCGATCTGCTTTTTTTGCTTCAACAAATAGGCAAAAAACGGCGCTCCCAAAAACGCAGTCACGACCCCGAGCGGAATTTCTGTCGGCGCGAGCAGCATCCGCGCCAACGTATCCGCCCACAGCACATACACACCGCCGCAGATGGTCGCCATCGGCAGCAAAATGCGGTAGTCAGGTCCGACCATCAGCCGCACCAGATGCGGCACGACCAGCCCGACAAACCCGATGACGCCCGCAATCGAAACCGCCGCCGCCGTCAGAAGCGTAGAGACAAGCAAAATGACGAACTTCGTCTTGTCGACATGCACCCCGAGATGCGCCGCCTGCCGCTCCCCGAGCGCAAACAGGTTCAGGGATCGGGCGTAGCTGAGCAGTACGAGCATGCCGATCAGCAAATACGGAACCAGGACGTAGGTAAAAGCCCAGCCGCGAAACGACAGGCTGCCCATCAGCCAAAAGACGATCTCATTCACCGTCTGATCCGACAGCGACACCATGAACGACACGAGCGAGCCGAGAAACGCCTGAATGACGACACCGGACAAAATCAGCGTCTCCGTCTGCAGCTTGCCCTGCGTCTTGGCGAGGGCAAGGACAATCCACAAGCTGACAAGCCCCGTCAAAAAGGCGACGACAGGCGTGCTCCACTCTCCGAGAAGAGCGAACTGCAAGCCAAACAGGATCAGAAAAGCCGCACCGACAGCGGCCCCGGACGCTACGCCCATCGTGAACGGGTCGGCGAGCGGGTTGCGCAGCACGCCTTGAAAGCCCGCGCCGGCAAGCGACAGGCAAGCTCCGATCAAAATAGCCAGGACGACGCGCGGAAAACGCACCTTCATCACAATTTGCTCGGACGACTCGGGCCATGTCACCGGAATCCACTCTGACATGCCCGGCAGTTGGTGCAAGAGGATGAGCCATACTTGCGAGAGCGGAAGCGACGCCGCTCCCAGCGAAATGCTCACTACTACGGATACAAGCAGAACAAGGCTGCCCGCTCCTCCCCACAAAAGCCATTGCTTTTTCATTTTTATTTCACCAGGTCAGGATAAATCGCCTTGGCAACCTCGATCAAGCCTTGTGTAATGCGCGGGCCTGGGCGTGCGAGCAGGTTTTGTTCCATTCCGAACACCTGGCTCTCACGGATCGCCTTCATCGTATCCCAGCCGTTGCGCTTGGCGATGATGTCCTCCAGCTTCACGCCAGTCTTGTCGTCCGTAACGCCTTTGGCGTACAAAATGACGTCAGGATCGCTTTTCAAAATCTTTTCCTCGCTGATCGGGTGCCAGCCCTCTGTGTCGGCAGCAATGTTCGTTCCGCCTGCCAGTGTCACCAGCTCGTCGAGGAACTCCCCTTTGCCCACTGTCCAGCCTGGAGCAAACTCCAGGTACACTCTTTTCTTGTCTTCCGGCTTCACGCCTTTGACAGCCTCCTGGACACGCGCGATGTCCTGCTTCATGGCAGCGACGACCTTTTCCGCCTGCTCCTGTCTGTTCGTGATGACGCCCATCAGCAAAATATTGTTCAGAATGTCATCCATCTTTTGCGGATGTGTGACGAAAACAGGTACGCCGAGCGATTTCAGCTTGTCGGAAACCGGCTTTTCCATCGAGATTCCCCCGATGACCAGATCGGGCGTCTGGGCGAGAATCGCTTCTTCACTCGGATTGACGACTCCGCCCACTTTTGGCTTCGTACTGGCTTCTGCCGGATAGTCGTCAAAGTCGGATACACCGACGATCCGGTCGTTCAAGCCGAGCGCAAACAAGATTTCCGTCTCTGCCGGAGAGGTAGAAACAATTCGCGTGGGCTCTTTGGCCAAGGTTACTTCTTTTCCGGTGGCGTCTGTGACGGTAAGCGGGTAGACGGACTGTTTGGCAGCGGTAGCGGTTTCCTGCGGCGCGGTCTGCGGTGCCTCTGTCTGTGGTGCAGGTGCCGTCTGGGTGTTGCCGCCGCAACCGACGAGACTTGCGGCAAGAAGCAGCGGGATGAGCAGTTTCCATGCACGTTTCATATGTATGACTTCCTTTCTGTACGACTGGTTGATTCTCAGCAAAGAAAAAACCCTTCGCTTCCAACCGGAACCAAAGGGTCGACATGTCAGGAGAAAGTATGCTCACGAAAAAAGCATCCTGAACGGGCCGAACCTTTCCGCGAAGGCGCAGGCACACCATGCAAACAGGCAGGTCTCCTGGCTTGGCGGCTTGCGACAGCCGCTTTACAGTGGCGGGACCGCGCCGGACTTGCACCGGCTTCCCTTTTCACCCCGTCCTGGACAAGGACGAAGGCACCTGTTTGCGCGTATTCAATTGCATGACCTACAATTGCTAAGACTCATCCATCATGATAGCATTCCTTTGCCAAAAAAAGAATGCTTTTTCGCTTCTGCCACAGGCGGAACGTTAAAGCAGGCAAAAAAGCACCGCCCCACATCGGCTCGCAGCTTTTGAGCGGATTTCAGGGCGGTGCGCGTTTTGGAGCCCCAAAGCTTTCCTCTATCTACTCTACGCTTGTGCTTGCGTATAGATCACAACCGCATCTCGCAAAAATGCGGCAAGTCCGGGCTGGGTTTTATCATAGTAGGCAGTGAAGCGCGGGTCGTCCACATACATTTGCGCTACGTTGGCGTGCGCTTCCTTGCTGTAGCTGTCCCAGTAAAAGCTCAGCCACTGGCGATGCAGGTCGGCCGCCTTCTGCGCAAGCTCGCTGCCCGGATCTCCCGTGGCAAACGCCTCTTCCAGCGTCTTGTAGAGTTCCTGGTTCAACTGTTCAAGCCGGTTGTACTCTTCTTCGGTCATTTCCTTGAGTTTCCGGTTGGAGCGGTCTACCTGTTCGTCGCCGTATTTGGCGCGAATTTCTTGCCCGTACTGCTTCTCGTTGTCATCAATCCATTGCTGTTTGAAGCCTTCGAATTTTTGTTGGTCGGTCATCGTTTTCGTCCCCTCTCTTTGCGCTAAGGTCAGTTCGACGTTGGCGATCAGCCGATCAAGCTGCGCCCGTTTCTCCAGCAGCTTCGCGCGGTGCTCGCGCAGTGCCTGGACGGCATCGAAGGTCGGCGAGCTGACAATTTCCTTGATCTCCTCCAAGCTCACACCCAGCTCGCGGTAGAACAAGATTTGCTGCAAGCGATCCACCTCTGCCTGCCCGTAAATGCGATACCCGGATGAATTGATTCTCGCCGGCTTGAGAAGACCAATTCCATCGTAGTATCGAAGCGTCCGGGTGCTGACGCCCGCCAGGAGACCCAGCTTTTGCACCGTATATTCCATCTTTCATCCCTCCTGACAAATTCATCGTACACATTTACGCACCGTCAAAGTCAATCACAGTTTTTACAGGGAAAATATGTTAAACTATTGGTAAGTCACTGGAAAAAAGGAGGGCATTCACATGCTGTATATCCTTGGTGCTATTTTGGCTGTTCTCGGCGCCGCCTGCTTCATGACAGGCTCGACCAGCCTGCGGGCAAGAGACAAGCACGCCATCCGGCATTACGCTGATGACGCCTATGCGCAGCAGACGATGAACTACTTGAATCAAAACAACCACAATCCGTTTTGAGCACGAGAATGCGACCGCGATTCAGCGAAAAAGGCCGCCCACATGATTGCGGGCAGCCTTTTTTATTGCGGCGATATTTTTTTACAGAGCCTGGAATGTGTCTGTCAGTACAGGTACGATCTGCTTCTTGCGGGAAACAACACCTTTGAGAACCGCTTTGTTGTCAACCAGCGTGACGTTGTACGCTTCTTCTACTGCTTGTGTTGCTGTTCCGAGCGCCAGCGCGACAGAGTCGTTGTTCAGGATGTCGGTTACGACGAACACGAACAAGTCCAGTCCTTTTTCTGCGATGATCGCGGAAATGGCTTCTTCCAGTTCGCCTTGGCGAGCCAGCACGTCGTTGACATCCACTGCGTTGACTTGCGCGATTTCCACTTTGGCGTTGCCCATCTGGAATTCTTTTGCATCGAGGGAGAGCAGTTGGGCGATTGTTTTGTCGCTCAGGTCTGCGCCTGCCTTGAGCATTTCCAGACCGTACGCCTGCAGATCCACACCTGCGATTTCCGCCAGCTCATGGGCAGCGGCAACGTCCTGCTCGGTGCAGGTCGGGGATTTCAAAAGCAGCGTGTCGGAAATGATCGCGGACAGCATCAGACCCGCGATGTCTTTCGGAATCTCCACGCCGTTTTCCTTGTACATTTTTTTCAGGATCGTAGTGGTGCAGCCGACAGGCTCCGCGCGGAAGTACAGCGGGTTGCTTGTCTCAAAGTTCGCGACGCGATGATGGTCAATTACCTCGACAACTTGCACCTGCTCGATGTCGTTTGCGCTCTGTTGACGTTCGTTGTGGTCCACGAGAATGACTTCATTGACTTCATTCGCCACGGTTTCCACGAGGCGCGGCTCTTTTGCCTGGAAGTAGTTCAGGACGAACGCCGTCTCGTTGTTGATGGCACCAAGGCGCACAGGCTCTACATTGGCCCCGAGCTTCGTTTTCAGATCAGCGTAGACGAGCGCCGAGCAAATGGAATCCGTATCTGGATTTTTATGACCGAAGATTAACTTTTTTTCCATCATCCATAACTCCTTAGTCGTATATTGGCGTCAAAATTATACCACAACTTGGCGAGTAATCCCAAGTAACATTATAGGTTCTATGCTGATGAATGGGAATCGCTTCGCTACGATTCTGCCAAGGCGCGCCTGATAATCGCGCTTGCTTCCGCTGCTGTCCGGTCGTCGCCTGTGTCTTTTGCCTGCATGTAAATCAGCATCGGGATGAAGACGGCAATCAGCCGCGCCAGCAGCTTCGTCTCCTCATCGACTTCGCCGTATTCGCGGAAAAAATCGTCCCTTGCCTGTGGCGGCAAAAAGCTGTAGGCGATACTCAGATCACAGCCGGGATGACCGATATTCATGTCGCCCCAGTCGATGATGCCCGCGATTTTTCCATCCGGCCCCACCAGCATGTTTTTAAAGTGCAAGTCGCCGTGCATCAACACTTCCTTGGGCTGAATCTGCTCCACATCAAGCCCCTGCAAATAATTGGCGATCAGTTCGCGATCGTCATCGGCAAAAGGAATGTCCGTGTCAGCCAAAAACTGCTGCATTTTTTCTTTCCGGCTGTGAATATCCAACAATCCGCGCTGGTCAGTGGGCGCACCGTTTTCTTTGGCCACGTCTACAGGGAACGCGTGCAGGCTTTTTAAAAAGCGGGCCAACGCCAGAGCAGATGCCGCGCGCTGCGCCTCTGTCAGTCCAAGCGGAAACTCCCCGGCCAGATACGTATAGCCGAGAAAAGGCAATGGGTAAGCTGCCGTGCCTTTTCCGTAAAAAAGCGGTTTCGGATACGGGAGTGTGAGATACGGCTCCAGCCTGGGCAGAAGCCTGCCTTCCAGCTCGATCAGTTGTACGGCGATTTTTCTGCGCGGGAAGCGAAACACGTATTCCTCGCCAACGGCATAGACGGTATTGTCCCAGCCGTCTCCCAGCCGTCTGACCTGTTTTGCGGACAGCGCGGGAAATTGCCGATGAATCAAGCTTTGAGCCAATTCCTCCGTCACTTCCCACTCCGCATCCCAAGGATTTGCAAGACTCATTTCTGCTCACCTTCTTCTCTTTATTCTGTTGTCGATGGCAACGTGTCCCTGACCGCTACTCTGCGCTGTCCGCCGCCGCTTCGTCCGGCTTCACTCTGACGCGGCCCGTCAAAAGCATCTGCATCAGCGCTTTTTTGATCGCCCGCAACTGCTGAAGCTTCTCCTTCTCGCTCGCGCACTTCGTGAGGACACTTTTGATCCCTGCCACGATTTGCTGCTGCTCACCGAGCGGCGGGAGGGGAATCACAATCGTCTCCACACACTGCAAGCCAAGCTTCGGCACTCCTGTCACGCCTTTCAGCACTGCGATCTGCCGCTGGCAAAAATCCGAGCCAAGGGCAAACATGAGGTAGTCGGGATCGATGCAGTCGCTGGTCGGTGTAAGCTTTGCCGCGTTTTCCGTCAAAAGGGCACCGTCGAGCATGTCCGGGACTCTGCCCGCCATCCCCAAGTAGACCCCTGCGATGGACAGGTACAGATCGTGCCTGGAGATCGTGTACCGCTTGATTTTGCTGTAAATCTCTTCGGTTGCGTATTTGAGCTGCCCTGTCTGCACCGTATAGTCGCAAAAGTCAGATACCCGTATGTACGGGTAGGGAGTGACGGTGTCCACCAGGCTGCTGCCTTTTGGCACTCTTTTTCCGCCCTTGACTTTGGCGATCTCCTTGAGCTTGACCAATGACCATCCCGCCGGAATCGTCCCTATTTTCGTCTGAACAAATGCGGTGTGGCCAATTCCTTGCGTAAACAGCTTTTGCATCAAGCCTTTTTTTATGACCTCCGTCTGTGCGACAATCGCTTCCGTCTTCTCGATGACCGTATCCACCGAAGCGAGAATCTCCGCGATTTTTTGCTGCTCCGGCAATGGCGGGTAGTAAATCGGGATGGATTCCAGCTGTTTGGCGCTGATGTTGAGTTGTGCGACGCCCGCCGCCATGGTCAGAACCTGGTCGCGAAACCATCTGGAGGTGACTACGAATTTCAGATACTCTCTGCAAACGAGCGACTCGTCCTTGACTTGTAATCTCCCCACCCGCTGATTGAGCAGCGCAGGCAGATCGGCAGCTTGTACCTGGGCGAAATTTTCAATACTGCCAGACATGCCAAGCAACAGATCACCCGGCGCAAGCAAAAACGACTGGTACTCCCCAAGCGCTTTTTCTGCGAGGCATTTCGCCTGCGTCAAGTCCAGGCGGCCGTTTTTCATGTTGCTCATCCGCACGACGGGAATCCCTTTGTCGACAAACGCAGCAGAGGAAAACGGATAGCCGCCTTGCACCCGGACAGCCCATCCGAGCGGTCCTTTTTTCCATTCAGGCCTCTCAGACATCGTACCCCAACTCCTTCAGGAAACGAAGCATTTTTCCCTCACTCTTGCTTCGCTCTGCCTCCAACTCGCGCAGCTTCGTCAATGCTTCCTGCACGTCAATCTGCGCTTCCTGCTCGGACGCATCGATGTAGCGGGCCATGTTCAGATTGTAGTCGTTGGCCTGAATTTCGCTGTGCTCGACTACCCGGCAATACTTGTCGACCGCTCCCCACTTTTCATACGCGGACACGATGTTTTGCACATCTGCATCCCGCAGAAAATTTTGGTTTTTTCCTTCCTGAAATCCGCTTGCGCCATGCAAGAAAAACACTTTTTGCTTTTTGGCCGTTTCTTTCTTGCGATTCACAATCAAAATACTCGTGGGAATCCCTGTCCCGTAAAAAAGATTGGGCGGCAAGCCAATCACCGCTTCCACCAAATCCTCTTCCAACAGCCCCTTGCGGATTTGTGCCTCCGCTCCGCTGCGAAACAGCACCCCATTGGGCACAACCACGCCTGCCTTGCCATTGGAACTGAGCGTCGCCACCATGTGCTGGACAAATGCGAGATCACCCTTGTCCTTTGGCGGCATCCCGAAGCGAAAGCGGGCGAATTGGTCCGTCCTCGCTTCCTCCAGTCCCCAGTTGCTCAGGCTAAACGGCGGGTTGGCAATCACGCGGTCGTACAAGATGAGTTCGCCCTCCTCGACCAGTTTAGGCTCGCGGATCGTATCGCCTTTTTCGATCCGATGGTCCAAGAGGCCGTGCAACAGCAAGTTCATCTTGCAAATCGCCCACGTCTGGAGGTTGCGCTCCTGGCCGTGCAGCGTAATGCGCTGCGGGTTGCCTCCCTTGGCCTTAATGTAATCAACTGCCTGAATCAGCATCCCGCCGGAGCCGGCCGTAGGGTCGCACACGCGCATGCCTTCCTCCGGCTTGATGAGCTTCACGATCAATTCCACTACCTTGTTCGGCGTGTAAAACTCTCCGCCCTTTTTCCCTGCATCAGTGGCAAACTGCTTGAGTAAATACTCATAGGCTCTTCCTAAAATATCCGGTTCCGACAAGTTGCTGTTGCCAAGATGTATCGCGGAAAAGTGCCGGATCAACTGCTGCAGAAGCTTGTCCGGCAGCCTTTCCGTGTCGCTGAAATCTATTGTGGCAAGCACGCCACGCAGCAAAGGATTCTCCGCTTCGAGAGCGGCAAACGCCTCGTTGATCGCTTCGCCAATCCCTTCTGTCAACGCCTGGAGCCTTTGCCAGCGAGAGTTTTCGGGAACGACAAACAGGTAAGCGTCGCGAGCGGTTTTTCCGCCACCGCTGCCTTCGCGCTTTGGGGAACGCTGTTCGGCTTCGCTGAAAACATCATGCAGTCGCTTGAGAAACAACAAGCCAAAAATATAGTTTTTATAGTCAGCGGAGTCAATGCTCCCACGTAAAATATTGGCTGATTCCCACAGATGAGCCTCCAGCTGCGGCAGCGTGATTTTTGCCATGATGCCCTCCTTTTGTTCCGTTCTTCTTGGCATTTTGATGTCGCACATTCTGATCGCAAACCGCTTGGGACAGATCAAGTCAACAGCTTTATCGCCTCGTCTGTGCCAATATCCGTTTATTATAGCAGGGGAAGACGATCATCGGGGCATACCAATCATGAACAACACAAAAAAACCACTATTCGCAAATAGTGGCTACTGACAAAACTGTTTTGGATGAAAAACGTCTTTATGCTAGACCGGAGCAGTACCTTTCCCTTACGGCTGCTGCTCGGCATAAGCCGATTTTGCCTGCGAGATGGACCAGAGCAGGTTCGAGTCAAGGGCCAGCTCCTTGATTGCGGCAAATTCCTCATAGGTAATAAACTCGCCGTGTGCAGCTCGATTGCGCAGCGCATGCAACGCCTTCAGCTTGTCCCCCAAAAGCTCCACATTGTCGCTGACAATCGGGATGTGCTGGTTTTGCAGGTATTCACACAGTTCCCACCACATTCGTTTTTTCGAAGAGGGCGTGCCTTCATGAAGAGCGATTACGTCGCGCAGTTCCTGTTCCAACAGGCCGAAGTAGTTCATCGCCAGTCCCGTATACGAGATTTTGTCGACTGACTTTCGCGGTATCGAGCTTTCCTGGACGATTGCCGTCGCCAGCGTTTTCAACGACTCTTCGCGCAATCCTGTGAGCGTGTGGGCGTACTTTTCATACTCATTCTCGATCTCATCGAGAGAGTTCCATTCAAAGTCAATGATGACTTTTCTCTCGTCTTTATCCAGTCCATACACCCCGTCTTCACTGAGCTGCAACTCCCAGTCGACCAGTTGGTTGTTCGTATCGACAAACATCCTGACGCTCCACAAATCAGCCTGTTCCTCGATCCCCCGAGCCACCGCCTGATAACAGCACTCCATGATGGCTTTCATGGCTCCGTAATCCGCCGTATCATACTCCCCTAAAAAGGCATACTCTGCCAAAATGCTCTGGGCGGCATTGCGGATCAATATGCGCTCTGCTCTTGTCAACGCAGGTTCCGCCTTGACCTTGCTTCGAGCCGATGATGGCAGCCCTTTCATTTCCAGAATCTCGCTGACTACCTGAAAATAATAACGCTCGCCTTCATCCACCAGCTTCATCAGGTCTTTTGCCAGAAAATGGATGACATCATCCCGTTTATGCTCCCGCCGCAAATACGTTCCCATCTGGTCCATGAGCGCCAATGCCAATTCCTTCATCCCTCGCAAAGAATTGTGCGTAGTAGTTGCGGGCTGAAAGTATTGGTTGTGCGCCTGCACTTCTGAAAGCGAAGGATTTTTGGACAATTCCAGCATTTTCGCTTCATCTTTTGGCAAGCAGCATTTTTTGTATTTTTTGCCCGAACCGCACGGACACGGCTCGTTTCTGCCGAACATTGACACTGGCCATTCCCCCACGTTTTTTCGCCGTATTGTTGTCTGACTGACTCTCCTTTATTTCCCAATCTACCCGGGAGAATAAACAAGTTTTTTAGGGAAAGGGCCGTCACGTCGCAAACAGCACGTATCCCCCCGCCAAAAACCAGAGAACGTTGACGATCTCCATGATTCCGACTGTTTTTACAGGCAGCTTGATTCCTTTGGCGGCAATCGCCATTTTGACCGCTCCCGGCAAAAAAATGACACTGATAAGCGCAGGGACTTGCGGCAAAAAGGGCAAGCAGAGCAAGAGCAAATGATACATGATTCCGACAAAGTGAAAGCTGTGATTGTTCTTTTCGCGAAACACCGCTTTGACGAAAAAGATGCTGCCCGTAAAATAAATGACGTTCAGTGCCATCGCGGTGAGCAACTCCGTCCGGGATGCACCGCCGCCAAGCGCGGCTGCAATCGGAAGCAGCATCGTCAGTCCGACAATTCCGAGCAAATCGTTTACAAAATGACGCTCCCGCTTGCGGCGAATAAACCAGATGCTGGCCATCGCAAACACGCCCATCACGATCAGCGGCCAAAACGCCAACGCGTTGTGAATGAGCGGGTAGACCAGGCATACCGCAGCCACTCCACCGAAGATCAGCAAGGTTCGGAGCACTTGCCGCGCAAACCTTGGCTGTCGCATATAGACCAGTACCGCGTTGACCGCGATAAAGCCGCAGAGCAGCCCCGGTCCGGCGAGCAGTTGCAACACGTTTTTTTCCACAAGAAAAACCCCGAACAAATAAGGCACGACAAACATCGCCCAGACTCCGTGCTCACGCGGCAGTACCAGAGAAGCCTCGCCTCTTTTCCCCTTGGTCACGTCCCTCGCCCTCCTCTCGCTTTTTCTCTTGCGGCTGCCATGATCGCCTCTTTTTTCTCTCTGGACAAGACGTGTTCAGCCATGGGGAACAGCAGCATTTCCTCTTTGTGAAAGTGATCGTGCAGCAGCCGATACAATGTCGTCGTTTCTTCCCGCAGCCGTGTCGGCCCACGCCCGGCACATTGGCAGCATGCGGTTTTTTCGCGCAGTTCCGTCAGCTGGCTGACCAGTCGCCGATGCTCGTCCGTCATCATGATGACAGGCGGGGTGGCATACCCTAGCGACTCTGTCAGAGCTGCAAACAATAGTTCTTCCTCCAGTGCATGATGCTCTTTCAGCTTTTCTGTCAACAGCGCAATCGTCTCCCGGAATTGTTCTACAGCTTCTGCGCTCATGGTCCGGTTTTGGTAGACAAGCTGTTTCAGCTTCTCCATATATTGTCCCAGGACAGCGTGTTCCCGGGAAAACAATTGACTGAGCAGTCGTTTTCCATCTGTTTGCCGGCTATTCACACGGGCCCCTCCCCCCGCCGCTTTCTCTTCTGTATCGCAATCGTGACTGAAGCAAAATAACAGTCTCCCAGTTGGAAGTATAAGATGCGAGCAAAAAAAAGCCAACCAGGACAACGGTGGTTGACTTCAGTTGGCCAGCGAAAAACCAATACGCTGTCGTGCCTTCTGTATCGGAACGGTCAGCTGACAAACGCAATCCTGTACAGCAGCTTCCCTCTGCGATCATGGGCCGTGAGCACAATCTCGCCCTGGTGGTTCGCGAAGCCAACCTCATTTTCCCAAATCGGCACAGCGACAAATTGGCAATGGTTAAAGTACAGGCGCACGTGCTCGCCCTCTTCGGTAAACTCCCATTTGGCGAGCGGCTTTTCAATGACAGGTGCTGACTCAGGCTCGGCGTCTTCAGCCAAATCCTTGATGCAGATGCGCATGGTCCAATCCGTCAGTTGCGACAGTTGCTCGGCAAGCAGGAGCTTGTTCATGGCTTCGCCTCTCTTTTATAGAAAAATAGCGCGAGCGGAAACAGCAGCAGGTTGATGAGCGAAAGTGCGATCACCTCTTTGTAGCGTGCAAAGTAAAACAGGTTGACTGTGTATTGCGTGCAGATCAGGTTGGCAAAAAGCACGAGGCAAAGCAAGAGTACGCCCCGATAGCTACGCTTCATACGGCTTCACCCCAATCGCGTAGATCATACCATTTTCAACCGTCAGCTCGATTTCCGGCAGCGGTCGGCGCGGCGGGCCGGCCAGCGGATTGCCTGTCTGTACATCAAATTTGCCATGGTGGCACGGGCAGATCAGTTCGCGTTGTTCCTTGCTCCAGAACACCGGGCATTTCAGATGGGTGCAGGCATTTTGATACGCCTTGTACTCGCCTTCGCGTAGGCAGACGAGAAGGGCGCTATCGTGCTCGTTCGGATAGGCAAACTCCCTGGCGTCTCCGGCTTGCAGGGACGCCGCTTCCGCAATTTTTTGCCGGGGCCACGCGTTCGTTTCTCCATCCAGCAGCTTTTTCGCTGCAATCGTTCCCCAGGGAAGCGTCGAGACAGCAAACAATCCGGCGGCGCCGACCATCGTTTTCATAAAACCTCGGCGGTCGAGGCTCCGCTCATTCGATCTGAAAATGTTGTGCGTATAGTTATCATCCCGTTCGGGTATGGGCGATTTCCTTTCGTTCATGCCGCAGACCTCCTTCGACTAGAAAAGCTTCTGCACCCCTTGCAAAATGCCAGGCAAGCTGATTTTTACATTTGTCTCGCCCTCCAGCGGCTCCGGTCTTTGGCTGGCCAGCCATTTGCCGCCCGCCAGCTTGTGCACAGCCTGCTTCTCGGCAAGCTCGCTCTCTGTAATCCACTGAAGCGTATTGGTTGGACAGACCGAGGCACACATCGGGGGAATCCCCTCTTTGCTTCGGTCGTAGCACAGATCGCATTTGTACATCAGGTTTTGTTCCTGATCGAACTTGGGGATACCGTACGGGCAAGCGATCGTGCAGTTTTGACAGCCAATGCACTTCTCCACGAGCGCCGAGAGTACCGCTCCGTTGTCCGCGATCTGGATCGCCTGTGCCGGACAGCTGCGGGCGCAGGCGGGGTTGACGCAGTGCAGGCACATCAGTGGAATCGTCTGACGCGTTTGCAGCGGATCGACATCCATGACGTAATTGCGATTGCGGTTGTCATGTCCCCCGCATTGCGTGCAGGCCGCCAAACAACTGCGACAGCCGATGCAGTTATCCATTTCGATGTAGAGCACCTGCTTAGCCATGCAGCCTCTCCCCCTTTTCCAGCTTGACGATTTCGGCTGCACACGCCTTGAATTCCGGCATTTTGCTGTACGGATCCAGCGCCGGGTTCGTGAGCAAATTGATCGATTCGTCCTTGCCCCAGTGGTACGGAACAAACACCGTATCCGGTCGGATTGCCGCGATCACTTTTACCTTGTAGACGGCTTCGCCCCGCCTTGTTTTCAGCAAAACCTTTTCGCCATGCGCGATCCCGTATGCTTTTGCCGTATCCGGATGCACTTCCAGAAGCGGGTCCGGGTACATGTCGCGCAAAAACGGAATCCGCCGCGTCTGGTTCCCGGACAGGTAGTGGTAGACGACACGGCCGGTCGTCAGCCGCAGCGGGTATTCCGCATCCGGTTCTTCGGCTGGCGGCCGATAGGGCAGCGCACAAATTTTCGCCTTGCCATCCGGGTGGTAAAACTTTTTATCGAGAAACAAATGCGGCTGCCCCTGGTCGTGTTCATCTCTGCACGGCCAGAACACGCCTTGCTGTTCTTCAATTTTTTCGTAGGTAATGCCGTAGTAGTCGGCCGTGCCGCCTTTGGAGACGCGGCGCAGCTCGTCGAAAATGTCACGCGGCCCGTTCAGGTGTGCGAAGTATTGGCCCCGACCCATCCGCTTCGCGATTTCGATCTGAATCCACCAGTCCGGCTTCGATTCGGCATACCAGCTCTGGGCCTGACGATGGCGGATGACCCGCCCCTCCAGGTTGGTCGTGGTTCCTTCGTCCTCCGCCCATGTCGTCGTCGGCAGCACGACATCCGCATACTCCGCCGACTCCGACAGGTAAAAGTCTACGCAGACCATAAAGTCCAGGCTTTTCAGCGCTTCGCGGACATGATTCTGATTGGGGGCGCTGACCGCCGGGTTGGAGCAGAGCAAATACAGGCCGCGAATCGTCTTGTCGAGCATCAGCCCAAACATTTCATAGGCAGACACGCCTTTTTGCGGCATTTCCTCTACCGGAATCCCCCAGGCGCAGGCGACTTCCTGCACATGCTGCGGGTTATCCATTTTCCGATAGCCTGGCAACTGATCGGCCTTCTGCCCGTGCTCCCGTCCGCCCTGGCCGTTGCCTTGACCCGTGAAGGTGGCAACCCCGGACTTCGGACGGCCGATCTTGCCTGTGACAAGCGCCAGGTTTGTGTAGGCGGATACGTTGTCCGTCCCTTTGGACTGCTGCTCGACCCCGCGGCAAAACATGACGATTGCCTCGGGTGCCTTGCCGTAAATCTCGGCGGCGCGAATGATTTTTTCCTCGGCAATCCCGGTAATTTCGCTGACGTAGGCGGGCGTATAGGCTTCGACCAGTGCTTTTGTTTCCGCAAAGCCGTTGGTGTGGTTTTGAATGAACGCCTCGTCGATGTAGCCGTTTTTGATGAGCAGATGCAAAAGGCCGTTTGCCAGGGCAAGGTCTGTCCCCGGCCGCAGGTCCAGGTGGACGTCAGCGCGGCGGGCAAGCGGCGTCTCGCGCGGGTCGGCTACAATCAGGTAGCCACCGCGATTTTGCACCTCCCAGATGCGAAACATGCTGGTCGGATGACACTCCGCCGCATTGGACCCGGCAATAAACAGGCAATCGGTCTGGTGGAGGTCCGACCACGGAACAGTCGAGCCCCGGTCGATGCCGAGACTGCGGTTGAATCCGGCCGCCGCAGACGACATGCAAAACCGTCCGTTGTAATCGACGTACCGGGTCTGCAATCCTACACGGGCGAATTTTCCCGTCAAATAACATTTTTCGTTCGTCATCGAAACGCCGGAGTAGACAGACAACGTATCTTTGCCGTACGCTTCCTGCAATTGCCGGAAGCGATCGACGATATAGCTGAGCGCTTCTTCCCACGACACCTCTTCGAAGCCTTGCGCCGTTCCTTTCCATGCGGGATTGCGGCGGATGAGCGGTCGTTTGATCCTGTCCGGGTGGTTGACCTGCTGATAAGCGGTTACGCCTTTCGGGCACATGCGTCCCAGATTGACCGGGAAGTCGTAGCGCGGCTCTACCCCGATAATCGTATTCGTGCTCGTATCGACGCGCAGATTCATCCCGCACTGCATCCCGCAGTAGGAGCAGTGGGTGCTGACCAACTTTTCACCAGGATGTAATTTATTTTTGATCGGTTTGAAAAATTTATCCTTTTGCATGCTGATTCGCCTCTTTCTCGGAACGGTAATGGGTCGGGATTCCGGTAAAGCGGAAGATGCGGTATTTTCTGCGGCAAGGCAGGCACAGCTCCGCCAGGTGGAAGCCTTCTGCCAGCTCAAAGCGAATCCCGTTTTCACCAAGCACATCCACCACGTCACCAGACTGCTCGGCAGAAACAAAGCCTGTCTGGCACACCTTGCATCGCTTCATTTCCTGCTCGGCATAGTGCTCGCGGTAATTGCGGGCGAAGACGCTCATCGGGCGGAACGGGATGTGTGCCAGCTTGCCAAAGGGCAGATAAATCAAGGTCACGATGACCAAAAACTGGTGAATCAGGCTCATCACCGGATGGCCGAAGCCGTGTAAAAACAGGTTGCTCACCGTCAGCAAAAGTCCGGTAATGCTGACGAGAAGCAGCAGATAGAGCGGCAAAAAGTCGTAGAGAAAGTTTTGCTCCGCCCGTGCCTGCATGTTTTTCAGACGGCGGTACAGCGCCATGCATACGCCCGCAATCACCATGAAGGCCGTAATATTGAGCGCATTGTAGAACAAAAAGGCTATCCAGCCATCCGCTTTGACCTTGAGCACATCGACGCCCATCGCAACGACGGTGTAAGTGCCGTTGTCTCCCATCGTGAAGTACATCCAGCCAAAGACGAGCGGAAACGTAACCAGCGCAGAGAGGATGCACCCCCAGCCAAGCAGGATGTGCTGTGTCCAGCGATACCAGCCGCGGTTCCATATAAAGCGGTAGGTCGCCAGATGTTCCACTGCCGTTTGCGGCGTGCTTTTTCGCAGCAACAGACGCAAGCCTTTTTTCAGAATGATCTTGGTTGGCGGCCGGTCCGCCCAGGCTGAAAACCGGTAGAGAAATCCGCCAATGAACACGACTGTTCCGACCATATAACCGTAAAGGGCAAGATCAATATGGGTAAAAAAACGAGTGCCCACGTACGAAGCCAGAAACAAGACACAAACTGTATAGAAAGCCCTTTTGGCCACCTTGGACGCAAATGCTCGCTCCATGCGAACAACCTCCCCTGGTACATAGCATTGTCAATCGTTGGCTTCATTGTAGCAATGTCGACCACGCTGCAAAGTGACGTACCTCACACCTGCTCACAATCGCCAAGAAGACGACACGACTTTGCCAAAATCCTCATGCTATAATGGCAACAGATTGCGCGAGGCAAGTTGAGCGGAAAGCAGAGGTGTGCAGATTGTGAAAAGTCTCACATTTATTGAACAAGTGTCTCCTGCCTTTGTTCGTCAATTGGAACAAATCGGAACGCGAAAAAAAATGACCCCCACGGACTCCGTCTTATTTATCGACGGAGAAACGGCAGATAAGCTGTACTTGCTGGAATCCGGGCAAATCAAGCTGACCAAAACGACAAGCGACGGCAAAGAGCTGACCCTGCAAGTATTTGGGGCAGGCGAGCTGGTCGGAATGGTTGGTCTTTTCGAACCGGACGTCGCCTATACATCTACCGCGACCATGCACGAGCCTGGCGAAGTCATCGTCATCCAGCGCAGCGCCCTGGAGAAGCTGCTCCTTGAAAACGGCGAGTTCTGTGTAGATTTTTTGCGCTGGATGGCGATCATGAACCGCAGAATCCAGTCCAAGTTTCGCGATTTGCTTTTGAACGGCAAAATCGGCGCCTTTTATTCCACCCTGATCCGCATGAGCAATACATACGGAGAGGAACGGGAAGACGGGATCCTCATCAAGCTCTCGCTTACCAATCGCGATCTGGCGCAATTCATCGGGCTTACCCGCGAAAGCGTCAATCGGATGCTGGCCGATCTGAAAAAGCAGGGTGTGATCGAAATACTGCCGCACGGCTACCTTTTGGTGAAGGATTTGGAGTATTTGAAAGAGGCGATCTGCTGTGACGATTGCCCGCCGGAAATTTGCCAAATGTAAAAATGGAAAAACGAAAGCTGCCCCCTCTCCCAAACGGGAAATCGGGTGCAGCTTTTTTGGTTCGCGAAAAGACAGCCATATGGACATGGCTGCCTTGCTTTTCTAGCCGGAAGTCGGCAGTCCCGGATCGGCTGGCTGAAGCTGTTGCGGGGAAAGCTCGGTAAACATGCCTGCATAATACTGCACGTCGCCCGCTTCATCCCGGATCGAGCTGATCGTCAGCCATTGACGATACGTCTCACCGTTCTTGCGCCTATTCCAGATCTCCCCTTGCCAAAAGCCTGTGGCGGTTATCTGCTGCCACATCTGCTGATAGAAGCCCGCTCCCTGCATGCCGGATTTTAACAGACTCGGATTTTTGCCGATCACTTCGTGGCGTGCGTAGCCCGTCACTTTGGAAAATGCCGGGTTCACATCGCAGATCGTGCCCGTCGTGTCGGTGATGACGATCGCTTCGCCCGTGTTGTCGACAATCGTTTTGGCTAGCTGCAGCTTTTCCTGATAGTACATCCAGAACACGAGAATGAGACTGGCCAGCGCCACCTCAGACAAGGCCATAAACCCGATGGCATAATGACCCGTGACGTCAAACAAGAGGGTCAGGATCAGCGTCGGGAAAAAGCCGCCCAATCCGCCCATCGCAGATACGATGCCGTTGACAATCCCGGCCTGCCTGGAAAAGTAGTACGGCACCATCTTGAAAATCGCTCCGTTCCCGATGCCCGCACATACGGCAATCGCCAGGCAGCCGGCCGAGTACAGCTGCAAGGATGGGGAAAACGACAGCACGACACCGAACAGGCTAAGCCCTGCGAAGACCCCTACCAGCACCATCAGCGCATTGAAGCGATCCCCCAGCCAGCCCCCGAGCGGGCGGGCAATCGTTGCCAGCGCGATAAATCCGGCAGTTCTCATTCCGGCGTCCACTTTGTCCAGCCCGAAGTTGCTGACGAGGAAATTAGGCAGGTAGACGGTAAACGCCACGAACGAGCCAAATGTAATAAAGTAGAACAGGCTCAGAAACCACAGCTTCTCGTTGCGGTAAACCCCTTTGATCTGCTCCAGCACGGACGTTTTTACCCGCGTTTCCTGGCGGTCGCCAAGGAAAAAGTTGAGCAGGGCAAACAGCACAAGCAAGCCCAGGTAAAGCTTCACAGTCCCTGACCAGCCGATCTGCTTTGCCACGAGGGGCGCAAAAAACGTCGAGAGCGCCGTCCCCGCATTGCCAACTCCGTAGATGCCATTGACGAAGCCGTGCTTTTCTTTTGGATAGTATTTCGGCAATGAGGTTACGCCTACAGAAAAGATCGCGCCCCCGACCCCAAGGAAAAACCCGCCGATCATCAAATCGATGGCAGAGCTCGCTTCGCTTATGTAGTACACAGGCACGAGCAAAAGCAAAAAACTGATGGTAAACATCGCTCTTGCCCCGAAGCGGTTCGTATAATAGCCGATCGGGATACGCAAGAGGGAGCCCAGCAAGACAGGGATCGCGGTAATCCAGGCGATTTGTCCTGCTGAGATGGACAAATCGTCTTTGATAAACGGCATCAAGGATGACAAGATGACCCAGACCATGAAACCTGCAACGAGGCTGAATGTTTGCAAGGGCAGTTGAATTTTGCGAATCATCTCTCCCAACTCCTTTTTCTGTACAAAGAAAGTGACCTCAATATGACCGGGCTATCCTCGCATCATGCCTGAGTGCCTCGCACTCGTCCCGTCACAAAATCGTTTTGATTGGTGTGATCGTACGCACAGTCAATCCCGGTCGTCTTGCTCTATGCTTGGGGCACGAATGAGTTCGAGGTGATACGAGATGATGACGATCAAGAACGTACAAGAGGCGTTTTTCCTCTGCGGCTTCCCGTATTACAAACAACTGTCGATTCGCGGACAGCAGGCCATTTGCACGTTTTACAGCATTCATTCCGACTACCGGAAAAAGGTTATCCTCAACCTGACGAGCAAAGCCGAGCTGCAACACCAGATTGCGCTGGAGGTCATCAAGTTTTTGGCCCATGACGGAAAAGCGCTGGAGGAGCAATACATCCAGACCGTTCTTGGCGACTAGCTGGCGCGATGCCAATCGGACGCCTTGCACCAGCGCCAGACGCCCGTTTTTTCCGCACGCTTTTTTACTGACAATCCCCCACGCCATCTGCCGGACGGGTGGCTATTTTTTCGAGCAGGTGCTGCTTTTCTTCCTCGCTCAGCATTTTTTCGGCCATCGGAAAAAGCACCTGCTCTTCCTTTTGAAAATGCCCGCGCAAAGTCTCCACAGCGTTCTGCAAATAGTCAGGAAACCCATCCTCCAAAAATCGTTTCAGCAAGCGTTTGGCCTGTTCATGCTCGTATTCCATCACGGCGATCGGCCCTGTTTCTTTTCCGATGTACTTCGCCATCATCGGAAACAGTACGTTTTCTTCCCTGGCGGAATGTGGCTCCAGTTCAGCAATAAAGGCGGCGGTTTGCGCCTGCAGTTCAACGAGCAGTTCTTCCTTGCGAATCGCTTCTGCATGCACAAACTGTGCGGCAAGCTGCTGCAATTCCAGCATTTTTTCCACGAGTGGACCGTGTTCTTTTTTCAGTTGGGCCAGAGCGGTACAAAGAATGGGCTGTTCGGGATTCATCCCCATGGAACATCCTCGTTGCATCGTGCATCCTCTCCTTTTTGTTTCACAAGGCAAGTGTAGCGAAAAAACGGCCACTACGCTGTTAAGTACGTCACACTTTCCGCGCAAAAAAAGACTGCCCCGCCACCGGGACAGCCAATTGTTTTTGTATTAGTGCGCACCGAGCATTTCTTTCATATCTTCCTGCGCATCTCCGATCAATTTGATTCCAAACAAATCCTGGAGCACAGTCAGCACACCCGGTTGAATAAATTCCGGCAGCTTGGGGCCGATGCGAATATCCTGAATGCCCAGGCTGAACAGTCCGAGCAAAATCGCTACTGCCTTTTGCTCAAACCAGGAGAGCACAATGCTGACTGGCAGTTCATTGACTTCGCAGCCAAACGCCTCTGCCAGCGCCGCCGCGATTTTGATGGTCGATACGGAGTTGTTGCACTGGCCGAGATCGATATAGCGGGGAATGTTCGTCCCCGGCACGACGCCATAGTCCACGTCGTTGAAGCGGAACTTGCCACAGGAGGTCGTCAGGATGACCGTTTCTTTCGGCAGGGACGTTGCCAGCTCCCGGTAGTAGTCGCCGCCTTTTCCAGGTGCGTCGCAGCCGGCGATGACGAAAAAGCGTTTGATCTTTCCAGCCTTGACGGCATCAATAATTTCCGGTGCGATCCCCAGTACCGTTTGATGATGAAACCCGGTGGACAGCGTCTGCTCCGATTCGATATTCGCTTTTGGCAGGGCAAGCGCTTTTTCGATCAGCGGCGTAAAATCGTCGTTCTCGATTTTGGTCACGCCCTCCAGTCCCGCGACGTCGTAAGAGAAGAAACGATCCGCATACGTTCCTTTGATCGGCATGACGCAGTTCGTCGTCGCCAGGATCGCGCCCGGAAACTCTTCAAACAGTCTGCGTTGGTCGTACCACGCTTTGCCGATATTGCCTTTCAAGTGCGGGTATTTTTTCAGTTCGGGATAGCCGTGCGCCGGGAGCATCTCCGAGTGGGTGTACACGTTGATCCCTTTGCCCTCGGTCTGCTCCAGCAGTTCCCGTAAGGCAAAAAGGTTGTGCCCGGTGACAACAATGCAGTGCCCCTCGATTTTGTTTTGGGAAACCGTAATCGGCTGCGGGATGCCAAAGCGGTCTGTATGTGCCTTGTCCAGCAATTCCATGACTTTGATCGCGGCTTTGCCTACTTTGAGCGCCATTTGCAGGTGTTCATCCAGATTGAAATTGACATTGGTCAGTGTAAAATACAGTGCTTCCTGCGTGATCCCGTCCACTTCCGGATCGATGTACCCGAGCTGTCTGGCATGCGTCGCATAGGCCGCGATTCCCTTTAGCGCGAAGACGATCGTATCCTGAATGCTTGCTAGCTCCTCATTTTTTCCACATACGCCAATCACCTTGCAGCCACCTGTCGGGGTTTGTTCACATTGGTAACAAAACATCGTCTTTCCTCCTCTTTGTTGGCTGATCTTCCTCTCGATCATACGGCGATTTTGGCCTGGGAATGGTGACGAACATCACACGTCACGCTTTCTGTGCAAAAAATGTCCGCTGCCCGCAAAAGAATCCGTTGAGTAGGCATTTATTCCTACAAAACTTTGGCAGTTCGGGTTTGAATAGTTAGAAAACAATGGTATGATTGGTACGATCAACACAAAAAGGAGGACCAAGAACCTACATGAAAAGAAAATTAACTTTGCTTGCCTTGATTTTTCTCGTTTCATTGGGTACCGCACCTTTTGTCTCTGCTGCGGCGTTAACGTCAGGTGGCGCTGGACAGCCGGGAGCACCGCAAAACCAGGGAAGTCCTTCCGGCAACACCAGCCTCTGGTCGGAAAGTCTGTGGCAGGATACCTCGACACCAGGTGTCATTCCAGCGCCACAAACGCCTCCGCCCGCCCCAACCACTGAACTCTGGTCGGAAAATTTGTGGCAAACCCCAACAGCTCCAGCTACGCAACCACCAACGAATCCAGCTGTTCCCGCTCCTGTCAAACAGCCTGCACTCATTCCTTTTTCCGTTCCGCCCTTCATTGAAAATGGCAAGGCACTCGTCCCTGCCCGCGATTTTTTGGTGCCGCTTGGCGCAGAGCTGCAGTTCGATTCCATCAAGCAACTGTTGACCATCCGCAAAGGAAGCACGACCATCCACCTCATCCTCAACAACAATGTGGCAATGGTAAACGGCAATGTGGTCAAACTGGAAGCACCGGCCAGGCTCATCAACGGGCAGCCGTATATCCCGCTGGCCTTTATCACGCAAGCTCTCGGTTCCACCCTCCATTACGAAGCGGCTACGACAAAAGTGACGGTGGACAACTGGCTGTCTTTTTACCTGGATGCCACAAAGGCAAAAACGCCTGTCAACCAACAGCAAGCCGCCAGCCATGCGAGCTTTTATATCGGAAACTGGTCCATCTGGATTCCCGGCGGTTACGCAACGACTGGCACGACCGTAAACGGCGACGGCTCGAAGACGGTCCAGCAGCAATATGTCCCGGGAGCCAAAGGCTATACGCTCAGCATCCTGGCCAATGGAACGTACTCCTGGCAAACGACCGGGGGCACGATCACAGGCACCTGGAAGGCGGAAGCTGACGGACGAATCGTATTGTTGAAAGGCAAATACGACTTTGATTGGTATGTCAGCAAAATCAATGAGAACGAAATCAAGTTCTACTCCTACGGTCTGGAGGAGCATGGAACGAGAATCAAGTAACTTTCAGGCGAAGTCCGCTTCGCTTCCGTTCTGTCAACGATCATAGTTACCAGCCGAAAAAGCCCGCCGATGGATTTGGCGGGCTTGCGATTTGTCTGTCTGCTAGTTTTCCCAGGTATCAATAACGGTTTGAATCTCTCGCAAGCTCGTGATTTCTTGCGCAGGAACGATCTCGCCCTCAAGCTTCAAGCCGTGTCGGTTGATCCACATGTTGCGCATGCCGACCGCGTTGGAGCCTTGAATGTCCGTGGTCAGCTTGTCCCCGATCATGACGCCTTCCTCTGCGGTGATGCCCAGAAGACTCATGGCGTGCTCGAAAATTTCTGCCGCTGGCTTGCCGCGACCGAAGTCACCCGAAATGACGATGTGATCGAAGTAGGCCGCAAGCTTCGGCACACCCGCCAGCTTTTGCTTTTGCAGGTCAGGGGAGCCGTTTGTAAGCAACAACAGCTTGTATTTGGCTTTCAACTGGTCGAGCACCTCGAATGTTTCTTCGTAGACGATCGGACGGCTTTTCCGCTCCTCTACGAACATCTCGCCCAGCTTGTATCCAAGCTCCGCGTCCTCGATGCCGAGCGAGCGCAAACCGCGCGTCCACGCTTCCTTCCGGTAAGTCGGAACGAACTTTTGCAGTTGGCGAAACTCCTCCTGCTTTCCTTCCGCAAATTGCGCCCACAGTCCTTCAAATGGATTGATTCCAATCATTTTCGTAAAGGGGAATGCTTCAAAAGCTTCATACATCGCCCGAGCTTCCTGGCGCACGGCAGCTTCCAATTGCTCCACATCCACCTCGTAATGCTTGGCCGCCTCGCTACAGGTCGCCTGAAACGCCTCTTTGACGCTGCGATCATCCCACAGTAACGTATCGTCCAAATCAAATAAAATCGCCTTGATTGCCATCAGTCTGATTCCCCTTTTTCTCCTCGTAATCTGTCTCTTGTTCTATGATTGCGGAAATCCACTGTTTTATCAACAGACTTTTGCGAAAAAAAGCATTGTTCGTTTCTGGCAGGACCGCTAGCGGCTGTCAGGTGCTGCCTGCTCCGCACCTGTGATGGGCAAAACCGTCGAATATTTGACTTCTCGCAGGGACAGATTCGTTTGCAGTCGGGAAATACCGAGCTTGTTCAACTTGCGGATAAAGCTGTCCAGCCCCTTCCGATCCTTGATGGCAACTTTCAGCAAGTAGTCGTACTCACCCGTCAGGCAGTGTCCCTCCAGCACTTCCGGCATGGCGCGCAAGGCGTTCTCCAGCGTCTCCAGCTGTTCAGCCTGGTGAATGTTCGTGCTGATAAAAATAAAGCACAGCAGGTCGAAGCCGAGCTTTTCCTGATCGAGAATCGCCACCTGCCGATTGATATAGCCTTCCGCCTCAAGCCGCTTCACCCGGGTATGCGTCGCAGGCGGCGACAAATTCACCCGCCGCGCCAGTTCGGCATTGCTGATCGTCGCATCCTTTTGCAACAAATCGAGAATGTGCAGATCGACACGATCCAGCACTTTGCTTACAAAAACTTCCACGTTCCATTCTCCTTTTTATTCTTCGAAAAGCAGCGAAATTTTGTCATGAAAAACAGATAGGATTTTTCGAATCGCCACTTAAACTTTTCTTTATTTCTAATTTTACACATTATACAGAATGTTATTTTGTACGTTCAACAAAAATGTTATGTTCATTAGCAAGATGATTTTCACTCTTCCGTTTCGAAAAAGGGGCTATCTGCTATGCAAAAAGCTTATGTCTTGCTACTATTGCTCACCAGTCTGCTGTGGGGAGGAAACTTCGTTCTTGGAAAATCGCTCGTGGGGCACGCGTCCCCGCTCACGCTGACCAGTCTGCGCTGGCTGATCGCGGTGCTGTGCCTGCTGCCGCTGGTCTGGTGGAAGGAACGCAAGCTTTTGCCTGCCAAGGAAGCGATCCTTCCGCTCGCGCTGATGGGACTTACGGGCGTCGTCCTGTTCAACGTGTTTCAGTTTCTCGCGCTGGAAACGACGACTGCAACGAATGTCGGGCTGATCTCGACCTTGAATATGCTCTCGATCTCGCTGTTCTCTTTTCTTTTTTTAAAAGAACGGATCAATGCGTTCCAGATCGGCTGCATGGTGTTTCTGCTTGCAGGCGTGCTGCTCGTCTTGTCCAAAGGCAATCCCGACTACCTGCTTTCCTTGCAGTTTAACACGGGGGATTTGTGGATGCTGGCTGCCGTCTGCATCTGGGGAGTGTACTCGATTTGCAGCAAATGGGCCATGACCCGGACGAGCCCGATGATGTCCATCCTCTATTCGGCTGTTTTCGGGCTGGCCATTCTGCTGCCTTTTAACCTGGCTGATTTTACGGTGTCCAACCTGGATGCGCCCTTTATCGGTTCCCTGCTGTACACCGGGGTCATCTCCACCGTCGTGTGCATGGTGCTGTGGAACATCGGGGTGCAAAAGCTCGGCGCCACTACATCTGGCATCTTTCTGAATTTCAATCCGATTTTCACATCAATTTTGGCTTTTCTTTTCCTGGGGGAACAGATGACGTGGATGCAAGCCGTGGGAAGCAGCATGGTCATTGCCGGATGTTTTTTGTTCTCTTATGGGAAGTCAAAAGGCGCGGCGGCAAAGTCACTCGCGGCCGGGAAGGCGTAGGGCGAAAAATGATTTCGCCCTATTCACCGTGAATCTGAACGACAAAAGGAAACGCCCGCACCTTGCCGTTTTGTTGAAACTCCGCCCAGATTTTGTACACGCCGGGCTTCTTGAACTCCGTTTGAAACACAGGCTCTTCGTGATTGGTCGGATGGACGTGCAAATACTCATTGGCTTCTTCATCCAGGATGACCACGTGGCCCATCGCTCCCAGATACGGCGTCAAAGCGGACTGATCCAGCTCAAACGACAGCGTAACCGGCTCATTGGTCTTGGTCGCGCTCATGCTCAATTGGACCGTTTCCCCTTCGACCGTTTTCTCCAGGACGGAATCCGGCTGCAGCTCCGGCCCTGGTACAGAAACGTTGGGCTGGCCGACCACGAGCGGCATTGGCTTGACATGATAAGTCAGCTTCTCCGACTTGATGTCAATAAAAGCCCGGTAAAACCCTGCCGGCAAAGGATAGTCGATGTGAAATTTTCCTGCTTCGACCTGCTCCGGATGCAAGTGATAATATTTTTGCAAATGCTCATCAACGACGATCAAATGGAGCAGCTTCTCATGACTGACAACGAGATCATCCACGGCACGTCCATGGCTGTCTTTCAGGAAAATGTCAATCCCATTCTCAGTGGAGCGGATATACGCGCTCACCTGATGGCTTCCCACTGCGTCCGCGCCGTGTTCATCATGGCCGCCTTGACCGTGCTCTTCACCGCCGTCCTCGTGTCCGTCTGCCTTTGCGGTGGCATCGTGTCCGTCATTGCCATGGGCGGCCTCATCCGCCGCCGCGAGCGGTGTTCCGAAGTATTCATCGTAGAGAGTATACCCGCCGATCACGATGCCGACATAAAGTATCGCTGCCAAAACTGCCTTGTTCAACCTGATCTACTCCTTTATTCCCATCATGGTTTACTTCCTTCTGTCCTACACTGTAAAACAGCTTTGTGAACGCAATATGAACGAGACAACTGCTTGCCGATCCGGAAGACTTTTTGCTCTCCCTTAAATTCTTGTAACTTTTTCACAATCAGGTAAGTCATATTAGTGACGCACATGGCAACAGAAAGGGAGACGAAGAATAAGATGTGGAAACGTTTTTTTAGCGCGACGTTCGCGGGAGTCATCTTGTTTTCCGGGAACCCGCCTGTCACTTTGGCAAAGGAGCCGGACATCGTTGTCAAAATCAACGGCGCCGTTCAATCGTTTGATGCAGCACCCATCATCAAAAACGGCAGAGTCCTCGTTCCGTTCCGCAAAATATTGGAAGGAATGGGCGCACAGGTAGACTGGGACCCGAAAAATCGAATGGTGACCGCCAATAAATTCGGCAAACAGGTTGTGCTGCGCATTGGCGACCCTACAGCCTGCATCATTCATTCGCTGTCCGGCAAAAACCTGGAGATGCCCGTCAAACTCGACGTGCCCGCCGAAATCAGCAAAGCTCTGCGCTTCATGTCACATGGATAACTGGGCGAACTGTCCCAACATGCCGGGCATCCACAAAACTTTTCCGGGAAGCGCTTTCATTTTGGTCTTTCCGTTGTAAGCATCATATATTTTATGATGAACTTGTCCAGTTCTTCACTCTTTGATACCACCTCACTGTCTGTAAGAGAGCCTTTACGTGAAGACAACTTGATTAACTGTTTTTGCAACGCTGTAATGTGGGCCAAAAGTTTATGCTTGTCCATTACTCCGCGCTCCTCCATTCCTCCAGATTAATCTCATGCTCCAGACTGCTCCGTTCTTCCAAAAACTTACATATGTTTTCAAATGGCAATGGCTTTGAGAGTAAATAACCCTGGTAGAGATCGCAATTGTGTTCTCGCAAAAACTCCAGATGCTCCAGTGATTCCACGCCTTCACCAATTACACGCAGCTGCAGATGCTGCGCTATTTTTATGATCCCGGTAACAATGATGACATCCTCAACATCCATCCTTTGAATGAACGATTTGTCTATTTTTACATTGTTCAAAGGAAACCGCTTGAGATAATCAAGCGATGAGTATCCTGTGCCAAAATCATCTATTGAAATTTGAATCCCCATTGCTTTGAGCTCTTTCAGGATTTGAATGGTATGCTCCGCGTCTTTGATAACAGCACTTTCTGTTATTTCCAGTTCCAAAAATCTCCCGTCGACGTTTGTATCTCGCAATATTTTTTGAACCTGTCGGGGGAAATTTTTATTCTGAAGCTGAATCGCAGATAAATTGACAGCCACCTTCAGACCTTTTTTGCTTCGCATTTGTATTTGCTTGATGTCGAGGCATGCTCTTCGTAAAATCCACAAACCTATGCTGTCAATGATCCCGATCTCTTCTGCAATAGGGATAAATTGGGAAGGGGGGATTAAACCTTTTTGCGGATGCCTCCACCTCACTAAAGCCTCCAGTCCGCATACTGCGCCTGTGGCCATTTCAGCCATAGGCTGATAATGAACCTCCAATTCATTGCTTTCAAACCCTATTCTCAAATCCTGTCCCAACAAAAAATGTTCGCAAAATACATTTCCCAGTTTCCGCGTGTAAAAATGAAACGTGTTTTTTCCTGCTTTTTTGGATGCATGCAAGGCGATATACGCTTTTTGTATCAACAGGTCGAGATTGCGCCCGTCTCTTGGATATACACTGACACCCATACTCGCCGTGATCGCGATAGTACCGTTCTGGAAATTCCCAAACGGCTTTTGCAATCCAGCGTGCATGTTTTGTATGCTTTTCACCAGATTGTCGTGGGTTGTGATGTTTTTGAAAAGGAGAATAAATTCGTCGCCCCCAGCCCTTGCCAGTACCGTTTCCGCTCCACTCATTTTCTTTAATCTGCCGCCTACTTCTTTTAATAACTGATCTCCAACAGCTTGACCAAAAGTGTGATTGATTAGCGTAAATCTATCCAGGTTTAGAATGGCAACTCCCAATTTCTGCTTTATGCCTTTGCCATTGTCCAAAACCTTTTGAGCCACTTTCATAAATTCCATTCGATTCAGGAGTTGGGTGAGGGGATCCAATGGAGATACCTCATGGTAACTTCTTTTTTGTTCCGTCACTTTTTTTGATATGGCCACCCGGCCACAAATGGTGCCCGCACGATCAATCAACGGAAACACCGTAAGCTCAATGGGAATGAGCGTGCCATCCAAATATTCCCGTGATGTTTGGTATCCAATTATTCGCTGGCCTTCCTGAACAAGCTTGTGCAGGGAATCCAATTCTTTCCGGCAATTTGAAGGGATGATGGGAAGCTCGCTGCCCAAAAGATTTTCCTTTTTCCAGCCATACAGCGCTTCAAATGCTGCATTTACCCAGATGATTCGCCCGTCGCTGTCCACGACATCTACAGCCTCTGAAATTTGCTCCAGGAATAGCTCCAGCTGCTTGCTCAGTATAGGGTTATCGTCTGGAGCAAACATTTGCGCTGCTTTCTTCATCCAATGTAGCATCCGTTAAACCTCCCCCATTTCCGATTGAAAAAAAAGCTACTTCATGATAGAAAGTAGCCTCTTTTCGTTTGCTTAACAGGAAGTTCGTATCATCCACTTGCTACTCACACATTGCTTATCTGGAAATCAACATTCCCAAATTGGCAATGGTTGCCTTAACGGTTTCAAGTGCCTCGACCGATTTTTTATTCCGCTCGGATTCCACTTCTACAATGGCCAAGACTTGTTGAGCAGCTGCAGAGGTCTCTTCTGTCACACTGGAGACGATATTCATTTCATGCGCAATATCTGTTGTTTTGGTTTGGAAATTTTGTTGATGCTCAACGATTATTCCCATAATTTCATTAACTGCTTTGATAAAAGCAGACAACTGATCTACATTTGTGATGACTTGCTGCAGCAAGGCGTTGCTTTCTTTTTGCGCTATCTCACTTCTTGCCACCTTCTCTTCGATTGCATCCGCCTGTTCCTTGAACTGTTTAATAATGACCTGGATGTTTTCAGCGGATTTGTGGGATTGCTCCGCCAATTGCCTCACCTCATCCGCTACTACCGCGAAGCCTCTGCCGTGTTCGCCTGCACGCGCTGCTTCAATCGCTGCGTTTAGAGCCAGTAAATTTGTTTGGGAAGCAATTCCTGTGATGAGGTTTACGATCTCATGGATCTGATTCGTTCGATCAGTCAATCCTTTCACGACTTGTCCTGTCTCAAAAACCACCGTATTTAATTGGTTCATCGTCATTTCAAACGTTTCCAGCAAATTTTTGCTGTCCACTGCCAATTCATGGCTATCGGTAATACTCGTTGCAACTTTTGTAACATTTTCCAGTATACTTCCTGTTATTTGTTCCATCTGATTCAGCTTATCTGCTGAATCGACTACATTTTCTGCCTGGCTCTGCGCTCCGGCAGCGATTTCTTTAAAAGACAAACGCACCTCATCAGAAGTGTTCAAGGACATGACGAAATTGTCCTGGAGCGTTTTGAAATGCTTCTGGAGTTGGCCAATAGTCATGTTCAACATTTGTTGAGTACGCTCCAATTCATGTTGCCTCTTCTTTACTTCATTCTTCTCCTTTTCCACCGAATGGATAAGATACCGCCCTATTCTCGTTACTCCCCAAAGAATGATGACGGTTTCGATCAAGATCCCCATGGAAATATTCATCAGTTCGACAGGTCTATTCGGGAAAAACGTTTCATGCCACACCGCATATCCGACATATACGAGTACGACTAATGAAGCTCCCGTAAACAAAATCAATCTACCGTTTAGATAAATAAGAGGGATTGCCAATGTAAAGTAGATCGTCTCAAACACATTCGGAGCAGCATTGAACAAAAGCAGGTTCAATACTCCGAACAGAATGATGAGTACGGAGAGAATGTACTTGAACGATTTTTCCAATGCTTTCACCAGCGATAAGCTGATTCCTGTAATCATAATGAGCAGCATGGAGCCAAAAAAGATGAGATTCGTTTGACTAAGGAATGGGAAGTTAGTCAAGACATTTGCCTCTGCAAAGGTCATCACTACAAAGATGACCAATAATACAAGGTTATTTTTCTGCCTGTCCCTTTCAAGATCATTGAGGAACGTATTCGCCAACCAAACTAACATGGGAAAGCTCCTCCAGTCACAATGCCATGAATTCGATCGTTAAGCAATTTCCGTGCCTCCTCTTGATTGGTTATGATTCACGCCATTCAATTTACTGACTGCATGTCATGACGGAAAGTGATATTTGTGTCATATGACAAAAAATCACTAGGGAGCCTAGTGATTTCATCGGTTTAGACGATGCCATGTTCTTTTGCAAATGCAGTTGCTTCGTCCCTGCTTTGTACACCCAATTTTGCATAAATGCTGGAAATGTAGTTTCGGACGGTTCCTTCAGACAGGCTTAATTTTTGCGATATCTCCTTATAGCGCAACCCTTGTGTCAGGCATTTCAAGATTTGCAGTTCGCGCTCCTTTAAACTGTGCGATTTCATGGAATGGCCGGACTCAGAACTCTACAGATTGATACCGCTTTCATCCACTGCCTTTCATCAAAATGCTGATTTTTTTCCCAATCTACTATAGAATCGTGAACTCAATATGAACTGTGACGCAAACAAAAAGACGCCCCCTGAGAGCGTCTTTTAACTGTGTCTATGCTATTTCTCTTCCACTGGCCCGTCTATAACGTCGCTTTTTTGGCTTTTGGCGTATGGGAATTCCTTCACTTTCCTGAAGACAATTTTCCATTGCTTCCCCTTTTTTTTCGATGGGCAATGTAACGTGCTGAGTACCTACTGCTTTGGTGGAAAATTCAACTTCTACCTCTGCACTTTTATCATCCTTTACATCAACGGAAACAATGCGGAAATTCTCTATTTTTTCGTCCGAGTTCTCATTTTGCTTGTACGCCTGAATTTGTTCCTCTTCTGTTGCAAATCTAGGATCGTCTACCAGAGCCGCAGCCTCTTCGTATTTCTGGTTTGCCAAAAGATCAGCGAAGCTTTGAACGACTGCCTCCGCTTCTTTTTGAGGCTCTTCCTCAGCGCTGGAGATGCCGGAGAAAGTCCATCCGCCTGCAAGAACAGCAAGTACAAGCGCCGAGAAACCGATCCGCTTTTTGTTCATGTACATTCCTCCCAAAACGGCCGCTTTTGGCCGCTTTTAATGCCATGCCAGCAAATACGCCAAATTCCGGTGAAGCTATCGTGAACGAATACGAAAATTCGTCCATCTATTCCTTTTCACCTACTTTTCACCGAATGAAAGACCGTCACTCTCTGACGACCCCTTGAAGCAAGCGCTTTTTCTCCATCATACATTTGTTCCAGAAAAAATTTCCATAATAAATCCCGAACTGCCTGTAAAAGATACATGTGGGTTCGATATTTAGAGTAAGGGGAACCCCTCTGGACCTTACAATCAACTCTAATCAATGCCGGGAGGACAGACATGGGAATTTTAAGCGGAAATCCACAAGACGAGCCAATGCATTACGGTGAAGTCTTTGGTGTTTGGAGTTACCTTACCGTAACCAAAGGATTGTTGGTAGGCTATCAAACACTCATTAACCACACTGGCGACAAGGACTTGAAAACGTTTCTGCAAGAGCTGACGCAAAATATGAAGCAGGAAATCGAGCAAATTGAAAACCTGCTGAAAGTGAATGGAGTTGCTTTGCCTCCTTCTCCGCCAGAACGTCCGACAGCGAATTTGGAAAGCATCCCTGTCGGTGCAAGGTTTAATGATCCGGAAATTGCAGCCAGTGTATCCTTGGATATTGCTGCCGGGTTAGTATCGTGTAGCCAGATTATCGGACAGTCCATTCGTGAGGATATTGGGACGATGTTTGAGCAATTCCATAAGGTGAAAGCAACGTACAGAGCGAGACTGTTACGTATGAACAAAGAAAAGGCATGGCTGGTCCCTCCACCCCTTCATCTGCAAACACCCGAACTTGCCCATGTATAAAGATATTCAAGACGGCTACCCTAAGCTTCGGGTGGCCTTTTTTCTTTTTCCATATTGAGCATTTTGTTCTCTGGAAGTCTGCATCCTGACCATGTGACCATGCCAGCGACAACGTAGTGCCACAAAAACATTTCGGTCTAGTTCCTCGGATTCCGTTTTCCGAATGGCTTTCAATGACGCAAGAAAGTGAGCAAACACACATTTTGCAGTAATTCCATATCTGTCCTATTCACCCCAAGAACGCAAATCATATCCTATCTGGAATCTGGAAAGTCGGACACTCTGGCTAACCTGTTCAGACACCTATGCTTGAAACTGCTTGGCGAATAGGAGTTGAGAAGTTGGCACGTTCAGCGAAAAGCATCTTCCACAGCTCTGTTAAAATCGACGTCCTGATTCCAGCTATTGAGAAAGACCTTGGCACTCTTCCTTATGTCATTGACAGTATCCGTAAGCAAGTGAAGCATCCCATCGGCAAGATCATGGTTGTATCGCCACCAAGCAAACGAATCCAGGCTCTTTGCCGACGGAAAAACTGCACTTTCATCAACGAAAGACGCGTCCTGCCGATTAGCAAAAAAGACATTCACTATCAAACCAAGCGCACCAATCGCTCAGGCTGGCTGCTCCAACAATTGTTGAAGCTGGCAGGAGGAAGCTTGACCAAGCAACGATATTATCTTGTGATTGACGCCGATACCATTCTCATTCGCCCTCACGTCTTTCTTTTCAACGGGAAAACCGTTTTTTACTGCCGGAACTGGAGTCGTCCCGAGTATTTTCGCACCTACAGGAAATTACTGGGGACCAGGCCAACCGCCTCGCGCTCTTTCGTTGCCCACTATATGCTGTTCGACAAATCCAAGCTCTCCCGACTGAAGCGTAAAATCGAAGCCATGCATAAGACCAGGTGGTACTGGGCCATTATCAAAAAGACCAACAAACAGAGTTATGCCGGCTTCTCCGAGTTCGAAACTTACGGGAACTTTGTGAAAGCGCACTATCCTGGTCAACTGGTGGTGAAAAGTGCGCTTAACAAAAGTCTTTGTTCAAGACCGGCTTCACTTACACGTAGGCGGATGATTAGACTGGCTCAGAGATACAGGTCTATCTCTTTTCATAAACGTAGATGGTATATTCGGAAGAAGAGAGGGAGGAAATGAAGGGTTGGCGCGTCTAACTGCGCAGGTTTAGCTTTGGCCAGATGTGACATAATATTGAAAATAGCAAAAACAAACACACACCTCCTTTACAACTACCAATTTTAGGTATAAATTACAGTTGTTAGTATAAATTCAAAGGAAGTCGAGTTTTTTATGCTAAAAAAAAGTATAGTATCGAGTTTGGGTGTTTTCTTAATTACGGTGTCTCTCACACATCCAACTCAAGCTGCAGAAGTTAATCAAACGCTTTCAAAAGTGTCCGATCAAAGCATCTCCTCCCACGCATCCCTCAATCAAGCCCAGGCCACTAGTTCCAGCTACGGATCAAAAATGTGGATTAGGAACAATCAAATCGTACCGCAAGGATGGGTCATTACAGACAGTTCGGCTGATAGATTTGAAATCACCAGTATTATGGGTGCGAAAAAAGGTGCGAAACTTTGGATCAGGTATAATCAAGTTATTCCGGCTGGATGGGTTGTTACCGATCGCTTTAATACCCTCATCCAAATCACTTTCCTTGGGTAGTGGCGCTGGATAGGGATAATCCGCTCTCTTAGTGAAATGACTGACGTTGAGTGTTGAGATAAGAACAACCTCTTTCATTTTTCCTGACCATAAATCTAGTATTTCTTCTCCATGACTTGCCTCCTTTGCGTTTGAAAATAAAAGGGCGCCAGAACGAACCACCCAAGTGGAATATCTGGCGCCCTCTCGCATCGTAATGGACGTCCTCGATTGTCTCGGTAGCGCTGAACGCCAAAAATCCCCTTCTTTCACGTCGTGGCTGTTAACCTTGACCTGCTTTGTGGCAACGCACCGCTCGACTTTGGCGGAAACTGTCTCTGCAACTGCGCGGACTGGTAGCCAAGGTGTGCCGATCTTGAGGTATGTTGGCGTTTACTTTTACAGGTTTGCTGCTCACGTACTCCGTCGTCGGCATGGATACGCTGCTGGCTGGCCCTGTGCCTTTTATCCCAAAAAGGTTATTAGCCTTGACAGTCAACCCGCTTTAGCCCTCTCCAGAATGCCTGGGCGATAGTCAACGAGGCAGGGACGCGCGTTGTGCGTATGTCTGCAACAGCTGCCGGAGTTATTTTGGCGATAACCTCCTGTTGAGTCATGTTTACGCACTCTCCCTTTCGCCGTTGCCTGCCGCCAAAGTTGGTGCATAAGGCTCTCCACACTCGCAGCCAGACCATTGACCGTACTGTTTCGGAAGTTTACTCATTTGGGGATGAAGCTGGTTATACTTGCCCTGAATCTCATTGAGTTTTCTCTCGTACAACCGTAGCGCGACAAAGAAGTTTCGTGGATTATATGACGTCCGATCCCTTACCTCCGCAATCCACTGCGCGAGGATTTCCATGAGGCCTTCGTCGTCTCCCCGTTCTGCCGCAGCCTCCCAAATACCCTCCCCGCCATGTGCTGCGATCTTGATGTCGACCTTGAGTTACCTGTCTTTGAAAATATCTTTGTCACATCGATGCTCGCTTTAATCGTCCGCTTTTATCTGGTCAAGCACTTCATCCAGCCTTACATTCTTGGCTTCATTTTTGTAAAACCCGACTTTTTCATGATTTCACTCCTTATTTATCATATCGTGTGTTTTGTTAAGAACGACCTATCCCACTGCGGCGACATTCCTAACGTTGTTTTTTACGTCTGTGTTCCGTACATGAGAACAATCGTCCAGTCAAAGGGAAATTCCGTGAATACCCTACCTTAGATCATCATAAGGAGCTGATCTCACTTGAAAAAGAAAAAATCCAAGTCAAAGCGATTCAAGAAAGTAAATGGTCGATTGGTTGAATTTCGTTATCCTAGCTTCCAAGATTGTATGACTGAATGTATGCGTGTAAGTCCGCCTCAAGAAAATGGCACCATGTGTGAAACGATATGTATGCCTTATCGGAGACCAGAATATATAGTTGATGAACAGTGTTACTCTCGTTGCCGTCAGTACGAATCTCACAGGTATTGTGATACAATTTGTGCACAGCCCCTGGATGTTTATCCTTAAAAATGTAGGGGCGTAAGAGCATCATCCACAAGAGCGACATATTCCTCGTTTCGCAGTATGAACTTATTCCAACTTCAGCGACCTGTCATCCTGCGGTGACGGGTTTTTGTTTGTTGAAAAAACGTTTATGGTTGTAGGTGGGTCTCGGCCAAATCATTCCGTTTAATGAGCAATCAGCAAAGCAACTGTTAGCGATAATGACAAAGAAATCATGTTAAACCACGCTTAAAACTACAGAATGTAAATTTTTTAACGGTCAGACAGTTACATCAACAGCTTCACATGGAGTGGCAGGCAGATAGGCCCGCTTGCCATAGGATACATGTTTACTGGCATCGCTCAATCGTTGCAGCAAAGTCGGCAAAAAACGGATGCCAGAACCTCTTTCCTCCGTACACCATACCATGCAAGGAAACTCCTTAATGTTCAGCACCCACTCACGCACACCCGGCTATCTGTTCCTCAAACGTTTTCTTTCTCCATTTGTTCCCCCGCTTTCTTCTCAAAATGGTAGTGCAATCGGTACAGACATATCTCTTTTGTCCAACGGTACAGAATCGGACTTTCCTCAGGGGCAATATCAAAATTCAGGGAAAACACACCGTCAGTAAATATAACCAATCCCTTCGAGTTGCCGCTCCACTTGCTCATCGGCATCTCGGCTATCAACTGGGACACTTGTTCCTCGTTGTACGTCCATAATTTCTGTGATGATTTGTCCGAGAAATCAATCCGTTTGCGGAATTCCTTTTCCGTCAAATATCGGTGAAAGAATGGGGCTACCTCCTGTGGAGTTACGGGCTGATGCCATCCTTGTTCCCCCCGATTAAGCATGTAAAGCAAAACGATCATTTTATAGCTTTTTGCCATTCCAGTCGCTTCGACTTCGCTAAGCCAATGCTCATATTTTTTCAGCAGTTCACTCTCTTGTTCCCTTAATTGACCAGCCCAATCCAGAAAACGGACGTAAGACTTGAATTCCTGTCTGTACTCACGGCTGTTTTCTCTGCCGTGCAAATGAAGCTCCAGATAGGTTGGAATCCGCCCCAATTCGCGTTTCACTTCCTCAAAAGCATGGAGAAGTTTTTCCCTGCGCGGCTGTTTTTTGTATGCCAATTCCTGCAGCAGATTGATTACGCCTGTTTCCAGTTCAATGGCACAATTGGGCGGCACAACCGGTTTCCAGTCAGAATTCTTTTTTCTTGTATCCTTTTTTGTATCAAATAGACTTAGTTTGACGTCAGCATTTCGATAGTTCCCAATCAAATCAATAATGGTGCAGTATTCCTTGGTAGGATACAATCGCAAGCCACGACCGACTTGCTGGGTAAAAATGGTTAACGATTCCGTCGGACGGACAAACAAGAGCGTGTCCACTGAAGGAATGTCCGTTCCCTCATTAAAAAGATCGACGGTAAAAATGACTTCTAGCTCTCCTTTTTCCATCTGGCGAATCGCCTCTGATCGTGGCATTTCCCTCGTCTTGGAGTGGAGGCTAAGCGCCCGAACACCTTTATCATGAAAAAATTTACTCAAGAAATCTGCCTGACGGATCGAGGAGCAAAATGCAAG
The DNA here is from genome assembly GCF_050920745.1 of Brevibacillus gelatini. Taxonomy (NCBI): domain Bacteria; kingdom Bacillati; phylum Bacillota; class Bacilli; order Caryophanales; family Paenibacillaceae; genus Brevibacillus; species Brevibacillus gelatini. The sequence goes on from NZ_CP154342.1 coordinate 3,060,568, forward strand.
GGTTCTGGTTTGCTTATGCTTGCTCCAGGCTGCAAATATTTTTGCTGCCATTTCTTCTTTAAGTTGAGCGTGCAACAGCTCTTCTTCATCATAGCGAGTGCCCAACCAGGAAATTTGGGAATAATCCGTATCGTCATACACACCATAGTACCGAAACGGAGCCAACCATCCACGCTGTACCGCTTCAATAAAATCGAGCTGAAAGGCAACATTTCCATCACAGATGGCGTATACGTCTTTCCCGTCTGCCCGATATGGCGTCGCCGTGATTCCCAGCAAGAAGGTAGGTTGGAAATAATCAAGTACACGCCTGTATGAGTTCGCCGCAGCATGGTGAAACTCGTCCACGATAATCAGGTCAAACTCGTCAGGGTGAAACATTTCCAGATGTCGCTTCATGCTTAGCGTGTAGATGGAGGCAAAGACGGAATCCGCTTTATTTTCCTTTGACTGACCGTCATAGACCCCGCAGGTTCGTTCCGGCAATACTTCCATAAAGGAACGACGCGCCTGGTATAGCAGTTCTTCTCTATGGGCGATAAAGAGAATCCTGTTAAAGTTCCTTGCAAAAAAAGCAGCCAAATACGTTTTTCCCAGTCCGGTAGCCATGACCACCATCGCTTTGTCATAGCCCTCACTCATCGTTTTCTCCAACTCTTCAAGAGCGATTTGCTGGGCTGGTCGAGGTACAATACCGCCATAGGAAGCGATCTCTTCTTTCAGCAGGAAGGAATCCTGTTTTGCGGCATACTCGAATGCCGGCATGGTTAGTTCAATCTCTTCCGTTTCTGTCCACGTTTTCACAAGTGAGGGATGAAGCCGGTGATACTCATCATACTCCTTTGCATAATACAGACAGGTCTCGCTGTTCAAGGGAACCGTCTGCTCATGGTAAAACAGGTGCATGAATCTGGTTTGTGCTTCTTCAAATGTCGTGGGTGCGGCCTTGGCCTGCATCGCCAGATTCCACTCGACACCATAGGTAAATGCCGAACGAGACAGATTCGATGAACCAACAATGAAAACTCCATCGTTGTCTTCATATTGGAGAAGATACGCTTTGGGATGAAAAGCTGTTCCACCGCTACGCCACAGGCGTACTTCTATACGTGGGTCAATCTCAAGCAGTGCCTGCAACGCATCAGGTTGCGTCACATACAGGTAATCTCCAGCTAGCACCTTTACTTCTGCTCCACGTTCGACTGCCTCTTTCAAATACAGCTCAAGCAGGCGAACACCGGAGTACATGACAAAGGAGGTCAGTATGTAAATGGAGGAAGCTTTCTTCATCTCCCTCGCCATTTCTGTGAGTAGATTTTCCGTAATAAGTCTGACTTCTGCCATTAATCTTCTACCTCATGAAGGAACAGCTTCCTCTCAAAGCCTCCCCGCTTATCCGCTTTGGATCTGCGAATCTCTTCCAGATCCCTTGGGGATGCTCCGTGAACACGGGCTAGCGCATAGACGACTTCCAACAAATCGGCCAGTTCTTCCAGACTATCCTGATCGGATTGGGCAGTATTGTACTCATCAAGCTCTTCCTGGCACTTTTCGCGGAGTTTGACCACGTATTCATCATCCGATAATACGCTGGTCGTATATCGTTTACCCGTTGCTGCGATGATTTCTGGTATACGGTCTCGGATCAATTTGTTGTAGATCGGCATAGTAAATTCTCCTTTAGGGATAAGGTACCAGATTGGGGATTGCTTTGCGAATCCCCCCACGCGGATCTTCCATGTCGCCCTTGTAACGGGGAATCAAGTGTATGTGCAGATGCATCACGGTTTGTCCGCCGTACTCCCCAACATTGACGCCAATGTTGTAGCCGTCGGGGGCGTATTTTCGATCAAGCAGTTCTTTTCCTGTCTTGATGAGTTCATGAATGGCCATGATCTCTTCATCTGTAGCAGCAAAGTAAGTGGCAACATGACGTTTGGGTACGATCAACAAATGGCCTTGTTGAACAGGGTATTTATCATAAAATGCAATGGCTTTGTCGTTTTCCAGGATGATTTCAAGAGATTGTGTACGACAGAATGGGCAGGGGAAGTCTTTGTTGTCCGTATGAATCTGCATAGTCATTTTTTACATCCTCTTCCTCTGTTAAAGGTAAAGATTTTCTTCAATTTACTTCCAGTATTTTATTCACCACATTGGTTAACTCTTTCATGTTCCCAGGCAAAACTCCGATTGCTCCAATTCCCGATCGTCTGCTTTGGTCCTGAGGATCGACGTAGTACTCATAGGAACCTTCGACCTCGGAAGGAAACAGCACCCATGCACTCCTTGTTCCGATGATTGCATCCTTGTACGTGTGCATTTTATCGATATCTTCTTTTTTTACAAATCGGCTGCAGCCATCTTCATCCGAACTTACCGCGTACTTGAATTTGGCATCAAAATGATACCAATGATTCCGCCAATGCAAGCTGATGTCCGGCCGATAACTTTGGGAATAGGAGCCTTCTCTTCCTGTTCTTTGGCCGACAAACGTCTTATTATAATATACATCCAGACTTTCTTGCCTGATAAGAAACGTTACCTTCAGACCATCGCGCAGCACATGAATACCATCTTCGTTAAATTCCCGTTTAAAGGTGATTGGTCGGAAACCGGATATCTCCTTTATCGCATCGATGATACTGAAATAACACCAGTATTCGAAAAGAGTAGCGATGTTCCTACCCTCAATCATCGCGATTAAATCTTGGTATGGAAGCGGATAATTCGAACCCAGTAAACTTTCCTGATAAAACGAATACCACTGACGGTAGCCGTACTTGTTTTGTAGTACCGTAGAAGTTGCCGGAATGTACTGCAAATCACCGACATCGAATAACCATGCTGTGTCCAGCATATCCTCGAAAGCTCGCTGCATCTCTAAATTATCTCTTTTCATGTGAAGATGGCCAAAAAACAACTTTCTTGACAAGCAATATAAATTAATTTTTCTTAAGTATTTACTAATCACCCACTGGTAAATTATGCTATTCTTGAGTTAGTTTCAAAGTTATTGCTAAGGAGAATATGCTAATGGCTAAAATTAGACTGTCTTCTTTTCGTCCAGAAAATAAATTTAGAGAATATATAAGTGCTGAAGTCCTATATCAAATGAGAGAAACTAACCATCTAATGTACAGAAAGATATTTCGTGCTCATCTTTATTGTCCTATTTTGGATTGTAAAGCAAGATTGAGACATCACCGTCCCAAGAATGGATTAGGAAATGCATATTTTTCAACATGGCCAAAAGATGAGCATAAAAAAGGATGTTCATATGCATTTGAAAGAACCCCTGGCGGCGGCGTAACAATCGTTGAAGATACTGACGAACCAAACAATGTAATTGTCATAAATAAAAAACGTGCTAAAGACATAATGAAAAGAGCATTAGCTAAAAAAGATAGCGCAAGGACTGAATCAGCAGAAAAGACAGATGGACAAAATCCCAAGGAAGCGAACCGAAGTAAACAAGATCCAAATATTAGTCAAGTAGTTTCGTTTGATGAAAACGGTGTTAATTCTGGGAAGAAACGCAATGTAGTTCGGTATGTAACGGTCGATGATTTATCTGACGCTTTGCTAGGTAAGCTCGTATGTGTGACTGGAAACCTTAGCTCGATTAGATTCGGTAAAGATTACGGCTACTTAAACGCTAATGACTCTAAAAACAACGATGTCTTCTCTGTGGTGTTTAACGAGAGATTTAGTGTAGAGTTTCCAGGTGATTTTCATAGGTTATCTCGAATTACCAAGGATGAATTCTCACTTTTCTGCTCAATAGGAAACTTAACTAAATCAAAGGCGGGTAAGTATCAAGTCTATCCGGAAACCCCCTGGCTTATTGGACTTTTCGAGTCTATAAACTATTTTGTGTAAACTCCTAACCTTCTAAATAGGGGCTGCTGAACATTTTGTCTCTAGGTCCATTGAGGCTGGCGGCTTAGATTCAACAGTAGTCTGAAAATCGGCAAAAAGAGAACACGTAGCTTGCGTTCGAGATTCATGACAAGCAGTTGCAAGGCGATCACGGTTTCACTTGTCTCCCGAAGGCGTGCTCGAATACGCCCCAGTCCGTAGGAGCGTTTGCCTTCTCCAAATTTCCCTTCGATTGCGTTGCGTGCCGAGGCATCCTGCCGTGCCTGGTTGCGATCTTGCTCCTCGTCTTTCTTTGGACGCCCTAAGCTCGGGCCGCTCAGCCGTATGCCGTTTTGCTTGCAAAAGCGAAGGTTTTCCCGGTTTCGGTAGATTTGGTCGGCAAGAATTGCTTCGGGATAGCAACCATATCGTTGGACGTACGCCTCTACGGCCGCTTTCAATGTCATGCTTTCATTGAAGTTATCCCAGGACAGCTTCTCCATCCGAGCGTAACCATCCACCAGACTGATCGCTATCTTGGCCCCAAACTCAACGGATGCGTTCACTTTCCCGCGTACAATCGGACGTACATGAGGCTGAGAAAGACTGACGATGCGATCTTCTACCGAGTGGCTACGTTTGTTGTACATCTCCTGCTGTTGGCGGTACAGTTCGGATATGACGAGCAATTGCCGATACTGCCAAGGACTCAGTTGATTCAAGCTGGTTTTCTCTGCAAGCATTTTGATGATGCGAAGATTTCGGGAGACATAGCGAAGCTGCTTCCCAATCGCTTTCCGAACGGCTTTGGCACCAGCCCGGCGTTTCTTGGCGATCTCGAGGTAACGTTTACGGGCGGTGTGGCGATAGGTTCTTGGCTTTTTCGTCTCTCCGATGTAAGGCTCGTGCAGCACATCAATGATCGCTTCGAGCTTTTCCCGTGCCTCGTTCAGCAATTTCAGGTCGGTCGGATACGAGATGTCCGCTGGTGCGCAGGTCGCATCAAGCATGAGTGTTCCTTTATTTTCACTTGCTCATCACTAGCCTGAGCAGAGCAGGCATGAGAAGTTTTGTCCTTCTTCGAAGGACCCGAAGGGTCGTTCTTGTCATCTTCTTTCTCACGTGCTGCTTCTTCCTCCAGAATCCATTCATTGATTTGCGTGACAACGTCTGCACCCAATCGTTTGCGAAAATGAGTCATGAGCGAATGATGAAAGGGTGGTTTATCCTGAAAACCGGGTAGCCCGAGGAAGTATTGGTAGTACAGGTTTTCCGTGATCTGTTGCACCGTCTCTCGATCATCGAGCTGCATGCGCTCCTGAATGTACAAAGCCCCCAAAGCCATACGGACAGACAAGGGGATTTGACCACGCATCGATTTCTTGAATGACTTCGCGTATTTTTCTTCCGCTCGCCACCACGGGATGATGGCGGCTAGTTGAACCCAACGATTGTCTTTATTCAATTTGCCACCGAACGGCAAGAAAAAATCTTCGAATAACTGTAGCTGGCTTTCGGGGATACGATACATGATCGGCTCACTCCACGTGCACGGTTTTTGGTGAAAAGATCGTATTTTCCATGCACCTAATTTCGATCCGAGAGCACGTAAACCCTTGTAAATTCTAAGGAATTTGATTGTTCAGCAAGCCCTAGTTACATTTCGCACATCTCGTCCAATGCCGCGGCTATCTAAATAATCTGTGAGAAACTTATAATTCTCTCTATAACTTTTTAACGTCCTCTCTTTACTTCCCTCAGCCACTTTCGCGTAATAAAACCTTTCAAACATCAAATCGAGTGAGAAATCCGATTTAACAGAAAAACGATCAAGTTTAGTTGTTTTCCGCCCTTTACGCTTGTCCATCGCGCCCATAAACGCAAAAACGCCCCTTTCCGTTTGATGCGGAATAGGAGCGTATGGGTTCACGACCAGTCCTCGTTCGACCTTCCGCGACCACCGACACCTTGCGTCACAGTTTCCGGTACGTCCAGCGGTCATTCGGTCGGGCAAAAACGTTGATATGGCGCGGTTTTTACGTTATGGTGATCCGGACTGGGTTCGAACCAGCGACCCCCACCCTGTCAAGATGGTGCTCTCCCAACTGAGCTACCGGATCGTGAGATATGTATGTGATCTTGAACCAAGCAACTTATGTACTCGCTTAATGGTGGGCCCTGTAGGACTCGAACCTACGACCAATCGGTTATGAGCCGACCGCTCTGACCAACTGAGCTAAGGGCCCGAATCGCTCCGGACGTCGATCACATTTATTACTATACAGCATCCCGAGATGGATTTCAAGAGGAAATGAATAATTTCTTGTAATTTTTTTCACTCCTACGAAAACCCCACGAAAAACCGCGTAAAATCAGGCTTTTGGCGTGCTATTCTCCCTCCCAAAAACAAGAACTTGCACACACACTTTTGAAAAAATCTCGCTAAAAACCAAAAAGTTCTTCGAAAAACCATTCACCAGCCTGAGCCTTTTAGGCTAATGCCCAAGCTTTCAGTTAAGGCTTTCAGTTGAATTACTCGTTGAGGTATTGATTAGATATTGGTTGAGCTACTGGTTAAGTTACTCAGTTGGTTACTAGCTGGTTACTCAATTGAGTCCTTCAGTTGATGTATTCAGCAAAGCGTTCCGTGTGATTATCGACTGAGAAAACTTTCCGTGAGGCTACCAACTGCGATTTCCAATGGAGCTTTCCAAATGAGCTTTCCAAATGAGCTTTCCGATTGTGCTTTCCAGTTGAGCTTTTGGCAACAGTGATGACAACAGTTGTCATCAATACAAAAGAAGCGACTTTCCAAAAAGTCCCAATAAGCAAAATCACCAAAACGCAACATTGGTTTATTAGGGCTATTGAATTTCAAAAGAGGGCATCTCTAAGTCATTAAAGCGACTTTTGAGACAGCCCCGTCGAGTAAGCAAGTAAGCAAGCAAGTAAGCAAGTAATCGAACAAGCAAATAAATGAAATACACCCCACCCCCTCCCCCCCCAAAACAAAAGCCATCCCCCCGCCGCTACTCTCCCCACCCTCCGGCTCCGCCCACCCAAACAGCAGCGAACCCAAGCATGGAAACAGCACCAACGAAAAAATGACTCTCGCTCATCCAACACAATATCTTTTCCCACAGCTTCCGTGGCAAACGGAAAAACAGCAAATCAGAAAAAACTTCGGCAAATAAACGCCTCACACTACCTACTTAAATAGATAGCTACAATACATAGATAGCTAACAATTCAGGCCATTACATCCCACAGCCTTCCCTGCTACCCTACCCTGCTTGCTCCGTCCCTTTTCCTTCGTCCTCCACGCGCAGCTCCGTTTTCAACGCTTCTCCTTCCGAGCGCTCCAGCTCCGCTTCCTGCTCATCCCGCATGCGATGGGCCATCCGGCTGGAGGCGTTTGCTGCCACACTTGCGACCAGGTCGTCGAGGAATGTGTGTACGCGGCCTTCTGACGACTTGGTATCCAGTTTTTTGATGACGCCGACTTTATGTTTGTCCAGATGCCCGAAGGTGGTGACGGCGATGCTGCCGTATCCGAAGACCGATCCCAAAGCCAGCGTCTCGTCGCAGCCGAACAGGCCTTCGTCTGTGGCGATGATCGACTGGAGCGGTTCGGACAAAAGCCCTTTTTCCGCCAGCGTATCCAACTCAATGCCCACCAGAATAGCGTGCTGCATTTCCCTTTTTTCCAGGACAGCTTTCACACTCTCGATGCACGGCTCCATGGTCAGGCCGGGATGGTACGGAGACTGCATGAGATAAACGATCTCCGCGATGTCCTCCACCGTGACGCCACGTTCTGCCAGGCGATTGAGAGCAGCGTTTCTGACTTCGATGCTGTGTACTTGCTTCTTCATATAAGAGACAACCCCTTCCACAAATCAAGTGAAGTCGTTTCCTACCATAGTATCACACGGTGACAAAATTGCGACAATCTTTCGCCCAAAGAACATGCGAGCAACCTTCCCGCCGCTTGCGAAAAAGGCATGCAAAAAGCGCTTTGCCACAAGCTGACCGCCTTTTTCGTGGTCGCGCAACACGAAAGCATTGGGCAGGCCATGCGCTCTCCTGTATAATGATTTTTGTGCAAACATCCATAAGGAGGACACCGCTGTGGCTCTTGAGGAAATCGTCTTGGACAGCCGGCATCTGGGAACGCCGGAAAAACTGATTGTCTACACCCCTACACGCTATTCACCGCTCTACTCCTACCCGGTCCTCTACGTGCAGGATGGCGACGATTATTTGGCCATGGGCCGAATGGCGACCTTGCTGGACCGAATGATTGCGGACAAAGAGTTGCCCGATCTGATTGCCGTTTTTCTTCCTGTCGAAAAAACAAAGCGGTTTGACCGCTACCATCCGGACGGCAAGGAGCATCTCGCCTACACCCGCTTCCTCGCTGATGAAGTCGTCAGCTTCGTGGATTCGCATTATTCCACGCACCCGCTCGGCAACGGGCGAACCTTGCTTGGGGAATCGCTCGGTGGCGTCGTCTCCCTGTTTACGGCGCTGGCTTACCCGCATACGTTTGGCCAGGTGGCTTGCCAGTCGGGGGCCATGGACGAACAGTTGAACCGCCGTGTCGCGGAAGCTGAGCTGACAGTGCCGCAGACGTTTTATCTGGAAATCGGGACAAAAGAAACTGCTGTGAACTCTTCTCGCGGCGTCCTGAACCTGTATGCGGCCAACGAGGAACTGCGAACCATTTTGCAGACGAAAAAGGCCACCCTCTTCTACGAAACATTCGAGGGTGACCATACGTGGGGCCACTGGCAGCAGAATCTGCCGGGTATGCTGCGCACGCTTTACGGGTAAACTTACCGTGGCTGTTCTTCCTGCGGGCCTTCATCCTTTAAGGGCGAAACGAAAGCTTCTTCGAACTCTCCTTTGCGAATCGCCGACAAAATGGTGAAGGTCAGCACTGCCAGCAGGAGCAAGACGAGAAAAATGAATGTCATCATCATGGCCGTGTACATGCAGTGCGGCACCTCCTTGCACTACACAGTGTTTCCCGACGCGGCCAGAATATACGGTTCGGCGCATAACATTACACAAATGAAGAATTTTCTGTTAAAATAGTCTCTTGTAAAGCATATATACTATAGATAGCAAGGAGGAGTGGTTCTCATGATGTATAGTATTGTGATCTTTCCATCCAGCAAGGTGCAAGAAGTGGCCAACTCTTACCGGAAGCGCTATGACCCGACATACGCTTTGGTACCTCCATATATCCGCTTGAAAGAAGCCTTTAACCTTGAAGAAACCAAGCTGCCAGAGCTGGTAAGCCATCTGGAGCAGGTTGCCTCCTCTACCGAAAGCTTTACTGCTCATTTCCACCGGGTGTCTACTTTCCATCCAACGACAAACGTCATTTATTTGGCCGTGCAAAATAAAGACCCGTTTACCGCTCTGCACGAGAAGATCGTGAACCAGTGTGTGGCGGAAAAAGAAACCTATGCGTACGTACCGCATCTGACCATCGGGCGCGACCTGTCCGACGATGAGCTGCGGGATGTAACTGGACAATTGAGCATGGCAAAAATCGACCTGACGAGCGAAATTGACCGCTTCCACCTGATCTATCAGCTGGAGGATGGCATCTGGAGCGTGTACCAGACGTTCCTCCTGAAAAAATAAAGCAAAAGGATCGCCCTCCCCGTAAGCATTGGCTTGCCGGGAGGAATCTTTTTTCGGCAACTTTTTACGGCAAGGCAAGTAGAAAAGGACGTGTCCATCATGAAGCAACCATCCTATGTCATCCAAAAAGCAAGCTCTGACAAACAATTGCAGGATGCTCTCGCCGTGCGCAAAGCGGTGTTCATTGATGAGCAAAAGGTGCCTGCCGAGCTGGAGATTGACGAGCATGACCAGCCGGAGAGCGGCACCATTCATTTTGTCGCGTATAACGAGCAACAGCCCGTCGGGGCAAGCCGCTTGCGGCCATATGCGCCCGGCGTGGGAAAAGTCGAGCGCGTGGCGGTACTCAAAAGCGAGCGCGGCACCGGACTCGGACGCCAGATCATGATCGCCATGGAGCAAGCGGCAAAGGAGCTCGGCTATGACAATCTCAAGCTGAATGCCCAGACGCACGCGCAGCGATTTTACGAAAAGCTCGGCTACGAGCCGCATGGCGATGTTTTCGATGAAGCTGGTATCGAGCATATCGCGATGGTCAAGGCCTTGCGCTAACAAGTCTGTGCCTGCAAGCGCAAAGCCAGGCCAGATCGCAAAAACGCAAAAACGTTTCGTCTCGCCGTCCGTCCTCCTTCATACTGGAAGCGGAGGCTGACAGCCAGGGGCGTCTCAAAGTCGCTAATTCGACTTCGAGACGCCCCTTTTGTCTGTCTGAAATGTTGCTATCGGCATGTTTCTGATGGTGAAACCGCCCTTTTTGGACAGCCCCTTCCTTTTCGTGAGACAACAGGCTTTGCCGGCTCTGATTCGTTGTCGCGATCGAGCCAGTTACCTTGGCAAGCCATCACCTTTTACATCATCGAATCATGAGCCTTGCTGCCTTGCTCCTTCTCACTTCCGGGCAACTAAACCTTTTCCCTCTTTCGTCTCCGCGCCACTTCCCGCAGTTGCTCTACTGCATCCAGCGACGCCGTATGGGAGCCGAGCATGGCGTGAAATGGCTCCTCGCCGCGCCAGCCGTGAAAATCCGAGCCGCCTGTCATGATGAGGCCATGTTCTGTTGCCCATTTGCTGTAGCGCAGCTTTTGCAGTTCGTCGTTGTCCGGGTGGTTCACTTCGATCCCGTCCAGCCCGAATGCGATCAACTCGCGCACAAGTTCGTCATCGTCGTACAGCCCCGGATGCGCCAGCACGGCTACGCCGCCTGCCTGCTTAATCAGCGTGATCGCTTCCTGCGGCGTGATGCGCGGAGGGTTGACGTAAGCGGCCGCTCCTTTGCCCAGGTACTTGTCGAACGCTTCCTGAATCGTGGCGACGACGCCAAGCTCGACCAGCTCCTCGGCAATGTGTGGACGGCCGATGTTTTTGTCCGTCCCCTCCTTGCGGCGGTAGACGTTTTCCAGTGTGATCGCAATGCCGAGTTCCTGCAGGCGGGCGATCAGCAGTTGGTTGCGCTGATGGCGTGTCTCGCGCAAGCTCACCAGCCGCTCCTGAAATGCCTGATCTTCGTAAGGCACAAAATAGCCGAGTACGTGGATGTCCTGGCCATTGCCGACCGAGCTTACCTCCACCCCCGGAATGACTTCCACGCCGAGCTTCGCTCCCGCCTCGATTGCTTCAGCGACACCTGCCACCGTATCGTGGTCCGTAATCGCGAGTGCAGCCAGTCCGGCCTCTTTTGCCAGGCGCACGTTTTCCGCTGGCTCGCAGGTGCCGTCTGACGCCTTTGTATGCGTATGTAAGTCTGCCTGTTTAAGCATGTTGCTTCCACTCCTTCTTTTCTTTTTCTCCACGTCTGAATTTCGCACACCGCTCATAGGATGGTATCAAACCCGAATTTTCACACAGGTTGAGCCAAGGAGGATGTCCATGCGGTTAAAAAACAAGACCCTGACCGGTGTCGTGCAGCCACTCTCCTATGTCGACAAAATGCTCAGACAGCAGGGGTTTCACCGATCAGGCGGGGATGGCATGCCCACGTATGATGTCGTCATGTACGATTCTGCCAGCAGCCGCACGTATTTTCTGCGCATTCCCACCAATCTCACCCACTCGTCAACAGGCAAGGGCGAGATGACTGTCAAGCTGGGTCATCCGTATCTGGAAGCGAAATTTTACATGAACGCCTCGGAAGAAATTTTCTTCATACCGAAATCCGTTCGGGAGGCAGCCGAACACAAGCTGGCCGAGATTGCCGATTACCTTTCTTCTCCCTCCGCTCCATCCTGAACCGTGCTCCATAGCCAACTGTTCGCAGCAAACCGATAAGCCACTCTCTTCTCTTTTGCCAGACCGACAAGATAACCCATGAAGGCCGTCCGGAACAGGGCGTAGCTTGTAGCGTTCTCGATGGAAATGCCCAAACGCTCGCACAGAAGGACGAAAGCGTCTTCCAGTCCGCGCTCCTCACGCAAAATGTCTTCGATGACGGAGTAAAGCCGTTCATGCCACTCCATATTTTTGTGCACCGCACCTTGAGCGGAGGAGGTGTACGCTCCATGACCGGGCAAATACCCTTTGCATTCGGTCGAAAGGAGCTTGCGCAAACTGTTCATCGTCTCATGGGCATCGACGAGAAACGGCAGCTTGTGCTTTTCCAATACTTCTTCCCCCAAATAACTGTCCGCGGCAAAGCAAATATCCTCGCAGATCAGTCCGACCTGCTGATAGCTGTGCCCCGGCAGCGAAAGGATCGTGAAAGACACACCGTCGATTTCCAGCATCCCTTCCAGTGGAAGGAGGTAATCCACCCGGGAAGCTTGCGCCAGCAAAAACTTGTTTTTCAGCTCCGCAAGCGGTTCTGCTCCCATGTTCAAATAAATGGGCTCCAGAATCGGATAGCGCATGATGGCTTCTTCCAGCGGTGGCGCGTACACTTTGGCTTCGGGCCAGCAACCGAGCAGGTAGGCGTTTCCTCCGAAGTGGTCAGCATGGGCGTGTGTTTGAATGATCGCACACAAGGGCTGGGCAATGGCATCCAGCCCTTTTTTGATTTTCTTGGCGGTTTGCGCCTCCAGTCCGGAGTCGATCAGAATGGCTCCGTTGTTGCCGATGACCAGGCCGATGTTGACGGGACCGGGAAAAAATCCGACCCGTTCGGTTATCATTTGCGGTAGATAGGCAGACACATGTTGTCCCTCATTTCATCCTTTTCCTATTTATTTTCTCCAAAATGTCTGCTTCCCCTGCCCTGGTTGCCGATCTCCCGGTTTCTTTTATACAAGGAAGCGAGCGGGCCGATGATCGTATACGGAGGCTTCGGCCGTCCAAGCCCGCTGAACATGTGTGTCGTCGCCGCTACCGCGATGATCGTCACAAGCGAAAATACCGTGCGCTCCAGTCCGATCGTATGCAGCGAGCAGATGACGATCAGTCCGTCGATGGCGAGGATCAACAGCGCCACCGATATGCGAAAGCGTCTCGCCAAAAATTGCGCCAACAGATCCGTTCCGCCTGTGTTTGTTTCAAAAGCGAGCATCAGACCAACGCCCATCCCGATCAACACGCCGCCCGTCACAGATGAGACAGACGTCGAAAAGCTGTTGAAACCGCGCAAATCCGAGAGTACATCAATAAAAAAAGAAGAGATCAACATCCCGTGAAAGCTGTGGAAAAACAGCCTGCGGTCATAAAAAAAGACGAGGGCGTAAACCGGGATACTGACAAACAACATCACCATCCCGGGCGGCCATTGCATGTAATACGTGGCGAGAAGCCCGATCCCGATCATTCCTCCGTCCATGAGACGGTGCGGCACCAAAAACAGGTTGACGCCAATGGCAACGAGCACACTACCTGTGATGATCGCAACACTTTTTTGCAGCCAGTACACGCGCCTCCCCTCCCCTGGACAACTGCTCGCTTATGTGTATGAAAAGACCCGTTCGCGTATGTCCTGCCAATGGGCAAAATGCGCTGTGGCAAATCGGTATGAGTAAAATGTTCGTGGGCAAACCGAAAAGAAATTTTTGAAGAAAAATCAGTTGGAGGGTATAGAAAAGGGCTTCTCTTCTTGGTAAAGTGTAAAGCGCCAAAACCAAACACACCAAGGAGGAGAAACCCTGTGAGCAAGTTTACCACGGAATTTCCCACAATGAAAGAGCTTGAAACGTTGTTGTTTCGAACGTTGCAGGAACAGTTCGCTGCCGGTATGGCTTATATTTTGGAAGCGTTGGACGAGTATCTGATGCATCAACGGGATCATTCACGCTTTCGGCTGAAGGACCAACGAGAAGTCCAGATCGACACGCTCTTTGGTACGGTTCGATTCAAACGGCGATTGTATCAGGATCGCGTGAAGGGTCAACATGTGTATTTGTTGGATCGTATGCTGGCCTTTGACGGGCGGGAGAAGCTAAGCCCGTTTTTGGAAGAGATAGCGATCGAATTTGCTAGCCAAGGCCCCTCGTACCGGGACAGCGCAAAACGCTTGGAAGCGTTACTGGGGTATCGGGTACTGAGCCATGAGGCCATTCGGGACAAACTAATCACGCGGGTTGAACAAGCATCAACCATCGTGTCGAAAGCGACCCGAAGGTCGGTTCGCGTATTGTTTGTGGAAGTGGATGGACTTTACACCTCATTGCAGAGGCAGCGCCAGCGGGGAATGGAAAATCGAATGGCGATTGTGCACGAAGGATGGGAACAAGAGGGGGACCGAGTGCGGCTTAGGTCGAAACGCCATTACCTGCATACGACGAAGGGAGAGTTCTGGGAAGGGTTTGGCGACTTTCTGGTTCGTCATTACGACATGGATGAAAACACATGGATCGTAGTCAATGGGGATGGGGCCAATTGGATTGGAGAATGCGAATCCTACTTTCACCGCTGTATTTACACACTGGATCGCTTTCATGTGGCGCGAGAATTGCGCCGATTCCTGGGTCAGTTGCCAGAGACGTGGCAGACGGTACGGCAGGCGTTGGTGGCCTTTGAAGCGGATATCTTGCTGGCGACAGTAGAGTCCGTACCGGAGGAAAAGATTCTGGAAGAGCACCGGAACGAATGGCGGAAATACGTGGCCTATTTACGGCGGCATCGAAGGCATCTTATCGACTATCGAAAGGTTCTGGGTGAAGCTGGTATCGACACGACGGGCATGCGTCCAATGGGGAGTGCGGAAGCGCAAATGCGGGTGATGGCAAAAAGGACCAAACGAGGCGGCTACAGTTGGAGTGTACGGGGAGTACAAGCGATGTTGCGAGCCATTATGGCACGACAAGAGGGAAGTCGTTTGAGCGGCCAGGCGATAGCGAAGAAGCAAGTGTTACAGCCCAACCCAATGGTCCGAGTGAAGGACTTGCTACGGGAAGTGAAAGAGCAGGCAAAAGGCTATATAAACGGGACGATCCGCCTGTTGCACGGGCCATATCAAAGCAGCCCTACCGGGCTGGCCTTAAAAGCCCTTCGCGGATGAGGCAAAAATCGAGTGGAAGAAAGGAATCATACAAAAATAAAGCGCTTTCAAGAAGAGGAAACCAGAAGTCTTATTTTGGAGACAAAAAAATCCTGCCCACTATGGCTTGACTCACACGGCAAATCGGAACGTTTTGACTGTTCGGTTGACCTGTTGGTATACTTACCTGTAACAAGGAAGCTACGAATGTTTCGCCATTTTTGTTCGTACATTTAAAATACACTTAGCGTTACGGAGGTGAATTCTCCACCTTTCGCACCGCGGGAGGCTGGAGGTGCGCTTGGAGAGTCCGATCGGGGAGATTACGCTGAATCTGCTGCTTGTGGTGTTTTTGGTCCTTCTGAACGGCTTCTTCGTCGCAGCAGAATTCTCGTTGGTAAAAGTTCGCCAAACGCGTCTGGCCCAGCTCGTCAGTGAAGGCAACAACAAGCGTGCCCGCTACGCGCAAAAGGTCACTCGCGAGCTCGACGCCTATTTATCTGCCTGCCAGCTCGGCATCACGCTGGCATCGCTTGGACTAGGCTGGGTTGGTGAGCCTGCAATCGCCCATTACGTCGAACCCGTCATGGCCTATTTCCAATTCCCGTCCTATATGGTTGGGCCCGTTTCGCTTGCCATTGCGTTTGCCATCATCACCTTTTTGCATATCGTGTTCGGGGAGCTTGCGCCGAAGTCGCTTGCGATCCAAAAAGCAGAGGCACTCTCTCTGTGGACGGCTGCTCCGCTCATGTTATTTTACAAGCTCAGCTATCCGCTCATCTGGTTTTTAAACGGCGCGGCCAATCTGTTCATCCGGCGCTTGGGCATCGAGCCTGCGGCGGAAAACGATCCGGCCCATACCGAGGAAGAAATTCGGCTGCTCGTCAATCAGAGCCACAAGAGCGGCCACATCGACCAGACGGAAATGGCCCTGGTGGACAATGTGTTCGAGTTTTCCGAACGCCTTGCCCGGGAAATTATGATCCCGCGCATTGATATGGTTTGCCTGTACGACGACAATACATTTGATGAAAATCTCCAAATCATCCGAAAGTCCCGCCATTCGCGCTTCCCTGTCGCCCACGAAGACAAAGACACGCTGATCGGCTTCGTTCATACGTCCGACTTTTTCCTGTCGGCGCTGACGACCGGGAAAGCCGAGCTGAAAGATTTTCTCCGACCGCTGCTCACGGTACCGGAATCAATGGAGATCAGCAGCGTGTTGCGCCTGATGCAAAAACGCCGCTCGCAAATCGCCATCGTGATTGACGAGTACGGCGGAACAGCGGGCATTTTGACCATGGAGGATATTTTGGAGGAAATTGTCGGCGAGATCCAGGACGAATTCGATGAGAACGAGCGCCCGGAAATTGAAGAAAGCGCAAGCAACGCCCTCTCTGTTTCCGGCAAAATGCTCTTGACCGAACTGAACGATTTTCTGACGATTGAGATCGTCTCCGATGAAGTTGATACGATCGCCGGTTGGCTATACAGCCAGCTGAGCGAGGAAGTCACACTGGGAAAATCGGTCATGTACCATGGCTACCTGTTCACAATCAGCGAGCTGGAAAACCATCGGATCACACGTGTAGCGATCACCCAGCCAGACAAGGAGGATTCGCCCTCCGTGCCCGACGATACGATTTTGCTGCACGCCCAATCGTAAAGAACGATCTTTTGGCAAGTGTCCCCTGCCGCCAGGGGGCACTTCTTGTTTCCACCGCCCGCTTTTGACTTTTGACAAAGAAGCTGCTTGATCGAGGTGTCATCATGAACTATGCGTTACTAGACAACAAACCTATCCGGTTGCAGCCCGAGACTTACAGCCGCATACCGTTCTGGCGCATGGCAGCCAGGCAGGGCAAGGTTCGCTGTCCAGCCTGTTTTGCTGCGCTTCGCCTGATTGCCGGGATCAGCTTTGAGCCGTACTTCGCCCATCCGGATGGCGCCGACTGTCCGCTTTTAGCCCAAGACAGCACTCTTTCCCCGAAGTGGCTGCAAGCTTTGGACGAGATTGCTGCAACCGACCAGGCTCCGGCGCAAACGCCAGACGAGCCTGCTGCCCAGGAACAGGAAGAAGACGCGATGATGATCGGCTCCTTTCGCTTGCCGAAAAAAAGGGCGATTGGCAGCACGGTGACACCTGCCCCGCCTCCGCCAAAGCCGCCGGTCTTTCGCAAACGGTTCATGCCGAAAAAGACGATTGCCCATTTGGCCGAACAGCAACTGGACCAGCCGCTTCATCCGACCCAGCAGCAAGCCGTACAGACGACGGACGGGCCGCTGCTGATCCTCGCCGGAGCGGGCAGCGGCAAGACGCGGGTCATGACAGCCCGCACCGCTCATCTCATCAAAGATTTGGGCGTGGAGCCAAAGCGCATCATGGTCGTGACCTTTACGACCAAAGCCGCCGAGGAAATCCGCCAACGCATCGCCCGACAGTTGCCGTCCGGCCAGGCTCGCGAGCTGATCGCCGGAACGTTCCACAGCATTTTTTACCGCATGCTGCTGCACCATCGTCCGAACGACTGGGACCAACAGCGGCTTTTGACAAAAGACTGGCAGAAGTGGCGGCTGCTGCGCGAAACGGGAGCGTTGCTCGGCCATGACGAGCTTATGGCGCTGAAAGAAGCGGACATCACGGAGGCGCTCAGCATCGTCAGCCGCTGGAAAAACGAATACATTCTCCCGCAGGAAGTGGCTTTTCGCGAGGCTGCAACCGATGCGGAAAAACGGGCGGCCCAGCTTTATCCGCTCTACGAGGCCGCGAAGAAAAAGCATCAATGGTTTGATTTCGACGACATGCTGCTCGGCTGCTACGAGCTGTTGCGTGACAATCCCGACCTGCTGCAGCGCTACCAGGAGCGGATCACCCACGTCATGATCGACGAGTTTCAGGATATTAACCGCATCCAGTACGAAACGGTCAAGCTGCTCGCCGCACCGCAAAACAACCTGTGCGTCATCGGCGATGATGACCAGTCGATCTACGGCTTTCGCGGCAGTGATCCCAAGTACATATTGGGCTTCACCAAAGATTTTCCGCAGGCTTCCACGATTACACTGGAAGTCAACTACCGCTCCCACTCTGCCATCGTCAGTCTCGGCTATTCGCTCATCGGCCACAACCGCTCTCGCTGGGAAAAAGTGTGCCGGTCGTTCCACCGCGAAGAAGGCGACACGTTTTTGTTTGAACCGGACGACGAAGAGGAACAGGCATCGCGGATCGTGGATGAAATCGTGCATCGGCGCGAGCAAGGAACGGCATTGGGCGAGTGCGCGGTGCTATTCCGCACGAACGAGTCGGCCCGGCCGATCCTGGAGCGGCTGAGCGAGGCAGGCATTCCGTTTCATTACACGCAGGAGGAAGAGTCGTTTTACCAGCGCCAGACCGTTCGCTGGACGCTGCATTACTTGCGGCTGGCACTCAATCCGGACGATACGGACGCGTTAAAAGAAATTTTACCGACGCTCTACATCTCCGGCGATGCCTGGAATGCCGTGCGCAGCCAGGCGATTCTGGAGGACAAGCCGATCTTGCACATCCTCCCGCATCTGCCCCAGCTCAAGCCCTACCAGCGCAAGCATATGCAAGCGATCAACGACATTCTCGCCGCCTGCAAGGACTGCCCTCCCGCCCAGGCACTGGAGCTGATTTACGAGGACGGCAAGCTCCGCGAATATGTGAAAAAGCGGGCGCGTGACCGGGAAGATGGCCGGGAACGCTGGAGTGACGAGCTGCAGCAAATTCTCTCTGCCGCCAAGCGTCACGCGACGATCCGCGACTTTTTGGCCTACATCGAGCAGATGAGCAGACAGGAAAAAGAGTGGCGCACGATGCGGCCACTCCCGGATGAAGCTGTGCATGTGTTGAGTATTCATCGGGCAAAAGGGCTGGAGTACGATCACGTCTTCCTACCTGATCTGGTGGAAGGCGCCCTCCCGCACGAGTACACGCTGGACGAGCTGCGCAAAGGCAAAACGACGGCCCTGGAAGAAGAACGCCGCCTGCTATACGTGGCGATCACGCGGGCCCGCCGCAGCCTGTGTATCGGTATCCCCCGGGAGCGCTTCGGACGCAAGACCCGCCCCTCCCGTTTCATCAGCGAAATGGGCCGGTAAGTACGGATAGCTGCCGCCCATGTGCAGCAAAAACTCTTCCATGTTCGTAATCAGTGGAAACATAAAACAGGCTCCCTTCCTCGCATTTTGGTTAGTATGCGAGCAAAGGGAGCCTGTTATTCATTCGGATGGGCCGTATGGGCGAAAAAGCCTTAGCCTGACCGCTTAGCCGCCGATGATGCTGTATCCGGCGTCTACGTGCAAAATCTCGCCCGTAATGCCTCTGGACAGGTTGCTGAACAAGAAGAGCGCGGTATCGCCTACTTCGGACTGGTCAATCGTCCGGCGCAGCGGCGCTTTTTCTTCGATCTCTTTCAAAACGGCGTTGAAATTGCGGATGCCTTTTGCCGCCAGTGTGCGGATCGGCCCTGCGGAAATCGCGTTGACGCGAATGTTTTCCTTGCCGAGATCATTTGCGAGGTAGCGTACCGATGCGTCCAGGGCCGCTTTTGCCACGCCCATGACGTTGTAGTTTTGCACGACGCGCTCGCCGCCCAGATAAGTCAAGGTCACGATGCTGCCGCCTTCTGTCATCAACGGACGAGCTGCGCGGGCAACCGCCACCAGCGAGTACGCACTGATGTCTTGCGCAAGCGCGTAACCGTCACGGGACGTGTTGATGTATTCGCCTTCCAGTTCCTCTGTTTTCGCAAACGCGATGCAGTGCGCCACGCCGTGAATGACGCCCACTTTTTCGCGGATCGTCGCAAATGCTGCTTCCACTTCTTCATCCTTGGTTACGTCGCAGTTGACCAAGAGCGATTCCTTGCCCAGCTTTGCGGCCAGCTCTGCCACGTTTTCGCGCAGACGCTCGCCTTGATAGGTAAAAATCAGGTTCGCTCCTGCCTTGTGCAAAGATTGCGCAATTCCCCAAGCGATGCTGCGGTGGTTCGCTACACCCATGATGACGATATTTTTACCTTGCATCAGTGTATTCATTATGTATTCGCTCCTTCCCAAACTATTCCCCGCCATTATAACCGATCTTGTTCTTTGTTAGTAGAGGAACGCGAGAAAAGAGCACGAAACGCTATCTTTCGACACGGCTCTCCGGTTGTTATTCGGTAACGCCCTCCTGTTCCGCCAGCGGCCGGGCCGAAGCAAAAGTCGCCCATGCTTCGTCAAACGGATTCAGCGACGTTCCCATGACCGGGAACTCTGTACTCCCCTGCGCTGTTTCATCGAGCGAATGTAGATCAGGCTGATTCATATTTTCCATGCTCCTTTCATCGTGGTGCCTTCCAGTCTTTTCTTAGGCTGGCAAGGAGCGTCCCTGTTTATGCGTGCAGATGATGGGCGTGCATGAAGGCAGACAGCACAATATAGACCAGCACCGCGCCAAAAAAGTAAACGCCGTATTCCGCCCGCCTCGCCTGCACGATATAAGGAACGAGGTGGCTTGCGGACACGTACAAAAAAATCCCGGCCGTCATCGCGAGCATGACGCTCGACCAGTCCGGCGAAAAATAACGCTCGGCAACCCCGAAGCTGCAAGCTCCGGCAATCGTGGCCATTCCGAGCGAAGTCGCCCCCCACAGCGCTTTTTTCCGGGAGTTCGTAGCGGCGAGCATGAGCGAGGCGACCGTGACTCCATCGGGGATTTTATGCAAAAGCATCGCCAGCAGGACGGACACGCCGATCTCGGCATCCACCTTCAAGCTTGCCAAAAGCGACACCCCTTCGACAAAAGCGTGCAGCAAAAAGCCGCCGAGCACGCCAATTACGCTTGGCGAGCCAAATTCCCCTCCGGCTGATTTTCCGAGCAGCTCCATGGCAAACAGGGCGGCAAAGCCTACAAGCACAAACGGCATCATTCTCAGACTTTCCCCCTGAATGACATGCGGCAGCAAATCCAGCATCGTAATCGCCAGCAGCAATCCGGCCCCTGCGCTAATCATGGCGAACAGCGCTTTGCGCGACCAGGCGCGAAGACACAGCAGAAGCCCGCCGACACAGCTGGCAAGCGCTGCCGCCAACAAAACAATCCAGAAGTAAAGTGGCATCATACGGTCCTCTCCTCATCCCGCATGAGTATGGAGACGTGTATTCCCTCCATATGTACGCGCCTGTCCGGAGCAATATGAGTGAGCCAAAAACAATTTGCCGATTCGTGACGGAATGACAAAAAACGGAGAGCCTGTCCGAAACAGACGAAATCCCACTACTTTTTAGAACCTTTGTCGATTCTCTTTTGCCCGGAAAAAATGGTGCTATAATGAGTCCACCGGGAATACCCAGGGGAAAAAAGGAGTGATTCGGGATGGATGTACAAGTTTGGATGGCTTCGAAAGAGGTAGCTGATCGCCTTGACGTACACGTACGTACGCTGCGCAACTGGCTGGACTTGTTCGTGCCCGCAAAGGAACGTCTGAAAAATCCGCAGGGTCACTATTTGATTAGCGAAGCGGGCTTTGCCCTCTTGAAAGAAGTGAAGGAACGCAAAGATAACGGAAACAACTCGCTCAAGGAAATTCAGCGACAGCTCATAGATGAAGGACGTTTGTCCGAAGAAATGCTGGCTGCCGGGGAGTATTCCAGTGCAGAAGAAGCAGCCGTGACACTCAGTCAAGGAAGCAGCCTGGAAGCAGGCATGAAAGAAATGGAGCTCGCCGTCCAAGAAACACTGCTGAAGTTCCAGCAGGAGCTGGCCCATCTGTCTTCGTTGAACAGCATGCAATCGGCTATTTTGCAAAAAATCGCCGACATCGAAGAAAAGCAGGAATCGCTTCGTCTGGAGATGCGCCGCGTCACCTTTGAAATGGATTTGATGCAGCAGCGCCTGACCCGACGCAAGGAGCGTTACGCCCGCTACGAACCCCGCTGGTCGTTGAATCCGTTTCGCTGGTTTACCCGCTCCGACCGGGCTGCTGAACAATAAGAGCATGAATCAAAGGCAATCGACATTTTTCAAGAAGTAACGACTAGCAGTAGTGCCCCAGACACTCCATATGGTAGAATTGAACTAAGCAATCCACGGGAAATCAGCACTAATTCTATTCTATCGACAAAGGACTGGGGCTTCCGTTGTGAGAAAATTACATATTACTTCAGTTAAGCCGGGAGATGTCATTGCCAAAAGCATTTTTCAGGAAAATGGTAACATTCTGCTCGGAATGGGCGTGGAACTGACAGAACGCTACATCGAGCGGCTCAAAAAGTTAGGAATTGATACCATCTACATTCAGGACAAGCGTACAGATGATATTATCCCGGAAGAAGTCATTCGTGATGAGACGCGCAAAGAGGCCGTCGATGCGGTTTACAGGACGATGACTACCCTGATGGACCAACCTCAGATTAAACGCCGCACCTCCCTCCCAGATTTTGGAATTACTTTCCAAAAGGTATTTCGAGAGATTTTGCATGACTTGAGCAGCAGGAAAGAAGTCCTCGTCAATTTGTCCAATCTCCACGTCATGGACGGCTATTTTTTTCACCATGCCGTCAACGTCGCGGTGCTTGCCGGCGTAGTTGGCCTGGCGAAAGGCTACAACCAGCAGCAGTTGATGGAACTGGGGATCGGTGCTTTGCTGTTTGACATCGGAATGACCCAGGTGCCAAAAGAGTTGTGGAGCTTGCGCAAAGAACTGACGGCAGAAGAGCGCCAGCGCCTGCAATACCACACCGAAGAGGGCTTCAACATCCTGCGCAACCAAAATAATATTTCCGTTGTTTCCGCGCACTGTGCGCTGCAGCATCACGAGCGGTACAACGGCACAGGCTATCCGCGCCGTCTCTGTGGCAAGGACATCCACGAGTACGCGAGAATCGTCGCGATTGCGGATGTCTACGACGCGCTGATCTCGCCGCGCCCTTTTCGCAAAAAATATTCGCCCTCCGAGGCCATCGAGTATTTGTTCGCTTCGGGGAATACGTATTTTGATCTCGAACTGCTCAAGCTGTTCTTGCAACACGTTGCCATTTTCCCCATTGCTTCCACTGTCCTGCTCAGTACGGGACATACAGGAGTCGTCTCGCGGGTCAACCCGATTGCCGTCAACCGGCCGACGATTCGCATCCTGACCAACGAGGATGGATCGGAGGTAACGACGCCGTATGAAATCAACCTGTACGACAAAGACTGGATGACCGTAACAATTGTCCGAACCCTGTAAGGATGCCCGACTTGAAAACAGCAGCCATTCCACGAGAAGGAAGGCTGCTGTTTTTTTGTACTATTCACGCAACAGGCGATACACTTGCTCGACGTCTTTGTCTCCGCGCCCCGACAGGTTGACAATCACAATCTGGTCCCGCGACAGCGTCGGAGCGAGCTTCAGCGCGTAGGCAATGGCATGGGCGCTCTCCAGGGCAGGTATGATTCCTTCCGAACGGGACAGCTCCTGAAAAGCGTTCAACACTTCTTCGTTCGTCACCGTGTAATATTCCGCGAGCCCGCTCGTTTTGAGATGGCTGTGCTCCGGACCGATGCCCGGATAGTCCAGACCTGCTGCAATCGAGTACGTTTTCTTCGGCTCTCCCTGTTCATCGAGCAGCACGAGACACTTGAAGCCGTGAATGACCGCCGGAACTCCTTCGGTCAAGGTCGGGGCCTGGTCCGGCTCCACCCCGATCAAGCGCACGGAAGGCTCGTCGATGTAATGGGCAAAAGCACCGATCGCATTGCTCCCTCCCCCTACAGCGGCGATGACGGCGTCAGGCAGCCGCCCTTCCTTCTCCAGAATCTGGCGCTTGGATTCCTCGCTGATGATCGCCTGGAAGTGCTTGACCATCGTCGGGAATGGATGAGGCCCTACTGCAGAGCCTAGCAGGTAGAACGTATTTTGATAGTTTTGCACCAGGTCGTTCAACGCTTCGTCTACCGCGTCCTTCAATCGGCCCTGCCCCTTGGACACCGGCACCACTTTAGCCCCTAACAGCTCCATCCGAAACACGTTCAGGGACTGGCGCCTTGTATCTTCCTCCCCCATGTAGATCGTGCAGTCCATGCCAAACATCGCGCACGCTGTCGCGGTAGCCACCCCGTGCTGTCCCGCTCCCGTCTCGGCAATGATCCGGTGGGCGCCCATGCGCTTGGCAAGCAAAATTTGCCCGATGACGTTGTTGATTTTATGGGCACCGGTATGGTTCAAATCTTCGCGTTTCAGGTAAATTTTCGCGCCGCCCAGCTTCTCCGTCAAATGCCGGGCATACGTCAGCGGATTTTCCCGACCTACGTATTCCCTCAGGTAGTAGCGGAACTCTTCGTGAAATGCCGGATCGTCCTTGTACGTTTCAAACTGCTCGGCCAGGTAATCCAATACTTCCTGCAGCTCAGGGGGAACAAAGCTCCCTCCGAATTCGCCGAAATATCCCTGTTTACTCTGTTCCGTCAAAGACATGCTCATCTCTCCTCAGCTAATACTAGACTCTTCCAATTTTTACAATCATATAAAATAAAAAGAGCGCTTGTCAACAAATGTAGAGTTAATTCTGAATTTTTTCTCTTCCCTGACCGGAAACGGGCAAAACGCTTTTCCCGCTCCCGGTCAGGCAACTTGTCACCGCGCCTTTACATGCGAACGCTGCCAATACCCGAGCAGCAAAACTGCGCCGACCAACACGGCCTTGAACAACATCACCAGCCAAGGCGCAGGGGCGATCCATTCGCGGACCGCTTCCTCTGTGAAAATCATGTTGGCTGCGGCAAGGGCCAGCACGCCAGCCCCGACATAGACGAGCCAGGTGAACCGTTCCATGATGCGCAAAATCAACTGGCTGCCAAATACCATCAAGGGCACACTAATCAGCAACCCGATCACGATCAGGAAGATATTGCCCTGGGCCGCCCCTGCGATGGCGATGACGTTGTCCAGCCCCATCATGACGTCCGCCAGCACAATCGTTTTTACCGCCTGCACCATATCCTCGCTCGCGGCAACGTCCTCCTGCCCGTCTTCCTCCCGCAGCAGCCTGTAGCTGATCCACAGCAAAATCAGCCCGCCAATCAGGTACAGGTACGGGATTTGCAGCAAGTACACCGCAAGGATCGTGGCGATGACCCGGACGATGACAGCGAGCATCGTCCCCCAGATGATTGCCTTTTTTTGCTGTGCGACAGGCAGCTTGCGGCAGGCAATGGCGATGACGACGGCATTGTCTCCGCTCAAGACGATATTAATGGTAATAATGAGCAACAGCGAAGAGTAAAAACCTGGATCGAACAATGAAATTTCCTCCGTTTCCTATTGCGTAAAATCTGGCACTTCCAGGTCACAGGCAAAAAACAGTCTGCACTCCCAGCCTTGTCCGCACTTGTTGTCACTGGGCGATTTCAGTATGATGGTAACGAGGAGGGTTGTCGAAATGTCGAAACAATTCGTTATTGAAGCGATCATGTTGGCTATCTACGGGGAGTTGATGGTTCCATCGCAACCGGTAGAATATCTGATACCCGCATCGACAATCTATGAATTGGACGAATTTATCCAGAGTCCTGAACCAATCATGCCCTACTCCGGTGACGATCAGCACGTTCGCCGGGTCATGAAGGAAATGAGCCAGTTTTTTGCCGATCCGTTCAACCGCAAGCGACTGGAAAAAGGACTGATTGCCCCCTGGTCCAAGGTTCCTTTCACCTTTCCGAACGGCGTGACACTGACGGTCATCAAGGTGGAGGACAACGCCATGTGGGGAGAAATTTTTGATCCCGTCGAGACGCAGCTCCTGCTGACGTCCGTACGCTTTGAAGTCCCGCTGCTCACAGACCAGCCCGATTTTCAGGATCGGATTTTGGAATATATCGTACCTGTTCAATTTTACGATGTGGATGATTTCGACTTCGCCCTGGAGCAAGGAATCTCGCTCAACGACCTGCGCGAGCCCTAAACGTGCGGCCCGCAAAAAACAGACGAACAGACTGACGAGCCCCAAGCTTGCTGGTCTGTTCGTTTTCTATTATGCCTTTTTATCCGAAGAAAATTGGCTTCGAACAGGTTTGCCCATGGTACAATATGGGTAAAGACATAGGAAAGCGATCCGGGAGGAAGTGTACAGATGGAACTGATCAAACGAAGCAACGGTACAGATTGGGAGGCAGAAGCGGCGACGTCCCAATCGATTTTGTTTAAAATGGGAAGCGAGTATTACGGGCTCTCCATTGCATTGGTGCGCGAGATTATCAAGCCACTGCCCATCACCCGGTTCCCGAAGTCGCCTGTGTATGTAGAAGGGGTCATTGACCTGCGCGGACGGATTTTGCCCATCGTGAACCTGCGTAAAATGTTCGGCCTGGAGCCGATTGCCCAGACAGATGACACCCGCTTTGTCGACTTGCAGCTGGAAGGGCTCAATATCGGCATCGTCGTCGACGCGGTATCCGAGGTCATGAACATTCCGCAGCATCTGATCGAACCGGCACCGCCGATTGTCGCGGGCGTAGAGGGCAAATATTTGCAAGGAATTGCTCGCCTGGAAGACAAACTGATTCTGCTATTGGACATTGATGAAATTTTTGGCCAATGGAAAAAAGTGTAGGACATGCCTTGCGCGAAAACCAGTACGTCCCCATTGTACTGGTTTTTTATATGGGCCCTTGCACAAAAAAAGAGCGGGAGTATCATCCCGCCCTCTCTGTTTTCTACTCCCTGCCCCCACTTGCCAAATACGCATAGTTTACCCACACCATTTCCTCGATTCCTAAAATCTCCTTGAACAGATCAACAGAATCGTACAAGAGGGAAGCTCCGGTTTCTTCGTCTACATTTGTCAGCAGTTGCAAATCAAAAAGCGAGCGCAACTGCTGCACCTGTTTTGGTCCCACGAACCGACTGAAGGACTGCGGCCTGATTCGCGTAATTCCTTTGCCTACCTCTCGCCGATACAACTCCGAACGCACAACCCGGTCCAGTATGTCTTCATACTTTTGCCGAACGTCCTCGCTGTCTGTTATCTCTTCCTGCAGGTCAATCTCCGGATAAAGTCTGCCGAACTCGGCCTCCGCCATCTCCACATCCAGGGAATAGCTGATCGTCCCCGAAGAGACTTCATAGCCAGCGTCAAACAAACGAAACCCCCAGCCATTGTCTTCTGCGTCGTGAAACCAAAGCAGCGGCACGAATTGCTTCGACAGCGCCAGTAAAAACTCAAGCGTCGCGGAGGTTTCAATCCACTCATCCTGCAGGAAAAATGCGTTCCAGTCGTTATTGATGTTTCTGTGAAAGTACGGTTGCGAAGACTTGGACAAGGCAATCAGCACTTTCGGTTCGTATTTTCGTGGATAAAGAATGCCGGTCGTGAACTCACCCATCCGTTTTCCACCGCTTTCTGGAAAGCTTTGCCTGATCCTTTCCTTAGTCTATTCAGGTACAGCTTGTTTTTTGCTGTGATCTTTCGCAAACGTGCTCGTATGGATAATCGTATGCACAGCTCCTTCCGGCAAAAGCTCCGAGCGGTACAGATGGACATGCCGCACCTTCCAACGCGGCGCGTCGCCTGCCAAATAGCGCTCGTTCCAGTCGGAAAGCGGCAGCCCCTCCGCAGGTGCTTGCGGCCCACGGGCAAGTGTGATGTGGGGGCGATAGCGCTTGCGATCGTACGACACCCCCTGATGCAGCTCAAAACGTCTGCCCAAAAGCAGGTGAAGCTGCTTGAGCGCATTCGTCTGGCCGCGCAGGCCGAGCCAGAGCACACGGGGATGCTCGGCATGGGGAAACGCCCCGAAGCCGCCGATGCGCAGCTGAAACGGCTCGATAATGGCACTGACGATGTCCATGTCCCGACAGATGTCCGGGATGAGGGATTCGTCGACCTCGCCGAGAAAATGCAGCGTCAAATGAAGATTGTGCAGCGGCTGCCATCTGTCCGCCCGCACCTCCGATTTCAGCCGTGCCTGTACATCCGATATGTAGTGGACAGCCTCTTCGGGAATGTCCAGGGCCACGAACAAACGCATAGACAGATTCTTCCTCCTTTTTCTCCAAACGCTGCCCTGCCGCGAATGAAAAATAGCCCTCCAGTGACGGAGAGCCATTTTTTACCATATACGCCGTTAGGCAGCCATCATCTTTCCGGTTACGATGCCCAAAACACTGCGCACATATTCGCCGAGTCGCCCGGAGCCAGGCTGATACGAAAACCGAAGCGTCAGCTCGACATGTCCCACATGCCCCGCAGGGGGAATGTTCCAGAACAGGTCGGCTTCCCCGTACAAAATCTCCTCAATGCGCTGCTTCTTGCCATCCATGTCCAAATCCGGATCGTGAGACAACGAAAATTTCATCATGACGGAAAACGAATCTTTTTTGACCCCATCCCGCAAGCTTAATTTGCCGTGGATTGCGACGAGTCCCGCTTCTCCCCACAAGTTGTACTCCAAAAGAGCCTGGCATTGCGGTTGAACCTGCAGCTCAAGAGCCGGAAGTCCTCCCTCAATCGTAAGGGCGTGCCGCTTTGCCAACAATTCGATCTCCCCTTGAAAACGGTGAGCGCATTCGGAAACAGCCTGAAACAAATCGGGTTCTACAGCGTACATCGTCGTCACCTCTCCCCAACGGATTATCTGTTTACTACTTCGAAACTTTCCTTGTCATATCCTTTGTTGAAAAATGACTTATTTACCCTTATTTCCTCGAAGCGCAAAAGATTCCTCTGAAAATTCTTTTTCACCATGTTGCCACAATCACTGGTATGGGACAGACATATCCGGAAACGTTTTCACAAACAAGGCCCGCAAGCGCACCTGCACTTCCTCATCCAGCTCCAAATGATAGAGCAGGCCCTTTTCATAGCGCAAAAACGGGAACGCTCCCGCGCGCAGGGGAGATACTTCCTTTGTCTCCACAAATTCCGGCAAGGTCAAGAGGAAGCGGGAAAACGGATTCGCCTCTTCCTCGGACATATGGACGACCTCAAACAGATCGGACAGGCCAGGAGTGACGATCAGCTCCAGCAGCTCGCCGCGCTCTGCGACCCAGACCGTAAACGCCGATTCCCTCACCTCACTGCGCGCATGTCTGCGCATCACCAAGACCGCCTGGCGGACCGTGTTCATCAACAGATGCTGCGCGCCTTCTGTCCCGTGTGCCGCAACCATCCGGCTGTAGTGGAAAACGTAGGCAAGTCCATCTTCTGCAAGCACCGTGTCTGGCAAGGAAAGCGCCGGGATGCTAAGCGTTTCCTCCTCGCGCACCTGTGCCTCCTGCGGAATCGCATCCATTTTTCCCGCATACAGCGAGTGAATCATTTCCCGTGTGCGTTCCACCTCTGCTGCGGAAAACGAAATGGCCTCGGAGTAGATATGTGTCAACTCACCGCCCTCGTAAGCCAAATAGTGCAAGAAGGTGCAAGGCTGCTCCAGCATTTTCATCGCCATCCCCCGCTGCTCCGCCTGCCGGATGTCAAAGGCGAGCGGAAAGCCGAGTGGCTGCAGCGGATCGGACAAGGTCCAGATCACGCCAAGCAGCTTATCCTGATATGTCTTGAATTCGACGGAGACGGCATCGCGCGTCTGCTCGACGAAGGCGTCCACCGATTCGAACACCAGGTACAGCTCGACCTCGCCTGCGCCGTTCAGTCTGGCAAAATAGGGCAAGCCCGCCTCACTCGCCAGCTCATACAAATCGGGATACACGTCCTTGGCGAGAACCTCGCCCTGCGTCGAGGCTTCTGGCGAACGCAAGGCAGGGTTCGGGCTGAGCACAGGGTAAAAGTCTTCACTCATCCGGCTCTTCCCCTCGCTTTTCCCAAGCCTGCATCAGCGGCCAGCCATCCATCTGCGCGAGCAGCGCACGATCCGTCGCATCGATATGTACAGGCGTAACGGCGATGTAATCGTGCTTTACAAGATCGTAGTCAAACGGCTCGGCAAGCGGCATCACCTGCGGATACTCGCGTGTCAAAAAGTACCCTTCCGCTTCCTTGCTGTACCTGTCTTCGTAATGATGCAGCGAGAGCGCCGCCGGTACGATTCCTTTTACCTGTGCCAACGGAACGTGCGGGATGTTGACGTTCCAGAAAACGTCCGGTGGCAGTTCGCCTTTGCTGGCCCGTTCGCAGAACTCTTTTACAAGCGGCCCAATCATCTGCACGACATCGCCGTAATTTTCCTGGTCGAACCAGTTATCATAAGACAGGGCAACGCCGGGAACGCCCAA
This sequence comes from Brevibacillus gelatini, assembly GCF_050920745.1. Lineage (NCBI taxonomy): Bacteria > Bacillati > Bacillota > Bacilli > Caryophanales > Paenibacillaceae > Brevibacillus > Brevibacillus gelatini. Next base: position 3,090,694 of record NZ_CP154342.1, read on the forward strand.
GATGACCGCTTCCCGCGCCCCGCTGCACGTACCGGAGTAGTAAATGTCACGCCCCAGATTCGTTCCCACATTGATTCCTGAAAAAACAATATTCGGTTTCTCGTCCGCGGCAAAAAGCAAATGGTACGCTGCCTTCACACAGTCAGCCGGATTGCCGTTCACGGCCCACGCTTTGACGGGAAGACCGTAAAAGTCGCGTTTTTCCGGTGCCAGCGCCGTGCGATACGTTACCCCGTGACCGACACCGCTTTTTTCCTCAACGGGAGCCACCACAAAGATTTCCGCTTGGTCCAATCCGAGCAGTGCTTCCACCAAACGCTTGATGCCCAGTGCATCGATGCCGTCATCATTTGTCACTAAAATGCGCAACACAGATCTCCTCCTTCAGCGTGGCGCCCATCTTCACTTGCACGTCTCTTCCTTTATTGTACTTGAGAAAGCTATGCCAAGCCAATCTTCCAGAAGCTTCCTGCCAGAGAGCGCCATCGCCTCGCCTGTTCGAAAAGATGGCTGCGCCAAGCTTTTGCCACAGCCTTCGCTGTATGAAAAAAGGCTCCTGCAACGGGAGCCTTGTCTATTCACCGACAATGTCCTTCCAGCGGTCGCGCCAGGCGATCCCTTCGCGAATCCACTCCTCTACCTGCTTCTGCTTCTCCTCCGAGATGCCAATCAGGCAAGCGATTCGCGCAATTTCCTTCGTCTCCGAGGGCGACAGCTTCCGGTCGATCAGCGCCATGTGATACAGCTTGCGCATCATCACCAGCTTCTCGCTTTGACTCATATCAACCAGGTCTTCCACAATTGTCTCCGGGCGCTTCGGATAATCGATGTCATCCATCAAAATTTGCCGTTCTTTCAAGGTAAAATGTTCCGAATTGACAATGTCATGAATGCGGTCAACCTCTTTTGAACCTATATAACCGTCAGCATGCCCGACGCAAATCATCAATCGAATGGAGGCAAACAAAATATGTTTGTCTTTTTCTGTTCTTGTATACAACGTATGGTTCCTCCCCGAGCTTAAATAACAAAGCGATAATATCTACATCTAATAATACGATAAAAGAGGAAAGCGGTTTCACATGATTATGTGACAAATTTATGCGACTCGCTCAAAAAAACGGACTGAAAGTCAATCGAACGATTGCCATCTGCTCTTTGCTCAGCGCTTGCAAAAACGTCCAGCGCGTCCTGTCCTCATCTACCTCCCAATAAAAAGCCAAATGCGTCTGCGAGCGCAGCAACACGTGGATCGGGTCCAGCCCGGCAAACGTTCGGTCGATAAACAGACGCAACGTATCCACTCGGCCACTACTATCCTTTTCCCGGTTAATCCGCGCTCCAAACTGGCTATTCATCCAACGGGAAAAATATTGGGCAAAAGTCGGCCAAGACTGTCCGTATCGCTCCAACAGTCCTGCGAAGCGCGAATCTCGCCTGTTCGGACAAGCTCCTTTGCCACAGACAAGAGCAAGTCTGCCGGGTCCAAGGCGAGCGTCAGCACCGAGCGCCTCCCGCTTCCCTCGCCCGCTTTTTTGCTGCGTATCCGCCCTTGCTGTGGGTCCATTTGCGGAGCAAAGAAAAAACCTTCCCGCACGCGCAGGAAGGCTGATATAAGCATTACGTCAACAGGAAGCGGTCTTCGCTGAAGCTTTCTCCGCCACGGGCTGCTTCGAAGGCGCGAAGCAAATCCTGCGGCTTCATCGTCCGCTTCTTCTCTTCCGGAATGTCGAGAATGATGCCGCCATCATGCAGCATCAGCAGGCGGTTCCCCATGTTCAACGCTTGCTCCATATTGTGCGTGACCATGATCGTCGTCAGCTTGTGGCGCGCGACGATCTTGTCGGTCAGCTCCACGATGAGCTGCGCCCGTTTCGGGTCCAACGCCGCTGTATGCTCGTCCAGGAGCAAAATTTTCGGTTCCGTAAAAGTAGCCATCAACAGGCTGAGTGCCTGGCGCTGACCGCCGGAGAGAAATCCGACTTTTGTTTTCAGACGGTTCTCCAGTCCCTGGTCAAGCTGCTTGAGCTGCTCGCGGAACAGCTCGCGCTTGTGGTTGTTCACGCCGAAGCCGAGTGTGCGGCGGCGGCCGCGTCCGAGCGCAATCGCCAGGTTTTCTTCAATCGTCATGTTCGGCGCAGTCCCTGCCATCGGGTCCTGGAACACCCGCCCGATCAGTTCGGCGCGCTGGTGCTCGCCAAGGCGCGTTACGTCCTTGCCGTCAATCGTAATCGTTCCGCTGTCCGGGAACAGTCCGCCGGAGATCATGTTCATCATCGTCGATTTTCCGGCCCCGTTGCTGCCGATGACAGTGATAAACTCACCCGGCTTGACGTGCAGGTTGACGTTGCGCAGGGCAATTTTTTCGTTCACCGTGCCGGCATTGAACACTTTGTTGACATTCGAAATTTTAAGCATGGCCGTTTCCTCCCCTTACCGAGCGTACCGCTTGCTTATTCCAGATGCCTTTGGCAACGGTTGGGACGGTCAGTGCCACAATTACGATCAAAGCGGTAATCAGCTTCATGTCCGACGGATTCAGTCCCGCTTGCAGGGCCAGTGCAATCACCAGGCGATAAACGATCGAGCCGAGAATGACTGCGAGGGTCACTCGGAAAATGGAGGAGCTGCCGAACAGCACTTCCCCGACAATAACAGAAGCAAGACCAATCACGATCATCCCGATCCCCATGCCGACGTCGGCAAAGCCCTGGTACTGGGCAACCCATGCGCCGGATACCGCAACCAGACCGTTGGACAGAGCCAGACCGATAATCGTCGTCGTATCGGTGTTGACACCGAAGCTGCGAATCATCTTCGGATTGTCACCCGTCGCGCGCAGGTCGAGACCAAGGTCGGTGTGCAGGAACCAGTCGATTGCCAGCTTGAGCAGCAAAATCCCGACGATGAACACGACCGACACGCCTGTCAGCAATGTCAATCCGCCTACCGTCAAATCCGGAATGCTCAAGTCTTTTACATAGGTGAACAACGTATCTTCACGAAGCAAAGGCAAGTTCGCCTTCCCCATGATTCGCAGGTTGATCGAATAGAGTGCGATCATCGTCAAAATCCCTGCAAGCAGTGCGTTGACCTTCCCTTTTGTATGCAAAACGCCGGTAAATGCCCCTGCCAATCCTCCGACGACGAACGCCAAGAGGGTAGCCAGGTACGGGTTGGTTCCATCGATGATAAACTTGGCTGCGATCGCGCCGCCCAAAGCAAAGCTGCCATCTACCGTCAAGTCAGGTACGTTCAGAATGCGAAAGGTCAAAAACACGCCCAGAGCTAAAATTCCAAATAGCAAGCCCTGCTCGATGGCTCCCATTATTGCCAAATTCATAGAAGAAATCCTCCTGTTGCTGCGATTATTACTCGATCACTTCGCCAGCGCGGTCGAGCATGGATTGCGGAATGGTCACTCCCATTTTCTCCGCTGCTTTTTTGTTCAAGACGAGCTTCATGTCGGCCTGCATTTCTACTGGCATGTCAGCCGGCTTCGCTTCGCCCTTCAAAATTTTCACGGCCATGTCTGCCGTTTGCTCGCCCAGCTTGGTGTAGTCGATGCCGTAGGTAGCAATCGCCCCGCTCTTCACGGAGTTTTCCTCACCTGCGATCACCGGAATTTTTTGCGCTTCCGCTACGCCCAGGACAGCTGCGATGGACGATACGACCATGTTGTCGGTCGGCACGTAGAACGCATCGACTTTGCCTACCATGGATTCGGCTGCCTGCTTCACTTCTGTCGCGCTGGTGATCGCCGCTTCCTGGATGGTCAGCCCCAGCTTGTCAGCAACGGCTTTGGCTGTGTCTACCTGTACCTTGGAGTTTACCTCACCGGAGCTGTAGATGATGCCTACGGATTTCGCGTCTGCTTTCAGCTCCTTCACCAGCTTCAATTGCTCTTCGACCGGGTTCATGTCAGAAGTACCTGTTACGTTTCCGCCTGGCTGCTCCAATGATTTTACCAGACCAGCCTCCACAGGGTCAGTCACTGCCGTAAACAAAACCGGAATTTCCTTGCTCGTCTGAGCAGCCGCCTGCGCGGTTGGCGTCGCGATTGCCAGCACGAGGTCTACTTTGTCTGCCTCAAATTTTTGCGCGATGGAAATCGCGGTGTCCATGCTCGCTTGCGCCGACTTCACGTCGATTTTCACTTGCTTGCCATCTTCGTACCCGTTTTTCGCAAGCTGTGCCACAAACCCTTCGCGCGCTGCATCCAGGGCAGGATGCTCTACGAATTGGGAAATGCCAATCGTGAACTGCTTGTTCTCGGCAGCCGGCGCAGACTGATTGGCAGCAGGAGCAGCCTGTTCATTGTTCGCCGGAGTAGCGCTTTGCTGTCCACATGCAGTAACAGACAAAAGCAATAAAGGAAATAAAATACTCTGAATTTTTCTGATAGTCTTTTTTTGCTTGAACATGTGATAAATACCCCCTTGAAAAATTTTTACTAATTCTAACATGGATAAAACAGTTTTAAAAGAAGAAAAAGAGAGCTTGACGCTCTCTTTCTTTACTTGAAGATTTCTTTCGCCTGCTGTTTGAGTGCATCAGAAATCGTGAGTCCAAACTTCCCGGCAGCCGTTTCATTGATGTACAGGTCGGCCTGCTTCGAAATTTCGACTGGCGTGTCTGCAACTGCTTGTCCTTTGAGGACGCGGGCAGCCATCTCGCCGGTTTGTTTGCCGATCATGTAGTAATCGATGCCGTAAGTAGCGACTGCGCCGCGTTTTACGGTGTCTGTGTCCGAAGCAAAGACAGGAATCTTGTTCGCTTCCGCTGCTCCCAGGACGGCTTCGAACGAAGATACGACGGTGTTGTCAATCGGAATGAAGATGGCGTCTGCTTTTCCAGCAAGTCCCTGAGCTGCCAGCTGCACCTCGGAAAGCTGGGAAATACCCGCCTTGACAATTTCTACGCCTTCTTTGCTCGCTGCTTCTTCCAGCTCTTTTACCTGTACTTCCGAATTCACTTCGGAAGTGGTGTAGATCACACCCAGCTTTTTCAGCTGTGGCAGGAAGGTTTTGACCAGCTTCAATTGCTGTTCCATGGATACTTTGTCGCTCGTTCCGGTCACGTTTTTGTCCGGTTTTTCCAGACTGCTGACCAGTTGAGCCGAGATCGGGTCTGTTACGGAACTGAACAAAACAGGTATGTCAGCAATCGTCTTGGCTACAGCCTGCGCGGACGGGGTAGCAATCGCTACGACCATGTCCTTTTTGTCTCCGGCGTACTTTTGCGCAATCGATACCGTGTTGTTCATATCGCCATGCGCGTTCTGGTAGTCAACCTCCAGATTTTTGCCCTCTTCGTAACCGGAGTCCTTCAAGCCATCCAAAATTCCTTGATGAATCGCATCCAGTGCCGGATGCTCTACGAATTGCGTCAAGCCCAGCTTCACGGTTTGCTCCTGGCCGGAATTAGCCGTGGTAGCCTCGCTTTGTCCACCTGTCTCATTTCCACATGCTGCCAAAGAAATGGCCAGCAACGTGGTCAGTACCATACTGACTGCTCGTCTCATCTGTACTTCCTCCTCTAAGCTCTGCTCTCTTTGCCGCGGTTCCCCTCTGGTGACCGAGCCATTTTGCATTTGTGCAACTTGTGTCCCATTATAGCATATTATTGCGTGCTGAAAAGCTTTTTTCATCAATCTTTTGTACCGATTTCTTCCTCGGCGTTCGCCAGCTTTTTGACGAAAACCCTGGTAATCCGGTAATGATCGACTTCCCCGACCACGAATTCGTACTTGCCTTCGCGCACCCGGTCGCCCACGCGCGGCGGGTGGTCAATCTGCATGTAAATCCAGCCGGCAAGCGTATCCACCTCGCTTGATTCCAGATTCATGTTCAGGTAGTCGCCAACTTCCTCCAGAAGCATCCGACCGTCGAGCGACAAAACATCGTCGTTCTTCTCGACCTCCGGACGCTCGTCGTCAAACTCGTCCTGGATGTCCCCGACGATTTCTTCCATAATATCTTCCAGCGTGACCAGCCCCGCTGTCCCGCCGTACTCGTCAATGATAATCGCCAGTTGTCCGCGCTGTTTTTGCAGCATGGTCAAAAGCCGGCTGATTGAGATCGTCTCGGGCACGGTCAGGATCGGGCGCATCAGCGACTGCAAATCATGATGCTCCCCCTGCAAAAGACCTGTCAGCATATCTTTGATGTGCAGACTCCCCACGACGTGATCCTTGTCGCCGTCCACGACCGGATAGCGGGTAAAGCGGCCGTTTTGCACCAGCCGGACGTTTTCCTCGAACGGATCGCGCAAGTTCAGCACGACCATATCCGTTCGCGGGACCATGATTTCCCTTGCCATCGTCTCGGAAAAATCAAAGATGTTGTCGACGAGCATCAGCTCGGTTTGGTCAATCAGCCCGCTTTTGTGGCTTTCGTTGACCAGGATGCGGATTTCCTCCTCAGTATGGGCCTCCTGGTGCGCTTCCATCGAAATATGAAACAGCCTGAGAAAGCGGCTGGCCGACCAGTTCAAGAGCGCGATGAACGGATACATGATTTTGTAAAACAGCTGAATCGGTCGGGAAACCGCGAGCACGACCATTTCCGTGCGCTGGATTGCCAATGTTTTCGGAGCAAGCTCGCCCAGGACAATATGTAAAAAGGTAATGACCGAAAACGCGATAATAAAGGAAATGCTGCTCACCAGCGTCTCATTGAGCTGAAAATAGCGAAAAACGGGATGCAAGAGATGAGCCACCGCAGGCTCCCCCAGCCAGCCAAGCCCCAGAGACGCCAGCGTGATGCCAAGCTGGCACGCTGACAAATACGCGTCCAGATTATGGATGACCTGTTCGACGTTTACGGCGCGTTTGTTCCCTTCCGCCACCAGTTGGGCGATCCGCGATTCCCTCACTTTCACCACGGCAAACTCGGTTGCGACAAAGAAACCGTTGAGGAAAACGAGGATCAAGACCAATCCCAAGTTGAACAAGCTTCCCCACGTTCCCATGCACCTCGCCTTCCTTTCCGACCGTTGCTTTGGGATATTGTTTCCCATCCAGCCGTAAATGTTACCTGTCTGTTTTTCTTTCTTTTCCGGATTGTGATACCATAGTGCTGATTCATATGCCGTTTGTCGCGAGGTGAATCTCATGTCTTATCGTCCAGACTTGCCGATGATCGTGCAAAGCGATCGCACCATTTTATTGGAAACGCAGCACCCGCAGTTTGCCGAAGCCAGGCAGGCCATCAGCGGCTTTTGCGAACTGCTGAAAAGCCCCGAGTACATCCACACGTACCGGATGACGCCGCTGTCGCTCTGGAATGCAGCGGCAAGCGGGATGGAGCCGCATGAGGTGACGGGTATTCTCGGCACCTACAGCAAATACGGCGTGCCTCCAACCATCGTCAAGGAAATCGAAGACACGATGCGCAAATACGGTCTGATCCGGCTCGAACGCCGCGGAGATGACCTCGTTTTACATAGCGACGATCCGCTCATCCTCAAGGAACTGGCCGGATACAAGTCGATTGCAGCCCTGCTCGAAGACGGCTATGTGCTCAAAAGCTACGCGCGCGGCCTCATCAAGCAAGAGCTGATCCGGTTGGGACTGCCTGTCCAGGATTTGGCGGGCTATTCACAGGGGGAATCGTGCCCGGTCAATTTGCGGGCGACCAGCGCTTCGGGCAAGCCGTTTTCCTTGCGCCCCTATCAGCAGGAAGCGGTGGACGCCTTTTACCGCGGGGGCTCCGCTCTCGGCGGCAGCGGCGTGCTCGTGCTGCCATGTGGAGCCGGAAAGACTGTCATTGGCATTGGTGCGATTTCCCAGTTGCAGACGGCTACGCTCATTTTGACGACGAATACTACTTCCGTGCGACAATGGATCGCCGAGCTGCTGGACAAAACGGACCTCGCTCCCGAGCTGGTCGGCGAATACACTGGCGATCACAAGGAAGTAAAGCCGATCACGGTGGCAACCTATCAAATTCTCACATACCGCCCTACGTCTTCGGATGAATTTCCTCACATGAAGCTCTTTTCAGAGCGTGACTGGGGGCTTATTATTTACGATGAGGTGCATTTATTGCCTGCACCTGTCTTTCGCGTTACTTCCGGGATTCAGGCGACAAGACGGCTGGGCTTGACGGCTACGCTCGTCAGGGAGGACGGCCGGGAGGAAGATGTCTTTACGCTGATCGGGCCAAAAAAATACGAGGTTCCCTGGAAAGCGATGGAGGATGCGGGCTGGATTGCAAAAGCGCGCTGCCGGGAAATCCGGCTGCCTTTTGAAGCGAAGTGGCGGGAAGCGTATGCGCATGCGACGGCACGGCAAAAGTTCCGAGTCGCCGCCGAAAACCCGAAAAAGCTGGAGGTTGTCAAAAAGCTGCTGGAGCGCCACGAAGGCGACCGGGTGCTGATTATCGGGCAGTACGTCGACCAACTGGAGCAGATGGCAAATGCCCTGCAACTGCCGCTGATTACAGGCAAAGTGACGGAAAAAGAACGCGAGATGCTGTATCAGCAATTTAAAAATGGGGAAATCACGCGCCTGATCGTCTCCAAGGTAGCCAATTTCGCCGTTGACCTGCCGGACGCCAATGTGGCGATTCAAATTTCCGGTACATTTGGCTCCCGTCAGGAAGAAGCACAGCGACTGGGACGGATCTTGCGACCAAAAACCGAAAATAACACCGCTCATTTTTATACATTGGTGACACGCGATACGAGAGAGCAGGAGTTTTCGCTCCACCGTCAGCTTTTTCTCGTCGAGCAAGGCTATCCATACGAAATTATAGAAAACGAGATGCTGGTCTGAAACGTTTGGGAAAAAGCCAGCGTCACATAGAGGGAAGGGAGGCCGGAGATTCCATGCAATCCGACGCCGAAATCATTCAGCGGATTCTTCAGGGCGACATCGAAGGGTATCGCGAACTCATCCAGCGCTATCAGCATATGATCTACGTGTTCATCTACAAGATGGTGAACAATCGCGCTGATGCGGAGGATCTGACGCAGGAAGTGTTCGTCAAGGCGTATGAAAAGCTGTCCACGTTCCGGGGCGACTCGCAGTTTTCATCCTGGTTACATACGCTTGCCCGCAACAAGACCATTGACTTTTTGCGCAGACGGAAGTTTCACGACTCCGACGAACAACTGGCGTATGTGCCGTCCAATACGCGGGACGAGTCTCCGCAAGAATCACTCATGAACAAGGAGCAGCGCAGGGAAATCCAGGAGGCTTTTGCCTTGCTGTCGGATACTTACCGGGAAGTGATCGTCCTTCGCTGCACGCATGAATATCCGTTCGAAAAAATAGCAACGCTTCTCGGCATCGCCGAGTCTACAGCACGTGTCCGTTACTTGCGCGCTCGCCAAGAACTCGCAAAACTGTTATCCCGCAAGGAAGGGGGGCTCGTACATGAACTGCCAGGCATTTAGAAAAGCATGGCCAGATGACACGGATAGCGATATTTTTTCCCATATAGAGTCCTGTGAGGATTGTATCGCATGGATTGAAACGCACATGACAACCGAAGAGGAGGTGCAGTTCTTGAAGGAGGTTCCACTGCCCCAAGCGAACCTGGAAGAGAGGATCATGCAGGCCATCTACCAGAACGCCGGACAAGGTGTGCCCCCTCACGCCGCAACCGAAGCTGTACATTCACAGCAGGCGGCAGCACCTGTGCCAAGCAAGCGTCGGACCAAAGGCTTCCCTTCATTCGCCTGGGTCAGCGCAGCGGCAGTCCTCTTGGCAGTGGGCTTCATCAGCTACCAGCAGCTCCAGGGCGATTCATTCCAGACAGCGTCACAGCAGCCGGAAGCAGCACAGGCAGGCGCTGGCAACCAGATCGCCATGTACGGCAACGAATCGTCGCAAATGCAGGACGCTTCTCCGGCATCTGCACCAGCCTCTGCCCGATCAGCAGCAAATGCCACAGTCGGCAACGAGCAGCCGCTGGCAAAGCAAAACGAGACGGCTGCCCAGGCATCTCAGCCTGCAGCGTCGGTTGCACAAAGTACAGCACCGGCGCCAGCCAACCGTGAAATAGCCCTGAATACGCCGCAAGCGAAAGCAGCCGTGCCCAAGGCGCAAACGCCGCAAGCAGAAGAGCAGGCGTCCGTCGCCTCCGCAACCGTTCCGGCAGAAGCAGCGGAACAGGGCGCAAACGTCACGACAGCACTGGGCAAAGATGAACCAGGGCAAAAGCACAATCTGATCGCCGGAAAAACAGCCGGTTCGCCCGCAGAAGACCAGCAAGCCATGGGGATTACTGCGATGAGCGTACCGGAAGCCAACCAAGCGGAAAACAGCGAAAGCGAGATTGTAGGGCCAACGCTCGCCAAACAGCCGATCACGCTGTCGACCTTCACGGACACCGATACAGCCGTACAAGCATCGGATATGCCTGTGCCCGTGCTTGCGCAAAACGCAAACAGCTTTTCCTTGAGCACGATCTCCGTCCAGTACGAATCGGAGACGAGTCAAAAGGTCACGCGCCTCTCAGCGGATTACAAGCATAACGACAGCTGGATTCGCATCGAGGTGGTTCGCAATGCGAAAGGGAAACGCAGCCTGTCGATTCCCGGCACGTTCTCCGCTACTCAGCTCTTTGCCGTAAACGGCGAGCAGGCGATTGCTGTTTCGTTTGACAATCCGGACAAGAACAGCTCTGCTGCCGAGCACGCGGTTCATTTCAACGCCCAGTCCAATAACCAGTCGCTCTACGTAGTCGTAACCGCCCACGGCATTTCCTTGGATGAACTGATCGAGACTTCCAAGCAGTTGACCTGGAAGCCTTAGCTGTAAGCGGAAGACGCGTTTCTCACAGACACGACCTGTCGCATCAGGTTCGTGTCTTTTTGTTTGCTCGCAAAAGGATAAGCTGAGCAGCAGCCGGAATTTTTTTCGCCAGCAACGGCTGAATCGTTCCGGCTTTTTTCCGCAAAAAAATACACCGTCTTTTGCCCTGCATCGCATCGCAAAAAGACGGCGCTTCTTCCTGAAAGTGCTAGTGTGTCTGGTTTTTCGCCTGGTTCCACTGCTTGATTTGCTCGATGATTTCCCGGATCTGGTTGCGCGCAGCCTGGTGCTGCGGTTCGCTGCCCCAATGCTGGATGAGCGGCGGCATCGCTTTTGCCATCGTGGTGTACAGGCACCATACTTTCACCATCTCGACGCGCTCTGGCGTCGCTTCACCCGTCAACAGCTCGGTAAACTTGTGCAGCAGTTCGTCCAGTTCCGGCACCAGCGCTTCTTTTTTCTCACTCATGGGTCATCCCGACCTCCTTTTTCACTCCTTGGAACATTGTACGCAAGATTTCGGCCCGACAAAAGAGAGATTTTTCAGCCCAGCTGTTCTGGCGGCATAAACTGGAGCAGTCCGAAGGCGACTGCTGCTGTAAGGATGATGCTCCAGATCACGATGCCAATCGACATCCACCACATCAGCCTGCCAGGCGGTGCCCCGAGCGAAATGCCGATTGCCGCCCCAAGCGGAGCGCCTGTCAACAGCGGAGAAGCGAGTCCAAGTCCAATTACCCCGTACTTCTCCCAGATGCGGCCCATCCGACTTTGCCGCCCTGCTTTTTTCTCCACGCGCTTCATCAGCCAGCTGCGGAGCGAACCGCCCAGATAGATGACAATCCCGGCGCTGGCAATCGCGCCAAGAGCGCTGAAAATCCCGGTAAGAATCGGAGGCAGCTGCAGTACAAAGCCGATCGGAATCGCTCCCCACAGTTCAAGCATACTTGTCAGTGCAACCATCCCGCATTTCCATAACATGTCCATAATCTCACGCAATTCTCCTCTCGTGGCCATACTTGATCCTGCCATGAGATACGAATGAAACGGAAAAAAGGTAGCACTTTTTTCCAGATCAGGAAGTGACGTCTCTGCGGGTAAAGACAGTGTATGCTACAATCAGCGCCGCCACCGCCCAGATCGTCAGTACAGCCAGCGAGAACGGCAGCGTCATTCCTTTGATCGGGGGCAGCGTGCCATTGAGGTAATTGGTGAGCTGCAGGTTGACGACAAACAAGTATTTGGACGATTCCCATGACGAAGCCATCTGCGTCAGGATCGTTCCGCTGATGAGCGCCGCCATCATGATGCCCATGCCTGCCGCGGCGCTGCGAATCAGGACGGAGACCATGAACGTCACGGTTCCGACGACGATGCACACAAACCAGCCAAGCCCGTACTGCATGAGCAGAAATTGCCACTGCGGCAGCATGAACGCTCCCGACGTCACAAGCTCCCCGCCTGACACCTCGAAGCCTGTGAGAATCGGCAAGTCCCAGCCGGAATAGCCAAACACGACACCCGACAGCAAGTAGGCCAGGATAAGCGTCATCAGAACGGTCAGGGAAGTGAACAGCAAGAGCGTAATGTACTTGCTGGTCAGCACCTTCCAGCGCCGCACAGGTCTGGTCAAAAGCAGCTTGATCGTCCCTTCGCTGAACTCGGCCGAGACAATATCGACCGCAAGCACCACGATTATCATCGGCAAAAACATGGAGATGGCCTGATCCATGAAGCCGCGGGCAAACGTCGGGCCACCGGGTGCCATCGGGTTAATATCATGGTCGAGGTAATACTGCTGCTGCTGAATCCGGATTTTGATAAAATCGCGCCATTCGTCCGGAAGCCGGCTGGACGCGAGCCGGTTTTGCATGTCGACGATCTGCTGGGTCAACAGCGGCCGCCAGTCCGTTGTGCCCATCCGCTCCTGCGCGGTCACGACCGAGCGGTACTGGGCGTATGTAAAAATCGGGATCAGAATGGCGAGAATCAGCACGACCACGAGAAAGCGGCGGCGGCGCAGCAATTTGACCGTTTCGTTTTGGACGAGGCCCAGCATGCTTTGATTCATTTCTCTCCTCCTCCCCCTGTCAGCGTCAGGAACAAGTCTTCCAGCGTCACCGTTTTCGTGGCAATCCCGACCACCGGAACTCCCGCCTGCACCAGCTTCTGGTTGACTTCCGCTACCCGCTCCATGTCCATCCGCGTCCTTACACTTTCCTCCCCGACGGTCAAAAGATCCGTCACGGCGTTGTGCCCGCGCAGCACCTCCAGCGCTTTTGGCAGGTGGGCATGGGGGATCGTCCATTCCACCTGGTCGGCAAACTGCTCCATCAGCTCCTGCACCAGCCCGACCGAAATGACTTTTCCTTGATTGATAATCGCCACCCGGTCGCACATCATCTCGATCTCGCTGAGCAGGTGGCTGGAAATGAAGACGGCAAGCCCCTCCTCCTCGGCCAGACGGCGGATGAACTGGCGCAGTTCGCGAATCCCTGCCGGGTCCAGCCCGTTCGTCGGCTCGTCGAGAATCAGGATTTTCGGCCGATGCAGCAGTGCTTGCGCAATTCCGAGCCGCTGCCGCATCCCGAGCGAATACGTTTTGACTTTGTCGTCAATCGCCCGCTCCAGGTCGACGAAGCGAACGATTTCTTCGATTCTCTCCTGCGTAATCCCGCCGCTCATGCGGGCAAATTGCTCCAGGTTTTCCCTGCCTGTCAAAAATTTGTACAGCTCGGGATTTTCCACGATGCAGCCGACTTGCGCAATCGCCTCCGGAAAGTTCTCCCTGAGCGAAATCCCGCCGATGCGAATATCTCCCCCGTCTGCTTTGGCCAGGCCGACCAGCATGCGAATCGTCGTCGTCTTGCCCGCACCGTTTGGCCCCAAAAAGCCAAACACCTCCCCAGCGAGCACATCGAATGTAATATCGTGAATGATCTGCTTTTTGCCGATCGTTTTTTGCAATCGTGATACGGCGAGGACTGTTTGGCCCAAGGTGCGCCCTCCTGTCTTTGTTTCGCTTCCCGCAACTGACGGGAGCGTTTCGTTTATGGTACACTGGCATAAGATGTCCCACCACATTATACCATGTCTACACACTTCCCATCGAATAGGAGGATAGCCGATGCGCACATCCGGCAAACTTCTCTGGCGCACGACCGGGTTGTTGTCGTTTCTGTCCTTTTTATTGTTTGCCACAGGCTTTGTCCTGGCGATGAACCCGCAGCAACTGGCCCCCTCCACAGGAGCGCCACCTGCAAAAACTGTCGAGCCGACAGCTCCGTTGCCAAAAGAGGGCATCCACCATGTCGTCGCACTCGGAGACTCGCTCACCCGCGGCGCTGGCGATGCCAACGGCCAGGGCTATGTCGGGCTCGTCCGGCAAGCGTTGGAAAAAAAGGCCGACCACCCGATTACGTTTACGAATCTTGCCATTAACGGGCAGGAGTCGTCCGATCTGCTCAAGCAAATGTCCGAAGCGCAGGTCAAGACGCTGCTCGCCGAAGCCGACCTCATCCTGTTCACGATCGGCGGCAACGACTTGTTCAGGCAAACGGGCGGGCTTTACACGATCGACAAAGAAAAAGTGGCCGCAGCCACGGACAGGCTTGCGACCAACTACGAGGAAATCATCCGGCAAATGCGCCAGTTGAACAGCAGGGCGACGATTGTTTACACGTCGTTGTACAATCCATTTGGCAATACGGAAGCGGCGGTCGATACGGTGCAGCCTGTTCTGGACTGGAACAGCACGGCCTCCGAGATTGCCTCCCGCTATCCGCAGGTGTTCGTCGTCCCGACGTATGACCTGTTCCTGCGCAAAGAGCAGGCGTATTTGTACACCGATCATTTTCACCCGAATGCAGAAGGCTATGCCCGCATCGCGGAGCGCATCATGCAGGCACTAGAGTGATTCTGCCCTGCTCTGATTGAGCGACTTGCCTCGGGTGGCGAAGTAAACCCGTTGACCCGCCCACTGGAATGCGCTGCTCGCCATGGAAAACGCCGCGACGGTCAAGAACAGTGTCGTACCGCCGTAAAGCCCGAGAAGCAGGCCGCCCATCCACGGGCCGATGAACTGTCCAATGTTGCTGAAGCTTTTCGCGCCGTAATAGCTGCCGCGCATGGCTTCCGGGGCCATGCGGTCAATCAGGACGTCACTCGCGGTAAAGGTCAAAATTTCCCCAAATGTAAACAGCACCATCCCGATAATAAAGACGAGCCAGGAGTTGGCGTAGGCAAAGCCGATGTCACCCAGCGCATACAGGACGTTTCCCACCACAATCGCGGTGAGAGGCGTCTTTTTTTCGGCCCATCTGGTCAGCGGCATCTGCATGAGCACAACCACGACGGCGTTGACGCTCATCAGGATGGCAAACAGTTCAGCGCCGGACGCAACGGTCATCTCCGTGAACTTGGCGAGGGTAGACGACATCTGCGAATAGCCGATTGCGCCCAGCATGCCTGCGACCATATAGAAGCGAAACGCCTTGTCGTGCACGATCACGCTGAAGGCCCGGCCAAAGGTGATTGTCTCTTTCTTTTGTCCCTCAATCTGTCTGATCCCGAACTTGTTCAACAGCCCTTGCAAGCTGATGACGTAGACGAGGTAAATGAGCGCCGTAATCAGAAAAGGCAAGGCGACAGATGTTTTCGCCAGCACAGCGCCCGCGATTGGCCCGATCGCAACTCCGACGTTGATCGCTGTGTAGCGCAGGCCAAATACCCGGAAGCGCTTCTCAGGAGGCGTCACGTCGGCCATCAGCGCCTGTGACACCGGCTCGTAAAACGAGCGACAGAGCCCGCCTGCCATGTTGAGCAAAAGCAAAATCAGCGGGTTTTTGCTGAGCGCAAACCCGATAAATACGAGCGTCCAGACGTACAGCGCTCCCAGCATGACCCGTCTGCGGCCGATCCGGTCTGACAGCGTCCCGGCAATAAAGCCGCCAATCGTTCCGGCGAGCGGCCCGGCCCCGATGGTCAGGCCTATCATGGCCAGGTCCATATCGGTCTGGTTGGACAAGTATAAAAACAAAAACGGCATACTCATCGAACTGGCAGCCCTGACGAACACGGTCCCTGCGACCAGCGACCAGACGATCGGGTGATACTCTTGCATACGTGATTTGATCCAGTTCATCGTCTCTCTCCCCACGACTGTTCTGTTTCATCCTGCCTACCAGAACAGATGCTCTGTGATGCTCCTATTGTAGTGAGGAGTCTATCGCTCGTCAATGAGCATTCAAAATTTTTGGATTATGAAAAATTTCTATGAGGCTTATCGAAAATTCGATAGCTGGCGTGGCTGCTTCGAATGGACGCGATCTGGTTCGTCCGGGCGATCTGCCGTGTTTTTCCACTCAAAACAAAAAACCGGGGCAACCCCGGTTTTTACTCGGCTATCTTGATCTGGTCAATAAGCTCTCCCTTGTCGTTCCACTTCACAGCCCGGTAGACATGGTCGTGGTAAAAGGTGAACCACGCCCCTTGGCGGATGCCGCCGTGAATCCATTCTTCCTTGGCGAAGATGGAGGTCATCGGGTAGTCGTCGTAGGCCATGACCCACAGCGGATTTTGGTGGGCGTGTGTCGGCATAATATCGGCGAGGTGCAACAGCAGGTGGCCTTGGCTTTCCATGCGGACGATGGCATGTCCCTGGCTGTGGCCGCCTGTATGGTGCAGGGTTATGCCGGGAACGACCTCGAAAGTGGCCCCGTACGTCTGCACCTGGGACTCGATGGGACGCCAGTTGTCCTCCCAGTAGGTATTGCGCGAACGGATGTTAGGCTCACGCATTTCGGCCCACTCCTGCTCCTGGACGTAGATCACCGCATTTGGAAACGTGGAAAAAAGCTGGCCGTCCTGGACGGAAACGAGGCCATTCGCGTGATCGTAGTGCATATGCGTCATGATGACGATGTCGATGTCAGCAGGCGTCAAGCCTTTTGCCGCCAGCCCCTCCTTCACTTGCGACTCTTCCACCAGGCCGAAGTTGCGCTTCTGCTTCTCGGTCAGCCGATCATTTCCGATGCCGGATTCGATCAGGATGCGTTTTCCGTGGGCTTGTACCAGAATCGGGTCTGCGCGTAGCGGAATCTGGTTCAATTCGTTCGCCGGGTAGCGCTTGCTCCACAGCGGCTTGGGTACTACCCCAAACATCGCGCCGCCATCGAGCTGTGTCAGACCGCCTTTGAGCCACGTCAAATGCAGCTCGCCTACTTGCCATTCATTGCTTACCAAATCATTCAGCCTCCTCGCCTGCATGTTCTGTTAGAAAAAAGCGAAAAGCACCCCACAAAGGGTGCCTTACTGCTTCTCTGCCACACTCACGGTTCTGGTCGCAGGGGCGATTTCCAGCAGGAGCTCGCTCGATACGGCCTGAACGGTAACATCTGAGTCGGAACGTCTATGATGAAGCACGAGTTGAGCAACCTTTTCATTTTCGCGGTACATACTGATTAATGTCTGAAGTGGGTTTGCGCTACCACCCGCAATCATCTTAAACCCCGGGGCAATCGTAAACGTCCATCCCTCCACCTCTACTACCTGTGCAGTGGAGTACAGGAAGTAACGTTTTCCTAAAAGAATGCCATTATGGTTCATCAAGGCGAAAGCCCCCAATCACGTGAATTTAAACAGTACGCCTCCATTGTGCAAGAATTTAAGTATGTTGAAAAGCGATTCGACAAAAGTTCCGAAAAGACGACATCCTTTTCCCATCATACACGATTCAACCTATTTTCGGAATAGAAAATCTTTTGCGAACATCAAATCGCTCTGCCAACCTGCGCTCCTTCCAGAATCGCCCGTTTGGCATCCAGTTCTCCCGCTTCTTTGGCCCCGCCGATCAGATGAACCGGAAGACGGCCTTCCAGCGCGTGATACAGCGACTGGTTCGGCGTCGCACCAGCCGCGATGATGACCGTATCAGCAGGCACGAGCTGCTCCTCGCCGTTTACGCTGATGTACACCCCTTCCGGAGCGATTCGCCTGTACTCGATCTGGGTCAGCATCTCCACGCCCTTTTGCTTTAATTGAGCCAATGTCGCCCAGCGCGTCGTTTTGCCCAATCCGCTGCCGACATGCTTGCCTCTGCGCAGCATGAACACTTTTCGCTTGCTCGCCTGCAGGCGGTGAATCGCCTGTTCGTCCAAAATCCGGTAGGACAGCAAATAGTCCGCCGTTTGCGCGGAAATGACTTCATGGTGGACGAGCAAATGGGACAAGTCACAGGCAATTCCCCCGGCCCCTACAATCGCCACTCTGTTTCCGACCTTCGCCTTGTGCTCGAACACTGCGTCGTACATGACGACATGCCCAAGCTCCCGGCCCGGAATCTCCGGCACGCGCGGAACAACTCCCGTCGCGATGACCACTTCCGCAAAGGCTTCCGCCACCAGCGCATCTGCGTCTGCTTCCGCGCCCAATCGGATCTCTACGCCAAGCCTTGCAAGCTGTGTGCGGTAGTAGCGCAGCGTCTCGTTGAATTCCGCTTTGCCCGGCACCTGGCGCGCGTAGTTGAGCTGGCCGCCAATCCGCTCTTGTTTTTCGAACAGGACGACCTGGTGCCCGCGCTCGGCCAGCACCCGTGCCGCCTCCAGTCCTGCGGGACCCGCGCCCACGACCGCCACCTTTTTCCTGACAGCCGCCGGAACAAGCGCCCACTCCGCCTCTCTGCCGACCTGCGGATTGACCAGACAGGACGCCACTTTGCCATCAAAAATATGGTCGAGACAAGCCTGGTTGCAGGCAATGCACGTGTTGACCTCATCAAAGCGTCCTTGCACACTTTTTGCCACAATTTGCGGGTCGGCCAAAAAAGGCCGGGCCATGGACACCAGATCGCAATGCCCTGCGCGCAAAATTTCTTCCGCATGACGCACATCGTTAATCCGGTTGCTGGCGATCACCGGAATGCTGACCGCCTGCTTGACCTGCCGGGCGACCCACACATACGCGCCACGCGGAACCAGCATGGAAATCGTCGGCACTTTCGACTCGTGCCAGCCAATTCCGATATTGAGCGCATCAACCCCGGCATCTTCCAGCATGCGGGCAAATTGCAGCGTTTCCTCCATCGTCGTGCTGTCCGGAATCAGATCGAGCCCGGACATGCGAAACATCACAGGAAAATCAGGCCCCACCGCCGCACGTACCCGCTTCGCCACCTCGATGCCGAAACGCGCCCGCCGCGCAAAGTCTCCCCCCCACTCGTCCTGACGCTGGTTGGTGACAGGCGAGAGAAACTGGTTGATGAGATAGCCTTCCGAGCCCATGATTTCCACGGCGTCAAAGCCAGCCTTTTGCGCACGGACCGCTCCTGCGGCAAAGGCAGCAATGGTCTGTTCAATCTCTGCCGCATCCAGTTCCCGCGGCTTGCTGCGATTGATCGGCGCCTGCAAGGGCGAAGGCGCTACCGGATCAAGCCCTGTTGCCTCCTTGTACGCGTAACGGCCCGCATGAAAAAGCTGGAGTGCAATTCTGCCCTGCGCCTGATGAACTTTTTCCGTAATCACCCTCAACTGCTCGATGTGCTCATCCAGGTATACGTTGCAGTACACTTCGCCCATGCCGCCCTCTGGCAGGACAGCAGCGCCTCCGGTCACGATCAATCCGGCTCCCCCTCTGGCCCGCTCTGCGTAAAAATCAGCGAGACGGGCGACACCGTCCGGCAGTCGTTCAAAACCGACGTGCATGGACCCCATCATGATCCGGTTCGGCAGTGTCAAAGTACCAATCTGGACAGGTTCCAGTACGGTTGCAAGCTTCAAGGTACGACCCTCCCTGTTGATAGTTGGCGAATGAATGCTCATTCATTTTCTCATCTATATCCATTCTGCACGCCAGCTTGTAAATCCTGCCCGACTGTCTGACAAAACAAAACCAATTCTCTCGCTTAACGTGCCTGCCGCGGTGAATTTTCTCTCCCCCACGCAAGGTATCACTTTTTTCAGACGGGCAAAAAAAGTCCCAAAAGGCCCAGGTACCCTTTACCTGAGCCTTTGCTTCAACCGCTGTGTTGCGGCCTGCCTACCCGAGCTTGACCAGCTCTCCCAAATCGACCGCGACCCTTTCCAATGTCGCGTCCAAATCCGCTTCTTCTTCGGCGCTCTGCGGCATCTGGACGACAAAGTGATAGTCCACCTGCACGCTCGTCTCCGCCAGCTTGCCTGGTTCAATGTACCGCCGCTTTTCCGACAGCGAGCACTCCGCCACCCGGCTTCTCGCCTGCGCCCACAATGCCTGGATCTGCTCTGCTTGCAGATCGTATGGATACTGGATCTCGACCTCGATTTCGCAGCTCTGTTCGTCATCCAGCAAAAACAGATGAATGGTCGCCACAGGCTGCTCTTCTGCCAACGTGCTTGCGAAGGAAATCATCACTTCACGCATTTCTTCGTCTTCCAGCAAAGAGCGGTCAGAGCGCAAGACAATATCCGTAATCATTCCTCGCGCAGACAGCAGTTGATTTAGTTTTTCGACCAATAATTGCAGCACGTAAATGGTTCCTCCTGTTACTTGCGTTATTCCTTTTCCAGCTAGAAGTATAGCACGATTGCCCCGCGCACGAAAAACCCCTTCGCTCAGGAAGGGGTTGGTGTATCGTTCATATTTTTTTGGTTCATGAATTCGGACAGCCAGGCGCGTCTTACTTCCTTGTTCGGGCAATAGCCTAAAATATAGCTTTCCCCGCGCATATATTTTTCCTTAATCCACTCTTTGTGCTTGCGGAAAAAGGCGTGTTGGAAATCAATCGGCATTTGCTGGTATTCTTCCAGCGCTGAGGGGTTCTGGAGGAAAAAATCTTCGTCGTACACAAGCTCTTCATTTTGTTGGCGGCTGATGAGGTACACAAAGGCAATCACCAGAAACAAGTTCACCAAGAAAATTGTCATCCAAATCCCTCCAGTCGTGTCTCTAATTATCTGATTAATCTGTTTTATCAGCATATTATTATTGTACCACGAAATTGGTGTTTTCTAAACCTTTCGTTTCATTTTTGTTAGAAAACTTCCAATGAAAATACACTTGCCTGGCCATGTGGAGAAAACTTGGCTGCGACTAGCTTTTGGGGCAACTTGGCTGCAAAAAAAGCACCCGCTCTTCTGTAAAGAAGCGAGTGCTTGTTTGACTTCCCTTATGATTGGGTTTTCGGGCTGTCTTGCTCGGTGACAGGCGGGGAAACGATGTCTGGTGGCGGTGCCGATGTTCCGGCATTGCCTGCTGGCACATAAGTCGGCTGAGTTGCAGCCGGGTTCGAAGCAGGCGTTTGCGTGTCAGGGACATATGTCTGACCCTGCTGCTCCGGACTCACTACAT
Source organism: Brevibacillus gelatini (assembly GCF_050920745.1). Lineage (NCBI taxonomy): Bacteria > Bacillati > Bacillota > Bacilli > Caryophanales > Paenibacillaceae > Brevibacillus > Brevibacillus gelatini. The sequence continues at coordinate 3,111,782 of NZ_CP154342.1, forward strand.
CCGGCGGCGGAACAGCGCCCTCTTCCGCAAACTCTTGTCCTTCCGCTACTTCCATCTGTTCCGTCGGCTTTTTCGGTTCCGCCGTTGCTTTCGGCTTGCTTGTAGCGGAAGCCGCGGATTCCGTCGTTTTCTTTTTGGTCGACTTGCTGCTGGAGGCGGAAACGGTTGATTCACCCGCTCCAAGGATCGGGGAGTTGTTCAGCTGTGCGACGACTTTGCCGGACAAGCCCATCTCCGCCTGCAAGGAGCTGCGAATCAGCTCCAGCTTTTCTTTTTCCAGGTACGTGTAGCCGCCCTGCCAGTACGCTCCGTTGTCGAGCGTGATTAGGGTAGAGGAGTTGAAGCCTTTGAAATCGTAGGCCAATCCTTTGATCTGGTCTTTGGACAGGTCGGTATGTATATGCTTCGCGCCTACGTCCAAAATGTTGAAAATTTTGGTCAAGCCGTCCAGGGTAGCCACTTTGTCGACAAGGGCACGGATTACTTCCTGCTGGCGACGGTTGCGATCGAAGTCGCTGGAGTAATATTTGAGTCCGCGATTGTCGTGGCGGTGGCGCACGTAGCCAAGTGCCTGCTCGCCATTCAGCGTCTGGAGGCCCGGACTCAGATTGATATGCGTGTTGTCGGTCGGATCGTCGTAGACGAGCTTGCGGTCGACGTTGACCTCGACTCCACCCAGCTCGTCAATGACAGCCTTGAATCCGTCAAAGTCGACGGCGACAAAGTGCTCAATCGGAATTCCCAAAATTTCGTTCAACGTTTTCTTCGTCAAGGAAATACCGTCTTCGGTCGGCGTCTGGTTGTTGCGCTCGGCCTGTCTGCGCTCAGCCTCGCCGTTGGCGTATACCGAATTGATCTTGTGGTAGTCGCGATACCCCGGAATTTTCACCCGTGTATCACGCGGAATGGACACCATCGTTACTTTTTTCGTCTGCGGATTGGCGACAGCGACAATCATGACGTCTGTGTTCATCGAGCCTGTCTCGGGACGCGTATCCGAACCGAGCAGGACGAAGGACATCGGCTTTTCAGAGTGGTAGACCGGGTCCGTATTTTTCGAAGCTTCCGAAATAAAACCGCTTTCTGTCGGGTTTGTTACTACGTCGAGCGTATCTTCAATTTTCCAGTAAATCGCTCCGGCGACACCGCCGACCAACAGCAGGACGGTCAATGTGAAAATCGTCAGGAATTTGCGCAGCTTACGGCTGCGTGTCGGCTGTTTTTTCTTGCGCGGAGCAGAAGCACGTGTTTTTACAACAGTTTCTGGCATATGAATCAATCTCCTTGTTCGCGCACGCTTTTTGACAAAACAAAAGGGAGGCACAATGGTGAAGAGTGCCACTCATCCAGATGGACTAATATTTTCTTCTGTTGGTAATCATCTGATTCAGATATTGTAACACAGGATTGTCTGCATTTGTAGAAAAATGTTCCTTACAAGAGAAACTCCCCCATCGTTTTTGTCGATGAGGGACACATTTTGTTCGCTATTGCAAGCCTTTTGGCGCCTGGCTAAAGCCTTGCACAGGACCCTCCGGCTGCTTTTGCTTGGAGCGGTGAGAATCGCCGCCTTGGCGCACGTGACTTTCCTGCTTGCCGTTCACATCGTTGGATTTCTTTTCCATGTACACTCCTCCTCACTGCTGATACGCAAGTAGTGTACGTCATCTCATGTATTCTCATTCCCTCACAAACCTGCCCAGCAAAAACTTCCTCGCCTGCTGCAGCGTTATGTCTTGCCGTCATATGCTATCCAGACAGTAATGACGCTCGCACCGTTCCATGCTACAGTGAAAAAGTGCGTGGGCAAACAGAAAGCACACGGGCAATCCGCAGTTTTTTTACACTACAACCAATGGAGATGAACTGACATGAGTGCCACATCTACACCGCTTCCAGCCTCCGGCACAGGAAAGGCGGCACCTACTGTCTATCGCATGCTGTTTGCCATCAGTCTGGTGCATTTGCTGAATGACAGCCTGCAAGCGGTCATTCCCGCCTTGCTTCCCATCGTGGAAAAAAATCTCGCGTTGACCTTCACACAGGTAGGAATCATTCTCTTGGTCATGAATCTGACTTCCTCGGTCCTGCAGCCGGTGGTCGGCTATTATTCCGATCGCAAATCACAGCCGTTTTTGCCGCCGCTTGCCTTGCTTGTCTCGGGTCTGGGCATGCTCGCCCTCGCGTTTGCGGGCAACTACTACCTCGTGCTCATCGCCGTGGCCTGCGTCGGGATCGGCTCCGCTGTCTTCCATCCGGAAGCGTCCCGTTTCGCGCATCAGGCGTCCGGCCCTCGGCGCGGTCTGGGGCAATCCATTTTTCAGGTAGGCGGAAACGCGGGGCAAGCACTGGCACCGCTGATGACCATTCTGGTGTTCGCCAATCTCGGCCAGTCCGGTGCCGCCTGGTTTTTGCTGCCGGCTGTATTGGCCAGCTGTGTCCTGCTCTACGTGGCACTCTGGTATCGCGGACAGCAACGAATGAAGAAAACGGCTGCCGCAGTTATCGCGTACACGAATCGCAGACAGCGGCTGATCGCCCTGTGGCTGCTGATTTTGATTGTCAGCGTCCGCTCGTGGATGAACGCAGGCTATCAGAGCTTTTACCAGTTTTATTTGATGTACGTCAAGCACATGGACTATTCCAGCGCCCAGCTCGTCGTGTTCGGCTTCCTGTTTGCCGGAGCCGTCGGGACATTCTTCGGCGGTCCTCTCTCGGATCGGTTCGGTAAACGCAATCTGCTGATTCTTTCGACGCTCGGATCGCTGCCTTTTACCCTGTTGACGCCGTATGTCTCCGGGTTCTGGGCCTTTCCGTTGCTGGTTATCAGCGGCTTCATCATGCTCTCCAGCTTTTCGGTCACGGTCGTCTATGCCCAGGAGCTTCTGCCGGGAAAAATCGGCACCGTCTCCGGCCTGATAATCGGCCTGGCATTCGGGATGGGCGGCATGGGTGCTCTTGTGTTCGGCTATTTGGCAGACATGTTCAGCCTCAGCTTTGTCATCACGCTCTGCTCCATGCTGCCGTTAATCGGCTTCGTCGGACTTTTTCTGCCAAAAGACAAGACGTTGCGGGAATGGGCGCAGTAGGCGGGGGCACATGAAAAAAAGAAAGAAGGGGCTGTCTCAAACTACCATGGCCTGACAGCCACCACATTGAATGAAAATGTACTTGGCCTGTGAACCTGCTGATTTCATAATAAAATTAGCAGGTCACAGGCCGATACTTTTTTGGTGGCAATAACCCCGAGTCTCAAACCGGCCGACTGCACCTACGAGCACCGCCGATTGTTACCATGAGTACGTGTATAAAAATACTTTGCTTCGGGTGCATGGCCTGCATCATTTTCTACAAAGGAAGTGATGGGAATGGATGCAATATTAGAACGATGTGCTGGACTCGATGTACACCAAGAGACGGTGGTAGCATGTGTTATGTATGGTCCTTTGGACAGAAAACCGAAACAAGAAACCAAGACTTTTTCTACCACTACCAAAGGACTCCTTGAACTTCACGATTGGCTCCATCAATACGAATGTACGCACATTGCAATGGAAAGCACAGGAGTATACTGGAAACCGGTATGGAACGTTCTTGAAGGGAGCTTTACATTGGTACTCGCCAACGCTAAGAGAATCAAGAATGTTCCAGGTCGAAAAACGGATGTAAAAGATGCAGCTTGGATTGCTCAATTACTCCGCTGTGGGCTGATCACTCCCAGCTTTGTTCCGCCCGAAAATATTCGAGATTTACGCGATTACACTCGTTATCGGAGAAAGCTGCTCGGTGATGCTACGGCGGAAAAAAACAGAATCCACAAGATTTTGCAGGATGCCAACATCAAGCTGACAACATATGTGAGTGATGTATTCGGTGTATCCGGAAGAGCCTTACTCGAATCGATTGTGAACGGTGAGGTGCTAAGTCCAGACCAAGTAAAAGATCTAGTCAAAACATCACTGAAAAGAAAAGTTCCGCAACTTATAGAGGCTTTGAATGGTCGAGTTCGAGCTCATCATCGAAAAATAATCGGGATGCACCTCGATCACTTGAGGTATCTCGAAGAACAAATTAGGGAAATCGAAAAAGAAATCGACAGGCTCCTCAGTCCTCATTTGGACATTGTTGAACAACTCATCACCGTTCCGGGGATTCAAAAGGATGCGGCGGCGGTCATCCTAGCAGAAATCGGATACGATATGTCTTGTTTTCCATCGGATGCCCATCTCTCATCATGGGGAGGTTTAAGTCCAGGGAACAACGAAAGTGCGGGCAAGAAAAAAAGCTCCCGAACCACGAAGGGAAACAGGAGCTTGAAAGCCGTACTTTGCCAGGCAGCTTGGGCCGCGAGTAAATCGAAAGGCACTCGGCTCGCTTCGTTTTTTTATCGCATCCAGAAACGAAGAGGCCAGAAAAAAGCTACGATGGCCACGGCTCACCTCATATTACGTATTATATATCACATGTTGAAAAATAACATAACGTATCAAGAGTTTGGATGGGATTACTTACAAGATCAGGATCGAGTTGTTGATTATTGGATCAAGAGAATTGAATCACAAGGGTTCAAGGTAATGATTGAACCAACTGAGGTCGTGTAAGTAAATACCATATTTTGGATATATCTAGCAACCAACTGTAGTCCGTCCCTTTTTTTGCTTTTTAGGGGGGGCATTTTCGTATAAAAGTCGACTTTTCGACTTGGAGACGCCCCTTTGTTTGTATACCGATCAAGTCTTTTTGTTAAACCAATACACCAGTCTGTACACCGAGCAGATGGGCAATAGCTGGCGGATACAGCTCAGGCGTGCCATACAAGCGCCAGAGGCCGTCTTCGCCTTTGCCGAACAAGCCGGAGATCATCCAGTCGGCTGCCAGCATGTCTTTCACATTTGCCGCTACAGACAACGTGATTTTTTCGCCATTCGCACGTTTGGCTGCCAAACCGTTCGCGTCAACCGAAAGCACGACCAGCGTTTCTTCCACGACATCCTTCGGCACAGTCGCCTGGTTGAACAGGTTATGGTTCGCTTCTTTTTCCAAGAGACCGCGCAAACGGTAGGCCTCCGGCAAGCTTTCTTTCAGCTCGGCAAACAAGGACTGCATGGTCGCATGCAAGCTTGTTGCCCCCTGCTTGTCCAGCCACTTGAAGAAAGCGGTCATAACCGACAGCAGATTTGTTGCCAATGTCTTCGTCACGGCATCTGCACGTGTATAAATATCATGCACGAGGAAGTAAGCCAGGTCTTCCTTGCGCAACTGTTCCCATGTAAACGAAGGGCTGAACGCGCATCTGACAAAAGAGCGGAAGTTGTTCATAACCTCATCGTACTTTTTGACCGTTGCTTCCGACTTGCCACTCGTCATCTCCTGAACAAAACGGTTGATTTCCGCGAGCCTGTCGGGATGCACCGTATACACGCTCTCCGGCAAGCCTTCGATCAGCGGACGGGTGAGCAGGTTGTTCACATGCAGGCTGTCATTTGGCAGCGACAGGCGCGGACGCAGCATGTCTGTCCGAATGAAGCGTGCCAGACCTTGTCCTACTTTCCGGTCTTGCTCCAGCTGCTCCAGCAGGCTCTCCAGCTTGGCGTGCAGCTCTTTGCTGTCTGATGCCGCAACCAGAACAGGGGCCAGGTCTTCCAGCGCTTCGTGTGGCGTCACCAGCCATTTTTCCGCAAAATACGTCTGCACCGCCCACTGCAAAACTTTTGGCGGCAGCGCAGGCTGGCTGGTAATAAACAACGTGCCTTTGGACAGCTTCGAGCCAGTCGAGGTCAGGACGCGAATCTCTTCCTCGTGTTCGTATGCGGGCAGCAAAAGCAGTTGCGCCACTTCCTCAAGCTCCGGTGCGTATCCTTCCAGATACAGCTTGTCATTTTCGAGCAGCACTTCTGCTTGCACTTCGTACAGTTCCAAAAGCGCATCCTTCAAAGCGGAGAACAGGTGCTCTTCCTTGCGCGTCGCATACACCCACACTTCTTTTGTGCTGTCGGACTTTTTCAGTTCGAAAGCCGGGTTTGCTTCAATCGCCTTGAGCAGCTGCCCGCGATTTTGCAAAGAGTACGTGCGACGAAGCAAGGCGTTTTCGCTGGTTCCTGCCTGTCCGTTGTTCGTTTCGCCAAACTGGACAATAAAGCGGTATAGCGCGGTTGTGTACACTCGTTTGCCTGTATCGTCGGCCGCTTCCTCGACTTCCGGATGCTCCTTCAGCCATCCCAGCAGGCTGTCCTTGACGTGCGGCTGCAAAATGATGCTGCCGGGAAACAGCATGTTGCGCAGCCCCAGGTTCAGCAGACGTCCCACGATGATCTGGCCTGGCATGACGTTCAGGTTGCCGGATCGCAGGATGTAATGCTTCTCCAGCGTCAGTGGCTGTTGAACGGTCAAAACCTCCCGATCAACCTCCATGATTTCGTACACGTTCAGATGCAAGCCGGCAAAAGCACGGCGCAGATCCGGCTCCATCCGGCGGCCGTGCTGCTTGATGTAGTTCTCAAGCAGCGTGCTTCCGCCTGTTTTGACATCCAGGACACACCAGTTGAAGAAATGCGCGGCCCACTCCGGACGTGTAACCTCCTGTTCGGACAGGCCGACTTCTGCTGCAAAGCGGCTGCGCGCTTCCTGAATCGTCTCGCTGGTCACATGGCCGCCGACGAAATGATTCAGACGCTCCACCCAACCTGCATATTCCTTCTGCAATTTTTGCTCATGACGGCTGCGCAGTTCGGTAATCGGAGTGACTACCCCGCAGCACTTCTTGTATTTTTTTCCGCTCCCACATGGGCACAGTTCGTTTCTTCCTACTGACATAGAGGGTTTGGATCTCCTTTCCATCCCACGCGGCATGCGCGGGGAATCCTGCACAATCCCCCTATTTTACCGCATTTTCCATCATGTGTTCAAGTTTTCTCGTTTCGGTTCATGAGCGATTCCCACATCGCCGTTGCCTTCCCACTGGCTGATAAACAGCTCCAGACGGTTCATCAACCGGACGATGCGCTGCTTTTCGCTCATGCATGCAGAAATAGCAGAGAGCTGGTTGGCGGCAAAAAGCTCCACCACTTCCCGCTCCATGTCTTGAAGGCGAATCCGATAACTCGCGATAACGTCGCGCAGCAAATCAAATCGCTGTTCCAACCGGATCATGGCCTCAAGCTTGCTCATTGTTGCTCACTGGTGGCAAGTACTTGCTGAATGCCAAGTACGATCTGCTCATGCTTATGTTTCTCTTTCATCAGCACTTCTATAGCTTGCATGTTGCTTTGTTGAAAATGAGTGACAACTTCCTGGGCCATCTCCTGGTTGCGGCCTTCCAGACGGCTGATCGCCTGTTGCAGCAGTTGTTGCACTTCCTCCAGCACTCGCACGTTTGTCGCATTTGTCATGTTCGTTTCCCCCTTGGTAAAAATTGGTTCCTGTTGTTCCGGTACAACTTCTTCTGTTTCACTCTCGATGTTGGCTATCGATACAGAAGAGTCAGCCGCTGCCATTTCTTCCACAGCCAGCTCCTCATCAGTCACATCACTGCGCACAATGATATACAGCGTATCTCCCTCAACCCGGAAACGGTCGTCCAGCATCGGCAGAAAAGCAGCATCTGCCGCGATCCCCACTTCTTGCTCCAAAAAATGGACAAGCGAACGGGCCGCTACCTGCGTGATGCCATTGTTCCGGCAAAAATCGTACACCTGGTCATTCGCCAGTGTCCACTCCGCCAAAAACCATCTGTCGTCGCCCTGATACTGGACAAAGCGAGGGTCGCGTTCCAGTTGCAACATGCGAAGGATCTGGTTCCAGCCAAACTGCGTCTGGCGGCGCAGCTCTGCGACGATCTGCTCCAGCTTTTTCGGTGTCTGTGTGTCACGCAAAAAGCGATACGCCAGATCGTACACCTGATGAGGCTGGTAGGTAATCTCCACGATCGCCTCCGAGCTGGCAACCCGCACTGGTGACTGCTCCATCTTCAACACTTTATCAAGTAGTGTCGCACTGTCCAGATCCATCAAAGCCGTCAGCTCATTCGCTTCCATCCGCGAACAAATCTCTGTACGTGGAAGGGAGCGCTCGCCGGACCGGAATACCTTCTTGACAATACTTGGTAGGGTATAGGTTGGCCGTTTCATGCACTTTCTCCTTCTCGTGATCGGCGTTCTTGCCAAATCAAATGGGAATCAAGAAGTAATTCTACAAAAAGAAAAAAAATCCTACCAGCCGCAAAGTGTTTGTCTATTTTGAAAAGAATAGCGCGCAGCCGGACTTTTGACACAGGAGCGAGCACGTAGAAAAACCCGGCACGCTATTTTCCATGCCGGGCAATTGTTGATCGGTTATGATTCTGTCCACTCGACCCAGCCGTCCACGACTTCGCCTGTAGCCGCGTCCAGCTGCATCGCCTCCGTGTCGGCCGTTGGCAAATAGACGAGCTGCGGAGTGGCGGCGGTCTGTCCCCCTACCTTCGGATAGTCGTACGCCAGGCGCAGGGAAAGGTTTTTCAGAAAAGCCTGCTTCGCTTTTTCCTGACCGATGACGCCAGACTGATCGAGGGTAGCTGGCAGCGCAGGAGAATCGCTCACCATTGCTGTCACGACCGCTCCCTTTTTTGCGTCTACCTCGACTGTATACAGCGGCGATTTCGCAGGGATGCCGCTACTTTGCGGGTAGAAGGCATAGCTGTAGATCGGCCGGACGAGATTTTGGTCTGCCCAGCCAGGCAAATGGTCGATTGGGCGAGTTTCCGTCACTACGAAGGACTGCTCTTTGCCGAGCAAGTGCTTCTCGACAAATTCTCTCGCCAGGGCCATTGCCTCCTCCGCCTGCAACGGCTTTTCCAGCTCCTGCTCTGCCGTTCCGTCGAGCCTGAACTCGATGAGCGATTTTGTCTTGCGATCTACCAAAACAGAAGCGCTCTGGTACATTCTGGCGTTCCACTCGTACAGATCCGTGTCCCGCTTTTTCACTTTTTCCGATGGCGCCTGGAACGACAGCGTGTTGATGCGCAGCTTGAACGTCGTCTCCAGCCACTTCTCCATTTTTTTGCGGTCGCCCCAGATGCTGTTGTCCGCATAGCCTTTCAGCTTGAGAACCTCGCTCTTTTTCATGTGGACAGCAGGAACAGCTTCTCCTGTCAAAGCGTCGATCACCGGCAGCTCAGTCGGCTGGTACACCAGCTTGCCCGCTGCCGTATCGTATACCAACTGCATATTCAGCTGGTTTTCCCATTCGCTTTTCGCCTTCTCCGGCGCTACTGCCTTTTTCGGGTCGGCCACCTCCGACGAAAGCGGCAGCTTGACTTTTTCCTGATGGAACCGGACAATCTGCCCCGAAGCGTCGATGAACGCACGGCCCATTTCTTTTTTCACCCAGACGTCGTTGAGCAGCGGGTAAAAAGACACGACAGCCAACTGATCGAGCTGTGCCCTCCGCTCTGTCGAGAGCATCGGCTGCGTATCAATAACGTGGCTGACAGGCACCTGCTCGCGGATAAAATCTTTCAGCTTTTGATAGCTTGCTTTTTTGTCCCATTTTTTCGACTTGTCCCGCTCGGTGCCTTCCAGCTCCAGGGAAGTAATGTTGCCGCGAGCATCGACGACCAGCTTCATCGATACACCTGCCGTAATGACGTTTTTCTTGTCAGACAGGGAAATAATCGTCTCGGAATTGCTGCCTTTTCCGATTGCATCGACATGCATCTCCGACAGCGCTGGCACGTAATCTTCTCGCAAATCGACCAGCAGCTCGCGCATGTCTTCCGGCAACGGAATGATTTCCAGATCAGATTTGCCGTCGTAGGCGTAAACGTGAGCCGGCACAAACGAAACTGCTGGCACGGCAAGTACGCTGGCTGCCAGCAAAAGCACAGCCATTTTGCTCCTTTTTTTCACAGATTCTCCTCCTTGCAAAGCCAATCTTCTTTTAGTAAGACGCCCCGGACAGGAAAAGGTTTCAGAAAACTTGTGCCGCAAAAAGCCCAAAAAGCCAACTGCCTTGATCCACGCAGTCGGCCTTTTGGGCTTCGTTTTCTCTTGCAAGGCTACTAATAGCCGCGCCAAACTTTTCGGCGGAGCGCCCCGGCGTACGCCCACTCTTCGTCTTCGCTCATGTCGGCAAGCGTCTGTCCCAGCGCATTCATTTTGCTGTCAATCTGGTCGAGGTAGTGGAACAGGATGGCAGTCGGCGTCTTGCCGGATACTGCGCTTCCCCAGCCGTTTTCCACTTCCCCGTGATGGCTCAGGATGCAATGCTTCAGATGCAGCACTTCGGCATCCCCCAGCGGAATGTCTAGCTTGCGGCAAATGCCGCTCACCATCTCAACGCCCATGATCAGATGGCCGATCAACTGGCCTGGCGTGGTGTAATCCGGCGCAATCGGGTCCGACAGCTCGTACAGCTTGCCAATATCGTGCAGAATGCAGGTCGCGTACAAGACGTCCCGGTCCACCTGCGGGTAGAGCGGCAGCAAGCTCTGGGCCGCTGTCAAGAGCGAGACGATATGCTCCAAAAGTCCGTGATAGTAGTTGTGGTGCATCCGCACCCCTGCCGGAAAGTGGCGGAGCCGCTCCCTGATCTCCTCTGTAGAGAGCACCTCGCGGATGATCGCCTTGAGCGTGCTGCTCTTGAGGCTGTCCACTGTCGCTTCCAGCTTCGCCCACAGCTCATCCACCGGAACTGGCGAAACGGGGATGAGCGATTCCATCATGACCTCGTCTGATGCCGTGGCCGGACGGATGCGCTGGATCACCAGTTGCTTCTTCCCCCGATACACCTGGACGAGCGCGTCGATTTTCACCACCGATTTGACCGTGATCCACTCTTTCATTTCCGGGCTGACATCCCACAGCTTCGCCATGATCGTCCCGGAGCGATCCCCCAGCTCCAGATTCAAATACTCGCTCTGGTTGCTCGCGACTCCGGCTTCCTTGTTCTTCACCAGGCAAAAAGCGACAACCCGCTCTCCCTCTTGATAGTCAAGCAAATATTTTGTCATCTGTGTCCCATCCTGTTTATTTTTTTCGGAACAAAATTTCTTCCAGCTTTTTCACGATTTTTTTGCCGACAAGGTCATCTGCCGCCTTCACGACCTTGGTAATGACGGAGAGCAAGTCATCCTTGCCGTTCCAATGCTCGCGAACGATTTTTTCGTCCACGTCGACCAAAATCCGGCGCAGGGCGTAAACGGCCAAAATGACGTCGTCCAGCAGGCCAACGCCACCCACGAGCGCCTCCGGAATAAAATCAAGCGGTGTAATGAAGTATGCGACAGCAATCCCGGCAACGGCCTTGGCCTGAACCCCGACACGCTTGTCGAGCAGCAGGCGGGCGAGCAGCACGAACAGGTCGGGCGCGAGCAAAATATAGTTGGCGACTGTCTCATTTACGCCTTTGTCTTTGATAAACGCTTCGATTTTGGCGCGCAATTTATCGTAAAAGCGCTGATGCGCCTCCGGCAATTTAAGCGGAACGAGCTCCTCCGGCTGGCGAATAGCCGGAAGTTGGCTTTCCTGTCGGTTTTCCTGCCGATTTTCTTCACTCATTGCAATCCCCTCCGTTTTTGCTTTTTCAGACTTGCCTGATGACGGTAATACGACCAGGCAGCAATGACGGCAAACACGGCGATAAAGAAAATCGCCAGATTGCGCGAGATGAGATCGAACAATTCATCCCAGCGCTCTCCCAGTTGCCAGCCCAAGGTGACAAACAGCAGGCTCCAAAACAGCCCGCCCGCATACGTGTACAACAGGAAAGTCGGAAAAGGAAGCCTGGTGATCCCTGCAAAATAGGCAGTAAACTGGCGCACGCCAGGGATAAAGTAGCCGAGCGGCAGCGCCCATTTTCCAACGCGGTTGAACCATTCTTCCGTTTTTTTATAGAGGGTGTAGCCCATTCCGAGCCGTTTTCCGTAGCGCTCCAGAAAAGGAAAGCCCAATGTCCGGCCGATCCAGTAAGCCGTTGTCATCGCCGTTACGGAGCCCAGAAAGCAGACCAGCAAAGTAGGCCAGTAAGCGAGTTGGCCGGTCGAAACCAAAAACCCGGAAAAGACGAGCAAGGTTTCTTCGGGCAACGGCATCCCCAAAATCCCGAGAAAAAACAGGGCAAACAAAGCTTTATAGCCGTATTGCGCAATATAGTCGCCAAATGTTCCCATCACTTCTGTCATGTCTTTCACCACTTTTCTTGCAGGTCTGCCCTCTCCATTATGCCAAAAGATAATAGCATGCACAAATCACACGCTTTTGCGGGCGCTTCCCTTCGGACAATAAAAAAGGCCGGTACCGACAAATGCTTGCCAGTCCGGTCTTTTTCCTGTGCAGCTTATGCGAAGTAGCCTTTATCCCGCAGTTGCTCAATGATTTCAGCAACAGTATAGCCTTGTGTCAAGAGCTCCATCGTAACTTCCACTTGTTCTGGGGACAGGCCGTTCGCTCCGAGGCTTTCCTTTATCAACACGTCGTTCGGACGGCGGAAGTACGTTTGCAACGTACGCTTCACACGGCCTTCCAGACTTGTTCGAAGCATCAATTCAGTCGTCGACATCTGTTCCACCTCTTTCCTCGAAAGTTTTGTGCGTAACTTCTATTATCGTACAAAACCGCCCAATAATCAACCGGCAAGCAACGGCGCTTCCTTCATCAACCGCACCCGGCTGTGCGCACGGGTATCTCGCGGATGCTTGCTTTTCGGCTGGCCGTCACATGGCAACTGGCCTGTTAAATCCCTGGCATCAGATTGCGCTTGTGCTCAGAGATGCGGTGCAGGTAGTCGATCCGTTCTTTTGCTTCCGGTCTGGTCTCGCCTGTAATCAGCAGACGGTCGAGATCCTCGTACGTAAAGCCCATTTCCTGCTCATCTGTCTGGCCTTCCCACAGATCGGCAGAAGGCGCTTTGGCAATAATCGATTCCGGCACGCCAAGCTCGGCAGCGAGGATGCGTATTTCGTGCTTCGTCAGGCTTGCCACCGGGTTGAAGTCAGCGAGACCGTCTCCGCCTTTGGTCATATAGCCGACGTGAATTTCGCTGCGATTGCACGTATCCGCAACCAGATAGCCTTTCTGGTTGGCGATTGCGTACAGCACGGTCATGCGCAGGCGGGCTTTCGTATTTCCTTTTGTCTTGTCGCCAAGCGCAAGCACACCCTCGATGGCAGGCACGAGCGCATCGAAGGCAGGGCCTACATCGACGGTGTGCAGGTTCAGACCAATTGCTTCCGCCAGGCGCTGCGAGTCTTCCGCATGCACCGCCTGGGAGTACGCAGGTATCCATACGCCAATGACGCGCTCGCGGCCAAGGGCGCGCACGCACAGAGCAGCCGTCACGGCGCTGTCGATCCCGCCGGAAATGCCGACAACCACACCGCCAAGCCCGTTTCCGTCGATTTGCTCGCGAATAAACGCAATCCGTTTTTCCATATCGTCTTTTACATGAATCTGGTAGTTTGCCAGATGCTCCTGAAACTTGTCCACGCTACCTACCCCCAGGTTGTTTCGTTTATTCCTCATCCTACCATGCGGTTTTGCCTGTGGCAATTGGCCCGAAACAGGTCTACACTATATACTGTATAAAGCAAGAGAACTATCGTGAGGACAAGGAGAGAACCGATGATTATCCTCAAAACACCCGAAGAAATTGAACTGATGCACGCCGCAGGCAAAATTTTGGCCGCCTGCCACCGCGAAATCGCGTCGATGATTCGTCCCGGGATCACGACCTGGGAAATCGATCAATTCGTAGAAGAATTTTTGGCCAGCCACGGCGCCACTCCTGAGCAAAAAGGCTACCAAGGCTATCCATATGCCACCTGCGCGTCGGTGAACGACGTCATTTGCCACGGTTTCCCGAAAAAAGAGCCGCTGCGCGACGGAGATATTGTCACCATCGACATGGTCGTGCGCAAAGACGGCTGGCTGGCCGATTCGGCCTGGTCGTACGCCGTGGGGAACATCTCCCCGGAAGCGAAAAAACTGCTGGAGGTCACGGAAAAATCGCTGTACCTGGGCATTGAACAAGCTGTTGTCGGCAACCGGATCGGGGACATTTCCCACGCGATCCAAACCTACGCCCAGGCGCAAGGCTTTTCGGTTGTCCGCGATTTCACGGGCCACGGAATCGGGCAGGAAATGCACGAGGAGCCGTACGTTCCGCACTTCGGTCCTCCGGGCAGAGGCCAGCGTCTCAAGGAAGGCATGGTCATCACCATCGAGCCGATGCTCAATATCGGCACCTATCATGCGAGAATCGACGAGGACGGTTGGACAGCGAGAACGCGCGACGGCAAGCTGTCGGCCCAGTACGAGCACACGATTGCGATTACTGCGGATGGGCCGCTTATTTTGACCAAGCAGTAGGTGCCTGCCAAGATGTTTTCGCTGCGCAGCTTGGCTTGCGCTTGAGAGGGGCTGTCTCCATAGCCGATTTTTCGGCTTGGGGACGCCTCTTTTGTGTTTTTGGAAACGTTCTATCCATTCTCCATGACATTGAAAATGATGAAATACTCTTTGCTGTTGATTTTCACGACTTGCAATACCTCTACCTCTGTGTATCCATCCTCTTTGAATGTCTGGATCATCTCTCTTATCAAATCAGAAAATTGACCCGTTTTTCTGTTGATTTTCAAATGTACAAACAGTTGTTTCCGTTTCATCCTCTCACCCAATTAATCACAGTATAAACCCATTCTGGTGCTTTTCACCTTCACCAGCAACAGTCTAAGTCTTTCTGATAAAAAACGCAAAGTGCCGCCACAACCCATCGAAACATTGACAGCCCCCTCCCCTCCCCGTAAGATGCAAGTACGTTTGTTACCGACCAGTAACAAATTTGACCCTCAGAGAGAGCACTGCAAAACACTTCCTTTATATGGAAAGTGAAGGCGTTTCTTTGCTTCGCTTCGTTGCCAGCCCACTATGGGGCTTATCTGTCCGTTCCGAGACGTTTCACGGGGCGGGGGCTCAACATCTGGGTTTCACAATGAAGTGAGACTAACGCCCCCTTCATCCCCGTGTCCACGTCTCTACGCTGGAAGGCTGGCAAAGGCGCTCCGCAAATAAAACGCCTCCTATTCCAAACTCCATCAGCTTTTTGGCTTTGAATGATTGCCAGCACCTCGCGGTGCTGGTTTTTCGCTATAATCAATATTAAGAAAATGTTCAAAGGACATGTTGCCATGCTATCTGCTGACAGACAATTGAAAGCCTCATTTCATTCAGAACTTTACAATTTAATTCCCGAAGACCATCTTCTTCGAAAAATCAACGAAGCTGTGGACTTTTCGTTCATTTACGAGTTAGTTCGTCCATCTTATTGTGAATATTACGGAAGACCAGCGAATGAACCGGAACTTCTGTTTCGTCTTTTATTTCTGCAGTATCTTTATGGCTTATCCGATGAGCGAATGATTCAAGAAGCACAAGTAAACCTCGCGTATAAATGGTTCTTGGGGTTGAATCCTGAGGATACTTTGCCCGATCCGTCACAATTATCCCGATTTCGGAATCATCGCTTAGGTGCAAGCCAGATTAACGAAATCTTACAAGTGCTTGTAAAACAGTGCGTAGAAGAAGGCTTGATTAAGTCAAAAACACTCATTGTCGATGCAACACATACTGTTGCTTCCACTCAAAAGAAACGGCCTTTGGACGTGTTGCAGGAAGCCGCCAAACGGCTCGTACGAGCCGTACTTAAAAAGCATCCAAAGCTGGAGAAGAAACTTCCTCGTCCTCCGAAGTGTATGCAAGGCGATGTCGATGCGGCAAAAGTGATGCTACATTACCTCGCTGAACTGGGAGAAACGGTAGAAAATCTCCTTCCTGATCATGAAGGGGCCATCTCCGAAAAACTCAAGCACGCAAAGCAAATCGTGGAAGATGAACGGTTACTAGCAAACAAAGGCATCATGTCTGCGATTGACCCAGACGCGCGTTTTGGCTGGAAAAGCAATACCCTCTCCTTTTTTGGCTACAAAGAGCATGTAGCGATGACAGAAGAAGAGATCATCACTGCGATTGAAGTTACGGGTGGAAGTGAAGATGATGGCAAACAACTGCCAAAGCTATTAGAGCAAACAGAAAAGACAGGTATGAAGATTGAGGAAGTCATCGGAGACACTGCTTACTCTGGAAAAGACAATTTAAATCTCCTTGCCTCAAAAGACATTCAACCGATAGTCCCCTTAAACCCAATTGTCCATTCCGGAGGAATGAAACAGGAAGGCTTTACATACAACAAAGACGCCGACTTTGTCATTTGCCCAACCGGAGAGCACAGTATACGAAAAGCGGTACAAGGGAAGAAAAAATCCGGGCGCAGCCGTTCTCTTGTCTTTTACTTTGATGTGGAGAAGTGCAAGACATGTCCACTTCGCGAAGGATGCTACAAGCCTGGTGCCAAAGCAAAGACTTATTCCATTCGTATGGTGGCGGAGCACTATCAAGAGCACATGAGGTTTGAGGCAAGCACCACCTTCAAAGAGCGATCGAAGCGTCGCCGGATCATTGAGCACAAAAATGCTGAATTAAAAAGATTTCATGGATTGACCAGGGCAAAATACCGTGGTTTATTTGGTATGCGGATACAAGCATACTTAACGGCATTCGTTGTAAACGTAAAGCGAATGGTAAAGCTAATAAAGCAAATGCAGCCAGCTTCGTAAGAAGTAAGGCTGCATTCTTTTTGATGCCGTCGGCATCAATTATTGACATGAACCCATTATTAAAAACCGAGAGAGCACTTTTGCAGTGCTCTCCTCAGAGGAGGTTTCTTTTCATGACAAAAACATTACGCGATATTCCGCTGTCTGTGCTGGATCTCGCTCCCATTGTAGAAGGCAGTACGGCTGCCCAGTCGTTTCAAAACAGCCTGGACCTGGCGCAAAAGGTGGAAAAGTGGGGCTTTCACCGCTACTGGCTCGCCGAGCACCACGCCATGCCCAGTGTCGCAAGCTCGGCCACAGCCGTGCTGATCGGCTACATTGCGGGCGGCACCTCAACAATACGCGTCGGCTCCGGCGGGATCATGCTGCCTAACCACGCTCCGCTGATTATCGCCGAGCAGTTCGGCACGCTGGAGTCGCTCTATCCGGGACGAATTGACCTTGGCTTGGGACGAGCTCCCGGCGCGGACCAGCGCACCGCCCGGGCACTGCGGCGCGACCTGCGGATCGGCGGCGACGATTTTCCCGAGCTATTGGAGGAACTGCGCGAGTATTTGCGTCCGCGCACCAGCGACAATCCCGGCGCGCTGCGGGCTGTTCCCGGCGAAGGCCTGAACATACCGATCTGGCTGCTCGGCTCCAGCGATTTTTCGGCGCGTCTCGCGGGGATGCTCGGACTGCCGTTCGCGTTTGCCGGACACTTTTCGCCCAACTACACCTTGCCTGCGCTGCAAACGTATCGCCAGTCTTTCCGTCCATCCGACGTGCTGTCCGAGCCGTATGCCATGCTGGGTATCAACGTCATGGCGGCCGATACGGATGAGCTTGCCGAGCGGCTGGCTACCTCGCACTACCAGGCGTTCCTCAACCTCATCCGCGGCGATCTGAAGCCGATCCAGCCGCCGGTAGACAACATGGATGAGCTGTGGAGCGAGTTTGAAAAAATGTCCGTGCTCGCCCAGCTTCGTTCCTCCATCATCGGCAATCCGCACACGGTCAAGCAAAAGCTGCAGGAACTGCTGGAGGCGACCCAGGCGGATGAATTGATGATTACGACACAAATGTACCGCCATGAGGACCGCGTGCGCTCCTTCGAGATCGTCGCCGACGTGTGGAAGTCGTAGATGGGGACTGACTCTCCGATGACGTCCAAGAAACGAACCAGGGTCCCTCGCGGACAGGCACAGGAAAAAATTTTGCAAGCAGCCGATGAGCTTTTTTACCAGGAAGGCATCCACGCCGTCAGTGTCGATGCCATCGTGGAGCGGGCCGGGATCAACAAGATGAGCGTCTACCGCCAGTTTTCCTCGAAAACAAACCTGGTCATCGCTTACTTGAAAAAGAAGCAGGCCGCTTTCTGGCAAGAGTGGGAGGAAAGCATGGCGAGACACCCTGATCGACCGCGGGAGCAGCTCGTCCAATTTTTTGCCGATCTCGCTGACCGCGCATCCTCCCAGGAGTTTCGCGGCTGCTGCTTCATCAACGTTGCCGTAGAGTTTCCCGATCCCGCCCATCCTGTACGCGAGCTGGTCTGTGCGCATCAGAAACGGATTTTCGACGCCTTTTTGGAGCGCACGGTCGCCTTGGGCGCAGACAATCCGCGCGAGCTGGCCTACACGCTGATCCTGCTGATGAAGGGCACGCATGCGGACAGCCAGACGTATGGGACCGACAACGCCGCGATCCAGTTGCTTCCCAGTATCGTCGAAAAGCTGCTCGCTGCCGCTGTCGGTGCTGACGCGGGCGCAGATTCGCAATAACGAAACGCCAAAACACCGTGCTGCCGCCGTTGCCAATGACAGCATCCTCTGCTCTGGGCATGGCGGCGGACAATGCAAAAAAGTGGCCGTCTGCCTTTTGCGCAGTCGCCACTTTTGCTGTTTGGTGACTTTCTGTCGTTGTCAGCGATGGTTATCGCTGGCCGCTGGTTGCGTACTTGTTTTTGTTTATCATGGCTTCCAATGCCTGGACATCTTTCTCAAGCTCCTGGATGTCTTCTTCAATCAGCTTTTTCAGGTGTTTCTTTTCCCGCAGCATTTTACGGGTTTGCTCCAGACGCTGATTCAAATCGAACACGCCGAGATACACTGCTTCTCCCTCCCTATGTACATTCTCCCACCTTACATGTTATGCGGAAAAATAGAGAAGTTGACGATTTCGTTTGGTTGATTTTCCCGTTGGCTTGGAAGCCAAGAAAAGAGGCCCCCGCACGCGGCAGGAAGCCTCTCCCCTTTACAAGCCTTTGTATTTAGCCAGTTCTTCACGCAGGCGATATACTTCCTGCACCAGCGCCCGCTTTTCCAGGCGCTCGATTTCCGAATCGAGGTCGTTCATCCGCCCATTCCCTCCCACGGGCGCATCGTACAGTCCGTATCCGTCACCCGCGTAAGCCCAATGCGGTTCTTTTGGCATAATCATGGCCAAAAGAATGTAAAGCAAAATCGGGATGCCTGTACAAACCGTCAAAATGACGACTCCCACACGCACAAGTGTCGAATCCACACGCAAAAACTGGGCAATCCCGCCGCAAACTCCAAACAACCGTTTATCTTGCGAAGAGCGATATAAGCGTCTTTCCATCATGACAATCCTTCCTCCCTACAGTGTCCGCTTGCCTTCTATGCTTTAAGGATACCCTTGCGTGCCCGGCGGCAAAATGGCCCACAGAGGGATTTGTCCTCCGTCCCTGGACGGAGATGCGCTTCGCCCGTATGAATTCAGGACAGAAAAGTCACGCTACATACGAGGTGATTTGCTATGCCGATCCTTTTGCTCCTGCTGCTGGTCCTGTCCACAAGCGGGTGCTCCTTGGCCGACAGTCCCGACCGCTCCTACATTCAAAGCGACCGCGAGCTGTATTACCAGCAAAGCGTGGTCCATCCACTCGGGCTAGAGCCGAACGCTACCCCTTACGGCACGCCTGCCAATGCCGGAACCTCCTCCGACTACAACCGCCCGATCAGGCCAGACGCCGTCTCCCGCTATCCCGGCTTGAACTAGCGGACGTAAGAAAACACGGAAAAAGCCGTTCCAGTCGCACACCGGAACGGCTTTTTCCTGTCTACCTTCCCTATTGCGATTTGGATTCGGCGGACGGGTCGTAGACAGGACGCGGACGGTCAAACAAGTCGCCCAGTGTCGCATACGAATGCCCCGCCAGCCTGCTCACAGGCGCGAAGGCATGCGGGTCAATCCTGCCCCCGTGATACAGCTCGTCGGCGACATGCACGTGCACGACCTCGCCGATGATGAGGTCAGAGGTAGTGGGAGTACCCAACTCCACAATCTGATGCAGCCTGCATTCAAAATGAATGCGCGACGCAAGCAGCCTTGGAACCTTGACCGCCGCAGACGGGCCAACCTCCAGCCCGAGCGCCTCTACCTCGCTTACGTCCGGCGGATAGTCAGCCGAGGTCTGGTTGACGGCATCGACATTGTGGACGTCGACCATGTTGACGACAAACTCGCCTGTCTGCAAAATGTTTCGCGCCGTATCTTTTCTGACGCTGCCCGGCTTGCGCATGACGGCGACAGAGACCATCATCGGCTCGATGCTCGCCACATTGAAGTAGCTGAAGGGAGCGGCATTGACAACTCCCTTGTCATCGTGTGAAGTTACCCATGCAATCGGCCGCGGAATGATGCAGCCGATCAACAGCTTGTATTTATCCTGTCGCTCCAGTTCGCGAATCGCGATTTCCATCCCTATCCCGCCTTTTCTCACTTGGCCGGCAGCCAGCTCGACATGTACGCTTCGTCCTCTATCGTCAACGCCTCTTTCGTGACGTAAAGCGGCTGGAACGTATCGAGCATCACTGCCAGCTCCTTCGTTTCTTTTTGGCCGATGCTGGCTTCGATCTTGCCAGGGTGCGGCCCGTGGGGGATCCCCATCGGGTGCAGGGTGATCGAGCCTTCGTAGATGCCTTTTCGGCTCATAAAATTGCCATCGACGTAGTATAACACTTCGTCGCTCTCGACATTACTGTGGTAGTAAGGTGCAGGGATCGCCTGCGGATGGTAGTCGTACAGGCGCGGGACGAACGAGCAGATGACGAAGTTTTGTCCGGCAAACGTCTGGTGGACTGGCGGTGGCTGGTGAATCCGGCCCGTAATCGGCTCAAAATCGTGAATGCTCAACGCATACGGATACAGGTAGCCGTCCCAGCCCACGACATCAAACGGATGGAAGTCAAAAAAGTAGCTGTAGACGACAGACTGCCGTTTGACGCGCACTTCGAAATTGCCGCTTTCCACGTGCGTCACCAGCTTCTCCGGCACGCGAATATCCCGTTCGCAAAACGGCGAATGTTCCAATAATTGTCCGTGCTCGTTGCGGTAACGCTTCGGCGGGACGATTTCGTTTTGCGACTCGATCACCAAAAAGCGGCTCTGTACCGCAGGCACGATCCGGTACGTCGTGCCAATCGGGATGACGAGATAATCGCCGGGTCTGTACGCAATCGTGCCAAAAATCGTCTGTAGCTCGCCCTCGCCCTCGTGGACAAACACAACCTCATCCCCGTCCGCATTGCGGTAAAAATAGTCCATCGGCTCCGTCGGCGAGCAGACGCCCATGACCACGTCGCTGTTCCCGAGCAAATAGCGGCGGCCGAAGATCGGGTCGCCTCCTGGCGGCAGGTCAAACGTCTTGAAATGCTGATGCTTCAACTCCGCCTGCTCCACAAATTCCAGACGGACGTCCGCGTATTTGCGCGTCTCGCGCACCTGTGTCGGCGGATTGTGGTGATAGAGAATCGACTGAATCCCGGAAAAGCCTTTCGTACCCATGACCTGCTCCCGGTACAGTTCGCCGTTCGGCTTGTAAAAAGTCGTGTGTCGCTTTTGCGGCACTTCTCCCATGCGGTGATAAAAAGCCATTCTGCTTCCCCCTTTTTTTCCACGTTATTCGCTGATCGTATTGACGAGCACACCCAGGCGTTCAACTTCCAGTTCGACTACATCGCCCGGCGCAAGCCAGCCGTACTGTTCCGGCCCGAGCTCCAAAATGCAGCCGGTGCCGACCGTGCCCGAGCCGATGACATCACCGGGGTACAGCGTGCAGTCCTGCGAGGCACGCGCGATCATTTCCGCAAACGTATAGTGAATATCCCGAAAATTGCCGCGGGAATACTCCACGCCGTTCACCCGCGCCACCATCGTCAGATCGTAGCGGTCGCCTTTTTCTCCCGGCACACGTACATCTTCCAGTTCGTCCGGCGTCACCAGCCACGGCCCCATCGACGTAGCGAAGTCCTTGCCTTTGGCTGGCCCCAGCCCGACCTTGACCTCTTCGCGCTGGATGTCGCGCGCGCTCCAGTCGTTGAGAATGCAGTAGCCGGCAATGTGCTCGTGCGCCCGCTCCACAGGAATATCGGTCCCCGCCTTGCCGATGACACAAGCCACTTCCAGCTCGTAGTCCAGCCACTGTGTCGCCTTTGGCCGCCGAATGCTCGCTTCCGGCCCGTGGAAGGCCGCCGTGTTGGAAAAGTAAAAGACGGGAAACTCGTACCATTCGGGAATCATCTTAAGACCGCGGCGTGCCCGCGCTGTCTTCACGTGCGCCTCGAAGGCGTAAAAATCGCGAAAGCTGGCGGGATGCGGCAACGGCGAGCCAAGGCGCACTTTTTGCAAAGCCACATCTGCTTTCAGGGCATGGGTGCTGTCGGCAATCGACGTCAGCCGCTCCCGCCACTCATCCCACTGCTCCAAGAGCTCCTGCACCGTGCTCGGCGCGCCGGGAAGTGCCTTTGCGATGTCCCTGACGGTTTCGTCAAAAAGCAGCCCTGCCCGCCACTTGGTTTGTTCGTCTGGCCGATAGGAGACTACTTTCATGCGCTCCACTCCTTTTCATTTCATCTGGATGAAAAAACAAAAAACCCAGCTCACCCCGTTCGCTCATCCGGTGCATGACAAACAAGAGGGAGTCCCCCTAAAACTTGTCAACTATGCCGAAACATGCGTCAGGCGCAAGCTGGGTCTGTCTGCTACTGAAAAAAATCTTGCGGGATTTTTCCCCGCAGACAACCAGCGTATTTCCTGTTTCTTTTATCATACCGAAAACGCTTTCAGCTTTCCAGAGGAAATTGCCGAATTTTTTCGGCTACATCGTTTCGTTCTGGCTTTCAGGCAGCGCGGGAAAAAACTTTTGCAAAAGCGCCTGCATATCGTCTGGCAGCGGCTCTGCAAATGTCATCGTCTCCTTGCTGCGCGGGTGGACAAAAGACAGCCGCGCCGCATGCAGCGCCTGTCTGCCGATATGCTCACGCCCGCCTCCGTACAGATCATCGCCTGCCAGCGAATGGCCGATGCTCTGCATGTGCACCCGAATCTGATGGGTGCGCCCGGTCTCCAGCTTCAACTCCAAAAACGTCATGCCGACACCGCGAGCCAGCACGCGATAGTGCGTGACAGCATTTTGTCCATCCGGCCGAATCTTGCGGGTGATAAAGGAATTTTCCGCAAGCCCGATCGGCGCGTCGACGGTCCCTTCATCCAAAGCAACCGTCCCCTCGGCAATCGCCTGGTAAAAGCGGTGCAGTGTCCGCTCCTGCTGCATGCGGCTGAACTGCTCGTGCGCCCACTGGTTTTTCGCGACAATCATCAAGCCGGAGGTATCTTTGTCCAAGCGGTTGACGGCGCGAAATCTTCTGGCTTCGCCGCGCTTTTTCCAATAGGCGATCACTCCGTTGGCAAGCGTCCCGGCCGGGTGGTTGCCTGTCGGATGCACGACCAGCCCGGCCGGCTTTGCGATCACCATCAAATCGTCGTCCTCGTAGCGAATACAAAGCGGCATCTCTTCGGGAGCTACTGTCTCTTCCTCCTCTATGTCGACCATGACAGCCAGTTCGTCCCCGGCTTGCAGCTTTTCGTTGACAAACACGAGCCTGCCGTTGCGCGTAATCGTTCCGTGGAATTTGGCCCGGATCAGCAAACGGCGCGAGACACCGTAACGCTTTTGCAGGACATCCCGCACTGTCTGGCCCGCATCTGCCTCGTCCGCTGTAAAGCGTATCAATTCTTCCTGCATGTTGTCTCTCCTTTAGGTCTTCCCTGCATTCCCTGCTGTCCAGTATAGCAAAAAGACCCGCCGCGAGGACAACCTCCTTCCAGAAGCGTTCCCTTTGCACGTAAGCATGCGCATTGCATCATATAAATGATAAATGGAAAAAACTTTGTCCCCTACTGCAACGTGCTCACCGGAATGGAAAGGGAGCGGGACATTTCTGCCAAATACCCGTCGAGCTGTTCGGCGGGATTGTGCACGGCGTCGCCATGGCATACTTCCAGCCGCAGCGGCTTTAGCTGTCGCACAATCTGACTGCTTTTCACCGCCTCTGTCATGTCAGCGGTGAACATCGGCATGGGGCGGTGCAGCCTGCCTCGCTTCGACGTAAACAAGTCACCCGCCAAAAGCACGCGATCCTGCTCGTGATAGTAGACGACGTGCCCCGGTGAATGGCCTGGCGTCCAATACGGCTGCAGCCCGGCGATTGCCGAAAGCCCTCCGTCTGCTGTCTCCGGCAGCGGCTGCGCCAGTCCGGGCTGGACGTTGATCTCCCGTTTTTTGCGGCGCGGATACAGCTCGCGTCCTTCCATGTACGGTATTTCGATCCGATGCGCATACACCGGAACCTGCATGGTCTCGACAAGCTTGCGAACGGCCCCGACGTGATCGGAATGCCCGTGTGTCAGCAGGATGCGCTTCAACGGCCCTGCGCCCTCTTTTTTCAGGAAAGCCGCAATGCCTTTGGCCATGAACGGCATCCCGGCATCGACCAGCGTCACGCCATCCTCTTCCAGCACCGCCCAGACGCGCACGGGCATCAGCAGCCACGCCTTGATACACCAGATGTGTTCCGAGATTTTCTCCGCCTTCATCTTCATACACTCCTTGTCATCATTTGCTCACTGCCTGCGAGGATCACGTCTACAGCCAGCTCAAACGTAGGGGAAAGTCTCTCCAGCAAGCTGTCCAGCGGTTCCTCTGAATGCGTGTAGGTCCCGACGATGCCGTGCAGCGTATAAAAATAAATCCGCGCAAACGCAAGCGCTTCCTCTTCTGCCACCTCTTCCGGCAAAGCGAGCAGTACCGCCCGCCGCAGCAGCCCAAACAGATGCGTGCGCAGCGCTTGCAGCTCTTTTTCCGGTTCCTCGACGTCGATCCGGGAGGCTTTCACCATAAAAAACAGCGTATACATGTTGCGGTTGCCAAGGCAAAAGCGGATGAACTGCCGGCTGATTTCGCGCAGCTTCGCCCTGGGCGACAACGCTTCGTCTGCCAATGTGCGCTCTATCTGCTCGGCCAGACTTTGCAGCGGACCTTTGGAGAGCTGGTGCAGAAGCGCTTCCTTGTCTTTGAAGTATATGTAGAGTGTCGTATGGGAACAGCCAGCGGCCTTGGCGATCTCACGGATGGAGACGGCGTCAAATCCCCGCTTTGCAAAAAGCTCTGTCGCAGCAGCAAGAATCGCACGCTTCGTTTCCTCTGAGCGTATTTCCTGTCTCGTTGCCATGCCATGATTCACTCCTGATATCCACCAAATAACCAGTGGTTAGTAACCGATGGTAATAATATAACCGATGGTTACTAAAATCGTCAAGCCTTTTTTCCAGACGTCCAAACGAAGAAAATCGTGCCAAACCAGGACAAACAAAAACCCCCTGTTCGTCTTTTTCGAACGAACAGAGGGTCTTGCTGACACACAGCTTATGGTGAAAAAACTTACTTCGCAGCTTTCGCAGCAGCGATTGCAGCTTCGTAGTTTGGATGCTCACCAGCAGCAGGCACGTATTCTGCATAAACAACTTTGTCGTTAGCATCGACAACGAAAACAGCGCGGGACAAGAGACGGTATTCCTTGATCGCTACGCCGTAAGCCGTACCGAAGGACAGGTCTTTGTGGTCGGATACGGTTTTCACTTTGTCGATTCCGGCAGCGCCGCACCAGCGGTTTTGCGCGAATGGCAGGTCGACGGATACAGTCAGCACGGTTACGCCTTCCAGTCCGGCAGCCTCTTCGTTGAAGCGGCGGGTTTGCGCATCGCAAACGCCAGTGTCGATGGATGGGATGACGGAGATGATGCGAACGGTTCCTTTGGAATCGTCGAGAGTTACAGGAGACAGGTCGCCGCCTACTACAGTGAAGTTAGGAGCTGTATCGCCCACTTTGATTTCCGGACCGAGCAGGGTTACAGGACCCCCTTTGAAAACGAATGCGCCTTGACGCTCAACAGCAGTTGTCATGATTTCTTCCTCCTCACCAAATCTTTCATATGTACCTCATTAATCATACCCTATCATTCACTTTTTTTCACTATGCCAATAGTAGAAATTACAGATTCACTTGCACTTTGCCTGACGCTTTGGTATCGACCTTGGCGATCCGCTTCACTTCGTGCTCGTACTCCCAGTCGGTTTTCGCGTTCAGCTCGTGACAGCGCATCAGCGCGTGATAGAGGGCGAAGACGAAGTCGACATGCTTCATCTCGTAGCGGGTTCCGCGCGCTTTTGGCAGAGCCGTGTTGACAATTTCGATCTGATAGACAGCCTTCTCCCGCTTCTTTCTGACAGGGACGATGTAGCCCATCTGCTTGAGCACGAAGCCGTAGTCAAACTGGCCTTCATCGTCAAAATCAATCGTGTCGTCAGACGTAGCCAAATACTCCAGGAGCGTCTCCATATCCAGTGTCTCAAAGCAGGCGGGCTTGGGCAGCGCCAGGACCGAGCCATCCTTGTTCACAAAGTAAATATGGTCGCGATAATGGTAGATCAGTTCGTCTTCGGGAACTTCCCCGGAAAACATCCAGAAGCTTTGCGGAATCAGCAAGCGCCAGATTTGCGCAGGGGTCGGATTCAACAATTCCATGGCAGGGTCCCTCCTTTACCCTACCAGTTTTGGCAAAACGCGCCGCTGCTATTCAGCCACCTCTTCCATGAACCGCCGCCAGTCGCCGTGCTCTACCTTCGTTCCGACACGTCTTGCGTAATCATCATCCAGATAGCGATAGACGTATACAGGCACCTCCTGTCCTGTTTCTGCCAAGCAGGCATCCACCACAATCCGCTCGTACTCGTTGCGCGGGTCGCCCTCTCCGTAATACGCCTCCAACTCGTCGAGGACGGCGAGTGCCTTTTCGTACACTTCGGGAGCAAAGTCAAGGACCGCGCCTGTCACTACTGCCCCGTTCGTTTCCCCTGCTCCTGTCAGCAAGCCGGGATAGCCTTCTGGCAAATGATAAAGTTCGCCTTTGACCGACGCCTTGGCTTCTGTATGGGCAAATGGTCTGACGCAAATCGCATGGTTGTGAAAGCCTCTTAACAATGTGCCGTAGACAAAAACGGGCAACTGCTTAAGCAATTGGACTCACTCCAGTCATTCAGATGGTGGGAAGAAAATAAGGGTGTCTTGTGTAACGAAAATTTTGTATATTTATGCTAGATATATCTTTTATGATGTCTCGTTACGAGACAGAGGGGGAGAGAAATTTGGCAAAGAGAAAGATCAATCGGTTACTGGTAGCTAACCGCGGCGAGATCGCGATCCGCATCTTCCGCGCTGCTACTGAGCTCGGCATTCGCACTGTCGCGATTTACTCCGAGCAAGACAACGTCTCGATTCATCGTTTCAAAGCGGACGAGTCCTACCTTGTCGGTGCCGGAAAAGGCCCGATTGAAGCTTATCTGGATATTGACAGCATCATTGAAATCGCCAAGCGCAACGATATTGATGCGATCCACCCAGGATACGGCTTTCTTGCCGAAAATGCCGATTTCGCCAAGCGCTGCCAGGAGGAAGGCATCATTTTCATCGGGCCATCTCCTGAACTGATTGAAAAATTCGGGGACAAAGTAGAAGCGCGAAAGCTTGCCATCGAAGCGCAAATTCCGGTCATTCCAGGGACGCCGGAGCCGATCGAATCCTTGCAGGAGGCTCTCCTGTTTGCCAAAGAGTACGGCTATCCCATCATCATCAAAGGGGTTTCCGGCGGCGGCGGACGCGGCATGCGCATTGTGCGCAGCCAGGAAGAGCTGCAGGAGTCGCTGGATCGCGCCCGCTCCGAAGCGCGTTCATCGTTTGGCAACGCCAAAGTGTATTTGGAGCGCTATCTGGAACAGCCGAAACATATCGAAGTGCAAATACTGGGCGACAACCACGGCAACATCGTGCATTTGTACGAGCGCGACTGCTCTGTCCAAAGACGCCACCAAAAAGTCGTGGAAGTGGCACCAAGCCTTTCTCTGGACGACGACCTGCGCGAAGAAATTTGCCAGGCCGCACTCACCCTCATGAAAAAAGCCGGCTACTCCAATGCGGGTACCGTCGAGTTTTTGCTCACGCCGGACAAGCGCTTTTACTTCATTGAAGTCAATCCGCGCATCCAGGTGGAGCATACGATTACCGAGCTGATTACCGGTATCGACATCGTGCAGTCGCAAATCCGCGTCGCAGAAGGACACGCCCTCTCCGATCCGGAAATCGGGATCGTCTCGCAGTCCCAGATTCAAATGAGCGGCTATGCGATCCAGTGCCGTGTAACGACCGAAGACCCGGAAAACAACTTCCTGCCCGATGCGGGCCGTCTGTCAGCCTGGCGTTCCGGCGGCGGCTTCGGCGTCCGTCTCGACGGCGGAAACGGCTATCCGGGTGCGATCATCACGCCGTTTTACGATTCGCTTCTGGTCAAAATCTCCACGTACGGAACCAGCTTTGACCAGGCCGCGCGCAAAATGCTGCGTACGCTGCGCGAATTCCGCATCCGCGGGGTGAAAACCAACCTGCCTTTCCTGGAGAACGTCGTAACGCATCCTGATTTCCTCAGCGGGAACTACGACACCTCCTTCATTGATACAAAGCCGGAGCTGTTCGTATTCCCTGGTCGTCAGGACAGGGGTTCGAAACTACTATCGTACATCGGCAACACGATTGTCAACGGCTATCCGGGCATGGCCAAGCCGGACAAAAAGCCGCACTTTGACACTCCGCGCATTCCGCGCACGCCGTTTGCCCAGCCGTACCCGGACGGCACGAAGCAAATTTTGGACAAGCAAGGCGCAGATGGCCTCGTTCGCTGGATTCAGGAGCAAAAGCAGGTGCTCGTGACCGACACGACATTCCGCGATGCCCACCAGTCCTTGTTTGCCACACGCGTGCGCACCTACGACCTCGCCTCGATTGCCGAAGCGACAGGCAAGCTCGGCGCGGGACTTTTCTCCCTGGAAATGTGGGGCGGCGCGACGTTTGACACGTCCATGCGCTTCTTGCAGGAATCGCCGTGGGAGCGCCTGCAAATTTTGCGCGAGCGCATCCCGAACGTCCTGTTCCAGATGCTTTTGCGCGGGGCAAACGCAGTCGGCTACACGAACTACCCGGACAACGTCATCCAGGCGTTTGTCAAAGCTTCTGCGGAAAACGGCATCGACGTCTTCCGAATCTTCGACAGCCTGAACTGGCTGCCGGGCATGCAGACAGCCATTGACGCAGTGCGCGAAACAGGCAAGATAGCCGAAGCTGCCATTTGCTACACGGGCGACATTTTGGACCCGACCAAAACGAAATATACTTTGTCCTACTACGTCAATCTGGCAAAAGAGCTGGAAAAAGCCGGGGCGCACATCCTCGCCATCAAGGACATGGCGGGCTTGCTCAAGCCTTACGCTGCCTACAAGCTCATCACGGCCTTGAAGCAGGAAATCGGCATTCCGATCCACCTGCACACGCACGATACGTCCGGCAACGGCGCGGCGATGCTGCTGAAAGCCGTCGAAGCGGGAGTCGACATCGTCGACGCGTGCGTCAGCTCCATGTCCGGCCTGACCTCGCAGCCGAGCCTGAACGGCTTGATCGCGAGCCTCGCCCACACCGAGCGCGATACGGGCCTGTCGTTGGAGTCG
This sequence comes from Brevibacillus gelatini, assembly GCF_050920745.1. Taxonomy (NCBI): domain Bacteria; kingdom Bacillati; phylum Bacillota; class Bacilli; order Caryophanales; family Paenibacillaceae; genus Brevibacillus; species Brevibacillus gelatini. Next base: position 3,141,319 of record NZ_CP154342.1, read on the forward strand.
TTCAACAAGCTGTCCGACTACTGGGAGGACGTGCGCCCGTACTACCAGGGCTTCGAAAGCGGCATGAAGTCGAGCAACACAGAGGTGTACATCCACGAGATGCCAGGCGGCCAGTACACCAACCTGGAGCAGCAGGCCAAAGCAGTCGGTCTGGAAGGCCGCTGGGACGAAGTGAAACACATGTACGCTGTCGTCAACCAAATGTGCGGCGACATCGTGAAGGTCACTCCTTCCTCCAAGGTCGTTGGCGACCTCGCCCTGTTCATGGTGCAAAACAACCTGAACGAAGAAAACATCTGGGAAAAAGGCGAACGGCTGGACTTCCCGGACTCCGTCATCCAGTTTTTCCAAGGCTACCTCGGTCAACCGCCAGGCGGCTTCCCGAAAAGACTGCAAGAGCTCGTCCTGAAAGGCCGCGATGCCTTTACGGCTCGTCCTGGCGAACTCTTGGCGCCGATTGATTTTGCGAAAGTCGCTGCTGAACTGGAGGAAAAAATCGGACGCAAGCCGAGCGAGCTGGATGTGCTTTCGTACATTATGTATCCGCAGGTGTACCTGCAATTTGACCAGCGCCTGAAAGAATACGGCGATCTGTCCGTCCTGAACACTCCTACGTTCTTCTACGGGCTGCGTCCAGGCGAAGAGACAGCCATTACCATCGAGCGCGGGAAAACGCTGATTATCAAGCTGGTTGCCGTCGGCGAGCTGCATCCGGACGGTCGCCGCATCATCTACTTCGAGCTGAACGGGCAGCCGCGGGAAGTTTTCGTCCGCGACCAGTCGGCCAAAGTCTCGGAGACAGTCCGGCGCAAGGCTGATCCGCAAAATTCCGCTCACCTGGGTGCCTCGATGCCAGGAAAAGTGCTGAAGGTACTTGTATCCAAAGGCGACAAGGTGCGCAAAGGCGAGCACCTGCTCGTCAGCGAAGCGATGAAGATGGAGACGACGATTCAAGCGCCGCAGGACGGAAAAATCAAAGAGGTTTACGTCAAGGCGGGCGAAGCGATTGAAACTGGCGATCTGCTGATTGAAATGGAGTAGACTTCATCTATAATGGGAAGTAACAGACGATAAATTCCATCGTATCGAATTGTTCGTGGGGGGTGATCGGCTTGAAAGTGGATCGGTTCAACCATATTCCGTATAGTCACCGAGTCGGCCGCTACCATTTCCAGATGGTTCAGGCGAAGCTCAGCACACCTGTCGAGCCGATTTTTGGCTATAGTCTGCAGCCCTACTACACACGACAGCGACAGTGGATGACTGATCTCTCCGATTCCTTGTCCCGCCTGTACCGCTTTTTTGCTGACCTGGATAAAGCTGCGCGCGAGTTTGATCCGTCGCGGCCAAACAGCGCGATCAACCAGCGAGTTGTCGCCTCCTCCGCCCCCGAGGCGGCAGCGGTCCAGGCAGATTTTCGGGCAGCGAATGGCGCGCACCGTTTGCGCATCGTCTCGCTGGCAAGCGGACAGTCCCATACGAGCAAGGCGTTGCCGGGCGACGCTCCTGCCGTCGTTGCGGAAGGCTTGCAGCAGTTTGTTCTGCGCATGGGCGAACAAGAAGAACGGTTTACCTATTATGCAAAAGCCACCCACACCCGCGCGGACAGTCTCCGTTCCATTGCGGAAGCGCTGCGGAGCAATTCTCTCGTAGACGCCCGGATCACGGCGCAAGACCAGTCCGTCGCCTTGACGGTCTCGTCCCGCCGAACCGGAGCCGCCCAATCGTTTGAACTGCGCGATGTGGCGGGAAACGCCATCCGTTCGCTTGGGCTGGATCGGATTGCGAACAGGGCAAAAGACGCCATCTTTTTGTGGGATGGTAAACAGCATACAAGCCCGTCCAATCAGATAGCGCTCGCGGACGGTGCGGTGCAGCTTTCCTTGCACCAGGCGGGCACGAGCGATATTGCCATCGAAATCATGCCAGACATGGAGCAGCTGCTGCGACACACCCGCACGCTGCTGAACGGCTACAACCGCCTGCATGCTTTTTTGGCGGAGCAGCCTCCTATGCTCGCGACACAAAAGCTGGATGCGTTCACACGAGTGGCGCAAACAGCCGAGGGAACGCTTGGCCGCTACGGTTTCCACGTTCAGCAAAATGGGCAGCTCGCCCTGGATGAGTCGACCTGGCATGAGGCGGTTGCCGCCAACTTTTCCGGCTTTGCCACAGCGATGGCCGACTTGTCCCGCTCTTTTCGCGAGGAAATCGTTCGAGTGCAAAATAAACCGTTTGCCTCGTTCTCCCGCCCGTATCAAGCGGCTGCCTCGTCCAATCCGTACGGCCAGGCCACAGCTTCCGTCATGCAGCTCCATTTTGCCGCGCGGACTGGCTTGTTTTTCAACCAACTGTGGTAAAGGCTTGCAAGCCACTCCCAATAAAAAACAGGTATGCCCAGGTTTTGGCCGCATACCTGTTTTTTTCGTTATCTCCGGTCCATCAACTCTTCCAGGTCATGCTCGTCTGCTCTCATCCTTGCCGGATGGGCATGGGCATGTGTTTCCTCCTGCTTTTTAAACAGCGCCTGCATCTTGTCCACAAACTGCGGGACCGAATCGAGAATCCGATCATACAGATGCGTGGAATTTTCAAGCGGTATCGAGCGAATTCCTTGTTTTCCGACCACTAAAAAGGCAACTGGCGTAATCGAGACACCGCCCCCGCTACCGCCGCCAAAAGGATGGCCTGTGAGTCCATTGGGATGCTGGTCGTACTGAAACTCGCTCCCCCCTGCCGCAAAGCCAAATCCTACCTTGGAGATCGGAAGAATCACGCTGCCGTCAGGTGTCTCGACCGGATCGCCGATAATCGTATTTACATCGACCATTTGCTTGATGTTTTCCATGGCTGTTCGCATCAAGCCTTGAATGGGGTGCTCTGCCATCGTAATCTGCTCCTCCTTCCTGTATGTCTCATCTGTTAACATTCCCCCAACGAAATCAGAGCATGTACGGTGTCATGCTTAAACGAAGCAGAATCGCTCTGGTTGCCGCCTGCTTTTACGCCTGCGAAGGAGTCGTTTGCCATTTTCGCTGGCTATCTCTTCTGATCCGCAGAGCAATTTTCAATAAAGAAAAAAGAATATTCCCCAAGTAAAAATGAAACTGGCAGCGAAAAGTCGTCCGGATGACCGCAGCGTTCCAGACCGGCTGGACACTCATGACAGGCATCGCCCGCAGCGAGATGGATTGAGACAAGACGCTGACAATCACGCTTTTGACGCCCCAGATCATTCCGGTCAATGCCCCGGTCTCGGCGGCCTGCCCAGTGCCCAAAAGCGTATGCCACTCCAGCTTTGTACAGCGAATCTGCTTGCACAAGTTTTTGATGAGCGGCAGCAAATCCCGTACCCGCTCGACCAGCTCCCGGTAGTTTTGATACCACTTTTTCACTTGTTTGCGGGTAAAATCTTTGACCTTCTCCTGAATTTTGCTTCCTTGCTGGATCGTGTCCACCTTCGCGACCAGCTCCGGGCCGGCAGGGGACACTTTGAAAAAAAGCATCGGGATCTCGTATTTTCGTGTAAAAAGGCCATGCCATACCGTAATCTCGATTTCCAGATGGTCGTTTTCCTCTTTCCGACTGTAGTAGAAAGTGATTCTAACTGGCGTGATGGCAAGCAGTACCAAGAGAGCAAGCAATCCGGCAAATACCCAGCCCCACAAAAAAATCCCACCCTTTCCACCGTTAGTATGAGTGGAAAGAGCAGGAAATATGTTCGCAACTTCGCGTTAATCCAGCACGTATACTTTGACGCCTTGCTTCATGCCGTAGCTGCGGGCTTCCTGCAAGGTCGACAAATACAAGTCGACATGGCGCTGCTTGACTGCCCCGCCGATGTCCGCCGCCACCGCGTAGCCGTAGCCGTCGATATACAGATGGCTTCCCAGCGGAATGACGGACGGATCGACAGCGACGACACCCTCGCGCAGCGGATACTCCAGGTACGAGAGAATCGGCTGGTTCGGATTGCTGTACGCGGTCGTCTGAACGGTCAGCGCTTGCCTGTAAGCGGTTCCGTTAAAAAGCTGCGCGCTTTTCGCCGCCTTGCTGTTGACGAGATGCAGCGCCGCATACGTGGCTGCTTCCGCTCTCGTCATCGCGCTTTTCGGCTTCAATGTGCCGTCTGCATACGGACTGACCAAGCCTTTTTCCAGCGCGTAAACGAAAGCACGCTGGCAGCTCTTGTCCACTTTTTGCCCATCGGGATACTTGGCGAGCGTCTGGATCGTCGTCGACCATTTCAACTGATTGACGGCACCGCTATCGCCCTTTGTGCGAATCAAAATGGACACAAGTTCTTCTCTGGTGACAGGCTCATCTACCTGCAAAAGCAATTGGCTTCCTTGCTTCTTCCCGTGGACAATTCCGAGCCGATAGGCGGTTTCTGCAAAAGGAGCCATCCAGCTGCCCGCAGGTATGTCGGCAAACGGCGACTCACTTGACGTTCCCGGCGCAATCCCCTTTGCTTTCACAAACATCGTCACCAGCTCGCCGCGGGTGATCGGCTCATTCGGGCGGAACGACTCGGCGTCGCCAACCGCCCCTGCTATGTATAGTGTTTCAATTTCTTTTCTGGCCCAATGATCGGCTATGTCAGTATAAGGTGTCGCATTCGTCTCGCTTGTCTTTGCCTCTGCGACTGGCGTGCCAATGACCAGCAAGGCTGCCAGTGAGGCCAGGATCAGTTGTTTCCTCATCATCATCCTCCAAAAAAGCGATTTGCCATCCTTTCGTTTCATTTTATCGAAACATTTCGGAAGCTCAATGGACAATTGTTCCCAACTGGCCGCTTGTAAAGCAAAATAGCGCTTTTGACCGGGCAGTGCCGCACGTCGGGCTGTCTGCCTTCATGAAAAAAGGCCCTTGCTCGGCACGAGGTGCGCCAAAATCAAGAGCCTTTTGCTCCGTGCTGCGTTATTTTGCGAAAATGTGCTTGCCGATCTTCCCCACTTGCGGACGAGACCAGATCCATTTGGAAGTGGCGATGGATGGATTGAAGTAATAAAGCGCACCATTGGTTGGGTCCCAGCCTCTTGCTGCTTCCCATGCGGCCCGGTAGGCCGTCTTGTTGGGGCTCAACCAGTACTGTCCATCCATGACCGCCGTAAACGCGTACGGCTCGAAAATAACGCCCTTGAGCGTGTTCGGAAAGTCTTTGGACTTCAGGCGGTTCAGAGCTACCGCCGCAACGGCCACCTGACCTGTAAAGCTTTCTCCCCGCGCTTCCGAATAGACCAACCGGGCGAGCAGTTGCAGCTCGTCTCGATTGACCGATACTTTTTTTAACGCCCGCCATGTATTTGTACCAGCGACACCATCGACTGGCAGTCCGTATGCCTTTTGAAACGTTTTGACTGCCTGGACAGTGTTCGCTCCGTAGCTGCCATCCAGTCGGTCCTTATAGTACCCCAACAGTTGCAGACGATACTGCAAATCCCATACATCCCCGCTCTCGCTGCCCCGCTTCAAGACAGGCGCAGCAAACGATTCAGCAGGACAGACAAATGCGACGGCAAGCATCGCCGCGAGCAGGGTAGTCAATGTTTTTTTCATCCATGACATGAACATCCCCTCCTTACGCCATCATTCTACTAGCTGGCGAAAGCAGGTTCAATTCAAGCATTTTGGCAGCACAGGCAACAAATGACGCGCTTTTTTCCTCTTTTAGCCTTTTGGCCGGAAGATCAGGGCCATGAAAAAGCCGAAGACGATCGCCGCCGATATGCCCGCGCTCGTCACCTCAAAAATGCCGGTTACAATGCCGATCAGCCCGTGCTGCTTTGCCTCCGCCATCGCGCCGTGGACGAGGGCATTGCCGAAGCTGGTAATGGGAACGGTAGCGCCTGCCCCGGCAAACCGGACGAGCGGCTCATACAGCCCAAGGCCGTCCAGCACCGCCCCGGCGACCACCAGTGCTGACATCGTATGCGCCGGGGTCAGCTTGACGACATCCATGAGAAACTGACCGACCACACAAATGATTCCCCCTACGAGAAACGCCCATAAAAACGTCATGCGATCACTCTCCAGATTGCTCGGACTCGATAGCCACGGCGTGCGCAATGCAGGGGATACTCTCTCCCTGCTGATAAGAAATCGGCGATAGCAGCGCGCCTGTCGCCACCACCAGCATCCGCTTCCAGTCGCCCCTGCTCATCCTCCGCAGCAGGTGGCCATATGTAACCGTCGCAACACAGCCGCAGCCGCTTCCCCCAGACCAGACATTCGGGTTGTCTCCGTAGATGAGCTTTCCGCAGTCAATATAGCGCTGCAGCGGAACCATCACGTTATGTTTGGGCAGCAATTCAGACAAAATGGCATGGCCCACTTTGCCCAAATCTCCTGTCACCACAAGGTCATAATGATCGTGCGGAAGCTGGAAGTCGCGAAAATGCGTTTCAATCGTCGACAGTGCAGCCGGAGCCATCGCCGCCCCCATGTTGAACGGATCGGTCATCCCCATGTCGACAACCCGGCCAATCGTGGCGCCTGTTATGCGCAAGCCTTTCCCTTTGTTGCCGACGACTGCTGCTCCTGCTCCCGTAACCGTCCACTGGGCGGTCGGCGGCTTCTGGGAGCCGTACTCCGTCGGATAGCGATACTGCTTTTCCGCCGCTCCGTTATGGCTCGAGGTCGCTGCAAGCACATAGTCCGCCGCCTGGCTGTCCACGAGTTGCGCTGCCAGTGCCAGACCTTCCATGGCAGTTGAACACGCCCCGAAAATGCCGAGAAATGGAATCGCCAGCGTACGTGCGGAAAAGCTGGCGGAAATAATCTGGTTCATCAAATCGCCTGCGAGAAAAAAGTTGACCTGCTCCTTCCTCAGCCCCGCTTTTTCGATGGCTTTCGAGCACGCTTCCTCCAGCAGCACTTTTTCCGCCTTTTCCCAGCTATCCTGCCCGATCATCAAATCTCCGTGCAGCGTATCGAAATCCTCTGCCAGCGGTCCCTGCGCCTCGAACGGCCCGCCGATGGCTGCGTGGCCGAGAATAACCGGTTTCGAGGGAAACACCCACGACTGATGGCCCTGGCGCATGCGTCACCCTCCCATCGTAAACAACGTTTTTAACAGACCGATGATGAAAGCGGCAACAACCCCAAACACAATGACAGAGCCTGCGAGCTTGAACATATTGCCGCCGACCCCAAGCACCAGCCCTTCGCTTCTATGCTCGATGGCGGCTGAGGTAATCGAGTTGGCAAACCCCGTCACCGGAACACTCGTCCCCGCCCCTGCCCATTGTGCAATCCGGTCGTAAACGCCCAGTCCGGTGAGCAGCGCCGAGAGCAGAATCAGGACAGCAACCGTGGGATTTCCGGCCGTTTTCTCCGTAAAGTCAAAGTATCGGATAAACAGCTCTGTAATCCCCTGGCCAATCAGGCAGATAAAGCCCCCCACGAAAAAGGCGCGGGTGAAGTTGCGCACGAGCGGACGCTTCGGCTCATGACGCTGCGCCAACTGCTGATACTCCTGCTGCACGGGGGTCAGCTTCTTCTTTTTTTGATCCGCCACTTTTCTCTCACTCCTTTTTACCGTATCAAAAACGGCTTCACTTGGTCGATCACTTGCTGCAATTGCTCCGCGTCACGCTGATAAGTCTGTTTGGCCTGTTCGCTTTTCGTGGCAAGGGCAAACAGTTCCAGATCGGCCTGACACTTTTTCAAGGTGGCAAATGTCCGCTTCATCGCTTGCGGGGCAGGCACCTGAATTTTGTCGTCATACAAATCGAGGTACAGCTCGCCGCTTTTGTCGACCTGGCCGAGAAACACGTTTTCAAGCGCCACCCCCGCTTTTTGCAATTGCGTGCGCACCCAGCGGCGATTGTAGCCCGCTGTCGCAAGCGGCTCGTCCATGATGACGCCATCCATGATGACGACCTGACTTTCTTCTGCGGGCGACACGGTCAATTCCAACTGCTGCGGCGTGACGGGTTGCTTCTCGGACTTCAAGAGCACGCTCAGTTCCCCGTTTGTCTCCATCATGGCGAACTCTACGTCCGCTACCCGGAACACGTTTTTGAGCCGCAGTTGCTCCAGCAAATCTTCCGCCGTCAACCGTTCCTTTTTCAGATTGTCCTCCAAAATTTTTCCTTCTTTGATAAGAATGGTCGACTTGCCCTCGAAAAAGTCGCGCAGCACCTTGCTTTTCAGCGTCAGCCATTCCATCAGGACAGGAACAATCGCGAACACACCCATGGCAATCAGACTGTGGGCAATCGGCCCGTCCATCTCCGTCGCCATGAAGGCAGCGATGGAGCCGATCGTAATGCCGACGATGTATTCAATGAGCGTTAGCTGCTTGATTTGCCGCTTTCCAATAATTTTGGTAAGAATAAACAAGTAAGCCAGCGCTCCCAGCGAGCGTAGCAAAATATTCAACCAGTCAGGCATGCTCCACCTCCGTCAGCCTTTAAAAGAAAAGCCAAGAGAGAGGGAGTCCCTCTCCCTTTCTCAGCAGACTAGAAGCCTTTGTACTGTGGCTCTTCGTTCTCCAACTCTGTCACACGCTGCTGCAGGTTGTTCACAATCGCCTGGGTTTGCTGGGCAGCTTCTGTGTACATTTGCTTCGCTTGCTTATTTTGCGTGCTAAGCGCGAACGACTCCAAATCTGCCTGCGCCCCCTTCAGGCTGGCGAGCGCCTGTTTCACCTGTGCACCTACTGTCATCATTCTTCACCTCCCAACACATTTAGAGTCAGCCTCTGCCGCTGAAATATGCGTTCCAGATTTCCATTTTCCCTGTAAGTTATCACCAAAAGTCACAGACAAAAAAAAGAAAGACACCCGCAGGTGCCTTTCCTCATCCAACTATGCAATTAGCCACGGCCAGCCAATTGTTGTTCAGCGAAGGCAACAAGACGTTTTGTGATCTCGCCACCTACTGAACCGTTTTGACGGGAAGTAGTGTCCGGACCAAGCTGAACACCGAATTCAGAAGCGATTTCATACTTCATTTGGTCCAGTGCCTGGTTTGCTTGAGGAACCACCAGATTGTTGCTGGAGCGGTTGTTGTTAGCCATCTGTCATCACCTCCTCGTCGTTGGTAGGTTTAATATGTGTGAAGTTTTCGTTGTTCATTCTTCATTTTCGTTGCCAAATTTAGACTCTAGTTGAAAGAGCAGCGTAGCGATCTGATTCGCCGCTTCCGGACGCCTTAGTTTGTCCATTTGCAGGGGAATTTTATTCTTTTCATCAGAGTGACGCCAACGCCTGATAACGTTTTGGATTTCCTGCGGCGTTTTCGCCAGCACCGCTGCGTTTTGCTGCGTGAGAAAAGTGCTGTTATGCCGCTCCTGTCCAGGCAGCGGCTGATACAAAACAAGCGGCGTCCGCATCGCGAGTGCCTCTGCACAAGTGATACCGCCCGGCTTGGTCACATACACGTCCGCCGCGCCAATCCATTGCCACATACAGTCTTCAAAGCCTTTGACGACAAGGTCGTGTCGCCCGTCTCCGTGGGCAAACTCCGTCTCCAGCCGCTTTTTCAGCCGGGCATTTTTTCCCGTCACCGCAACAACCTGCAGCGGCTGCTCCTCTGTGAACAAGGCGCGGATGACTTCCTCCATCTGCCCGTAACCGCCCTCGCCCCCGCCGATCAGCACGGTAAAGCGCTCCGGAGCAATCCCGAGCCGTTTCTTCCATTCGTGCTTGGGCGTGCTCTCTGCCAGGCTGAACGCCCGTCGGATCGGAATGCCGCAGACGTGAATTTTTTCAGGGTGAATCTGATATTTTTGTTGCAGACACTCCGCCATATACTCATGCGCGACAATATAAGCGTCGATTTCCCGGTCCACCCAAAAGCGATTGACGTGAAAATCAGTCGGAATACTGACCAGTTGAAACGGCTTGTCCATCTGTTTCTTGGCGAAGGCCAACGCCGACAGACAGTAGGCATGCGTCACGATCACGACGTCCGGCTGCTCCGCCTGCAGCACCCGCCGCAGCAGCCTCGCCGAGAGCCACCGGCCGAGCGGCCTGGACAGCGCCTTTCCCCACATCTCATCCTGTTCGTACATGCTGTGCCATACAGGCCTGGCGTATTTGAGCATGTTGACATAAAAAAAACGGGACAGCACGCGCAAACTCGGACTGGCTGTCTGCAAGCCTCCGATCAGCCGGGCTGATTCCACCCCGTCCATGTTGAGCAAAACCTCCTGGAGCGCCTCTGCTGCTACCCTGTGCCCGCTTCCTGCCCATTCCTCAGTGACCAGTAAAAAACGTTTGCCCCTCAAAGCGTATCTCCTGTCGTCTGCTGCCTGTTTTGCCCGTAGCGCGCAAGCAACATCTCCTTGGACATGTAAACCCGTTTTAACGGCATGTCCTGCTTCCACGTCTGCAACCGTCTTTTGCCATCGGGATGAACGAGCCTAAGCATAAGGCGCAAGTACCAGCGCTTGTAGCGGAAAAACCAGTTCATCGGCACGTCCGAGATGGAAAATCCCAAAGGAACCACTCCTTTGTGCAGCATCGTTGTGCCGACGATGCCCTTGATCTTCTCCCGCTCTTCCATCGCTTCCAAAAATGCCGCCAGTTTGGGCAGCGACTGCAAAATATGCCTGCGCAAAAGCAAGGCTACCCGCAGTTCGTCCTGCACACCGCGGCAGAGTGATGCAAAGTAATAGTTGTGAATATGTATTTTTAAAATGAAATCGCCGTCCTGAATGATCTGCTCATCTGACGTCCGTAATGGCTCCCCCCGATAACGCAAAGGAACGACCCGGAAAATATTTTTTCCTTTTTCGATATAGGTTAGTCTGGTGCACCGTTGATAGATTTCATCCCAGTATCTCCATAGCATCAAGAGACTTGTGTTCATGTGCAACGGTTCCTTTCCGGCGATGTTTACTTGTAGTATTCCCCACTCTCCCTTCCTTTCATTACCTGTTCAGGCCCGTTTCATCCGTCCCCACAGCATGATGGCGACCGAGGCAATAGCCGGAAGCCACATGTGATTGAGCAGGAGCGGATTGATCCATTTCCACACGTACGGGTCTTCCAGACACATGTCCACCGCCGTAAAAGCAAGCACCCCGCCGCCGATAATGACGAGGCCCGGAAAGCGGTTCATCAGCCTGGCTACCCACGCGCTTCCCCACATCAAAAGCGGAATGCTCATCCCCAATCCAAGCAAAACCAGCCACAGATCGCCATGCGCCGCTCCCCCAACGGCCAAAACATTGTCCAGGCTCATGACAAAATCAGCCAATATGATCGTTTTGACTGCCTGGCCGATTGTCTGATTTTGCGCCACCTCTGTCGTTTCTTCCTCGTTGCTCACCATCAGCTTTACAGCGATCCACAAGAGCAGTCCTCCCCCGATCGCCTTGACAAGCGGAATATCGAGCATCCAGGTCGTCACACCCGTCAACACGATTCGCAGGACGACAGCCCCCATCGTTCCGTACAGGACAGCACGGCTGCGTTCCCGCGGAGGCAAACCCCGACAAGCCATTCCTATGATGACAGCATTGTCGCTGCTCAACACCAGATCAATCATGAAAATGTGCACCAGTCCCAGCCAAAAATGCTCTCCCATCCCTGCCTCCCTGGTCCATCAAAATGTTTGTCCATTCTACTTTATGTGACTAGAATCGGACTCATGATTGAATATTTTTTCGAATAGCGACGTATTTCAGCGGATTTTGTCAATAAAAAATCCTGCAAAAAAACATTTTGTCGCGAAATCGGGATAATTATACCTTGTCTAATCTTACCCTTTTCCCTTACGATTTTAGTGGGGTGGATAATGCGATGGTGGAGACTGTGAGGCTTAATCTAGCAAACGTTTCACGGAAAATTTTGGATTTAGCACCAAGAATTACTACAATATGGATGCGGGAAATTGTTCGTAGTATGGAAATTCCTGTAAAAATTCCTCGTGATTTTGCGGAGAAACGAACTGTGCTCCTAGCCCGTTATCTGGTGGAAAACGTAGACCAGGACATGCAGAACTGGGCACTGGATATGGGAGAGTGGCTGCGCTCGCAGGAATTCCCCTTTTCCTCCATTTTGCGCACGTATCAGTTGTACCGAAATGTCTTTTGGCGTGAGCTGCATCCTGAACTGCAACAATGGTCCCTCTCTCCGCAGGACATGCACTATCTGGAGCGAGAGCTGGGGAAAGCGATGGATGAGAGTGTTTTTTGGGCCGTCTATCATTTCGAGCAGATGATAAACAAGGAGCTTGTTAAAAAGGAAGAAACGATTTCCTACCTGCACAATGACAAGCTGACGATGTTGGGAAAAATCGCTGCCAACATGGCCCATGAGCTGCGCAATCCGCTGTGCGCGATTGAAGGCTTTCTCAAGCTGATTAGCGAGTCTACACAGGAACAAGCGCAGCTGCAAACGTATATTCAAGTTGTCATGCATGAATTCGAAAATTTGCACCGGCAAATAACCGGCTTTCTCAGCTTTTCCAAAAAACCGATCTTGGATGAAATTTTCAAAACGGTTCAAGTTGAGCAACTGCTCGATGAGGTAGAAACCCTTATTACTCCTCGACTGGTAGGAGAAAACATACGATTTGCAAAACAAATCCACCCCTGCGCCCTGACTTGTTATGAGGAAGGCTTAAAACAGGTCGTCGTCAATTTGTTGAACAATGCAATCGACGCTGTGCAAAATCGAACAGACAAGTACATACACATCATTGCCACCGCTTCAGATGGCTGGCTCTATTTGAGCGTGGAAAACAACGGAGAAATGATTCCGCCAGAGATTGTCGAGATTTTGTTTCAGCCGTTCTTTACGACCAAGCAAAATGGGACAGGCATCGGTCTGTCGATCTGCAAAAATATTATCGACAAGCATAATGGCACGATTCATTGTGATTCCAACGAAAACCGCACCCGCTTCGTCGTCTCGCTGCCGATTTTATCGCCAGAGGAGGCAGTCCAAGCAGCCGGATTTTCGTAAGTAGAGGATGAATACCTTTGTGCATCAAGCCCAATTCGTGGGCTTTTTTTTGCGCCAGCAGCTTTTTTGCCCTTGCGTTTGCTCTCGCGTTTGCCCTGCCCTGCACCTGCCCTCGCGTTTGCCCCGCACCTGCCCTCGCGTTTGCCCCGCACCTGCCCTCACGCCTGTCCCGTCACCTGCGGATCGGTTCCGCCCTGAGTTGAAACGCCTTTCCCCTCTGGCTCTGGATCATCACAGCAAAAAAGCAGAGAGCGATTGGCTTCTCTGCTTTTTGTGTATGGAGCGGGTGATGGGAATCGAACCCACGCGACCAGCTTGGAAGGCTGGAGTTCTACCATTGAACTACACCCGCATCTGACGTATATGGTGCCGAGGACCGGACTTGAACCGGTACGGGAGAAACTCCCGACAGATTTTAAGTCTGTTGCGTCTGCCCATTCCGCCACCCCGGCAATTTCGTTATGAATCTATGGGCAAGCAAATCATGGTCGGGAAGACAGGATTCGAACCTGCGACCCCTTGGTCCCAAGCCAAGTACTCTACCAAGCTGAGCTACTTCCCGACTATTAAAAATGAAAGAAAAGCGTGCCCTGAGAGATTCGAACTCCCGACCTTTTGATTCGTAGTCAAACGCTCTATCCAGCTGAGCTAAGGGCACATGATTATGGAGCGGACGACGGGTCTCGAACCCGCGACCTTCGCCTTGGCAAGGCGACGCTCTACCAATTGAGCTACGTCCGCATTTTGATAAGTATGGAA
>NZ_CP154342.1:3162500-3522500 GCF_050920745.1 Brevibacillus gelatini
GCTGATCTCGTCCAACGGCAGCTCCAGTCCCGTCATGATCGGTTTGGCTGTTTGGACTTTATAAATATCCCCTTCGATCACCCGTACCTTGTGATCCTCTTCTACCATCCACCCATGCTTTACCTTGCCGTTACGCTCATAGCGGATAATCATGACTCTTCTCCCCTGTCATGCGTTTTCTCTATCAAAACTTTAAAACAGATCGGTTGTCGTTTCCTTTGGCTTGGTCGTAATCTCTTCGATGACGGTGCGTGCTACCGCATCCTCGACAAGCGCCTCCACATCCAGCGCTTCTTCAAACCTGGCAGCGAGATACGGCTTTGGTCTTGTCACAGGATTTTTCGGCGTAAACACGGTGCAGCAATCTTCGTACGGCAAAATGGACAGCTCATACGTGTCGATTTTGCGCGCGAGATCGGTAATGTCGACTTTGTCCATCCCGATCAGCGGACGCAAAATCGGAATCGAAATCACCTTGTTGATTGTATCCATGCTCTCCAACGTTTGCGAAGCGACCTGTCCCAGACTTTCGCCTGTCGCCAAAGCCTTTGCTTTTGTATTTTCCGCTACACGCTCAGAGATCCGCATCATAAAGCGGCGCATGATCGTAATCAAATAATCTTCCGGACACTTTTCGCGGATAGCCGTCTGAATCTCGGTGAAAGGTACGACGTGCAGACGGATCGTCCCGCCCCATTTGGTCAGCTTTTGTGCAAGATCGCGCACTTTTTGCAGGGCGCGCTCACTGGTAAACGGATAGCTGTGGAAATGAATCGCTTCGAGTGTAACCCCGCGCTTCATCATCATCCAGCCAGCGACAGGGCTGTCGATTCCGCCTGACAAAAGCAAAAGCACTTTTCCGCTCACGCCAACCGGCAGGCCGCCTGGTCCCGGAATCGTTTCGCAGCTAATGTACGTTCCTTCTGCGCGAATTTCCAGATTGACAACCGTTTCCGGCTCATGCACGTCCACCTTGATCGCAGGAAGCGCCCGCAAAATGTGCGTGCCGACGATGCGGTTGACTTCCATCGAAGGAATCGGAAAACGTTTGTCGGCGCGGCGCGTTACGACGCGAAACGTGCGTGGCTCCGGGGTCAGCTGGCGGATCAGCTCAAGCGCTTTTTCCTTGATCGTATCCATATCCGGCTCAACCTGAATGGTCGGGCTGATGGAAGAAATCCCAAAAACGCGCTTCAAGCGGTCCATGACGGCGTAAGCATCTTCTCCGTGAAGCTCGACGTACATCCGTCCGTAGTTGCGTCTCACCTTTACCTTGAAAAAGGAACGCAGCACGCTTTTCACGCTTCTGGCCAGCGCATCTTCAAATTGATCGCGGTTTTTGCCTTTGAGGGCAAGTTCGCCATAACGAATCAAAATTACATCGTAGTTCATAATTATCTCCTTTAACCGTTTCGTTTTACGCTATTTTCGGCGATCTGGAACAGACTGCGGCTTGAGAAGCGATCGCAAGGTGCCCACACACGTTTCCAGCGCGGTCAAAAATTGAGCGATATCCTCACTCGTATTTTCCCGGCCCAGACTGATGCGCAGCGACGACAGCGCGCAATCACGCGCAATCCCTGCTGCTGTAAGCACGCGGCTCGGCTCGTTCACCTTGGAGGAGCAGGCCGACTTGGTGGAGACGAGAAAGCCGCGCTCTTCCAAAGCGTGCAGCAGCACTTCCGCCTTCACGCCTGGTACAGACAGGTTCATGATATGTGGCGCTGCGCCAGCTTCGGGCGTGTTGACGATGCAGCCTTCGATTCGCTCGATGCCTTCGCGAAGCTGCTTGTGCAAGTCACGCAGCCGGTCGACTTCCGCCTGGCCGAGTTCTTCTACGATCCGGATTGCTTTGGCCAAACCAGCGATCGCCGGAAGATTTTCCGTCCCTGAACGAATCCCGCCTTCCTGACCGCCGCCCATCATCAGCGGATGAATAATCAGTCCCTCGCGCTTGTACAAAATGCCTACTCCCCGCGGACCGTAAAACTTGTGCGCCGAGACGCTCAGCAGATCAATCCCGGAGTTTTGCAGCCGCAGCGGCACTTTGCCGATTCCTTGCACGGCATCCACGTGGAACAGCACCTTTGGAAACTGTTTCAGCCACTGTCCGATTTCCGCAACAGGCTGGATCGTCCCCAGCTCATTGTTGACGTGCATGACGGAAACGAGAATCGTATCCGGCCGGAGCGCACGCTTTACATCTTCCACAGATACGCGCCCTCCCCGGTCCACGGGCAGGTAGGTCACGTTAAACCCGAAGCCTTCGAGCTGCTTGCACACATCGTAGACAGCCGGATGCTCCACCTGTGTCGTAATGATATGCTTCCCTCTGTTCTGATATTGAAAGGCAATGCCTTTGATTGCCGTATTATTGCTTTCCGTGCCTCCGGAGGTAAAAATGATCTCCCCCTCTTTGCAACCAAGGTATTGCGCGGCAACCTTTCGCGCCTGCTTCAGCAGTTTTTCCGCCTCTACCCCTTTTTGGTGCAACGAGGACGGATTTCCGTAATAGTCCTCCATTGCCCGTCTCACAGTCTCCACGACCTCCGGATGAGGCCGGGTTGTCGCACTGTTGTCTAAGTAAATCACCAGTCCACACCTTCCCGAGGGCGCACTGCCCTAAGTCTACCCTTCATCATAACATGACTGCCCGCCAAGAACATACTGTCGAGTGTACTTCTCCTGTTATTTTCCCACATTTGGCCGTGCAAACAGCAGCTTCCCAAAAATCTGATCGAGCGTTCACACACTTTTCACAACTAAAGCGCTTACATCCAAAATTGGGCTATTTACAACGTCACAACCTTTCGTTAGAATTGTCAATAAATTTAGAAAAAATACAATCGCAAGGAACAAGGAGAGAACAGCCATGACAACACAAGCCATGCAGGAAAAAATCAGCAAGATGGAAGCCGAATTGAAAAGGTTGAAGGCGGAACTGGCCAAAATCAACAAGACCACTCCTCAATTCAACCGCAATGACGTCGCATATTTAAATGAGGTGTACAACGGGTGACTTTTCGCTTAATTTGCTTTTCATAGCGTGGGTGCTGGCACAACTTTGTTGCTGCAACCGCGCTATTTTTATGTCCAAAAGCACTGTTTGCGCATGGCGTTCGAGGCAAAAGGATGCCATTTTCGCGTCCGGTGGGAGTGCCGACCAATGGAGGATAGATTTACCGGATGAAAGCGGACCTGCCGACTGCGTACAATTGAAATGAACCACGTCACATATCACGCTACGGCATCTGAGGAGGCTTTCATGTTCAAAACAACACGCTGGAAACGTCTCGCCCTGCAGACTGCACTGGTTGCTGGCTTGCTCCCTGTCACATCGGCTTTTGCCCAAACGATTCAGGTTGTGCCTGGTGATACGCTCGGCAATATCGCCTACAAACACCAGATTACCGTCGAGCAGCTCAAGCTGGCGAATCAATTGACGTCAGACATGATTCTGGTTGGACAAAAGCTGTACATACCTCCCCGCTCTACCGTCTATACGGTGAAACGCGGCGATGTCCTGTGGAAAATCGCGGCCAATCACGGCGTAAGCATTCAAACTATTGTGAATACGAACAACCTGCAAACAATGGAAATTCTCATCGGGCAAAAACTGCTAATTCCAACGCAGGAACAGGCAGCGGAAACGCCAGCGCCTGAGCCAAAACCTGAGCAGGACAAATCGGAACAGGACAAGCCCTGGGTCGAGAATACACGCTATCAGGTTGTCAAAGGGGATACACCCTGGACAATCTCCATTGCCCACGGCATCCCTATGACCGAGTTTTTGCAAGCCAACAAGCTGTCTGAATCGGACTATTTGCAAATCGGCCAGATCGTCACGATTCCGGTGCACCACATCCCGCAAACAGCGACGGCTGGTGCCAAATACGGAGAATATCTCGACTGGTTCGAAGCTGTGCAGTACCTGTTCCCGATCAACGCAACTGCGAAAGTGACCGATTTTGCCACCGGGAAAAGTTTCATGGTCAAACGCACGATCGGCGCTTCCCACTCGGACACCGAGCCTCTGACTGCCGCTGACAGTGCTGCGATCAAGAGCATTTGGGGAGGCAACTTTTCCTGGAGCGTCCGTCCTGTCATCGTCGAGGTAAATGGCAGACGCCTCGCCGCTTCGATGTCGTCCATGCCGCACAGCATCGAGTACATTGCCAATAACGATTTTGACGGGCATTTCGATATTCACTTCCCCGGCAGCTTGCGCCACAATGACAACCAGGTCGACACGAACCATCAGGCCGCCATCCGAATCGCGGCAGGAAAATAGAACCTGGCTGTGCCAAGCCTGTTAAAAAGTATGAAAAGCCGTTTCGGCTGATGCGACCGAAACGGCTTTTTTACGTGCTTTCGCCCAAGAGGACTTGCGCTTATTTATACGGGATTTCCCCCAGATACTTCCCTGCAAACACTTCGGTAGCAGGCCCTGTCATGTAGACGCGATTGTCTTCCTCCCGCCAATCGATAAAAAGGTCTCCTCCAGCCAGATGTACTGTTACCTTTCTGTCGACTTTGCCTGCGAGCGCTGCTGCCACTGCCGCTGCACAAGCACCTGTGCCACATGCGAGCGTCACACCCGATCCACGCTCCCAGACGCGGAACAAAATTTCTTCCCGATTCAATATTTGGATAAATTCGACGTTGGTGCGCTCCGGAAACCATTCGTGAAACTCGATCTGCGGGCCGTATTTGCGCACGTCCTCGTCCCGGATTTCCTCGACGAAAATAATCGCATGCGGGTTGCCCATGGAAACAGCCGTCATCGTAAACACAGCCCCGTCCACTTCCAGCACTTCCTCGCGTGCCTGCTCCTCCGGGATGCCTGTCATCGGAATCGCCGCCCGCTCAAAGCGCGGTTCGCCCATGTCGATTGTCACCTGCTCGACTTTTCCGTCTGCCCCGAGCGAGACAACCGGCTTCATGATCCCGCCGAGCGTCTCGACGGTAAACGTCGTCTGCCGGGTCAAGCCGTGGTCGTAGACGTATTTGCTCACGCAGCGCAAGCCGTTGCCACAGTTTTTCGCCTCGCTTCCGTCGTTGTTGAACACACGCATGCGAAAATCGGCGCGCTCAGATGGCAAAATCAAAATCAGCCCATCGCCGCCGATGCCGAAGTTGCGGTCGCTGACCCGTCTTGCCAGCTCCGGAAGGTCCACCCCGGTCAACTTTTCTTTAAAACAGTTGACGTACACATAGTCGTTGCCCAAGCCATGCAATTTGGTAAAATTCATCTGCCACTCCCCGTTTTCTCTGTAATTTCTGACTCGTTCTTATATGGACTTATCTTAACACAACAGCTCCCTGTTTGGGGAAGTGGTATACTTACCAGTAGCGATTGAACAATCCTGACAGAAGAGGAGAAAACGATCCAGATGAATCACGCACCATTACGCTATGCGCTCGGCACCCAAAACGAAGCAAAACGGCTGGCGGTACAAAAAGCGACGGGAACAGACCCCATCTGTCTATCCGTCCCTTCCGGCGTGTCTGGCCAACCGATGAGCGAGGAAGAGACGATTACCGGAGCGATTAACCGGGCAAAAGCGGCCCTGGCCTCCGCACCCCAGGCGGACATCGGGCTTGGACTGGAAGGCGGCCTTATGTATGATCGGGAATTTACCCAGCAATGGTATTTGATCTCCGTCTGCGCAGCCTGGAATGGAAGCGAACTGTATCTGGGAAAAGGACTGGCTTTTCCGCTCCCCAGACAGGCAGCAGAACGCATTATGGCAGAAGGCATCGAACTGAATGTCGTCATCGACGAATGGGGTCAGACGACCGGAAGCAACCACCGCGGCGGGGCGTACGCCTTTTTGACGGGCGGGCGTGTCAACAGGGCGGACGTTTTTTGCGAGGCGGTCATTGCGGCAACCACTCCGTTTTTATCCCGCTTGTACACAAACTAAAGCGGGCAAAGGCAAAAACCTCTCCGGACTGTTCTATGCCCCGGAGAGGTTTTTTGCGGTCTGATGCTGCTTAGCGGGCCGTGTAGTACGGGTAAATCACCAGCGCTCCCAAAATGGCGAGTGCACCCACGATCATCGCCCAGGCGCCCAGTGTTCGCGAGCCCCGGCGATACGCCAGATAGCCAAGCACCATCCCGATAGGGGCCATGAAATACGGCATGAGGAACAGGGACAGGATCGATAGCCCCAGACCTGTTATGCCAATCCCGCTGGCTCCGCTTTCCCGACTGTCGTCGTCATCGTTGACCTCACGCCCAGAACGACGTGCAGGGATCGGTTCGGCGATTTCCGATGCTGCCTCGATGTCATCGTCTCGTACAGAAGCGGCCGGCGCACGGTCCTCCTGTGTCAGAACCTCTCCATCCAGGCGCTCGGAAAAATCTTTCTCCCCCCTGCCGTTTTCCACTCTGTCCTCCAGCTCGCCTGAGTAGCGCTCTGTCAAAGAGTGGGGGTCGTAGTGAATCCCTCGCCTGGAGCGTCCCTCGTGTTCGTCGAAGGCAGCCTGGGTCCAGGTTTCCACCGTAAACTCCCTGTCGTGCTGGTCTACGGTCTCGGAAAAGCCGGTATCTTCCTTCCGCTTCGCATTCATGCGTTCACGTCGATCCAACATACCATGCTCAGCCCCTTTTTTGGCAAAGGTTTTGTTAGTGAAGGAAGTAGCCTTATTGTCTGCCTGCGGTGTACAATTTAAACTGGAGGCGAGAGGATGAAACCAGAGAAAATCCTAACCATTGGCATTGATATTGACGGTACAGTGACGTCACCCAGCAGTATTGTGCCAATGATGAACGAGAGCTTTGGAAGAGATTTACGATATGAAGACTGTTACGATTACAATTTGGCCAACGTATATCAGATTACAGAGGCGGAATTTGAGCAGTGGCTCGACCAGAACGGGGAGCGCCTGTACAACGAAGCACCTGTACACGGAATTGCCGACCAGGTGCTGCGCAAGTGGTATCCTGCACACAAGCTGATCTACATCAGCGCCAGGGAAGCGCGTCATCATGACGTGACGCTGAACTGGTTTGCCCGTTACCAAATCCCGTACCATGAAGTGGATTTGCTCGGCTCCCACGACAAGCTGGAAGCTGCACGAAAATGGGGCGTGGACCTGTTTTTGGAGGATCGGCTGGAAAATGCCTTGCAACTGTCCGAAGCCTTGCAGATTCCCGTCTTTTTATTCGATACGCCATACAACCAGGCCCGGCTCCCCGAGCTGGTACACCGCGTGAGCTCCTGGGAGGAAGTCGACAGGAAGCTCAAGGCGCTTACGCTTGGACAAGCCCTTGTGTAACAGCGGCCCCCTGGTTATGCTTAGCAAAAAGACGTATCTCCATCGCGGGATACGTCTTTTTGAGCGCCAAAGCGCACGAGAAGGCCCTGCAATTGTCCGCGTCAGACAGCGGGCAAAAAAACGCCCTGTCCGCAAACAGATCGGGGCAGTTACTTCTTCTCAGACGTTTTCGGCTTGAACGTCTGGCAACAGGTTTCGGACGACTTGCTCGCATGATCCTGGTGGCCTGTGTTTTGCCCATACTCGCCGGCAAACTCTTCCTTCATTTTGTTTGCGCTGGCATGCGAGTCGATCTCTACCATGATTTCGTCGGCGCTGCAAAGATTGCCTTGCGCCCAATACTCACAGTTTGCTACGCTGCATTTTACTTGTGGCATAAGTTTTCACCTCCTAGACGCTATCCTTCACCATTCGTCTGGGGCTTATACTTATGAAACACAAACAGCCGCCAACAATTCCCATAGAAAAGAGGATGGTCTTATGCACGCTCCCCGTGTGGTCGTCATTACCGGGGCTTCCGGCGGTCTCGGTCAGGCGTTGACCCGGCTGCATCTGGAAAAAGGCGACCTCGTCATCGCCGCAACACGCAAGCCCGTCACCCACGAGTCCACTGTTTTTGCCCCTGATCCCAACCGCTTTTTTTCCTATACCGTCAATGTCGGAAACAACGAGGACGTCCGCCGCTTTGCTGCCTGGGTGCACGTCCGCTTCGGCAGGTGTGACATCCTCTACAACAATGCGGGCATTGCCGTGTTCGAGACGCTCATCGGCATGGACATTGACGAGTTGGAGGAAACGCTTCGCACCAACATTGCCGGCGTGATGTACACCACCCGCGCCTTTTTGCCGCTGATGCTTGACCACGGCTCAGGGCATATCGTCAATATCGCCTCGCTCGCCGGACAGGTCGCGACCGCCAAGGCATCCGTCTACGCGGCGAGCAAAGCGGCGGTGATCCGCTTTAGCGAAGGTTTGCAGCACGAGCTTGCCGGAAGCGGCGTTCGCGTCACCTGCGCCATGCCCGGACCGATCGACACTCCTTTTTTGGAAAAGGCAGACAGGACCGGGGCGTACCGCAGCAAGGTCGCCCGTTATTTGCTCACCGCAGAGGAAACGGCCCGCCACATTTACAAGGCCGTCCAATCCAACCGTTCCGAAGTGGCGATGCCCTATCGCCTGAAAATGCTGTCCGTGCTCTACGGCCTGTTGCCTGCGCGCATCAAACAGCTAGTCGCCCCGCTCCTCAACCGCAAGTAATGGTTTCTCCAGATCACGCAACACCCGGAAGGCCACAAGCCCGCACACGATGCAAGCAGCCGCCGCTGCCCCGAACAGTCCCTGTACGCCCAGTGCAGGGATCAGCACTCCCGAGACTGCCGCGCCAGTCGGCATGCCCGTACCTGTAATCGTCCGGATGCTCGTCATCACCCTTCCCAGCAAGGCATCCGGGACCTGTCTTTGCAGGTAGCTTCTATACATGATGTTATAGGGCGAAAAGCTGAAGCCGGCCAACGCCATCGCGATCATCGCCACCTCCAGCCGGGAAAAGAGCGCAAGCGGCATGGTCGTCATTCCCCACAAAACGATAATGCCCGCCAATGTCACACCAAGCGGTATCCGCCAGGAAATCGTCGCGAAAAACAAAGACCCGAGCAGCGCTCCGACCGCAAGCGACGACCAGAGCATCCCCAGCGCAACTGAACCTCCCGCCAACTCCTGGTTGGCATACAGCGGCAGCGCGACCTCAATCGGTCCGTATGACATATTGAACAAAAAGGTAAACAGCACGAGCGCCACCATTTGCTTTTTCCCGAACAAATAGCGGTATCCCGTCTTCATGTCCGCAAAGAGCGAGCGCAAAAACAGGCCGATCTGGGCGGGTTGCGCCGCCGCTTCCGGATGGGCGCTTTTTGTCCTTTCTTTTGGCAAGCGCCAAAAACAGAGTGCGCAGGCAAAGAAGCTTAGGGCATCAATCAACAGCACGTTTGCTTCGCCAATCAGCCCGATCAATACCCCGGCCAGCGCCGGACCGAACATGTAATGGATCTGCCACTGGCTTTCCATGAGGCCGTTCGCCTTGACCAGATGCTTTTTGTCAGCCACCAGCCTTGGCAGCAGCGACTGGGCGCCAGCCGTACTGAGCGGAGAAAGCGTGCCTGCCATCACAATCAACACGTAAACCCCAAAAAGCGGAACATGGTCGACCTGCAGCAAAGCCACCAGTGCAAGAAAAATCAGGCCGCGTGCTACATTGTCCAGCATAATCAGCTTTCGGCGATCAAATCGGTCCAGCAAAACTCCGGCCACCAGCCCCGCAAACACAGCAGGCAGCATGTACGCGAGCACGACGCCCCCCATCGCGGCTGACGAGCCTGTTTTTTTCATGACAAACCAGGTAAGCCCCATCCAGCCAAACTGATCGCCGAGTCCCGATAAAAACATGCCGAGCCAGTACATGCGAAAGGGCTGCTGTCTCCATAGCTCTTTCATCCCTGCATCTTCCTCTTTTGCCTTTTCCACTTATTGTATCCATGATATTATACTTTTTCAATAATTATATTTAGTAAATGAGTCGGCAGCCGGATTGAAAAACGCGCCCCTGGCAAGCGAGCGACATGCTTGCAGGAGCGCGTTTTTTCGATCCAATGTCCGGGAAAAATCGTGAAAACCGGGCTGGCTACGCTCGAAAATTCACCGAGCGAAGCACGTAGTTGCCAATCGCCCGTGTATTCAGGGCGTAGCCGATTCCCGGGCCATCCGGCACTGCCAGTTGACCTGGAGCGATCAGCTCGATGCCGCCCTCCACAATATCTTCCTCCCAATAACGGCTGGAGGCCGCTGTATCGCCCGGTATCGTGAAGTTTGGCAGGCTGGTAATGGCAACATTGTGCGCGCGGCCGACCCCGGATTCAAGCATGCCCCCGCACCAGACCGGAATGTTCTGCGACTGGCAAAAATCGTGAATCCGCTTCGACTCGGTCAGCCCGCCGACACGCCCGATTTTAATATTGATGATGCCGCAACTGCCAAGCTCGATCGCTTTTCGCGCATCCTCCACGCTGTGAATGCTTTCGTCCAGGCAAATCGGCGTGGAAAGCTCGCGCTGCAGCTTGGCGTGATCGATGATGTCGTCATGCGCCAGCGGCTGCTCGATCATCATCAGTCCGTATTGATCCAGCTCCTTCATCACGTCGATGTGCTCCAGCGTGTAGGCCGAGTTCGCGTCTGCCATCAACGGCACATCGTCGCCAAACTGCTTGCGGATCGCGCGAATCAAATCCACATCAAACCCTGGCTTGATTTTCACCTTGATTTTTTTGTAGCCTTCCGCGAGGTGCCGCTCGACTTTTGCCAGCACCTGATCGACTGTCGGTTCAATCCCGATGCTAATGCCGACGTCGATCACCGATTTGGTTCCGCCAAGCGCCTTTGCCAGCGACAGCCCTTTTTGCTTGCAGTACAAATCCCAGATGGCCCCTTCCAATGCCGCCTTCGCCATGTTGTTGCGGCGGACGGGGGCAAACAGCCGCTCTACATCCTCCGGCGTCTCAATCGGGTTGGCAAATAGCTTGGGAACGAGGAAGCGCTCCATCATGTGCCATACGGTTTCGGTCGTTTCTTCATTATAGTAAGGGTCCGGCATTGCCACGCTCTCGGCGTAGCCGACCTCCCCTTCTCCGTAGATGCTGACGAGAATCAGCTCCTTGACCAGCGTGTAGCCAAAGCTTGTTTCAAAACGGAAGCGAAGCGGTATGTGCAGTTGCTTAAGCTCAATGCGCTCGATTTTCAATGCTCTTCATCCCTTCTGTATTGATGTTCCACCTATCGGTCAGGTTTCTCCCGCAAACGGATAGATTTGGCGGCTCGTGTTCTCGTAATGGCGCAGCCGCTCCTGCACCTGCTTGCCGTCAGACTGGACCACGCCGTTGACGAGAAGGTTCAGCATGGAAAAAATCGCGGTCATTCCTTTCAGGGCGGTTGGCGCAGGCGCGTACACTTTCAAAACCTGATCGGCAATCGTGCCGACCGGAGACAATTCGTCGTCCGTGATTCCCAAAACGACAGCGCCTCGCTCCTTCGCTGCCTTGGTGAACAAAATCGTTTCATTGACGTAGCGGGGAAAAGAGAGCGCAATGACGAGCCAGCCCGCATCGATCCTGGTCAGCAAATAGTTCGCATCATCTACAGGGCCTTTGTACAGATGCACGTTTCCTTTTACCAAGTTGAGCGCAAAAGCGAGCCAGTGGGCCGGGGCGTAGGAGCTGCGGAAGCCGACGACGAGGATATGGCTGGCGGACATAATGCGCGTGATGGCTTGTTGAAGCTGTTCCTTTTGCAGCCCGCCCAGCGTTTGCCGGATGTAGGCGATATCCTGTTCCATGTTGAAGCGGATGAGATCGTCCTGTCCGCGAATATTTTCCGCCACCGCCCGCAGACTGCTGATCGCATCTGCTTTTTGCACGCGTTCGAGCAGGGAGCTGCGAACTTCATTTTGCAATTCGCTGTACCCGGAGTAACCAAGCGCGTAAGAGAGGCGAATGACTGTCGTTTCACTCGTCCCGCTCAGCGCTGCCACTACCTTTGCGGGCTTTTGGGCTACGATTTGTGGTTCAGCGAGAATGAATTTGGCGGCCAGCTTCTGCCGGGCGGTCAGTGTCGGAAAATGCTTGCGAATACGCTCCTGTACGTGTTCCATCGCTTTCTACTTCCTTGTCAACTATGGTAGGATCGGGGGCAGAGCGGCAGGCCGTGCAGGCAGCCTGTTTTTTACGCCCATGCTCAACTCGATGGCGGTGCCCATTGCACTGCATGTTGAAGTTCATACTTTACATTTTGATTTTTTTGAAGTTTATCCTTTTTGCAAATTATATCGGCAAAAAAAGCACGAATCAATGATTCATTCATGAATTTTTGTCCAACGAGAATGTACTTGTTGAGCGATAAAGAAATCGCCACTTGCACACACAAGCAAAGGCCCTCCCGGTTGCCGAGAGAGCCTTTTGACTTTTTGCCCATCGCATTACGATGTTTTCCACTTCGCCAATTCGGATGGAAACTTGTCGTTGAGCACCTTGATATATGTACCTTTCATGCCGAGCGAACGGGATTCCAGCACACCTGCGCTGGCCAGCTTGCGCAGCGCGTTGACGATGACGGAACGAGTCAAGCCGGCCTGGTCCGCCAGTTGACTTGCGACAAGCAAGCCTTCGCGCGCATCGAGCTGCTCCATGATTTTTTCGATGGCAATCTGTTCACTGTAGGACAGGGAGGACAGCGCAATTTTCGCAAACGTCTTGTCCCGTACTTCATTTTCAATCTGCTCGGTGCGCTGCCGAACGATTTTCATCCCGATCACAGTCGCGCCGATTTCGCCGAGAATCAGATCCTCGGTTTCAAACTCACCATACGCCCGCAGCAGGACGAGTGTACCCAGACGGCTTCCTCCTGCATTGATCGGCACGATGGTCGTCATCATTTGCGGGAACAACCCTGCCAGTTCTTTTGGCACGAAGCTGTACGGACTGTCGATTGGCTCGTTTGCCAGCGTCTGCGTCACTTCCAGCAACTTTTGGTGTACACTGCTTTGCAGTTGAGTGGAGGACTGGCCTTCCTCGTTCAGCGCAATTTCCTGGTTCAAGCCGCTGCCGAGAATCGTTCCATCCGCCGTAATGATGTAAACATTCGCTGAGATGACCTCAGACAGCAACTTGGCGAGATCCTGAAAGCCTACTCCGCTGCCCCCCATTGTCTTTTGCAGCATCACATTAATTTTCCTGGTTTTTTCTAACAAGTTCATAATAATATCCTCCTTGGAGTTCTTCATGCTCACAGTATTGTCAGAAAAATCCAGTCCTATACATGCAAATCATAAAATTGGAAAGACAACTCAGGGAATGTTCGTTCTGTTGACCATCGTTGGCGCAAACGACTAATCATCAGCCTTGCCCATCCACAAGAAAAGACTGCCTGGTTCGTTTCCCAGACAGCCTTCTTTTTCATTCACAGGCAAAGCCCGACTAGCGCAGTTGCTGCTTGATGAGTTTCTCGATGGCATCCGCGATCGCGGAAGTCGGCCTTTTCAGGTCGGCATCGTACAGCCGGAAGCGGACATAGCGTTCATCCAGGTCAAATGCTTCTTCCAAGACACCCAGGAAGCCACGCGCGCGCTTGTCAAGCTCCAGGAGCACTTCCAGTTCGCCTTCGCGCAAGTAAAAGACAATCTCCAGCTCCTCCAGACGGCTGCGATATGCCCCTGTCGGACGGAACTCAAATTCCTGCACAAACGGATACGTCCGGCCCAGGTAGCGGTTGTACTCACAGTCTACCTTGTACAGCTGGAAGCCGAGCGATTGAACCGCTTCCAATACTTTTGCCATCAACGGATGCGGACGCACTTCGATAAAGTCGGAGTCGCCCGGATCAATCGCGTTTTTGATGTCCAATCCCGTCCGCAAGTAAACGGGCTGACGTCCCATGGTCAACGGCGTCTCATAAGGAAGCTGGAACGCAAAAGGCAGTACCTTTTCCTCCTTCGGCTGCAATTGCACGCGCTCGGTCAGACGGTACTTGACCAGTGTGCACTCTTCCTTCACCTTGTTGTCGTTCACTTCGCGTTCGTAGTGTGTGACCACGTACATATAGATTTCGTCAATTTCCTGTGCCACGTCTCCCCCGGTGATGTGCACCTCGCCTTTCACGAGATCTCCCGGAACCAGAGACTCCTGCTCCAAACGAGCATCAACTTTGGCCGCTCCGATTCCGACACTGGCCAGCAACTTTTTGAACATGGACATGTACTCGCCTCTCCTTTGCGTTCCCCCAGATCAACACCAGACCTGCGTTCAGATTTCTATGTAGAAATATACGGGGGAAGAAAAAGAAAGTTTCGCGCAACCTTTTGCCAGACGTCATCTGAAATAACCTCTGCCGTCACAAAGACTTTCAGCGTCCGTGCGATAAAAACCGTCTTGATCCGCACTTCTACCATCGTCCGGTCAGACAAAACATATTCCCGGCGGCGCAACATCTCGTGCAGCACCTGGTGAACCTCAGCGACCTGCTCTGCTTTTTTGCCCTTGAGCGAGGCGAAATCTTTTTCAATCAAGTCGACCACCTGCACGATGATCGTTCCGTGCAGCGGCTGCTTCTGCTCCACAGGCATGACAAAGGCGCGGACTTCCTCGATAACCTGATCCTGCTTTTTTCGATACACACGCTGGTTTTGTTTCAGCTCCTGATTTTCCTCGTACAGCTTTTTATTTTGCAGTTCCAGGCTTTTGCGGACCAGCATCATCTGCTCCATTTCGCGCCCGTACACAAAAAGAACCGCCGTTCCGCCCAACAGGCAGCCGATGAGCAGAAGAGCGAGATAGCGTTTCCACAGGACGACCATCATGAGCGCACCTGCACGAGCCAATGTACGCAAATCGTTCCGATGTGAGCGCCCAAAAAGGCGACGACGATCATCACGAGCTGCTTGAACACTGGCGAGAAATTGCCCATTAATATTTTTTCAATCTGCAAAAATGAGTCAAAGGTGCCGCCCAAAGCACCGACCAGGCCCCAGATTTTCAACTGGTCCGCCAGTTGGACCATCGAAAACAACGGGGGCTTTTCCGTCAAAAAGGCTCCCAAGCCACCGCACAAAGCTCCCCCCACGACAATGCCGTAGGCCACAAAAAACGTCAAAATGACTTGTGCCATGCAGTTTCCCACCCTCTCGACCGCGCTGCCTATGCTTATCCCTACGCGGCTTGTCTGGCTTTTATGCTTGAAAAGCCGCTGTCAGGCCTGCGCGAAAGGATGACCGCCTGCTTGTTCAAAAAAAGATGGCATGCCTTTGTTGACAGCATGCCGCATGCGCTCATGTCTTGTTTTTGCCCTGCCTGCGCAGACGTCTCTGAATGCGCGGCGAGTTCATCACCATGAGATCCATAAACAGGTTGACCATGTTGGGGTTGCTCATTACCTGTTTGAACACTTCCGGATTTTCCTTGAACCATTGCTCGTTGGCCTTGATCCAGGCTTTAAAGCCCTGATTCGAGCGATAGTGATTGTTCAGGCGGCGAACCGGCCGATATGCGCTCATCTCAATCTATCCCTTCGTCAAAGAATATGGAGAGGAGAAAGATGATAACGATAATCCAGATCACCGTTTCAAAGCCATCCTGGTTGAAAAAGCCGAAGCCTTTCATGACAGATCCCCCCTTCACGCTGGCCTCGAACCGTCGCACCTGGCATACCGCCCATGGTACCTTTCTCTATAGGTATATGTAGCGGGGAAAGGGTTGGATTGGACATATGCCTGCCTGTCGCGCACATTTGTATGCTCGCCCATTTTGTTGCATAGAGACAAACCTCATTCACTCATACTAGAAGAGACGATACCGTAATTGAAGGAGGCGGTTATGACAGCCTCAAGTGGAGCTCTCTGGCGCAACAAGCCTTATCTGATCCTGCTCTTGCTCGTCTTTTTCATGCACCTGGCCTCGTATCTGGTCATTCCGGTCTTTCCGGTGTTCCTGCAAAAAGTACGGCTGCTGCATCTCGCCCAGGTCGGCTTCATCCTGGGAGCGGGCAGCATTGCTTACCAGATTGGCAGTCTGATCGGCGGGCCGATGTCGGATCGCTGGGGCCGCCGCGCGATCATCGCCCTTGGCGCACTGCTGCAGGGAGTGGCCATGCTCGGCTATCACTACAGCACGCGATACGGCATGTTTCTGCTCTTTTCCTCCGTGAACGGGCTGGGGCTAGGACTGTTGGCGCCTACGATCAAGGCGATGATCGCAGATGAGGTCGAGGAAGCAAAGCGTACCGCCGCCTTTTCGTGGCGGGGCATTCTCGCGCATAGCGGCATCATCGTAGCGGGGCTGGTCATCACGTGGATGACGTCTATCGGTCAGCAGCCGTTTATGATCGCAGCCGCTGTATTTGGCTTGCTCGCCGTGCTCACGTTTTTTGCCTTGCCGGATGATCGCTGTATCGGCCCAGACTGCCGCCACACGCCGATCTCGGAATACCGGCATATTTTGAAGCACCGCAGCTTTCTGCTGTTTTCCGGCATTACCCTCTTGATTTGGGCGTTGTATGCGCAATTTGCGATGGTCTTGCCTTTGCGCGGCGAGCACGTGCTGCATTCTGCGACGCTCATCGGTCTCGTCTGGACGATCAACTCAATCACTGTCGTCCTGCTGCAAGGCTTCGTCTCGCGGTTTGTCCTGTCGCGCATCAACCCGTATGTGGCACTCGCCGCCGGAACGACCTTGCTCGGCGCAGGCCTGACCGCGATGGGCTGGGCCAATCAATTCGTTACGCTCAGTGCCGCAGCTGTCGTGTTTATCGTCGGCGAAATGCTGTTCATGCCTGTCCAGGACTCGCTCGTCACCCATTTTGCCAAGGAAGAATGGCTCGGAGCCTACTTTGGCTTCTCCAACTTCGTATCCGGCATCGGCACGGCCCTTGGGACGAGCATCGGCGGGGCCATGGTGGAGAAACTCGGGGGAGTCGGCAGCCGCAGCCCGTGGATCAGCTACGGGATCATTACGCTTTTGCTGGCTGCGCTGCTCGGCTTGTTCGCGATTTACGCGATGCCGCGCTACAAAAATCCGGAACAGGCTCCCGAACCGAAAACAGGAAGAAAGGAAGGTGCCACCTAGCATGAGCAGGCAAAACAAGCAGGAGCAAGCCGGGCAATTGCGGGAAGCTGACCGCAACCGCCAGCCGCGGTCTGTGCAAAACGACGCCCCCGGCTACGGGGACAAAAAACTGGAAGGGCCGAATCGCCCTGCTACCTGACAATCGGCTGTGCTTCATCGTCGCACGCCGATGCGCATGAGAAAAAGCCATTTCCCTGAAGCGGCGGAAATGGCTTTTTCCGTTCAGTTGATCGGCACAAGCTTGTACGGCAAGGAAAAATCGTCGAGCTTTTGCAAAAAGGCCCGGCTGACCTGCTCGTCAGGGGCGATCAACTGCAAATAGCGCGTGAAGTAAAAGACGATCCGATCCTCGCTGCCTTCCTTCAAGCGGTAGTGCGACAGCGTGGCAATGTCGGTCAGCTCGTAAAAGTACGCATAGCGCTCAGAAGTGAGCGGCGCTTGAAACGAGCGGCTGACGACGATGCCGTTGCTGCGGTTTTCCTTGCTGTTTTCCTTGGTTGCCCCGAGAAAACGCAGCGTCTCTGCCGCGCGTCTCGCTCCCAGCTTTTCCGCCAGCATGCTGTCGTTGTACTCCACTTCCACATCCGTCAGCCGTTCGCGCACGGACTCCAGCATGGACATCAGCACTTTGCGCACAGCCAGATTTTCCGTGGCGAACTGGTTGTCGAAGAAGTTAAATTCGTAAGACGTCGCCTGACCTTGGCGTTTTGTGTACAAAACAATCGCGTTCAAAAGCGCCACCTCCCCTCATGTGGTCAGCCACTCCTATTATCTGTGAGGCTGATCGGGGATGCAACCGTTGCCCAGGCAGGAATATGCCTCCCCTTGTTCGAATCAAGTAAAAACGAAAAACTGGGCAGGAGGACAAACAAATGGCAATCACCTTGCGAAAACTGACAGAGACGAGCGAAATCGAGCAACTGGAAGCGTTGGAAGGAAAAATATGGAGTCCGTCCTCAGCCATTCCGTACCACATGACGCTGACGATTCACAAATTTGGTGGACTGTTCCTTGGGGCGTTTGACGAGGACGAGATGATCGGCTTTTTGTACAGCTTTCCCGGCTATACCAACGGCGAGATGCACCTCTGCTCCCACATGCTGGGCTTTTTGCCCGAGTATCGCAAGCAAGGGCTCGGCGTCAAAATGAAATGGCTGCAAAAGGAAGAGGCCAAAGCGCTCGGCCACACCAAAATCACCTGGACCTACGACCCGCTGGAAACGGTGAACGGCGTCCTGAACATTGTCAAGCTCGGTGGAATTGTCCGCACGTACTTGCCCAACTGCTACGGCGACCTCGACGACGACCTCAACCGCGGCTTGCCGACCGACCGCTTTCTCGTCGAATGGTTTATTGACAGCCACCGTGTGGAAGCACGCCAGGCGGAAGGCGCACCGCGCTGTGCCTACGACCATGCCCCGGAAATTTTGCGCTATGAACTCATCGACGGCATCCCGGCTCCCATCGCTGGTGACACTACACAGGAAGCGCCTGTCCTGCTGCTGCCAGTCCCGGCCTTTTTCCAGCAGGTGAAGCAGGCAGACATGAACATCGCCTTGGCCTGGCGCAAGCAAACCGGCGAGCTGTTCACCAGCTGCTTCGCCAAAGGCTACATCGTTACAGACATCGTCCGCGATGAAGCGGTTGTCCGGTACGTGCTGGAGAAGAAGCCGTTGTCTGCGGTGCTTGGGTAAGTTGAACGTTGGGGCGGGGTGGGTTTCAATCAAACCCGCCCTTTTTGGCGTGTCATTCAGGCTTGGGCGTACCCACCCTTCCTCTCGATCTGCGCGCTGCCATGGCTTCTTGTGGTAAAATGAAGGATGCCTTACCCTACACCATAAAAGGACGAGAATACATGAATCGATTACAGTACGACTACGACGTTATCATTATCGGCGGCGGGCCTTCCGGACTGATGGCCGGGATTGCGGCGTCAGGCCGTGGAGCGCGTGTCTGCCTGGTGGAAAAAGGCGGCAAGCTGGGACGCAAGCTCATCATTTCCGGCGGCGGCCGTTGCAACGTGACCAACGCCAAGGAGCAGGACGAACTTATCAGGCAAATGCCCGGCAACGGCCGTTTTATGTATAGTGCGCTTGCGCAATTTGGCAACCGCGACATCATCGACTTTTTCCAGGAGTTGGGGGTCGCCCTGAAAGAAGAGGATCGCGGGCGGATGTTTCCGGTGACGGACAAAGCCGTAACCGTCGCGCAGGCGTTGATCGACCGGCTGAAGCAGCAGCACGTCAACATCCGGCTGAACGCTCCCGTGAGAGAAGTGCTCTATGAAAACGGCAGAACGTCAGGTATTTTGCTTGCGTCAGGCGAAAAGCTGACGGCTCCCTGCGTCATTATTGCCGTCGGCGGCTGCTCAGTACCACAAACAGGCTCCACAGGAGATGGCTACGCCTGGGCCAAAGCGGCAGGGCATACGATCACCGATTTGTATCCGACAGAAGTGCCGCTCACCGCAAACGATTCCTTCATCCGCGACAAAACGCTGCAAGGGCTGTCCTTGCGCGAGATCACGATGACCTTGTACGCACCAAACGGGAAAAAGATCACGACCCAGGAAGGCGACATGATTTTCACCCATTTCGGACTGTCCGGGCCTGCTTCCTTGCGCATGGGGCATTACGTCTCCATCAGCCAGCGCAAATACGGTGCTGTCCCGCTGGCGCTCACCCTCGATCTGATGCCCGGCAAAAGCAAGGAAGAAATCAGCGCAGAAAGCTGGAAGCTTTTGGAGGATCAGCCGAAAAAGGCCGTCAAAAACGTGCTCAAAGGCTATCTGCCGGAGCGGATGATTCCGCTCGTCCTGTCGCTTGCCCGAATTGCCGAGGACACGACGTACAGCCATATGAAAAAGCAGGAGTGGGCTAATCTCGCCGGGATCATCAAGGCCTTTCCGCTGACGATCACGGGAACACTGTCCCTGGAGGAAGCGTTTATTACAGGCGGCGGCGTCAGCGTCAAGGAAATCGACCCGCGCACGATGCGTTCAAAGCTGATGGACGGTCTGTTTTTCGCTGGCGAAGTCATGGACGTGCACGCCCATACCGGCGGCTACAACATTACCATCGCCTTTTCCTCCGGACATGCAGCCGGCACGCACAGCGCCGAAGAAGCTTTGGAATTTTTGGGCGAGAGTCGTGTTTAAAAAAAGACGAATGGGGGAAGCTTAGAGGCAGGTACTCTTTTTTTCGAAAAGAGGAATCAGCACCTTGCTCCCCCCAGTTGTAAGGCGCTGGTTAACAGGTTTTTACTCCCTTTATCTTCCCCAATAGAAGCACCGCCTTGTTAAGCGGTGCTTCTTTTTTGTCCAACAAAAAACACCTGCCGTCACGAGATGAGAACCGCGTCCTCCCATTCGTGCGATCAGGTGTTTTTGCATGCCGTTTACTTTTTTATCCGACCAGCCGGAACAAGTAAGCAAATCCAGCCAGCACAAAGGCCAGACCGAGCAAAAAGAACGTGTTGGCCCGCTGCTTGATCCGCTGTTCATTGCCCTGCAAATGCGCGTTCATCCGGGCCTTCCATCTTTTGGTGCGCGGCTGGAGCATGACGAGAACGCCTGCTGCCAAGAGAAAAAAGGGAAGAATTTGCATGTATCCTCACCCCTTTTTCTTTCTGCGCAAAAGCCAGCGATTGTCCTCCCTGTCCGGCTCGCCTTCCACGACGAGACGCGCCTCTTCCGCCAGCTGGTAAGCTTCCGTGAAGGACAGTTGTCTGAACGCC
The DNA here is from genome assembly GCF_050920745.1 of Brevibacillus gelatini. Lineage (NCBI taxonomy): Bacteria > Bacillati > Bacillota > Bacilli > Caryophanales > Paenibacillaceae > Brevibacillus > Brevibacillus gelatini. The sequence continues at coordinate 3,183,176 of NZ_CP154342.1, forward strand.
TGCTCCGCTTTGGTCAGCAGTTCATTGACATAGCGGTTTTGCCTGCGATAGCGGTTGGTGTACTGGATGGCTCCTTCCGCCAGCTGGCAGGCCGAAATCGTCTGCTCGGCCATCCGCTCCGTTTCTACGACCAGTTCGTGCGCTTCCTGGATCAAAATCGCCACTTCCTCCAGATCGTAACGGTATTGCTCCATGATCGTCTTGATCCGCCCCAACGTCTGGACGACTTCTTCAAACATATACTTGAGCTGATCTGGAACACCCGGCAAATAGCTGCGCTTGATCTGCTGGCGCACACGGATGAGTGTACTGGAAATGCGTTCCAGCTCGTCGAGGGCATCATCCTCTGTCTCGATCAGCAAATAATCCGGCTCTTCCTCCTGATAAGGCTCCTCCGGCTTCATCTGGCTCTTCGGAATGACCAGCTCGTACTCGGCTTCTGCGTGGTCGCTGCTTTCCTGCTGGGCGTGCGCATCTGCCATGCTTTGTTTCTTTGCATTCGCAGGTCCTTTGACGGCCTTAAGCAGCACAGTCCGTTCCGCCTCGCTCAGTTGGTCGCGCGTGTCTGCCGCAACTGCTGTGTCGGAAGCAAACTCGCCCGCTTCCGCCAGCTGCCTGTTCGCTTGTGGTTCCTGTTCCTCGCGAACGGACTCCCGCTGCTCCTGCGGCGGCTGCTCGTCGACGACTGGTGGCTGCACTTCCTGAGCCTGCTCGATGATCGCTGCGACTTCCGCGTCGCTGCCTTCCTGTTCTTTTTCAGGCGGCACACTGTTCGCTTGCTCGGCTTCTTCCTCACCTGCGTGCGACTCTTCTGCAAGCACCGGCGGTTCCTGGACTTGCGCCGAAGCGGCCGCTGCCTCGTGCTGAGCCAGCACTCCTTCTTCGATGCTCTGGTAGGTAGCTTCGATCAAAACGTCAAACGCCTTGGAATGCGTCATGACCATCTCCAGATTGCCCTCTTCCAGCGCGCCTTTCGCAGAGGATAGCAATTGCTTGGCTTGCAGCATCGCCTTGTCCAGCGAATCCTGGTTCAAGTCAAAACCGTCGCGGGTCGCCTGGCTGATTCCGTCCTCCAGCTGTCTGAACTCCTCCGGCATTTCCTTTTTCACGCGCTGCACCAGCGCCGGGATCTGCTCCATCGCTTTTCCGACCTGCTCCAGCAACTGCTGAGCCTTGAGCGTCGTATCATAGGCGGCAATATCGTCGCCTGCCGCCCGCGACGTTTTCACGAGGTTTCTCATCGTCTCTACCTCGTCCAGCGACGCTTTCAGCTCGTGAAAAGCCAGTCCGTATTCCAGACGCAAATCGGACAGGCGGCGCTCCATCTGCTCCACCTGCTTGCCGATTTCCGGAATGACGACCTTGCTCTCCTGCTTGGCAATCGCTACCTTTGTCGTGTCTTCCTTCAGATCATTCAGCTCGTCCTCGATCTGGGTCAGCGTCTCTCTCGCCTCATCCAGCATGCCCAAAGCCAGGGAAAAACGGAAACGGTCGCACGCTTCCTCCGCATCGAGAATCATCATCTCCACATCCGGAATGCGAATGCGCAGCAGGTTTTCTTTTTTGTCCGCCAGGTGGTGATAGCGCACCTCTGTCATTCCGCTGGAGCGGCGCAGCGGCTTTTCCACCTCGATGACGTTGATTTTTTCAACCAGCTCGTCCTTCCAGTCCTCTACGTCATCGACCTGCCTGAAAATCGAGCGGCGGCGAATCATGGCGTAGATCAACAGGACAGACAGCCCCGCAAACACAGCGCCGATCAGGTAGATCCACCACGGAATGCCGCCCAGCATGTCTGTTTCTTCCGGCTGCTCCTGCGCTTTCGCATCACTCGCAGTCGCTGCTGCCTGCTTGTCCGAAATGCTGCTCAGCTCCCGGTTCACTTCCCCGATCACAGTCTGAATGCCGGTCAAATACTGCTTCTGGTTGCGAAAAGGATCGTAGTACGACGCAATTTTGTCGTGCAAAAGCTCTGTCGTCACGCCTTTGGCCTGCAAGGCTGGCCCTGCGTACATCCCGAGCTGCTCGGTATTGTAGTCGAGCACGACCATCAACGCGTCCTCAGCCAAATTGTAGTTGTCAAACAGCTTCTGCGCGTACATGTCAGGGGATTCTGCTTCCGGCGCCGTACTTTCCACCACGACGACCTTGTAGCTGCCAGGCAAGCTTTGCAGAGACTGTGCAAACTTTTCCTTTTCTTCTTTTTTCATGTAGTTGTCGGCGTCCTGCACGACCTCATCGGTTTTGTCCGGAAAAGGTGTGGCGTAAGCCGGATTCGTGTATAGCAACATGCCTGCCAGACAGAGCAGGAATAGTTTTCGTTTCACTTGTCAAACATCCCCTTTGGAAAACTTCGCTGTGCCAGGCTATTGACGAAAGCCTTCGAGGGCGGCGCATCCTAGTCGGGCAGCAAAATTCCGCGCAAAAAGCGCATGATGGAATCTTGCAGCCACCTGGCGAACTCCTCGGAAAACGGCTCCAGATCGTAAACCTGGCGAACCATTTGCGGTTGTAAAAACGGATATATCATCTGGCTGCTTACGGCCAGCACTATGCGATCAACCGATACAGGCAAAAAATCGCCCGATGCCACACCGCCCTCCATCACGCGGGAAAGGCCGTGCTTCCATCGGCTCATGTACAGCGTCATCACTTCACGGGCAAGCATCGACTCGACACTCAGCTCCCGATGAACCAGCCTGGTGATTGGCGCATGCTCCAGTTGAAAGCGCAAATAAAGCTGGATCACCTGTTCAAGTCGTTCAATGGCAGAGACATGCTGCTGCTCGGCTTCCTGCTCTTCCAGCAGCCGAAACAGCGTCTCAAAATAAGAGGCGATCAGGGTCTCCAGCACTCCCTGCTTGCCCTGGAAGTGATAAGAAATCAGCGCGGCGTTTACTTGTGCTTCGGCAGCGATTTGTCTAACGGACGTCCCTTTGTAGCCGTATGTGTCAAACAGCTTTGCGGCTGCGGACAAAATACGCATTTTCGTCTGATCCATCGCTGATTCCCATCCCCTTTACGCTCAGCAAAACCAGAGGCGACAATTGCCTGAAAGTCAATTCATGATTTTTCGACGCAAAAAGATAGACTTGTTGTTAGTTCGACAAAGTTTTCCTGTATTCCTTCTAGGAATGCAGTTCGCCCTAGAAAAAAGCTGGGAAGAAAGCGGCTCGGTGTGCGCCTCTTTGCCATGAATAAAGACGCGCAAAGTCCGAAAAGAGTTACCTCTGCCAGACGAAAAACCCCCGGCAGCCTGTCCTGGCCGCCGCACCTGCCGACCTGCATCACAAACGCATGCCCCTGACAGAAAAAAGACGCTCCCTGTCCGCTGACAATGGAAAGTGAGCGTCTGTTCTTTTGCTCCTTATTTGGCGCCCTCGTCCGGGGCCGGGACCGGCTTTGCCCGCCCGTAATTTTGCAAAAAGGTCTCCACCTGGGAATGCTCTTTTACCCGCTGGTCATGCAAATCGTAAGCGGAGCGGATCGACATCGTCATGTTGGTCGGGAGCATCGTGTTTTTGTTGTAGTAAATCGTGCACTCTGCTTCAACGTCCATCTGATCGACCAATGCCTTTACGTCCTGGGACTGCTTCGCTTGAATCGAAGTGCCTCCCTGGCGCACGCTCGCCCCTGCCCAGTCCCCATCGGACAGTTGCATCGCCAGCTTCAGCTTCGGCTTGTGCCCGGGAAACGGCCCTGCGGCGGACTGAATCCGCGAGCCTGCGGCAGCCTGCTCCTGCATTTGCGCAGACAGCCACGCCTTCAGCTTGGCTGAATCCAGCGTGACACTGATCGCTTCCAGATCGTCCCTGGGGTTTTCATCCGGCAGTTGGCGGACGTCCTTTTTCATTTCATCCAATTGTTGGAAACAAAAACTGGGACTCCAGTTGTCCATCTCCTGCCGCAGAGCGACGCCATCTCCCGGTACGGGCTTCCATTTTTCCCCTTGCTCCTGCTTGGCGTACAGTTCGCTGCCCTCACGCAAAAGCGCCAATGTCTGCACCCGCTTTTCCTCCGGGACGGAAATTTTCACATTCATATACTCTGCCTCGCCGTCTTTGCGTCCGGAAAAGTTCACCATGTTGGCATTGGCGCTGTTTGCGGTCAAAAGCTTGGTCCTGCCGTAAAACGCATACGAGCTCTGGGCCGCAAACTGGTCGCGCACCTCTTCAAAGGTGGAGCTGGGGTTTTGCTTGACGCCCATTTGAGTGCAGCCGCCAACCGTACATGCCACTGTCAACAGGCATATCGTCCAATACTTGCGCATACGCTTCCTCCCTTGGCTACCCTTCGGCCACTTCCAGGTGGTTTCAGGATAATTGTCCCTTTTAGCGTTTCCGGGGAGGAATAGGCTTATTCTGCTTGGACAGCCAATGACAGGGATTGGTCTGGCTACAGGTGGTAGTACAAAACGCCGTCTTTTTCCGTTACCTCGATCTGGTGCAAAATCGTCAGCAGGTCGATATGCCCGATCGTCTCGGAAAGCGTCAGCGGCAGCTCTTTTTCATACAGGGTAGGGAACAAAAGCGTGGTCAGCTCGTAAGCTGTTTTTTCGCCATCGGCAAGCAGTTGGCGCAGTGTGTCTGTCCTGCTCCAGTTTTTTTGCAGACGGGCGAGAATCAGCTCCCGATGGTTGGTGACGATCTCGCCGTGACCCGACAGCACCCGGTCGATTTCCATGTCTGCACACATTTGCAGCGCCGTCCGGTATTGAACGAGCGTAAGCGGCCGTGCCCCCGAACGATCTCGCGGCGGTTCGATAAAGGCATTGGAGGAAATGTGTCCGATGATGTGATCGCCGCCGATCATGGTGCGATCCCGCTCTCTGTACAGGGACAGGTGACTTTGGCTGTGCCCTGGCGTGTAGAGTACCTGCCATTCCTCCAGATGCGGCACCCGCTGCTCATGCTTGAGCAATACGTCGATCCGGCTGGGCTCGGAAAAGGTCGTTATCAGCTTGTGAAACTTGGCAATGATGACCAGCATGTCGCTCGGCACGCCGCTTTTTTGGTACAGCTCAAGAAAAAACTGGTCGTGAAAATCCATGAAGTCTGCATCCAGCTCGACGTATGGCGCCGCTTGCGGATGAGCCAGCGTCTGGGCGCCGGAGAGCTGTCGTACTTTTTCCAGCTGCCCACAATGGTCAACGTGATGGTGCGTCAGCACAATCTGCTCGATCTCCTCCACGCGAACTCCGGCGGACTGCAAGCCTTCCACGAGCGCTTGCCACGCCTCATCTGTCTTCGGCCCCACATCGACCAGCGTCAGCTTGTCGCCCTTTATCAAGTAGACGTTGACCGCTCCGACACTGAACGGGGTAGGAATTTCCAGACAGTAAATATCCGGTGCAATTTGTGTCGCCCTGGTGCGAAACTCACGCGTGTCCATGGTCAACTCCTCCCTCTTATTTCAAGTTTCCCCTGTTTTTGCCGATATATCTTATACAGGAGTCAACCGCACTGCAAAAAAGCATATCAAAAAGAGAAAAGAGCCATTGGTTTGGCTCTAGGCGAGAACAACCTGGTTTCTGCCAGAATTTTTTGCTTCGTACAACGCAATATCCGCCTGGTGGAACAAGGCTTCGACGCTCAGATTGACGTCCATCTCCCTGTTCCATTTCGCGAGACCGCATGAAATCGTCACTCGCGGAGACGTCTCCTTCTCTACGCACTGCCTGATTCTCTCGGCGACAGCGTGAGCGGTCGCCTTGTCTACGCGCGGCAGGTAGACAGCAAGCTCCTCTCCGCCCCAGCGCGCAGCAATATCGCTCTCTCTGATGCTGTGACGGATGAGGTTGGCCACCTGGATCAGCACTTCGTCTCCGACCTGGTGTCCGAATGTATCGTTTACCGTCTTGAAGTAGTCAATATCGATCAAAATCAGCGAGCCGTAGTTGTCCTTGGCAAGCGATGCCCTGACTTGCTCGTTCAGATAGCGTCTCGTGAACAGCCCGGTCAAATTGTCCGTAATGACCATGCGCTCCATCTCGTTGTGCAAAACGGCATTGGTCATGGCGAGGCTTGCGTGCTGGCCGAAAATTTCGAGCAGCTTGTAGTCGTCAAAACTAAAAGAATGATAGCGGGAATCAGCGACTAGAAGCACTCCGCTAATTTCGCCCTCCACAACAAGCGGAACCCCCATGAGCGAGCAGCAGGAATACATGGAAAACGGAAGCGGACCCGCGCCAGGCTGGGCAAGAAGCAGCGTCTGCTTGCTCTGCATGATCTGCCGAAACGGTTTTTCAAGCGCGTTGACGACGGTGCCGTTGAAGGCGGGGATTGACGCCGAGAGCACATCAAACTTGTCTTCTTCCGGCTGTTTTCGCAAAATGGCGCAAAACTCCGCATCGAATGTCGCTTGCATCATTTCCGTCACAAAATCGAGAATTTCCTTTAAATCCAGACTTTTGTTCAGCTGTCTGGCCATGTCGTTGATGAGACGCAGTTCGCGTATCAGATTGCGCGATTGCTGGTAAAGCTGGGCATTTTCAAATGCAGTGCCTGCTGTATCGGCCAAAATGGCAATGTAATCCTTCTCATGCTGGCTCAACGAAATCGGCTGATTCGAAGTCACCTGCAAAACGCCGTAAATTCCTTGCTTGCCCAAAAGCGGCGCGGCAATTACCGTCACCCGCTGATCGCCTTCGCCCACTTCTTCTGCGACCAATCGCCCTTCCAGGTACGCTTTCGTGCTGGTGGACGGCTCGTCTTCCTGGAACGACAGCTGCTTGACGGGCGTGGTGGCATCCGGCTCCACAGTCAGGAACAGCTCGACCGAAAAATACGGATACAGGCTGGGGATGCTGGTGACGATCTCGTGGAGGACGTCATTGACGTCAATGGACGCCTGAATTTTTGACATGAGCTGGTAGAGCAGATCCTTTTTGTTCGCTTCCCGGCGCAAATCGTCGGACATGATCGCACGCCAGAGGGCACAGCTCGCCTTTTCCGCGATCTCCTGCAGGAAGGCGACGTCGCGTGTATCATAGAAGCAGTCCTGCTCCTTGGGCGGCAAGTGCAAAAACAGGGCGTACAGCGGAACGGAATTCAGACTTACCGGGACCACGATGACCCGATGATCGTCGAGTGCCATCGGCGTGATTGGCGTATTTCCGATGCGCGTGACCAATTGGGCGATATGAGCCTGGCCTGGCTCCGCTTCTTCCGTCGTGACACAATCCTGTGGGACCAGCACTCCCTCTTCGGAGAGCTTCACTGCCGAGCAATAGCCTTTTGAAATGATGCTGCTGATTTGTCTAGTCAAGTTGGTCAGCAAATCCCGCGCGGTGTCATACAGGGTCAAATCTGTCACGATCTGGCTGGTCGCGTGCTGGATGTACGCATCGTACCCCATGCGAATGAGCGGCTCCAGCCCCCGCATGTACGCACCCAAGTCGAATTCAATCTCTTGCTGCGCGACGATCATGCCAATGACGGCCCGTACACTGCCATCCAGCTCCTTCAGCGGAAAGGCTCCGTAGACGTACCCGTTTTTGGTCTTGACAACGACCTCTTTCGTGCCGAGCGCTTCCAAAATATAATGGCAGACTTTCCCGGTCTGGACGTACTCGCGCGCAGCCGCAGACAGAGAGTTTCCAGATTGACTATCATGCATGTCCATGAAGTTGATTACACGGCCCCCGGAATCTGTCAGGAAAAGGAGGCCTGGGCTATTTTCCGGCCAAGATTGCAGGATAAAATGCGCCGTGTAGGAAAAGACCGTCTCTAACTTCCCCAACATTTTACTTGCCACGAGAAACTCCCTCTCTCAGCATTTTCTCAAGCTTCCAAATGGTCAGTATCATTTACCTGGAGCACTTCCCACCTGCGGTCGGCATAGCGGAACACGGAAATTCCCGTGTTGTCGATGCGCGTAATCCCGGTTCCCTGCTCCCCTGCTGTTACATAGTGCAAAAAGCTGTTGATGAGGCCGCCGTGCGAAACCACCACAATTGCCTCATTCTGATGCTTCACAGCCAGCTCGGTCAGAGCAGCCACCACACGCCGCTGCATGTCCTCAAACGTCTCAATCCCGCAGGAAGCCTCATCCTGATTTTCAAAGCGCTTACGAATCTCCTCGTAGGTCAGCCCCTCCCACTGCCCGTAGCAGCGCTCGCGCAAATTAGGCTGCGTGCCTACGGAAATGGAGAAATTTGCGGCAATTTTGGCAGCAGTCTCACGCGCACGACTTAAATCGCTGGAATAAACAGCGTGAATCGTCTCGCTTCGGAACCGGTCGGCTACCAGTTCCGCCTGCCGCCTGCCGTGCTCGTTCAAAGCGATGTCACTGTGTCCCTGAATGCGTCGACTCTGATTCCACTCTGTTTCTCCGTGGCGAACGAGATACATGATGGTTTCCAAAACGCAATAGCTCCTTTTCTGTGTAAACCGCCCCTGGCAGCCTGCAGGTCTGACCCAGAGCGGAGATATTCGAAAAATAGAGATGACCGCTTGCGAAAATCAAACAGTCAAGGCAGTCTTTCTCATGTTGTGATGGATAGTACTACTTATTATATAAGATGGTTGTACACAATTCTAGTTTGATCCGTTAACATTTGGTACAAAATTCCTAGATTTATGGCAAATGGTTCTCTTTCGACGAAATGAAACGATTTCGTTTTTTTCCTCGTCAGAGGTTATAAGCAAAAGCTATTACACCACAGGGGGAATTTTCATGAAGCCTTGGATAATCCGATCCAGCTCATTCGTATTGACAGCAAGCCTGCTGCTTCCTGTTGCCCAAGCGCACGCAAACACACCGGAAGCTACAGCTAGCAAAATCGTCGCCAGTCCCCAGCTGAACGGTGCGACTCTGGCAGCCACAAGCAAAGTAAAGCTGTCGAAAGAAGCAGCACTTACGCTCGCTGCCAAGTTTGTGCCAACCAGCGGACTCACGCTGTCAAACGTGTCGTTCCGTTCGGCTGACAACTGGCGCTCGTTTCCGGAATGGTCGTTCGGCTGGAACAAAAAGGACCCGAAGAACGAGAAAGTGCTCTTGTCCTACAGCGTCAGCATCAACGCCAATACCGGGGAGCTGACCTCCTATTCCCATTACGACCAAAGCCGCAGCAACCTGCCCTATGCCAAACGGGTTTCCTATGCAGACGCCCGTGCAGCAGCAGAGCAATTTTTGAAAAAGAACAACCCTGGCAAAGCCGCGGAAACCCGCCTTTACCTGCGTGAGCTGCCCGAGCCGAAAACGCCGCTTACGGCCGACGTTTCCTACACATTCCGCTTCGTCCGTGTCGTGGACGATGTGCTGTTCCCGGACAACGGCGTGGACATCACGGTCAACGGCGCAGGCATCGTCAGCGATTTTTCCCTGTTGTGGAACGACGTGAAGTTCGAGAAGCCAGACAAGCAAATTTCTTTGGAGGAAGCAAAAAAGCTGTTCCAGGAGCAGGCTGACCCGCAGCTTTCGTACCTGCTTCCGTGGGAGCGGACAGGCGCTGAGAAAGATACCGTCACGCTCGGCTATCAAAATCCATTCACCTTTTATCTCGACGCCCAAAGCGGAAAAGCCTTGAACCGCTCCCTTAAACCCCGCGGCGAAAGCAAGGAGCCTGTCGCCGTCAGCAGCAAGCCGCTTTCCCCTCTCCGTTCGGGAACTGCGCTCAGCCAGGAGGAAGCCATTGAATGGGCGAAAAAAACGTTTGACCTCGGCAAGTACGAGCTGCGCTCCGCCAACTACAGCGAGCGAGAATACCGGGGCAACCGGCCCGTGTGGGAGCTCGAATACATGGAAAAAGGCAAGGAAAACGACAACTACATCTACGTAAGCTTTGACGCCGTCACTGGCGACGTTTACTCGTACAGCAAGGGGAAATCGAAGCGAGATGAGGAAGAAAAGCCCGCCAAGACGCTCGATCTGAAAAAACTGCAGGCAGCCGCTATGGAAACCGTCCGCAAATGGACGCCGACCTCGGCCCACCAGTTGTATCTGGTCGATCGCGACGAGGAAGAAATAGAGCCGTTTAAAGCCAACCAGTACCGGATCACCCTGGGACGGTACATCAACGGGATCGCGGCTGCCAGCGGCTCGGCTTACCTCTATTACGATGCGCAGACAGGCGAACTTTTGTCCTATCGAACTGATTTTGGCAGCGAAACGTATCCGACTAAAGTCCCGAATCATCTGTCTGACGACGAAGCGATCCAGGCCTGGTGGAAGGAGTCTGCGGCAGAAGCGGTGTACGCCCTTGAGCCGCTCAGCGAGGAAGACGACAAAAAGGTGAAGGAACTGCCTTCCTACGTTCCGAAAAGAACAGCGAAGCTCGTCTACCGCGTAACGTCCACGCCGTTCGAGCAGCCTTACTTCCTGGATGCGACGACAGGAGAGTGGCGCTCTGCTTCATCCGGAAAAGTGCTCAACCTGCACCGGCCAGCACCGCTCGACCTCAAGGGTCATCCGGCCGAGAAGGAGCTGTCCCTGATGTACGAATACGAGGCGCTCTCGCTGGAGGATGGCAAAATCTTGCCGCAAAAGCCGATCACACGCGGCGAAATGATCGAGATGCTGATGATTAGTCTGAACCAGGGCCGCCACTACCCGGTGTACTCCCTGGAACGCAAGGCGACCTTCAGCGACGTGGCAAACGACTCGCGCTTCTTCTCTGCGGTCGAAGGTGCGGTGGACCGCGGCCTGTTGGACAAAAATGCTTCCAAGCTGAACCCGGATGAGCCGATCAACCGTGAAGAGCTGGCCGACATGATCGTGCGCGCGCTCGGCTACAAGAAGCTCACAGACTACCCAGGCATGTTCCAGTCGCCGCTCACCGACATCGGCAACACCAAGCACCGCGCTTCGATCATTATCGCTACGACACTGGGCATCGTCCCGACCGACAAGACGAAGTTCCAGCCGCAGGGCGCGGTGTCGCGGGCAGATGCGGCCGTTACGTTTACACGCTTCCTGGAAAAACGCGGCAACGTGGATACGGAATCAGACTTTCTCCGTGATTAAATGAAAGAAACACGCCATCTCTTCTCCAGAAGTGGCGTGTTTCTTTTCTCTTGACTTCTTTACACCTTGCCTATTATTATTGATTGTATGTGTACAGGGTAGCATTGATTGTAGGTAAAAACGGAAGGATGTACCCTCTTAGTTCCCTCCCTTTACAGACTGCGGCTGAATATCTGTGAGGAGCACGATGCGGAAACGCTACCGTCCGAAGTTCGTGTAGATAAAGCAGGAACTAGCCTTTCGGAAGTAAACACCTACGAATCCAATTTAAAGGAGACTGAATACATGTCACGTTACACAGGACCTCGTCACAAACTGGCTCGTCGTCTGGGAATCTCCCTCGACGGTACAGGAAAAGACATCAAACGCAACTTCCCGCCTGGCCAACACGGTCACAACAACCGTCGCAAGCTGTCCGAGTACGGAATTCAGCTGCAAGAAAAGCAAAAACTGCGTCACATGTTCGGCCTGAGCGAAAAACAATTCCGCCGCACTTTCGACCAAGCTAGCAAAATGGCTGGCGTAGTCGGTGAAAACTTCATGAAATTGCTGGAATCCCGCCTGGACAACCTGGTATACCGCATGGGCTTCGCTCCAACTCGCCCTGCTGCTCGTCAGCTGGTAAACCATGGTCACTTCCTGGTAAACGGCAAAAAAGTGAACATCCCATCCTACCGCGTACAACCGGGTGATGTGATTTCCATCCGTGAGAAGTCCCGCAATGTGCAACTGATTAAGGACTCTCTGGAAAGCCGTACTTTCCTGCCAAACTACATCTCTTTCAACGATGCTACTGCTGAAGGTACCTACACTCGTCTGCCAGACCGTGAAGAAATGCCTTCCGAAATCAACGAAGTTCTGATCGTTGAGTTCTACAGCCGTTAATCGTCTGGAAGCAAAAGAGCAGCGCCGCTCGTCGGCCTGCTCTTTTTTATTTATCCCGCTTCAACAACTTTTGACACATTATGACACGACACGCAACTTCTCCACTGTCCCCCTCATCGCTTCTACCCTCAAGGTTCCTCGTATGGTATAATCAGGTGGTATGCTAGGGGGTCGTAGACTATGTCGAACAACCACACATCTTCCTCTGAACCGTCGAAAAAAAAGCGACGCCGTAGCCGTGGCAGATTGATCTGGATCATCGTTCAGATGGTGTTTCTGCTCGGACTCATGGGGGCGGCTGTCGCCGGAGGAATCGTGACAGGTTATGTTGCCGCACTCGTCAAAGACGAGCCCGTGCGCAGCAAGGAAGAGTTGGAGGACAAGATTTTCACCAATTATCTGACGGGATTCGCCTACTACAACGACGGCTCTCTCATCGGCCAACTGCGGGCTGAGGAAGGCGACCGGCGCTTGGTGAGAAAAGCAGACGTTTCTCCTTATTTAATCAACGCCATCATTGCCACAGAAGACAAAAACTACTACCACCATTCAGGCGTTTCTTTTCAATCCACGCTACGCGGGGCGATTCAGGAATTCACCAACCAGCCTGTCGTGACAGGCGGTAGTACGATTACGCAGCAGCTTGTAAAAAATACGATCCTTTCCGCTGAAGTGAGCCACACCCGCAAAGCGCGGGAAATTTTCAGCGCCATCCGGATCGAGCGCATGTTTTCCAAAGATCAGATTTTGGAAGCCTACATGAACGAAATCTACTTCGGAAAAAACGCCAACGGCTCAAACGTGTACGGCGTGCAGGCCGCGGCCAAAGGGATTTTCGGCAAGGATGTCAAGGAATTGAATCTCAGCGAAGCCTCTTATCTCGCAGGCATGATTCAAAACCCTGGCGCCTACTCGCCGTTTCGCGCCGAGAGCTACCAGCGCGGCAAGGAACGCCAGAAAATGGTGCTCGACCGCATGCTGGAAAACGGCTACATCACCCAGACGCAATACGATGACGCTCTCAATGCCGATCTGAAGGCGCAGCTGGCCAAGCCAACCCAGCAGGCATACCGCGAAGTTCCGTTTTTGATGATGGAGATCGAGGAGCGGGCCGCCCGTCAGCTGGTCGATGCCGATCTCGCGGAAAAAGGGCGCGACAAGTCCACCATCGGCCGCAACGAATACCGCCAGCTGGTCGAGGACAAGCGCCGGGATATTTTGCGCAAAGGCTACAAGGTCTACACCACGATTGACAAAAACGTCTACAGCATCATGCAGGCAGTCGCGGCCGATCCGAACAACTTCGGGAAAAACCGCACCTACACGATCCGCCGCTCGAACGGCAAGACGGAAACAATCGAGAACGCGCTGGAAGAAGTCGGCGCCATGCTGATCCACAACAAAACGGGAGCGATCCTGGGGATGATCGGCGGTCGCGACTTCAAGGTGGAGCAGACGAACCACGCGACGGTTCCGCGTCAGCCGGGTTCGGCCATGAAGCCGCTCGCTGCGTACGCGCCGGCCTTTGAGCTGGGACTTTTGCAGCCAGCCTCGCCAATCGACGACGCACCTGTGCTGCTCGCCGACGGGCAAAACGGCACGCACCTGCCGAAAAACTGGAACAACAAATGGCAAGGGATCATGAGTGCGCGGGAAGCGCTGCGGATGTCCTGGAATATCCCGGCGATCAAGACGTATTTGAAGGTCGGCATTCCTACCGCGCTGGAATACGTCAAGAAAATGGGCATCACTACACTGGTCGAGGCAGACAACTACGCTGCAACAGGCGTAATCGGCGGTCTTACATACGGGACGACGGCAGAAGAAATGACCAACGCCTACGCCACGTTTGCCAACCACGGCTCGTTCGTGGACGCCTACCTCATCGAGCGGATTGAAGACAGCCAGGGCAAAGTGATCTATCGTCACGAAGCCCAGCCAGTGCAAGTGTACAGCGAACAAACCGCCTATCTGATTACTGACATGATGCGCACCGTCGTCAACTCCGGAACAGGTACGCACATTCGCAAATTCGTTCCGCGCAAGGTCGACGTCGCAGGCAAGACCGGGACGACGAACAACAGCAACGACTTGTGGTTCGTCGGCTACACGCCGGAGCTGTCCATGGGTGTCTGGGTCGGCTTTGACGAACCGTACCCGATGCCGGACGCAGACAAATACGTGCCGATGGTCGTCTGGGGCAAGGTCATGAAGGAGATTATCGAGAAACACCCGCACCTGTCTCCTCCTGACGCTACGTTCCAGAAGCCGGCGGGAATCGTCACGGCGACAGTCGACTCCAAATCCGGCCTGTTGCCAAGCGAGCTGTCCAGGCAGGCGGGGCATCTGATTACCGATCTGTTCAACCGCCGCTTCGTTCCGACGAAGGTGGACGACTCTCACCAAAAAGCGCGTCTGATAACGTATAACGGCGAGCGCTATCTGGCGAAGGAAGGCACTCCGGACGATTTCGTCACCGAAGGCATCTTCTACCGCTCCCCTGATCCGCTTCCGTCCAAGGAGCAGATTCAGGCCAAAAACAAGAGCGTTGCCGTCAAGCCGCCAGATTGGGAGCAGCGTCTTCCGGACAAGGAAGACCCGCGCACAGAGGTCGGCGGAACGCCGGCAGCACCAAGCGGTGTAACCGCAAGCGGCGCAGGCAAGCAAATTACCCTCTCCTGGCAATCGGCAAAAGAGCCTGACCTGGTAGGATACCGCATCTACCGCGCCGACGCGCAAAACGGCTTTGTCAAAATCGCGACGGTAAAAGATCCGGCTGAACTGAGCTTCACCGATACAACTGCAAGAAGCGGCGGCGCAGGCTACTATGTCACTGCGGTCGATATAGCCGGAAATGAATCATCGCCTTCTGCCATCGCCTCTGTCGGCTCTGCCCAGACGTGGGAGATTCCGAATCCGGGTACGCAACCGGACGGCAGCACACTGCCTGACAACACCGGCACCGACCCTGCCAACCCTGGCGTGCCATGGTCGGGAGATAGCGGAAGCGGCAGTTCGAACGCCAGCACGGGCTCGAATACGAATACGCCGTCGGCCGCGCCTCCGTCCGCTCCGAAATCGTTGTCGCTCACGATGAGCGGAAACAGCGTGAAGCTGTCCTGGAAGGCCAACAGCCAAGCGGAACAGGTCATGGCCTATAACGTGTATTTCAGCCCTGATGCGGCAAGCGGCTATTTGCTCCTCGACACGGTATCCGCCACAAGCTATACACACGCGGCAGCTGTGCCGAACGGCAGCTACTACGTCACCGCCGTCAACAGTTACGGAGAATCGCCACATTCCAACAACGTAACGGCAACCACCACTGAATAGACTAAGGTAGGAAGAATCAGCAGAGATGGTCACAATCGCCATCTCTCTTTTTCTACAAGCATTAGGGGGGGAACCGATGGAACACGTCAAACGCTATCACTCTGCGAGCATGGTCGTGAACGGAAAAGAACTGCTGATCGAAGGACCGATTACGGGGAGTTATCTGGCTGACCTGCGCTTCGATGAAGGGCTCAAGGCATTTCGCATCCCGGAGCAGCAGCACGAGGCCCTGATTGAAATAGCGGATCTCCCGGAAGGACGCATCATTATCGCGCGGGAAGGAGATCTTGTGCTCGGCTACGTTACCTTCCTCTACCCCGATCCGCTGGAACGCTGGTCCATGGCAAAGCTGCCCGATCTGCTGGAGCTTGGCGCCATCGAAATCAGCCATAAAGTACGGGCTGGCGGTGTGGCCAAGAAGCTGCTTGAGGTCGCCTTTATGGATGATGCCATGGAAGACTACGTCATTATTACGACCGAGTATTACTGGCATTGGGACTTGAAAGGAACCGGACTCGATGTGTGGGAGTACAGAAAGGTCATGGAAAAAGTAATGGGCAGTGTCGGGCTGATCTGGATGGCGACAGACGATCCGGAAATATGCTCGCACCCCGCCAACTGTCTGATGGCCAAAATCGGAAAACGGGTTCCTGCCGAGACCATCGTCGCTTTTGATGCCATGCGCTTTCAGAATCGCTTTCTTTATTAGTCTGGACACCTTTTCCAAAGGATGCAAGGAGGCCCTCCATCATGCGTGTAGAAGATATCATGCGAAAAAAAGTCGTTACCATTCAGCCTGCGACTACCATCGGAGAATCCTTACTGCTGCTTAGAGCCAATCGCATCAGACATTTGCCCGTCATTGAAAATGGCCAGCTGGTCGGCATCGTCTCAGACCGCGATCTGCGTGATGCCCTCCCCTCCCGTTTGCTGACCCATGATGACGACGACACCGTCCTGCACAAGCCTGTGGCTGACATCATGCAAAGACAGGTCATTACCGCCCACCCGCTTGATTTTATCGAAGACGCCGCTCTCCAGATTTATGAGCATAAAATCGGCTCCCTGCCAGTCGTGGAAGAAAACCGCCTCGTTGGCATGATTACGGAATCCGATCTGTTCTCCAGCCTGATTGAGCTGTTCGGCGTCAACAAGCCCAGCTCCCACATCGAAGTAGAAGTAGACGATCGCGTCGGCATGCTGGCAGAGGTCAGCCAGGTGTTTCGCGAAGCCCAGGTCAATGTGACCAGCGTCATTGTGTTTCCGGGGAAAAACCCTGGGAAAAAAAATCTGGTCTTCCGCGTCCAGACGATTGATCCGCGCGTCGTGACCCAGTTGCTGCTCCAGCGAGGCTTCGTCGTCGTCGGACCGACAGATGGGGGGATACTCCTGTGAGCCGGAATGCTCGTCTGATCTACTCCCCCGACTACACGAAGTATTACTTTCACGATGACCACCCGTTTAACCAGCGCCGTCTGCTGCTCATGCACGATCTGATGAGCAGCTATGGCCTGCTCAAAGAGTCAGACCTGCTGGCTCCGCGCATGGCTACGGACGATGAGCTCGCTCTCGTCCACGACAGGCGCTACATCGAGTTCGTCCGCGAGCAGGGACACAGCGAAGCAGAGCTTCCGCAGGCGATGAGCTACGGTCTTGGCACCGAGGACGTCCCCTGTTTTCGCAATATGCATGAATCGGCTGCCCTCATTGTCGGAGGAACGCTGAACGCCGTCGATGCCGTCATGCATGGACAAGCCGAGCACGCCTTCAATCCTGCGGGCGGCCTGCATCACGCGTTTCGCGGGAGGGCTTCGGGCTTTTGCATCTACAATGACTGCTCCGTTGCCATCGCCTATTTGCGCAAGCATTGGAATGTCCGGGTCATGTACATCGACACCGATGCTCATCATGGCGACGGCGTACAGTGGGCGTTTTACGATGATCCCAACGTCCTCACCGTTTCCATCCATGAGACAGGCAAATACCTGTTTCCAGGAACAGGAAACCTTTCGGAACGCGGGGATGGAAGCGGTTACGGTTTTTCCGTCAATGTGCCGCTCGATGCCTTCACGGAAGACGACTCGTTTCTTGCCGTGTACGAAGAGCTGGTCTCCAAGCTGGCAAACGGCTTCAAGCCGGATGTGATCTTGACCCAAAATGGCTGCGATGCCCATACGTTTGATCCGCTGACGCACCTTTCGTGCTCGATGAAAATTTACCAGGCGATTCCCCGGCTTGCCCACCAGCTCGCCCATACGTATTGCGACGGACGCTGGATCGCGGTAGGAGGTGGCGGCTACGACATTTGGCGGGTCGTGCCGCGAGCGTGGACACTGTTATGGAGCGAAATGAGCGATCAGCCGCTGGAGGACGGCGACCTGCCAGCGAGCTGGCTTCAGCGCTGGCAGCCGCAGACTGATTTGCCGCTGCCGCTGCGCCTGTTCGACGAACCGTTTCCGGCCATTCCCCGCCGCGCAGAAATTACCGAAAAAAACCGGATAACCCTGGAACGGGCGATGCAGTACGCGCCGACTGGAGCAGGCAAATGAGTTTGCTTGCTCTTTTTTTGCGCTCTTGCGGGAAAAGGGGAAACAAAAAAACGGGCAGACCACGCATCCTCTTGTGATGCCGATCTTCCCGCTTCTTCGTCTTTTGCTATTTTTGTACCAGTGCTTCCAACTCGGCCGGTGCGAAGCCTTTGACCGCTTTGTCGCCCACGACTGTCACCGGAACGCCCATAAAGCCAAAGCGCTCGACTTCCTCCTGGTAAGCGCGGCTGGTCATGACGTCGCGCACCTCGAAGGAAATGCCTTTTGCCGTCAGCCATTGCTTGACCATATCACAGTCGACGCAGTTTTTCGTCGAGTAGACGATCACGCCTGGCTGTGACGCACCCGCAGCGGAGGTCAGCATGTTACGGACAATAGCATACGAGCGCTGCGAAGCGAGCTTGGTAAACTCGACGAAGTTGACGTGTGCCGAGCCGTCTGCCTTGTCGGACATGGAGCGCACGACGACAAACGGTACGCCGTTCATCGCACATACTTGTCCGACGGCAGCGCCTTCCATTTCCGTGCAGTGAGCGCCGAACTGCTCATACAGCCATTGCACTTTTTCCCGGCTGGCTACGAACTGGTCGCCGGACAAAATGCGGCCGCTCACGACCTGGACACCTGCCTCCAGCTCCTTGCCAGCTTCGATTGCCTGCTGCATCAGCTCTTTGTCGGCTTCCCAGATCCACTGCTCGGTAAAAGGAATTTGCCCTGGGGCAAAACCGAGCGGCGTCACGTCAATGTCATGCTGGAGGCAATCTGTCGAGACGACAATATCGCCAATGTTCAGTTCCGGGTGAACCGCTCCGGCCACCCCTGTAAAAATGACTCGTTCCACCTGGAACTGGTCGATCAGGATTTGCGTCGTGACGGCGGCATTGACCTTGCCGACGCCTGATTTGCACAGCACGACTTCTTTTCCTTCCATCTTGCCTGTATAGTAGGTCACTCCCGCTTTGACGGTTGCAACCGTCTGTTCCATCGCTTCCAGGTACAGCGCAATTTCTTCATCCATGGCACCGATAATACCGTACCGCATCATTCCATCCTCCTCATGCTGTCAACAGCACAGCGCTTACGCCTGCTGTGGCTTCGTGCTCTCCCGGAACTCGATCCGGTGCGGCAGCAGCACCACGTGCTCTTCCACGTTTTCGTTGTTCATGTACTTCGTCAAAAGGCGCATCGCGACGGCCCCAATATCGTACATCGGCTGCACCACGGAAGTCAGGCGCGGACGCACCATTTCCACAAGGCGGATATTGTCGTGACCGATTACTTCAATATCGTCCGGCACATTCAGACCGGAATCCTGGATGGCGTGGATCGCGCCAATCGCCATTTCGTCGTTGGCCGCGAAAATCGCTGTAGGCGGCTCGGAAAGCGCAAGGAATGCCTTGGTTGTCGCCAAGCCTGACTCGTAGAAGTAGTTGCCTGTCGCAACCAGCTTCTCGTCCAGCTCAATGCCGCCGTCGTTCAACGCTTTTTTGTACCCCTCGTAGCGCATCAGGCCACTTAGCGGGTCGTTGGGCGGACCTGAAATCATCGCGATCCGCTTGTGGCCGCGAGAAACCAGCGCTTCTGTCGCGTCATAGGCAGCCTGGAAGTGGTCGATGCTCACCGACGGAAGCACGTTGTCCGCATCGCGGGTCGCAGCCAGAACAGTCGGCACGGAGGTGCTGGTCAAGGCCTGCAAATGCTCCTCTTTGACTTCGGCTCCCAGGAACAGCAGCCCGTCCACCTGCTTTTCGAGCAGCGTATTGATGAGCTGCAACTCCTTTTCCATCCGCTGGTCCGAGTTGCAAAGGATGATGTTGTACTTGTACATGGTTGCAATGTCTTCAATCCCACGCGCCAATTCAGAAAAAAACAGGCTGGAGATATCCGGTATGATGACACCGACGGTTGTTGTTTTTTTGCTGGCGAGACCGCGGGCAACGGCATTTGGTCGATACCCCAGACGTTCAATCGCTGCCAGTACCTTCTTTCGGGTCAAAGGCTTTACGTTCGGGTTCCCGTTGACGACACGGGAGACAGTCGCCATCGAAACCCCCGCTTCTCTTGCCACGTCGTAGATTGTTACCGGCATCACACGCCCTCACTTTCCCTATATATTGGTTTTCATAGTTATTTTCATAAATGTATGCACCTATGATACGACAAGCCTAATAGCGATGCAATCGTTTTTGCGGCCTATTCTGCCGTTATTTCATCAGTTTGTTCATCGTTTTCAAAAGCTCGTCAATCACTTCGCTATCCCCTTGCTGGATGCGCTCGATGACACAGCTTTTCATGTGTCCCTCCAAGAGCATTTTGCCCACGGCATTCAAGGCGGACTGCACAGCCGCGATCTGGTTGAGAATATCGTCGCAGTAGACGTCTTTTTCCACCATCCCGCGTATTCCGCGAATTTGCCCCTCTACCCGGTTGAGCCGGGAAACGAGATTCGATTTGATTTTATCAGGACGCACGGTGGCGCGATCAGACGAGCAACAGTGGTCACGATCATTCATCTGGCATAGCCTCCTTTGCCGATAATCAGCACTTAAATCCTAGCTTACTTGGTCGGCCAAGGTTCGTCAAATGAGAAAGGCCCTCCCTGCGCGCAGGAAGGACCCGTATACTCCCTTCAAACGGTTTCGTTATCCTCTTGCTGCTACAACTTCGCCTTTGTACAGGCCGGAAGCGAGCAATTCATCGAGGAACTCGTTGAATTGAGGAATGTTGAGCTGTTGCTTCGCATCAGACAGCGCTACGTCCGGATCCGGGTGAACCTCGACCATGACCCCGTCGGAGCCGATGGCAAATCCGGCTTTGGCGCAAGGCAGCAACAGGTCGCGGCGGCCAGTGGAGTGTGTCACATCGACGAATACAGGCAAGTGTGTCTCTTGCTTGAGCAGCGGCACAGCAGAGATGTCGAGGGTGTTGCGCGTCGCTTTTTCGTAGGTGCGAATCCCGCGTTCACACAGCATCACTTGCGTATTGCCTTCGGAGACGATGTACTCGGCTGCGTAGATGAATTCCTCGATCGTAGCCGCCAGACCGCGCTTCAGCAGGATAGGCTTGTTCACACGGCCTGCTGCCTTCAGCAATTCGAAGTTTTGCATGTTGCGCGCACCGATTTGGATGACGTCAATGTACTCGGCTGCCATCTCCAGATCGGCAGGCGTCACGATTTCGCTGATGGTGACGAGGTTGAACTCGTCCCCGATCCGCTTCAGGATTTTCAGACCTTCTACGCCAAGACCCTGGAAGTCGTATGGAGACGTGCGAGGCTTGTATGCACCGCCGCGCAATGTTCTCAGACCGCGCTTCACATGGTTCTCCGCTACGGCTCTCACCTGCTCGTAGCTTTCAACGGAGCAAGGGCCGGCGATCAGGATTGGGCTGCCTCCGCCGAACTCGACACCTTTTACCGTAATCACGGTGTCTTCCGCTTTTTTCTTGCGGCTGACCAAGAGCACTTTTTTCTTGTCTTCGTTTTGCAGGTCCAGGGATACCTGGAAAATTTGCTTGAACAGATGGCGGACTGTATTGTCGTTGAACGGTCCTTTGTTGTTCTCCACGATCAGGTTGAGCATTTGGCGCTCACGCTCGGGATCGAAGCGGTTGCTGCCCAGCTTTTCTTTTTCTTTTCCAAGCTCTTGCACCAATGTCGCCCGCTTGTTGATTAAGTCCAGGATTTGCAGATTGATTTCGTCAATCTGCTTGCGCATGATTTCAATTTGATCGTGTGCCATTTGTCTCTCCACTCTCCTCTTTTTATATAGGTCTACTAGGTGGTTGGCGATAAATTACGGTTATTATAATCGATTCGTACTCCCTTGTCAGCAGTTTAGTGCCAAAAAGCGCGAAAGTAAATTGTTTATGTTTTTTTATCTTTGCAAATTCTTCGCCAAAGATGGTAAGATTCCTTGATTCGACAGGATTCTCTATGGTTTTGGTCGAATCAAATGGATATATGTTCTATCTGCTTTTATGACCTGTCTTTGTGGATTTACATGAAAACGAGGGAGTGACTTGCCTTTGTCAGCCTATACAGAACCAGGCTCCCCTGAGCTGATTTTTTCCTTGGATATTGGAACGCGCAGTGTCGTCGGACTGATTGTGGAGGCGAACAATGACCAGTTTCGCGTGCTGGATTACGCCATCCGCGAGCACGACGAGCGCTCCATGCTGGACGGACAGATTCACGACATCGTCGCTGTCGCGAAGGTTATCAAGGAAATAAAAGAAGAACTGGAAGAAAAACACGGACCGCTGCGCCAGGTGGCCGTGGCGGCAGCCGGCCGCTCGCTGCGCACCCGGCGCGTACGTGTGGACATGCCGTTGTCCAGACACGCTTTTATTACACGCGAGAATGTCGTGGCCCTGGAGTTTGCCGCCGTGCAGGAAGCACAGGCTGAACTGGCGAAAGAGCTGCGCGAGCTGGACGCCACGCGCTATTACTGTGTCGGCTACAGTGTCGTCAACTACTATCTGGACGATGAGCTGATCGGCAGCCTGATCGACCAGCGGGGAGATACGGCCAGCGCCGACGTGATCGCGACATTCCTCCCGCGAGTAGTAGTCGACTCGCTGATCGCCGCCCTGAAACGGTGCGATCTGGAGATGCAGGCGCTCACATTGGAGCCGATTGCGGCCATCAACGTGCTCATCCCTGTGACCATGCGCCGACTCAACATTGCGCTCGTCGACATCGGCGCGGGCACCTCTGACGTCGCTTTGACCGAGGAGGGGACCATTACAGCCTACGGCATGGTACCCGTAGCCGGAGACGAGATCACCGATGCGCTGATGAATGCCTTTTTGCTCGATTTTCCGATGGCGGAAGAGGTCAAGCGCCAGCTCACCACCCATGAGTCTGTTACCTTTGCAGACATTCTCGGCATGGAGCACACGATGAGCGCAGCCGAAGTAACCAGCGCGATTGACGCTGAAATCTCACAGTTGGCAGAAAAAATTGCAACGAAAATCAGCGAATTGAACGGCAAAGCGCCGCAGGCTGTCATGCTGATTGGCGGTGGCAGCCTTACCCCTGGCCTCCCGGGAAAAGTCGCCCAGTTTTTGAACATGCCAGCGGCGCGTGTCGCCGTCAGAGGCGGCGACGCCATCAAGCAGTTCGTGGGAGACATACCGGCTCTCAGCGGCCCTGAGTTTGTGACGCCCGTAGGAATCGCGGTAGCAGCCCGCCGTCATCCTCTCCGCTACGTCACTGTCACCGTCAACGACACACCGCTGCGCATTTTTGACTTGCGGAAAATGTCTTTGGGCGATACCTTGATTGCCGCTGGCCTTGACATTCGCCGTCTGTACGGAAGACCGGGGCTGGCGATGAGCGTCACCGTCAACGGCAGGATGAAAATGATTCCCGGCAAACACGGCACGCCTCCGGTCATCATGAAAAACGGCGAGGCAGCGAGTCTCGACGCGCCGATTGCGGATGGGGACAGCATCACGGTTGTCGCCGGAACAAACGGCGAGGACGCCAGCGTGTTGGTGCGCGACCTGCTCGACCACCTGGACACTTTGGACATCACCTGCAATGACCGCCCGCTCTCGCTCGGTCCGATGATCCGGGTAAACGGCGCACCTGCCCAGCTTGACGACCAACTGGACGATCGGGCGGAGGTAGAAATTTTCCTGCCACGCACTGTATCCCAGGTGCTGGAGTCAGCCGGGCTGCTCGCGTCAGGGGAACAGTCTGCGCAAACCAGACTGCATTTCAGTGTCAATGGTCAGTCTTATACCCTTCCTTCCCACAATCCGATCCTCCTGGTGAACGGCAAGCCCGCCGCGTTCGGAGACACCATCCGGCAAGGCGATGTGCTGCACTATCATTTGGAGGAAGTCGCGCCGCCAGCCATCCGCGATGTGATTCCGCTGGAAGAGTGGGTGCAGGAGACGATGACCGTTTTCTTTAACGGCGAGCGCGTCGTTCTGCCTGTGGCGCAAGTGTCGATCACCGTAGACGGCAGAGCGGCAACGGCAGACGAACTGGTGTCGGACGGCGCAGTGATTACCGTAAAATCCACGCCAGCCGCTCCGCCTGTATTCAGCGACGTTTTCCGTTTTGTCAACTTCTCCCTGGAGAAGCCTGACAGCGAAAGCATCTCCGGCTTCGTCATGCTGGTGAACGGCGAGCAAGCCAGCTTCCAGACGGAGCTGAAAAGCGGGGACAAGCTGGAGCTGTTTTGGGAGTAACATGCAAAAAGAGCTGCGGGAATGAAGGGACTGACCCCCGTCCGTGGGACAGGGATCAAAACACCTTTGCCATGCCATTTAAGCAGCCAGTTGCCGAAATTAAATTGGAGACTTGTTGTTTAGTTTCGTTTGAATGCAAACTGAGTTATAGTAATGAATGTAGTCTTGAACAATCTGTACAACGATGGCAGTCGTCGTACAAATACAATTATCGAGATAGAACGTTTCAGACTTTAGTGTGGAATGAAACGACTCGATAGGGCATTATCAGCGGGCGCACCCTTACGGGACATGCTCATGGTAATGCCTTTTCTCTTAACGGCTGCTTGATAGGATGAGACGTATACACGCTGCCCTGATCGCCATGTAGCATAAACAAAGCCCTAGGCAAACACTCGATTAAACCAGCCTTTCAGAATATAAGAAACAAAGTACCACCATAAAGGGAATTGAAAGATCACAAAATCAACCCAAAGTAGTCTTTCTTGCTCTTCTCTAATATCCTTCACTAATTCGAATAATTGAAAGTTGACAAAAGACTAAACCCAAATCACCTAGAATAGGTCTACTACTTTGTCAATACAGTTTGGTGAAGGGGGGAAATGCGGCGAAATTCACATATTCATTCCCGTGATCGAGTCCTCATATTACGACTGAAAAGTCTCTTCAACTGGAATGTCAGTAAAAAGTGACTTTTCTCTCTTTCTTCCCCCTCTCTATTTAGGGAGTATGTAAGATACAGCTTGCTCTCCGATCTTGCCATCCCAACATACAAAGTTCTGCGCTCTTCATCAATTCTGTTTTCTTAAGAAAAAATGGCGACTTTTCCCAGTGAAGTATAGGGAAATGGTCGCCGCAGATATACTTTAGGTTAGATTGCTTTTTCCTTTTGACGTTCTCCAATATTCCGTAATTGCGGATATGGTTGTTGGTCCACAAGCACTACTTCTGTAACTAGAAGCGACATCCTTACTCCATTGATTAAATAAAGGTACGGACAGATTTTTTTCAGTAAGCGCTTTAGGAGAAATGGAAGCATCCAAATAATTCTCCCAAGCTTTTGCCGCTCCCGGGTTCTTGTTTACTTTAAGTTGATTCTTAGTGTATTTTTCTGTGTCTTTTTTGCCTTTATTCCGTTTTTTTTAACAAATATGTCTTATTTTTTACCCTTGGTTTGGGTGTTGTATGGGGAAGGCTGGCAAAAAAAGACGCTTAGTATTAAGTATTTGCGCGTCCTATAAAAATAACGAGCTTGATTATGATGGGGATGCTTTCCGTATTATTGAGCTAGAGAACGGGAATCGCCTCGTTTGTCCTCCCCTAGGGTTGGGATCAATTTTGTAGACGCGAAGAATAACGATATGTATGCATTGAACGGATGATTAGCAATAGGCACATGATGGAAGAGGTAGCTCTCCCTACGTTGCGCCGTACGAAGGTGACGACGCTAGTTCAAACAGGCTGCTGAAGACGATGAACATCTCCACTTCGATACCAGCGCATCCACTGTTTAATTTGGGTCTTATTTTTAATATTTAGTTCCTGCATGATCTGCTTTTTGGTAACGCCAGAAAGACGCATTTCAATTGCTTTCCTTTTAGTTTCTACGGGATAACTCACTCTAGTTGCCAACGTAAAAACACCTCCAAGGTTGACCCTATATCTTACGATATAGGTAGGTTCTCTTGAAGGTGTTTTGATTTGTCTCACATCACGGGGTCAGTCCTAAAATTTCCTAAAAAACTTATGCCCCAACCGCCTGACGAATGGCGTCCTTGGTGATTTTCCAGTGCGACGTGTGCCATTTTACTTCGTCGTTTTCCAGCAGGAAAATTTGCGGTGACTCGTGCTTGATCGCAAAACGATCTGCTACGGCGTTGGACACCGGACGATCCTCCCGCACCAGGATCACGGCCGACTCAATCGCATGCTCCTGCAAATACGCCTGGAACTCCTCGTAGGCGGACGTGCTGATCGGGCAGATTGTACTATGCTTGAACAAAAGCTTTTTGCCTTTTTGCGCAACGAACTGCTCCAGTTCTTCAATGGAATGAAGCTGTTTTTGGGCCACCTTGTATCTCTCCTTTTGACTTTGCTCTATGGTTTTTTAGTATACCGAAATCCTTATGGCAAAGTCTACGCTTGGCTACACTGCCGCCCTCTTTTTGCTTATACCATGATTTTGGTCAACCGCTCACGCAATTCCTTCATCCATTTTTGATCGCCCAGGGACTGCGCCAACAAAAACAGATCCAGAAGCTCGTTGACCCTCTCGCCCAGCACTTCTCGCACCGAAGAGTTTGCCTTTTCATTAGCAATAAACACCAATAAGTTGGATAACTCTGACAACTCTTCAAACTCAATCGCCTGTCGCTGCGGATGTTGGCCCAGTTCCTCCATGAGTGATTTCAGGTCATCCTTAATCACATCTACCACCTGGGAATGAGCGCAACACTCGTCCACGCAAACGTGCACGGGTACGTTCATGATTTTTACCCGCTTTTTATACACGACATTGCGCAGTACGATCTCCATGTCGTTCCCGCAGCGGCTGCATTTCTTTTGCACAAAGTTCACCCCTAACTCTCTACATATGTATACCTCTCATACTATTCGTGGCTGGCTCCTTCAATCCTGCTAAACGCCAGGTGGTACTTGGTGGATGCAGTGGCAGATATAGTAGTCCGCACAAAAAAACGATGCCCTCCAACTTGAGTGCATCGTTTTTTGCTGCCTGTTTCGCCGTGTTTACGCGTAAATCGCGTTTACCTTTTCACAGTGCGGGCAAACAGCAACCTTGCCGGTATGCCCTGCCTCGTCTTCCACCCGGTATCCTGTAATCCGCTCCGAAAAGCAAAACAAGCATTCGGTATTGAAATCCATATCGTACTGGGCTTTCCACATGATTGATTTGAAATCCTCCCCCACAGTGATGGTAATTTGGGGCAGATCGTGTGCCAGACTCGAAGATGATCTTTGCATCGCCATAACATCCTTTCGTTTTTTGCAAAGTCTTTTCGTATCCTCTAGCTTTTCCTGCTTTTCAGAATAATAAACATGCAAAGTGATGGCGGACAAATGGAAAGAATCTTCCCATAAATGGGCGAATGCCCGTATCGGGACTGTGCAAAAACCCATATGTTATGGATGTAAGCACAAGAGGCTTAACACACAACAAGGAGGATGTTCATCCTATGAGCAGCATTTTCAATGGAGACCTCGATGATTTCACCTTAGTGCTGATTCTTTTTATCCTGCTGGTCATCATCGGCTGCGGCTGCGATTGACAGCGTCATATAAGGGCAGGACACTGCATATACATGAAGAACCGAATCCTGTAAACGCGTTTCCTCCGCACGCTACCCTGCCTGGGTAGCTTTTTTCTATCTGTTTTGTGTACAATACGTACTGACTATGATATGGAAAGCGAGGGATACCCTTCCTATGAAAGATCCGCGTATTGAACGTTTGGCAGATGTATTGGTCAACTACTCCACCCGCGTGCAAAAAGGGGAAAACGTTTTAATCTACTCCATCGGCGATGTCACTGACTTGACGAAGGCCGTTATTGCCAAAGTGTACGAAGCAGGCGGCAACCCTTACGTCCAGCTGATTGACCAGAGCATTCAGCGCGAGCTGTTGCTCGGCGTCAATGAAACCCAGCTTGGCATCATGCGCGAGGCAGACGTCTCCTTCATGAAGCAGATGGACTGCTACATCGGGATCCGCGGCGGCGACAACATCAGCGAGCTGTCCGACGTGCCTGGCGACAAAATGCAGCTGTACTCGAAGCTGCTGATGCGCCCGGTGCTCGATGTGCGCGTACCGGAGACAAAATGGGTCGTGCTCCGCTACCCGAACGCTTCCATGGCCCAGCTCGCCAACATGAGCACCGCTGCCTTCGAAGATTTTTACTTCAAGGTGTGTACGCTCGACTACGGCAAAATGGACAAAGCGATGGACAACCTCGTCGAGCTGATGGAAAAAACCGACAAGGTGCGCATCACAGGGCCCGGCACAGACCTGACCTTCTCGATCAAAGGCATTCCTGCGATCAAATGCGCCGGGGAATTCAACATCCCGGACGGAGAAGTCTTTACCGCTCCTGTGCGTGATTCCGTAAACGGTACGATCGCGTACAACACGCCATCTCCGTACCAGGGCTTTACATACGACAATATCAAGCTGACGTTCAAGGACGGCAAAATCATGGAAGCAACCGCCAACGACACGAAAAAAATCAACGAAGTGTTCGACACTGATGAAGGCGCGCGCTACATCGGCGAATTTGCCATCGGGGTCAACCCTTACATCCAAAACCCGATGAAAGACATCCTGTTCGATGAAAAAATCGACGGCAGCTTCCACTTTACGCCAGGGCAAGCCTACGACGAAGCTTTCAACGGCAACAAGTCCTCGATCCACTGGGATTTGGTGATGATCCAGCGTCCGGAATGGGGCGGCGGAGAAATCTGGTTTGACGACCGCCTGATCCGCAAAGACGGACGCTTCGTCGTGCCTGAGCTGGAATGCCTCAACCCGGAAAACTTGAAGTAGTATCCTTGGCAGAGCTGACTGCACTTTGCTTTGCTGCCGGCCCCGTACCTGGTGCGCCGAAAAAAAGGCTTCGCCCGTTGCTCGCAGGCGAAGCCTTTTTTGCTATATGTTTGCTCGGTTGGGACAGGAGCTACCCCACGGAAGCGGACAAGGCAGGCTGCTTCAACAGGGATGGCATTTTTTGCTCCAGAAAGGAAATCGTCGTTTCCAAATGGTGAATCGTGTACTCCCAGCAAAAGCGCTGATATTCGTCAAAGTGAGTCTCCAACTTTTTAAAAGATGCCCGGCTTTGCTGAAGCATCTTCCGCTGCAGATTCAGACAGTTATCCAGCATGTCTTTTTGCTCCGCTGGCGTGCGGCTCTTGCCAAAGAAAATTTTCACCAGCATATCGGAGCGCAGTACCGGAGGCAGGATCGGTGCCTGAATTTCCTGGTGGAACACTTCTCTCCCTTGTGCGGTAATCTGGTACAAAATTTTGTTGGGCTTTCCAGTCTGAATGACCTCTTGCTTGGTGACGAGTCCTTCTTCCTCCAGCTTGCGCAGCGCAGGGTAAATGGCTCCAAAGCTGGCGTCGTAGAAAAATCCGATGCTATTGGAAAAGGCTTGCTTGATATCGTATCCACTCATCTCTCCGTAGCTTAAAAAACCAAGTATGATCGTTTTCACATCCATCTCTTCGCATCCTCCCTATCTTTCTTTTTCTCTCTACAGACAAAGCAGATTATTCCCTTTTTTCAGACAAGTACAGGCATCCATCTGCCAAGCCTTTATGTTCAAAATATTCTTTACCTACATGTATTATAATTCGATTCTAATAATTATACCAATGCTATTTCTTTATTATATCAATCGAAAATAATGATATAACACACGTGCATAAGCAAATTGGGCGTCCCTTCCCTTCTGCCGTTCCATAAGATGATATATACCTAACTACTGCTGTAGGGGGAGAGGTTGTTGAAAAGTAAACGATGGTCCCAGTATACGCGTGTAAAGTACCCTGTGAGCAGCAGCAGTCTGCACCCGTTCAACTTTTTTGTTCCGATTGTAGAGCGAGTTCAGGAGGGAGTCGTCTCCATCGTTACCGAAGACGCCCCCCTTGCCAAAGATGTCGATTCCCTCATCCGCAGCCTCATCGATCACGAAGATAAATCGACGACGCCTCTTGAGCGCAGCTTCGGTTCGGGATTTATCTTCCATCCCAGAGGTTATATCTTGACCAGCGAGCATGTCATCGGCAAATCGAAAAAAATTTTTGTCAAGCTGTTCAACGGCAAGATTTTCGAAGCCAAACGCATCATCGCTGATCGAGTCAGAGATTATGCTGTCATTAAAATTGACGCGGACTGCAAGCTTTACCCTTTGCCGCTCGGCAACTCTTCCCACACCAAGGTTGGTGAATGGGTCATCAGTGTCGGTTCCCCGCTTGTCGTCATAGCGCCAAAAAACAGGCTGTTGCTCAATCGCCAGCGCGTCACGCCCTCTGTGAAACTTCGCGGCTTTGCCTGCTGCGGGCAAGATGGAGCGCAAACTGCACCGGACGCTCGATCGCTTTGGCATACGTGTCCCTCTCTCCTATCCGGCGAAAAACTTCACGTCCCGGCTTGGGATTGACCTCGATCAGCCACACCCGCCCGTTCACATCCACACCGATGTCCAGGCCAAACTCCATCATCCTGCCGAAATAGTCCTCCAGTGTGCTCGCCACCTCATGGGCAAGCAGGTGGCATTCCCGGATAATGTGCGGTGCCTTGCTGCCGAAACATTTTTCGATCAGCGGCGCAAACGGAAACGCCCGTCCTCCGCCATGCAGATTGGAGGTGGAGCTGCCTGACTTGCCGATGCGAACCCCGCTGCCTGTTACTCTCCACTCGCCTTCCTCGTCCTTTTGGATCAACACCCGGACATCTGCCACATGACCCGGGATCAGGCCGAGATCGATTCCTTGCTGGACCAAAAAGTTGCCGTCTGCAATTCGTTGCTGGGCCACCCAGCGGCTGACCCAGTTCTCGACAGCCATCCTGCTGGCAAGCCTGGCCATATGCACCTGATACTGCTTGTCACGTCCGGAAAGGAGATACTTTTTGCCGACATGTTCCACCCG
Organism: Brevibacillus gelatini; assembly: GCF_050920745.1. NCBI lineage: Bacteria > Bacillati > Bacillota > Bacilli > Caryophanales > Paenibacillaceae > Brevibacillus > Brevibacillus gelatini. The sequence continues at coordinate 3,213,774 of NZ_CP154342.1, forward strand.
CAAAATGCTTTTCCCGCCCGAACCATTCCCCGGCTTGACATACACCAGCGGATGTCGGGCCATCATGCTTGCCATTGTCTTTTTTGCGTACAGATGAGTCTCCGGAATCCAGTGACGGACCCGTTCGTCTTTGGCCAACAGCTGCGTCACGCGCCACTTTTTGGAAAAAGGGCTGTTCGCAAAGAAAAACAGGTTGCTGTTTCGCAGCCGGATGTACTCCGGTACGCGCCGCCGATAGCGGTCAATGACGACCTCTGGCCACGGAAACCATCTGCTGGCCCATCCGCCCCCCGCTTTCGGCACAAAGCCTCTGATCTTTTTTGCTTTCCGATTCACGTCCTGATGCGAAAACAGGTAGATTTCCGCCCCCAGCCTTTGCCCTGCCCGCACCAGCTTGCGCAAATAGTCTGGTTCGCCAAAGCGCTGTCCCTTTCGCCAGGTCAAAATCCCGATCACCCGTTTGGGATGCATCCTAACACCTTCTTCTTCTCGAATCGTTCGCCACAGTCTATGTTCGTGAACCTGCCCACGAAACGATCCAGCGGCGAAACGGGCTTGGGCACCCCCAGGCCCGGACGGCAAGCAGGCGGTCGGCAAAAGGAATGCGCATACATGCGTATGCATTTGGCAACAACATAAAGGAGCGATTCCCCAACACTTCGTTACTTACTTTTTTCAAGCATATCTGGTACAATAAGCGGTAATACAACCATGCAATACAGAGGTGACACCAACATGAGTCAAGAGTTTGCTGGCGAACACATGTGTCCCAAGTACGAATGTGCCATTAAGATCCTGGGCAAACGGTGGACGGGTCTCATCATTCACGTTTTGCTGCGCGGCGCCGTTCGCTTCAAGGATATTCGCGAGATGGTTCCGCAAATGAGCGACAAAATGCTCTCGGAACGGTTGAAAGAGTTGGAGGAACTGGGGATTTTGGAGCGCAAGGTGTACCCGGAAATTCCCGTTCGCATCGAATACGAATTGACAGAAAAAGGTAAAGACCTGCGTCCAGTCATTGAATCCATTCACGAATGGGGACAAAAATGGATGTAGTGCCGCCCCACTTGTCCAACAAAGGATAAGCGGGGCTTTTTTGTGCGCTTGAAGCCCACCTTTTTTCTTGCGCTGGCCAGGCATACAATCCGGCATTTTGCTGTAGACTCTAGCAACCTCAGCAGATGGGAGGGAAGCGGATGCGAACGGCTGTCTACATGCGCGTCAGCACCGAAGACCAGGCACGGGAAGGGTTTTCGATCCCGGCCCAGCGGGAAAAGCTGTTGGCGTACATTCACTCTCAAGGGTGGGAGGTTGCCGCCATCTACGCCGACGAAGGGGTCAGCGCCAAGGATACGAATCGCCCGGCGCTTCAGCAGCTTTTGCACGATATTCGAGAGGGAAACATCGATGTCGTCCTCGTCTATCGGCTCGATCGGCTCACCCGCTCCGTGCTCGATCTGTATCGGCTACTGCAACAATTTGAAAAGTACGGCGTACGCTTCAAGAGCTGCACGGAGGTTTACGATACGACGACAGCGATCGGTAGGCTGTTTATTACGCTGGTGGCGGCACTCGCGCAGTGGGAGAGGGAAAATTTGGCGGAGCGGGTCAAGCTCGGCATGGAGCAAATGGCGAGAGAACGCAAACGGCCAGGCGGCCCGGCTCCTTTTGGCTACGAGCTTTTGGAAGGAAGATTGACTGTGTTGCCCGTCGAGGCGGCTTGTGTACGCGAGATGTTTACCCGCTACGAAAAAGGCGAATCACCAAGGCAGATCGCCGAGTGGGCCAACCGCCAAGGGCTGCGCGGAAAAAATGGCGCCCGCTGGAGTGCAAGCGCCGTCCTTCGCCTGCTGAAAAATCCGGTGTATCACGGGGCTTTGCGCTGGAACTACACCGATTCGCACCAGCGCCAAAACGCGCCTGACGAGTGGATTATCGAGGAAGCGGCGCATCCTGCCATCGTCGACAAAGCCTGCTTTGACCGTGTGCAAAAAAAGATCGCGGCACGTGGCTCGCTTCATCCGCGCGTCCTTGGCTCGTCGTTTTCTTTTTCCGGCCTGCTTTACTGCTCGCGCTGCCGCGCACCCATGCGGGGGAAAACAGCGAAGAGCAAAAGCGGCGGAAGGCTGTATGTGCATCGCTACTATTTATGCAAAAACAGGCAGACAGGACGCTGCGACGCCCCTGCCATCCGCGAAGACCGACTGGAGCAGGCTGTTCTCTCCGAGCTGATGCTCTACGCGGAAGAAGCGCTTGCCGCCCTAGCGGAAGCACGGGAGTCGCTGCGCGCTTCCGATGGCCCGACCGCAGCGGAGCTGGAGCAAAAACGGGAGCGCAAGCGGCGGCGCTGGGAGGCAGCTTACGAGGAAGGGCTGATCTCCCTGGAAGCGTTTCGCGAAAAAATGGCGGCATTGCAGCCGGAATCGCAGGCCCAGCTTCCCCCGCCAACCGCTTCCCCCGCTCCTGGCCTTATGACCGAATGGCCGCTCATCTGGGCCCATGCCAGTGAGGAAGAACGTCGCCTGCTCATCACCATGCTCATCCGGCGTCTGGAAGCAACCGTCTCCTCCGAAGCAGGGCAGCGTCCTGAGCGCGCCGTCCGCCTTCAACACCTTGTTTTTCATTAATAATTCTGCTCTTTGCACACAGGCGGTTCTCCACTCGGATTGGAAAACTCCGTCACTGCCGGAATCATCAGCGCCAAAAACCGTCGCCTGCAAGTTGCCAAGCGAATGTACGAGGAAATTTTCCAGACCGATGCCGCCATCAACCCCGGCAACAGTGGTGGGCCACTCATCAACCTGAACGGCGAGGTTGTCGGACTCAATGCCTTTATCATTCAATCCAGCCAGTGCCTGGGCTTTGCCATCGGCATTGACGCGCTGAAAGCGCAACTGGAGCAGTACGTCTTCAAATGACAAAGAGAAGCAAAACACCCCGTCTAGGATGACGGGGGTTGCTTTTCAAACGCGATCAAGTACACGTTTTGACCTTCGGAATTGATTTGTTCCTCTGCCTGCTTCAACTGCTGCAGCTGCACGGCCGTCAGCTTGGCAATAGGCAGTTCGTTCAAACGGTTTTGCTCCATACGCCATTCCTCCGTTGGGATCAGACTCACGCGTTAGTCTATCCACCAGAGAGGGTATGTATTTACGCGGTCAGTTCGAAAGCTTTGGCAATAGCGGAACACGAACGTTTGCAGAACACAATCGGCAGTTCGCGGTCTTTCGCCTGGTTTTTCACCGTTTTCGCCAGGTTGTGGTTCACGAAATCAGTCAGTACCAGAATCATATGGATACCTGCCGGGATTTTCACGCCTGTTTGCGAGCTTTTGCGACCTGTGACATGGTGAATGTCCTTGAAGCCTTGCCCGCGCAACAAATCGACGATATTTCCAAGGCGATCTCCGCCAATAACTAAAATGGATGACATAACTGTTTTCCTCCTTCAAGTGAGTGTAAAATGTATGTTTTGTTTCTCTGCTTTCTAATTGATAATGAATATCACTCTTATTGATAAATATTATCATTCCCATTTGCCTTTGACAATACTCTCCATGATAACTTTTTTGTAAAAATAGAAAACTAACGGTAACGACTTCTTTGCTCCGGCAACCATTGTGCATAGAAACCGCCATTTATGACAAAAAAAGCCGAATATCTACATATGTATTGCCCGGTTCATTTTTCCAACTGTATAATGAACAAATAAGATCGTGAATGAGGAGGTGGCGGAGGGTGCAAGAAATTACACAACTGCACGCCATTTTTGATCGAACCAGAGGATACATCAATCATTTTATGGGAATCATCCAGCCGATTATCGACGCTGCCCAGGACGAGCATACACGCTTGTACTACCATCACATTTTGGAAGAAGAAGAACAGCGCTTGGGACGACTCCAGGAACTGATTCCTTACCTGGAAAAAGTGTCCGAAAAAGAAACGCTTGCCGAGCTGAGCGACCGCGAGCTTTCGCAAATGCTGTCGGATGTGAACCTGGAGCGCTTTGGCCTGCACAATTTCCGCGAACACCTGGAGCTTTCCCTGTACGAGTTTCAAGATGAAGAAACTCGCCAGACTCTGGACGGCATGCGCGAAAAAACCCACGCCGACTACTTGCAAGTGAAAGAAATCATGGCCTCATTGAGCGAGCGGTTCTCTGACGGGTCCCGCCCGGATCTGACCGACCACGACGAAGGACACGACATTCATCAGGTGGATCACTTGAAAGCTTCTGCTTCCGCTGCGAACGGTGTTGCTTCCGTCATCAAGCATTCTGCTCCGGCCAAGGCTGTTTCCGGCAAAAAGGGGCTTACAGTAGGAAGTCTGAAAGGACTGTAAGGAAACAACGATCTTATATGACCTGGAGGTTACGCTATGGACAAGCTTCGCAAATACCCTGACTCTCCCTTGACAAAAGATGAATGGAGCCAGCTGGACGACACTGTAATCGACATGGCGCGCCGTCAACTTGTGGGACGCCGTTTCATTGACATTTACGGCCCGCTCGGCGAGGGTATCCAGACGATTACGAACGACGTGTACGATGAATCCCGCTTCGGCGGTCTTTCCCTGCGCGGCGAATCGCTGGAAATGACACAGCCCAGCCGCCGTGTGAGCATGACGATCCCGATTCTGTACAAAGACTTCATGCTCTACTGGCGCGACGTGGCGCAAGCGCGCACACTCGGCATGCCGCTTGACATGAGCGCCGCTGCAAACGCCGCTGCCAGCTGCGCCCTGATGGAAGACGACCTGATTTTCAACGGATCGGCTGAATTCGACCTGCCTGGTCTGATGAATGTAAAAGGCCGTCTCACGCACTTGAAAAGCGACTGGATGGAGTCCGGCAACGCGTTCGCAGACATTGTGGAAGCGCGCAACAAGCTGTTGAAAATGGGCCACAGCGGCCCGTACGCCCTGGTTGTGTCGCCTGAGCTGTACGCTCTCCTGCACCGCGTGCACAAAGGCACGAATGTTCTTGAGATCGACCATGTACGCAACCTCGTCACGGACGGCGTGTACCAGTCGCCAACGATCAAGGGCCGCTCCGGTGTGCTGGTCGCAACCGGCCGTCACAACCTGGACCTGGCGATTGCGGAAGACTTCGACACCGCTTTCCTTGGAGACGAGCAAATGAACAGCCTGTTCCGCGTCTACGAGTGCGCGGTGTTGCGCATCAAGCGTCCTAGCGCGATTTGCACGCTGGAGGAAACCGAAGAATAAAAAAATGGCCTGGGCTGGCTTGTGCTTCGATCAGACAGCCGCCTGTGAAGCTCAGCGCTTCAGTGCCAGTTTATCTGAAAAAAACGTGTCCATTTGACTTTACCGTCGATGGGCACGTTTTTTTTTGAAACAAAAAAGACAACCAGCCGGTTTCTGTTGGCATGATTGTCTTTTGGTGCGGTTTTTTCGTTCGCCAAACGATTTCGCAGGCGCAGACGTTGCTACTGCGTTACCAGACTTTGACTGTATGCTGCATATGCTTTGCCAAGTCTGGCAATCGCCAGCTCGGTGTCTTCACGGTTGAGCAACGTGTAGTTCAAGCGTATCGTATTTGCCTGCGGCTCCGCTGCGTAAAACGGCTTGCCCGGAACGAATGCCACGCCTTCTTGCACAGAGCGGGCCAGCAGTTTTTCCGAATCCACATGCTCGGGCAAATTCACCCAGAAGAACATGCCTCCTCTTGGCTTCTCCCACTGAACGCCGTCCCAGTTTTGGGCGAGCAGAAGCTCGTTCATCCACTCCATCCGCTGTTTGTAGGAAGCGCGAATTTTATCAATGTGGCTATCCAGATCGAAGCGGGAGAGCAGTTCATGGAGCGCAATCTGGTCAATCGTGCTGGATTGCAGGTCGACGGCTTGCTTCGCCTTGACCATCATCTGGACGACGCGCTTGTCACCGATAGCCCAGCCGGTACGCACACCGGGAGCGACGATTTTCGAAAACGTGCTCGTGTACACGACACAGGAATCTGTCGGATGCTCATCAAGTGAGAAAATGGAACGGTACGGAGCTTCTCCGTCAAACTGGATTTCGCCGTACGGATCGTCTTCCAGAATGAGGATATTGTTCGCTTTGCACTGGGCGAGCAAGCCTTGGCGGCGTTCCAGACTCCATACTTTTCCTGTCGGATTCGCAAAAGTCGGAATCACATAAACCATTTTCGGGCGATACTGGGCGATTTTTTTCGCGAGATCGTCCAGATCCATCCCATCTGCATCTCCTTGTACCGGAATGATGCGAATTCCGCGGAACTGGAACAATTGGACCGCAGCCAGATACGTCGGATTTTCTACCAGCACGACGTCGCCTTCGTCCAGATAGACCCGACACAGCAAGTCGACGGCCTGCTGGGAGCCCGTGGTCAACAGCATATTGTCCACGCCAACGTTCATATGTTTTTGCTTCATCCGTGAGGCAACCCACTCGCGAAGCGGAATGTATCCGTCAGTCAAACCGTATTGCAAACATTTGGCACCCAGATCAAATGCCCGATTGAACGCTTCGCGCATCGCTGCAATCGGAAAAGAATCCTCAGCCGGCAGCCCGCCTGCGAGCGAGAGCACTTGATTGCCTTGGGTCAGCTTCAAGATTTCCCGGACAGCCGAGGAGGATAATGCGTCTACTGATTTTGAAAAAGAATACTCCATGTCCCGTTCCCCCTTGATTTTGCTTATTCTTGTTTTATCACTGACCTCAGGCAAAGTCCAATCCCCGCTAGCTATGGCGCAAATAGGTTTTGACTATGTCGAGCGTACGCAAAAAGCCCCTCTCCACCGAAAAAGGGAAAGGGGCGAAATATGTAGCGTGGTTGGAAATACTCTACGCGATGCGGACAACCCGCGATTTTTCTGCATGCGGCAGGAAGGACAAATCCACATGGGAGCGCGCTTCCTCGAGGCCAATGTCTTCTGCCAAAAGCAACGCCTCTTCCTGGAAGGTAGGCGTACAGCTTCCTTCGTTCAGCTCACAGAGGCGCTTCAAACGCTTCAGGCGCTCGGCGCACTTTTCTTTTCGCATGCATTCATTGGCAAGCTCACATACATTGACGTGGCGCGCGTCCGCGATCATGCTGATGTCGTCCACATGCACAATCAGCCGCTTGCCTTCCTCTGTCACGAAGCCGATCGAGCAAAAATGCGCACCGGACATTTCCAGACGAGTGAGAACCGCATTGGTGAAAACCTCACCTGTGCGCAGGCGAACCTGAGCTGCTTCAATGGCTCCACCGATTTTCCGCTCGTTGGCGATCACCGTGTACATGTCCGTGTAACCGTTAATCTGATAGCGCATAATACCCTCCCGCTTCTGCTGAGATTAATTATCATTAACAACATCGTATAATGAAAATCATTATCTGTCAACGTTGAGAATGATTTTTATTCCTGTATGTCTCAGCGTCAGAAAAACCACACTCCCCAACCTCAGGAAGTGTGGTCCCCTGCTGCATTCCTATTTTGTTTTTGCAAAAAGCCCCAGTTGCTCGATCCGCCGTACTGCTTCTGCCAGGCGCTGTTCGTCCGACAACAGGGCGGCGCGCACGTAGCCTTCTCCGCTCGGGCCGAAGCCTACACCTGGTGCGACGACCACGTGCGCTTTTTCCAGCAGCAAATCAGAGAACTCGACCGAAGTAAAGCCTGCCGGGACGGGCAGCCAGGCGAAAAACGAGCCTTGCGATGGCGTAGCCTGCCAGCCGATGCGGTGCAGGTTGGAAAACAGCGCGTTGCGGCGGCTTTCGTAGACAGCGACCAGATCATGGACGCACTGCTGCGAGTCGGTCATCGCTTTGGCTGCCGCCATCTGAACAGCGCCAAACAGGCTGACGAAGTAGTGATCCTGAATCAGATTGATGAGCCTTACCAGCTCGCGGTTGCCGACCATCGCGCCTACGCGCCAGCCGGCCATATTGTACGTTTTGGACAACGTGTAAAACTCCACGCCCACCTCTTTTGCCCCCGGCACTTGCATGAAGCTGACAGGCTTTTTGCCGTCGTAGCTGATCGCGCCGTACGCGAAATCGTGGCAGACGACGATCGCGTGCTTGCGGGCAAACCGGATCGTTTCTTCGTAAAATTCAAACGGAGCGTTCACTGCTGTCGGGTTATTCGGATAGTTCAAAAACATCAGCTTGGCACGGTCCAGATCGGCTTGCGGGATTTTGCTGTAGTCGGGCAAAAACTGATTTTCTGCCGTGAGCGGCATCATCGACATCCGCCCGTTTACGACCGCTACGCCGGACCAGTAATCCGGATAGCCTGGGTCCGGTACGAGTGCCACATCGCCTGCGTTCATCAGCACCTGGCATATTTCCACGAGGCCGGTTTTGCTTCCAAACAGGATGGCTACCTCTTCCTCCGGGTCGAGGTCCACATCAAATTGTTGCTTGTACCAGTGTGCGACTGCCTGCTTCAGCTCCAGACGGCCGGAAAATGGCGGGTACTTGTGATGCAGCGGATTTTCTGCCTGCGCCTTCAGCTCTTCTACAATGTGCGGCGGCGTAGGCAGGTCAGGGTTGCCTTGGCCCAGATTAATGACGTCATGCCCACTCGCGATGACTTTGTTTACTTTTGCCACCAATGTCGCAAAAAACTGGGTGGGGAGCCGATCAATCATATCGGAAGGTTGGATGCGCATCTTTCTTCAGTTCCTTTCTTTTTAGGCCAATGTACAACAAAAACCCCCTCTTTCCGTACAGAAAAAGGGGGAGATCAACTTGGTCACGTCCTTATCTGTCAGGAATTCTCCTGCTGGATTTGGCACAGCATCTGCATCGCACGAGCGCGCAGATCCGCTGCCGGGCTTCATAGGGCCAGTCCCTCCGCCTCTCTTCATAAGTAAAGCACACGGAATATACTGTTTTTAATCTCCTTCATACTACATTGCGCGTTCCGAACGTGTCAAGATGCTTCGCGCGGCGAGCCGCTTTTTCCTGCTTACATCTTTTCTGCGGTCGTCTGCGGCACTTTTCCCGTACGGCCTTGAAAAGAGCTGTGCAGGGCAAAAAGCGCGACAGACAGCAAGGCAAGCCCCGCCATGATGTACAACAGCCCCTGCGCCTGGAAGTGCTGGAAAATGATCGCCCCGAGCAGCGGTCCGAGCATGCGTCCCGCCGATCCTGTGCCCGAGATCAGGCCCTGAATGAAGCCTTCGCGCCCTGGTGGCGTAAACTCTGCCGCTACGGCAGGCACGGCCGGCCAGACGAGCATTTCTCCGAGCGTCATGATGAACATGCCGGCGACAAAGCCAGCGTAGGAGGTCGTCTGCGACAAAATCAGCATCGACAGCACGAACACGTAGGAGCCGAGCAGCATTTGCGCGCGCAGTGTGCGGGCGAAGCGGCGAATGACCCAGGCAATCAGCGGCTGTCCGAACAAGATCAGGCCGCCGTTGATCGTCCACAGCAAGCTGTACTGACGCAAGGAAATCCCCAGCGACTGCATGTAGGTCGACAACACCGTTGTCCATTGGACGTAGACAATCCAACAGATGAAAAGCCCGCTGCACAAGAGCAGCAGTGCGCCCCACGCCACTTTTTTCGGCGGCAGCTGCTGCAGCGGCGCAAGCGCATCACCCGGATTCAGATGGGCAGCGCTTTGCCCGGCAGCCGCAGGAGTGCCCGCCGTATTGGCTTGCTCACCCTGACTGGACCCGTCCGCCGCTGCCTTGAGCTGACGGGGCAGGGTGAGTACGAACATGATGAGCACAATGACTTGCAGGATGGCGTTGCCGAAGAACGTCCAGGCAAACGAGATGCTCGCCAGCAAACCGCCAAGGGCAGAGCCCGCCGCCACCCCGGCGTTGAGCGCGACGTAGATCGTATTGATTCCGGTTCGCCCGCCTTCCGGCCACAGCACAACAGCGAGCGCATTCAAGACCGGAGACAGCATGCCGTAAAACAGTCCGTTCAGCAACAGCAAGACCGTATACATGGTGAAGTCATGCGTGACGCCAAGCCCGACAGAGATCAGAATAATGCCGACAGAGGAAAAAAGGATCGTGCGCATTTTCCCCCAGCGGTCGAACAGCATGCCGCCTGCGATGCTGCCGATCAGAAAAGCCCCCTGGTTCAATAACAGCAAAAAGCCCGCTACGGTCAGCGGCTTCCCCAAATAATCATGGATATAGATGGTGACAAGCGGCCAAATACAAGCCATTCCTGTAGAAAAAATGATCGCAGCAATCGCCAGAAGACGAATGCTGCTCGGATAGGATTGCCATTTCTGTTTCATGGTCTAGTTCTCTCCCCGGCGAAAATCGCCGCTTTTCCCGCCCGTTTTGCTCACCAGGCAAGTCGGGCCGATTATCATTGCTTTGTCCATCGCCTTGCACATATCGTACACGGTGAGAGCAGCGGCGCTTACAGCCGTCAACGCTTCCATCTCTACGCCCGTTCTTCCGGTCGTCCGCACAGATGCTTCCAGAGAAAGCGTCGTCTCGTTTTCAAAAGTGAAGCGAATGTCAATCCCGGTCAAAGGCAGCGGATGGCACATCGGGATGATCTCCCACGTCTTTTTCGCTGCCATGACACCCGCTACCTGTGCGACTGCCAGCACATCCCCTTTTTCTACCCGTCCTTCGCGGATGCGGGCGAGCGTTTCCGGCTTCATGACGATTTTGCTCTCTGCCACAGCCTCCCGTTTGGTCATGTCTTTTTCCGAGACATCTACCATCCGCGCGCGGTTTTGTTCATTAAAATGCGTCAACTGATCTTTCATGCAACAATCCGTCCTCCATGTACGCGACACTCGCAAACAGCCAAAAAGCCTGGCTGCCATCTGGCATCTGTTTATTCCTACCATACTCCCGCAGCCTGTGAAAAGCAATGGGAACATCGCTATCAACTGCTTCTGCGGCTTTCACTATCTTGCTATCCTACTCGCAAAACCGTACAAAAGCAACGCGGCGAAGGTATACTGTGCGTACAACAACCAGCAAGCAACGGAAAACGGGATCGTCTGGAGGCGTTGAACAAATGACGGAGAAACAATATGTGTACTGGTCAAAAGTAACCGTAAATCATTGGAACCTGTATCTTGCCGCGTCAGCCAAGGGGCTGTGCTTCGTCGGTTCCCAAAACAGCCCGCTGGAAGAGCTGACCGCGTGGCTCGCCCGGCGCAGGCCCCGCCATGCTTTGGTCCAGGATCACGAACAGCTCGCCCCTTATGTGACGGAAATCAGCGAGTATCTGCAAGGAACGCGGCAGCAATTCTCGCTCCCGCTAGATCTGCAGGGCACGCCGTTCCAGCTCTCGGTCTGGGAGGCTCTGTGCCAAATTCCATACGGGCAAACTGCTTCCTATACGGAGATTGCGGCTCGCATCCAACAGCCTGCCGCCGTCAGGGCTGTAGGTGCGGCGATTGGCGCAAATCCGCTGCTTTTGACCATCCCTTGCCATCGGGTCGTCGGTAAAAACGGCAGCCTTACCGGCTATCGCGGCGGCCTCCCCATGAAAACGGAGCTGATCGCACTGGAAAAAGGTAGTCTCACCAGAGGAATGCACGCACCGCCGCCCGGGGATCATTTTCACGACGCAAAAAAAGTAGGAAGGGACAAAAAGTGAACAGCACTTTCTTTTACAAACAGCCAAAAACGTTGCTCAATAAAGGAACCGGATTTTTGACCGACTACACCCATTCGCTCAATCCGTACACAGGCTGCTCGTTTGCCTGCTCGTACTGCTACGTGCGGCAAATGCCTGTCTCGCTGTTTCGCGGACAAGACTGGGGGACGTGGGTTGACATCAAGACGGGAGCCGCCGCGCTGCTCGCAAAAGAGCTGCAGCGGGCAAAAGCGAAGGGGCCTGTCTCGATTTTCATGTCGTCGAGCACGGACCCTTACCAGCCCGTCGAATATCGGGAGCAGGTGACACGCTCGCTGCTCGAAGTAATGGTCGAGCATCCGCCCGACTTTTTGCTCGTGCAGACGCGCAGCCCGCTCGTCACGCGCGATCTGGACCTGCTGCTTTGTCTGGGAGAGCGGGTACGCGTCAGTATGACGGTGGAAACGGATCTGGAGGAAATCCGCAAACATTTCTCCCCGCAAGCGCCCCCGATTGCCGCTCGGCTCCGCGCGCTTCGGGAGCTGGCTGCGGCTGGCGTCCCGACACAGGCGACGATTGCGCCTGTCTTGCCGAGCAGTGAAGCTTTTCCCGCCCTGTTGCGCCCGCTGGTCGGGCGGGTGTGCATTGACGATTTTTACATGGGTGACGGCAGCGGCGGCAAACGCACGAAGAAAAACGGGATTCCCGCGCTTTTTGCCGAGCTGGGACTGGAAGCATGGGCGGAGCCGGATGCCTACCTGCTCGTCTACGAGCGGCTGCGGCGCGTGTTTGCGGAAGACGAGCTGTACGTAAGCCAAAAAGGCTTCGCGCCGTAAGTCCTTGAGCCCCTTCGCGCATTGGCATCTGTGCCGGATTGTGTTATCGTCAAGCCATAGATAACTGTCATCCCAATCGGAAGTGAGGAATTGCTTTGACGATTACCATCTTGCTATTTGCCGGACTGGCTGAACGAGCCAATGTTCGCAAGATTGAACTGACTTTGCCAGAACAGGCAACCGTGCGCGACCTGCTGCAAGCAGTCGGTGAGCAGTATCCGGCTCTTGCGCCGCTACTCGGTAGCTGTTTTGTTTCCATTAATCACGAGTACGCTGCTTCTGATCGCGTCATCAGCCCGGATGACGAAATCGCGCTCCTGCCCCCTGTCAGCGGCGGCGAGGAAGTACCGCGCTTTGCCATTACCCGGGAGCCGCTGTCTGCAGACAAGCTTGTGCAACTGGTGAGCAACCCGCATGCGGGTGCCGTCCTGACGTTTGTTGGAACGGTTCGTGAATTTACGCACGGACAGCGCACCGTCTACCTTTCCTATGAAGCGTATGAGCCGATGGCTGTGGAAAAAATGAAGCAAATTGCCGCCGAGATCGAGGAGCGCTGGCCAGGAGCACAAGTCGCCATGCATCACCGCGTCGGCGATTTGGCCGTGGAGGAAATCGCCGTCGTCGTCGCAGTGGCAACCCCGCATCGCAACGAGTCTTTTGAAGCCGGGCGCTACGCCATCGAGAGATTAAAGCAAATCGTTCCCATCTGGAAAAAGGAAATATGGGAGGACGGCAGCGAATGGAAGGGGCACCAGCAAGGCCCGTGGAATCCGCTGGCGATGTCGGAAGGAAAGGAGGCGTAACCGCTTTGGATACACGTTATTCCCGCCAGCTTCTGTTTCACCCGATCGGGCGCAGCGGCCAGGAAAAACTGCTGCAAAGCCGCGTCGCCATCGTCGGGATGGGGGCGCTCGGAACGGTGCTGTCCAATCATATGGTTCGCGCCGGAGTCGGCTTTGTACGCCTAATTGACCGCGATTTCGTCGAGCCGAGCAACCTGCAGCGGCAAATGCTCTACGACGAGGCTGACGCCGCCCAGCATTTGCCAAAAGCGATTGCCGCCCATGCCAAGCTGTCGAAAATCAACTCGGAAGTGACGATTGAGCCGATTGTCGCCGACCTGTCTTTTTACAACGCCGAAGAGCTTTTGCGTGACGTCGATCTCGTACTTGATGCCACAGACAATTTTCAGGTGCGCTATTTGGTCAACGACGTTTGCGTGAAGCACGGGATTCCCTGGGTGTACGGCGGTGCGGTGAGCGCGACGGGCACGTTTACAGCCATTCGCCCCGGCATGACGCCGTGTTTGCGCTGTCTGTTCCCGGAAGCGCCAAATCCGGGGGAAATGCCGACATGCGATACCGCCGGCGTCATCGGTCCGATTATCCACATCGTCGCCTCCTACCAGGCGACCGAAGCGTTCAAGCTGCTGGTCGGGGCAACAGATGCGCTCAATCCGAACCTGGAGCATTTTGAAATCTGGCAAAATCGCCACACGCAAATCAAGGTGGCAAATGCCCGCCGCAGCGACTGTCCGACGTGCGGCAAGCACGAGTTTACGTTTTTGCAGCCAGAAACACAGGATGGACAAGCCGTGTCGCTCTGCGGTCGGGACACGGTGCAAATCTCGCCGGGCGCTTCTGCCAAGCTCGATCTGGATGCCCTCGCCGAGCGGCTTGCTCCCCTTGGAAAAATAGAACAAAACAAGTTTTTGCTCCGCTTCCATGTCGATTCGTACACGCTCGTCGCCTTCCCGGACGGACGCGTGCTCGTCCAGGGGACGGATGAGATCAGCGTGGCCCGTTCCCTGCATGCGAAGTATATTGGGGCGTAGCCGGAAACAGCAGCAAGACCTTGAGTGGCTTGTCGTCCTCAAGGTCTTGCTGCATTTACAGGAACCTCCCCCGTCCACGTTACCGTAAACCGTGTCCCTCGCCCCTGCTCGCTTTGCACGGAGATCGTCGCCTGATGCAGATCGAGAATTTTTTTCACGATTGACAGCCCGAGACCGCTGCCGCCTTTGGCGCGGTTGCGCGACTTGTCTTCCTTGAAAAAGCGTTCAAAAATCCGCTCCAGGTTTTCCTGGGCGATCCCGATGCCCGTATCGGAAATTTGCACCTGTGCGCCTCCGGGTAGCGATTGCAGCCGGACGCTGATTTTGCCGCCAGGCTCGGTGAACTTGATGCTGTTGCTGAGCAGGTTGTTCCACACCTGACTCATCATGTCTTCGTCCGCGACGATTTCCGCCTTTTCCAGCTCAATCTCCAGCTCGATCTCCTTTTCCAGCCAGAGCGGCTCACAGGCCAAAATGATGCTGCGCAACTGCTGGTCCAGCCGGTAGCGCTTGCGCTCGACCGGATGGTGCTTGCCCTCCAGTGCCGTGAGCTTCAACAGGTTGTCGCTGATTTTGGACAGACGCTTGCTCTCCGTTTCGATGATCTCCAGGTAATGCCGACGCTCCGCAAGGCTCAGATCCTCGTTTTGCAGCGCGCGGGCAAAGCCGCTGATCGAGGTCAGCGGCGACTGGATTTCATGGGAAACATTGGAAATAAACTCCTGGCGCAACTGCTCCATCGCCTGCAACTGCTCGGCCATATGGTTGATGCCCTCCACCAGTTGCCCCCATTGACGCTCCATTTTCACATCCAGATTGACGCTGAAATCTCCTTTGGCAATTCGCCTCAAGGCGTCGAGCAGCAGTTGAAACAGCTCGACATGCCGGGGGCGGATAAAATGGGAGATTGCAAACCCTGTGAAGATAAAAATGCAAAAGCTGACGACAGATTGGACCACCGCTTGCGCAAACTCGCTCGGAGCAAGCCCTGTATAGCGGTAAAAGACGCCCGTGCCCCAGTAAGCCACAGCCCCGCAGAGCATCAGCAAGGCAAAGATCCCGACAGTCGCAAGCAGTCTCAGTCCAATGCGCTTGTGCAGCGGCTTCGTTCGACTGGATTTGTGCCTTGGCTTTTCCCTGGGCTCTCTTGTCATTTGTCTACCTCCAGCCGATAGCCGAGTCCACGCACGGTGCGAATCCGAAAGCCGTACTCCCCTTCCGGAAAACGCTCCCGCAGGCGGTTGATATGCACATCCAACGTCCGCTCATTTCCTTCAAAGTCGAAGCCCCAGATTTGCTCGATCAGCTGCTCGCGCGGGAGCGTTTGCCCCGGATAGCTCGCAAGCTTGAACAGCAGCTCGAACTCTTTTAGCGGAATCGTCCACGAGCGGGTATCCTGTACGATCTCAAATGTTTTGCGGTCAAGCTGCAACAGCCCGGCCTGTACTTTGTGCGACGCGGCGATCTTGTAGCGTTTGAGCAGCGCTTTTACCCGCACCACCAATTCTGCAGGCTCGAACGGCTTGACGAGGTAGTCGTCCGTTCCCAGCTCGAAGCCTTTGATTTTTTGTGCCGTCTCGCCTTTTGCCGTCAGCATGAGCAGCGGAATATCGTAGTGCTCGCGCAGTTGTCGGCACAGCTCCCAGCCGTCCATCTGCGGCATCATGATGTCGAGCACGACCAGGTCGGCGCCGGGCGACTCCATTTTTTCCAGTGCCTCGACGCCGTTTTCCGCCTCCACGACCTCGAACCCGTCGTTACGCAAAAAAATGTGTACCAGTTCGCGAATGTGCGGGTCGTCGTCCACTACCATGATTCTGGTCATGTCAGCTGCACCCTTTCCTTCACCAGCAACTGCTGGCTGGCCAGCTCCCGGTACATGTCGTGCGATTCAAACAGCTGCTCGTGCGTGCCCATGCCGGTGATTTTTCCGTTTTCCAAAAAGATGATCTGATCCGCGTCCACCACAGTCGACAGTCGATGCGCAATCACGAGCGTCGTGCGTCCCTTCATCAAATTTTGCAGTGCTTTTTGCACGATAATTTCCGATTTGCTGTCGAGGCTGGACGTCGCCTCGTCGAGCATCAAAATTTGCGGATCGCGCAGCAGGGCGCGGGCGATGCCGATGCGCTGGCGCTGTCCGCCGGAGAGCTTGACGCCCCGCTCGCCTACTTGCGTCTCGTAGCCGTCCGGCAGCTCGTCGATGAACTGGTCCGCGTAGGCCATGGCGGCGGCCTGCTTCAGCTCTTCCTCTGTCACCTCGCGGGAGATGCCGTAGCAGATGTTTTCCCGAATCGTGCCTGCGATCAGCGGGCTTTCTTGCGAGACGTAGCCGATTTTGCTGCGCCAGGACGCCAGGGAAAACGCCTCAATCGGATCGCTGCCCAGTCTGATGACGCCGCTATCCGGCTTGTAAAAGCGCTCGACCAGGGAAAACAACGTCGTCTTGCCGCTGCCGCTCGGCCCGACAATCGCACTCACCTTTCCGGCCGGAATCGTGAAGCTGACATCATCGAGAATGGTCTCCCCGTTTTCATAAGAAAAGCTCACGTTCTCCACGACAATCGGCAGGGCGGCATTTTCCACCGTCCGTCCGCTCTCGTGATCCTCTTCCGGCTCTTCCAGGGTAGCAATGATGCGCTCTGTCGCGCCCATCGCCTTTTGCAGTTGGGTGAAAAATTGCGTGAACTGCCCCATCGGCATGATGATTTGCACCAGGTACAAAATAAACGCGACCAGCTCGCCGGCCGAAAGCGCCCCCGAAGCGACGCGCATTCCGCCGTAGCCCATGATGACGACGAGCAGCACCATCAGCACAAACGACATCAGCGGCGCGATCATCGCCTGCACCTGCCCTTCCTTCAAGCCGAAGCGAAACAGGTTGGCAATACCTTTTTTCCCAGCTTCGTACTCATGCGGCTCGGCATTCGACGCCTTGACGAGCCGAACCTCTGACAGCACTTGATTCATGATCGTCGTAAAGCTCGCCGTCTCGTCCTGCAGCCCTTTGGAAATTTTGTACATCTGTCTGCCCAGCGGGACGAGGATCGCCACAGACAGCGGAACGGCGATCAGCATGGTCAGCGTCATTTGCCAATCCAGGTACAAAAGCGTTGCCACCGAGCCGATAATGGCAATGATTCCGGTGAAAAAGCTGGCGAGATGCTCGCTGATGAGTCCTTTGACGACGCCAGTGTCGTTGGTCATCCGGCTAATCGTCTCCCCTGTCCGATGGTTGTCGTAATAGGAGACAGGCAGGACGAGCAGCTTTTTCCACAGACGGTCCCGTAGAGCCGCGACAATGCTCTGGCCGACGTGGTTGAGCAAATAGATGGACAGCCCGCTGGCGATGGCCTGGGCGATGAAGGCGACCATCAGCAGCACGATTTGGCCTTGGCTGATGGACGAGAGCGTGAAGCTGTCCACCAGGTCTTTGGTAAACAGCGGAATGACCAGGCTAACCAGTGTCGTGGCCACACTCATGAACAGTGCGACAGCGATTTTCAGCTTGGACGGCTTCGTCCGCATGATTAATTGAAAAAACGGGCGCCAGTTTCCCAGTTGGACACGATTGTCATTGCTTTGTTCTCTCATTTGGTTGACTCCTTTCCCACTCTTATGTATGGCATGTTTTATGGTTTACGTCTGACGCTTCCTTTCGTTGCACTTTCGCTGCTTGGGCAAAGCGCCTCTCCCGGAGATGATTGCAAGCTGCTCCTTACCGAGCAGCCGGGAGGAAAAAGGTGTTGCAGGCAGCCTCTCCTTTCTGCAAACAGCGGCAGAGGTTGACGGCGGCGTCCCCTGCGCTCTTTTTGCTGACAAGAGAAACCATAACGGATGAATGTAAACGAAATATAAACGGGATAATACATGAAGTCTGGATATTTTTCCTTCATTAAATATGACGCGAAACAGGCACGTCTGTTTTTCTCCCACGATTTTTGTATATAAATGATGAATTTGGGGTAGAAGCCGAGAAACAAATCGAGTATAATAAGTTCGTAATGAGAGAAACGAAACGACGTTTCACCAGACGAAACCCCAAGTTACAATAGGGAGGTTGTATACATTGGCTAAACAAGATGCTTACAAAGTGAAATCTTCCCTGCAAGTCGGCGACAAAACTTTCGCGTACTATCGCCTGCAAGGCTTGGAAGAACAAGGACTCGGCGACGTTTCCAAGCTGCCGTTCTCCATTAAAGTTCTGCTTGAGGCTGCTGTACGTCAGTTCGATGGCCGCGCGATCACCAAAGAACACGTACAACAACTGGCCACCTGGACAAAAGGCCGCGACGAAAACAAAGAAGTGCCGCTCATGCCGGCTCGTATCGTGCTGCAAGACTTCACTGGTGTACCGGCTGTCGTTGACCTGGCAGCAATGCGTATCGCCATGAAACGCGCTGGTGGAGATCCAAAGCGAATCAACCCGCTCGTACCGGTTGACCTCGTAATCGACCACTCCGTAATGGTTGACGACTTCGGCAACCCTGCTGCTCTGGAAAACAACATGAAGCTCGAATTCGAACGCAACCAGGAGCGCTACCGCTTCCTGCGTTGGGCGCAAACTGCGTTTGACAACTTCCGTGCGGTTCCTCCGGCAACTGGTATCGTTCACCAAGTAAACCTGGAGTACCTGGCAACTGTAATTGCTACTCGCGAAGTTGACGGCGAACTCGTTGCATTCCCTGACTCTCTCGTAGGTACTGACTCCCACACCACCATGATTAACGGTCTTGGCGTTCTCGGTTGGGGTGTCGGCGGTATCGAGGCAGAAGCAGGAATGCTCGGCCAACCACTGTATTTCGTAACACCAGAAGTTGTTGGTTTCAAACTGACTGGTACCCTGAGTGCCGGTGCGACTGCAACCGACCTCGCTCTGACTGTTACCCAAATGCTGCGCAAAAAAGGCGTAGTAGGGAAATTCGTGGAGTTCTACGGCCCTGGCCTGTCCAACATCTCGCTGGCTGACCGCGCGACTGTAGCGAACATGGCTCCTGAGTACGGTGCTACCATGGGCTTCTTCCCGGTAGACGCTGAAACACTCAACTACCTGCGCCAAACTGGCCGCAGCGAAGATTTGATCGCTCTGGTAGAAGCTTACACCAAAGCACAAGGTCTGTTCCGTACCGACGACACTCCAGACCCAATCTTCTCCGAAACATTGGAACTGGATCTGTCCACAGTCGTACCGAGCCTGGCTGGTCCAAAACGTCCGCAAGACCGCGTAGAACTGACTGCCATGAAGGAATCCTTCAACAACAGCCTGCGCACTCCGATCGACAAAGGCGGTTTTGGCCTGTCCGAAGAGAAAATCGCAGCAAGCGCACCTGTTACTTATGCAAACGGGGAAACCGCTACGCTGAAAACAGGCTCTGTCGTCATCGCAGCGATTACTTCCTGTACCAATACATCAAATCCTAGCGTAATGCTGGGTGCAGGTATCCTGGCGAAAAAAGCAGTGGAAAAAGGTTTGAAAAAGCCTCCATTCGTGAAAAGCTCCCTGGCTCCAGGTTCCCGCGTCGTTACGCAATACCTGACTGACGCTGGTCTGATTGATTCCTTGAACGCAATCGGTTTCAACGTAGTCGGCTACGGTTGCACCACTTGCATCGGTAACTCCGGTCCATTGCCAGAGGAAACCAGCAAGGCAATCGCAGATGAAGACCTGACTGTAGCAGCCGTACTGTCCGGTAACCGCAACTTCGAAGGCCGTATCCATGCACAGGTAAAAGCGAACTACCTCGCTTCTCCTCCATTGGTTATTGCCTACGCACTTGCTGGTACTGTAGACATCGACCTGACTACCGAGCCAATCGGTACGGGCAAAGACGGTGAGCCTGTCTACCTGAAAGACATCTGGCCAACTCCGCAAGAAATCGCGGAAGCAATGAACAAAGCCATGAACCCAGACCTGTTCCGTGCCGAGTACGGTCAAGTGTTCACGCAAAACGAAGCCTGGAACAAAATCGACGTTCCAACTGGCGACCTGTACGAGTGGGATGAAAAATCCACCTACATCCAAGAACCGCCATTCTTTAAAGACCTTGCTGGTGAAATCGCAGAGATCGCCGACATCAAAGCTGCAAAAGCAATTGCTCTGTTCGGTGACTCCGTCACAACCGACCATATCTCCCCAGCGGGTAACATCTCGCCAACAAGCCCTGCAGGTCTGTATCTGCAAGCAAACGGCGTAGAGCGCAAAGACTTCAACTCTTACGGTGCTCGCCGTGGTAGCCATGACGTTATGATGCGCGGTACGTTTGCCAACATCCGTATCCGCAACCAAGTGGCTCCTGGCACTGAGGGCGGCGTAACCAAATACTTGCCAACCGGCGAAGTCATGTCCATCTACGATGCTTCCATGAAGTATCAAGCAGACGGCACTCCACTCGTTGTTCTGGCTGGTAAAGAGTACGGTACTGGTTCTTCCCGCGACTGGGCAGCAAAAGGTACTTTCCTGCTCGGCATCAAAGCGGTTATCGCAGAAAGCTTCGAGCGTATCCACCGTGCCAACCTCGTTGGTATGGGCGTTCTGCCTCTGCAATTCGCTGACGGCCAAAGCTGGAAGTCCCTGGGCATTGACGGTACTGAGTCCTTCAACATTGTGGGTCTCTCCAATGATGTTCAACCAGGCCAACGCGTAAAAGTAGAAGCAACTCGCCAAGACGGCAGCAAGTTCGAGTTCGACGTCATCGTTCGTCTCGACTCCATGGTAGACGTAGACTACTACCGCAACGGTGGTATTCTGCAAACCGTTCTTCGCCAACTGCTGGACGAAGGCCAACCAGTAAACGCGTAAACTAGCGAAAAACAAATAAGTTCGTAACAGCACCCACCCAAAAGGGCAGACTCCGAGCATTCGGCAGTCTGCCCTTTTTTTGCCTGTCAGTCAGCGCGGATCAGCGGGTTTGCTGACTGACAGGAGGTAAATTTTTTTGCATCGTGCCTGGAATAATAAAACGGCAGCGACGAAAAATAAAAAACGAAAATTCGCGGAAAGGAATGGAAGCATGAAGTCGAAATGGATGTCCACCATCCTTTCGTTGCTGCTAATCAGCATGTCACTCATTGGCTGCAAGGCTGGCGAAAGATTGCAAATCCAAGAGACAACACAAGCACAAAAGCCTGTCGTGCTCATCCTCATCGATTCGTTGATGGACAAGCCGCTGCAGGAGGCAATTCGCCAGGGCCGCGCTCCTGCCTTGGCCTTTTTGCGGGAAAAAGGGCACTACTTCCCCCATGTCGTCAGCTCGTTTCCCACCATGTCCGTGACGATTGACAGCACCTTGCTGACCGGAACCTACGCCGATCAGCATCACGTGCCGGGTCTGTCCTGGTACAGTGAAAAAGAAAAACGGATGGTTTATTACGGCTACGGTCCAAAAGAAGCGTTGAAGATCGACCAGCCGCAGGTACTGCTGGATGCGATTTCGCAATTGAACCAGAGCCAGCTGAATCCGCAGACAAAAACGATCCACGAGACACTCGCGGACCAGGGAAAGGACTCTGCTTCCATTAATGCAATTGTGTGGCGAGGCAAGACGGAGCATGTCTTGAAAATCCCGCACCTGATCGAAATGGCTGCCCAGTTGCCGAAAGAACTGAACGTAACCGGACCGAAGCTGCTGTCTTATGCTGCTTTTGCCCAGCTCGATCCGAACCAGAAACGTCATACCCGCATCTGGCGCAAGTACGGCATGAACGACGAGTTTTCCGCCCAGGAGATTGCTTTTCTCATTGCACATGACAGGCTGCCGCCGCTCACAATCGCGTATTTCCCGGAAAATGACATGGCGGCGCACCGCAAAGGCCCGATGACGATAGACGGAATTGAAAATGCCGACAAGGCACTGCAAACCGTACTCGATGCCTTTGGCTCGTGGGACAAGGCCGTTGAAGAAGTGCGCTGGATTGTCATGGGAGACAGCGCCCAAAGCGCGGTGCAGGATGATCGGCAAGCAGCGACGATTGATTTGCGCAGCTTGCTCGCTCCTTATCAAATCTCCCCGATCAGCCGACCACAGCAGGCGAATGACCAGATTGTGATCGCCGCCAACGAGCGGATGGCGTACGTTTATGCACTCGATCCGCAGCTTCCCCTCTCAACCATCGCAGGGCAGCTGCAGCGCGAACCGCGGCTGGATGTCATCGCGCGAAAAGAGGGGCAGTCGATCATCGTCACGGCAGGCGCAAGCAGCAGGCAACTGACGTACAAGCCGGGCGGTCCGCTCAAGGACGAGTACGGGCAGACGTGGACGATCTCAGGAGACCCGAACGTACTGAACCTGACAGTGCGCAAAAAGCAGCTCACGTACGGCAAGTATCCGGATGCTTTGGCCCGGCTGTACGGAGCCATGCACTCCCACCCCGGAAGATACGTCATCGTCACCGTGCAGCCCGGCTACGAGCTGATTACGGAAAGCTCCCCGACGCATATCGGTGGCGGCGCCCACGGCTCGCTGCATGCAGTCGATTCGCTCGTCCCGCTGCTCGTCACCGGAACCGATTCGCGTCCGAAATCGTTGCGCATTGTCGACCTCAGGGAGTGGGTGCTGCGCCTGGTCAACGCAACCGAATAGGCGGCTCTATCCTTTGGCGAGCCGCTGTCTGGCCGATCCCCATTTGCCTGCGGCGGGAATCAGCTCGCCCACTTCTCCCAGGCCGAAAACCGGCATGTTGACGTATACACATTCGTAGTGGCCCGCTTCTACCAGATACGACTCATGGTAGAGACCTACCGAGCCGTCCGAGCCCACTGCCTGATTGAACGCTTTCCACGCCTTCAGGTGCAGTGGGGCACGCGCGTAATTTTCCAAATGCTCAAACGAACGCCAATATTGAATCTGGGTGATCGTACGCAAGCCGACACTGGTGCGGCTGCCCAAAAAACCAAGTTCGGGATGCTGGTACAGTTCTCCCATCATTTTGCCCATCGCCCGCACAACCGGAACCCATTTGTGGACAGCCAAAAGCCGGTTGATCCGCATGCCGATGATGAACACCACATAAGACCCTTCCACTTTTGCCGTATACCTTCCTGGCATTACTTTTGCCATCGCACTCCCCTACCTTGTCAAAGATTTGAGATGAAGTTCATAGCAAGCCATAAAATCGTCCGACCGGAACAAATGGGCCGTCAAATACGCCCCGTAAAACATGGAGAACACCAGCATGACAGCCTCCTGCTCGCTGACATCGTTCGTGAGTTCTCCGTCCTCGCGCGCTTCCCGCACACAGCGCACAAAAATCTGGTACAGGTCTGCATTGCCGATAGACGCCCTGTCCTCTGCCTCCGGAAACAGCAGGGCCAGTTCGGCCTCTGACAGCGTCGGGACACACGGATGCATTTTTTGCTCGGCGAGAAAACTAATCAGACTGAGCATGATCCCCGGATACTTCCTGCTCTCCTCCGCCACCATGGAAAAAATGTGGCGCACCGCAGCAAAGCCTCTCTTCCCGTTCGCAGACAGTTCGCAGAAGCAGCGTGCCTGCCAGACGCTCATGAAATAGATGAGCAGTTCTTCTTTTTGCGGAAAAAACTTGAAAAACGTCACCTTGGATACTTCCGCCCGCTCGCATATATCATCGACGAGCACACTGCGAAACGTTCCTTCGTCGATGAGGGCAAGCGCTGCTTCCAGCAAGGCGAGCTTCGTTTTTGCTTTTTTCTTTTCCCGCAGTGAAATGGTATCCGCCATATTTCCCTCTCTTTCCCTTTCCAGTTGTATCCAAGGATCATCTTATCATTTTGGTTAACTTTAGTAAAGTTTTTTATTTGAGTAAACTTAAATAACAATCCAGTATCGACCCCTCATCCTCCAGTAGCCACCGGCTCCAAACTCCATACCATAGGTAAAGAGCCCTGCAAAGGAGAGAATCCTGTGAGAATTTGCTTTTCCTGTAATCTCATTGATTTCAAGCCAAAGGGAAACGTCTTGCAATTTTTCATTTTGCTGCGCTCCGTCGACCGCATCGTGGCGAAGCTTGACGCGAGCGAACGCAAACGGTACGTGCTCGATTGCGTCCTGCCGTTTCAGTTCCGCAACGGAACGGGTGGCTTTACGTTTGAACACGTCCGGTTTCACAAGTCTGACCAGCTCGTCGACGACATCATTGCCCGCGACGAAAAGCACAAATACGACTTTTTGTTTATCCGCGGCCGCAACGAGGCTTTTCACCTGGTGGAAAAAAAGCCGGCACTCGGCAAAAAGCTGCTCTATTTGGCCGTCCAGTACAATTTGCACGACCCGTACATCATGGGCAGACTGGACCGCATCTTCCAGCATTCCCGCGTCGTTTTTTTCCAGACGGAGCCGAATGCCGAACGCTATCGCCGCTACCAGCTTGGCAAGGCGAAATACTCGGATCAGGAGCTGCAACGCAAAATCCAGGTGCTGCCCCAGTTCGTCGAGCCTCACGCTGGCGAACCGTTCACCCGGCCGCCTGGCGAGCCTTTGCATCTGATCTGGGCAGGCGTCATCCGGCCGCGCTACGGACTTGCTGTCGCCACCAAAGCCGTTACCCTGATTCGCAAAAAGTTTCCGAAGACGAAGCTCAACGTCCTCTATCCTTCCATCGTCGGCAGCTATCAGAAGACGGCACGGCGATTGCTGCGCACACCCGGCGTCGTCGACTACGGTCAAAAGTCGATGTGGACGACCAAAAAGATGATCGTCCAAAGCGGCATCGGCATCGCGCTGCTCTACGACAATACCTTGGACCAAAATCCGTCTCACTCGTACTTGTCGCGGATCATCGAATGCATGGCGCTCGGCGTCCCTGTCCTGACGACGAGAACAATCGGCAATCTCGCCTTGTTGGGCGAAAAATATCCTTTGTTTGTGGAGGATGCCCACGACATCGTCTTTCATTACGAAAAACTGTGCGATCCTGCCTACCATCAGGAAATGAGCCAGTACGTCCGGTCGCGCGGCGAACGCTTTCTCGCAGACAACGCCGTCCAGGCGTTTTGGCGCGTCTTGCAAAACGAGTATCGGCATCGCAAACGAAAATAGACACCAGCTTGCTTCCTCCATGTTTCTGAAAAACGAAAGGGACAGCTCAAGGTCGAAAAATCGACGTTTGAGACTGCCCCTTTTTGCTTATTTCATCATTTTTCCCATGCGATACGCTGCTTCCATGATGTAGGGAGCGTACTCGCTCATTTTTTCCGGCGTGAGACGGTTGGATGGACCGGATGCGGCGATTGATGCCACCAGTTGTCCGTTGCGGTTGAAAATTGGCACGGCTACAGCCGCTGTCCCCAGCTCCCGTTCCTCCACGCTGGTTGCAAAGCCTAGTTTTCTGATCTGATCGAGCTGTTCGACATACGTCTCCCGATTGATGTATTCCGGCCAGTTCGGATCGTTCAGAACTTGTTCCCGTACATACGGCTCGGCATAGGCGACCAAAACCTTGCTGGACGCCCCGACTGCCAGCGGCATGCGCGCCCCGATTGGCGCGACCCTGCGAATCGGTTGTCTGCTTTGGACAGCCTGAATGCGGATTCGCTCGTTTCCATCGCGCACGTACAGGCTGATCGTTTCCTCTACCAAATCCCGCAGCCTTTCCATCTCGGGCAAAAGCAGTGTGGCGGGATCGTCGTTATGCGTCAGGTTGGCGGAAAGCTCCCAGATGCGAAAGCCTAGCCGATATTTTTCCGTCTGGACATCACGGATGAGAAAGCCCTTGTTTTCCAACGTCGCCAGCAAACGATGCACCGTGCTTTTATGCAAGGAAAGCCGACTCGATATTTCACTAAGCCCAAGGTCTGTGGCTTCCGTAAAACAGAGCAGGATATCCAAAGCACGCTCGACGGAGCGAACGTTTGCTTTTTGTTCATCCATTTGTTCTTACACCTGCTTCCTACTTGGTTCCGTTCGTTTCATCTGATGAAACAAATATGCTACTTTTCAGTATACAAAAATTAATTGCATAGTAAAGAGCGAATCTTCATCAGACGAGCCGCATCCTACCTATTTTTTTGCGGCAAGGACATTCCCACAAGCGTTGAAACAAGCCGGACATACATTGGAAAAGAATCATGCGTTTTTAGATCACGATTGGGGGAATGACCACTTTGGGCAAAAAAAGCGAGTCAAAACTGACCAAGTACCGCGTGCTGCGGGCAAGCCCGGCACTGTCCGGCACGCTGCCAAAGACGCGCAAGTTTTCCAGGCGCGCGCTGTACGACTTTCTCGACCGCTACCGCAAAGTGATCGCCAAGCCAGCGTCCGGCAGCGGCGGCGCGGGCGTCATCCTCGTGACCGGACTTGGCGGCGGACGCTACCGGGTCCAGAGCGGGACCAGGCGCAAGACGAAGCACGGCAAACATGCAACGTACAAACATGTACGTAGCAAAATCAAAACACGCTACCTCGTGCAGCAGGGCATATCGCTCGCGCGCGTCAACGGCTCGCTGTTTGACGTCAGAGTCATGGTGCAGCGAAAAAGCGGACAGCCTTGGGTGGTGACGGGCATGCTCGCCAAAGTGGCGGGCAGGGGCTACATCATCACCAACATCAAGCGCAGCGGCGGCAGGGTGCTGCCGCTTTCCACCGCGATTCAGCGCTCGAACATTCGCGGGGCCTCTACTTCGGCAATCGTCTCCCGACTGCGGCGAGTCGCCCTGCTCGCAGCAAGACGTCTGGCCCGCTATTACATTCGCCAGCGCGTCTTCGGCTTCGATATGGGCATCGACGCAAACGGGCGCGTCTGGATCATCGAAGCAAACTTGCGGCCAGACATCTCCCTGTTCCTCAAGCTGGCCGACAAAAGCATGTACCGCACCATCCTGGCCTATCGCCACCACGGATGAACAAGCGGGTGTTCCCTGGGCAAACAAGGCTGCCTCACGGGGAGACCCCGCTTTCTTTTTCGGGCTAGTCCGCCTGCAAAGAGAAAGGGGCTCATCCCGTTGTCTGCATCAGACATGCGGGACAGCCCCCTGCTTTTTTGTCCTTGTTGCTTAAAAATCGAAGTTGTCCGGATCGGGTCCGAAGCGCTTGTTTTCGTTCAGCGCACTGATTCTTTCCATGTCCTCTGCACTCAGCGAGAAGTCAAAGACTTGCGCGTTTTGCACGATGCGCTCCGGCGTAATGGATTTCGGGATGGTGACAACCTCGTTTTGCAAATCCCAGCGAATGACGATTTGTGCGGGCGACTTGCCGTATTTTTGTCCCAGTTCCACCAGCAGCGGATGATCGAGGTTCCCTTGCATCAGCGGGCTCCACGCCTCCAGTTGGATGCTGTGCTCCTTGCAATACGCATGCAGCTCTTTTTGCGTGAGCAGCGGGTGGTACTCAACCTGGTTGACGACTGGCGTAACCTCGCTGTGCTTTTTCAGTTCCTCCAGATGGTGGATCTGAAAATTGCTCACGCCGATTGCGCGCACGTAGCCATCGCGGTACAGCTTTTCCAGCGCCTTCCACGTTTCTACAAACTTGTCTTTTACCGGCCAGTGGATCAGGTACAGGTCGAGCGTGTCGATCCCAAGCTTTTTCATGCTCACGTCAAAAGCCTTGAGTGTCGACTCGTAGCCTTGGTCGGAGTTCCACACCTTCGTCGTGATAAACAGTTGGTCGCGGTCGATTCCCGACTGCCGGATTCCTTCGGCTACGCCTTCTTCGTTGCCATAGATCGCAGCGGTATCTACACTGCGGTAGCCCGCCTCAATAGCGGAGCGGACTGCCACTGTTTCGTTGCCATCTTTTGCTTTCCAGACACCCAGACCAAGCCAAGGCATTTCCACTCCGTTGTTCAAAACGGAACGATCTGTGATTTGTGTTGCCATCCGATCTCCTCCCGATTGACACTCTATATGTACTTACATTAAGAAAGTATATCATAAGTGGAGCAGTCGGAAAACTCGAATGATCCCTTTTTTTGGAAAAAAATCTCCCTTCCAACAAGCGAAGGGAGCTTCTCTCTTTAGTACAGGCGATTGGTGTAGCTGTCCCGCAAGCCCTCTGCCACCTCTTTTGCCGAAATGCCGGGTAGATTCACATGGTCCGCCACCATTTTCGCAATATCAGGCGTCGTCCCGGCTTCCGGCCACATATCCGGCTTCCACAGCCCGGAGCGCAAAAACGCCTTGGCACAATGCACGTAGCACTCTTCCACCTGCACGCCGATTCCGAGCGCGGGCACCTTGCCTTTCACGGCCATTTTTTGCAAAATGTCCTGGTCCTGGATCACACACGCCTTTCCGTTGATCCGCAGCGTTTCTTCCAGCGTTGGAATCAAAAAAATCAGGCCGACGTGCGGATTTTTCAGTATGTTGGTGATGGAATCCATCCGCCTGTTCCCCGGCCGCTCTGGAATGACCAGATGGTGGTCGTCGATGATGTGCACGAAGCCCGGCGCATCCCCGCGCGGCGACGCATCACAGTTTCCTTTTTCATCTGCGGTAGAAATAATCAAAAAGGGCGATTGTGCGATATAATTGCGGCAATGCTTATCAAGATGGAAAATCGACTTGTTTTGCACCAGACGGCTTGGTTCTCCGAACGTTTCCCGCAGTTGTTCCTCAGACGTGACGACTTCACGAAATATTCCGAATCCTGACATGGCTGCACCTCTTTTTCCTTTTCTGGAAAAGCACTACCTTCATCATACCATAACCGTTTGCGGTTCACGGCACCGTTTTGCCTGTCGGTCATCGCCAGCCTTCGACACACTGCTGAATGTACTGCACGGACTGGGCATTCAGAAAACGGTTCTCGATGAGCAGCGGCAAAAAGCGCGACTGCCTTCGCAAATAGGCGCCGACGATGCTGGTGCATAAAATCAGCCTGGGCTTGGCCGAAAGCAACTCGTCTAAAGAGGACGGGTACTCCATCGAGCCGATTTTCAGCTCCAGGTCGGTCATCCCCGCCTTGATGATCGACTGGCGAAAATTATGGGCACCTTCCCATGTCGTGCCGCCGATTCCTACCAGACTGCCAGGAGAAAGCTGCTGGAGCTCTCTGATCGATTGGAGATTGGATTCCAGCAAACAGCCGATGACTTTCGGCATGTTGCCCTCACCAAGGCTGTCCAGCCATTTTTGCACCTCTTCTATGTGTAAAAACGTCGTGACGACGAGATCGTAGTAGCCGTTGAGGATGCTGCTTGCAAGCTGCTCCAGGTCTTTAATCAGGCATGGCTTGACGGTGTAGCCTGTCGCCTTTTCCAGTTCAACCGCGTATTCCTGCACCTGCACGACATCGCACTCGGCAAACAGGATGGCCGGCTTCCTCCGCCCCTGCGCCTTATCGAAGGCAGACTGCCTCGACTTCTCCGGAACGCGGGACAACATCATCTCTTCTCGCTGCTCTGCCACGATCCCCGGCTCCGCCTGAACACTCCTATTCGGAAGCTTGGCAGCAACAAGCACCGAGCCAGTATCGTCCAGCGTCACATAACCTTCCGCTTCCAGCTCGGCATACGCGGCCTTGACCGTCTGTGGATTCATCCGCAAAAAACCGGACAGTTCGCGAACCGTCGGCAATTTGTCATGTGGTGGATAAATTCGTTGCATCATCAAGTTTTTCAACTGTTCCTTCAATTGAATATAGACGGGAATGAAGGATGGACCATTGACAGACTTCTGCATCAAATCACCCCGTAAAACAGGTATAGCAGTAATATTCTGTCATATTACACCAGGACGATTGGACAAAGCAAGTGCCAGATGCACGAGTTATTGCACATCTGGCACTTCTTTTTCAGTCCGCTCTCGGCGGGAATTCGCCTTGTAAACAAATGATATAGTTTACGCCTAAATAGGGCTGTCTGTTGTTATGCGGCATCCCCTGGCCTGCAGAAGAAACAGCCATCGGGCTTAACGGGACCTGTTCAGGCGAACCGGCTGGCCCGTAAGCCAAAATCTGTCCCCTGCCCACCGTGTTTGACCAGACTTTCCCGGACGGGTTGATAGTCGTCGGAGTCTGCGCAGCCATTGGAGCATGCGTATGCGCAGGCATCTGTTGGGTGGTCAGCGTGACCGTGCTGCTTCCCCCCTGTTCTGCGAAGTTTCTAACCGTCAAGCCAGGACCTGCTCCGAAGTGCATGGGAGCCCTGTCTTTCAAATTGGGCAATGCAAACGTCGATTTGCCATCTCCGCCAAATCTTGTACCCAAAATCGCATACAGGGCTGTATTCTGAGAGATTGGCACCAGGCTTCCGTCGCAAAAGGCCCAGCCTCTCGGCGGAAAGTTGCCTGCAAAAACCCGAATTTCCCCGACATAGCCGATCATTTTTCATTCCTCCTGAATGAGTTAGTTTTGCGTTGGGAATAAACCTACAAGAGCAATGCAGTAGTTGAGTACCTGGTAAGGCTGCATGTTATTGTGCGGCTGGCTCCCTCCGGCTGTGCTCAAGGCATCCTGGCGCATCGTCGCATTCGGGGTGCCAGCAAATGCCTGTACATTCGTTTTCGCCCATAAGTTTCCTTGAGCATTTCCAACTGTTCCCATACTCGACAGAGCACTGGCCATATGCGTGTGCGGTGGCATTTCCCCAACGGTCAGCACATGCGTCTCTTCGCCGCCAGCCACTGCGAGCTTTACTTCATTTCCGACATGGACAGGCACTCGCCCCCGCAAGTCAGGCAACGCAAAGGTCTTGACGCCGTCCCCTCCATACCTGTTTCCGATAACCGCATACAGAGCCTGGTTTTGGGATATGTTCAAAATGCTTCCATCGCACAGCGCCCAGCCCTGCGGCGGAAACGCGAAGGCAAAGGGTCGAATTTCTCCGACATATACTTCATCTATCATAGCAATCTACCTCCAATGGATACATGTTTGTCCTATGATTGTGTTGGGTAATAGCCCATGGTACAAATGATGAAGCTGATAACAGTATAGGGCATCATGTTATCGTGGGGCTGGTTGTAGCCCTCGACCGTCAGAGCGGTGGGGCTCATCTGAATCGTCGGAGAATTTTCTGAATATTGCTCAATCCGCGTCGCCCATACATGCCCGGCTGGCTCAATCTGATCCCCTTCGACCGACGATACATTGACTGCATGCGTGTGTGCAGGCAATTGGTCGTACACGAGCGTAACCATCTCGGTTCCTCCCTTCGACCCCAACGGATAGTTGGTCTGAGTGGCAGGGTTGATGCCCATGTGTACAGGCACCCGACCGCGCAGATCGGGCAGGGCAAACGTAGTCATTCCGTCTCCACCGTAGGTCGTTCCAATCAAACTGAACAAGATTTCATTTCCCGCTATGGAAAGCAATCGCCCATCGCAAAACTCCCAGCCAACCGGCGCATAAGTTCCGGCAAACATCCTGATTTCTCCTATATATGCATCCATTGTAGTCGCCTCCTTGTTTGCTTAGCGCATTTGTCTGCAATGACAAGTCTTGTTACTGCTTGTCGCTTTTGTCCTTTGAACGAAAGAAAATGCCAGCCGTATAGCTGGCACCTTCTTCCCTTCTTTCCAAGAAGCACGGTGCTACTCCCTGACCTCTACCCGCACACTTGTTGTCTTGTTCTTATACCTTGCCGTGATTGTCGTTTTTCCGGCCTTGCGGGCGATAATTTTTCCATCGATCACTTCGGCGATTTCCGGGTCTTCTACCGTCCACTCGGCCTCCTCTCCAATCAGGTCCTCGTAGCCTTTTTCAAACGTTCCCATGAGATCGATCGCTTTTTCCTGTCCTTCCTTCAAGCGGGAGTATGCAGGCGTGATCTCGATGTATCGCGGATTTTTTTCCTCGACGACCAGCAGGCGAACCCTGAATTTCCGATTGCCCAAGCTTCCGGAAATGGTGGCTTTGCCCGTTGCCTTGGCAACCATCCTGCCATCCTCGTCAATCTCCACGACATCCGGATTGGAGGAAGTCCACTCGATCTGATCGGTCACATCTTCTCGCGTATCGTCGTACAGCTCCACCAGTTCCAACTGCCTTTCCTCATCTACCTCAAGCACGCCTTCGGTACGGGTGAAGAATCGGATCTTATTGCCTGTGCTGTTTGTGACCGTGACGCGAATTTGCAACTCGTGTCCCTCATAGGAAACGATGATGATGTCCTCGCCTTCCTCGCTGCCAGCCGTAATCCGGCCCGCCTTCACGGAGACGAGACCATGCTCCGTGCGGTACTCTACCTTTTCATCTGTGGTGATGTCTGTCCGCTCGTCGCCATCTACCACGTAAATCTGGATATCCATCCTCTCTTCTGGCTTCAGACGAATCGATTTTTTCGAAGCTTGCAGGGAGGTGGTATCTTTGACTGTGACCTCTACCGTGTCGGTATGGCCGCCATCGACAGACGTGACCGTAATGCGCGCAGTCCCTGGTGCCCGTGCTGTGATTTTGCCCTGACTGTCTACCTCAGCCACGTCGGGATTGCTGCTTCTCCAGTTGACACGCTTGTCGCTTGCATTTTCCGGGGAAATCACAGCTGTCAATGTATGCGCATCGCCTACTTGCAGTTGCAGTGCGCTCACATCGAGTTGTACGCCTGTCACCTTGACCGCTGTTGGCGGCGGAGGTGGCGAGTACACGGACAGCCTGATTTGCGCTTCCAGTTCAATCGTGTTGTGTGCCTCGTCGCGCAGTTGCATCAACACTTTTTTCATCCCGTTGCCGGAAGGAAGTCGCCACGAAACCGTGGAAGCCGCTGCTTGCCAGTCGCTCCAGGCCTCGTTTTCATTGGCGAAGCGCATTTCTACGTCTCCGAGCAAATCGGTAGCGGTAACGTTCAGCGTCACATTGACACTGCTTGCGGTCGCCGCACCGTTATTGATCGTAAAAGTGCCTAGCGGAGGGGTTTTGTCGATCGTAAAGGCGATCCTCGTTTCATTACCTGCTGCATCAGTGACGATAAGCTCATGTTCCCCCTCATCGCTTACCGTACTGCCGCTTGTAAATGGCAGACCGTCGAGTGTAGCCGTGCCCTCATTAAACGTTATCAGCACATCATGGTTGTAGCTTCTGCCGTTATCCACACCAGTGACAACCGGCGCGTCCATGTCCAGCTCGATGTCGTCCGAATCGTTACTAATGTTTCCGGCCTGATCGCGCATTTGCATGTGAACGGTTTTTATCCCATCATTTGCGGAAAGCTCCCAGGTCTTTGATGGAACGATGTCGCTCCACGCACTCCAGACCATGTCCTCATTGGCGAAGCGAACCTGTACGGGGCCATTGCTATCCGTTGCAATAACGTTCAAGGCGACTGTCCGCGTCGATGTCAAGGGGGTGTCCCCATTGATGACAATGCTTCCAGTCGGTGCGATTGTATCCAGAACAATCGTATCGCTTGGCTCCGCTGTATAACCCGCTTGGTCCGCGAGACGCATATAAACCGTTTTGACGCCATCGCCTCCCGACAACGTCCATGCTTTTGTCAGGGCGAACGACTCTGGAGGACTCCACGTGAATCCATCGTTTGAGAAGGACATGGTCGTGTCCGCCGAAGGTTTGTTTGTCCCAAGATGCAGTGTCACATTTTCCGAGGTCGTGTATGTCGCATCCTCATTAATCGCGATTGTCCCTGTCAACGGTGTCTTGTCGATGGAAAAGGAGATCGTTGTCGTGTTCCCGGCTTGGTCTGTTACGATGAGCGTATAGGAACCTGGGTCGGAAACGGTTTCTCCGCTAAGAAAAGGAGTACCGTTCAATGTCGCCGTCCCGTCGGAGAAGGTGATTAGCCTGTCGGTGCTGTACACACCCGCATCAGACACGCCCGTGACAACAGGCGGTGTCGTATCGAGCGTGATTTGCTGTTGCAGGGGGCGTACGTTGCCCGCGCGATCACGCAGCTCTACAAACACCGTCTTCAACCCATCTCCTGCGGACAACTCCCACGACTTCTCTGTTTGCGCAGGCTCCCAGGCTGACCAGCCATCTACGCCCGTATTGGAGAAGCGCATTTGCAGTTGATCGTCAGCATCCGCATAGTTCAGCTTCAGCGCAACCTGCCGATCGTTCGTCACGCTCTGGCCGTCATTGATCGTGAAGCTTCCGGTCGGCGCGGTTTGATCCAGTGTAATGTGCGCCTCCCATGTGGCCTCGTTTCCGGCCTCATCTTTCAGCTTGACCGCCACACGTTTTTGCCCCTCGCCGGAGCTGAGTGTCCACGATTTCGTAGCTGCAAACGGTTCGAACGGCTGCCAATCTTCCGCGTCATTGGCGAAGGCGGCCATCATCGGAGACGAATCTGTCACATTCAGATGCAAGACGACTTGCGGGTCATTCGTCCGCTCCTCGCCATCGTTGATCGTGAACGTTCCCGCAGGCTTCGTCCGGTCTATCGTGAAAGAAACGGTCGTGGTATTGCCTGCCACGTCCGTGACAACCAGCGTATACGTACCGTCGTCGCTGATTTGCCCGTCATTTGCAAACGGCTGACCGTTTAGTAAAGCGGTCCCTTCCGAAAAATGAACGGTAACTTCCTGGTTGTAATACTTGCCGTTCTCAACGCCTGTCACTACCGGTGGAACCGTATCCAGCAAAATGCTGGCAGAGCGCGTGATCTCATGCCCAGCCGCGTCACGGAATTTGGCGTAGACCGTCTTGGTTCCGTCGCCGCCGCTCAAATTCCACGGCATTTCGGACTGGACAGGCTGCCATCCGCCTGAAAACACGCCTTCCGTATTGGAGAGCGTCACCTCAACAGGACTTTGCGCATCTGACGCTTCGATCAGCAACTGCACAGCCGCAGACGAAGTCGCCGTATTCGCAGCGTCCGTTCCCTTAATCGACAGGGTGGCTTCTGGCGGAGTCGTATCCAGCGTGATATTGGCACTGGCAGAGATGGTATGATCGGCTTCATCCCGCGCCTGCATATGGACCGTCTTTTCTCCGTCTCCTGCGGTCAACTCCCAGGGATAGGAAGTTGCCGGGTTGTAGGCTTGCCAATCCCCCCATTGAGCGGCGTCATTCGAAAACCGCACCTGCAGTGGCTTGCCGATGTCGGGATCAACGACCGTCGTTTTCAGATTGACATTTGTGGAACCAGTGAAAAGCGCTCCTTCGTTGATCTTCAACTCGGCAGAGGTCGGTGGTTCCTGCACATCCAATACCTGGATGGTAAATGTTTGGGTGATACTGTTTCCCGCCGTGTCGCTCGCCTTGACCTTGACGGAATAGCTGCTCTTCGTCTCATAGTCAAGCGATTTCGCAGTTCGAAGCGTATTGCCGACAATCTGGAATGCGTTATCTTCGTTTTCGGTCAGCTCAAACGTCAGCATGTCCTGATCTTCAGCATCCGGATCTTCCCCGTCAAGCGTTCCGACTATCGTATTTGTCGGAAGATTTTCCATAACCGTGTTGTTGTCCAGCGAGAGACTTGTCGGCGGAGAGTTAGGAGAATAGGTGATCTCCAGAGTCGGGATTTTATCTGCTTGGTTAGATGCCTTTTCATAAAAAGCAACCTGTACCTGTGCAGGTCCGCTGGCTATATACTGGTGCCCTTTTAGCACAAAGCTGGCCACTCTGTCACTCGACTGTGCCAAGAGATAATCCTTCACGTCAAAAAACACCCAATATCCTACCCTAGACTTCAGTACAGAGTACTCAATCCTCTCAAGAAGCTCTCCGCTTGCCGGGAAATTCTGACCCGTTTCTGACCAAGAATCACCCGCGGCGTAAAGCTCCAGAAAAGGAAGACCTCCCTGTTCATCAAGCCGCGTCAAATAAAGCGATAGATAAGCTGACTGGATTGTCCGGTTGAAATCCACCAGATCGGCCGGCAACTGAAATTTGAGAGCGGCATTGGAAGCTCCGAAATCCGAATCAAACCCGACAAATATGGTGTTCGAGTGCCCCAAGCCATCGCTAACCCCATACGGGTAGGTATCTGTGTCCATGAAAAAATCTTCAGACACTGGGATCTTGATCGATTCATCAGCAGCTCTGGCAGACGGAACCTGTGGCAACACCAGCGAAAAAACCAGCAGCAATGAGAACAGCCGTGCAAGCAGTCGTTTCATATCGTCCTGTTCATTCCTCCCTTCGCAGTTGATGCGCTTTTTCTCGTTTCTGTGCAGACGTCACAGAAATGGCAAGAAAATTTTAACAAAAGTTGCTCCAGAAAAAACCTTACTAAAGTTAGTTCTTTTTTCACTTTTTGTCGAAACCTTCGCTGCTCCAGCGTCAATCAGCCATGAAAAAACCGCTGTTTCGCCTGGCATGCCTGAGCCGTAAGCAACAGCGGTTTCGATTTTCCTTTCCTTTTTTTATTGTTCGCGCTGGCAAAATCCGCTCAAAAACGACAGCATGACATGAACAGCCGTCTTGACGGTTGCCTCTGCGCGGTCCTTGTACGGGTCCAGACATACGATGTCCATCGCCTTGACCTTGGGATGCAACCCTGCCGCGTAGACGGCTTCAAACAGCTCGTCACTGTGCATGCCTCCGGGCGTGGAAGCCGGGACCCCAGGGCCGTAGCTGCAATCGAGCACATCCATGTCCACGGTCAAATAGATCATATCCACCTGTTGCGAGAGCTGCTCCAACGCTTCCTGTACGGTGCGAGCCACCCCTTTTTGCCGCGCCTGACGAAGCGTCGTATAGCGCACGCCAGTCTCGTCAGCGTACGCCTTGAGCGAACGGGCGTTGAAAAAGCCGTGCAACCCGATGTTGTGCACATCCTGCGCGAGAATTGTCCCGCTCTCGATCAGATTGCGGATCGGCGTGCCGTTCGAGGGACCGTTATCTGCCAGATCGCGCAAGTCAAAATGAGTGTCCAATTGCAAAATGCCTACCCGCTCGTCAGGATGGACGTCCTTGTAGCCTTTGACAAGCATCGCCGTGATCGAATGATCGCCGCCCATCATCACAGGCATAAGTTGCGGATGGTGCGTGCGCATATGCACCATCGCTTCCCGGATGTTGCGGTGGCACTGGGCGATGTCTGTCACATGCTGCCTGACATCGCCCAGGTCGACGACACGAAGCGGCTGCAAGTCCACGTCGTGGTCGAGGTTGTAGGTCGTAAAATACTTCCACGCCCGCCGCATCGCATCCGGGTTTTCACTCGCAGCCGAAGCCGAGATGGACGAACGCGACAGCGGCACACCAAGCAGCGCCACGTCGTAGTCGCTCCAGTTGGTGCTGTCCGCGGTCGCCGGATCGAGCGTCGTGATCCACTCGCTTACTTTTGGCTCGGCAGGCGCTGCGCTGCGGTCCCAGGAAAAGCTCGGCGGCTTGAGAATCGGGTACGGGTACCCTGCTGTCATACGAGTCTCCCTCCCGCGACGACCACTGTCCCTTTTTTGATGACCGTGTCTACGTGATTGACGCCGTAACGATATTGCAAGGTCATGAAGTCCGGCACGTCAAAAATGGTGATGTCCGCTTTTTTCCCGACCTCGATGCTGCCGATCTCGTGTGCGCGGCGAATGGCGTGCGCCGCGTTGATCGTTGCGGCCGTCAACACCTCGGCCGGAGTCATTCCCATTTTCAGGCAGCCGAGATTCATTATCAGCGGCAACGAGACGGTCGGCGAGGAGCCAGGGTTGCAGTCGGTCGAGAGCGCGACCGCCACGCCGCGGTCAATCATTTTGCGCCCGTTCGCTGACTCTGCCATCAGGAAAAAGGCCGTGCCTGGCAACAGCACCGCAATCACGCCTGCCTCGGCCATCAGCTCGATCCCGCGGTCGGAGGCGCGCAGCAGATGATCGGCAGATACAGCGCCGAGTGAAGCCGCAAGCTCCGCTCCCTCATACGGCTCGATTTCATCCGCGTGGATTTTCGGCAGCAGGCCGTGGCGCATCCCGGCTTCGAGAATGCGGCGCGACTGCTCGGGCGTAAAGACGCCGCGCTCGCAAAACACATCGTTGAAAACAGCCAGCTTGCGGCGCGCAACCTCGGGAATCATTTGCTCAATGACCAAATCGACAAACGCATCCGGCGCGTCCTTGTACTCGCGGGGAACCGCATGTGCGCCCATGAACGTGCTGACGAGATCGACCGGATGCTCTTCATCCAGCTTTTTTGCTACTTCCAGCTGCTTGAGTTCGTCCTCCAGCGTAAGGCCGTAGCCGCTCTTGGCTTCGACTGTCGTCACCCCGTGCAGCAAAAACTGGTCGAGCCGCCGCTTGCTCTCCGCATACAGCTGCTCGTGTGTCGCCTGTCTCGTCGCCGCTGTCGTCGCGTGGATGCCGCCGCCGCTGTTCATGATTTCCATGTACGTCGCGCCGTTCAGACGCATGTTGAACTCATTTTGCCGGGAACCCGCATGCACGAGATGCGTATGCGGGTCGATCAAGCCTGGCGTGACCAGCTTGCCCCAAGCGTCGATAATGACCGCTTCGTGCGCCCGCTCGCGGTAGAGGCTCGCCAGTTCGTCGTCGGTGCCGACACGCTCGATCACGCCGTTTTCCAGCCAGACACTGCCGTCCTCGATAATCGACAGCTCGTTCATCCGGACTCCTGTCACCGGAGCAGAAGACCCGCCAGCCAGCGTGACGAGCTGGCTGGCATGGCGAATCCATACTGGTTTGTTCATCGCTTTTTACTCCTTCAACATCGGGATCTTGACGCCTTTTTCCTTCGCCGTGCGAATCGCCAGCTCG
This sequence comes from Brevibacillus gelatini, assembly GCF_050920745.1. Taxonomy (NCBI): domain Bacteria; kingdom Bacillati; phylum Bacillota; class Bacilli; order Caryophanales; family Paenibacillaceae; genus Brevibacillus; species Brevibacillus gelatini. The sequence goes on from NZ_CP154342.1 coordinate 3,252,505, forward strand.
TAGCCTGCATCTGCATGGCGCACAATGCCCATCCCCGGATCGGTTGTCAGGACGCGCTCCAGGCGGCGGGCAGCTTCCGGTGTCCCGTCTGCCACGATGACCATTCCGGCATGCAACGAGTAGCCCATGCCAACGCCGCCGCCGTGATGGACAGATACCCAGCTCGCGCCGCCCACCGCATTTATCATCGCATTCAGGATCGGCCAGTCGGCTACCGCGTCACTGCCGTCCTTCATCGCTTCCGTTTCCCGGTTTGGCGAGGCGACGGAGCCGGAGTCGAGGTGGTCGCGCCCGATGACGATGGGCGCTTTCAGCTCCCCGCGCGCCACCATGTCGTTGATGATCTGGCCAAACCGCGCGCGCTCGCCGTAGCCCAGCCAGCAAATGCGGGACGGCAGCCCCTGGAACTGAATGCGCTCCTGCGCCATGCGAATCCAGTTGCACAGATGCGTATTGTAGGAAAACTCGCGGAGGATCACTTCGTCAGTCTTGTAGATGTCCTCGGGATCGCCGGACAGCGCCACCCAGCGGAACGGCCCTTTCCCCTCGCAAAATTGCGGACGGATATAGGCGGGCACAAAGCCAGGGAAGCGGAACGCCTCCTCGACACCTTCGTCTTTCGCCACCTGTCTGATGTTGTTGCCGTAGTCAAAGGTGACGGCTCCTTTTTCCTGCATCGCCAGCATGGCGCGAACGTGATTGGCGATGCTCGCCTTGGAGCGTCGCTCATACTCCTGTGGATCGCGTGTGCGCAGCTCTGCCGCCGCTTCGAGACTCATGCCTTCCGGGATGTAGCCGTTGAGCGGATCGTGCGAAGAAGTCTGGTCGGTCAGCACGTCCGGGATGAAATTACGGGCCAGCATCGCGTTCAGCACTTCCGGGGCATTGCCAAGCAGCCCGATCGAAATGCCTTTTTTCTCCCGCTTGGCCGTCTCCGCCATCTGGATCGCTTCGTCGAGGCTCTCTGTCATCACATCGAGGTAGCGCGTGTCCAATCTGCGCTGGATGCGGCTGCGGTCTACCTCGATGTTGATGCTCACGCCGCCGTTGAGCGATACGGCCAAAGGCTGTGCGCCACCCATGCCGCCGAGTCCGGCCGTGACCGTAATCGTGCCTGCGAGCGTGCCTGCAAAGTGCTGGCGGGCAAGCTCCGCAAACGTCTCATACGTCCCTTGCACAATCCCCTGGCTGCCGATGTAAATCCAGCTTCCGGCGGTCATTTGCCCGTACATCATCAAGCCTTTTTTGTCCAGCTCGTGGAAGTGCTCCCAGTTGGCCCACGCTGGCACCAGGTTGGAGTTTGCGAGCAGCACGCGCGGCGCATCGGTATGCGACTTGAACACCGCGACCGGCTTGCCCGACTGGATCAGCAGCGTCTCGTCGTTCTCCAATGTTTGCAATGTTTTGACAATCGCATCAAAACATTCCCAGTTGCGCGCCGCTTTCCCGATTCCCCCGTACACGACCAAGTCTTCTGTGCGCTCTGCCACATCAGGGTTCAGGTTGTTCAACAGCATGCGCAGCGCCGCTTCCTGCACCCAGCCTTTTGCATGCAGCTCCGTGCCCGAATATGCCTTTATCATCTGTTCAATGGATTGTGTCGTTGCCATCCAATATCCACCTGCTTTTTTGTAGAATGTGCATCTCCTGGTTTTATTGTAAAAGCGCCGGAAAACACAAAAAAGGCACCTTGCTTTCGATTTGGTGCCTCTTCTTTCGATTGCTGAAGACAAAACAGCGGGAATTTTCGAAAAAACTCTCTTTTCTTTCGATTTCTATCTTTTCTTTTGATTTCGTAACAAACGTGGAGTTGTCCCCGTCTTTTCCTTAAAAATTTTACGAAAGTAATTGGCATTGACGAACCCGCTGCGCTCCGCCACCTCCTGTACGGACAGGGCAGTTTCCAGAAGCAGCCGCTGGGCCTCCTTCACCCGCATCGCCGTCAGCACCTGCCGGAAGGAACTGCCCTGCTTTTGCGCAAACAGTGTGCTGAAATACGCCGGACTGCGATCGACATGCCGGGCGACGTCCTCCAGGCGCAGCGCCGGGTCGGTATAGCGCCCTTCCATGTAGCGCAGCGCCCGCTCGATCACATCTGCCCTGATTTCATCGTTTCGGCTGTTGGCGGCATCGAGCAGTTGGTTGATGAACAACAGCAGTTCCGTCACGATGCGGTACAAAATCGGCGCATACAGGATCGTCTCGAATACGCGGTGGTACTCCTTTTCCAAAAAGGCGCTGTCCAGCCCGTGCGACTTCATGTAGCGTCTAACCTGGGCCAAAATGCTCGTCAGCCGGATGCGCAATAGCCCCGGCTCGGGGTACGGCTCGTCCTTGTAGAAAAAATGCCCATACAGCCACTGTTTGATCTGCTCGCGATTGCCGCTGTGCAGCATGTCGACCCACGTCCGCTGCTCGGCAGGCGTCAGGAACGGGTCAAGCATCGTCCAGTTCACCCTGCCGTCCACCATGCTCACCTGCCGATAGCCTTTGAAAAAGCGCAACTGCAGGGCCTCACTTGCCTGCTCGTATTTTTGCTGCAAGCTCTGCCTGGCATCTTCCGCCTTGTAGATGACGAGAAAAAGCGGAGCGTCGCTCGTCGCCTCCCAGTCCATCAACAGGCGCTTGGCAAATGAGTGCCACTGCGACCAGGAAAGCGAGCTTTCCGCCGGAAATACAGCGACAACAGCGTCACCTGTCGGCAGCAGCACAGGCTCGTCGCGAAACGGATAGTCCGCGAAAAAACGCAGCAGCTCCGGGTGTCTTTTCGCGTCTTCCAGCTGGGCGAGCATGACCTTATGGCCGCCCAGAGGCGAGTGCCCCGGCAAAAACAAATCGAGATGGGAAATCTCTTTGCGCAGTCCCTGGATGCTCCCCGTCTGTGCATCCAGCCGCGCATCCCCCGCCCGTTCCCGACAAGAGCGGGTCAAAACGCGCCGGATGTACTCCGGCGTTTGCGGCTTCAGCCACAGATCGCGCGCAGACAGCTCGATTCCTTGCATCGCCCGCTCGAACGTCGCTTCCGAGGTGGTGACGAGCACCGTCGGCCGATACTGGGCAACGAGCAGCTTCAGCCGCTCCCAGTGCGCCTTGTCAATCATGTCCAGCTCGATGCAGACAACCTGCGGCGTATGTGCTTCCATCACCTGAAACAGCTCGGCCATCGTCCCTGCGCTGTACACCTGGTCATACGGGATCGCGCAGCTTGAGACGAGCCAGCTGATCCCTGCCCGCTCTGTCGGGTCTCGGTCCGCAATCAGCAAACTGGGCATCTGCAGCACTCCTTTTTTTGCAAACAAAGGTTGCCCTCTCGCGGACAACCTTTGCTTTTTGCTCTATTCCTCTGATTTGAACGGATTTTCGATCATCGTGCCCATGATGTGGTCGAGCGGGATAAAGCCGATGTCGCGGGAGTCCGTGCTGTGGTTACGGTTGTCTCCCATGACGAAAATGTGGTTTTCCGGCACCTTCCATTTGCCGTCAGCCGCGTATTGCATCGTTTCCTTGATATACGGTTCGTCAAGCGGTTCGCCGTTGCGGTAAACCCGGTTGTTTTTAAACTCCAGCACGTCGCCCGGTCTGCCGATGACGCGTTTGACGTACATCGAATGGTCGTCTGCTGTGCCCGTCAACAGCGCCACCAATGGATGGCTGACCACATCGTCCAGGAAGGACCGTTCACGCTCCACCCGACTGTCGATCACGACGATCTCGCCGTAGTCCGGCAAGTACGAAAACGTCCGCGACAGCTTGGACACGTATATGCGCTGCTGATCCTGCAAGGTAGGGTCCATGGAATGGCCCTCAACCTTGTATGGCTGGAACACGAAGATTCCAAGGAGCAGAGCAAATACGGCTGCGTAAACAATCGAACGAATCCATCCCATGATCTCTTTCACTGTGCGATGCCACTCCTCTCTTGCTTCTTCGTTCCCCCTTCTCTACCTTTCATCATACCATAAAATTCGGTCAATCCAAAAAGCCGGTCCCGTCATGGGCCGGCTGTGCGAAAAGCCAGATGGCAGAAAAGAGCGCCGGAGGAATCAGGACAGCCCGTACTCCCGCACTTTTCGAAACAGCGTAGCCCGGCTAATGCCAAGCAGCGTCGCCGCCTCCTCTTTGCGGCCGTTTCGCTTGTGCACCTCCTGCAACGCCCGGGCAATCGCGGAGCGCTCCAGCTCTTTGAGCGTAACGATTGGCTTTTGCCCGACCTCACCACCGTTTTTTGGCCAAGCTTTCTCCGTGGCAACGGCCGCCTGAAACTGCATCATCTGAGCGGGCAAGCTTCCGACCTGCACCCAGGCCGTCGTCTCCATATTGACAGCGTACTCGATCACGTTCGCCAATTCGCGGACATTGCCCGGCCACTCGTGGCAAAAGAGCAAGGACTGCGTGTCCTGGGAAAAACCACAGATTGTTTTGCCCAGCTTTTTCGCATACGTCGCCAAAAAGTCGTTTGCCAGCGGCAAAATATCCTCCCGCCGCTCGCGCAAGGAGGGCAAGCGAATCGGGATGACGTGCAGACGGTAGTACAAATCGAGGCGAAACAGTCCGGCCGCAACCCTCTCCTGCAAATCGAGATGCGTCGCCGCGATAATTCGGGCTTCGACCGGAACCGTTTTGCCGCTGCTTCCGAGCCGCTGCAGCTCTTTTTCCTGCAAAACCCGCAACAGCTTCCCCTGCAAATGCAAAGGCAAGTCCCCGATCTCGTCCAAAAACAGCGTTCCTTTGCCCGCTGCTTCGAACACGCCAGGCTTTCCGCCTTTTCGCGCTCCGGTAAACGTCCCGTCCTCGTAGCCGAACAGCTCGCTCTCCATCAAATGCTCCGGGATGGCAGCGCAGTTGATGGACAAAAGCGGGTGGTGGCGGCGCGGGCTGGCCTGGTGAATCGCTCGCGCAAACATCTCTTTACCCGTGCCGCTCTCGCCTTGCAGCAATATCGTCGAATCGCTAGCCGCCACTGTTCGCGCAATCGTTTTCGCCTGGACAATCGCCGGGCTGCTGCCGGAAATCGCCGCAAATGCATCGTCCGTTTCAGCAGTCGTCACCCGTCTCGCCATCTCGACGACCTCCTGCACATCGTCCAGCGTAATGACCCATTCCTTGATCGTATCATCCAGTTGAATCGGCCGAATGGCGAACAAAAACGACTTGGGTACGCCACCCACCGTCAGCACGACCTGCTTCGGCGCGTGTTGTGTGGCGTCTGCCTGCCTGATCGCAGCAATCCACTTCGCCGCCTGGCTATCGTCCTCGTCCAGTTGCAAATAGTGGCGGGCGCGCTGATTTGCCTGCAGGATCCGATTTTCCTGATCGATCAACAGCATGGCTTTGTCCATTTCATCCATGACGACGCGCAGCTTTTCCGCAACGAGCTGCTGCTCCTTGTACATGATGTGTTCTTTCAGCTTCGTCGCAATCAACTCGGCCATTTTTTGCAAAAAGGCGAGAATGGCGTCGACATCGGCAAACAGCCGCTCCCGCTGCTCCCCGTCAAAAGCGAGCAGCCCGATTACGCCTACATTTTGCCCGTCGAGCTGAATCGGACAGCATATCTCCCCCGTCTCCGCACAAACTCCGTAGTGCATACAGGGACGGCACCGCGCATCCTCGCCTGGACGCGTAATGACGACAGGCTCTCCGGAAACGAGCGACGCCCGGTACACGTGGTCTTCGCCCGCCATCGTCCGCAGCACGCCCGATTCGCTCTTGCCTGTCCCGGCAATCCGCAAAAAATCTTTGTCGGCGATCTCCACTTCCACGCGCAACACGGCAGCGACCGCCCATGCTATTTTTTGTACACTGTCCTGAATCTCGCGCAAAGACATTGGACTTCCTCCTCGTCTCTTCCTGTCTTCATTATAGCTGTCGACGGGAGGGGTCGGGCGCTTAATCCTTGCAAAAATCGCAGATCGTCTGGGCCAAAATATGGCTCATGTCGACCAGACTGTCTATCTCGACGTATTCTGCAGCCGCGTGCAAACCTGCCCCAACCGGGCCAAACAGGACGGTCGGTATCCCGGCTGCTTGCAGCAGAGCCGCGTCCGTCCACCCGGAGAAACCGCAAATGCCAGGAGATGTCCCCATCCGCTGCTTGCAAGCAGCTTGTAACGCGAGAAAAATCGGCTCGTCCTGTGACACTTCAAACGGCTCTCGCCAAAACGTCAGCTCCGCGCTCGCCCGAAACTGCTCGTCTGCTGTGCGAAGCCTTTCCAGCAGCGTTTCCGTCTCGCGCGCCACCTCCGCCTCCGTTTCTCCCGGCAGCGTCCGCCGCTCCCAGTCGATGCGACAGTAGTCAGGGTACGTGGACAGTTCGGTTCCCCCCTGAATCAGCGAGGCGTGGACAGAGGCCGTCCCGAGAATGGGATGCGCGGATTGTTGAGCGAGCGTCTGCGACAGCTTTTCCAGCTCACAGAGTACCCGGCCCGCGTGCACGATTGCATCAATTCCCTCATTGGGCCTGCTTCCGTGCGCTGCCTTGCCCAGGACCTCGCATTTGACCCAGGCAAAGCCCCTGTGCACAACGCCAATTTGCAGGTCGGACGGCTCGCAGCAAATCGCGGCATCCGCCGAATACGACTGCACCAGCGCCTCGGTGCCGATGCTCTTGAACTCTTCGTCAGCCACAAAGGTGAGGATGACATCGCCCGCAAGCGGAACTTTCGCCGCGGCAACCGCTTCTACTGCCACGATCATCGCGCCCAGGCTTCCTTTCATATCCTGGCTGCCCCGGCCGTATATTTTTCCGTCGGCAATCGTCGGCTCAAAAGGCGGGATCGACATCCGCTTTGCACTAACCGTATCCATGTGCCCGTTCAGCATCAGCGACTTGCCGCCTCCCGTCCCGCGCAAAATTGCCACGACATTGCACGCCGTCTCGTTGAGCGGAATCAATTCTACCTCAAGCCCGCTTGCTGCGAGCCTTTGGGCGATAAAGCGGGCAACCGCCACCTCGCCGGGACCGTCCGGGTCCAGGTACGGATTGACCGAATCGATGCGAATCAACTCCTGCACCAGTTGCACAAGCTCTTCTCGATTGACCGTCACCTTCATCGTTTCTGCCTCCTTTTTTTCACTGCCCATCGGCATCCGCCCATGCGCCTTCCCACACAATCCGCTGATACGAAGCGCGGTCCGTGTCTCCCTCGGTACTGAAACACAGCACGACAGACTCTTCGTTCAAGCCGAGCTGCTTTGCCAGCGCCCGATGTTCGCTTTTTCGCATCAGTGCCGCCAACAGCCCGACGCCAACAGCCCCGCTCTCTCCGCTCACGATTTGCGGATCACCGCCGTCAGGAGCGGCCAGCATCCGCATCCCGTTTGCCGCGATGAAGTCGGGACAACTGACAAAAAAGTCGGCATGGTCGCGCAAAATGTCCCAGGCAAGCGGGTTTGGTTCGCCACACGCGAGGCCAGCCATCATCGTGCGCAGCTCGCCCGACGCCACTTGCGGCTGTCCGTCCTCCGCTGCCGCTGACAGCACCATGCAGTTTGCCGCGTGCGGCTCGACAATGACGGTGACCAGCTCGTCTGCGACCGCCTCTGCGACGAAATGTCCGAGCACAGCCGCCGCCATCGAGCCGACTCCAGCCTGCAAGAACAGGTGCGTCGGCTTTTTGTCCGGCAACTGCCTGGCCAGCTGCTCCCTCGCTTCGGCTGCCATCGTCACATACCCTTGCATAATCCACGCGGGAATCGTCGTGTAGCCATCCCAGGCCGTATCTTGCACAACCTGCCAGCCGCGCTCCCGGGCTGTTTTTTCCGAGAGCCGCACCGCCTCATCGTAGTTGCCGTTGATGACGTGCACCTGCGCGCCAAGGGAGCGAATCGCCTCGACCCGTTCTGCTGTCGAGCCTTTTGGCATGTAAACGACCGCGCGCTGTCCCAGTTCCCGCGCCGCCCAGGCAACCGCCCTGCCGTGATTGCCATCGGTCGCGGTGACAAAGGTCACTTCTCCGATCTGTCTTCTCGTCTCTTCTGCGCACAGAGCGGCGAAGCTCATCTCCTCTGGCGTCCAGCCCAGCTTTGTGGCCAAACAGCGCGCGATCGCATAGGAAGCTCCCAATACTTTGAAGGCATTTAGCCCAAAGCGCCACGACTCGTCTTTCACGTACAGGTGGCCGATGCCCAGCTCGCGCGCGAGGTCCGGCAGCGGGACGAGCGGCGTCGGGGCATATACTGGACAAGAGGCGTGAAAGTCGCGCGCAGGCCGGGTTTCTTCTGCGGACAAAAAGGCAGGGATTGCCTGGCGCTCGGCTTGTAAGCCGCGCTTCTTTCGTGTGTTTGCCACTGCTTGTATCGTTTTTTCTGCTGACATGGGCGGTTTCCTCCTTATTGCTTGCTTTTGTTGTTATGGTTGACTCGTTTAATTGCAAGGAGTGTGCCAATGTGACAAAGGGTATGAAAATAGACAGTTTGGCGATTGGATCGGCCTGTCTTGTCCTTTTTGTGCAAAATCTCAGTATCAAAAAGAGATAATTACAGAATCATTTTGAGACTTTCTGCATCAAATTGAGACTATTTAATGAAAAGACTTGGCTGCCATCCTCCCTTCGTTCGATACGAGTTTTATCTATATAAAAAACGCCGCCCGCACCTTCACTCCCAAAGGAATGAACCGGCGCAGGCAGCGCTCTCCGTCATTTTGTTTTGTCTGAAAGGCAAGCCGCTACTGCAAGCTATCCGTAAACGGTGCAAAAGGGAGGAAGCCTGTTACTCGCCAGACATAGCAATACTGCCTCGCTGCCAACAACTCCCGTCCTCCCTGCCTCGTTCACTTTCTCCCAACAAGAACCGTAAACTCGACAGAAATCTCTCTGTCCACAAGCTCATACGCCTTTGCCAACTGCTGCGGTTCGGCCCCCCACGTCAGCGGCGTCATCCGAATCAGCGCCGCCAGGTTCTGCTGATCCAGCCGGAACGAATACGCCACCTGCTCGCAGTCAAGCAGCGAAAAGCTGGTCGCGAAGCGCTCGATTGTCGCTGCATTGGAATACGTCCGGTTGCCCGGCTGCATATAAAGGTGCTCGCGCAGTTCCTGCAAGTAACGCTCGCCGGGAACAACCTTGATGACAAGCCCGTCATTTTTGAGCATTCGCGCAAACTCCCGCGTGTTGGATGGCGACAGCACATTCAGGATGACCGCAAAGCTCCTGTCGGCAATCGGAGCATTGGCCAAATCGCCGACGCACCAGAGCAAACCGGGATGCGCTTTGGCTGCGAGCGCAATGCCCGCTTTGGACAGATCGACACCCGCGCCGACGAACTCGACTGGATGCCGCTTGCTTACCTCTTCGCGAATGCGCGCCAGGTGCGAGCCTTCGCCACACCCGGCATCCAGCACGCAAAACGGCTCGTCGCCGATCGCCGCATACTCCGCGAGCTTCTGGCTGACAGCGTCGTGCAGCGGAGAGAAAAAGCCGTTTGCGGCCATTGTTCTTCTCGCGTCAAACATCTCTCGCTCGTACTTCGAGCGGTAGCCCGCATTCGCCAGGTGCACATAGCCGTGTCTCGACACGTCAAAGCAATGGCGGCTGGCGCATACAAGGCTGGCTGTACTGTCTGTATGGATGAGCACAAGCGTCCCGTGGCAAACCGGGCATCTAAGCATCCCGCTATGCCGGGCCAACAGTTCAGCCTGTCGCTCTTTTCTGGTTGGAAACATAAAAAAAGCACCCCATTCATTCGTATCGGTGAATGAAAAAAGGCACAGTCAAATAAACCCCGGCTCTCCTTTTGCAAAAACGAGCGGGATCAGGCCAGACTGTACCTTTTCTTACCGATAGCGAATGAATTGAGGGCTCATAGTCATAGTGGGCGACACTCCTGTCAACATGTTCACGAGGGCTTTTCCCCTCGCGTTCATTATACAACAGACCAGTCAAGACCGCCGCTCTTTTTTACATGCCCTCCCCCGTCAGCCGACTGCTGTTGATGAGCATGACCTGATCGTATTTCAGCATGATCGTTCCTGCTTCGTAATCTCCCACATTCGGCTTGCCAGGCTCTTTGCGCAGGTTGCGAAACAGCGCAGCGACAACATTCACACCGCTTTCATGGGCGTGGGGATAGCCGCCGCCAAACCGCGGATTGATTTCGGAGATCACGTACTGGTCCCCGAGCAAAAAGCAGTCGATGTCGAACGGCCCACGAAGCGGCAGGACGGAGACGAGCGACCTCACCAGCGACGTCAGCCGCTCGTCCCGAATTGCCAGCGAGCGGTCTGTCTCGCCCGCCCGCATGCGGATTTTTTTGCGCGTAAACAAAGCCGTCAGTTCCCCTGTAACGAGATCGACATAGCCGTCCACGCCGTATTCCTCTCCCTGCAAAAACGGCTGGACAATCAGTTCCTCTGCCTTTTGCGCGAGCGCGGCAAGCTCCGTCTCTTTTTCCATACGGACAAGCCCCAGGCTGGCGCTGCCCTTGCGCGGCTTGGCCAACAACGGATAGGCAAGCTCTCCTGCGGTGAGCGCAGCTTGCGCCTCTTCCAGCGTGTAGGTAGGAACGCACGGAAGCTCGTGGGCGCGCAAAAAATCGTGGGTCGCCTTTTTGTCGAGACACAGATTGACCACGTCCAGACCTGAGACGACCGCCTGCACACCGAGCCGCGAAAACCGCTCGGCATGGGCGGCAAGCAGCCCAAGCTCGGGGTCGATCAGGGAGAGCACCGCCTTGATGTCATAGCGCAGGCAAATTTCCTCCAGCGCCCGCACATACGCCGGGTCGTCAATGCGCGGGACGATCTGCCTGTGATGGGCGGCGAACAGCGCAGGGGCGGTCGGTTCGCAATCGGCCGCGATAATTTTTCCGGCACCGCCCCACTCCCGGACGAAATACTCGATCAGCTTGACCCTGCGGCCTACACTCGTCAGCAGCACATTCATCTACGCGTATCCTCCTGCTTGCCAGCCTGGAATTGAAAATTCATAGAGCGACTCTGGTAAAAACTCCGCCAGCGTCTCTTTACGCCTCGCGACGACGACATCGCGGCCTGCCTTGGCCAGTACAGGCGGCCGCTCGCGAATAAACGGCGGGTTGAACACGAGCGTATACGCTCCCGTATGCCCGAACACGAGAAAATCTCCCGGCTCCGGCACGATTCCGTGAAAGCCTTGCAGCAAGTAGTCTTTTTCCATGCACGTATATCCCACAACATGATACGTTCCTTCCCACGCTTTGCGGTTACGGGTCACGACGCTGGCCGGAAGCTGGTGTGCGTGCATCGTTGGCTTGATATTGTGGACACTGCCGTCTACGAGCACAAAACGCTCGCCGCGGTTTTCCTTGACATCCACGACCTGGCAGATGAACTCGACCGCATCGGCGACAAGCGAGATGCCCGGCTCCAGGATGAGCAGCGGCAGGCTTCTTTCTCCCAGTGCTTCCTTGAGTGTGGAAGTAATGGCAGAAGCGTAATCGTCAAAGCTCGGGACGCCGACCATCCCGAACGTGGCAGGCAACTCGCCGTAAAACCCGCCCCCGATGTCAAGGAATTCAAGCTGCTCGCCGAGATGCGCTTTCGCCAGACGGCACAGCTTGCGGGCAATTTGCCGGTACACTCCCACACTGCGATTCGTGGAAAAATGCCCGTGCAAGCCCGTAACCCGCACATTTGGCACGGCAGCCAGACACTCCAGCGCCTGCGCAAAGCTGCCGTTTTCCACACAAAAGCCGAAGCGGCTCACCTCATAGCCGTTTTGCAGCGGACTGACGCCGCCGCGCGTCAAATCGAAATTGACGCGCAGGCCGACGCGGACCGTCTGTTCGGGATGCTGTCTGGCGTAGGCGAGCACAGGGGCAATTTCTGAAAACGAGTCGAGATTGACCAGGCTGCCCAGCTCCAAAGCGAGGCGGATGTCTTCGGCCGTCTTCAGCGGCCCGTTGAAAATGATCGCGGTCGGCTCGACGCCCAGTTTCAGCGCAAGATCGTATTCCAGCCTGGAGACGACCTCCGCCCGTGCTCCCAGTCGATGCAGGCATTGGCACACATACGGCAAGTAGTTCGTCTTGTACGAGTAGCCGACACTCACCTTTTCATAACGGCTGGAAAAAGCGCGGAAGAACCGTTCGTAATTGTCGCGAAGTCTGTCTGGATCGAGCAAAAAGAACGACGACTGGCAACGCTCTCTCCACGCGGCAAGCTGCTCATAACTGTACATGGCCCAGCTCCTTTGCACGTCTTCTGCCTGTCAGGCACTGTCTGATGGTGGAAATGACCCGCTCCTGCTGCTGCTCGCTTAGGCTGGAGCCGGAAGGAAGGCAGACTCCCCTCGCGAACAGCTCGTCAGAGACGCTCTGCTCCGGCAAATGCGGGTAATAGCGGCAGCGGGCAAAAAGCGGCTGGCGATGCATCGGCTTCCAGACGGGGCGCGCCTCGATGTTTGCCTGCTCCAGCGCGTCAATCAGTTGTCCTGCCGTAACCCCGGCCTGCTCTGGATCAATCGTCAGCGCCGTCAGCCAGCGCGTCGCCCTCCCTGTAGGCGAAATTGGCATGAACGAGATGCCGGGAAGCTGCTGCAGCGCCGCTTCATAGCGCTGATAGACGCGCTGCCGTGCTGCGATGCGCTCCTCCAGCACCCGCAGCTGCCCTCTGCCGACTGCCGCCAGCAAATTGCTCAGGCGATAGTTGTAGCCCATCTGCTCATGCTCGTAGTGGTGCACCCGCTCGCGGGCCTGCGTCGCCCAAAACCGCGCCCGCTCCAGTGCCTCCAGATCATCCGAGACGAGCATCCCCCCGCCGGAGGTCGTAATAATTTTATTGCCATTGAACGAAAACGCAGCAAATTGCCCGAGTGAGCCGCTCATTCGCCCTTTGTAATCGGCCCCGAGCGATTCCGCAGCATCTTCTACCACCGTCACCCCGTACTGCTCGCACAGCGCAAGCAGCGGGCCCATGTCGGCAGTTTGTCCGTACAAGTGGACGATGACGACCGCTTTGGGCAGCTTCTTTTGCCGTGCCGCATCCTGCAAGGCCCGCTCCAGCGCGACAGGCGACATGTTCCAGGTCGCTTCCTCCGAGTCGATAAAAACCGGAGTCGCCCCCAGGTACAAAATCGGGTTGGCACTCGCCACAAACGTCAGGCTGGAACAAAAAACGGTATCGCCCGGCCCAACTCCCGCAAGCCTCAGACCGAGATGGAGCGCCGCCGTACCGGAGGAGACGGCAAGCGCCCCCTTCACCCCGACATAGCGGGCCAGTTCCTGCTCAAACGCATCGACGTGTTCTCCGAGCGGCGCAATCCAGTTGGACGCAAAAGCGCTCGCGAGCAGTTCCTGCTCTTCTGTCCCCATGTGCGGCGGCGACAAATAAATGCGCGATGTTTCTCCCATCGTTACCCTCCCTGCGCCCGGTAGGCCGGAAAAAAAGACTCGTCCCCCGCGCGATCTGCCTTTGTTTTTTCACATAGCACCCGGTAAGCCTGTTCGTCGTGAACCTTTTTGCCCATCCAGTACGGAGCATGATTGGTTTTGGAAAACGACGCCTTGAAGCGGAACAAGCCGTCCCCGTCGCGATTGCCGCCGCCGAGCAGCAAATACGCAAGCCCGTCCTCCTTGGCCCGCTGAATCATGGCATCGAACAGCAGATGGTTGATCCCGAGCGGCATGTCCGCCTTGTGCGAAGCCCCGAGCTGGTAGTGGGCATAGCGCCTTCCGCAGAGCATGATCGCGCCTGCCACAGCCATGCCCTCGTGCACAGCGAGCAGGAGACGCGGCTTGCACAACGCGGTTTCTTTCATGAGTCCTGTAAAAAATTCAGTGTCATAGTAATAGGCTGGTCCGGCAAAGTTTCGCTCCATCGTCTCCCGGTACAGTTGCATGAACGCCCGCAAGCCGTCTTCGCTGCTCTCTTCCACGATGCTCACCTCGTTGGCGACCGCTTTTTTCATGTTGCGCCTGACGTTTTTGCTGTATTGCGCGCGAATTTGCGCAAGCGGCGGCCGGACATCGACAGCAACGGTCGTCCGCACCAGATCCAGCCGCATCAGCCCGCGAAACAGCTCGGCGTTTTTTTCCAGCGGATGAAAGCGCACCGTTTCCGTCACGTAGTTTTTGCTGCGGCAATAAGCGGAAAACTGTGCGGAAAACGCCTCTACGCCTGTCGTCATGGGAGAGAGGCACGGACCGCCGTACCCGATGGAGACAATATCCGCATACCCCGGAAGGAGTGCGTCAAGGGAGCGGACCAGGTAGGGATAAAAAATCCGGCTGTCCCCTTGGGAAAAAAACACCGCCTCCGGCACGCCCCCCTCCCTTTCGGCGTAAAGGCTTACGTATTCTTTTGCATAGGAAATGTCTGCATGCGCGAAATGCCGCAAACAAGCAGTCCAGTCATCCTGATTCGTAAGCACGATCAAACTCACGCATTTCCCTCCTGGCAAGCTCCGCCTGTTTTGCTCCCGGTGAATTTTTCCATCGTGACGCATCCTTCGTGACTGATTCCCGTTTTTTGCAAAACTCGTTTGATCGTCAGCAGCAAAATTTTCAGGTCGAGCCAAAAGTTGTGATTTTCCACGTACCAGATGTCCAGCTCGAATTTTTGCTCCCAGGTGAGCGCGTTTCTTCCGTTGACCTGCGCCCAGCCCGTAATGCCCGGCAGCACCTCGTGCCGCTTCATCTGCCGGGGCGTGTAGAGCGGCAAGTATTCCATGAGCAAGGGCCGGGGGCCAACCAGGCTCAAATCGCCTCGCAGCACATTCCACAGTTGCGGCAACTCATCCAGGCTGTACTTTCTCAGCATCATGCCAAACGGAGTCAGCCTTTGCTCATCCGGTAGCAGTTGTCCCGATGCGTCGCACTGATTGGTCATCGTGCGAAATTTATAAATGAAAAAAGGTTTTCCGTACCGTCCCGGCCGCTCCTGGACGAACAAGACAGGGGCGCCCAGCTTGCAGCGAATGAGAATCGACAGCAGGAGTAATAGAGGCGATAAGACGATTAACAGGATAAAAGCGACCAGGCGATCAAACAGAAACTTCATGCCGTCCCTCCATTTGCTTGGTCCAACGCACAGCCGCTTCCTCCATGCTCAGACTCTGCATCCCGTACTGGCTGCGCAGCTTCGCATAATATTGAAGCAACTGCTCCAGAACCCGAAGATTTTCCGCGAGGTGGCTGCCGAAGTTTTCCGGGTGCCACCACAGATGGTACAGTCGGCGGTTTTTGGCTGCATAAAGCAGATCGCGCTGAAGCCTTTTAAGCCGGATGCTTTCCAGCCAGCGCAGCCGCGGCGAATACGGCCGCAAAAATCGGCTCGCCGGAACATCGACCAGCCCTTCCTGGCTTGTGGAAAGCGTCTCGTACGCGTGATGCCCGCTCAGATTGACGTAGGCGTCGACAAGGCGCAACGCCCGTTTGAGCAAGATGTTTTGCGCGGATGAACCCGCCTTGTACATCCACGACCGCTCGTTCCCGCGATACGCGGTGAACCCGTGCTTTTTGCAGACAGCCAGATAGGAGGGGGTAAACTGATTGCGCGGAAAGACGATACTGGTCGGGGCGTACCCTTTCTTGCGCGCCACTTTTTTGAAAGCGGCCAAATCTTCGGAAAACGTTCGGGCGGTTTGCCCCGGCTCCAGGCAGTAGTAGTGGGAGTGAGTGTGGCTGCCGATGTACTGGTGCGGGCAGGAGGAAATCAGCCGGATCAGCGAAAGGGCGTAGTGATACGGGTCCACCTGCTCGCGCGCGCCAAGCGCTCCCGACAGCACGTAGCGATACGGCGACAGGTTCGGATCGGCGTAGTCCGGCAGTTCGTTCGGCAGCGTGCCGATCAGTTCCTCGCGCGTCTCGCAGAACAAGAAGCCTACCGTCGCCCAGGTGGCGTGAATCTCGTACTTGTGAAACAGCTCCAGTATGGCCGGGATCACCTGACGAGCCCCCTGCAAGTTTTGTTCGCAGTCGGAGAGCGTCCTTTTGTCGCGAACGCCCCAATACAGCTCGAAATCAAGGGATATGACCAATGCTCCTGTTGTGCCCAAGCCGTTCGTCAACCTCCTTTTCCGTGCAGAGCGGCTCTGTTCTGGCAGCGAGCAGTGTTGCAAACAGCTCGGCCTGCCTTGCGAGTACATGTTGCTCGTTAAAATGCTTCTCCGCCAGATAGCGGCTGTTTTGTCCGTACGCTTCCCTCAGCCGCGAATCGCAGGCGAGCTTTTTCAGCGCCTTGTACAAATGTTCGGACTGCTTCGGCTCCACCAAAATCCCGTTTACCCCGTCCGTCACCTCTTCGCGGCAGCCGCGTATGTTCGTGGCGACAATCGGTTTGCCCATCGCCATCGCTTCGATAATCGAGCGGGGCAAGCCTTCGCGATGCGAAGGCAGGACGAAGATGTCGCTTGCGGCGAGCAGTTGCGGGATGTCGCGGCGAAAGCCTGTCAGGACGATCTGTGGATGTTCCCGGCATTGCTGCTGCAGCATCTGGCCGCGCTGATCCCGTTCACTGGCCGATACGTCCCCCACCAGCAAAAGCCGCACGCGGGCCGACTCTCGCGCCAGTCGGGAAAAAGCCTCCACCAGCTCGAAAATCCCTTTTTCGCCAACCATTCGTCCCACGTAGACAATAACCAGATCTTCCGCACCGATGCCAAGCGCCGCACGTACCTCCATCGCTTCCTCCGGCGACACCGCCTGCGGATGAAACCGCTGCTCGACATCCACCCCGTTGCCAAGGTGCATGATGCGCTCCGGGGGCAAAAAGCCGTCCCGCACGCTCAGTTCGTAGTCCTCCCTGCTCTGCAAGAGCAAATAGTCTGTCAAATGCTTCGCGAACCACTTTTCCAGGGCGTAGTACAGCCGATATTCACCTGGGCGCATGCCATCGTGAAAATAATAGCCGTGCGCCGTGTAGACGACCGGACTGACCCCCGCAAGCCTCGCTGCCACCCGGCCCAGCACAGCCGCAACCGGAGTGTGGACGTGCACGGCGTCGTAGCGCTCCCGTTTCATCAGCCGATACAGCGCCCATATCGAGCGCAGGTTGGAGAGCGGCTCGATTTTTCGCTTGATCGCAATCGGCCAGAGGATGAGCCTCTTGGCCCGCAGTGCCGGAAAACGCCCGGTGTCTGTGCACGCCGTATGCACTTCATGGCCTTCCTCCGCCAGCTTTTGGATGAGCGGCAAGAGCAGACTTTCCACCGTTTGGTCGATTGCGCATATTTGCAAAATTTTTCCCATGCAAGTCACCGCCATTTTTGATTGAGTCAGCACTCATCCCGGCTGTCACACAATAGAGCGCCAGCAATATCCAGAAAAACGTCTCGCGGATTCCGTTGTGCGTCAAACCGTACACGATTTGAAAAAAGAGCGGATACCAGGAGTAGAACCGATGCCCGCGCACCCCGGCATACAAGAGCAGAAAAAACAACAGCGTACCCACAATGCCATACGAGAAAAACAGATTGGCGACCGTGGAGTGCAATTCGAGGGCGATGCTGCTGTCAAACCGTTCGTACTGCCCCTCGCCTGCCCCGAAAACCATGTACTCGGGGTGGTTGACGATCCGGTCGTAGCCCCTCGACGCCAGGTTGTCGTCAGAATCCTCTCCCAGCGTTTCCAGCCGTTCCTTGACTTGCGTGTAAATCGTCGCATTGTGCAGCACGTTTTCATTCGTGTACAAAGAGAGGCAAAAGAGCAGGAAAAAGCAGGCCAGCACGCAGACGACGTTTTTCCAGAACAGCCCTGTCCGCTCCTTCCATGAAACGAACAGAAAGACCGCATACATCAAGAGCGCACTCACAATCGCTGCCTTGGACAGGGACGCGGCGATCACGCTTAGTGAGCAGCCGATTACCACGAACAAATAGATGGCTCGGACGGGAAAGAACCGCGCACCAAAAAGGCAAATCCCCAGGCAGAGCAGGCCGAAATACCCGAGCTGGTTCGGATTGTTGAAAAACAGCGACTGGCGGAAATCATGCTCCCCAGGCGCCAGCCCGAGCAGGAGCGCAAGCGTCTGCACCGCGAGCGAGCAGGCGACAGACCAGAACAGCCACTGCACATATTCGCGCGGCTCGCTCTGGCACAGGACGACGACAGTCAGCAGGACGGCTCCGTTGTACAAGTACCATTTCGTCGACTCGAACACTTCCATTTCACCGCCGAGCGCAATCGCCCACAGGCCGTTGACCAGCAAAATATCGTACAAAAACGCCAGGGTCAGCAGGACGAAAAACAAATATTTGCGCTGCAACTGGTTGACGCGAAACAAAAAGGTGTAGGCAATCAAAAGCAGCATGATGAAATCCGCTATTTGCGGGTTTCCGCTCGGGAAGAGGTAGAAGGGCTTCAGGAGTACGTAGAGGAACAGCAGAACCTTGTCCAGCGAAAGCTTCACGTTGCCCATCCTCACATGTGGGCCAGATGATTCGTGAAATGAAGAATCCGCCTGTAATCCTCCCATGTATCTACCTCTGCCCAAAACAGCCCCGACGGAATTTGCGCCACGTGCACGTCTCTTTCGCCCAAAAAGGAGTACAGCACGTTTTCCCACCATAAATCGTGCTGCCGCTCACAGATCAGCCTTTGCAGACGTTCCTGGAAAATCGGCAGAAACCCCTCGTGCAGCCGGGCGATGCCGATGTATTCGCCTGTCGTCTCTTCCAGCGACAGCTCTTTTCCGTGCTTGTGCAGCAGGCCGTGTGCATAGCCGAATTTGTAGTCGCCCTCCGCCCTGCGCGAAGGGTCCGCGAACATGACCGGACTTCTCGTCTCCTGGAGTACGACGTCCAGCACTTTTTCCTCAAAATACACATCCGCGTTGAACAACAGGCAGTCGCTGCCCGTGAGAAATTCGCGGGCAAACCAGAGCGAGGCGATACTGTTCGTGCGGTCGTAAAACGGGTTGTGGAAAAAGCGAATGTTTTCGCTGCCAAGCAAACTGGTGATGACATGAGCGCGATACCCGACCACAATCGCGATCTCGTCGATGCCTTTTCGCTTCAACTCCGCAATTGTATTCTCGATCAACGCCTTGTTCCCGATGTCAACCGTGCACTTGGGAATCCCGTCAATTTTCCCGCTAATCCGCGAGCCGAGTCCCGCCGCCATGAGCAGAGCCTTCATCTGCTCTCCCCTCCCTCTTGCCTTGATGCCATGACATATTTGACGTTCAGCTTCAGCTTGTAAAGCGCTCTGAGGAGTCCCACCAGCAAGTGATAGGCCGTCCACACATCCAGAAACTGATGCTGGCCGCTGATCGCCCACATCACTGCCGCAATCAGCACCCCGCTCTGGAAGCCAGTCTGGGTGAGAAACAAAAAGACTCCGGCATCGACCCACTTGCTGCGCTTGCGCATGGAGACGGTTTCTTGCGAGATTTTCCCCTTGCCAAAGGCGAGATCCGAGCCATTTGTCGCCAAAATTTCCGTAAAAATCGTAAACAAAATCAAATAGATCAAATAAGGCCCGAGCGTCGGCTGGCTTTTGGCGACCCCGTAGATCACCGCAAACGATACGAGATAAAGCGAGTAGTTCAGCCCAATATCAAGCCAGACGCCGCCCCTGCTGCTTTGATTTTTCATGCGGGCAACTTCCCCGTCCACACAGTCAGCGAGATAGCACATTTGATAGCAAAAACAGCCGATCAAAAAGGCAGCCGCCGATCCGTACATGAAGGCGGCAGCAGCGATCAGCCCGACAACGATTCCCGCAATCGTAATCGCATTCGGCGAGACTCGCTGCTTTTTCGCCAAATACAGGCTCAAGTAAATGGAAATGCGCCTGGAGAAATAGTACGACCAAAATTCCTCGCGAGCCCATGGCTTTTGCACCTGAATCCGGTAATTCCGAATCTTCTCGCTGTCCCAAAACATGCTCGGATACAAGTCTTCTTTCACCGTATGCCACCTTCTTCATGACCTCGTCTTCGTTGCAAGACGGAATTTTTTTCAGGGAAGAACGGAATATACCACGTGCGAAACCCGAAATAGCGATAAGCCCAATACGAAGCGCAAATATCCCGGCAGCTTAGACTGATCGCGGTGGCGATAGCTGCTCCCGTAATGCCGAGCCAGGGGATCAACAGGCCGTTTCCGCAAAGGTTCAGCAAGGCAGAAAAAACGAGAATATTGCGCGATGTCTTCTGATGGCCAGTCATCGTCAAGAGCGGGATCACGCTGCCCGAGGAAAAGTTGATGAACTGTCCCAGACAGAGGATGACCAGGACGAGACTGCTTGCGGCGAATGAATCGCCAAACAGCGCGAGCAGCGGTGCGGCGAAGATGGCGACGAGCAAATTGAGCGGTGCAGACGCGAAGAAAATGAGCCGATTGGCAAATGCGATCATTTTCCGCAGCCCGTCCAGATCGCCGCGGGCGTACATCTCCGAAAACTTCGGCGAAAGCATCGTGTTGATCGAAATGAGCGCGAAGTTCGTCACCATCGAAAGCCGAAGGACGACACTGTACACCCCGACCGTCTCGGCATTTGTAAAAATCCCCAGCATAATCGTGTCCGTCCAGCTCATCACCAATTCCATCGAGGCGCTCAAATACATCGGAAGCGCCAGCGTACAAAGCGAGCGGAAGCTGATGGCCGCACCAGCCTCCTGCTCCAGCGGCTGGTCGCCCGCCCGCATGTCCCTGGACAGAAAATGCCACTTGCCCATGCCGTACAACGTGTTGAGGATGACGGCGGCTGCGAACAGGCCGATCAGAAGCTGCAAGGTCGGAGTGAACAAAGGCAGGGCGACAAGCAGAAACAGGAGGTGCAAAAAGCGCATGCCGACAGTGTCGACGATCACGGATGCGGTCACGCGGTGCAGCGCGCGAAAAGCCGAGGCGTACAGTCTGCCGAGCGAGACGAACGGCAGCATCCAGGCGATGACCCGCAGTGTCCCGGCCGGCAGTTCTCCGGCAAACACGAGGTGGGAGATGTGCTCCGCAAACAAATGGAACAGCACGGACAGCAGCAGGGAAGGCCAAAACGTCCACAGCGCCACTTTGCCAAACAGCTGCCGAACCTTCGCCAGCGCTCCCTGCGCGCGGTACTCGGCCAGCAGACGGAGCATCGCCGTGTCGGTGCCAAACAGCGCCAGCACCATTCCGATATTGAGCAGGGTGATCGCAAGCGAATAAACACCCAGATTGCCGGCCCCGTATTCCCTGGCAATAAACAGTTGCAGCGTGTAGAGCAACACGAAGCCGAACAACCGCAGCAAAAACGTAATCAGAGAACCGTGCAGCACTTCGCGTACATCCCGGTTGCCGCACACTTTGGCCAGTTGCTTGTGCCACCCGAGCTTGAGGGCGTTCATCGGCGCTAGTCGCCCCCGTTTCTGACTGGACTATTCCACATAGCCATAACCGTAGTAGCCTTCCCGCTTCCCCAATTTTTTGTTGTTCAGCACGACCCCGAGCAGGTTGGCGCCCGCCGTTTTCAACTGCTCGACCGCCCGAACCGCCGGGTCCCGCCTCGTCTTGCCGGCATCGACCACGAGCACGCACCCGTCCGCTTCCCTGGCCAGCACCATCGCGTCACTCACGATCAGCGGAGGACTGTCCATGACCACCACGTCAAAATGGTTGCGCAACTGCTCCAGCAATTCCGACAGACGCGGCGTTCCCAACAGCTCAGCCGGACTGTGCGGAATCGGTCCCGCTGTCACAATGAACAGGTCGGGCACCCCTGAGTCCTGGACAATGTCAGAAAACGGGCAAATGCCGCTCATATAGGAGCTGACCCCGTACAGATTCGGCATTTCAAACGTGAAGTGGATACGGGGATTGCGCAGATCGAAATCGATCAATACGGTCTTGCGCCGATCTTTTGCCATCATCAGCGACAGATTGGCTGCTGTTACCGTCTTCCCTTCCGACGCCCCTGGGCTTGTCACCAAAATCGTCTGCAGCATCTGGTCTTGCGTGGAAAACGCAATGTTCAGCTTCAAGGTCCGGTAGCCTTCCACCAGCGGGGAGAGCGGGTCCCAATGCGCAATCAGCTTTTGATAACGATCATCATGCTTCTGCCTTCTCATACTCGCCTTTCACCCCCTCCATCTTTTTTTTGCCGAAAAAGCTTTTTCGACTTTTTGTCAATGACGGCAATCGTGGCGAGCACAGGCAGTCCCAAATAGTCCTCCACTTCCTTTTCCGAGCGCAAACGGGTATCGAGATGCTCCATGAAAAACACAACGCCGATGGAAGAAGCAAGCCCGAGCACAAAGCCGATGATCGAGTTTAGGACAGGCTGCGGACTGACTGGTTTTGCCGCCGGGTTGTGCCGCGCCTCTGCAAGAATGTGCACGTTGTTCATGCTCAGCATGTTGACGATTTCTTCCTGAAAAGTCTTGGCAATCGTATTGGCGATCAGTACGGCTCGCGCCTGATCGGGGTCCTCCACCGTAATGGAAATCACCTGCGAATCTTTGACAGGCTCTACTTTCGTGTGCAGCAAGAGCGACTCCATGCTCGCCCCTTGTCCAATCGCTTCCACGACCTTTTCCATTACCCGCGGGCTCTCGATAATGACCCGATACGTCTCGATCAGCTTCAGGTTGGAATCAATCTCGGCTACGGACAATACCCCTTCCGGATTCGCGTTCAAGGAGCGATTCACCAAAATTTCCGTCTTGGCCTGATAGATCGGCGTCAACAGAAAGAAGCTGATGAGCGCCGTCCCGATTGTAAAAATGGAAGTGACCAGCAAGATCACGCCCCAGCGTTTGGACAAGACCAACAACATTTCCCGCAGATTCACGGGTTCATTCATGTTTGCTCCCCCCTTCGCCCCTCCAGGCTGTCACTCGCTTGTTTCGGCAGTTGACTGTGGGCCGTTCGTCAGCTTGCGAAAGGCAGACAACTGCTCGATCAGCTTTTGCCGCTCTTCCGGGCTGACGATGTAGTAGTAGATGCCGTTGATGAGTTGGCCCTTTCCTTCCATCCGGATCGTCTCCACGCTCGATACGGCTGTGCTGTAGTTTTGAACAAGCCTTTTCATGTCGGCAAACGTCATGTTCGTCTTCACGTATTTGGCCAACGTTTCCAGCACTTCGTTCAACGTGGCGGGAGACGCCAAAGCCGCCTTCTTTTGCATCAATGCTTTCAAAAGCAACTGCTGCCGCTCGTTTCTGCCGAGATCGCCGCGCGGGTCCTCGTAGCGCATGCGCGCATAGGCGAGCGCCTGCTGGCCGTCCAGATGGATGGGGCCGAGCGGGAAGTCGTAATCTGCGTAGGTAAAAGTGAACTGATTGTCTACCTCTACTCCGCCCAAAGCGTCAATCATCCCGGCAAAGCCTTCCATATTGGCTGCCACGACATAATCGACGGGAGTCGCGATGAATTGCTCCACCGTGTCCACGGCCTGCTGCAGCCCGCCAAAAGCGTAGGCGTGATTGATCTTATCCATCGTCTTCGTCCCGGCAAGCTGTGCGCGCGTATCCCGCGGGATGCTGAGCAAAAGCGCCGACTCTTTCTCTGGATTGACCGTCAGTACGAGAATCACATCCGAGCGTCCTTTGTCGTTTTCCCGCTCATCAATTCCGAGCACAAGCACCGTGAGAGGCTCCTGCGCTTTTTCTGGCACTGGCTCCTGCTGCGAAGGCGAGAACTGCGTCTGCTGCCCGGACGATGCCGCAAGCGCAGAGGACGAAAGCGACTTTTGCGTCCGGATCGGGACGTACATGCTCTTTGCCGTCTCTTGCAGCGACACGTACACATAGGCCACGTACCCTCCCACGGCGATGAGACAAGCGATCCCTGAAAACAACAAGAGACGTCTCCACTTCTTTTTCCTGGTCCTCGTCATCTCCATCATCCCGTCGCTACCGAATACGGTACTGGCTTCGCCTCTTCTTTCGGCTGGGAGGAAGATTGATAATTCGGAATGATTCCTTGCAGGATTTCAATAATCGCAGGATCGTCCTCGACAATCCCGCCCTTTTTCGCAAGCTGCTCCAGGCGGGAAATGGCTGTCATCAGCTCACTCCAGGAAAAGTCGAGCGGCTTGCCGATGAAAATCCGGTCGTGGCAAGTAGAAGTCAACTCTTCTTCCGCCGTCAGCAGCTCTTCATACAGCTTTTCTCCCGAACGAATCCCCGTGTAGACGATCGGAATATCCTTTCCCGGCTCCAAACCAGCCAGGCGGATCAGATCCATCGCCATATCGACGATCTTGACAGGCTTGCCCATGTCGAGCACGAAAATCTCTCCGCCCTGCGCCAGCGCGCCAGCCTGAATCACCAACTGGGCTGCTTCCGGGATCGTCATGAAAAACCGTTCCATGTCCGGATGTGTGATCGTCACCGGACCGCCAGCCCGTATCTGCTCAAGAAAAATCGGGACGACACTGCCTCTACTCCCGAGCACGTTGCCGAAGCGAACGGCTGCAAAGCGGGTATGCCCGAAACGGTTGTAGCCCTGAATCAAAAGCTCGGCGACGCGCTTGGTCGCGCCCATCACAGACGTCGGATTCACCGCCTTGTCGGTCGAAATCAGGATAAAATGCTTCGCTTCTGCTTCCAGTGCGCACTCCGCGACATTTTTCGTTCCCAAAATATTGTTCTTCAACGCCTCGCTCGGGTTTTGCTCCATCAGTGGCACATGCTTGTGGGCTGCCGCATGAAAAATGACGGCCGGGCGGTACTCGCCCATGATCGCAGCCATTCGCTGCCGATCGCGAATATCCGCGATCAGGCTGACCGTCGCAAGCTCCGGAAACAATCGCCCAAGCTCCAGGCTGATTTCAAAGATGCCGTTTTCCTCATTCCCGAGCAAAAGCAGCTTCGCCGGGCCAAATCTGGCAATCTGCCGGCACAGCTCCGAGCCGATCGAACCTCCGGCCCCTGTCACGAGCACGACCTGATGCTGCAAGTAATTGGAAATTTCGTCCAGATCAAGTTCCACTGGCTCGCGTCCCAGCAAGTCCTCGAGTCTGACGTTGCGAATCATGCTCATGCTGATTTTTCCGTTGAGAATATCCGAGACGTGCGGCAAAATTTTGACGCTCGCTCTCGTCGTTTTGCAGATGTCAAAAATGTCCCGGATCGTTTGCCGGGAAGCGGACGGCATGGCGATGACAATATCCGAGATGGCCTGCCGCTGCACGATGCGCGGGATGTCCTCCCGTTTTCCGACGACGGGCAAGCCGTACACCCGCAAGTTTTGCTTGCCGGGCTCGTCATCAATGAAAGCGATCGGCCGCTGCTCCGACAAGGGCGACTGTCTCATCTCCCTTGCGACCAGCACACCCGCGCTTATCAGTGTCCGCCTGCGGTCCTGACTCCTTTTTTCCCGTTCCTCCTTCCACCATTTCCAGACGAAGCGCGAACCTGTCATCCCCATCAGCACAAACATCCACGTAAGCAAAAACAGGGAAAGCGGAATCCGTGCAGACACAAACAGCCATTGCCCCAGATTGTTCCAGCAAAAGCTGAGCACCAGAATGGACAAGCTTGTCGCCTTGACAATCGAGACGAGCTCGTTTGCGCTGACGTAGCGGTAAACGGGACGGTACAACTCAGCCGCATGCATGCCCGCCAAAACGAACAGTACATGTCCGACGATCAGGTAGACAGGCTGATAATCGCTTATTTCTGTAAAGGAAAAATCAAATCGAACCAGGCAGGCAAGCCAAACAGCTATACCGATGATTCCTGCGTCCGACAAGCTTAACCAGAATCTTCGCTTCCGGTAGCTCATATGCATCCGCTCCAGATTGTCTGCACTCGCAATCGTGGCTGCCTCTACAAGCGCCAGACCACGATGTCAGACGGGCATGTTTTTAGATTTAGCACGCTCTTCACATCCGCGATCACGCCGCAACCTCCATGCAGCAAGGACGACAGCTCCCCCCAGCCAAGATGCACGTACTTCGCGTGCGGAACCGCCAAAACCAACGCGTCGGCCGGCTGCAAATCGTCCCAGTCCCGAAGTCTGATGCCATACTCCGCCCACGTCTTCGCCGGGTCTGCCAGATCGTCAGTCACCTGCACCTCAACGCCGAATTCCCGCAGTTCGTTGACGATGTCAATCACCCGGCTATTGCGAATGTCCGGAACATTCTCCTTGAAGGTCATGCCCAGAATCGTCACGCGCGAGCCTTGAATCGGGATGTTGCGCCAGATCATCTGCTTGACCAGGGAAGTAGCGACGAATTTTCCCATGCCATCATTGATGCGGCGTCCCGCCAGGATCACCTGCGGATGATACCCCACACTCTCGGCCTTGTAGGTCAAATAGTACGGATCGACCCCGATGCAGTGACCGCCGACCAGCCCCGGTGTAAAGCGGAGGAAGTTCCACTTGGTTCCGGCTGCTTCCAGCACCTCTGCTGTCGCGATTCCCAGTCGGTCAAAAATGATCGCCAACTCGTTAATCAGGGCGATATTCAGGTCGCGTTGCGTGTTTTCAATGACCTTGGCGGCCTCTGCAACCTGGATCGAGGACGCTTTATAGATGCCCGCCTCTACTACCAAAGCGTACATCTCGGCAATCTCATCACAGGTCGCCTGGTTCTGGCCGGAGACGACCTTGACGATGTCGGCCAGCCTGCGCTCCCTGTCCCCGGGATTGATCCGCTCGGGCGAGTAGCCGACAAAAAAGTCCTCGCCTGCGCGCTTCCCGGACGCGCGCTCCAATGCTGGCACACACACTTCTTCGGTCGCGCCAGGATACACCGTAGATTCATAGACGACAATCGTTCCCGGCTGCATATGCTTCCCGACCGTTTCCGAGGCGAGCAGCAACGCTCTCAGATCAGGACGTTTGGCCTCGTCGACAGGCGTTGGCACCGTGACGATAATGAAGTCGCACGCTGCAAGCTTCTCGGGATCGTCCGTGTAGGTTACGCTCGTGCGCGCCAGTTCCTCCGCCGTATGCTCTCCCGTCTCGTCCCATCCCTCCTGCAGCGCGGCTACTCGCCTTGCGTCCAGATCGTAGCCAATGACAGGCACCTTTTTCCCGAAAGCGACCGCAACAGGCAATCCGACATATCCGAGCCCGACGACTCCTACTTTTTTACGCATGGGCATCACCGTAGTAATCGAGATACCAATCGACAAAGCGGGCGATGCCTACTTCGATTGGCGTATGGGGACGAAAGCCTGTTTTCGCATACAGGGCATCTACAGAGGCAAAAGTAGTCGGCACGTCTCCCGGCTGGATGGGCATGTAGTGGCGGTTTGCGGGTTTGTTCAGCTTTTGTTCCAAAATCGCCAGGAATTGAAGCAGCTCGACAGGCTGATGATTCCCGATATTCAGCACCTGGTGCGGCGCCTTGCCGTCCTGCGGCTCAGGCAGCCGTTCCATGAGTCTGTGGACTCCCTCGACCACATCGTCAATGTACGTGAAATCCCGAATCATTTTGCCGTGGTTGAAAATGCGGACAGGCTCTCCCGCCAAGATCGCCTTTGTGAATGTGTACAGCGCCATATCCGGGCGTCCCCACGGTCCGTACACGGTGAAAAAGCGCATTCCTGTCGCGGGAATCCCGTACAGGTGGCTGTACGTGTACGCCATCAGCTCATTGGCCTTTTTCGTCGCGGCATACAGGCTGTTCGGTTCATCGACCGGGTCTGTCTCGCAAAAAGGCAGCTTCCTGTTGCCGCCGTACACAGAGCTGGACGAAGCGTAGAGCAAATGCTTGACGCCCGTCTGCCGGCAGCCTTCCAGGATGTGCAGAAAGCCCGTGATATTGGAGGTTGTGTAGGCATGAGGATTTTCCAGGCTGTATCGGACACCAGCCTGTGCCGCCAGATGGATGACGCGTTCCGGCTGAATTTTGCGAAACAACTCGTCCATTGTCACCTGATCGGCAATGTCTGCTTTATAAAAATGAAACCGTTCGAACGCATGGAGCATTTCCAATCTTTTTTCTTTCAAACGGGGATCGTAGTAATCGTTGCAATTATCCACCCCCCATACGACTTCCCCTCCTTCCAAAAGTCTTTTTGCCACGTGAAATCCGATGAATCCTGCAGTGCCTGTCACTAGAATCGACATACTTTCCACCTCTTTGCTTATTCATACGGAGGTTCTAGGACAAATATGCCAGCAGGATGAAAGAGGTGGCTGGATACGCGCATGCCCTGGGCCAAGCGGTCGCCTTTTTTGCACAATGGCTGTCAACATTTTCTCGTTTTTGAATGAAATGAAAGAAAGACAATCTTGTGGTGAACTGAAAAGATGGAGGGAATGCGCGCATGATGCTTGATGTGAAGATGTTTGGCGCAAGGGGGGACGGGGTCAGCGATGATACGCAAGCGCTTTCAAACGCTCTGGCAGCGGCAGTCCTGCTGCAACTCCCGCTGTATTTTCCGCCGGGAACCTACCTCATTGAACCTGCAAGACTGGCCGTGACACTGGGCGAAGGCCAAAGCCTGGTGATGCAAGGTGCCGGTCCCTTTTCCGTATTGAAGCGCAAAGCCAATTCAACGGCAGCAGACTGGCGGTGGCTGTTTTCGATCACCACTGCGGGCGGGGACGCTGATTCATTTGTCGTGTCCAATCTGAAAATCGACTCCAATGCACGCACCAATCCTGTGCCGCAAGACCCGTACGCCTACGAGCACTCCGCCGACTTTTACATTCGCGGCGACGGGCCTGACAGCTATCTCAACTACGTGCTGTTGCAAAACATCTGGTGCACCGACGGGGTAGCCGACCATTTTTACTTCGCGGGAGAAACGAACTGCTACGTCCGCTCGGTATCGATCTGCGATTTTTACAGTGACGGGCGCAAACGCACCCGTTCGGACATTACCGTAACAGGCGGACTGGAACGGCTGAACGCGGTCAACGTCCTGTGCGACCGGTTTGAAGTAGAACTGAACGAAGCATACGACGGCAGTCATCCGATGCTGGTGAACCTGAGCAATATTCACTGTCGGCAGCAGCTCGATCTGGAAGGACATCCGTCCGCACCGATTGTCGTGCAGGGCAGCCAGCTCGTTTCCATGGACAGCTTCAGCCTGAGCTGCTTGACGGGCACGATCAGCGCCTCCACCTTCTACACCTCTGCCAGCAATAAAAACCGCGTCAATTTCATGCGAAACATGACTTTCGCGCACTGCAAATGGGTCCTGCACACGACTGCACAAGGTGCGGACCGAACGGTTGGCAGCGGTCTTTCCGTCGACTACGACAACATCGGGCTGGTGTTTGACGGCTGCAGCTTCGAGGCAGTCGATTCGGCCACCGTCATTGACGGCTACGCACTCAGCCTCGATCCATGGGATGTCCCGTCCGAGAGGGTCGTTACTGTCCGCAACTGTTCGTTCGATCCGCGCCTCAGGCAAAACCTGTATCTAAACCGCTGCGGGCACGTTTATCTGGAAAACAACCGCTACTCCGGCTCCCATCACGTCATCGCCCTGTACGGCACCGGGTCCTACCCGCTTTTTCTCACGATAGACGGTGGAGACTTCAGCCAGGTCAGCGGAAAAATGTTCTACCACAAAACTTCAGACAAAATCACGCTGTCCATGAAAAACGTACCCGTCCCCGTCAGTCTGACGAGCGGCTACAGCTCTGACAACTCTTCCTATCTCCCCAACGTGGCGATTAACGAGCGAATCGTCTACGTCAGTACGCCTCCCAGCTCGTCGGTTAAATACGGAGGGATCAAAGGCGATACACTCCGGCTGATTACGCCTGTCAACGGGCAGCCGTGCGAGTGGGTCGCGACCACGACAAACAAGACCGCCTGCACGTGGCTGGCGACCAAGACTGCAAAAAGTTAACACAACTTTCTCCCCGAAAAAAACATCCCTCCTCCCTGGTTTTGCACAGGGCAGAAGAGATGTTTTTTTACTAGGCGATCCGCTCCAAATCCGGATTGTACCGCTTTACATATTCATAAATTTCCTCGTTTTGCAGACGCACCTGGCTCGTCGCCCCTACCTGTTCTGCCAGATGCCGGGCCAACTGCTCGGCGCCTTTCTCGATGCGTCTTTTCGCTGCTTCCGGCAAGGTCAGCACATGCGGTACGAGCAGTTGCAGGTACCAAACTCCTTTGTCCTCCTCGGACACGTCGATTTCCAGTTCCATATCGCTGCTGTCGAAATCGTAGAGGTGGTTGAACAGCACCTCTCTCGTTTCCTGTGTCAGGGAGGAGATGTCGAGTTTCTCCACGCTCAAGTAATACTCCTCGTTGAACAACACGAGCTGGTCATCGATTTGCTGATACTTTTTCGCAAGCGGATTCATTTTCCTGGTCCCCTTCCAGCTATCGCCACAATCTATCCTATAGCATATATGCTGCCGAATATTTCGGCAACGAATTTGACAGAAAATGTTGAATATTCCTCCTGCTCCCCCGCACGATATCCGCGTGACAGCGGGATGGCACGCGTGCCCCTTCATGTCGCGGACTGCGTTGAACTGTCCAAAGCGACGCGCTCCCTCCTATGTTTTGGGATGAAGCTGATCCACAATAGAGACACCGTATTTTCATGAACACGGCAGCCGTTGGTTATGATGAACTGCCATCGTTCCCGGACGGAGGCAATTTGCTGCGTTCTGTGCGCTAATGGCAATAGGAGTTGAACAATAACCAAATTGTTGGTTTTTCGACAAAAAATATCAAACATATGATTCATCACCATAACCCGTGCTAGACATTGAAAAAACGCAGATGTTCCTTTATCGTGGGAGTTGTCGAGACAACCACTGAAAAGGAGGAAATCTGCGTTGTGCCTTGATTTTAGCACAGACTTTATCAGACTTCCATCATTCCATCTCACACATTGGGAAAAAACAAAGGAAACGGATTGGATCGCTCTTCTGGAACCGCATTCTGCTTGTTATCTTTGTCCGATCTGTCTCCGAGCCAGTACCAACCATGCCCGTCCTGGACGGCGTATTCTTCGTCATCGTTTCGTTCCTGCTTGGGGGACCGTCTGGGTATCCGTTCCCGTGTATCGCCAGCGCTGTGCGAGTTGTGGGCTTACATGGACAGTGGAATGGAACGGTATCCCGCCTCGAGGATCCGTCACCTCTGCTTTTCAAGAGATGGCGGTGGATATGTGCCACAGTCGGGATTTGCTCTCGGTTGCCAAGCAATTGAGTGTGGCCTACTCGACACTTGAACGCTGGTACTACCAACTGGCCCCCCAACGCCTTGCTCAACCAAAAGAACATGAAGCTCCTGAAGTGGTCTGTCTGGATGAGTTTGCTCTGCAAAAAGGACATAAGTATGGCGTGAACCTCATGGATGCTCAAACCGGTCATATCTGGCAAGTCACAGAAGGACGTTCACGTGAACAAGTACGAAACGCGCTGCAGCAATGGCCTTTTCGTAAGGCTCCCCATGTAGTTGTCACGGATTTGGCTCCAGGAATGGCTGAAACCGTACGCCAGGTCTGGAAGCATACCCTTGTGGTAGCAGATAAATTTCACGTGATCCAGCTTTTCTCTAAAGCGTTGGAAGCTACCCGAAAACGCACTCATGCTCGTGGAACACATCGTCGGGGCAGACATGAGCAACGCCTGCTCCATACGATCCCTGACAAGCTGAAGCCCGAAGAGCTTCAGGAACTGAAGATTTGGTTAGCAGAAGATCCACATCTGGAACGACTCTACTTTGCGCTTCAAGACATAAGAACCGTGTATGCCGTTGAAACCCAAGAGGCAGGGGAGGAAGCGCTTCAGAAATGGATTGTCGACCATCTCTATTCTCCGACTCCTGCGGTTCGTTCCATTGCCAAAACGATTGTCCAGTGGCAAGAGCCCATTCAGCATTATTTTTCCTTTCGGGTAACGAATGCCAAGATTGAAGGGACACACAACAAAGTGAAGGTAATCAAACGAAGAGCCTACGGCTACCGCAATCTAGAGAGATTCAAGATTCGCATTAGACTGGAGTGTAAACCGGCTACATAACTACGAAAAACTGCGATAGAGGGAGATCAAGCACGTTTTATGGTGAAGAGCTAAACATATACATAAATGTAAATATTTTCTTGATAGAGGTCGATAGTTATGCTACATTATCAAAAAGGAATTTATTGAAAATAACAAAAATAAAAGCCAATAAGTATTGGAGGTGGTATTTTGGAACCTATAGCTTTAAATCGCAGCACGGAAAAAATCAAAACCGAAAAAGAAATAGTAAATTGGTCACGGTATAATTTTCAAATTGAACCTAGTGAAGATACAAACGGAAAGTACCTACTCTACAACTCCTTGACAGGCAAGTTGATTACTTCAAAGTTTTCATTTGATTCTTTGCACGATTACTATAAGAATCCAGTCATGCTTAGAGATTCTGAAGAGCTACTGTTGAACATGGGGTTCGTTGTACCAAACAACATAAATGAATTATCTGTTACTCGTTATCAACTAAATGAAAAAAAATCATCGCGGGATATGTCACTGATTATTTTGCCTACAGAGCAATGTAATTTTCGGTGTGTTTACTGTTATGAAGAGTTTTTAAGGGGTTCAATGCCAACAGAATTACAGGCTGGATTAATAAAATGGGTGTCGAGCAATATCCACAGATGGGATTCTCTAACAGTAAGTTGGTTTGGTGGAGAACCATTGATCGCATACGATGTAATTAAAAATGTGTCGACAGAGCTGGTGAAAATATGCGCTACTCATAACGTTAGTTATCGTGCCGCCATGACTACCAACGGCTATTTGTTAAGTATAGACAGAGTGCGGGAGTTCCACAGCTTAGGGGTAATTGATTATCAAATAACCATTGATGGTTCCGAGGAGTTTCACGATAAGAATCGAGTCTTAAAAGGTGGACAAGGTACTTTCCGAAAAATAATGGACAATCTTCTAGCCATACAGAAGTCTGAGGTTAATGTAAATGTTACGATCAGAACAAACTTTGATCGCATTAACAGCGAAGTTATTCCAGATTTTATCGACGAGTTAGCCAACTCGTTTTCAAATGACAGAAGGTTCAGTCTAATGCTTCATCCCGTTGGCAAATGGGGCGGCCCAAACGATCCGATACTGCCCACTTGTACATCCAAGGAAGCAACCGATGTTAAAATCAAGAATTCAAAGCTAGCTTTGCAAAAGGGGCTAAAATCTACTGTCGCTAAATCTTCTATTTTGCCAGATAGCGTTTGTTACGCAAGTATGCCAAACAATTTAGTTATTGGTGCGAATGGAACTATCTACAAATGCACAGTTGCGCTTGATCTGCCTGCTAATCAAGTGGGCAAGCTTTTGGAAAACGGCCTCATAGAAATTAACAAACCAAGATTTAGTCAATGGGTATCAAATGATGGAGTTTCCGATAAAGTGTGCCAGTCGTGTAACGTTCACCCGATATGCCATGGTACCAGTTGTCCTTTAATAAGAATTGAGCACGGACGACGCCCCTGTCCTCCGTATAAAGAAAACATGGAAGATTTTATTAAACTACTTTACCAAGAGTCTGCGGTGTAACACAGGTTTTTTTGAAAGGAGGTGAAAATAAATGACTCTGGAGGCTATGGAAATTGAAGTGGTTGAGTTAATCAAACGTCCCGAAGAAGAAAGCATTAAGTCCGCTGTGAATCGTGTTTGTGGATAATTTTAAAGTTCATTTGGGTAGAAATGCAGCAGCATATCTACCCAGTATTTTTCTTCAATCCTGCTATGTCCACCTCCCCCAAGGGGCCAAGGGACAACAAACAGTTTCATGCGCTCGCAACGTGCATTCTATTGCCTTAAAGCCTCAAGAGGTTCA
This sequence comes from Brevibacillus gelatini, assembly GCF_050920745.1. Lineage (NCBI taxonomy): Bacteria > Bacillati > Bacillota > Bacilli > Caryophanales > Paenibacillaceae > Brevibacillus > Brevibacillus gelatini. The sequence goes on from NZ_CP154342.1 coordinate 3,286,123, forward strand.
ATAGCCATAGGTCAAGGGAACAATGCTGAAGGGATTCGATATGGATGGGTCCAAATAACGTCTTCCACCTTTTCAGAAACGCAAACTATTTGAAACTTTTTCTCGCAGAATTTACTTCGCAACTGGGAAATGTCATCGGGATTATGGCGATCACATTTTATTTGCTTGATAAATTTAGCCAACAACCGTACTACACTACCATGAAAGACATGATGCATGCCGCACCCGCATTGGTCGTTTTTCTGTTTATCGGCGTTTTTGCGGATCGCTTTGACCGTCAGAAAATAGCGGTCCATTGCGATCTGATTCGCGCATTTCTCACTGTATGTCTAATGATTTGCATTTGGTACGATTCGCTTGCCTTCATTTTTTTAGCCATTTTTCTCCGAAGTGCTGTAGGGAAATTTTTTCCTCCCGCCCAAAGTGCAATCATTCAAGGCGTACTATCAAAAGAAGAATATCCCCTTGCCGCTGGATTAAACTCTATGCTCGGAAGTGTATTTTTGCTTTTCGGGAGTGGGATCGGCGCGGTAGTCTATTGGAATTTGGGAGTCCAAGGTGCATTTTTGCTGGACTTCATCTGCTTGTTGATTTCAGCCATGCTCATTTATTCGTGCAAAATCGAGCTATCTGTTCGGAAACCGAACGGGAGCACCGATTGGAAAGGACTACATACAATTAAAGCACTGTTCACGGATTTTATTGAGGGGGTAAAATACATTGTTTACGATCGGGTGTTGCTGCTGCTAACGCTTGGTTCTGCCATACTGGGAGTAGTCAATGGAGGAATAGGAATCATTCCTATTTTTATCATGAAATACAAACTGTCTCCCCATTTCTACGAGGAAATGTCCGTAATCGAAACGATCGTTTTCGGAATCGGCATCTTGCTGGGAAGTGCGCTAAGCCCCAAAGTTACGAAGAGAATCAAACTGTACATGGTATTGACTTTCAGCCTGATTTTCTCGGGAATCTTCGTCATCCTCGCAGGCTTGTCCCCTACGATTGTTCTATTCTTGATTTTTCACTTTTTCTTTTCCGTTGCTGTGGCGTTTATTAACATTTCTTTTTATGGATGGATACCGCAAATGGTGAATCCGAACATGATGGGAAGATTTCGGGGGATTCTTGACCCCGTATCGAGTTTGTTTCAGTCTCTGTCTCTGGCCTTTATTGCTTGGACTTTCCCGTCTATGCTTCGCATTGAAATGCTCTTTGGCGTCGTTGGCGGAGCAATGCTGCTTTTAGGGATGCTATATCTTTTTACAATCCCTTCATTCGTACAAACGAAAGAAGAAAAGTACGAAGTTCCATCCTAACGGTAAAATACGATCCGGCTATTGGAAAACTTGGCTGCCCCAAGCCGTGGGTCCAGCCAAGTTGGCCTTATACTGGATGAGCTGGATCAGAATCTTATCCATTCTTAAACTTATGGACAAAAAAGCTTGCCGCCTTGGGCAAGCTTTTTTGCTTCCTTGACCTTTCTTCTTTACAGCAAAGTCGAGCCGTCCACCACTGCTTGCGCGTCCTCGCGCGTGATGAGCACCGCCCGCGCCTTGCCTCCGCTCTGTCCGGCGACGTAGCCGTCTGCTTCCATCATCTCGATCAGACGCGCTGCGCGGTTGTAGCCGACACGGAAGCGGCGCTGCAGCCCTGACGCCGATGCCTGGCCTTGTTCGGCCACAAACAGGAGCGCCTCCATGTACAGCGGATCGTCGCCTGCATCGTAGGATTGCACCTGCTGCTCCAGGTCTTCCTTGCTGAACAGGTACGTCGGCTTGCGCTGCTTCTTGATCGTCTGCGTAATTCTTTCGATCTCGTCGTCGGACACAAAGTTGCCCTGCAAGCGTACAGGAGTCGTACCGCTTTCCAAAAACAGCATGTCCCCTCTGCCCAGCAACCGCTCTGCTCCAGACTGGTCGAGAATCGTGCGCGAGTCGACCTGGGAGAAGACGGCAAAAGCCAGACGCGTTGGCACGTTTGCCTTGATATTGCCCGTGATGACGTCCACAGACGGCCGCTGGGTTGCAAGCAGCAAATGAATGCCGCAGGCGCGTGCCTTTTGTGCAATCCGGATGATGCAATCCTCCACGTCTTGCGGAGAAACCATCATCAGGTCTGCCAGCTCGTCGATGACGATGACGATATACGGCAGTTGATCGTCTGTCGTCTGGTTGTAGCGGTCAATGTCCCGAACCCCCGCATCGACGAACAAGGCGTAGCGCTTTTCCATTTCCTCGACGGCCCATTTCAGCGCCGCCGTCGCCTGCTTGGCCTCCGTCACCACTGGCGTGACAAGATGCGGCAAATGATTGTACGGTGCCAGCTCGACCATTTTCGGGTCGATCAAAAGCAGTCTGACCTGCTCCGGTGTCGCCTTGTAGAGCAGGCTGACAATGATCGAGTTGATGCAGACGCTTTTCCCCGATCCGGTCGCCCCTGCAATCAGGCCATGCGGCATTTTTTTGATGTCGGCAATAATCGGTTCGCCGCCGATGTCCATGCCAAGTGCCACAGCCAATGGCGACGGATGCTGCTGGAATTTTTCCGAGCCGATGATTTTCTCGATCAGCACAGGACGACTCGTCAAGTTCGGCACCTCAATCCCGATGGCATTGCGGCCCGGAATCGGCGCTTCGATGCGAATGTCCTTGGCCGCCAGATTCAGCTTGATGTCGTCGATTAGCCCGGTAATTTTGTTCACCTTCACCCCTGGCGCCGGCTGCAGCTCGAAGCGCGTGACTGACGGCCCTTTGACGATGCCGACGACGCTCGCGCTGACGTTGAAATTGGACAGCGTCTCTTCCAGCAGCAGCTTTTGCAGTTGCGTATGCTCATTGTCATCCTCGCTGATCGGCGGGCTCGGATTGAGCAATGCAAGCGACGGCAGGCAGTATGGCTGCTCCTGGCTTTTCGCTGCGACTGGTGGCTCAGGCAGTTCGGTCACGGGCGACAGCGGACTTGTGCTCTGCTCGTGCAAAATGTCTGTAGCGGCGGCCTCGGAAACCGAACTCGCCGCCTGCGCCGCAGCAGAAGCTTCCGCCTTGGCATCCGGCATGGCCCGCGCCAGCAGGCGATTGACGTCGTGTGTGTAGGCTGGCAACTGCTCTTCTTCCCCGGTGGAAACGGGCACCGCAGTCTGGTCCGGCAGCTCCGCTCGCTGTGCTTGCCGCTCAGGGACTGCCGCCTCTGGCTGTGCTTCCGATAAGGAATGTGCTTCTGACAAGGCATCGGCTGCTGGCAATTCAGCTTCATTTTCCGGCTTGTCCGCTATGACGCCATGCTCATGCTGTTCCCTCACGCTCCCAAGCTCGTCCACTGCCATCGCTGCATCTGCTCCGTCTGTCAGGCTGTCGCCTTGGTGGGGGGGATTCTCGCCGTCCGCAGACAAAACTTCTTCTGTTTGTACTGGCTCCACGGCTTCAACAGACATGGCTTCCTCTGTTTGCTCTGGCCCCTCGCCTTCAAAGGACACGGCTTCTTCTGTTGGCTCTGGCTCCACGGCTTCAACAGACACAGCTTCTTCTGCTCGCCCTGGCTCCACTCCTTCAACCGACACGGCTTCCTCTGCTCGCCCTGGCTCCACTCCTTCAACCGACACGGCTTCTTCTGCTCGCCCTGGCTCCACTCCTTCAACCGACACAACTTCCGCCAGCGCGTCCGTTTCCTGCGCATCCGACCGAACGGTGCGATCGAGCTGCTCGCTGATTTCCTGCTCCCGCTGCTTGATCTGCTGCAGATGCTCTTCCTGCTCCAGCCGCGGATACACCACTCCCCCTGTCGTGTGGATGCGGTGTTCCGCCTCACGTGTGGACGGGGTGATTTTGCCGTATACAGGCGAGACGATCTCCGACGGGCGGTACGCCTTCTTTTCCTCCGGCGCAAGCAACGTGCGAGAGACGCTTTCCGTCCGTCTCGCTGTCTGCCGCCGCTGAATGTCACGCTTGTACTCGACAGCGGGCTGTTCTGCGATAGTCTCCGCCTGCTTTTCCGACACGTATTGCTCACGCGGGCGAAGCGTCGCCCGCGCACTCACTCCCCGCTCCCGCACAGACGAGTGGGCGTGCAAGGAATCCTCTGCTGCCTGTTGATTCCTTTTTTCGTTTCGCTTGTTTTCCAAATAATCGTCTGGCACGACAGGAAAACGGAACTGCCGCTCCCTGCGCGGACGTACATCGTCTATATTTCGGGAATTTACCCGCTCTTTCGGGTAAATGCTTTTTGTCTTCGCCTGAGGCTTGCGGGGGACGGGAGGTGCGGAGCTTGCTTGCGGGCTCGCCACCGGGCGCTCTTCCACTGCCTCTTCCTGCTCCGCTTCACCCTGAAAAAATTTCATCAGCTTTTGAAGCCACAACCACATGCTGCAACGTCCTTTCTTTGCTAACCATCTATTCCCTTTCATCTTACCATGAAACAGTCCATGTTTTAGGCTGATTGTGTTTTTTTTCCGTATTTGCGAAACCTTTTCTTTCTTTGGACGTAATAGTTAGTGGAACAACAACCATTACATAGGGGAGGAACACAGCATATGTGGAAAAAGGGAAGCGCCCTGCTTCTTGCAGGAATGCTCTTGCTTACCGGTTGTGCTGGTGAAGCTTCACTGGTACGCGATTCGATCGTAGCATCCATCGATAAACCAAACTACGATTTTCAAGGAACCTTGAAACTGACCGGCGACGTAGAAAAATTGCCGGCAGCGCTCGGGGAAACCGCGCCGGACAAACAGGGGCAAGCAATCTTGTCTGCCATGAAAGCAGGCGTGACACTGAAAGGCTCCCAGCTCGATGTGAAAAACGCGAAGGTCCAGCTGGAAGTAAACGATGACAAGGTACTTCGCGACAACAACCTCTGGACTGGCGACAAAAAAGCGTCCGTCGAACTGGTCGTCAGTGATGACAAAGTATTCGTAAAATCTCCCCTCGACAGCAAATACTTGCTGATCGATGCCAGCACTTCCGAGGCTCTCACCGGTCTGAACGAAAACGAGCAGGTGAACCCGGCCAAGCTGAAAGAATTCCAGGACAAAATGAACCAGCTGACACTGGATTTCATCAAAAAATACGTAGGCAAATACGGCTACAAGCTGGCTGACGCGAAAAACCTGGGCATCGAAACCGTCACTCTGCCAAACGGCGAAAAAGTGGAAGCGACTCACGTAACCGTAAAAATCGACGCCAAAGAACTGGTGAAAATGTTCTTCTTCACAGCCAATGACGCAGTAGCAAGCCAGGACGTAAAAACATTTGCAATCGACATGATGGTTCTGACCAACTCCCTGACCGAAGAAATGTTCCCGGACTTGGGCAAAACGACCGAGGCAGAAAAACGCGCCAACGCCGAAGCAACCATCAACGAAATCCTGAAGGAAGCAAAAGCATGGCTGGACGAAACAGGCAAAGTGTACACGCCTGAAAAAATCGTGGAAGAATTGAAAAAAGAAGGCTTCCACAACCTCGCCTGGAATCTCGATTTCTATGTAGACAAAAACAAAATGCCTGTACACCAGAAGAGCGACCTGAACGTAACCTTCCAGTCGCCTGAAATGAAACAGCCTCTGACAGTCGGTCTGTATGCCGATCAATACGCGTACAACTTCGGAAAAGCAACCAAGTACGACGTTCCGGCAAAAGACGCTGGCCTGACAGCAGAAGACCTGTACAAAGATGAAAAAGCGATCAGCAACTTCAGCGACAAAGGCTTCATGCGCCACTTCGCGCAAAGCATGCTGGACGACGTCAAATGGCAAAAAGAACTGGAAGCCGAGTGGGCAGAAGAAACAAAAGCAACCACTCCTTAATTCCCACACAGCGAAAAAGCACGGCGCAACTACGCGTCGTGCTTTTTCTCATACGTGAGGATTCCCGCCTGCTCCAGATAGGCCAGCACGGCAGCAACCGACTCCTCAATCGTCTGCTCACTGCTCTCAATCACAATCTCCGGCTGCAGCGGCTCCTCATAGGGAGCGGAAATTCCGGTAAACTGCCCGATTTCCCCGCGCCGCGCCTTTGCGTACAGCCCCTTCACATCCCGGCGCTCGCACTCTTCCAGCGGGCATTTTACATACACCTCGATAAACTCTCCCGCCTCTACCAGACTGCGCGCCAGTTCGCGATCCGAGCGATACGGCGAAATGAATGCCGTCAACACAATCACGCCTGCATCGACGAACAGTTTGGCCACCTCGCCGATGCGGCGAATGTTTTCTTTGCGGTCTTCTTCACCGAAGCCCAGCCCTTTGTTCAGACCGTGGCGGATGTTGTCGCCATCCAGCACGTAGCTCGCCAAGCCTCGCTGATGCAGCTCCTGCTCAACCGCATTGGCCAACGTCGATTTTCCGGCCCCGGACAGTCCCGTAAACCACAGGACGCAGCTTTTGTGTCCTGCCCGCTTCTGCCGATCCTCCTTGGTCACCGTCGTCGGATGCCAAACGATGTTGGCAACTCCTTCCTTTGCCATGCGCGATCCTCCTTCTTCGTTTCCAAAAAACTCGCTGCTTCTTCCTCACACAGAGAGCGGACGAAGCCCTTCGATCAGCACGCGTGCCACTTCCGGCCGGCTGAACTCAGGAGGCGGCGCTTCCCCGCGCGCCAGCATTTCCCGCACCTTCGTGCCAGACAGCGCCACATGATGCTCCGAACCGTGCGGGCACGTTTTCGATGAGGCCATATTGCCGCAGGTTTTGCAGTAAAAGCTGTTCTCAAAAAACAGCGGCGTAATCCCAAGCTCCTCTGGCTGGAACTGGCGGAAAATGTGCTGGGCATCGTATGTCCCGTAGTAGTTGCCGACGCCCGCGTGATCTCGGCCGACAATAAAGTGGGTGCAGCCGTAGTTTTTGCGCACCAGCGCGTGGAAAATGGCTTCGCGCGGCCCCGCGTAGCGCATGGCGGCAGGAAAGACGGCGAGCTTGACCCGACCTGCCGGGTAATATTTTTCCAGAAGCACCTGATAGCTCTTCATCCGCACATCGGCAGGGATGTCATCTGCCTTCGTCTCGCCCACGAGCGGATTCAAAAACAGGCCATCGACGATTTCCAGTGCTGATTTTTGAATGTATTCATGGGCGCGATGCACCGGATTGCGCGTCTGGAAGCCGACGATTGTCTTCCAACCTTTTTCCGCAAACGCGGCTCTCGTCTCGGCTGGGTCGAAGTGATAATCGGCAAACGGCCCTTTGTCAGCGCGTTTCACCAGCGTAATCGGCCCGCCGAGATAAGTCTCGGGGCGATCCAGCAGCTTTTTCACCCCAGGGTGGTTTACGTCATCCGTGCCGTACACGTGCCGCGCCTCTTTCTGTTTGTCCGGGGAGTAAATATCGGCAATCTCCAGCAGGCCGTACACCTCTCCCTGATAGACCAGACGAACGGTGTCTCCTGTCTGAAGAGTATTCGCCACCGTCGCCGGAACCGGGAGCGTGATCGGAATGCTCCAGACCGTGCCGTCCGCGAGTCTCATCCGCTCGACTACCGACTCATAGTCGTGACGTTGCAAAAATCCGGTAATCGGACTGTACCCTCCAATGGCGATCAACTCCAGATCCGACAGCGCAAATGCATCAATCTCGACCTCGCCCGTCGCACGCGACAGGTCCGCCGTCGGGTCAAAACGGTTTACCAGTACGTTTCCATGCGGAATGCTACCACTCACATGAAGCCCTCCTCATCCATTTCGGTTGTGCTCTTTTTTCACGCCTACTTGGCGAGATGCAGTCCGCACTCTGTCTTGCCCAAATTCGCCCAGCGGCCCGCGCGCTCGTCTTCGCCCGGTTTGACCGGACGCGTGCACGGCGCACAGCCGATGCTCGGGTAGCTTTGGTCGTGCAAGACATTGTACGGCAGTCCAAACCCGCGGATATACTGCCACACCTCTTCGGTCTTCCAGTGAATCAGCGGACAAATTTTCAGCGACTGAAACTTCTCGTCGCGATTGACAAACTGAACGTCTGCCCTCGTCGCAGACTGTTCCCTGCGCAAGCCCGACATCCAGGCAACCGTTCCTTTCAGCACGCTTTCCATCGGCTGTACCTTGCGCAAGTGACAACACAGGTCGGGCTTAGTAGCCCACAGCTCGTCACCGTACTCTGCTGCCTGTTCGGCAAGTGACAGCTCTGGCTCCTTGATCGTCAATTGCAAGTCGGGGTAGCGCGCACGCACTTTTTCAATCAATTCATACGTTTCAGGAAAATGCAGGTGGGTATCGAGAAAAGTGACGCGAGCGTCTTTTTTCACCCCGCTTATCATATCGATAAGCACCATCGCTTCTGCCCCGAAGCTGCACGAATAGACCAGATCGTCGCCAAACGTCTCGTAGGCCCACTTGATGACATCGATGGTATCTCCCTTGGCGAGACTCTTGTTGATTTCAGCGAGCTGCTCGGCTGTCACCGTATCGTAATGCAGACGGCTCATATGCCCCCTCCTTGATCGTTGATTGAACTGTTTTCCCTGCGAATCAGGCGGATCAGCCCCACAAAGCCCAGCGTCGCCACGAAAACACTGACGAGCACGACCAACGTGTACAAATCCGAGCGCAGGAACAAATGGACAAAAGCGAACGAAACGACAAGCGAAGAGACTGGCGAAACGATCCAGACCATGATGATCTGCTTGATAATTCCTTTTTGCCACAAAATGAAGCCCCGCTCAGCCGTCCCTACGCCCAAAATCGCGCAAGTCGTGGCTTGTGTCAGCGGCACGGGAATCCCGAACAGCGAAGCGACGAGCACCAGCGTTCCACCTGTAGCGGATACCGCGCTTCCCTGCAAAAGAGACAGCGAAGTAATTTTCTTGCCGTTTGTTTCCAGTACCCTGCCTCCCAGGACCAGACAGCCGCAGGCGACGGCCAGCCCGCCCAGCCACACGCCGATTTCGGTCGACATCAGTCCGGCTCCCACGAGCGGACCGACCGCATTCGCGACGTTGTTCATTCCGGCTGAAAAAGCTTCATACACACCACAGGCGACGAGCAAAAAGGCCAGCCAGCGCTCTCCTTTGGAGCCAGGCTTTTGCAAGGACGGCCAGCTGCGCTCGATGCGGCCAATCAGCTTGCCTGCTCCGTAGGCCCCGATAAAGGCGGCCACTGGCACTACGACCCAAAAGAACAGGATGACGAGGAGATGACCGACATACAAAGACTGATAGGCAAGTCCCACGCCCACAATCGATCCCACCGTCACCTCGCTGGTCGAGAGCGGAATCCCGAGCAGATTCGCCCCGAACAGCGTCAGCGTGGCGGCAGCAAGAACGATCACCACCGCCTCGATACTCAGCAGGTTTGCAGGGACAATCCCTCCGCTGATCGTCTTGACGACCTCGCCGCCTCCCAGCACGGCCCCGAGCAAGGCCGCTACGGCTACCAGCAGCATGGCGATGAGCTTGTTTTTGATTGCTCCGCTGCCGTATGCGGCGCCCATCGACGCTGCGGTCCCGCTGGCTCCAATATTCATCGCGAAAAACAATGCGATGGCGATAGCGACATAACTCCAATCCACTAGCAGCACTCCCTCCTGTCATGCCAATCTGTTGTCACAAAGAAAAGAAGGGGTGCCGTACAGGGTACAAGCTGCACTGGCGATTTGCTCTTGCGGCCGGACTCCTTGGGCAAAGCTTGCCGGCTCTTCGGTGCTGACGACGCGCCACCCCATTTGTCTTGCGACTGCGCGCGTCTTTTCATCGGCGCAAAAAAGCGGCTTACTCTCCCAGCCCGCTCCTGCAAAATCAGCCAGTGCAGGCAAAACTTCCTCGTCAGCGGCAGCAAACCAGTCAAACGTCAGCTTTTTCATCCAGGAAGCGGCCGGATGCATCTCATCCCATTCCAGGACACCTCCTGCCGGCAGGTGCAAAAGCTCTGTTGCTCCCTGGGCCAAAACGTTGACACCGTTGGCGCGTACGTGCAAAATCCGCTCTCCATCCCGGGCCAGTTCCCGGCTCATGGCAGCAGAAGTGGCCGCGTGATCGAAAACGCGCTCCGGGTACAGCCCTCTGCTCTCCAGGTACAAAGCAGCCTGCTTCCCGCGCACTGCGAGCCTGCACGTCAGCCGCCGCAGGTCAAACCGCCGTTTGCCCAGCTCTGCCAAAAATGCCTCCGCCTGCTGCACATCGTCGAGCAAAATCCAGCCATATGCCGCAAGTTCCTCGGGAAATACCGCATCCCCAGCTTGCAAAGGACGCTTCACGAGCGGAATCGCGATGACTTCTGCTCCGAGCTGCTCCAGCCTGCTCGCCAGTACATCGCCGCCGCCTCCAGGTCGGGCTGCGATGGCCACCCGCTGCCCAAACAGCGGTCGTGATTCGTACCAGTTCAACTGCTCGCGAAGCCGAACCACTTCACCCACGATGATGATGGCAGGGGCGGAAAAGCCGGCATTGGCGACATCGCGGTCAATCGTCGCAAGCGACCCGACCAGTGTCTGCTGCTCTCCTACCGTCCCCCATCTGACGAGCGCGACAGGAGTCTCCCCGCTTTTTCCGCTGGCCAAAAGCTGCGCCTGGATGTGCGGCAAATTTTTCACACCCATGTAGATCACGAGCGTTTCCATCCGCGCCAGCGCTGTCCAGTCAGGCCCCTTGCCGGCATTTTTGTCGCACAGATGCCCGGTGACAAACGCAACGGAGGAATTGTAGTCGCGGTGCGTCAGCGGAATCCCTGCGTACAGCGGAGCCGCCATGCCGGAGGTGATGCCCGGCACGATCTCATACGGAACGCCATGCTCCACGCACATTTGCGCTTCCTCGCCGACCCGTCCGAACATGCTCGGGTCCCCGCCTTTCAGGCGAACGACCGTTTTTCCCTGTTTGGCTTCCCGTATCAACAGGAGGTTGATCTCTTCCTGTGGCAGTGTGTGGCGATCCCTTTCCTTGCCGCAGTAAACGAGCCGGGCGTCCCTTCTGACATGGGAGAGAAGCAGCGGGTTAGCCAGACGGTCGTACACGACGACATCGGCTTTTTGCAGCGCCTCCTTCCCGCGAATGGTGAGCAGTTTCGGATCGCCAGGGCCAGCCCCGACAAACAAGACTCTGCCAGCGTTCATCATCGATCAATCCTCCTTGCTGCCTTCCTTTGGTGAAAAGCTGTCTGGTGTCACTGGCTGAAACGGGATGTTTCCACGACGTAGCCGACTCCCTGCCGTCCGAGCGGTTTCTTTTCCACCAGGCTCAGCTCCTTGATTTTTGGCGGGGCAATGGTGTGCCGCAGCAGATTGTTTTCAGCGGACGAAAAGGCGCGCTCGTCCGTCTTGGCAACCACGATGACGGTCATCAGCCGCCCGTCTTCGAGCACGGCCTCCAGTTTGTACAGGTAGCTTTCGGTTTGTTCCTCTGCCATGGTACTCCCTCATTTCCTTGGATCGGATGTTGTCCGGCGCGCTTACGCCGTCTGCAAAATGCTGTCGACCTGCTCCTGAATGCGTTCCAGTCCGACCCGCTCGACGTAGCGCCAGTATTCTTCTCCCTGCAGCCGCTCTTCCTTGTAGAACGTAATCAGTTGCACCAGGAAATCTCCCAGCCTGTCTACGGTCACTCTCGCGTTCAGCTTGCGGTTGAATTGCGGTACTTCCAGCGTCCCGCCTACGTGGATGTCAAAGGCTTCGACCATTCCTTCCGGCGTTTTGACCTTTATCCCTTGCAGGCCGATGTCGGCAATCTGGCGCTGTCCGCACGAGTTCGGGCAGCCGATCATGTGAATGCGCAGCGGCGTATCAAGCTCAATGTGCTCATCCAGATACTGGGCGAGCAAACGCATCCGCTCTTTTGTCTCCACGAGCGCCAAGTTGCAATACTCAGTCCCCGTGCAGGAGACGGCATAGCCGACAAACGTATCCGGCTTCAGCTTGAAGCGGTTCACAATCAGCGGCTCTTCACGGAAAGCCGCCACCTTTTCCTTCGCGATATGGCGGATGAGGACGTTTTGCGTGTTACAGGTCCCGATTGTGCCATCCCCGTACTCATCGGCCAGGCGTGCCAACTCGATCAGCTCCGCAGCGTTCATCCGGCCGACGGGAACGGACAGGCCCGCATAGTAGTAGCCTGGCTGACGCTGCTCGTGCAAGCCGTAAAAATAGCCGCCATTCCAGCCCTTCGTCAAATCCTCTCCGCTCGTTTCCAACTCGCCGACCAGCTTGATGAGCTCTTCCTTGAACTTTTCCGGTCCCCAGTCGGCCACCAAAAATTTCAGGCGGGCATGCGTCCGCTTCTGCCGATAGCCGAAGTCGCGGAACAAGGTCGTGACTCCTGCCGCCACCTTGACGACCTCTTCCGGCCGGACAAACACATCAAGCTGCTTCGCCAGGTACGGTTTTGCAGACAGACCGCCGCCCACCCAGACGTGGAACCCGATTACTTCCTCGCCTGCGATGTTCTTTTTGGCGGGCGTAAAAGCGAGGTCGTTGATTTGCGCGTGCGCAGCGTTGTAGATGTTCGCGGATACGGACATCTTGTATTTGCGCGGCAGGTTGGAAAAGTCGCGATTCAGCAGGAAAAACTTCTCCAGCTCGGCCACGATTGGACGTGTATCCAGCACTTCATGCGGATCGATTCCGGCGAGCGGATTCCCCATGATTTGCCGCGGACAGTCGCCGCATGCTTCGAACGAAGAAAGCCCGGCCGCAGCGAGCCGCTCAAAAATATCGGGGAACGTATCCACTGTCAGCCAGTGAAACTGGACGGCCTGTCGCGTCGTCACGTCGACGAGATCGCGGCCGTAGTCCTGGGCGATTTTTGCCAGCACTCTCGCCTGCTCGCTCGTCATGATTCCGCCGGGAATGCGCACCCGCATCATGAAGTGGCCGTCTTTTGGACGTTGCTGGTAGATTCCTGCCCATTTGAAGCGGTCCATATCAGAAGGTTCAATCGACGCAAAGCCCTCTTTGGAGTAGGTATTGATGATCGTCTCGATGACGTCCAGGCCGTCTTTTTCCAGCTTGGTCAGCTCCATCTTGTTCAGGGACGGATCATCTGCCCATTTCCACTGTTTTCTCTCTGCCATGCTCATACACGCTCCTTTTTGTGAAGAGGTCTGTTACAAGTGCCGTGCGAATGGATTGGGCAATCCAGTCTGCAATCAGCGGGTGAGGCAAATAAGCACTGCCGTTGTAGCGATACGACAGTTCCGCCAGCCTTGCCGGAATCGCCTTGCGGGTGAAGTACCCCTGGCTGACGAACAAGGGGAGCACGAGGACATCCCCTTTTTCCGCGAGCTGCAGGGCTTGTTCCCGCAACGTATCCGGCCGCAGTGTCGCATATCCGGCTGCGGAGAAGCCGTAGCGGTTTTGCAGGCGAAACGTCATGCGGCGCAACAGCTTTTCCCAACGCTCCTGGCCTTTTGGCAATTCGCTGCCGTGACCGACGAGCAGCAACGCTTCCTTGCCTGGGGCGCTCGACAGCTCCAAAATGCGCTGACCCACGATTTGCTCCACCAGCGGATGATCTTCCAGCGGCGGACACCAGAGCAGTCGAGCGCGAACCGGAATGCGCACCTGTTCCGTCTCCCAGGCGGGCCATGGCTCCAGTCCCAGCATGGCGCGTATTTCCGTTACGTGATTGCTCCCCGCCGAGGCAAACAAGGGAACCACGACAATCCGCTTCGCTCCGGACGCCTCCAGACGATTCCATTCGTCACTGATGCTTCGCCCCTCTACTTGGCCCAGATATGCCACCCGGATCGGCAGTTCGCTCTGGCACTGACTGACGGCCGACTCCACGAGACTCAGCCAGTCGGGATCGGGTGAACCGTGAGCGATTACCAAAGCCGCTGTTTTTGCCATCGGATAAACCCCTTATCCAAACCTATTTTGTAAATCATATATGTTTAGTCGGAATTATAATGGAGATGTTATTGTCCGTCAACATTCAATTCCTAATTACTTGAAATTTATCTTGCTGAAAAAATATTTGCGCATTTTTTCTTTTTGCTGGATAAGAAAACCTCAATCGAATCCGTGTTGCAGCGGAAGGCTATGCTTGCTGAATCGGGTTGTTTGTTCTTGAAAAAAAGCTGCCGGCAGTTACCGACAGCTTGTTGCTTCGTGATTCCTGTTTTTTCCTAGTAGCTGATGAGCGCAGCCATCAAGAGGCCGGCCGCAACGCTCAGCCTGGAGGCAAAAATGCCCACAGAGACGTTGCCATTCGGGATTTCAGACACGACCTTGAACGGCGTCACCCACTCGAACAAATAAAAAATGATGACTTGAAACACCATGCCGACCAGTCCCCATACGACCAAATCCCACAGGTTGACCGCATGGTAGACAGCAGATGCAAGCACGATCGCCAACCCGATAATTTTTCCGCCCAGATCGTGCGCTGCCGCCTTGGCCGCTGCCATTTTTTTCGGGTCGTCTGTTTGCGCCCCTTCCTTGATGAGAGCGAACTCCTTGTACGGAGTCGTAATGGTGAAGACGAAAATCCCCACTGCCAATATCGGAATTGTCACCGCCATATAGGCCAAAAAATTAAGTATGTAGCTCCATTGCGTAATCATGCCGCGCCCCTCTCCTTTTTGCTATCCTTTCATGCCGACTGGCAAATAATACGACAGGTTGTTCGTAATCCGACCTCCGACACGGGCAACAATCGCGGATGCCTCCCCGCCAATCCAGAACGAGCCCCACAACAGCCGTCCCGCGTACGGACCCGTCACGGTCTGCACCGTAATTTCGGGCAGTTCCACCCGCTTTTGATAGATCATCGGCTGCTCCCAGTAAAATTCCTCCTGGTCCTTTTCCAAAAGGGTGCCGTCTGCCGCATACAGCGCGACCCCGCCCCCTTCCCTGCCGAAAATGGGCTTGGTCACATAGGCATCTGTCCCTGCAAAACGGTTTTCAAAATAGGTCGGAAGCATGTAGGTTTCAATCGCCGCGTGCTCTTCTGCAGTAAAAAACTCCCCCGCCTCGTGCAAATTCCAGATGAGCGCCTGCAGCGCTTTTGTCTGGATCAAAAATGCGGAAGGCGGATTGATAATCGCCAGCTTTCTGTCCGCAATCAGCGACAAGACGTGCTCGCCCGTAGGATAACCGTCTTCGTCCCGCTCGTCTGCGAGCTTTTCCAGCGCATGCAAACGGTACAGCACATCGACGGGAAGCAGGCTGTCGCCTTCCTGCACGTACAGTCCGTCCTCCCAGACGCGCAGCTTTTCCAGCGGCGCAAACCGGGCAGCAAGCCCCGATTTTTCCATTAAATAAAGCGTAGTGCCCTTGTCTTCCTCGTGCCAGTCCAGCGAGCTGAACCAGACGTGCTCCACCGGATAGCCCATGTCCCTGTAGGTTTTCAGCAGCTTGGCAAACGCCTGGCGCAACTGCCCATCCATGCCGGCATTCGGATTTGCCACCCCGAAGAAGCGACAAGCGTGCTCGTTGACGTAAAAAGCTTCGACGATCCCGGTCGGCGTGTCGCTGTTGCACTCCAGCATCTTCAGCCCCGCTTCCGTCTTCGCAAAATCAAAGCGCCCGATTGCCGTAGGCAGCTTGCGCAGGACTGTCGTTCGCACCGCTTGCAGCGCTTGCTGCGGAACGCCCAGTTCGAGCAGGAGCGCGTCGTCAGCCTGCTGCAGCACAGGCGTCACTTTGGTAAAAATCCGTCCGAGCGCAGCCGTCGCCGTCGCCAGCTCCTCCCGAAACGATGCCGGGATGAGGTGCAGATCGGCCAGCGCGTACTCCTCGCCGTACATCCAATCCCATGTAAAAATGCCTTCCTCACGCAAAGGGCCGTACAGCGCGTCTCTTCTGTTTTGCTCAACCACTGGCCTCACCCCGAGCTGGACCAGCCTGAGCTGCCGATTCCGCCCTTGGAGCTGCTCGTGCTAATGCCGCTTGATACGCCTTGCGCCTTGCTTTTCGATGAACCGCCTCCGTAGTAGACGGCCGACCCGCCGTGCGAGCTGCTGCTTCCTCCGTCGTCGCAATAGCCGTCATCGTCCCTGTCGTAGCAATCGTCATCATAGTCTGACGAGCAGCCGCCGATGACCATCGCTGCTGCCACAAACAGCCCGACGACCTTGGCCGATTTTGTCAGTGCCATCCTCTTTCCTCCTACTCTGTCGGCCGTGCGTAGTAAATGTACACCTGACGATCCTCATCCACTTCGGCCGATGTTTTTTCCCACTCGCGCCCATTCAGGTACAAATAGTCGCTTTGCAAATGCAAGAGAGCATCGTCGTCATCCTTGAACGAAAACGTGTGCACGAGCGGATAAAGCTGTGTGTTCTCGCGGTACTCCCGCATCTCGATCTGGATGCTCCCCCAGCGCACGGACGGCCTCTCCGGGTAGTCCACGGCCGTTTCCTCCGTCGAATGCCGGACGTAGATTACGTACGTCCCCTGCTCAATCGCGCAGGAAGTCTTCTCGTAGACAACATGCCCTTTTACCAGGTAGTCGCAGGCAAAGCGCAAGGATACCTCGTCCTTGTCGATCCGGTCGTAGTAAAACAAGACCGGGTAGCCGTTCGTCTCATCCAGCAGCCGATATTCCAGTCTGGCCATTTTTTCACCCCATTTGCACGAAAAATCCTGCTTCTATCGCGACTCGCAACTTTTTATACGCGCTGCGAAACAGTTGGTTGCCCAAAAATTATAAAAATCAGCTTAACAGGAAAAAGCTGGCGCGAGAGTTCCGCCCCGAGCGCCAGCCTCAATGATTCCTGTGAAAAAAGTCGCGCTGTCAGCCGTGCGGCAAAGCCTGGCGCGAGCAATCCGCCGCCATGCTCTGCTCCACAAGCAGGCCGCGAATCGACCCGTGCAAATGTCCGTTCGTCGCCACAAGCGAGCGCACCTGATCCTGGACAAACGGCTCGTGGCGGTACGGATTCCCCTGCCAGTCGGTGATGGTCGCTCCCGCCTCGCTCGCGATGACGATCCCCGCAGCGACGTCCATGATGCCCGAGCGCTGCATGACGATGTAGTCCAGCCAGCCGTTGGCGAGCAAACACCAGTCGAGCGCCGGAGCGACGTTGCGCAAAATCCGCTTCGTGTTCAGCACAAACGGCTCCGTAAAGGCCAGCTCCTCCTCCTTGGTCACGGTATTGCGCCCGCGGATGTACGTTCCGACGGCTCGCGTCAGGTCTGTCCGGTTGTTGATCGACATGCGCCTGCCGTTCAAAAACGCGCCCTTCCCTTTTTCCGCCCAAAACATTTGCCCTGCGACCGGATTGTAGACCACGCCGAGAACGAGCTCGCCCTTGTGCTGCAAGGCTATCGAAATACTGAAGTAAGGATGGCCGATAAAGTAGTTGTTCGTCCCGTCCAGCGGATCGACAATCCATACATACTCTTCGTCCCGGCTGACCATTCCCACCTCTTCGGAATAAATCGTATGGCTGGGAAAATGGCGGTGCAGCACCTCGATAATCCGCTGCTCGCTGCCTTTGTCCTCCGGCAGCTTCACGTCGTTATGCAATTCCTCGTCTGGCGTAAGCTGTTCGAGAAAGCGCTCCTTCAAAAACTCGCCTGCTGCACGAGCAGCTTCCTTGGCTACATCAAGCATTGATTTTTGCCCCTTCCTGCTATCTATCATTGTTTTCCCTTGCATTCTTCATCCTGACCTTACTATGATAGAATGACACCCATCTCGCGAAAGACAGAAACGCAGCGCGGGTCCTATCCGCTTGCCTGCCTTTGGCTATCAGCGCCCGACGCCTTTAGGAGGGGAAAACATGAACAGCGATTTCATTCGCTTGAAAAATATGGAGGGTGAGCTCAAATTCACCCAAATGAACAACAGCTACGGCTTCTCGGTCACGACGAAAGAACTTGTGTTTTTCAAGCCGCACCTGACCTACCACCTGTTTTTGCACGACATCGTCAGCATGGTGCCGCATACCCTCGACAAGACGCCCATTTCCTTTCATACGAAACGCGAGGCCGTCCACACGACATTTGGCTCCCATTACTACAAGATCAGCGTCAAATGGGCCAGGATCGTCTCCCGCTCCGGCATCGTGGAAAAGGAAGACATGGAGTTCATCGTCCCACTTTCCAGCAAAATGCTTGCTTACATTACCCAATATAGCGGGCTTTTCGTGATCCGGTAAAGTCTGGATAAAAACAGCCTATCGGGTGTGCGTCTTTCGCACGCCTTTTTGCTATTTTCTGTTCAGGACGATAAACGATCCCGTACCGTGGGCGACCCGCTTGTTGCGCTCGTCGTAGACAGTCCCCTCCATGACGACCAGCGTGTTCCCCCGGTGCAAGAACGTCGCTTCGGCGCGCAGCCGCTCCCCTACGCCCGGCCGCAGGTAGTTGATTTTCAACTCGGTCGTCACCGCGTACTGCTCCGGCGGCAGCGAGCGGTTGATGAGCGAACCCATGGCCGAGTCGATCAAGGTGGCGAGAATCCCCCCGTGAACGGCACCCCCGGAGTTGTGCATAAACACGGTGAGCGGCAGCTCGAAGCGATACGACTGCTTCGTCTCGTCGATAAACTCTCCCTTCAACCCAAGAAAGCCGGATAAATAGGCGCTTTTGCGCTCGCGCTTCTGGCGGATCGCCTGCAAGGCCAGCTCTAAAATTTTCCGTTCCTCGTCCGTTCCTTCCGTCCAGACATTTTTTAGCTCTTCTATCATTTTGTTCACTCCACCAAAAATAGACTCAGTCCTTTTATTGTAGCCCATAAAGCCGGTTTCCGCCATGTCTCCACCAGCCAGTCACAGCCGCTCACAGGCGGAGCACTGAACGAATGTTCAGACTTTTACGGTTGTTTCTATTAATGAAAATTGATAAGATAGTGCAAAACATAAGACAGGTAACTTTCACGTGTAGGAAGGGAGAGTTTCACATTGGCTAGACTGAGAAGTGACATGATTAAAAAAGGTTTTGACCGCGCTCCCCACCGCAGCTTGCTTCGTGCGGCAGGAGTGAAAGACGAAGATTTCGACAAACCGTTTATCGCGATTTGCAACTCTTACATTGACATTATCCCTGGCCACGTGCACTTGCAGGAATTTGGCAAGCTGGTCAAAGAAGCTGTTCGTGCAGCAGGCATGGTTCCTTTTGAATTCAACACCATCGGGGTTGACGACGGCATCGCCATGGGCCACATCGGGATGCGCTACTCGCTCCCGAGCCGCGAGATCATCGCAGACAGCCTGGAGACGGTCGTAGCCGCGCACTGGTTCGACGGGATGATCTGTATCCCGAACTGTGACAAGATTACACCAGGGATGATTATGGGCGCCCTGCGCGTCAACATCCCGACTGTATTCGTGACAGGCGGCCCGATGAAAGCAGGCAAAACGAGCGACGGCCGCTCCATCTCGCTCTCTTCTGTATTCGAAGGCGTCGGCGCTTACCAGGCTGGCCTGATCGACAACAAACAGCTGGAAGAACTGGAGCAATACGGATGCCCGACCTGCGGTTCCTGTTCCGGTATGTTTACCGCCAACTCGATGAACTGTCTGCTCGAAGCAATCGGGCTGGCGCTGCCAGGCAACGGTACGGTTCTCGCTGTCTCCCCTGAGCGCCGCGAGCTGGTACAAGCTTCTGCCGAAAAGCTCAAGTATTTGATCGAGCAGGACATCAAGCCGCGCGACATCGTTACGCTGGAAGCAATCGACGATGCCTTCGCGCTCGACATGGCGATGGGCGGTTCTACCAATACCGTTTTGCACACGCTGGCGATTGCCCAGGAAGCGGGGATCGAATACCCGATTGAGCGGATCAACGAAGTTGCGAAGCGCATCCCGCACATTTGCAAGCTCGCTCCTGCCTCTGACTACCACATCGAGGATTGCCACGAAGCAGGCGGCGTGTCTGCTGTGCTCAAGGAGATTTCGCGAAAAGAAGGCGCGATTCATCCAAACCGCATTACCGTGACAGGAAAAACGCTGGCTGAAAACATCGCCGACGCTGAAATCAAAAACGACCAGGTCATTCGTCGTCTGGAAAATCCGTACAGTGAGTCCGGCGGCCTGGCCGTCCTGTTTGGCAACCTGGCCGAGCAAGGCTCGATCATCAAAACCGGCGGTGTCGATCCTTCCATTAAAAGACACGAAGGTCCGGCGATCTGCTTCGACTCCCAGGAGGAAGCACTGGCGGGCATCGCTGCTGGCAAAATCAAGCCCGGACACGTCGTCATTATTCGCTACGAAGGACCAAAAGGCGGTCCTGGCATGCCGGAAATGCTCGCTCCTACCTC
Source organism: Brevibacillus gelatini (assembly GCF_050920745.1). NCBI lineage: Bacteria > Bacillati > Bacillota > Bacilli > Caryophanales > Paenibacillaceae > Brevibacillus > Brevibacillus gelatini. Next base: position 3,306,240 of record NZ_CP154342.1, read on the forward strand.
GCAAATCGTCGGGATGGGTCTGGGCAAGGAAGTGGCGCTGGTTACAGACGGACGCTTCTCTGGCGCTTCCCGCGGCATCAGTATCGGCCACGTCTCGCCGGAAGCGGCGGAAGGCGGCCCGATCGCTTTCGTCCAAGACGGTGACATCATCACCATCGACCTCGAAGCGCGCACGATCCACCTGCACGTGGACGAGGCTGAACTGGCCCGCCGCCGCGAAGGCTGGCAGGAATTCCAGCCAAAAGTCAAAACAGGCTACCTGGCCCGCTACTCCAAGCTGGTGACGAATGCAAGCAAGGGCGGCGTTATGAAAATCTAGTCTTCGAAAAAAGAAACCCCCTGCCTTTGGACAAGCTGTCCGCAAAGGCAGGGGGATTTTCTTTTGCAAAAAGCTATTCGTTACCGATCCATGAAGCGCACGCTTTCCGGGCTCAAGCCGCCGAGACGCCACAGGGCCAGCTTGCGGTACCCTTCGTCCTCGATGACTTTCGCCCAGTTCGCAAGCGTCGTCCCGTCGGCGTACCAGACAGTGTGCTTTCGGTTGTGTTCATCCACGTACGAAAAATGGAGGCTGCCGCTCGCCTCATCCCGTTCGGGCGGCTCCGCGCTTGATTTCGCCAGCTCCAGCGCTTCCTTTTCTGTTACAGCAGTCACCTCGCCGGATTCCGCCCAGTCAAACCCGCCAGCCGCGATGGCAATGACCTTTTCCCCTGGCACTGCCTGCATGGCGGTTGCCAGCTCCTTGATAAACTGCCGATCCGCCTTTGGTCCCGGCCCGCTCGTCGTCCCGTACAGGTTGTAGGCCATCATGACATAGACCGGACCTTTTGGCAGGGCAAGCTTTTCAAGCGGCGTTCGCGGTTCGAGCACGATCCGCAGCGTCTTCTCCTTCTTCTGGAGCTTTTCATACAGCTCCTGGATGAAAAGCTGCATGTTGCTCCAGTCTTTTTCTTCGACTCGCTCATAGTCGATCTCCACACCGTCGAACTGATAGGTGTCGACCGCCTCCATGATTTGCGCGATATGCTTGGCTCTGCTTTGCGGGGTAGCCATCAGTCGCGTGACGATGGAAGGGTCCTTCTGCACGTCAGTGCCATCCGGGCGCTTCAGGTCGTTCACAATCGTCAAATCGACGTGGACAAGGCTGCTTTTTTGCGCGATTTCCTTGACCTTTGGCAGTCCCTTTTTAAACATGTCCGTAAACAGCAAGTTGTCTGCTTCATCAAAGTAAGCCGCAAACATTTGCACACGGGTCAAGCCATTCGTCATCCCTTGCAAGTCTTCGGAGCCATCCCGCCATTGCCAATCGGCTACCCAGGCGGTCTTTTCCAGAGGTTGCTCGGCCGCTTCCACTCTCTTCCACATTTCTTCATCGCTTCCGTTTGTTGCGCAGCCAGTGCAGAGCGCCGCAAACACCATGAAGCAAACAGCAAGGATTAACACTTGTTTGTTAAACGGCGTCTTCATCGTCACTTGATTTGGTTCCCCTTTTCTCGCTGATTAGAACGTTTCGATAACCCAGTCAATGACAGCAGAGACGGCTTTTTTGCTGGTGTAAACCACTTTTTCCCAGCCAGAATATTCGCTTCTGAAAAGGACCGTTTCCGTACTTGATGTGCCATCGGCCAGCGCAACCACGCTCATGTCCGTGAACACGGCATCGTAAATGTCATCTTTTTTGTTTTGTTCGCTATACCTGGATTCCAGAGCCAATCCGCCGCTGTCGAGCGTCGTCTCCTGACTGTCGATCACGACTTTTTTGTCCACGGATACCGTCAAATGCTTTTTGCTGAGCGTAATCTCCAGTTGTCGTGTATGCTGAATATTGATGGGATAGCCAGGGTCTTCTTTTGGCGCTCCTTGCTCTGTCTGCGCTTTGTTGTACACCGTCGCCTTGTCGTAGGCCAGATCTTCCGGCTTCCATTGGATCTCACTCAAAGGGACCTTCGCCAGCTCTACCAGCTTCCCTCCAGCCTGCTTCTCTTCCAACTTTACCTCATTGTTTTCCAAAAGCAAGCGAATGAAGGAATCTTTTTGGCGATCGTAGCGCAAGTAGATGGCCTGTCTGCCGACGACATTGCCTTCCAGCTTGGTGATGACACGCAAATCCGGATACTGCTCGCTGTCGCGCAAATACAGCATGCCGCTTCCACCGGGCGGGGATGTCAGCACGATGCTGTTCTCCCGGAATTCCTCCGCACCGCCCATGCGCTCCCATTTTGCCGCATGCTGCTCGTCGCCCAGCACGAATTTGACCTTTTGCTTGGTATCCTTCTGGATTTTCATCAGCAGATGGTTCGTATACCAGTAAGGAGCAGCCTGTACGCGGGTCAGGTTGTACAGATTGTCCTCGCTCGTATTGTAGGCATTCCCTTCCCTGTTGAAATGCATCGCAAAAAGTTGCCGGATATTGGCGTCATTCACATCGGAGACGAGCCGGTTCATCCCCTGATAGAGCGTGTTGGCGTGCATAATCATGTACACCTGGGGAACAAAGCCGAGTTGCTCCGTGTAAATGTCTTTCATCAGCCGGTAGTCTTGCGTGATCCGCGCTTCCATCTGCGTGCGGTCTTCTACCGGGATCATGTTGCTGTCGCGCAGAAAGTCCATCAAATAATGATTGTAATACTCGATATTGGTTTTGACGGAAAGCTCGTTTTCATCCTTGATCCCGATAAACTGACCATCCCGATCAAAAATGTTGATGTACGTCAAACGGTAGCCGTTCGACCCCAACTCCCAAAAGCCATTTTTCTGCATGCCCAGCAAGTCTTTCGGCTGCAAAAACTTGTTGTCGCTGTTGCCCATTTTGTTGGCGTACGTCAACGCGGTTGCTTTGTAATTGTACTTTTCCAGTAGCGGCTGGGCGAACAAATGCGAATCGTTTCGTCCATCCTCAAAGGCCAAAAACAACGCTTTTTCCGGCAACGGCCGCTTTTTTTGGTAAAAGTCGAGGATGTCCTGCTGCGAGATCGTGACGTATCCTTGCATGCGCAGTGCTTGCAGATGCTCATCCAGAAGCTCCTTGTCAATCAGCTTGGGCGTGCCGCTGCGCCCTACCCCAAAGTAAGACAAGGCGATGAAGCCTTTTTCGTTGTGCCATTGTGAGCGGTCCGGTTGCTCGTATTGCTGTGTATCGAATGCGCCTTGATACACCAAGATTCCTACGAACAGCAAAATCACGAACTGCCAGACGGTCCGAATCTTTTTTTTGCGATCCTTTTTGCGATAATCCAGGACGGGATTTTGTTTCGCTTTCATCCTCATTCACCACCCTTCCTCACGAAATTGGCCAGAGTTGGCAAATCTGTTCCGCCTGAACCGTCAAAAAGGCAACGTAAAGCCTTTTTTATTTTTCTTTTGCTTGCGCGCTTCTTTTTTCAGTCTTTCCTCCACGTCTTGCGGCGTCTCGCGCGTCCCCCAGGTCGATTTCCAAAACGTCACCCAGGCGACAGGCATCTGCCAGAGCAGGACAAATTCGTAGAACAGACAAAAAATAAATCCGAATACCCACAGCTTGCTCCTGCGATACAGCAGGTGCGCCAGACTCATCAGCATCGCCATCAGCAGCAGTCCCATCAAAAATGTCCCTGGAAACACATGGTGCACCAGCGGAACATAGCACAGGTTGTACAAGACAATGACGGGCGCCGCGATGGGCACGATCAATCCAATGTAAAAAAACAATGCCATAAACGGCTCTTTTTTCCAGATGAATGTACTCGCTCTCAGCGATTCCCGCAGCCACGAACGCTTCCAACGCATCTGCTGCTTCAAAAACACACTCATTTTCGACGGCACAATCGTCGAGCAAATGGCCGAGTCCTGATAGGAGGTCCGATGTGTTTGCAAAATGAAGTTGGTCATGCTCCGATCATCGCCAAACGTCGCCGGCTGCCCGAGAAATTTCTGGTTGAGCCAGGCTTCGGCATGCTTCAACACCAAATCCTTGCGGTAGCAAGACAGCGGTCCCGACAGGCAGGTCACACTGTCAAACCACGCTTCTGCCGCTTTCATGATCCGAAAGGCAATATAGTAACGAACTGTTTGCAGCTTCGTAATCGAGTTTGTATACTTGTTTTCCACGTCGGTGCGCCCGGCGACGCCCCCCATTTTCGGGTCCTGAAATGGCTGCACCAGATGGCGGATCGCATCCGGTTCCAGGAAGCTGTCGGAGTCGACAAATACGACGAGGTCATGCTTGGCCATCTCCACGCCCTTCACCAGCGCGACACGCTTTCCGCCGTTTTCGGGAAGCACATGCATGCGTACCCGCTCTTTCGTCTTGAAGCGCTCGGCTTCGTTGTGGATCATCTGGATGACCTTCTCGATCTGCTCAGCCGATCTGTCTGTGGAGCGGTCATCCACGACGATGACTTCCAGCTTGTCAATCGGGTAGTTTTGATTCACGCAGCTCAGGATCGTCCGGTGAATCCATTTCTCCTCGTTGAAGCATGGAATAATAATCGACACGCCCGGCGTGTAGTCCGGGTTGATCGGTACATCCCGATAAAGCGCCCCGAACAAATAGCGGGTGAGCAAAAAGGCAGCCGCGATCAGGCTGTACAAGTACAACAGGATGTTGTACTTGAAGTAGATGATGCTCTCGGTCCGCATGAGCATGATGAACAGTGTCGAAACGAGCAGCATGGCGCTCGACGTGTAAACCGCGTACCCCCATCTTTTCTTTTGCAGGTACTGCGTAAGCGGCCTGGCAAACTCAAACGCCAGCATGAACTTCTCCTGTCCGTCCTCTTCCCGCGTAAAGCTCCTGACTGCACGCGCCTCCAACCTTACTTTCGATTCAAACCCTTCCGGCATCGTCCCCGGCGGAATGTCGCAATGAATCACCACTTTTTTCCCTACAAACAGCCGCTGTGCCGCTGCCGGGCCGAACTCGACAAGCAAGCCGGTGGTGGAAATATCCACAGCCCGTCCCTTGACCGCAGTCTTTTTCTGGTTCTTGCGGGCATAGACCATGACTTCAAAATTGGCCATGTACCGCAAGCTCAACATCCGCATATTGTCCAAATAGGCACTGTCTGTATAGACCGCATCTGCGGCCTGGCCGCGGCGATCCACCTGTGTACGAACATGCTCCGGATCAGGTACGTGTTTCAAAAGCCGCCGATCTGATCGGGAAACCGTCAGTACTTCCTCCTGCTCCTGTTCCTGCTTCTTTTTTCTCTTTATAAAAAACACGGTTGCCCCCACCTTCTCTTACAAGCTCCAGTAGTGGTACCCTCTGTTCTCAAAATCGACCTTGTTGTAGATTCCTTTGATGTCAACCATCATTTTCGTCTGGCCGCTGCCAAACATGGCCGCAAAATCTTCCACGCCAAGCGCGGCAAAGGCTGCGTGCGGAACCGCGACGACCACCACGTCCAAATCTTTGAGTGCTTCCGGTTCGGAAAGCTCGATCCGATACTCCTTGTACGCCTGCTCCGGATCGACCAATGGATCGACGATGAGCGTGGTCATCCCGTACTCTTGCAACTCGCTGATGACGTCCATCACTTTTGTATTGCGAATGTCCGAGCAGTTTTCCTTGTACGCCAGGCCCATGATGCCGATGCGGACGCTGCTTGTGTCCAGCTTTAGCCTGACGACGGACTTGACGATCTGCTCCGCAATGTACTTGCCCATCCCGTCGTTGATATGGCGGCCAGCCAAAATAATTTTTGAGCGATACCCGCTGTCCTCGGCCTTGTACGTCAAATAATAAGGATCGATGCCGATGCAATGCCCACCGACGAGGCCAGGCGTGAACTTGAGGAAGTTCCACTTCGTGCCGGCTGCCTGCAGCACTGCCTTCGTGTCGATGCCCATTTTGTGAAACAGCATGGCCAGCTCGTTCATGAACGCGATGTTGATGTCGCGCTGCGCGTTTTCGATCACTTTTGCCGCTTCCGCCACCTTGATGCTTTCCGCCCGATAAACGCCCGCTTCTACCGCCAGCCCGTAGACGCGCGCGACCGTGTCCAACGTTTCCTCGTCGATGCCGGAGACGATTTTAACGATCGTTTCAAAGCGATGCACATCATCCCCCGGGTTGATGCGCTCAGGCGAATAGCCCACCTTGAAATCCGTGCCGCACTGCATCCCGGACTCGCTCTCCAGCAGCGGAATGCATATTTCTTCGGTCACGCCTGGGTAGACCGTCGATTCAAAGACGACCACAGAGCCTTTTGGCATCTGTCTTGCCACAGTCCGGGTAGCCGCCCGTACATATTGCAAATCCGGCACGTTGCCGCTTTTGATCGGCGTGGGAACCGCAACGATGAAAAACCGCGCTTCCCGCAGTCTCGTCTCATCCGCTGTAAAGTCGATCTCACTGGCTTCTTGACATGCTTCCCCGATAAACTCGTCGGGAAAAATCCCCTGCTGGTAGTTCTTCACCTTTTGCGCATTGACATCAAAACCGATCACGGAAGCTTTTTTCGCCAGGGCAGCCGCAACAGGCAAACCTACATACCCCAGTCCGACGACGGCGATTTTTTCCTCCCTGTTTACAATCGCTTCAAAAAGATTCATGGTGTCTCTTCCTCTCCATTTGTCGATTATGGACCGAACATTTCTGTCATTTTCACAAAGCTGTAGCCTTTGCTTCGCAGCTTTTCAATGATGATCGGCAATGCTTCCACCGTATGGGTATCATCCAGCATGTGCAGTAAAATGACGCTTCCGCTGCGGGCTTGCTCCAGTGTAGCATTGACAATTTCCTCGGCCGTCCGCGTGCGAATATAATCGGAAGGATCGACGTCAAAGTTCGCAATCGTGTGGTAGCCTGTCGCACTGATCGTTTTCAACGTGTTTTCATCAAAAACCCCGGTAGGCGGCCGGAAGTACATCACTGGCTTTTGCTGGATAGCCTCTGTAATGATCTGATGAGCTTTCACGATCTCTTCCTGCAATTGCGCCTTCGTAATCTTCGTTACCACAGGGTGGGAATACGTATGGTTCCCTACGTCGTGTCCGGCTTCGGCAATCGCCCTGGCGAGGTTCGGGTTTTTCTCCACGCCGTCTGCCCGCAAAAAGAAAGAGGCTTTCACCTTGTACTTGTCCAGGACGTCCAAAATTTTTGTTACCGTATAGTCCGTTCCCCAGTCGTCGAAGGACAAGGCAATCTGGTTTTTTCCTGTCTCGGCCCGCATGACGTATTTATAGGAAGCGTGGCGATCATCCGGGGCGATTTTCGCTGCGTCGAAGCCCGCAATTTGCGGCAGCGGCTTTCTCTCCTGCCCGCCTGCGATCAATTCCTGCAACGTGACGAATCGGTATCCGACGTCACTGGCTGCTCGGGCAAGCAGAGAAACATTCTCATTTAACTGTTTGTTTTCTTGCGTATCCAGCGCAATGATGCCGCCACGGTTGATGTATTTGCGGACGTACCGCATTTTTTGCGCTTCGGTCTCATTTTCCCAGTTGTGCAAAAACAGGCTGGACGATACGACCGCTTCCTGCCCCGACTGGGCTGCCGCGAAAAGGACGTCGTCCGAGTACGTGCCTGTTTTCGTTCTGACGTAGCGCACGCTTTTGCCTGTCGCTTTTTCAATGACATCCCGGCTCAGCTTGATTTCCGAGCTGATTTGCTCGTAGGAAAGTGTGGTCAAATCGAGCTGGTTCAACGTATTGTTCTCGATCTCATGGCCGCGTGCGGCGATTTCCTTTGCCAGATCCGGCTCTTCCGCGACACGCATGCCGGGCAAAAAGAAAGTAGCCTTTAGATGATGCTTGTCCAGTTCATCCAAAAGCTTCTTCATCGTCTCGCTATCTGCCATTCCATTGAAGGTGAGGGACAGTTCCCGTCTGGTTGTGTACACGAACGGAATGGCTTTGCTCTTGTCTGTCGTGGAGCGAATGATGTCTGAGGCAACGTTGGATTTTTGCGAAAAGTACCCGACTTTTTGTTGTTTGCTGGAATCAGGAACACAACCAGTCAACAAAACAACCCCGATCATCATCGATACCACGGCAAACCAGAAATGGATTCCTTTATCGACTGCACTCGCCTGCATTTGCATACTCCTTTTCTCCCAGTCTCTCATAGGAACTTATACCTAGTCTGTCATCATTCATTCTAATCGTTTTAGCAGCGGGTGACTATTGGCAAATGGAGAAAAAGTATTTGTTCAGTCGGGAATCAAATCTGCCATTTTGACAAAGGTGTAGCCTTTTGCCTTCAAGCGTTCAATCACCGTCGGCAAAGCCTCGACCGTATGTATGTCATCCAGAATATGCAGCAGGATGATGCTTCCATTCCTCGTCTGCTCCATGACGCCGTTCACAATATCTTCAGCGCTATTCCTACTGTCCCAGTCCAGCGTCGTCACATCGTACATGGCGATGTCCCTGTATCCGGCTGCTGCGATGACTTTTGCCGCCTCCTCGTTTATCACGCCAGTCGGGGGACGAAACAGCATGACAGGCTGTTGCTGAATCGCTTCGGTAATCACGCGGTGCGCTTTGACCAGGTCTTGTTGCAGCTCTTCGGGGGTCAGCTTCGTGATAACCTGGTGGCTATAGCTGTGGTTCGCCACGTCATGTCCACCTTCCACCATGGCTCGCGCCAGATTGGGATTGGCCTCCACCCCTTTTGCCCGCAGGAAAAAGGTCGCGACTACATCGTGCTGTTCCAAAATATCGAGCACTTTCGTAACGGTCTTGTCCGTTCCCCAATCGTCGAACGTAAGGGCAATTTTCGGTTCGTTTGTCTCCAGCCGATTGATGAAGCGATAGGCGGCATTTTTGGTATCGGGATTGATTTTGGCCGCATCATAGCCCGGTATTTGTTCCAGCGGCTTTCTCTCTCCGCCATTTGCCACAAGCTGCCCAAGGGGAACGAGCTTGTACCCGATATCCTTTGCGGCTTGGGCGATGTAAGCGATGGAGTTGACGACTTCGGGATTGATGTCGGTATTCATGGAGATAATGCCGCCTCTGGTCATGAACCTTGCCACATACTCTCCAATCGTCTTCGCATCTTTCATGTCGCGATCTTTCGGATTAATGTTATAGCTGACAACTCCCTTCATTCCGAGCGCAGCGGCAGCCAAACGCACTTCATCCGTAACATCGCCCGATTTTGTGCGAACATAGCGTGGTGTGACACCTGTCTGCTTTTGGATCACCTCGTTGCCAAGCTGAATTTCCTTGTAGATTTGCTCGTAGCCAAGCTTGGTCACATCCAGTTGACTCAACGTGTTGTTTTCAATTTCGTGACCTCTGTTGAGAATCTCCAAAGCAATGTCTGGCTCTTCCGCCACTCTCATCCCTGGGAGAAAAAAGGTCGCCTTGATCTGGTACTTGTCCAGTTCATCGAGAAGACGCTTCATCGTGACGACATCTCCCATCCCGTTAAAGGTCAGGGACAGCTCTTTTCGCCCCGTGTAAACGAACGGAATCACTTTGCTTTTTTCCCCTGTATAGTGGGGGATGGTTTGAGCGGCATCCTGATTCGAAGTTTTCCCGACCGTCTCCTGACTGCCTCCCCAAATCTGACATCCGACAAGCAATGAGCTTGCGACCAGAAGTGCGCCCCATGGAATCCACCGTTGCTTGTGTCCAATTCGTGTAGTTGTCATCAGGTTTTCTTTCTCCTTGTCTGCAAAAGCATTTGGCATATAGCTTTGTATAGGCAAAAATACCCATCCGATCCATTCGCAAACCTCTGTTAATATGTGTCCTTTTTCCCATACATTGCCTTTCAACATTTTACATGACCCGATTTTAATGGAAAAGTCCTATTTTTCCATAAGAGCCTCATCATTATTAAAACCGACTCCGGCTGCCGCGCATTCCAAAAGTCACCTGCAAAAAGGACGATCCGACTGGACCGCCCTTCCTTTCGCCTGCTTTGCCTTTTGACAAGATTTGCTTGCCTGCGTCCCGCAACGAACTTCGCTGTGAGACGTATGAATAAGTAGAGAAGGAAAACACCGCTACAGGACACGACGCGCTGACACAAAACGCTTCTCCCAGGACGTGCCTTTAAATCCCGTAAAGGTCACACCCGGCTTTCCGTAGGTATGTAGTAGTTTGTTGTTGCCAGCGTAAATGGCCACATGGGTAATCCGTTTGGATGTGGTCGTGGTGCTCGCCTTGAAAAAGACCAGATCGCCTTTTTTCAGGTTGGCTTTGGACACAACCGTTCCTTTTTTCGCCTGATCGCGCGACGTTCGCGGCAGGTTTTTGCCTACGGCCACACGAAAAACGCGCTGGGTGAAAGAAGAGCAGTCAAAAACAGCTGTCGTATTTTTGCTTGCACCGAATTTATAGGGGGTACCCAAATATTTTTTCCCGGTGGCAATGACCTTGTCCGCTTTTGCTTGCGACCAGGCCGCATGCGCCACATGTTGCTCGCCTGGCATAGGCAGGGCGATTGCCGTTACGCCCAATGTCAAGCCCATTACAATTCCGATGAGGTTTTTTCGCAGTTTCATGTTGTTCATCCTCCCTTTTGACAGAAACTGCTTCTACGAAATCATTTCGGTAGAAGCTTACTTTATGCAAAGTTTGGCTGACCTCTCACTTGTTCTCTACTTTACCAAAGCTTCTGTCCAGAGAAATTACCAAAAACTTGCCAAAAACCTCAACCGCAAATGGATAGGATTACCGCTTGACGCGCTCAAGCCTGATATAATGGGCATTCCGCAAATTTTCAGTTTATTTTCTTTCCAAGAAGTTCCTCTCGCCGCGACCAATTATATCCAGTGCGATATGCCCTTTCCCCGCATCACATGCGACTTATGACCTACTCCCTTTTGCAAAAAGTTCCTTTTCCCGTGCATTTTTCGGGGGAAGATACTGGATTCTCTCTTCTCTCGCTTCTCTATGCTTGCAACATGCAGGGAGTCAGCGTAAAGTAGAAAAGAGTTCGTTTTGAAGGAGGCACATATGCGACTGCGTAACATTCCAGGTGCCGAAGCGGCCCTGCGAGAATATCCGACGTTTGTAGACAATCCCCTTTCCTATAAAGGAAGCTGGAAGGAACGCTTCGGAAATGACAATCCGATCCACGTGGAGATCGGCTGTGGAAAGGGACGTTTCATTAATACACTGGCACAGCGCCACCCTGAAATTAATTTCATTGCTGTCGAACTGAAAGCAGAGGTTGTGCTGCGCGCCCTGCAGCGGACAGAGTACAAGCCGATTCCCAATCTGGCCTTTGTCCAGTTTGACGCTTCCAAGCTGACGGAGCTGTTTGCCGATCACGAGATTGCCCGCATCTATCTGAACTTCAGCGATCCGTGGCCAAAGACTCGCCACGCCAAGCGCCGCCTCACCCATCCCAGCTTCCTGAAAAGCTATCGTCAGGTGCTTGCCGAGGACGGGGAAATTCATATGAAGACAGACAACGAAAAGCTCTTTGAGTTTTCCCTCAACCAGTTTGCGGCCGAGCGCTTCCAAATGCGCAACATCACGTTTGACCTGCATCAGTCCAAGCTCGCAGAGGAAAACGTCATGACGGAGTACGAAGAGCGCTTCTCTTCCCGCGGCCAACGGATCTATCGGGTAGAGGCAAGCTGCATCATCAAATAGAAGAACAAGGCCTTTTGGACAAGGCACATGCCTCCACGTGAACACGCTTGCGGATTCGTTCGTGCTTACGTGGAGTTTTTTCGACCCTTTCGCAAAGGATTGAGATCAACAGATGAATAGCTACGATGAAGCCTTTCATGAATGGAACACCAACCTGTTATTCACCCGGTTGCGCATGACCTCGCTGTTTCTGCTCATGTGCTATCCTTTTTTTCTGTACGTCGATCTGGTCTTGCTCAAAGACGTCGGCGATCCGCTCTTTTGCTATACGTTGACGGGTATCCACACTGCCGGCTTTCTTCTCTCCATCGTCTTCCTGTTGATTTACAAAAGAGTTCGCCAGCAGGACACGTTCATGCGCTCCATTTGGCCGACATTTCTCGTCCTTGTGTACATCGCTTGTTATATCGGCGGCGGTGCCCTGTCTTCCCTGAACAGCCATCGGCTCACGGGCAATATCGACTCCTACGTCATTATTCTCATCGGAGTCGCGGCCATTTTCCCGCTTCGCCCCCAACACTTCGCGTCCATCATCATTCCTTGTCACGCGTTGTTTCTTTATTTCCTGACGCTTGTCACCGAAAATGATTTCACGCTGCATTCCAAGCAGGTCAATACGACCCTGACCGTGTGCATCTCGTTTTTTATCCTGCTCACGTTTTACTCCTATAAAAAGAAAGACTTCCTTCATCAATGCAAGCAGAAGGAAGCAAACGAAAATTTGCGCAAGCTGTTCGACATCAACCCGTATCCGCTCATCTTGTCGCGGCTGGACGACGGGCGGATTTTGCTTGCGAACGAACGCGCCCAAAAAGAATGGCCGCTTGCGGCGGAAGGCGGCCCGCAGTATGACACCCGCTACGTCTTTCGCGACGCTGAGGATCGCGCCGCCGTGACTGAGCAACTGCAAAAGACAGGCTGCCTGAAAAACCACGTGCTGCAGCAAATGACCGCGCCCGGCTTCACCCGCTGGGCCATGGTCAACTACGAAACGGTAGAAATCAACCACGTCCGCTGCATCCTGTCCGGCGTCACGGATATTACGGAGTTGAAAAAAGTCGAAGGAGAGCTGGCCAAGCACGCCTCCATCGACCTTTTGACGGGACAGCGAAACAGAAGAAGCGGAATGGAGGCGCTCGCGCAAATGTTCGCCGAGTCCCGAAACAACTGGGTGGAGTGTACGCTCTGTTTTATTGATATTAACAATCTCAAGCAGGTCAACGATCAGTACGGCCATCGGGAAGGAGACGCCTTAATCACGACTGTCTGTAACGTCGTCGCGGCAAAGATCGGGCCAAAAGACATCTTGTTCCGCTATGGCGGGGATGAATTTATCGTGCTGTTTTTCCACAAGTCCACCGAAGCGGCGGAGGCCGTCTGGACTGCCATCTGGCAAGAGCTTTCCGCAATCAACGCCAAAAAGGAAAAGCCGTACCCGATCACGGCAAGCCACGGAATGTTTTATTTTTGCTCCGGCATGGATGTGACGATCGAGGATATGATTGAAGCGGCGGACGCTGCCATGTACAAAGAAAAAACCAGCAGGAAAAAGCAGCTCTCCGACAACAGCGACAGCGCCGGAAGCTCCCTGCCTCTGGTTCACTAAAGACAGCCAGTGTGTGTCTGGCTTATTCTTTTGGCTGACTCACCCGTCTGTACACACGTTCCGGCCGCCCGACCACGCCATATGAAAGGTCTGCAACCGCCTCGCCTATGGCGACCAGATACTCCAGATACCGTCGGGCCGTCGAACGGCTGATGCCGGTTTCTTTGCTGACCAGCTCGGTAGTCGCCTCCTGCGTCTGCAAAAGAAAGCCCGCGATTTTGTCCAGCGTAATCTGGTCAATGCCTTTGACGACTCTCGCCTCGGTCGGCTTCTTCGTGCCCGTTCTCGCAATCAACTCGTCAATCTGCGCCTGGCTGATCTGCTCCCGATCCTGTTTCCACTCCCGCACCTTTTGCCGGAACTCCTGGTAGTTTTGCAGCGTCTGCTGCAAGCGGGCGAAAATCAGCGGCTTGGTGATGAAATCAAACACCCCGTAGCGGATCGCTTCCACGACGGTATCGACCTCCTTGGCCGCTGTCAGCATGATGCAGTCGCACGCGGGAAACTCTTCCTTTATCACCGACAAAAAATCAAGCCCGTCCATATCCGGAAAATAAATGTCCAAAAGCACCAGGTCCGGCTGCAGCAGCTCCAACTGGTCCCGCGCCTCCTGCCCATTGGTGGCAATGCCTACAACCTCGTAGCCCTCCACTTTTTCCACAAATCGTCGGTTCACCTCGGCGATTCTGAGGTCGTCCTCGACAATCAGTACCCGTATGTTGTTCCCCGCCATGCTTTTCAATGCTGCTCTCCCTCCTTCATATCTGCGACGTGCGAGCTTCTTTTCGGAAGCGTCACGGTAAAAATCGTTCCGCCCGACGGATTGCCTGTATGCGTAATATTGCCGTGCAGCTTCGCGACTGCCTGTTGCACCAGATGCAGGCCGTAGCCGTGATTCGGCTTTGCCTTGGTCGAAAATCCCCGCTCGAATATCCGTTCGGCGTTTTCGCGCGAGATGCCTGGCCCGCGGTCTTCCACCTCGATCAGCAGCACTTCTTCCATATTCAGCAAAAAAATCGTAACCTCCTGCGCAAACGCCCCCGGCGACAAAACGGCGTCCATCGCATTATCGAGCAAATTGCCCAAAATGACAATCAGTTGCGCCCGGTCAATCGCCGCGGGAATGTCGCGGAAGTTGCTGTCCGGGTCGATTTTCAGCTCGATTTTGCGTTCGTTGGCCTGGTTCAGCTTGCCGAGCAAAAGTCCGGCGAGCAGCGGATCAGGCACCTCCTGCAAAATGAACTTCGTATGACTGACGTGGGCGTCCAGCTCGGAGGAGATGAACTGGATCGCTTCCTGGTACGACTCCAGTTGAATCAGCCCGGAGATCAGGTGCAGCTTGTTGGAATACTCGTGCGTCTGGGAGCGGAGGGCCTCCGCATATTCTTTTACGCGGGACAGCTCCTGCGTCACGGCAAACAGCTCCGAGCGATGGCGAAAGCTGGCGACGGCTCCTGTCACCTGGCTTTTTGCGTCCTTGATCGGCACGCGGTTGACGATCAGCACCTGGTCGTTCACCACTGTCTCGCGGTCAAACTCCGCCTGCCCCGTTTCGATCACTTCATCCAGCCCAAGCGAGCGCACCAGCTCGTCCTGCCGTACGAGCAAGCTGCCGCTTCCGCCCTCCTGCCCGAGCATGCGCTGCGCTGTCTGGTTGGCAAGCGTAATCACGCCTGTCTCATTGACAGCGACGATTCCTTCGCGAATCGATTCCAGCACCGCCTGGTTTTCCTGGTACAGCCGACCGATTCGGGCAGGCTCCAGGCCGAAAATCGCTTTTTTGACATTACGCGCAAGCAGCATCGTGCAGGCGACGCCCAACAGCAGCGTAACGATCCCCACCACGACAATCCGGTCGCGGTACGCTTCGATCCTCTTGTCAATATCTTCCAACAGGAAGCCGACAGACACGACTCCCATCACTTGCCCTGCGTCATTATAAATCGGCGTTTTTCCCCGCAATCCCGGTCCGAGCGAGCCGACTGTCTCGGAGATGATCGAGTTTCCCGCGAACACCGCCTCGTTATCGCCGCCCACCATCGGCTTCCCGATTTCGTCCGGATCGGGGTGAGAATAGCGAATGCCCTGCAAATTGCCTACGGTAATAAAAGCGGCGTTTGTACTCACGCGAATTTTTTCCGCAATCGGATTGATGATCTTCGCCGGGTCGTCCGTGTAAAACGCCTGCTTGATTTCCTTCATCTCCGCCACCGTTTTCGCCGTGTGCAGTGCCCGCGTGCCGATTTCCTTTTCCAACGCCTCGCCCAGCATGTGCTCGAACGTCGTGCCGAGAATCACGATGACGCCAAACAGGAGCGAACAGATGATAAGCATCAGCTTGCTGTGAAAGCGCACGTCCCTCCCCCCTCGTCTCCATTGTAACCTAATGATCGTCTGACAGAAAAAAAGAGGCCATGCAAACGGCCCCTTTTTCTCGAAAACAGACTACATGCAGCTTCGTCTTCCTCTCGCCGAATCGCCGAAGCCATCCTGGCAATCTGAGCTTGCCTAGAGCGTCAGCACCCCTGTCAGCAACGCTCCGGCGATCATGACGATCGTGGTGCCAAAAGCCCACTTTATCACGGCGCGCTGCGTCTCCGCGTAGTCTACGCCGACCATCCCGATCAGCAAATACTGGGCGGCAAACAGCGGACTTAGCACATGCACCGGCTGGCCCAGGATGGAGGCGCGGCCGATTTCCACCGGATCGACGCCGTATGCCGCTGCCGCGTTCGCCAAAATCGGCACGACGCCGAAATAATACGCATCATTGGACATGAAGTACGTAAACGGCATGCTGGTCAAAGCGACCAGGACCGGCATGTGCGCCCCGAGCGAATCGGGAATCCAGGAGACAACCGTGTTGGACATCGCATCAATCATTTTCGTCTCGGTCAGGATACCTGTGAAAATTCCTGCGGCGAAAACCATCGAAACGGTAGCAAGAGCATTTCCGGCGTGTGCCGCGAGCCGCTCTTTCTGGTCTCCCATCTTCGGATAGTTCACCAGGAGCGCGATGGCAAAGGCGATCATGAACAAAATCGGGAGCGGCAAAAAGCTTGTAATCAAGCCGAGCATGAGGGCAACCGTCAGCAACAGGTTGAACCAGATCAGGCGCGGACGCTTGATGGAAATAGCGTCACTGGTCGCCGCCAGCTCGGCGTACGCCTGCGACTGCTGATGATCGTCGCCCAGCTCGATAATCCCCAGCCGCTTCCGCTCCCTTTTGCCCAAAATACAGGCTGCGAAAATCACCCAGGCCAGCCCGGCCGCCATCGCCGGAAGGAGCGGGGTAAACAACTCGGAAGCATCAAGCCCCAACACGCTCATCACTCGCGCCGTCGGTCCGCCCCAAGGCGTCATGTTCATGACCCCCAGCGCCAGCATCGGAATTACGGCCAAAACCATCGGCTTGATGCCCAGTCTCCGGTACAACGGCAGCATCGCCGTCACCGTAATCATATACGTCGTCGTGCCGTCTCCGTCCAGCGCCACCAGACTGGCGAGAATCGCCGTCCCGACGACGATTTTCAGCGGATCGCCCTTGACAATTTTCAATATTTTGGCAATGAGTGGATCAAACAGGCCTGCGTCCATCATAATCCCGAAGTACAAAATCGCAAACAAAAGCATGATTCCCGTCGGGGCGATCTGCTTGATTCCGGCAAGCATCATATCGCCAAGCTGGTCCGTAAACCCGCCAATCAAGGCGAAGACAACAGGAATGACAATGAGCGCGACCAGCGCGGACAGTCGCTTCGACATAATCGCATACATGAAGACAGCAATCATTAAAAAGCCAAGCCATGACAGCATACCGATTTCCTCCTTGGAAGAATGCGCTTACAACGTTGTGAACGAATGCGCTTTCATTTTGTGCTGTCATTATAGCAATGTTCGTAAAAGTCCGAATAGAATTTGCGCATAAACAGTTTTACCCGCATTTTTTTCATTAACGTCATAAAATTCACGAGCATCCATGACCGCTTGTTTGCAAACGAAATGAAGGGGCTGTCTCAAATGAAGGGGCTGTCTCAAACTACCATGGCCTGACAGCCACCACATTGAATGAAAATGTACTTGGCCTGTGAACCTGCTGATTTCATAATAAAATTAGCAGGTCACAGGCCGATACTTTTTTGGTGGCAATAACCCCGAGTCTCAAACCGGCCGACTGCCATGGAGTAGAAGGATTGAAGGACGGGAGAGGACAGGGGCTTAAAAAGGCTTTGTCAAAAATCCCTTCTAATCTCACTTTGGAACAGGAAAACAAGTGGCTTCGAGCTCAAAATGCATTTTTAAAAAAGTTATTGAAAGCCGAAAGGAGAGATGCTCCAGATACGGAAAATACGCCGTTATTCAAGTACTAAGCAGCCAATTCCCCGTATCTTTGCTGTGCGCTGCCGCAGGAATTGCCAGGAGCAGCTATTATAAATGGCTTAAAGCTGGGACAAAGCAGAAAGATGTTGCTGTTTGTGAAATCATATCCTTTGAGCATCGAAGACTGGGCGGCATTTATGGTTATCGTCGTATGAAGGCGATACTGCTCAAAAAATACGGTTTGCATCTCAATCATAAGCGTGTGTATCGGCTGATGAAGCAAATGAACATGCAGGCGATCATACGGCGCAGACGTTATCCACGGATTCAATACAAAAGACATACCCTGGCGCCCAATCTTCTGGATCGGCATTTTCAAGCAGCTCATCCCAATCAAAAGTGGGTTACAGACATCACGTATTTGCAAGTTGGAAATAAACGATATTTTCTTTCCGCCATCCTAGACCTTTTCAACAATGAAGTGGTTTCATACCGCTTAAGTGACAGTCTTGACGTCCAGTTTGTGCTGGATACGGTACAAGAGGCCGTCCAAAACCGTTCGACGCATCAACTGCTGATTCACAGTGATCAAGGAATGCATTACACAACAAAAGCATTTTGCCGCTTGCTGCGAAAGCATGGGATTATTCAGAGTATGTCTCGAAAAGGGAATTGTCTGGACAATGCCTGCGTCGAATCCTTTTTCGGCCACTTGAAAGTAGAACTGCGCCCGCATTTGTTTGATGAAGCCGTCGATGTGGGAACAGCAATCAAGAAGTATATTGAATTTTATAACCACGAAAGGCCGCAAATACGATTGAATGGCATGTCGCCAAGCGAATTCCGAAACATTTTCCTCCAAAGTGCCTGACGGGTCAAATTCAATCCGTCTACAAAATGGGGGTCAGATCACGCCAGAATGAAAATGACCCACCTTTATCGAATATCTCCTACGAAAGAATGCATTCCGCATTGGGTTATATAAGCCCAGTGGAATATGAAAAAACATTCTTAACAGATTGATCTGAACTTCGTGTCAAGTGAATTAGGGAAAGTCCGTCTTGTCTCATTTATTTACCCACTCTTATGTGTATATACTAAACTTTAATGTAAAAAATACAACATCACTGAACATCCAGCACTACATCGATAAAAAACTTATTTGTGACTTTACCGACTCTAAATATTTTATACCATTAGCAAAACCTGATCTTCTTAGGTCCACCTGGTGTCGGAAAAAATCTATGGCCGTTGCTTGGATTGAAAGCAATCAAGTAACGATATTTGGCCTCACTAGCGTTGCATAAAAATCGCCAGGATTAATAAACTGATTTTTCCGAACTGAATTCCACTTCCAAATGGCTAAAGAACGGAGTGACCCACAAAGGTAGTTCCGTCCATTTGGCATTTATATACACTTAAACCAGATGCTACACAACCGTTTCCTTCCTGCTTATGGATCAGGCTTTCTTCGTTTCGAGGTTAATCGCTCCCACCAGATTCGGCTATCCTCCCAGAGCATCACACGTAACCACCGATAGATTTGCAACAAGCTTTCTTGGCAAGCAGAGAAGATTTTGGCCAAGAGAAGTAAGCAAAAGGCGATCAGGGCAATGAACACTTGGTTCAGAACCGCTTCTTGGCTTTTTCCGTAAAACGAAGTGATTTTCACGTGTTGCTTCAACCATTTAAAGAAGATTTCAATGGCCCAGCGACTCCGATACATCTCGCTGATTTCTTCGGCAGATAACTCCCATCGATTCGTGATCAGCAGGAGGGGATTTCCCTGTGAATCGGTTGTCTCTATGAGGCGAAGGACATGTTTCATTCGCTTTTGCTGTGTCCCCATTTGTACATAACCATCTCTTTTGATGGAACTCCCTTCGGAAACCGGACGATCAAACAGATACCGGATAGCTGCCTTCTTCTTTACTCGCGTAACGAAGAAGATCCGGCGTTCGCAGAACGCGTCAAACTTGGCGTAGTCTACAAATCCTCGATCAAACACATACGTTGTACCCGGATGGTCTACGAGCGTATCGAGTTGAGTCCGGTCATGAACACGTGCTGGCGTCAGTTGTACCCTTTCCGGATAAACGTCTTCTGAAGAAGCAAATGCGACCCGGAAGTGAAGTTTTACTCCCGCTTTTGTCTCACGAAAGGTCGCCCACTTGTATGTATGGAGGCACAAAGGGATCGTGGTCGCATCTACGATGCGAAAATCACGTTTCATCGCTGGGGGAAGAGAGCATAGCCGAATCCGTTGAACCAAGTCCCTGAACACACGTTGTAACAGGTTGGAATGAGACTGCTGATGCTTGCGTGAAAGTTGGGAAGGACTGATCGAGGTAAAGCCAAGTTCTTGTTGAAATTTCCTTCCTAACGCGTCATCTGCAATCGCCCGTAATCCTTCTCGCTGCTGAAGGTGAGCATGCAGAAACAACAGGAGATAGGCGGAGGTCGTCAGCTTTTTGACGTACTTGTCGTGATCACTAGAAGCCAAATCTTCAAAAAAACGTTTCGAAAAAATAGGCGAAACCCATTTACCAAATGACGAAAATAAGGTATTCTTGTCCATACATGTAATCCTTTCAGTGGATTTGGACAGAAACTACCTGACCATTCCATTGTAAAGGATTTTTTTGTGTCTTCCATATTCAATATAAAAATACTGAATATTGTGTTTGTTCTGGTTATATTAATGCAACGCTAGTGATTTGGCCTATTTTATCACCGCCCACAATTTGGTGCAGATTCTACAGACTGCGTACGGTAATTGTACGATTACCCAAAATATACGGACTTTCACCATAGATTTTTTTGATTATCAATGAACTTGAAATTAAAAAACATCATTATTCAGATTGTATCCCAACACCCGTTTTGACAACAGAAGTTCTAAAGAGACTGCAACACCATTCCAGTACGAACAAATATATTGTAATGTTAACACAAATTCTCGAAAAATGGATTTATTTAACAACAATGGTCGGGACCGGCGGAATATTGGTCCCAACGCAGAATGAACTTTTGGATCTTCGTCTGGATGTTATTTAAAGTGGTTTAAACGCCCCGTCTTGAGTGAGGATCGGAACTATTTGTGATACGTTGAATTCTGATGCTATCCTTACATCTTCCTTAAAGCCCATTGCGATCAGTTCTTTACCCGAACCGACTTTACCAATCGACTCCGGAATATTGTGCTTCATCGTCTCATACGCTGCTACAGCGCTTAAAGCCTCCGGCGACAAACATTCTTTTTCAAAATGGCCCAGAATCGCTCCAGCTGCGATCATATCTTCAAATGATGGGCGAAGGCTACCATCAGGCCATCTTTCGCCGCAAGCAATCACCGTCACAACCCCGCCATGTTGCTTGGCGTAGCAAGCCACTGAAGAAGCATTTCTAAAGCATGCCGCTACTACTGTAGCTTTGCTTTCTTTTGCGAGAAATGAACATGTAGCTCCATTTAACGAAGGCAATACGATCCGGCTTCCAAATGGCATGGTAGACAGTGAAGACGGAGAGAGCGAAATAGGTTCACCACGTTTACCAGCTAAGATTGCGCCAACTTTTTTTGCATACTCTTGAGCGGATGGGCCTTTTGAGGGGTACGGAAATACGATTCCTTCACGACTCAATATCACGTCAACACATGTAGTGAATGAAAGAACGTCAATTATTACCACAATATCCGACACAGGAGCCAATGCTCGAACACCTTCATACCCCCATTCAAAGCGAACATTTGAATCAGTTTGTTGGAATACGACTAGATCATTCATTTGATCATCTCCGTTTCTTTCGTCGTTTTTCATTCGAACTAATAAATCATCGTAATTTAAATAGTAATACACAAGTCAAGATAGCATTCCATATGAATCCCTCCAGTCTTTTTCCTTAAAATAGAGATGAACATTACAAAGATATTTTCCTTATTCCCATCAATTACCTTCACCTTGTGTCAACGCCGACTTATTTTGACCCATCAGCGCGGGTCAAAAAATTGAACCACCCGGCATGATGGGGCAAAATTTAGTCGGATTGACTAACGTTACCGCTTTCACACTCTTTTACGCGAACACGAACCACCCGTCGAACATACGAAATCTGGTGTCACAAGATGGGCTTAATCGTTACGACTTAACAATTTTTACATAGCTCGGTGGACCATACTCCACTTTTCCTATACCGGATACTCTAAAGAAAGGGGAACCTGTTATGAAAGGACCGACAAAGCGGACATTTCCATATATATCCCTGAGTTTTCGCCCTTTTTCCACCGTTTTCTTGGCGATCTCGGTTCTGTCCCTTTTAAGAATTCGTAACAGCCTTCTTTGGTTAAACGGAGTAACCGTTTCAAACTGTTTTTAAAAGCAGACATGCTCTTATTATATTTGTATGTAGGATCTCTTCGACCATTGCAACAAAATTACAGAAAACGTGCTGAGATTAGAGTATTTTTCTCTATCCGTCTATTCAACAATATTGAGTGGCCCAAGTTCATTTGCAACCCTACGATACTGGTCACAAAATCATTAACTGCTAAGATTAGGTTACCTTCTCGTCGGTCGTCTTCGTAAATGCCCGGTTTAACCCCAATAAGATCAATCAGTATGTCGATTCTGTTCCTTTTACTCCGCGGAAGAAATATAATACCCTTTCCACCCCCAAACGAACGTTGTCCCTAACCGCCGTAGATTGTTCCCTTTTTATTTTTAATTTTGTCTTGAGGATGGAACAAAAAAATGGCGAAGTCCGTGTAATCCAGTTGTCGGGTTAAATCAATAATCGTAAAGCTGGAAGGGTCAAAAACACCGCACCGCCAGATAGTCACTTCGAAATCGTATTAAAGCACTTCGTGATTCGCGTCGGCAACTTCCACCCCTCTATAGAAGTGCCTATAAACAGATTGTATTTTCGACTCACGGCTTATTCACTTCTTCATGGATTTTGGAAAATTAGACAAAATGCTACCTTCATTTCCCATCTTTCTTTCAACAATACCGATAGGTTACTGACATGTAAAGGTGCAGTTTCAAGCCAACTAGATAAGTTGATAACGAACTGTTATGTCTATCTTCTTTAAAAAACTAATAAGGAAAGTGGGTACCTTCCCTTCCTTCAGATTACAGTTGCCGTAGCAACAGAGGGGGGTGACATTTGTGTGAAGGTACTTAACGTGCCCCTGTTTTTTAAAACTAACGTACCTTCCATTCTCAACTGCAAATGAAAATTCCCCATTATAGGCAATAGGTTTGTCTGAATGATGCCCCCCTGAGAGGGGGTGGCGACCAATATTCCGTTTATTCAATTTTATCTTCGGTTACTCGGGTCGATAGAAACCTGCTTATTTCTTCTCCTTTATGCGATAACTTTCCCCTTTAATTGATCGTGTGGGAGTGATACAATAGCCGATCTGGCTGTAGCAGTACTGTATCCCCAAATATCTCTCCCTACGAACCATAGGATTTGTTCGAAGTAAGGATTTTTTGAGCCGGATTCATAACTTTCTGATACAACTTGAAAGAAACATGAGCTGCGGTTTTATCCATTTTGAGACATCCAATTTCATCAATGATGAGTACATTCGGTTTATTAGAACGATGTGCTGGACTCGATGTACACCAAGAGACGGTGGTAGCATGTGTTATGTATGGTCCTTTGGACAGAAAACCGAAACAAGAAACCAAGACTTTTTCTACCACTACCAAAGGACTCCTTGAACTTCACGATTGGCTCCATCAATACGAATGTACGCACATTGCAATGGAAAGCACAGGAGTATACTGGAAACCGGTATGGAACGTTCTTGAAGGGAGCTTTACATTGGTACTCGCCAACGCTAAGAGAATCAAGAATGTTCCAGGTCGAAAAACGGATGTAAAAGATGCAGCTTGGATTGCTCAATTACTCCGCTGTGGGCTGATCACTCCCAGCTTTGTTCCGCCCGAAAATATTCGAGATTTACGCGATTACACTCGTTATCGGAGAAAGCTGCTCGGTGATGCTACGGCGGAAAAAAACAGAATCCACAAGATTTTGCAGGATGCCAACATCAAGCTGACAACATATGTGAGTGATGTATTCGGTGTATCCGGAAGAGCCTTACTCGAATCGATTGTGAACGGTGAGGTGCTAAGTCCAGACCAAGTAAAAGATCTAGTCAAAACATCACTGAAAAGAAAAGTTCCGCAACTTATAGAGGCTTTGAATGGTCGAGTTCGAGCTCATCATCGAAAAATAATCGGGATGCACCTCGATCACTTGAGGTATCTCGAAGAACAAATTAGGGAAATCGAAAAAGAAATCGACAGGCTCCTCAGTCCTCATTTGGACATTGTTGAACAACTCATCACCGTTCCGGGGATTCAAAAGGATGCGGCGGCGGTCATCCTAGCAGAAATCGGATACGATATGTCTTGTTTTCCATCGGATGCCCATCTCTCATCATGGGGAGGTTTAAGTCCAGGGAACAACGAAAGTGCGGGCAAGAAAAAAAGCTCCCGAACCACGAAGGGAAACAGGAGCTTGAAAGCCGTACTTTGCCAGGCAGCTTGGGCCGCGAGTAAATCGAAAGGCACTCGGCTCGCTTCGTTTTTTTATCGCATCCAGAAACGAAGAGGCCAGAAAAAAGCTACGATGGCCACGGCTCACCTCATATTACGTATTATATATCACATGTTGAAAAATAACATAACGTATCAAGAGTTTGGATGGGATTACTTACAAGATCAGGATCGAGTTGTTGATTATTGGATCAAGAGAATTGAATCACAAGGGTTCAAGGTAATGATTGAACCAACTGAGGTCGTGTAAGTAAATACCATATTTTGGATATATCTAGCAACCAACTGTAGTCCGTCCCTTTTTTTGCTTTTTAGGGGGGGCATTTTCGTATAAAAAGTCGTTACCTCGACTTCGAGACGCCCCTTCTGTCTGGCAGAAGCGTTGCTATCGCCATGTTTCCGATTGGGAAACTGCCCTTTTGGGACAGTCCCTCCCGCCGTTATACATCGCGCTTTCCAAACAAACGCACGGCCAGCCCCAGCATTACAACTCCATACGCAAAGGTGTAAAAAAGCATCACGTTGCTCGGGGGTGACATCGTGCCGAATAGTCCTTGCGAAGCAAAGGACAGCGGATCGTCTGCCGTGTCAAACAGCGCCACAGTCGCTTGCCTGAACAGCGAATCTGTCGGAAACAGCAGACTGGAAACAATGCCGATGTTGACGAGCGCATCTTGTCCGATGATCGACCCGAGCTGTTCGACAAACCCGCCGATAAAGCTGATCCCGTACAAAATAATCAGGACGATTCCGCCTGTCACTGTCGTCGTGACACTGCTGAGCAGAAGAGAGACACAGATCAGAATGACCGGCATCAGGACAAAATAGCCCATGGAGGACAGGATTTGCTGCCCGCTCACGTCTGCCGCCAGCAAACCTCCCCCCACCCATTGATTGATCCCGAGAATGCCCAAAAACATCAGCATCGCGTAGAGGATGAGCATGCTCGCCAGTCCGCCGAATTTCCCCAGCACGTATTTGTGCCGCGGCAGTGCCCTGGCGAGCCACGTATCGATCTGATGGCTCTCCACTTCTGAGGCAATGCTGCCGACGCTGCTTAATATCGCGAGCAAAGCCGTAATGAAGGAGCCGAAGTACAGCCCCATCCCCAGCAGTTGGGTTGCGAAAAAGTTTTTTTGCAGCAAAACGTCGCTCGCGTTGCCTCCGAGCTCGTTGCCCAGCTCCCGCGCCGCAAACCAGGTAGCCACGCCAAACAGCAGCAGGAAGGCAAGCGACATCATGATCGTAATCGTAAAAATCCGCTTGGAGAGCATCTCCCTATACGTGATTTTCATGATCGGCCACATGCGCTTCCCCCTCCTTCTTTTGCACCCAGTACAAAAATACTTCCTCCAGTGACTGCTGCTTGTGCACAATTTCGTGCACCGCAACACCTCTTCCGATCAACGCCTGCAACAGCTCCGGAACCCGATTGTTTTGATCCAGCGTCAACAGCCACGTGGAACGATCGGCGTCTTGCCGCTGCAGCCGCCGTCCGGTCACGAACGCTGGCAACTCGTCGCTTTCGGCAAAGCTTGCCGTCTCTACAGTCAGCTCGATCTGGGGAGCGACGCTGCTCAGCTTGCGCCATTCCCCGTGCACGACCAGTTCGCTGCGATGAATGATGCCCACGTAGTTGCAAATGCTCTCCATCTCGCTGAGCAGGTGGCTGTTGAGGAAAATCGTTTTTCCCTGATCGCGCAGTCTGACAATCAGCTCGCGGACTTCTTTTCGCCCAATCGGATCAAGGGCTGAAGTCGGCTCATCCAAAAAAACAAGCTCGGGATCGGAAAGTAACGCGCAGGCGATCCCGATGCGCTGCTGCATGCCTTTCGAGTAGCCGCGAATCCGCTCGCGCTCGCGTCCCGCCATGCCCACCAGCTCCAAAACGTCGCGGATGACGGATTTGCTCTCGATCCGGGACAGGCCGCACAGCTCGGCATGGTGCTCCAGCAGCTGCTGGCCCGTCAGCCAATCGGGATAACGAAACAACTCGGGCAAATACCCGACTTTTCGGCGCGACTCTACACTGCCAATCGGGTGGCCGAGCATCGTCGCCTTGCCATTTGTCGGGTGCAAAAGCCCCAGCATCGTTCTGACAAATGTGCTTTTTCCAGCCCCATTTTGCCCGAGAAATCCAAACACCGAACCGCGCGGCACCTGCAACGTGATGTTTTTGCATCCTGCCTTGCCGTTGTACTGCTTGGACAGCTCCCAAGTCTCGATGACGTAATCAGACATCTGTTGCCTCCTTTTTCTGGCGATAAACGGGACAAAGCAGAGCCTTCCCTTTTAAGGAAAACTCTGCCAGCCTCCGTTTGGATTTGCCTGCTTTACTTCAGCTTCTTCGCCAAAGCCAGCAGCGCTTCTCCGCTCTTTTCACTGCCATCCAGCATGTGAATTTTTCCATCCTGCTGCCAGACGAGATGCGTCTCGTACTTGCCAGTCAAAAGCATGCCATCCGCGCCGTTTACCTTGACTTCCTTCCTGTCGCTCTTTCCGTCAGCCATGTACGGCACCGGAATGGTATGCTTCCAGTCCTCAATCGCGAGCATTTGCTTTTTCACCTGATCCGGGATGAATGGCAGCGCCAGCATCGTCTCGCGCAACTGCCCCAAATCTACGCCCTCCGGCGCTTTCAGTTCCGGCGCATCCACTACGGCGTAGGAATAGCTGTCATTGCCTGTGGCAATCCACGTCTTTTGCATCTTCGGAATTTCCAACGTGATGCGCTGGCCATTCAGCTTCTCGTCGAATTTTGCCTCCACCTGCAGTTGGGCCAACAGCTTGTTTGCCCGCTCGGTGTTGATTTCCAGGTGGACACGATACGGGGACGTGACCTCTACACCGTCCACCGCCAGCTCATCTGGCAGTTCAGGCAGCTTGACGCCCGCTTTCTCGGCAGCCTCTCTGCTGTTGTAGTATTGGTTCCGTTTGTCCTGCTTGCCTTCCTCCATGCCGTCAATCCAGATTTTCCCGATTCCTTGCAAGTCCATCTCGCCGACATTGCCGTTCGCAATCCAGCTTTCCACCTGCTGCAGGTCCTCAGGCGTCACTTTGACGAATTCGACCTTGTTCATGCGGAAAATGGACAGAAAATCGCTGGCGGCTGCCTGTACTTGCGGAAAAGAAAGGGATACGGCCACGACGGCTGCGGCCGATGCTGCCGTCATCCAGCGTTTTGTCGATTTGTTCATCTCTTGCCAACTCCTTTTCGCTCTGTGCTGCCCGTGGCTTTGCCAGTCGTGCAGCTCGCTTTTTTTCGTCTTTCCTACCGTTTGCGAGAAGCGCTGCCATGCTGCTTCGGTATCTACCTTCACCTGGTCTGCCTGGGCAAACACGTGCGCTTCGATTTTTTCACGCGACCAGTCATCCAGTGCCTTCAGCTCTTCCAGAAGAGCCTGACACTGCCCACATTCTTCCAGGTGCGCCCGAAGCTGTGCGCTTTCCTGCGCGTCGCACTCCCCGTCCAAAAACGTCTGAATCAAGCCCGTGTCGGCACATTTCATCCTTCTTCCCCCCTGAACCGTTCATATAGCTTGCGAAACTTGCTCTTCGCTCGCGCCAGAATCGTCCCGACAGAGCCCGCCTGCATCCCCGTCGCTTTGGCCAGCTCAGCATAGGGAAAGCCGGAGTATTTCATAATCAGCAAGGTCCGTTCCCGCTCATCCAGCTCTTCCAGCACTTCGCGGACGTGACTGATCGCTTCCTGTTCCAGCCATACTTCCTCGGACGAAGGCATGACACAAGCCTGATCGGCTGTCCCACGCTCTTGTCTGTCCTGCCTGCGCTTTTCCGCACGCAGATGGTTGTAGGCCGCATAGAGAGCCGCTTTAGCCAGCCATGCCGGAATATTCTCGATGGCGGAGCGGTCTGTACGATAAAAAGAGAGAAACACTTCCTGTGCAATATCCTCTGCTGTTTGCTGTTCACGCACAATCCGCATGATCTGTCGGACAACGAACGGGTAGTAGGCTGTAAACAGCTCGTGAAACGAATCCGTTTCCTCTCTGGCCCGCATCTGGTTCATCGCCAGCTTTGCCTGCACCTCCATCAATCCTCCTCCTTCCTGCAAAGCCACTGTGTCAACGCTCCCTGTTGCGTTCTACACCTTATAGAAACCGCCGAAGCCTGTTTTGTGACAGCAGAAAAAAATTATTCCTCAAAAAACGAATCCGGCTTCTCCAAAAACCTCCGGGTCAATTGATAATGCTCCGTATCCCGATAGCGAATCTGCCGTACCGGGGATTCGTCAAAGGTAAGAATGTCCGCACCGGGGTAGCCCATCAAAATCGGGGAGTGCGTCGCGATCAAAAATTGCGCCCCTTCCTCTACAAGCTCGCGCATGAGGTACAAAAAAGCCAGCTGACGCTTCGGCGACAAAGCCGCTTCCGGCTCGTCCAGCAGGTAGATCCCTTTTCCACCGAAGCGGTTGGTGAACAGGGACATGAATGCTTCCCCATGCGATTGCGAATGCAACGATCTCCCGCCATAGTTTTTCGTGCCGCCAGTCTCGTCGATGTGGCTGGCAAACTGGTAGAAGCTCTCCGCCCGCAGGAAAAAGCCGTTCGTCTGCTTGGGCAGCCAGGACAGCCTGATGTAGTCACCAAGGCTCGCTTCTGCCTTGTCCACGCGGTAGTAGTTGTGGCGGGAGCCGCCCGCTGTGTGAAAGCCGCACTGATAGGCGATGGCTTCGAGCAAGGTGGACTTGCCGGAGCCGTTTTCCCCGACAAAAAACGTCACGCTGGCCGTAAGCTCAATCGCTTCGAGTGCCCGCAAGGATGGCAAGTCAAACGGGTAGCGCCTGGCATCAGGAAACTTCTCGCGCAGCAGCTTGATCGTCCGTAAATAAACCACGATTTTTCCCTCCACACTCACTTTTTTCCCGAACCACGCCGATACAACCATAGAGAGGGGGGAGTATCGGTGGACAAGATTTCCTTTCTTCAGGAAAAAAGCGCCTTTCATATGAAATATCCGGAAAAGAGCGATCTCTCCTTTTACCGGTGGTATACACAACAGCATCCCGATGAAGCAATCGGCTGGTATTATCTCGGCCAGGCCCACGAGACCCTGGGAGACACGCAGCAGGCGCTTGCCGCTTACCGACAAAGTCTTTTTGCCAAACAAGGCCCATACTACGACGAAGCGCGAGACGCCTATCAAAAATTGCTGCGCGCACAAAAGCGGCAAGACTGGCGCAGCAGGGTACGCCTGCTGCTTGCTTCACTCGCTTTTTTGTACGCCCTGTTTGTCTTTTCACCCGGACTTTTGCAGGATGGCACGCCGGTTGCCAGCACGCAGCCGCCAGCAGTTCCGCCCAGCACGCCTGCTTTGGCGCAGCCGCACGTCGAGGTGATTGCCGTTCCTTCGACGCTTGGTCCGAAAGAGCTGCAAAACCAGGTGCGGCGCTATGTAGAGGCGCGGCGTCCGCCGCTCACGCAGCCTTATACCGTACTCGTCGTTCCGGAGGTTCCCGGATCGCCGCTCTTTACGCCGTTATTGTTTTACCAGCCCAAACAGGTACTTGGCGTTCTGAAATACAACCCAACCAGCCGGGCGGTCATCAGCCAGCGCTGGTTTGATTCGCCCGCCAGTCTTGAGGCGGAAGCGACGCTCGCCACCGTGCGAGACGACCTGGCAAGCGAGCAGCAAACGCTCCAGCATGTGCTGACCCTCCGCAACGCCCTCTTTCGCTACTATCAGCAAAAAGGGGCCCTTCCTGCCAGTCTGGCAGATTTGGCGGGCAGTTATCCCGGCAACTACTTGCCGCAGATTCCGCTTCCTCCGAAACGGCTGCTCCTCGCAAGCTATCCGTACCATCCACACGCTTTTCGGAGCGGATCAGCCTGGGCAAGCCTGCGCGACGTGCTGCCGCTGCCAGGCTATCCGGAGCCGCTGTCGCCACTTGCGCCACTCCAGATTCGGCTTGCGCAAAAGTCGTATACGCTGCAATTGGTCAGCGGGACGCATCTCGTCCGCAGCTATCCGGCAGCGATCGGCAAAAACGGCTCGACACCGGAGGGCTACTACACGATTTTGCAAAAGATCAACAAACCGCGCGGCCATGACAACATTTACGGAACACGCGGGCTAATTTTTCAAGGCAACAGCTATGCCATCCACGGCACCAACCACCCGGAAAGCATCGGAACGTCCGTCTCGCTCGGCTGTGTCCGGCTGTTCAATGCAGCCGTCGAAGAGTTGTACTCCTTTGTCTCGTTGGGCACGGAGTTCATCATCTCGGATGCCCAGTCACCCGCCCAGCCGTGGAGCAACCCGGCTCCGTTCATCCTTGCGGCGGGTCCAGAGGAAGAGACACCCAACACGGTTTACACCTGGCTGCATTAGCCCGTGGCCTTCTGCCTCTGCAAAGACGAACCAGCATCGCCACAGGTTACATGTAGATTTTATCCAGAAAAAGGAAGATGACCGCTATTCCGACAGCAAGCGGTCATCTTCCTTTTTTGGCACCACGGCACGAAGGCGGTTTGCAACTGAAAAAGCGCGCTCCCGCCTTGGGAACGCGCTGTAGTTGTATTGGTATAGCCTTATTTTTCTTCTTCCAACTGACTGATCTTTTCTTCCTGTTCTTCTTCCGGATTCCAGTAATCGAGCACTTTTCCATGCAGAACCTTGCCTTTGATAAATTCCACCTGTTGCTCGCTAAAATCCTCTGTCCAATCGACGCCCAATTCCTCAGCCAGCCGCACGACAGTCAGCAACTCTGACCAGGCAACGTAACGTTTGTACCAGAAAAACTGCGGCTGTTCGTTCATGTATGGGTAAAGGTCGTCAAAATCGGTATGTTTACAGTCGAGAGCTCGCTCAAAATTCACTTTGGCTCGGTGTAATTGGTCCTTGAAAAAAGTGGGCAAATTTCTTTGTGCGAAGTCAGACATTGACTGTCCCCCCCCTGTCTCCCGATTTACTTGTATTGTACCACGCGAAAGAAGATGTGGGAATAGCTGAATCTGTCCAATTGTCTATTCTATGCTGCTCAGCCGCCGTTCGTTCCAAACGGATCAGTCTGTTGCTGAGCGCCATCTGCAGGCTGTACGGGCTGCTGATTGCCGCCTGTGAAGCCACCTGGCTGCCCGTTGCCCGGATTTGCAATATCTGGCGGAATCTCGCCAAAATTCCCCGGATTGCCCTGGTTGCCCGGATTTCCGTTTTGACCTTGGCCGCCCGACTGTCCGCCGTTATTGTCCGGATTGTCGTTGCCACCGCCAAAGTTCGGCGGGAACTGGATCGTGCCGTCACCGTTGTCGGCTTCCGTTCCGTCCGGGATTTGTACCTGGCTGTTGCTGTCCTCGTGATGGGTTTCCCCTGCTTGAATCAGATTTTCCAGGCTTTGCGAGTTAATGCTCGTAATCGGCGAAGGTGTCTGCTCCTCGCCCTGGGCGTTGCGCGGAACGACGACATAGCGGTACTCGGTCGGATCATTCAGCGCATCGACGAACGTCGTGTCCTTCCATCCCTCTGCAATCAGCTCGCGCTCGCCATTTGGCTTGACGCGATACACATCATACGTGTAATCGGCGGCTCCGCCAATCCAGTTCAGGACAACCTTCAACTGGTTGTTGTCCAGCGTCAAATCTGCCGCCAGTTGCAGCGGTTCGACTGCTTCTTCCTCCGGCTGTTCCTCCACTACGCCATCCGGGCGCACGAAGTCGGTCGCCTTCACGCCCTTCAAGCCTGCGGCAAGCACCTTGGAGAACATTTGCGCGGTCAAGCTGCTACCCTGGCGCATCAAGTGCTGTTTGTCCTCGGGGTCGAAGCCCATCCAGACAGCGCCGACGTATTCCGGTGTATAGCCGACGAACCAGGCATCCTTGTTCACATTGCTGTCCCCGGCAATGGATTGGGTTGTACCTGTTTTTCCGGCAACATGGCGACCGGAAATGCGGGCAGCCTTCCCTGTTCCTTCCTGAACGGCCCTCTCCAGCATCGTGTGAACAGCCCATGCCGTTTGCGGTTTCAGCACCGCCGTCTGGGTTCCTTCATACTCCCGGACGACACCTTCGCTCTTGTTTTCGATTTTCGTGATCGTGTGCGCTTCGGACATGACCCCGCCGTTGACGAAAGCAGTATAGGCTTGTGCCATTTTCAGCGGAGACGTCCCTTTGCTGAGACCCCCGAGCGCAATCGCCAGGTTACGGTCCTCCGGCGCCAGCTCGATGCCGAATTTTTGCAAGTAGTTGATGCCTGTTTCGACGCCGATCTCATTCAGCAGCCAAACCGCAGGCACGTTGAGGGAGTCGATCAGCGCACGGTTCATGCTCACGGAATCGCTGTATTTGTTGTTGTAGTTGCGCGGCTCATAGCCGTTAAAGCTCTGCTTTTTGTTGCTGAGCGACGAATTCGGTCCCCACTTGCTGTCTGTGTCAATCGCTGGCGCGTACACAGCGAGCGGCTTGAAGCTGGAGCCCGGCTGACGCTTCATGTCTGTCGCGTAGTTGAAGCCTTTTGGCGCGTAGTTGCGGCCGCCCATCATCCCGGCGATCCCGCCGTTTTTCGCATCCACGACGATCATCGCCGACTCGACGCCGCGCTTCGCCCCGTCTTTCGGGAAGTTTTTCGCGTTGGCATACTCCGCGATCATGGCATCCTGCACTTTCGGATCAAACGTCGTGTACACTTGCCAGCCACCGCGGTACAGCTCTTCCTCTGTCACGCCGTACTTGGCTTCTGCTTCCTCTACCATGTGGTCGAAGAAGGCGCGGTAGCCTTTTTTCAGGCTGGCTCCGGCTACTTCCGTCGGTTCGGTAGGCAGCGGCTCGGCTTGCGCTTCGTTTTTTTGCGCCTCGGTAATGATGCCCTGCTCATACATCAGACGGATGACGGTATCCCGGCGCAGCTTCGCCTTTTCCGGGTTGTTGAACGGCGAGTAAGTCGTCGGTGCTTTCGGAATCGCTGCCAACATCGCTGCTTTGGCAATGGTGAATTTTTCGCTGCTGACAGAATGGCCAAAATAATAGTTGGACGCATCTTCGACGCCGAACTCCCCTTCACCCAAATAAATGCGGTTGAGGTACATTTCCAAAATCTGATCCTTCGAGTATCGGCGTTCCAGCCCGATCGCGATACTCATCTCTTTTGTTTTTCGCCAAAACGTTTGGTCCAGGGTGAGAAATACGTTGCGGGCCAGCTGCTGGGTAATCGTGCTTCCCCCTTCAGCCAGTGAACCTTTTTTAATGTCATTGATAATTGCTCCGCCGATCCGGACCATGTCGATGCCCTTGTGCTCGAAGAAGCGTTTGTCCTCGACGGCGAGGAACGCGTTAATCAAAATCTTCGGCATCTCGTTGATCGGCTTGTATTCACGGTTTTTTTGACGAATCAGGCTCGTCATCTCTTTGCCGTTTTTGTCGTAGATGACGGTTGGTTCTGTTCTCAAGTCTTTCAGCTTCTGTTCGTTTTCCGCAATCATCCGGTCTCCGGCATACAACAGGGCAAAGTAGCCCCCGATGACGCTCAAGATGAGAAAGACTGCGAAGCCTACGGCAATCATCAGCAAGTTGTTTTTCTTCTTCCTGACTTTCTTCTTGGCCTTGGTTGCCATTTCTTACCTCCTGGTTTTCTCTCTCCCCCCGCATCTTATATAGACGGATGCTTTTGAAAAAAGTTTCTTCCTTTTGGTTTTGGCACGTGTCTATCATTCCATACTGCTTGCCGTTTGTCACTGGAAAAGCCTATCTCCCTTGGGAGATAGGCTTCTTACGGCTGCAAAACGATTTATTTGAGCAGTTCCTCTGCGGTTGCCACGACATTTTCGACCGTAAAGCCGTACTCGCGCATGATGCGCTCGCCTGGTGCGGATGCGCCGAACTGGTTGATCGCGATAACTTTGCCGCCATCTCCGGCGTAGCGCTCCCAGCCCATTGGCGAGCCCATTTCCACTGCTACCCGTGCTTTTACGGTTGGCGGAATAACTGCATCGCGGTATTCCTTCGGCTGGCGCTCGAACAGGTTCCAGCTTGGCATGGAAACGACACGCGCTTCGATGCCGCGGGAGAGCAGTTCTTCGCGGGCTTGCATGACGAGCGATACTTCGGAGCCTGTAGCCAGCAGGATGAGCTGCGGGTTGCCGCTTGGCGCATCTGCCAGTACGTAAGCACCTTTCGTCACGCCTTCTGCCGCTTTTTCGATTGTCTCAGGCAGGACTGGCAGGTTTTGGCGAGTGAGCACCAAAACGACTGGCTCGTCTGTGCGGGATACCGCGTATTTCCACGCTTCGTTCGTCTCAACGGCATCAGCCGGACGCAAAACGGTCAAGCCTGGCATCGCGCGCAAGGAAGCGAGCTGTTCGATCGGCTCGTGAGTTGGACCGTCTTCACCGACTGCGATGGAGTCGTGCGTGAAGACGTACACAACAGGCTGCTTCATCAAGGCAGACAGACGGATCGCCGGACGCAGGTAGTCCGAGAAGACGAAGAACGTACCGCCGTATACTTTCACGCCGCCGTGCAGGGCCATACCGTTGAGGGCAGCGCCCATGGCGAACTCGCGGACACCGAACCAGATGTTGCGGCCATCGTAGGAGCCTGGCAGGAAGTTGCCTGCTTCCTTGATAACGGTGTTGTTGGAGTGAGCCAGGTCAGCAGAACCGCCCAGGAAGAACGGAACGGTTTTCGCCAGCGCATTGATCGCGTTGCCGGAAGCTACGCGCGTCGCCAGCTTGGCTCCTGCTTCGTACACAGGCATGCTCGCATCCCAGCCTGCCGGCAGATTGCCTTCCAGTGCTGTCGCAAATTGCGCAGCCAGCTCCGGATACGCCTTGGCATACGCCGCAAACTTGTCGCGCCACGCTGCTTCCGCTTTTTCGCCCGCTTCTGCCAGGCTTGCGTAGAAGTCGGCTACTTCCTGCGGCACGTGGAATTCACTTTCATGCGTCCAGTTGTAGTTCGCTTTTGTCAGCTTCACTTCTTCTTTTCCGAGCGGAGCGCCGTGAGAAGCGTTGGAACCGCCTTTGTTTGGACTGCCGTAGCCAATGACGGTTTTGACTTCGATCAAGGCAGGGCGGTCCAGGTCTTTTTTCGCTTCCGCAATCGCAGCTTCGATCGCTGCCAGATCGTTTCCGTCCTCGACACGCAAGTATTGCCAGCCGTATGCCTGATAGCGGGCCGCCACATTTTCCGAGAAAGACATGGACAGCTCGCCGTCCAGGGAGATGTCGTTCGAATCGTAGAGCACGATCAATTTGCCGAGCTTCAGGTGAGCTGCCAGGGAGGAAGCCTCGCTGGACACGCCTTCCATCAGGTCGCCGTCGCCGCAAATGACGTAGGTGTAGTGGTTGACGATGTCAAAGTTGTCGCGGTTGTAGACAGCCGCCATATGTTTTTCCGCCATGGCCATCCCGACAGCCATCGCGATCCCTTGTCCCAAAGGTCCGGTCGTCGCATCAACACCAGGCGTATGCCCGAACTCCGGGTGGCCTGGCGTCTTGCTGCCCCACTGGCGGAAGTTATGTAGGTCTTCCAGCGAAACATCGTATTTCATCAAATGCAACATCGAGTATAATAGCATAGAGCCATGTCCTGCAGACAGGACAAAACGGTCGCGGTCGATCCACTGCGGATTGCCGGGATTCACCTTCATAAAACGGCTCCACAGAACATGAGCCATAGGGGCAGCGCCCATCGGCATTCCCGGATGGCCGGAATTGGCTTTTTCGATGGCATCAATCGCCAACGTGCGGATCGTGTTAATGGATAGCTGATCGACAGACGTATGCTGAGTCATCTCGCGAAATCCTCCCTGTGCTTTTCTATAAATCACGTAGTATCGGGTAAAACACACTGTGACATTATAGCACAGTTCAAGGTCAGATTCATGCTTGCTTTCATCCAACAAGGAGGTCTTTTTTGAATGTCTTCTACCATCTACCTCATCATCGGAATTGTGCTGGCTATCGCCGGGTTCGGCATGCTGTTTGCCGCCATGAGCAGCTCGCCTGCGCTGAAAAAGAACAGGGAAAAGCTGCGCAGAAAAGCTGCAGAAAATCATCGTCCGGAGGAAGGGTGAACTATGCGAAAGTATTTTACCATGCCGGTTGCCGTGCATCTTTTTCTATTGAGAGGCAACGAGATTTTGCTGCTGCGCCGCTACAATACAGGCTATGAGGACGGAAATTACAGCGTCCCGGCCGGACATCTGGATGGCAACGAGGAAGTCAAGGCAGCGGCCATCCGCGAAGCCCGGGAAGAGTGCGGCATCGAGATTGCTCCGTCTGACCTCTCGCTCGTCGGCGTCATGCACAGGCGCTCCAGCGACGAGCGAATCGACTTTTTTGTCGCCGCCACAAGCTGGCAAGGCGAGATCGTGAACGCCGAACCGCACAAATGCGACGAGCTGGTCTGGGTGGACCTCGACCAGTTGCCGGACAACGTCATTCCGTATGTGAGAAAAGCCATTTCCAATTACAGGAAAGGCAAGTGGTTTGACAGCTTCGGCTGGGAGCAGCCCGCTGCGTTTTCCCTGACATGAAAAAGAGCCGGCTGTCCTGGGTGTTTTTCGCTCTCAGGCAGTCGGCTTCTTTTGCAATTCTCCCCTGTGCTTTGCACTTGTGGCTCGCGTCCAAATTTTCCTGCGCATGTACTGACGAGTCGTGATGTAGGAGACGCAAGCCACCCCAACTGTCCCCCATGCAATTTTCCTGTACAGGTACACTCCTGCGAGCAGTGCGTCCAGCTCGTCGGTGAACCAGTAGCCCATGAGAACGTAATGAAGCGTCCAGACGAACGTGCCGGGCAAAAAAAGCAGCAAAAGCTGGCGCAGCGGCAGCCGAAACAAGCCCGCAGCAAAAGGAACAAGGTAGCGAACCACCGGGATAAACACGCTGATCGCCAGCACCCAGCCTGCATACTCCCGCTCCCGTTTCCAAAGTCCCCATCCCAGGCGCAGACGGCGGCTGAGCAGTCGGGCCAGAACAGGTGCGCCAATCCACGCTCCGGCGAAGTAACTCGCCGCCACACCGATGAGCGCCGCCAAAAAAACGGCTGTGTACACAGTGGAAAATACCGCATCCTCATGGGCGATCTTTGCACCCAGGCTCATCACCGAAACTTCATCGGGAACGAGCTGTCCCAAAAGTTCTGTCCATAGTTCCCGCAAAAACGCTGTGCAGTCTGTCATTGCCACCGCCGCTCCTTCTCTCCATTCCTGTCTCCATGCTACAGGGTAAACCTTTCGAAAATGGAGAGAATGCCTTACGTTTTTGGAAAGGATTTCTGAAGAATTTCTTAAGAAAATGGCTGAGGGGCAGCAGAAAAGCTGGCTGAACCAGGCGATCAGCAGGCTTGGCCGTTTTTGTGCACAAAAAAACGCGCTTATCACCGCCGCATCCCAGGAGCGGCAGATAAACACGCCTTGTTCCTTTTTTTCGGTTAGATGCTGTCCAGCGCCTTGCGCTTGCTACGCACGGCTGACATGGCCTCCATAAACTCTTCCTTTTCAATCACATTCAATTCGTACAACTCGCGAATCTCGTCCTCTATCAAGAGCAGATCCCCCTCCGGGTCTCCCGTGTAGATGAACAAACCGAAGCGGTGCAGAAACGCCTTTAAATCGAACTCATCAGGGTTCGCTTTCAATGGGCTCCCTCCAGATCGACTTCCATCCTCGCGAGGACGGCATCGTAGTCAAACTCGACAGCAAATCCGGTAATGACGATAATCTTCGCATGCGGATACGCTTCCTGCCACGCCTGTTCCTCTTCAGGCTTCAAACCGACAATATAGAGCGGGTCTTTGGAAAGCAGGGGGTGCTCCTGGCACAGACGCAAAAATTCGCGGCATCTGTCCTGCTCCTGTGCGGCATTCAAGACGAGGACCGCGCGCGTCACCTCATTCGACTCCCGTTGCCCGGCGATCAGCTCAAACGTTTTCGCTGTCGGCACGATTGCATTCACCTCGGGAAAACGGTCGAGCACTTCATCCAGCCAATCATCTTCTTGCCAGGCCAGGTAGTACAGCATTGCAGTAGACATGTAACAAACACCTCATGGATATATACTAGACAACCTGCAAAACGATTCTTGTTTCTTTTCCATTATAGCATGCGGAAAGCGCCGCTGCCCACGCTGCTCGCTTGACTTCGACACTTCGTTCACGTAAGGTGGAAAATGCAAGCAACCAGCAGCTGATTTTTGTGTGAAACGAGGTATATGCTGTGAATAAGAAGTACCTGGCCCTCTTGTTCTTCATCGCCTTTTTGACCATGCTCGGGTTTGGCATCATTATTCCCATCCTCCCTTTCTTTGCAGAAAAACTGGGGGCGTCTTCCTTTCAAATCGGCGTTTTGTTCGCGAGCTACAACATCATGCAGCTTTTGTTCGCGCCCGTATGGGGAAGCCTCTCGGACCGGATCGGGCGAAAGCCGCTCGTGTCATTTGGCCTGCTCGGCTTTGCTGTCACGTTCATCCTGTTTGGGATGGCTGGCAGCTATACGGAGATGCTCATCTATCGCGTCCTTGGCGGCATCGTCTCCGCAGCCGCTCTGCCAACGGTAACAGCCATGGTCGCCGACCTGTTCCCGTCTGAAGAGCGGGCAAAAGGAATGGGCGTGGTCGGTGCCGGCATCGGGCTCAGCTTTGTGTTCGGCCCCGTCATTGGCGGCCTGCTCAGCGGGTACGGGTTTGCCATTCCGTTTTACGCTTCGGGAATCGTTGCGTTCGTTACGTTCCTTTTCATTCTTGTCGCCTTGCCGGAGAGCCTTCCCAGGGAAAAACGGGCGAATCTGCAAAAACAAGCGCGGGAAAACCCGTTCACTTCCTTGTTCGGCCCCCTGTCTTTGCTCTATGCGATCCTGTTTGTCGTCTCGTTCGCCTTTTCCGGGCTGGAGACGACCTTTGCGCTGTTCATCAGCGACTTGTACGGCTTTACGTCCAAAGACCTTGGCTACATGTTCCTCGTCATGGGCATTATTGCGGCTGTCGTGCAGGGCGGCCTGATCGGCAGGCTGGTCAAGCAGTTCGGAGAAGCATCGGTGCTCGCGCTGGGGATGATTTTTTACGGTATCGGCTTTTTCGCGATTCCGCTGTTCGGCAGCTTCTGGGCGCTCGCGTTGATTTTGTCCTTGTTCGGGGCTGGACAAGGCATGATCCGGGCGACCGCTACCGCGATGATTACGCAGCGCACTACGCAAGGACAAGGCGTCACCAGCGGGGCGATCAGCTCGATGGACAGCCTTGGGCGCATTCTGGGTCCGCTGGCGGGCGGCGCGGTCTACCAATTTTCGCACAGCGGCCCGTTTTTCCTCGGCGGCGTCCTGATGGTGCTGATTCTGCTCTGGTTTTTCCGCAGCTATCGACGGCTGCCCGAACCGGGAACGACTATGCAAACTTCGAATTAAGCAAAAGCCCGTTTGTTCGCCAAACGCCAAAGGCAGCTGAAAGGCCGCAGACTTTTTGACGTCTGCGGCCTTCGCTGCCTTTTTGCCTTGCTCCTCGTCCACTTCGCCTACGCTTCTTGCATCTGCATCCAGGCGATGTACAACTCATCCATTTCTTCTTGTACCCGCTCGCTTTCCTTTTGCCATTCCATCAGCTGCTGGTAGTCCGCCCCTGCCTGCAAAAGCAGCCTGTTCCAATGCTCTTTTTGCTCTTCCAGTTTGGCAATTCGCTCCTCCAGCTCGGACAGTTTGAAGTGGTTGAGGCGTTTGGTCTGCGTGTCATGAAAAGGACTCGCTTGCGGCGGTTTCTTTTCCGCTTCGGCTTGTGGCACTGCCTTGCTTCCTCTGCCTTTCGCTTCTTCCCCCTGTCTGTCAGCCCGCGCTGCGCTGCGCCGCTTCTGTTTTTCCCGTGCTTCCTCGTAGCTGCCGACGTCATGGACAAGCTGTCTGTCCTCCACCCAAAAAACGCCGTCGACCATCTTTTGCAAAAAATAACGGTCGTGGGAGACGATGAACAAGGTGCCGTGAAAATCAGCGAGAGCTTCTTCCAGCGTTTCCCGCGATTCAATATCGAGGTGGTTGGTCGGTTCGTCCAAAATGAGCAGGTTGATGTCCTGATGCATGAGCTGAGCCAGGCGCAGCCGCATGCGCTCGCCGCCGCTCAACTGGCTGATCCGCTTGAAGACGTGCTCGCCGTAAAACAGGAAGCGCGCCAGCAAGTGTCTCGCTTCTGCCTCCGTCACCTTCGCCACGTCGCGGAACACGTCGATCACCCGCTGATTTTGGTCCCCTTCCAACGCTTGCTGCGACAAATAGCCAACCTTGACGCTTGCGCCCAGTTTGAGCGTACCCGCATCCGGCTCGATCTCGCCCAGGAGCATGCGAATCAGCGTAGACTTCCCGCAGCCGTTTGGCCCGAGCAACGCTTTTCGCTCCCCGAAGCGCAAAAGCAGGCTGGCGTCGGAAAACAACACCTTGTCTCCGTACGCTTTGTGCACGCCTTTTGCGATCAGCACATCCTGACCGCTCCGGTCGGTCTTTTTGAACTGCAAGCCCATCCGGTCAGCTTCCATTTTCGGCCGTTCGATCCGCTCGATTCGCGCCAGCGCTTTTTCCATACTCTTCGCCCGGCGGTGAAACGATTCGTTCGGCGGGTTGGAGCGGTTGCCCCACTCCTTGAGCCGCTTGATCGTCTCCTGCATCTTTTTGATCTTTTTCTGCTGCTCCTGATAGGCGGCGAACTGCCGCAGCAAGCGCTCCTCCCGCTCGGTGACAAAAGCGCTGTAGTTGCCGATGTAATATTCCGCCTCCCCGCCGTCGACATGGTAGATGGATGTCACGACGGCATCCAGGAAGTAGCGGTCATGGGAAATAATCAGCACCGTTCCCGGATAGCTCTGCAAAAATTGCTCCAGCCACTCCATCGACTCCACATCGAGATGGTTGGTCGGCTCATCCAGCAGCAGGACATCGCTTTTTTGACACAAAAGCTTGGCCAGACCCGCCTTCGTTTTTTCTCCCCCGCTAAGCTTGGCAAAAGGTGTCGCGAGCAGCTCCGCGCTGATGCCCAACCCTTGCGTCACCTGGGCCATGCGCGTCTCCCACTGGTAGCCGTCCAGCTGCTCAAACTCGTCCTGCAGCTTCTGGTAGCGCTGCATCAGCCGGTTCAGCTCAACCTCGTTTTCATAGAGCAGGGCCAGCTGCTCTTCCAGCTCGCGCATCTGCTGCTGAAGGTGGCGGACATCGGCAAACGCGCTTGCCACCACATCTTCGCCCGTCCAGTCTGCGGGATATTGCGGAGACTGCGGCAAGTACGCCCAGACCGTTCCTTTGGCGCGGTACAGTTCGCCCGCATCCGGGCTTTCGATTCCGGCGAGCAGCTTGAACAAGGTCGTTTTCCCTGCTCCGTTTGGCCCGACGATTCCTACCCGCTCGCCCGCCTTGATTTCCAGTGTAACGCCTTGCAGAACCGGATCGGCTCCGTACGATTTTTGCAATTGTGTAGTCGCGACGATAATCATAAGTTCATTTCCTCCCTGGTTATTGGTAACGGTTCAAAATAATGGACTTCCCTGGCTGGCCCCGGCCGACTTTTGCCCCATACTTGCCCGCACACAGGCAAAAATGGACGCAAAAAAGCCGCAGGCCAATACCTGCGGCATCGTAAAGGGAGCCACTTGCAAGCGAAAACGCTGCAAGTCAGTCACCCACTATAAGCAAGAACAAACCGTCCCTGGTCGATGCATGGTACGCCTATGGAAACTCCGTTCAGTTGTATGGCTAAAAATGGGCAGACTGATCCCGTTGACAGAAAAATCATGTGTCAGACTGGAAGTTTCTACCACGAACCATGCCTGAACGGTTCCAAACACGTACATACACCTCCATTTCCAAGGATAGGTAAATCTTACCCTCTATCATATAACAGTTTCACGCCAAAAACAAGCGTCGGAAACGCTTTCCGGGGCAACGCCTGCTGTCCTCGCTCAGCTCTCAAACAAAGGCTTGTTCGTATCCGCATCGATGAACGAAATCGTCGTGTACGGCGGGAGCTTCACCTTTGCCGTCAGGTACGGATAGGCGA
Source organism: Brevibacillus gelatini (assembly GCF_050920745.1). Lineage (NCBI taxonomy): Bacteria > Bacillati > Bacillota > Bacilli > Caryophanales > Paenibacillaceae > Brevibacillus > Brevibacillus gelatini. Next base: position 3,348,253 of record NZ_CP154342.1, read on the forward strand.
TCACTTGCGGATACATCATCCCCGGTGCAGGGTCCGTCTGTTTTACGTAAACAAACAGTTGCTCAAAGCTTTGCTCGACCTTCGTCACTTCCAGACCATAGCCGGGATGAGGGGTCTGTCCGCGGGCGATGACGTACAAATCTCCCTGCTGATGAATGCCCTGCTTTCCTTTGACGGACTCGATAAATGCCTGCTCTTCTTTGCTCAACTGTGTTTCATCCACGAGAACAAATGAATCGTTTTGCGCTTTGGACACGATTTCCACCGCCTTTTTCTCCGCATTCCAGACAATCTCATGCCCTGCCTGCTCCACGAGCCAGCGCAGCGGCAGGTACACCTCTTTGTCGCGGACAAGCGCAGCCTCGCCGCCTGCTACGGGCTTGCCGTCCACCGTCACTTTGCCTGCGTCCAACTGGAACACAATCGTTCGCTCGCCCAGTTTCAACTGCCCTTTTTGTCCGTCGAGCGTCCAAACTCCTTGCAGCAAGCTCGCTGCATCCTTGGCGTGTACATATGTTTTCTGCTGGTGAAGAATCGCCTGCTTTTGCAGGGCTGCCGTTTTTCCATCGACCAGGACGATTGTCGTCTGCGTTCCGTTCGCCGCCGCAAGAGCCGGGGGCACGGCAAGCAGTTGGAGGCTCAGTGCAACAGCCATCCATGCCTTTCCTCTCATCGTTGTTCCTCCATTTCATTGCTGTCGGATTGTTTCTATCTTGTTAGACTTTCCCTCGTTCTTATTCGTTTCAGGGCGAGTGCCTAAAAAAAAATCGGCCTGCCATCTGCGGCAGGACCGGATCTCGTGGTGTAGGCAAAAAATCAGTGCAGCAGCCAGTTTCCCATCAGCAAAACGGCTGGAATCGTCAACAGCGCCAGCAGTGTGGAAAACACTGTCGTCATCGCGCCCATTTCCTCATCCGCTTTATACCGCCCAAACAAAATCGAGGCGAGCGTCAAGGTAGGCATGGCTACCTGTACAAGCGTGACGCTGACAATATCTCTGTCCAGCGAAGAAAGCGACAGCAGCAAGGCCGTCAGCAGCGGAAAGACGAACAGCTTGAAGGCCAGCGGCATCCCGAGCAGCGGCAGGGATACTTGCGGCTTGTTGCGCAAAAACAGCGGAAGCAGCATCCCGATATACATCATGGCGAGCGGCGAAGCCAGCTTCGCCAGCGTGCCAAACAGTTGCTTGACCGGCTCCGGCGGGGCAAAGCCGACGAGAGCGGAGCCCAGCCCGAACACAATGGCCAACATCGGAATATTGACAAGCGTTTTTAACCCTTTCAGCGAAAACGAGCCTTTTTCCTGAAGCATCATTACCCCGACCGTCCAGAGCACAACGTCCACGCCAGCGTCAAAGATCGCCGCCAGCAAGGCGCCTTTTGGCCCGAACAAGGCGGCACACAGCGGAAGCCCGATGAAGCCTGTATTGCCAAGCCCGGACAGAATGGCGATTTCACGCCGTTTTTTCGCAGGCAGCGGCAGCGCCCGTGCCCCGGCCCAGCCAAGAAAAATGCCGAGACAGTTCAAGATGACCGAAATGGCGAATATTGCAAAAATTTGCACCAAAAGCTGCTGGTCGATTTGCGTCCGAAAAATCCCGTCCAAAATGATGCACGGCATCGCCACATTAACAATGATCGTAATGACAAGCTGACGGGAATCGGCCGTCAGCGGCTGGCGATAACCGATCAGGCTACCGATGCCGATAATGACGGCCATGATGAGGACGGATTGCTGCAACGTTTGAAATTCCATCGCCCGCTTCCCCCGTTTACGCTTCCACAGGCTGCCACTGCAGCTCTTGCGGTTCGCCTTTGTCACATGTTCGAAGCAAATCGCCGCACACCGGAACGGCCTTTTCCAGCGGGATGCACCAGGAAATCGGGAACACCGCCTCGTCGCCCTCGATGACAAGCGACGCCATCACTGCACTCTGCTCGCCTGTAGTCAGCACGAAATGCTGCTCACCCGGCTCGTGCTCCTTCCATTGAACCAGCACCTTGCCTTTGTTTCCGCCAGCCACCACCAAATCCACATGGTCGCCGTACGCCGCATGCACAAGCGTTCGGCTCTCGCCGTCCAACTGCGCGATTTCCCTCAACACTTCATGCCAGGCTACGTGCTTTTGCTCTGTTTTGCTTGCATCCGTATACATACGCCAGTCGTTTAACATGCTGATTGACTCCTTTTATCGGTTCGTTGTTGTCGCATCTATTTCATCCTTTTTTCTCACCAAAAAGCAGGCAAATGCCCGAGGTCGTACTCATTGTACGCTATCTTCGTCCACTAGCTCAACCACTACTTGCACAACAGCTTCTGCCGCACACATAGCCATGGTGCAATTGGAGAATCCTGATAGAAGGAACCCGTTCACAAAAACAAATTCATAGTAATATAATCGGAATTGCGATTTTTATGATTGACAAAGCCCGATTCGCCTACTACTATGAATCCATGAAAATTCGATCAACATAAAGGGGATTTGCATCATGAAAAAAGTCATTTTCTCCACTCTGCTCTCTTGCCTGTTGTTGGGACTCGTTGGCTGCAGCAGCTCTGGCGCACCTTCCCAATCCGATAATGCAACACAGCCAGCCGCGGCGCAAAACCTGCTGGAAAAAGTAAAAGCGGAGAAAAAGCTCGTCATCGGGACGGAAGGTACATACTCGCCGTTTACGTTCCATGACCAATCCGGCAAACTGACCGGATACGATGTCGAGGTTGCAACCGAAGTCGCCAAGCGCCTTGGTGTCGAACCTGTATTTCAGGAAACCCAATGGGATGCCATGTTCGCCGGACTGGATTCCAAGCGCTTTGACGTGATTGCCAACCAGGTAGGGATTCGCCCAGACCGCCAGGAAAAATACGATTTTTCCAAGCCGTACTCGATCTCCCGCGCCGTTCTCGTCACACACAAGGATAATACAACTGTAAAAGACTTCGCGGACATCAAAGGCTTGAAGGCCGGCCAGTCCATGACCAGCAACTACGCCGACCTCGCCCGTTCGCACGGAGCGGAAATCGTCGCCGTCGACAACTTCAACCAGGCGATTGACCTGATCGCGCAAAAACGCGTCGACGTCGTCATCAACGACAACCTGTCCGTGCTCGACTTCCTGAAACAAAAGCCGGACACGCCTATTCAAATCGTGAGCAAAAACGAAGAAGGCCAGCCTACCGCATTCATGTTCCGCAAAGGCAGCACAGAACTGGCAGACGAAATCAACAAGGTGCTGGATGAAATGCAGCAGGACGGCACTCTGAAATCCATCTCGGAAAAATGGTTCGGCGAAGACATCACGAAGTAATCGCTCGTTGACAAAATTGTCTGTCCCTTTTAGTATGTTTCTAATCAAAAACATATTGGTTTAGTGGGGGTTCCTTTATGAAAAAAATATTGTTTTCCGTTTTCGCCTCTGCTTTGCTGGTCGCTTTGGCCGGCTGCGGGTCCTCTTCTTCCCAGGCACCACAAAACAATGCAGCACCCGCTCCAGCAGCGAGCGAAGAGAAGACAGAGCAAAACCTGCTGGAAAAAGTAAAAGCGGACGGAAAAATCTTGATCGGGACCGAGGGCACCTATGCTCCGTTCACCTTCCATGACCAGTCTGGCAAACTGACCGGCTATGACGTGGAGGTGGTAACGGAAGTCGCCAAGCGGATCGGCGTTGAGCCTGTGTTCCAGGAAACCCAGTGGGACGCGATGTTCGCCGGACTGGATTCCAAGCGCTTTGACGTCGTGGCGAACCAGGTGGGAATCCGCCCGGACAGACAGGAAAAATACGATTTTTCCAATCCATACACCGTATCGACGGCTGTGCTTGTGACCCACAAGGACAACACGACCGTCAACGGCTTTGAAGACATCAAGGGCTTGAAAGCGGCGCAAACGCTGACGAGCAACCTCACGGACATCGCGCGGAAAAACGGCGCAGAAATCGTCGCGGTAGAAGGCTTCAACCAGGCGATCGACCTGCTCACCTCCAAACGTGTCGACATCACGATCAACGACGGCCTGTCGCTTCTGGACTTCCTCAAGCAAAAGCCGGATACGCCGATCAAAATCGTGGCAAAAGATCCGAATGTAGCAAAAAACGGGTTCCTCTTCCGCAAAGGCAGCACCGAGCTGGTTGACGCGTTCAACAAAGCGCTGGATGACATGACGCAAGACGGTACCCTCGCAAAAATTTCCGAGAAATGGTTTGGTGCAGATGTTTCTAAGTAACTTCTTTGACAACCCGGAACGCCTGAACCGATGGATCGAGATTGCGCAAAGCTCCTTTCTGCCTCTTCTGAAAGGAGCCTTGCTCTATTCTTTGACACTTGCCATCGTTTCTTTTTTCTTCGGCCTGATTATCGCCGTCCTGACCGCTTTGGCCCGCCTGTCCGGCATCAAGCCGCTGGTGGGCATCGCCCGTTTTTATGTATCGCTCATTCGCGGGACGCCGCTGCTGGTGCAGCTGTACATCATTTTCTACGGCTTGCCGAGCGTCGGGATCATGATCGACCCGTTCCCGTCCGCCATCATCGGCTTTTCGCTCAGTGTCGGCGCCTATTCCTCCGAAGTCGTGCGGGCCGCCATCCTGTCCATTCACAAAGGACAGTGGGAAGCGGCGTACTCTCTCGGAATGACGTACTGGCAGGCGCTGCGCCGGGTCGTGCTTCCACAGGCAGCCCGCGTCTCGGTTCCCCCTCTGTCCAACTCGTTTATCAGTCTGGTCAAGGATACGTCGCTGGCTGCGGCCATTCTCGTTTCCGAGATGTTCCGCAAAGCACAGGAGATCGTCGCCTCTACCTACGAGCCTCTGCTCGTCTATACGGAGGCAGCACTCATTTACTGGATGATTTGCTTTGTCCTTTCTTTTCTCCAGGACCGGATTGAACACAAGCTGGACCGCTACGTCTAAAAAGCAGGTGAACACAGATGATTACCATCACGGATTTGCATAAACAGTTTCACAACTTGCATGTGCTAAAAGGCATCTCCCTGACCGTGGAAAAAGGGAAGGTCGTCGTCATCATCGGCCCTTCCGGCTCCGGGAAGACAACGCTGCTGCGCTGCCTGAATGCGCTGGAGGTGCCGACCAGCGGCAGCGTGCAGATCGGTGATGTCAAGCTGGACTTTTCGCAAAAAGTCGAGCGCGCAAGCATCTCCCGGCTGCGCAAACAGACAGGGATGGTTTTTCAAAGCTACAACCTGTTCCCGCACATGACCGCCGTGGAAAATGTCATGGAAGGCCCTGTGACCGTCAAAAAGGAAAGCAAAGAAAGTGCGCGGGCCAAAGCTGCCAATCTGCTGTCCAAGGTAGGGCTCGGCGACAAGCTCGACCATTACCCGGCACAGCTCTCCGGCGGCCAGCAGCAGCGTGTCGGGATTGCCCGTGCGCTGGCGATGGACCCGCAAGTCATGCTGTTCGACGAGCCGACCTCTGCGCTCGATCCCGAACTGGTCGGCGAAGTGCTGAAAGTCATGAAAGAACTGGCCCAGGAAGGCATGACAATGGTCGTCGTTACGCACGAAATGGGCTTTGCCCGCGAAGTTGCCGACGAGGTCATTTTCATGGACCAGGGCGTCATCGTCGAACGCGATACCCCCGCCAGCCTGTTCGCTTCGCCGCGCGAGGAGCGCACGCGCCAGTTTTTGCAGCATTTGAAGGCGTAACGCTCTCAAGCAGCGAGAAAGCCGTATTGCGCCAGGCCATTTACGAAGCTTATCTTTGTACAAAAAAGACTCTGCCAGGCTCGAAAAGCCGTGTACAGAGTCTTTTTTGCTTGTAGTGCCTATCAGTGTTTAATCATCCCAAAAAGAAGTGACCAGGAGAATGATGAGGATGATCCAAAGAAACCCGCCACCTCCGAAGCCGAAACCACGCCTGCATCCCATGGCTTTCCTCTCCTCTCTTCTCACGTCGTAGCGCAGAGCTGACCTTGCAAAGAGGCCAGCCCTTCTTTTCAGCTTATGACAACCACTAGCTGTCCGCATGGATGCCTGTCTAGTTGATCGGCAAAATAAAAAAAAACAGGTGCTTGCCCTCTTCATCTGTCCGCCGCCCAAATTTTAACAAATGCTTTATGCTGCCTCTACTCTCCCTTAACATGTCCGCTCTATGATAATATTGTCAGACCCTACGATGGACGTTACGTCCTCCATTCCCGCCCGAATAGCCCCCTTCCAGTCGGGCGGGCTTTTTTTCCTGGACTGGTGCGTGGTCAGGAAATCCTTTACAATAGCAAACAGAAGAAATATTCCTGAAATTCGTCGGGGAGGTCGTTTTCGCCATGGGTTATCAGCAAGCATTGGAGCAATACATCGCCGCTACGAACACGCACGACTTTTCAAACGTGGAAAAGGTGCTGCACCCGCAAGCTGTCTACTGGTTCTCAGACAAGACTTGCACGTCCATGAATGAAATCCGCCGCTACTTCGAGAACGCCTGGGACGTCATCCGGGAAGAGGTGTACGCCGCGACAGACGTGCAGTGGATCAGCGTCGACCAGCAATCCGCGACCTGTCTGTACACGTACCGGTACGAAGGCTATTCCAACGGCAAATTCGTCTCCGGGAGCGGCCGGGCCACGAATGTGTTTGTCAAAACAGCGTCTGGGGAGTGGAAGCTGATTCATGAGCATTTGAGCGGCAATCCGGAGTAAGGGGGAGAAGTTGCAGGGAGAAGCAAGAGAAGGATTCTTTCTGCGAGCACAATCGCACCTGTTGTTATCGGGTTGCAGTGGCTTAGGTAGACAAAACGAAGCCTCCCCTTGACTGCGGGGAGGTTTCGCTTCGCTCGGCACTTATTCAAACCGCGTAAATTTCTCTTCCGCCCGCGTCCGTGGGCGAGCTTCCGGCACGTCCTTCTCGTCGAAAAAGCCAAGGTGCAAAAAGCCGACGATTTTCTCGCCTGGGGCAACGCCCAGAATCTGATGCGCTTTTGGGTCCCAGTTGTGCGCGTTTGTTTTCCAGACGACACCGAGATTGCGCTCCCACGCCAGGAGCTGGAAGTTTTGAATCAGGGCGCAAACGGCGCTGAAATCTTCCTCCCACTGCTTTTGCCGCGGGTCTTCTTTCATGATGACAATCAGGTAAGCCGCTGGCTGATTGTACATCTCTCGGCGTGCCTCGTGCGTTTCCGGCGGATAGACGGTAATCAGCTTCTCGACAAACGCTTCTTTTTTCTCAGACGGCACAAACACAAAGCGCCATGGCTCACGCAAACCGTGGTTCGGTGCGTACACGGCATCATTCAGCAGCTCCAGTACAAGTTCCTCCGGCACGGCATCCGGTTTATAGCCCTTTTTTATCGAGCGGCGCTCGCGAATGACTTTGGCAATGGACATATGGTTCACCTTCTTTGGATGGACATCAGCATTTCGTGATAATGGTTATCAGTATCATATGTTAGCGCTTGCTTGGCGGAAAAGCAAGAAAAAAAATGCAAAAATATACTTCACATTCAAGGGGAATAGTTCAAACAATAAAAAGAAAAACTTCATCTTTAGCACCTATTTTTTCGTGCCATTAGATGAAGTTTTCTACTTAGATTAATTAGACATACAAAGAAACTTGCACAGCCTCAAAACGATTCTTCACCTGCTTTTTTCACATCAAAGCACAGAACCCGCCTGCCTTCGTTGATTCCAACTACTGCAGCCCGTTTCTATCTCACTGACGCTCCCCAAATTGCATTTCCGCCTGTATGACGGGCACTGTTATGAACAATATTTGGTATCAGTTCTATTTTCCCTTCAACCTGATGATGATGCCAAGTGTAACCCGCAATGCGTCCCTGATTCTTACCTGCCGCAGCGTCATCAATTAATTTTTTTTCTGCAGCGGTAAAAGTTCCTTTGACTTTAGGACTTCCAGACTCGATTGCTTTCTTTAACTGTTTAGCAGCCTCGGTAAATTGAATATGATCTTTGGCAATGTACATAGTCTCAGGGATATTAGCTGTAAATCTAACGTAATCTTTAAAGATCGGAAAGCCTATGACATCGTAACTTACCATATAGGGACCAGATACAGTTAGACCAGCTTTATCCTTGTTAATAATGCTGGCAGTTCCCAATGATGAAGGCTTGTTCAGGTAAATATTTACGTTTTCAACCACTTTTCTAAACTCCACAGCATCTTGGTATCCCTTTACTTGCCCATTTACATTTATCAAAAAATCTTCAACTGTCTCAAAATTTTTTGGCACAACTTCCTTCATTAGAACTTTCTCTTTTTTTGCGACATCCTCGATTAGAACCGTCTTCAAAATCCCATCTCGTGTCATGGTTCTTGTAGATTTGTGTAGCTCATTAGGTCCAAACTCTTTTATAAATAAAATAGCGATGCATGGCCCTTCCAGCAGTTCAGACTCTTTCATGCCATTTCTTATGAGCTTTTTAAAGAAGCCTCCCCCTCGCCCCCCACCAGCCAGGATTTCTTGGTCAAGTTGATTGAGCCAATATTGTAACTCCTTGTTCAGATAAATATAATGCGAATTGTATTTAACCCTTTCTGGAATATCTTCCTCGTTGAGATGTGCAATTCGCTTTTTTATGACCAAACTACGCCAAGGGAGTTTATCTAGATAAAACTCATACCATGCCCAGTCTACGTTATAATACTCCCTGGTAGTCTGAAAAATCCATCCTGGGCTAGTCTTAACATACATGCCTTTATTTTTGATCGGATCATTGTCGCAACAATTCTGTGGATCATAATATTCTATCCTATTACTTACACTCTTCTTTTTCTTGGGGGGTGAATTTGTTTTGTTGCTTCTCGAAAACAGCCTTACCTCGTCTTCTTCCTGATGCTCTGTTACCTTCGTTTCTTCTAGAGCAACCCCGTTTGCATCGGTGTAACCCATCTCAAAGCCGTCCAGTAACCCATCTCCATCTGAATCTAAACCGTCAATTTTTCCATCACCATTCGCATCCTCTATCGAAGTGGAGAGAATAACTCGCTCCAATGTTCCAAGTCGAATTCCTTCTTTCTCTACCCGATCTGGAATCCCGTCCTGGTCGATATCTTCTTGAGCAACCACAGATTCCCACATAGCTTTCAGAATAGGTACAGACTGAGTTACATCTTGCAAATCGCTCTTTGCATATTGTCCGCCTGTTTCTTCAGCCAATTGCTGCAGACTCCATTCTCCACTGCCTGATTCATCAGAGGTCCAATACGTAAAGATGATAATCTGGTGAGCATTTGCCTTCTCGATTGCAGATGCTAGATTCTGGTCTGCAAGATTTTGTTCCGTGGAAGCAATTAATAATACTTTCCACTTATCTTTCAAAGATTCGTTAGCTGCCAACTGATCGATTGCACTGGAGATATAGGATGGACTTGCTGCTTGATTGAGAAATGCCTGCCCCTTCACCAAATCAGGCGGAATCACCGCCGTTCGGATTGCTTCCTCTAATTGAGCCCTGTCGATTGTTCCGTAGTTGAAAATACTCTGATTTCCTACAACGTAAGCAGTTGCCACAGCAAAATTTTCGATTTTTCCACGGATTACAGTTGGTTTACCTGGATCATATGGCGTATCCAGGAGTGCTTTCCAAGCTTCATAGTCGACCAGTACATAATAACCGTCTTTATTGACAGTCGCGGTGATCGTACGCTCTGCTTGATTTCTCTCTGTATGGGGAACCTTTTTCAAAATTTGCTTTTCTTTGTCGTAATGCATGACAGCAAGTTTTTGCATATCAATATGATTCCACTTGTCAGAGAGTTTTAGTTTCAATGTCGCTTGTTCAAAATCCTCAACAATCTCCAAATTGACAGGGTGTCCGATCATATGAGGAGTTCTTTTGACAAAAGGGTTTACAGATGCATCTGTCACCATCGTGTTTTCCTTCGTTTGTGGAAAACCTTCAATCGTAACCTCAGGCATCACCCCTCCTTCCCTAAAACTCTCCTGTTCTTCATCAAATATTTCAATTTTGTCGGTAATCCTAACTTTTGAATCAGGCTGCCCATCACCGTCGCTGTCTATACGCAATGGGTTTAAACCCAAATCAAGTTCTCGCTTGTCAGAAATTCCATCTTTATCTGAATCCCAATTGGTCGGAGAGGTATTGAACTTATTTACTTCGTCCCCATCAAGAATCGTATCATTATCTGTATCCGCTTTATTAGGCTTCGTACCTAAATTCACTTCTTCTATATTTGACAATCCATCCAGATCGTCGTCTTCATCGGTATCTAGAATGCCGTCGCCATTGGAGTCCTCTAGCGTTGGATCGAGACCATTTTCAATCTCTTCCCGATCACTTAACCCGTCCTGATCCGTGTCTCCGGAATATATATCTGTTTTGAAGGTAAGCTCGATTAGATCGGGTATATCATCGTTATCTGAATCTTTATCCAGATTTTCCATTCTATAGTCCAAATCATAAAAAGCTAACAGATTCGATCCAGTATCCATGAGATTCTGGATTTTTTCCAGCGGTTGTACAATCGTTCCGTTTTTCAATTCGCCTAAAAGCGTTTCCCAAGAACCTTGGAATTCTTCCAGTGATCTTATATATTCAGTATCCACTTGTTTCCCAGCGTTTACGAGGTTATCAGCATACTGTGTAGCATCCTCTTTAATTGCCTCCAGTTGTTGCAACTCTAGCATCAGTAAATCTGTGATTTGCTGCTTTAGTTTCTTCCGCTCTTTTTCTGATAGTTCTTCCCCATACGTATTCCAATATGCGGAAAGGCTATTAAACAAATTCAGTTGTGAATGAGAAACCTCTGTTCCACTATAACGATTAATGGAGATCATGCTTCCCGAAAGGGCTTTTTCGTATGCATCCATTTTCTTTGCCAATATTGAGCTTACGCTGTCTGTGACCATGTTCCCTTCATGATCTGCAAACGTAACTTCTTCATCCGGCAATGTCTCTTTAAGCTCATCGAGCTTATCCAGTATGCGATACGGATCCAAATTGTACCAGTTGTATTCTTCACCAGACTTCTTCAACAGTTCCATCCATTCAGAGCCTTCTTGCACTACTATGTTTACAGAAGCTATAAAGCCTCCATCATTGGATGTAACTGTCACACTCGCATCCCCAATTGCTTGAGCAGTTATCTTACCGGTTGGATCAACAGTGACGATCGACTCATCACTGGAGACCCACTTCAATTGCTTATTTGTTGCATTATCAGGTTGAAAAACAACCTTTAGTTGCTCCTCAGCTCCCGGTACCATCGACACATCGCTCTGCTCGAGTGAGATCCCCGTCAATGGAACGGGGTTGTCCTGAACGACTACTTCCATTTCTAATTTTTGCTCTAAATAACTGACTGTAAGCGTTGCAGATCCTTCTTTTAGGCCTGTAACGATCCCACTTTCGCTAATACTGGCTATTGTTTGCTCTTTGATGTGATAAACAGCTTTATCTGTAACATTAATAGCAGCAGAGTCTGGATAGTGTACATTGATTCGTAACTGTTGTGCCCCACCAGTCTGTAGAAATACGGATACGGGTTCGACGCTGATGGATGTTGGCAACTCATTTTCTCGTTTTTCTGTTTTTACTCGTAGTGTTACCGCTTCACTTGTTCCCTGTTCGTTTCGTGCTAACAGAGAATAAACGTACTCCGTTTCCGGTTGCAAATCTTTGTCTGCATATCTAGTTTCGATTCCAGTAAAAACAACGGTATCATCTCGTTTCAACTCATAGGAGACAGCGCCCTTAACCTCGTCCCATTCAAGAACAACACGTGAAGCTGTAGGGTTTGCTTTGAAATTTGCAGGTGTCGCAAGCGGTTCCCTCTGCGTGTCTTCTGTCTCGTATGTCAGTTTCAGATCATCTACATAATAGGTTCCATCTGCCCCATCATCTGTTGCTTTTAGATAGGAATAAATTTTGGCATGGTCTACATCGAGAGGAGTCGTTCCTCTTTTACTTACCAACACGTATTCGTCTTTAGGATCAGTTTCAAGCTGGACACTTTGACTATCAAGCGAATTTCCTTCTTTGTCGAAAAACTCGATACCAAGCTCTACAGTCGATTGACTCAATGATGCAGCTCGTAAGCTTCCACTCAATCGGTACGCTTTATCGCCTTCTATCTTTACTTTCTGGAAAATCTTAATTTCTTTTCCTTTTGGAATACCTGTTCCCGCTATTTTTTGAGCAAAGTTCCCAGATGCAACTGGCGATTTGACTACTTGAAACTCCCCAGTTGTCACTTCGTCTTGAGCAACTTCCCACTCGTCTGCAATACCATTTTCACCTGTATATTCTTCAAAACCAGCATTTTGCAATAAATTGACCTCTTCGCTAGCTTGTGCAGCTAGAGCATCTTTGGCCAACTTCCTTGCTTCTACTGTAGAAATAAACGGGAGCATTAAACCGGCTACCAGGATGATGTTAGAAACGATAATTAGCCATTTATAATAAAACCTATTTTTCAAACGAACCCCGTCTCCTATCTGGCTTCTTCCCTATTTTTATTACCTGTTCGATTGAACTGCTTTTACTTTTTCCTCAAAATCCGGACCAAATATTTTATTGATAGCCGGATAGATCGTCGTCTCATTTTCCGGCTCTGGAATCATTCCAGCAAACAACTTATAGAAACCTCCAAATGTTACATCCGTCTCAGCAAGATTCGTAACGACTAACTTGCCACCCGCTGGTACAAGCGGCTCTTCTGTTGTTCCGATCCCTTTTTTCAAAACACTGCCATCTGCTTTATAAACCGTGTATTCAAATCGCTTTCCTTCAGCAATATCCGTTTTGATAGCAGCACTTGCCGTCCCGATATTCAAATAGGCATAGCTATTTCCGGTACTGATCGTAGAACGCAATAGAGCCGGATTCTTACTTTCCTCAACAATAAAGTCATTATCATAGGTAAACGTCACAGGATTATTTGAGGTGACTGATACGACTGCTTGTCCACCAATCGGAACGTATGGTGCCTCTGTAGCTCGCATCTTTTGGAAATAGCCTGTTCCATTTTTGTTATAGACGGCAAGATCAAAAAAGCGATCATCAGCCAATGAAGCGTTATTCGGAATTTGTTTTGGCGCGTTTCCGTTATTAATAAATACATAGCTTTCCCATGGATAAACAGTCTTTTTACCTAATAACTCATTTTCTTTTACAGTGAATAGCTCATAATGACCCCAAAAATTAATAATGCTATCTGAAGTCCCAATAACAGCTATTCGCTTCCCAGGCGAAACTAACGGCTTCTCAACTGTATTTGATTCCCTTTTTTCGACAGTGCCATCTGTCTTGTACAAGACGTAATCGTAATTTCTCCCCATCCAAGCATCTGTTTGCAACCTCTCATCCGAATTACCGATATTTGTAAACAGATAGCTTTTGTCCTTACGAAGCGTTTTCTTGACTAATGCAGGTGTAGCCGAAGGTCTGACCTCAATTTCCTCGTCGTAAGTAAAGGTAACAGGGCTTTCTGAAACAACTGTTACAACCATGCGCCCTCCAACCGGTATGAGTGGAGTATCTGTGGAGTTGATGTTGGAGCTTTCTCCCGCACCATTTTGCTTGTAAACAGCATAATCAAACAATTTGTCATTTGATGTGCTAGAACCATTATTCGTGACGATTTTGGAAATTGTTGCTTTGTTAATAAATACGTAACTTTCCCCTTGTCTGACCACTTGCTTTCCTTTGCTCGGCGGATTTGTCAGATCGTCTGCCATGAAAAAATCATAGTATCCCCAAAACAATTGAGGGCTCCCGGATGTGTTTGTAACTACCATCTTCCCTTTTGGAGGTATCGTAGGTTTAGCTGTTGAACTGGACCCTTGTATCACTATCGTTCCATTTTCCTGATAAATGATGTAGTCAAATTTGTCAGGATAGACCACGCTATTTTGCATCATCTCGTTTGTTGCCCCGATATTTTTGAAAGCGTAGCTCGCTGCTGGATTGACATACTGTTTGAGCAAAGCGGGATTACGGCTCGGTTCTACATCTATATCATTGTCATATTGGAATGTTACAGGACTTGGTGATAGTACAGTTACCACTACCCTTCCTCCTCCTGGGATGCTCGGTACTTCACGGGTATTCAGCACCTGCTTATAGCCAGATCCGTCTCTGTTGTAAGCAGCAAAATCGAAATACTTACCACTATTCTCGTGTTGTCCATCATGGCGAAGTTCTTTTGTAGCACTTGCCCGATTTTTAAATACATAGCTTTCGCCATTGTAGATAATGATTTCTTTCGATTTTGGCCCTGTCCCATCTTCACCGACAAAGAGATCGTAGTAGCCCCAGAAGGTTATCGGTCGTTCGGACACGGTTGTAACCAGAACTTTCCCGCGAGAAGGTACAAGCAATTTCTCTGCAATAACAGTATCCTGACCTACAATACTTCCGTCCGCCTTATAAGCTACATACTCATATTTTCTAGCAGTAGTACCACTGTTCTGCAAAAATTCATCACTAATTGTTCCCATGTTAGAAATGATGTACGAGTTCCCTTTATCCAGGGACTTTTTAAACAATGCAGGCTTTTGGCTATGTTCTGCTTTTATTTCAGTATCGTAACGGAAGATGACAGAATGGTCTGATGTCACAGAAACTACTGCTTTCCCACCTGCCGGAATTTGAATGGACGATGACGCGTTTAAATCTTGAGCAAATCCTGATCCATCTCGCTTGTAAACGGCATAATCAAAATATTTATTTTTTTCGTCCATGGTTGCATCGTTGACTAATTGCTTAGTCTTCGTACCCACATTAATGAAAACATAGCTTTCCCCTTTTAAAACCTCTGTTTCATTCGTCACTCCATCCGAATTTCCGTCCCCGACAAATAAATCATAATAGCCGAAGAAAGTAATTGGCTCATCATACGGGTTGGAGACGACGATCCGTCCACCAGGGGGAACCCCTGTCTCTGCCATATGATTAATTCCTGTGCTTTCCAATACTCCACTTGCATCATAAATGTTGTAATCAAACTTTCTCTTCGAAGAAGCATTGTTTTTCAATACTTCTTTAACACGACCTCTACTTGTGAACGTGTAACTCTGTCCTTTTGCTACCGTTTTAATTAGCAAAGCTGGATTTTCCGACGTAGCCGCTTCAAAATCATTTTCATTGTAGATCAATGTAACCGGATTATCCGAAACTACAGTAACGACAATTCTGCCACCTGGCGGGACATAAGGGTCTGCAACAGAGTTCATGAATTGAACATGTCCATTCCCTTCTTGATTGTATGTCGCAAAATCTATATATTTTTTCTCCCGTGTAGAAGCGTCCGTCATTACCTGTTTATTGGTTGATGAAATGTTAACAAGCGAATAACTCTCGCCTTTTTGCAATGTTTTCCGCGTTAGTGCCGGATTGTCAGAAGGATCTGCATATAAAAACTCGTAGTATCCGCCAAAAGTAATCGGTTCATCTGAAATGGATGTTACTACAATTCTTCCTCCAGCCGGAATGAATGGCTGTGCAGATGTATTTGCTCGCTTATTCCGTAGGGTTCCATCCGCATAATAGTTGGCATAGTCATACTTCTTTCCTGAGGTAGCAATATCATTCCTGAGTGAGAAGCTTCTTGGCCCATAATTTGTGAAAGAATACGTTTCATCCTTGCTTACAACTTGTCTGAGTAGAGCTGGATTTTCACTTGGTTCTGCGTTAAATTCCATATGGTAAATGAACGTGACTGGCGTATCTGTTGTAACGGTCGCTACAAGTCGTCCTCCTGGCGGAACGTTCGGGTCCCATTGTGAGTTCATTCGATGACCATATCCAAATCCTTTTTGATCGTATATTGCATAGTCAAATAACTTTTGTTGCTTAAATGAAGCATCGTTCATTAAAGAACGGTACCTTTTTCCTATATTTGTAAAAGTATAGCTCTCACCTTTTTTCAGCGTTATGCGCATTAAAGCTGGATCATTTGAGATGTATCCAAAAAAGAGCTGGTTGTATCCACCGAAAGTAACCGGACTATCTGTTACGACTGTTACCGTAATTTGGCCACCGGCAGGGATGCTTGGTTCAGAGGAGACCGCAACACCCTTGCCAGCTAATGAACCATCCTCCTTATAAGTGGCATAATCAAATTTTTTTGAGGCAGAAGCGTCATTTTGTATAGAAGCACTCACTGCATTGTTGTGCGAAAAAGTATAGCTCTCACCCTTATATAGTGTTTGCTTATACAGCGCAGGCTCAGAAGTTACGTCTCCAATAACATCACCAGAATAAGTAAATGTGACAGGATTGCTGGAAACAACGGTTACCACCATGACACCGCCACTCGGTATGTATGGATCTGCTGCCGAGTTCATACCTTGACCGTATCCGTTCCCATCCTCTTTGTAAGTGGCATAGTCAAACAATCGATTATTGGCAGTCGACGCATCTGTACTGATTTGCTTGAGAGTGGTTCCATCATTATAAAAAATGTAGCTCTCTCCTTGATTCAAGGTAACGGATGTTTTATCAGACACAGTGTTTGCTGAAGCAATTTCTTGGATATTAAATAATTGTAGGATGAAAGCTAGTACAATAAAAAACCGAAGTATTATACTGTTCACGTCATGTATCCCTCCACAAAATCTCTGATTATAGCAATTATGATAGTTTTTGTAATTTCTCAAGAGTAATGAAGCCCTACCCATTTTTTGGGTAGGGCTTCTACTTTGCCTATCTAACAAGCACTGCTAGAATGCTGCAAAACTCTTCCAAACTTCTCTCCTTTTGGGGCTTTTTTAGTTTGCCTATTCAAAAAACACTTCAACTGGGCCGGACTGATGCTCGATATCCTCGTTGCCAAGGAGTTTATTGCCCCAGTTGTTTCCCCACGCCCAAATTGTCCCATCGTTTTTTAATACAATGGAGTGCTTAGTGCCACTGCTCAGAGCAATAACGTCATTGATTTCCGGAATTTGATGAGGAGATGCAATGATACCTCTTGTATCACCGAAGATGAGGTCTCCATAATTTCTTCCCCAGCCCCATACAGTTCCATCATCTTTCAGTACGGTGGTCCAAAAACCTTGGGTCGTAGCAATAGCGTCTACATGATCGAGGTTTGGAACTTGAACAGGCTTATTTGTATTACCAGATTCGCCCTCTGTGCCGTTTCCAAGTTCTCCATACGCATTAGAACCCCAAATCCATACCGTGCCATCACTTTTCAGAGCTACAGAATGAAATTCACCAGCCGCAATTGCGACAACATCTTCCAGACCTACCACACGAACTGGCGTAGTTTTGTCTTGATTGTATCCATTACCTAACTGGCCACTTTTATTTCCACCCCATGCCCAAACTGTCCCATCATTTTTTAGTGCAAGTGAATGTTCGCTTCCAGTCGCAATTGCTTTGACATCATTCAATTTGCTTACTTGTACAGGTGCGTACACATCCACCTTGCTCCCGTTACCAATGTTGCCCTTTGGATTGTACCCCCAAGCCCAAACAGTCCCATCTTCCTTTAAAACCATATTGTGAGAATAGCCTGTTGAAATCGAAACGACATTTTCTAGACCGGGGACCTGCACAGGTACATCACTCTCTGAATAACGACGCCCATCTCCAAGTTTTGTTCCCCACGCCCAAACAGTTCCATCCTCTTTAAGAGCTAGAGAACTTGTATCAGACGCACTTACCGCGATGACGTTGGATAAATCCTCAATTTTGGTAGGAAGCCTATATTTGTCTCTTCCTGTGTCTCCAATTCCTAAAATTCCGTTACTTGTACTCCCCCAAGACCAAACGTCTCCATCAGCATCAATAACCAGATTATGAATGGCGCCCGCAGAAATTTTCGCCATATTCATCGCGATTTCTTCATTATATTCTGCATGCGCTACGTTCGTTGCAAATGCATTTAAGGCAAGCCCAACTGCTAAAATTCCTGAAAAAATTTGCGAAGTTAGTTTTTTCATCAATAGGACTCCAATCACTTAAAAATAAAAAACGAGAATGATGATATAATTCAAAATTATAGATCCAAAGACAATATGCCTATACTTTAGCGACACACCACCTTACACATTTTTACATGGTTATTTTTACACAAATCACTATACCATATTATAGAATCATTTCTCAATATTTTCTATATGTGTGCGTTTTTATTACAATAAATCAAAAAAAGGATGGGTGATTCTTCCCATCCCTCTTTCTTCTTTACTTTGGACGCCACTCATCTAGCTACTGTCCTCTCCGGCAAGCTGCCGACAGAGGCGATCAAAACAGACAATGTTTATTCCGCCAGTCTCCAAACTCACGCATATCAAGATCCTTCCATTGACCGATTGATATTACGTCCAATCTAAGCAAGTCGGCGGGAGTTGCATACCATTTTACTACTCGCAGACGAGATGATGGTCATGACAAATCATCCCATAGATGCCCATGCTGCTTCGCCCTTCCTTTGATTCGTAGGTCATAAAGTGAAAAAATCCTCTCATCCGGATCAGAATCTAATTCATTCTTCTTTTTGCTCTTGCAAGTTTATACTTGATCCTAGTTAATAAACAGAAAGCCCGCTTCCTGGCTACAGCTGCACACCAAGCTCTTTCGCCAAAACCAGAAACATCGCATGCGACCAAAGCAGCGGCACGGCTGGATTACCTTCTCTTTTGACCCACGACTCGTAATGTCCGGGTGACAGCAAATGCTCCTGCACCTGCTCCGGAAAGCCGCCCGGCTGGTGCTGGGAAGCGATCCACCCGAGCATTTTTTCTGCTTCCTCCCACCTGCCTGTACGCACGTAGTACCAGCCCAACCAGGCGGTTAACAGCAGCCACTGTCCCCCGCCGTAATACGTATCGGCAGCGTAGCGATGCACGCCATATCCCGCACGCAGCTCCGTCTCGATTGCTTGCACCGTCTTTTGCATGAGCGGATCATCCACCGCGACCACCCCGTACGGCAAAGCCAGCCAGAGCAAACTGGCATCCACTGCCTGGTCGCCGACTGATTTGATAAACCGCCCGTCCGCTGTGCCATGCTCCCGGATGAACTGGCGGATCGTCTCGGCCAGCCGGGCCAGCTCGAAAGCGCGCTCAGGCAAGAACGGCTCCATCGCTTTGATCCCGCCGTAAATCGCGCCCAGCGTTACCGGGTGGATTCGATCTCCGCCCTCTTCCCAGCAATCAAAGTTGGGGAGCTGCCAGCACGCTGCGACGTAATCAATCGTCAGCTCAATCGAAGGCTTCAATTGCTGGATCAAATCATGCTCCCCGCTCATCCGCACGTGCTCCGCCAGCCCCCACAGCCATGTCCCGTAGCCATCGAGCTGAAAGCTGCCCCATTCGCCTGCCACTTCTTCGCCCTCTGCGGTAAAGCGCGTATGCAAGAAGTGGTTCTTGTCCGCATCGCCTGTCTTCGCTGCTGCAATGGCCGCTCTTGCCTTTGCCTCATGCTTTCGAATCACAAAATCGCACCAGCGGTAAAACTTGCGGGCGCTCTCATGCTCGCCTGTCCGATTCATCGCGTATGCTGTAAACGTTCCGTCCCGCAGCCACGCATATTGATAGTTCGCAAAACCGGGCGAAGCCATATACGCTCCGGTGCTCGCCTGGTGCTGCAAGATCAACTGGACACTTTCCCCGATCAGCGTCATGTTTATCCCTCCTTTTGGGACAAGCCGACTTCGTGTCAGGCGCCGTTGCGCTTCGTCGCCTGGCTATGCTGTTATAGCATATGCACCTGGCGGCCATCCCGCGCCATTTTGCCCTGCCAAAAAGGAAAACCTGCCGGATGCCCATGTCCAGCAGGTTTTGATTGGGTGTCTCTTCGTTTTACGATGGTACATCCATATTTTCGGATTTCAGGTAATGCTGCAGTTCCTCATAAAAAGTCGGGTTGCAGGCCATTACGCTGCTTTTTTGGTCGTAAGGCAGCGGGGTGCCCGTCATGGTCGTCACCCGACCGCCCGCTTCTTCCACAATGATTCGTCCGGCCCCGAAATCCCACGCATTGAGCGAAAGGCTCACGTAGCCATCCAGTCTTCCGGCCGCAACGTACGCCATCTCCAGCGCGGCACTGCCAAGAAGGCGCATTCCGCGCACTTTTCCGGCGAGCTTTTTCACGATCAGATCAATGCCCATCTGCTCGGCACGCTTGTTCCAAAACACACTCGTGCACAACAGCGCTTCTTCCAGGCTGACTGTGCGGTCCAGGCGCAGCGGACGGTCATTCAGATACGCTCCCTCGCCTTTTACCGCGTAAAAAAGCTCATCGCGCGAAGGATCGTAGACTGCTCCGACGAGGCCCTCTCCCTTATGGTAAACGGCAATCGAAACGGAAAAATTGATCTGCTGATGCACAAAGTTGGTCGTACCATCGATCGGGTCAATGACCCACAGCGTCTCGTACTTGGCTGGGTCTTCCGCAAAGGTCCTCTCTTCCCCCAAAATCCCGTGATCGGGAAACCGCTGCAAAATCATACCGACGACATGCTTCTCCACTTCTTTATCTACAGCCGTAACAAGATCGGAGGCAGACGTCTTATATTCGACGGTAAAAGGTTCTCTCATTCGTTTCAGACTCAGCTCACCCGCTGAACGGGCGCATTGCAGAGCCAGCTCTTTTAGCGCCGCCAGAGTTGATGCTTGCACGCATATCGCCACCTAAAACTTGACTTTCTTTTTAGTGTACCATACTTTACCTGCGGTTACACCACAGGCAAAGCATGCGGGGTGGCCTGAATTTTTGTTCCACCCGTGAAAAAGGGTGCCCGCCCGTCAGCCAATGACAGTCGTGGCACCCTCTTTTGGGAAACGAACTAGCAGCAGCGCGTCACTCCGCCTTTTTCAAACCGTTCGCGCAAGGCGTACATGTAATACTCGCGCTCGGTCATCGGGAAAATGCCTGGGGCCCCATGCTTTTCGTACCAGTGTTGCAGGTAGCGGTCGTAGTCGGGCATGCCGAAAACCGTTTTGATCGCTGAGCTGACACGTCGCAGCGCCTTGCGCATCTCTCTTAGCTTTCGTTTCATGCGACATGGTGTCCTTTTTCGTCGATGACAGGCCCCTTGGACTGGATGTACGGCGACTCGTGCAGCGGGTACTGTCTACCGCGCAGGATGTTGATCCACACCCGCGCCCCGTCGAGGATGATCCCGATGGTGATGACCATGAAGATCGCGCATACTGCTGCGTCAATCTGGTCGTTCAGGATCATTTTTTGCGCGGCCTCCACCGTTTTTACCCCGTTTGGCAGCGTGCCGGCATCCAGTGCCTTTTGGAAAGCGTCCGCATGGGCGAGGAAGCCGATTTTCGGATCAGCATGGAACAGCTTTTGCCAGCCTGCGGTAAGCGTTGCCGTCGTCAGCCAAGCCATCGGAACGAGCGTGACCCACGAATAGGCAGCCTTGCCCATTTTGAAAATCAAGGTCGTACCGACAGTGAAAGCAATCGCGGCAAGCATCTGGTTGGCGATACCGAACAGCGGCCACAAGGTGTAAATGCCGCCGAGCGGGTCCATGACCCCTTGCAATAGGAAGTAGCCCCAGCCGAGCGTAATGATCGCCGAGCCGATCAGGTTCCCCGGCAGCCAGTTGACCTGCTTCATTTTCGGGATCACGTTGCCGAGCATGTCTTGCACCATGAAGCGCCCTACGCGGGTTCCTGCATCAATCGTGGTCAAAATGAATACGGCTTCAAACAAAATCGCGAAGTGGTACCAGAACGCCATCAGCGCTTTTCCGCCCAAAATGCCGGAGAAAATCGTCGCCATCCCGATTGCCAGCGACGGAGCCCCGCCTGTTCGGGAGAGAATGGTCTTTTCCTGAATGTCATTCGCGAGCGTGGTCAACTGGTCAGGCGTGACCGTAAAGCCCCAGCTGTTGATCGTCGCGGCGGCCGCCGCAGCGTCCACCCCAATGGCGGCGGCAGGAGAGTTGATCGCAAAGTAAACGCCTGGCGTGAGGACACATGCCGCAATCATCGCCATGATCGCCACGCCGGACTCCATCAGCATCCCGCCGTAGCCGATCAGCGGCGCATGCGATTCTTTTGCAATCATCTTCGGTGTCGTGCCGGACGAGACGAGCGCGTGGAAGCCGGATACCGCCCCGCAGGCAATCGTAATGAACAAGAACGGGAACAAGTTGCCCGCAAACACAGGACCCGTCCCATCAATGAACTTGGTCAGGGCCGGCATGTGCAGCGGCGGCAGCGTCAGCACGATTCCCACGGCCAGCACGCCAATCGTTCCGACCTTCAAAAACGAGCTGAGGTAATCGCGCGGCGCCAACAGCAGCCAGACAGGCAAAACCGAAGCGATAAAGCCGTAAATGATAATCATCCACGCAAGCTGTACTTTGCTAAACGTAAATGCAGGGCCCCACGTTGGCGAAGCCGCGACAAGCTGGCCCAGCCAGAGGGAGAAGAACAGGAGCGCCAGCCCGATCAACGAGCCTTCCATGACCCGTCCCGGACGAATGTAGCGCATGTACAGCCCCATCAACACAGCAATCGGCAGCGTCATGAAAATCGTAAAGGTGGCCCACGGAGACTCCGCGAGAGCGTTGACAACGACCATCGCCAAAACCGCAATCAAAATGACCATAATCGCAATGATTCCGACCAGGGCGAGCACGCCGCCAACCGGCCCGATCTCTTCCTTGGCGATCTGTCCCAGTGACTTCCCGTTGCGGCGCATCGAGCCGAACAAAATGACGAAGTCCTGCACCGCTCCACCGAGCACGACCCCGACGATAATCCAGATCGTTCCCGGCAAATACCCCATCTGGGCCGCCAAGGTCGGGCCTACCAGCGGCCCCGCTCCGGCAATCGCGGCGAAGTGATGCCCGAACAAAATCCATTTGTTCGTCGGCACAAAGTCTTTTCCATCGTTGTTTACTTCTGCAGGTGTGGCCCGATTGTCATCCAGCCCCATAATTTTTCTGGCAATAAAACGGCTGTAAAAACGGTAAGCAACAGCATAAGTGCAAAATGCCGCAGTCAGCAACCAGAACGAGTTGACCGACTCTCCTCGATTGAGCGCGATGATGCCAAAGCCAACCGCGCCCAAAGCGGCAATCCCGCCCCAAATCAGGAGGGAGAGAAGCCATTTTTTCATTCAATTCGCCTCCTTTTCCGCTTCCATTTAAAAATTAAAAATTCAGGCAATTTACCTTACCACAAGGTATCACGAAGGAGGGCATGGCCAAAACAAAAAATGGCTGAACGGTACAAAAACAAGCACGAGATGCAACATAACCGTTTGAGTGAGATCGCATACAATGCTGTCACCGCCCTGCAAAGCAAAAAGCCCGTCAACCAGCACAAACTCTCTGTGCGAAAGACGGGTTTTTTGGCATCGGCAAAAGGCTTCCGGCCGGGGCCGGGAAAACGCATGCGCAGCGCGAACGAAAAAAATCCGCCCCGGCTAAAAGCCCAGCCGCTTTTTCAGTTCCTTCACCACGTTGCGGCTGACGGGCACCTCTGTCTTGCGGCTGTCCTGCATCACAAGATGAATGGAGCCTTTGAACCACGGAACCAGCTCAGCCGTTTTCGCCAAATTGACGATAAACGCCCGGTGCGTCCGGAAAAACTGCTGGCGCGACAGGCGGCTCTCCAGCTCCTGCAGCGTAAAGCTGGTGGCGTACTGTTCGCAGTCGGTGTAAATGCTCGCGTACCGCCCTTCCAAGGTGGCGAAGACGATTTCGTTCGGGTCGATCAGCATGATTTTCCCGTTTTTTTCCACGGGAACACGTCGCGGCTGCTGATCGGCCAGGACCGTTTGCAGCAGGCTTTGCAACTGTTCCTCGGAAAAGCGCGCTGGCTCGGTCCGCGCTTTTTGCGCGTGCAGCAGCTTGCGGACACGATTCATCGTCTTTTCCAGCCGCGTCTCGCTAAACGGCTTGACGATGTAATCGACCGCTTCTGTTTCAAAGGCGCGAACCGCATGGATTTCATAGGCGCTCGCGAAAATGATGACAGGCGGCTGCACCATCGACTCCAGAAGCTCCTGGCCTACGTCGACGCCATCCCGATCCTGCAAGTGGATGTCCAGGAAGACCGCATCCGGTTCCAGCTGCATGACGGCTTCAATGGCTTCTTCTCCGCTTTCCGCTTCCCCGATTACCGACACATCGGGAAACTGCGCAAGCAAATAGCGCAATTCCTCCCGCGCCGGTGCCTCATCATCCACGATGAACACTTTTAGCACTACTACTCACTCCTATTGGCAATTGTATCGTACACGTCGTCCCAATCCCCGCGCTGCTCTCGATGACGATTCCATACGGCTCGCCGTAAATCGAAGCGAGCCTGTTTTTCACGTTGGACAAGCCGATTCCGGACAGACGCCGCCGATCGCTTTTTTGCGTCTGGGCGGGCAAAAACGGGTCTGTGTCCATCCCGACCCCGTCGTCTGCCACGGTCAGCTCAAGCGTATCGTGCTCGACTCTTCTCGCGCGAATCTTGACCGTGCCCCCTTCGCGCTTGGGGAGCAGTCCGTGCTTGACCGCGTTTTCCACGAGCGGCTGCAGAATCAGACCGGGCACCGTGTACCGCTCCACGCCAGGCTCAATGTCGTATTCCACATGCAGCTTTTCGCCAAAACGGGCCCGTTCAATCGCCAAATACGCCTCGATGTGCTCCAACTCGCCAGCCAGGCTGACATAGCCGCCGGAATCGTGCAGGTTGCGGCGAAAATACTCGCCAAGGTGAATCAAGAGCTCACGCGCCTGCTCTGGCCGAAAGCGGATGAAAGACACAATCGTATTGAGCGCATTGAACAAAAAATGCGGGTTGATCTGCGCGTGCAACGCTTTGATTTCCGCGTCGGCAAGCAGCCGTGACTGCTTTTCCAACTCGGCCAGCTCCAGTTGGGTAGAAATCAGATTGCCCAGGCCACGCACCAGCTCCAAATCGACTGCCGAGAGCATGCGCGACCGATCCTGATACAGCTTGAGCACGCCTGCGACCTCCCGCCTGCGCATCAGCGGCACGATAATCGCATAGCGCAAGGGGCAGTTTGCCTCCATGCAGCCGATCTCCTCTTTTGTCCGGGCGATCATCAGCTTTTTGCTCTCCAGCACTTCCCTGGTCGCCTTCGTGGAAATGCCTTCTCCTACCACGTGATGCGACGAGCCCGCGCCGACGTGGGCAAGCACGCAGCGCGTATCGGTAATCGCGACAGCAGCGACCCGTGTCGTGCGCAAAATTTCCTCCGCTACCTTTTTCGCCGATTCATAGTTCAAGCCTTCACGCAAATAGGACAGCGTCTTGTCTGCGACCTGCATGGTCCGCTGCGCCTGGAGCGCGCCGATCCGGTCCTCTTCTTTTTTCACCAGGTCAATAATGATAATCAGGATGGCGATGCCAAGCGAGTTGACGACAGACATCGGGAAGCTGATCGATTGCACGAGTGCCAGCGCCTCCTCGTAAGGCCGGGCTACGAGTAAAATAATGCCCATCTGCATCCATTCCGCCAAAAAGCCTACGACCAGCGCGGTCGTCCAGCCGATCTCCTGATTGCGGTTGCGGCGAAACTGGTAAATCAGCCCGGCCATGACCCCTTCGCTGATCGTGGAGATCGTGCAGGCCAGGTCGGTAAAGCCGCCCAGCGAATAGCGGTGAATCCCTGCGACAAGGCCCGTCATCAGCCCGACCCAGGGGCCTGCGAGCAATCCGGCTACTACCGTGCCGATGACGCGGGAATTGGCGATGGCGTCCTGGTACCAGATGCCGTTGTACGTCCCGAGAATCGAGATCGCAGAAAAAATAAGCACCATGACGGCCTTTTCCCGCCAGGTCGCCCGCTGGTTCAGGATGCTGCGGAAAGCCCGCACCCGCGTAAACAGCAAGGCGGCTACGATCAAAACAGCCGTCCGCTCCGCGAGCGGGATCATCAGGGACATGTTCATTGGCTCACCTTCTTCGCACACGTTTTTTGGCCAGCTTGAAGATCGGCGGCCCTTTGCTTCATTATCCATAGCAGGCAAAGAAGTGGTCAAGCGAATTGTCAGAGTAGGCAGAATATGTCTCAGGGGCTGCCGGGAGCATGAACGCTCAAAAAGGCAGTCTTTTGGCTTTCGTCCCGCTGCACGTGAAAAAGCCGTCTGTTGTACCAAGGCGCACAACAGACGGCTTTTCATATGTTGAGTGTATGAATCCTTCGTTACAGGTTGCCGCGGCGCGCCTGCTCGCGCTCCAGCGCTTCGAACAGCGCCTTGAAGTTGCCGTTGCCAAAGCCGCGTGCCCCTTTGCGCTGGATGATTTCGATGAACAGCGTCGGACGGTCTACGATAGGCTTGCTGAACAGTTGCAGCAGGTAGCCTTCATCGTCTCTGTCGACCAGGACGCCGAGCTTTTTCAACGCTTCGATGTCCTCGTCGATTTCGCCCACGCGCTCCTTCAAATCTTCGTAGTAGGTGTCCGGTACGGAGAGGAAGTCTACGCCGTTATCACGCAGCTTCGAGACGGTTTCGATAATATCGTTCGTCAAAATCGCGATGTGCTGCACACCTGGTCCTTTGTAAAAATCGAGGAACTCCTGAATTTGCGACTTGCGGCGACCTTCCGCCGGTTCGTTGATCGGGAACTTGATGCGGCCTGTGCCGTTTTGCATCACTTTGGACATGAGCGCCGAATACTCGGTGGAAATATCGTCCTCGCTGAAGTTTTGCACAGCCGTGAAGCCCATGACCCGCTGGTAGTAGCCCACCCATTCGTCCATGACTTCCACGTTGCCCACGATGTGGTCGATCCCGATCAGTCCGGTGCTCTCGCCTTTTACCTGAGATTCGTAGGCGGTATAGCCGGGCAAAAACGGACCGTTGTAGTTTTTCCGCTCGATGAAAGAGTGAATGTTATCGCCGTATGTGCCGATCACCGCTTTTTTCACGGTGCCAAATTCATCTGTGTACTCAGTCGGCTCCATGATCGGGATCGCACCGCGGGAAACCGCTTCGCGGTACGCTTGCTCACAGTCGTCCACGCGCAGGGCAACGTCTTTCACTCCATCGCCGTGCTTTTTCACAAATTCGGCGATTGGGTGTTCAGGCGTCAGAGCGCCGCTGACGACAAAAGTCATGTGCTTTTGCTTCAACACGTAGGAAACCTTTTCGCGCGAGCCTGTTTCCAGCCCGGCATACGCGACTGGCTCAAAGCCGAACGCTTTTGTGAAGTAATGCATCGCCTGCTTGGCGTTTCCTACATAAAACTCCACATAGTCCCAGTCCTGGATCGGGAAAAAATCGGTGTTGCCCATTTGTTTACCCCTCCGCTTTCATTGTTTTTTCATTATTGTTACTCTTTTATGAATTGGGATTATTTTGTCGTTACCTTGAGATTACATTGGAAGCGCTTCCTCGTGCAAGAACACGGAATAACGCGAAAACGCTCAAACGCTTTCACTGATAAAAGTGCGCAACTGAGCGCCCGCTTGGTAGAATATAGGCAGAGCAAATCCGAGCAGGAGGTGGGGCAGTTGTCAGGTCAATGGAGTCAAGAGGCAGCCAGGCAGTGGGATTCTTTTGCCGCCGACTGGCACAAGCGTAGTGAGCAGATGTGGGAAAAAGGCAGCCGCAGCACGATCCTCCCCTTTTTCATGCGGCACGTCTACCCTGAGCAGGGACCGATTCTGGATGCGGGGTGTGGAGACGGCTATGCAAGCTGCAAGCTGGCCAGGCATGGCTATACGGTAGAAGGGGTTGACATTGCCGGGGAAATGATTCGTCTTGCCCAGGAGCGGAAACAGCATTTCCCGGAAAATGTTCATTTCCAGACAGCAGATATTGGCAGGCTGCCGTTCGCAGATGGTACGTTTGCAGGCGTGATGTCCATTAACGTAGTGGAATTTACGCCCGCTCCCTTGAAAGCGTTGCTGGAGCTGCGCCGCGTACTCGGGCCGGGAGGCATTCTCGTCCTTGGCATTCTGGGTCCGACAGCGGGACCGCGCGCCCACAGCTATCGGCGGCTGTACGAGGAAAACACGATTCAAAACACGATGATGCCGTGGGAAGCGAAGCAGCTGGCCACAGAAAACGGCTTCGCGCTGCTCGCGGAGGAGCCGGTGTACAAGGAAGGGATTACCCCGGATATTGCGGGACGCTTGAGCGTGGAGCTGCAGGAGGCGGTCAGCTTTTTGACGTTGTTTGCCCTGCGGAAGCAACAGCAAAGCAACTGATCTTTTCTACGTCAAAAGGCTGCTGGACCGAGCGATCCGGCAGCCTTTTCTTTTTATTTGTAGGCGACGTTGTTTTTTTGCATCCAGGCGAGCTTGCTCGCTGCAAGCTGGGCAATCGTCGGCTCCTCTGTTCCGTAAAGCAGGCGGTACAGACGCTGGGTTTCGACCAGATCGTTGTAGGTCAGGTACGGGTAGTCCGCTCTCCCGAATGTGCCGTCGGGAAAATAAGCGTAGTGTAAATCGCCGTTTGCCAACAGCCAGCGGGTGCCCAGATTGACAACTCCCGCAAGCATCACGTCTGCCAGGTCTTTGTCTTCCTGATTGCCAAATTGCAGGTAGCTGCTGTACAAGAAATTGATTTCGGCCAACTGGTGGTTGAGCGAAACGTGTGTCCGGGCGGCGGGATTTTTCGCTGAAGCGTAATCAGCCACGAGCCAGCCCGTCTGTATCCCGTTCACGACGTAATGGTTGCTCGCTGCATGCTTTTGAAAATACGTCCGGTATTTTTGCGCCGACTGGCAGAACAACTCTTCCGCGTACTGGGCGCATCCGCGCAGCATTAAATCTGCTGCTCCCGTATTAAAGCGCGTATCGTAAAAGCCATCCGGAATGCCGTAGTCCTGGCTCAGCCACAGCGAGCGGGGCAGCGACTTCCAGTACCCCTCCGGCTCCTGCTGGAGCAAGCTTGTTTTCAACATCACATAGCCCATGTTGCGTGCGGCCCTGCTGCCTCCCGTGTACAAAAAGGAGCGCAAGACGTAATTTTCGGGAATCCGCCAATAGGCGTTTGCGGAAGTAGGCTCGTAGGTCGAGGGGCTTTTGTAGTAATAGCCGTCATACAGCCACTTAGCGTTTTGCGTGACATCGAGCGCAAGCCAGATTTGGTCAATCGTCTGCTCGCCCCACGGCACGAGGGGCTCCCTCGATTCCAGCGCCCACATCTCGCTGACATAGCCCGCCTTGATCGGCAGCCTGATTTCCAGAACGACGCCGCTCGCGTTTTTCTTGACCTGGATCGGCAGCGCCAGCTCTTTCTGTTCTTCAATGGTGCCTCTCCCTTTATGGACATAGACGATGGGCTCCCCGAGCCAAATGTATCGTCCCTCTGTTTCAACGAACCCGGGAGCAAGCGGCAGCTCCTTGACCTGATCCAGCGTCACAGATTTCCAATAGGCCTGCTTCGCGTCGTTGTACGCCCGGTAGCGAAACATCATGTTCTGGCTTTTGCCCTGAATCGGTATCGTAATCACGTATGGCTTTGCATTTTTCTTGCCGCTGATTTGCTGGCTCCAATACACATCTCCGTCGCCAAACACAAACTCTCGTTTTTTGTGTATGGCGCCGTTTGGCGTGCTGGTCGTTTCTTTTTCAACGGGCTTTTGCCAAAGGGGCACAGCATCGGAATCGGAAGCAAAAGCCGGGCCGGGTAAAAAGGTGCTTACGGCGATGGCCGTCATCAAAAGGAGCAAAGCGCTGATTTTTCTGACCATGTCATCCCCCTGTCCTGAAGAAAAACTCCTCCATTTCAATTGTTTAAACTGACTTAACTTTTGTATTAATATGTAAATGATACCAGATTATGCTCGACAAATCACCCTGAAGTCCGCTTTTCTGCAAACGAATCAGGAGGGCGCGTGCTATTTTTGCAATTATCTGATAGTAATATCTCCGCGTACCGGCAGTAGAAGCGCGTTAGCCAGCTTGGTTTTGCCGCCCTTTTGGCGTAGGTCTGATTGTGGAATCAAAAAAGTCCCTCACCCATTAAGACTGTGGCGAGAGACTTTCCGTTTCACTTTATCGCGAAATCATTTTATTAGGACAATACTTTTTTGACTTCATTCATGGTTTTCTGCAAAAGCTGATCGACGACGCCTGCTTCTTTTACGTGTCCGATCAAATTGTCGCTCAAGTCGTCCAACAGGCTGCGCGCTTCATTGACCTGACTGGAAACATCGTCGGCAAAGCGCTTTTGCTGCTGGATAATCTCCATGACGCCTGCCACTTCGGTGTTGACTTCGTGGAATGCGCGGACGATTCCGTCCATTTTCTCGGACGCCTCCTTGCTGATCGACAGTCCGTTCTTGATCGCATTGCCGCTCTTCTCGCTGTTGGCGAGCGCTTCTTTTGTTTCCTCCTGGATTTTGCCGATCAGTTCGGCAATCGTTTTGGTTGAGCTCGCTGTCATTTCTGCCAGTTTGCGCACCTCATCCGCCACGACTGCGAAGCCTCGTCCTTGCTCGCCCGCACGCGCCGCCTCAATCGCAGCATTGAGCGCGAGCAAATTCGTCTGGTTGGCAATATCGCTGATGACCTTGACGATGCTCGTAATCTCCGAGGAGCGTTCTTCCAGCCGGCTCATCGAGCGGGATGTGTTCACCGATTCTTTTTCCAGCTGGCTCATGACCTCGACCACTTCGGTCATCGCCTTTTTGCCGGCTTCCGAGCGCTCCACCGATTCCTTGCAGATGACAGTCAGCCGTTCTCCGCGCACGGAGAGTTGGTTGGCAGACTCATCGTCTTTTTCGTTAACAGCCTGGATTTTCTCCACGACGTTTTTCATTTGGGTAGCCAGACGGGCAAGACCGTCATGCTGGGCATTTACCTCGTTGTGCTGGGAAATGATCGCTCCCATCTGTTCATACAGTCCGAGCAACTCGGTTTTCCACGCGTCTTGCTGTTGTGCTGTGTTCTCTGTTGCCAAGGGTGTCACTGCTGTCGCCGCTGTCTCTTTTGCCGCAAGTCCTTTGTCCTTTTTCCAAAACATCCGTTTCCCTCTCCTTTTTCTCTACTTGTCTCCCCGACGCGAATACACGCGGGATTCGACAATCCCCGGGTGCTGCTTCGCAAGACTCAGCAAATTTTCCAAGAAATAGTAGTGTCCCTCCAACAATTCCACGTCCTTGCGCTCAAAGCTTTTCACCTGCAAATACTGCTGCATCTCCAGGGCGTAACGCTCCAATCTATCGTGAAAGTCGTTGGCGCGAAGCATCTGATCCACTTCCGGATACTCTGTTTTTAACCGGGTGATTTCGCTGTACACCCTGCCGCCCTCCAGAATCATCTGGTAGGCCGTCCGTTCCAGTGAAGCAGCCGTGGCCGCCTCCTGCTCCTTACGCTCCTCGCGCAAAGCGGACAAGTACGTGATAAAATGGTAGACAGTTAAAAACAAAGGCCCTAAAAATAAAATGATTCCTGCTTTGTACACATGCTGATTGGATAAATTGCTGATGAGCAGGAAAAGGTGAAACAAGATAGCTCCCAACCATACATAGATGATGATCTGGTGATTGATCTTCCCTGCCTTTTGGTGGCGGGAAAAGGCAAAGGTAAGCCCGAGCAGGTAAAAGGCGAGCAACGTAAAGCTGGCTGAGAACAAAGCCATCTCCATATCGACAAGCCAGTCTGCATCGGCGGGAATTTCGATGAAGAATTCAAAAGCGAGCACCAGCAGTGAGAAAAGCAACCCCATGATCCAAAACCGGCTGACTTCCGAGTCGTTCCTCCGCCGGGAGCGGTATCGTTCTGCACGGGTTCCCTTCATAACAAGCTCTCACCTCATCTTCTATGATTCGCCATCATTCTCGCTTTTCCTTTTATATGCGGCCAAATTTGACAACGGAGGCGTTTATGACACAAACTCTACCCGGACTCTTCACGGAACGTATGAAAAACCTGCTGGAACAGGAATACGAAGCGTTCATCGCTTCCTACGACAAGCCCGTCACGCACGGCTTGCGGGTCAATCCGCTCAAGGTCGCGCGTGAGCAGTTTCTTTCCCTCTCTCCGTTTGCGCTGGAACCGGTTGCCTGGTGCGCAAACGGTTTTCGCTACAAAGAGCAAGACCGTCCCGGCAAGCACCCGTTTCACGCCGCGGGCTTGTACTACTTGCAAGAGCCAAGCGCCATGTCTGCTGCCGAAGCGCTCGACGCCAAGCCAGGCGAACGAATCCTTGACCTGTGTGCGGCCCCCGGCGGCAAGTCCACCCAGCTCGCTGCGGCCCTGAACGGCGAAGGCTTGCTCGTTGCCAACGAGATTCACCCGGTTCGCGTGAAGGCGTTGGCGGAAAACCTGGAACGCTGCGGCGTGAAAAACGCGGTCGTGACAAACGAGACGCCCGAGCGGCTGCAGGAGCGTTTTCCACAGTTTTTCGACAAAATTCTCGTCGATGCCCCGTGCTCCGGCGAAGGGATGTTCCGCAAGCTGCCGGAAGCCGTGGAAGACTGGTCGCCGCACAAAGTGACAGAATGCCACCTGATGCAAAAAGATATTCTCGACGCCGCCAGCGCCATGCTGAAACCGGGCGGAACGCTCGTCTACTCTACTTGCACGTTCGCTCCGCTGGAAAACGAACAGACTCTCGTCGATTTTCTGGCCCGGCACCCGGAGTTTACGATTGTCCCGCTGCCGCAGCCGGAATGGTTCGCTCCCGGCCAGCCAAACTGGGCAACCCCTGCCTGCGAACAGCTCCGCGATACAGCGCGCCTGTGGCCGCATCGACTGCAAGGCGAGGGCCACTACCTCGCCAAGCTGCAAAAAAGTGCCGACGCAGACAGTGAACCAATCGCAGCGGCTGGCAAGCGCAAGGAAAAACGAACCGCCAAAGCCGCTGCTCCCGCCGGACGCAAGGAAGCGCTGGCTGCCTGGCGCACTTTTGTCAAGGAAGCGATTCCGCAGCTCGCAGACGAGTTTGCCGACGAATCCGCCTTTGTCCTGTTTGGCGAGCAGCTATACTACTCGCCCATTCCCGGGATGGACTGGGACAAGCTCAAGGTCGCCCGCGTCGGCTTGCATCTCGGTACGGTGAAAAAAAATCGGCTGGAGCCTGCGCACGCGCTCGCGCTCTCCATCACGCCGGCCGAAGCTGCTCGCGTAGCCGACTACAGTGCTGACGATCCTGACCTGTTGCGCTATTTAAAAGGCGAAGCACTCGCCCGGGACGGGGCGAACGGCTGGACACTGGTCGCTGTCGACGGCTTTTCCATCGGCTGGGGCAAGCAGTCGGAGGGGCAGTTGAAAAATCATTATCCGAAAGGACTGCGGTGGGTGTAGAGATCACAACAAAGCCCGCACGCTCACCATGCCTGACACATGTTGCAGCTTGCGGGCTTTTCGCTTGTTTCCTGGTCATTCTAACGTCTTCCATCGCGAGACTTGTCGTCGACCACTGTCAAGGAGCCGTTTTTAATGTAGCGCATTATTTTTGATACAGAGATACCTGTCGCGTTGGCAATTTGCATCGCATTCGAATTCGGATTGCTGCGGAGGTAGTTGCGAATCATCCGATAGTCTTCCAGTTCGTTTTGGCCGCACACATGGCAACTGTATTCGTTCGGATTCATTTTGCTCCCGCATTTGAAGCACGTATCAATCATCATTCGTTCTCCTCACAACCTGTACTTTGTCGCAAAGGGTTCTCTCTACCAATATTTTACCTTCATTCTTCCAGGAGGAAAACATTATTTCACAACATCTTCATTTTTTCGCCGCAAAAACTGCCCCATAACAGCCAAGGAGCCTCCCGCAGTATCAGAAGGCTCCTTCTCTTTTTGACTGGCACATGTCAGGCGCAGCTCATGCGCTTGTCCCGCTGTCCCTTGCCCTAATTCTGGCGGAACGGTCTTGCCCCTTTGGCAGCGCGGCCTGCTTTGCCTCTTCCCGCTTTTTTGGCGTCAGCGGGCTTTACGGTCTTGCCTGCTTTGCGCGCGGCAATCGCCTCAGCCTTTCTGCGGTTTTTCTCATAGCGCATCTGGAGTTCTTCCAGTTCGCGCGCCAGCTTCTTTTTGTAGCCCGGCTTCACTTTGGCTTTTTTCT
The DNA here is from genome assembly GCF_050920745.1 of Brevibacillus gelatini. Lineage (NCBI taxonomy): Bacteria > Bacillati > Bacillota > Bacilli > Caryophanales > Paenibacillaceae > Brevibacillus > Brevibacillus gelatini. The sequence continues at coordinate 3,382,150 of NZ_CP154342.1, forward strand.
TCAAAGCTTCGCGAACAGGAGCAAACTCCTTCTCTTTTTCTTTTTGCTGCTCTTTTGCCTGTTTGGCGCGCAGCTCGATGAAGTGGGCTTCCCGCTCCAGTGCACGCTGGCGACGGCCTGCATCCAGATGGCGGCCAGGCTCCAGAATGCGCTCTTCAATCGACGCCTTCGTCGCTTTGGCGAAGCGGCTCATCAAGTTTTTCTGGCGCGGCGAAATGAGCGAGATTGCTTTTCCGCTCTGTCCGGCGCGCCCTGTCCGGCCTACGCGGTGAATGTAGCTCTCCACGTCATTTGGCAAATCGTAGTTGATAACGTGCGAGACGCCCTCGACATCCAGCCCGCGCGCGGCAATATCCGTCGCCACCAGATACTGGAAGCGCATCTCGCGGAAATGCCGCATTAGCTGCTCGCGCTTGCTTTGCGACAGGTCCCCGTACAACGCTTGCGCCTGAAATCCGTTTTCCTGCAGGCGGGCAGTGAGCTGCTGCACGCGCACTTGCGTATTGGCAAAAACGATGGTCAAAAACGGCTGCTCCTGCTCCAAAACGTCCACGAGCGCATCCGTCTTGTCGCTTTGGTTGACGACGTAGTAAAACTGCTCGATTTTTTCCACGGTCTTTTGCTTGCCTTCGATCTTGATGTGCGGCGGTTGCTTCATGAAGCGATGAGCCAGCCGCTTCACCATATCCGGCATGGTTGCGGAGAACAGCAGCACTTGACGCTGGGAAGGCGTATGGACGATGACTTGCTCTACATCCTCCAAAAAGCCCATCTCCATCATCTTGTCCGCCTCATCCAGCACGAGCGTGGAAATCCGCCCGAAGTGCAGCGAGCCGCGCTGCATGTGATCCAGCACGCGTCCTGGCGTACCGACGACGATGTGTACAGTCGATTTCAGCTTGCTCAACTGTCTGTCAATGTCGGTTCCGCCGTGCAGCGACAGCACATTTACATGAAGATGCTTGCCCAGCTTCTCCACTTCTTTGGCGATCTGAATGGACAGCTCGCGCGTCGGGGTGAGAATCAGCGCCTGAATGTCGCGCTTGCCCGCATCCAGACGGTTCAGGATCGGCAGCATGAACGCCGCTGTTTTCCCTGTTCCGGTCTGCGCTTGTCCAATCACGTCTTTTCCCTCCAGAATCAGCGGAATCGCTTCCTCCTGGATCGGGGTCGGTTCTTTATAGTACAGGTCTTGAATCCCTTGCATCAGCTCCGGTCGAAAGCCAAAAGACGCAAACGATTTTGCCATCAAATCCACTTCCTTTCACACGCGGTCTTCCGTTTCACGCACCCTGACCTGCATGGACAGCGGGTGGGAAGAAATCGGGCTTGCGGTATGAACCCGTTTTCGGTAACAGTCCTTGCGAAATCCTATCCTACCTATACTAAAGGAGTCGAATCAAAAATACAACCAAACCGTTTGATCCCGTTTCGGTCTTTCCCGGAATCCGCCAACTGTTTAGCCGCATGAGAAAACTCGGCGATTGCCGAGCCTTTGGCGACTATCGACCAAAATAAGCAGAGGATGCAAGCCTTACGCTGCATCCTCTCTTTACCTGTGCTGCTTATTTTGCCAACTCGTAAATGGCTTGCGCATAAATCGCAGTCGCCTTGACGAGATCGTCGACCAAAATGTACTCGTCCCGCTGATGGGCACTGCCCGGACGCCCCGGAAACAGCGGCCCGAACGCTACGCCGACATCGAGCGAACGGCCGTAGGTGGCACCGCCGATGGCGATGATGCCCGCCTCTTCGCCTGTCTGCTCGGTGTACACCCGTTGCAGCGTTGTTACCAGCGGATGGCTGGGGTCTACGCGATGCGGCGGCAGATGCTCAACAACTTCCAGCTCGAACGCGGCCTCGCCAAAGCGTTCCGCGAGAATCTCCGACCATTTTTCAAACGAGATCGAGTGCGGGTAGCGAATGTTCAGGCGGAACAGCGCGTCCCCTTCCGCTTCGTATTCCAGCACGCCCGTGTTCAGCGTGAGGGCCCCCATTTCCTCGTCGTCATGGGCGATTCCGAGCGCTTCCCCGCCGTGTTGCCTGTGCAAGTAGCGGTCTGCCACTTCCATGTATACGGCTGCACGCGCATCGAGCGCGAGTGTCCGCAGGAAGTGAATCAGCTCCGTGCCTGCGTTGACGCCTTTTTTCGGGTCCATTCCGTGTACGGAGACACCCTCCATGTGCAAGACGACCGACCCGTCCTTCGCTTCCGCCTGCCCCTTCAAGCCTGTCTGCTCCAGGTGTGTACGGTAGCGGTCGATGATCGTCTGGCTGTCAGCGGACAGCGGCGCAAGAGTCGCCACCGCTTTGTCCGGCACCATGTTCATGCGCAAGCCTGCCTGCAATGAAACAAGCTTGGCTTCCGCCTGCTCCGCTACAGGCTTGCCGAGCTGCCGGAACGCGGCATACGTCTGGCGCAAGGTCAAATCCGTCAGGCCCTTTTCCGCGTAAATCAATGGAAAATCAGCATCAGGCGTGAAGCCCATCGTCGGCATTTCCTCGGTTTCAAAGTACGTCTTGACGCACTGCCAGTTCGACTCTTCGTCCGTACCGAAAATAAAGCGCACGCGCTTGGAGAGCGGCAGTCCCAGACCCAGGACCACTTTGGCTGCAAAAATCGCCGCCATGGTCGGCCCTTTGTCGTCAATGGCTCCGCGCGCCACCAGTTTGCCGTCCACGATCTCGGCCGCAAACGGCGGCGTGCTCCAGCCATCTCCCTCCGGCACGACATCGACGTGGCTCAAGATGCCGATCAGCTCTTCGCCTTGCCCGAACTCGGCATGGGCGGCGTATCCGCGCACATCCTTAGTCGTCATCCCGGCTTTTTTACATACGTCCAGGGCAAAGTCCAGCGCGGCGCGGATGCCTTCGCCAAACGGCGCTCCCTCGCGAGCAGTAGCCGGATCGAGCACGCTTTTGATCCGCAAAAACTCCTGGGTGGTGGCAATCAGCTCATCCTTGAGCTTGTACGTTTCCTCTAGCCAATTAATGGTCGTCATGTTTGGTTTCGTTCCTTTCATTTTGGCCGCCGTCCATGAGTTCGGCATCGACGTCCAGATCCAGCTCTACCAGGGAGAGCAGCGATTCCATCGGCACTTCCTTTTTCGTAAATTCGGCCTGTGCTTCCTTGATCTCGTCGCGGATGTTGTTCATTTCGCTGTCCAGCTTGTACGATGCCTTGGCAGCTTCAAACAGGCGCTGGCGAATGTTCGACGGGATGATGCCTTCGTATTTGTAATTCAGCGAGTGTTCAATTGTCGCCCAAAAGTTCATCCCAAGTGTACGAATCTGGATCTCCACAGGAATCGTCACCTGTCCGTCCGCCATCATGATCGGGTATTCGACAGCCAGATGATAGCCGCGATAACCGCTCTCTTTAGGCTTGGAAACATAGTCTTTTTCCAAATAGACACGCATGTCGCCGCGCTTGCGGATCATCTCCACCACGGCGGGAATATCGTCAATAAACTGGCAGATGACGCGAATCCCCGCGATGTCCCTGATCTCCCAGCATATATTTTCATCAATCGGAAATTGCAGGCGATTCGCCTTGTTGTAGATGCTCGGTATGGATTTCACCCGCCCGACGGCAAACTCAATCGGAGAATGTTCCTTGCGCTTGCGGAACTCGTTGCGGATATTTTTAATTTTGACTTTGATTTCTTCTACAGCTTGTTCGAACGGCAGTAAATAAAGTTCCCAATCCATTTTGTGCACGCTTACGTCCCTCCGGCCCGAAACTCTCCATCATTGTTATCATTCAACATTTTGTGTGAGATATCCTGCCAAAATGTTAGAAAACTCGGCGATTGCCGAGCCTTTGGCGACAGCAGAGCCGTAGTTGCACTTATGTCGATAGGATAAAATTTTATAAATTCCTATCGACCAAAAAGAGCCGGGAAAACGAACATTTCCCGGCGCGTTCCGCACAATATGTCTGATCCGCTTACTTGAGCACAAATGCAGCCAACGACCCGCGCAGTTCTTCCGCCAATTGCGCAAGGTGATCGGTGGACTGGACGATCTGCTCCATGGCTGAACTCTGCTCTTCCACCGCAGAGGAAATGCTCTGCACGCCAGCCGCCGCCTGAACAGACGCTGCCGAAACTTCCTTGGCTACTACGACAACCTGCTGGGCATCTGGCGCCATTCGGGCAAAAGCTTCGCTGACCCGGTTGATCTCGGCCGAGACGCGCAAAATATTTTGCTCGATCCGCTGGAACATTTCCCCCGATTGACGGGCTGTTTTCATCCCGTGAGCGGTAGTCTCGGCTCCCTCTGCCATTTTGGCCACCACGATCATCGTGTCGTTTTGCACGTCGTTAATCATCCGCACAATTTGCTGCGCCGCTTCATCCGTGCCTTCCGACAGCTTGCGCACCTCTCCGGCCACGACCGCGAAGCCTTTTCCATGCTCCCCGGCGCGGGCTGCCTCGATGGCGGCATTCAGCGCGAGCAAATTCGTCTGTCTGGCAATCTCCGTGATGACGGAAATAATCCGGGAAATATCTTGCGACCGCTGCTCCAGCACGCGAATCACCTCAGTGGCCGCCGCTACGGAGCGATTGATTTCCTCCATGCTGCGAATGACCGCCGTCACTGCCTCCCTGCCTTCCTCCGCATGCTGCTTCATCTCGGCTGAGGACAGGTTGACCTGCCGCACATTCTCGGTAACGCCATCGACATCGTTTGTCAGATCAACAGCCAGATTGAGCGTCTGGCCCATTTTTTCCACCTGGCTCTCACTCGACGCCGCTACCTGATCGACGACCTGGACAATTTGCTGGCTGGACGAAGCGATCTCATTCGTATTGCCGTGAATTTCCTGCACCGTATGTGCAACGGAATCCGCAGCCTGTTCTACCTGCACGAGAATGCCGTGCAATTGCTTTTGCATCGTGGACAGCGAACGGGCCATCTCTCCCAGCTCGTCCTTGCGCCTGAGCAGCTTGCCGGGAACGGTCGTGGTCAAGTCGCCCTGGCCAATCCGCTCGGCCACGTGCAGCATCCCGCTGAAGGAGCGGCGCAGCCACCCCGCCGTGTAGAGCGAGATCCCCACGATCACAACCAGGACGACGCCGTTAAAGACGATCATCGCGGTTTGAATGCGATTTGGCCCTGCCAGAATCTCCGGCATGTCGATCTCCGCCAGAATCGCCCACGTATGCTTCGCGACTTTTATCTGGTCAAACGAAACGAGGACGGACTGCCCGCGAAAATCGACGCTCTGCTCTGTCCCCGTAAACCCTTCCGCCTGGAAGACTCGCTCGATGACCGGCGTGTCGACTGTCTGCTGCAAAATCGTCTCCTGACCGTTGCCCAGTTGCGAGCGCATCAGCTTGTCCGACCCGACGAGGTAAATTTTCCCCGTCTCGCCCAGCCCCTCGCGCTGATTCAGCAGGCGGGAGACATAATCGAGCGGCACTTCTACGGCGAGTTGCCCCATCATGTAGCCTTTTTCATAAATCGGGGCCGCAATGTAGACGCCCGGTTCATTTCCTGACGGTTCATATCTGCCCACGTCAGACACTTCTGCGCTCTGGACCTTCAAAACCTGCTGGACGGTTTGGCCCAGCACAGAGTTGGCGTACTGCCCTGTCAGCAAGTTGGTGCCGAAGTCGGACTGCGGATTCGTCTCGTACACGATCACGCCATCGCTGTTGAGCAGATAGGCGTTGGAAAAGCCATAGCGTGCGACCTCCATCTTCAACTCATTGGCAAAGGAAAACTCTGCATCCTTGTAGGCAGCGGATTCCCTGCCTTCCTGCCATATCTGCTGAAAGACAGTAAGAGCAGAGATTACGGTTCCTGAAGCTGCCAGTGTATCAACATTTTTCGTGCGTTCCCGAAAATAGTTCTCCACCTGCTCCTTTTTGCTTAACCGCAATGCCTCCAGCTTAGCCGCACTGCCGACCAGCAATTCCTGTTTGGTCTCCTGATAAGCAAACACTCCTGCCGCCGTCAGCGGTATAATACTCGCGACCAAAAGTACGATCAGTACGCGCGCGCCCAGCTTCATGGTAAGCCCCCCAATTTAAACGCTTTAGTTCCGATTCCATATTCTCTGTATTTTTATATTATTAAGAATATAGTACCAGAAACGAAAAAAGGTAGGCTACACAAAATGTATCAAAAGTATCAGACTGTTTCAAAAATCATCGCGATTTCGTCACACATCGGCAGTTTGGAACAGTTGATGCAGTCTTTCCACACCTTTTGCGGCAACGTTTCCTTCGCGACGATCCAGAACCCGCACTTTTCAAAGAAAGCTTTTTGATAGGTCAACGCAAGCACCCGCTTGATGCCCAGATTGCGGCACTGCTCTACCAGATGGAGGACGAGATGCTTGCCCACGCCCATCCCCTTTGCTTTTTCCGCAATGGCCAGCGAGCGAATTTCGGCCAAATCCTCCCACAAAATATGCAATCCGGCAACTCCCACTACTGTATCTCCATCATGCGCGACGATAAATGACTGCAAATTTTCACAGACAGAAAGTTTCGTACGCGGCAGCATCAATCCTTGTTGTGCATATTCATTAATGATCTCCAACATGGCATCAACGTCTCTCATCGTTGCCTGACGTACTGTCAGCGCTTTCGCAACGCTCATTTTACACTCCTCCACCCTATGCTCTTACGGCTCGGTATGATTAAATATTTATTCATTATAGTATATAAATATACATCCGACTTTCCAAGAAGTCTATCTCTTTTTTTGCGCTTTTTTACGGGAAATGCACGGAAAATTCTTTTGTAGGTAACGGTTATGTTATAATCAAGCAAACGAAGCAGAGGAGGTACCACCTTTTTGACGACGAGACGGGAGCGAAAAAAGCGGGAAACCCGCGAAAAAATATTCAATGCCGCGATCAAGTTGTTCAAGCAGCACGGCTTTGAAGCCACGACCATCGACATGATCTCGGAAGAAGCAGATGTCGCACGCGGCACCATTTTTCTGCATTTCACGTCAAAGGAAGCAATCCTCGCCAACTGGGGATACGAGCGGCTGCATGAAATTGAAGAGCGCCGCGATGAATGGGATTACGGGGACGATTGCAAATCCAAGGTTTTGCGGATTTACAAGATCATGAACGAGGTAACGATCACGAATTTTGACTTCATCAAAGTCGTAGTGGAATCGTCCATGAAGCATCGCAAAGTGCTGGAGAACGAGAAAAACGTGTACTTCGAGTTGCGGCAGCTGTTTGCCGACTTGATTGAGGAAGCACAGGAAAAGCAACAGCTGAAGGCGAAGTTCAATCCGCTCGTGGCAGCAAACATGCTGGAAAATATTTATTACAACGCTCTGTACGACTGGGTGCGCAGCGAAGGAGCATGGGCTTTGGAAGAGATTATGGAAGAGAAGGTTTCGATTGTATTCGAAGGGCTGGTCGCGGATTAACCATGCGATCAGCCCTTCGAATTTGGAGAAGTGGAGGTTTTTGTTGCGGGAGCAGGGACATTTCCCTATGATGAAGGAGAGCTTGTCTTAACGACCTTGGAGGTAATGACATTCACATGCGAAATGGAATCAAGCGTGAAGATATTGAGCTGTTGGCTCCTGCCGGCAACTGGGACTGTTTGAAGGCCGCTGTCGCGAATGGGGCCAACGCCGTTTTTTTCGGGGTGGAAAAGTTCAACGCACGCGCGCGGGCGGAGAACTTCCACATGGCTGAGCTGCCTGAGATTATGGCTTATTTGCATATGTACGGGGTAAAAGGGTTTCTTACCTTTAATATTCTTGTTTTTGAAAACGAACTGGAGGAAGCGCGCGAGCTGATCGACGCCTGTATTCACGCCGGAGTGGACGCGGTTATCGTTCAGGACCTTGGTCTGGTGAAGCTGATTCGCGAAATTTCTCCGGACTTCCCGATCCACGGCTCCACGCAGATGACGATCACTTCGCCGGAAGCGGTCGAATTTACGAAGCCATTCAACATCGAGCGCGTCGTACTGGGACGGGAAAACTCGCTCAAGGAAATCAAGAAAATCGGGGAAAAAGCGAAGCTGCCGATGGAGGTGTTCGTCCACGGCGCACTGTGTGTCTCCTACTCCGGTCAATGCCTGACTTCGGAAATGTGGGGCGGACGCTCGGCCAACCGCGGCGAATGCGCACAGGCTTGCCGTCTGCCGTACGATCTGATGGTGGACGGCGTGCAAAAGGAGATGGGCAATATCGCGTATCTCCTCTCGCCAAAGGACCTGGCTGCCATCGACCTCGTTCCGGAGCTGATCGAGGCGGGCGTGACTTCGTTCAAAATCGAAGGCCGCCTGAAATCGCCGGAGTACGTCGCCAACGTAGTCAGCAAGTACAACGCGGCCATCGAGCGCTACTTTGCCGGAGAGAACACGGAGCCGAGCGAAGTCGAGATTCGCGAGTTGCAGCAAAGCTTTTCCCGCGGCTTTACCCATGGATTTTTGGAAGGAACGAACAACAAGAAGCTTGTGGACGGTTCGTTCCCGAAAAGCCGCGGCGTCTTTTTGGGCACAGTGAAAAAGCTGCTCGGAACAAGCGTGCTCGTCGAGATTACGGCTCCCGTCAAACGCGGTGACGGCATCGTGTTCGACGCGGGCGATCCGACGCAAAAAGAAGAAGGCGGACGCGTCTACGATATTCTCTCCCGCGGCAAAAAGGTGGAGGGCGAGGTCGAAAACGGCTTGTACGAGCTTGTCATGGGCCGCAACGACGTCAACCTGAAGCGCATTAACGTGGGCGACCGCGTATGGAAAACGAGCGACCCCGAGCTGGATCGCCGCCTGCGCAAAACGTTTGAAACGGAAAAGCCGTACCGCACCTTCCCGCTCGCCGTACACGTCAGCGGCAAAGCGGGCGATAAGCTCAGCATCACCTGGGTGGACAAACAGGCGAACCACGCTGTGACCGTACAGTCGGAAAGGCCGCTTGAGGCTGCCCTGAAGCGCCCGTTGACACATGAGCTGCTGCACGACCAGTTAAGTCGTCTGGGTGGAACCATTTTTTATCTGGACACGCACGATTTGAGCGTCGAGCTGGACGGAGACTTGATCGTCCCTGTCAGCGAGCTGAACCGGATGCGCCGGGAAGCCGTGGAGCAGCTCGTCTATTTGCGCTCCAAGCCCCCTGTCTACCAGCATCGCGACGTCAACGTGTACGCGGACGTGCCGCGCAAAGAGCCGGTGGAAAAGCCGATGCTGACCGCGCTGTGCCGCTCGCTTGAGCAACTGGAGGCGGCCGCGCAGACAGACGTTGATTTCCTCTACGCCGACTTCGAGTTCGTCAAGCAGTACCCGGAAGGCGTCAAGCTGGCGCACAAGTACGGCAAAAAAATCGGGATCGCGACGATGCGCATTCACATGCCGGACGAAAACGGCGTGCTGGCCCTGATCGCCAAAAGCAAGCCGGACGCGATTCTCGTGCGCAACACCGGGGCACTCTACTACTACCTGTCCCGCAAGGATGAAATCGACATTCCGCTGATCGGCGATTTCTCCCTGAATGTGGCCAACCATAAAGCTGTCGAGTTGTTTCTCGAAGCGGGCTTGACACGGGTTACGCCTTCGTACGACTTGAACATCCAGCAAATGGTCGACTTGCTCAGCCGCTCCAACGCCGCCAAAATGGAGCTGGTCATCCATCAGCATTTGCCGATGTTCCATACCGAGCATTGCGTGTACTGCACGTTTTTGAGTGAGGGGACCGACCATACCAACTGCGGAACCCCGTGCGAAGCCTCTCGCATTTCGCTCAAGGACCGCGTCGGCTTCTCGCACCCGGTGCGGGTAGACACCGGCTGCCGCAACACGGTGTACAACGCCATCGACCAGTCGGGTGCGGAGTATTTGAACGAGTTCCGCTCCCTTCATGTCGGCAGCTACCGCATCGAGTTTTTGGAGGAAGAACCGGAGCGCGTGCGCGAAGTCATCAGCCTGTACCGTCAGGCTTTACGCGGAGAAGTGAGCGGCACACACGTATGGCGCACGCTGAAAGCAAGCAATCAACTTGGTGTCACGCGGGGACAGTTGACCAAATAACTGCTTTTTGGAGGGGAGAACAACGATGGCAGACTTGAAAGAGGCGACAAAGGAAAATCTGGCGGTGCTGATCGAGGGCATCAAAGCGAAGCTGAACATGGCGAACACCGCCGTCATGCGTGCGGAAGATTTTGACCTCGCTCATTACGAGGACCTGCTGTACCTGTACAACATGGTGCAGAAAAAAACGTCGTTCGGCATCAATGAGATGACGGCGATCGTCGAAGAATTGGGTGCCATGCGCAAGCAGTCCTAGCAGAGAGATCGGTTGCAGAAGGCAAAAAGCGTCGCCTCCCGTTTGGGAAGTGACGCTTTTTGTATTGGGCGTGTCTGTTTCGCAGATTTTTTACGGGAGAATCCGAAACCTTCCCAAACCATTCGGAAAGGTTCCAAAACACTGAATCTTACCCCTCGTACTTCCGCAAAACAATCACCGCATTATGTCCGCCAAAGCCAAAGGAGTTGGACATCCCGATGTTCAGCGGCAGCTGGCGGGCCGTATTCGGCACGTAGTCGAGGTCGCAGACAGGGTCGCGTTCCTCCTGGTTGATCGTCGGCGGGACGATTCCCTCCTGGAGACTTTTAACCAGGGCGATGGCTTCTGCACCGCCTGACGCTCCGAGCATATGGCCTGTCATCGACTTGTTCGCGGTGATCGGGATACGCTTGGCATGCTCGCCGAACAATCGCTTGATCGCCAGCGTCTCCGAGCGGTCCCCGATTTCGGTGCTGGTGGCGTGGGCGCTGATGACGTCTACCTCATTCGGCTGAATGCCTGCTTCCTCCAGCGCCCACTTCATCGCCCGGTACGGCCCGATTCCTTCCGGATGGGTCGCGACCATGTGGTAGGCGTCCGAGCTGGCACCGTAGCCGATGACCTCTGCGTAGATGCGGGCGTTGCGTTTCAGCGCATGCGAATGCGACTCCAGAATCAGGATGCCTGCGCCTTCTGCCATGACAAATCCATCCCGCTTCGCATCGAACGGCCGGCTTGCGGCTGTCGGATCGTCGTTTCGCGTGGACAGAGCCATCGCGTTGCTGAAGCTCGCCAGCGACACCTCGTTGACCGCGGCCTCGGTTCCCCCGGCGATGACGACGTCTGCCCGGCCGGAACGGATCAGCCGATACGCTTCGCCGATTGCCGTATTGCCGATCGAGCAGGCGGTGACAGGCGACAGGGTCGGGCCGTAGATGCCGTACTTGATGCTAATCATGGCTGGCGCGATGTTTGCGATGAGCATCGGCACGAGCGTCGGGCTGATCCGCTCCGGTCCTCGCGCGCGCAGCAAGTCATGCTGCTCCAGAAGCGTCTGCACGCCGCCAATCCCCGAACCGACGTAGACGCCTACTCTCTCGCGGTCGCATTCCTCCAGCCGCAGTCCCGCATCTTCCAGCGCTTCATCCGCTGCCGCCATGGCAAACTGGCAAAAGCGGTCCATGCGCCGCGCCTCTTTGCGTCCGAAGCGAGCCTCCGGATCAAAGTCGCGGACGAGTCCGGCAATTTTGGTTTTATAGCGGGATGTATCGAATCTATCAATTTGCGATATGCCTGATTTTCCTTGTGTCAAGCTGCTCCAAAACTGCTGTACGTTGCTGCCTACAGGCGAAATGACACCCATACCTGTAACTACTACTTTTTCCATGGTTATCCTCCTTTGCAAGTCCTTATGGAAACCATATTGTCACACGTGTTATCCTATTACAAGTTATTATTTATCCTAGTATAACAAGTAACAGTTTTGGCTAAAAGACCAGAAAAGGAGTCGGCTATGAACAACCAGACACGATTGCAGGCCCTGTCGTCGTTTTTAAAAGCACAGCGCGCCAAAATTCTTCCCCAATCCGTCGGCCTTGCCCCTGGCACCCGCCGCCGGACACCCGGATTGCGCCGCGAGGAAGTCGCGCAACTGGCAGGAGTCAGCCCCACCTGGTACACGTGGCTGGAGCAAGGCAGAGACATCAAAGTCTCGCCCTCTGTGCTGGACGCCGTTTCCAAAGCGCTACAGCTGACCGTCGACGAGCGCAAATATTTGTACGCGCTGGCTCTGGAAAGCGGGACGGGAGTGGGCACCAGCCTGCAAAAAGAAGAACCGCCCCAGATCAGCCCCGCCCTGGAAAGAATATTGCACGAGCTGCGCTCCTGTCCGACGATCGTCTCCGACAGACGGCTTCACATCGTCGGCTGGAACAACGCCGCTGCGCACGTCTTTCTCGACTTCGAGCAAATTCCGTTCGAGGAACGCAACCTGATCCGGCTCTTGTTCACGCGAAAAGAACTGCGGCGGCTGGCCGTCAACTGGGAGCATTTCGTCAGCGGTTTTCTCGCGATTTTCCGGGCGTACTACGGGCAGTACGTCGAAGATGAATGGTACGCGCATTTTTTAAGCGAAATGAAAAAAGTGCACCCCGATTTCCAACGGCTCTGGGAGCAGAGTCACGTCAGCTCCGCCCCCGAAGTGCTGCTTGAATTTCGCCACGCCAAGGCCGGGAAAATGCAGTTTCATCTGACCTCCCTGCAAGTGCAGGGCAGCGCTGACCTGCGTTGCAGCATCTACACGCCAGATCCCCAGTCCTCGACGGAAACAAAGCTGCGCCAGTTGATTGATCGACCTGCTTCGGAGGACGACTGAGCAGGAAAAAAGCCAAACAAAAAGACCAGCTTGCTCTCACCCGAGCAGCCCTCCCCTGTCCGATGCAGAAAGAGGGCAGCTCCCAGGAGCTTTGCTGGTCTTTTTTTAACGAGTAAATCAGGTATTGTGCTTACACATGCTATTGCTGCTCACGCGCCAGTCAACAAGCCTGCCGCTTCAATGATTGACGATTCCGACCCGCGCTTCCGCAGACGACAGGTTGCCCGCTTCCTCGCAGCCTTCCTTCCACAAAAAGTAGCGAATACTGTCCGCAAGTGCTTCCCAACTCGCTTCGATCACGTTGGTAGAGACGCCGACTGTGCTCCACTTTTCGCCATTGCTCGCTGATTCGATCAGGACGCGGACCTTGGCCGCTGTCGCTCCGTTTTCATCCAGCACACGCACCTTGTAATCGGCGAGGTGCATGTTGGCGATACAGGGGTAGTAGCTCTCCAGCGCTTTGCGCATGGCGTTGTCCAGCGCGTTGACAGGGCCGTTTCCGTCTGCTGCCGTATGGACGCTCTCGCTATTGACGCGCAGCTTGACCATCGCCTCGGACGTGATCGACTGGACGGCTGCCTTTTCCATCAAAATCTTGAAGGAATCAAGCGTGAACCAGTTTTTCAGCTTACCGGACGCCTCAAGCAGCATGAGCGTAAGCGAAGCCTCCGCGCCTTCGTACTGATAGCCCTGGAACTCGCGCTCTTTGATGCGCGTGATGATCTCGCGGGTCTTTTCCCGATCCAGCGACAGATCGATTTCCAGTTCTTCCATTTTGGCGAGCAGATTGCTCTGGCCTGCCAGCTCGGAGACGAGTACGCGGCGCTTGTTGCCGATGTTTTCCGGCTCGATGTGTTCATATGTCTTCGGATCGCGCAGGACAGCGCTGACGTGGATGCCGCCCTTGTGCGCGAAGGCGCTGTGCCCGACAAACGGCTGGTTGTTGGGCAGCGTCATGTTGGCGATCTCCGCCACGTAGCGCGACAGCTGCGTCAGCCCTTGCAGCTGCTCGCCGCTCACACAGTCGTATCCGAGCTTAAGCTGCAGGTTGGGCACGACAGAAACGAGGTTGACGTTTCCACAGCGCTCCCCGATCCCGTTGATGGTCCCTTGCACCTGCTTGGCCCCGGCTTGCACGGCCGCGAGTGCGTTCGCTACGGCCACACCGCTGTCGTTGTGCGGGTGAATCCCGAGCGGCGTACGCAGTTGTCCCACAGTTGCCTTGACGATCTCGTACACCTCGTGCGGCAAGCTTCCGCCATTCGTATCGCAGAGGACGATCCAGTCGGCTCCGGCTTCTTCCGCTGCTTTCAGCACCTCTAGCGCATAGCTTGCATTTGCCTTGTAGCCGTCGAAAAAATGCTCCGCCAAAAAGAGCGTCGTCAAGCCTTTTTGTTTCAGAAAAGCCACCGAATCGGCGACCATGCGTACATTTTCTTCCAGTGTTGTTTTCAACGCGTCTGTGACATGCAAGTCCCACGACTTGCCGAAAATTGCCGCCGCCTGCACGCCGCTTGCGATGAGAGCTTGCAGGTTGTCGTCCTCGGCAGCCGCCACATTCGGACGACAGGTGCTGCCAAACGCGGTCACCTTGGCATGCTGGAGCGGAATCTCGCGGATGCGCTCAAAAAACGCCATGTCCTTCGGATTGCTCCCAGGCCAGCCGCCTTCGATAAAATCAATGCCGAACTGATCCAGCCGCAGTGCGATCTTTATCTTGTCTTCCACCGACAGGCTGATCCCTTCTCCCTGCGTCCCATCTCGCAGGGTGGTATCGTACAGATACACCTTGCTTTTCATGTTTCTTCTCCACCTGTTCCTGATATTTTTCTGAATAATCACATCATTTAAATCTTTCGATGTTCCCCAGTATACCATAGCCCAAATGGATTGAAAACGCAGGAAAATCGCGGCTTTTTCTATGTCCGCGGGGTGAGGACAAAAGCGGCTGTCCGCTCGATCGCTTCTTCCAGCGGAGCCGAAGTGCCCGCAAACGGATGACGCGTGTTAAATGTATGATCGCCGCCTTCTATCCAGTGCAGCTCACTGTTTTTCGCAGTCTGGTGGATACGTTTGGCAGCCTCTACCAGACGGACAAAATCGTTTGTTCCACTAATGATGCACAACGGCTTTTCCATGGCCGCTGCTTTGGCCAAAATGTCATATTCGTCCCGGTTCTGGTCCACATCCTCAATGACGACCCGCGTGATCGGCATATGTTGTCCAGTGCGCGCATTCGCAATGTATCCGACGCCGTTTTCCTCGATCTGCTTGCGCAGCGCTGCGTCGAACAGGTTGACGTCACCGATGCCGTTCCACGTCACGATGCCTGTCACATGCGGGTTTTTCGCCCCAAACAGGATGGCATCTCCACCGCCTTTGCTGTGTCCGAGCACGTACAGCTTGGTTTTGTCCACGCAGGCGGGCAAAGAAAGCTCGCCAGACACGATCCGCTCGACAAGTGCATGCAGGTCGGCAAGTTCGCGGGCATACGTGTTTATCCCGAACTTTTCCAGCTCATCAAATTCGGTCAGGCTCTCCCCTACGCCGTTGCAGCTGAAATTGAAGCGGATCGTCGCAATCCCTCGCTTCGCCAGCTCATCTGCGACGTACGGAAAGCTGCCCCAGTCCTTGAAGCCTTTGAAGCCGTGGCAAAACAAAAGCAGCGGCTGAGAAGACCCGGCTGCTTCCTCCGTATGTATGTTTCCTCGCAGTGTCAAACCTTCTCCCAGATCAATGGAAAACGCTTCCTGTCCCATGCTCGCTCTCCTTCCTCGGTTACGTGATGATCGCCGCTTGCGGCGACAGACACTTTTATTATGCCGCATCCGTTGGGCAAATGGGGGATTTTTTGCATGGGGGCAGTGTGACTTGTTTTGACTGAACAAATTTTTCCAAAAACGACCTTTCATTTACTTTCATTGACTGTCGCGTTAATATAATAATAGTTTAAGTGCCAGAAAGTTTTCTATCGAGCAAAGAATTTGGCAAAATAAAGCAGCCATTCGTGTATTTGAGGAGTGTTACTTATGGGGGGAATGATCCGGCGGTCATTGCGATCAGAGATCGAAAAAAACATGAAATTGAAAGGGTTTACAATTAGTAAGCTCAGCGAATTAACCGGCATTAATTCAGGGACGCTCAGCACGATTTTCAATGGGAAGCCTCCTCGTCCCATGACGATACGGCAACTGGATCAACTGGCCATTGCATTTGGGCACGAGCCAGGATGGTTATACGAACTGTATCCGGAAGAATGTATAACCGAGGACAAATTTTCCCGTCCCCGTGTTATCCCCTATCTGACTCGCTGTGCTGAGCTTGGCCGCCAGGATTGTATTCGCGAGACTGCCTCAAGGCTGCTGGAGAATCCGAAAAATATCAAAATCCTGTTTTCAGTAGCGGAACAGCTTTTTGAAAAAGGGAAATGGAAAGAATCCCTCCCTTTTTACCTGCTCGTCATCGATAACGAAAAGGATAGCTATGCCAATCACTTTGTGATGAGCCAGTACCGACTGTTCCGAGTTGCCGAAGGGATGAACGCTGAAGAAAAGTTTAAGGCTGTTATCCGCTTTGAACCATACAGAAGGCGGTTGCCGGAAAATCATCAGCTCGATGCGCTATTGCACCTGGCAAAGATTTGTTACACCCTGCGCAGGTGGGAGGATGTCGGGAAATACGCAGATGAGTTAAGGGAATTGGCAACCATTGTCTACGAAGATGAGCTTCGCAGAAGAAGAATCAACAAGCCAAGTGAATTGCCAAAAACGGAGCGCCCTTTGATTCTGTACTATGGACAGGGGTATCTTTTAAAAGCGGTAGCCCTGAAAAACATGGGCAAGTATGAAGAAGCAAAATTGTACACGAATGGCTATGCCGATTTAAGCTGGTTTGAAATTCGCGATCCGGAAAGCGAAGCAGAAGTGGAGAAATATCGATTATGGGCTTTGGCGAACTCATACACTTTGTCTATGTCGATGGGAAACATAGAGGTTCTGCCAGATTACCTGGCGTTCCTTTCCCAAAATCCAAAAGAGATACTTCCCGGACTGGTCACGATCATCAAAGCTGCAAATGAGTTTGATTTTCCAATTGAATCCGTATTAGAGCGGTTTTCAGAAGATATAGAAGGATTTGGAAACACTCAGGGAGTTATTGAACAAACTCATCATCTTCACTTTCGATACCATTTAGCGGTATACTTGTTTAAAAAAGGGAAATATTCAGAGGGCTTGGATGAAATCTTGCGCTGCCTTGCTTTAACGAATGCCTCCAAGGACTTTGATTATTTCAAAAGCTGTATTGGTTTGTTTTGGTCCCATCTTCAACACGCATCGGATGTGCAGAAAACGATCTTTCAGCGTGTAGTAGACGAAAGGAGCGAGGAACGATGAAGAAAAGTGTGAAAAGGCTTGTATTCTCATTATGCTTCTTGGTAGTGGGCTTGGGATTCGGTATCAACATCCATGACACAAATGGGAACATCATCACGATAAAACCTTCCATCATTCAGTACGATCACGGTGTAGGCGGCTGATAAAATCGCAAATCCGCAGTTGGTACAAAACAGGGAGGCTTAAGTGACCTCCCTGTTTTTGTCTTATGGTTCGGCAGGAAAACGCAAGCCCACAGGAGCGCATTGTACGCGTCTTTTCCCTGGGCTCTTTCTTTTTTCGCCTGTTGCTGCTTGGGCAGAATGGCGCAGGATGCTTGCTTCGTGGTTAACTGCATACGCTCTGCAATTTTCCCCAACTGCTTGTTTTTTGCAGAATGCCGTATAGTTATATATACCCTTATATTGTAAAAACAGGGAGCTGATGATGGTAGACACGGGGAAAAAAACAGGCATTCCATCTCCTGATATGACAGAAGATCATCGAAAAATAGAGAACATATCAGCAATCATCGAGGAAATGCGAGACCAATTAGTGAAACTGGTTCAGGAAAAGGGGATTTCCCACAGTGAAGTTTTAGTGTTAAGCCAACGTCTGGACGAATATATTGTGCAGTATCAAATCACCGCGAACAAAAAATCTGGTAAATGAGATCACAACATCCGGAAGAACTGGTACGCTTGCGTGCGTCCAGGTCTTTTTTCTTTTGGGCATATGTGCCTGGGAATGAAAAAGACCCTTCAAGCGGCGGAAGGGTCTTTTCAACCGAATAACTGGTCTTTTCGCTGTGCATCCTGTTCGATCAGGTACAAAGCGTATTCCAGCGGGCGGCGCACCGCCTGAAGGTAGCGGCGCTGCTCTCCCAACTGCTTGAAAATTTCCCGGCCCGGCTTCGGATTGATTTCGATAATCCACACCCGGCCGTGCACATCAATGCCGAGATCGAAGCCAAACTCCATCATCTGCCCGAAGTGCTGCTCGATGCGCGCCACCGTTTGCAGGACGAGCTCCTTGCATTCCAGCACGATGCGCCTTGCTTCTTCCTGCCCAAAGCGACCTGCCAAAAACGGAATGGCAGCCATCGCCGTGCCTCCCCCGTGCAGGTTCGAGGTCGAGGATCGCGTCGAACCGATGCGTATGCCCATGCCCGTCAGCCGCCAGATGCCTTCCCCGTCCTTTTGCACCAGCACCCTGGCATCGACAGTTCGTCCCGGCACCAGCGACAGTTGCAGTCCTTGTTGCAGAAAAAAGTCTTCCTTTCCGTTTTTCTCGCGATCCATCCACACCTCCAGCCGCTCGCATACTTTGGTGATGGACGAGAGCTTCTCGCTGCTTTTCGCCTGTTGCTTGGTGCGGCCGTGCAGCAAGTAGCCCTGTTTTGTTTTTTCCACGCGCAGGATGCTCCTCCCGCCCGAGCCGTTTGTCGGCTTGAGATAGACCAGCCGATGACGCCCCAGCATGGAAACGAGGGTGTTTCGGGAGTAGGCGAACGTTTCCGGCAGCCACCTTTTCAAAAGCGGATCTGCCTGCAAAATTTGATGCAGTTTGAACTTATTGGTGAAACGGTTATTGGCATAGCGAAACCAGTTTTGCTTTCGGAACGGCAGATAGAGGCTATGCTTCGCCAACGGATAATAGCGATAGCGGTCGATGACAATGTCCGGCCAATCGAACCACGCACTCTTCCAGCCTTTTTCGGCAGGGACGAAGCCTTTGATCCTGCGTTCGAAAAACTTCACATCTTGCGGCCCGAATACGAAAACATCCGCCCCCATGCTGCTGCCTTCCTTGACCAGGAGGCGCAGAAAGCCTGGTTCGACAAATCCGGTTTCTCCCCGATAGGTCAGTATGCCGATCCGTTTTCTCACTGAGGCCGTCCCTCCTTTGTTCACCCGCATGCCGTGTGTGGTGTACGACGCCTCATTTCATCAGTTTATGGCCGCATCCAATAAAAAGCGCCTTTGCCACCGCTAGGCAAAAGCGCATCTTTGCAAGTCTTCCTGTTTACCCCTGATGTTTTTCCAGATAGAGCAGGGCTGTTCGTCCCAACAGCTCTCCGGCAATGAGCATCGCATCTTCGTCGATGTCAAAGCGCGGATGGTGGTGCGGATATTTCGCCAGCTTATCCGGATTGCCTGCCCCGACAAACAGGTACGCGCCAGGGACCTTTTCCAAATAGTAAGAAAAGTCCTCGCCGCCCATCAGCGGCTTCATCGGCTCCACGCGCTCGGGACCAAACGCCGCTACTGCCGCCTCGCGGGCGATCTGCGTTTCCCGCTCATGATTGATGACAGCCGGGTAGCCGCGCTCGTACGATACTTTCGCCTCGCCGCCCATCATCTTCGCCGTCCCGACGGCAATTTCGCCGAGCCGCTGCTCCGCGCGATCCCGCACGTCAGGCAAAAACGTCCGCACGGTTCCCGTCAGGCGACAACTGTCCGCGATAATGTTGTTGTTGTCGCCGCCATGGAAAGTGCCGACCGTCACGACGACGCTTTCCAGCGGGCTGACGTTGCGGCTGGCGATTGTCTGCAAATTTCCAACGATTTGCGAGCCGATCACGATGGAGTCGACCGTTTCCTCGGGAACTGCGCCGTGGCCGCCCCGCCCTTTGATCTCGATCACAAAGTCGTCCGTGTTGGCCATGATCGGGCCGCTGCTGATGAACACTTTGCCCACTGGCAGCATGGACCAGAGATGGACGCCAAACACCGCATCGACGCCGTCGACTGCCCCGTCCTCCGTCATTTGAATCGCGCCGCCCGGAGATTCTTCCTCCGCATGCTGGAACAAAAAGCGAATTTCTCCGGCAAACTGATCGCGGTGTGCAGCGAGTACGCTTGCCAGCCCCAGCAACTGGGAGGTATGGGCGTCGTGACCGCAGGCGTGCATGACCCCAGGAACGGTTGATTTGTACGGCACGTCTTTTTGATCCTGAATCGGCAACGCGTCAAAATCGGCGCGCAACGCCACGACCTTGCCCGGACGGCTGCCCTTGAGCACCCCGATCACCCCGCGGCCGCCTACTCCCGTCCGCACTTCGTCAAAATTCAGACTGCGCAAGATTTCCGCAATCATCGCCGGCGTCTTTTCCTCCTGAAAGGAAAGCTCTGGATATTGGTGAAGATGGCGTCGCCACGAAATGATTTGCGGCTCCATCTCTTTGAGCAGCGATTTCAATTGTTCCTGCAAGGACATCTGTTTCTCTCCTCCCACTGGGTGCGCTTTTTTATGTCTGTCTTTATCATAGCAAAAATGCGCCTGTAGCGGAGAGGTTCCTTTTTTGAAGAAGATGGAGCAGATTGCATTGTTTAGCGCGCAAATAAAGCGTTTCTCAGTCGCAAAAAATTTTGCACGGCAGAAACGCTTTTGCTTTTGCTTATTGCCAGCCGGTAAAACTATAGTAAAAGGTAATTGCAGCAAGCAGCAGGTTGATAATCATTTTAACAGTATGTTTTTTATATATTTGCTCCATTCCCGAGATGAAAAATATCGCACCCAGCGCTGCAAAGCTGTACTGTGATGGACTTTTGGTAAACAAGCAGACGACCAAGACTACGATGGCACATACATTCAAAACGTCAAAAAGAAACTCCTTTTTAATCAATGCATCCCGTCTCCTTTAGCTAGTGGAAAAAACCGTTCCCAAAGAACGGTTTTTTATATTAATAAATGCAATTACTGAGGTTCTATGCCTGAAACAATTGATGGCCATGTAACGGTGATGAGTACACCGTTTCCTTCGTCATAGGCGATGCCTGTAAATCACTGCATCGCATGGCTAACGAGCCTATCATGCCCGCCCCTCCATGTAAAGCCGTTGAAGTAAAAGGCTCAACGCTGTTTTTTTGAAAATGCTGCTTTTTTTCATTTCAAATACACACCTTTCATAAGAGAATATATTTGATAAATCGATTACACAATATATTACCATTTTTTCAAACATTTTCTATATCCCCATTGACACACGAAAAGAAAGACTCCGCCTAGCGCGGTGGTATTATCTCCTCATGTCTCCTTATTCGTCCAAAGCCGCCGGAGCGCACAAGTCTGTCCAATCAACCAGTCCAACAAGAAGGCGCTAGTGTTATGTTTGCGGGGAAAAAGAATGCCCATATGCTCTGGGCACTGCAAGAAAAAAATGCCTCCCGACTGGAGAGCACTGCAAAACACTTCCTTTATATGGAAAGTGAAGGCGTTTCTTTGCTTCGCTTCGTTGCCAGCCCACTATGGGGCTTATCTGTCCGTTCCGAGACGTTTCACGGGGCGGGGGCTCAACATCTGGGTTTCACAATGAAGTGAGACTAACGCCCCCTTCATCCCCGTGTCCACGTCTCTACGCTGGAAGGCTGGCAAAGGCGCTCCGCAAATAAAACGCCTCCTATTCCAAACTCCATCAGCTTTTTGGCTTTGAATGATTGCCAGCACCTCGCGGTGCTGGTTTTTCGCTATAATCAATATTAAGAAAATGTTCAAAGGACATGTTGCCATGCTATCTGCTGACAGACAATTGAAAGCCTCATTTCATTCAGAACTTTACAATTTAATTCCCGAAGACCATCTTCTTCGAAAAATCAACGAAGCTGTGGACTTTTCGTTCATTTACGAGTTAGTTCGTCCATCTTATTGTGAATATTACGGAAGACCAGCGAATGAACCGGAACTTCTGTTTCGTCTTTTATTTCTGCAGTATCTTTATGGCTTATCCGATGAGCGAATGATTCAAGAAGCACAAGTAAACCTCGCGTATAAATGGTTCTTGGGGTTGAATCCTGAGGATACTTTGCCCGATCCGTCACAATTATCCCGATTTCGGAATCATCGCTTAGGTGCAAGCCAGATTAACGAAATCTTACAAGTGCTTGTAAAACAGTGCGTAGAAGAAGGCTTGATTAAGTCAAAAACACTCATTGTCGATGCAACACATACTGTTGCTTCCACTCAAAAGAAACGGCCTTTGGACGTGTTGCAGGAAGCCGCCAAACGGCTCGTACGAGCCGTACTTAAAAAGCATCCAAAGCTGGAGAAGAAACTTCCTCGTCCTCCGAAGTGTATGCAAGGCGATGTCGATGCGGCAAAAGTGATGCTACATTACCTCGCTGAACTGGGAGAAACGGTAGAAAATCTCCTTCCTGATCATGAAGGGGCCATCTCCGAAAAACTCAAGCACGCAAAGCAAATCGTGGAAGATGAACGGTTACTAGCAAACAAAGGCATCATGTCTGCGATTGACCCAGACGCGCGTTTTGGCTGGAAAAGCAATACCCTCTCCTTTTTTGGCTACAAAGAGCATGTAGCGATGACAGAAGAAGAGATCATCACTGCGATTGAAGTTACGGGTGGAAGTGAAGATGATGGCAAACAACTGCCAAAGCTATTAGAGCAAACAGAAAAGACAGGTATGAAGATTGAGGAAGTCATCGGAGACACTGCTTACTCTGGAAAAGACAATTTAAATCTCCTTGCCTCAAAAGACATTCAACCGATAGTCCCCTTAAACCCAATTGTCCATTCCGGAGGAATGAAACAGGAAGGCTTTACATACAACAAAGACGCCGACTTTGTCATTTGCCCAACCGGAGAGCACAGTATACGAAAAGCGGTACAAGGGAAGAAAAAATCCGGGCGCAGCCGTTCTCTTGTCTTTTACTTTGATGTGGAGAAGTGCAAGACATGTCCACTTCGCGAAGGATGCTACAAGCCTGGTGCCAAAGCAAAGACTTATTCCATTCGTATGGTGGCGGAGCACTATCAAGAGCACATGAGGTTTGAGGCAAGCACCACCTTCAAAGAGCGATCGAAGCGTCGCCGGATCATTGAGCACAAAAATGCTGAATTAAAAAGATTTCATGGATTGACCAGGGCAAAATACCGTGGTTTATTTGGTATGCGGATACAAGCATACTTAACGGCATTCGTTGTAAACGTAAAGCGAATGGTAAAGCTAATAAAGCAAATGCAGCCAGCTTCGTAAGAAGTAAGGCTGCATTCTTTTTGATGCCGTCGGCATCAATTATTGACATGAACCCATTATTAAAAACCGAGAGAGCACTTTTGCAGTGCTCTCCGACTGACAGGAAGCATTTTTCTCTGGATCGTACTTCACCTATTTTTTGCGCTCGTACACGTAAAACGTATGCGGATGCACGTTTTTCTCGTCCACTACGCCCTCGCGCTTGTCCAAAAGCACAAACGCGTCGCGGTCCCAGGCGGGGAAAAACGTGTCGCCTTCCGTTTCCAGATCGATTTCCGTAATGTACAGCCGATCCACGACATCCAGAAACTGGCGGTAAATCTCGGCACCGCCAAAAATGATGACGTCGCCCAGCGCTAGCACTTCTTCTTTTGAGTGCACGACGTCGACGCCCTCCGGGTGAAAGTCCCGACTGCGCGTCAGCACGACGTTTCGCCTGTTTGGAAGCGGCTTGCCGATTGACTCGAACGTCTTTCTGCCCATGACAATCGTTTTGCCCGTCGTGATTTCCTTGACGTGTTTCAAGTCGGCAGGCAGGCTCCACGGCATGTTGCCGTCTTTGCCGATCACCTGATTTTTCGCGTAGGCCACGATCAGACTAATCATACGGACACCTCGCCCTTGATGTGCGGATGCGCCTCGTAATCGACAATTTCAATATCGTCGTACGTAAAGTCAAAAATGGACGTGACAGCCGGATTGAGCTTCAGCTTGGGCAACGGCTTTGGCTCGCGGGTAATTTGCAGCTTCACCTGTTCGATGTGATTCAAATACAGGTGCGCATCGCCCAGTGTGTGGACAAAATCGCCGACCTTGAGCCCTGTGACATGCGCGACCATATGGGTCAACAGTGCGTAGGAAGCGATGTTGAACGGTACGCCCAAAAACGTGTCGGCACTGCGCTGGTACAGCTGGCACGACAGCTTGCCGTCCGCCACGTAAAACTGGAACAGCAAATGGCACGGCGGCAGTGCCATCTCGTCCAGGTCGGCCGGATTCCACGCGCTCACGACCAGACGGCGGGAGTCCGGATTTCTTTTGATTTCTTCTACTACCCATTGAATCTGGTCTACGGTCTTGCCGTCGCGCCCGGTGAAGGAACGCCACTGCTTGCCGTACACCGGACCCAAATCCCCGTTCTCATCGGCCCACTCGTTCCAGATTCGCACCCCGTTTTCCTGCAGGTAGCGAATGTTTGTATCCCCAGACAAAAACCACAAAAGCTCGTGGATAATCGATTTCATATGCAGCTTTTTCGTCGTGAGCAAAGGGAAGCCTTCGCTCAAGTCAAAACGCATCTGATGCCCGAAAACGCTCATCGTTCCTGTGCCTGTCCGGTCTTCCTTCGTGACGCCTTCTGCCAAAATGCGTCGGCACAGCTCCAGGTATTGTTTCATCCCCATCTCTCCCTTCCGTTCTCTATACTAAACAAAGCTTGTCCAAAAGGAAAGAAAGCATTTGCGTGGTATAATGGACTGGATGATATTTACTTTTGTCACGGAAAATGAGCACGTACAGAAAGCAGGATGAACATGGACGACAAGACGACAGGGACAAAACCAAAGCCTTTATACAAGCAAATTGCCGAGCAAATCGAGCAGCGCATCAGCAGCGGCGAATTCGGGCCTGGCAGCAGTCTGCCCTCGGAGCGTTCGCTGGCAAGAGAGCTGGGCGTCAACCGTTCGACGATTGTCGCGGCCTACGACGAGTTGCAGGCTGCCGGAATCGTGGAGCGCAAGCAAGGAAGCGGAACGCTCGTCAGTCAGGATATTTGGGGCCTGGCACGCACGCGTGTCCCGAACTGGCGGCATTTAACCGAAAGCGGATCGTTTCGCCCCAATCTGCCGCTCATCCGGAAAATTCGCAGGGAAACACAGGAAAACGAACTGATCGACCTGGCAAGCGGTGAGCTTTCCCCTGATCTCGTTCCCCATGATACACTGCGACAGTTGACAAACCCGGATGACTTCCCCGCTCACCTTGGCTACGAGCATCCGCAAGGCAACTGGTCACTGCGCGAAACGCTCGGCCGCCATATGCAAGAATGGCGCGGCATCAAAGCGCCCGCCACTTCGATCATGATTACTTCCGGGGCGCAGCAAGCGCTGCACCTCGTCGTGCAATGCCTGCTCAAACCGGGCGACGCCGTAGCGCTTGAAACGCCTTCGTACTGCCATTCCCTGCCGCTGTTTCACTCGGCTGGCTTGCGCATCTTTTCGCTTCCGGTCGAACGGCATGGGATTGACCCGGACAAGCTCGCCGACTTGCACCGCAAGCACCGGATCAAGATGGTGTTTCTCAACCCGAACTTCCAAAATCCGACCGGGACGCTCCTGTCGCTTGAGCGTCGGAAGCAACTGCTCGCTTTTTCTGCTGAAAACGGCATTCCGATCATCGAAGACGATCCTTACAGCCTGACCGCCTTTTCCAAAGAACCGATCCCTACGCTCAAATCATTGGACGAACACGGTACCGTCCTGTACATCAGCTCGCTGACCAAAATCGTCGCGTCCGGCCTGCGCATCGGCTGGATTGTCGGCCCGCAGACCGTCATCGAGCGGCTGGCAGACGCGAAGCAGCAGTTTGACTTCGGACACAGCATTTTCCCACAGTGGCTGGCCGACCGCTTCCTGGCTTCCGCCGAGTTTGCCCGGCACGTCGATCAGCTGCGCACGCAGCTTGCCCTCCGTCACGACCAGCTATTTTTTTCGCTGCAAGAAACATTCGGCGAGCAGGTGGACATGGCGGGAGCACAAGGAGGCATCCATCTCTGGTGCCGCTTTGCCGGAACATGGAGCGAGCAGCAGCTCCTGACCGAATCCGTCAAGCGGGGTGTCGTCTTCGTGCCTGGCCATTTGTTCGGAGCAACGCCGGGGCACGTGCGCTTTACGTTCGGAAGAGCTGCCCTCAGCCAAATTCCTGCCGCAGTCGAACGTTTTGCCGAAGCATTTTTCGCAAGTGGATGAGCAAAAAAACGGCAAAGTGGATGGCCACTTTTTGCAAAGGACGGTATATGATCGAATCAGTTGCCCTGCCAACCCTCTGCATCCTTGTGTGTGCCTCACAGGATGACTGTGTGATACAGAAAGGACGATTGGTTTGTCATGCCTATTTTTCCCTTTATTGTGGCCGTCATCATTCTCGTTGTCTGTGCGTTCGTCGGGACGTTTCTCATCGGTCTGAAGCCGGCGGAAGCCAAGCAGCGCAGCTTCAAGCAACGTTCGCGCAACCTGCTGCTCATATACGCATGTATTACGTCGATGCTCGCCATCGCCCTGTGCGTCTATCTCTACAACCTGTAGGACTTGCACTCCATACGGGGAGACTCCCTCTGGAAGAGATTTCCGCCAACAACAAGACGCCGCCAGCCCTTTCGGGTGTGACGGCGTCTGGAATCAAAAAGATGACGGATCGGTCATCTGCTGCTTTTTTTTCAGGCCAAACTAGACGATTTTGCGCGCGACATTTGCCGCTTGCAATCCCCGCTGTCCATTCACAATCTCAAACTCAACGTACTCGCCTTCCTCCAAATTCCGGTACCCTGTGCCTGTGATCGCCGAATAGTGCACGAACACGTCAGGGCCTCCATCCCGCTCGATAAATCCATACCCTTTTTCCTTGCTGAACCATTTTACTTTCCCTTGAATCATTGCGCTTCCTCCCTGTAATCAGTGCAGCTCTTACGCTTACCTCATCATATGCGGATGCGCCGAAAGTGGATATACAGTAAAATAAATAAAGCATCATTCAAGCGTGCAAGAAAGGAGTGGAACACAGATGATGAAAAAAGCATGGATTCTTGGCTGCGCGCTGCTCTTGACAGCCTGCTCGGAAATTTCCGAAGGCGTACAGACAGCGCAACAGGCTGTGGAAACGGGCAAACAGGCAATCGAGGTAGGCAAACAGGCGGTAGAAGCGGGCAAGCAGCTCGCGGAATCTGAAATTGCCCAGCAATTGAAGACGTATCTCCAGCAAAAATATGAATCCTCCGAGCCTCTGCGCAACGCCATGTTCAGCGGTGACGGCCAGTTGCTCGTCGACCAGTTGCAAAAGACCGAGCTGGCCAACTTCAGCTTTTACAAGTCCGACTTGTTCGGGGTAGAATACACGGGCAAACTTATGGGCGACGGTACTTTTCAAGTGCTGAAGCACGATTTGAACAACCCGGGGGCAGAACCTGCCGTGGTGAAGGAGTTCAAGGTGACACTCGACAGCAGTGGACAGATCCAAGTACAGCAAAAAGGAATTATTTTACAAGAAAGCGCAGACAATACCTAGAAAACAGGCCTGCAATAGGTAAAATTGCAGGTTTTTTCATACAAATTAAAAACTTTTTATTGCTTCTCTACAAAATTTTCTGTGTTTTATTATAGATTTTCATTTCGGGGCATGATATTGTGTAAGACGTCACTAATATTTTTATGAATATGAAACAAAAGAAGGGGTGCTTTTCATGAACATGCTGCTTGCATCCATTGTTGTGTACATGGTAGGCATGCTGCTCATCGGTTATTATGCCTACAAACGTACCTCCAATCTGACTGACTACATGCTCGGCGGCAGGTCACTCGGCCCAACCGTAACGGCCTTGAGTGCCGGCGCATCCGACATGAGCGGCTGGCTGATGATGGGATTGCCAGGTGCGATGTATGCCACAGGTCTTAGCGCATCCTGGATCGCGATCGGCTTGACGCTCGGTGCGTATGCAAACTGGCTGTATGTGGCTCCGCGTCTGCGCACGTATACAGAAGTAGCGAACAACTCCATTACGATTCCGGCCTATCTGGAAAACCGCTTCGGTGATGTCTCCCGGATGCTGCGTCTCGTCTCTGCACTCGTCATTATGATTTTCTTCACGTTTTACGTCTCTTCCGGTCTCGTATCCGGAGGTGTCCTGTTTGAAAACACGTTTAACCTGGACTACCAGACCGGCTTGTGGGTAGTTGGCCTCGTTACGATTGCGTACACGCTGTTTGGCGGCTTCCTCGCCGTAAGCTGGACGGATGCCGTACAAGGTTTGATTATGGTTATCGCACTCATTATGGTGCCGCTCGTCACCATCCTGACTGTTGGCGGTGTAGGCGAATCGTTTACGACCATTCACTCGGTTGATCCGACCCTGCTCGATATTTTCAAAGGGACAAGCGTGATGGGCATTATCTCCCTGTTTGCCTGGGGGCTCGGTTACTTCGGACAACCGCACATTATCGTCCGCTTTATGGCGATTACTTCCACAAGGGAAATTAAGAAAGCGCGTACAATTGGTATGGGCTGGATGATTTTCTCTGTAGCAGGCGCCATGTTTACCGGACTGGTCGGTATTGCGCTGTACGCGAAGCAAGGCTGGACGATTGCCGACCCGGAAACAATCTTTATCCAGCTCGGCACGGTGCTGTTCCATCCGCTCATCACTGGCTTTTTGCTCGCTGCGATTCTGGCTGCCATCATGAGTACGATTTCTTCCCAACTGCTCGTGACCTCCAGCTCGCTGACAGAAGACATTTTCAAAACGTTCCTCAAGCGCTCTGCGACGGACAAAGAGCTTGTCGCCGTTGGCCGTCTCTCCGTCCTGATCGTCGCCGTCATCGCCTTTTTGCTGGCGTTGAACAAAAACGATACGATCCTCGATCTCGTCGGATACGCATGGGCCGGATTTGGTGCATCGTTTGGTCCAGTCATCCTGCTGTCCCTCTACTGGAAGCAGATGAACAAATGGGGCGCACTCGCTGGCATGATCGCCGGAGCCGCCACCGTTATCATCTGGACAAGCTTCGATGTGCTGAAAGACTTCCTGTACGAAATGGTTCCGGGCTTCGCCGCAAGCTTGCTCGCGATCGTGATCGTCAGCAAATTGACAAACGGGCCTTCCAAGGAAGTTGCCGACCAGTTTGACAAGTACAAAAAAGTATCCGAATAACGCTTGAAAAAATGAACGCCCAGGCTTTGCCTCTCGTGCAAATGCCTGGGCGTTTTTTCTATCGCTTCACAAGCGGTTACTCCAGCTCCGCTGCCACACGGCTTACCTTCGCTCCCAGCTCTTCCAGATCCACCGTCATGTCGAGTGCGGCAAACAGCCCTGTGAAGTATTCGTTAATCTGCTCGACGACGCGGTTCCGCTCTGTCTCTATCAGCTCGTGGAACAGCGTGCTGAACTGCTCGCCAAGCTGCTCGCTTCCGGCCGCAACGTATGCCGCTACCGGCTCCTGCATGCGCTTTTCCAGCTCTTCGCGCAGCTTCGTCTTGCCGTCCTGTTCAAAAAAGTCCTTCGTGTTTTTGAACAGTCCGAGCGCCGGGTAGAATGCCTCAGCAGACACAGGCAGCTCTTCGGCAAAGGCGAGCGTCTCTACCTGACGCTGCTGGAACGGAGCCAGCGTCAAACCTGCTGCGTAGGCGTGCACGTCCTTTTGCCACGCGGAGACGAGCGCCGCTCCCTGCTTGCCCAGGAACTTTTCCAGGCGCAATGTGGTAGCGCGCAGCTCCTGTGCCAGATCGTAGCTGACCGAGCGCAGAAGATCGGTCAGGCAGCCCTGGAGCGCCTGCTTCATGCTGCGTCCGTCATCCTTGAGAACCGCCGGGTTAAACGCGAAGTTGAACAGCTCGCTAAAGCGGAAAAACAGCCGCTGCTTGACGTAGTAGAGCAACTCCTCGCGCTCTTTGGCCAGGTCGCGCTCGTACGAAGCGGTAGACAGAGCCGCCACCGCAGCCAACGCGTCTGACTGGGCCTTGCTTGCCGCTTCCTTGCGGGCAAGACGTTCGTCTTCGCCGGACTGGGCCATACGCATGAATTCGGTCAGCGTGTCGTGCGCACGGCGAATTTCGCTCATCGCTGCGTTCACCGCAATCTGTGTCAGTTCGTCGATGGTGAAGCGGAGAAACGCTGTTTCAAAAGCGGCCATACCCGACAGCTTGAACGCTTCCTCTGCCGGCATGAGCGGAGCGCCCTCTGCCGTTTGGGTGCGTTGGCGGTATACTTTTTCTGCGGAAGCAGCCAGCTTGCCTTTTTCGTGCATGCGTGCCAAAAGCGCTGTCTGGCTCGATACCGGATAAATGCGCGGCAGGCGAATGCCGCAGGAGAGCAGGTTTTTCTCCACATGCGCGATGACGCCCTGCAGTTCCTCCTCCGAAGCAGCGAGGTCAGCCGCATTGACGATGAAAAACATCTTGTCCATCTCGAACGTGTCCTTGACCCGGCCCATCTGCAGCAAAAACTCGCGGTCAGCCTGGGAAAACGCGTGATTGTAGTACGTGACGAACAGGACAGCGTCCGCATTTTTCATGTATTCAAAGGCCACACCCGTATGGCGGGCATTGATGGAATCCGCTCCTGGCGTGTCGACGAGCACGATGCCCTGATCGGTGAGCGGGCACGAGTAAAACAGCTCGATGTATTCCGCAAAGCACGCCTTTTCTTCCTTGGCGACGAAGCTTTTGAATGCTTGCATGTCCACGATCAGCTCTCCGCCCAGGTGAGTGTCCATCTCGGGAAGACCTTTTGTGACGGCTTTCAAAAACGTGTAGTGCGGCTTGGCTGTCGGCGGAATTTGCGCCACGTCAATTTTGTTCAGTTCGGACAGCCCGCCTTCCAGACTGGAGGCATGCAGTCCAAATACAGCCAGCGAGCGCAGCACATCCTGCTCGACTGCGTCTCTTTCCTTCAGCACCACGCGCACCGTACCGTGCGGGTGTTCTGCGCTTGGCGGCATGATTTTGTTGATCGCCGCTGTCGTCGGGTTAGGCGACACAGGCAGGACGAGATCGCCCATCAACGCATTGGCAAAAGATGATTTCCCCGCACTGAATGCGCCAAACAAAGCGACTGTGAAGCGATTGGCTGTCAGGCGATCTGCCCGCTCCAGCATCGCCTGCGCCTGTGCTTGCATCCCTGGTACGGTAACGATTTCGTGGCTTGTGCGGCGCAGACGCTCTGCCGCCGCGACAAGTTTGTCTCGAAGCTGATTCATGATCCCTATTCTCCTTCACGCATAATTGCCTGCAGTCGTTCTCTCGTGTTTTCTTCGCTGGCAGTGAGGCTTGCGAGCTGTTCATGCAGCGAGGCCATCTCGCGCAGGATGCCGATGCGTTCAAGCTGCGCTGCGCTCTCCTGTTCCATCCGGCTCGCCAGGCGTCCGACGACCTCCTCGATGAACGCGAGGCCCGCGCGTCTGTACTCCAGCTTGATCGCGTTTGCGACGTCTGTACAGTAGTTCATCACATACTCGCGGGAAGCCGCCCCGTCCTTGATGTGCTTCGCCAGAAACTCGCCCGTAATCTCGATCTGCGTCGCATGCACGCGCGCGTGGTACTCCTCGTCACGGATGTCATGCGCTTGCAATTGCTTGCTCATCAGTTCCTTGAAATGAAAGTCGAGATTGCCCGCCACTTTTTCGCGGAACTCGGCCAGCAGTGCTTCCTCGCGGCGCTTGCGCTCTTCCTCTGTCTTTTTCCCCGCGAACAAAAAGCCCATCTTGAAGCCGGGCTTGCGGCTCTCCAGATAGCTCGCTGCTGCTTCGTTCGTGCTGTAGTAGGTCAACCGGGCATTGTCGAGCAAAGAGCCCAAATCTTTTTCCATCTGGGCGCGCGCTTGTGCTGTGCTGCTTTTCAGCGCTTCCATCTGCGCCTCTGCCTGTGCAAGCGCTGCGGATACCGCTTGGGCATCGCGGCTGTCCAGTTCTGCCAGCTCCAGGCTGTCCAGCTTGCTCTCCAGCTCTTGACGCTTGCCTGCGTGGCTTCGCTTGAGCGACTGGACGTGCTCCTCGATCAAATGCT
Organism: Brevibacillus gelatini; assembly: GCF_050920745.1. Lineage (NCBI taxonomy): Bacteria > Bacillati > Bacillota > Bacilli > Caryophanales > Paenibacillaceae > Brevibacillus > Brevibacillus gelatini. The sequence goes on from NZ_CP154342.1 coordinate 3,413,930, forward strand.
CCGCTGCGCTGCGCACGCTTTTGCCTACCAGCTGTTCGCGTCCGGCGATCAGTTCAAGCAGCTTTTGCCGAAACTCCGCGTACTGGTTTTCCGGATGGTCCGGCTCCGCGAGCGAGGTGTAAAAAATGCCGTCCGGATGAATGTTCCAGTTCGCAAATGCTTCTTCGACACTTTCCTTGTAGCTCTCAAAATCAAGCTCAAAGTCAATGTGCTTGTCAATCATGTTCACAACCAGATAGACCGGCTTGCCGCGATCCTTCAGCGTTTTCGTAAAGTTGAAGTTCTCTTCTGCCTGGACGTGGTTGTAATCCATCATGTAAATGACGACATCAGCCAGGTGCAGCGCCGATTCCGTGGCAATTTTGTGCGCGGCGTCCGTCGAGTCGATCCCCGGCGTGTCGAGCAGGCTGGAATGCTCATCAAGAAGCGTCCCCGGATACGTCACCTCAACCGACTCCACGGTATCTCCGTCAACGGCAAACTGCTTGAGCTTCTCCATCTCTGTATCCGGATCAAACGTCACGACGTCGCCATTCATTGTATAGACGCGAGCGGCTTTTTCGCCCCCGCGAATCTTCACGACGTTGGCACTGGTCGGAATCGGATTGGAGGGCAGAAGGCTGACCCCCAAAAGCGTATTTATCATCGTGGATTTCCCTGCGGAAAAGTGTCCGCAGAAAGCGATGTTCAGCTCTGCTCTCCGCGTTTTTTCAGCCAGTTGCTTCAGTTTGGCTGGCGTTGTTGTATCTCCCTGCTCTGCCATTGCTTGCGCCAGCTCTTCCCATGTATGCGCGAGTTTCGAAAAGTCTGTTTCCCGAACCAAAACTTGACTGTCAAGCACTACGATTCCACCCTTCTCCGTCTTTCCTACTCTCTCAACTCTCTATTCTACCATGCCGAATGTATCATACCTCATAGGGTTGTTCAATTCTTTGTGTGAAAGTTTGTCGTGGAACTTTCATCCGCATAAATTCCCTTTGTTCTGGAAAAAATCGCACTAACATGCTTTTTGCCATTGGAATGGGAGGGAATGCCATGATGCGAAAATTTTTCGCCCACCGAAACAAAAAGAAAACCTCTCCCCTCATGCAACGCATGCAACAGTCACAAATACCTGACCAGGAACTGTCAAGCAGTGTTAAGGAAAACCTGGAGCTGTTTCGCACCTTGCTTGGCAATCCGAACGATTTGTTGATTCGCAGCTTTCTCATCGGCAACAGCAACCATCTGTGCGCCGTCATCGCCATTGATGGTCTGGTCGATTCGGCTATGCTCCATACACAAGTGCTGGGCCGTATCCAGCTTATGCTCTCCATAGCAGAAAAGACAGTTCCTGTTGAACCGGATGAGATCCTCAGCCTGCTTTTTGACGAGGTCTTGTCCGTTGTCGAAATAAAAAAAGAGACGTCGCTTGCAGCTGCCGTCGACTGTATTTTGTCCGGCGATACCGCCCTGATTGTCGACGGCACAAGCCAGATCATTCTCATTGACAGCAAAGGCTGGAAGTCCCGGGCCATCGAGGAACCTGTCTCCGAAGGGCTGGTGCGCGGTCCCCGCGACGGCTTTACCGAGAACCTTCGGGACAACACTGTGCTCATTCGCAGAAGGGTCAAAGACCCGAACCTGCGCTTTGAGAGCATGGTGGTAGGAAAGCGCAGCAAAACCGAGCTGCTCGTCGCCTACATCGAGAATATCGCAGATCCCGATCTGGTCAAGGAAGTCCAGCGCAGAATCGCCACCATCGACGTTGACGAGGTCGAAGAGTCAGGGTTTATCGAGCAGTGGATCGAGGACGATTTTCTCTCGCCTTTTCCCCAGTCGAACAATACCGAGCGTCCGGACAAGGTCAGTGCCGCCCTCTTTCAGGGACGTGTCGCGATCTTGCTGGACGGTACCCCGATGGTGTTGATCCTCCCCGTCACGCTCGGTCTGCTCATGCATTCTCCCGAGGACTACTACGAGCGTTGGATCGTCGGCACCCTGACACGTCTTTTGCGCTATTTGGCCGCTTTTTTCGCTGTCTTTTCGCCTTCGCTCTACATCGCCCTGGTTACGTTTCACCCTGGCCTGATTCCGTCCGATCTCGCTTTCTCCATCGCTGCCACGCGGGACGGCGTTCCTTTTCCGGCTTTCGTGGAATCGATCATGATGATTACGACGATGGAGCTGCTGCAGGAAGCGGGACTGCGGCTCCCCAAACCGATCGGCCAGACAGTCGGCATCGTCGGCGGTCTTGTGATCGGCGACGCCGCTGTATCAGCCGGACTCGTCAGCCCGGTCATGGTTATTGTGGTAGCGTTGACAGCCATTTCGTCGTTTGCCATTCCAGCGTACCACCTGGCGATCGCCTTTCGCATGATCCGGTTTTTCGCCATGTTTGCCGCCGCGATCTTCGGGGTGTACGGCGTCGTGTTAAGCCTGATCGCGATCCTGATACACCTGTCCAATCTGACCAGCATCGGTCATCCGTATCTGGCTCCGTTTGCCCCGCACATGGCCAGAGACTGGAAAGATCTGATTTTGCGCGCGCCTGTCACTTTTCTGAAAGACCGCCCCGAAATGTTACATGCGGAAGATGAAATTCGAATGAGAACAGGGGACTCCAAATGAGTGCACGAACCTTGTCGGATAAAATGCTCAGCACAAACCATATGGGCATCAACATCACCTCTGTCATGATCGGTGTAGGTATCCTGACCTTCCCGCGCGCACTCGCCAAAGAGACCGGCGGAATCGACGGCTGGATTTCCATCGTCCTCAGCGGCCTGGTCGCCTTTCTGATCGGCTGGCTGCTCGCCAAGCTCGCCGCCCGCTTCCCCCGGCAAACTTTTTTTGAGTACACCTCGCAGATCGCCAGCAAGCCGGTCGGTTACGTCCTTACCTTTCTTGTCTGTGTGTACTCGATGCTGTTCGTCTCTTTTGAGATTCGCGCGATCGGCAACATTGCCAAGCAGTATTTGTTTTACAATACCCCTGTCGAAATGATTACCCTGAGCTTTCTCTTTGTTGTCCAATACGCCATGGCAGGATCGCGCATCTCCATGTTGCGGCTTAATTTGCTGTTTTCGCCAGTCGTCCTTGTCGTGCTGTTTCTCGTCTTGCTGTTCACCTCGCAATTGATCGAATTCGAAAACGTCCGCCCCTTTTTCTCGTCCGACTGGCAATCCTTGCTGAACGGCTCGCAAGCGGTGGGGCTTTCTTACTCCGGGTTCGAAATCATCCTTTTCTATACCATGCTGATGAAAAGGCCGAAAGAGGGAACAAAGGCGATGGCACTCGGGCTGTTCATCCCGGTGGTCCTGTACCTGACCATCTACATTTTCGTCATCGGCGTATTTTCTGCGGAGGTTGTGAAAAACTTGACGTACCCGACAATTGATCTCGCGAAGGAAGTGGAAATTCCCGGCGGGTTTTTTGAACGAGTCGAATCCATCTTTTTTGCCATCTGGATCATGACGATTTTCGATACGTGCATGGTGTGGTTCGATATTGCGATCATCAATTTGACGTCGATGTTCCGCAACGTAAAAAAAATGGTCTGGATCCTGCTTCTGTCGCCGATTATTTACTTCATCGCCATGCTCCCGCAAAATCTGGTTGACTTCTTTACCTTTGCCGACTATGTGACGTACTACGGGATGATTATCGTTTACCTGTGTCCCATCCTGTTGTTGGTGATCGCTGTATTCCGCGGGGTGAAAGGCCATGAATAGACGCTTTGTTCTGCCCTGTCTGATCGCTCTCCTGTCAGCGCTGGTCACAGGCTGCTGGGATCAGGTACAGATTGAAGAACGCGGCTTTGTCCTTGGTGTCGCCATTGATGTCCCCCGCACCAACGAGGCGGAAAAGCGGGCAACAAAGGAGTCGCCGGGAAAACCGAAGGTCAAGGAACGCTTTCTCGTCACCCACCAACTTGTCATCCCCGGCGGACTGATCGCAGGCAGCCAGGCAGGCGACGGACAAAACACGGCAAACGAGGCGTTTCTCAACCTCACTTCGGAGGGCGATTCGCTTTTTGAAGTTTCCCGCGAGTTGGCTACGCGAACCAGTCGCGCTCCGTTTTACCAGCATCTCAAGATTATCGTCATCTCGGAAGATGTCGCCCGTTCCGAGAACGGCTTTGCCAACGCCATGGATTTTCTGTTGCGCGATCCCGATTCCAGACGCGGCAGCAAAGTCTTGATCTCCAAAGGACCCGCCAAAAGCATTATCGAGGTCACGCCGAAAACGGAAAAGCTGCCTGCGCTCTACATCAATCAGATTGGCGAACACATTGATCGAAACGCGCGCATGCTTCACCAGGTCAGGATGGGTGACGTTCACGAGGAGCTGCTCAGCCCCTTCGGCTTCGTCATTCCAAGGGTGCGCGCCGAAAAAAACGAAATCAAAATGGCGGGCAGCGCTGTTTTTTCCAATAACAACCAATTAGTTGGCTTTCTCGGCGAAGAGGAAACCGAGGGCTTGAATTTTTTGACGGGGAATATTAGCGGGGGACTGCTAAAAGCCAAGGTCAAAAACGATTTGGTCGTCATGAACATCCAGGGAACGAAACATACCATCAAACAAGATTTGCGCGACAAGCAGCGCTTTGTTTTCACGATCCATATCGAGTGCGAGGGCATTTTGGCAGAAGCCTACTCGCTTATGGATTTTCTCAGCAAGGAAGAAACGAAAAAACTGGAGCGAGCGTTCGCGAAAGAAATCGAGCGAATGTGCCAGGATACGCTCCAGAAAGTACACAAGGAAATGAAAGTCGATGTCATCAAATTGGGCAGCCATATCCGCCAGAAAAATTACCCGCTCTGGAAGAAGATCCAGCACGACTGGGAAGACGGACAACGCCTGTACGAAAAGAGCGAGATCCGGGTAAAAGCCAAAGTGTACTTGCGAAATATCGGTTCCATCAACCGCTCGGAATTAGATGAAGGAAGGTGACCAGCATGATGAAATTTTTCGGTACACTGCCACCGTTTCTCACCTTTGCCGGCGCGCTGCTTGCCTTTTTGATCCCGTTTCTGTTTTACAAGGTCAGCAACAAAATCCACGAATGGGGCGACCCGCCCTGGAAAAACAACAAAAAGCCAAGTTCATAAAACAAGGAAGGCACGCCTGGCTGTTTTTTGCCGTGAGCGTGTCGTTTTTGTTTGCGCGTTGACGCTTTTCTGAAGAAGGAATGGAAGAAAATTCCGGTAAATTTAGTCCGAAAGCTTTGCTAGTGCTATAATCAAAAAGGGAGGGATGATCTTGCTCGATTTAACAAGGCTGCAAACACCTCAATCGTGTTTGGAGTTTTGTTTGTCCTCTTTCTGCTGATTACAATCGCTTTGATCGTTATGAGGCTTCAATAGAAGATAGTTGGTTCCTAAAGAAAGTCAACTCTCATCGTTGACTTTTTCTTTTGCCATTTTCAGTAAATTATTCTCCGAGACGCACCCGAAAATGAAAAAAGTGAGAAACAGGATTTGCTCGCTGTTTCCCACCTTGAAACAAAAACCATATGTATGGATTGCTGGTGCCGGTAGAGGGACTTGAACCCCCACGGTTTCCCTCACGATTTTGAGTCGCGCGCGTCTGCCAATTCCGCCATACCGGCCCGTTTGTGTGCAAATGGTCGGGAAGACAGGATTCGAACCTGCGACCCCTTGGTCCCAAGCCAAGTACTCTACCAAGCTGAGCTACTTCCCGATTTGCTCACACACTGTTGCTTCACTTTGTTCGACAAAATCTGCAAGGTGCCGCAACACTTAAATATTATACAGACAAGTCGCTTCAAAATCAAGATCGGATTAGCAAAAAATCAGCTACCAGTTCCACACAGCGATTCTGCCCAGTTGAAACTCGTGAAGCCCAGTCTCGGCACGCAGCTTCTCCAGCTCGCGAACCGGGCCTGTGACTACGGCGCCATAGACGACGATTCCTTTTTCGCGCAAATAGGTGAGCCGTTTTTCATCATAGGCATCGAATGTATCTGGCGCGTAAGACTGCATCCACTCCAAATCAGGGATGAGCTGGTTTTTGGCGTCCTCTACCGATTCGGGCAAACTCATCGCCTTTTCCAAGCTCATGCTTCCGCCCTCGCTATAGTGAACTGCCGGCCTCAGCACCAGGTTCGGGACGTAAACCGTGCTTTCACTGCGCGTATGCGTCGGCTTGAACGTTTTCAGCTCGCCTCCGTACACCGCCATCTGCAGCAGGTACAGATCGTATTTTTCCAGCAGTTTGTAGAGTTGCATCGGCTCATACGGCTGAAGCGTAGAAAAGGCCATCTCCGCCACGTAGCCGTCCTCCATATGGGCAAGCTGCTCCCACAGCTCGTCCTGCTCCTTGCGCTCGTCAAGCGGCTTTTGGCCGAGCAGCGACAAAGGCAGGGCAAAGCGAAAAGTCCCGTCCCGGTCGTCGAGCTGCTTTTTTTGGTAGTGGATTTCGTACTCCAGCTTGCCCCAAAGCGGTTTTTTGACCGTCACCGTGCCGACAATTTCCTCCCACTTGCCAAGCTGCTTGTACAGCGTCAATGTCGTCTCTTGCGTCAGCCAGGGAGACAGCGACACCGGAGTATGCCCTGACTTGTCCACCATCAAGCCCGCGTAATGCGTTTCGATCAAGGTCGAAGCGTAGCGGACCAGGTCGTCCTCTTTGTTCAGCTTCGCATAGCCGATTTGAATGACGATCATGTAAAGCGTGTAAAAAAACCAGATCGCAAGCAAAGTTTGTGCGATATTTTTCCACAGAGCAAACCGCGACCGCCAGATCAGGCGACGTGCCTTTTTCTCGTCCCAGGCAACCTCGGACACGTCTAGCCTGTCGCGCAACTTGTCATCCTCCATCGTCCATTCCTCCTTCCGTTCGCTTCTCCCACTCGCGAAACTTTTTCCGTGCCCGGTGCAGGGTGACTTTTACCTGCTCGATGCTCAAGGACAGCGTCTCCGCCAGCTCCAGATAGGAAAATTCCTCGACCTCGCGCAAGTAGAGGATCGTTCGCATCCGCTCCGGCAGTTGCTGCAAAATCCACTCTGCCCGCTCCTTGTCCTCTTTTTGGCGATAAATCGTTTCCGGTTCATACGTACGCGAGGACGCGCTGAACAGACGGCGGATGTTTTCCAGCATACTTTTTTCCGACGTTTTTTTGCGCAGCCAGTCGATGTACAGATGCCGCGCCACTTTGTAAAGCCACGCCCGCGCCTGCCGGGCATCGCGAATCGAGAGGGAGAGCATGGCACGGTAAAACGTCTCCTGCAACAGCTCCTCGGCTACTTCGCGCGAACCGCACATCCGGTACAAATAGCGGTACAACGGCTGCTGATATTCGGCGAACCATTCGCTCCAAAGTTGTGCCTTCATCTCCCACCTCCCATACCTACAAACGAAGTCAGGCGCAAAATGTTACCATTTCCCGTCAAAAAATTCTCCCCCGTTCACCTGCGTCGGACTCTCCTGCTCACCTGCTTGCAGCCCCGCACACAAGGCGAGCAACAGCCGGGCACGGTCCGAAAGAGGTGTCCAGGCCGACTGAACGGATAGTCCAACGGATGCCGTCCCGCCACGATCCAGCGTCCATCCGGCAGCTTTTTTAACTGGTAGACGTTAAAAAAGCGATCGCTCCGGTCAAATTGAAACCAGACAGCAAGCGTCACGCATTTTCCGCTTTTTTTCAGGATTTGCGCCTTGACGATTGGCGGCGCACCGATTCCGTCTCCTACCGGAACAGCCAGCCTCCCGTTGACCCGTCTCAGATCGAGGTTGCCGATGACACGACTCGCGAGGCAAGGCGTCATGAACCTGGTCAAAAAACGGCGAATTTTCGCTTTTGAATTGAACCGCCTGGGTAAAATTTTTCCCCGTTCCCCTACACGCCGCTGCGCCGAAAAAACAATGGTCCAGAACGCCTGCTCTACCTGCCTGACGACCCCTACCCACTTTTTCTTCATCACGCATTCCTCCCCTCCTACAAAAGTATGCAGCCCTCGCCGCAAACGGTTGGGCCGATGACTTTGCATGCATAATCGCGGCAAAACGGGAGAAATTATGACGGTGTGTGTCAAACCAATTTTTTTCGCAAGGAGGAAAACGATATGCCAACACAGATCAACACCGATACGCTGAAAAAAGCCGAAGTGGCAACCACACTCGCGAAAAATATGATTACGCAAGCCATCGAGCAGTCGGCTGCCAATCCGCAGCTCGCCGAAGAAGCGCTGAAGCAGGCTTCGCAGGAAATTGCCCAGGCGCAAACGATGGTGTCGCAGGTTCAGTCCACACTGCAAACACAGGCGCAATCGCAGCAGCAAGGCCAGTCGTAACAATACGAAACGGATCCGCGAAAATGAAAAACAGGCAAACCGTTTCCTGCGGGATGCCTGTTTTTTTGCGGCTGTTTTGCCATGGCAGCCGGTCGCACCGATGACGTACAATAATCTCGTCACGTCAGAAAAAAGCGAAAGGGGCAATGGCCATGCAGCCGCTGAAAGGGCTGAATCACATGCTGTTTTCCGTTTCCGATCTGGAGCGTTCTTTTTGTTTTTACCGGGATGTCCTCGGCGCAAAGCCGCTGGTTCGCGGCAGAAAGCTGGCCTACTTCGACTGGAACGGCTATTGGCTGGCCTTGAACGAAGAGCGCGACATCCCTCGCAACGAAATCGCCTTGTCCTACACGCACCTCGCCTTCTCCGTTGCCGAAGAAGACTTTGACGACTGGAAGCGCCATCTGGAGCAGCACGGCGTTTACATCCTCCCCGGCCGCGAGCGCGACGAGCGGGACAAACGCTCGATCTATTTTACAGACCCCGACGGGCACAAGTTCGAGCTGCACACGGGCACACTGCAGGATCGCCTGGCTTACTACCGGGAAGAGAAAACGCATATGACGTTTTTCGATTGAGAACGCAGCGGACGAAGTGCTCGCCTGTCTGGACGACCTCGCTTCCGAGCTGCCGATCACTTCCTGGCGTTTCGCCGTCTGCGGCGCTTGCCCCGTTTTTTGGAAAGGGACGTAGTCGGCTGTGCTACACGCACCCCAAAGGCGCGCATCGCCCGGTGGATTGGAAACGCAATCGACAGCTTGCCATCGGCGGAGCCTGCAAAATTGACGGCGGCAGCGTAATTGTTTGCCGTCAGCCAGACAGAGCCGGAGTCGCCCGGCAACGAAATCGGGGTGTCGCTGCGGATGACCGTCTGGTTGCGGAAGCGGATCGTTCCCAGACCGCCGTAGTCGCCGTAATCGACCTTGATGTCCGTATGTGTCGATTCCACGACCCCCGTGACAAAGCCCGTCGTGCGGCCGACCTTTTTCATCCTGCTCCCGATTGCGTAGGAACGGACGTAACCCGGAATGGTGCCGATTTTCGCATAGCGCGGAGCGAGCAAATCATTCGAGGTGGGAATGCTGAGCGCGGCATCCATCTCATTCAGTGCATTTTTTCGCAGCCGGACGAATCGGTATAGTTGTCCAATCCGATCGCGCCCGGAACGCCCGCCGTCCGCCCCTCCCGGCTGGATCGTTTCGGAGTAGCCAGCAGAGTTGTTCCGGTTCAGGACGTGGTTGTTGCTCAACAAAAAGCGCTGGGCGCGGCGGATCGCTCCTGTAACGATCAGGCCCGCCGTCCCCGCAGCTCCGGGGTATCCGACGCTTACGCCCGCTACGACCGGACGGATTCTCCGGCGATAGTTGGCAGCTGACTTCAGCTTTTGATGGCTGCTGCATCTGCCGGAGGTGATCGTCCTCACGGGAACGGCGACGCGCGAGGTGATTTTGGGATTTTTCCCGCCTTTTTTGCGTTTTAACGCAACGCAGCTCGGACAGCCTTTTTTCGCGGCCGCACTGGCGTCCAGCGTGTACAATACGACACAGGCCCCTTTTTTGTTGTTCCTGCCGTTTACATATCCAACCCCGATCCCCATGACGTCGGGCATGCGCTTCCAGCGCTTCACCAGGTGATTCTTGGCTCGCAACGCTTCCTGAAAGGTAGCCATACACGCATCTGTCCTCCCCAAGTGATTTCGTACATAGCATCCTATGTCCGACTTGGCCAAGACCACTGGACGCTTGCCAACCTTGGGCGAGCCTTTTTTATCAGCAAGGAAAAAACCGCCATCCTCTGCATTTCGCGAGAGAATGGCGGTTTTCAGGTCAATCAGGATGCTTCCGAAATCGGGCTTGGAACGGCAGCCTGGTTGACTTTTTTATTCGTATGCACCAGCAAAATGTTCAGGACGACCGCTGTCAGCGAGCCTGTCACGATGCCGTTTTGCAGCAGCATTTTCACCATGGTCGGCAACTGGTCAAACATGCTGGGCACAGCCGCAGAGCCAAGGCCAACGGCGATACTGCAAGCGGCGATCAACAGATTTTCATTTTGGCGAAGGTCGACCTGCGACAAAATATTGATCCCGGAAGCGACAACCATTCCGAACATGGCGATCATCGCACCGCCCAATACGGCGTTGGGAATCACTGTCGTCAGCGCCGCCAGCTTGGGCAAAAGGCCAAGGACAACCAGCAGACCGCCAGCGCCGATCATGACGTCGCGGGTTTTGATGCCTGTCAGGGAAACCAGCCCAACGTTTTGCGAAAAGGCCGTATACGGGAACGCATTGAAAATGCCTCCCAGGACAATCGCAACGCCTTCGCCGCGCAAGCCTTTGACCACATCTTTGTCCGTTACGTTTGTCTCGGTTACTTTGCCGAGGGCAAAATAAACGCCAGTCGACTCCGCCATACTAATGATGTTGACCAAAATCATGGTCACGATGGCCACGATGGAAAATTGCGGCGTGCCGAAGTAAAACGGCTCGACTACGCTGAACCAGGAAGCTTCCGCCACGTTGGCGAAGCTGACCATCCCCATCATGTAGGCGATCACTGTTCCTGCGACAAGGCCGAGCAAGACGGAGATCGCGCGAATAAATCCGCTAAAGAAGCGATTGATAAACAAAATGATCGCCAATGTTCCGAGAGCGAGCAGCAGGTTGCGCGGCGAACCGAAGTCCGGCATTCCCTGGCCGCCAGCGGCATTGTTCATCGCCACCGGAATGAGCGACAGACCGATGATGGTCACGACAGAGCCTTGCACCACGGTCGGGAAAAAGCGCAGCAGCTTGCCAAACAACGGCGCAGCCAGTACGACGAACACACCGGAGACGATAATCGCACCGTAGGCCGTGGCCAGATTGCTGGTGGAAGCAATCGCGATAATCGGACCTACAGCCGTAAACGTACAGCCCAGCACCACCGGAAGACGAATCCCTGTGTAGCGCGTCCCGATGACTTGCAGCAAGGTAGCGATCCCGCACGTAAACAAATCGGCCGCGATCAGGTAGGCAATCTGCGCCGGAGTCAGGTTCAGGGCCCCGCCAATGATGAGCGGTACGACGACAGCACCCGCATACATCGCAAGAACGTGCTGCAAACCTAACGTAACGATTTTCTGTTTGGATAGCATGAAGTATTCTACTCTCCTCTCGTCATAGTATTTAGACACGGACCGATTCCGCCTGGATAAACTGAATGCCTTCCGGAGACATGGACGCGATGCGGGCCAAAGACTCAATGCGGACACCCGCTTGTTCCAGCAGTCCACGGCCTTCCTGGAAGCTTTTTTCAATAACAGCTCCGATGCCGACCAGGTGCGCATTCGCGTCTTTGATAATCTGGGTCAATCCGATCAGCGCCGCTCCGGTCGCGAGAAAATCGTCCACGATCAGCACGCGGTCATCCGGCGACAAATACTGTTTGGACACACTGATCTGATACGTTTCCTGACGGGTAAAAGAGTGGACAGGAGCCGAGTACACCTCTTCTGACAGCGTCACTGCCTTTTTCTTTTTCGCGTAGACAAAAGGCACTCCCAATGCAACCGCTGTCGCCAGTGCAAAATGAATGCCGCTCGCCTCGATCGTCAACACTTTCGTAATTTTCTCGTCGGCAAAAAGCTGGGCGAAACGCTCGCCGATCTTCATCGTCAATTGCGGGTCTACCTGATGGTTCAAAAACGCATCCACCTTCAACACGGATTCCGACAGCACCTTCCCGTCCTGTACGATGCGCTCCTGCAATTCTTTCATCGTTTCTTCCTCCTCCATCAACTCTAGCGCTGCCAGAAGACGACGCTAGTCCAACTGTATGAGAACACTTCGCATCGTCTATTTGCTTGGCGAGCCTGCGTTGTTCTTTTTGTCGACAGCCATGGGGATTAAATGGCATCGACGAAAAAAAATAAAGCCCCGAACGGACAGCTCACAGGCAGGCTCATGTCATAAAACCAACGCCAAGTGAAACTGTCCCTCGGGGCTTTTCTCCCTCGGGAATCACACGCCAAAAAAGCGTGTCAGCGTTCTTGCTAGCAGATTATCCGCTTCCTGTCACGAGAAACAGGGAGCAGCGAACAGCGCAGTCGATCGAACGCAATTTCACTCGTAGTCAGGTGATTTACGGTCACCTGGTAGAAACTGTTGGGCCTTATTCCCAAAATTATACGAGCACTCCGTATGCACTTTATCCGGCACGATTGCCGGGTCTTGACCCAATCTATCACAACTGGCTTGCTGGAATCAAGCGTAATTTTATGAAAGTCGCGGTGCACACTTGCCTGCCTCCAAATGAAAAGAGCCCTTGGTTGTCCAAGGACTCTTGCGTTTTATCGCTTCGGTTTTTTGCTTCGCATTTGCATGTTGATTTTTTTCCACTTGTCCTTCTCTGCTGCTGCCAGCCGCGCATTTTCCTTGCGGGCCAGGTGAGCCAGTTCGCGCTGAAGCTTCAAATAGCTGTCGAAGCGAGCCTTTTCCAGCGAACCGTCTTCAATCGCCGCCAAAACGGCGCACCCTGGCTCCCGTCCATGCTGGCAATCGTTGAAACGGCATGCTGCTGCCAGCTGCTCGATGTCGTCAAAAGCTCCGCGGAATCCCTCATCCGCTTCCCACAGCTGCAGTTCGCGCATGCCCGGCGTGTCAATCATGAGAGCGCCGTCCGGAAGCTGAAACAGCTCGCGGTGGGTAGTCGTATGGCGGCCGCGATCGTCTCCCTCGCGCACTCCGCTTACACGCTGCCGCTCTTCTTTGCTCAGCTTGTTGATTAAGGTAGACTTGCCGACACCAGAGGAGCCCATGAGCGCCACTGTCTGGCCGCGCCCCAGGTACGGAGCAAGCTGCTCCAGCCCTTCTCCCCGCTCAGCGCTGACTACGTGCACAGGCACGCCAATCGCGACGCTTTCCACCTCCGCGATGCGCTGCTCCAGATTGTCGCACAAGTCGGCTTTGGAGAGCACGATCACCGGATTGGCTCCGCTTTCCCAGGCGAGGATGAGGTAGCGCTCCATCCTGCGTATATTAAAATCGTTGTTTAAAGCATTCACCAAAAATACGGTATCGACGTTGGCAGCCACAATCTGCTCTTCGATGCTGTCTCCCGCAACCTTGCGGGAAAACTTGCTTTTGCGCGGCAACACCGCATGGATCGAAGCTTTCCTTTCTTCGGGACGCGCCGTGATGACGACCCAGTCTCCTACCGCCGGATAATCCTCGCGGCCTGTCGCCTCATAGCGCAGCTTGCCCGTGACTTCGCCCAGAAGCTCGCCGTGCTCGCTCAACAGACGATAGATGCGTTTATGTTCCAGCGTGATTCTGCCCACGCTGTAGCCTTGCTCGGCATAAGGAACAAAAAGATTGGCAAAATGCTCATTCCAGCCCAATGATTGCAAAACAGCTTGATTGGTTGTGTGATTCAAAACGGATTCCTCCTGCAAATGGTTGTTTGATTGGCCCTACGCCAAAACCAGTCGCAGTCGAATCCTCATTTTTTTGAACGGTGCTACTGTTCGCTTGAAAGGAGGATTCCTGCGACGGACGTTCCTACAATCTCTGCAAATTTGATGTTTGCCATAATACATCTCTCCTTTTTCAAGCCCGCACCATTCCTGGTTGGGAATCAACTTTTTACCCCATCATTGTAACATATCAGGGGGCGTGGAAAAAAGCTTCAGTCATCACCTCCGCAATCTCCGCTGTCACTGTCGTGGCTGCAATCATGTCCATCCGAGTCGTGGTGGTGATGATGGTCGTCGTGATAATCGCTGCTGTCCATGTAAAACCAGTTGCTATTCGAGGAAGCGGCATAGCGAGAACGAGAACGTCTGTCTTTTCTTACTTTTCTGTCTTTTCTGCCTTTTGCGACCTTGCTCGAAAAGAAAAATACGGCAATCACGAGTAAAATGATGAAGATAAAAGCAAAATCCATGAGCGTCCACGTCCTCTCTGTCCGTATGAGACCATACAGTGTTCACTCACATTATACCATGATCCGGCTCCCCTTTTGGGACAGGCTGAATAAAGAGACTGCGACGAAAAAATAAAGAACCGTGCAGCTTGCTGATTCGCTGCACGGTTTTTCTGCTGTGCTTACGCTTTTTTTCTGAACAGGCTTACAATCGAGAGCAGAAGCGCCAGTCCGGAGAGCACCAGTGGCAACGTGTTGCTGCCACCTGCGCTTGCCGCCGCCTGGTCCTGGGACTGAGCTTGTGCTGCCGCTGGCGCAGCAGCGTCGTGGCTGTGATCGTGACCTGCTTCACCAGCACCTGCTTTCACCGTAGTCACGGACGCCGGCGTCTTGGAATCCTTGTCTCCTGTCCACTCCACTACTTCGCCGTCCGCGTATGTCTGGTACGCTTTCCACGCCAGTGTGCCTTCCTCTTTCGGGTTCGCGCCCACGAAAGCGAACTCCATGAACTCATGCGCCTTGATGCCGCCGTCTGTCGCGGTCCAGACGAGTGCTGTGTTTACACCGTCCTTGTCTTTTTCAAACTCGTAGCTCCAGCCTGGAACTGGCTGCACGGTGTTCACTTTCACGCCCGCCGGAAATTCCAGCTTCACTTTTACCGTATTGACGTCCTTTTCTACAGGGACGCGAACGGTATATTTTTCATAAGAGCCGGTAGTGGTTTCTTTCGGATAGACATTGACGTGCGCTTGCGCCGCTGTTGCGAGCGTCAAGACTGCTCCTGCCACCAGTACACTGCTCAGCCATTTTTTCATCTTCATGCAAAAAACCTCCTAGTCAGCCGCCGTTTGGGTTGCGGCTTGCGTGTTTGTCGTGTCATTCATCTCAGTCGGATAGTTGTTCTGGCTCATCCATAGCCCTGCCAGCACAGCGACGATCCCGAGCATGATTTCCCAGCGCAACAGGTTCATGCGCAGGCTGTTGTTCGCCCGCCAGCGCTTCGTTTGCCGATAGGCGAGCGCGAGCATGATGCAGACGCTGACGATTTTGACGTAGAGCAGATAACTCCAGGCAAAGGAGCTTTGCCAGATAAGCGTCAGATCGGTCTGCACGATCAGCATAAGCGCTCCCGTCACGATGGCAAGCGCGGCCGCCGCGGCAACCAGACGCAAAAAGAACGCTTTGAACGACTCATTGCCCCGCTCTGTTTCTTTTGCCACCAAAAGCAGGTAGACGAGCGCACCGAGCCATAACGCCACGGTCAGAACGTGCAGCAGCCGCAGCACGATCGACAGCCCGACAGGTGCAATCCCCCAGGCATGCCCGCCAAAAGCTTGCGCACCAATCAGCAGCACCCAAACTCCCGCGTACCAGCCCGATACCATGTTCGGAATCGCCAATAACAGCAGGAGCAAAAAGGAGACGATCAGCATGACCGCAAATGGAGACTGCAAGAGCAAGTCGCTGTCAAACTGCCACAGAGCTTGCGTCAAGGATACAGCCGGCAACGATTCGTCGTACAAAAACCAGAGAAAAACAAGTCCCACGAGCGCGAGCGCCCAGCCGATCTGCCTGCCGATCCCGATCAGCGACTCCAGCGTCGGCAAGCCGTAGCGCTGTCCCCGAGCGGCAATCAGATACAGCCCGCCGCCGAGAAGAATAATCCCTTGCGCAAGATAACGATAGACGATCATATACTTCGTATCCGTCTGCTGTTCACCGGGCGGCACCACGACCGCACTTTTTTGCCCGATGGAAAAAGTCAGGCGCTCCTCCACCGGATGGCCGTCCTCCGATACGACCGATACGATCACGGAATACGTCCCCTCCGCCAAATCTGGCGGCAACTGCGCATTCACCTGCGAAGCATCTCCCGGCTGCAAGGTCGGACGCTGCAGCGGTATTTCCCTGCCGTTCCAGTCAAACAGGCGAACCATGACGAGATCCGGCTCCAACGTCTCGGTAAAGCGCACAGAAATTTGTCCCGGATTCGCCTGCAGCACCTCGCCGTCTTTCGGGGTGCTGCCCATCATGCCTGCATGGGCATAGGCCGAATGATTTCCAATCGCAAGCACGAGAAAAAAGGCCAGCGAAAGCACGGTCCATAGTCGCTTCATGCTGTGCATCAGCCAATCACCTACTTCCTTCGCCTTTTCGTTACTAATCCTATCAAATGCGTCTGTCAATCTGTATGGCTACATCGGGCTATCTGCTGTGACGAATTTTTGAAGCAGCCGAAAATCCGAACAAAAAAGACACCGACGGGTCGTTTTTCCCGCGCGGTGTCTTGGATACGCTTCTTTTGCGGCACAGATATTCATTACGTTACTCGCCGCTATGCTGCTTGAGGAAACGCAGAATGAGCTCGTTTACCGCCTCTGGCTCGTCCATCGGCGGGATATGGGCGGAATCTGGCAAAATGACCTTCTCCGCACGCTCGATCCGCTCGGCCAGCTCGTCAGCGATTTGCAAAAAGTCGACGTAATCTCGCGCTCCTGCAATGACTAAGGCAGGAGCCTTGATTTCCTCCAGACGCTCTTGTGGTGAGGGGGTAAGGACAACGAGTCCTTCTCCGTATTCAGGCAAGGAAAAGGCATTGCGACTCATGGTCTTATACAGCTCACGCGCTTTTGCCCGCTTGCGATCCGCCGCACAGCCAGGTCCGTCAAACCACATCCGCGTATATTGCTCCACTGCTTCCTCTATCTTTTTCGCTTCCAGTAGTTGAGAAAACTGTTCTACATCCCGCACCCTCTGCTCACTCTTTGGATGTCCCACCAAACCCGACGAGATCAAAACCAGACTCTTCACCATTTTCGGGTAAACGAGGACAAACTCCTGGGCTGCCATTCCCCCAAAGGAAAGACCTGCCACATGTGCTTTTTCGATGCCCAATCCATCCAATACGGCACGGACATCATCGTATAGCGTAAAAGGCACTGTTGTTGCCGGGGTTTTGCCAAAGCCGCGAAGGTCAAAACGAATCACCTTGTACGATTCCGCGAGAGCCGCTGCTTGCTCGTCCCACATCCTGCAGTCCAGATTGAACCCGTGAATCAGCAGAAGCGGCTCACCTTCGCCTGCCATTTCATAGTAAAACCGTGTTCCATTCGCTTCGATAAAGCCTGAGTCGACCGCTTGTCCAATTCCCATTTTTTACTCCCCCTTTCCTTCATTATCTTATTCCATATTTTGCTAGTAAAGCTAATGTTTACACAGGCACAACATTCGCTAGCCATACGCTCGTAACAAAAAACCGAGACGGGATTCTCCCAGCCTCGGTCTTCTTTGTTACCTGCCGCTCTTCATCTCTGTCCAGTAGCGGTCGTATTCTTGCAGCGTATCGCCGACATCGACGAGCCACTCGGCGCGATCAATGTCTGCTTTGTCCAGGAAGATCATCTTGTTGGAGCGGTATTCTTCGCTGTGCAGGGAGTATGCCTGCTCGTTCGGGTTGCTGTAGCCGATCGATTCGTAGTTTTTCACGCTGACCTCGGGATCCATGAGGTAGTTGATGAACTTCTCAGCCAAATCTTTGTGCTTGGCTCCTTTTGGAATCGCCAGTGTGTCTGCCCAGATCGTCGCGCCCTCTTTTGGAATGACGTACTCCACATCCGGGTTTTGACCGTTGATGATCGCCGCGTCACCGGACCAGACCGTACCGATCCACGCTTCCTCCGCGATCATTTTTTGCTTGATGTTGTCCGTATCAAAAGCCATGACGCCCGGCAGCATTTTTTTCAGGTCCGCAAACGATTTTTCCAGCTCTTCCTTGTTGGTTGTGCTGTTGGAATAGCCGTTTTTAATCAGGGCCATCCCCATGACTTCACGCGGGTCGTTCAGCAGGATGACGCGGCCTTTGTACTCTTCGTTCCACAGATCGCTCCAGCTTGTCGGGGCTTCCTTGACATATTTCTTGTTGTAGGCAATCCCGGTAATGCCCCACGTGTAGACGAGCGAGTATTTGTTTTCCTTGTCAAAAGGCGGCGTCTTGAACGTGGACACGATGTTTTTCATGTTCGGGATGTTCTCTTTGTTCAGCTCTTCCAACAGGCCGAGCTGAATCATCGTAGCGACCATGTAATCGGACGGCTGGATCAGGTCGTAGCCCGATGCGCCCGCCTGGATTTTCGCCAGCATTTCCTCGTTGCTGCCGTAGATGTCGTAGTTGACCTTGACGTTGTACTTCTGCTCAAAATCTTTAATGACCTCGGGGTCGAAGTTGTCGGCCCAGGAGTAGATGTTCAATACTTGCTGTTCTTGCTCGGACGATGAACAGCCGACTGCTGTCAATGCGAGAACGGCGGTCAGGGCGCCGATCATCATGGACTTGAAACGTTTCATTTTTTCTTCTCAACCTCCAAATCAGTAATTGATGTTTTTTGGTCGATTAAAAGTGAATCTGACCGTTTTTGGAATCCTTGCGGCGGAACAGTTCGGCGATGATGACCAAAAGCACTGTGCTTACGATCAACAGCGTCGAAAGCGCATTGACTTCCGGCGACACGCCTCGCTTCACCAAACCGTAAATGTACAGCGGCAAAGTGGTCGAATTGGGACCCGCCACGAAGAACGAAATAATGAAATCATCCAGCGATAGCGTAAACGACATCAAAAATCCGGCGATGATTCCCGGCATAATCAAGGGCAGCGTCACATGGCGCAGCGTCCGCCACGGGGTCGCGCCCAAATCCTGTGCGGCCTCCTCCAGTTCCTTGCCCATATCGGCGAGGCGGCCGGAGATAATGACCATCACGTACGGCATGGAAAATGTGACGTGTGCCATAATCAGGGTCCATTTGCCAAGCTCGATGTGCGCCTGGCTGAACAAGACCAACAGGGCCAGTCCCATCATGATCTCGGGAATGACGATCGGCAAGTAGATCAGCCCGTTGACAATCGTGCGCCAGCGCAAGGAATAATGCTTGATGGCAAGCGATGCAGCCGTGCCGAGAACGGTCGCCAGCACGCTGCTGATAACGCCGATCGACAGGCTGTTCATCAAGGCCTGCATCACCTGTCGGTTGTCAAACAGCGACACGTACCACTTCCAGGTGAAGCCGCTCCACGTCGCATTGATCCGCGAATCATTGAACGAGTAGAGCATGAGAATCGAGATCGGCAAGTACAAAAAGACGAGCATCAGCCAGGAGTAGCCGGTCAGCGTATGTCTGCGCCATGTTTTCATGCTGCTCCCTCCTTCGCTTCGCCCGCTTTGACCGCGCGGAAGTAGAGAAGGATAAGAAGCATCGACAGAAGCATCAGCACAATGGACAGCGCCGAACCAAACGGCCAGTCACGCGCCGAAAGGAACTGGTTCTGGATGACGTTTCCGATCAGGGCCGACTTTGCCCCGCCCATCACATCCGGGACGACGAACATCCCGATGGAGGAAACAAACACGAGAATCGATCCGGTGACGACACCTGTTTTGGTCATCGGCAAGGTCACATGCCAGAACGCTTTCCACGGAGTCGCCCCAAGGTCGTACGCAGCCTCCAGCTTGCGGCGGTCCATCTGCTCCAGCGACACGTAAATCGGCAGCACCATGAACGGCAACAGCGTGTACACCATGCCGAGCAGCACCGAGCCGGAATTGTAAAGCAGCGGCAACGGCTCTGTAATCAGCCCGAGCGACTGCAAGATCGTATTGACGACCCCTTGCGAGCGCAGGATGATAACCCAGGCGTAGGACCGAACGAGGAAGTTGATCCAGAACGGAATCATCACCAGAAGCAGCCAGATTTGCTGCGAAGACTTTTCCAGGCGGGAGATGTAGTACGCGAGCGGATAGCCGCAGACGATGGACAAAAGCGTCGTCAGGATGGCCACCACCAGCGTGTCTCCGAAAATTTGCCCGTACAGCGGGTCCCAGATGCGAATGTAGTTGTTCAGCGTAAACTCGTAGACAACTTGCCCGTATGTGCCTCTTTTAAAAAAGGACAAGAGCGCAATCAGCAACATCGGCAGGACGAAAAGCAAGCCCAACCACAGAAGGGCGGGGACGGCGAGCAGTTTTACCGGCTTTTTGTTCAACAAGTCAGGATCACCTCGTCCGTCTGCGCCCAACCAAGAGCGACCCGATCTCCCACCTTCCAGTCCAGACCGTCGCCCGCATACTGATGCGCCATCACTGTCATGTCCTGGCCATCCAGGCGAATATACACTTTGCGCAGGTTGCCAAGGAATACCGCATCGGTAATCGTTCCCTGCTTCCTGTGCTTCTCAGGCTCCGTCTGCGGCTGATACAGCTTGATCTTTTCCGGACGGACCGCCGTATTCGTGCCGTTTTCGCGGAAAATGTTGTTTTCTCCGATAAACGTTGCGACAAACAGCGTTTGCGGGTGGTTGTAAATCTCTGCCGGGGAAGCAATCTGCTCGATCCGTCCCTTGTTCATGACCGCGATCCGGTCGGACATCGCCATCGCTTCTTCCTGGTCATGGGTGACGTAGATGAACGTAATCCCGAGATTTTTTTGCAGGTTTTTCAGTTCAAGCTGCAAGCTTTTGCGCAGCTGGTAGTCCAAGGCGCCAAGCGGCTCGTCCAACAACAGGACGCGCGGATTGTTGATAATTGCCCGGGCAATCGCTACCCGCTGCTGCTGTCCGCCAGAAAGCTGCTTTGGCGTCCGCTTCCGCAGCTCGGTCAACTGCACGTACTGCAGCACTTCCTCCAGCCGCTTCTTCTGCTCGGCTGCACTTACCTTTTTCATTTTCAATCCAAATAAAATGTTTTGCTCGACCGTCATGTGCGGAAACAAGGCGTACTGCTGGAACACCATGTTCATGTCCCGTTGGTAAGGCGGCACATGGGTGAGTGGCTTTCCGTCGAGAAAAATCTCCCCGGAGGTCGGCTCCTCAAATCCGGCAATCATTCGCAAAAGCGTCGTCTTGCCACAGCCGCTCGGGCCGAGCAACGTCAAAAACTCCCCTTCTTCAATGGAGAGAGAAAAGGAGGGGACAACAATGGAACCGTGAAAGCTTTTTTCAATTGAGTCCAGATGAATAATCGTTTTCATTCCGTCATCTCACCATATGTCATTAAACTCATAGCAATCTAGGTAACTATATCGTGTTAGCTGGTTTTTGTAAACAGTTTCAACAGAAAAAACCGGACAATAACAAAACGGAGCAGAACCACTCTTCTCTGCTCCGTTACCTGTCAGGCAGCCTACTACCGCGAAAGCGATTTTGGCGGTTGCCCAACCTGTGCTGCACGCTGTTTTTTCCCTAAAAAGTTGGTCCCGATGACTCCCAAAATAATCATGAGGGCACCGAGCAAATGGTAGTAGGCGATCTGTTCCTGCAGGAAAAACGCGCCAGCCGCAATCGTCACGATTGTAGACAGGTTGCTGAATACACTTAATTTTGACGCTTCCATTTTCGAGAGGGCAAAATTGGTCATGAATGACGTCACCAGCGAGGATAGGATTCCCAGGTACAAAATGGCGATGACGAACGTTGGCTGGGTGAATGGCTCGAAAAAGGCGGACAGCGTCCCCTCCGAGCCGTGCTGGATCAAAGCCAGCACATTAAATGATACAAAACCGATAACCGAAACCATATATGTTACGTCTATATAATGGAAGGCTTTTGTCATCTTCTTGGCGAGCACGCCGTATCCGGCCATCGAAAGCGCCGACAGCAGGATCAAAACCGCCCCGACGCTGTCGCCCGTCCAGGTCCCTGCTCCTTTCATCGCGAAAATGAACACGACACCCGCGACAGACAGGAGTGTGGACAGCTTTTGCAGCCAGGTCGACGTCTCTTTCAGGAAGAAGGCGGCCATTATCATGGTAAAGATCGGCACTGTTGCCGTAATAATGCCCGCCTCCGACGATGTCGTGTAGACCAGCCCGAACGTTTGCAGTCCGAAAAAGAACACCGGGTAGAGTAAGGCAAGCGGCAGAATGGCCAACATTTCCCGCGGCTTGATCGACAAGCGAATCCAGCCGAACACAAGCGGAATCGAAGCTGTGACAAACGCCACGGTAAAACGATGCGCCACCGTATCAAACGGACTTGCTGCCGTGAGCGCCATTTTGACAAAAAGAAAAGACAGGCCGATAATCAGGGCATTCAGCAGAGCTGCCAGTATCGCTTTTGGTTGATCTTTCAAACAAATCTCTCCTCTATCGTTGCATATGCAACTGTTTATCTTTGCTTTCATAGTAAAGCGGTGCCAATCGTGCTACAATGCAAAAAAAGCCGATCTGTACCGATACAAAATTCACCGCCGGGGAGGGATTTTATGCACAAATACTTGCAGTTGCAAAATGAACTGGAGTCGCTGATCGCAAACCTCCGGGACGGAGACAAGCTGCCCTCCATCCGCAAGCTGTCTGCCCGGTATCAATGCAGCAAAAGCACTGTCATTTCTGCTTTGAACGAATTGGAAAAGCGCCACCTCATCTACTCGGTAGACCGCAGCGGCTTCTACGTCGTGAAAAAAGAGCTGGAAGCCACGCAAAAGGATTCAGACATCATCGACTTTGCCACCTCTGCCCCTGATCCGGACGTGTTTCCCTATCTCGACTTCCAGCACTGTATCAATAAAGCGATTGAGACGTACCGCAACGATTTGTTTTTGTACGGCACTCCCAAAGGCTTGCCGACGCTGATCCCCGTGATCGCCAGGCACCTCGCGAACCATCAGGTGTTTGCCAAGCCTGCGAACATGTTCATCACGGCAGGCGTTCAGCAGGCGCTGTCCATCTTGTGTACGATCCCGTTTCCGAACGGCCGGGAAACCGTGCTGATCGAGCAGCCGAGCTATCACCTGCTTATCAAATATATGCAGTTGCACAAGCTTCCGGTAAAAGGCATCCGGCGAACGGCTCAAGGAATTGATCTGGACCAGCTGGAGCTAATCTTTCGGACCGAAAAAATCAAATTTTTTTACACGATGCCGCGCTTCCACAACCCGCTTGGAACGACGTACAGCCGCAAGGAAAAACAGCAGATTGTCGAGTTGGCGCAGCAATACGACGTTTACGTTGTGGAAGACGACCATATGGCGGATCTGGAGCATGACAGCAAGGCAGACCCGCTGTTCGCCTACGACCGCTTCGGCCGCACGATTTATTTGAAAAGCTATTCCAAAATCATTTTTCCCGGCTTGCGCCTGGGCGCAGCTGTCGTTCCCGATGCGCTCTGCGAGACATTTCTTGCGTACAAGGGCCTTCACGACATCGACAGTTCCATGCTCTCCCAGGCCGCGTTGGAAATTTATTTAAAAAGTGGAATGTTTGAGCGGCATCGGCAAAAAATACGCCAATCGTACCAGCAAAGGTCGAAACTGCTGACCGACGCTCTGGTCGCGCATGCCTCGCGCCCGGACGCTTTGTTTACGTTTCAACCGTTACCGTATCCGGGAATTCACACGCATCTTGTCCTCGATCAGCGGATTCCTGTTTCCCGTCTCATCCAGCAGTCAAAAAAGCGTTCGATCCTGCTGGAAGCAATTGACCAGCATTATCTTCCTGATTTTCCTAAAGAAAACATATTGAAGCTAAACGTATCCAACGTTAAAGAAGAAGTGCTGGAAAAAGGAATTCATCAGTTGATGGCGATATTGCATGCGATGCGGTTATAATGAAGAAAGGCAAAAATCCGACGCGAGCTTCACTGGCGGTTTGCAACATGACTCTACCCATTTTTTCGCTTACGGCAGGCGGATTTTGAGAGATGGATAAAGGAGAATGAAATGGTTCAGAACGTTTTAGATTTTTTGATGGAATACGGCATTTGGGGAGTCGTCATCCATTCTTTTGCAGACGCCATCATCTTCCCCATTCCCGTGTTCTTTCTGCAGGTATCACTTAGCCTGATCGATCCATCCTCTGCTTTATGGATTGCTACGGCAGGATATATCGCCTGTCTGCTTGGAACACCGGTCGGCTACTATCTCGGCAGGTTCCTGGGCCACTCCGTCTTGTACAAACTGCTCAAAAAAGAGTGGATTGATTCGGCGACAGAGCTGTTCCAAAAACGCGGGGAAGTCGCCATTTTTGTCGGCTCGTTTACGCCGATTCCGTTTAAAGTGTTTACGATTTTGTCCGGCTGCCTGAACTATCCGCTCTGGAAGCTGATTGGCTACGCAGCCATCGGGAGGGCTGTCAAATTTTACGTCGTCGGCTTCCTGTTTTATTTTTACGGGCGGATGGCGGAAAACATGGTCGGTCACGTCTCCCTGTACGTGTTTTTGCTCATGATTCCGATTCTTTTGATCGGACTTCTGGTGCGAAAAATCCGGGCTAAAAGGCAGATGCTGCATACGGTAAACAAGCAAACGGGCAATGAGTAAGGCTTGCCCAAGCGAAAGGGACTGTCCGAAAAAGGGCAGTTTCACAAGCAGAAACATGGCTCTATCAACGTTTCTGACAGACAAAAGGGGCGTCTCGAAGTCGAGTTTTCGACGTTTGAGACAGCCCCTTCTCATGTTTTGGACCTGCGATCCTGCGGGTCCTTATGCTTTTTTTACACGGATGTCGCCTTCCTCGACATCGACCACGATAGCGCGCACATCCGCTTCCTCCATCACCAGATCGGCGATGCCGTCCTCTACATACTGCGAAATGACACGACGCAGTGGACGCGCCCCGAATGCAGGGTTGTAGCCCAGCTCCGCCAGCTTTTCCTTGGCTGCATCGGTGACGGCAAGCTCCATGCCTTGCTCTTGCAGATTCGCCACCACATCTTGCAGCAGCAGCTCGACAATTTTGACCAAATCTTGTTTTTCCAGATGAGCAAAGGAAATGATCGAGTCGAAACGGTTCAAAAATTCCGGCTTGAAGTACGCGCCAAGCGAGTCGAGCACAGTGCCAGGCTTAGGCGACTCTGCTCCGAAGCCGACGGAGATTTTGCGTTCGGTCGCACCCGCGTTGCTCGTCGCGATGATGACGGTTTCCTTGAAGTTCACGGTGCGGCCCTGGCTGTCGGTTAAGCGACCGTCCTCCAAAATTTGCAGGAACATGTGCATGACGTCGGGATGCGCTTTTTCAATCTCATCCAGCAAAATGATGCTGTACGGGTTGCGGCGCACGCGCTCGGTCAACTGCCCTGCTTCCTCGTGGCCCACATAGCCTGGAGGCGAACCGATCAGCTTGGAGACGGAATGCTTCTCCATGTACTCGCTCATGTCGAGACGAATCATCGAGTCGCGGGTGCCGAACAGTTCCTCCGCAAGTGCCTTGGACAGCTCGGTTTTCCCTACGCCAGTCGGCCCGACGAACAGGAAAGAAGCAATCGGTCTGTTTTTCGGCTTCAATCCGGCGCGGCTGCGGCGAATCGCCTTGGCAACCTGTGTGACCGCCTCTGACTGGCCGATCACTTTGGCTTCGAGACGTGCCGCCAGGTTTTTCATCCGCTCTTGCTCGTCGCTTTGCAGCTTGCGGACCGGAATGCCTGTCTTTTGCTCAATCATCTCCTGAATGTCTGCCACTTCGACTTGCGCGCGATTGGCCGCTCCATCCAGCTGATCGAGCTTGGCGAGAATTTCGGCTTCCTCGTCGCGCAGACGGGCCGCTTGCTCGTAGTTTTCCTGTTCAGTCGCAGCTTTTTTCTCCTGGTTGATTTGTGCGAGCCGCTCATGCAGCTGGGCGGTGTCTGCCCCGGACGAACGCAGGTTCAGGCGCGAGCCCGCTTCATCCATCAGGTCAATTGCCTTGTCCGGGAGGAAACGGTCCTGAATGTAGCGGTGCGAATATTCCACGCAAGCGCGGATTACGTCGTCGGAGTAGGATACCTGGTGGAACGCCTCGTACTTCGGACGCAGCCCTTGCAGGATTTCGATGGCGGCTTCCACTGTCGGCTCTTTGACCATGACAGGCTGCAGGCGGCGCTCCAGTGCAGCGTCTTTTTCAATGATGCGGTACTCTTTCAATGTGGTTGCCCCGATCAACTGCAACTCGCCGCGGGCCAGGGCAGGCTTGAGAATGTTGCCTGCATCCATGGAGCCTTCTGCGGAGCCGGCGCCTACCAGCAGGTGAATCTCATCGACGAACAAAATGACGTTTTTACGCGCTTGCAGTTCGGCGATGACTTGCTTCATTTTTTCCTCGAATTGCCCGCGAATTCCTGTGCCCGCTACCAGCGAAGCGACATCCAGCACGTACACCTGCTTGTTTTTCAGCTTGGCGGGCACTTGCCCTTCGGTAATGCGCAGCGCCAGTCCTTCCGCAATCGCCGTCTTCCCTACTCCCGGCTCCCCGATCAGAACCGGGTTGTTTTTGTTGCGGCGGTTCAAGATCTCGATGACGCGCTCGATTTCCTGGTCGCGCCCGATCACCGGATCGATCAGCCCGGCGCGCGCCGCATCGTTCAAATTGCGGCCCAGCTCGTCGAGAATGCCGCCGCGGTCCGGTGCCTGCGGCTCTTGCGCTTTCGGCTTGCCGCCCTTCGCTTGCGCCTGGGCGAAGCCTTGCAGAAACTCGTCCAGACCGGAGAACGAGGAAAATGGCGTGAAGCCCATGTTCATGCCGATCCCCAACTTGCTGCCCAGCTTGGCGTGGCACTCCTTGCAGAGTTGGTAGGCTTGCCGGTTGTTTTGTATTTGGATATGAACAGAAACCGTTGCTTGACGTTGTTTGCAGATTTCGCATTGCATGTTTTCATACCCCCAAAATGTTTATTTATTTTGGAATGTAGACGTGCACGTTTTGATTCCTGGAAGGTTCCATTGTTGTTTGACCTTCTCTGACCTTCGATGACTTTATTATAGTTTGACCTTCTTTGACTTTCAAGTGGGTTTGCTTGGATTTTGCACATACGTTTGGGAAAAGCTATGCAGGACGCAGGTTCGCTATTGCCTCGCCGAAGAACCCTTCCTATAATGATCTTGATATTCGTAAAAGTCAGGGGGCTTCTCACTTGAACACACTCGCGTATGGACTCCTGGGGCTGGTCGCCCGCACACCCAGCTCTGGCTATGATCTGATGCTCAAGCTGCAACCATTTTGGCAGGCCAAACACAGCCAGATTTACCCGTTGCTGGCCAAGCTGGAACAGGAGGGCTATCTGGAGTTCACTCGCATCCACCAGACAGATCGTCCGGACAAAAAAGTGTATTCGATTACGGAAAAAGGACAGATCGCGCTGCAAGTCTGGCTCAGTGAGCCGGCAGCCGAGCCTGTCGTCCGGGACGAACTGGTGCTGAAAACGTACTGCCTTGGTCTTGCAGATAGAAAAGCGGCAGCAGCCTTGTTTGTTGAACGCATCCAGCAATGCCGCGAGAATTTGGACATGTACGAGCACTACATCCAGGAATACAAGGCAGATGCTGTCGACCATGCCCATCCTCCCGACCACCCGGATCATCCGTCGTTTGGCGATTACCTTTTGCTCTCGTGGGGAGCGCGGCGCATGAGAGAGGACATCACCTGGTGCGAGTGGGTTCTGGAGTTGCTCAAAAAGGGCGAATAGAATAACGAACAACGAAAAGCAAAAAAGCAAACGAGTCTTTGGAACCGTTGTCCAAAAACCGTTTGCTTTTTCGTTTGGCCTGCCGGAATCTGCAGTCGTCTAAAACGTATATGCCTCTACTTCTGCAAGCGTCGGCAGGGACGGCTGTGCCCCGCGTCTGGTCACGACAATCGCCGCTACTTTGCTGGCGAATGCCGCCGCTTCCTCTTCCGCCATCCCCTTTGCGATCCCGACGGCAAAAGCAGCCGTAAACGAATCGCCGGCCGCCGTCGTATCCACAGGCTCCACCCGGCAGGCAGGCACGTGTGTAGCGCCTTCTGCCGTCACGAGCAGAGCGCCTTTTTCACCCAGCGTCACGATAACCCGCTTCGGCCCGCTTGCCAAGAGCTTTTTCGCCGCCGTCTCCGCTTCTGAAAGCGTTGCAGTCGGCATGCCGCTCAAGCTCGCAAGCTCTGTCTCGTTTGGCGTCAAGGTGTGGGCGTGCTGCAGCAGCTCGGGTGAAAGCGCCTGCGCCGGAGCCGGAGCCGGGTTCAAAATGACCAGCTTGCCCAGTCCGGATACCTTTTTCACGGTGTATTCCACTACGGGAAGCGGAATTTCCAGTTGCAGCAGCACGACGTCGCTCTCTTCGAGGATGGTCAGGTTCTCTTCGATGTGCTCTACGCTCATTTGCGCATTGGCTCCCGGGACGAGCACAATGTTGTTCTCCCCGTCGTCGCTCACATTAATAAAAGCCATTCCCGTCGTCCCCGAGCGCTTGATTCCTTCCACGTGAACGTGCGCCTCTGTCAGGCTGTTCAGCAGCTTGCTGCCGTACTCGTCCTCGCCGACCATCCCGATCATGGAAACGTGTGCGCCCAGACGCGCAGCGGCAACCGCCTGATTGGCCCCTTTGCCGCCTGGGATCAGCCGGAAGTCATGGCTCAAAATCGTTTCACCTGCCTTGGGCAAATGGTGGACGTGGGAGACGAGATCCATGTTGAGGCTGCCTACTACTGTGATTTTCACAATTGCTGCCTCCTCCCTGTTCTTTGTCAGTGTCATTTTTTTCAGATTTGTTTTTTGTCAATTTGTTGTTGGGCAAACATTCACTCGTTAAATTGTACTGGCCTGTCTCTTCGCACTCGCTTTTTCCCACCCATGATACCATCACCATGAACTGCCTTCAACAAAGGCCCCAGATCGCTTATCAGCGTTTTCAGCAGCTCCTATTCACCTGAGCGCTGCTCGTGCAACGTCGGCCAGACGTTCTCATCATGCTCGTCCAGCACCGCTTCAATCTGGTCGCCTCTGAACACAGCGATGTAGCCGCGCGGCAGTGCCAGCGCCTGCAAAAGAGACGGACGGTGCTTTAGCAGTTGGAAAATGTAGTACGATTCCAGCCCGTCGCTGTCCACCTCGCCCCGCACAGGCCCGAGATACCAGCCGGAGTCGCCTGCTTCCCTTTGTTCGGCGCGCTGCAAATAGACATGTTCCTCTTCAAGTGCCCCTTTGGCCACCACGATCTTGTCCTGGAACAGCGCAGCTTCTCCTGTCAGTTGCAACGTTTGCAGGCAGTGGTTTTGCGCCATCTGGATATAGAGCGACACGGACAGGTCGCGGTTTGTTTCTGTAAACGGATTCGTGTCATAGTCCGGTGCGACAATTTCCATCTGGCCTTCGTGCCCTTCGCGTTCCTTTACAATCAAAATCGTCCAGCCTACTTGGATTTTCGCACCGTTTCGCAGTGGCCCGTTCTCATGCTCCACATCCGCAAACAGATCGAGCAAAAAGTCGGCCTGCTCCGCCAGAAACTCCCGGCAAGTCACGACGAAGATTTTGTTGCTGATTTGCTTGGTACGTTGACAGAGGGGAAACTGCCCTTGTGGTGGGGAGGTGCTGTTGCTCATCGGTAACATCCTTTCTTATACGCCGATTGGGCTTGCAAATACGCTCGATTTGGCTGGCAAAATCGTTGCTGGGGCCAAATACGTTAGACTCGTTGGTAATAGGGTACATGGATGCCAAGACAATGCAGCTTTTTCCCCAGAGAGCGAAGCATGGGAAATACTACCCGGTATCGTCTGCCCTGCCGTAAAAAAAGAAGAGGGATGCGCTCCCTCTTACGTCATCCCTCTCCATACACATTCGCGTTTTCCCATTACGGTAATGGCCATCTTTTTATTTTGACTTAAACGGCGCTGCCAGCAGTTGCGCCAGCTTGCTCACATTAGGCTCGATCATGCAACTGAAGTGGTTTCCTTCGATTGTCGTCACTTCCAGCTCGCCCAGGCACACATCCTGCCAGAACGCAAGAGTCGTATCATCGGTGCGCGGCAGGAACAAAAACGGCTCGGTCGCCAAAAGGAAGCGGATGTCGCCCATGTACGGCAGCGGCGTATAACGAGCGGCCTTGAAGCTTTGGCGGAACACCTGGCACAAGCCTTCCGCCATCTCGATCGGCATTTGCTCCCCGGTTGCCTTGGCTTTGGCGTTGACATACGCCGCGAAGCGCTCCCGCTTGCTGACAGCTGCCATGTTGCGGAACAGCTCTCCGACTCGATCCAGCCCCGCGTCTCCGCCAATGGTTACAGCAGCTCCTTGCGGAATGCACGCCCCATGCTTTTCGACGAGCTGCATGACGCCGCGCGCCAAATCTTTTTCATCGACCTCACCGAAGCCCGCCTGTGCAAGCGTAATGTTCAAATTCGGCACAAACAGCGTTTCAACGAGCACATCGTCGTCCACCTCGGTGAAAATCGGCGGAATGTCGATCAGGGCGAGGTCCACGATGTGAATGCCGCGCTCCATCAGTCGTCTGGCGACCTCCACGGCAATCAGTCCACCCAGTGAATACCCGATCAACTGCACTTCCCTGTGACCACCTGCCATCAGGCACTCAGCGTAGTCATCCGCTACAGTCTCGATCAGCTCGGACGGCTCCAGGGAGCAGTATTTTTCCATATCAGCAATGGCTACACCTACGATGCTGCCCACTTTCTGGGCTTGCAGGCGGGCAAGCAGAGGCCGGAAGATGTCCATTGTACCCAAGACGGCGTGGAACACGACGCGGAGCGGGCCCTCCTGAGCGCTGCCGTACGGAATCAGCACGGCATTGCTTGCGCCATCCTGCTTGCCAGGCCATGTCGTCGCTTCGCTCTCGCTCTTTGTAACTTGTCTGCGCGAGCGGATGAAGTCAGCCAACTCGGCGATAGTCGGGTAGTTCAGCATTTGCCGCAGCAGGGCGTCAAATGGAATTGCTTCGAGTTCCGGATCTTCTGCCAGCTTGTCGCGCAGCTTTCCTGCCACCTGCGCCATGATGAGCGAGTCGGCCCCATGTTCGTAAAAGCTTTGCAATTTGCCGATAGCCACGAGACCGAGCGCCTCCGCCCACATCTGGGCAAGCTGTGCTTCCAGCGGGTCCAGCTCTTCTTCGACCACAGCTGCCGTCACCTGTGTCCCATTTGCTGCAGGACGCCATTGTGCCAGGGTGCGCCGATCTATTTTGCCATTTCCGGTCAGCGGAAGCGCATCGACTACCTGCAAATGCTGAGGCAGCATGTACGCAGGAACCAATCCGGCCAAAAATTCTTCCAGCTCTGCCGCTTCCACTGCCAGGCGATCTTGCTTCATCCGTTTGGCAAACAGATGGAACCCGAGCGCGGTCAGCTTGTCGTCCTCTTGCGGCAGCAGCAATAGCGGTTCATTTTCTTCTTCCTGAAGCTGACGCAGCCAATCGTGGCGATCCAGATAAGACGTCTCCAGACGCAACTCGTCTCCTGGCTCCATCATCATGAACGCCTGCGAGGCCAAAATCCACAGATGCTCAATCGTCGGCTCGGTGAAGACGAACCAGCCCCCCGGACGAATCAGCTCCCGCAACCTGCGCATGCTCGCCGGGATGTCGCGGGCATTTTCCAGTACCCCGGCTGCCAGCACGACATCGAAGCTGTTCGGCGCAAAGCCTTGGGCACGGTAGTCCTGGTCGACGTCAAAGACGCCGAAGCTTACGTGCGAATATTGGGCAAAGCGCTGTTTGGCTCCCGGAATGAAGAACGGAGCCACATCGGTAAAGACGTATTCAATCTGGTGGCCTTCGAGCGCCTTGAGGACGTGTCCTGTCGTCGCTCCGGTTCCGGCACCGACCTCCAAAATGCGCAGCGGCTTGTTTCCATGCTTTTCGGCGATTCGCTGCAGGAGCAGGCACATGCATTTGTTCAGATAGTTCGCCATAATATGCTCGATATACAGCGTATGGACATGGTCGAATTTGCCTTCCGGGAACAGAAGCGCTACCGGATCTTCCTGGCCGCCGAGCAGTTCTGGCAGCTTTTCGGCGTTTTTGCGGACGTATGCCGTAAAGCCTGATGTCCCCAGCATGTTCGTCCAAATCGTCTCGGCTTCTGTCCAGTAATTGCGGACTAGCTCGTCGTCTGCGACAAGCCCGCTTTCGTACTGCCCATTCGCCTGCTTGAGCAGCATCCCCGCTTCGGCGAGCTTCGCCACCCAGCGTCGCGCCAGCCAGTGGTATTTTGGCAGGATGCTATCTGCTTGCAGCAAATCTTCCAGCGAATGCGCCTTTCCTTTTGCGAAAAATCCAAGCGTTTGCAGCGCGCGCAGCATTGAATGGAGCACGGCCCGATCAAGGCTGGCCATCGCTTCTTCGATTTGCCGGGCGCTAATGTGTGAGGCAATCTCCCCGGCTGTCTCGCCGATACCGTTTGTCAGTTGTGCAAATTCAGCTGCTTCAGCTGTGCGGTTACGTTCTTTTTTACGGGCCAACTCCGCGATCCCGAGCAAAACTGGCTCATCGCTCGACCCGTCCAGTACGACGCCTGCTGCGGCTACTGCCGGATGCTTGAGCAGCGCTGATTCGATTTCCCCCAGTTCGATGCGGTGTCCGCGAACTTTGACCTGATTGTCTTCGCGGCCCAAAAACTCGATCTCACCACCCGGCGTGTATCGGCCCAAATCTCCGGTGCGATAAAGTCGCTGTCCATCTGTCGGATGCAGGAAAAAGCGCTCGGCAGACAGCTTTTCATCGCCCACGTACCCTTGAGCCAGACCGTGTCCGGTAATGTACAGCTCGCCCGTTACCCACACGGGGCAATCACGCATTTGCGAGTCGAGTACCCGGAAGCCCTGGTTGGCAAGCGGACGTCCGTACGGAATGCTGCACCAGTTTGGCATAAGTCCTTTGTATAGATGGTAAATGGACCAAATTGCCGCTTCCGTGGCCCCACCCATGCTGACCGTCTGGGCAAACGGCAGACGTTTTGTCATCTGATCGGGCAGCGTCAAAGGAATCCAGTCGCCCGAGAGCAGCGCCAGACGCAAGCTGGACAAGCATACCTCTGGAATACCGTCCAAATAGGTGACGAGCATCTGCATCATCGCCGGAACCGAATCCCATACCGTAATCTCGTGGGTAAGCACCAGCTCGACCCAATGGGATGGGTCTGTCTGTCGGTCGACCTGCGGGAGAACGAGCGCTCCGCCAACCGCCAGCGGACCGAAAATGTCGTAGACGGACAAGTCAAAGCTGAGCTGGGCAAGCCCAAGCACCTTGTCGTTTTCATTGATGGCAAAGCGACGGTTGATGTCGGCAATCGTGTTGGCAGCGGCGCGGTGGCTAACGACAACACCTTTTGGCTGTCCAGTAGAACCGGACGTATAGATGATGTAGGCTGGCAAGTCGGGATTTTGGTCAGGCAAAATTAACGGCGTCTGCTGCGGCACGACCTGATCGACAGCCACGATCTGCACTCCCTCTGGCCACTCGGCTGCCACTGTCGACAAGCTCAACACATAGCGGATGTCTGCCTGCTCCACCATCGCCAGCCTCCTCGGAAGCGGCTGCTTGGGATCAATCGGCACGTAAACCGCCCCGGCAAACAGCGTACCCAGCACTGCCGTGACCTGATGGGCGCATTTTTCCATCGCGATTGCCACGCGATCCTGCTCGCGGCATCCGAGCTGCTTCAGCTCTCCGGCCACTGCCGCAGCTCGTTTCACCAGCTCCGCATACGTGAGCTGACCCTCGCTGTCGATCACAGCCGGACGATCCGGCGTCGCCATTGCTTGCGCCACGATTGGCTGATGCAGGCAGTAGTCAGGCAAAGGCGCTTTGGTGTCATTGATTTGCTCGCGCTCCTTCTGCTGCCAGAGCGGCAGGGCAATCTCGCTGCCTTCTGTCCACACCTGCTCGTCGTCTACCAGAGCGTGCAGCAAATCCGAAAAGGCCGCAAACATATCGTCGACCACTTTTTCAGGGAAGACGCCCTCGCGCACATCCCAGTTGACCTGCAAGCCTTCCGCGCTGTCCATCGCCTGGCAATCGATAAACACTTGCGGCGTCTGGCTGATGCCGTGTCCGGAGATTTTTCCGGAAAGGCGTCCGCCTTCGGTCGGCTGAACCAGCCCGATCGCACTGGTAAACACAATCGGCATCAAAGCAGCTTCGCGCCCGCGCCTGCGCGCCATCTCGCGCATGACCTCGACACCGGAATAAAGCCGATGGTCCAAATCTTCGAACAACTGCTTCTGGATTGCCTTGGCCCGACCCTGGAAGGATCGCTCGGCCCCCCAGTCTACCGCCAGCAAATTGACGGAGG
Organism: Brevibacillus gelatini; assembly: GCF_050920745.1. NCBI lineage: Bacteria > Bacillati > Bacillota > Bacilli > Caryophanales > Paenibacillaceae > Brevibacillus > Brevibacillus gelatini. The sequence continues at coordinate 3,448,148 of NZ_CP154342.1, forward strand.
TAAAGTCACCGACGATATCATGCACACGCTCATGCAGCGGCTGGCGATTCAACAGGGTCAAGTTCAGGCAAAACGCGCTGTTTTGGCTCCAGCGCTCGATCACGGCGGCAAAAGCGGTCATGACCGCAGCCGTTGGCGTCAGCCCGCGCTTCTGCGCCCGTTGCTTGAACAGCTCCCACTCTGCCGGATTTAAGCGGATGAACTGTCGACGGAACCGTGCTGGCCCACTGTCGGCTTCTGTCCGGGCAAGCGGCAGATCTGGTGCTTGCGGCAAATCGTCGATTCGCGACTGCCAGTAGGCCTTGTCGCGGGAATAAGCAGCCGTCTCGCGCAAGCTGCGTTCGGCCAGCACGTAATCGCGGAACGTAATCGGCAGCTTCGGCAGCTCTTTGTTCGGCTCTTTGTAGAGCGCCTCAAATTCACCCAGAAGCAGCCAAATGCTCGCCCAGTCCGCGATCAGAAACTCCATGGAGACGTGCAGCACAGCACGGTCTGCTGTCTTGGTCACGGCAATCCCGAACAGCGGCCATTGGGCCGTATCGTACATGCGGTGGCCCATGTCCTCGCGAATGGTTTCCAGCACAGCCTCGGCTTTTGCCGCATCCAGTTCGCTCGTGTCCGTGTAGGGCACTGCAAGCCGCGGCACGGTTTCCATAACGCGCTGCTGTCCGTCGGAATCAATCGTCGCCCGCAGCATGTCGTGACGGGCAATCAACTGATTCCACGCTTCCTCTGTCCGTACCGGGTCCAGCTCAGGGTAGTCCAGCTCCAGGTATATGTGGCATGCCACACCGCCGTAGCCAAACAGCTCATAGCGTCCCAGCAGGTAAGCGGACTGCACATCTGTCAGCGGAAAAGGAGCAAAGCGGGCGTCCGGGTCGGGCACGACCACGACAGGCTGCGCCTCTTGGCGCAAAAGAGCCACGATCTCTGCCTTTTGCTCGCGCAGCGACTGCAAATCTTCAGGAGCCAGACTGCCTTTTGGCGCTTTATATCGCAGGTTTCCCCCCTCTTCCCACAAGGAAACACCTTCCTGGCGAAGCCGAGTCAAAAGCTCGATGCTACTGATCTTGAGGTTTTGGGACATATGCATACACTCCTAATTGGTCAGCTTGACCAGATCGTTGCGGCTGCGGGCTACATCGGCATCCTTCCCGCTCTGCACAGCTTCCTGGCCTTTTTGGATGACAAACAGCTTCTGCTCGAGCAGCGCCAGCGGATGATTGTCCTTGGGCAGCACCGCAAGCTCTCCAACACCTGCGCGGGCAAACACATCGAGCCATTGGGAAACGGTCATGAAGGTCGATTGCGTCTTACTTCGGTCGTCCACAGGCGGCGTCATCATGAACGCCTGCGAGATGAGCATCTCCGTAAACTCCCTGGTCGGCTCCGTGATGAGCATCCAGCCTCCTGGAACCAGACATTCGAGAAGACCACAAATGACCTCATCCGTGTCACGGGCATTGTTGAGCATGCCTGCCGCGATCACGATATCTACGCTTGCCGGCTTCAATCCCTGGCTGAACAAATTTTGGTCGATGTCGACGACTCCAAAACTCATCCACGGGCAATCTTTGAACCGCTCGCGCGCGGAGGCGAGGAAAAAGTGCGACACGTCCGTGTACAAATATTCGGCCTGCAAGCCTTTTGCAACCGCCGGGCGCAGCCTTGCTACAACGCCATCTGTCGTGGCTCCTGTCCCTGCTCCTACCTCAAGAATGCGCAGCGTTCGCTTGTCCGCTGCGATCCGGCTGACTGCCTCTGCCACAGATTTGTTCAAATATTTGGCAATGAGCGTCTCGCGATAGAGCGCGTTTGCCACGTTCATCCGCCCTTCCGGGAACAAGAGCAGCGCGGCCTGCTCGGTATCGTTCATCAGCCCCGCGAGCCGATCTGCATTGTTTTTCAGGTAATCAATGACGAGCGGAGAGCCAAGCTTTCCGCTCCAGGCCTCTTTTGCCAATGCCCAGCGGCGCTCCACCTCTTCTGTTGTCATCTGTTGTGCGCATTGATATGTACCATCTTGCTGTACGAGATAGCCGCGTTCCGTCAACTTTTTCAGCCAGCGCAGGATGACTGGCTCATGCCGGGGAGCGACTTGTGCCAGCGAAAAAATGTCCGCCTCGCTGTACTTCTGCTGTGGATCAGCCAGCGCTCCTTTTGTTTGCAGCACAAACAGCATGGAAGCGAGCGAAGCCTGGTCGAGACGCTCTACGCCCGCCTGCACGATTTTCGCATCAATCCCGCCCAGCTCGCTTTCGGCTGCTTCCGCGCAAGCAAACACATCGCGGCTTGCTTCTCCCGTCTCGGCTGTCGGCTCATCTGCTTCCGCAAACTCATCAGGAATGCTCGTGGCTGCTTGTCTGAGCACTTCCAGCGGAACCGGCTGATGTTGTCCGTTCGTCCGTAGCACCGGATAGCCCAATGCCTGCGTCCAGTCTTGCCATTGCCGCGAGCAAAGCAGCTCCTGCTGCGCGCGCACGTCGACAGCGGCCCTGTCCAGCGTACCGTGAATCATGTCGCGCATCGTGGACAGATCGCGGCCAATCGCCTGCGGCCATTGCTTCGCGAGGATGTTGCGGTAGCTCGCTGTCTCGCTTCCGCCAAGCACCTCCGTACTGCTCTCCAGCATGTAAGCTGGCGGATCAGCCGCGAGCATCCCGTGAATGTCCGGCAAATCAGGCACATGCAGACGCGGCCGCCAGACGACCGGGCCGTGTGTATCAGTAAGCGACAAGCTGCCTCCCGCTACGCCAATCGTAATTTGGTGCAGCAAATGCAGGTGATTGTCCGGATCGTCCGGGTCGACCTCGTTATGCGCGCGAAGCGTAATCGGAATTTTTCCGAGCTGACCCACCAGCACCTGAAACGGCCCCTCATCCTTGATGATATGGCTGATTTTCCACGGACGAATCGTCGGCAAAGCTTCTTGCAGAATATGCATCAGCGGGTACGACACCTGCGTAGCGCACGCGGCGTCGATGTACAAGGCCGGCTGCTTGGCGAGCAGTTCCCTGGCGCATGCGACAAATCGCCGCACAGCAGGCAAGTGTACGTACAAATCACCTGTCATGAAATGAACCCCGCGCTGCCGGGCTTGCTTCAGGCACGCCGCCAAATCCTTGTGATGGATCGGCTGCTCGGAAATGACATGAATGCCGCGGCCAAGCAGCTCCAAAGCCAGCTTCGTCCCTTGTCCGCCCATCACGGTCGAGCGCAGGACAACGCAGGCCAAATCAATATCGTCGGGAAGCTCTGCCACGTCTGTATACAGCGGAACCCCGAACCGCTCTGCGCATTGCTTGGAGCGTTCGCTGCCCTTTGCCAGCAAACCGACAAGTTCAAATTGTTCCGGCAGTGCCCGGACAGCTTCCAGATAAAACTGACCGAAGCGGGAACCGCATACGACGGTGCGCAGCTTGCGAGTCTCTGTCATAGGCCACCTCCCCCTTTTTGTTCGCTCACTTCTTGCGTAAGCTCCATCGTCTGTTCGCGCAGCGCCTCGATCAGCGCCGTCGCCGATACGCCTTCCGCCACAAAGTGGCAGCCCGGCTTGCTGCCGTGTCCTTCTGTTAGCAAGTGGGCAACCTTCGCCGCGATCATACCGGACAGACGGTTCCAGTCCCCCCGATACAGCAGTGTCGAGGAAAGCCGCACGCTCGCTCCGGCGCGCAGTCCGGTCGCATTCAGATGGAACATCGTAAAGTCCTCCACACCTGGCTGCTTCGTCTCGAACTGCTTCAGCAGCATTTCAGCGGAGAGCCGTTTTTGTTCCTCGGTCTTGTACTGCTGGAGTGCCTTAATCATTACAAACTGGTTCAGAATGCCGCTGTGCTGGTAGCTGTTGTAAAAATAGGCGACCGGGATGCTGTGCTGCTTCGCCATCTGGCAAAACTCCTCGGTGATTACCGGATACGTGTCCCGCTTGCCTGCCGGCTGCGGCAGCGTGTAGCTGCGGTGGAACGGCCCATCTATTTTTTGCACGGCTCCCTCTTTGCAATAGCTCATTCCCCAGCCTGTATCTTCCTCAATGCTGCAGACGATATCGTAGGCTGCATTCAAGGAAAATCCGCCCTGGCCCGCAAAAAACAGCTCCAGCTGCTCGATGCGGTCCAGCTCTTTCTCCGCAATATAGGCGGGAAAAACTTCCGACAAGCCAGGGTAAACCCCTGCCGAGATGATGAAGGTCAGTCCTTTTGCCTCGATCTCTGCTTTTCTTTTGAGCAGCAGCCGATACAGGTGTTCGTCGCCAGATACATCGACGTACGGAACCCCTTTTTCCAGGCACGCCACGGCCACTTTGTCCATTACCTGCTTGGCAGGGCCAGCGCAGTTGATGACGATATCGCAGCGGCTGCAAAAATCAGCCAGTTGCGCTGCATCGAACACATCTACCTGCAGCCAGTCGCCTCTGCCCTCGCTGCCCGCGAGCTGTTCGCGAAGCTTCCCGGGATTTCTCCCGCCGAGCAAAAGCCGATGTCCGGTCGATGCAAGAATCGTCTGCAACGCAGCTCCGCCTACCACTCCGGTCGTTCCGAGAATGCCGACTGTTTTTATCTCCACGTGTTCTCTCCCTCTCCTGCCGTTTCTCGCATCCGCTTTTTGGCGAAAGCCAAGGCTGCGCCTTTATTGCGAGTGCGCCCAAGTACGCAGCCTGCTTCTTGCTTTCCGACAAAAAGTTTTCGTGCGATCCAATATGTTGCGCAGGCTATCTTTTCCTAAATCGTTCCTTCGTCATATTCCGTCCCGCCCTGTCCGCTCTCGGCGATATTCGCCTCAATGAACGCGGCAAGCTGGCCGAGTGTAGGTGCTTCGAACAAGTTTTGCAGAGACAACTCCAACTGGTGCCTTTCTTTGAGCAAGTTCAGGCATTGGATCGCCCGCAGCGAATCACCGCCGCGCATGAAAAAGTTGTCGTGCAAGCCGAGATCCGAAGAGCCAAGCACTTCTTCCCATACGCTGGCGATGATCGTCTGTATCTCGCTGACCGGCGCAACATGCGCTTTGCCTGGCAGACTTGCCTTGTTCCGGCCGAGCTGCGCCAGTGCTTTGCGGTCGACTTTTCCATTTGCAGACAGCGGAAGCTTGTCGAGCAGCACGAACCCGGATGGAACCATGTAGTCTGGCAAGCTTTGCCGGACGGCATCTGCCAATTTTTCCGGCACGAACACCTTCACGGCTTGCGGTGCTTGCGCTACGATCAGATGCCGCTCGAACACCTCGGCCGCCATGCCCTCTCCAGGGAAAGCCGCGATGTTCGTGAAGCCATGTCTGGCAAGCAACTCGCGCCATTGGTCGACAGCAAGCAACGGAAGCTCGCTCGCCTTGCGTTCGTCCTCGAGATGGGAGAAGCCGTCCTCGAAAAATCCGACGGTCGTCAACAGCAAGCGGCTGTTGCGGGTCGACTCCACCAGCAACAGGATGCCTCCCGGTGCGAGCAGCTCTTGCAAGTAAGCAAGTGTCGACTCCAGATTGCGGGCACGATGCAGCGTATTGTCGGCCACGATCACGTCGAAGGAATGCGGCTCGTAGCCTTGTGCAAGCGGCGAGACATTCATGTCAAACTGACCGTATTCAAACGGTGCCGCTTCGCCCCACGCCTGCTTGGCCCTGTCTGTAAAGAAGCTCGACTCGTCCGCGTACAAATACTTGCTTCGCTCCGCAGGCAACGCAGCCACCAACGCCTGTGTCATACTTCCGGCCCGCGTGCCGATTTCCAGTACGCGCAGCTCGCTTTGGGACGGATGACTGCTCGCAATCGTGCCCAGTACTTGGACAGTCAGGCTTTGATAATACTCCCGTGTCAGGTCGAACTGACTTAAGCCTGCTGGCGTGAGGAAGGCTTCTTCTGCGAGAAACAGCTCCAGCGGGTCAAGCTCGCCGGTCAACAGACCGATAAAGAGCGGATAATCACGGCTGTAAACAGCTTCCAGTGCCATTGCCGCCTCTGTCTGATAAGAACGCTCCGCGCTTACTGCTCCTAACGCGCGAATGCTTCGGTATGCCCCGCATTCTGCTTTCTCCAGGATTCCTTCTGCCGTCAGCACTTCCAGCCAATGCCGCAGCAAGCTGCGGTAGCGAGGGTGAATTTGCAAACGCTGCATCAGCTCATCCAGCAAATAGCTTTCGCCCTCCCGGGAAAACGCGCCCATATGCTCCAGCGTGCGGCACATGTACGCTGTACTGATCGACTCCGCTTCGCTGAGGAACGTCTGAACTGTTTCCACCTCAATTGCTTGCGGTACATGGGCAGCTTCTGTTTTCCCGGTGTCGCTGATCGCTGCAAAACGCGCGTCGCAGAAAGCCGGATCGGCCGCTTTCTCCTCCAACAGCCCGGTTGCCTGTTGTTTGTCGAGCACGATGTAGCCGACGAGCCGCTTTTCTTCGCCTGCCTCATCCGGGACAGCTGCGATGGCTTCCTTCACTCCGTCCAGTCGCTTCAAAACCGTCTCGATCTCGCCCAGCTCGATGCGATGCCCCCTGATTTTTACCTGGAAGTCTTCCCTGCCGAGGAACTCCAGGTTGCCATCCGGCAAGTATCGCCCCAAATCGCCCGTGCGATACAGCCGCTCCCCTGTGCGCGGGTGGAAGACAAACTTGTCGTTCGTCTTTTCCTCGTCGCGCCAGTAGCCTTTGGCAAGCCCGATTCCTGCAATGTACAACTGCCCTGGCACCCAGACCGGGCAATCGTTCATCCACTCGTCCAGTACGTGGAAGCGCTGGTTGACCATCGGACGACCGTACGGGATGCTCTTCCACTCCGGCGCGACCTGTTCAATCGGGTACAGGTTCGACCAGATCGACGCCTCAGTCGCTCCCCCCAAGCCAATGACTTGTGCCTGCGGGAAGTAGGCTTTGATTTTGTCTGGCAAATCGAGCGGAATCCAGTCGCCGCTAAGCAGCACCAGACGTAGACTCGGCGCTACCCTCGCGTTTTGCCCGGAGGCGTATTCAACGAGCATCTGCATCAGCGCAGGAACCGTGTTCCAGACCGTCACCTGCTCCGCTTCCAGCCACTCAATCCAGTGTGCCGGGTCTTTTGCCTTGGTCGCATCCGGCATGACGATCGTCCCGCCAGCGGCGAGCAAGCCGAACACATCGTACACGGACAAATCGAAGTTCAGGTTGGACAAGGCAAGCACTTTGTCATCCGCACCAACCGCAAAGCGCTTGTTCACATCGAGAATTGTGTTGACTGCACCGCGGTGGTCGATCATGACGCCTTTTGGCATTCCAGTCGAGCCGGACGTGTAAATGACGTAGGCCAAATCTTCCGGCCGCCCCGGGAACGTAAGCATACTCCAGGCACCTTCGGCAGCAGAAAAGCTCAACCGATCCACAGCCAGACGGCAAACATCATCCGGCCAGCCCAGCGTTTCATCCAGCCACGACTGCGTCAGCACGAAACGAACTTGGCCGTCGCGCAAAAGTCCCGCACGCCGCTCTTCTGGATGGGCAGGGTCAATCGGGAGGTAAGCCGCCCCTACCGCCAAAATGCCGAGTGTCGCTGCTACCTGCTCCCAGCCTTTTTCCATTACGACCGCAACCAGTGTGTCAGGCGCGGCTCCTTGCTCGCTCAGCCACTTGCCAATCTTCTGCGCCGCAGCCGCCAGCTCTCCATAGGTCAGTGTCCGCCCCGACGAGACAACTGCAGGCTGGTTCATGCGCTGGTTGATCTGCTTCGCGAACAGTCCACCCAGCGTCTCATCGGAAATCGGCGCATCGGTGGCGTTCGCAGCCCGCCGTGCTTCCAGACGCGGGATGGCGATCAGGCTTTGTGCCTGCTCCTGCCAAGCCGCTTTTTCATCCGTCAAGCGGTGCAAAAGCTGGCAATATGCCGTAAACATGTCTTGTAGCATGCCGTCCGGGAACAGCCCTTCGACAGAGTCCCATATCAGCAGCAACTCGCCGTCCTGCTCCACCACCTGGTGATCGAGCCACACTTGCGGCGTCTGGGTAATGTTGTACACGAGCTTGCCCAGCCATTTTCCGCCTGACTCGCCGCCGCTCCACTGATCGACGCCAAGCGCACTGGTAAAGACGACTGGCATAGACACGCCGTGATGCTCTCCGCTTTGCTTCGCCAGCTCCCGCTGTACCTGAACGCCGCCCACGAGCGAATGATCCAGATCGCGCCACAGCTGCTCCTGCAGGTTGCGGCCCCGCTCCAAAATCGAGCTGCCTTTTCCAAGCTCCACGGCCAAAAGCGTCAAGGTCGTGAAGTCACCGACAAGCGCGTTGACCTCTGGATGCAGCGGCAGTCGATTGAACTGGGTCAGGTTGATCGTAAAGCGGTTGCTTCGGCTCCACGCGCCAAGCGTCTCAGCGTACGCAGTCAGCAACACTCCCGATGGCGTCAGCCCGAATTCCGCCGCGCGCTCCTTCAGCCGCTGCCACGTCTGACGCTCCAGACGCGCTTCCAGACGCCCGAAACGCTGCTCGGTCATCGTATCTGGATTTTGCGCGAGCGGCAGTTGCGGCGCAGGCGGCAAATCGTCGAGACGTGACGTCCAATATTCCAGATCACGCTTGTACAGCTCGGTCGCCTTCAGATCTTCCAGGGCGAGCACGTAATCGCGGAAGGACAGGCTGAGCTGCGGCAAAGGCGCGTCCGGCTGATGATAAAGCCGCGTCCATTCGCTAAGCAGGTGGAACATGCTCCAACCGTCAAAAATCAGGTTGTCGAAGCTGATATGCAGGCGAACCCGGCCGTCCCGCAGGTGCGATGCCCGCACATCGAACAACGGCCACACATCGGTTGCCAGCACCTGGTGCGACATCTCCTCGCGTATCGAAAGCAAGGCTTCCGCTTCTGCCGCTTCCGTATACGCACGCAAATCATTCACTGCGATCCGGTAGCGCGGCACTTGCGGCAAAATTTGCTGATGCAGCCCGTTTGGCAAAAAGACGGCGCGCATCATTTCATGCTGGTCGATCAGCCGCTGCCATGCCGCCTCGATCCGCTCCAAATCGAGGCTTTGTCCGTCGATTTCAAAGTAGCAATGCGTCGAAACATTCCCGAGCGCATAAACCCCACTGCGTCCCATCCAGTACGCTTGCTGGATATCTGTAAGCGGAAACGGCTCTTGTCGCTTGTCTTGTGCCGGAACAATTTGCGGCAGGCTTTCGACAGGCTGAGCCGCTTGTTCAGCCGCTTCCACGAGCGTCTGCACGTACAGTGCCAGTTCGGCAATCGTCGGCTTTTCAAAAATTTTCCCCAGCGAAAGCTCGACTCCCAGCCTGTTGCGCACCAGAGCGGAGAGTCTCGTCGCCAAAAGCGAATCGCCGCCCAGCTCGAAGTAGTTGTCCTCCGTGCCGATCCGCTCCACGGCGAACAGCTCGCGCCAAATCACGGCCAGCTCTGTTTCCAGCGGTGTTTTCGGCTCGGTAAAGGCTTTTTCCGCCTTCGCCCTGAGCAGACTGTCCGGAGTCGGCAGCGCCTGGCGATCGACTTTTCCGTTTGCCGAGAGCGGCAAGGCGTCTAGCAGCAAGAAAGCAGTCGGTACCATGTAATCCGGCAGCTTCTCGTCCAAAAAGTCAGCCAGCCGCACCGGATTGAAGCGCTTGCCGCACTCAGGTGCTTGCGCCACGATGACGTGCTGCCCAAAGACATTTGCCGGATCATCCGCGTGCGGGAAGGCCATCACCTGGGCAAACGCCGGCTGCAGCGCCCGCTCCCACGCTTCTTTTGCCATGAGTGGCTGCCGCTCGTGACGACGCTCGTCTTGCAGATGGGTAAAGCCATCCTCCAGAAAAGCGGTGCTGACCTGCTGCACGCGACTGTTGCGGGTCAGCTCCAGCATCACGAGCAAACCGCCCGGCACAAGCAGCTTCTGCGCATGTCTGATAGCCGTCTGCACATCCTTCGCCCGGTGCAAGGAATCAGCGGCGATCACCACGTCGTACTGGTGAGCTTCGTATCCTTGCAGAAGCGGGTTTTGCTCGATATCGAGCAGTTGCCCTTGTGCAAACGGATAAGCGTCAAGCTTCGCCTTGGCCGCCTGCACGAAGAAAGCCGAGCTGTCTGTGTACGTGTACTCAGCCGCGCCCTGTGGCAGCACAGTCAAAAGCGCTTCGGTCAAAGCCGTGTTTCGCCCGCCAATCTCCAAAATTCGCACGGGCTGTCCCTTGTCTGCCAAGCTGCACACTGCCTGCTGCAGCACGCTCTGCGCCATCCGCTCTCTTTGCTTCGCGCCAGGGAGCGCCTGCATCAATTCGCTCGGCATCAGCCCGGACTCAGCCGCGAAGAAGACAGACAACGGCTCCACCGCCCCTGTCAACAGCCCGCTCAAAACATCATCCAGCTTTTGCAAATAGGTGATGAGCCCCTGTGCCTGCGACTCCCATGCAGACGGCGCCTCGCTGATTGATGGTGCTTTCAACCAGTCGTCCGGAATCTCACGTACAAAAACGTATGGATCAGTTCCCTGTTCCCCGCTCTGGATAAAGCCCTCGGCTTCAAGCGAATGCAGCCATTGTTGGACCACTGGCCGGTAACGCTCCGCGATTCCGCAGCGCCCGATCAGCTCATCTAGCGAAAAGCTGGCTTTACCGCCGAGATTTGCCCCGACTTTTTTCAGCGCCCGGCACATCGCGCGTATGGCGAACTGCTCCATGCAAGACCAGAAGGCCGGGAATTGATCCAGTTTGTCTGTTTCCTCCGCAAAAGCCCACTGCTCCACCTGGCCTGCTCCGGTCTTCAGCACAGCTGTCCACAGCTTGGCGCTGCTGGATGGATCTGCGCTAACGGTGTCAAACAGAGCAGCTTCATCCTCTTGACCGGAAACGACGTAACCAACGAGATGGCGGTTGCCACGCGGATCGCCGACAGCGGCAACTACAGCATCGCGCACACCCGGATACTGCTTCATCGCGGTTTCAATTTCCCCCAGTTCAATCCGGTGTCCCCTGATTTTTACCTGGAAGTCTTTGCGTCCGAGAAACTCAATCGTACCGTCCGGCCAATACCGTCCGAGATCGCCCGTGCGATACCAGCGCTCGCCTTGCCACTGCACGAACCGCTCAGCAGTAAGCGCCGGATCACCGCGATAGCCAAGTGCGACACCTGCTCCGCCAATCCACAGCTCGCCTGCCACCCAGTCCGGGCAATCCCGTCCTTTGCTGTCGACCACGCGGTACGCCTGATTCGCAAGCGGCCGTCCGTACGGAATCGAGGTCCAATGGGCAGGCAGCGGCAGCTTCACATCGTAAAAATTCGACCAGATCGAAGCTTCTGTCGCTCCCCCCATCGCTACCAGCTCACTGTCCGGCGCCGACTGCTTCAGTCTCTCCGGCAAATCAAGCCCGATCCAGTCACCGGACAGCATCGCCAGCCGAAGCGGCAACCGCTCGTAGCCTGCGCTCTGGGCCGCGATCAAAAGCATATCCAATAACACTGGCACAGAGTTCCACAGCGTAATCTGGTGGCGCTCCACCAGCTCTGCCCACTTGGCCGCGTCCCGGCGCGCTTCTTCGCCAATCAGGACGATCGACCCGCCAGCGCCAAGCAGTCCGAACAAATCGTAGACAGACAAATCGAAATCGAGCGACGACACCGCCAAAATACGATCACCAGCCCCGATGCCATAGCGCCTGTTGATCTCGGCAATCGTGTTCCAAGCTCCTGCGTGACTAATCTCTACCCCTTTTGGCTCGCCTGTGGAGCCGGAGGTGAAGATGATGTACGCCAGGCTTTCCGCAGAAGACGCCACAGGCGAAGGCAAAGGCTCGCTGGCCGCTGCCGTTTCCATCGTCAGTACGACCGCATCCGTCGGCCATTCCAGCTCTTGTGCGTGCTTTGCATCGGTCAGCACATAGCGAACGCCTGCTTTTTGGTGAATCCGCTCGCGTCTTGCCGCCGGCTGACCGATCCCGACCGGAACATAGCAGCCGCCAGCCGCCACGACACCAAGCACCGCCACGACCTGATCGGTTCCGCGCGGCAAACTGACCGCCACTGGCTGGCCGCTGCCGACTCCGTGCTGCCAAAGATATGCGGCCACCTGCAAGGCTTGCTTCGCCAGTTCGCCATACGTCACGGAAGCAGCGGTACTGCTGTCAATCAACGCAGTTGCCAGCGGCTGTTTCTGCGCCTGCGCGAAAAACGCCTCGTGCAAACATTGCGGCTCAATTGCCAGCGCTGTTGTCTCATTGGCGTCTTCTGCCTGTCGCCGCTTTGCCAAATCGGACAAAAGCAGCGGTGCGGATTGCCAGTCGTTTTCCGGCGCGACCAGCCAATCCATCAGCTCGCAAAACGCCGCGAACATCTGGTCAATCATGCCCGCAGGGAACAACTGCTCCACCGCATCCCAGGCCAGGAGCAGTCCGCCGTTCATTTCGTACAGCTGGAAGTCGAGCCACACCTGCGGCGTTTGCGAAATCATGTAGGACAGCTCGCCCAGCATCTGGCGACACTCCTCGTTGATGAGCGGTGTGCCCAGATTGCACGCGAACACGACAGGGGCGAAATCGCGCTCTCCCTGACGGACGCGGGCCAGATCACGCTGCAGCTGCACCCCGGAGTAAGCGTCATGCGCCACATCCTGGTGGAACTGCGACTGAATAGCGCGAACCCGCTCCAGAAACGTTGCCGGCTGCTTCATGTCCACGGCCAGCAGCAGCAGATTCGTAAAATCAGCGACGACGTCCTCGATTCCCGGCTCGCTCACCTGACGGTCAAACAACGGGATGTTGATGAAAAACTCCGAATGCGTGCTCCAGCGATCGAGCACCTCGGCATATGCCGTCAGCAAAACCATCGCTGGTGTAACCTGGTAGGCTTGTGCCTGCTTTTGCAAACGCGTCCAGTCCGCTTCGCTCAAGCAATGTGTCCTTCTCACAAAGACAGGCGCCCCGATCATTTCCGGCTTTGTCAAAAGCGGCAAGCCAGGCGCTCCCGGCAGCGAGGCCAGTCTGTCCTGCCAGTAACGGGCGGCTTCCTCCCTGTCGGCTGCCCGGCGCGCCGTTTCCTGCTGCAAATAACGGGCAAAGCTCCAATCAACAGGGGCAAGCGGCTTCACGTCACGCGCATAGGCGGCCGCCAAATCTCTGAGGATGATGTGCAAGCTTTGCACATCGGCAACAAGCAGGTCGAGGTCAAAATGCAGCCGGGTCCGTCCATATGACAACAGACTCAGCTCCAATCCGGCAACCTCTCCCAGTTCTACTGCCAGTTTGCGGTGGGAGAGCCGCTCGCGAATGCGTTCCAGCTCGCTTTCCTGCTCATGCTCCGAGAGCGCACGCAGATCGTGAACGACCAGCGGTTTTTCATACGGCGCATCCAGCACCTCCTGCCGCCCGTCCGTCAAAAATCTCGCCCGCAGCATCGGATGGTGCAGCAGCACTTTTTTCCACGCCGCCTCCAACCGCTTCGGCTCTACGCCTGCTCCGTCAATCTCCAGGTAAGCATGGCAGCCGACTCCACCGAGAGGCTGGTCATCCTGGCGCCCGATCCAATACGCGTACTGCACGTCTGTCAGTGCAAACGGCGCTTTTTCTTGTACGCCAGCCTGCCCCTGCTCCGGCTCTAAAGCCGTTTCCTGATCCGCTTTTGCCTTGGCTGCCGCGTCAGGCTGGACGCTCTTTTGCAGCAACGCCCACCAATCGCCGAGGCGCGGTGCGGCAATCAGCTCGGCAAACGTCACTTTTGCCCCTGCTCGACGCCATTTGTTGACCATCCGCATCATCTGCAAGGAATCGAGCCCCAGCTCGATCAAATTTTGCCCGTCGTCAATCTCGACCCCTACAGGCAGCAACGATTGAACCTGGCGGCGCACTTCTGCATAGTCCAGCGAAGAAACGGAGCCTGCAGAATTGCTGTCGTCAAGTACTTGCTTCATCACGGTTTCCTCCTTTCCACGAATCTGCCCCTATTTTTGTTTCGCGCCGACAAGCTCGCGACTCGCGACAACTAACTGGCGGGAAAAGCTGCTCAATTTTTCACGCGTCTCCTCCAGTTCGCGCTCTGGCAACGACATCTCGACCACCCCGGCACCTGCGTGCAGCCACGCGCTGCCGTCTTTTTGGTAGATTGTCCGCAGCACGAGCGCCGCGTCCATCGCTCCGCTCTTGTCGTACGTCATGACGCACCCGCTGTACAGATTGCGCGGTGTGCTCTCCAGCCTGCCGATCGCATCGATCGACTCTTTTTTCGGGATACCCGAAGCCGTTACCGCAGGGAACAAAGCCCGAAACGCATGCCATGAGTTGCACTCCGGCTTGAGCTTGCCTTTCAGCTTGGAGGCGATGTGCTGTACGGTGCCTCTGCTTGCGACCGTCATGAAGTCAGTGAGCATGATCGACGAAGCATCGCAGACGCTCCGCAGCTCTTCAAACGCCAGCTTGACGGAAACTGCATGCTCGGCAATTTCCTTAGGATCGTTCAGCAGCTCTTTTTTCAGCCTTTCACTTTCTGCTTCGCTCATCCCTTTGAAACGCGTGCCTGCCAGCGGATACGTGCTGACCCAGCCTTCGCTGTCTACCTCTACAACCGTTTCCGGACTGAAGCCTGCTGCGTTCATGCCTTCCAGGGAAAGCAGGAAGGAGCGCGCTGGAGTATTGACTCTGCGACCTGCGAGATAGCTCGCCGCCATATCCAGCTCCTCGTGTAGCGGAATTTTTCTGGACAAAATGACCTTGTGGTACTTGCGCTCGGTAATTTCGCGCACCGCTTCTGCTACGCCCTGCTTGTACGACTCGGCATCGTGCGTATCCGCCTGGGGAACAGCCAGCTTTTCCTGCTTTGCCCTTTGCTCGACGCTGCTTTGCTGCGCACGTATGTCGGCAAACACTTGCTGCAAAAGCTGTCCAACCTGACGGCTATGCTCCTCTGTCAGCGTCCGCAGCAGCACCTCGCCCTTGCAGAAGCGCACCTCGACCTCCGGGATGAACAGCTTGAGCAGATTCGGATCTTCGTTTCGCTGCGGCAGTCCGTTATAGTAGCGAGCCATGCCAAAGTTCACGGTTCCGTATGCGCGCCAGTCGGCAATCGGCACCGTGGCAAACGCCCGGTTGAGCGTCTCGCTCAGTTCATTGTTTTCGTATGTGAATGTTTCGCCGTCGAAGGACAGCTTCGTCTGCTGCGCATCTACGGTAGCCAAGGCATGAATGCCAAGCCCGATGGACAGCTCCTCTCCGTTTTCGTAGAGTACGTAGTTTTCAAACTGTCCGCGCTCGACAATTTCCGTCGCCGCCAGATGGACGTCTCCCGCAAAAGCAAACGTTTCTTCCCGGTATGAAGTGATTGGCGCAGCGGCCTTTTCCTGTTTTGCCATAGCCATCTCCTTGAGCTTGTTTTTGTTGACTTTTCCAACGCTGGTCAGCGGCCAACTGCGAACAAGCTCCAGTTGGTCCGGCATTTTATAGCGGGCAACCCCTTTCTCCTGGAAAAAGGTGTGAATGTCTGCAAGGGTAAGCCCCGGATTGTCCGAGATCACGCACGCGCAGCTTTTCTGGCCTAGCACTGGGTCAGGCAGTGTGATCACCGCTGCATCCTGGATGTCCGGGTGCATGCGCAAATACGACTCGATCTCCGCTGGCATAATTTTTTCACCTGCGCGGTTAATCATCTCCTTGATCCGCCCGCCTACCTGGATGTTGCCTTCTGGCGTTATCCGCGCTTTGTCCCCGGAACGGTAAAAGCCGTCAGGAGTGAAGCTCACGCGATTTTGCTCCGGCGCCAGGTAATAGCCGCGAATCGTGTACGGCCCGCGGACAATCAGCTCTCCGTACTCGCCCGGCTCCACATCGTTCAGGTTCTCATCGACAATCCGCACCTCGTCCGCCTCGGAAATCGGACGCCCCTGGCTCGTGATGATGACTTCATCCGGATCGTCCAGCGACGTGCAGCAGATCAAGCCTTCCGCCATTCCGAACACCTGCTGGAGCTGGCATGTCCATTCGCGCATGATGCGGTCAGCTACCTTGTCGTCGAGCATCGAGCCGCCTACCTGCAACACTTGCAGGCTGGACAGGTCGCTTTCTGTATCCCATTCCCGTGCCTCCAGCCAGACGTTGACAAGTGCTGGAACCAAAGCCGTAATCGTCACTTTTTCTTTTTCGATCAGCGGAAACGCTTCGTCGCAGCTTGTCGTTTTACACAAGACGACCTTGCCTCCTGCTGAAAACGTGCCGAGAATGCCTGGGCAGCAGAGCGGAAAATTGTGCGCAATCGGCAGTACGGCGAGGTAGACGCTTTGCTCTGTCAGTTTGCAGCGGGTGGCCGCCGCTCTGGCATTGTAGGCGTAATCGGCGTGCGTCCGCGGAATCAGCTTAGGCGTGCCGGTCGTTCCACCGGACAAAAGCAACAGCGCCGTGTCCGTGTATGTCGGGCCTTCCAGCTCCATCTTCGGCCCGCTGATCGTAGCCAGATTCGTGCCGATGCTGCTTTCTCCGTCCGTGCAGACGAACTTGACGCATGTATGCTTTTTCACCAAATGTTCCGCCAACTTGGTGTAGTCATATCCTAAAAATGTCGTCGGAATCATATAGGCAACGGGCTTGGCAAGCGAAAAAATTCCGTCCAGTTCCGCTTCCCTGTGTGCAGGCAAGACAAGAATCGGCACAGCGCCGATGCGAAACAGGGCAAAGCATGTCAGGACAAAAGAAATCCGGTTTGGAAGCTGGACCGCGACTTTGTCGCCTTTGCGAATCCCCATCCGGTAAAAGCCGGAGGCAAGCGTATCCACCTTGCTATCCAGCTTGCGGTAGGTCATTTTCTCCTCTTCCTCGACCAAAGCAACTTTGTCCTGGTACTTGTCAGCCCACCTTCGCAACTGCTCCCCAAGGGTAAACGGCTCCCAATACCCGCGTTGTTCATAAGTTTTGGCTGCTTGCTCAAACCATTCCATGCTCGCTCTCATTCGTTCCTCCCCCAAAAGTAGCTACGGGCGCATTCGTATACCCTAAGCTGAATGATGCCAACTGCGCTGAAGCTCATGCTGGTTTGTCTACCAACCAAAATATTGATACTGATTCTCATTGTCAATTCCTTATGCCAGCTAATTTTTCTACATTTCAGGAAATTCCGGCGCGTTTTCTTCCATTTTCTCTCTATTTCTTCGTTTATCGACAAGCGATTACCATATTCTTACACGTTTATGTGCCTGTTTTTAAAACCAAGGAAGTTTATATGTATAATAGAAGATTCTCGTCAAAAGCAGGATTTATCCAAGCTCAAATGCGATGGCCCCCACATAATCCGCCGCTGGCACAAACCTCAAAATTGCCCATTTATCCCAGCCTGGACCGTCTCCCCGCACCTGAAAAAAGTCCTCCTTCTCGTTCGCTGTCAGGCAAAAGGAATGCAGCGGGCGGGACACGCCCTCCCCTGTCGCTTTGACAAACGCTTCCTTTCGCGTCCAGCAATCAAAAAAGGCGCGTTATTGCTCCGCATTCGAAAACCGCGCGCAGCCAGGATGAAAATACCGCGCAAGCTCAGGCCATTCAGGAAGAGGCAAGCCTGTCGTTTCCATCAGCTCGGCGACGCCCCACTCCGCCGTTTTTCCTTTTGGCAAAAAGAGGGCCGAGGCTTTCTGCCCCGCCCCCTCCCTGTCCTCATGACTGCTCCCCGGCACTCGCCGCCGCTTCCAGTTGTTCTGCAACAATCGCAAAGACCAGACGCAGCAGTTGCTCCCGGTTGCTGTTCAGGAAAAAATGCTCTCCCTCTATCATGTCTAGCGTAAAGGAGCCGCGTGTATGTCTCGCCCAGGCTGCCATTTCCTCCTCGCTCGCCTCCGGATCACGAGTTCCGCAAAAGGCGGAAATCGGACATTCCAGCAGTTCCTCCTCCGTGAACCGATACGTGTCGTCGAGCGTAAAGTCCGCGCGCAAAAGCGGCATGAACAGATTCATCAGCTCCTTGCTTTGCAAGATCGCCTCAGGCGTACCGGAAAAACGCCGCAGCTCCCTGACAAACTCTTCCTCCGGCAAATGATACAGCGGTCTTGGCTCTGGAATGTGTGGAGCGCGACCGGCAGCGACCAGGAGGCCACACGGGGCGAGCTGCCATTTTCGGCGAACGGCTCTCGCCAGTTCAAACGCGATTTTTGTGCCGAGACTATAGCCGAAAAACAGAAACGGACGATCCAGATACGGGTGAATGGCCTCGCAAATCTTTTCGATCAGCACATCCATATCCCGTATAGCCGACTCCATCAGTCTGTTTTCCCTGCCCGGAAGCTGGATCGGGTACACGCCCGCCCCCGCTGGCATCTCTTCGCTCCAGCCTCTGTAAATCGAAGCGCCACCCCCGGCAAAAGGGAAGCAAAACAAGCGGATTTTATCTGCCGGATCAGGCTTTGCCAGCAGCCAACGTTCCGCCGGTTTGAGCGTTTGCATTGTCAATTCCTCCATTTGCTTGCAGAGAACGGTCAGCAGCTATGTGTGGGTACACTTGGTAACTTGCCAGAACCGCCTCTTTCTTTTTGATTGGTCAATAGACGATAATGATTATCATATTCAGCCAAAAAATTATACAATCTCTGTTAACCTGAATTTTCCCCCTATTCGCGCTGTGTTTCTCCTTCATGCTCACGCTTAGTCATTTTTTTACATATCCTGAATGAATTTGTCTCTATTTCCTTTTCAAAGCGGTCGGAAAAAGGTGATCCAGGAAGAAAGAAGGCAAAAAAAGGAGATATTTGGAGATTTCCGAGAGTTTTGTCCTGAAATATGGAAATTTTAGCTTTCTTTTTACTTTGACAACGATTATCATTATCAATATCTTGTACTTATTCTTGCTTTCTTGCTTTTTGCTGCTGTGACCTAGCTACAACTCTTCATAACAACTTGAACTCGCTGTAAGGGATTTCAGAAATAGGAGCACGGCAAAAAGGAGGGAGGGAGAGGACCGGTTGCTCTCATCCGTCTGGTCAAACACCGGCGGACACTATTTTGGAGAAGAGGAAGGATGCTATATGCAAGCACAAACGCTGGCTGTCCCAAGCAGATGGACCATGCGCGATTCTATTACCTTGGCGATTTTCAACGTCATCATGCTCATCATCATGACGTTTTGCCCCGCTGTATCGATTGTGTCTCCCCTTTTGGTCGGGGGCGTCACCGGGCTGCTAAACGGCCCGTTTTACATGGTCATGTCGGGGAAAATTCGCAAGCGAGGCACTTTGTTTCTCACTGCCATCATAACCGGGCTGTACTTCGTCGGCTTCGGCTACGCCAACTATTTGCTGACGCTCGCTGTCATCGGGCTCATCGGCGAGCTGATCCTCTGGGGCAAAGACGCGTACTCAAACTCGATTCGCAACGCCATCGCTTATGCCGTGCTATACGTAGGCTATACGCTATGCGGGGTCGTTCCGCTCATTTTCTTCCGGGAGTCGTACATGGCTACCCTGGAAAAAGGCTATACCCCTGAACAAATCGCCGACATGCTCTACTATTTCGACACGCCCAGCATGATCCTGCTCATGTGCGCCATTTCTGCTGCTGGCGGACTGCTCGGTGCTTATTTTGGCCATTTGATGTTGAAAAAGCATGTGAAAAAGGCGAAGCTGGTATAAATCAAAAGAACCTTGCCAGGCGCAGATCAGAAGCTGGTCAAGGTTCTTGCTTGTTGTTTTCCGGGAGGTGAAGTGGGTTTAATTTGATTATCAATTTTCTTTTTACATTATTTTCAATAATTTCAAGTTACACCGCTTGTTTATAGTTATCTGTATTTTTTTGCTACTACATTACAATATCCTGGTATCCTACCTCAACTACCACTTCATTCAACAGACGAACTCCCAGCCCATTTTCCTGGTCCCAGGTGCAGGTAAACAATATTCCAATATCTCGACCTTCTTCTATATCTCCATACGGGACGATAATTCCTTCCAGAGTAATCATCTCAAGAATTTGGTCGGCCTTTTCTACCAGAGGGTAATTTTCATTCTGAGCGATATCGTAACCTAAATCATGGCGCTTTTGTTGATAATATTTGAAAATTGGGTCGAGGAAGCTTTCATGCAGTTGCTCCCACCTTTTCATCAAGGCTTGATAAGCCTCATACTGTTCTTCATCAAATTTTCCGTCTGCTTCGCCATCAATCATTAATGTAATTTCAGTTTCTTTTCCGAAAAAAAGGACAGCGGTATCCTTGAACCAACTATAGTTATATTCCAAACATCCAAAAATGGGGTCAATTATTTTCATTGCATGCTCTCCTCTCGTTTTTTTACAGGGATTTGTATCTCCACTTCCCGCCTCCCTTCTTCCATCTCCTTCTGCTAAAATAAAGGGAAATTTGGATCGGCTACACTAAGTTGGACAGAAAAAATAAGGGCTTGTAGAATAAACCTATCATGTTAAGGAGCGGATCTCTACAATGCCTAAAAAACAACGTCGCACGTTCACAACCGAGTTTAAAACTCAAATGGTGAAGCTGTATGAAAACGGAAAAACAAGAGCGGCAATTGTGGAGGAATATGACCTCACAGCTTCTGCCCTGGACCGCTGGATCAAGCAAGCACAGACAACCGGTTCTTTCAAGGAAAAGGACAATCGTTCATCAGAAGAAGAGGAATGGATTGCTTTGCGAAAAGAGAACCAACGTCTGAAAATGGAGGTAGATATTTTAAAGCAAGCCGCGCTGATCATGGGACGAAAGTAGCTATCATAAAGAATAATCGTGATAAATACTCGGTATCAGCAATGTGCGACGTCCTGCAAATCGCAAGAAGTACGTTCTACTATGAAGCGAAAGAACGAGCAAAGGAAGAGGAAGTAACCGAAGCGATTGTGGAGATTTTCCAAAAGAATCGTAAGGCCTACGGGACACGAAAGATCAAAGTTAAGCTCCAGGAACGCGGACTCGTCGTCTCCAGACGACGGATTGGTCGGATCATGAAAGAGCAAGGACTCGTTTCCACCTATACCGTGGCTCAATATAAGCCCCATAAAACCGCTTGTAATGAAGCAACGACGGGAAATGTTCTGGATCGAGAATTCGATCAGGAGGAGGCAAAACGCTTCGTCGTCAGCGATCTAACGTATGTGAAGGTCCAGAACCGATGGCATTACATTTGTGTGTTGGTCGATTTATTCAATCGAGAAATTATTGGGCATAGTGCAGGTCCGAACAAGGACGCTGCACTGATTTCCCGCGCTTTTGCGACGGTACAAGGTGATTTACGCCAAATTCAGTGGTTTCATACTGACCGTGGTAGCGAGTTCAACAATCAAAAGATGGATGAGCTTTTGGAGACGTTTGGAATCGGCCGATCACTA
The DNA here is from genome assembly GCF_050920745.1 of Brevibacillus gelatini. NCBI lineage: Bacteria > Bacillati > Bacillota > Bacilli > Caryophanales > Paenibacillaceae > Brevibacillus > Brevibacillus gelatini. Next base: position 3,469,373 of record NZ_CP154342.1, read on the forward strand.
AGTATGAAGGGCTGTCCGTACGACAACGCTGTGGCAGAAGCCACCTACAAGATCATGAAAACAGAGTTTGTGAATCAGATGAACTTCCAGAGTCTTCGTCATCTGGAGCTGGAATTATCCGATTACGTGAACTGGTTTAACAAGCATCGTATTCATGGCACCTTAGGCTATATGACGCCTGTTCAGTATCGCCAAGAAGCCCTTATAAAAATTGTCTGATTTAGTGTTGACAATCCATGTTAAGGGCATTCGGTACTGGGTAGCCCCCTCCTCCCCTAATTATTAACCCCCTCAGAGATATTGAGATTATCGAATCTAGGAGAATTATAATTCACTTATGTTATAGGGTTCAGCTGATACAAACCTATCATACCACCCATTTAAAGGTATATATTTAACATTTTGTATTTCTAATTCCTGCGGTCTAAGAACAAAAAACCCCCCTCTCTCTAAGATTCTAATTAGTGGTTCATATACATTTAAATACTCAGTATATTGTGGTTTATTATCAACATATATTGATAGTTGAATATAAAATTCGAATATTTTACTTAAATATTGGTAATTACCAACAAACTCCAACACCTTTGGATTGCAATACATCGAAATAAGTAATTCATTATCAATATCACCAAGTAATTTTGCTATATTAGAAAACATAGGTGGTTGTGGTCTCAGACACTCGTTTTTGTAAAATAACGCCAGTCTTCTTAAAAATTCACAACCCAAATCAGCATCTCCATTTGATACAATAGTACCGACTTCTTCCCATTTAATGCCATTAATTCTCGATACTGCTTTATCTAGGTACACCTTTTTCACCTCGAAATTTAATAGTCTATTTTTTTGTCAATATTTTTTTCATACTCTTTGTACATATCATAATCTGGGAAATCACGAGTTGGTTGTTTATCAGTTAAATTTGCCTTATCATGTGCATTTTTTTCAGGATTTATATCATATCCATTTCCATTCCAAGTAGATGGGTCTCTTAAAGGCATACCTCCATCCATTAATTCTTTTTCCTTTAATTCATGATTCGCAAGTTCCCTAAACCAAGCTTTTTGTCTGTCATTAAGTTCTTTCTTTTGAGCCAATTGCCAAGCATATGCAATATGTGGATCTGCCTGAAAATATAATTCTTCATAAGGCTTACCATTTACAGATAGCTGTTTTGTATCCAAGAACAGGTGCTTCTTCATGTTTAAAACCTGATCCTCTGTCAAACCAGTATTCTTTGCTACAGTCCCAATATCTTCAATACCAGATTTCCTAATTTCAATATATTTCCTTTCAAGAAATGCCTGAAAACCATCCTCTGGGGGTATTATATACTTTTTCATCTCATAAGGATCTGTTAAATACTTATCTTCACCCTTTTTGAGATGATTTTTGCTAATATCGTCCCCCTGGCTATTTAACGATTCAACATGATTAGAACGCCCATCCTGCCCATTAGCTGCTTTTGGTACAGACTTTCCATGAGAAGTATCTTTCCCAGAAGTTCTGCCACCATGTCCCGCCGGTACTCCCCTACCATGCGGGCCACCTTCCCCAGCCCGATTCTTCGAATAGAAATACCCTTCTCCCTTCTGCCAGGCCAGGTAGCGTTGTCCGGTTACGGCATTTTCCATCACGACGAGCTTTCCGTTCAAATACTCGCTCATCTTCTCCAGGAACTTCACAATCGTCTCATTCAAATCTTTCAGCGCATCATCCAGTAGCTTTGCCCTCGTCTTAAACTTCCCGTCCTTGAGCGGGATCCCTCCCAGCCTGTCTTGGGCGGCTGAGCCGAGCAACGGACCGCCTTTTCCTTTTCCGTCGGCATCCCCCTTGCCATGCAGCTGCTTCTTCGCGCCGTCTGGCATGTCCATATCCAGCCTGGTCACTACTTTCCCGGTTTTCAATACCACCGTACCCGTGCCTCCGCTTACAGCAGTTAACCCGGCTTCCAGCACCACCATGTCTTTCTTGAACTCGTTTTGCCCTTTGGCGTAGCTTTCTTCTACGGATCGGGTCCACAAGCCGCCATGCAGATTTTCCTGCTTGTACCGTTCGGCTTTCACGAATGGATCGATGTAATCGTCGTATAATCCATTGACAATCCATGCAGTCGCTCTTCCTGCATCCTGGAGGATTTCCCCAAACGCTTTTTGGCCGGTCGCCACTTCCTCGACGTAAGCGACGGTGTTGGTGTAGCCTTTCACCGCTCCTTTGGCCAGGTTGTTCCGCTCTGTCAGGGAGCCCACTTCGGAGCCACTCACAAACTCATACAACGCTTGGGCATCATCGCCTCCCAGAACCCCCGTCACGACCAGGTCGCCTGCGTCTACCGCCACATTCCACAGGCCCACCAATGTATCTCCCAAGGCATCAAACTTTCCTTGGACCTCGGCCCACTGATTCTCCAGCGTGCGGCGGGCCATGACCGCGAGCACACCGTTTGTCTGCACATCTTGCTCAAACGCACTCAAAATAGGGGGGAACGAATGGCGGGCGCTCGCTTCGAGCTGAATCTTTTCACTGTTCGCGTCGGCCTCTTCCACCAGCTTCAAGGCATCCATTGCCGTTTTGACAAGCAGTCCCTCTGCCCCTGCCAATCGGACGGCGGCACCGCTCAGACTCACGGCTCCCTTTCCCCGGATGCTGACCCGGGAAGCGCTGTTCAAGATGACTCCGGCTTCCTTGTCCATCGAGATGTACAGCATTCCTTCCTGTGCGGTCATGAGCAGCTCTTTGTCGCCCAGGGTAAACTCCTTGCCTTGCGGAATACCAAACGATTTGACTCCCGGGTCTTTCATTTTCTGGGCTTGCTTGCGGGCCGCCTCCCCTTGCGGGACATGGCGGACGGAGTTCAGGACCATGCCGTCGTCTTCTTCCGCGCTGGGAAAGTACAGTTTGACTTTGGAACCGATCTCCGGCATGAGGTATAAAATCTGGTTGCCTTCTGCTGCGTACGGGAACCATTGGGCTTTGCTGGCTTCTTGTTTTTTGTCCATATTCAAATGGATTTTGACCTGATTTCGCGCCACCTGGATGATCTTGCCGTCGATGGCCGCACCGATGATGGCCCGGTTGTACAGCTTCGTCTGTCTCACCGATTCGGGGACGGCACACACATACGTCCATTTTAGCAGCCCTTGCTCCAACGTGCCTGTCACCTTCGTGATAACAAATGTTCGTCCATCGCGCTGCACCTCATCGCCGATGTGCAAAAGCTCGTCGTGCTCGAAGGTGTACGTCGTGTACTGGTACTCGGCGACAGAGGCGGAACCGTTTGCCGCCTTTTTCATATACGGCGCAATCGCACGATTGACCTCGTAGGGAGCATCCTCCAGCTTGATTTGCTTGCGTCCCTCCGGCAGCCCGATCCAAAAACGCACCTTGTGCGCGCTCAAGTCCGGGACCAGAACCGCGCCGACGTGAGAAGCGATTCGTTTGACAAAAGCCCAGTCCGTCTCTTCGTACTGCATGATGAATTTGCCTTGGCGGCGGTCTTCAAACATCTGGTCGATGACATCTCCTCCCGGATACACGGAGAGGATTTCGTCGACCACGTCCCGATAAAACCGATCCACCTGCTGAAAAGAACGGGTCTTCGGGCTTAAATCCATAGCGTAGGTGTGGGAAACGGCCTGGATCGTCACATAATGAATCTCCCGGACGACCTTGACCTCCACATGTTGCAGCCGCCCCATGAAAATCGGCTGTTTCCCTTCAGCAGTCTGCCTGTACAGTTCAATCCAATCATGGCTTCCTGCCTGATGGATGATTTCTTCCTCTTTCTCTTCAGGGACGATCCCTGTCAAGTGCAATGTAGCATGCGTGCCCGTCTGGTGTACAAAATCCAGACGATCCAGCCGAATGGGGCCGTAGGGCCAAACGACTCGCAATGCGTGATATGTCATGACACCATCCGTTGCCTGCATGAAACTCCCCTCCCTCTTTTCCGGTCGCCGGATGGCGTCAATCTTGCCCGTCCGTTTCAATCGTAATGATGCCCGAAGCGGAACAAACCAGTTTCGACTTGCTCAGTAAAGCCGGCTCGTTGTCGATCAGCACATCCTCTTTTCCGTCTGACCACTTGAACGGTGTCTGCGGTACACAGACGTCTCCGGTCAGCTTGCAAAAGCCAAAGCAGCCGATATTTTGACCCGATACGTGATCGGCGATGTTCATGACGGGTTTTCCCCGGCTGTACACCCCATGGCAGGTGGGCAAGTTCAGCACGCCAGGGTCTGTTCCTTGCGTGCATTTTGCCGTCGCTCCCCGTACGACATACGAATACTCCACGCCAAAAATTCCAGCACACAGTGCTCGTAGGAAACTATCCGACATATGCCTCTCTCCTTTCCCCATCAAGGACAAAAAGCTTACGCGCTCTCAATCACCCGAAGTGTCCGGATCAATGCGTTCGCCAAAGGCTGCCATAGCGACGCTTCCCTTGCCGGAAACACCAGGCTGCCAAAAAAGGCTCTCCCCATTACCGCAGTCGCAAACATGATCTGATAATAGGGGTCATTTTCCATCGGAACGACGTATTCACAGATCGCTACCCGCAGCCCCTCATGCTCCCACCAATCGTTGCTCACGATTTGCAAGCCTGGTGTCTTCTTTTTGATCTGCGCTGTCATCGCTTGCAAAAAGCTTTCGCTTTCCTTCATCGACAGAGGGTGCGTCATATGGTTAAGCCCCAGCAAAATCGTGCCTTCTTTATCCTGGCAAACCAATTGCTCGTGTGGCTGGGCTGCCCTGCTTTGGCTCATCAGCCCCTTTGGAACGAGGTGAAGCGAGCAGGGGAGAATCATGCGTACCCGCTCGTCGAAAAACATTCTCTCGGAAAATGCGAGCGTGCGTCCCTCGTATTCCAGGCGGCCTTGCTCCGCTGCCGCCAAGCACGCTTCCCAGGTCAACGGCGGTTTTTGCTGATTCCTTTCCTCCCATTGCTGCCGAAGCTGAATTTCATTCCACACATCCAAAATTTTTTCATCCCAGTAAGTTGTCATATCTCCCTCCCGGGCTCGATCTCCACTTTTTGCAAGACAAATCCTGTCAAGCCTCTACGCAGAAAACTTTCCGCCGCATCCAGACTCACCACAATATATGGCTCCAAAATGCCTTGTACGGAAAAGACATGATGCTTCCTTGCCTTTTCATAGTCCAGCACCATCCGCTTTAATGCCCCATTCTGGTGAAACTCGCTGCTTTGGGACAAAACGTCTACAGCCGGAACCTGCATGAGCCAGTACACATGCCGGTCGTTTTGCTGTCGATCGATCAGATCGACACGCTTCCAGCGAATGCCCAGATTGTATTTGGCCGTGATCGATTTCATCCGGTCAGACAGCATCACTGTCGGTCTTTCCAGCCAATCCGGGTAGGCCAAGGCTCCCTCTGACTGAACTTCCAGAACAGTTATGGGCAAAAGCGCCTCCATTCCCCCTTCCAGTGAAAGTCCCGAAGGCTGCACCTTCCGCGAGATACGCCTGTCTTCCGTGAGCAAATAGTAATCCCGCACAGCGATCGCCTCCTTTACTCCGCTATCCAGTGAATTTCTTTCCGTTGCGGTTCGGTCAGCTCATAACGATCCTGATCTCGTTCCAAAAACATTGCCTGGTGCAAATTTGCTCCGTAGAAGCTTGCCTTGTATAAGCGGGCATGGCGGAAGTCCGCTCCCTCCAAATTCGCCTCATCAAAGCGAATTCCGAGCAAGCCAGGCTGTCGGTACAGCCTGTCATCGCTTGTTTGTCCATCCGCATAAGAAAAATTAGCACCGCGCAAGTCACTTTGGCGAAAATCAGCATCGGCCAGTAACGAATGGCGAAAGTCCGCGTTTGCCAGACTACTGCCGCCCCAGCGCGTACCGATCAGCACACAGTGACGGAACTCGCCATTCTCCAGATCACTTCTGCTAAAATCGGTGTACCGCAAGTCCATCTCGTTTGCTTTGAGTTGTCGCAGACGCATGTTGGCAAATGTTTCGTGCGTGCAATACGAGTCTTTCGCCTGTTCCAGTAGCCTGCGCGCTTCCTGTTCTTCTCGCGGGAGACGGTCTTCCACATATACCGACTCGCTGATGTCCTTGAACTCCCCCACGCGAATTTGGAAGCGCTGCGCTTTGTCCAATTGCTGATACTCCGGCAGCCTTACCACCTCCGGGATAGACAGACGGACAAGAGCGGAAATGAACTGGGTAAAATAATCCAGTTCTTTTAGAAGAAGCCGCTCCACATCCGGCGCATCCAGCACACCGATGTACTTTTTGCGCTGCTCATCCAAAAGCTGTAAAAGCGAGGGGAACCCTTGAAAAGCCCATCCTGCGTCGTAGCTGCCAAAGCACTCTATACCTTCCCAGTACCATTTATCTGTATATGCCTCGATCAAATAACGGTTGGAACCGTCAAGCACCGCTGTGCGCAGCAGCGAAAAGTGGAGAAATCCGATAGCTGGCATGGCGCCATGATCCTGCATGGTTTTGATTTTGATGGCCATCTGTCGTATGGACTGTACAAAATCATCGACAAGCCTCTCCTTGTTTTTCAGAAAAAAGGATTCTAGCGCCGCAACCCGTTTTTCCAATTCCGGCAAACAAACTTGCTCGTACAGGTGGCGAAGTGCCTCCTCTTTTTTCATGGCTGCATATGCCCCCTAGTTCATCTTGATTTCCGACCCTTTCAGTTCGATTTTGTCTTCCAGCGTAATCGTGTTTCCTTTTCCGATAAGCTCTATTTTTTGGGCGTCGATGTGTATCGTGTTTCCGGACATGCTGATCTGTTGCCCAGCGGTAATGTTCACATTTTGGTTGCTCACAATGGAGATCCCGTGATGATCGCTAATTGTAATCGACATTTCGCCAGCGGAAATGACGATTTTATCAGGCGCAAGCATGATCTCTTTTCCATATTTCGTGCGAAACGTCTTGATGGCCGGGTCTTTCATTCGATCGTTTCCGCCGCCCCCTGCGCCGGCAGTCCCTCCCCCTGAACTGCCTGACTTTTTGGAGGCTGCCGGTTTGGCATCGGGAATTTCTTTCAAAACAGAGCTGATAGCAATTCCTTCCTCTTCCTTTTTACTCGGGAAATAAATCCGGATTTGATCGTTAACCTCTGGCATAACATACCAGCCGGTCTGGTTTTCGGACGTATAAATCGTCGAGTACGGAAACCAATACGCCGTGCTTTGATCCTGTTGGTCATCCATGTCCAACTTTGCCCGTATATTGTCATTTTTCACCTGGATGACACGCCCCTGGATAGAAGCACCGATGATTGCGTGATTGTACATTTTCTTCCGGTGCAAACCTCCCCGTGGATAAAGCTTGTAGGTGTGCGTCAAGAGGCCGTCCTTGATTTCCGACACAGCTTCGCCAACCACGAGCTGCCTGTTCTTGAACTGCACTTCATTTCCTACTTCCAGAACTTGTTCGCTCTCCACTTCATAAACGGTATAGTCCTGCTCATTGATTCCCGGAATTTTGTTCTCGGCATCGCTTTGGTACTCGCCTACGCGCTTATGTACGATGTAGTGGGCTGCGGTCAGCTTGCCTTTATCCTGGCCACTGGGAAGGCCAAAGAAAAATTTAGGTTGAGGAAAAAGAGTAGTAGCGACCAACCCTGTATAAAATCGCGAGGCCATCCTTTTGAGAAATTGCCAATCGGTTTCCTCGTACTGCATGATAAATGTGCCAAGTGTTTTTCCATTAGTAACCGAATCAATAAAATCCGCATTTCCATACGTGGACAGCACAGTCTTCACGAGATTGGCATACGTCATCGCCGGGTTTTGAAAGGAGCGCTTTTTCGTTTTCACATCCAGCAAATAGGTGTAAGAAACTGCTTCGACCGACAAATAATAAACGCCGCGACTTGCTTTGACATTGACACGCAGCACAATCCCCTCAAACCATGCTTTTGGCTTCCCTGTCTCGTCCATTAAAGCGATTTTAATAGGTGTGTGCGAACTGGTTTGATTCACATAGGTATCTTTTAGCTCTTCCGGAATGATACCTGTGAACCAAAGTCGCGCGTGCTCATTCATTTTTTTCACGACTTTCAACGTTTGCAAATGAGTCAGCTCATATGGTGTCACCTGGATGTTTTTATAAGTAAAAAGCTGGTTGCTCATCGAATCCCCTCCTGTCTGGCTATACGTTCAATCTGTCCTGACCTGCTTAATCCACAATCACCCGCTGCCGCCCGGACGCCCTCCACTCCTGTCTGGGCTTGTTCCCGTTCTTCGCTTCCTCCAAGATGCGCCCCAAATATTTGACGATCTGCAGATTGGTGCCCGGACGGTAATTGCTCCCCAAACGGCTGCTTATATAATGAAGAATCAGGTTGCGCTCGACTCTGTCCGCGTTGATCCCTTGCATGGCGAAGGCGAGATCGTAAGCGTTTGTCGTCCCGGTTTTCAGCAGTTCGTAGGAAAAGTAGCGCAGGATCGCCGGGGCAAGCGTCGGCTGCTCGTAGCCGGCATGCTCCACGTTTGCAAAAATCCACGTGTTGAATTCCGTGAGCAGATCGAGAAAATACGGGTAGTCCGCGCGCAGTCTGGCTCCTTCCTTGAGCTTGAAGCGGCCCAGCTCGCGCTCATTTTCGCTGATGGTTGTCTCCGAATCGAGCACATAGGACGTCTCGTAGGAAAAAAAGTCGGTCAACGTCGCCTGCTCGGCAAAACGGATTTTCAGCACCGTCTCGTCGCCTGTCGCCGTGTAGGGCAGGCGTTCTTCGCGCTCGAACAAATACACGCGGCCACGATGCTTGACGATCCCCTTGCCGACGATGAGATGCCGGTCGTCTACCGTGACGTCCATGCCGGAAATGATGCCGTCGCTGTACATCTGAAAATGCAAGTCGACAAAATGTCTGGGGTAATCCCGCAAATTTTCAAGCATCTCTCGCTTGAGAATTCGCCCCTTGTGAAACTGGGGATGGAGATGGGAAAACACCGCTGTTCCCCCCTTTTTCGTTCAATATGGCTCTCTCGTTATTTCATCCCGTCAAAGAAATCTAGCTCGGACAGGTCGCTTTCAAATGGACAGAACACTTTTTTGCCCAAAAACAACTGCTCGTTTTGCCGCGCGACCGGAAGTACATGGAAGCCCCATTCGTTGCCGCTGGAAAAGACGAAAAACTTGACCTCGCCGTTTTGGATCGAGTCGGTTTCCTCCTGCGGAATATGTCGGCCGTACTTGGCGCGGATGTCTTCGTAGAGCACGGGCTTGTAATAGGTCCGGTCGTCTGTGTACAAATAGCGCTTGCGCAAAAGTCCGTCGCTTTCCTTGAGGAAAAACTCCACCTCGCTGACTCCGAACGGGCGCGAGATGGCTCCGTGCACGTGGCTCAGCTTTTCCTGGCTGCGGATCAGCACGCGCTCCTGCTTGTTGTGGGTAAAAGCGGTCACGGAATACGGAACGACAGGCGCGTGATTGGTAATGTGCGCTTCGATGAAACCAGCCTTTTTCGCGCTCTGGTAGCGTAACGCTCCGCGCAGGCAGGACAGCTTCAAGTCCGGCACTTTGCCTGTCTCCTCTGACCGTTGGCGAAACTCGATGCTGCGGCCTGGCACGAACTCCTTCAACGCTTCGCGGAACACGTCAATCCGGCACGACTGCCCCGTCAGCTTGATGATCGAGAAGTCCGCCAGCCTTCCCTCCTGGTAAAAGTCGTCCAGGAAAACGCGCAAAATCTCGTAAATGTCCGCTTTAATCAAGTGATTGATCTCTTTGCTGGTGAACACGACGTCAGGAAAGTCGTACACATCGCGGAAGCGGCCGTCCTCGCGAATGGACAGCACCCACCGTTCCACTGCGGTCAGCTTCAAATCCTGCTCCTGACGCTGCTCGCCTTCGGTAGTGAAGCGATTGCGCAAAATGCCTGTCTGGCGGAAAAATTCCTTTTTCATCTGCTCCGCGAGGTCCCACAAAAAGTAAAAGTTGTTGCGGACGCGCTGGTAGTCGTCGCGGCTCTTGTTTTCGTAGGCTTTGTAGCAGGTGGGCAAAATCGCCTCGGCCTCGCGGTACCGCTCTTCAAACCGTTCATAGACGGAGTCGACGCCAAACTCATCTACATGCCGGAAAATTTCCGAGCCGGGAATGTCGATGAGCTGGTCGATGTCGGTTGTGTGCCGGCCTTTGCTGTAGTAGTCCGCAAAGACGATTTTCATGAACTGCATGATCCGGTAGGTGATGTTGTTGCCGCCAAAGTTCGTATCGCCGTTTTCGTAGGTCGTGCTGATGTCGATGCGATACGAAATGTGGCCGTCTTCGATGCGGAAGCTGCACGATGACAAGTCTGTCGTTCCGCCGCCGCAGTCAATGACAAGCGCCTGGTACGTCTCGCCGTCGAGGAAGCTGTCTTTGTCGATTTGGTCGGCAATCGTGTTGAACAGCACAGCCATTCCTTCATCGAGCGCGTCTTCTGTTTCGATGCGGTACTCCGGCAAAATTTCGGTAAACATCTCGATAAACTGTGTTTTCAGCTTGACCGGACTGGTGATGTGCAGGTGGCGAAAACGGCATTTGAATTGATGCTCTGCCCTCTGGATGACGTAGAGCAGGTAGTGGCGCAAAATGTCGCTGCGCTTGACCATCGCGGTATTGCCCTGGCCGTCCATGACCTCTTCCAGCTTGTGGTAGCTGTTCACCCAGCGTTTGATGCCCATGAACACCGTCGCATGCGAGCTGTATCCGTTCTTTTTCATGTGGCGCAACGCTTCATAGCCGACGTGGAAGCGGACGTCATGCGGCGAGGAACAATCCGCCACACTGACGACTGTCGGCAGTACCTCGATCCATTCCTCCTTCTTTTGCGTCGTGTCCGGGAACGAAACGTAATTGATCGCATTTAGCTTGATCCGGCCATTCAGCAAATCGTTGCCAGGAGGGGCGCTGACGTATTCGTGGTCCAAAAAAGCGCCAGCCGTTGTCGAGGATGTGCCAAAATCAATCGCCAGCACCGCGTCCGTCTCTTCCAGCTCCCGGATTTCCAGATCGGCGACAGGCACTTTGTAATAGTGCAGATTGGTCGGCGGCAGCGGCTTGTCTTCGCTGTACGCTTTGTACAGGTAGTCCGAGTCCTGCTTGCGGAAAAAAAGCAGACTGTAGCTCTGGTTCACCGTTTTCCGCAACGGAACGTCCTTGTGCGACAGCAGCCAGTAGTGCCCTGGCTTGTCGTCGTCTTTTCGCAGCTGCAAAATTCCGCACAGCTCCATGTAGTCATTGACCAGAAGGACATTGGATTCGGCCAGACCTTGGGCCGACTCCACCCGATAATCGTCCTGTCTGTTGACAGCCAGCCCGACATACAACGTCATCTTGGCCGGAATTTTGATGGAGTCCGCCCCAGGCAGCGGCGTGTTCAAGTACGTATGCAAAGCCGCTTCGATCCGCTCAAAGCCGCCCTCCACATCCGACTCGATAAACATGCTTTCTTCGGCGCCGCGGAATCGCAGGATCGTTTGCAGCAGTCCTTCCCGGTCGAGATTGTTTACCACCGAGCCAACCAGCTTTTCCTTGTGGCAAATGTTGCGCAACTGAAAGGTCGTCATCTCCATCAGCTCATCCCGCGTATAGGTCGTTTCGCTCTGCTGGACGTTGATGTTGCCTTTTTGGAGATGAAGCTTGTACGATAATTTTCTCATGACTCCGATCCTCCCACACTCACACGGCTTTCTCTCAAACTTTCATGCGGTCTGTTAGTACAGGGCGATACTTTCGATCTGCATCGTTTCCTCGACATCGAGGATGCCGAAGTGGTTTCGCCAATATATTTCCGTCTGGAAGCGGACAGGCAGAAAAATATCCAGAATCAGCGCCAGCCTGGCGCGTGCTGCGTCTGTCTCCGTCTGTCCGACGTAGATCAGCAGCTCGTCTTTTTCCTCGCAGTTGGCGTAGATGGTAGAGTGAGGAAAAATTTTTCGCATCGTATCGCGGAGCAGGTAAACCGCTTCTCCTGTCTCATAAAGCCGCAGCAGATTTCCGGCAATAATCTCCTGTTCGTCACGGGTGAACAGCCGGATGTTTTCCGCTGCCTGACTGCCGAACAGTCCCGCCTCCAGATCGCGCAAAACAAAGCGAATGTAGTATTCTCGCTTGTTCATCCCTTGTGTCAGGTCGATCTCGGCCAACAGGTGTGTCACGATGTCAAACAAGACCTGACGCAGTTCGGACTCGCCCGTGTAGTTGACGTCAAACAGCTCGCGGAAAATGTCCTCAAAACGGTAGAACGGGTTTACCTCTACCGTCTTGTCCACCGTTTTCGCGTTGATTGCCTCCAGACTCAGCTCCATGTACGGCGAGTATACCTTTGCGGCTTTGAACTTCAGCTCTTCTTTGGCAATTCCGGCTCGCCTGGCCTTGATGACCAGATCCCAGATGTAGTTCACGCCCATTCTCCTTCGCACTTGTATTCCGGGAAGTACATCTGAATCTCGGAGACGAGAAAGCTCATCATGTCTTCCAAAATAAAGCTGTCTGCCCCGCGTCGGCGAAAGCCGAGCTGCATGATTTTTTTGTCGTGCTCCACGCGGACATTGTCGCTGATGAACGGGTTCATTTCGTACGTAGCGGAAGTGCGCCCGCCTTTTTCGCGAATCTCTACGTGCACAAGCTCCAGTTGCTCCGCCGCTTCAAAGGAATGGACGATGCGGATGATCTCGCCTTTGGCCCGCACCGGCATTCCTTGCTTGCGGGCGAAGCTGCCCACGAAGCTGCTTTTGCGACGGTTGGACACCAGCGCGTATTGCAGACGCGATGTCGGGGTCGCGACAGGCTGGGTGATTTTGCAGACGTTCCAGATGCCCGATTTTTCCTGGGGGGAGACAATGGTCAGTTCTTCTGCCGAGCGCTTGATATAGCGGATCAGCGCTTCATCCCCGTCTACGAGATAGCCGTGCTGGCTTCCTGTCTTGCGCAGCGACAACACATGCTCGAAGTTCACCCGGTCGATTGCTGGCACGGGAAAGCCGATGTTTTTCAAGGCCAGCCGCTCGATGTTCCAGAGCGGGATGACATCCAGCTTTTTGTACGGCTCCCATTCTTCCAGGTGCACCGTCACCTCCGCGATCTCCTCGTCTTCGCCCAACTCCCCCTCGCAGGAGACGAGGACGACATCGAAGAACTTGTTCGCATACGGATGATTCACGGTTTTCCACGGCATGCCGTTTTTCAAGAACATGTTGTACAGCTTTTCCAGCTCGTCGATGTACAGCGTGTTTTGCTGCAAACGCACCTCAACCGGGTATGACTTTTCTGTCGTCGTCAATCGGCCCTTGAATGTGCGGTTGCTGTTTATCAGCTCTTGAATCCGGCTGTAGCCGCACTCCATAAATATGGTCATGAGCACCGCCTGTTCCTGACGGGTGAGCTGTTCATGCAAAGCCTTGCGATCACACAGCTTTCTTTGTTCGTCGCCGGGAATCATCGGGTACAAAAAGTCGTGGATGGGATCGAAATCGTCGCGATGGCAGAGCGTTACGTATATATCGAGCTTGTCTTCCTTGTCCTCGAATTCGGAAAAGACGCGCTGCTCCAGCTTTTTTTGCATTTCCTCCTGATATTCCACGAGGTGCAAAAAGACGCTGTTCATCATCTGCTTTAATATCCTGCGCTGTTCCAGGTCCTCCATTTTGTTCAAACGGTCGAGTACGATTTCTTTCATCATGGGGTGGTGACAGCCTCCTTTTGCGCCGGATTGGCTGTTGGTTCAGCTGGCTTGCTCCCGGTCCCGTCCGGCTGGGCGGAGGGAGCCGGATTGGTGGCTTTCCCCTTATTAGTCAAGGGGGACTCGGCGGCAGGAGCCGTAGGTGACGAAACAGAGCTGGCACTACCATTTCCTTGATTGCCCGTTGGCGGCAACACAACAGGAGCCGGATTCGCTGCTGGAGTTGAGCTGGCTCCAGCCCCCGAATTTGGCGCGGATGTCGGAGCAACAGGGGCCTGGGGCACTGCTGAAGCCGGGTTGGCTCCATTCCCTGCATTCGTTCCGGATGTCGGAGCAGCAGAAGCCGGGGGCGCTGCCGGAGCTGGACTCGTGGCATTTACCGGGTTGGCCGCTTGTGGCTGGACAGCCTGCGGAACAGTCTGGCCCACTGGCGGTGCGGCGGCTGGTGCTGCTGCGGCAGGCGGGTTCAGTTTTTCCTCTGCTTTCGTCACCTTGCGCTCCATCGCCAGTACCTTTTCCAACACGCCGATTTCCTGATAGATCTCCTGTGCCATCGTGAACGATTCGATTGCACCGGCAAAGTCACCCGCAGCATAGCTGTCGTCGCCTTTTTTCTCCAGCTTGTCGGCGGAAAGCATTTTTTGCTCCTTGGTAATGCCCGTCTTTTTGGACCCGACCTCATCGAGCTTGGCCCGAATCTCTTTTTCTCCTGTGAGAAAGCCCGATTCCAGTGCCAGCTTTCTCGCTTTTTGGTAAAACGCCTCCGCACCCTCGTAATCCTGTGCCTCAAGCAGCATGTCGCCTTCCTTTTTCCATTGCAGGACGAGCAGGTACGACTCTACCTTTTCCTTTTTAGCTGCGATCTCCGGCTCGTTGAAATCATCGCGGCCCTTCATTTCCTTCAGCGCCTTGTCGTACTTTTCCAGCGCCTTTGTATACTGCTCGTCCTTCATCGCCGTATCTCCGTCGACGATGAGCTGGGTAATGCGCTGCTTTTTGTTCAAGAGCGCCGCGTGCACCTTGTCCTTGACGATGTTCGCCATGTTTCTCGCTTCGCTGTACTCTTTCAGCGCCTTGGGGTAGTCGCTTTCTTCGATATACGCATCCCCGTTCTGTTCATGCTCGAACATGCCTGTCGCCGCTTCCGCGATTCTCTCGGCCTCCTTCATCTTGAACAAAAGTGCGCCGCCGCCAGTCAAGGCGAGCAGCAGGACGATGAGCGCCACTCGCTTGATGATGCGCCATTTTTTCTGCGGGTCGATTTTGAATATTTTGTTTGCAAAAATGGCAGCGGCGGTATAGTTGTTCACCACCCGCTGCTGCTTGCCAAGTAGCACGTCCTCCAGCGTATCGAGCAGCGCCGTGGGATCTTTTGCCTCTTCCAGCGCATCCTGCATCTCGGCCGAATCGACTCTCTCCCACAAGCCGGGGGTCGTCAGCAGGAGGACATCGCCGTCGTAGAGCGGCAGCTTTTTCGATATGTACGGTCGAAACTCGCCCGGCGTGCCCAAATAGCTCAACAGATTGTGGCGTTCCTCGTGATGATCGAGCACGTCCTCCGCGATTTCCTCCCGATCTGCCATCTGCTGGGACAAACTCTGGTCCTTGCTGCGCAGATGCAGCCGTCCGTTGCGAAACAAGTACAGCCGCGTATTGCCCGCCACGCCGTAAACCACGCGGGCATAGTCGGTGACGATCAGCGTCAGGCTGGCCTTCAGCCGCACCCGATAGCTTTCCTCCTTCAGCACGCGATGCGCCTCGCGCAAATAGCGGCTGATGCGATAACGGGAAAGCGACGGCTTTTGCATAAAGTGTCCCAGCACGGCTTTCGCTGCCAGCTCGGCGCTCTCCACCTCCTGATCGTTGTCCAGGCCGCGGGCGATTACCCAGCAGGCAATATCGTCCAGCTCGGTATAGGCAAAGTAATCCTTGTTGCGCACATGCGTGCCTGATTCGGACAAAAATCCGGTTACAAAATCACTGTTGTCCCTTCTCATCCTTAACTACCCGCTCCTCCTTGTCGTCCGGATGCCGATCGCCTTTTTGCCTTTACCAGCCTTTTTCCAGGATGACAACCGTCGCGTTGTCCTGGTTGGCTTTTTGCTTGCTCTCCACCGCCTCGATGATTTGCTCGGCAGCATCGTTAGCGGAGATTTTCTGGAACAGGATTCTCTCCAGCTCTAACTCTGTCAACGTATCGTAGACGCCATCGCTGAGCAAAAGCACCTTGTCTCCCTTCTCCAGCGGGAACGGCTCGCGGGCAATCTCGATGTTTTGAAAGCCTTCGTAGCCAAGGTAATTAATCAGCTGCTTTTTCTTCGGATGGCTGATCGCCTCGTCCTTGCTGATCTCTCCGGCGAGGAAGCGCTCCTCCAAGACCGATTCATAGATGTCTTTCTGGTTGATCGGGATGAATTCACCCCTGCGAAAAACCGTCAAAATGCTGTCGCCGACCGCTCCCCAGTGCAGCATGCCATCGTGAATGACAGCGGCAACCAGCGTGGTTCCGCCCCGGCTTCCTTTTAGCGCCTGCAAAATTTCCGCGTTCGCAAGCGAGGCCGCCCTGGAAAAGTAAAGCGAGAGGTGGCGCGGATGATCGAGCTTGGAAAACTCGCGGATGAACGTGTTGACCGCAAGCGTCGAAGCCAGTCTGCCGTTGGCAAGTCCGCTGATCCCGTCTGCGAGTACGGCAATCGTTCCGTGCGAAGTCGTCGCCGTGGCAAAATAGTCGTCCTGCTCTTCTCTTCTGCCGATGGTCTGCCCATTGCCGATTTGCATGACCGGATTCTTTTCCTGCCGGATGATGGCAGCGCGGAGTCGAAACAACAAAATAATGGCGACGATCACGGCAACCACAACGAAATAAGGAATGACCTCCTGTAGAAACATGCTCATCATTCCTTGTCTTTGCCTGCGTCGTCCCATTCGAAGTGGACACCGCACAGCGGGATGAAAATAAACTTGCTGTTGCCGAGCTGAATGACGTCATAGGCGGTCAGCTCGACAGGCGTGTAGACTGCCTCGTTGTTGTGATAGGCCAAACCCGATGCGTCGCCGGGAAGCAGGTAAAAATTGCGTTTTTTCGGATCGTAGACGATGACGGCATGGTTTCGGCGTGAGATTTTGTTGTCTCCGATGATGCGGATGTGCATATCCTCGGCGCGGCCGATGAAGTTTTTTTCCGCCATGATGCGGTAATCCTGGCCTTGCTGCGGGCCCTCGATACAAACCAGCCATCCCGTGACAGGCTCGATCTCTTCCGTGTCGCCCAAATAAGGCATCGTCTTGTCGTCTTCCTCGACGCCCCGGGCTTGCCTGCCCTCAGACTTTGCCGCCGGTTCCACCACCAGGCTGCAATAGGGGCATGTGTTGCCGTGTTTTCTGCTGCTAAACATGTGTCCATTCGCGCATCTTGTCAAACTCATTATGATCGTCCCCCGTTTCTACTCTCTCCAGCTACTCGCTCTACTTCAGCAGCAAGCGTGTATTTGCTATGTAAATGATGTCGCCCGCTTTCACCTTGTAAGGCTGCTCGATTTCCAGCCTGTTTTTGTCGCGGCTGTTCGCCTGCTTGATTCCGGTTCCGTTGCGGGAGTGAATGTCCTCGATAAACCAGTTTCCCGACGCGTAGTTGAGCACCGCATGCTGCTTGCTGATGAGAGCGGCGTACTCCGCGTCCGACAGGTCGATGTCCACTTCGTTCTGGCTCGTGCTTTTGCCGATCAACAGCGAAGTCGCGCCCTGGATAAACCACTCCTTCACACTCTCGCCGTCCTCATCCAGCAACACGAGCTTGGTAATGCCTGTGTCCTTTTTCTCCTCCGTCTCGTCCGGCGCTCCGACCTTGACAATGAAAACGCCGAACAGGAAAAGACCAAAGGCGATTCCGGTAAAAATCTTCAGAGCGTTGCTGTCGGTATAGCCAAAAACATAGATAAGTGCACCTATCGACAAACATGCAATCAACAGCTCGATCAGCTTCACTCTGAATGATTTTTGGTAGGACTTTCCGTTTTTTGCCATATCCAATACCCCCCTTTACGCAAAAAGTGCCCCAAGCTTTGGGAGAATGGTTTTTTGCTGACATCCATCCAAAGAAAGGAGCTGGTTGCTGCTTCTATGTCCATCAAGGAGCTGCCATCCGATCTGTCACGGCCTCGTTTCTTCTTGTGCCGTCAGGATGATCGCCCGATTTTTTCCTTTTCGGTATGCCGCCTGTTTTTGTTCGACTCTGTGTGAAAGCATCTCATTTTTTCTTCATGCGGAAAAACTGCTCAAAGAGATCCGTCGTATCCAACGGATTTTTTTTGCCGCCATTCATGGCTTTTTTATTGACTTCCCCCGTCTTGGGGTTAAAACCAAAAAATCGTTCGAACGTACTTTCCAGATTTTCCATGTTCATGCCCGGATTCGCCCGCTCACGGGCTGTTCGCGTCTGCGTGTTGGCACCAGCCTTGCCGGCGCCGCTTTTTGGACGGGCTTGGCCCTTGCCTTGCACATAGGCTTCGTAGCGTTCGTCGTAGGCTTTCCGTGACGCCTCGTCTTGCAGTATCTGATACGCTTCGGTAATGTCCTTGAAAAGCTGTTCGGATTCCTTGCTTCCCGCGTTGACATCGGGATGGTGCTTTTTCGCCAGCTGTCGGTACGCTTTCTTGATGTCGTTCAGAGAGGCTGTTTTCGCAACCCCCAAAATTTCGTAATAATTTTTCATCCTCGCACCTCTTGTCTGGCTTTATTTTGGGAAAACCGTACCTTGAACACGGCTTTCAAGGTACGGCTGATGTTTGGGGACAAAACTAGACAGAGTAGCCGCCTTCGATTTTGGCGAACTCGGTCTTGTCTTTCTTTTGCTTGATGAACAGGGTGAAGGTTCCTACCCCTTCTGTATCGCCGAAGCGCTCGGTGTAGTCCACGACGAAAGCGTTCGGGAAGTAGATTTTGCGGATCACTTGATCGGCAGCGATTACTTCCAGCGTTACTTTGCGGTAGCAGTCAGCTTTTTCAGCTGGAACGAGCGACCACAGTGCCAGCTTCATGGTATCGTCAGCGCTGTCGCCGTCTGTGGCGGTGATGATTTTGCCTGTCACACGCAGCGTTGCTCCTACGTCAGTGGAACGAGCGTTGGAATCATCCGGAGTATCGGTGTCGTATGTGACAGTTGTGATGTTGTCCATCCCCAGCTCGATCGTTTCAGAACCTTCTACTTTGAGTCGAAAACCCATGAAAAATACCTCCTTGGTAAATATATGTGCTCTCGATAGGCCAAATGGGCTTCGAGATTTATGTGCAAGGGTGCGCTTCTTGGGGAAGCACACCTCTAAACACCTGAGTAGTGTGCGGAAAAATTTCATAAAAGCGATCCCGAAAGCCTACGCTTTGACAGGCGTTGTGCCTTTGGTGATCGTAACCTCCAGATTCTTCACGTTTCCGTTGAAGATCAGGTCGATATGGCACAGGTTGCTCTTGTCGTCGATGATGTAGCTCATGTCGTCGCCATCCTGAATGATGGAGTTGACAAAGCCGCGCGTGCTGAGCCATTTGCTCTTTTGGCTGCTCGGGTTGTTGCTGAAAAACTTGACGATGTTGTCGTGCTTGAAATCGCCGGTCTGGAAGCGGAGAATCCGCTCGATGTAGGTGCTGACCAGCGTTTTGTAGATCGGATCGAAGCCGTCCTCGGACATCGCCATGCTACGCGCCTTGTACACCGTGATTCGCTTGATGTCTTTGCCCTGGATTTGCGCGTTTTCCGAAGAAAAGACAAACCCGAAGTTTTTGCGGTTGATCGAATCCTTGATGTTGTTGGTAAAGCCGGAAATTTCCTTGGCCATTGTCGTGATGGCGCGCAGACCGTTTTCGCCTGCTTCGATGTCAAAGCGCACGCCCGGATATTCGCGGCTCGCCACTTTGAATGTCTCGCGCAAATATTCAGGACACTGATACGCAGCCACGATTCCGGCAGCGACGTAGCTGGCCCCGACGTACACGCCCTCGATCCACAGCTTCAGGATGTCTTCTTTTTCCTGCGACAGCTTCACGCCGTCTTCGGTTTGCAGCATCCGGCTGTCGATGACCACTCCGGACTTGTCCTTTGGAATAATCGTAAAGTTCGGAATGCACGGAATCGCAAACTCGCTGAACTCTTTGCGGGTCAGAACACTGCACTTGTCCATGTACTTGTCGATGCCGGCGGTCGCCATGCTGTTGAAGGTCGTTTCTTCGCCTGTGCTGAAGCTGAAGAAAATCTGCACCTTGAAGTCTTTGACCACCTGCAAAAGCATCGTCAGCGACTCCATCGTGTTGCCGTCCTGCTTGACGAGCTTTTCGTTGCCGCGGAAGCGCTCGCGCGTCACCTTGGCTTTCGCTCCGGCATCCATGTCGATTGACGGCACGATTCCGAACCAGATTGTATCGGTGAAGTCGTTTTTCGAGTTGACGGTGTTCAGGTACGTTTCCAGGCGCGGGATGTTGCTGCTTTTCACCAGCATGTCCAGCTTGTTGTTGGTGATGAGCAGCGATGGCTGCATGCCTTTGTTCTTGGTCACGTACTGATCGAAGAACATTTTCACGCCGAGAATCTTCTCGACCAGCGGCTTCACTGTTTTCACGAAGTCGTCCTTCGCGTTCTTGTAGAACTCCAGGTACGTGTTGTAGTTTTGCACTTCTGTCTCGATGTCGATCTCGTTTTGAACGGATGGCAGCGGGCAGAAGGTGCGCACCACGAGGTCTTTTACATAGGAGGATGGCGTTTCCGTAATGGACTCGTAATCCTCCTCGAACACTCCCATCAGGCCGCTTCCGTTATTTTCGTCGATCACCATCAGCTCGCGGCTGTCGCTCTTCGGCGCTTCGATGATTTTCAGTTCACCGTTTTCCCCAATCGTCAGCATCCCGATCTGAATCGCTTCGGACTGGTTCTCTTCCTGCGCGCCGCCGAGCAGCAGGCGGGTTTTAATATCTTCAATGGCGAGCGGAAGCATTGCCATGACGTTGTTGTAGTTTTTGCTGGCATCCTCGAACAAGATGTTCAGCTTGTCGCCGAGATCCAGTTTTTTCGGATCGCCGTCGTCCAGCTTTTCGTATTGGTTGTACAGGTAGTGAATCTCCTTGCGCACCTGGCGAATGTCGTCCATCACTTTTTTCGGAGAAATCATGTCGAGGAGATTCTCGAATTTGAAGTCGACGTTCGTAATTCCCTGGCTACGCTTCGTATCGATCAGCGTGAACAGCATTTTCAGAAAGTCGTTGTTCTGGTCGATCTTGATTTCGGAGATCGCGTCATCCGCAATGCCGTCCGGCTTTTTCAAGGTGTACACTACCTTTTGGTTGACGGCGTTGTAGAACGAGTAGACCGTAGGCGAAAACTTGTCCAAAAACTCGTCGAAGCTTCTCACCAGCAAATGCTCGTTGATCTCCTTGATCTTGTCGTCGCTCAGGCTGTCGATGCCTTTGACGTCACCCACGATCGTAATCAGATCGAGCTTTTCCGGGTTGATCTCTTCGAACAACATGGTTCTGTTGGTCTGGTTAATAATGTCCATAAGTGCCCCTTCCTTCTGTCTGACGTAAATGCTTGGTCCCAAGGTCTTCTAGCCTCTTCTAGTGTATGAGTGCTACTTGCCAACCAAATTACACTTCATGACATAAATTCCAATAAAACCAAAAATCTTGCCTCTAAAATAAACTCGCTCGCCATATTTTGTCAATCTATCGCCCATTACGACATTTTTCCTATTTGGAAAAAGACCATTCCCAGTATTTAGACCCATTTTATCCCACTTGTATTCCTTTTTCTGGTTGGTCGCTTTATGCTGGTTCCAGAGAGCCTTCATACCTGCTTTTCCCGATAAAATCAGCACCGCGCCTTACTTTGTCCCTACGTCGCGAAGCCGAGCCGTACAACGATTGGTACAGATCCGCTCCGAATGATCGACAAGGAGAGACAAACTTATCCTTGCTTTTTACAAAAATGGATATGGTTGTGCTATATATATCTCGGCAAAACAATTCTC
Source organism: Brevibacillus gelatini (assembly GCF_050920745.1). Taxonomy (NCBI): domain Bacteria; kingdom Bacillati; phylum Bacillota; class Bacilli; order Caryophanales; family Paenibacillaceae; genus Brevibacillus; species Brevibacillus gelatini. Next base: position 3,491,043 of record NZ_CP154342.1, read on the forward strand.
ACACTTTAGGCAAACTAGCATTTATAGGAAAATGGTCCTGTTTCAGCTAAATATGGACATTTTGTGAACTTTTGAACAAGAAGGGTGAAAACATGTACAAACAAATGACACACACCACACCTCTCCGAAAGTTTTTCAGGCTGGGGATATGGGCCATGCTGATTCCTCTCCTCCTCTTTCTCTCGCCTGTTCCCGTCTCGGCAACCGGAACCGGTGAGACGGGCATCGACGCGGTCTTTGTCATCGACACGAGCAATTCGATGAACCAGACAGACCCGGGAAAAACAGCCGCCGAGGTCATCAGCATGTTTATCGACATGAGCGAGGCTTCCCGGACGCGAATCGGCTTCGTTGCCTACAGTGACCGCATCGTGCAGACACAGCCGCTCACCAGCATGGCGGAGAGCAGAGAGCGCGAACTGTTGAAAAGCAAGATTCAGGGATTGCGTTACTCGGGGTATTCCGATTTGGGGCTTGGTTTGCGAAAAGGGGAAGAAATGATCGCCCGTGCGAAGGATTCGTCTCGAAAGCCGTTTCTGATCCTGCTCTCGGACGGGGGGACGGATTTGCGGCAAAATGCGAACGGGCGAAGCGTGGCGGCGTCCAACAAGGATGTGGAATCCGTCATCGCCAAAGCGAAGGCTGCGGGCTATCCGATCTACACCATCGGGCTGAACAGCGACGGCTCGGTACAGAAGGAGCAATTGAAAAAAATTGCGGAGACAACGGGGGGAACCTCCTTCGTCACCCAAAGCACGGATGATTTGCCGGAGATTTTCAATCAGATTTTTGCCAAGCACATCCAGTCGCAGCTCGTGTCCGTAGCGGCCATGACCGCTACCGGCAGCTTGCAGGAGGTCACGGTCAACATTCCGAACTCCAGCATGCAGGAAGCAAACATCGTGCTTTTGTCCAACTACCCGCTTCTGGAATCGCAGGTGTACTATCAATCGAAAAACGTGCACTTTATCAAATCGAAGAAATATTCGCTGATGAAAATCGAGCAGCCGAAAAAAGGCAGCTACCTGGTCAAATTCAGAGGGCGTCCAGGGGATCTGGTGAAGGTCAATTTGCTTGGCAACTACAGCCTGAAAGCGGATGTCCAGGTTGCGCCTGAGTCTGTGACCAAAGGAAATCCGACGACGTTCACGACCTATCTGACCCAGCTTGAGAACAATCAGCGGCTGGCAGATGCCGATGTTTACTCGGCGATGCAGGCAGAGCTGATCGTAACAGATCTCGCCGGAAACGAAACAATGACCGTTCCGCTAAAAAAGGTGGACAACAGCTTTGTCGGCGACTATGTCTTCCCGCATTCAGGCAAGTACCAGTGGAAAGTTTTCATGAGCGGTCCGGATTTTTACCGGGAGACCGCAGTCCAGACGTTTGATATTGCCAACCTGGCGCCAGTCGCCGTGACAAACAACGAGCTGACCGTGGAAAAGGAAGACGGCGAGCAGACGATTGACTTGTCCGCCTATTTTACCGATGCCAACCAGGACAAGCTGACGTTTGCCCTCGTTTCTGGCGCTTCTGCCGACACATTTGAAGCGAGCATCCAAGGCGGTGGCTTGAAGCTGTCGCCGAAAAAAAGCGGGACTTCCGAAATCACGATCACAGCCACCGATCCCGAGGGGGCAAGCGTAACAGGCTCGCTTGTCATCACCGTGCATTCCGTCTGGGATCGCTACATCACGATTGGACTGATCGTACTCGCACTGGCGGCAATCGGTGCTGGCGTTTACTGGTTCACGCGTCCTAAACCGCATTTTGTCGGACGACTGGAAGGGTATTTTCTGAACACCGCAAGCGGCAACGACATTCCCGTGAAGTTTTGGCCGCTCGCCGCGTTTGGCCAAAAACAGCGGATCACGCTGCACGAGCTGTTCACGAGTCTGGACGTCAATGAGCATTTGCCGGAATCGCAAAAAATTTACTTCCAGCCAGGGAAAAATCAGACGCTCATCATGACGAACCACAGCCAGTGTACTCTGCAAAAAGGCAAGGACATTTTGCCGCGCCATCAAAAAGTGGTGCTCCACTACAACGACAAAATATACGTGACGTTTGAGGACCGCGTGACCGAGATTGAACTTCGCTTTAAAGAAATGAAACCCAGCTCCGGACAGGCTGGGAGCTGGGAATCCGCGTAAACGAAAAATATCAGTTTTTCCCCGCAAGAAAGGGTAGCGGCAAACGCAGCTTGCCCTTTTGCAACAGATGCTCCGCACGGACGGCTGCTTCCAGCACCCGCAGTGAGGGGCATCTTTTTTTCGCCTCGACGGCCATCCCCCAGGAGATGACATTCGACAAAAGCCGCGGCACAGCGGCATTCAGCTCGCGAACAGAAGGCAGCCGATCCTCGATCACCCGCGCAGCCACATCAGCAGGCCGCTGTCCTGTCAGGCAGAAATAAAGCGTGGCCGACAGGCTGTACACGTCCGAAAAGACGCCTTGCCGGGACTTGCCGGAATAAAATTCGAGCGGAGAGTACCCTTCCGTCGTCACGATCTGCCGTGGCTCGTGCGCGTCAATGCGAACTGCCGAACCGAAGTCGATCAGCATCGGTTTTCCTTCGTCCGTGACGATGATGTTTTGCGGCTTAATATCGCGGTGGATGATTCCCTGCTTGTGCAGGTAGTCCAGGCCGGAGATCAGCGGAAGCACAATCGTGCGCAAAAAGCTCCCGACTTCCAGCTCTTGCTGCTTTTGCATGTATTGATCGAGCGTCTTGCCCTTGCATAGCTCGATGACCAGATAGGCTGTCCCATTTTCGGCAAAATGGTCGACATAGGAAGCGATATGCTCATGATGAAGCTCCTGCAAAATCGTCGCTTCCTGCCAAAAGCTCTCCAAAAGCGTGGCAAACCTGCCTTTTGCCGACGGCGTGCGGCAGATGACACTGCGATGATCCAGGTCGCGCATCGCCAGTGAGCGCGGAAAAAATTCCTTGAGAATCCGCGTCTTTTTCGCCCGCATCTGGTAGACGACGTACACGTTGGACAGCTCGCTCGTCGCAATCGCTTTTTTGATCCGGTAGACACCCTGCAAAATCGTGCCTTTTTTCAGGCATCTTTCTTTATCCATCAGCCTTTGTGTCCACTCCCCCCTGGCCTCTTTTTCACTCTTCAGCAACGATACCAAATTCGCGGGCAAGATGGCAATATGTGGGGATTCGCCTCGCCTGGAGCGCGCTTCGGACAGCAGGGATGCGTCACGAGTCGCATCTTGCAGCGAATGAAGCCACAGACGCTCGGCCAATCAAAAAAGCAGCCCGCACGACCCAGGCTGCTTTTTCTCTTCACTCACTCATCACGCCTTCGCTTCGTCAGGGCGGGCGTATACGTTCTTCCCGGAAACGAACGTCAGCATCACCTCAAAATTTTCGTCCAGCACCGTAATGTCCGCATCGTAGCCAGCCGCAAGACGTCCTTTTCGCTCGCCATAGCCGAGAATCGAGGCAGGTGTGTGGGAGGCCATCTCTACTGCTTCTGGCAATGGCACAGCGCTTAGCGTCACCATGTTCCCCACGGCCCAGTTCAACGTCAGGATGCTTCCGGCAAGGGTTCCGTCGGCCAGCTTGGCCTGATTTTCGCGGACGCGCACCTCCTGCCCGCCGAGATCGTAGGTGCCTTCTCCCAATGCTGCGGCACGCATGGAGTCGCTGACCAGCGCGAGCCGCTCAGCCGTTTTCACCCGGTACAAAATGCGCATCACTGCCGGATGCACGTGAATGCCGTCTGCAATCAGCTCCGTACTCAGCTGCTCATGATACATCGCGGCCCCGACGACGCCCGGCTCCCGGTGATGCAGTCCGGTCATGGCGTTAAAGCAGTGGGTAAAATGACGCACGCCAGCATCGACCGCTTCTGCCGCCTGGGCAAACGTCGCTCCGGTATGTCCGGCCGAGACGATCACGCCCTGGTCTTTCAGCCAGGCAATCGCTGCGAGCGCCTCCGGCTGCTCCGGCGCGATGGTGACGACCTTCATCAGTCCTTGGGACAGTCCGTACAGCCGCTGCACCGCTTCCAGCTTGGGCAGGGCGATGTTTTCTTCCTTTTGCGCCCCTTTGTAGCGCGGATTGATCCACGGCCCTTCCAGATGAATGCCGATGATCTGTGCTCCGGGAAGCCCCTGCCTACTCGCCTGTGCAATGTTTTTGAGCACTGGCTCCAGTTCCTCGTAAGGCGCTGTCATCGTCGTCGCCAAAAACGAGGTCACACCGTACCGCGCAAGCGCCGTGGAAATCGCCTGCAAAGATTCAGGCGTGCCGTCCATCGTATCGTGTCCGTCAATGCCGTGCATGTGCATATCCACAAAGCCGGGGCAAATCCAGCCTGTCCCTGCTGACACCACCGTTGCCGGCCACGGCTTGGCGTAGCCCGCCGCTTCTCCGGCATACACAATGGTTCCATCCGCCACGACGACAAGCCCGTCTTCGATGACTTGCCTGTTGGCGATGATTTTCCCTTTGAGTGCGTACTCCTGTTTCATGTTTTTCCTCCGTCATGAACCTGCCATAATCTGTCAAAAGACTGGCCTACACCAGGCTGCGGCATACCCGCTGTGCTTCCTCCACCAGTTGCAAGACAAGCTCGCCCGCTCCCAGCTCTCTTCCAAGCGGTGCAGCCTGCCCGGCCCACATCGACATGTACGCGCTTTGCTGCTTTTTGCCGGAAGCAGCGCGAATGTCTTTGGTCAGCGCGTTTTGCACCGGATAGGTCGGCAGCTCGTGCTCCAGTGCCGCCATTTTTTGCATGAAAGCGTTCTGGATGCCTCTGGCCCATTTTCCGGAAAAGGCACGCGTCAACACGATGTTCTCGTCGCTCGTCTCCCGAATGGCTTGCTTGTGCAAAGGGTGCGCCCCGCTTTCCGCACAGGTCAAAAACGCCGTTCCCAGCTGTGCAGCCTGCGCTCCCAATGCGAAAGCGGCGGCGATGCCTCGGCCATCCATGATTCCGCCTGCGGCAATGACGGGAATGCTCACCCGATCCACGATCTGCGGCACCAGCGCCATCGTCCCGATCAGATTGCTGGGGGCGTCCGGCAAAAACGACCCGCGATGCCCGCCCGCTTCACTGCCCTGGGCCACAATCATGTCCACTCCGCAAGCTTCGAGAGCGACCGCCTCGCGCACAGTCGTCGCCGTCCCGATGACCGTCACGCCTTTTTGCTTCAGCGCCTGGAGCGAGTGCGGATCGAGCAGGCCAAACGTAAAGCTGAACACCGCAGGCGCTTCTTCCAGTACGACGGCCAGCTGCTCGGCAAAAGACTCGGCAAAGCTTGCTATCGGCGGATTTTCCGGGATGTCCAGCTCGCGGCGCACCTCATTTAGCGCCGCAGCCACATTGGCAGCGATCGGCTGCTTTTCGTCGAATGCTTCCGGGATGAACAGATTGACGCCAAAAGGCTTGTCCGTCCGTTCCCGAATCTCGTGGATCGCTTCACGAATTTGCTCTGGACTCATGTAGCCCGCTCCCAGCGTGCCCAGTCCCCCGGCTTCCGATACGGCTGCAACCAGCGCCGGAGTAGTGGCTCCACCCGCCATCGGCGCCTGAATAATCGGCCATTGGATGCGCAGACGTGACGTAACCGGATTTCGTTTCCACATGCTTCATCCACTCCCTCTGTCTGTTGCTTTCTTTACTTGCAAGACCAGTCCTCATCTGAAAGCCGTTCGAGAAAATGCGCCAGCACACGCGCGGTCAACCCCCAGATGACTCGTCCGTCCAGCTCGTAAAACAGATGCTCAACCTTGCCTGTGCGCCACGGATACCGTTTGCCGCCGGGGATCAAGTGGTAAGGAAAGTCCTCCTCCGGCTCGGTGACAAGGGAAGACGTATAGGTGGAAGGTTTTGCCGCAGCGAGCCGCTCAAGCGAGATGACGAACACCTCGCCGACCTCGTCGGGATTCGGCTTCATGTCAGTGATTCCCTCCACGAAGCCCACAAACGGATAAATGACGGCACGTCCCGGCCCGGTCAGCCAGTCCAGCTCTCCGACGAAATGAATGTTTTCGGGCGGCACCCCCAGCTCCTCGCTCGTCTCCCGGCGCGCCGTCGCCCATTTTGACTCATCGCTTTCCTCCGCCCGTCCGCCGGGAAAACAAATTTCGTTGGCCTGCCTGCGCATGGTGCTGGCCCGCTTTTCAAACAACACGCCAAGCTTGCCGTCGTCCATTTTCACCAACGGGAGCAAAATGCCAAACTCCCCCACTTGCTGCGCGCCCATAATTCCTGGCGGGCGCTGCTGCAGCACGCGGGAAATTTCCGTTACGGCCGCTTCCTTTGCCAACGGCTCGGCAGCTTGTACATACTCCGCCACTTCAATGAGGTTATGATCTGGATCGCGCACGTAGACAGAACGGATCGGTCCCGCAGCTCCAGTCCGGTATACCGGCCCCACCTCGATTGCCACGCCGCACGCGGTCAATTTTTCCATGACCTGTTCCAGCGGCACTGCTGCAATCAGGCACAAGTCGGCAGAGCCTGGCTGCGGGTGCCGCGCTTTCGGCTCAAACTCGTGCCCAGCCAGATGAAGATTGATTTTTTGCTGCCCAAAGTGCAAGGCTCTCCTGCCATGGTCAAACGTCACGACCTGCATGCCCAGCACACGCTCGTAAAACTGGCAGGTTGCCTCCAGATCACGGACAGTCAACACCAGATGGTCCAGTCGGTCAATCACGCTCGCCACTCCTTCCTGTCCCGTCCCAAAACGATTGTCTAAAAACCTTTTCTGCTACCCCCATTATACAACCAAATTTCCGCATTACCGACCGCGAAAGGAAAGACAAGTGCATTCTTTTGCAGGGAACTCTCCAGCGCAACAGGCCGGAGCGCTTTTTCCTCCAAGGGGAGCCGATCAGTCGCCCAACAAAAAAGCGAGCGTACCTTCCAAATCCATTGGTTCGAAAGATACGCTCGCCACTTTTCCAGCCTGATCGGTTTTCACTTGTTCTCGCGCTGGGGGCGAAGCTGCCGCACCCAGGTCTGCACCATTGCGCTGTCCAGGCTCCCGCTTTTTTCTACGCCCTCGAACGGGCAAGCAGGTACAAGAAGTACGGTGCCCCGATGACAGCGACCACAATGCCTGTCGGAATCTCGGACGGCTGCAACATCCAGCGCCCGAGCGTGTCGGCGACGATGACCAGAAGTGCGCCTGTCAACGCCGAGGCAGGCAGCAGCGTCTCGTGCTTCGGCCCGACCAGCCTGCGGGCGAGATGCGGGCCAATCAGACCGACGAAGCCAATCCCGCCGCTTACCGCCACGCACGATGCGGCGAGTCCGACCGATGCAGCTAACAGCTTGAGCTGCTCTCTCGCCACCGGAGCGCCAAGCCCGATCGACAGTTCCTCTCCCAGATGGAGGACGTTCATCACGCGCGCCTTGTAAAAGACAAAAGGCAGGAGGACGACGATCCACGGCAAAAGCGACAACACAAACTTCCAGTTGGTTCCCCAGATGCTTCCGGCAAGCCATGTCGCGACGACCTGGTATTTGTCCGGGCTCAGCTTGAGCGTCAGCACGATCATCGCCGCGCTCATTCCCGCAGCGACCGCAATCCCGGTCAGCAAGATGCGAATCGGCAACAAGCCTTTGTGTCGTTGATAGGAAAGAACGAAAATCAGGGCCGCCGTCAGGCTCGCCCCGACCAAAGCCAATACCGGCAGCAAAAATACAGGCGCGTCAGCCAGCGACGGATAGAAGGAAATGAACAGCATCACCATCAAGCCCGCTCCGGCGTTGATTCCCAAAATCCCCGGGTCCGCGAGCGCGTTGCGGGTAATCCCTTGAATAATACAGCCGGAAACTGCGAGACCTGCGCCGATCAAAATCGAGATCACGATGCGCGGCAAGCGGAAATCAAACAAAATCAGGTTTTGCTTCTCTGTCCCTGCCCCGAACAAGGTTTTGAGCAGTTCCAGCGGTGACAGACGGATGTATCCCGTATTCATGCTGATGATAAAGGCGATCAGGATCAGCACGGACAAAATCGTCATGACGAGAATGCCTCTCTTGCGCTTGCGGGCAGCAAAATGAGCCATAGCTGGTTGCATGTTTACATCTCCCTTCTTTCTTTCCGCGCGAGGTAAAGGAAGAACGGAACGCCAATCAGCGCAATCAGGGCTCCCAGCGGTGTTTCATACGGCGGATTCACCATTCTCGCGGCCAGGTCGGCAAAAACGACAAGCAAGCTGCCCAACACGGCCGAGCATGGAATAATCCAGCGATAGTCGACCCCGACGAGGTAGCGGGTCAGGTGCGGAACAATCAGGCCGACAAAGCCAACCGCGCCGACAACCGCAACAGCCGAGCCTGCCAAAATCAAGACGATGACGGTAGCCGCCAGCTTGACGAGGGCAGTTCGCTGCCCCAGCCCTTTGGCGACTTCCTCGCCGAGACTGAGCATCGTGATCGAACGCGCCATCACAATCGCCCCCAGGATGGCCGCCGCAATCCAGGGGAACATCACTTTCAACTGGAACCATTTCGTTCCGGCTACCCCGCCTGCGTACCAGAAAGCGAGGTCTTGACCGATTTTGAAGTAGAGCGCAATCCCTTCACTGAGGGCGGACAAAAGTGCGCTGAGCGCTGCCCCGGCAAGCACGAGCCGCACAGGGGTCAGTCCTCCTTTGGCCATCGAGCCGATTCCGTAAACCAATCCTGCCCCAAGACCAGCGCCCAAAAAGCCGTACAAAATCAGGTACATGAACGGCAATCCCGGTAAAAACGCAAAGCAAAGCGCAATCGCGAAGCCCGCTCCGGCATTCAGTCCAAGCAAGCCGGAGTCTGCGAGCGGATTGCGCGTCATCCCTTGCATAATCGCGCCTGCAACAGCGAAGCTGGCTCCGACCATCGCGCCCCCCAGCAAGCGGGGAAGACGTATCTCCTGAATAATCTGATGCTGGGTAATATCTGGATTAAAATGAAAAATGGCATCCCAAACGACAGAAAACGCGATGTCTGCTGCCCCGAATGAAACAGACAGAAACATGCCGAATATCAATGCAAAGACCCCGCCCGTCAGGATCAGCGTTGCTGCCCACGGACGAGAACGAAACTGTTCTGCTTTCGATTGTTGCCCCATGCTAGCCCCCTTCTCCATTTCTTATGTACATGAACTGAACCATGAGAATGATTTTCAATGCATATTATACGGGGCTAAACGGGATTTGCCAAGCAAGCATGCAGGCCCCGTTCATCTGCGGTGCGGTTCAGCGATGAACGGGGCCTGCTCTTTTTCATTGGCTCCTACAGCGTGTAGTCGCGCTCTACCTTGCAGATGCGGGTAATGTAGTGACCGTACCACATCTGCCTGCCTTTTTCCTGTGCCACGCGATGCTCCTCATGCTCCTTCCAGTCGCGGATCGCTTCCAGCGACGACCAGTACGAAACGGTGATGCCGAAGCCGGATGCATCCCGCGCGCTTTCTGCCCCCAAAAAACCGGGCTGCCCGGCAGCCAGCTCCACCATCCGCTGTGCCATTTCGCCATAGCCCTGATCGCCCTCTGTCCGCTGGGAGGAAAAAATGACCGCGTAGTACGGCGGCTTTGGCGTCTGTGCAAACAAACTCATGAGCGCTCCCCCGCTTCTTTTTTTGTATGCTCCAAGTCTACTATACCATTGCGAGTCGTGCGGAAAAAGCCAGCCGCGTTGCGTCTATGCGTAGCAAAAGACGGGGCGACTGATCCACATCCCAAAAAAGAAAGCCATGACCATTTGTTTCAGATCGTGGCTTTCTTTGCTTTTCGAGCGGAAAAGTTGCGTGGTGCTAGTTGTAAATATATTTTTCAAATACTTTGCCGAAGTCTTTGACGACATACTTTTCCCTGGCGTCCATGAGCCAGTCGAATGCGTACTGGTTGATCGACTTGAACTGGGCGGCTGCGTCTGCCTGCTGGCCTCTGCCGAGTACGCTTTGCGCCACCGTCAGGCTTTCCCGCGCGTGTTGGAGCGCGATTTCGTTTTCGTGCGTGATCGAGGCGATTTTCAGCAACGCTTTGTACAGGTCTTTCAGTTCTTCCAGATGTTTTTTGTTCACGTCGATGGAGTAATACTGCTCGCCGATGGTAAATTTGATTTCCACATCGAGGTCGATCGTTCCAGCCGTCTCCAAGGCGACGTTGGAGATTTTGTGCTTATCGTAAGAAAAACGGCGCAGCACGCGCTTTTTGCTGGTCGCGCTCGTTCCGTCCAGATGAATCAGCGCGAGGTTGGTGAAGCAGTATTCATCGGATTTCGATTTTATCAGAAAGTAGATTTTTTCGTTGTCTTCATGCATGACATAGTCGTCTGCATCGACCTTGTCGTAATCGGCGGGCTTTACCACGATCCCTACATTGCTCAAGCCGAGCGCATCTGCTGCGAGTTTTCCAAACATCGCAAAACCTCCCTTATGGTTGTCCCCTTCAATGTACGGTTCAGACAGAGCGAAATTTCTCCATTTTCTGCCGTTTTCACATAATCCCATTCATTATATAGAATGGATCGCCGATTCGTATAGAGCGCAAAAACGAATTGCCCCGGAAATGATGGGCGGCACGTCAGGTTTTGTGGATTGCCTGATAAGCCCTGGCTTCGTCTTCCTTTTTGACGTAAATATCGTACTGGGTCCGATCCTCGCGGGGGAACATGCCCGCACTGTCGCTCAAAAATCGGTTCGCATACAAGTGCGAACGGGTCCGAAACGGCACGCCGTGGGCAGACAGCCTGTGCACGACTTGCAAATATTGCTCGTGGCCAAACGCCGTATAGACCAGGCATTTGTATTTGGAAAAGAGCGTGAGAAAAAAATTCATGGCTTCGGCTCCTTTTTCGCCTTTTTCGTCTCCGAATAAAAGATTGGGCAGCCATCGTCAATCCAAGCAAAAAGACTGGCCCAGGCAGGCGCGCATGGTTCAGTCTTTTTGCTTTCCTACAGCTCAATCACCGGAATGCCGTTCGTCTCCTGGACTGGCTCGACCTGTCTGCCCGCCGAACGGACGAGTGTGTAATACTCGTAGCAGCCGATCACCGAAAAATCTCCGTCGATGACACCCGGATAGGCGCGGTTGACGGAATACACCTGGCTTTGGTGGGCGCGCAGCGCTTCGCCTTTTTGCGTCCGGTAGTCGGTGATGTCTACTTTGCCCGTGATGGGAACAGCAGGCTCGGGGCCGCGATCCGGACAATGGTCGTAATAATGCGGAATGGAAACGTAGTACAAATCCGGATATTCCTGCAGAGCAAGCTGCTTCTCTGCTTGCTCTACAGCCAGCGTCGTCGCTTTGCAAGTGACAATATGATCGGGGTGGCCTGTCACACCATCCGGCGGAAACGTGATGACGACATTTGGCTTCCACTCCACGATCACGTCGCGTATTTTGGCAACCAGCTCGTGCAGATCGACCTGCTGCAGGGAACCGTCTGGATAGCGGAGCAAATCAAGACGCTTGATGCCGAGCACTTCCGCCGCCTTTGCCAGTTCCTGCTCGCGGTGACGGGCCAGCTTTTCCCTGCATTCAATCGCAAACGGTCCCGAGCGCCCCTTGCAGCCGGAGGTGATGCACAACAGGCACGTCTCCCGGCCTGTTGCCTTGCATTTGGCAAGTGTTCCCCCGCAGGCGAATGATTCGTCATCCGGGTGGGGAAAAACGACCATCACTTTTTTCATTGTACGCACCTCACTTGCTGCCGGATTGACGCTCCAAATACGCCAATCCTTTTGCTATGACTCCGTAGATCGGGTCGTTTTGCGCATTTTCGATGACGACCTGGGCAGCGTAGCGCTGGACGTGCTCCGCGACGATTTTGCGGACGCGCTCATCGTTTTGCAAAACCCCGCCCTGCATAATCAGCTGAAACGGCTTCGCTTGCATGCCCAAGGCATCCATGACAGCGCGAACGGCAGCAAACAACTCTTCTCCCGCCGCCTGCAAAATGTGCGCCGCCACCTGATCTTTCGCGAGCGCCGCCTGGCTGACCAAAGGAGACAGCTCGGCTACCTTTTCAACCGCGTAGTGCTCACCATACGTCCAATTGAACAGCTGGTCGACGCGTGCAAGCCCCAGGTGCGTCAGCAGCATCTCCTTCAACAGCGTCGGCTCGCCGCGGCCGTCTGCTGCCCGCAGCACAGCCATGATCGCCTGCTTGCCGATCCAGTAGCCGCTTCCCTCGTCGCCAACCCGATGCCCCCAGCCACCAGCACGCGCCGTTTCTTGGGCCTCGTTGACGCCAAAGGCGATGGAACCTGTCCCGGCGATGACGAGAATGCCCGGCTTGCCGCCCGTTGCGCCGAGCAAGGCGGCAAACCCGTCGTTTTCCACGATCAGATGGTGGACCCGAATGCCGAGTTGATCGAGCACTTTCCGCACCATTTGCGAGATTACCTGCCGATCATGCTCCGTGTCCAGGCCCGCGATCCCGAAAACGGCGCAGTCCACTTCCCATTCCAGCTCGCCTGCGCCCTGTCCGGTGACAAACGGGGACAAGGTGCCGCGCGCGGTCGCGTCCTCCATCGCCTGGCGAATCGCTGCGGCCAGCTCGCGAGCAGCGGCTTTTTCTCCGATCCCCTGGTAATTGCAAGAGCCGGAACGTCCCTGGCCGACTTCTCTTGCCGCTCGGTTCACGAGCACCGCCAAGCATTTGGTGCCCCCTCCGTCCACAGCCAGAAGAGGTATTCGCACCACTGCCATTACTCCACACTCCATTCGGCTATCATCTGGTCAAGCCTGTTCATTGCATCTGTGCAGGCTTGTTTTTTCGCTGCAAGCCATGCGTTTTCCTGCTGGAGCACAGCTCTGCGCTCTGCGATTTGCCGCTTGATTTCCTCCGGATTCGGTCCGCCCGGCAGCTTGCGGATCATGACGAAATGCACCGGATCGAGCGCCAGTCGCAGTTCCTCTGCCGTAATCGACAGCTCTCGGCCAATCACGTCCACCGCCGCACGGTTGACCAGCTCAAGGCTGATCTGGTTGGCCAAAAGGCTGGCGCTGGCCGCTTCCCTGACCACGCGGCTCACGATGTGGTGCGCCTTGCGAAACGAGAGGCGATCTGTACGCACCAGCGTATCCGCAAGCTCCGTCACGGTTGCGAAGCTGGCTTTGGCCCGCTCCAGCAACACATCCTTGTTGACTTCCATCGTCCCGACGACGCAGGCCATCAGGCGGTACATCTGCTCCAGCACGGCCATGCTTTTCCAGGCATACGGCTGCATGTCGTCTTCGGTGTCGACGATGTCGCCAAATGGGGTGTTGTGCATCATCGTCAGCACCGTCATGGCGTTTCCGGCGCTGGTGGACAGCAGCGAGCGGATATGTTCAAAGGAAACCGGATTGCGTTTTTGCGGCATGATCGAGCTGATCTGCACGTAGGGACTGGCGACTTTTAGCGCATGAAACTCCTGCGTGCACCAAAGCAGCATGTCCTGCACGGTGCGCCCCAGGTTGATCGCAGCCAGTTGCACCGCCGTCGCCACCTCGCCCAAGTAGTCCGCACCGCAGACGGCGTCATACGAATTTTCCACCAGTTCGTCAAAGCCGAGCAATTCGCGCATCCGCTCGCGGCTGATGGCAAAGCCGGAGGTCGTCAGGGCTGCTGCCCCCATCGGGGAACGGTTGACAGTCTGGTACGCCTGGATCAGCCGCTTGATGTCACGGCCGAGAAGGTCTGCCGCCGCCATGATGTAATGCGCCATGGTCGTTGGCTGTGCCTGCTGGGTATGCGTATAGCCGATCATGACCGTCTCGGCGTGTTCGTGCGCAAAGAGGAGCAAATGCTCTTTCAGATAGAGGGCAGATGCGATCGTCACCAGCAATTTTTCGCGCAGCACCATGCGGTAGATTGTGATCCCCATGTCATTGCGGCTGCGGGCCAGGTGCAGGTTGCCAGCCACATCAGGGGCCAGCTCCGAGAGGCGGCTCTCTACCTGAAAGAACAAATCTTCAAACTGCCCGGTGTAGGCCGAGCGACGCAACTCTTCCAGGTCGATCCCGCAGAGTGCGCGGGCGATCTGCCGAGCCTCGGCTTCCGTAAGCAGTTCCGTCTCGCGCAGCATTATCAGGTGCGCCTTGTTAATCGCCATCATCGGCTGCAACAGGTGGTGCTTGGCTTCGTTGAATGCCGGCTCCAACACCGCCTCTGCGTATGTCTTCCCGGGGAAACTGGTCCCCTCCTGCAAAAAGATGCGCTCTCTGTAATCCATCTTTCTCGCCTCTCCTTCCCCGCCGATTGTTCAGCTACTCCCTTTTCTGCGACGGCTTCGTGCACCTCTCTTGATTTCGTGTGCCTTTCATCCTCGGCGGAGCCCATTTGTCTTTTTGGGGCGGGGAGAAGACCGTCCCCGATCGTCTCCCTCTTCCCCGGCAAAACACCATCTTTGACAAAGCGAAGTGCCGCTTTTGCTACTGTTGCAGACTGACCATATTGACGAACATGCGGATCGCCCCAGGCACAAGCGCCGGAATTTCGCGGTACCAGACCAGCGAGCTGTACGTGTACGTTCCTTTGCCGTATTTGGCAGTGAGGAATGTGCCTGTAAACTCTTTTTCCCCCGGATCGCCATTGGCAATCAGCTCGGTGTATTCCTTGCCCCACTCGGACGGATTGTAGGCCGAGCGGTCCTGAATCCAGTTGTTCCAGTCCTCTGCGGTTATTTTATTCGGCGTGTTGAATATGGCGTGGTCCGGTGCAAGCATCGTCACCTTCGAGTTCTCGTCCGTGACGCGCCACTCGATCAGCGGCGTGCCGATCTTGATTGGATACGGCGCCAGCTCCGGCTTCCATTTATCTTCCGGCTTGTGGTATTGCACGACGAGGTTGCCGCCGTTTTCCACGTATTTCAGCAAACGGGTGTTGCTCGAAATCAGCTCTGGCCGGAAGCCGTAAGCGCGAATGCCCAGCACTATCGTGTCGTACTGGTCGAGATCACCGGATTCGATGTCTTTGGCTGTCAGGTTCGTCACATCGACGCCCACCTGTGCCAAATACTGGTCGATGTTGTCAAAGCCGCTGGAAACATATCCGACCTTGAGTCCCGTTGGAACCTTAAGGTCAAACGCCTGAACGGTGAGGGTTGCTGGCTGTACGAAATACGTAGTGCCAATGTGCGGGTAACGGATGACTTGCGCCCCGTGACGGCTTTCTTTTCCTCCGCCTGCGGCCACAGCCGTAATCGTGTAGGCAGCCGGCTTGACGGAAGCGGGTGCCTTGACCGTAAAGGCTGCCGACTTCGTTTCTCCTTTGGTGTCAAAGCGGAGCGGTGCCACTTTTGGCTCCACATGCCAGCCTTCCGGCACTTCCAGAGAAATGCTCGTCTGTGCCGGACCTGGCTTGTAGTTTTTCACTGTCACTTTCACCGGAATCGGCTCTTGCGGCTGCAGCGTGTTCAGCACGGTTGCGTTCGGATCGAGCGTCATGGCGAATGCCGGGAGCACCGCAACCGCGTCTGCTGGCAGGACATGGCTGGTTGCTGTCGAGCCTGCAAAGCTGTAGCTGACACCTGCCGTAATCGCCGGAGCTGCGTATGGCTGGAACAACTCCGCATGGGCAGGGACTGTCACTTCATAGGTTGTTTTCACTGTCTGGTTGTAGCCGAGCGACGGGAAGCTGGTGGTGGAAAGCGCCCGCGCCTGCCAGCCTTTCGGTACGTTCAGCGTCAGCTTCACGTTGTTCACCTTGGCCTGGCCGCCGTTGTACGCGCTCACGGTGACTTTTGTCGTTTGGCCTGCGACCAGTTCATTCGTCTCCGGCTTCACCTTTGTCACGAGCGAGAGGGCTTCTGCACTCGCTTTGTACAGCTGCGCCTGCTTTACGCCCAAGCGATGGCGCAAGTCCGTTTTTGTATCGGCAGGAAGCGGGGACGACTCGACTTCGCGCAGCGCTTTTTGCACGTCAGCGAGCATCTCGTGCGCTTCCCTGGCTACTGCGGCAAAGCGCGGATAGGCAGCCATCACTTCCTCTGCGTCTTTTTGCAGCTTTTTCAATTCATTGGCGACTTTTTCGCCGCCGGATTGAGCAGCCGCTTCTTTCGCCAAATCGTCAAAGGTGTAGGCGATGCCTTCGAAAAAGTCGGCTTCTTTCGCCTTCGTCTCGACGATGGACTGAGCCAGCTTGTAGTAGCTATAGCTTGGCCCTTCGTCATAGTGGCGGCCCATGCCCTGGCTTTTGTGCATGAAGCGGGACTCTTCGCCAAGTTGCACGTAGGAAGCGCCGTAAATCTCGTCATAGGCTCCGACAGGGATGCTCACGGAGTAGTCTTTTTCCTGGGCGGGCACATACAGCTTTTTCACCTGCCACGGGGACAGACCTTGTTTCAAGTGCTCGGGAAAAACGTTTGGATCTGCGGCATCCTTGAATGCCCGAACGGTCATGACGTTAATGGCGCGATGATGGCCGTGTGTCGAAGGTTCATTCAAAAATGCGGGAATCAGGACATCCGGTCTTAAGGTACGGATTTTGCGGATCAGCCTTTCGTAAGCGACGTCCTCCCCCCACTTTTCCAATGTCTCTTCCGGGCTTTTGGAAAAGCCGAAGTCGAAAATAGGGTCGTCAATCTTTTCACTGAGGTTCTCCAGATGGATGTTCGTGATTTTGGAAGCTTCCTGCAATTCACGGGTACGAATGATCCCTAGCGCGTTACCCAGCTCGCTGCCAATCTCGTTTTGTCCGCCTTCCCCACGGTTGGCGATGACGCTGGAGGTGTCTACCCCTTTGCCGAGCGACAAATAGGCGAGCAGGGCACTGTGCTCGTCGTCCGGATGGGCTCCGGTATTCATCGCGCTGGCAATCGTGGTGAGCGGCTTGATCGCTTTCCACAGGTCGACGACTCCCCGGTCGGCGTGCGCAGGCTGCGGCGCGAGCGGGATGACCAGACTGGCGGCAAGCGCGGATGCGGCCGCAATCGCGTAAAGCTTGGCGAGTTTCCCCTTCCTCAATGACCTCTCCTCCATTCCCTTTACCAATTGATGTTTCCATCCATCCATCATGGCGCGAGGATTTCGTTGCATTTGCCACGGATCGACCCATGACCGATTGGGCTGTTCAGGCGAATGGCCTTTTTTGGCTTCCCTGTTACTTTTACCGGGATGGGCTGCTCCGTATGCAGGTGTTGCTAACGCGAAACGGTTTTAGCTAGAAGGCTGTGCTGCCCTGGTCTTTGGTCAGCTTGCCGGAGATGAACAGCACGAGGATGATGACGACGATTTGCAAGACGCCATAGGCACAGGCGGTGCCGAATTCAAAGCTGTACATGCGCTGGAAAATGGCGACGGACAACGGGGTCGTCCGCGGCGTAAAGATTAGAATCGAAGCAACGAATTCCCCGATACACTGCACAAACGAAAGCAGCGTTCCGGCGAGAATGCCGCCCAGCGCCATCGGAAACACGACCCGCCGGAAGCTGTACCACCACGATGCACCCAGATTGCGCGCCGCTTCCTCGACAGACGGGTCCATCTGCAGCAAGGTCGCAGACGTGGACCGGAAGACGAGCGGCAGGTGACGGACAAAATAAGCGAGCGGAATAATCCAGAATGTTCCGACCAAAACTTGCCCAAAGCTGAACACCGAAGGTTCGCTGAACGCCGCAATCAGGTTTACCGCAACAACTGTGCCCGGCAAAGCCCATGGCAGCATAATCAGCACATCCAGGAGCGTCTTTCCGCGAAATTTCAGACGCACCGTGGCATAAGCCGCCGCCACGCCGAACAGGACAATCCCGATGGTTGCAATCGCCGACAGTTGCAGGCTGTTGGCAATCGGCCGCCATGTTTTGCTGTCGGTAAACAAGTCCACGTAATGCTCCAGCGTGTACTGCGGAGGCAAGATTTGCACCGTCCAGGTGCCATCCACCGAAAAGGAGATGAGCACGAGCACGAGAATCGGCAGCATCAAAATGACCGTACCGATGAAGGACAGCACAATCGCGGCGTAGCGCCCGGCTCTGCTCTTGATCTCCGTCCGGTGCACGCTGACACCTTTGCTCACGTTTTGGTAGTTGCGCGCGCCCTGATACCAGCGCATGATGAACAGAAACACAATCGAGACGATGGACAAAATCGTCGACTGCGCCGCCGCCATGTCGAGGTCGCCATTGGTGCGGGACAAATAAATCTGCATCGTCATCGTCCGGTCGATGCCGAAGATGAGCGGTGCGGTGTACGAAGCCATGGAAATCATGAACACGAGTAGCGAAGAAGCCACCATGGCAGGCGTGAGCATCGGCAAAATGACCCGCCGCCAGACGGTAAAGCGGTTGGCGCCAAGACTCGCGGCTGCTTCCTCCAGGGACGGGTCAAGCCCCTTGATCGCAGCGCTCGCGGTCATGAAAAAGTAGGTGTACATCGTAAACGTATGAACGACGACGACGCCCCAGATGCCTTTGAGCGAAAACGGTACCTGCTCCAGCCCGAACAGCTCCTTGATCGCTCGCGGAAAGATACCGCTCTCGCCGTACAAAAAAGTAAAAGAAAGCACGCCGATCAGCGGAGGCAACGCCATCGGGACAAGCGCCAGCACCGAGAGAATTTTTCGCCCTGGAAACTCGTAGCGTTCCAGCAAAAACGCCATCGTCACGCCGACGATTCCACAGGTGATGACGCTGAGCACAGAGATGTACACACTCGTCCACAGCGCCTCCAGATTGGCCGTATGCTCCAGGCTGAAAAAGCGCGTGTAGTTTTTCCACGTAATCTCCCCGTCGACATGAATGCTGGCGACGAACGTTTCAAACAACGGATAGATCACATAAGCCAGCAAAATCAAAAAAAGCGGCGATACCAGCACATAGACGAAGGCGGGTGAAGCAGTGATCGACTTTCGTCCTGGCGTTTCCGGCGCTTGCTGCATTTGTGCTCTCAAAAGCTTCTCCCTCCTTATCCCGCGAAGTAGATGCTCTCCTTCGGTATGTGCAATCCAATGGCATCGCCGCGCTGCTTGACAGGGCGTCCCATGTTGATCGACATGCTGCGCAACTGCTCCTGCCCCACTGCCGTGACGTAATGGACGCACGCCCCGGTAAACTCAGACAGGACGACAGTGCCTGTGACGATGTTCATCCCTACCCGCTCACTGCTCTCCTGAACCGCTTCCGGGCGAATGGACAGCGTGACCTGCTCCCCGACTGCCAGCCTGGCTTTTGGGGACGCATTTTTCGCAAGCCCGCAAAGCACCTGGCCCGAAGAGATTCGTACGTGCACTTCCGCCTGATCGCGGCCAACCACGGTGCCTGCCCACAGATTGGTCTCCCCGATAAACGAAGCGACAAAGCGATTCACGGGACGGTGGTAGATTTCGTGCGGAGTGCCGACCTGCTGCACGACTCCGCCTTGCATGACCATAATCCGATCGGACATGGACATCGCTTCGGCCTGATCGTGCGTGACGTAAATCGTCGTAATTCCCAACTCCAACTGTAGCCGTTTGATCTCAAAGCGCGTCTCTTCCCGCAGCTTGGCATCCAGATTGGACAGCGGCTCATCCAACAGCAGAATCTGCGGCTCGATGACCAGCGCCCGCGCCAGTGCCACCCGTTGCTGCTGTCCGCCGGAAAGCTGGTCGATGCGCCGCTCGCCAAAGCCCTCCAGCCGGACCAGCTTCATGATCCGCTCTACGCGCTCCTTTATCTCTGCCTTGCTGACCGACCTCACCTGCAAGCCGAACGCGATATTTTCGAAAACAGTCATGTGCGGGAACAGCGCGTAGTTTTGAAAAACCATCCCTGTGTTGCGCTTGTGCGGAGGAACGGAAGTAACCTCCCTGGACCCGAAGCGGATTTGTCCTTCTGTCGGGTAGTAAAAGCCGGCAATCATCCGCAAGGTCGTCGTTTTGCCGCAACCGCTCGGACCGAGAAACGTAAAAAATTCACCTGACTCGATGTGAATGTGGACGTCTTCTACTCCTTTTGCCTTGCCAAACCTTTTGTGGACGTGATCGAGTGTTACGCTGCTCATCCGGTTTTGTTTCCTCCTTCGCCGCCAATCATTCCTGCCTGGCAGAAGCGGCCAGACGGCAAGGAACGCTCCTTCCCGTCCAGCCCGTTGCCGCTTACTTCTTGCCTTTGCCCTTGATGTTTTCGTCCCAGTGCTGCATCCACTCTTTCTCTTTGGCTGCCATGACTGCCCAATCGAGCTCCAGTGGTTTTAGCTCCAGGTTTTTCATGAAGTCTGGCAGATCATCCTTGCTAATATCCGTTCGGGACGGGAACTGAAAGCGCTCCTTCGCGAGCTGGGACGCCATCTCAGGACTCATCAAAAATTCCATAAATTTTTTCGCTGCATCCAGATTTTTCGCGCCTTTCATAAGTGCGACTCCGTCAACGAGAATCGGTGCTCCGCTCTTCGGATAGATGAAGTCGTACGGATGGTTGTTCTGCTTGCTCTGGATCAGGACGTCTTGCAGGTTCCACAGGGAAATGACGCCCTCTTGACGGTCAAGCTTCAGGTAAAGGTTGGTCGGGTCTTGCGTGTACTCTTTTGTATTGGCGTCCAGCTTGAGCAGCCAGTCGTAGCCTGCTTGCGGCGTGTCTGCGCCCTGGCGGTAAATCATCGCGGAGTAAATCGTCCGCATCGTACCAGATGGCAGAACGTTGCGGATGACGATTTTGTCCTTGTATTTCGGATCGATCAAATCATCCCAATCTTGCGGCGCTTCCTCCGGCTTGAGCGCCTGCGAGTTGTACATGATGACTTCCGGCAAAAGCATCTCGCCGTACCAGCGGTCCTGCGAGTCTTTGTACAAGTCCGGAATCTTGTCGGCAAATGTCGGCTTGTAAGGCTCAAGCAGTCCCTCGTCGGCGGCCGTACTCAGCGCAGATTGCGTACCGCCCCACCAAAAATCAGCCTGCGGATTTGCCTTCTCGGCGCGAACCCGCTCCAAAATTTGCTGTGCACCCATCTCCAGCGTCTCCACTTCGATGTTCGGATACTTTTCCGCAAACTTCGGCAGCACGATTTCGAAAATGTTTTTATCGCGTGCGGTGTAAATGACCAGCTTCTGCGGCTCGCCGGATGCAGCCGACGTGGCTATTGTCTGTGTGTCCGTTTGACCGCCTGCGCTATTGTCAGCAGGCTTGGCTTCCTGTCCTCCACCTGAGCACGCGGCTACAGTCAGCGCCAAGGAGCTGACGAATACACCTTTCAGCCAGGTTTTCAGCTTGTGATTGACCTTTTTCAAAATGGACTCCCCCTTTTGGTTGTTGACGAGCTCCCACCACCACAAAAGTTAGTTAAGTTTACGAACCAAGGTGTCCATTTTATACAAGCAATTTGCACTTGTCTTTTGATTCGTATGTCATCGAAAAAGAAAAACCTCCATCCGTTCATACGGAAATGGAGGTTTGATTCAGACACCGCCGATTCTTGCCGAAATCGCGGTCGCCTTTTCTTTTACTTTTTGAATGAGCTGCGGCAGCCTTTCCTCCGGGACACGGAAGGTCGGCGCATTGATGGACAGGGCTCCTACGAGCTGGTTGCCGTAGCCGAAAACCGGGGCTGCGACTGCCATCGTCCCTTCCGTTTTCTCCCCGTAGCTAATGGTGTAGCCGTTTTTTCTGGCTAATGCCAGTTGCTCCAAAAATTCCTGCTGCCGTTGCTCGGGCAACTGCGCTGTGACGACCTTGGTAATTTCCGTTGCCTTGGCATGGGCGAGAATGATTTTGCTGGGAGCGCCAACGGTGAGAGGAATGCGTTCCCCCAGTTTCTCGTCGATGCGGATTTTCAGCGGGCTTTCGACCTTTTCAATCGGCATCGAATCTGTCCCCGCCGGTACGTTGAGGAAAATGCTTTCCTCCACGTCGTTTGCCAGTTCCTCCATGAACGGACGCGCTACAGCCCGCAGATTCAGCTTTTCGTGCAGGATAAAGCCGATCTCCATCCAGGTATATCCCGGTTTGTAATGCTTGGTGACAGGGTCCTGCTCCACCAGGCCAAACTGGATCATCGAGTCAAGAAACCGATGGAGCGTACTGATGGGCAAACCAGTGGCTTCCGCCAGCTCCGAGATCGGCCAGGCAGGTTTTTCGTCAGATATTAGCACTCTGATGATTTTCATCGTCCGCTCGATAGATTGAACCATAATTGCTTCGTCCTCCGTAAAGCGTGCGTTACGCTGCAACATTCATCCCTTTGCCTTGCTTTTTCGGCGTCCGCCCGCGGGCCAGTCTTGCTTCCAGACGGTTGACAAAATAAGTGAACAGCATAATCAGCCCGAGATAATACAAGCCGACAACCATGTACGTTTCCAGTTGCTTGTAGTTGGAAGCGGCCTCACCGAGACCCGTCCCCCACAAATCCTGCATCCCTACGTACGCGACCAGTGACGAGTCCTTCAACCCGATAATGAACTGGTTGCCAAGAGCCGGAATCGCCCGCCGGAAAGCCTGCGGCAAAATAATTCGGCGCATCGCCAGCGGATACGACATCCCGAGCGAGCGCGACGCTTCCATCTGTCCGCGGTCAATCGACTGGATCGAGCCGCGGAAAATCTCGGCGATATACGCACCATTGTGGACCGCAAGCGCGATTGCTCCTGCCCAGAACTGGGAGAGCGTCACCATGTTCGCCAGTCCGAAGTACAAAATACAGATTTGCACGATCAACGGCGTACCGCGAATGACCGTAATGTACACGTGTGCGAAGTAGTTGAGCGGCTTGGAATCGGATATGCGGAAAAAGGCAATGACCAGACCGACGATGCACCCGAGCAAGAGGGCGACAGCCGTAAGCTGCACGGTCAGCCATGTCGCTTTGAGGAAAAGGGGATAACTGGATAGGAAAATATCAATAATCATTGGTAATCCTCCTCACATGAAGCGGAAAAAGGGGGGCGTCCAGACCGGACACCCCGTTGCCCACTTTATTGTTGTTGCAGGATATTGCGACCAAACCATTTTTGGCTGATTTTCTCGTATGTGCCGTCTTTGATAATTTCGTCCAGCGCCTTGTTGATCCGGTCGACTGCTTCCTGGTCGCCCAGCCGCACGGCAATCGCCTGTTCGTCGTAGCTAAGCGGCTCGCCGACGTCGATCACGTCACCGCCGCCCTCTTTTATAAAACGCAAGCCTACTACCTGGTCGGTAATCACCGCATCGAGGCGTCCTGTCGGCAGATCGAGCAACGCCGTAATGTCGCTGTCGTACTGTGTGATCTTGTCTTCATCCGTCAGCTTTCTCGCCCAGTCGAGGTAGTTGGAAGCCTTGACGACCCCGATCTTTTTGCCTTTCAGATCTTCCTTGCTCTTGATGGTAGTGTTGCCTTTCATGACGAAAATTTGCGAGCCGGAGCGATAGTACGGGTTCGTGAAGGAAACGACCTTTTGCCGCTCTGGCGTCACCGTCAAGCTGCCGATGATCGTATCGTATTTTTTCGCTTCCAGGCCAGGGATGATCGTCTCAAACGGGTTGGTGATCGGCACCGGATTCATGCCCATTTTTTCCGCCAAAGCCTTGCCGATTTCCACGTCAAAGCCTGTCAGTTCTCCGTTTTCCTTAAAGCTGAAAGGCTTGTACACTCCACTCATCGCATAAGTAAAATCTTTTTTGCCTTCGCCGCCCGCTGCCTGTCCGCCGCCTGCTGGCGAGTTGCTCTCCTGCGAGCCGCATGCAGCGAGCAAAAGTGAGCCCAACAGTACAGTCGACAACAAAACTCTTGACCATTTTGCGTTTTTTTTCATTTGATATTCCCCCTGTTTTCTCTTTTTTTAGCGGATACTGCCCAAAAACTGTTTTGTTCTCTCATGCTGCGGGTTTTCAAAGAACGCACTAGGCGGTCCTTGCTCCAAAATTTGACCATTGTGCATGAACACAGCACGGTCGGCAACCTCGCGGGCGAAGCCCATCTCATGGGTCACGACGATCATGGTCATTCCTTCTTTTGCCAACTGCTTCATTACCTGCAACACTTCGCCGACCAGCTCAGGGTCAAGTGCGGAGGTAGGTTCATCGAAAAGCATGATTTTCGGCTTCATCGCAAGCGCCCGCGCAATCGCCACGCGCTGCTTCTGTCCGCCGGAGAGCATGTCCGGGTAGACATCGGCCTTCTCATGCATGTTTACTTTTTTCAACAGTTCGTAGGCCAGCTCTTTTGCTTCCGCCACCTTCATTCCTTTGACGTGCACTGGCGCTTCGATCACGTTTTCCAGTACCGTCTTGTGCGGAAATAGGTTGAAGTGCTGGAAGACCATGCCCACATTCTCGCGGAAATGGTTTAGGTTGGTCTTGTGCGGGTCAATCTTCTCCCCGCCGATCCAGATTTCGCCATCATCGTAAAACTCAAGGAAATTCAAGCAGCGCAGCAATGTGCTTTTGCCTGAGCCGCTGGCCCCGAGCAAGACGACAACTTCTTTCTCCTGGACCGTAAGAGTCACCCCTTTCAGCACCGTAAGCGAGCCGAAAGATTTGACAAGCTGCTTAACTTCAATCATCCTGCTATCCCCCTATCGATCTGTTGCCGGTGGATTGCTTCTTGCATTTTTCCGAATACCGGAAACGATTTCCGATTTGGATTATACTAATATAAATTATAATTGTATATTTTCAGACAATCAAGAAAAATTTAATTTATTGAATAATTATGCACGCATGCGACAAGAAAAGTGGCTTCCTCCGGATCGTTAACCAGAGGAAGCCATATCGCTTTGCCAGGCTCTACGCGCCCGACTTTGCCCTTTTTACAGATGCTGCCTTGTTGTCGTCACTGCTCTTGCCCAGCTCGTGCTTGATAAATAAATAGTTTTCAATCTCGCGCAACAGGTAGAACAGCGATGCCCTCGTTTCGAACTCACGACGCGTACGCGGCAGCTCCGACTCCTGGATCTCCTGGCGCATCTTGCGCAGTTGGTCGATAAAGCGGTACGCAGTATTGCCCGGATGAACCGAAGCGCTGATTTGTTCCAGAAAGTCCGCGATACGCTGTCCCTGCGGCACCTGCGTGTCCAGTGAAGACACGATTGGCATCATCCGCTCCAGCAGCTCGAACTGCTTTTCGCGCATGACAAAATACTGATAGTACGAATCATCCCGGCGTCCCAGCCGGTTGTCGATGTCGCGCGCGGCCAGCCGTATCGCTTTTTCCAGCAGACCGGGCGCCTCGATCATCTCTTTTCCGTCCCACTCGCTCTCGCCGTGCCGCAAGTAGTAACTGAACTCCCGCAAAATTTGCCGGAACAGCTGCTCCACCTGCTTTTGCATGGCGCGCAAATCTTTGTCCAGGCTCGGCATGTACAAGTTCACGAGCAGTGCGACGCCCACGCCGATCACCAGCAGCCCCGCTTCGTTCAGGAGCAGTGGAAAGTCCATTCGCTCCGCCGAGTACAGATGCATGAGCACGACCATGCTGTTAACGAAGCCTTCCTGAATCCCGAAGCGCACGGCCAGGGGCAAAAAGAACAGGATCACAAGCAAAATGGCAAGCGGCGTGTAACCGAGAAGAGAAAACAGCACCATCCCGATCCCCACCCCGAGAAAGCTGGCCATGATCCGGTTCCACGCCGTGCGAAACGACTGCTTGACTGTCACCTGAATGCAAAGAATCGTAATGATTCCCGCCGATGCCGGATACATCAGATCAAGCTGCTGGGCCAAAAAGATCGAGATCGCCGTCCCGATCGCCGTTTTTAATGTGCGATAGCCAATTTTCAGTTTGAGAAAGCCCAGTCTTGTTCCCCTCCGCTCTGATGTTGCTTTCTTTTTCCTTTACTGTACCAAAAAGCAGCCGGGAACCAAAGACAAGACTTTGTTCCTAAAAGGTAAACCATTTGTGAAGCGGCCTGCGAGCGTAGTGCGCTGTCAGAAAAAGGCTGTCGCCGTCACACTTTTTTCCCGCACGCAGGACAGTATTGATAATCCGCCTGCACGCGCTGTCCACAGTACGGACAAAACGCCTTTTCATCCGCTGCTTCTGTCCTTGTCGGCTCTACTGCTGTGCGCTCGCCGCCGTACCTGCGGTTCAGCGGATCGCCTTCTTCGCTCGCGTCCGTAATATCGTAGAGCGACATCCGTTCTTCTCCCGTGGCGTTTTTAAAGTGGTAGACAGTTTGCACAATGCCTATGATGACGAACAGGACGCCAAACAGCGGAAAAATGGTGCCGACTGTAGGAAACGGCGAATCATGTGTCATCGAAAACGCAATGATCGTCCAAAAAATGCCGAAAACAACGGCTGCGAGGCTTCCAACCACTCCCATTGCCGACTGCCCTCTGCCTGGCTTGATACTTTTCATCCGCATCCTCTCCCTCGCTTCCCGGACGTTTTTGCCGGAAGCGTTTTTCTTGTTGCTCGCATTTTTCCCATCTATTACAAGTACGTTTTGCCGACAAATCGGTTTCCGAGAAAAAAGACACCATCGTTCGCGTGATGGTGTCCAGTCCGCTTGTCCTGCCTACAGGTCGTTTGCCTAGTCGGCTACTGCTTTTTCTTTTTCAGCTCGTAAAGGGCTTGCATCAACTCGGCTACGTCTCCCCGCGATACAGTCCCATCAGGCGCGAACGAGGCTGTCGACTTTCCTTTCATCAGGCCCAAAGCCGTCACCAACGCCACTGCCGGCACCTGTTTTTTCGGCACGTCCTGATACGGCACGGTGAAAACATCCGGCTTGTCCAGCACATCCCCGTAGCCGAGCATGCGGGCGGCGAGATCCGCTGCCTCTGCACGCGTTGCCGTCCGGTCCGGCTCATACGTTTTACCCGTTTTCGGAATCAGACCGTATTGCAGTCCTTTCTGAATCGCGGCATAATTCGGGTGCTTGCTGTCTACATCAGCAAATGTGTACAGCTTCTGGTCTTCGTAGCTGCTGAATCGCGGCCGGAGGTTGTCAAACTCCATCCGGTTCGTCAAACGGCTAACCATCTGGATCAGCTCGCCGCGCGTCACGAGTTTATCCGGCAAAAGCTTGCCGTCTTCTGCACTCATCCACTCCATGCGCACCGCCAGTTCGAGCGCTGCTTGCTGCGGATGGCCTTCGATGTCATTCGGCTTTTGCCGATTTTTCATTTCGGCAAAGCTCAGCCATTCACCCGTATCAGCCAGGACAACACCCTCATCGCCTACATAGCGGTACACGAGAATCGGCTGACTTGGCTTTTGTGGCAACGGGAATGGCTCACCCTGCGGCTGGTAATAGGTTAGCTGCAGCGTTTTTTGCTTCTGCACGGTCTTTATGGCAGCAGCAGGAGCCACGATGTCTTTGCCTGCTTTTCCGTCAAACAACGTTGCTTCCCACATGTTGCGGTCGTTCAGCGCCTCGGCTTCCCCTGTTTCGGGATTGACCTCTACCGTGAACTGCACATGTTCAATCGGAATGCCATCTCGCAGCCAGCCAAACGTAAAATCATACGGCTCCCCCTTCTCCTGCAACTGCTGGAGCGCCTCCTTGGACGGTTTTTTCGTGACCAGGTAAATATCACCGAGCCTGTCCGCGTAAAAGGTTCGCACCAGCTTGAGCGCAGATGCCTCTGCTTGTTCCCAGGCTACGGTTTTTTTCCATTTTTGGCCTCGGTTCCGGAACCGCGCATTTTCGTTGGCACTGTACTCCACGAACTCGCCGCGGTCGTTAATCGTGATTTCTGTCTCTTCTTCACGCGAACCTTTTCCCTGGAGCGGCATAAAGCTAAAACTCCATCTGCGCACCTCGACTCCATCACTGCCAATGCTGGATCCGCTGCCAGAGTTGCCGCCAAAGCGATAGGCCCCCGGCAGCTTTTTGGCATACTGCTCAGCAATTTTCTGCGCCTCTTCTTTGGAAATCAGCGGTTTTTTCTCTGCTGTTTTGGCATGGGTGTTTCCCAACGGCTCGATGCTTCTCGCGCTTGCTGCCTTGCCAAACGCATTGAGCAGTTGTCCGGTAGCTGCATCCACGAATTGCGGATCGTCCGCTTCAAATTTATACACAAGCTGGTAGGAATCCAGACGATCTGAGCTTCCGAACATGGACATGTTGCTGAAGAGCAACGTGGGGGATGCCTGTTCCTCCCACTTTTTCGCGGCTTCGGCGCTGTCGATGACACTTCCGGCATCAGGCAGCTTGCCTTCATACCAATTCCGGCTAAAGCTTGTCACTTCCCCGTTGTGATCCACGGTGAACCAAAAACCGTTTTCCAAAAAAGGAATCTTGTTTTCCACACGGGTAAAGGAGACAGATTCCCTCTGTCCATCCGAGGCGAAATACCGATTGGGAGCCTCATACTCATTGGCTTTGGACAGGCGTGCCCGTTCGTCTTCTGTCGTCACCCGCTCCAGAAATGCAAGGGCTGCTTTTTCCGCTTGCTCTCTGGAGATTTTGGCTGAACCGCCGTCGCTGTCGTTCTCTCCAAACCTGAAATAAGACAGCAGTTTGCCTGATTCGGCATCAATCGTTACGGATATATTCGCATCGTTCTTCTTTTCCCATTCAAGCCACCAGTTCGACTGGCTTGAATACGCTTCGTCTGCGCCAACATAACGAGCCTGCGTAAGCTTGTAGTCAACCGGAACCTTCACCCATTTCTGCGCCTGCTTGATCGCTTCTTCCTGTGTCAGCATCTTCGCTGGCGGCTGCTCGGCCGCATAGGCCAACGGCGCTCCCCCGATTGCTCCCACGTTTGCAAGCAAAGTGGTGAATACAAGGGATGACGACACGCCCATTGCCAGCCCCCACGATTTTGCACCTCTTAGCAATGTTACCTTCTCCTCTCTTTCTTTTTTTGGACTACCCTTCCTTATTTTAACAGCAATATTTGGAAAATAAAGCAAAAAAAGACCTGCTCATGCGGCCATGTACTGCCGCACAGCAGGTCTTTTGAAGGTGTTGCTAGACTTCCAGCTTTTTCGCGAGCGTTTCCTTGTTCAGCACGTTTCCGACCAGGAAGTTGCCGAATTCGCCAAAGCGGGCACTCACTTCGTCAAAGCGCATTTCGTAGACGATATGCTTGAATTCCAGCGGATCGTTGGCGAACAAGGTTACACCCCACTCCCAATCGTCGAAGCCGATGGAGCCGCCGATAATTTGCTTCACGCGGCCAGCGTAGGAGCGGCCGATCATGCCGTGAGAGCGCATCATTTCCTGGCGCTCCTGCATGCTCAACATGTACCAGTTGTCTTGCAGATCGCGTTTTTTGTTCATTGGATAGAAGCAAATGTGCTCCCATTTTGGCAGGATTGGATACAGGCGTTCGCGGATATGCGGATTCGCTTTTGGATCTTCTCCCGGGTTATGTACGTAGTTGCTCAGCTCGACGACAGATACATACGAGTAAGGAGCTTCTGTGTAGGAAGCAAAGCGGGTTTTATTGAAAGCCGTCTTGATTTCGTCGAGTTCTTGCATGGTTGGGCGCAGGAACATGAACACGAGGTCTGCCTTGTGTCCAAGGATGGAGTAGAAGGCGGTGCTGCCGTGGTTCTCCGCTTCGTTGGCTTCCCAGGTGCGGATCAGCTCGTTCAGCTCGTCCAACGCTGCCTGGCGCTCTTCTGCCGAAGCCGCTCTCCACTTTTCCCAATTGATGGTGCGGAAATTATGATACGTGTACCAACCTTCTAATGTAAGCAACGCTTCGTTTGCGCTCATCGAAAATCAGCTCCTTTAGAAAAATCTGGTCAATCTCTTGGCAACACTCCCAGTATAGCATAACGGACAGACATATATGCGGAACAGATTGGTGAACAACAAAGAAACAAGCGGCGCCCCGACGGCTACCGCTTGTCTTCGCTGCCCGCTGCGGCCACGTCAAGCTGGCTTGCCGCTGCCTCGTCTACGATCACTGTCACATCCGGGTGAAGCTGGAGCAAAGAAGCGGGCACATCTGCTGTCGGCTCGCCTTCCAGCATCAGCCGCACAGCTTCGGCCTTGGCCTCGCCGCTCGCCAGAAGCACGATTTTTTTCGCGCCGAGAATCGTTTTGATCCCCATGGAGACAGCTTGCACAGGCACTTCTTCGATGCTTGCAAAATAGCGGGCATTCGCTTCAATCGTACTCTGCGTCAGTTGCACCACACGCGTCGTCGACTCGGCAGATGAGCCTGGCTCGTTGAAGCCGATATGTCCGTTGTTGCCGATCCCCAGCACCTGAATGTCAATCCCGCCCGCTTCGCGAATCGCTTCCTCATAGCGCGCACACTCTTTTTCCAGGTCTGGAGCATCTCCCGCCGGAATGTGCGCCTTGTCCTTTGGCAGATTGATGTGGCAAAACAAGTTTTCCTGCATATAAGCCCGATAGCTTTGCGGATGTTCAGGGGACAGCCCGACGTATTCATCCAGGTTGAAGCTGCTCGCCTGGGAAAAATCAATACCCTCCACCTGATGCAGTTTCACCAGCTCCCGGTACATGCCGACGGGAGTGCCGCCCGTCGCCAGCCCGAGGACGGTCTGCGGGTTGTTTTTTACTTCCTGTGCAAGCAGTTCTGCCGCTTTTCGGCTCATCTCCTGATAGTCTTTGACAATGACGAGCTTCAACTCATCTCACCTCGGTCAATATTTTCTCTCCAGCACAGCTTTGGCCGTCCGTTCCTTGTACGTGAGCGCTTTTTCCTTGTTGCGTAAAGCAATTGTCGTGCAGATGACGTCCAGCACGTGCAACTGGGCGATTTTTGCCGCAAGCGAGCCTCCCTGCAGCGGACCTTCCTGCGCTGCGGTCAAAAGCGTCATATCGGCTACATTCGTAATCGGCGAGCGGCGGTAATGCGTGATGCAGATAATCGTCGCTCCCGCCTCCTTGGCGACTTTCAGCGCGTCAATCGTGTCTTTGGTGCTGCCTGAAACGGATAATCCAACCGCCACGTCTCCCGGCCCCAATGTCGCCGCCGCCATCGCCTGCAAGTGCGACTCACTCATCGCGTCCACCCGCAGTCCGATCCGCAAAAACGCGTACTTGGCATCCTGCGCCGTCACGGCAGATGTTCCCACTCCGTAAAAGTGAATCGTGCCTGCCTGCTGCAAAAGCTCCACGCAGCGCTCCACCTGCTTTGGATCAAACAAGGCCGCCGTATCGGCAATCGCCTGCTGATTTGTCGCCGTCACTTTTTGCGCCAGTGTCTCCAGCGAATCTTCCTCGCCTACTTCGCCATGCAAGTTTTTCACCGGGGCAACCATCTCCTGCGCCAGCGCCAGTTTGAACTCCTGATAGCCGCGAAAACCGATCTTCCGGCAAAAGCGCAGCACGGTCGTCTCGCCCACACCCGCTTTTTCCGCAAGGTCGATCACGGATGAATAGATAACGCTGTCTGTCTGCTGCAAGACGATGCTCGCGACTTTCTGCTCTGATTTCGTAAAGGAGGGCAGAAGACTTTGGATATGCAAAAGCGTATTGTTTTTCAGCCCCGGATTGGACAGCTCATGGATGTGGCCTGCCATGTCGCTTCCTCCTTTGCTCATAAGCCCTGTCTCGTTCGTGTGATTGCCGAGCTTTTCAGATTGAAGTTGCTTTCTACCGTCATTATAAACAAAATGGAGTTATCCGCCAATATTATTGTGTAAAGTGGAGTATTTCTCCTGAATGAAAATAGTCCGGTCTTCTAAAA
>NZ_CP154342.1:3530000-3995000 GCF_050920745.1 Brevibacillus gelatini
TTTGCTGGTGACAAATAAAGCAATGAGTGCATACAAGGCTTTCTCCGGATCAAACACAATACCGGCAAGCAAAATCACCAAGCCGTCAAACACCGCGACGCAGACACCTAAACTGATTCCCGTGAACTTGTGCAAAATTTGCGAAGCAATCGCAAACCCGCCGGTCGATCCTCTGCCCCGAAAGACGATGCCGATGCCAAGACCCACTCCGATTCCTCCATAAATACTGGCGAGCAGCGGATTGGTCGTCAGCGGCTGCAAATGACTCGTGAACATCACGCAAAGCGGCAAAACGATCGATCCGATCGCCGCCTTCAAGCTGTACTGCCGATCAAGCAGCTTCAATCCCAGCAGGAACAACGGAATATTGAACGCCCATTGAACAACAGCCGGGGAAAAGCCAAACAGATTGTGCAAGATCGTCGACACCCCGGAAACCCCTCCAGAGGCA
Organism: Brevibacillus gelatini; assembly: GCF_050920745.1. Lineage (NCBI taxonomy): Bacteria > Bacillati > Bacillota > Bacilli > Caryophanales > Paenibacillaceae > Brevibacillus > Brevibacillus gelatini. The sequence continues at coordinate 3,530,452 of NZ_CP154342.1, forward strand.
ATCTGGTTCGGGTTGAGAAAAAGGTTAAAGCTGGTCGCAAGCACTAGTGAACCAAAGAGCAGCATACCGTATTCCATCACTTTTCTCTGCGGACTGTTCAACTGGATGGCTGTTCGTCTTTTTCGCGCCACATGGTCTCACTCCTGACTTTTTCACGTAAGCAAAATTTGCACATACACTACCACGTTTTGGTTGAAAAGAAAACCCCAATTTGCTGTACTTACCTCATTCAACCTCAATCGCCTGTCCGTCTTGTTTCTGTTCATCTAGTGCTTCATCAAAAGCCCGGTGGAAAGTCACGTTCAAGCCGGCCGCTTCTGTGAGCAAAAGTTCCAACCCGTGGCGGTCAATCTGCTTTTCCGGCGTCAGCATGCCAAAGACAACGCCTGCCGCTCCCAACTCGCGGATGACGCGCACGTCTTCCTTCATCACGCGCAGTTCATCAGCGGCATAGCAAAAGGATTGGCTGTGCGGCCGCACCATGACGTGAACCGGAATGGAGACAGCCTTGACCACGGCATTTACCAATCCCCAGCTCAGCGTAAGGCCCCCCTCCAAAATGCCGGAAATCAACTCCAGCCGATCTGCGCCGCCCTGCTCTGCCCGTTTGGCATCTTCTACCGAAGTCGCAATTACTTCTACCAGCATGTCGTACTCTCCCCTCGCCCGCAAGCTTTTATGGACATTGTACGGACAATTTTCGCCCGGCCGCAAGCACGGCGGCCTGTCTTCGCTGGCAATTTGTTTTGACGATGATAGTGCCACTCGATTCCACCAATCGTTTTCCCGCTCACCGTTTCCCTTGACGAGCGAATCTGTAGTATAATGGCTCAGGGCGACCGCTCGCCGCCCAACTGCATACGAAATCCGCGCAACTTGCGCGGGAGAGGTTCGCGAACTCCCTCTATAAAAAACTAAGGTGGACAACAGTACCAATTCCTTGGTATTGTTTTGTTTTTTTACAGGTGCAGGTTCAAGAACTCTCTTTCTTCCATTACGAACAATGAAGGAGATGGAGAGCATGAAAAAGGAAAAAGCCGTCGTTGTGTTTAGCGGGGGTCAGGACAGCACTACTTGCCTGTTCTGGGCCAAGCAGCAATTCGGCGAAGTAGAAACAATCACGTTTGACTACGGGCAACGGCACAAGCTGGAGATCGAATGCGCCCAGCAAATCGCCCGTGAGTTGGGCGTAGCCAACACCGTATTGGACATGAGCTTGTTGAACCAGCTCGCCCCCAACGCATTAACCCGCACAGACATTGACATCACCCAGGAGGAAGGCCAGTTGCCTTCTACGTTTGTCGACGGGCGCAATTTGCTGTTCCTGTCTTTTGCTGGCGTGTTTGCCAAGCAAAAAGGAGCGCGGCATCTGGTCACAGGCGTTTGCGAAACGGATTTTAGCGGCTATCCAGACTGCCGCGACGCGTTTATCAAATCGCTCAATGTGACGCTTAACCTGTCGATGGACTATCCGTTTGTGATCCATACGCCGCTCATGTGGCTCAACAAGGCACAAACGTGGAAACTGGCGGATGAACTGGGTGCCTTCACGTATATCCGCGAGAAAACCCTCACCTGCTACAACGGCATCAAAGGCGACGGCTGCGGCGAATGCCCTGCCTGCCACCTGCGCAAAGCCGGACTGGACGCGTATCTTTCCGAAAAAAAGGAACAAGGAGCACACGCCTGATGAGCGCCAACTTTGACTTTCGCATTGTCGAGCGCATGCAGGCACTGGGCACCCATATTCAAAAATCGCAACTGCGTTACCATAACAAGCGCGTGCTGGTGAGCAAGGAGTTTACCTTTGACGCCGCGCACCATTTGCACGCCTACGAAGGCAAGTGCAAAAACTTGCACGGGCACACGTACCAGGTCGTGTTCGGGATCAGCGGCTATCCGGATGAAATCGGGCTTGTCATCGACTTTGGCGACATCAAGCAAATCTGGAAGGAGCATATCGAGATCTACCTCGACCATCGCTACCTGAACGAAATGCTGCCCCCGATGAATACGACCGCTGAAAACATGGTCGTCTGGCTGTTTGAACAGATGGAGCAGCATCTCCAGTCCGACGCCTATCGCGACCGTTACCGCGGCGCTCGCGTCGAATTTGTCCGTTTGTATGAAACGCCGACGAGCTATGCCGAGGCGAGACGGGAGTGGATGATGGAGTGAGCATTCCTGTTCTGGAAATTTTTGGGCCGACCATTCAGGGGGAAGGCATGGTCATCGGCCAAAAGACGATGTTCGTCCGCACCGCTGGCTGCGACTACCGTTGCAGCTGGTGCGACTCCGCCTTTACCTGGGACGGATCGGCACGGGATGAAATCCGGCAGATGACGCCTGAGCAAATCTGGTCAGAGCTGGAACGTCTGGCGAAGGGTCGTTTTTCCCACGTCACGATCTCCGGCGGCAACCCGGCGCTTCTTCCAGGCATGGGCGAGCTTGTCTCGTTTTTAAAGGAGCGCGGCATTCGCACGGCGCTGGAAACGCAAGGAAGCCGCTGGCAGGAATGGCTGCCGCTGATCGACGACATTACCATTTCGCCAAAGCCGCCAAGCTCCGGCATGAGCACTGACTATGCCATGCTCGACCGCATCGTCCACACTTTGCTTGAGCAAAAGCATGCGGGGCTTAGTCTGAAGGTCGTTGTGTTTGACGATGCCGATTTTGCCTATGCACGCGACATTCACCGACGATACCCGACCATTCCTTTTTTTCTCCAGCCGGGAAATAGCGATCTCGTCAGCACAGACACACGCGAACTGCGAGAAAAGCTGCTGGAAAGCTTTGAATGGCTGATCGATCAGTCGATGGCTGCCCCCGATTTGAACGACGCCAAGGTGCTGCCGCAGCTCCACGCACTGGTCTGGGGAAACAAGCGCGGCGTGTAGACGAAAAACAAGAGTAGATGAAAAGAAACGAGGATGATAAACATGAACGAACAACAACGCGATCTGTCTTCCCTCACCCTGCTGGGCAACCAGAAGAGGACCTATAACTATTCATACGATCCGAGTGTGCTGGAGACTTTTGACAACAAACACCCGTACCGCGACTACTTCGTCAAGTTCAACTGTCCGGAATTTACCAGCCTGTGCCCGATTACCGGGCAACCGGATTTTGCCACGATCTACATCAGCTACATTCCAGATGTCAAAATGGTCGAGAGCAAATCGTTGAAGCTGTACCTGTTCAGCTTCCGCAACCACGGCGATTTCCACGAGGACTGCGTGAACGTCATCATGAACGACCTGATTAAGCTGATGGACCCGAAATACATCGAGGTATGGGGCAAATTCACCCCGCGCGGCGGCATCTCGATTGACCCGTACTGCAACTACGGCCGGCCGGGGACGAAGTATGAGGAAATGGCGAGCTATCGGTTGATGAATCATGATATGTATCCGGAGAAGGTGGATAATCGATAAACGTTGCGTAGACAGTCGGGATGGCACAAAAGCATGGAGGATCGGCTTCCGGTCGCTCATGGATGTTTTCCTGATTGCTAAGCGAATGAAAAGAAAACAGCCGAACTCGAATCTGACATTATCAGATCCAGGAGCACAAGCGTTGTGCCAATCCCCTCCGTGGATTTATCCGCAGGAAGAGATTGGCACTTATGTGTCTGCCAGTATCTACTCCCCCCTTTTTGAAATCTTTTTCATAGTTTATAATTATCTGAAAAGGGGGTATGGCCATGGCAGTCAACAAATCCAACTTACCAACCTCCCCACAGGTAGTAGAACTGCAAGACAACGAGCTTCCCGTATTCGAGATGCAGCCGGACCAAAACCTCGCGAGCGATTTTCACAAGCGACTGATCCAGATGATTGCGGAATTTGAGCTTGCGCTGGATGAACAGCACGAGGTCGGGATGCGGCTGGTCTCGTTTGGTCAAAACGTTACGCTGCGCGTTGACGGGATCGGCTACTACAATCCGAGCCTGATCCGCTTCTTCGGAACGACGGAAGCCGGCGCGCCGGTGGAGCTGATCCAGCACGTTTCGCAAATCAGCTTTTTGTTGATGGCCGTCAAAAAAGCAGATCCGGCCAATCCTCCCAAGCGAATCGGGTTCAATCCGCCAGAAGTTGAAAAAGAAGCTGGAAAAGAAGACGTGTGACAGCGTCTTCTTTTTTGTTGAGTCAGGGAAAGTGAACTGGTGAATTATAGGAAACTCAGCTAAACTGAAAGAACCGAAAGCAAATCATATTGAAATCGCTGACAGACTGCATGAGGTTTACGGTACCAAAATATTGGCAGCGGCTGGACCGAAAAGACTGGCCGCTGCTAGGCCGAAGAGCCTGCCCAATGCGGCGGGCGCGTAAACCACGGTGGGATTTTCGTGGAGGCGTCCCCCTTTGCCGCGTTGAGCTGGGCCTGCGTGAGAAACAGGCTGTTGGTCAAATCGGCCCCGCGCAGATCGGTGTCGCGGAAGTCTGCGCCGATCAGGTCGGCCCACCTGAGGTTCGCTCCGCGCAGATCAGCCGCAATGAGATACGCTCCGCGCAAATTGGCTCCCCTGAGGTCGGCGTCTCTGAGCTTCGCTCCCATGAGATCGGCACCTCGGCCAACCTGTTTCGTTTTACCCCGCGCCCCTTTTTGCTTAGGACAGGCTTCCGTTCGAACAAGCTCGCTCACCTGCCGGAGCAGTTCGCCCACTTTTGCCCGATGAGCGGCAACATCCACTTGCAACAGCGCTTCCGGAGCCAGCTTCGTAAAGCTCTCCGTCTCGTGCAGGACGCGCTTGATCTTTTCGTGCAGCGGACGGGCAGGCTGCAAAGTCGACGCTTCGGTCAAATACCAGAGCAGCTCGTGCAGATGCCACATGAGCGGAAAGACCTCGTACATTTGCTTGGCCAGCTCCGGCGCTTGCCGCCAGTCGCGTCCGGCGTACGCTTCCTGTGAAACCTTTTGCCCGGCGCCAAAGCAATCGTACACGGTACAGCCGCGAAAGCCGAGCTGGCGCAAGTTCTGGTGAACAGCACAGCGAAAATCGTCCTGCAAGTTGCGACAGGGGGTACCTTTGTCCTTGTTTGCGGCAAAGTCGGAGGAAGCGGCAAAAGGCAGCGCTACACAGCACAGCCCGAAGCATTTTTCGCAATCCCCGCGCAAGTCATGGCGCAACCTCTCCAGGCTCGACTCGCCTTGTTCCTGATGAGCAGTCATGTATGTCCTCCTGACTATTTCTCTATTTTCCTGTTGGCATAAAAAAGCCCGATCCGCTGTGCGCTGCAAGCGACACGGAACGGGCTGTCTGTCATTGCTTGAAGGCGATTTGCGATTCGAGCATGTGCTGCACGAACACCTCGGCAAAGGCCTCAGCCGTATTGTAGCATTCCTCCAGCGTATTGTTTGTTCCGCCGAACTCAAGAAGCAGGCTGCCCGAAGAAATAGACTGATTGTACACGCCGTTGCCTTCGTTTTTCCCTTTCAAAATGACGCCGCGCGACAAGCCGGGATAATACGCTTCCAGGCGAGCATGCAGGGTATCGGCCAGCTTTTTGTTTTCCAGATAGTTCGGGTTGGCTGTGCCGATCACGAACAAAATACGCGAATACGTCTTGCCATTGATCGTGATTGCCACCTTGCTGCGCGGCTCGTCGCTGTCGCGGTGGATGTCGAAAATGTACTTCAGGTACGGGCTGGTCGTTGCCGCTGCCGCCACCGCCTTGTACGACTCGGTGTACGACATCGCATAGCTTTTCTTCTGCTCGGCTAGCTTCTGGGCAAAATCATCCTGATTGACCATCGTCGGGATGCCTTTTGCTTGCAAAATTTCCCCCAGCCGCTTGCCGACCAGCGTAATGTTGATTTCAGGGTCGTCGACAGAGCTGCCCTGGGTGTTGCGGGCGACATTGCGCCACGACTCGCGGTTGTGCGTGTGGTAAATATAAACGGTCTCGTTGCCGATCATTCCTTGATTGTAGCCTACCCCTGTTGTTCCTGTGCCGCCCGGCGACGAACTGCCAGCCGCAGGGATGCGGTCGACGATCCAGCCTGCGATATAGGCGAGGGAGTTGTCAGGCATGCGGATGACGTACCAGTCTCCTACCGTTTGCACGATTGGAAAAGTTTGGCCAGGCTGCACGTTTCCGATCACAGGGTAGTTCGTGCCGGGACCGCTGCGCAGATTGGTATCGGCGTTTCTCACGCGAATCGACGCTTCTGCGGGAACCGGAGCAGGTGCAGGCTGCACCGGATTTTCTCCGGCGGGCGTTGGCGTCACCTGGCCTGTCTCATCTGTGACGATCGGCTTGAATATGTAGGCGTACCTGCCGTAGTAGTCAATCGTGTACCAGCCGTCCGCATAGCCGTAATGCGTGATCGTCGCGCCGCCGTTGACCTGGCCGATGACGGTGTCCAAAAAGTCGGGTGCGGCATACACCTCATAGCTCTCGTTCAGGGTGAGCGAACCAGCGCCCAGTCCGCTCGGCAATTCCGGCACAGTCGGTACGGGAGTCGGATCCGGAACTGGTACAGGGGCAGGAGCCGGCGCTGGTGTCGGGACTGGCGCAGGCGCGGGAAGCGGTGTCGGTGTTGGAGCAGGTGCTGGCTGTGGCGCCGTCGTTTCCACCAAATAGCGCGCGTTCACCCAGCCGCTTGCTTTGTCGGACAGCTTGATCTGCGCCCATTCGCCTTGCTTTTTCACTTGCAGGAAAACACTGTTTTTGTCGATCACTTGCAAGATTTGGGAAGTGGCATTTGGCTCTGCCCGCACGTTCAGCATGTCCACGTTGCTTTTGACGTATTTCAGTTGAGGAATCTCCAGCATTTTGACGTACTTGTTGTTGACCCATCCTGTCTTGCCATTGCTGAGCTTGACTTGTGTCCACTCTTTTTGCCCCTGCACAATCGGCAGCCGGGTCGCTTTCGTAATCGTGCCGATGATCTGGGACGTTGTTCCTGGCGTACTGCGAATATTCAACTGATCGACTGTTACCTCGACATGTGTGGCTGCTTCTGCGAAGGAAGCCGGCAGCAGAAAAATCAGACAGCAGGCAGCGATAGCGCTGTTTTTTACGCGTGCAAGCAAGATTCTCGTTCCCCTTTGTATAAGATCGCAAGCAAGCTTGGAAAATCCAGCCTATTCGTTAAAAATTCGCGGCTCGCCAGCATTTTCCTGCATCTTCCGACATCTTTTCCTGTCATAAGGGCGCTGAAAAAGAGAGGGCAGCCGGGCCAGTTGTAACGGTGATACGTCCATCCGAGCCGTAAATTGTCAAACGCTTACAGCAACTCTGCGGTTGCTTCGGTGTCGGCAGAAGCCGCGCCCACACTCCTTTTGCCAGACAAAAACTCCCCTTTTCCAACTCGCGAAAAGGGGAGCTTGCTCGTTGCATCAGCTTCTATTCCTTCGTGGCCCACTTGAAATCAATGTAGCCCAAGTCATCCATGACAATGCCCTTCAGCTTCTCGTCCTGAACCCAATTGTTCGCATGGAAGTAAATCGGAATGACGGGCATCTCTTCCATCAGGATGGCTTCCGCCTCTGCCAGCAATTGTTTGCGCTTGGCCGGGTCCGCCTGTTGCGCCGCCTGGTCGAGCAGCGACTGATACGTTTTGTTTTCCCAGTTCGTATCGTTGTTGCCGCCCTTTTTCTCGTAGAAAAGCTCCAAAAAATTGGAGGGGTCGGCATAGTCAGCGAGCCAGCCCATCCGCCCGATCTGGTAGTTGCCGTTGTGCATATCTTCCATGAAGACTTTCCATTCCTCTTCCACCAGCTTCACTTCGACACCCAGCGTCTCTTTCCACTGCTTTTGAATCTCCAGCGCGATTTTCCGATGGGCTTCCGAGCGGTTCATGAGCAGAGAGATCGGCGGGAGCTTGCTGATTCCAAGTTCCTTCATTCCTTCTGCCAGCAGCGTTTTCGCGGTCTCGCGATCGTTGTCCTTGAAATAGCTGGACTGCTTTTCGCCATTGGTAACAGGCACCGCTGCCGTGGCAGGCACCTGGTTCCCCCTGGTCACCGTGTCTACAATCGCCTGGCGGTTCAGCGCGTAGGCAAACGCCTTGCGGATTTTCGCATTGCTAAAAGGAGCCTGTTCCGTATTGAACTTGTACCAGTAGACGCCAGCAATCGGCTTCGTATGCAAAAGTCCTTTTTCCTTCAGCAGCGGCAATACGTCCAGCGGAAGTTGCCCGGGAGCGCCCGCCCAGTCCAGATCCCCTGTATCGAACAGACCCAGCTCTGTCGCTTCATCCTCGATCATCGAAAGGTCGAGCTTGTCCAGCTTCACGGCAGCCTGATCCCAATAAGACGCATTTTTCACCAGCGTCATTTGCTCCTTGTGTTCCCAGGAAGCGAGCTTGTAAGGGCCATTTCCTACATGCGTCGAAGCTTCATGAGCCCATTTCGCATTGGCTGCATCTACTTTCTTGTTGACGGGATAAAAGGTCGGGAATGCTGTCAGTTGCACAAAATAAGGAGTCGGCTTCTCCAACTCGACGCGCAAGGTTTTCGCGTCAACCGCCTTCACCCCTACGGCGTCCAGCTTTTCCTCACCGATGTTGGCTTTTTCCGCATTTTTGATCGGATAGAGCTGATAGGCGTAATTGCTCGCTGTTTTCGGATCGAGAACCCGCTTCCACGCGTATTCAAAATCGTGGGCTGTCACCGGATCTCCGTTGCTCCACTTGGCATCGCGCAAATGGAAGGTGTACGTCTTCAAATCGTCGGACACGTCGATCTTGTGCGCCATGGAAGGCTGCAGCTTCCCATCGGGGCCAAGGCGAACCAGGCCGTCGTACAACGCTCTTGTCAGCATGAGCGATAATTCATCCTCAGCCAATCCCGGATCGACCGTTGGCGGCTCCGAGTCCAAATTGAACCGCAATACTTTTTCCGTAGCCGCCGGACTGGCTGTCTTCGGCTTTGCTTCATTTGCTGCCGCGTATCCGGCGGAGGAGGCAATCACTCCGGCGGCCACCAACACGTTCAGAACGCTTTTGCTGCGTAACTTCATTACAATTCTCCTTTTTTGTGGCATTCAAACTTTACACATAATACCAGAAAATCAAAAAGGATACAAATACCACTACCGCGTCTTTTTCCTAACTCCTGTACGGCCAAAATCAGCTAGAATAGAAGAGAGGTACAAAAACGAGGTGAATGCGCACATGGCTTATCTGGAAGAAGGCACGTTCATTGCCTTTCTCGCTTTCTCGATTTTTTTCCTGGTCGCCTACAAGCTGGATCAGATTTCGTTTGTCGCTTTCATTGTTTCATTGGTAGCAACGGCGTTGGTGCATGTAGTCTTTTACGTGCTCATGCTGAAATATTGGCCGATCTTTTAACCGCGTAACTGCTTTTAATACGCTGTCAAAAATTGCTGGACACCGCGATTCCACTCCGCCTGCGGCAAAGGCAGCGGCAACCATCTGGTGATACTCTGCGTACAAATCCATGGTCATATAGTAGCTGATGCCTCCGCGCTCCGGCACAATGCCCCGCTTTCGATGCGAGAAGCGACGCCAAATCGCGTGTGATGTACAGCATTCGACAAAAAAAGATACACGAAATGCCCATCGTTGCGGTAAGCTTAGCATAGAAACTATAGCGCGTTTCGAAATCGGAAAGGATGTTCCCATGAATCTGCTCACCGTCTTGCAAAATAAGGATTTCAGGCGTTTCGGTATTTTGGCGTTGTTTTGCTTGCTGCTCTACTCGCTCGGAAGCATGCTGAATGTAGTCTTGCTCACTTTTCTCGTCACATTTTTGATGGATCGGCTGCACCTGTTTCTCACCAAGGCGATTCACAAGCTCGTGCCCGTCCATGCCAAATTGATTCTCATCGCCCTTTACGCGCTGTTGACGGCCTTCCTCGTTGGCGGGGGGATGAAAGCTTTCCCGGCCCTGATTCACCAGACCGGGCAATTGATCCACCTCATCGAGCATGTAGTGCGGGAGAACCAGCATAACGAGTTTGCCCCATATCTCATGTCCGCCCTGGACAAGCTCGACATGAAAGGACTCGTCCAAGGCAGTCTTACCTTTTTGACGGTCGTCAAGAACATGGGCTTCAATCTGTTTCTGGCCCTTTTGCTCAGCCTCTTCTTCCTGCTGAGCAAGGACAATGTGATCGCGTTTACGGCGCAGTTCCGCACCAGCAAAGTGTCGTGGCTGTACAACGAGATTGAATATTTTAGCCAAAAGTTTATCATGACCTTTGGCAAAGTCATTGAAACCCAACTGCTGATCGCCCTGTTCAACACCGTGTTCACTGTGATCGGTCTGTGGATTCTCGGCTTCCCGAACCTGTTTGGCCTGGCGCTGATGGTGTTCGTGCTCGGGCTGATCCCCGTGGCCGGAGTGATTATTTCCCTGATTCCGCTCAGCGCCATCGCCTTCAGCATCGGCGGCTTGACTACGGTGATCTACCTGCTGGTGTTTATCATGCTGATTCACGCCATGGAAGCTTACGTCCTCAACCCTCGCCTGATGGCGTCGAAGACCCATCTGCCGATTTTTTACACGTTTGTCGTCCTGATCTTCTCCGAGCACTTCTTCGGCGTCTGGGGACTGATCGTGGGAATTCCTTCGTTTGTGTTTTTGCTCGATATTTTGGAAGTAAAAAAAGCGGGAGCGCCGCTGTCCAAAGACAAACCTGTTTCCAAAGAAGTGCTGGACGCGCGGGTCAATGTCGAATAGGAAAACGGACTGCAAGCTTTATCCCCGGCTGTTCGCGTAACACTCATGCAAAAGGAGCCCTTCTCGTGCGGGCTCCTTTTTGTTCCTCCTATTGTCAGTACAAGCAGCTGCTACTCGCGTTCAAACCATTTAATCAGCGCCTGTGTGCCGCTGTCCGCCTCGCCTTTTTCCGCAAGTTCCTCATAGAGCGACTTGGACAGCGAAAGTCCGGGCGTCAGCAGTCCCATTTCCTCTGCCGCTTCCAGGGCGATGCTCATGTCCTTGATAAAATGCTTGATGTAAAAGCCCGGTGCGAAATTACCCGCAATCATCCGCGGTGCCAGATTGGACAACGACCAGCTGCCCGCCGCTCCCGCTTCGATGCTCGTCAATACGCGCGCCGGGTCCAATCCCGCTTTTTTCGCATAGGCAATCGCTTCGCACACGCCGATCATATTGGTCGCGATGCAGATCTGGTTGCACATTTTTGTATGCTGCCCGGCACCAGGACCGCCCTGGAGGACGACGTTCTTGCCCATGACCGCAAGCAGCGGCGCCACCGCATCAAACGCATCCTGATCGCCGCCGACCATGATCGCAAGCCTTGCTTCCCGCGCTCCTACATCGCCGCCGGACACGGGAGCATCCAGCGCATGGAGCGAATGCTTTTTCGCTTCCTCGTATATTTTTTTGGCAAGCGAAGGCTTCGAAGTTGTCATATCTACCAAAAAAGTCCCCGGCTTGGCATGCGAAATGATGCCCTCAGGGCCAAAGTACACTTCTTCCACATCAGACGGGTATCCGACCATTGTAATGATGACATCGGCTTCCGCAGCCAGTTCGCTTACCCGCTCCTTCCAGACGGCTCCTGCCGCAAGCAGCTCATCTGCTTTTGCCTTCGTGCGCGTGTACACGAGCACCCGATAACCTGCCCGCAACAAATGTCCAGCCATGCTTTTGCCCATGACGCCCGTTCCTACAAACCCGACGACCGTTTCCTCTGCACGTACAGCCACGCTACCAGCTCCCTTGTTCTCTCTTTGATACCTATGCGTATATTTCTGGCATGGAGCAACAGATTCCTGCTCGTCTTTTCCGACCAGGCTCTTTTCCAGGAACACTCGCATGACTGCCGGCGTGCTACAACATCAACTGCTCCGGATTCAGCCCGAGCAGAGCGTCGTGTACAAATTTGCCGTCTTTGCGGATCAACACGTCGTCAAACCAGATTTCCCCGCCGCCGTACTCCGGCCTTTGAATCGAGATCAAGTCCCAGTGAATCGTGCTGCGATTGCCGTTATTCGCACAATCGTACGCCTGCCCCGGCGTCAGGTGAAAGCTCCCGGCAATTTTTTCATCGAACAAAATATCGCCAATCGGATGCAAAATGTGCGGGTGAAACGCAATTGCAAACTCTCCGATGTAGCGCGCGCCCTCATCCGTATCCAGTATTTCGTTCAGCTTCTCGGTATGATTCGCCGTCGCCTCGACGATCTTGCCCTCGCGAAACGTGAAGCGCACGTTGTCAAAAGCCGTTCCCTTGTAGCGGCTTGGCGTGTTGTACTGGATCGTTCCGTGGAGCGAGTTGCGCACTGGCGCTGTGTACACTTCCCCATCCGGCATGTTCCGCTTGCCGACCGCCACCTGTGTGCCGATTCCTTTGATGGAAAAAGTCAGGTCGGTTCCCGGCCCCACGATCCGCACCCGATCCGTTTTGTCCATCAGCTCGTACAGCGGCTTGCTCTCCCTGGCCATTTTCCGGTAATCAAACGAGCAGACATCGAAGAAAAAGTCCTCGAAAGCGTCGGTGCTCATGTTAGCCTTTTGCGCGGCTGCCGCCGTCGGGTAATGAATGCGGATGCCTTTGATTTCATTGTCGACGCGGTGCGCCATGGTTTTAAAGGCTTCGGCAAGCAAACGCTGCTTTTCCTCCGGCACGTCTTTATACTCGCTGTCATTCATCTCACCGTGAATGCCAATGTAGCCGTCGATGCCGTTCCACATGTCTTTTTCCCACTCGGCGACTTGTGCAAGCTGATCTGCTGTCAGCCCGAGCATCCACTCCCGCTCGACGCGCGGCCGGATAAAACGCAGGTGCGGGTAAGCTCCTTTTGCATACAGACGCTTGACCAGCTCCGCTGCCAGCAGTTCGCCCTCGTCTACCACCCGAATCAAGATATGCTCCCCTGCCTGTACATCCAGACTGTACGAAATCAGGTTGTCTGCGATCCGTCCGAGTCTATTGTCTCTCATCGTGACACGCTCCTTGTCTGTTTTTCTTTTTAGCGTACAGGAGATTTGTCAGAGGAATATCAGCGGAAGGTCTTCTAGCAGCGTTTTCTGCCAGGCGCCAAACAGCCAGAGGCCAAGGCTTGCTACTTGTTCCCAGAAACAGATGGCCCTATAGTAAAAGTACACATGCTGTCATGACGAGCCTGACAGGCAGAACGGAAAGGAGCGGATAAGCGTGCCAAGAGCATTGGTGGTCGATGACGACCCGCACATTCGAGAGCTAGTCGCATTGTACTTAAAAGACGAGGGGTTCGACATTGTAGAAAAAACAAATGGAGCTGACGCATTGGCATACGCGGAAAATCATGCCGTGGATTTGGCGGTTATCGACATCATGATGCCGCAAATGGACGGCTGGGAGCTATGCTCCAAGCTACGGGAGTTTGGCGATATGCCGATCATCATGATTACCGCCAAAGGCGAGACGCAGGACCGCATTCATGGTTTCAAGCTGGGGACCGATGATTATCTGGTAAAGCCGTTTGATCCCGTAGAGCTGGTGCTCCGTGTAAAGGCACTGCTCAAGCGGTATCGCATCTCGGTATCCAACATCATAACGCTTGGCCATCTTTCGTTGGACCGTTCCCGCTATCTGGTGGTATACGAAGACGGACAGACCAAAACGATTCCCATGAAAGAATTTGAACTGCTGTACAAACTGGGCAACTATGCCGGGCAATTGTTTACCCGCGAAACATTGATCGAACAAATTTGGGGGCTCGATTATGAAGGGGACGAACGAACGGTAGATGTGCATATCAAGCGGCTTCGCGAGCGGTTTCCCGAAGCCGAATCCGGATTTCGCATCGTGACGATTCGCGGTCTGGGCTATCGACTGGAGGTAACAGCGCAATGAAATCGCTCTATACCCGGGTCGTGCTCGTATTCGTCGGAATCGTCATGCTCAGCCTGATGACGGCTTTTCTCATTACGAGCTGGCTGTATGAAGAACGCGCCAAAGGCATCGTCCGGGACATGCTCATCGAAAACGGAAACCAAATGATCGCCACCTACCAATCCACTCCCACCGCAGAGCTGGTTCCGCTTATGCAGCACTTGTCGGGGCTTTCCCTAACCCATGCGCAGCTCTACAACGCAAAAGGCGACCCGCTTCTCGCCGAGCAAGGAACCTCGTTGCAGGTGGAGCCTCGCGATGTCGCCCGTGTCCTCGCTGGCGAAAAAGTAACCGATCTGCAGCGAATCGACATCTCTGCTTCCCATGAAGTTGCCCTTCCTGTCATTGGCCTGCCTCTTCAGGAGGACGGACAGCCTTATGCCTTGTTCGTGACGCTGAAACGAAACAGCGCTGACGTAGAATTGATGAATTCGATTCATTTGCTGTACGGTTTAATCCTGTTTATCGGAAGCTTTTTGATTCTCATCGCCGCCCGTTACCTGGTCAAGCCGATTGTGCAATTGACCGAAGCCACCCGGCGAATGGCCGAAGGAGAGTTCACCGTTGAAGTACCTACCAAGCGCAAAGACGAGATCGGAATCCTGAGCGCCAGCTTCAACCAGATGGCCAAAAAGCTTGGCATGCTGGACCAAATGCGGCGGGATTTCGTCTCCAACGTCTCGCATGAGATCGGTTCCCCTCTCACTTCGATTTCCGGTTTCACCAAGGCGTTGAAGCACAAGGAAGTAAGTGAGGAAAACCGCCTTCGCTATTTGACCATTATCGAGGAAGAAAGCGAGAGACTGTCCCGGTTGAGCCAAAATTTGCTAAAATTATCCCAACTGCAACAAGAGAACATGCCGCTACGCCTCAAAACGTACCGCCTCGACGAGCAGATCCGCAAGGTCGTGATTGCGCTGGCTCCACACTGGGAAACCAAACAGATCGACTTCGACCTTCATCTGGATCCGCTCATGATCGAAGCGGACGAGGACCAGCTTAGCCAGGTGTGGATCAACCTGCTGAGCAATAGCATCAAATTCACACCGGTCAACGGCACGATTGGAATTACGGCCGTCGAGAAAGGCAATCAGTGCATCGTTTCCATTACCGATAACGGAATCGGCATTCCGGAAGAAGAAAGAGATCACATATTCAAGCCTTTTTACAAAGTCGACAAAGCTCGCAATTCTGCTGTAAAAGGAAACGGCCTTGGGTTGTCCATCGTGAAGCAAATCATTGACGGGCATCGGGGAAGCATTCGGGTGTTAGGGGAAGCAGGAAAAGGAGCGACGTTTGAAGTGACCTTGCCGCAGTAAAAACCGCCAGCGTGCGGTTTTTTCTTTTTTTGTTTCCGTTCATATTCAGTTCACACAGCTGTTTTATATTCCTCTTAGAAGCTGATTACCCTACAAGGGTATCGTAAACAGGAGGAATCGAAAGTGAAAAAAGTTTTGTTGCGTTTGGCGGTGTATCTGCTTAGTCTGGTTGTTTTTGTAGGCGGTCTTGGCTTCCTTGGATATTCCCATACGCAGAAGGAATTTTACAAGGCGCTTCGCGAAGAGCCCGTTCCTTCCCTGGAAGGCGTCACCATTCCCCCTCATGATCCGGCGAAACCTACCGTTGCAGTCGTCATGGCAGATTCTTCGATTACAACAGAGGATTTCGACTTTCTCATTCCGTACACGCTGTTCGCGATGACAGAAGCGTACAATGTCTATGCGGTCTCGCCCGACAAAAACCTCAAACCGCTGTCAGGCGGGCTCGATGTCGCCCCGCACTACACGTATGCAGAGCTGGATGCGCTGTTGGGGAAAAACCCTGAGGTAATCGTAGTCCCGTTCATGCCGATTATTGATGAAGCGATATATGCCCCTACTCGCGAGTGGATTCAAAAACACGCTAACAGCGATACCACTTTCCTGAGCATTTGCGGGGGTTCAGGCAACCTGGCTGATGCCGGTCTGCTGAAAGGAAAATCGGCTGCGTCTCACTGGCAAGCCATTCCGTCCTTGCGCGCACTCTACCCGGATACGACTTGGGTAGAAGATGTGAGATATGTCCACGAAGGAAATACGCTGACTTCATCCGGTCAAACGGCTGGGATCGATGCGGTGCTTCACCTCATCTCGCAGCAAGTGGACGAACCGACAGCAGCAAGCATCGCCAAACAAATCAGCTATCCGAATTACGAATTTGTCGCGAATCCAAAAGTGGAACCGTTTGTTCTCGACTACAAATTTTCCACCTACATTTTGAATAGCACATTCCGCTGGCAGAAAAAGCAAATGGGCGTGCTGCTCTATGACGGCATGGAAGAACTGGCCCTGTCTTCGATCTTTGACTCGTATGCAGACACAGGAACGACACGCGTCAGGACCATTTCGCGGACGATGACACCGATTTTGACCAAGCATCACCTCAACATCGTGGCACGACACACCATCGAGGATGCGCCACAATTGGATAAAATGATTATCCCTGGCGGCGACGCACCTTCGCTCGCTCGCGAAGACATTAAGTTCTGGAATGAAAAAGGCAAGGCGGATGTGACTCTGCTCATTCACGCCGATTCTCCCGACCGTTACGTGTTTGAAGCGCCATTGGAAGACCTTGCCAAGCAGGAAGACCTGCTGACAGCCGGGCATGGCGTAAAGCGTTTGGAATACCGCTCCGACAATATCAAGCTGGAAGGCAGCGCGCTTCCTCTCATGACCTATGCGCACCTGCTGCTTACTGTCGCTCTTGCTTTCCTGACGGCATTTTTGATTGATCGCAAGTTCATTTCCAGGAAATCGACTTGCTGTTTGCACAAGCGCACGGCGTAATCTCTGCCTGTGGAAAACACCTTCAAGACAGCCCGATCATTTCGCAAGATCCGGGGACAATCTTGAAGGTGTTTTTCTTATGCGTGTATGTCTGCTTCTTGAGCCAGACGCCGCCGAATTCGTGTGCAAAAGCCCCTGTATGGAGGAAGCTTTGCGGACGAAAGTCATGCGCTTTTGGACGAGTTGAATTTTTTGCGGTAATAGCGGGAAAAGCCAATGATACAGGGGACGAGGACAATTGTCGGCATAAACCAGACGAGCGGGTGAACAGAACTTAGGCCGAGCAGGCGCGGCGCACCGAACACGGTAAAGGCCGTAATCGTTGCGATACAGCAGCCGAGCATACCTCCCAGATGTTCAAACCACCAGTGGAGCTTTCGTCCCGGCGGCCGCAGCCAGTACACCAGCTGCGTCGTGCCAAGGAAAATCCCGATAAACGGAAACCAGGTCAGCAGAGTAAAGTCGATGATCGCTCCGTACAGGCTCATGGCTGCACCCGAGGCGACCAGCAAAGCCGGAAACAGCAGGTCGACCAGCTGGCGATGCGCCGCTTGGCGGTTTTTGTACCGCAGCACGCGAATCCCGTACCAGGCTGTCGCCGAGCTTAAAATCGAGATGAAAATGAGGAACCAGGCGAAGGCGACGGACTCAACCGTTTTGTCCGGGTCGAAACCGATCCGCCAGATACCCATGTAAAGGGCCGAGATCGCGACTGCTCCCATTGCGTACACGTAGACCCAGCCGGAGCGCGCGTGCGCCTTTCCTCCCTTTTTGGTGGCGATTGGCAGCCAAAATACAAGCAACGCGGTAAATCCGGCGATCACGTGAATCACTTTGAAAATCGAGAAAAATAGCATAGTGATGATCCCCCCTCGGTTAACCCTTGGTCAGTGTCTGATACATGATCTGATGCACTTCATCGACAGTCAGCCCGCTCGCATTCGGCGCGATTTGCGTCTTCATCCGGATGCCGTACGTAATGATCGTGAAAAAAATCGCCACCTTCTCCGCATCGAGCGTGTCAGGAATGACGCCCGCCCGCTGCCCCACCTCGATCCATTCCTTCGACGTCTGGATGCTCTCCTCGTGCATCTTGGCAAGCATGTCGCCAATGACCGGGTCTTCTCTTTTGCTCAGCAAGTAAATCAGGATCAGGTTCGTCACATCCCGCGGGTCGTGAATGTGCCCCAAGCCCTGCGAGATAATCCCAAGCGGTCCCGTCAATTCGCCTCCCCCTTCTTTTACAGTTTGGTAAAACTGCTGGCTGATGGCGGCCAAACGTCTTTGCAACAGCAGGCCGAACAGTTCATCCTTGCTTTTTACGTAATGGTAGATCGCGCCCTTGGACAAGCCGGAGCGCTTCATGATGTCCTGCAACGTCGTCTGCTGGCATCCTTTTTCCAGAATCAATTCCTCTGTCGCCGTCAACAGCAATTGAAAGCTGGGGTTTTGATGAATCGATGACATGGTCTCCTCCTGTAGAAAATGGACATGGAAGTGATTTCCTTACGATTCACTATACAAACCGGCGGTCGGTTTGTCAAATGAAAAGAAAAAACATGTACGCCGCTTTGTCCGCTCTTTTCGCTGCGAGATCATTCTGCAGCACTGTTGCGGAGAAACGTAAGCACCGACCGTTATGGACGATACCCGTACATGCTGAAGGTGAAAAAAAGACAGGCATACACACCCGCTGCCGGAACAAGCGTGAGCGCGATCCCCCATTTTTTTGCCGTTCCTTGGGCAGCCTGGAACCAACCGTAGTAGTTGAACAGCAGCAGGAGCAGAAACGGAATAAAGAAAAAACCTTGCGTGGACTCGACCCACGCCGAATTGTTGTCCCAAAATTGCTCCGGCACCGGCAACGTATGATACTCCGCGTAAATCGCCTCCTTGCGTGCGATGAACACGTACGACAGCACGATATAATAGACGGTTACTGCGGCCTTGACCCAGACCGTTATCCCTTTTGTCGTCCATAACAGCAAAAAAATAATGCTCAAGATGAACCATATGGCCATGTATTTCATCCTGATCCCTCCTAAAAAGGGATTATATTTTTTCACGGTGCATGAAATAAGTACCAACTTTTTTTGGTACCTCCCCCGCTTTCCCGGCAAGAGTCGACAAAATCTGGTATCCTTCCTATAATAGACTTGTCTCAAAAAAAGCTGTCTTTTCGTAGGAGATGGTCATGATTACATACGCGATTTCGTTTTTGCTGTCGTTTGCAATCGTCATGGTGTTGATTCCGCCGCTGGCCAAATTGGCGTTTCGTCTCGATTTTGTAGACAAGCCTCGAAAAGACGTCGAGCGCAAGATTCACCGGGAGCCGATTCCGCTAACGGCCAGCTATGCGATCTTCATCGGCTTCGCCGCATCGTTTCTGCTGTTTTCCAAGGAATCACCGGGACAGACGATTGCCGTGCTGATCGGCTCGCTGCTTCTTATTACCATCGGTACGATTGACGACTGGTACAAAACGCAGGGCAAGGACTTCTCTGCTCTGCCCAAAATGATCGTGCAGATTTCCGCCGCCGTAATCGTGTACTTGTCCGGAATCAGCTTCTCCGGCTTTTACAATCCGCTGAGCGGAGAATACATCCTGCTCCCGGAATGGCTTCAGTTCATCCTCACGATCTTGTGGATTTTCGGTGTGACGACGGTTATCAACTTCTCGGACGGCATGGACGGGCTTGCCGGAGGGCTGACTGCCATTTCTGCCGGTACGCTGTTCGTCGTCGCCCTCGTCAAAGGACAGACAACTTCCGCCATCATGGCGATCAGCCTGATCGGCGTCGCTCTCGCTTACTTGCGCTACAACAAGCCGCCCGCGAAAATTTTCATGGGAGACGCAGGGGCGACTTTTCTCGGCTTTATCCTCGCCGTAATCGCGCTGGACGGAGCCTTCAAGCAGGCAACAGTCCTGTCGCTGTTCATCCCGATTTTGGCGCTGGGTGTGCCGATCTTCGACAACCTGTTTGTCGTGGCAAAACGGTTCGTGCAAGGCAAGCCGATCTACCAGGCTGACGCCAGCCAGGTGCATTACCGCCTGCTGCGCACGGGGCTGAATCCAAAGCAGGTCGTGGCGTTTCTCTGCTTAATCAGCATGTGCTTTTCGCTGACGTCGATTATTTTGCTTTTGCTTGGTGTATAAAACGAAAAAAATGCCGCTTTGGTCCTTGATGCGGACCTGCGGCATTTTTTTTTTGCAGCTTTGGCAGGGGGGCCGGATTATGGCACCGCCGAAGACAGGCATCGGTAGCTACTCGTCGCCTGCGTGCTAGCTCTGCTTCGCGGCTGTCGCTTCTGCCGCTTCCTCCATCTGCTTTTTATATTGCAGGCACGCATGGCACCTTTTGCTTTTTCGGCCAAAAGCGGTGTAGTATTTGAGCTTTTTGCAGGAACGGCACGTCACGTACAGCGAGCTGGACAGGTTGTAGTTTTGCTCGGGCGTGTTTTGTGTGAGCTGGACCGTCTTGTTGTATTTGATTAACAGATGCGCTGTATGGATGGCATCGACCAGGGCTGAGTGCAGTCTTCCTTCCTGAACGATGCCCGCTGCATCAATCGCGTCTTTGAGACTCATCTGCTTGCGGTCGGCGAGCAGCATGCTGATTGCTGGCTGGATGTCGTTGTAGTTGCGCAGCCAGTTGAAGGCCAGTCCGAAGCGGGCGCAATGCTCGATCATCAGCCGCTTGTCGTCTTGGCCCCACGAGCACAGGTAGTAGTCCGTATCCGTACCGATCCAGTCCAGAAAGTCGTTGAAAGCTTTGCGAAACGGAATGAACGTCGGCATGTTCTCTTTGTCCAGGCCGATGAATTTGCGGGTGCGCTCCGTGATTCTGCGCTCGATGGCCGGAAACGTGTAGCGCTGGAAGGTGTCTACCTCCACACCGTTTTTTCCGGGCACAATTTTTGCCGCTCCGATCTCGATAATTTCCGGAATCTTGTCTCGTTGATAGGTGAGTGTTGTTTCCAGGTCATAGACAATGATTTGCAAGCAGTATCACATCCTGAATGTATTGGTTCTATTATGAACGGTTCGGTTATGGATTGCAAAAGCAAAGCAGCGGACACGCGCTTTCCTTGTTTAAGGGATAATTGTATAGGAGCGCGGGCGAAAAACAAAGCAAAAAATGGCTGCCGTACTTGGCAGCCACAAACAGCATTTTTGAATATCAAAACGTTTTTCGCAGCCAGGAAAGCAGCGCCCAGCGTCTTTCCGTCCGGCGCTTGTAGGCGGGCAATCCCCGGTATACTTCTGTCGCCTCGCGAAAAGACGCCTTCGCCTTCTCTTTTTGCTGCAGCTCATCGTACACCACGCCGAGCTTGAAGTACACCTCGCACGACGACATGTTCATCTTCGCCAGCTCTTCCAAATATTCGAGCGCCTTTTCCCGCTGCTGGCGCTTTGCGTACTCTTCCCCGACAATCAGATGCGGCTCCCCGTATCTGACGCGCGGATTGAGCTCCAGCGCCTGTCCGATTAGCTCCAGCCCTTCCTCCATCCGCCCTGTTTTCAGCAAGCAGATTCCTTTGTCGCACAAATATTCGGGCGAGTCCTGCATGGCGGCCGTGATCCCCTCCAGGTAGGAGAGCGCTTCGGCGTACTGTCGCTTTTCCATGTGCAGACGGGCCGCTTCCAGCTTGGCAGGCGTGTCGTGCGGATTCAGCCTGAGCTGCGTGCGCAAAGCCCCCAGTCTTCGCCAGCGTCGATACGGTCTGGTGATGTCAGGCAAAAGCCGGACAAAGTACCGGTCCAGAAAGTAGAGCACCAGCAAAACAACGAACATGGCGATAAATGGATTTCCGATCAGCCACCACAAGGCAGAAAACAAAAACAGTTTCCCCAAAGAAAATTCCCCTCGTTCCTCTCTTTTTTCCTTTACTACTATATGAGCCTGCCAACCTTATTGTCAAATATTGTTAATCATATGAAAGGTTACTACGATAGTGGTTGTTATTGCTCTCGGTATGGGTTACTATAATCGTAGTAACCATTTAGAAAAAGGAGGTTTGCTCGCCACCGTGAACATGAAAATTTACATCCTGGCCATCGCCGCCTTCGTGGTAGGAACAGTAGAGCTGATTATCGGCGGCATTTTGGACATTATCGCGGAGGATTTGCAAGTCTCCATCAGCACAGCAGGCTGGCTGATTACGATGTTTTCCGTTGTCTTTGCGCTATCTGCTCCGATTTTGCTGACCGTCACGGCAAAGACAGAGCGAAAAGCATTGTATTTGTGGGCACTGGCTGTTTTTCTTGCCGGAAACGTCATTTCCTGGCTCAGTCCTCATTATTCGATCCTGATGTTTGGACGAATCCTTTCCGCAGCGAGCGGTTCCTTGATTATCGTGCTGTCCATCACCATCGCTTCCTCCATCGTCCAGGAAGCGTACCGGGCGCGAGCGATCGGGGTCATTTTCATGGGCGTGAGCGGTTCGCTCGTGCTGGGGGTGCCGCTTGGCCTTGTCATCGGTCATTCGTTTGGCTGGCGCGCGCCGTTTTTGCTCATCTCGCTTTTGACGCTCGTCTCCATGATCGGCATTTCCGCCTTTTTGCCAAAAATCCCGGCACGGCCTTCGATTCCGCTCAGGGAGCAGCTTTTGACGCTGAAAAAGCCGAAGATCATCAGCGCGCAGTTGACGTCCGTGTTCATGCTGACCGGGCATTTGACGCTGTACGCCTATTTCACTCCGTTTTTGAAAACGGCTTTGCACCTGTCTTCCGGCTGGGTCAGCATCGTCTACTTTATTTTCGGCATCTCCGCTGTGCTCGGCGGCGGCGTTGGCGGCTGGGCGGCAGACAAGCTCGGTTCGACGAAAAGCATTTTGGTCATTATCGCCTCGTTTGCTGTCGTGATGTTCCTCATTCCGGCAGTGACGTTTTCGCTCTATCTGTTCCTCGTCACGATGATTGTCTGGAGCATGCTCAGTTGGGCGATCACGCCTGCACAGCAAAACTACCTGATCGAGACGGCTCCCGAATCGTACGAGATTCAGCAAGGCTTGAACACGTCCGCCCTGCACATCGGCATTGCGCTCGGCTCGGCGGTCGGCGGCTTTGTCGTTGAGCATCATTCGGTCACAGATACGGCCTGGGTAGGCGGCATCTTCGTGCTGATTGCCTTTGGCTGCGCTGTTTTTTCCATTACAAGACCGGCTTTGGCCAAGCTTGGTCAGTCTATTACTGTTTAAGAGTCTATTACTATCTTAGGAGGTGTACGCCGTTGCGCTTAGGAGTGATCCTTTGCTTGCGACTCGCTGGCGCGACGGCCTTTTCATGAGCACACACATTCAAGCCAAACCAGGTGAAATTGCAGAAAGCATCCTGCTGCCGGGCGATCCGCTGCGGGCCAAGTACATCGCCGAGACGTTTCTTACAGACGTGACCTGCTACAACCAGGTGCGCGGCATGCTCGGCTTTACGGGTACCTATCAAGGAAAACGGGTGTCCGTGCAAGGGACAGGCATGGGCGTTCCGTCGATCTCGATTTACGTGAACGAGCTGATCCGCGACTACGGCGTGAAAAATTTGATTCGCGTCGGAACGTGCGGCGGCATTCAAAAAGACGTGCATGTGCGCGACGTGATTATTGCCATGACGGCCTGCACGGACTCGAACATGAACCGACTGACGTTCCCCGGCTTCGACTACGCGCCGTGCGCCAATTTCGATCTGTTGCAAAAAGCGTACAACGCAGGCGTGGCCAAAGGCTTGCCCGTGCGGGTCGGCAACGTGCTGACGGCCGATGTGTTTTATCGGGAAAGCATGGAGCCGGTGAAAAAGCTCGGCGACTACGGGGTGTTGGCTGTGGAGATGGAAACGACGGCGCTTTATACGCTTGCCGCGAAGTACGGCGTCAACGCGTTGTCGATCCTGACGGTCAGCGACCATATTTTCACGGGCGAGGAAACAACGGCAGAAGAGCGGCAGACGACGTTCAACGACATGATTGTCATGGCGTTGGAGGCTGTTATTGCCGAGTAAGGCATCATAATGACACACGTAAAAGGGATCTGCGCTTGCTGGCAGGTCCCTTTTTGCTAGACGCCCCTTCCTCGGCACTGCAATAAAAGCAATACAGCCGCTTGGCAGGACACCGTTAGCAACAAGGCTCCGGCTTTTTTCGCAAGAACCTGCGAGCTTCTTTGGACTGGCGGGACTGGCGAGCTACGGCGAAGCAATTTCTCGGCTTTCGCACACATTAGGCAGGTGTCCGCATATGGTAATCAGGGAGAGCAATACTCGTGAAAGGAGCAGCACGATGTACCCAGCGTATTATTATCATCCCTGGCACTCTGCCGTCGTGCCGGTCAGTTGGAATCAGCCGTATTGGGAGCATTACTGGTTTCCGCCCTACCCCCACTTGCCCGCCAGATGGGACGGCGACTGGAATCGCGTTGAGCTGAAAGACTACGGCCCTCATCCACTGGCGATTAACATCGATGAGGCGGCGAAGCAAAATCCGAACTACCGCACCGCCCTGTGGACAGGGAACCATTTGCAGGTGACACTGATGAGTATTCCTGTAGGTGGGGACATTGGTCTGGAAATCCACCCGGACACCGATCAGTTCCTGCGCATCGAAGAGGGCCACGGGCTTGTGCAAATGGGGCCGAGAAGAGACAAGCTGGACTATCAGGTCAGACTGAACGACGACTTTGCCGTAATGGTCCCGGCAGGAACGTGGCACAACATCATCAATATTGGAAATGAGCCTTTAAAGCTGTACTCAATCTATGCGCCGCCCCATCATCCTCGCGGAACGGTGCACAAAACAAAGGCGCAAGCCACAGCAGAAGAGCGGCATCATTCCTGACCGGGAATGCGTCAGACTGAAAAAATCCCAATTTCTCGCGTGGATAACGAGAAGTCGGGATTTTTACGTTTGGGATGGCAAACAGATTTCGCGGCAGGGCGGCGAGGTTAGTGAGCATGCCCGCCTTCAACGCTGTCAGGTTCAATATTCAATAACGAAGCTGCATCAAAATGCTTCGGATCTCGTCGTCATTCATCATTAAATCGTAATGCTTCCGGCTGATTTTTGCCAGGGCGAGGTCGTGGTAGAAAAATTCCGTAAATACTTTGACAAACGGCTTGGACATTGTCTTGATCGCTTGCCACGACTGGTTTTCCTCACAGGCAAAAATCACTTCGCGCTCGTCGATAATCAGCAGGCGAAAGCGCTCCAGGGTGTGGTGCTCTGCTGCCGGAATCAGCGTATGCACTTTGGCGATATTCGGCTTCAGCGATCCGACGACGAGCACTTCCACGTCTACTCCGTCCGCTTCTTTCTGTTCCAGAAGCGGCAAATACTCGACCAGATCGTCTTTCCACGCCGAGATGCGGATGGAGCTTTTCGCTTCCTGGATCATCTGCTTGCTCTGCACGCGAATCGACGTTTCAACCTTCAGACTCCAAACCAAATCCTCGGAGTAGGATTTTTTGCGGGACTGGATTTTCAACTGCTTGATGTTGTCCTGAAACTCGGCTGTCAGCTTTTCGATGGCAAGCGGCAGGGGCAAGGCGCTGTAGAGCTTTTTCTTTTCCGATACCGAATCCAGCACCATGCCTTTTTCGATCATGCGCGACAGCACTTCGTATATTTTTGCTTTTGGCACGCCGGAATACTTCACGATTTTCGTCGCGTCCAACGGTTCCTCGCTCGACACCAGCGCCTCAAAAACTTTGCTTTCATACTGCGAAAAACCAAATTTTTGTAGCATGCTTCCTCCTGCCCGTATCAACTGGTTATTTATTTTCTATGATAAAGCATAGTTAGCCGCAAAGCCACTGAGCCTTGCCGAATTGACAGGCGTCTGCCTTCCATGTATGCTGGTAAAAGTCCGAAAAAGGGTTACTCCATAAGTAGTAACTAAAATTCAAAATCGTTGCACTTCTCTTTCAAAACGCTTTGAAAGCGGCTCCACAGGCCAGAAAGGGACGTGTACTTTACGCAGCATGAGATATTTGTAAATGATTGGGAGGCAGAAAAGTAGCAATGAATGTCGTTTTTTTGTTGACGGGTTTCCTGTTTGTGTTCGGTCTGGGTTTTGCGCTCAGCCATAATCGCAGAGCTATCCGGCTAAAGCCGATTCTCATCATGATCGCCACCCAGCTCGTGCTGGCTTTTCTTTTGCTGAATACCGGGCTTGGGATTGATCTGATTCTGCTTATTTCCAAAGGCTTCGATGCGTTGATGAAGCTGGGGATCAGCGGGGTGGACTTCGTGTTTGGCGGACTGGAAAACAACGGCGCGTCCAGCTTCTTCCTCGATGTGCTGCTGCCGATTATTTTTATCTCCGTACTGATCGGGATTTTGAACCATTTCAAAATTTTGCCGCTGCTCATCCGCTTCACCGGCTTCGTGCTGAGCAAGCTGAACGGAATGGGCCGACTGGAAAACTACATCGCTGTCTCCTCTGCTTTTCTCGGCCAATCGGAAGTGTTTCTGACGACGAAAAAGCAGCTCGGGCTCGTCTCCACCAAGCGTCTCTATACGCTGTGCACCTCTGCCATGAGCGCGGTGAGTATTGCCATCGTCGGGGCGTACATGACCATGCTGGAGCCAAAATACGTGGTCGTTGCCATCGTCGTGAACATCCTGTCGGCGCTGATCGTGGCGAACATCATCAACCCGTATGAGCTGACAGCGGAAGAGGACTTGATCGAGCCTGAGGAAGAAGCAGAAAGACCTGCCTTTTTCCAGATGATTAGCGAGAGCATCGTGGACGGGTTGAAAATCGCCGTTATCGTCGGGGCAATGCTGATCGGGTTTATCGCCCTGATGAATCTGGTCAACGAGCTGTTTTTGCTGATCTTCGGCATTTCCTTCCAGGACGTGCTCGGGTACATTTTCGCTCCTGTCGCCTTTTTGATGGGGATTCCCCAGGCGGAGATCGTGACCGCTGGCAGTATCATGGCAACGAAAATCGTCACGAACGAATTCGTCGCCATGCTGGACTTCAAGGAAATCGCCAGCAGCCTGTCTGCGAAAACGGTCGGTATTGTCTCGGTATTTCTCGTCAGCTTTGCCAACTTCGGCTCCATCGGCATCATTACAGGCTCTGTGCGGGCATTGAACGAAAAACAGGGCGATGTCGTGGCGAAATTCGGCTTGAAGCTGCTGCTTGGCTCGACCCTCGCCTCTGTTTTATCCGCAACGATTATCGGTGTCTTTTTGTGAGCTGACTTTTCTTACACGAAAAAACAGGCATGCCATGCAGCTATGCCTGTTTTTTCGTGTGTATCCTTCGTTTCATCTGGCAAGGAAAGCAGATTCCGCCGAAACGACGGCGGCCAAACGCAGCTCAACCCTTGTCCCTTTCCCTTCTGTCGAGTACACCTCGATCTGTCCGCCCATTTCCTCGATCAGCTTTTTGCAGACAGAAAGGCCGATACCCGTACCCTTTTCCTTTGTCGTATAAAACGGTTCAAACAAATGTTTCTTGCGCTGCTCGGAAATACCGCAGCCGTTGTCCTCAATCGTCACGCAGACCGTAGATTCGGATGCCAACAAGCTGGTGTGGACCCGGACAATTCCGTTTGTCGCTACTGCGTCCATTGCGTTTTGAATCAGGTTGTGGCAAATTTGCTCGACATGGTCCGGAATTGCCCAAACCCGGACAGGCTCAGGCCAATAATGAAAATACAAGTTCACATCTTTTTCAACCAGGTAATGCTTGGCCAGCTCATGCACCCGATCCAGCAGCGGATGCAGCTCGACGATTTCATTGCGGTTGTTCACCGCTTCATTTTTGCGGGCCAAAATCAAAAAGCTCGTGACCAGCTTGTCCAACGTTTGCACCTCGTGCTGGCAAATTTGAATGTACTCGACAAAGCGCTCCCTGTCTGCTGCAGAAGGATTCTCCTGTTCCAGACTTTTTCGCATCAGCTGCAGAAAGCCGCAGATGGTCGTCAACGGATTGCGCACCTCATGCGCCATGCCGGCAGCCATCTGCCCGATGATCCCCAGTTTTTGCTTGTGCAAATGGCTGATCTTCTGATCTTTGCTGGCCATGTATCCGCGCATCATGTGGTGGTAGCGCACGCTTAACACTTCGTGCAGGCGCGACAACAGCGTTTCTCTGGCCTGTGCCTCCGTGCAGGCTCGCCGTACGCCCTCATACGCATGGTGGCGGAGGTTGTACATCGCTTGGAGCAGCACTTGCTGCGGGATTTCTTGCTCCGCCCACTTCTCCCCCAACACGTACGACTTTCTCGGCAGCTCCTGCAAATACTTCGTGTACTCACCCTCCTCCGCGAACAGTTGCTGCACCGCTTCCGTCAGCAAACCGTGAATCCCCATCCGCTGCTGCTGCTGAAACTTGCGATAGTAGCGGGAAACCGGCTCTCCGTATGCAAACATCTCGTTCATATGCAGCTCCACGATTTCCTCCGCAGCAATCAGCAATGGCGACAGCCATCTGTCCCTGACCGAAACCCACTCTTCGTCACTCATGTTTCCCTCTTGCCCTTCACCATATTTTCCCAACCAAAGGACAATTCGCTAAACCGGGACAGGTTCCTTCTCGCACATTAATAAAAATTGATATGCCTGCACTCCTTATGCACAATCGCGCGGCAAAACGCAAAAAAGAAGTATCCAACCCAGCATGGAATACTTCTGTGCACTCAAGAATATTCAACTGATTTGGCTGACCGCCGGCTGGTACATGGAAACCGCGTCACACGACCGTCTGCAAAACACGATGGGGACGCGTTTTTGCTTCGCCAGCTTCTTGATGTTTTTGCTGAGACTGTGGCTGACGAAGTTGATAAAGACGAGAACCAGCTCCGTGTCGGCAGGAATCGTCGCCTTTACGTCCGATTTTTTCCGGCCGGATACGTGATATACATTGCGAAACCCTTTATCCTGCAACAAGCTCTCGATTTCCCCTACCCGATCTCCACCTACTACAAGAACGCCTGCCATAACAAAGCTCCTCCTCTCTATTCTCCCGTCAGTATCAGTCTGTCATGTGCCATTTGCCTGTCTGTCGCTGCTATCTTCCTGTTCGTGCCTGTTTGACTTCGTCTTTCGCCTTTCCAGCAGGGAGCCTGTATTTTTCGGTCCGCTCGATCTGAACCACCTGCGAATCGTGAACCACGATATGAATGGAACCGTATTCCAAGCTGTCCAATGCACGCGCGATTTTTTCCCACAACCGTTCATCCAGGGCAGTTTCTTTCTTTGTCATATGGTGGTCACTCCCTCCCTGTTTTTTGCGAAAAAATCATTGTGTATTATTCCTACCCATTTACTTTGTTTTGTTCCCTAATGATACCTCTCGCTCCCCTTTTCTGTCAATGAGAGCCGGGGCTTCGAGAGGCTGCGCAAATCCGGTATCGCGGGTATCCATGTATGTCCATTGCCTTTGCACGCTGTGTGGTTGTGTGGGTACTTCACCTCTTTTTACGGTTGATAGCAGAAAAGACTCCCGCCCAACAAGACATGCTGGTTGCTTGCACAGGAGCCTTCGGTAGTCCGATCAGCTATTCAATAAAAACCGATATGCTTACTATGATTTATATCGAGTTTATCATACGCTGTCTCTTTTGGTCAATGCCTTTGCTTCCCTTTTTCGCAGAAGCCAGACCAGATGACAGGCGACGAATCTGTCCCGGCTTACTTTGGGCTTCCCTTGCGAAAAGCCGGGGCCTGCCCGGTGCTCATCTCCATCGCCTGCGAGCGGCGCGTGTGGAACTTGCAGTCTGCGGGTGGATTGGCGGGGCGCAGCAAGCCCGTGGTCCAGGAGTGCCTCGCCCAGCGCATCCCCGCTGCGAATGAAACGGTGAAAACTCACCGCCAGTCGATGACTCGCCGCCTGTCCCTTTCCCGTTTTTGCGCAAGCGCGGCGGCGGCCTCGGCCATGAGCGCCATTCCTCTGTCGATCCTGGCGGCATCCGTCTGAATGATGCTGAGGCGCAGCCCGTTGTCGCCAGCAAAGCTCGGCAAGTAGTTTTGCTCCGTGGAGCACACCCGTACATGGTGCTGCTGCAAGGCCGCGGTCATGTCGGAGGCCGCGATCCCTTCCGGCAGGACGATGGTCGTAAAAATTCCTCCGTGCGCCGCGACATATCGGAAGCCCAAACTTTTGTCCAGATGGCGGCGGCATGCTGCATCCAGTGCTTCCATCCGCTCCCGGTAGCGCTCCCTGACCATCGCCGCATGACGTTCGTACATGCCGCAGTTCAGGTACAGTTCCAGAGCAGCTTGGGACAGGACCGACGTGCTGGAATCAATCGAGGCTTTGAACAGGCGAAACGTCTCCACAAGCGACGGCGGCAACACAACCGCAGCCAGTCGCAGTCCCGGCAGCATGATCTTGGAAAAGCTTTTGACGTAGATGACGTGTCCCGCTGAATCGTAGCTGTAGATCGGATCGGCCTTCGCCTTCGTTTCCATGTCAGCCAGGTAGTCGTCCTCGACGACAAATACCCCGTAGCGCTTTGCGAGCCTGGCGATTTGTTTTTTCTCCTCGGCCGCATAACTTGTCCCGAGCGGATTGTGATAGCGCGGCATCGTATAAAAAAACTTGATCGGATTGTTGCGAAAATGTCGCTCCAGCTCGTCCAGGTCGATGCCTGCCGCAGTCCGCGCGATCCCAAGCGTCGTTACGCCCAGAAGCCGCAGCGAACGCAGCATGCCGTGAAACGTGGGCTGTTCAACCAGCACCGCGCTTTTTCCGTTGGGAAAAGGCATCGAGGCAAGCAGGTGCAAAGCTTGCTGCGCGCCTGAAACGACGCAGATTTGCGACGGATGCGCGAATACTTGCGAACTGGCGAGATGCTTCTCCAATTCGCGGCGCAAAGAGGCAAAGCCTTGTGGATCGCAGTAGGTGAAAAGCTGCTCCCTGTACAGCTCGATGGCGCGGTTGAGACAATGCTGGAAGTCTTTGTACGGCATGACCTCCGGATCGGGACTCGCCGCTGAAAAATCAATGTGCTCCTCTGAGGGGCGCGCGCTTTTTTGCGAGCGAAGCACCGCGTAATAACCGCTTTTTGGCACAGAGTAGATCAGGTGCTCTTTTTCCAGCTCCTGATAGGCCCGGATCGCCGTGTTGATGCTGCAATTCCACAGCGCCGAAGCTGTGCGGATCGAAGGCAGCTTCTCTCCCGGCCGTATTTTGCCCGTCGCCAGTTGCTCCTTGATCTCGCGCTTGACTGCTTCGTATTTTGTCACCATCCTGTCCCCCTTTCTCCGCTCTGTGTGGGTACAGATGCGCTTTTTTGGCGTAGCTCTCTTTTTGTTCCTTACAGTATAGTGAATCGTAAGTCAGGCAGTAAACAGGAAAATGGGAGGGGTACAGATGGAATGGAAGCACGGCGAATGGCCTTATACGATAAGCGATGACAAGGCTTTGCTCGACGAGGACAAAATTTGTGCGTGGTTGGCTACCACCTATTGGGCCAGCGAGCGTCCGTGCGAAATCGTGCGCAAAAGCATCCAGCAGTCGCTCTGCTTCGGATTGCACCACGAAAGCGGACAGGTTGGATTCGCCCGGGTCGTGACGGACTACGCGACTTTTTCCTGGGTGTGCGATGTCTTCGTCGATCCGGCGCATCGGGGAAAAGGGCTTGGCAAGTGGCTGATGGAGATCGTCATCCAACATCCGGCGATTCGTCATACGAATATGACATTGGCTACGCGGGATGCGCATGGACTGTACGAGCAGTATGGCTTTGTGCGCAGGGAGATGATGCGGAGGCAGGCAGGGGCTGTGTGAGTGGGGGAAGGGTTGCTTGGTTTGGGGTGGGCGTGCTTGAGAGGCGGGCACAAGTTTATGGAAAATGGGGGCGTCCAGCAGTTAGTTCACACTGACTGACTGTCTGGACAGCTCCTGTTGGAGGGGATCAAGAGATTGGTTTGTTGGTTTTAATGTGCGATTTTGTTGTCGGGGGTGTAAATGGGCTTACACAAAATTCCTAATGCATTCGATTAGATTACCGCATCCCGTCACACTATCTGGGTGGCAGGATATGAAAAATAAATCAAATTTGCTTGGCTTTGTTATCTCCCACCCACTAATTGGGCGGTGCGTGATGCGCAGTAGTCGGCATCCCCCACCATTACAACGGAATGATCCCATCCTTAATAGCTTGAGCGCATGAATTTATTGATTTTCTTAGAAATGCACTAAAACTGTCCCAAACTAAAACAGGAGGACCGTCCCCCTCGACATACTGATAAACTGGAGGGTCATTGCCTTCTGATATAACAAAGAAACTGAATTCATACCCTTGATGCATAGAAAATACAAAAGCATCCGTTGGTAAGATATAGGTTTCTTCGTTTTCCGCCAATAAATCTTCAGCTTCCTTTCTTAGTTCTAAAAGATCATCTACATTTCGAAATAATATATCAGTTCCTTGAAAAAGTAACCCTGCATCATGACCAATAGCCAAAAGAAACTCTCGGTATTGGTTTGGTAATTTTGACCCTAATACTTGTTCACATTGTTCTACTTCCGATGTGGTAAAACCTTGAATTTCGTTATCATTTGCAATTTTATTTTCAATCAATAGACTGACTATTTCTTTCTTATCCATTGATATCACCTACTTTTACTTGGTCCATGGCTTATTATAACCTCAACATTAGGAAACTGCTCTTTAAACTGTTTTATCACACCTAAACACGATTGGCAAAATGGTAGTTCAGAGAGTGTGAGTCAAGCCATAGTGGGCAGGATTTTTTTGTCTCCAAAATAAGACTTCTGGTTTCCTCTTCTTGAAAGCGCTTTATTTTTGTATGATTCCTTTCTTCCACTCGATTTTTGCCTCATCCGCGAAGGGCTTTTAAGGCCAGCCCGGTAGGGCTGCTTTGATATGGCCCGTGCAACAGGCGGATCGTCCCGTTTATATAGCCTTTTGCCTGCTCTTTCACTTCCCGTAGCAAGTCCTTCACTCGGACCATTGGGTTGGGCTGTAACACTTGCTTCTTCGCTATCGCCTGGCCGCTCAAACGACTTCCCTCTTGTCGTGCCATAATGGCTCGCAACATCGCTTGTACTCCCCGTACACTCCAACTGTAGCCGCCTCGTTTGGTCCTTTTTGCCATCACCCGCATTTGCGCTTCCGCACTCCCCATTGGACGCATGCCCGTCGTGTCGATACCAGCTTCACCCAGAACCTTTCGATAGTCGATAAGATGCCTTCGATGCCGCCGTAAATAGGCCACGTATTTCCGCCATTCGTTCCGGTGCTCTTCCAGAATCTTTTCCTCCGGTACGGACTCTACTGTCGCCAGCAAGATATCCGCTTCAAAGGCCACCAACGCCTGCCGTACCGTCTGCCACGTCTCTGGCAACTGACCCAGGAATCGGCGCAATTCTCGCGCCACATGAAAGCGATCCAGTGTGTAAATACAGCGGTGAAAGTAGGATTCGCATTCTCCAATCCAATTGGCCCCATCCCCATTGACTACGATCCATGTGTTTTCATCCATGTCGTAATGACGAACCAGAAAGTCGCCAAACCCTTCCCAGAACTCTCCCTTCGTCGTATGCAGGTAATGGCGTTTCGACCTAAGCCGCACTCGGTCCCCCTCTTGTTCCCATCCTTCGTGCACAATCGCCATTCGATTTTCCATTCCCCGCTGGCGCTGCCTCTGCAATGAGGTGTAAAGTCCATCCACTTCCACAAACAATACGCGAACCGACCTTCGGGTCGCTTTCGACACGATGGTTGATGCTTGTTCAACCCGCGTGATTAGTTTGTCCCGAATGGCCTCATGGCTCAGTACCCGATACCCCAGTAACGCTTCCAAGCGTTTTGCGCTGTCCCGGTACGAGGGGCCTTGGCTAGCAAATTCGATCGCTATCTCTTCCAAAAACGGGCTTAGCTTCTCCCGCCCGTCAAAGGCCAGCATACGATCCAACAAATACACATGTTGACCCTTCACGCGATCCTGATACAATCGCCGTTTGAATCGAACCGTACCAAAGAGCGTGTCGATCTGGACTTCTCGTTGGTCCTTCAGCCGAAAGCGTGAATGATCCCGTTGATGCATCAGATACTCGTCCAACGCTTCCAAAATATAAGCCATACCGGCAGCGAACTGTTCCTGCAACGTTCGAAACAACAACGTTTCAAGCTCTTTCATTGTGGGAAATTCCGTGGTAAACTTGCTCACAGGGTTTCTCCTCCTTGGTGTGTTTGGTTTTGGCGCTTTACACTTTACCAAGAAGAGAAGCCCTTTTCTATACCCTCCAACTGATTTTTCTTCAAAAATTTCTTTTCGGTTTGCCCACGAACATTTTACTCATACGTTCAGAGAACAGATGAACTTTCCCTGATGCGTTACTTGACAACTGGGGGGCTAATTCCTCTAGAATCTTCACTTCTGCATCTAAGGTTCTTGGATTACCATCTGGGGTTGTTATCGTCTCGAACTTACGTTGATTGGGCACTCCTGCTGTTCCTGCTCGCTCTGCCTTACCACTAACCCCAATAATCTCACCTGTTGATCCATTAATTTCATATTCAGCAAAAGCTATGTTTCTTTTTCCACCGATTTTATTAGCTTTTCGAATCTCATTTATTTTCTCTAATGATTCTTCAACAGTACGCGAACCAATTCCAACACCTTGACCCGTCCCCTCAACCTTCGAACTAGCCCCCCGCTTCAACGCCCCGCTAACCCTCTCGGCACCTTTCGCCAACCAGGACGTCCCTACGGAAAAAACTCCGCCCAGTGCTGCTCCAACCGCAAACGACTCCAACGCCTTGCCTCCATCCGGCGTCCGTCCATCCCACAGTTCCCGCAGCGAAGGAAAACGCTCGCTTTTTCCGAGTCATTCCATAATGCCAGTCTTTTTACCCGTGTGCTCCATGGCCTATAACGACTGCAACCTCTCCAAAATCCTTATTAAAGGGAATTTTGGAAGATTAATCTATATCACTTCTTTGTATGTATCGAAACTTTCCCTCATCAATTTCACCTATATTTTGGAAAAGAATGAAAAGCGTCCAAAAAGAACAATCCCGCTAATGTTCTCTGCCAAACAAAAAAGGCGTCTCGAAGTCGAAAGATCGACTTTGGAGACAGCCCATACTTTCACCATCCATAAAAAACAGAACCTCTCACCACATCAAAACACAAAGCTTGAACCAACAAGCCTGCCCGCTATCTTCACCCTTCCACTCACTTCGGCGGCATCCGAATCGCCCCGTCCAGCCGAATCGTCTCTCCGTTTAACATCGGGTTGGTAATAATGCTGTGCACCAATCTGGCGTATTCGCCGGGCTGACCCAGCCGCGATGGAAAAGGAGCAGTTGCTCCCAGCGCGTCTTTTACAGAACGCGGCAACTGGTCAAACATCGGCGTATCAAACAAGCCGGGAGCAATCGTCATCACCCGAATCCCGTACGGTGCCAGATCGCGTGCCAATGGCAATGTCATGCCGACGATTCCGCCTTTGGAGGCGCTGTAGGCTACCTGCCCCACCTGCCCGTCAAAAGCGGCGACAGAAGCGGTATTGATGATGATACCGCGCTCGCCCGTGCTGGCAGGTTCATTTCCTGCCATCTGCTCGACCGCCAGGCGCACTACATTGAACGTGCCGACCAGATTGACTTGGATGACTTTGGCAAATGACTCCAAC
Organism: Brevibacillus gelatini; assembly: GCF_050920745.1. Classification (NCBI taxonomy): domain Bacteria; kingdom Bacillati; phylum Bacillota; class Bacilli; order Caryophanales; family Paenibacillaceae; genus Brevibacillus; species Brevibacillus gelatini. Next base: position 3,565,715 of record NZ_CP154342.1, read on the forward strand.
GAATGCGGACCATTTCTGGACAGCGTCTTTTGCCCCAGGACCACGCCCGCGCAATTGATCGCCGCATGAATGGTGCCAAAGGCTCCTGCTGCGCGGTCAATCGCCTCGCGTACGCTCGCCTCGCTCGTCACATCCGTCTGTACAAACAGGGCTTGCTCACGCCCCAGCTCGCTGGCGAGGGCGTACCCCCGTTCGAGGTCCAGATCAAGAATGGCTGCTTTTCCTCCGTGCTCCACCACATTCCTTACTGTGGCTTCCCCCAATCCGGAAGCTCCACCCGTAACAATGGCAACCACATCCCGAATTTCCACGCCATTCTCTCCCTTCCTTCAAATCGGCATTGGCAACCTATGCAAGTTTTGTACCAACTCACCAAAACGTTGTCCGCTCTCGCTTTGGCGAAAAAACTGCTGTCCATGTCGTGATCCGTGAACATACTCGTAGCGGACAGTTACGGCACCTGTGTCCGCTTGCATCAGATTTCTTGACAATCCGGCTAAGCTATGCTACCGCAGGTTCTTCTCCTAAAAGTACAAATTAATTTAGTCCTTATTTATTGTAATTAACATTTCCTCATTGAAGAACTCTTCAGCAGAGATTAGTTTGCAAAATCCTGAAAGATCCCCTAAATCAAAAATAAACGGTGTTTTCAGGTCTGGATTTAAAATTACCATGCGATGCTCAATTTGATAGGCTAAAGAAATGTCTTTCCAAAAGAAAATATCCAGAGCCCCGTCTTTAAACGCATTTAATTGTTCAATATGATTTTTTGAAAAATCAACATACTTGATAAATGAAGCGATATACGAAATCTTCTTCTCTCGAAAACGTTCTTGAATCCGCTTAACGAAATCAACTGCTCTAATAACTAGTACATATTTACCGAAATCTTTCGGGAACCGCTCCTTCTGCTCATCAGTAAACAACGCTTTTACTTCAATTTGCTTGTCATTTTCTTTAATTATTTCTAAAATACCTGAACTTATCGCCGCAGTACAAAATACGGGTTGATATATACAATCATCTCTACGTAACGTCATTCTCAACACATTTCCAATTGGAATGATCTCTCCTGTTTTCTGGCTAATAAGTTTAACATCCGTTAAATCGTTCATAACCGCAGTAGCCTCTAAAATATCCCCCCTCCCTTTATACCTAGTAGCTTTTTCTAAGTCTATATAATATTTAAGATTATTCATGTACAGCATCCCTTTTTGAAGCTTCTCAAGATTCTCCTTAGAATCAGAAAACTTTAAGAAATATAAAACAGTATGTTCGTACTCTGGAATAGATGATAGTAGTTTCAACAAATGTCAATCCTTTCACTGTAATCTTATTCTCCCGTAACCCGATATTGCAGTTATCCTTGATGACAATTTACTGTATAAAATTCTGCAAAACAATTCGGATAATGTTAAAAGAGTCACATATGACGAAACTCGTGTATCGAAATTTACTAAAGTATTGAATAATTGGAGAACTAATGCGAACTTGTTTTAAGGAAAAAAATCATATAAAACAATTGCAGAGGAACGAAAGATGAGCATTACTTCATTATCATAAGCGTATGGAGATATCGCGAGCTTGATTGCGGATTGCCTCTGAACGTTCGCCATCTACTGCCTATTCCCAAGCAGCGTTATGTCTGCCACTTGTCTCTCTTCCACGCGATCAGCAACGTCTGCCAACAGCCAAGCAATTAAGCCGCTACACCAAAAACCCCGGAAAAAAGAGCGGCGTGCCCTTTTCCAGGGTTTTACGTGCCCGACTGCTCGTGCGAACTGCTTTTCCGGCCCTCATCCCTGTCTACTTGCGGATCCCTTTTTTCGTCGCCAGCTCAGTGTACACACTCGTCTCCTTTTCCGTGTCCTGCGTAAACTGCTGACGATTGGCATAGGCAGGCTCGACCTGTATATCGCTGAGCTTTTGCAAAAAGGCCGGGTCGCTCGTCATTTTGGCGATGCCTTCCTCCCACTTTTGGATGACCGAATCAGGCGTCCCTTTGGCAAACGACACTCCGGTCCACCAGAATACCGTCAGCCCGTCGATGCCTTGCTCCTGTGCAGTAGGGACATCAGGCAAAAACGGGCTTCGCTCCGCTCCGGCAACCGCGAGAATTTTCACCTTGCCCGCCGCAAGCATCGGCATGATTTCGCCGACTGTATGCACCGCCAATACCGCGTGGCCGCCCGCTACTTTGGGGACGGAATCGGAAGCGCCTTTGGTCACGATCATCCTCGTCCTGGAAAAATCCGCGCCAATCGCATCCAGCCACTGGGCCACGCCAAATGCGGAAAAGCCCGCAGGCCCCACCGACGTCCACGTCAGCTGTTCCGGGTTTTCCTTGACCCACTGGGAAAAGGCGGCGAAGTCTTGCCACGGCGCGTCGGCTTTGACGGCGAAGGCGAGCGTCCCTTTGCCGATGCGCGCTGTAAAAATCTGGTCTTCATTTTGAATCGGGGAATTTTTCATCCCGGCAGCCAGCATCGTCGTGTTCGACACGTTGACCGCCAGTGCCGTGTAGCCGTCGTTTTTCGCCTGCTTCAAGGCAAATTCCGCTCCCACGGCACCGCCGCCGCCCGGCTTGTTGACAACGACAATCGGCTGGCCCCATTCTTTGCTCAAATAGTCAGCGGTGGCTCTGGCGACGAGGTCGACGCCGCCTCCGGCCGAATACGGCACGATGTACTCGATTTGCCGGGTCGGATAGGCCGCTGCCGTTTCGCCCTGGCCGGACTCCCCGGTCGCGCAGGCGCTCACGGTTGCCGCCAGCAAAAAAGACATTGTGACCGACACCCATTGTTTGTATCTTTTCACTACTTTTCCTCCCGTCTTTCCACTAGGCTACGTCCACGCCTTTTTTCTGCTCCTCATGCAAGCGCTGGCGGGTTCGCCTGTTCAACAAAAGGGATACGATCAACAGCACCACAGCTGCAAGCAAAATCGCCAGCGACAAAGGGCGGGACAGCACGAAACCGAGCGAGCCGCTTCCCATCGCCATCGTCTGGATGAACGATTCCTCCAGCAACGGCCCGAGAATAAAGCACAAAATCAGCGGCACGACAGGCCATTTATACTTCACAAACAGGTAGCCAAGCCCGCCGAACAAAAAGGCAATCCAGACGTCAAACATGCTGTTGCGCACGCTGTACGCCCCAATCGTACACAGCAGCAAAATAACAGGAGCCATGATGCCAAACGGCACCCTGGTCAGTTTCACCCAGAGCCAGACCATCGGCAAATTCAGCACCAAAAGCATCATGTTGCCGATGAACATGGAGGCGATCACCGTCCAGACGAAGTCCGCATGCTGCGCAAACAACACCGGGCCAGGCGTCAGCCCGTAAATCATCAGGCCCGCGAGCAGAACAGCGAGCGGCGGAGAAGACGGGATGCCGAGCGAAAACAGCGGGATGAAGCCCGCGCTGCTGGTCGCGTTGTTGGCCGCTTCCGGCGCTGCCACCCCTTCTATCGCTCCGTGTCCGAATTTCTCCGGCTGACGGGAAACTTTTTTCTCCAGATCGTACGCCAAAAAAGCGGTAATCGCCGCCGAGCAGCCAGGAAGCAGCCCGAGAAAAAATCCGACAAGCCCGCCTCTAAGCATCGGCGCGGCGCTTTTTTTCATGTCTGCCTTTTGCGGATAGACGCTGCCGGGTTTGCCAACCACGGTCGCCCTGCGCTTTTCCGCGATGCCCTTGAGCACCTCGGTAATCGCGAACAGCCCGATGATAATGCTAATCATGTCCAAGCCGCCCACGAGCGACGAGAAACCGTAGTCAAAGCGCGGCATGCCGGACGATGGCCCCAGGCCGACCAACGAGAGCGCATAGCCGAACGCGCCCATCAAAAACGATTTCAACAGCGAACCGCCCGACAGGCTGACCATCAAGGTGAGGGCGAGCAGCATCAGCGCGAAATATTCAGGCGGCCCGAACTTCAATGCCTGATCGGCGAGCAGCGGCGCAAAAAACACCAATCCGATCACGCCAACTACTCCAGCGACAAACGACGCGATGGCCGAGATGCCGAGCGCAGGCCCGCCCTTTCCCAGTCGGGCCAGCGGATAACCATCCAGACAGGTAGGTACGGACGACAGCTCGCCCGGTATGTTGAGCAAAATCGCCGTGGTAGAGCCGCCATACATCGCCCCGTAGTAAATGCCAGCCAGCATAATCATCCCCTGCGTCGGCTCCAGCACGGTCGTCACTGGCAAAAGAATCGCAATCGCCGAAGTAGGCCCCAGCCCCGGCAGCACCCCTACAAAGGTGCCGATCAAGGCTCCGAGGAATGCCATGAGCAAATTTTCCAGGCTAAAAGCAGTCGCAAATCCGGCCAGCAAAAGCTGCAGCGTTTCGATGGTCAGCACCTCCTACCACAAAACTCCGCCAGGAAAAGGCAATTGCAGCCACAAAACAAACACCGTGTACATCGCGCCCGTCAACAAAAGCGAATAAAAAACGGCGACGTACCACCGATAAGAGCCGATCAACATAAAAAAGACAACGGAAGCAAGCGCCGTAGCAAGCAAGTAGCCCAGCACGCCAATCAGCCACGCATAGAGTAAAAGACTCAACCATGCATACAAGACGCGCGTTCCTTCGTATCCCGGCGCAAATGTCTGACGCGGCGGCGCAGCTTGCGCCTTGCCGGGATAAGACTGTACCAAAAGCACACCTCCGAGCATGACAAAGAAAAACCCCAGTATCGCCGGCAGCGTGTGGTCTCCTGCAAACATGTACTGCGCATAAGCTTGTAACCGATACGCCTCCAGCGAAATCATGACGCCAATCACCATGCAAATAAGCGCGCCAATCCAATCAGCCCGGTTGTGCGGGCGTTTCACAAGCACCACCTCAGCTTCTGGAAAGCTATCATCAGCCTATGGCACATTCGCCTATTGGGTGCAGGTAAAAATTTCGTTACCAGTTTCTTCCAAGTCAACAATGGCGTCGGTTTACCAATTGATTTGGTCACTCGTATGGATGATGACTGGAAAACAATGCCGCATTACAAGCGTACGCCAGTAAAAAAACTGCCACCCGCCAGTCAATAAAACCGACTGGCGAGCGGCAGCTCCCTCTTCTCCCTTATACGATTATTCCATCGTCAAAACGACGCGGCCATTGACTTGGCCTTTTTCCAGGCGCTCCATCACCTCATTGATGTTGTCCAGCGGCTGGGTTTCAATGATGGCGCGGACTTTGCCGCGCGCCGCGAAATCGAGTGCTTCCTGCATGTCTTTGCGCGTTCCGACAATCGAGCCTTTGACGGTTACGCCATTGAGCACGGTATCGAAAATCGGGATTGGCAGCTCTGCATTCGGCAAGCCGACTACGACGAGCGAACCGCCGCGGCGAACAGACTTGTACGCTTGCTCAAACGCCTTTTTCGTCACCGCTACACTGATTGCGCCATGCACGCCGCCGACTTGCTCCTGAATCGCCTGCACCGGATCCGTCTCGCTGCCGTTAACCGTCAGGTCTGCTCCCAGTTCTTTTGCCAAGTCCAGTTTTTCCTTATGAATATCCACCGCGACAACGTTGTAGCCCATCGCCTTCGCATATTGCAGCGCGATGTGGCCCAGGCCGCCGATGCCGTAAATCGCTACCCATTCGCCCGGCTTCACGTTTGCGACTTTCAATGCCTTGTAAGTAGTGACGCCCGCACACAAAATCGGCGCTGCTTCCACATCGCCAAGCTCATCCGGGATACGGGCAACATACGCTGCCGGCGCCACGCAATATTCTGCGTAAGCCCCATCTGCGGAGTAGCCGCCATTGAGCTGCTTTTGGCACAGCGTTTCCCAGCCTGTCAGGCAGTATTCGCATTCGCCGCACGCCGAGAACAGCCACGGAATGCCTACGCGATCACCCAGCTTGAGCGACGTGACGCCTTCGCCGAGCTTTTCAACCACGCCTACGCCTTCGTGTCCCGGAATCAGCGGCAGCTTTGGCTTGACTGGCCAGTCCCCGTGTGCTGCATGCAAGTCAGTATGGCAGACGCCGCACGTCTTGATTTTCACCAAAACCTCGCCGTAGCCGACCTCTGGAACTGGTACTTCCTTCACTTCCAGCTTTTGATGGAACTCGTTGACCACTGCTGCTTTCATTTTGATCTTCCCCCTTTTTTCCCTCTGGGCATATGTATGCCTGTTGAGCGGTGAGCCGCTTCTGCCTCTAAATGAATTGCAAGCAGCATGCCAAAATGTAAGCGCTTTATATCTCGCGCTTTTTCACGATCATCCACAAAAGTCCACACGCAAGTCGGCCGATTTTTCGGCCCATCCAGCCAAAAAATCGGCCCATCTGCCAAGCTTTTGGCCAAAAAAGGGGATTCCTCCCTTTTTGCGGTATTATTACATAGCGGAAAAAGGGGGTAAACGCATGCAAATATCCAAGTTCATGACACCGGAGATCATCTTCGGAAACCAGTCCATCGGCCAGGTCGGGGAAAGCCTTCGCCGATTGGGGGCCTCCCGTGTTTTTCTCGTCAGTGATCCCGGCGTTGTGCAGGCGGGCTGGGTCGAACGGATCATTCACTACTTGCGGCAGCAACACCTCGATTATCATCTCTGGACAAACGTAACCGCCAATCCGAAAGATTACGAGATTCACGCCGGAATCGCCGCTTACCGCGCGGGCGAGTGCAACGCAATTCTCGGCGTTGGCGGCGGCAGCGCCATTGATGCGGCCAAAGCCATCGCCCTGTTGGCCACCAACGAAGGCAGCATTGTGCAGTACGAAGGCGTGGATCGGATCATGCATCCGCTTCCGCCCATGGTCATGGTGCCGACCACTGCTGGCTCCGGCTCGGAGGTATCGCAGTTTTCCATTATTGTCGACAGCGAGCGAAAAGTAAAAATGACAATCGTCTCCAAATCGCTCATTCCCGATATTGCCATCATCGACCCGCAAACTTTGATGACAAAAGACAGACAGCTCACCGCCAATACAGGCATGGACGTCCTGACGCATGCCATCGAATCGTATATTTCCCTCGCCGCGACACCGCTTACCGAGGTACACTCGTTACAGGCGATGCGGCTGATCGCTGAGCATCTGCGGCCATCTGTCGCCAGCCAGTACAACGCCGCAGCCAAACAGGCCATGGCCATGGCGAGCTTGCAGGCGGGCATCGCCTTTTCCAACGCCATCCTTGGAGCCGTACACGCCATGTCCCATCAACTGGGCGGCTTTCTCGACGCACCGCACGGAGAAGTGAATGCGATCCTGCTGCCTCACGTACTCGAATACAACTACATTGCCGCTCCGGAAAAATACAGGCAAATCGCCGAATGCCTGGGCGAGAACACCTCGGGGCTGAGCACCCATGATGCTTCCCGCCTCGCGCTGAAAGCGGTGAAGGACCTGGCAAACGACCTCGATGTCCCCCAATCGCTTTCTGCCATCGGGCTGCACCCGGAGCAAATCGAGCTGCTCAGCTCGCTCGCCCTGCTGGACGTCTGCATGACCACCAACCCGCGTGACATGAGCGTCCAGGACGTCGCTGCCCTTTTTCGCCAGGCATTATAGGAGGCCGACATGCAGACCAAACAGGAGATATTGGAAAAGCTCACCGGAATATCGTCCTCGCGCAAAAGCTACTACAGCGAGCTTGTCTATCTCGTGGAAGAAATGAAAAAGAAAAACCGCCAGCTCGCCGTCATCAACGAGCTGACGCAAATCCAGATCAACGCCACCTGGCCGCAAACGAGCAGCTATCTCGCCGCGCAACTGTCGCAAATTCTCGCCTTCGAGCACTTTGCCCTGACGATTGTCAAAGGCGGCATGCCCGCTTCCTACTTGTGTATCTGGACCGACTCCGACTGGCAATGCCGCACCTTGCCCCAACCTGCGGCTGCCGATCCGGCGCTGTTTATCGAGCAGATTCACCAGAAGCTCGCGGAGGTGCTGCCGCAGCATTTTGCCACGTCTGTGCCGCTGCGCAGCCAGTTGAACCAGACGTTCGGCTTTTTGACCCTGCTGCAAAAGGAGCAGCGCCAGGCAGACAAGGAGGAAGCAGAGCTGATCCAGCTCGTCGCCAGACACGTTGGCGTCGTCGTGGAAAACAGCCTGCTGTTCCAGGATGTGAACGAAAAAATCAAGATCGAAGCCCAACTGATCCAGTCTGCGAAAATGGCGGCGATCGGCGAAATGGCGGCCGGAATCGCCCACGAGCTGAACAGCCCGCTGACTGCGATTCTCGGCAATTCCCAGTTGCTCATGCGCGATATGGCGGATAGCCCCACGGCCCCACTCATGCGGGACATTTACCAATGCGGGGTGCGCTGCAAAAAGATTATTCAGAACTTACTGACGTTTTCCCGACAGGAGGAATATTTGTTTGAGGCCGTTACCATCGACGAGGTCGTGGAAGATGTGCTCGGGCTGATCGGCTACCAGCTGACCGTCTCCGGCCTGACCATAACCCGGGAAATGAACGTGCCAAGCCTGCAATTCTACGGAAGCCGCCATCAAATCGAGCAAATCGTCATCAACCTGCTGCTGAACGCCAGAGATGCGCTTGCAGACAGCACGGACCCGCGGATCGTCATCCGTTCGTTTCTCACGGAAGAAGATGGCGTCCGCTACGCAGGGTTGTCCGTTTACGACAACGGGACAGGCATCCCCAAGGATTTGTTGCCGCAAATTTTCCAGCCGTTTTTCTCTACAAAAGAACGGTCAAAAGGAACCGGATTGGGCCTATCCGTCAGTCTCGGCATCGCGGAAGCGCACGGCGGCAGGCTGTTTGCGGAAAGCGAGGAGAATGACTACAGCAAGTTCACGCTGCTGCTGCCGTTGCTTGAGAGAGAGGAGGACAACCATGGAACCGAAACGGATTTTGATTGTCGATGATGAGACAGAAGTGACCACCTTTTTCACCTATTTTCTCCAGCGCAAAAACTGCGAGGTCGTCGTGGCGAATACAGGCAAAGAGGTCAAGCGGCTTTTGCATGACACCTCCTTGTCCTTTCAAGCCGCCCTCGTCGATTTGAAGCTGCCAGACGCAGACGGCCTGGAGCTTTTGCGCGAGATCAAGGCTACCCATCCTGCGTGCGAGGTGCTGATTATGACGGGCTACAGCACGATCAAATCGGCAGTCACAGCGATGCAGTGGGGTGCCAAGGATTATCTGGAAAAGCCGTTTGACGATCTGGACAGTCTGGAACAAGTGATCGACTCTGTCCTGTCTGCTTCGGCAAAACAAAAAGATGACCTATCCCAAGAAGCCGCACAATATGGTATCGTGTATTCATCAGAAAGCCCGATGGCTCAAGTAACAGCCATTGCCAAAAAATTGGCAAAAAAAGCAATCCACGTCCTGATCGAAGGAGAAACAGGCACAGGCAAGGAGCTGATGGCCCGCTTTCTCCACGGAGCGAGCAACCGCGCCCAACAGCCGTTTGTCGCCTTCAACTGCGGCGCCGTCCCGGAATCGCTTCTGGAAAGCGAGCTGTTCGGTTTTGAAAAAGGCGCTTTTACCGGGGCGATCAAATCGCGAAAAGGCTTGTTTGAGCTTGCGCACAACGGCACGCTGTTTCTCGATGAGATCGGCGAAGCCCCCCTCTCGATTCAGGTCAAACTGCTGCGCACGCTGGAAACGGGAGAATTCATGCGGGTCGGAGGCGAGCAGGTCGGCCAGAGCAACATCCGCTTCATCTCGGCCACGAACCGCAACCTGGAGCACGAAGTCGAGATGAACCGTTTCCGCAGCGACTTGCTGTATCGGCTGGAAGGAATCAAGCTCGCGATTCCTCCCCTGCGCGAGCGGACGTGCGATATTCCGGCAATCGCCCACTACTATTTGCAAAAGCGCAGCGGCACCGCGTGCGAGATCGAGCCGGACGCCCTGGAGCTTTTGCAGCGCTACGACTGGCCGGGCAACGTCAGACAGCTGCTTAACGTCCTCAACCAGACCATCGCCTTGCACGAATGCGAGCGGCTGCGCGCAGAGCACCTGCCAGCCCAGCTTCGGCAGAAAGCGACGCAGCCGAAGCTGCAAGGGCGAGAGCAGCCCGCCGAAGACCAGCCGCAGCCCGGCAGCATCGAACAGGCAATTGAGCGGGAATGCGCGCGCTTCGTGGAATCGCTCACCCGCAACATCCCGTCCATCGACGGCATTGACTTCGAATATTTGCAAAAACGAATCAAGCTCCTGGAAGGGGAAATCGGGCGGGCGATCATCGAAAAGGGACTGAGCGAGACAAAAGGAGACAGGCAGTTGTTGAGCAAGAAGTTGAATATCACCAAGCGGACGATCCGCTACATTCTCAATGAAAAGGGGTAATGCCTCGCCGGCCAGCGCTGATCCCCTGTTAGGAGGCAATACGTTGTGGTACCCCAAAAACAGCAATATGGGTTGATCTCCAACCTGAAAAGCATCCCGGCAGACTTTTCCCTCTCTGCCGTCATTGTCGGCCTGATCGCTACCATGGTTTCGTATGCAGGGCCGCTGTTGATCGTGTTTCAGGCAGCGCAAGGCGCGGGTCTCAGTGAAGCCGAGCTGTCCTCCTGGATCTGGGCGATCTCGATTGGCAGCGGCCTGACCGCAATCATTCTAAGTATCTGGTACAAAACACCCGTCATTACAGCGTGGTCGACGCCCGGTGCCGTCCTGCTCGTATCGAGCCTGACCGTCTATCCGTACAGCGATGCAATCGGGGCGTACCTGTTTTCCGCCGCCGTCATCACCCTGCTCGGCGTCTCCGGCTTGTTTTCCATCCTGATGAAATACGTGCCGCAGTCGATCACAACGGCCATGCTCGCGGGGATTCTTTTGTCCTTTGGCGTCGATGTGTTCGTTTCGATGCAGCACCTGCCTGCCCTGGCGTTGCCGATGATTTTTTGCTACCTGTTCGCCAAGCGCTGGTCCCCGCGCTACGCGGTCGTGCTCACACTCCTGGTCGGGCTGGCCGTCGCCTTCGGGATGGGACGCCTGAAGCTCGACTCCGTCCAGATGGCGTTGGTCAATCCCGTGTTTACGCTGCCGACCTTCTCGCTTGATGCGATTGTCGGCCTGGGGATTCCGCTGTGCATCGTCACGATGGCTTCGCAAAACGCGCCGGGAATCGGCGTCCTGAAGGCAGACGGTTACGACACGCCTGCAAGCCCGCTCGTGGCGACGACCGGAATCGCTTCGCTCCTGCTCGCTCCTTTTGGCTCGCACGGGATCAATCTCGCTGCGATTACGGCTGCCATCTGCACGGGCAAGGAAGCGCACCAGGACCTCTCCAAGCGGTACATCGCGGGAATTGCCTGCGGTGCCTTTTACCTCGTGTTCGGCATGTTCGGCGCGACGATCACTTCTGTCTTTTTCGGGCTGCCGAAGGAACTGGTTGCCGTCATCGCCGGTCTGGCTTTGTTTGCGTCGCTTAGCTCCAGCCTTGCCCAGGCGATGAGCGATATAAAGGAACGGGAATGCGCCCTCGTCACCTTCCTCGTCACGATTTCCGGCATCTCCATCGGCGGGATCGGCGCCGCCTTCTGGGGACTGATTGCCGGGGTCATCACCAATCTGATCTTGAACGGAAATGTGCGGAGCTGGTTCGTGCGCAAAAAGGATGTACGGCCGATAGCCTAGCTGTACTGGTGTCGGAAAAAAGCCATTCTGTTCACGTTTCTGACAGGCAAAAGGGGCGTCTCGTAGTCGACATAGCGACTTTTGAGACGCCCCTTTTTGCGTTGTCCGTTACAGGCGTGAGTCCGCCTGATGAATGCCTGGTTTGCCTTTACCGATACAGCCCTTGCTCTTTGGCGTAGTTTCCCCAATGCGGGCGGCTGCCGTCGCGATCGACAAACGGGTACTCGTCTGAAAGCCCCCAGGTGCTCAGCGCCTGTCCTGCCTTTTCGGCGACGGCGGGATCAGCGGCGAGCGCTGCGACTGCCCGCCCGATGTACGTTGGCGTTTCCGACATGATGAAATGAGGCTCTTTCTTGACAGCCTCTCTCCACGTCTCTTCCGTCACCCCAAAATAGTCGAGCATCTCCTCCGAACGCAAGAATCCGGGTGTCAGTGCCAGAGCGGTAACGCCGTGCGGGCGCAGGTCCTCTGCCATCGCCTGGGCCAGATGGATCACGGAAATTTTCGCCAGACTGTAGTACAGATTCTCGCGATACCGATAGTCGATCCCGTCCGTGATCTCGATGATGAGTCCTTTCTTTTGCTCCACCATGAGCGGTGCGGCATAGTAGCTCGTAATCATGTGCGTGTGGACTGCGCGCTGCTGCATCAGCAAACCGTCTGCCAAAGAATGCTCCCAAAACGTTTTTCCCCAGGCGGTCAACTTCTCGCCGCCCCATATGTCGTTCACCAAAATGTCGAGATGGCCGTTTTGCTCCGCTTTTACCCGTTCGAACAGCGCTTTCACTTCGTCTTCCTGCGAATGATCGACCCGGACCGCAATGCCGACTCCGCCGCTCGCCGTCACCAGTTCCGCTGTCTCTTCAATCGTCTCAGGCCGGCCCAAGTCAGATTGCTGCCCTCTCACGCTGCGTCCCGTTACATAGACGGTTGCGCCTGCCTCCCCCAAACCGATGGCAATCCCGCGCCCGGCCCCTCTCGTTCCGCCCGCGACCACTGCGACTTTTCCTTGCAAGGCTTTCATCCTGACATTCCTCCTTTTTCGTTTCGCACCGCATACAGCTCTCCGTCTGGTGTTGAGCTGCATGAAGGCGCTCTGTCGACCTCATGGATCAGTGTAGCGCTGTATATATGACACCATCTGTCATATTGGGTAAAGTAAAATGAAAGGCATAACAAGTGACCGATCGTGAGGAGGAATTTTCATGCGGGCAGACCGACTGCTCTCGATTTTGCTGCACCTGCAAAACCACGGCCGAATGACAACCAGGCAACTGGCGGAAATGCTGGAGGTGTCCGAGCGGACGATCCACCGGGACATGGAGGCTTTGAGCGCATCAGGCGTGCCTGTCTACGCCGAACGGGGTTCCGCTGGCGGATGGGCTCTGGCAGAGGGCTACCGCAGCAATTTGACCGGGTTGAAAACGGATGAACTGCAATCGCTCATGCTGTCCTCTCCTTCCGCTCTGTTGAACGATCTGGGGCTTCGGGAACAGTACGAGCACGCTTTTCTCAAGCTGCTGTCCGCCTTGCCGCAGAGCGTTCAGCAGGACGCCTGGCACGTGCGGCAGCGGCTGCATATCGACGGAGCAGGCTGGCACGAATCAGACGAGTCGTTTCCGCTGCTCCACACCATCCAGGACGCCGTCTGGCTCACCCGCAAGCTTTGGGTCCGCTACCAGCGGGAGGACGCGGTTGTCGAGCGGATTGTGCAGCCGCTCGGGCTGGTCGCCAAGCGAAGCGTCTGGTATTTGGTAGCGCAGGTCGATGAGGACATGCGCACGTACCGGATTTCGCGGTTTGCGGAGGCGAAGGTGCTGGAAGAGTCTTTCGTCCGGCCCGCAGACTTTGATCTCGCCAGCTACTGGGAAGAATCGACGAAGCAGTTCAAGGCAAGCCTCCCGCGCTATCCGGCTGTCATTCGCATTCGCGAAGAAATACTGCCCCGGCTGAAACAGGAGCGCTACATAAAAATAGCCTCCATCCAAACCGCTTCGGAAAACGGCTGGATGGAAGCCGATGTGGAATTTCATACGCTGGATTCCGCTTGCACGCTGGTGCTTGGGTACGGTCCAGCCATTGAAGTGCTCAAGCCGGATGAGCTGCGGACAGAAGTTGTAGCAAGCGCGGCTGGCATCCTGCGGCTGTACGGTGGCAATACTGCTGGTGATTCAGATAAACAGCCTGTTGGCTGACCGCTTGGTTGATCGCGTGACTGACTGCGCGACTGACCACCCGGCTGATCGCACGACTAATCGCCGCTTAGCTGACGCTTGCGGCGTCAGACGTCCTCGTTTCTTTTCCGCACAAGAGCAGGGCCGTCGTGCCAGCGAACAGCACCAGCGTAAATACGCTGAAAATGAACGTGTAGCTGTAGTGCAAGGACGAATAGTAGCCCACGAGATATGGCGCAATGATGCTGCCAATCCGCCCGATGCCGGAAGCAAAACCGGAGCCTGTCGCCCGCAGAGGCGTCGGGTAGTTTTCCGGCGTGTAGGCGTACAGCGCCCCCCAAGCGCCGAGATTGAAAAAGGACAGCAGTGCGCCTGTTACCAGAAGCTCGGTCGTTTGGCTGCTCTGTCCGAAGGCGAATGCCATCACAGCGGTCATGAACAAAAAGCTTGCCAGCGTCTTTTTGCGGCCCCAGTTTTCCACAAGGTAGGCTGCGGCGAAATAGCCGGGCAACTGCGCCAGCGTCATCACCAGGACGTACTGAAAGCTTTTAATCATCGTGAAACCTTTGTCCACCAGCACGGACGGCATCCACAAAAACATGCCGTAGTAGGAAAAAGCAATGGCGAACCAGACCGCCCACAAGGCAACCGTTTCCCGCTTGTGCGAGGTCAGCAGCTTTTGCAACGGCACCTGCTCGGTGCGCTTATGAAACTGGGGCGACTCGGGAATAGCCCGGCGTGCGTACCACGCATACCCAATCGGCAAGGCCCCGATGATAACAGCCACTCGCCATCCGTATTCAGGAATGATGAAGTACGAAATCACCGCCGCCGCGATCCAGCCAACAGCCCAAAAGCTTTCCAGCAGCACGACCGTACTCCCGCGTTTTTCCGGGGGCGCGAACTCGTTGACAAGCGTGGAGGCCACAGGCAGCTCTGCGCCAAGGCCCAGACCCATCAAAAAGCGGAAGAGCAGCATGGTGAAAAAGCCAGTGGCAAAAGCACTCGCGAAGCTGGCCGCGCCAAACAGCAGAAGCGTAAGGAGAAAGACTGGCTTACGCCCGACCCGGTCTGCCAGGTAGCCGCCTGCCATCGCGCCAATGGCCATACCTACAAGGTTGCCGGTTCCCAAAAGACCGGCTTCTTCAGGGGACAAGCCCCATTCTTGCCTGAGTGCAACCATAATAAAGGATAAAAGGGCAACATCCATCGCGTCGAACATCCAGCCAAAGCCCGCTGCCCAAAACACTTTTTTGTACGATGCTGACATATCATTCCCTGCTTTCTTCTCGTTTGCGCGCGCATGCACGCCTTGTAAACATTTCGCGTACCGTTCGATTTTCCTGCCCGCAAATAAAAGTCCGACGATTTGCCGTTAGTTTTTCCCTTTAGGTGGGAAGGCATTAGTTTTTTAGTGTGGGGAAAGAAGTTTAGCCAGGGTTTATTAGATATTTTGAATCAGTGCAGGTGGTTACGAAAAGCCATTTATCGCGATCATTAGTGGCAGCGAGGATCGCTGTAGCCACTTGTCTCCCTCGCTGCAGCAACGATTCACTCTTTTCTTTTTAAAAAAAGCCCGAACCAAGCCCCACAGCCCCTCAGGAGGAAACAGGAGAAACAAGCGAAGGTCTTTGGGACTCCCCGCAGGCGGCCAGTCCTTGCTTCCCCGCCAGAGTCCCAAGCACCTTGAGCGGTTTCTCCTGTTTCCTCCCTTCGCTGCAGCTACGATCAACCCTTTTCTTAAAAAAACAGGCCAGAACAACGTAACTTGTCCCGACCTGCCAAAAGCGATCAATGCGCAGACGCGCCCTGACCTTCCCATCCCTCTTTTTTCGGTGGAACCGCCCGCTTGATAAACAGCGAAATAATCCAGGCAAGCACAACCAGAGCGAAAGCCAGCAGGAACGCACTTTTCATTCCCGCCATCATGGCGAGTACCTGTGCGTTGGCATCCGCCTTCTGTCCACCAAGCTGCTCCAGATAACGGCTGGTGCCGTTTGTCATGACGGTGACAAGCAAGGCCGTCCCGACTGCTCCCGACACTTGCTGCAAGGTGCTGATGATGGCCGTGCCGTGTGGATAAAGCTGCGGCGGCAGTTCGTTCAAGGCGTTGGTCATGACCGGCATCATCAGCATGGAAATGCCCAGCATCAACAGCGTGTTGAAGATCATGATGGTCGCATACGAAGTAGACAGGGTAATGAAAGCGAATTGCAACAACGTGTTGCCGACGAGCGCCAGACCGATAACAGCCAGCCATTTGGCCCCGAACCTGTCGAACAGGCGTCCCGTAATCGGCGACATGATCCCCATGACAATCCCGCCCGGCAGCATGACGAGCCCTGCCTCAAACGGGCTGTAGCCAAGTGCGTTTTGGAGGAAGATCGGCAACAGCATCATCGCGGAAAACATCGCCATCATGACGATCATCATGATGACGGTCGACATCCGAAATACGGTATACGTAAAAGTGCGCAGATCAAGCAGCGGCTCGGACAGCCGCAACTGCCGCCAGGTAAACAGGATGAGGGCGACAACCCCAATCGTGATCGGCCAGAGCACCTCGTTGCTTCCCCAGCCGCCAGATCCTTCTCCTGCGCTGCTGAAACCAAATACGATGCCCCCGAAGCCGCAGGTAGACAACAGCAGGGAAAGGACATCTACGCGTGGGCGAGAAGTTTCCGTGACGTTTTTCAGTCGGAAATAGGCAAAGGTGACAACGAACAAAACAATCGGCAACACCCCGTAAAAGAGCGCGCGCCAGCTGAAATGCTCGACGATGATGCCGGACAGCGTCGGGCCAATCGCCGGTGCGAACGTAATCACGATCCCGATCGTTCCCATGGCCGAACCGCGTTTTTCAATCGCCACGACGGACAGCACCACATTCGTCAACAAAGGGAACAAGAGTCCCGTTCCCGACGCTTGCAGCACCCTGCCAACCAGAAGCAGGCCAAAGCCCGGTGCAATCGCCGCTGCGAGCGTCCCCAGCGTGAACAGCCCCATCGCTGACAAAAACAACGTCCGCGTCGTAAAGCGCTGAATGAGAAAGGCGGTAACAGGAATCAACACGCCAATGACCAGCAAATAGCCCGTTGCCAGCCATTGCGCCTTGCTGGGAGAAATGCCGATGTCATCCATAATTTTCGACAAGGCCACGTTCAGGAGCGTTTCGTTGAGAATGGCCACAAACACCCCCAGGATCATGACCATGACGACGAGAAAATTGCTCCTGCTCCCGAACGTCCCTCCACTCTGTTTCGTTTCTTGATGATTTTCCACTTGGTTTCTCCTTTCAATCTTCCAATTGCGTGTTACGCGCGCACTTCAGCTCTTCTCTAAATCGCTAGCCCATCCTCTCCTGCTCCTTAGCTTGTGATTTCTTTTCGATTGATATAATACCAAGCTCCCCCTGAAGAGGCCGTCCCGTTGACTGCGACGATTGGGACAGCCCCTTCCCTGCCTGTGTGGTCAAAAAATTTCCGTGGCATCGGGCGCAAGCTGGGAAACACGCTGCAAATAGTGCGTGACGCGCTCGTCATCGCCCTGCGGGTACACGAAGCCCAGAGCAGCCGCCACCTCAATGTCCTTTGTTTTTTGCCGTACCTGGCCTTGTTCGTGCAAAAAAACAACAAACTAACGGCGGTCCGCGAATCCGCTTCGAACGATGTTTGTTTTAAACGATCAGCAAGGAGACGAACGCTTCCCGATCAAGGTTGCCGAAAAACTCCTGCAGGTTGACGTCGGCGAGCCGCGCACTGAGCGAGGCGCGATCATAAGGCGTGTCGATAAGCCGTTCCTCCAGTTCGGCTACATCTCTCACGCCGAAAAAGTCTCCGTATATTTTCGCCGCCTTGATTTTTCCCTTCTCAATATCAAGCTGCACTTCAATGCTGCCGATGTTGTCAAACCGCTTCGACTGGCGGTAATTGCTCTTTGGCGATTTGCCGTAGTTCCAGTCCCAGCTCTGGTAACGGGCCTTGGACAGCTCGTGAATTTTCACCCAGTCTTCGTCGGTCAGCCTGTATTCCTCAACCTGTCCCTCCCCGAAAATGGAATGAAGAATCGCCAGACGGAACTGCTCAATCGTCATCGGCTGCGGCAAAAACTCCGATATGTTGGCGACCCGGCTGCGAATGGACTTGATGCCCTTCGACTGGATTTTGTCTGCGTTCACTTTCAAGGCAGACACCACGTTTTCGATTTCGGAATCAAACAGCAGCGTGCCGTGACTGAACATCCGGCCTTTGGTCGCATACTGCGCATTACCGGAAATTTTCCTCTCCCCGACCTGAATGTCGTTGCGTCCGGTCAGCTCCGCCTCGACGCCAAGCTTTTTCAACGCCTGAACGACCGGCTCGGTGAATTTGCGGAAGTTGTGAAAAGATTCGCCGTCATCGTTGGTGATGAAGCTGAAGTTGAGATTGCCAAGATCATGGTAAACCGCCCCGCCGCCAGACAGCCTGCGCACGACGTGGATGTTGTTTTCCTCGACATAGGCGGAATTGATTTCTTCGATTGTGTTCTGGTTTTTGCCGATGATGATCGAAGGCTCGTTTATGTAAAACAGCAGATAATCTTCGCTTGCAGGCAAATGCTTCAGCGCGTATTCCTCAATAGCCAGATTGATGCGAGGATCTGTAATTCCTTGGTTATCTATGAATTTCATCAGACAGCCTCCATTCCAATACGATTTAACTCTCCCATCATACCATGAGCGGCTGGCAAACACCGCTAAAAGTCCCTGACGAATTCCAATCGTGTGCAACGGTTTTCCATATAATAAAAAAACAGCAACCGTTCCTAAAGCCAGTTACTGTTCCATCTCACATTTTGGTTTCTCAATTCTTTCGCTTCCCCCACGGCTTGAAAACAGACAAAAGAAACAACAGGAAAAGCGAGAGCACCTGCAAGACAATCCCCGTCCACAGTTGTCCACTGTTGACGAGAAAAGCCGGGTTTTCCACCGCCGCAAGCCCTTCTGCCCTGGCAATCGTCATCGCCTGCAACGTCCACACGTACATGCCGATTGGCCCGAGCACACCGCAACTAGCGTGAGCTCTTCCATGGCGATGATCCAGTAGTAGCGGAAAAATCCCCAACGCTACAACTGAAAACGGTACCCGACTCCCCATACCGTTTCGATGTACTGCGGCTTGGATGGGTCGCTTTCGATTTTTTCGCGCAGCTTGCTGATATGCACGGTCACGGTTGCAATATCGCCAAGGGAATCCAGTCCCCATATTTTTTCAAACAGCTCGTTTTTGCTGAACACCCAGTTCGGATGCGTCGCCAAAAAAAGCAGCAGGTCATACTCCTTCGAGGTTAGCGGAACTTCCTCCCCATTGACGTACACTTTGCGCGCCAGCTTGTCGATCCGTATCCCGCGAATGCGCAGCTCGTCCTTCGGTACCCGCTGCGCCGATTCGGACACGAGGCGGTCGTAGCGGGCCAGGTGTGCTTTCACCCTTGCCACCAACTCTCCCAAGCTGAACGGCTTGCTGATATGGTCGTCCGCGCCCAGGCCCAGCCCGCGAATTTTGTCTACGTCTTCCTTTTTGGCAGAGACGAGCAGGATCGGGATGTTTTTCGCCGCGCGCACCTCGCGCAAGATGTCAAAGCCGTCCACGACAGGCAGCATCAGGTCGAGGATGATGAGGTCGTACTCCTCGGCCAGCGCCTTTTGCAAGCCAACC
This sequence comes from Brevibacillus gelatini, assembly GCF_050920745.1. Classification (NCBI taxonomy): domain Bacteria; kingdom Bacillati; phylum Bacillota; class Bacilli; order Caryophanales; family Paenibacillaceae; genus Brevibacillus; species Brevibacillus gelatini. The sequence goes on from NZ_CP154342.1 coordinate 3,585,165, forward strand.
TCTCCGGAGTGCGCGACTTCTACCGCAAAACCGTTTGCTTCCAGATAATCTTTTTCCACCTCGGCGATTACCGTATCGTCTTCAATAATCAGGATGTGCTTCATCCGCTTCACCCCCTGTCCCTTTTTGCAGCGGCAAGGCAACATGAATGCTCGTCCCGCGGCCGACTTCGCTGTCCGCCCAGACCCGTCCGCCGTGCCCTTCCACCAGTTGCCGGACAATGGCAAGCCCTAGCCCGCTGCCGCCCGTAGCAGTATTTCTGGCACGGTCCGCCCGGTAAAAGCGGTCGAAGATGTATGGCATCGCTTCCCGGCTGATCCCCGTTCCGTTGTCGGCAACAGTCACAATCGCTTCGTCGGCTGTCGCTTGCAGTTGTATCGTGAGCCGCCTGTCTTCCTTTTCCATGTATTTCAGACTGTTGTCGACGAGGTTCATCAGCACCCGGTGCAGCTTTTCCCGATCCGCCATGACCATAAGCGGCGCGCCCTCTGTCCCGGCCACGCTGATATGTACCCCGGACAGCCGCGGCTCCAGGCGCAGCTCCTGCACGCAGTCTGCGACATAGGCGCGGATGTCGACCGGCTCCAGATGAAACGGCAGCTTGTTCAAGTCCAGCCGGGAAAACAGCAGCAGTTCGTCGATCAATCGATCCATCTGCTCGGATTTGCCCGCAATCATCTGCATGTATTTTTCGCGCTTGGCCTCTGTGTCGGCAATTCCGTCCAATACCGCTTCCACGCACGCCTTGATCCCCGTAATCGGCGTTTTCAAATCGTGCGAGATGCTGGAAATCAGCTCTTTGCGGTTTTCCTCATACTGCAACTGCAAACGGATCGAATCGTACAAGCGGACTCGCATCTCCTCGAAGGCTTCCCCCAGCTCGCCCAGTTCGTCTTTTCGCCCGAGCTGGACAGGACGCTCCAGATTGCCTTCCTTGATTTCGTGCGCCGCCTGCTTGAGCGCGTACAGCGGGCGGATGATACTGCGCGAAACGAAGTAGGTCAACACGCCGTTCGTCAGCCCGACAATGACGAGGAAGCTGATGAGCATCGCCAGGAAAAAATAAAGGCCTGACGTTAAAAAAGTTCTGTCTTCCGCAACAAAATAGAGCGTGCCCTGGCTGTTGTCCGCAAAGACAAACGACTGCGTCTCGACGACGTCCCTGCTGCTCCACGGCGGCCAACGGCGTGAACGTTCATCCGGCGCAGATGGTTGCATATACTTTGGCAAGTCCGCCCGATCAAGCGAAGCGGAGGCGAACTGTACCGCCCCGTCTTTGGCGACAATGATCGCGCCGCCAAGGCGGTGCAGTTCCTCGTCCGTCTCGGCCAGCACGTCCTGGTGCAAAAGCCGCTCCGGGGCGTAGCGCGCCAGGAAAGCGAGCCCGGCGAACAGCTCGTCCCGCCGTTCTTGCGTCTGCCGAAAAGCTGGCTTTCCCGCCTCTTTTCCTGCGCCATGCGAAAACGACTCCCCCAGTATCACAGAACCCAAAAATGAAGCAACCAGTCCGAAGCAGACGATGGGAACGACAATCATGGCGATATAGGATAGCAAAAGTCTCGTTTTGATCGACATGGCCGTCCCCCTCCCGCGTGTATGATTGCTGCCATTATACTACAGTTGTTTTCAAAAGACTTACTCTGCCTCGTGATGCCAACAGCCGCCTTTTTTCCATTCGTTTCTAAGCTCCTCACGGGTGATTTTCTCCACTTGTTTTCCCGTCAAGTCAATCTGCTCTGGCGCAGTCGCAGCCAGATCGGACAGGCGGATGTCCACAGACAGGCGCAGGGTATGCTCGATGCCCGCCGCGTCGGTGCCCACCAGCTCGACCTTGGCGGTTTGCTGTTCAATCTGGTTCTTTTCGTTGATAGTCGCGTTCAGCACGACTTGCGCAAGCTGCACGTCTTCTTGCAGAAGCGGCAGCTTCACGGCCGGCCCATGCTCGTGAGCCGCCGCTGCTTCCTGGCTGTGCTCGGCGATTTTGGAATAAACCATCGGCCCGATGAATTTGGCGAACATCGGCAGTTGTTCCTCAGAAAGCTGCAAGCTGACCTGTTTGCCCCCATTCGGAAGATTCTCGACAGTCATCTCTTTTCCAATCTCGCCAAACAGCATGTTGTGCATATGGCTCATCACAGCACTTGGTTCCCCATGATCGTCTCGCTGAGCCTTGCGTCCCCAGCCAATCGTCTCCATGACGCGATAAACGTCACTGTCCCCTTTTTTGAAAACGACCTGGTCCTGCTGGCGAAACACCTGAAAGCTGCCCTCGCCATTTGCATTGGAATAACTCCCGTTCACACTGGCCAGTTGCTGCTCATGATCGACTTTCGCCACACCGTCGACTGCAAACAGCTTGCTCCCGTTGTCCGTCAGCTCAAGCTGTGCATGCGCGGTCATGCTCCCGGCTTCTTTCGTCTGGCTCAAGGCCGATTTGTACAGGACAAAGCCCGTACTGTCCGCATTCGCAGACCCTCCGATTCCCCATGCCAACACTCCGGTCAGCCCAACTGCCAGTCCGACCGCCAGCCATTTTTTTCGCATTCCTCATCCCTCCTGTTTGGTTGAAAGCTGCTTACTTTCTCTACAAGCGATGATAAGGGCGAGGTCTAAACGCGCTCTAAACGAATTCTAAAAAAAGTATAAAAACATGCCCGTGCCTACAGCGCATTCGCTGCGCACAAATCTGTCAGACATGGTATATTGGTAAAAATAACTTTATCAGAATGGACGAAAAGCGAGGTTGAAAATGATGAAGAAGCAGGAAGGCTACATAGAGGTTCCCGGCGGCCGAGTGTGGTACACCCGCGTCGGCACAGGCGAACAGACGCCGCTGATCGTGCTGCACGGCGGCCCCGGCAATACGCACGCTCCACTCAAGTCAACCCTGCACGTATTGGGCGACGAGCGGCCCGTCATTTTTTACGACCAACTCGGCTCGGGCAACTCCGACAGGCCGACCGATGCGTCCTTGTGGAAAACGGAGCGGTTCGTGGAAGAACTGGCCTGCATCCGGCAAGCGCTCGGACTTTCGCAAACGCACATCCTTGGCCATTCGTGGGGAACGATGCTGGCGGCGGCGTACTTGCTTGACACCCGCCCTGCTGGCGTATCGAGCGTGATTTTTTCCAGTCCGTGCCTCAGCGCCCAGCGCTGGAAGGAAGACGCAGACCGCCTGATCGCCCGACTGCCAAAAGAGGTGCAGCAGACGATTGCCCGGCACGAAGAACGGGGAACGACCGATTCAGACGAGTATCAGGAGGCGATGAAGGAGTATTACGCCCGGTACGTGTGCCGCCTGGAGCCATTGCCGGAAGTGCTCGCCGAAAGCCGCCGGAAAGCGAACAAGGACGTGTACATGACGATGTGGGGGCCGTCCGAGTTTTGTCCGACAGGCAACCTGAAAACGTTCGACTACACGCCGAAGCTGCATCAGCTCGACATCCCTGCCCTGTTCCTCTGCGGCCGCCACGACGAGGCGACGCCTGAGGCAACGCGCTACTACCAGTCGCTCGTGCCGGGCGCCGAGTTTCACGTTCTGGAAAACAGCTCCCACATGGGCTATTTGGAGGAAACGGCCGAGTACGTGCAGACCGTCCGCGAATTTTTGCGGAGAGCGGACAAGCGGTGATTTTCCGGCTTTTGGCAGACGTCGATTGGCAAAACGGCGCTCCACTTCCCGATTAAAAAGTAAAAGACCCTCTGTTAGAGAGTCCTGCAAAATACCTCTGTTGAGGTTTGCGGATCGGGTAACGCACAGTATTTTTTTTTACAAAAAAGGACTTTAACGAAAAATGCAGTCCATTCTCCTTTAAGAGACGGGCTGCATTTTTTCTGCCAATTTTATCATCCGTTTTACATTTACGACGAAAGCCGTAAGTATTGCCTGTATTCGCATACGAAAGAGACCACGGTACTTGGCCTTGGTCATCCCATGATACCTTTTTAATTCAGCATTTTTGTGCTCAATAATCGGTCTGCGACAAATACGTTCTTTGAACGTATCGCTGTTTTCAAACTCGATTTGCGCCTTGTAGGGTTCCGCCACGATCCGGATGGAGTAGGTCTTGCTCTTTGCTCCTGGTTTGAAACAGCCTTCCCTAAGTGGGCATGTCTTACATTTCTCCGTATCGAAGTAAAAAACGAGAGAACGACTTTTGCCACTCTGCTTGCTTCCTTGGACAGCCTTTCGGATACTATGTTGTCCTGCCGGACAAATAACAAAGTCTGCATCCTTGTTGTACTCAAAGCCCTCTTGCTTCAGTCCCCCATTATGTACGACGGGGTTTAGCGGGACGACAGGTTTAATCCCCTTGGATTTCATCTCGGCCAAGTTATCTTTACCCGAATATGCGGTGTCAGCAATCACTTCTTGTACTTCTATTCCCACGTCAAGCGATTGGTTCAAAAGTTCTTTGAATTGTTTTCCGTCATCCGTACTTCCTCCGGTGACCTCCACAGCCGTAATGATTTCTTCATCCGTCATGGCAATATGCTCTTTGTAGCCAAAAAAGGATTTCGTATTGCTCTTCCATCCAAAGCGGGCATCTGGATCAATGGCCGACATAATGCCTTTATTGGCCAGCAGACGCTCATCTTCCACGATGGCCTTGGCGACCTTGATCTTCTCCGAGATGGAACCCTCATGATCGGGTAACAAAGTCTCGACTGTCTCTCCAAGTTCCGCCAAGTAGTGAAGCATGATCTTCTCGGCACCCTCTTGATCCTTCTTCAACTCCGGTAACCTCGGGAGTTTCTTTTCAAGTTTTGGATGCTTTTTCACCACAATACGGAATAAGCGCTTCGCCGCATCTCGCAGTACTTCAAGAGGCTTTTGTTTTGGCGAAGCTGCCAGTGTATAAGTGGAATCCACGATGATCGTCTTTGATTTCACAAGTCCTTTTTCGATGCACTGACGTACAACCGATTTGAGTACCTCGTCTACGGCTCCGGCTCCTAACCGATGATTACGAAAGCGGGATAACTGAGAGGGGTCAGGAAGGGTATCTTCTGGATTTAAACCTAAAAACCACTTATAAGCGAGGTTTACCTGCGTTTCCTGAATGATGCGTTCATCCGAAAGATTGTAGAGAACCTGTAAAAACAGCAAGCGAAACAGGAGCTCCGGCTCGTTAGCTGGTCTTCCGTAATGCTCACAATAAGAAGAACGAACCAATTCATGAATGAACGTGAAATCGACGATTTCATTGATTTTACATAATGGGTGATCCACGGGAATCAGTTTATATAATTCGGCATGGAAGGATGCCGTGATTTGTTTAGAGGGCTGTAGCAATGGTTCCAACTCTTTCGTTTTCTTTTTATTGTACATCAAAACCCGGTGTCGAAGCGGCACTGGGTTTCAGCCTGTTGAAAACCTACTGTTTCGGAGGAGAAGCATGTTTCCAGGCGGAGCGACTAGCGGAGTCCAGCCGAGCGGAACAGCGAAGCCCGGGGAGACAGAAGCGCAATCCATGAGTAACCTTCGGAGCTGCGCGCCGTTTTGCGCTTCCCCCGGGATCGCTGTGGAGCGGACAGTTTCACATCCTTGCAGGACGTAGACCGGAGCGCAGATCGGAAACATGCTTCTCCCCACTACAGCTACATTCTCGATAATTGAAACCCCAGTACCTAAGGGCACTAGGGTTACGGTTTACAGATATTAGGTGGACTTTTGCAGGGCTCTCTGTTAGGAGGGTCTTGTTCATTAATTCAGTCGGCGCAAGGGCCAATTAATTCGGTCGGCGCTAAGGCCAAATTAAGTGTTTGCTTACATCAGTTATTATATACAGTTTCATGTAAAATGTCCACCGTTTCACGTTACATGTGCGATATTTATTTGACTTTGGTTAAGGAAAGAATAGCCTTATCAATCAGATCCATTTGGTCATCGCGGAGCTTTAATTTATAGTATTGCTTTGTAGTTCGATCTTGATAACTGCTTAGTCTCTGTTTGCTGACGGATCGAATCTGATTTACCATGGCATAGCATGGTTTTTTATCTTTTGGTAAACCATCAATGCAGCCAATGGGAATAATCAAATTATCAGGATTTTTCCATTCCCCATCGTCCTCTTTTACGGATGATAACGGAACCACGATAGCTGTATGAGAAAACTCTTTGATGACTACGGCAAAATGGGGGCCATTGAATTCAGACCCTATATTCACACCAAAGTCAATCCAGTAAACGAATTTCCTTGGTCTTTGCACCTTTTCTTTTGTTACTCCAGAATGAAGAAGCTGGTTTTTAGTGGCCACTTCTGTAAACCACGCCTTCATCTTTAGAGCAAAACCATAATCATACGGTTCGGGCTTATCTAAAAAGTACAGCAGTCTCTCCTTGAGTCTTTCGTATAAATTTCCGATCTTTTCCAAAAATGCAGCTTGATCCAATTGTCATTCCCCCTTGCATCACTTAAATTTCTGAGTCAGATAACAAAGTATTTATGTAGATAATTTGCTTGTCTGTGTCGCGTAGTTTCAACGCGATATCCTGGCGACTCAAATCATGCAGCCAGAAATTCCTCAAATTCCACTCCCTGCATAACGTCAATCTCGCAAATTCCAGATTGTAGAACTTTTGCTTGCCGGTCGCGGACTCATCTATGGTAAGAATAACATGTCGATGATTCACCTAAAAAACGTCCTTTACTCCTATCTGTAAAAAAACGATACTCCCGCTGCAGGAAGTATCGTTTTTGCTTACAAGCCTTGATTTGCAGTGTATTGCCGCGATGTGACCACCACTCTCCGCCCTGCCCGGTCCAATACCTCTCCCCGCTGCGGGCGAAACGAGTTCAACCGCAGCTTGTCTCCATGCTCCAGCTCAGGCAGCAGGAAGGACGGATTCCAGTTGATGTACCAATCCAGCTTGTCGTTTTGCGTTTCTTTGACCAAAATTGCTTTGCCTGTAAAGGAAATCGGCTCGATAGACGTCTGCATGCTGAGCCGGTAGTGAAAGCTGATCTTCCCGTCTTCGTCCGGGACAACGTTTTCGGTGTACAGCGGTTCTACGGAGATATGCGTAGCCTCGATCCCTCTGTAGATGTTTTCATAGCGCGAGACAAACTCTTCCTTGCTCACCTTTGCTTTCGCATCCAGCGAGAGCTGCTCGTACATGTCGCTGAACTGTTGCTGCTTCCATTTCGTCGTGTAGGCCGTAAAAGCCGCCTTTGCCATTTCTCCCTCTTGCTTCGGCTTCTGCTGCCAATAGTCCCAGATGAGGAAGAAAAATCCCGACAAAATGACGAGAAAGACACTCCAGAAACAAAACCATGCCTTTTTCACCAGTTCCTCCCCTTCCTGTTCACACGATAAACCAGCGAAAACAGAGAATATATGGAAGAAAGCTGATGAAACGATGACATTTTGCTCATAAACAGATGATAACTGTCAGACAATTTTACAGCCTGATTAGTCAAAACAGCCGCTCTCATTTTCAGCCATCAAAAAAAAGGAAGACCGCTGGCTCGTCTCCCTTTTTACTCTTCCCACATATAGCCGAATCGGGGAATCGTCGTTACTTTTTGTCCGTACTTGCCCAGCCGCTTGCGCAAACGGTAGACAAGCGCATTGATTTCGGCGCGCCCGACATCCGGGACGCTGGTTTCGGTGTGAATCATTCGCTCAGGCCAGATCGCCACCATGATTTCCTCGTAGCTGACCGCCTGATTGGCCCGTTGATACAAAAGCGTTAGCAAATCCATATCTTTTCCCGTCAAAGGGATGCGCGCTCCATCGAGCCGGATTTCCCGGCGCTCCAGATTGATGACCAGGCCGGATGATGCGGCAGCCGGAGCGGTTGCGTGCAACAGTGGAAAAGAAAATTCCCTGGTGACATCCAGTTCGCTGCCTTCCGCAAAAAAGACCAGCTCGACGACTCCTTTGGCAAGACTGATTAGATCGCCGTGAAACAGCGGCTGCGGCGTCTGGCGAACCGGCGCCCCGTTCACCTCTGTTCCGTGCTTGCTCTCCAGGTCGGAGATCGTATATTGATTGCCGATTTTGCGGATCACAGCATGTCTTCTTGATACATAAGGGCTGGAAAAAGCGATGTCAGGCGCGAGTTGGCTCCCTCGCCGCCCAATCGTGTACTCGTCCCTGCGCAGGAACCGGCGTTTTTGCACAAGCTCCGGATCGCCTTTTTTGATAAGGACATAGACGCCGTCTTCCAACGTTCATCACCTCAAAAAAGAGTTGCAGCTATCCGTATTTAATTACATACGAAACGCCCGAAAAGTCAACTCTTTTTTCCCCTATCTCAGCCACCGAAAGCGGACTCATGAACAGCGCTTGAGTGCCGCCAGCTTTTTCGGCTCGATCGTCAGCAGGTGGCAAACTCCGTTCGGGATGAACAGCTTGTACGCCATTCCTTTTGGCACGACCAGAAGCTCTCCCGCCTCGATCCAAATATTCCGCTCATGGGACATCAAGAGCAGTCTTCCGTTGACGACCAGGATCATCTCGTCCTGCTGGTCGTTTTGTTGCCAGGGATACTCCCCCGAAAGCTGCTCCAGCCTGATTGCCGAATCGTTCAGCTCGCCCACGATCATTGAACTCCAGGACTCCTGTAACAGTGAAAACTGCTCCGCGATGTTTATTTTCTCCATGATGGTTCTCTCCCCTTTGTCCCCACGATAATACAAAAGGGAGGCGGGAAAAATAGCAGCAATCTGATAGACTAATGAAATTTGCAATCACAAAACGATGATAAGGTACAGAAAATTCAATCCTTCGGCAAAAACAGCTCTGGCACCGTGTACAGCGCGGGAGAGCCGCCTGTGTGCAGGAACAGCACGTGATCGTCCCGGCCAAAGCGCCCTTCGCGGACAAGTCCGATCAGGCCAGCCATCGCTTTGCCCGTGTAGACGGGGTCAAGCAATATCCCTTCTGTGCGGGCGACAAGCTTAACAGCCTCGACCATTTCCTCTGTCGGAATCGCGTAGCCCGGCCCGACAAACCTGTCCTCGCACTGCACCCACTCCGGCTGAATCGTACCTTCCAGCCCCACCCAAGCGGCTGTGCGCTGCAAAAGCTCCAGCACCTTCGCTTCCTGGGCGGCGCGGTCGCGGCTGACGTTGACGCCAATTACCTTCGTGCCAGACTGTCTTGCGGCGAACCCGGCAATCAGCCCTGCCTGCGTCCCGCCGCTGCCTGTCGCCGTCACGACGTAATCGTAAGGCGTGCATCTCTCCCACGCCTGCTGCTCGATTTCCTCCGCGCACGCCATGTAGCCGAGCGAGCCGACCTCGTTGGAGCCGCCGACCGGAATCAGGTACGGCTTTCTCCCCGCTTTTCGCAACCTTTCGGCGAGCACGTCCATCTCTGCCAGCAAGTCTTTGTCTGCCGAAACGACTTCGATTTTTTCAGCGCCCAGCAAATGGAACAGCAAGTGGTTCCCACTCGCCTGCGGATTGTAGTCGCCTGTTTCGGGCGCGGACAAAACAAGCTGGCAACGCAATCCCTCGCGCACCGCCGCGGCCAATGTCAGGCGGCAATGGTTCGATTGGACGGCTCCGCACGTAATCAGCGTGTCCGCACCTTGCCGGATCGCATCCGCGACCAAATATTCCAGCTTGCGCGTTTTGTTGCCGCCGGCGGTCAAACCGAGCAAATCGTCGCGCTTGATCGAAATCGTCGGTCCGCCCAGCTCCTTTGACAGTCTACTCAGATGCTCGATCGGCGTCGGCCCCGGCGTGTATATTTTGCGCTCATAGCGAATTGACTTCATGAAAACGGCTCCCTTCGGACTTGATTAGATAGGAATACGCTTTGGCTTTCGTCGATTCCTTCTTGATAGGCTGTGTGTTCTCTGTCCAGGGTAGCTTTCCGCTTTTGCACCGCTATATTTTTCATTGACGAGAGGATCTTCCCACGATTACCATAATTTAGTGTGCAATTCGCAAAGAAATGGAGGTATTTCATGAACACAAACCTGGAAATGCAAAAGCCGGAGCCAACAGGCTTGGGTGGATGGCTGATCCTGCCTGCTATCAGCATCATTTTTACTCCGATTGGGCAGCTTTTCTCTCTCGCTGACATTTTTGTCAACTACTCTGCCACGATTGAACTGTTGGGGCCGTATATGGAAACAAGCATGCTACTCACCGTTTATTATTACGGCAGTATTTTGTTTGAAATCGCGCTATTGTTCTATTCGATTTTCCTGCTGTTGGCATTTTTCCGCAAAAAGAAAAGCACTCCGGACATGTTCATCGGTCTGTTGCTTGTTATGCTCACCGTATCCATAGTGGACATGCTCGCCTGGTCTGACATCGCCAAGCTTTTCCCGAACGGAAGCGAAACCGGAGCCGTAGCCGATACAGGACGCAGTCTGATCCGCGCAGGTATCAGCGCCATGATCTGGATTCCGTATTTCCGCCTATCCAGGCGAGTCAAAAACACTTTCGTCCGCTAGACTCACCGAAAGATTGCCCTCTTTGCGACAGCGCCTGCCCGCGTGCGATGATCCGGAAGGAAAACGAGCACGCGAGCAGGCCGCTAGAGTCTGCAAGCAAGAAGAAATTTGGCGAGAAATACGGCGGGCTGTGGACAGCAGACAATCGGCACCAAGCCACCCAGGCGTTGCGTTCTTGCGCTTGCCTTGCTAATGGGCTGCCGAGAGCTTTTCCACCAGCCGATCAAGCAGTTCTTGCCCGTCGTTGCCCACGATATTTTTGCCGTTGTACAGCGCAAACGGCTTCTCCAGACATTGACCGCAATAGTTGACACACCGCTCGTCGATCAGCTCCACATCGGGAAATTTCCTGACCTCGTTTCTCACCCACTCCAGGCTGCCTTGAAGATTACATGGGCAAAATTTGATTGTATGCACCATCATCGCCTTCCTCCATCCATAAATGACATGCGATTCTAGCTGGATTTTACAGTCAATTCGGAATTAACAGCAAGAACACACATAAAATCGCAAACGCTTTAAAGCGGCGAGGAAGCCGAAAAGGCCGGGCAGGCTGCCAGAACAGTTTGGGCGTCTGGAACCGCTCGGCCTTTTTTGGTTATAGGCGTGTAGCCGCGGCTGTACAGCGCAAGCAGCCGCTTACGCCTGTTGCAGCAAAAACTGTTTGCCGTACTCGCCGTGATCGAGAATCATCGGGTGTTCGATCTGGATCGTCGAATGCTCGATGCCGTACTTCGTTTTCAGCAGATGATTGATGCCAAGAATCACACAATACGGCTGAATATTCTCGCGTACAAACACGTGTGCCGTCAACGAGTAGTGCTCCGTCGATACCGCCCACAGATGCAGCTCGTGCACGTCATAGACGCCTTCCACACTGGCGAGGTCTGCACGGATTTGGTCGAGGTCAAACTGCTCCGGCACGGATTCCATCAGGACGGCCAGCGATTCGCGGATGATTTTGACGCCGCCCATAAAGATGATTCCCCCGATCACCATGCTAATCAACGGGTCAAAGAGAGAGTAGCCTGTAAAGGAAATGAGCACCGCCGACACGATGACGCCAACAGAGCTGAGCAGGTCGCCGATAAAGTGCCAGAGGGCGCTTTTTACATTCAAATTGTCCTCTTCCTTGGTGCTTCTGGACAGCACGATTGTCAATACGATGTTCACGATCAGCCCGATGGAGGCGATTGTCAGCATCAACTGCAAGTCGACGTCTTGCGGATGAATCATCCGGTTCACCCCTTCAAACGCGATCCCAAGCGCAATGACCGCAAGCGCCAGACCGTTCAAAAACGAAGCGATGATTTCAAAGCGCAAAAAGCCAAACGTATACTTTTTCGTCGGCTTGCGCGTCGCCATGTAAATCGCGGCCATGCTCAGAGCGAGTGCAACGACATCCGAGATCATATGCGCCGAGTCGGACAAAAGAGCAAGCGAGTTGGACAACAGGCCGCCGACGATTTCCACGATGGTAAAGAACAAAGTCAGGATCAATGTAATCCACAGCGTTTTCTTTGATTTTTGCTGTTCCTTCACGTGATCGAGATGGTGATAATCAACATGTTGCATAAAGCCACCTCCAGTTTCAAAAGTAGAAAAATTATAATCTAATAATTAATTTAATTATAAGGTGCGTTTGCCGCTTATTCAAATGAATATTTTATGGATCATACTACTGATTTTCATTCCCAGCCTGGGTACCGCAGCCCTATCTTACAACCTTGTAATTTTATGTAAGGAAAATCGATTTCTTCTTTTGCCGTCTTTGGATACAATTCCCCCATTGAAGCGGAAAGGGGGACCGTTGTTCTTGGACGCCATGCAAATCAATGTTCATGCCTTCCGATTGATTAATGACCTGGGCAAAGAGTACCCGGCGCTCAATCCCGCGTTTTACGTCATCGCCGAATACACCGTATACGCCTTGGCCGTCTGTGTGCTTCTGTACTGGATGACACGCAGCTATCAAAATCGCGTGATGGTCGTTTGCGCCATGCTCACGTTTGCGCTTGCGGAAGGACTCGGAAAAATCGCAGGCACTCTGCACTACAACCAACAGCCGTTTGCCGAACTTGCCAATGTGAATCAGTTGGTGCAAAAAGCGGTGGACAATTCCTTCCCCAGCGACCATACGATTTTGTTTTTTTCCTTTTGCATGAGCTTCTGGCTTTTTAAAAGGAAAGCGGGCATTCTCTGGATGCTGCTGGCGGTCTGTGTCGGGCTCTCCCGGATCTGGGTAGGCGTACACTATCCGGCGGACGTCATCGCAGGTGCACTCATCAGCATTGGCTCGGCCGCGATTGTTTTTCTGGTTGTACCACGGCTTTCCGCCGTACACAGCTTGCTTTCCCTGTACGAAAAAGCAGAACGTGCTGTTTTGCCTGCCCGGCTGAGATCCAAAGACATTTGACAAAAGCGAGCCGAAAGCACTCTGTAGAGCAAAGTGCTTTCGGCTCGCTTTGTCTGTTTCTAACGAATTTTACGGAGAGTAATCAGGCCATAGACCAGTTGGAGCACAATACCGCCTACCACGACAGGCACAAACCACATGCCAAACCAGCTTCTCCATCCCATCGCTATGAAAATCGCTTCAAGCAAAAGCAACGCTCCCATCCCTGGCAACATGAGCAACTCCCATTTTGAGCCCCAGCGGTCTATTTCCCCCGCTCCATTAAAATGAGCAGGCACCTTGTCAGGAAGTTCTCCCCAAAGCAACAGCAACGAAACGACTCCCCCGATGTAAAAGACCGTTCCAAGGATGTCCCAGATCCATTCGCTTTTCGTTTTCGCGATTTTTATTTTCGGACGCCCCCGCCAGTCAGCCAAGCATATTCCTCCTTCTGAACGTCAACTCGGTTTGAGTTTTCAATCAACGTATTCCGAACCATTTGACTTCATAAAACAGTTGAAAAAGGGGGAGCTTTCAAGTCGCATCTATCTAAATCATAAACGGCTGGATTTCCAAAATCAACCAGACCTCCCCGTACACCTTCTGCTACGGTTAGATGCGGAAGGAGGTGATCTCTATGACCCAGCATCTGTACTTTCTCGTAAGTCTCAACGATGCACTGCGGCTCAGTCACGGGCTTACACAGCTTGGCATCACCCACTACTATTTGCAGCCTCGTGAGGGCCAGATCGCGTTTGTCTTTGAACGCGTATCTGACCAGAGCCGTACCATCCTGAAACGCTTCTTTGGTGCAGATGACGCGTCACCAGACAACTAGACTGACAGTAGACTGCTGCCCCGGTTCAAGGGCAGCAGTCCCAAACCTTTGCGAGCTCTTATCCGCAAAACGCGAAAAATTGCCCGTGCAAGACATAAGATCCCATCTTTTGTGGAATAGTGAGGGTGATATTGAACTGCTAAGGAGGCTCATGATGGGATCGTTTTACGAAAAGTATGGTGGAGAAGAAACCATATCCAAGGTCGTCGACTACTTTTATGAACTGGTTTTAGCGGATGATACCGTCAACCATTTTTTCAAGAATACGGATATGGAGAAACAGCGGAAACATCAAACCAAATTCATCAGCTATGCGCTTGGGGGCCCCAATCAGTACACCGGCCAGTCAATGGCTAAGGCTCACGAAGGGATGAATTTGCAGCCTGTTCATTTTGATGCCATCGTGAACCACCTCCGTGCCGCACTTACCCACTTTGGTGTAAGTCAAAGTGATATAGACGATGCATTAAGCAAAGTAGAAGCGCTGCGGGAGGACGTTTTGTATAAATAGGCCGGTTCATCCTCAGTTTCCCCCTGGTTCTGAAGAACAGAGGGGAATTTTTTTATTTCAACCGTGAACAACTGGCAAATAAGCAGCTACTTGCACATTTATCGTGGTAAAATATTACAAAAAGAGATAAATATGCGAGGGATTTTCATGTCAACGTTCCGTGATAAAAAATACTGGATTCTACTTGTTCCCTTTTTGACAACGGCTGTGCTGATGGCACTTTATTTACCGCCAAATGAAAAGCCGCTGACCGTGCTCGTCATCCTTCTTTTCTGGGCAACCTACTATCTTTGGGGTTATCTCGAAAAAAGAACAGGCAAGCGTGACAGCAAATAAGCTCGCAGTTCCTTTGGCGAAACTGCACTTCCGCCGTTGTTTTTCTTGCACCCGATTGCTTTTGCTGGATATGATTAAGAATAGAAGGACAAGCGGATTTGAACAGCGAGGAGTGGAGCTATGTTTACCAACCAACCGACAGATACGAAGCGCGACCGCATTCCCCCAAATCAAAAGGAGACGACAGGCTTTCCGGTGCTGCACTATGGTGAGGTTCCCGAATATACGGACCTCGCTACCGAGTGGAGCTTTCGCCTGTTCGGACTCGTCGAGGAAGAGGTCACACTCACCTATGAGCAAATGATGGCTTTGCCCAAATGCGAAGTCACGAACGACATCCACTGCGTGACGGGCTGGAGCAAGCTGGACAACAAATGGGAAGGCATCCCGGTGGAAGAAGTGCTGAAGCTGGTGAAAATCAAGCCGGAAGCGAAGTACGTCATGCTGCACGCCGAGCACGGCTGGACAGTGAACATGCCGCTGGCCGACTTTGCGAAAGCCGGCAATCTGTTCGCCACCAAACACAATGGCGAGGACCTGACGCCTGAACACGGCTGGCCGCTGCGCTTCGTCCTCCCGCACCTCTATTTCTGGAAAAGTGCGAAGTGGGTGCGCGGCGTCGAGTTTATGGAGAAGGACAGGCAAGGTTTTTGGGAGAAAAATGGCTACCATATGTACGGCGATCCCTGGAAAGAACAAAGGTTCGCATGGGATTGATGACGTTTTGCAGGGGCGGGATACCGCCTCTTTCTTTTTTCGACGAGAGTTTCCCTCCCATCGTACACAGGTCCAAGTGACCAGTTGCTGCTTAGTTTGCAAGTGACGCCAGCAAAAAACCCCCGCCAAAAGCGAGGGTCTTTTCCGCAATTCCACCACGAACAGTTATTTCCCCACACGCAAGAGCGCGTGATCTACCTTGATGCACAAATCTTGCACGACCTCGATGCCTTCCGCGTGAACAAGGTTCGCCGCCTCTTCGTTGGCGATTCCTTGCTGCATCCAGAACACCTTTGGCTTGTGCTTCATTTTCAGGGCATCCTGGGCGACAGGCATAATGTCCTCGCTTTTGCGGAACACGTTCACGATGTCCACCTGCTGATTCAGCTCTTGCAGGCTGGCAACTGCTTTTTCGCCCAGAACGGTTTCTCCGGCGATGACAGGATTGACCGGGATAATGCGGTAGCCGGCATTTTGCATGGCCTGTGCGACCATGTAGCTGGTGCGCTCCGGCTTGTTGGACAGCCCTACCACGGCAATCGTCTTCGCTTCCTCAAGCAGTTTGCGACGAGTTTCGTTGCTTGGATTTTGGCTCATGGCAAAACACTCCTTCTCTTTTTTACGTTTAGGATTGGCTGCGGCCTGCGACAAACTCGGCAATCGTGCGGGTCATGACGCCTGTGCCGCCAGCGGGCTGCATGTCGCCTGCTGTAGCGGTGTACGCCGTACCGGCAATGTCCAGATGCACCCATGGCGTATCGCCGACAAATTCCTGGAGAAACACGCCGCCGATGATGCCGTGGCCATAGCGCCCGCCCGAGTTTTTCAGGTCGGCAAAACGGCTCTTGTTCAGGCTGCGGTACTCTTCAAACGTAGGCAACTGCCACAGACGCTCGCCAGCGGTGTCTGCTGCGCCGAGCAGCTCGTTCATGAGCTCCTGGTTGTTCGTCATCGCCCCGGAGCAGTAGTGTCCGAGAGCGACGACGATGCCGCCTGTGAGCGTGGCGGCGTCGACGATGCACGACACGCCCTGCTCTTTGGCATACGTGATGCAGTCAGCCAAAACGAGGCGGCCTTCCGCATCTGTCGTAATGATCTCGACCGTTTTTCCGCTCATCGTCGTAATCACGTCGCCAGGGCGGAATGCCGTGCCGGACGGCATGTTTTCCACGGTTCCGATGACGGCGAGCACGTTGACCTTCGGCTTCATTTGGCCGAGCGCCTCCAGTGCGCCGATCATCGCAGCCGCGCCGCCCATATCCGACTTCATGTCCTCCATGCCCGCTACCGGCTTGATGGAGATGCCGCCTGTATCGAAGGTCACGCCTTTGCCGACCAGTCCGATGACGTCGTCCCACGTCTCTCTGCCCTGATATTTGACCGCTACCACGTACGGCTCCTGCTCGCTGCCTTTTGCGACGCTGAGAACGCCGCCCATGCCCAGCTCTTCCAGCTTCGCTTTCTCCAGCACCTCCACCGTCATTCCGTAGCGCTCAGCTACGGCGACTGCCGCATCCTTCAAGGCGCGCGGCGTCAAGTAGTTGGCAGGCTCGTTCACAAGCGTGCGCGCCAGGTTCGTACCGGACACGAGTGCGTTGCCCCGCAGCACACCTGCCTCTACGGCACTTGCGGCATCGTCGGCAGCCAAAATCCGCACGGCTGCAATGGGCGGATTTTCCCGCTTCGCTTTTTGCCGGTATCCTTCGTAATTGTATTCAGCAAGTCCAAACGCTTCTGTCACAGCCTGGGCCAGACGCTCCGATCCCAGATGCTCTGTCGTGCGCAGGTCAATCGCGACGATTTTCGCTTTTCCTTTGGAAGCGACTGTTTTGGCTGCTCGTCCCCAGGCATTGCGGGCTGCCACAAAGTCGAATTTTCCAGGCTCGCCCATCCCGACCACGAGCAATTTTTTGGCGGCAATCCGGCTCAATCCATGAATGACCGTCACCTCTTTTGCCTCGCCCGTAATCTCTCCTTCCTGCTGCAAGCCGCCGAGACTTCCGGCAAAAGCCGCTTCCAGCTCGGGATACACCGTGGAAAGCTGCTCTCCTTTCCAAAGCGGCACAAGCAGTTCGTCGCATGCGTAGCTCACAAGCTGCGAGCGTTTTTCTGCGGTTACTTCCATATACTCTTCCCTCTTTCGCTGTGATAGGATACAATTATGGGCACATTTGTGTTTTAACACGATGTGTCGACATACAAACGCATGGATGGAAACGTCATGGCTTTCGCCTCTGCGTACGGAATGGCATCCTGATCCGGCAATACAGCCTCGCACTTCTCTATGTAACGAAGCACTTCCTCTACGTCCAGCCCCCAATGCACGGGTCCGTAGCGGGACAAATACTTCCGCGCATTGCCAAACATCCAGCGAGCGCCTTTCAAATTGCCGTATTCGAGATGGTACAGTCCAACCGATAGCTGCAGCAATCCTTGCAAAAACTTATCGGATTTGTCCTCCATCCAGATGTCTTCCAGCAGATCGTGGCATTCGTAGTACTCCCCTTCATTGAATTTTTCAATGAACTGCAAATACTGCACGGGATACTGCATGGATGCACGCCTCCGTTTCCCACCTGCTTGACTTCAAAAAAGCAGCCTCGCTTGGAAGCACCCGCGTGTTTGCGGCTGAACTTCCCACCAGGCGCTTTCCTTATGGTACCACAGATTGGCAGCGCTTAACATCCAAACGAAAACTTCACGGATTAAGACAACGCCCTTCTGTTACAATAATCTTGAGAAGCGTACAGTAGAAAGGAATGGATTTTCCGTGGCGGATATTCTCGAAAACTTCCCCTTATGGGCTGCACTGATTGCCATAGGAATCGCCCAATTTATCAAAATTCCCCTCCATTTTTTCGCAACGAAAACATGGCAGTGGTCGCTGTTGCTTAGCACTGGCGGTATGCCCAGCTCCCATTCTTCTGCCGTGACGGCGCTGTCTACTGCTGTGGGGCTCAGGGAAGGCTTTTCCAGCAATATGTTTGCGATTTCCGCCATTATCGGTGTGATCGTCATGTTTGATGCCGCAGGGGTTCGCCGTCATGCCGGTATGCAAGCCGTTGTCTTGAACAAGCTCGTAGACGAATTCAACCACCTTTTGGAAGGCATGAAATCGTTGAAAGTGCGTCCGAACCAGGAAAAAGCGAAAAAGCTGAAAGAGCTGCTCGGCCACCAGCCGATCGAGGTGCTGATTGGCGGCTGGCTCGGCGTCATGATCGCCTTGCTGGTGCAACCGTTTTTTTAGGACGTTTCCACAGGGGGGAATCACATGCGCATCGTTTCCATCTGTCCGAGCAATACCGAGATCCTCTACTATTTAGGTCTGCATGAGCACGTAGTCGGGCTGGACGATCACTCCGACTGGCCGCCAGAATGGCAGCACCTGCCCCGCGTCGGCCCGGACCTTGCCATCGACATGGAGAAGGTAGCTGCGCTCCAGCCTGATCTGGTCGTCGCCTCGCTGAGCGTCCCCGGCATGGAAAAAAACGTGGAGGCGCTGCGAGAGCGAGCAATCCCGCATATCGTGCTGAATCCGTCGCGAATCGGAGAAATTGCCGCTGACATCAGGCTTGTCGGTGAAGCGACAGGCTTGCACAAGCAGGCGGAGCAGCTTGCGTCCCAATTTGCCAAAAGAATAGAAAGCATCCGACAGCGAACCGCTGCCTTTTCCCACCGTCCGAAGCTGTACTGGGAATGGTGGCCCAACCCGATCTACACTCCAGGCCGGGAAAACTGGCTGACGGATGTGAGTGAAATCGCCGGAGCTGTCAACGTGTTCGCCGACTTTCCCGTCGCCAATGTGAAGGCAACGCGGGAGATGGTGCAGGAGCGCGACCCGGACCATATATGTGTCGTCTGGTGCGGGATCGAGCTTAAACGCATCAAGCGGGAAACGATTACGGACCGCCCGGAGTGGCGCGACATGACAGCGATCCGTCAGGGGCAGGTCCACCTGCTGGAAGAAGGACTGTGTTGCCGCCCGTCTCCGCGCATTCTCGACGGGCTGGAACAACTCGTCAAGCTGATTCATCCATAAAACACAGGCCAACTGCTGCTGGCGCACGGCATCGCCAATCTGCCTGCTTGCCAGCCACGCAAAAAAACGTTCAAAGCCATTGCCTTGAACGTTTTTTTCTGTTCACTTTCTTACCGCCGCGGGCATCTAGTCCGCCACTTCTGCCATCGCTGCGATGCCTTTTTGATTCAGCTTGTTGAGAAAAGCCTCTGTCAGCTTTCCGTCCCCACGTCGGACGACATAAACATCGACTGATTTTTTGCCCCATTGGTCAAACACGTCTTGCTTCGTCTCAAAGTACAGGTCGATCTTGTGCCCGCGAATCGCTCCGCCTTTGTCTGCCACCACCCCGTAGCCGTAACCTGGTATGTACAGGATTGTGCCCAGCGGGAAAATGCGCAGGTCAGCGGCAATTGTCGAATAGTCATCCCGGCGAACCTTCACGCCCGAGTACGTAATGCCGTAGGAAGGGTCGGAAGGAGTTTTTCCGGTCGACTCGTACCCGGCGTAATAGCCGGTCGCAACCACGCGAACTTTTGGGTATTGGTCGAGAAATACATCTGTTTTATCAATGACTTGAGTGAATGAACTGGCCGATACTGTCCGTTTTTTGACGACCCGTTGTCCCTCTTTGATTTCCTTGATTCCGAAGGTGGATTGGAGATTGTGGTCCCCGATCACGTTGTAGCCGTATCCGTCTTTTGCAAACGCCGTCAGGACCAGGATGAACAGCGCGAGGATACTTGCGAACTGCTTCCTATTCATTTCTTGGTAAACCTCCTCTCGGTTCTAGTCATGTCCCGAAGAGGAGAAAACTATACACAAATTTTGGATTGTTTCTGAAAGATTCAGTATGTTTCCTCATGGTTAGAAAACTCGGCGATTGCCGAGCCTTTGGCGACAGCAGAGCCGTAGTTGCACTTATGTCGATAGGGTAAAATTTTATAAATTCCTATCGACCAAAAGAAAACAGGCCCCAAAACAAGGCCTGTCTTGCATTCCTAGAACATCCGGTATCCTTTTTTGCGCAGGGTGGAAATCGTCCAGCCGCTGCCGACCGTTCCTGCCATTCCACAGCCGAGAATCACGGCATCCCAGATGCCCGGAACGATTTTTTGATAGATCAGCGCCCCTGCGACCACGCCTACTCCGATCACGACAGGGAGCCATGTCGTTTTCAAAATCATGTTTAAAATAAACCCAATGCCAAAACCGAGCACGGTGAACAAAACGATGGAAACCATAAATTGCAATAAACTCATCGACCGCAAGACCTCCTGCCATCGTCTCCGGCTTTGCCTGTATGCTTTTGGCAAATCAAAGGAGGACGGGCTGTTTTCGCCTTTTAGTGTAGCAAACATGGCAGATACAGGTCAATACGCATGCCTTCCGCGAGCGCAAACGAAAAGAGCCGCCGAAAATCATCCCTGACGACTCTTGCTCTATGCAACGTGTGCAGATGCTATTTGTTTGTGGAGACCGCTTCCCGATGTTTGTCTTTTCCTGCTCCTTCACAGTTTGGGCAATTTTCCGTGCCACCCAGGAGCAGCTGGAAATACCCTTGACCGTGGCAGTATGGGCATTGTTCATGGTTATGCCTCATGATGAGCTCCCCTTTCTCCATACATGCTCCGTTTTCAATTGCATGTATTTTCAGATTATTTAGATGTATCCAACTATATCAGAACAAAGCCGTTCTTCACAACACAGTTTTTTTCAAAAATCACAGAAAAAACCGCGATGTAAGCGGAAACATCGCGGCGTAGCTTTTCGATTCTCACTCATGCTTGAAGATTTTGTAGGAAGTATACCGGAAGACGGGATCAATCTCATAGGACTGCCCTTCCATGCCTTCCTCCCGCCTTTTATAACCAGGCAAAATAATTTTCAAGTATGTAGAAGAAAGAGGATCATGTATTAGCTCCTGAATCGGCAAAAAACGCGCCTCCGCAATCTCCCCTTCTTGTGGCCGCGGCTCGCCGCTCACGTAATCCATCCAGAACACAACCATGTTGTCGCTGATCGACTCGCGAATGACGCCTGAGCGGATGCCCGCTACCTGCCGCACGACAGCCTCGATTCCCGTTTCCTCCAAGACCTCGCGCACCGCTGCCTCGTCGACCGTCTCGCCCTCCTGCACGAACCCCGCCGGAAACGACCATTGCCCTTTCAGCCCGCTGTACGCTTTTTTGACGACCAGCGCTTCCTCTCCCCGGATGACGATGCCGCAGGCTCCCAGCCACACTTTTCCTTCGCGCATGCTGCTTTCTTCCTTTCCCTTCCTGACTGTAACCTCTCTTTTGATTGTACACGAAACCCCCGGCAATCGCTCGCCGGGGGACCCGTTCAATCGTCATCTTCGTCTAAAAGCCCATTGTCAATCATGTAGCGCAGATTTTCCCGATCCCTCTCCCGGCCCTTTTCCTTGAGCCGCTCGATGGCAGGCAGGATGAGAATATCTACCTCACGCTGTACATGCCAGGCCAGGTCGTGTCGCCCCTGCTCTTCCAGGAAAGCGCCCACTTCCATCAGTGCATTGTACCGCTCCATTTCGTCGCGGGTCATCAGCCCTCTGACTTGAATGCTCGCGTGACGCATCGCTTACAGCTTTACCTTTTTCAGCGCAAGGCCGACGCCGCCGATTTTGTACAGGTAGCGCAGGTCGCTTGCTTTTTTCATCATCGCTGCTGTGCTGCCAAACAGCTTTTTCGAACCGACCTGGCCGATTCCCTCGCCTTTGCCGAGAGAGGCCAGCGTTCCTTGCAGATGAGGGACAAACTTTTGCGGAAGCTCTCCGCGAATGAGCGCGGCGAGGTTTTCTCCGAGCGTCTCGCCTTCCTGCACGGCGATTTGCGCTGTCGGCGGATAAGGACGGCCTTCCTCATTGAAAATAAGGGCGCAGTCGCCGACGACAAACACATTTTCATAGCCCGGCGCCCGCAAGTATTCGTCTACTTTGACGCGGCCGCGCATGACCTCGAAGCCCGCTTTTTCCACGATGCTGTTGCCGCGGACACCCGCTGCCCAGATCACCGTTTTCGATTTGATCTCTTCTCCGGTCGCCAACAGCACTCCATCCGCCGTGCACTGTTTGATCGGGGTGCCGATTTTGAACTCGATGCCTTTGCGCTCCAGCACGTCCATGGCGTACTGAACCAGTTCGGGATCAAAGCCCGGCAGCGCAGTTGGCGCCGCTTCGATGCAATACACCTTGACCAATTCTGGGTCCACGTCGAACTCCTGGCACAACTCCGGCAGGCGGTCGCCCAGCTCTCCGCAAAATTCGATTCCGGTAAAGCCAGCGCCCCCGACCACAAAGGTCAGATAATCCGTGCGATGCGGCTCGTTTTTATATTTGGCAAACATGTACTCGATATGCTCGCGAATTTGACGCACAGCGTTGATGCTGCGAATGCTGAAGGCATGCTCTTTCAGCCCTTCGATGCCAAACGTCTCCGGCTCGCTGCCAAGTCCGATCACGAGGTAGTCGTACGTCAGCACGTCGCCGTTTTCCAGCGTAACACTTTGTTCGTTTGGCTGGATCGACTGAACGGTGCCCTTGACAAACTGCACTTTGTCCTCGTTCAAGAGTCCTTCCAGATTGACCCGCGCGTGGTCAGCCGAAGCGGTTCCCGCCGCCGGCTCGTGCAGCCAGGTCGTGATGTAATGATAGTTGTGCTTGTTTACCAGCGTAATTTCCGCCTCGTTGTAGTTCAGCTTCTTTTGCAGTTGCAGCGTGGTAAGCAAGCCGCCATACCCTGCTCCGAGAATGAGGATTTTGGGTGTACTCATCGGTATCCCTTCCATTCATTGATAATGATAACCTGAGGAAGTTTGTGCGAATTTTCACGTAGGCTGTTACGTTCTAAGATGCCCCAACGAATAAAAAATGACGGATCGGAATGATTTCCTGTTAAGCTCCAAGCCGCAATCTGTGAAAAAAAGCACAAACTTGAAAACAACAAATGTGACAATTTCTTTACAGTCACCCTCATCTTATCGGGTGCTCCCGTGATTTGCAAGGGTTTTTTGCCCATGAAGGCGAATTTTTCCCAACGTTTTTTTCTTTCGTTTATTGGGGTATAATGGGTGGGGAGTTCGTTTTTTGAATATTCGGAGGTGCTTTCGATTGAATTTTCTGCAAAAGGACGAGCAAATCTACGACATTACGATCATTGGTGGAGGTCCTGCCGGTTTGTTCACCGCTTTTTACGGCGGGATGCGGCAGGCAAGCGTGAAAATTATTGAGAGCATGCCCCAGCTTGGCGGGCAGTTGTCGGCTCTCTATCCGGAAAAATACATTTACGATGTAGCCGGGTTCCCAAAGGTGTTGGCGCAAGATTTAATCAATAATCTGAAGGAGCAGCTTTCACGTTTTCAGCAAACCGTTTGCCTGGAAGAAAAAGTGGAAAACGTAGAGAAAAAAGCGGACGATGTATTTGAAATCACGACGGACAAAGGCGTACACTACTCCAAGTCTGTCATCATCACAGCCGGCGTGGGCGCTTTTGAGCCGCGCAGACTGGAACATCCGGATGCCGTCAAATTTGAAAAAGCCAATCTGCACTATTTTGTCACCGATCTGAACTCCTTCAAAGGTCAGCGCGTCGCCGTCGTTGGCGGCGGAGATTCCGCCCTCGACTGGTCTTTGATGCTAGAGCCAATCGCAAAAGAAGTCCACCTCATTCACCGCCGGGACAAGTTCCGCGCCCATGAGCACAGTGTCGAGATGCTCATGTCGTCCAAAGTCCAAGTCAAGACGCCTTATGAAATTACCGATCTTCACGGCGAAGAGAAAATCGAACGGCTTACCCTCACGAACTGCACCACGAAAGAACAGCTCGATCTGGAAGTTGATGCTGTCATCGTCAACTTCGGCTTCATCTCCTCGCTCGGCCCGATCAAAAACTGGGGGCTTGAGCTGGAAAAAGGCGCGATTGTCGTCAACTCGCGCATGGAAACGAACATCCCTGGCATCTTCGCTGCCGGCGATATTGCCACCTATCCGGGAAAAGTCAAGCTGATTGCCGTCGGCTTCGGCGAAGCTCCAACCGCCGTCAACAACGCCGTGGCTTACTTCAATCCGGACGCCAAATTGCAGCCGGGACATTCCTCCAGCATGGACAACTTCAAATCTTAATTGTTGCAAGCAGTTGTGGCCGTCTTGCCGGGCGCATGCGGTCACACTGCCTTGTTTGGTAAAATCACCCGTCCTTGTGCCGCTTGTGCTGTTGCGGCGCAAGGATTTTTTGTTACAGCATGGGCGCAGTAGATGGTGTACGCATAGCTTCCAGCGTTCTGACGCACAGTAGAAACAGCAAAGCGCCTACGTTCTGGAGGGAAAAACCATGGATTACCTCTGCCCGGTTTGCAATGGATTGGCTCCTCTCTCGCAAGTTTGTCAACGCTGCGGCACCTTGCTCGCAGACGCCGGACGGCTGTACGACTACTACGGCGATTACAGCCCTTATCGGGAAATCGACGACGCCAAGCTGGACAACGGCTATCCGGATCGCCGCAACCACCAGTGCCTGCACGTAGGCTGGTGCAGTTCTTGCCAGGCCGAGCAGACCGTAGCTGTGCAGGAACGGACACCAGACATGTTGTTGGATGAGTAAACGAAAAACACTCTGGCATCCCGGCCCTCCCGCTTATGGATACGGGATGCTGTTCATGCCTCGCTCTCCCTTCCATTTTTTTCTTCCCTCTTCGCAAATTCACGCTATAATATAAGGAATATTTGTCAAAGGACGGAATCAACATGTAATGCGAAAAACAGTCGACCCCCTGCACCTGTCACTGGCATCACCTTTGAGGGGAGCGTCTTTTTATGAACAAACTTATCATGATGGTCGGCATTCCCGGCAGCGGCAAAACCTATGCGGCAGAGCAAATCGCGAAGAAAGAACGGGCGGTGCTCGTCTCCACAGATGCCGTTCGGCTGGAGCTGTTCGGAGATGAAGCAAAGCGGCGCAAAAATCCGCTCGTCTTTCAGGCTGTTTACGCCCGCATCGGGCAGGCGCTTGCCGCAGGAAGCAACGTTGTCTTCGACGCGACCAATGTTGATCGGGACAAGCGAATGGCTGTTCTACGACGTTTTGCACAAGCGACCGCGGAATGCTACTACTTGAATACGCCGTTTGACGTCTGCCTGCAGCGCAATCAGGAGCGGAAAAGAAAGCTGAACACAGACGTATTGGAGAAGTATCGCAAAAACCTGCATTTCCCGCTGCACCAGGAAGGCTTTGCTGCCGTTTATTTCGTACACGAACCTGCTGCTTACGGCATGACCAAAGAAGCGTTTATCGCCTTGCTGCAAAGCGAGCAGGCCTATGACGAGCTGTTTGCGGCCTTGAGCCCCATCCCGTTTTTTCAGCAAATGATCGATTTTCCGCAAGATAACCCGCATCATCAGCACACGCTCTGCCGGCACACGTACCACGTCCTTGAGTACGTCAACACGTTTTACGAAGAGGACGACAAGCTCTTATTGCAAATCGTCGCGCTGTTTCATGACGTAGGAAAATTGTACACGAAGGTGTTCAAGGAGACGAAAGGCCACTACAGCTACTATGGGCACGAGTACGTTTCCAGTCAAATCGCCGCGCACTTTTTAAAGGAGCTTGGCTTTGCCGACGCGTTCATATTTCAGGCAGTCGCACTGATCGAGATGCACATGAAAATAGCCTACGGCGGCGACGAAGGTGCTGCGGAGATTTACCATCTGGCAGGGGCAGACCTGCTTACAAAGCTGTACTTTTTCAAAGAGGCGGATCACTATGGAAAATAAACAGAGAAGCTTTTACCAAAAGTATCCGCGCACCTTTCATCTGCCCTGGTCCAGAAGCAAAACGGACGACGATCGGATTTTGCGCGACACCGCTCACTTTGTCGGGAAAGAAATTGTCGTGACGGAAAAGCTGGATGGAGAAAACACCAGTATGTACCGCGACTACATGCACGCCCGCTCGATTGACAGCCGTGACCACCCTTCCCGCCATTGGGTGAAAATGCTTCACGGCTCGATCGCCCACCTGCTTCCGCCCGGCTACCGCATCTGCGGAGAAAACGTGTTTGCCAAACATTCGATTGGATACACTGCGCTTACGAGCTACTTCTACCTGTTCTCCGTCTGGAATGACCAGAACGTCTGCCTCGGTTGGGACGATACCGTCGAGTGGGCGGAGCTATTGGGGCTGGAAACGCCGCCTGTCCTCTATCGCGGCACGTGGGATGAAGAAAAGGTAAAGGCGTGCTACACACGGCAATCCGTGTTTGGCGGCGAGCAGGAAGGATATGTCGTGCGGCTCACCTCCTCGTTTGCCTACGCCGATTTCAAATACAGCGCTGCGAAGTTCGTGCGCAAAAATCACGTGCAAACCGATCAGCATTGGATGGCGAAGCCTGTGGAACCGAATATGCTGAAGTTGGAGTAATTGCTAAAGCTTGTGTTATTGGGCTAATGCCACAGCAGCAAAAAAAGGCGTGCTCGAACCCTCACCTCGGTTCGCACGCCTTTTCTTTTTCTCCCGCCTACTTTTTCCTCTGTTCCAGCTTTTGGGCCAGGAGCGCATTTTTTGCTTTCATTTGTTCAAGCATTTGCGGCAGCACCTCTTTGATTTTCGCCGCATCTCCCGATTCAATCGCGGCGTGGAATGCTTCGTGTGTCATGCGCATTTTTTCCATGCGGGATTTCCTGGCATCCTGCTCTTCCTTCGGTATCCCCATGTTTTTCTCTTTCCACTGGGCGAGTTGCTGTTCCATTTGCTCGCTCGTGATTTCGCCTTTTTTCACCTGCTCTTTCAGCTTGCTGACAAGCTGCCTGCGTTCCTCCCGCTTTGCCTTCCACTTCGGGTCTTCACGCAGGGCGGCATATTCGCTCATCAGCCGCTCTCGCTCCCTGAACACCTCCTGCCACTGGTTCACGCTGTCCGGGGTGTATTTCTCCGCCAAAAGCAGCATGTACATCTTTTGATGGGCGTTGCCATGCATGCCGGGATGTATTTTTTTGTGCACCTGTCCATGCTCGCCATGGCCGTGTGCTGTGCGGCTTATTGGCGTCATCTCCACATCGGGCAGCCCTGCTTTTGCTGCCTGCGCGAAGCTCGGCAGGGTTAGCCCCAGCGCGATCGTTGCAATTACCATGCTGTTTTTCCACTTGTTCATGCTACACTCTCCTTTACACTTCTCCGGATTTGCCTTGTCCCTGGCGTTGCCTTAGAGGTAATTGGTTGTTTGCCTTGCCAGTTGTCAGGTTTCCCAGCCGTTGTGGCAAGATTGACGTGGAATTAGATGCCTAGATGGGGCGCAGCCCTTCTTTGTTCAGGCCAAACAGTTTCACCAGCCCCATCTGCTCCAGATCGTGCCGCGTCTTTGCCGTGCCATGCTGGTAAATGATCCGGTAAATTTCCCGCAAGTTGTCGTCGTATTCGTCGTTGTCCCGGTCCGGCATGTCCGACCAGAGCGTATGGCCGTGCATCCACATCATGAAGTCGCCGTGCGCACAGTTGTTGAACAGATCGCGCAGCATCCCGGCCTCCACTTCGGTTGCCTCGATTTCAAAATCGTATGTGGAGGAGCCTTTTTCATCACGAATCTCGGCTACCGTCGTCCCGGACTGCAGCGTGACGTAATATTTCTTTTTTTCCACGGATAATCATCTCCATTCGCGAAAACTGACCTGAAAAACTTTTCCTCCTTACCTTGTGCAAAAAATGCTAAAAACATGTGTCGTTTTTGGCGAAACCTCCCTGCGCTTCCATCTACGAAAAAAAGCCCCCGCCAAAAACGAGGGCTTTGCATCTTGCTTTCCTATTGGTTTTCCTTGCGCAAATTGTGGCCCGTATTTTCACCAGTCTTGGGCGGCGTACTGCGCGAGCCTGCCGCTGCTTCTGTCGGGCGCTTGTCTTTGTTGTTGTGCTTGGACATGAGGGACCCTCCCTTGTGGTGTCGTGCTACTCGTGTAGTATGCCCCATGTCCCCGCGAAAAAATGAAAACACTCTGACCCGCGAAAAGCAAGCCAGAGTGTTTTGGTTCCGTGTTTCTTATTTGACTACCAGTGTCGCGACCATTTTGCCGTGATCTGGTCCGCAGATGACATTGCAGAAAATTTTATATTCACCAGGCTGATCGACTTTCAACGTCTTGCTGCCGTCTTTTTGAATATCTACGTCCAGACCTTCAATCCCGATTCCGTGGAAGCCTTCGGTCGACGAGAAGTTGATCGTAAACTCTTCGCCTGCTTTTACTTCATAGGTATCCTGGTTAAACTTCCAGTTGCTAGCTTCGATGTTGATCGCGGTGCCAGTAGTCGCTGCAGCGGAAGTCTCTGTAGCCGTATTGGTATTGGCTGCCTGTTCTTTTTCGCCGCCGCATGCTGTCATCAGCATTGCCGAGAAGGCAACTGCCGAAACCAACAGAGTCCACTTCTTGTTCACAATGACCCCTTCTTTCTATTTGATCGATTCTACACTTCCATCTTAATGGAAAGCAGTCGTCCAAAATCTGGGAATCTGTGACTGAATCGTGACGAATTTGCTACCAATTGTTGAACGCTCAAGCGGTTTGGCAAATCTTCGTCGGACGCCCACGCAGCCACGGGCAACACCACGGCATGTCTCGCTAGCGTTTATTGCTCGTTCAGTTTTTCGACAATCGCGACCAATTCCTCTTTTGAAATCGCCGGGTTCTTCGTGCTCACCTCGAAAAGCAGCTTGCTGCTTTCTTGGTAAAACTTCACGGTGCGCATATCCGTACCGTCTGGAAGCTTGCTTGCGACATCCAGCGCTTCTTTTTTCTGTACGCTCACTTTTTCCACGGTTTCATCCGGCCCCGCTTCCTCCGTGATGTACTGCATCCGGTACAGCCAGGCGGAAAAAGAGATCGTCTGCCGATAGCTGTCCAATTGCTCGTACGCCCTCAGGAAAACCTCCTGGACGGCATCCTCTGCTTCCTGGCGATGTCCCAGCATGTGGTAGCAGTAGACGAAAAGCTTCCTTTGCATCGCGTCGATGATGATGCCAAACTGGTCAATATCCCCAGCTCTAACCTCCTTTACCACTTGCTCGATCTCGTTTCGTTCCAACCCTCTTACCTCCAATTGACTCATATAACAAACGAAGCAGTCATTTTGTAACAGGAAACGAAAAAAAACTCCCTGACCTGTGCATCGAATGTGCACAAACCAGAGAGGTCCTGTCTTCTTGCTATTCATCCTGTCGTGGACAGCTTAGTCGTCGCACTTCTCCGCCTTGCCCTCTGCCAGAGCCGTTCTGAATGACGAACCGCAGCCGCAAGAAGCAATCGCATTCGGATTCTCGATGGAAAAGCCTCCGCCCATCATGGATTCCTTGAAGTCAATTTCGGTTCCTTTAATGTATGGATAGCTGTCCTTGTCGACAACAATTTTCACGCCATGCTGTTCGAAGGTTTCGTCGCCTTCCTTCATTTCCTGATCCCAGCCCATTCCATAGGTGAAGCCACTGCACCCGCCTGGTCGGACACCTACCCGCAAAAACAGCCCGGGCTTGTTTTCTGCCGCCAACATTTCCTTTACTTTCAGGCTGGCTCTCTCTGTCAATGTAATCATGCTTGACTCCCTCCTTTGCAGGCTACTGCACTTTCTATACATTCAGTATACATAAGATGCATCCCTTCTCACAAGGTTCCCCTGCACTTCGGGCGCTCATACCGGGTCAGGACCAAACAAAAAAGGAAGGGCTCCCCCTCCTTATGCAAAAAAGGCATTGTTTTCGGTCAAATAAAAACGGTACTTCTTCTTTCGGCCTACCTTAGACAGATTATGATCTATCTGGTTCAGTTCGTTGTGTAGTTCATCGATTTGCATACTGTATTGTAGGACTTCTGGATGATCCAAACCAAACTCTAACCCCATATTTACCATACGCTGTCGAAGGAGTTCGATTTTTTCGAGCAAAACGTCCCGCATGGTGAGGCTCCTCTCAATTGTAGATCAGGCTTTCTTACTATATTTTACAAGATCAGCTATCATTTCGCAAACAAAATTTACCACATTACCCAAAATCGCCTCAAAAATACGGCGTTAAATGCTAAAATTTTACAAGAGAGAGTTGGAGAACTTCTGTTATTGTTCGTACATACTAAGAGGTTTATAATATAGATGCCTTGTTGTCCGAGATTTTCCCTTCTTACATTAGAGCTTTCTCCACCCAAGGAACGTTTTTGATTGGGGATGGCCTGGAGGTACAGCTCTATATCCCTTACCAATCGATCCAGAAAGGAAGTGTTTGGAATGGCGCTTGACACAATTGCCATCCAAGACAAATCACTCGCCGGAATCGCGGAAAAAGTTTTGCACGGCGAGCGTCTTACATTGGAAGACGGCGTTACTCTGTTTAACTCCAACGATCTTTTAACGATCGGACAGTTGGCAAATATCGTCAATTATCGCAAGAACGAAGATAAGGTTTACTTTGTGCAAAACCTTTACATCAATCCAACAAACGTTTGCGAAGCCCACTGTAGATTTTGCGGGTTCCGTCGCGATGAAGGCGACGAGGGCGCTTACACCATGAGCAAGGAAGAGCTGCTTCATTATGTGGAAACCCGTTTCCATCCCGGTATCCGTGAATTTCACATCGTCGGCGGCCACAATCAGCACAAGCCGTTCGAATACTACCTGGACAACATTCGCATTTTGAAGCAGGCTTACCCGGATGTCACAATCAAAGCTTACACCGGGGCAGAAATCGAGTTTTTCTCCCGCATCTCCGGCCTCTCCATTCGCGAGGTTTTGCAGGAGCTGACCAAAGTCGGGCTGGAAACATTGACAGGCGGCGGCGCAGAGATTTTGACAGAGCGCTACCGCATGAAAATGAGCCCGGAAAAAGCGAGCACAGACATGTACTTGCAAGTTCACCGCACGGCTCACGAGCTCGGCTTGAAAACACATACGACCATGCTCTACGGCTCCATCGAGACGCTTGAAGAGCGCGTCATTCACATGCTGCGCCTGCGCGAGCTGCAAGACGAGACAAACGGCTTCATGGTCTTCATCCCGCTCGCGGTACAGCCGATCAAGGCATCGGCCGGCATCAAGCGCCGCAATTCCGCGATTGACGACCTGAAAACGATGGCAATCAGCCGCCTCATGCTGGATAACTTCCAGCACATCAAGGCTTACTTCATTAACATCGGTACGCAGCTGACCCAGCTGTCTTTGACGATGGGCATTTCCGATGCGCACGGTACGCTGATCGAAGAGCGCATCAGCCACTCGGCAGGCGCCCTCACCCAACAGGCACTGACAGTCGATGAGCTGGTCTGGCTGATTAAAGGTGCCGGCAAACGCGCCCTGGAACGCGATACCTTCTACAACGTCATCAAAGAGCACTAAAAACGGCAAAAAGCTGATGTCCACAAAACAACGGACATCAGCTTCTTTTTTTGTTTCCTGGCACGCGCGGTTGTTCGCGGGCAGGAATGAACATCCTAAGAAAACAGCTTACAGCGGAAAATCTTCGTCGAGCATTTCTTCTTCCTCGCGCAAGCAGTTTTTGATTTTCACAAGCAATTCTTCTGCTGACGGAGCTTGCAACAGTTTGCCGTTTACCAGGGCAAACGGTTCCATGTAGCATTCTCCGCAGTAGCCAAGACAGCCGTATTCGAGAACATCCACATCCAGCTCGGGGTCGTTTTCCAGCGCATCTACGACAGACTGCGTGTAGGAAGAAACGTTGCTGGCGCAAAATTCTACCAATGGCTTCATCTATTTTCACCTACCGATTATACCGACATCGTCACGTACTTTATTGTACCGCGACTTTTCCAAAAATCCAGCGGAGAAAACGGGAAAAAGATTGTGCTTGCATTTTTGCCGAAAGAGACTAAAAATAGAATGGGTGCTGTAAAAAACGGACATAAGAAAGGACTAGACCTTCTATGAAACGACTTGTGATCCTTGGTGGAGGATACGGGGGTCTTCGTATTATCGAGCGAGTCCTGTCCCCTGATTTACCAGACGACGTGTTCATTACCCTTGTGGACCGTATGCCTTTTCATGGTCTGAAAACAGAGTACTACGCTCTGGCCGCAGGCACTACGCCGGAATCCCATTTGCGGGTTAATTTTCCAAGCGATCCTCGCCTGACGGTCAAATACGGCGAAGTTATTGCCGTCGATTTGGACGAGCAGGTCGTCAACTTTGCGAACGGGGATGCCCTCTCGTACGATTGGCTCGTCATCGGTTTGGGTTGTGAGGATCGTTACCATGACATTCCTGGTGCCGACCAGTATACGTGCTCGATCCAAACCATGGGAGCTACCCGCAACACTTACATGGCAATCAATAATGTCAATCCATATGGTACGGTTACTGTTGTGGGTGGTGGTCTCTCCGGTGTGGAAATGGCAGCAGAACTGCGCGAAAGCCGTCCTGACCTGAACGTGCGAATCATCGACCGTGGTCCAAGCATCTTGAGCCCGTTCCCGAAAAAGCTGCAGGAGTACGCCTCCCAATGGTTTATCGAGCACGAGGTCCAGCTTGTCTCCATGGCCAACGTTACAGGAGTTGAGCCGGGAGTGGTGTACAACCATAACCAGCCGGTTCCAAGCGATGTCATCGTCTGGACAGCCGGTATTCAGGCCAACCGGATCGTGCGTGCCCTGCCAATCGAGACAGACAACATCGGACGCGCCAAACTGAATCAGTATCACCAGATTCCTACCCATCCAAACGTCTACGTCGTAGGCGACTGCGCAAGCACGATCACCGCGCCGAGTGCCCAGACAGCCGAGATTCAAGGGGATCAGATCGCCCTGATCCTGAAAAAAGACATCAAAGGCGAAGAATTCCCGGCTTCTCTGCCACCGCTCAAGCACAAAGGCTTCCTTGGCTCTCTCGGCAAAAAAGAAGGCTTTGCCAGCATGGGGAAAGTCTCTCTGGTCGGTCAGATGGCCCGCGTCATCAAAAGCGGACAGCTTTGGATGTACAAAAAACATATGGGATAATCATCAAGCCTGTTGGCCAACTGGTCATACAGGTTTTCTTTTTGCATAAGGAAGAAATTCAAAAGGGGCATCTCTAAGTCGCAAAGTCGACTTTTTATACGAAAATGCCCCCCCTAAAAAGCAAAAAAAGGGACGGACTACAGTTGGTTGCTAGATATATCCAAAATATGGTATTTACTTACACGACCTCAGTTGGTTCAATCATTACCTTGAACCCTTGTGATTCAATTCTCTTGATCCAATAATCAACAACTCGATCCTGATCTTGTAAGTAATCCCATCCAAACTCTTGATACGTTATGTTATTTTTCAACATGTGATATATAATACGTAATATGAGGTGAGCCGTGGCCATCGTAGCTTTTTTCTGGCCTCTTCGTTTCTGGATGCGATAAAAAAACGAAGCGAGCCGAGTGCCTTTCGATTTACTCGCGGCCCAAGCTGCCTGGCAAAGTACGGCTTTCAAGCTCCTGTTTCCCTTCGTGGTTCGGGAGCTTTTTTTCTTGCCCGCACTTTCGTTGTTCCCTGGACTTAAACCTCCCCATGATGAGAGATGGGCATCCGATGGAAAACAAGACATATCGTATCCGATTTCTGCTAGGATGACCGCCGCCGCATCCTTTTGAATCCCCGGAACGGTGATGAGTTGTTCAACAATGTCCAAATGAGGACTGAGGAGCCTGTCGATTTCTTTTTCGATTTCCCTAATTTGTTCTTCGAGATACCTCAAGTGATCGAGGTGCATCCCGATTATTTTTCGATGATGAGCTCGAACTCGACCATTCAAAGCCTCTATAAGTTGCGGAACTTTTCTTTTCAGTGATGTTTTGACTAGATCTTTTACTTGGTCTGGACTTAGCACCTCACCGTTCACAATCGATTCGAGTAAGGCTCTTCCGGATACACCGAATACATCACTCACATATGTTGTCAGCTTGATGTTGGCATCCTGCAAAATCTTGTGGATTCTGTTTTTTTCCGCCGTAGCATCACCGAGCAGCTTTCTCCGATAACGAGTGTAATCGCGTAAATCTCGAATATTTTCGGGCGGAACAAAGCTGGGAGTGATCAGCCCACAGCGGAGTAATTGAGCAATCCAAGCTGCATCTTTTACATCCGTTTTTCGACCTGGAACATTCTTGATTCTCTTAGCGTTGGCGAGTACCAATGTAAAGCTCCCTTCAAGAACGTTCCATACCGGTTTCCAGTATACTCCTGTGCTTTCCATTGCAATGTGCGTACATTCGTATTGATGGAGCCAATCGTGAAGTTCAAGGAGTCCTTTGGTAGTGGTAGAAAAAGTCTTGGTTTCTTGTTTCGGTTTTCTGTCCAAAGGACCATACATAACACATGCTACCACCGTCTCTTGGTGTACATCGAGTCCAGCACATCGTTCTAATATTGCATCCATTCCCATCACTTCCTTTGTAGAAAATGATGCAGGCCATGCACCCGAAGCAAAGTATTTTTATACACGTACTCATGGTAACAATCGGCGGTGCTCGTAGGTGCAGTCGGCCGGTTTGAGACTCGGGGTTATTGCCACCAAAAAAGTATCGGCCTGTGACCTGCTAATTTTATTATGAAATCAGCAGGTTCACAGGCCAAGTACATTTTCATTCAATGTGGTGGCTGTCAGGCCATGGTAGTTTGAGACAGCCCCTTCCTTTTAGATTCGTTTGTATCTGGATAAAAACGCTTCTACATCGTTGTACAATCCGCCCTGGTTGGCGTACTTCACGTAGTTTTTCACTGTACGCAGCCAATCAATCGTAGACGGCTGCGTCGACTGGATCGCGCTTTTCAAGTCCTTCATGGTGAGAGGCCGCTCTACGCCTGTGCGCATGATTTCCGCGATGACTTCCTCTGTAGCGAGCTCGACGACGTTTTCGATGTCTGCCCCTGAGTACAGGTCGGTTTCTTTTGCCAAAAGCGCATAGTCGATCTGCTCAATCGGCCGCTCATGCAGCTTGATGCGGAAAATGGTCGCTCGCGCTTCTTCATCTGGCGGCGAGACAAAAATCATCTTGTCGAAGCGGCCAGGGCGCTTGAAGGCAGGGTCTACGTCCCACGGCATGTTCGTCGCCCCGATGATGAGCATTTTGTCCGTATTGGTATCAATGCCTTCGATTTCGGTCAAAAGCGTGTCGATCAGCGTGCGCATCGAGGACGTCGCAGAACGGCTGCGGTTGTAGCCGAGCGCGTCCATCTCATCGAGAAACAGCACACTGGGCTTGTTTGCCCGCGCCGATGAAAACACCTCCCGCAAGTTCTGCTCGCTCACCCCGATATACGGATCGAGAATGTCCGAGATGTGAATCGGGATAAACCGGGCGCGGCACTCGCCTGCTGTCGCTTTGGCGATAAATGTTTTTCCGCAGCCGGGAGGGCCGTACAGCAGGATGCCGCCCCCTACCTTTTTCCGGAATCGTTCAAACAGTCCGGGAGATACAAACGGTTTGATAATTTTCATATGGATCGCATTTTTCACGGCATGCAGGCCGCCTACATCAGCAAACGTAATCGGCGTCTCTGCCCTGTCTCTTTTGCCCGCTTGACCGCCGGAGATGACCTGGAAGGGCCGCTCGCTGCCGAGTCCTTGAATATGGCTTGCAGCCTTGGGCTGGTTGATCGCGAAAACGGGTACTTTTTCGGCTTCATTTTCATCCGCCGCTTCGCCCGCCGCCTCGTGCCGTTCTGCATCCTTGGTCTCATGCACCGTTACAGCCTCCGCTTTCCCGGCTGCCACCCCCTCCGAAACGGCTGTCTCGCTTTGGACAGGCGCGGCAGTTGGCGACTGCGCGAGGGAAAGCTTGCCCAGCTCCCCGATGATTTGCTGTGTCAGCGCCGGATCATTGCAGCGCAGCGCTTCCGTGAAAGCTTGCAACGCCTCGTTGTTTTGGCCCGTCGCGGCGTATTCCAAACCGAGCAAATACCACGCCGAAGCGTTTTCCGGGTTGCTTTTTGTCATTTGTAAAAGGACATCGATTTTCTCCACCTACTGACTCCTCACTTTACACACAAGTTTGTAAACAAGCGGCGAGATCCACGTGTAGACCGCGAAAACAAGCCATCCAACAGCAAAGTATCCGAGCGCAAACGGAGCAAGGTAGCTGATGAGGAACAGGA
This sequence comes from Brevibacillus gelatini, assembly GCF_050920745.1. Classification (NCBI taxonomy): domain Bacteria; kingdom Bacillati; phylum Bacillota; class Bacilli; order Caryophanales; family Paenibacillaceae; genus Brevibacillus; species Brevibacillus gelatini. The sequence goes on from NZ_CP154342.1 coordinate 3,621,519, forward strand.
TAACGGCAAAAACTACCCACATCCCGATCGGTCCACCCAGCTTGTCTACGAGCCGATTGGGCCAAAAGACGATTTGTGTTTCCTTGTCGATTGCATCCAGCATCTCTTTTATGCGCTCATTGGTTGGGTCGAGCAAAAACGCCTGGACGAGATTTTCCTTCGCGGTTTTGTAATCGTCGCGAAAGTACGCCTCTTCCCCGATTTTTATCAGCTTGTACAGTTCGTCGTCCTCGACTTCCACATAGCTTTGCAGCGTTTTTTGCTGCTGCTTTTTGTTGCTGACGATCAAGTCAATGTAAAACTGGTAGTGCAGCACCGTGCTGTCTTGCGGGTCCAGACGCTTTGCTTCCTCCATCAGCAGCCTTGCCTTTTTCACGTGTCCCGTCTGCAACATCAGGTACGCGTAAGTCGCAATAATCCCCGGTTCCTGCGGATTCAGGGCGAGAGCTTGCAACAAGGCCTGCTCGGCTTCATACCACTTTTTTTGCGACTGCAAGATCAGCGCGAGCAGCTGGTACACATATTCCGTTACCAGCCCTTTTTGCAGCACATCCACACACAGCTCATAGGCTTCCTCCACATTGCCCAGCTCGAATTCGCAGTAGCTCAGCATGTAGAGCACGGTTGGATTCGTCGGCGCTTCCGCCAGCGCCTCGCGCAAATGTTCTTTTGCCTGCTCATAGCGATTCATGTCGTAGTAATGTTTGCCCAGTTGATAATGCCGCGAATTTTGCAGCGCTTCAGTTTCCATGGAACAGTTGCACTCCTTTTGCTGCGAAGAACCACTCTACGGCCTTGCCCAGCAATGCATATAAAACAGCCTCCGGCAGAATCGGCTCCGTCTTGGCGAAAAGCCCCATATGAATGCGGTACCTGCCTCTCAGCAGGAAGTAGTACATGATTCCTGTACCCACCGCCAGAAAGTGCGCGTACCTGGCTGTCAGAAAGAACACAGCAACGCCTGCCGCCGCAATCGCATAGCTCCACAGCGGCTTGATCCGCAGCCAGCCCGCGTTTTTGACCCCAAGCACAATAGCTGGCAGCAAGCCTCCAAGGACGACAGCCAAGAGGTAATGGTTCAGATTGTACGATTTGGTTTCGTAGTCGACATCAGGCTTCAACGTCGGCTGAAACAGTTCGTGGTTCATGTTTTCACACTCTTTTCCAGGTGAGTAAGAAAGGATATATAGCGTATCGGTTGCAAACAGCAGAGAGTTAAGTTACGCCCCGCCCGATATTCGCCAGTTTGATTTTTTCGTAAAATGGCACGACGACATCAGCCCGATCGGGCAGCCCGGACACTTGCCCATCACCCCACTCCAAAATGATCCAGCCGCCGTCTTTTCGCTTCGCCAAATCCAGCGTGAAAAAACGGCTTTTTACTCGTTTCGCCACCGCAAGAAACGGCGACAAATCCGGCCTCAGCTCCCCGTAGTCCCCTTCCTCCCAATAGGGCACAAGAAACAAGGGAGTGCCATCCAGAAAGAACACCCGGTACTCTTTGGACAGCGGCATGCCGCTTTGCGAATGGTAAGCCAAAAAGTCCAGCTCCACAAACTCCCGGAACACAACCCCTTCATGAAGGTCGTCACCCTGTCGCTCCAAAAACCGCTTTGTCACCTGCGCCACATGCGCTTCGTCGGACGCATCCGGAATGTAGCAGGCCTCCAGCCATTCGTGCTTCCGCGATTTTACGAAGTCTTTTACGACAATCGGCGCTTGCCCGAATATTTGCAAGGCGGCGTGGACGTTGGCAAAAGAATCGTCAAGCTCCGATTTGTCCAGCCAAACCGAAAGCGGAGTATGGTCTTTCAGGAGGTCATACGCTTCCGGCAGATGGTGGCAATGGACGTACTGCTCGGGCGTATTGATGAGCTGTATATTTTTCCTTTGCAAGGCAGCGTACAGCTTTTCGTACTGGGCGGGCTTCAGCATCCACCCCCGGTAGATGGCGGTCGCTTTTTCAGCAGCTTCCTTGACGCTTTTCGTGGCTGCATTCGCATTTTCATGGTGAATCAGTTCTTCTATGTGGAGCAATGCCGTTTCCAGGCCCTGTTCTTTTGCGGACTTGTATTCGCTTGCATAGTTCTCGTCTACTTTGATTTTGTCGAATGGATCGCTGCAAAATAAGATTTTCATGGGATTTGGCCTCTTGGTTTTGTTTTCAAGGAATTTCCTGCATAGGTAATCATATCATGTTTTCTTGCGGGGTGTCTTGTTTACTTGTAATTGGAGAGCGGTGAGGGGGCAGCAAGCTCGATTGGCGAAAGCTCGGCCGTTTTGGTTCGTCTCGCTCACTTTTACGTGGATGTTTTTTTTCACGAAGGATCGCCGTTATCATTATTGGTTAGTAAAATATTGGGTATCAAGTAGATTTTACACAGATATAGGAGGAAGATAAAGATAGGAAAGCTGATTGGGTATATTCTTCTCGCGATTGTGGCAGGGGGGATGTTTGTCATGATTGCCCCGGAGGTTGCCTTGTTTGTCGGGCTGTGTGTGATTGTAGGGACTTTGTTTTATATTGTAGACCTGTTGAAAGAGGGAACAACCGGGTATTATTCAGGCGCGGCTGGAGAGGAGCTTTCGCAAGCGCGAGAGTGGGCAGGGAAAATTGGAGTAAAGCCATGTTTCCCAAAGATGATGCTCTTTTGAAGATGTTATAACTTGTAACCATGGATATTCTGCAAAAGTGGACGGGACGAGTCCAGAACTGGGGCCAGATTCTCTTACAGCTTTCCGTTTTCTTTGAAGATCGGGTACAGCCGTACATCCGTTAATAAATGAAAGGCTTCATCCCCGAAAGGATGATCTTTCTCTCCACCAATGCGTCAAGAGTTCGCTTCGCCTTACGCCCTTGAGTCTATTGGTTTCGAAAAAGACGTCCCAATTAGGGGGATGAAACCTTTTCATATATTGGTTGATTGAGTTTACACAAAAATCTTGACAGACCCTGACAGTCCAAAATTGAGAGCGTAAAAAGTTTTGTGTAAATGGTTAAACTTCCCATTAAGGAGATGATCATTTATGCAAGACAAAAGAGACATGACGATCAAGGAGTTAGCGAAGGATTGCCGTACCATCGAAGACGTGCACACCATGCTGAAAGATTTGTTCCGTGACACCATCCAGCAGTTGTTTGAAGCTGAAATGGATGCCCATTTGGGCTATACCAAACATAGTACCGATGGGGATCATTCAGGAAATAGTCGGAATGGGTATAGTAAAAAGACGCTAAAGACAAAGTTCGGGAACACAGAAATTCGTGTGCCTCGTGACCGTAACGGCGAATTTGAACCTCACATTGTGAAGAAGCATGAAACTACCACAAATGGCTTGGAGGAGCAAATTATCGCACTCTATGCTAAAGGAATGTCTACACGAGACATTGAGGAACACATGAAGGATCTGTACGGAATCGATGTATCTCCTGCGATGGTTAGCAAGGTGACCGACAAGATTATGCCAATGGTGGCAGAATGGCAATGCAGACCGCTGGATCGGGTTTACCCCATCGTGTTTCTGGATGCCATCCATTTTAAAGTCCGTCAAGAAAATCGAATCGTCAACAAAGCAGCTTACAGCGTTCTCGGCATTTCGATGTCTGGTCATAAGGACATTTTGGGCATCTGGATCGGCGAGCACGAAAGTGCGAGCTTCTGGCTCAATGTGTGCACAGATCTGAAAAGTCGTGGTGTAGAAGATATCTTGATTGCCTGCAAGGATGGACTGGCGGGCTTCTCCGAAGCAATCAACGCAGCGTTCCCAAGAACCCAGATTCAATTGTGCGTCATTCACCAGATTCGCAACTCGATGAAATATGTACCGTTCAAGGAAGAAAAGGCCGTTTTGGCAGATTTAAAAAAAGTCTATCAAGCTCTTACGCTGGAAGAGGCCGAATCAGCATTTGCTATGTTCAAAGACAAGTGGGGGAAGAAGTATCCCATCATTATTCGCTCCTGGGAAAGCAACTGGCTTGAATTGACCGCCTATTTCAGCTATCCCCCAGAAATCCGTAAGATGATTTATACAACGAATATTATTGAGGGGTATCATCGGCAACTTCGTAAGGTCACCAAAACAAAAACGGCGTATCCAACCGACGATGCCTTACGGAAAATCATCTATCTGGCAACCATGGAGGCTTCAAAGAAATGGACCATGCCCCTTCGAAGTTGGAAAGAATGTATATCGCAACTGGCCATCCATTTTGGAGACCGCTTGCAAGGGGAACTGTCCGCATAAAGGGGCTGTTGGGTCGGCTTGACATGGAGCCTCTGCGGGCATGATTCTTTGCGATTGGGCGATGCCTGTAAATCATGCATCGCATGGCTGACGAGCCTATCATGCCCGCCCCTCCATGTAAAGCCGTTGAAGTAGCCATTCACCTGTTAAAAACCCATTTACACAAAAAAATTTACATTCCCCCAAAATTGGCCGTGAATTGGAGTACTAATCTGTTATTCGTAAAACATCCCTGTCTTACTTATCCTTATCAAGAAGATGAGCCTCAACTGCCTCATCTAAACTCATTGCTTTTTCCATTTCGTCATCAACAAGTATAAGTAACGGTCCTTCTATAGGGTGCCCTTCAGATGTTCTAACCTCGAACGTAGCTGCCCAATATCTTTTTGAAATCTTTGATACCTCCACATCAATTAACTCCAGTTTGTAGTTTTCATTCTTATCTTTGTTCATATATCCAAGTGCCAGTTGTTCTGCTCTTTCTCTTGATAACTTCATTATCTAATGCCTCCGTATTGAGTAATGTACCAATTTGCATGGAGCTGTTCAGCTTCGTTTAACGCGTTCCATCTTCTAGGACTATTTGATAACATATCATAAACAAATTGCTCAGGCGCATTAAATTTTGATAGATCGTTCATCGGAACTGGTCCACTAGTACGAGGCAATTTTGCATAGGCATCTTTTCCGATTTTCTTATATTGAATGTAGTGTGACAATTCATGCCAAACTTCATATTGCGTTGGATTGCTCTTCAAGACGAGTTCATCAGTATTATAGTTAAAGCCTCCGCCTTTTCCCGGAGGCAAGAACTCATCTCCGACTTTGAGAGTTATGGATCGGCTACACTGAATTGGACAATTCTCTTAAGGTCTAGTAGATTGAAAGCAAATCGATATAGAACGGGGAGAATGTCATGGGGAAACGTGAGCGTCGGTCATTTACAGACGAGTTCAAGCGGCAAATGGTTCAACTCTACGAGAATGGAAAAACGCGTGCAGATATTTTGAAAGAATACGATCTGAGTGCATCTGCGTTTGACCGTTGGGTCAAACAAAGCAGAACGACAGGTTCTTTCAAAGAAAAAGACAACCGAACGGAAGAACAGAATGAACTCCTTGCGCTACGCAAAGAAATTCAGCGATTAAAAATGGAAAACGATATTTTAAAGCAAGCAGCGCTGATCTTCGGACGAAAATAACAGTGATCCGGCAAAATGCACATAAGTACTCTGTGTCTGCCATGTGTACCATTCTCCAGGTGAATCGGAGTACTTCCTATTACGAAAATAGTCAGCATTCATCTAGTGAAGATGAGGTGGAACAGGCGATCATTCGTATTTTCGAAGAGAATCAGCGCGTCTATGGAACAAGAAAGATCAAAGCAATTCTGCAAAAAGAAGGAAAGACTGTTTCCAGACGACGTATTGGACGTTTGATGAAGAAGAACGGCCTTGTATCGGCGTATACGATTGCACAGTATAAGCCGCATAAGTCTCCTTGTAACGATTCGGCCATTCAGAATGAACTAAACCGCGAGTTTACAAAAGATCAACCACTAGAAGCGGTTGTGAGCGATTTAACGTATGTTCGAGTCACAAACAAATGGCACTATATCTGTTTACTTGTGGACTTATTCAATCGGGAGATGATTGGGTATAGCTGTGGATCCAGTAAAGACGCCGCGCTTGTCTATCGAGCTTTTGCAAGCGTAAAAGGAGACTTGCGTCAAATTCAGCTTTTCCACACAGATCGTGGCAGTGAGTTCACCAATCGTACGATTGGTGATGTCATCCGTACATTCAACATCAAACGATCTTTAAGTATGAAAGGCTGCCCATACGATAATGCGGTAGCAGAGGCAACTTTCAAACTGATCAAAACGGAGTTTGTAAAGAATCGACGGTTTGAATCACTTCCCCAGTTGAAGCAAGAATTAGGGGCATATGTGAAATAGTTTAACGAAACAAGGATTCACTCAACATTGGGCTATTTAAGTCCACTTGTTTACAAACAGGAGGCACTTAAGGAATTTGTCTAGTTTGGTGTTGACAGTCCACTATTCGGTATCTGTATGATCGTCCTGTTTCCGAAGGGAGTTCCATCAAAAAAGATTGTTATGTACAAATGGGGACACAGCCAAATCGAATGAAACATGTCCTCCGCCTCATTGAGACAACCGATTCACAGAGAAACTCCCTCCTGCTGATTACGAATCGACTGGAGTTATCTGCACAAGAGATCAGCGAGATGTATCGTAGTCGCTGGGCCATTGAAATCTTCTTTAAATGGTTGAAGCAGCACGTGAAAATCACTTCCTTTTACGGGAAAAGCCAAGAAGCGGTTCTGAACCAAGTTTTCATTGCCCTGATTGCCTTTTGCTTACTTCTCTTGGCAAAAATCTTCTCCGCTTGCCAAGAGAGCTTGCTTCAAATCTATCGGTGGTTACGTGTGCTGCTCTGGGAGGATAGCCAAATTTGGTGGGAGCTATTAACGTCGAAACGAAGAAAGCCTGATACATAAACGGGAAAGAAACTGCCGTGTAGCGCTTGGTTGAACTGTATATAAATTCCAAATGTACGGAACTACCTTTGTGGGTCACTCCGTTCTTTAGCGATTTGAAAACAGAATATCGTTCAGAAAAATCAGTTTATTTATTCAGGGATTTTTTATGCAACGCTAGTGCCGTAAGATGATTTATACAACGAATATTATTGAGGGGTATCATCGGCAACTTCGTAAGGTCACCAAAACAAAAACGGCGTATCCAACCGACGATGCCTTACGGAAAATCATCTATCTGGCAACCATGGGGGCTTCAAAGAAATGGACCATGCCCCTTCGAAGCTGGAAAGAATGTATATCGCAACTGGCCATCCATTTCGGAGACCGCTTGCAAGGGGAACTATCCGCATAAAGGGGCTGTTGGGGTGGCTTGACATGGAGCCTCTGCGGGCATGTTTCTTTGCGATTGGGCGATGCCTGTAAATCAATGCATCGCATGGCTAACGAGCCTATCATGCCCGCCCCTCCATGTAAAGCCGTTGAAGTAGCCATTCATCTGTTAAAAACCCATTTACACAAAAAAAATTTACATTCCCGTGCTATTGGTTGAATAATGGATTCATTCGGTACTGGGTAGCCTTCACTGAATTATTCTTCCTTCTCTAACACATATGTCTTTATTACTGTATCCTCATCAAACACATAAATTCTTTCACATTCCGTACATCTCCAAACATCGTATCGAGGAAACGGTATTGTAACTGGGTCAATTGAATCTCCTAAATTAATAATATCGTCCCACTCTCTATCTGAATAAACCCTTAACTCTACGTCATTTGGTGCGTTTGAGTTTGAAAGTGTAGCACCACATTTACATTGAAATCTTGCCATAGACATCTCTCCTTAAGGATATGTGATAGTCCCTTCATTCGTCCAAATTTCAACCTTACCAGGAATTGATTTGTTAGGATATGTCCCGGATGCACGATTAATAATTTCCTTTGCTTGGTTTGCAGTCAATCCTGCATCTCTTGCGTCAATTATTACTGTTTCTGCCCCCTGTTTCAATCCCTTCTGTATCCTTGTTATACCAGTGTTAACATTGGGGTTTTCTAAAGTCTTGAGCTCTGTTTTAACTCCATCAACTTTAAAATCAGGTGTTTTAACTTTAGCATTTGGGTCTTTTGGAATGACTTCCACATTTTTACCGCTGGCGGTCAAATCATTTACAACTTTCTTTTCAGCGTCTGTTAAGCCATTAAGAGAACCTGTAATCTTACCCGTCCCCTTATTCCCAACTTCCCCAGTCTTACTTACATTTGATTTACCATTATCAGAATTCTTTACCAAATTTCTTTTCGCTTTGTCAACTGATTTATGTAGGTTCTGAATTACTCTACTTCTCCCCAACGATACTGCGTCAAGGATTAACCCACCAACTACAAACACATCCTCCTTGGTAAACTTGCCATCCCCCAGGGTCGCTAAATCTTCTTTCAGCGGGTCCACATAACCTTCTTTCACAAACTGCTTGACACCCTTCGGCAGTTCCTTCGCCGCTTGGCGCATGCCTCCAGGCAACTCACGTGATGCCTTCTTCACCGCGCCCGGCAGTTCGCTGGCGGCTTTTTTCACCGCAGTTGGCACTTCACCCAGTGCGGAAATACCTTTGACAAAATCTCCCCACATGCTTCGTTCTTCTGCCGGTTGCTCGCCTTCTGGCGTTTGCTCCCCTTCTGGCGCTTGTCCAGCATTTGCTCCCGGGGCGGGGCACGCATTGGAGCCGTTTGAAATGCTGACTCCACCCAGGTCTTGCCCATCGTCCTCTATTTTGATCTGTCCGCAGTACATGCACATGTTCGTGGATTTGTTCAGGAGCGCTGGAAATCCTTCCACCAGCTTGTCCGCTTTGCCATCCAGCCAAGGCATCGTCACCACTGGCATGCACGGCATTGGGGTGAGCACCCCGTTATTGGCGGCTGTCGCCTGGGCAACGGTTGGATTGCTCAGGCTGCTGCATTTGCCGAAGGGCATGATGTTATCCATCGGTTTGAAGTCCATGATGTTCATCTGTGGCTTGCCCTTGACGAACACACCGTGACTGACCGGCATTTTCAACCGGCTTAGTTGGCTTCCCTGACTGCAGGACAAAATCGCGCCTGCTACGACATAGCTTTTCTTTTCGCCGCCGCTGGGCATCTGTACCTGAATGTCTTCAATATTTGCCAATGATTTTCCTCCTCTCCGTCATCGGTCCTATATAGAATTGGAGGATTCTTGCTGTTTCGGTTTGACGCTTTGCTGTTCCACTATCCAATGTGTATCTGAAAAGGAATATAAACCCATAACTGTGTTATCGGACATTTTCCATTCTTTAACAATAGATAAAAAGTCACGAACTCGTCATGTATGTATAGGATTTTAGGACTATAAATCTTTCAATAGCCCCAAAAGCAAAGCAAGCCAAAAATAAACCACCAGCACTCTGTCTGGTGGCTGTTGCCTATAGATGGCCTCTTCCCCTCTCACCGCTTCTGCACCCGCAAAATCGGCACCTTTTTCTGCTCATACGTCCCTTCCAATATCCCCTCGTTGATGACGTTCAGCTTCAGCAAGCTGGCGATTTTCCCGGCGTCGGCTCGCGACATGAGGCGCCAGAGGGCCGGGTCGGGCAAGGAGTTGTAAAGGCGGTCGTCGCTGTATTCCCGGCGTTCCTGGTAGCTGATCGACAGCTTGAAGTCGCCTTCCTCGGCGCTTCCGGCTTCCCCGTAGGTGTCGATCAGCTTGCTTCGCAGCGCGCCAAGCTCATCCTCGACCTGCTTCTGGATTTCTTTCAGTTCATAAAAGCGGGCGATTAGCTGTTCCATCTGCTCGTCCTCCTTGATTGGGGCTGTTCCAAAGTAAGATATGAGCGAGCAGAGGACAGTAGAACAAGACTGGCCTGCATCAAAAATGAGGCTGTCTCAAACTACCATGGCCTGACAGCCACCACATTGAATGAAAATGTACTTGGCCTGTGAACCTGCTGATTTCATAATAAAATTAGCAGGTCACAGGCCGATACTTTTTTGGTGGCAATAACCCCGAGTCTCAAACCGGCCGACTGCACCTACGAGCACCGCCGATTGTTACCATGAGTACGTGTATAAAAATACTTTGCTTCGGGTGCATGGCCTGCATCATTTTCTACAAAGGAAGTGATGGGAATGGATGCAATATTAGAACGATGTGCTGGACTCGATGTACACCAAGAGACGGTGGTAGCATGTGTTATGTATGGTCCTTTGGACAGAAAACCGAAACAAGAAACCAAGACTTTTTCTACCACTACCAAAGGACTCCTTGAACTTCACGATTGGCTCCATCAATACGAATGTACGCACATTGCAATGGAAAGCACAGGAGTATACTGGAAACCGGTATGGAACGTTCTTGAAGGGAGCTTTACATTGGTACTCGCCAACGCTAAGAGAATCAAGAATGTTCCAGGTCGAAAAACGGATGTAAAAGATGCAGCTTGGATTGCTCAATTACTCCGCTGTGGGCTGATCACTCCCAGCTTTGTTCCGCCCGAAAATATTCGAGATTTACGCGATTACACTCGTTATCGGAGAAAGCTGCTCGGTGATGCTACGGCGGAAAAAAACAGAATCCACAAGATTTTGCAGGATGCCAACATCAAGCTGACAACATATGTGAGTGATGTATTCGGTGTATCCGGAAGAGCCTTACTCGAATCGATTGTGAACGGTGAGGTGCTAAGTCCAGACCAAGTAAAAGATCTAGTCAAAACATCACTGAAAAGAAAAGTTCCGCAACTTATAGAGGCTTTGAATGGTCGAGTTCGAGCTCATCATCGAAAAATAATCGGGATGCACCTCGATCACTTGAGGTATCTCGAAGAACAAATTAGGGAAATCGAAAAAGAAATCGACAGGCTCCTCAGTCCTCATTTGGACATTGTTGAACAACTCATCACCGTTCCGGGGATTCAAAAGGATGCGGCGGCGGTCATCCTAGCAGAAATCGGATACGATATGTCTTGTTTTCCATCGGATGCCCATCTCTCATCATGGGGAGGTTTAAGTCCAGGGAACAACGAAAGTGCGGGCAAGAAAAAAAGCTCCCGAACCACGAAGGGAAACAGGAGCTTGAAAGCCGTACTTTGCCAGGCAGCTTGGGCCGCGAGTAAATCGAAAGGCACTCGGCTCGCTTCGTTTTTTTATCGCATCCAGAAACGAAGAGGCCAGAAAAAAGCTACGATGGCCACGGCTCACCTCATATTACGTATTATATATCACATGTTGAAAAATAACATAACGTATCAAGAGTTTGGATGGGATTACTTACAAGATCAGGATCGAGTTGTTGATTATTGGATCAAGAGAATTGAATCACAAGGGTTCAAGGTAATGATTGAACCAACTGAGGTCGTGTAAGTAAATACCATATTTTGGATATATCTAGCAACCAACTGTAGTCCGTCCCTTTTTTTGCTTTTTAGGGGGGGCATTTTCGTATAAAAAGTCGAACTTTCGACTCTGAGCAGCCCCTTTTGCCCTTTAGCAACGTTTGTATTTCAACGTTTCCGCTTTTTTACGTTAGCGTGGCTGTCTCAAAAGTGTTTTTTCCACTTCGAGATCCCCGCTTTGTCTGTCAGAAACGTTGATATAACCATGCTTCTGATTATGAAACGCTAGTGGAACTGTCCTTTCCGGGCATCTCCATGCCTTTTTGATCTTGCAGCAGAAACAAACAGGCTTACTTGTCGACCATGGTGTTGATCGCTTCGCCCGAGTGTTTCACCAGGAAGGTAGAACACTCGATTTCCCAGGGATTCCACTTGCCTTCGCCCTGGTAGCCCCAAACGGAGTTGATACGGGAAACGGTGTCTGCGTTGTTCATGCCCACGATTCGTTGTTCGCCTACGAGTTCATACGTTCCGTTTCCATCCATGTCGATTGGCGTCAGTGAGCCGAAAGGGTACGAATATACGGTAACGTCTTCGCCATCTGCCTGCAGTTTCCCGTCCTTGTCGTACAGCTTGGCCGCTACGTATACGTCCTGGTTGGCACTTACGTCAATGCTCAACGGCTTGTCCAACTGGCTGCTTTTGCCCTCTACCTTGAAGCCATCCACGAATTTGCCTTCATAACGGATGCCCTCGTTTTCCTTTTCGCCAAAAATGACGGTTGGTTTGTTTTGGGCAAAAGTAGCGACGACGTGATTGTAGATGCCGCCACTGCCGCCAGTCGCTGCTTTCACGAATACATCGGCTACGTGATCTCCGGTGAAGTCTGCGAGAGTCAGTTCGCCTTCGTAGCCGCCCAGTTCGGTGATGTTGGTTGCGCTGTAAGCTTTCGATTTCCCGTCCTGCACCACGATGTTCATGTTGGAGGCGTAGATGTCGTCAGTCTTTTCTTTTTGGCCGACCAGAAAAACTTGATCCTCTACTTGATCGCCGTTCACATCGGCGGACTTCACGTCGATTACATACGTGTTTGCACCGAGCTTCAATTCGGCTGCTGCGGTGAAAAGCTTGCCTTTTTCAGCAGCAGCGTGGGCTGCCTTCGTGCCTGCAAAATTCAACCCCGCAACTCCTACTGCTCCTGCCATTACGAGAAAAGCAACTGGCTTCATCCATTTTTTATTCATGGTATGTTCCTCCCTGGTTGTTCTTGTCTACATGAACAACTATAGAGCGAGGTCGCTTTGAATTTGTTACAAACGGTTTACGAAATAAAAACAAAGTGGTAAAAGCTTCATCCCCGGCGTTCTTTCGTTGGAACTGCCGAGAAGAGAATGGGAATTTGGCAAGCCGCGTTTTTTCCTGTTTCATTCCAAAAAAACCGACCAGATTCATCATCTGATCGGTTTATCAATCGGTTCGAGCCTTTTAGGGCTGCCTATTCACTGTCTGCCGCAGCAGCCAGCGGAGTGACGCCCATGCTTTCCAGCTTTTCGTAAATGTCTTTGAGCTTGGGATTTCCTTCGCCGACAATTTCCCCGGAAATTACGACAAGCGGATACCACAAATCTTCCTCAATGATGCGTGTCGCCCAGCTTTTGTCATCGTCTGTCTGCGGGTGTTGAAAGTCGCTGTACACGATACGGATGCTGTCGCTGCCGTATTTGCGGGACAGAGCAGCCTGTAGCCATTCTGCCGTTTCCTTGGCCGATGGCAAATTGACGCAGCTGGCGCAGAGCTGTTCGGTTCCAAACACCTTGATTTCCACACTCATCTCATCCGCCTCCTGTCGGGTCTGTCGTTGTGCGAGAGGTGTTGCGGGATTAGGACAGCGCCTGGTCGAGATCCTCGATCAAGTCTTGCACGTCTTCGATCCCTACAGAAATGCGCACCAAGCCGTCCGTGATGCCCAGTTCGGCGCGGCGCTCTGCCGGGATGGAGGCGTGTGTCATGCGGGCAGGCACGCTGATGAGGCTTTCGACAGCGCCCAGCGATTCAGCCAGTGTGTAATACTTCACTTTTGCCAAAACTTCATCAGCGCGTTCCGCACTGCCGACATCAAAGGAGATCATGCCGCCGAAGCCGCGCGCTTGCTTTTGAATCAGCTCATGCCCTGGGTGGTTAGGCAAGCCCGGATAGATAACCCGTTTGATGTCGCTGCGCTCGGACAGCCATTTTGCCAATGTGCGTGCATTTTGCTCATGCTCTTCCATACGGATGCCGAGCGTTTTCATGCCGCGCAGAAGCAGCCAGGAATCCTGCGGGCCAAGGATGCCGCCGATTGCGTTTTGCACGAAATGCAGGTCTTCCCCGATCTTCGCATCTTTTGCAACGACCAGACCTGCGACGACGTCACTGTGGCCGCCCAAATACTTTGTTGCGCTGTGGAACACGATGTCTGCGCCCAGATCGAGCGGATTTTGCCAGTATGGCGTCATGAACGTGTTGTCGACGATGAGCAGCACGCCTTTTGCTTTGGCGATGTCTGCCAGCGCGCGAATGTCGCTTACTTTCAGCAGCGGGTTGGTCGGCGTCTCCATGAGGATCGCTTTTGTTTCCGGGCGAATGGCCGCCTCGACCGCTTCCAGATTGCTGGTGTCGACGTAGCTTGCTTCCAGACCCATGCGGGAAAAGACGCGGGTCACTACGCGATATGTACCGCCGTACACATCGTCACCGACTACGAGATGATCTCCCTTGTTGAACAGGGAAAGAATCGTGGACAATGCCGCCATGCCGGAGCCAAAGGCAAAGCCGCGAGCGCCGCCTTCGATTTCGGCAATGTACGTCTCCAGCGCGTGGCGCGTCGGGTTGCCTGTACGGGAATATTCAAAGCCTTTGTGAACGCCGATTGCTTCCTGCTTGTACGTGCTCACCTGATAAATTGGAACGGAAACCGCCCCTGTATGTGGATCTCCATCAATTCCGCCGTGGATCAGCCGGGTTTTGATGCGCATCTTAAATTCCTCCCTGGTAAATTTTTTTGCTCAGATAGCGTTCGCTGCCATCGGCGAACAAGGTGACGATGTTCGTGCCCGGAGTTGCTTCCTTCGCTTCGCGCAGAGCCGCTGCCATCGCTGCTCCGGCAGAGCTGCCGACGAGCAAGCCTTCTTTGGCGGCGAGCTGCTTGACCATCTCGAATGCTTCCACATCGAGGATAGTGTGAATCGCGTTGAAGTAGCTCGTGTCCATGAACGGCGGCAAAAACTCCATGCCGATCCCTTCCGTTTTATGCGGACCAGGCTCTCCCCCGTTCAGGATCGAACCCTCCGGCTCCACAATCACGGTCTTGATGTTCGGATTTTGCTCCTTCAAATAGCGGGCTACGCCCATGAACGTACCGCCGGACCCGGCACCTGCGACAAACACATCCACCTTGCCGTCCATTTGGCTCCAGATTTCCGGGCCTGTCGTCTTGTAGTGCGCATCAGGGTTCGCCGGATTCGCAAACTGCTGCGGCACGAATGCACCCGGAATCGACGCTGCCAACTCCTGTGCCTCGGCAATCGCTCCTTTGATGCCCAGCTCGGTCGGCGTGTTTACAACCTCTGCTCCAAGCGCGCGCATCAGTTCCTGCTTTTCCTCGGAAAACTTGGCCGGGACGCAAAAAATGACTTTATAGCCGGTTCCTACAGCGGCGAGCGCCACCCCGATTCCTGTATTCCCTGCTGTCGGTTCGATAATGGTGCCGCCTGGCTTCAGTTGGCCATTTTCTTCAGCGGCGCGAATCAATTCCATGCCCAGTCTGTCCTTCACACTGCCGCCCGGATTGAAATATTCCAGCTTGGCAAACAAGCGTACTCCCTCGGGAAGCTCAAACTGCGTAATTTCGACGATTGGCGTATTGCCAATCAGTTCCTTCACATTGCGAAATACGTTCACGAAAATCTGACCCCTTATGTTGAAGTACTTGCTTTTTCATTATAACATGCTGCTGTTGCAAAAAGTCCATGCAGGTTCGCATTGATTGTACTTCTGGCGTGAAAGTGTCAACAGGTCACGTAAGCGATGGATTTATCGCCAGCGTACGATTATAATAAAAGGGAGTTGGAAAGGAGTGAATGTAGCATGGATATGATGGATCAAGTACAAGAAGTTCTCGATAAACTGCGCCCTTACCTGCAACGTGACGGCGGTGATGTACAACTGGTTGACGTAGAAGACGGCATCGTGAAGCTGCGCCTGATGGGTGCATGCGGCAGCTGCCCATCCTCCACCATCACCCTGAAAGCAGGGATCGAGCGTGCCCTGCTGGAAGAAATCCCAGGTATCAAAGAAGTGCAACAAGTATTTTAATCCAGGCATACAGTCATGAAAGCAGCTACCGTCTTTTGTGTAGCTGCTTTTTCATTTTCGCAGGGCGTAGGCTTCGGTGCTCTTGCCTGCTTTGCTCATCCCTTTTTCCAAAAAGGCAATCACTCGCTCGGCGTACTCATCCGGGATTAACGCGAAGCTGCGCACGTGCCCGGCATGCGGAACGAGCCAAATTTGCGAGTCCTTATCCTGTGCCAGCGCATGCAACCGTTGGCTGTTTTCCGCAGGCACCGTAGAGTCTTTCGTCCCGTGAATGAACAGAAACGGCTTTTTCGCCTTCCTTACGCTTTCATACGGTTTAACATGACGCGGATTCGCCCGAAGCAAAACCGGGCTCAAGGTCAAAATCAGCCAGCTAAAAGGAAAGCGCGGCAGGCCCGTCCATTGCGGCAAATTTTCTTCCAAATACTCCCTGAGCGAATAGAAAGGCGAATCTGCCACAACAGCCGCAATCCTTGGGTCTGCCCCGCCGACGAGAAGCGACGTCGCTGCCCCCATGGAAAAGCCGATAAGGCCGATCGTCTGTCCCGGCTTTTTCGCTTCCGCAAAATCTATGGCGCCGAGCAAATCCTGCTGCTCGCGCAACCCGATTGTCGTCAACGATTGGCTGGACTGACCGCTGTTGCGGAAGTCGAACATCAGCACGTCGTAGCCGACATGCACCAGCTTTGCGGCGAGCGCCAGCGCAGGCAGATGCGGCTCCTGTCTGTTTTGACTGTAGCCGTGGGCAAAAATCAGCGTCCGGCCATTTGGGGTTCGCCCATTTCGGGCCGCGGAAAGGTACCAGCCCGCCAAAGAAATTCCCGCTTCTCTGCTCGGGAACACGACCTCCTCCGCTCCAGCGATCCCAAAGTCTTGCGGGTCCATGTCGATCGGTTTGCGCACAGGATGAGTCAAGCGCCAGGTGACGTGCAAGGCTACAGCAGCAGCCGCTATGATTGCGACGAGCAAAAGCCCCGCTGCCATGATGAAAACGGTACTCATAGGGCGGTCAACGGCTCCTTCCCGCTCAGCACAGCGACGATATTGGCTGCCGCCAGCCGTGCCATCTCATCTCGCGTCTGGATCGTGGCGCTGCCGATATGCGGGAGTGCCACTACATTTGGCAGGGACAAAAGCGGATGGTCGAGCGGAACCGGCTCCTGGGCGAATACGTCCAGCCCCGCCGCCCATATTTGTCCGGAAACCAACGCCTCATACAAGGCGGCTTCGTCGACGGTGCCACCTCTGGACACATTCACGAAGACAGCCGACTTTTTCATCAGGGCAAATTCTCTTTTCCCCATCAAATGCCGCGTCTCCTCAGTCAGCGGCGTCAGCAGCACGACGTAGTCCGACTCCTGCAGCAGCTCATCCAGCCCGACCAGCCGCGCTCCCGTTTTTGCCTCCGCCTCTTCCTTGCGATTGCGGTTGTGATACAAAATGCGCATGTTGAAGCCTGCCGCTCGCCTGGCAACCGCCTCGCCGATCCGCCCCATGCCGATAATGCCCAAAGTCGTTCCGTACACGCTTTGCCCGGCCATCAGGTACGGGCTCCACGATGTCCATTCTCCCGCGAGCAAAAAACGGTTCGCTTCCGTCAACCTGCGGCCGGTTGCCAAAAGCAGCGCAAACGCCAAATCCGCCGTCGCCTCGGTCAGCACATCAGGCGTGTTGGTTACGGTGACACCTTGGCTTTTGCAGGCGGCCACATCGATATTGTCGTAACCTACAGCCATATTCGCGACGATGCGCAGCTTCTTGGCACGGCGCAAAAGTTCCTCATCGACCCGCTCGGTCAGCATGGTCAGCACCGCGTCCGCATGCTCGATCTCTTCCAAAAGCTTCGCGCGCGGCACTGGAGTATCTCCCTCCCACACGTTGACCTGCGCTACCGTCTCCAGCATAGCTATGACTTCATTGCTCAGTTTCCTCGTGACGAATACTTGTGGCTTGCTCATTGTCTTGCCTCCACAGCCAATCAATTTGTGGAATGGACACGCCGTAATGCTCTGCGACCAGACGGGGATAGTGCCGGAGCCCCTCTTCCATTTTCGTAAGCTCGTCTTCCAGTTGGGATTGCCATGCTTCCGCATTTACCTCCTGCTTTTCCTCCAGCGGCAGCTCCTTGTAGGCTTCCACCAGCTTCAGGAAGCGGCCAGGATAAAGCATGAGTGCGTAGATCACAGCGTATTCCCCGGAAAGCAGCGGCGAAACACTGTTGTAGCCGTCGATAAAGCTGATCGCGGTTTCGTCATTCCAGCCGTTGCGCCTCGTTTCGGCTTTCAGCCATTGACCAAGATCGCGAGCCCGCATGTCGAGAATCCAGTTCCATTCCCCCGCCATCAGGCGTACATCCTTCTCATTCCATAGCATATACCCTTGGTCAAAATTTTGGTAGGCTACTTTTCCAAGACCTGCCGTTTCCTTGACAACTTTGTCGTAGCCCGCCTCCTGCAAATATTGCACGGAAATTTCCCCAAGCTGATGCACGTACGTATAGCAGGTCAAAAGCAGCTCATCCATCGGCGCAAGCTCGACATCCGCTTCGTCCAGCTCATCCCGGTACTCGTTGTAATGACGCAGCTTTCTGCGCCACGTACTGGGCCAGTTCCCCAGCGCGCTGTATGGAATGAACAGTTTCTCTCCGGAAAAATTTTTAGTAGCCTGATGAAATTTCGCGAGCGACTGGCCACTGGCATAGGCTGCATTTTCCGGAACCGACTCGCGCACTCCCCGGTACAAATAGTACAACTGATCGTCCTCGACAAAATGGGACTGTCCGCCCGTCGTTTTGACCAGCTTCAGCATGCGGATGTCCTGCTGCTGACTCAAATGCTTGCGCACGCGCTCGATAAACTTGCTTTTGTACCGATAGCCGGCAGGCGCTTCAAACATGTAATACAGGCCCTGGTCGGTTTCGAGCACCTTGCTGGCGCCCGTCACGCGGTAGTTTTGCAACTGGAAGCCGTATTGCTCCTGCAGCAGCTCTTTTTCCTCCATACGGGTCTACCCTCCTTGCACACCTTCTCTTGGCGCATTGTATGTCGCAAAACCGGGATAGGTGCCTATCTGGATGCAGATACTAGAAGAACTCATGGTTTTCGAAAAAGGAGGAACCTTTGCATGATCGAGCATCCGCTCAACAGCGAGAGCTGCCTGGCGGTGGTCATCGAGCTTTTGGGAAAACGCGGCGTAACCCTCGATGACATCGCCGAGATTGTATTTTTCTTGCAGACGGAATACGTCCCCGACCTGACGATGGAGTTGTGCCTGGAGAGCGTAATGTCCGTGCTGAAAAAGCGCGAGGTGCAAAATGCGCTTTTGACTGGCATCCAGTTGGACATGCTTGCGGAGCAAAAACAACTGCTGCCGCCGCTCCAGGAAATTATCGAAACGGACGAGCCGCTGTATGGCGTGGACGAAGTATTGGCGCTTGCCATCGTCAATCTGTACGGCAGCATTGGCTTTACCAACTTCGGCTACGTCGACAAGCTCAAACACGGCAAGCTGGCCCAGCTCAACGACAAGCGCTTCGGCGTCCACACATTTCTGGACGACCTAGTCGGAGCAATCGCCGCTGCTGCTTCCAGCCGGATTGCCCATCGGCAGAAGCAGCAGGAAGAGTGTCTAGAGCGGGAGGCGTAGTTGCCATTCTGGCAAGTCGCTTGCGATATGCGTCGGCTGCACCGCGTGGCGGGCCGCTTCTTCCCGCGTCGAATAGCCTGTCAGGACGAGCAGGCTGTCCAGACCGCTGTTTGCCCCGGCTTCAATGTCAGTGTGCAGGTTGTCACCGACGATCAACGTCTCAGACGCTTCCGTGCCAAGGACGGAAAGCGCATAGCGCACAATGATCGGCTCCGGCTTGCCGATGACGATTGGCTTTGTGGCCGATGCGACTGAAACGGCGGCAACGAGCGAGCCGTTTCCTGGAAACAGTCCGTTGTCTGTCGGCAGCGCGGCATCTGCATTGGTCGCGATAAAAGTAGCGCCTGCGCGGATGGCGCGCGTAGCAATTGCCAGCTTTTCGTACGTGAAGGCACGGTCGATTCCAACAATGACGTAGGCAGGCTTGTCTGTTGTCAGCCTGAAGCCTGCCGCTTCCAGTTGTGACAGCAAGCCTTCCTCGCCAATCGCATACACGCTTGCCCCTGCTGGCGCTTTCTCTTTCAAATATTCAACCGTTGCCATACTGGTTGTATATACATCCTGTGCAGTTGCCTCAACGCCCATCCCGCTCAGTCGCGCTGCCACGCGCTCGGCCGATGCGGACGAATTGTTCGTCAAAAACAGGTACGGAATGCCGTTCGCTTTCAGGTAGCGGACAAATTCGGCAGCGCCGGGGATCGGCTCATTGCCGCGGTAAATGGTTCCATCCAGATCAATCAGATAGCCTTTGTATGGTTTCATGTTGCTTCTCCTCCGTCCAGTTTGCTCTATCTCTTTTGCCAAAACAAAACAACTGGTCCCCCTTACGATACCCGCTTTTACGCCATTTGACGAGCCGTAAAAAAGCCAGCCGCGGCCGGACAAGGAGCCGAAGCCGTGGCTGCCAGCTCCCCCAGAAATCTTTTTCCCCAGCAAAAAAGCCACCCTGCACCAAACCGCACAAAGTGGCTGTCATTGACACTGTTTTTACACTTTTTTGATTTCAAACACGCACTTGTCTCCGCCTTTTGCCATGCAGGAGGTTTGCTCCACATCGGCTTTCAGCACCCGGCGAAACAGCGACAGCTCACAGGTGCAGGCCTGATTGAACTCACGCGCCACCTGGGCGATGGGACAGTTGAACTCCCGAATGCGGTACGTGTTTCCATCCGCATCCGCTTCCCACTCGACCATGTAGCCTTTTTCGTTTTGCAGCTCGGCAAGTTTGGCCACGCGGTCCCGCAAGTCTCCTTGCATATGGGCGCGATACGTTTCCTCCAGGCGATTTTCGCGGCGGCGGAACAGCATTTCGACTTTTCCCGGCCCGTCCATTTCCTTCAAGTCTTGCAAAAAGTCGAGTGTTAAATGTGAATAATTGCGCGGAAACAGCTCATCTGCTTCCTGCGACAAGGAATATACGTTGGTTGGTCGTCCCATCGCTTGTCTCACAAGCGTGGACTTAATCAGATTGTCTCTCTCCAGGGTGTTCAGATGGCGTCTGACCGCCATTTCTGTAATACCAAGATCGACGGCCATGTCGCTGACAGAGAGTGAGCCTTTTACCTTGAGCATGTGCAGGATTTGGTCACGAGTGGACGTCCCCTCGTTTGTCATACGTATCACCGTCCTTTCTACCTATTGTAGCGGATCGGCACGCTTTAGTAAACAAACGAAAGTGTTTTGTATAAAAAATCCGCTTCTCCATTTTCTAAAACAATTCTTTCTCCAAAAACGCACGCACATGCGGGTCAAACTGCCGCATCGTATCCACTGATTCATTCACGAGCGCAAACATTTCCTTAGCGGGAACGTTCGTATAGTCAATGACCAGATGCTTGCGGAACTCGACCACGCGAGTCAAAATAGCCGCCTGCTCATCGGTAACGACTTGTTCGTCGCGCAAAATTTCTACAATGTCGCTGTAGCTGCCGGGGTCGCGCATGATAAAGCCATCGATCAGTGCATTTCCGACATCCACAATCCCTTCGATGGACAAGTGCAGGGCTCGCTCCATCGCTGCAACAGCCACTTCGTCGTCCAAAACCGCTTCGGCTCCCCGTGCCCGGAGCTTGTCCAACAGATCAAGCATGCGAGACATATAGGCCAATACTTGGTCAATTCGCTTTGTATTCACGTCGTACATGGGATTCTCCTTATTTTCGCTTTTTCGCTTTTCGTTTTGCATAATAGGTAGTAAACACAAACGTCAGCACCAGGACGAGAAGGACCAATTCCCCTTCCTGCAAATAGGAATTGCTCACGGCTTTCACCTCTTTTCCTCCAAACAGTATACCAAATTTGTCCCGGCTGTCACGAATCAGCTTGTACTTTATGTTACAATGATGGGGTGAATTTTTGCCGGCATACAAGGGAGGAACACAACTGTGGAACGCGAACTGGCATTGGAAATCGTGCGGGTGACAGAAATGGCTGCCCTCGCCTCGTCGCACTGGATGGGACGGGGAAAGAAAAATGAAGCGGACGAAGCAGCGACGAGCGCCATGCGCGCCATGTTTGACACGATCAACATGAGGGGAACCGTCGTCATTGGCGAAGGCGAGCTGGACGAAGCTCCGATGCTGTACATTGGCGAAAAGCTCGGCCACCCGGATGCGGTCGGCCCGGAGGTAGACGTCGCCGTAGACCCGCTGGAGGGAACGACGATCGTTGCCAAGGGGCACAACAATGCCATGTCGGTGATCGCTGTCGGTGACCGTAGAACTTTGCTGCACGCCCCCGACATGTACATGATGAAGATGGCGGTGGGCAAGCGGGCTGCGGGAAAAATCAGCCTTTTTGATCCCGTGGACAAAATGATCGAAGTCGTAGCGAAAGCGAACAACAAACGCGTTCAGGATGTGACCGTCATCATCCAGGAGCGGGAGCGGCATCAGCACATCATCGACACCGTTCGGGAAAAAGGCGCGCGCGTCAAGCTGTTCGGCGATGGCGATGTCGGCGCAGCGATTGCCGCTTGTCTGCCGCATACCGGGATTGACCTGTTTCTCGGAATCGGCGGCGCACCGGAAGGCGTCATCAGCGCAGCAGCGATCAAATGTCTCGGCGGAGACATGCAGGCGATGCTCAAGCCGCAAAACGACAGCGAGCGGGAGCGCTGCATCAAGATGGGGCTTGCCAATCCGGAGCAGCTGCTGACGTTGCACGATATGGTAAAAGGAGACGACGCCATCTTCGCGGCAACTGGCGTATCGGACGGCGAACTGCTGCAGGGTGTCCGTTATTTGGGCGACGACATGGTGGAGACGCACTCCATCGTCATGCGCGCCCAGACGAAAACAATCCGTTTTATCCGCGCTTTGCACAATATCGAGCACAAACCAAATCTGTCATGGAAGTAGAGGGGCGTATTTATGGCGAATGACTTGTTTTACTTGTACGACGAATCGGAGGACACCAAGACGCGCTTTGTCAGCTTCATGGGCGAATCCACACGGTTTGATCTGGCCATCACGACGACCAGCCGTTTTTACGGCAAAAAGCTCGTCATCAACATCCAAAACGGCCGCTCTGCCATTATCGGCGAAGACGACCTGCAAGAAGAAGGCTATCTCGAATTTGCCTTCAACCTGAGCGAATCAGAAGCAGAAGAACTGAAAACCTTTTTGGAAACCGTGATTTGACGATTGCCTTTCACCTGTCTTCGCCCATCCCGAAACGAGCCTCTTCGGGATGGGCTTTTTGTGCCCAAATCCAGGCGGACAACTCTCCATACAGGCGAATGCCTCGTATACTGCTACTGCACATACAGACAACGAGAGGAGTGCAGTCGCATCATGCAACCTTATCAAGACGAAAATCAACAACTGCAGGCTCATCAAGCGGATGACCAATACCAGACGATTCCGGAAGACCAGGCGCATCCCGTCTTCTTTCGCAGAAGGAGAGACGACAACGTGTTTCCTATCATCATTCCGCTCCCTTATACCTACTATCCGCCGTATTACTATCCGTATCCCTATCCATACACGTATCCGTACTATCCATATCCATATCCGTATCAGCCCTATCCGTTTTACGGCGGATATTAACCGAACAAGGCTCTACAGAAAAACAGCCCCTGCAATCAAGGGCTGTTTTCGTTTGTTTTCCTATGTTTCACGCTTGGGCGTGCTGTGGCTTTGTCCAGTCGGCACTTTGTCGCGCTCGCGATGGGGGCGCATCTGGTTCGGACGCTTCTCCCGCGCAGACGAGTCCTTGCTGTTTTTCTCCGGTTTGTCTTTGAGAAACTTCGGCTTGTCTGACCGCTCATTGCGCCCGCCGGACCGCTCGTTTGCGCCGCCGTTGTTGCGCTCCTGGCGATCCTGCCTGTTTTGGCGCGGATGAAAACGACGCCGTTCCTTGCGCTCGACAACCAGTGGCGAATTGTCGCCGCGAGACGAGTCCTGGCGGTAATCGGAAACATTGTCCGGATTGTCATCCGGGCCTTCCTGCTCGGCACCGGTGCTGCCGGCCGTCGATTTTACCTTGCGCAAGACAAAATACGGACAGCCAAAGTTGCAATACTCGTGCAGGTACTCATCCAAAGCGGCGATCCGCTGCTCGAACGGTACTTTGCGGTTGGCATCTGTATAAAATCCCCGCAAACGAAGCTGTCCATAGCCCCAGTCTCCGACGATGTAATCGTATTTGTCGAGGATATCGCTGTAGCGCTCCCTGAATGCTTCCGGATTCCAGCCGTCGCGATTTTCTTCCATGACTTCATAAGTACCGGCTTGCGTGCGAATCAAGTCCGCTTCCTCCTTACACTTGTATACTTTCGTCCATCTTATCACATTTCCACCAGCAAGAGATAAAATTCCCACGAAAACTGCGCAATCCCCCTGGACATTCTATCGGGTAGGGGGTGTTACCATTGAAAAAGACATGGTTGTATCCTGCGATTGCAGGCATTGCTCTCTTGGCATCCGCTTGTGCGAACAACGCTGCGCCGAACTACACGACTCCGAACCAGACAGCTCCTCACGTCACAAATGTTGATGGGATGCACGGCCGCAACTACGACGGCGTGCGCAGCTTTGACGGGCTGCACGTACGCAACGGCGCCGGCCTGAACAACTTGCCGGGCGCCGATAATGGCCTGTACCCGAATGGAACGTATCCGCGGATGAACGCCAACAGCTACAACGCCTACACCAGTGGCATGCGGCCGTACAACGCCTTTACGGACCACAAGGACGGACTGATGGGCGCGCAGAATGGAATGAACCATTCCATTTATCAAAAGCGGGCCTGGAACCGGGCGGGGGCCGGCATCATGCAAACCGGCATGCCGAGAATGGGCTACGCCCAGACTGACCGGGCAAGCATGAAGACCGCTGGCGCCCAAAACGTCTACGTAGACCGCGATGCCCTGGCACAAGCAGTCGGCAACGTCACAACGAGCTGCCCTGGAGTTCAGCGTTCTACTGTCCTGGTGACGGATGAAGAGATTTTCGTCGGTCTGAACACGCAGGGAGCAGATGCCCGCACAGCCAAAAACCAGGCGAAAATGAATGCGCAGTCGATCGCGCCACGCTATTACAAGGTGTATGTCACGGACAACCCGAATGACATTCAGGAAATTGCCCGTGTCGCCAGCCGTTCCAGCAACTTGCATACAGCGCGCAACGAGGATGCCGCAAGCATCGACGCGCTCATCAAACGCATGGGCGGCGTAACAGACAGCGAGCAAGGAAGCAGCATGAGCGCTCAAAAGAACGCGAATGCAACCCACAAAGCGAAAATGGGTACAACCAGTCGCTAGGCGGATCTCCCCTGTATAGAGAAGAACCCCCTTTTTGCAGCGATTCCATTTCGCGTGCAAGGAGGGGGTTGTTCCTTTTTACTGTGCCTGCACCTGTGGCGAGGCTTCCTTGGCAATCGTTTCCTTCGCGGCATTCGCCTGCTCGTGTGCGTGGTACGAGCTGCGTACGAGCGGTCCTGCCTCTACGTGGCTGAAACCGCGCTTCATGCCTTCTTCTTTCAGGAAGGCAAATTCGTCCGGATGGTAGTAACGCTCGACCTTCAGATGCTTTTTCGTTGGCTGCAGGTATTGACCGATCGTCATGATGTTGACATCCACGGATCGCAAATCGTCCATGGTCTCGATCACTTCTTCCAGCGTCTCGCCCACCCCGATCATCAGGCTGGACTTCGTCGGAATATTCGGCTGGAATTCTTTCGCCTTTTTCAAAAGTTCCAGTGTCCGGTCGTACTTGGCGCGCGCCCGTACCCGGTCAGACAGGCGGCGAACCGCCTCGATATTGTGATTCAGCACGTCCGGCTTCGCGTCCATCACGAGCTTCAGCGCATCCCAGTTCCCCTGGAAATCCGGAATCAGCACTTCCACAGAAGCGAACGGCAGACGACGGCGAATCGCCCGGATCGTTTCCGCAAAAATTTGTGCGCCTCCGTCTTTCAGATCGTCACGGGCAACGGAGGTTACGACAACGTGCCGCAAACGCATTTGCTCGGCGGCCTCTGCTACGCGTTCCGGTTCGGCAAGATCAAGCTCTGTCGGCAATCCGGTTTTTACAGCACAAAACCGACAGGCACGGGTACATATATCACCCAAAATCATGAACGTAGCTGTACCGCTGGCCCAGCACTCATGAATGTTGGGGCATTTTGCCTCTTCGCATACGGTATGCAGTGTCTTGCTGCGCATGGTCTGCTTCAGCTCTTTGAAGCTGGCGAGTTCTGGTCCTGAAACAAGGTTGATCTTGAGCCACTCCGGCTTGCGTTGCGTCATAGGGCCCACTCCTCATGTATCTTGGTACGAGACATCATTTCATTTTCATTATAGAGGTTGGCTTTGCAAGGGGCAACCTCTTTCCCCAGTCAGATAACAATTACCCGAGCTGATGCACCTTGTGCCGATCCGATCCGCTCAAAATCGGCGCGAGCAACCGCCCCTCCCGTTCCTGACACGTAAACAGAAAAACCTGATGCTCCTCCGCCAGCCTGGCGATGTACGCCAGCGTTCGCTTAAGGCGCTCGTCATCATAGTGGACAAAATGGTCGTCCAAAAACAGCGGCAACGGCTCTGTCCGTTTGCTGACATGCTGCAGCAAGGCGAGCCGCTGCGCCAGGTAAAGCTGATCCGCCGTCCCTGTGGAGCATTGCTCGTGGCTGACAATCAGGTTGCGGGTCGGCACAAGCAGCCGCACCGCAAAGCCATCAGTCGGGTCCAGCCGCACATCGTGATAGGCTCCCCCTGTAATTTGCGCCATCACCTCAGAAGCTGTGCGGTTCACATCCGGGGAAACGTCCCGCTTCCATTCGCTTTGCGCGGCAAGCAGTGTATCCCGCGCGAGCTGGAGGGCATCGCGGCGTTGCTGCAGCTGGCGAAGCGCCGTCGCTGCCACCTCGTACTCATCCCTGGCTTTCGCTACGGACACACCTTCATATGCAGCCATTTCCCCGTAGGCGCGGGCCATTTTTTCCCGCAGCTCCTGCAACTCGTCCTCTATGCGCGACAGCTGTGCCAGACAATCGCTTTCCGCTTCTTCGCGCTGCTGCTTTTGCTGTTTCAGCATCGCCCGCACAGCCTCGCCCCAGCTTGCCGACAGCATTTCCTCCCGCTTCGTTTTGGCCAGATCGCTCTCCAGTTGGACAGTTCGCTGCTGCTGTGCGCTTTTTTGCAGCTCTTCCCTTTTTGCCAGAAAAGCATCCCAATCCCGAACATCCCAGCGGCCCAAAAGCGTCGCCAACTCAGCGTCAATGGCAGCGATCTCCTGTTGCAGCCGCTCGCTTTCCCGCAAGTGCTCGCTGTCGGCAGCAGGTGCAGGCCTGCTCCCTTTTGCCCGCAGCACGAAGATTCCGAGTGCGAACAGCAGCAGGGCAAGGCCGAGGAAGCTTCCGCCAAGTGCGGGATGCTCCGTCGCCAAGCCGACTGCGCCCAGGGCGGCAAACAGTCCTGCACCACCCCACAGGCGCGCGGCGCCTTTTTTGCGCTTGGCCAAATTCCCCTGCCGCTGTGTCCGTGCCTGGCTGCGCGTCCCGGCAGACAACGCCAGTACAGCCAGCTCAGCCAGCCGCACATGATGCTGCTCCCGCGCTTTGCGCAACGAAACAGCGTGTGCGTAATCCGCGTCCATCTCAGCCAATACTTGATTCGGCATAGCTTCCTGCACACGGTTTGTCACTGAATCATCCCATGTCATCATCGAGCTGCGCGCTTTTTCGTGCAGCTCCCGCTCTTCTGCGCTGCCAGCCCGCTCCAGCCACCACTGCCAATCCTGCTCATTGATGGGCGAATAGCTTCTCTGCCAGCTCTCTTGCCAGAGCTGATCCTGCTTTTGCCACTTCTGTATCTGCGTTCTAAGCCTGGTGCGCCGCTGTTCGAGTCCTTCGCGCTTCTTTTCCCATAGCTGGATGGACTCCGTCAGCTGGCGAATCAAGCGCCATGCCTCTTCAGCGTGAG
The DNA here is from genome assembly GCF_050920745.1 of Brevibacillus gelatini. NCBI lineage: Bacteria > Bacillati > Bacillota > Bacilli > Caryophanales > Paenibacillaceae > Brevibacillus > Brevibacillus gelatini. The sequence continues at coordinate 3,649,102 of NZ_CP154342.1, forward strand.
CCAGCTCTTGCTCAGTGCTCGCCAGGCGCGACGCCGCTTTGCCGAGCAGCGTATTTTCCGCCCGCTCCTTTTTGCCGATGCTCGCCAGTTCCCGCTCCAGCTCGGCCAAAATGTTGTGGACGAGCGGACTCGTCTCTTCTGCATTGGCAAAAGAAGGCATGAGATGCTCGGCCGCTTCGAGCGGCTCCCGTCTGATCCAGGTCAAATCCGTGAACAGGCTGCGGGTAAGGCCCAGATGTTTTTCCAAAAAGTTGCGCTCTTTGCGCCGATCCTCCATGTAAACGTCTGTCAGCTCCGTCCACTCCGGGTCCAGAAACAGACGTGCCTGCTCCCTTTCCTTGGTGAGCGTCCGATGCAAGCGGTACGTCTTGTCCCCCAACCGGTAGGTGACAATCGTCTCGTATTCCCCCTGATGCCAAGGGCGGTATTTTTCATAGACAGGCAAATAGCGGGCTGCTTTGACGTAATCGCGCTTCATCCCGTACAATGCCGCGAAAATGGCTTGCAGCAGTGTGGACTTCCCTGCTTCGTTGGGAGCGTAAAACAGGTTCAGGCCGGGAGCGAAGCGAAAATCAGCCCCTTGCCATTTTCCAAAGCCCGCAAGCGATAACTCCTCGATCTTCAACGCATGCTTCCTCCAATCCTCGCAAGCGCTTCCTGCCTGGCCAGTCTGGCAATTTCCCGCTCTTCGTCATTTTTTGCACTGGCCTCGGCTTCTGCCAGCCGGGCAAGCCATTTTCCCCATATGCCGCCTTCTGCCACCAGCTTGTCCGCGTCGATGTCCGGCCACGTCTCGTCTGTAATGGTCAGGAAAAAAAATCGCGAAAAGCGCTGCGCAAGAACCGGGAGCGCAGGCACGAAATGAGCGGCCCGTTCTCCCGTCAAGGTCACGTAGACCAGATCGCTGGCAGGGATTCCTTCAAGCTGTGCGGTCATCACCTCGACCAGTTGTTCTGTCGTTTCCGCTCCTGCAGCATGAATCGTCACTTTGTGAATCTGCCGCTGACAGACGGGCACGGCTTGCAAGGTAAGTCTCCCGCTATCGTCCAGCTCGCCGTACAGCACAGAGCGCACATTCGTTTCCTTGCTCGTCAGCCCTTCCGGCGAGCCCGGATAGGCGGCAAGCGGCTGCTTTTTTTGCGGATGCACGAATTGCTCCGGCTTGTGAATATGACCGAGTGCCACGTAATCCATCTCCACCTGCACCAGCTCCTGCAGCGTGACCGGAGCGTACGGCTGGTGTTCGTCCCCTGTCCTGTTCACGACACTGGCATGCAGGATCATCAGGTGATGCCGATAGCCGTCCAGCTTGCCTGGAAAAGAGGCGAGCGGCGACTCGTAGACGTGCGGCTGTCCAAATCCCCAACCGTAGATCACACAAGACTTTTCCGGAAACTCAAACGCCCCCCACTCGGGAGTGAACCAGTACACATTGCTCGGCCAATCCAGTGTTTGGTAAAACGAATCCGGGCGCCATGGATCGTGGTTTCCCGGCGCAATGCAGACCGGAATCGGGGCAATGCTTGCAAACAGGTCGCGCAAAAACAGCGCTGTAGAGCGCCGTCCCCCGTGATATTCCAGCAAATCTCCGGCGATCAGCCAAAAGTCTGCCTGCTTTTCCACGACCAGATCGCGAATCGTTTGCAGCGTGCGGCGAAAATCATCCTGCCGCAGCTCGTAATGATCCGCCAGCATATGCAAAGGCGCGTCCAGATGAACGTCCGCCGTATGAATGAATGACAACACGAAGCGCTCAACTCCTTGCATGACCAACCAAATCGGCAAAATGGTGTGCGAACATACTTTCCCTATATGATACCGGGGAAATGACTGGTTGAAAAGGAGTGTTTCGCAGGGGCGCTCGCTTGCAGCAAGCGCTGTCGCGGAAAAAACAAAAAACTTCCGTCGACATTCCTTCGGCGGAAGTTTTTCGTTATCCATGACTAGCGCAGCAGACGTAAGAATTCGCGCATGAAGCCGGGCAAATCCGGCCACGCATGACCAGACACCAGGTTGCCGTCTACGTGAAGTGTTTCTTTTTCGTAAATCGCACCCATCGCTTCCACATCCGGTCTGCACGCCTGATAAGCAGTCAGCTTGCGGCCGGCGAGATGCTCGGGCACAATCGCCAGCACCTGGGAGCCGTGGCAGATTGCCGCAACAGGCTTGTTTGTCTCGAAAAAGTGCGCCACGATCGGCTTTAGGCTTTCGTGGAGCCGAATGTATTCAGGCGCTCTTCCGCCGGGAATAATCAACGCATCAAATGCTTCCGGATTGATGTCGGAAAACGCGGCGTGCGCAGGCAACTGATAAGCAGGCTTTTCCGTGTACGTCTCACTGTGTGCTTCAAAGTCATGGCATACGGTGTGCAGAGTCTTCACGCTGGGCGCGGCAATCACGGCTTCGTAGCCTTCCTCCAGCAAACGGTAATACGGATAGAACACCTCCAGGGCTTCTACGGCGTCCCCTGTCACGATCAACACTTTTTTGCTCATCACACAGCCTCCTCCATACGGGTTTGGTTGGATCATCCATTTTTCCATTTCTTTGCAGGAACGTCTCACTCCTGCTTTCTCGCCCATTTTTTTACAGAGCTTTAACAGACAGCCGTCCCGGATGCGGTGCGCTACGCCCGCTTCCAAAAAGTATCGTGGATAATCCAGAGAGACTGGCAGAAACTACAACGGAAACTACCCGGGCTGGAGGGAGACGGCATGCGAGTTTTCCGCCTCATCATTCAGATCAGCTTGTGCGTGGCCACTGTCATTTTGCCGCTGGAAACAGGCTTTGCGAAAGGCTCCTCTGCTAACCATGCAGACCCTCTCCTGCAAGAGCGGCTACAGCTTTTTTTGCGAATGGAGTCTTTGTACGGCATTCCCTGGAACTATTTGGCGGCAATCGATCAGTATGAGCGCACGATGAAAATACGCAAAAAGCAAACCGACAACCAGGCATCGTCCTCGCGGCTGACTGCCGTGGACATCCCGAGTGATCGCTGGGCAGGCAGCATGAACCCTGACCCGGATGACACCAATCCGGTATCGATCCAGTTTTTCGGCGGGATGGGCATGGACGGCGACGGGGATGGGCTTGCCGACCGCAACAACGATATGGATGCACTTACTTCCCTTATTCATTTCCTGGCGCAGTACGGTTTTTCCCAGGATGATTGGCAAATCGGCGTCTGGTCATACTACCAGCGGGATCGCTCGGTGAAAACGATCCGGCAATTCGCGCAGGTGTATGAAAAATACCAGCATTTGCAACTGGATGAGCGTCATTTTCCCATCCCGGCGAGGTACGACTACAGCTACCGCAGCACCTGGGGGGATGCGCGCGGCTGGGGCGGGCGACGGATTCACGAAGGCACCGACATTTTCGCCCGTCACGGGACGCCCGTACTCTCCACAGCTTACGGCGTGATCGAGGTCATCGGCTGGAACCGCTATGGCGGCTGGCGGATCGGGATGCGCGACATGGGCAATGTGTACCATTACTTCGCCCACCTGTCTTCGTTTAAAAAAGGGCTGAAGCCCGGCGACATCGTGGAGCCGGGGCAAGTGATCGGATACGTGGGCAGCTCCGGCTACGGCAAGCCTGGCACCTCCGGAAAATTCCCGCCCCACCTGCATTACGGCATGTACCGAGAGACTGGGGGAGCCGACTGGGCTTTCGACCCTTACCCGTATCTAAAGCGCTGGGAACGACAAAGGAAGCGGTAGCACAGCCGCTTCTTTTTTTGTGCCCATTCGGGCGTTGACAGGAGCAAGGCTTGCGCACTACAATCAAGGCAAAAAATTGGACAGTCGTCCAAAAAAGAGGTGCACAGCATGACTCCCCCTTCGAAAAGCCAGGCGAAAGCCGAAGCGAAGCGGGCCTTTTTGATCGAGCAGGCGACGATCTGCCTCGCGGAAAAAGGCTATGCCCACGTCTCCTTGCGCGATATCGCCAAGGAATCCGGCGTCTCGCTCGGCATCCTGCACTATTATTTTGCAAGCAAGGAAGAGTTGATGCTCGAAGTAATCGCCAGCTACAAGGAACGCTTCATCGCCGAACTGGAGCGCGAAGTGGTGGCTGCTCCCCTGGACAACTTTTTCCCGGCTCTCGCTGCCGTTCTCGGCCGCAGCCTGCTGGAAGACCGCAAGCTGCATCGGCTCTGGTACGATTTGCAGGCGCAGGCGCTGTACACCCCTGTCTTTTTGGAGCAGGTGCACCACACGCGAAACCGGCTGCACGACCTGATTGCCCGCATGCTCAAGCGGCTGCAGACGGAGCGTGGAGCCGCGCTTGCCGTGGACGTGAGCGCGGCAAGCTCGATCCTCTATTCCGTGATCGACGGCATGATCTTGCAATGCTTGCTGGACGAATCCCGGACGGCCGCAGAAGCGATCAGCCGCTTTCAGCTTGCTCTCCACCATGTTCTCGAGTCGCTTTTTTCTTCTGGTTCACCTGCCACCCATCCTGTCGAACGAGGTGATTGATAATGTCCGTACTCCCTCTGCGCAATCCGGCCACTGGCGAGACATTCGGCTCCGTGACTGAAGCCAGTCCCGCCCAGGTAGACGCGGCAGTCGCCAAAGCCCGGCTCGCCTTTGAAGCGTGGTCCGCTACCTCCCTGTCCGAACGGCTGCGCTACTTGACGCGCCTGCGCCACTATCTCGTCGAGCACGGCGAAGAACTGGCGGAAAAAATCAGCCAGGCCACCGGAAAAGTGACCATCGAAGCGTACATGACCGAAATTTTTGTCACTGCCGATACGATCCGCTTTTACGAGAAGCACGCGCCGCAAATGCTGGCTGCCCAGCCCGTGCCGACCCCGCTCGTGCTCTGGCCGAAAAAATCGTACATTCACTACAAGCCGATGGGGGTAATCGCGGTCATTTCGCCGTGGAACTATCCGTTTCAACTGGCGATCATCCCGATGCTGTCCGCGCTTGTCGCGGGAAATACGGTCATTCTCAAACCGTCCGAAGTCACCCCTTCTACTGGCCTGCTCATCGAAGAGCTGTTTGCCGTTGCCGGGCTGCCGGAAGGAGTCGTCACCGTCCTGCACGGGGGACGCGAAGTCGGCAGTCGACTGGTGGCGGCCCGCCCGGACAAAATCTTTTTTACAGGCTCGGCCGCCACAGGCAAAAAAATTATGGCCGCAGCAGCGGAGCATCTGATTCCGGTCTCGCTGGAGCTGGGCGGAAAAGACCCGATGATCGTCTTCGAAGACGCGAATCTGGAGAGGGCGGCAAACGGAGCGATCTGGGGCGCTTTTACGAACTCCGGCCAGGTGTGCATGTCCGTTGAGCGGTTGTACGTGCACGAGCGCGTGTATCCCGAGTTTTTGCGGTTAGTCACGGAAAAAACGCAAGCGCTGCGCCAAGGCTTTCCCGATCAGGCGGAAGTCGGCTCGATGACTTCGCGTGAGCAGCTCGGCATCGTCCGGGCGCATATCGAGGAAGCGCTCGCCGCCGGAGCCAAAGCCGTCACAGGCGGGCTGCCGCAAACCGACAGCATGTTCATCCCCCCGACCATCCTGACAGACGTCACGCCGGACATGAAGATCATGCGGGAAGAAACATTCGGCCCTGTCCTGCCGATCATGACGTTTTCCGACGAGGCAGAAGCTATCCGCCTGGCAAACGAGTCGCCCTACGGCCTGAATGCGTCTGTCTGGTCGTCTGACAAACAAAGAGCGCAGCGCGTAGCAGAAAAGCTGTTGAGCGGCAACGTGTGCATTAACGACGTCATCATCAGCTACGCCAATCCGCACCTCCCGTTCGGCGGGGTCAAAGAGAGCGGCATCGGCCGCTACCGCGGGCCAGCCGGGCTGCAAGCGTTCACGCACAGCATCTCGGTCATTCACGACCCCGGCTCGAAAAAACGCGAGTTCAACTGGTACCCGTACACAGAAGACCAGCAGTTGATGTTCAGCGGCTTGACCCGTTTTCTGTACGGAAAGCGGCCAAAATGGGACCGCCCGACGCTGAAAGCGATCTGGCGGGAGCTGAAACGGTTGCGATAACGCGAGCGGCCACGCTTACTTGATCGTGCCGTAGCCGAGTATATCGAGCTTGACCTTGATGTTGAATCCGGCCTGCTGATAGAGCGCGAGCCCTTTTTCCCGCGTCCATTTTCCGTAGTATTTCTGGCGCAGGCTCTCTTCGATTCCGGCCGGATCAACGCCCTCTTGTTGAAATTTTTTCAGCATCACAGCGGTCTCCCGTTTAATCAGCGCTTCCATCTGCTTCACGAGCTTTTCCATTTGCGGTCGTTTGTCCAAATTTTTCTTGCCATCGTAGCCTACCACCACTCCCCGCAGTTCGAGGTTGATGTCAATGACGGGCTTTTTCTGGTTGCCGTTGCTCCGCACTTTTGACTTGGACCAGACAAAATCGAAAATGATCTCTTCCAGACGCTCGCCTTCGTTCGTCTGCTCCGTCAGCTCAAACTTGACGCGGGGAAGCCGCTTTTGTCCGAGCAAGCATTGCACCAGCTTGCCTTCGCGCTGCGAGTAGAAGCCGATCAGCTTGTCTTTGCGCAGCAGAGCGACTTTGGCGATCTGAATGTTTCCGTTTTGCTTGATTAAATAGGGCAAGTTCGGATCGCCCGTCTTGCTGGTCATCATGAACACAAAGTCGTGGATCGTAGAAAAAGACGAAAAAGCCGTTTCCACCCGCGGACGCAGCAAATCGTTCAAATACGTGTTCACTTCCGGCTTGTTTCGGTACTCGCCCCTGATGATATCTTCCGCTTTGCCTTTGACAATTGCGATGAATACGTTCTCGCCCACAATCGGATTCCGGTACAGGTCGAGCACGACTTTGCCGATGCCGACTTTGCGCACCAGCTCCTCGCTGAACAAAATGACGCGAAGCTGTGACAGCGTCATCGTCCGTTCGGATTTTGTGGCGAGCTTCAACATCGCTTCGCTCGTCATGGAAGCTTTGGTCGAGTAAACTTGTGTCGATTCCTTTCCTCTGGCGGGAACGGGGATGGCGACAACGACGTTCATTTGCTTGTCGTCGATGTAGTCAAAGCCCATGACGCCGATCATCGCCATGTCTTCGAGGGCTGGCCGCTCGAACTCTCCCGTGCATCCGGCAAGCGCCAGGGAAAAAACCGTCGATATCCAATACCAGCAGATCCACCTCATCATGCTCCCTCTCCCCTTCCCGAACGCAGGGCGTGCAGCAGCAATAAAAAGATCGGCCACAAAATCAAGCCATACCCCAAATAAACGGTCACATAGTCATAAATGAACCGTTGGTCTTCCACCGCAAGCGGGCCGCGAATCATGTAGTAGGAGATCGCCGTCGGCAACAGAAGATGCCAGAGCCGCTGTTTTCTTGCCATGTCTTCTATCCCCGTGCGAGCCATCCACCAATACGTCGTGGACGTGCTGAGAATGAGAAACACCCACAAGCCGATGCCGAGATTTTCGATCCGCTCCATGAAAGACAGCTCCACCGCCTTGAACAGATTCAGGATCGGATAGACGAGATTCGCCATCTGCCATTCGGAAAAGTAGGCCACACTCGTAATCAGCACCAGCACGTAAAACAAAACCACTGACCATACGCCGATCAGCACGTGCTTCAACGCCTTTTTCTTTTCGACAATAAACGGATAGTAAATCAGCAGCACCTCATACCCGAGCATGCTCCCGAACGATTGGTTGAGCGCGTCCAGCACGCTGGCCAGATCCGTATTGAACAGCGGAAAGATGTGCGTGATTCCCCCTTCCTGAAAGCCGTATTGCAGCAGCAAGAGCATCCAGCCCGTAAAGAACAGCGCCAGCAGGCAAAACCTGGCGACCAGCTTGATTCCGCCGTTGGTAATGTAAAACATCACGAGCGTCAGGCCGAGCAGCGGCACGGTGATCGTCTGGTTGTTCAGCATCGACGTCTGCAAAAGCCGCACATAGCCTTCGTTCGCGGTAGAGGCGTTCAAGATGGCGTAGACAATCACCACGACGTTGATCCCTCTGCCCAGCCACTTGCCGAGCAGCTTTTCATGAATCCGAAAAAGCGTGTCCTCCGGGTAGCGCCTGCACAAAGCGATCATCGGAAAAATCGTGAGCGTGACGATCAGCCCCATCAAAATCGGCGACCACCACAGGTTGTATCCCATTTTGCTGGCATAATGGGCAAGGGACAGCAAATTGACCCCCACCATCGTATTGATTACCAGTCCTACAACAAGAACCGGACGCAGGCTGTGAATCTTTCCTCTGTCCATCTATCTACTCCTCACCAATAGGACGCGTCTGTTTGCGTTTTGCTCGGGACATGCGGTTGCGATAGACGATGAACTTCATCGGTGCGCGCACGAGGCCGTTCAACAAGTCTGTCCACTGACGCGGCACGCCGGGCGCCATGCACGGAGTGCCGAGCGAGGTCAGGTTGAGCAGATGCGCGAACAAAAAGGCCAGCATGAGCATCTGCCCGTACATCCCCATCAAGCCAGCCATCAAAATAAAGCCGTATCGCACCAGCCGAATGGCGTTGCTCATCAAAAAATTCGGCGGCACAAACGAGAGCAGCGCTGAGATGGACACGAGAACGATCAGAATGTTGCTCGCCAGACCCGCCTGCACAGAGGCCGTCCCGATCACGATACCTCCGACGATACCGATGGTTTGCCCGATTTTCGTCGGCATGCGTATCCCGGCTTCCCGCAAAACTTCGATGACCAGCTCGATGAACAGCACTTCGATCACAGGAGGAAACGGAACCTGGCTGCGCGACTGGGACAAAATCGTCAACAAAGCGGGAGGAAGCATTTCCGGATGAAAGGTCAGGACAGATACGTAGCTCGATGTGAGCAAAATCGTGACAAACAGTCCGAAAAAGCGGATCATCCGCAGCAGGCTGGCGGTCGACCAGCGGTTGTAAAAGTCTTCCGGGCTGCTGAACATCTCCAGAAAGGAAGCGGGACAAATCGCCGCATCCGGGCTGCCGTTGAGCATAATGATGATGCGGCCATCCAACAGCGCTGCTGTCACATTGTCAGGCCGCCCCGTCAGCCCGAACTGCGGGAACGGCGAGTACGGCTTGTCCTCCAGCATCTGCTTCAACACGGGCATCCCGACAAAGCCCTGGTACTCGACGTTTTGAATCCGCGTTTTTACCCGCTCCACGTTTTCGTCATTCGCGATATTTTACAGGTACAGCACGGCTACCCTGTTCTTCGTCTCGGTGCCGATCGTGTAGGCGAGTATTTTCAGATTCGGCGTGGTCAGCCTGCGCCGCAGCATCGACAGATTGATTTCCAGCATCTCCACAAACGAATCCTGCGGCCCGAGCACAGTCGCCTCGCTCTCCGACTTCGTGATGGAGCGATGCTCGACCTGAAACGTATTGACGTGCAAAATCAGCTCCCTGTCCAGGAAAAACAGGATCGTATGGCCGCGCAGCAAATTGTTCATCAGCCTGCCCATGTCATCGGACTGGCACGGCTGCGCATAAGGCAACACCCGCAACGGGTCTTTTCCATCCGAGCGTTGCAACGGCAAAAAGACGGTTTCGTACACTTGCGTCAAATCTACCATCGTATCTAGAAAAAAAACGTGTACCTCTTCCTCATTGATCGTCAAGGACAGACTGCTGAGGTCATCCACGTTCGCCAATTGTTCTTTTACCATGTGCGGCGTGATGCGTTCGCCGCGACCAGACGGCTGCTCGTGCCTTCTGGCTTCTGCGACCTTGGTTACTTGCTCTCTCCACCAATCTGTCGGCCTCATGTTGAATCCCCTCGATCTGCAGGAAAATCCTTCTTACTTTGACCGATACGTGGTGATTTTATCCATTGGCGTGTGCTTTTGAAGGGAGTGGAGTAAGAGGCATTCGTGATCCGAAACGAAAAATAATTCTGAATCGGCTCGCGCCAATGGACAATTGTTTTTGCAATCGACTGAACCAGGCTTTCAATTCCTCTTGTTCCTCAGGTTTTCGTTTATCGGGAGATGTGTGGAGCAGACGTTGTTCATGTCTACCCCGGCGATGAGTTGCCCGCGAATGGGTACGTTTTCGCGTAGCTTCTAGTGATTTGGAGAAAAGTTGAATGACATTGAACTTGTCTGCTACTACAGTTGCATCCTTCCAAACGCTTCGAACTATCTCAGCCATTCTATGAGCCAAGTCGGTCACAACAACTTGTGGAGGCGTAGCAAAGGGCCAGTTCATGAGAGCGTTACGAACCTGTTTACGTGAACGACCTTCTGTGACCTGTCAGATATGTCCACTTTGTGCATCCATGAGGTTGACACCGTACTTGTGTCCTATTGGTAGAGCAAATTCGTCCAAGCAGACCATGGTAGGCGCAAGACGCTCCTGTGGTAAACTTGTTAGACAACGTTAGATTTCATCTCTTTCAATGGTTTGTCTCGACAACAACCACGATGGAGGAACATCTACGTTTTTTCAATGTCTATCACGGATTTATGGTGATGAATCTTTAAATTGCAATTTTTACCTATATTTGTTATATTGTAAACAAATTACAAATATGGAGTTGTTGGAAGTGAAAAAGTTTTACTTAAGTGTTTTGGCTTTGAGCTTATCCCTATTAACTTTCGTTGCTCCTTCTACTGCTAAACAACCGCCGTCATGGGAAGAAGAAACTACTTTAACAAAAAAAGAAATCAATCGTATAGTTGACGATATAGGGTTAACAGAAGAAGAACTTGCGAATTTCCCAGATGATGTACTCAAAGAATTACTTGAAAACAACGCTAAAAAGTTGGCATCTAATAGTAAAACTGTAAGAGAAGAAGAATTTATGGATAAGAATACAATCACACCTCAAGTAGCTTTAGATGGTGGAATACTAGATTTAAACGCTACCGCATTTTCGGTAAATAGTGACATGACTGGTTATAAAAAGTTTTATTTATATGGAAGTTACGAATGGTCAAAAAGTCCTAAATGGGAACTTACAGACGGCTTGAGTATTGGTTTTCCAGTTACATCAAAATGGTTCCTCCCGATGTCATCACGTGGAAAAGTTCAGCAGCATGAATACAGATATTGTTATAGACCTGACAACAATACTTCTGCTAAATGGAGTTGTTCAACCTATACTACCCCTGATGATTGGGATTCTGGTGTTGGCGTAGGATCGAAAATTGATTTGGAAGCAATGCCAAGTAATAATGCTCACAAAGGGTATATATCACAGTATGTATACGTCGAAAAAAATGAGTCTGGTACAGTAAACGTAAAATTTGAATATGGTCATCAAACTTGGACTTTGGGATCTGTTGCCTTTGCTGTCTATCCAGCAGGTTTTGCTATTGAACCGGCATCAGTTACTAAGGTTGAAGACTTCGGTATTGTGTTTCGATACTAATCTATATAACTAAAACTAGATCCTCCCTAAAGTAAGAGAGGATCTAGTTTTAGTTATGGTGAATTTATTACAATCAGAAACAATAATTGGCCAACTTTTTTGGGGAGTGATTACTTTTGAAAATTTTCTACTTATCATTCTACCTATCAATAATGGTTATCGTAGCGTTATCATTCATATGGAATCTTATTGAAGTAATGAAAGCATTAACTGAAAAAAACAATACAAGATTTAAAACCGCTAAAACAGTATCCATAATTAGTTTCTTACTTCTCCTTGTCCTCTATATCATTATTTTTGAATACATCGGGCGTTAACCATGACGATCAAAGCATTAGCGAAAGATTGCCGAGCCATCGAGGACGTTCATGAGATGCTCAAGAACCTCTTCCGTGACACCATCCAGCAGTTGTTTGAAGCGGAAATGGACGATCATTTAGGCTATGCCAAACATAATGCTGACGATGCCTTACGGAAAATTATCTAACTGGCAACCATGGAGGCATCAAATAAATGAACCATGCCACTTCGGTGCTGGAAAGAATGTATATCGCAACTGGCCATCCATTTTGGAAGCCGCTTGCAAGGGGAACTGTCCGCATAAAGAGGCTGTTAGGTCGGCCTGACATGGAGCCTCTGCGGGCATGATTCCTTGCGATTGGGCGATGCCAGTCAACCATGCATAGCATGGCTAACGAATCTATCATGCCCGCTCCTCCATGTAAAGCCGTTGACGTAACTATTCACCTGTTAAAAACCCATTTACACAAAAAAAATTACATTACTCTTCCTACCAGGCATTCCCTTTACTTTCCTTCATTGGTTTAGCACTTCATTCACAAAAAATATCAGCCAAATAACATGAATCAAGAATGGGATCTATGTGTGCTTTCGGGCAAACGAAAAAACGGGAGCCGCAGCCCCCGTTTCGCACCCAGACAAGCGATTCGTGTCGCTTAGGCGAACTGTTTGGACAGGTTCGCCATTTCAATCGCTGCCGTTGCCGCTTCCCAGCCTTTGTTGCCCGCTTTTGTCCCGGCGCGCTCAATCGCTTGCTCGATGTTGTCCGTCGTCAGCACGCCAAAAATGACCGGAATCCCCGTGGAAAGCGACAGCGAAGCGACGCCTTTGGCCACTTCGTTGCAAACGTAGTCAAAGTGCGGAGTCGCCCCGCGGATGACCGCGCCCAGTGTCACAATCGCATCGTAGCGGCCGGATTCGGCCATTTTTTTGGCAATCAGCGGAATCTCAAAAGCGCCGGGCACCCAGGCCACATCTACGCTGTCTTCCTCTACGCCGTGGCGCTTCAACGCATCGAGCGCACCGCCTACCAGTTTGCTGACGATCAGCTCGTTAAATCGTCCCGCTACAATCCCTACGCGCAAACCCGTTCCTACCAGATGTCCTTCAAATGTTCTCATCTTCTCCACTCTCCTTAGCCTTTGATATGCAGCAGGTGTCCCAGCTTTTCCTGCTTGGTCGACAAATACCGTTTGTTGTGCGGATGCGTCGGCATTTGCAGCGGCACCCGTTCCTCCACTTTCAGTCCGTAGCCGTCCAGCCCCCGGATTTTGCGTGGGTTATTGGTCAAAAGCCGCATTCTCTGCACGCCCAGGTCGCGGAGAATTTGCGCCCCGATGCCGTAATCGCGCAGATCGGCAGGGAAGCCGAGCTTTTCGTTCGCCTCCACCGTATCCAGCCCTTCCTCCTGCAGCTTGTAGGCACGCAGCTTGTTGATTAGCCCGATGCCGCGGCCTTCCTGACGCATGTACAAAAGAATGCCGGAGCCCTCCGCCTCGATCTGCTCCAGCGCCGCATGCAGTTGCGGGCCACAATCGCAGCGGTGGGAGCCGAAAATATCTCCTGTGAGACACTCGGAATGCACCCGGACGAGAACGGGCTTGTCCGTACCAATTTCGCCCTTGATAAGCGCCACGTGTTCTTTGCCGTCCAGCTCGTTCGTATAGGCGGCGATCCGGAAATCGCCGTAGCTCGTCGGCAGGCTCACTTCGATTTCTTTTCGCACGAGGGACTCAGTGCGCATCCGGTAGGCGATCAGATCAGCAATCGTAATCAGCTTCAAGTCGAAGCGGCGAGCGATCTCCACAAGCTGCGGCAGCCGTGCCATCGAACCATCCTCGTTCATGATTTCGCAAATGACCCCTGCGGGCACGCTCCCCGCCAGCCGGGCGAGGTCCACCGCCGCTTCAGTATGGCCCGCCCGCCGCAGAACACCTCCGGCTCTGGCAATCAGCGGAAAAATGTGCCCCGGCCTGCGGAAGTCCTCTGCCGTTTTCTGCTCATCCAGCATCGCCAGCACGGTCTGCGAGCGCTCTTGTGCCGAAATGCCGGTATGCGTGCTCACCTCGTCGATGGATACGGTAAACGCCGTCCCTTGCTTGTCCGTGTTATGCTCGACCATCGGGGTGAGCGCAAGCCGCGCCGCCCGTTCCTCTGTCACCGGGACGCAGACAAGACCGCGCCCGTGCGTCACCATAAAGTTAATCATCTCCGGCGTAGCCGCTTCCGCCAGGCAGACGAAATCCCCTTCGTTTTCCCGATCCTCGTCATCCACGACGATGACGGCTTTTCCTTGCCGCAAATCTTCGAGCGCCTCTTCTATGCGATGAAACATGGAACTTGTCCCTCCTCGTTCAGACGAATCCGTTTTCCTGCAAAAAAGCCAGACTGAGTTTCCCGCCTTTTGCTTCGACCTGATTGCCTGCTGGCTGGCCGCGATAGCCCAAAAGCCGCTCAACGTACTTGCCGATGATGTCTGTCTCCAGATTCACCTGATCGCCCGCGCGCCGATCCTGCAGGCTGGTCGCTGCCAGCGTATGCGGGATGATCGACACCGAAAAATGCGCATCGGCAACGTCTACGACCGTAAGACTGATGCCGTCGACGCAGATCGAGCCTTGCCTGATGACGTATCGTAACAGCTCTGGCGCAGCTTCGATGCGAAACAGCACAGCGTTGGCGTGCGGCTCGCGGGACAAAATCGTGCCTGTTCCGTCCACATGCCCGGAGACGATATGCCCGCCAAAGCGGTCGCCCAGCCGCATCGCTCGCTCCAGATTGACCCGCTGGCCTGGGCGCAAGTGGCGCAGGCTCGTCTTTTTCATCGTCTCCGGCATGACGTCCACGCTAAAATGCCGCTCCGAAAAAGACGTGACCGTCAGGCAAATGCCGTTGACAGCAATACTGTCGCCGAGCTTGACGTCTTCCAGCACCCGCTGCGCCCGAATCACGAGCCTGCTCGCCTGATCGTTGCCCGTGATGGATGCCAGAACCCCTACTTCCTCCACCAGTCCGGTAAACATCGGCCTTTCCTCCTTTTGTTTCCTGAAAACAGCTCCCTGCTACTACTTCTCCCACAGCGGATAACCGCTTATGCGCACATCGCTTTCATCCAGCAGCTCGACACTCGTATTTTCAAGCCGGACAGCCTGATCCATCGTGGCGAAGCCCTGTCCGCCAATTGGCGTAGGTGCGCTGTTTCCGCCGATCAACTTTAGCGATACGTAGCTAATCATTTTCTGGATGGCGCGCGCCTGCAAAAACGCTCCGTTCACAGCCTGCCCGCCTTCTACCAGCAGAGAAGTAATGCCCTGCTCTCCCAGCGTGTCCAGCACGTATTCCACCGTAATCTGTCCGCTTGCCACAAACAGCCTGACACCTTTTGCCGCCATTGCCGCACGCTTCTCTGCCGGGGCCGCCTCTGTCGTGAAAATCCAGGTCGGCGCATCCGTATTCGCAATCACGCGCGCTGTGAGCGGCGTGCGCAGTTGGCTGTCCAGGATGATCCGCACAGGCTGCCGTCCATACAGTTGCTCCCCTTGTCTGGCCGTCAACAGCGGATCATCTGCCAGCACGGTTCCGACGCCGACCAGAATCGCGTCGTGCTGTCTGCGCAGTTCGTGCACCTCCGCCCGCGCCCGCTCCCCCGTGATCCAGCGGCTGTGCCCCGTGACCGAAGCGATTTTGCCGTCCAGGGTGCTTGCCGTTTTCACCGTGACAAACGGGCGCTTCGTCGTGATGTAATGGAAAAACACTTCGTTGAGCCTTTGTGCTTCCGACTCACCGACTCCGACAACCACTTCCACGCCTGCGGCGCGCAGCTTCTCCACGCCTTTTCCAGCCACAAGCGGATTTGGGTCCAAGGTCGCAATGACGGCCCGGCGAACGCCCGCCGCGACCACCGCATCGGCGCAAGGGGGCGTTTTTCCGTAATGACTGCACGGCTCCAGCGTCACATACAAGGTAGCGCCAGCCGCCTTTTCCCCAGCCATGCGCAGCGCATGCACCTCCGCATGCGGCTCGCCCGCACGCAGATGGGCTCCCATGCCTACAACAGCTCCGTTGTTCACCAGGACTGCACCGACCAGTGGATTGGGGCTCGTCTGACCTTGTGCCGAACGCGCCAGATCCAGCGCCAATGCCATGAACCGCCTGTCCTGCTCCATGTAAAACCTCCTCTTTCCTGCATGGATTCCAGCCAAAACAAAAAGCCCTGGAAACTTCAGTGTCTCAGGGCATAGGGAAAGAAGCCTTCTTGCATTCGTTTTTTGCAAAAAACGATGCCAAAAAGCTTGGGTCAAATCTTCTTCCATCCGGACTTTACCGTCGGCTCTGGATTTGCACCAGATCAGTCGCCGACCGTTACGGTCAACGAGTCGCGGGCTAAAGACGATTGGATCGCCATCACCGCCGGTCAGGAATTTCACCTTGCCCTGAAGATTTTGCTATGAAGTTGTCCAACAAAAAACGCCCACGAGCACATACTCAGGGCGTAGAGAAAGAAGCCTCGTGACTGCCTGTTTTTGAAAAACAGCGTCGAGGCCATGCCAATACCTTCTCCCATCCGGACTTTACCGTCGGCCTTGGAATTGCACCAAGTCAGTCGCTATCCAGTTGCAATAGCGAGTCGCGGGCTCAGACGTGCGTTCGTCATTACCGCCGGTCGGGAATTTCACCCTACCCTGAAGGCTGGTATTCAGTTACCGTAAAGTATAACACATTTTTCACGTTCACTGTCATTTTTTTAAAACAGAAGTGTCAGTCCGCACCCGCCAGACCCGCTACAAAATGTGCAGCAGCTCGCGCAAATCGGCGATATACGCCTGTGGCGCCACGTTATGCCGTTCCATCTCCTGCGGGTTTGACTGGTAGGCGATAAACGCCACCTCCCCGTCCTGGGCAGCTTTTCCGTCAATCCAGGAATCCCCAACCATCGTCCAGGCTGTCGCAGGCAGCTCGGGATACTGTCTGCGAATGTAGTGAATCCCGGACGGATGCGGCTTCAACGTCGTCATCTGCTCGCGCGCCACGATCTCCTCGAAGCAGCCCGCGATGCCCGTGCGGCGCAACGCTTCCTCTGCGGCGATATAAGCGTTGTTCGTCAAAATGAACAGATGATGCCGATCCTTGAGTATGGCGAGCACTTCCTGTACATGGTTCTCCAGGACAGCTTCGTGCATCCCCGCCTTTTCGATCTCCGTCACAGCTGCCCACATCTCCTGTTCAAGCCGGCTGGTCAGCCTGCCCGATGTCCGGCCGATCTCGATCAGCTGCGAAGCGGTGTGGCTCTGCCAGTCGAATGTCGGTTCAATCAGGCCGTGCTCCGTCCATAGCCGAAAAATAGCCTCTTTCATTTCTGAAAAGTCGATCCTCGATTGCAGTAGCGTGTTGTCCATGTCGAAAATGACACCTGTTGAAAAACGTCTCTTCATCGTCAGCCTCCCTGTCTCGTCCGTTCCCGTCTCTTGTACCCTGTCAGCCACATTGGTTTCAGTATAGCAAACAAGCTGCTTCCCCGATCACTGAAAAAAGCGACAGCCCATGCGCTGCCGCTTTTTCCTTTTCCATCGCACCTCTACCGAGTGTCGTCTGCCCCTTCCATCGGTGCCCGCGGGACATCCGGCTTGCCTTCCGGATTGTTGTACAAATACTGCGGCACATCGCCGATGATGAGGGAGTGCGTGATCGGGATTTTCGTCGTAACCGTCTGCTCGTCGGTCGCGAACGGAATGACGATGCGCAAGTCGACCTCGACGAAAATGTAGACGGTTGCGAGCACCATGTTGATGCCCGCCTCTTTCAACTCTGTCTCCAGCTTCGTTTTCACGGAGCCGATCGGCACGAATGTCACGGGCAAGTTCGGCCCCATTTGCGCCAAAAACGCATTGCCCGTCGCCAGGCCCAGCGGAATCGTGCGGTCAACTTTTTCCGTCTCGAACTCCTGCAGTTTGTTCTGGACGCGCGAGGTAGTCTCGCCGACAATTCTTGCGTACTCCTTGTAGTTGAACTGATACGCCTGAATCTGCCCCTCTTTGTTTTTTTCAATCTTCACGATCTGGTTGAAGTCGACGCCTTGTTGGGAAATCCGCTTGGTGACTGCATCCGTAATTGCTTCCTTCGCCAATTGCTCTGCTTTTTGAGTAGCCAGGATCAACAGGGTCGGCTCCAGCCGATGCTGCAAAAAAACGAGCGTCTGAATCGACAGCAGCAAAAAAATCACCAGCGCGATCAAAAACGCTTTCGTTCGGGAAAGCGGGTTTCTCCAACGCCGACGGGGTCGAAATATGGCCACTCCCGTCACCTCCCAACTGGTACATCCTATGGTGAGCGACGGGAAAAAAGACTACCCGCGACAAGAGCAGCTCGCGCATTGCCATTCAATCGGGGTGAACTGCCTTGTCACGCAAAACAAACAAGCAGTACGCCGCCAACCGACAGACGTACTGCTTTTTTTAGAGCTACAAGTTTTCCGTGATCTCCGACAGCTCGTCTGCGGAGCTGGCCACTTGCGCCACAGCCTGGTTCATATCCTCCATGACCTTGAAGAAGTTTTCCAGTTCCTTTTGAATGTGCGCGCTCTGCTCCTTGCTGTCTGAGACAGCGCTGATAATGCCTTCGAAAAACTCATTCGTCTCGTTCGTCATCGCGGTGCTCGACTCGACAAGACCCTGAATTTCCAGCACAACCGAAGAGAGGGCCGTCGTTTGCTGATTCGTTTTCTCAATCAGCTCCCGCACGCCGAATACCGATTTCTTCGTCTGCTCAGCAAGCTTGCGCACCTCGTCGGCCACGACCGCAAAGCCGCGCCCCTGCTCTCCGGCTCTCGCAGCTTCGATCGCCGCGTTGAGCGCCAGCAAATTGGTCTGCTCTGCGATTGCTGTCACCACGTCGACAATTCCGCGAATTTTTTCGGCGTTGTCCTCCAGCGTGTTCATTTCTTCGGAAATTTGCCTCACGCTTTGCTGGATCAGCCCCATTTGCTTCTGCTGGTTCTCCAGCTTTTCCTTGCCCTCCCTGGACAAATCCTGCGCCTTGGTGGAAAAATTCGTACCGTTTTCGGCATAGCGAAGCACTTCGCGCGACTGCTCCGTCAGTTGCTGGACGGACGCGCTGTTTTCCTCCGAGACGGCTGCCAGCTCATGCGCGGAATTGGTCAGCACCACCCGCAGCTCGTCCTTTTTGGCCTGTTCGGCCCGCCGCACGCGCTCATGCTCATTTTCGTACTCTTCCAGTACGATTTGCGTCTCGATGTTGAGAATTTTGCTCACCGCAGTGAGCGCAAGCACAAACTCTTCCTTGTCTTCGATGTTTTTATGCAAAAGGTCCATGATGGAAACGAACAGATTTTGAAACGCACCCAGGTACCACTTCGGCTCCAGTCCGATCCGCATGTGAATAACGGCAATCTTGCTGCGCTGTTCAATGTAGGCGGCATCGATACAGCCGTTGAACATCTCGGTGATGTGCCGGGTCAGTGTGCCCTTCAGTCTTGCAATGGTGCTGTTCTTGTCGACGATGCCCATGAGCAGAGGTTCATTTTCAATATTTGAATAGAAGAAGTCTACAATATTATCAATATTGCGAACGATAAGCGGCTGAAGCGCTTTGACAATCGACAAGTCTTCCTCTGTCAAATGGATCATAGACAGTTGTCTGGAGAGGGTGGATTGCCCTTGAAGCTCTACTTTTCCCTGCTCTTTTCGCTCCTGGAAAAACGACTCTTTTTTTTCTGTTCCTTTCATACCAAACAGACTAGAAAATGGACTAAAACTCATATGCCGAACTCCTTCTTAACGAAAAAATGGATGGGTTAACCGTATCAGGTAGAGTATACAAATAAATTCCAATTGGCTTATATCTGCTCAATTATATACCCGAGTGTAATATTGTGTAAACACTGCCCCAGAGCAAATACGGTTGGCTTTGTTGCTTTCGCCCTACCTGTTTCTGCGGTCGGTCAGGCCGAGAATGGTGGTACGATTCGTCTCTTTTATATACATCGGCACTTTGCAGCCGTCCTGATACGAAAACATCTCCGTTTTTTGAAAATGGCTAGATTCAGGAAAGTGCGGCACACTATTTCAAGAAACGTAAGTCCGTCTCTGGCAAGCAGACGAGCCGATTTTCATACGTATGAGAATGACAGCCCAAAAAGGAGGCGAGACAAGGGTGGATACGCCCCAAAAACGGCGGGTCGCACAAGCACCTCCCAGCCGCGAAGCGCTGCGCTCTGCCTACGAGCTGATTCTCACACGTATTTTGCCGCGTCTGCCGCCATTCCCTCACTCTACTGGCAGGAGTTGCGAGCATGAAGATACGACTGATCGAAAACGGCCTCATAACGGAAATAGATGACGTGGAGGAAGCGGTTCCGGCACCCGGAAAAGGATTTTTTTGGATTGACGCTTCTCCCTTTGACCTCGATGTATTGCAGCCGTTGTTCGGACTGCACCCGCTCGCGGTCGAGGACTGCATCGACGAAGAAGAGCAGCGGCCCAAGCTGCAAATATACGACGATCATTATTTTATGGTCCTAAACGGCATCGCCTTCCACGATCAGGACATTTTCCTGCGCGAGATCAATCTTTTTCTCGGCAGCCATGCGATTATTACCGTGACCAAACAGGAATCGCCGGAGCTTGCTTCCATGCTCGCGATCATCAGGGAAAAAGAAGTGAGCCACCCGGACACTTTTTTGTATCATCTGATCGATCAGATTGTGGATCGGTATTTTGAGGTGACGGAAAAAATCGAGGACTTGATTGAAGCGCTGGAAGAGGAAATATTGATGCACACCCGCAAATCCCAGCTCGACCAGATCATCGGGCTGCGCAGCGAGATTTTGTATGCGCGAAAAATGCTCGTGCCGCAGCGGGATTTGATTGATGCCCTGCACAAAAAAGAACTCCCGCTGATTCGGCCGAAGCTGCAAAAGTATTTTGGCGATATATGGGAGGATGCGAGCAAAATCGTGGAGAACTTCGAAACGTTTCGCGACCTCATCGGAAACTTGCGCGAAGCCTACCAGGCGGCGCTCGCCGGACGGGCAAACGATATTATGCGCATCTTTACCGCCCTGACCACGATTTTCATGCCGCTTACCATCGTGACAGGAATTTACGGCATGAACTTCGACTTCATGCCGGAACTGCACTCCCCTTACGGCTACTACATCGTTCTTGGCTGCATGGCCGCAATCGGATTGACGATGTTCATTCTGTTCAAGAAAAAGGAATGGCTGTGAACGACTAGACGAGATCTCCGCAAGCTACGATCATCAGCGAGAGCATTTTTGACAGATCGCATTCATACGGCTGTGACAACTCCTGCCCTTCTTCATTCACCAGGACGCGAATGACGGGGCGGCTTGGCATGCTCTTGTTGGAATCCACAACCACGCCGGATACCCCTGTGTTGAGCGTCACGCTCAAGCCTACCGGGTACAGCGCGATGGTGTCGCGCAACGCTTCGACATAAGCCTGGTCAAACAATATGTCTGAACCGGAATAAAGCACTTCCATCGCTTCGTGCGGCAGCATCCCCCGGCGGTAGACGCGATGCGCGGTCAAGGCGTCGAATACGTCAGCGACGGCCATCAGGCGGCCATACGGGTGAATCTCGGTGTTTTTCAGTTTACGCGGGTATCCGGAGCCGTTCCAGCGCTCATGGTGCTGCAAGGCGCAGTGGGCTGCGAGCAGCGGAATATCTTCCTGTCTGCGCAGCATCTCGAAGCCGATTTCGGCATGCTTTTTCATCACTTCATACTCTTCCGGCGTCAGGCGACCCGGCTTTTTCAAAATCTGATCCGGAATTTGCATCTTGCCGATGTCGTGTAGCATGCCGCCGATGGAAATGTCCAAAATTTCCTTTTCGGTGCAGCCTGTGTTGATCGCCAGTGCCGTACTGTAGAGCGCGACATTAAAGGAATGGCTGAAAATGTAGTTGTCGAAGGCACATGCATCTGCGAGCAGATTCATCGCTGATTTGTTGCCTTTCAGTTCATCCGCAACTGCCGACATGACCTGCTTCAGTTGACGGCCCAGATTTTTATCAGAAAACAGCAGCTGCCATTTTTGCGGCACTTCCTGAATACCGCGAAACGTATCGTGAATAATAGACATCGCCTGTCTGCGCGTGCTCTCGGAAATAACTGTATCCACCATGATGTCGTCTGTACGTTTATCTTCTATGTACAGGCTGTTGATATTTTTGTTCTTGAGGCGCTCGATCATTCGCCCTGTCAACTCTACTCCCGCTCCAACGAGTACCGTTCCGTTTTCTGCATAGATGGAACGGGCAAGCTTGTCGCCCGGCTGACATTTATGAATGGATTTCAGTCTCATTTCCAACCTTCGCCTTTCATCTGAGTATCCCTATTATAGCGTGATTCGACGTCGTTCTACATAAAAAATTTTTATCAATTTACAAAAAATTGGGACCGCAAAAAAACACCTTCGTCTCATCGACAAAGGCGTCCTTGCTTGCAGCTTTGTATCGTTATCCGTGTTCTGTTACAGCATTTTGACGACGGCTTCCCGCCCGATCATGCCAACCTTGATGCCTTGCGCCTCCGCTGTCGTCGTCACCGATTCCAGGGGTGCGTCCAGCAGCTCGTCTATTGTTTTGACACCGACGGCTCTGCCCGCAATAATTTCGCGGCTGGCCAACCGTTCATTCAGCAGGCCGACGTCCAATGCTCCGCACATGATGTAGCCTTTGTCTGTCGTCACCGCAAGCAAAGTCGTCTTGGGCAGCCGCACAGTGACTGCGATCGCCGTCCCTTCCGGAAAGTGGATAGGCTGTACTTCAACCATCCCGTTCCCTCCTTTTCACTCCTGCTTTTGCGTTACCATCCTATGACACAGGAGCAAAAAGTGTGTGCAGGGAAAAGCGCCGCACTCAATGCACGAGCGGAGCCGGGAACTGTTCACCCTCCATCGCAATCTTGCGTTTCATCACTTCGATCATGTACGTCGCCAGCATGTGAAACAGCTCTTCCTCGTCCATTTCTTTTACCAGCCTGAGCAGATCATCGCGCGTCTGCTCGTGCAAAACCCCGACGACCACTGCCGTAATATCCTCCTCGTCGCCGTTGAAGTGTCCCTTGTACAACTCGTACAATTCGTCGATAAACCTCATCGCTCATCCCCCCTGCTTCTTTCCATAGCATGCCCCGAATCGGGCGAGGGCACTTTTTCCCACCTTGGCAAAAAAGCGTTTTGCACAAGCGTCTGATCGGTAATCGTGTTTGCGATCACCTCGCGCAGCATTTCCGGAAAAAAATACTCGATCTCCCTGCCCTGCAACAAATCGGGGAACAGGCGGTTGTACATGAACATATCGACCGTTCCGACGCGATACTCCCGCTCGTTTGCCAGCGGCTGGCCGTTGACTTCAATGGCCACGATGTGCGGCTTGCGGGAGTCCTCATACTGGATACGCAGCCCGTCTACTGCCATCCAGCCTTCGATTTTGCCGCGAAAACCGTAGCCGCGCAGCTCGCGATGCACGATTTGCGGCTGGATTGCCTGCTCCAGCACCGCAGCAAGCTGCCTGCCGGTGAGCGTCACGGCGCAGACGTTGATCGGGTGTGGCACACTTTTCAGCAGTTGGGCAAAAGTCAGACTGCCGCGCTGCAACTCCGCAAGCAACAGCCCGCTGTTGGCCATTCCCACTTCGGCCCCTGTCCACTTGCGAATGCTGGCGGCAAGAAAAGAGCCATACGGAGTCTCCTCCGTCCAGTTGACGCGCAAATCCCGCTCCAGCCTGGCAATCGGTCGAATCAGACTCGCGTTTGCCCGTTCCTGCTCTTTTTGCAAAAAAGCGAGCAACGCCTGATCCGGCTCGTACCGCCCGGTTTCAAACAGCTCTGCCGAAACATCGACGATCTGTTTGGCCGCGCGGTCCCAGATGAGCCTGACGTGGCCCACATGCTCGCCAAAGCGGCCTGTCTGGGCGATCAGCGTACTTCCCACCCGCTCGCCATGCGGCAGCGTATGATGGGTATGCCCGCCAAGGATCACATCCAGCCCCGCGACCTCCTGCGCAAGCATGCAATCTGTCTGGTAGCCAAGATGAGACAGCAGGATGATGATGTCGACAGAGGAACGGAGCGCGGCGACTTGCTCGCGCAGAACAGGCAGCGGCTCGCGAATCTCCCAGCCCATGTTCTGATAGGAGAAAAAAGGGATCGTCATGCCGAGCAAAGCGATGCGCAGCTCTCCACACGTATGAATGGCGTACGGGACCGCCCATGCCGGAGGTGCCATCGTTGATCTGTCCAGCAGGTTGCCGACGATGACGGTGAAGTCAGCTTGCTCGTACATGGTGTCGAGCTTGCTTTTCGGCAGTGTGAGGCCCTCGTTGTTGCCGATCGTCGCGTACTGGTAGCCGCAACGGTTCAGGACGCCCACATTCGTTTTGCCGAAGCTCGCCTCCGAGCGGCCGTCCATCCTGTCCATATGGTCCCCGATGTCAATGGTCAGCACATGCTCCTGCCGGCTCTCCCACTGCTCCCGGCTCGTTCTCAGGCAAGTCGCAATCTGCGGCATTTTTTCGAAATGGCTGTGCAAATCGTTGGTGTGCAGCAAATGCAAGGTACAGGTGTCCGCCACGACTTTCCCCTCCCTTCGTCTCACTTCGTTATCCGATAACCGATTTCATAATCATTTGTACAGCAATCGCCAGAATCAAAATGCGCAAAAACAGGACAATCGTGCGCCCTTTCAGCTTGCTCGCGATGATGGCTCCCAGCTTTCCGCCCGCCCATGCACCGGGGGCGAGCATCGCGGCGTACAGCCAGTTCACATGGTCGTGGAAAATGTTCGTCACCGAACCGACCACCGCCGAGAAAAAGATGACCAGCATCGAGGTAGCTGTGGCGATATGCGGAGGAAAGCGGTACAAGAGCATCATGGCCGGAACCATCAGCACGCCGCCACCCACGCCGAAAAGCGAGGACGTGATCCCGACAAAAAAAGCGATCGCAATCACGCTCCACCTGCTATATCCATACTCATATTCCTTGCCTTCGTTGTCGACAAAGTGCCGCTTCACTTCCCAGTCGATCTGGCGCGGCCGCAGTTTGTCCTTGACCATCAGAACCACGAACATGCACAGTTGAAACAGGCCAAAGAGCAGGGTAAAATCTTCCGTTTCCAGTAATGTATTAAGGTAGACACCGACGATAGCACCCGGTGCGCTGCCGATAAAAAACAGCAGGGCACTCTGCATGTCGACCTTTTTTTGTTTGATGTACGAGATGGATGATGACAAGGCAGTGACCGCAATCACGAGCAGGGAAGTCGCAGCGGCCACCTGCGGAGGCATCGAATTCGGTTCATACCAGTTGGCGAAAAACATCAGGGCCGGGACAAAAAAGATACCGCCGCCAAGCCCGGCGATACTGCCGATCACACCGGCACCCACCCCGATCAGCAAAAATAAAAAAGCGATGGCTACAAGCATGGCTACCCTTCTTTCTTCCTTTTAGAACAACTCCATCTGTCGAGGGTTCAAACCGCTTGGCTCAAGGCCGAGCATGTCTGAAAACTGCTTGGCATTCGCTGCCGCATCGCCTCCAGAGTTATTGTTGAACAAAATGCAAACTTCATCCGCTTCCTGCTCGATCTTGCGAATATGGACGAGCCACTCTGTCAGCTCCTGCTCGCTGTAGCGGTACAGGTAGCGCACGTCGCGCCAGTTTTGACCTTCGCCCGGATCGCGCCACCCCGCTTTGTTGCGCCCGTGGAACCGGACAATCGCCAGAGCAGGATGCGTGACGGCCGGCACGATTGGAACCGAGCCTTTTCCGGCCTGCGGCTCGTCGCATACGACATGCACGGCGTTGATCTCACGCAAAAAGTCCAGGGTGCGCTCCGCAAAACGCTCCTCAAACCAGCTCTGGTGGCGAAACTCCACAGCAAACGGATAAGCGGCCAGCGCCTGACGGCAAGCCCGGATATACTGGACGTGCTCGCGCGCGCAATCGAACCAGGGCGGGAACTGAAACAACAGTGCCTTCAGCTTCCCAGCCTCTACCAGCGGCTGAATGCTCTCCTCAAACTGCGCGAACAGCTCGCGGCGGTTGACAGGGGCATCTCCCCGCTGGTGCCCCGTCATCGCCTGATGCGGCTTCACGATAAAGCCGAAGCGATCCGGCGTATCCCGGACCCACGACTCGTAATTGCGCTGTGGTAAAATGGCGTAAAACGAGCTGTCCACCTCCACAATCGGAAAGTGGCTGGCATATACAGCCAGCTTGTCACGGCTACGCACGCCCTGAACGTACAGTGTGTCATGGTCGCCCCACCCGCAGACTCCCACATGTATCGTACTCATGGCACAAATAAACCTCCGGATTTCACTGGATATGGCAAAAAGGAGAGCGACCCCTTATGCAAGCAACGAACTGGTTGGGTGAACCCTTTGCGTCTAAGAATAGCAAAATATTTTTGGACCGAAAAGTAGCGAAACGCCTCCTGTATGCTGCTCAAGAGGCGTTTCCCTATGAATATTCCGCCTTGCTCATCGGCAAAGGGGCAACGATTACCGATTTCCTTTCCATGCCAATCTCCGCGGACAAGCACGCCTTTTCCTGGGACGGCCCTGCTTTTTTCCAGGCGATTGGCGACATTCGCAAGCGCCATCTGCAATGGCTGGGCGTCCTGCACACCCATCCGCACACTGCCCCCATCCCTTCTGCGCGGGACGTTGCAGGCTGGCACTACCCTTCGCTGTCCTACTGGATTGTCAGCCTGGCCCTGGACGTTCCGGATTGGCGTGTCTATCAATGGCAGGACGGCGGCTTCGTTGGGCGCGACTACACGCTAACGGACGCAACAGAAGTGGCAGACACCTCGTCAGCCGACTCCGCGTCGTCGCCAAAAAACTCCTGATACAAGGCGATAACCGCGCGATTCGCTTCGGCTGCCTTGACGCCGAACATCATGCTGACCTCCGACGAGCCTTGGTTAATCATCTCCAGGTTGATTTTCGCCGCCGCGAGCGCCGTCGCCGCTCTGGCTGTAGTGCCGACTGATTGACGCATTCCTTCCCCGACAATCATCACGAGCGCGAGGCTGTGCTGCACGGTGACATCATCGGCCTCCAACTCGCGGAAAATCCGCTCGATAATCCGCTTCTCCTTGTCTTCGGTGAGGTCTTTTTCACGCACGATCACGGAAATGTTGTCAATGCCCGACGGGGTGTGCTCGTAGGAAATGCCCTCTTCCTCGAAAATTTGCAAAAGCTTGCGGCCAAAGCCAATCTCGCGGTTCATCAAATATTTACTGACGTAGATGCTGCAAAAGCCGCTGTCGCTGGCAATCCCCGACACCTGGTTGGTCGCGCACAGACGCTCGGCTACGATCATCGTTCCCGGCGCGGACGGATTGTTTGTATTTTTGATGCAAACAGGAATGTCCGCCTGGTACGCCGGAATCAGCGCTTCCTCATGAAAGACGCTGAAGCCCGAATAGGACAGCTCCCGCATCTCGCGGTAAGTGATTTCCTTCACTTCTCGCGGATTGGCGATCAGATTGGGATTGACGACGTACACGGAATCGACATCCGTGAAGTTTTCGTACACGTCCGCTGTCACCGCTGCGGCCAAAATCGCACCGGTAATATCGGAACCGCCCCGCGAAAACGTCACCAGCTCGCCGCTCGTCGTATAGCCGAAAAAGCCGGGAAAGACGGTAAGCCCCTCTCTCTCCCGCAGCGCGGCAAGCTTTTCGTAAGCTTCCGGCAAGACGTGGGCGTTGCCCGCTTCATCTGACACCAGCAATCCGGCGTCTTTCGGATTCACATAGCTGGCCTCTTCACCCAGGCTCCGCAAATAATGCGCCACGATCTTCGCGCACGTATCTTCTCCCGCAGCCTTGACTGCATCCATAAACCGTTCGGCTGACAGCCCCTTCCGGTTGCTCAGCACCGCGTCAAGCTCGCCTTCCAGCTGCTTCCCGACGTGCTCGCCCAACCCAAGCTCTGCCACGATCTCCCGATAACGCTGAAAAACAGCCTGTTTCTCCGCGTCTGCCTGTCCGTCCTGCAAAAAACGGGTGGCGTAGCGAATCAGCAGGTCGGTTACTTTCGTATCGTCCTTATGTCTTTTGCCAGGGGCCGAAACGACGACAATCCGCCGCTCCCGATCTGCCAAAACGATGTTGCACACTTTTTTGATTTGCTCGGCATTCGCCAGGGAAGTGCCCCCAAATTTAGCTACTTTCATCTCTACTCCTCCATCTATCCGCTCTTGGCCGTTCTTTTTCTTTCTGAAAGTCTGTTACTAGCTTAATGTATCCACCCAAAAAGTACAAGTGTCTTTTTCGGAAGGACATAAACAGTGGCGCAAAGCTGCAGGAGAGAGAGTCGGCTGCCGCTTCGTGACCGCAAGCAACTGATGAGCCTATCCGGCCACTGGAAGCAGTTGGACAGTGCCGATGAAATACAGCAAGGGGCTGTCTCAAACTACCATGGCCTGACAGCCACCACATTGAATGAAAATGTACTTGGCCTGTGAACCTGCTGATTTCATAATAAAATTAGCAGGTCACAGGCCGATACTTTTTTGGTGGCAATAACCCCGAGTCTCAAACCGGCCGACTGCACCTACGAGCACCGCCGATTGTTACCATGAGTACGTGTATAAAAATACTTTGCTTCGGGTGCATGGCCTGCATCATTTTCTACAAAGGAAGTGATGGGAATGGATGCAATATTAGAACGATGTGCTGGACTCGATGTACACCAAGAGACGGTGGTAGCATGTGTTATGTATGGTCCTTTGGACAGAAAACCGAAACAAGAAACCAAGACTTTTTCTACCACTACCAAAGGACTCCTTGAACTTCACGATTGGCTCCATCAATACGAATGTACGCACATTGCAATGGAAAGCACAGGAGTATACTGGAAACCGGTATGGAACGTTCTTGAAGGGAGCTTTACATTGGTACTCGCCAACGCTAAGAGAATCAAGAATGTTCCAGGTCGAAAAACGGATGTAAAAGATGCAGCTTGGATTGCTCAATTACTCCGCTGTGGGCTGATCACTCCCAGCTTTGTTCCGCCCGAAAATATTCGAGATTTACGCGATTACACTCGTTATCGGAGAAAGCTGCTCGGTGATGCTACGGCGGAAAAAAACAGAATCCACAAGATTTTGCAGGATGCCAACATCAAGCTGACAACATATGTGAGTGATGTATTCGGTGTATCCGGAAGAGCCTTACTCGAATCGATTGTGAACGGTGAGGTGCTAAGTCCAGACCAAGTAAAAGATCTAGTCAAAACATCACTGAAAAGAAAAGTTCCGCAACTTATAGAGGCTTTGAATGGTCGAGTTCGAGCTCATCATCGAAAAATAATCGGGATGCACCTCGATCACTTGAGGTATCTCGAAGAACAAATTAGGGAAATCGAAAAAGAAATCGACAGGCTCCTCAGTCCTCATTTGGACATTGTTGAACAACTCATCACCGTTCCGGGGATTCAAAAGGATGCGGCGGCGGTCATCCTAGCAGAAATCGGATACGATATGTCTTGTTTTCCATCGGATGCCCATCTCTCATCATGGGGAGGTTTAAGTCCAGGGAACAACGAAAGTGCGGGCAAGAAAAAAAGCTCCCGAACCACGAAGGGAAACAGGAGCTTGAAAGCCGTACTTTGCCAGGCAGCTTGGGCCGCGAGTAAATCGAAAGGCACTCGGCTCGCTTCGTTTTTTTATCGCATCCAGAAACGAAGAGGCCAGAAAAAAGCTACGATGGCCACGGCTCACCTCATATTACGTATTATATATCACATGTTGAAAAATAACATAACGTATCAAGAGTTTGGATGGGATTACTTACAAGATCAGGATCGAGTTGTTGATTATTGGATCAAGAGAATTGAATCACAAGGGTTCAAGGTAATGATTGAACCAACTGAGGTCGTGTAAGTAAATACCATATTTTGGATATATCTAGCAACCAACTGTAGTCCGTCCCTTTTTTTGCTTTTTAGGGGGGGCATTTTCGTATAAAAAGTCGGTATTTCGACTTTGAGAAGCCCCTTTTTGCCTTACAGAAACGCATGCTTTTGATGATGAAACGTTTGCGGAATTGCCCTTTTACGGACATCTCCATCCTGTCATGATGCTTTATGCGCGGTGATCCGTCGGCTTCGCTGCTTACGCCTTGTCTTCTGCTGCTTTTCCTGCCGGCAGGCTGGAGACGGATGGTGCTGCCGGCTGGTCAGGATTGGCAGACGAAACGGACTGCGCAGAACCTTTTTGCATGAAATCGCTAATCATTTTGTTCATGTCCAGGCCGGAAACGTCCTTGAGCATTTCCGGCAGTTGGGCCATCAGCTTGGTGACGTTGCCGCTCAATCGGTTGACACCGTCTCCCTGGCCGCCGCCTGCGTCCACGATTGTCACCTTGTCGATCGCTTTCATCGGCTCGGCAATTTTCTCAGCCAGCTCAGGCAGCATTTTGGCGATAATGTCCAGGATAGCCGCATGTCCGAACTTTTCGAATGCTGCCGCCAGCTTTTCCTTCCCTTCCGCTTCGGCTTCCAGCTTGAGCCGCGTGACTTCCGCCTCGGCGCTTCCTCGCGCCTTCTCGGCTTCCGCAATCGCCAGACCTTCGAGGCGCTTCTGCTCGGCCATCGCCTTTGCCTCTGCCTCGATCCGGTACTTGAGCGCGTCCGCTTCTCTCAGCTTTTTCGCCTTTTCCGCTTCCGCTGCCTGCTCCACCGAGTAACGATCCGCGTCGGCCTTTTTCTTCACTTCCGCGTCGTACTGCCGCTCGCGACGCAAAATTTCTTTTTCCTCCAGCTCGATCTCTTTTTGCTTGCGCACGAGATCGATCTTCATTTCCTCTTCCGTTACCTGCTGCTTGGCGACAGCCTCTTGCAGCTTGTAGGCTTGGTCAGCAGTCGCACGCGCTTTGTCCTGCTCCTGCCTGAAGGCAGCCACCTTCAATTCTTTTTCCTTTTCTGCTTCGGCAATGTTCGTTTCTTTCAGCAGTTCAGCCTTGCGCGCTTCTTCCTCAGCCTTGGCCTGCCGGATTCGCGCTTCCTTGTCTGCTTCTGCCTGGGAAATCGTCGCGTCCCGCTTCACAGCCGCGATCTGCGGAATCCCCAGTGCCGCCAGGTAGCCGTTTTTGTCGCGGACATCCTTGATCGTAAAGCTGACGACAGACAGCCCCATTTTTTTCAGGTCTTTCGTGGCAACCGCCTGCACCTCCTGGGCAAAGCGCTCGCGGTTTTTGTAAATTTCCTCTACCGTCATGCTGCCGAGTATGGCACGCAGGTAGCCTTCGAGCACCTCCTGCGCCTCGGCGCGGAGAGCTTCGTCTTTTTTGCCCATAAACTGCTCAGCGGCAGTGGCAATGTCCTCGATGGAGCTGCCAACCTTGATGATCGCCACTCCGTCCGCCATGACAGGTACACCTTGCTCTGTGTACACTTCCGGGGTGGACACATCCAGCTTATGTGACAAAAGACTCAGAAAATTGGCCTGTTGAAAAATCGGGAGAATAAACGCACCGCCTCCGCGGACGATCTTCATTTTGCGGCCGGATTCATCGCTAAGTACGTTTTTCGTGCCCAGGTAGCTGCCCGTCACGATCATGGCTTCGTCGGCACCCACCGTTTTATACCGCGCCCAAAACGCGATCCCCAACACGACAAAGACAGCGACGACAATGCCGACCGTAGTCAAGATGTCGAGTTCAAACATGTTCGCTCAGCTCCTTTTTAAGAATCAGTTGAGAAAGGAATAACGTACAGGACATGGTCGCGCACTTCGACCACCACGACACGGGTTCCTTGCGGGATGCTTTTTCCCTCCAGGCTGGCCGCCATATGGTAAGTCGTCCCGCTAATCATGGGCAGCAGCACTTCGCCAAGGCCTTCTGCCGGAATCGTCGTCCCTACCTCACCAAGCTTGCCGCTCAACTGGGCCATGGAATAGCCCGTAGAGTTTTCCACGTTGCTCATCGGCTTCACCCAAAGGAGGTACGCGAAGACAGCAAGCCCCGCCCCAATGACCGCGGCCAGTGCCAGCACCACCAGATCAGACAGGGAGGTATATCGGGACAAAATATATCCGGCGCCGCCAAAAGCGGTGAGGCCGCTAACGAACGTGATTGGCTGAAACAGCGGCAAATGAAGCTGTTCGAGCCAATCCGAGACCGCATCGCCGAATAAAAGCGAAAAGACGGTAAAAATAATGCCACTCACCAGGCAGACCATGTAGACGGTTTCAAGCACGCCCAAACCTGTCACTCCTTTCCAAGAATACATCTATTTTTCATTACGAACAAACGGGAAAAAGGTTGCGTAAATAAGGAAAATCCTTTTGCACAACCAATGCCAAAAACAAAAGCACCGCCCCACTTTTTCAGGACGGTGCACACGCTTTTCGTTCAATTCGTCTGGTCCAGCATGTTCCCCATATACCCCGGACGATAAACCGGGTCGCTCAACGCTTGCAAAACCTGGTCAGGCCGCGCGCTATGGTACTGCGGCAGCGCCCGCCATTCCTCCAGCGTCACCCAGCCGGCCCACTCGATCTCCTCGTCCTCCAGCCCACCGGGAATCGGCGTCGTTTCCTCGCCGACCAGTTTGGCCAGTACGGCAATTCCCACGGTATGCTTTCCGTCTCCTTCCTGGTCAATCCGGTCATCGACCCACAGCAGACGATCCATTTCGACGAGCAATCCCGTTTCTTCCCACACTTCTCTTCTCGTCGCATCCGGAATCGCTTCCAAATATTCCACATTTCCGCCCGGCAAGCTGTAAAAAGTCCCGTTCTTGCTCTTTTCCCGAATCACCAAAATTTTTCCTTCATGCCAAACCACTACAGTCACTCTCAACCGAATCTCTTTCATCCCGCTCGCTCCCTTCTCAGATGGCAGGGGTACGCAATACATGCAAGGAATCTACGCCGGAGTCCGCAAACCGTTCCTGCAGTGCATCCAGTCCAAAGCTCTCGACATACCGGGCTTCCGACTCCGCGATCGCATGCAGCATCATAAACCGGATTACGTCTGTTCCGTTCGTATAGTATTCAAAGCCGACATCCTCAAAAAAGGCTGGAGTAAGAACCGCGTGATTCAGCACAGAGCCTTCCACAATTACGTCGGCAAGCTTGAACACATCTCCTGCCTGCACGCGCGTCCGCTCTTTGTCCCACTGACGAATCACCTGTGAAGCAATCGTTGCGAGATGCGCAATCATTTCCTTTTGAAAGCGGTAAGAATAGAGCATACATTCGCTCGCTCCCGTTTTATGCAGCTCCAGCGTAACGTATGTCCACCATCCCCGCCTGCGCGACGCCGGATAGACGCCAATCAGCACATCCGCCTCTTCAAGCTGATACAGCTCTCCCCGGCTCCCCCAAAAACGCTCACAATGATGAATCAGCTGCCTTGTTACCAGCATATGTGTTTCCTCGCTTCAACAAGAAAAAAATGTGCGGCTCACCTGACGAAGCCTCGCTTCGCCACTTTTTTTGCCAGAACTTCTGTTGTCTTGCTCCAATGCCTTTCTGTCGAGACCTAAAAAAGCATGCCTGTAAAGCAAGCATACTTTTGCATGTGTGTCGTATTGGCGGTGTAGCTCATTCAACAATCGTACCTGATTATTTTAACACTGCTTAAAAGGATAGTACAAGCCAAGGGCTGGCTTCTCGCAAGCCGTGACCCAAGCGGTGACAACGGTTTCTCTGACAAAAATAAAGTTCTTTCTTGCCCCCTATATTCTTTTATAGTGAACCAAATTGAAATTACTTAGTTTTACAGCTATTTGCTTCCCGCTAAACTGTTCCATTTCCTTTTCCCCGAAGCCTAGCGTTATCAAGTCATCTGGCCCTATCCCCATACTATACTCCATGGCAAGTTCTTCATTGTTTTGCACATCATAAAAGCGCGGCTTTATGAAAACACCTGAATAACTCAATTCCCCGTTGTCTTTGTGAATGACAGTAGAAGTGACAAATGTTCCTTCCTCTTTATTGTAATTTGAGCTGAATTTTATATTTACATATGTCATTTGTCCATTATTTTTAATTTCACTAACATAAATTCGAGTATTGTTAGCATCATAAAAAATATAATCAACAGTTTTGCTTCCGCCTGCTTCGGGAAGCCATGTCGGATCGAAAATAAACTCAGTAGCGATGCTTTCTGATTGGCTTACAATCTTATATCCTCTCTCTGCAAAGATTTGTTCTTGTACAGTGTCTTGGGCGGGGATGTAGTTGAGCACTAACAAAAATACCAGCCCCGCGAATATCACAGTGATCCAGTAATGCGCGTTCTTTGCGTCCAAGCTTGTCACTTCCTGTATTTCTCTTGCCTGTTTTTCGAGTTACATAAATATTTGTTTTCAAGCCAGTAAAGAGAGCACACTGTAGCTTTGCATTCTACCTCACTGCCATTTTGCCACATAATCCCTGTAAAAGGGAACTATTTCCACCTATTTCGACTTGTGTTATCATAAAAAAATAGCAAACGATAAATTTTTTTAGGGGGGCTTCCTATGTTTACGGAAGTAATCGGAGATTTACTCCTTACTTACCGACAACGGGAAAATATATCGTTGAGTGAGCTTGCAGAACGTACAGGTATTAGCAAGGCAGCCCTTTCCAAAATTGAATCACGGGAAACAAAGCGACCAGGGTTTTCCCAATGGAAAAAAATCGCGAGTGCTCTCCAAATTCCGGATGTCGACATCATTACTGCCTATCTGGACAGCACGGACAGACCTGCGTCCATTCAGTTACTATTGAAAGAAGCAATTGAGCTTAATTACCCGCCGGTGGTGCAACGGGTGGCGATGAGGCTGCTGGAAACGCCAAAAATGGATACTTTTATCGCGTTGGATCATCTTCTTCAGGCGACAAATGACGCAAAGGATCACAGCGTCCTCTTGGCCCTGTATGAAGTAATCATTGATTACGCGAGAAAACGCGGCATCCCCTTCTATCTGGGAAAAGGTCTCTACGAACGCTATATGCTCGAAAGAGATGATTTTTCAAGATTTGAAGAAACGTATCGCAGAGGGAAGGAACTGCTGCACTACACGGATATGCTCCAGCCGATTGAGCGCATTACCTTTTTCTATCGAATGGGAACGCATGCCTATATCTTGGGATACTACATGGAAAGCATTGAGTTTTGTCGGAAAGGGATCCTCGAAGACGAGACAGACAACAAGGCCAAAGCCTCCGCTCTCATTTCCATTGTCAATTCCTACTTGAGGTTGGGCGATCTGATCCTGGCTGAACTGTATCTGAAAAAGTATGAAGATAGCGAATATGCAGACTACCGAAAAAATCATTTGCGAGCACTTCTGCACGCGAAACAGGAACGGCATGAGGATGCAATCAGACTGTACGAGCAGTGCCTCGCAGAAGCAGGGCAGGACAGCCGGGTTACGATTGTGAGCGATCTTTTGGAAGTCTATTTGGAGAGTGGAAAAGAGGATCTGATAAAAGAGCTGATCGTTTCGGAGGATCAGTTTTTACCTTCGGACATATTGGCCCATCCCTATCGAATCAAACTGGCAGCGAGGTATTACAAGCGCAAAGGCGTGAGCCAGATCGCGGTTGGCTGCGTTGAGGACGGGTTTGACAGCCTCCTCCAGAGCATTAGCTACTATCAGCAGTTAGGAGCGTCAGAAAAAGTAGCGGAGGGTATAGGACTCTTCCTGAAACATCACCGCCTGCAAGGAAAAAATATTTCATTCGAAGATATGGAATTTATTGAGAGATTATGCCATAATAAGGTAGTAAATGAATAAGGGAGGTACAGCCCGTGAAAAAGAAATTGTTCCTATTCGCGTTTGCTTTCCTTGTCACAACGATACCGTTCACAGCAGTAAGTCAACCAGACTACTTCATCATACGCAACGGAGCAGAACCAGACTGGTAATCTGCTTCCCCCCACGCTGCCCCTGTAATGAGGTCGAACTCGTTACGGGGGTATTTGTTTTTCGAGAACCTATGCCGGGGCACTTCCTTCTGCTTCCATTCATATTTACACTGAACCCCACTCGCATGAGCGCTTCAGAATTCATTTCTCTCTCCCGGCCATCCCCTTCCTCCCCAAACTTATCCCGTTTCCGTCGCATAAAATTCCCCTCCCCGATGCCTTCTGCACACGTCCACATCTTCGAATTGTCAAAATTTTCTCTGTTATAATACAGGATATTATTATATAATAACTGTGTGTTGTTATAGAACAGAACGTATAACGTTACATGTGCATACCAGGAGGGGTCCAAGTGGAGAGAGAGCAAATTTTGATGCTGGATGAGCGGGCAAATCTCAACAACTACGAGGAAGCGGTACGAACGATGGACTGGCAGCAAGTCGAGCAACAATTTACCTGGTTTGAAACAGGCAAAGTAAACATCATGTATGAGGCGATTGACCGTCATGTAATGGAAGGGCGGGGAGAGCGCATCGCCTTCCATTACACGGATCGCCAGCGAGAGGAAAGCTACACGTTTTCCGACGTGATGAAGCTGAGCTCGCGCTTCGCAAGCGGATTGCGTTCGCTCGGCGTGACAAAAGGCGACCGGGTTTTCCTGTTCATGCCGCGCAGTCCTGAGCTGTATATCGCTTTTGTCGGTATTCTCCGCATCGGAGCCATTGCCGGCCCTTTGTTTGAAGCATTCATGGAAGAAGCGGTAAAAGACCGGTTGGAAGACAGCGGCGCCAAAGTTATCGTCACGACGGCTGCGCTGGCCTCGCGCATACGCACGCAGGAGCTGCCGCAACTGCAGCATGTGATCCTCATTGATGCGCCCGAAACAACCGAAGCGAACCAGATCCTTTACCAAGACCTGATGAACAATAGCAGCGATGAGTACGTGATCGAATGGGTGGATCGCGAAGACGGCATGATTTTGAACTATACCTCCGGATCTACGGGAAAACCGAAAGGCGTCCTGCACGTCCATGACGCGATGATCCACCAGAAGCTGGCAGGGCAATGGGTGTACGACCTGCGCGAAGACGACATTTACTGGTGTACCGCTGATCCAGGCTGGGTAACAGGCACTTCCGGAGGCGTGCTTTCGCCGTGGCTGAACGGCGTGACCATCGTGATCCGCGGCGGACGTTTTGACGCGGACGAATGGTACTCGACGCTGGAAAAGTACGGGGTGACAGTCTGGTTCAGTGCCCCTACCGCTTTTCGCATGCTAATGGCAAAGGGCGAACGCCAGCCTTTGCAAAAATACAATCTCTCCAGGCTGCGCCACGTGCTGTCCGCCGGAGAACCGCTCAATCCGGAAGTAATCCGCTGGGGGCTGGAAACGCTAAAAATACGCATCCACGACAACTGGTGGATGACCGAAACCGGTTCCTCCATGTGCGCGAACTTCCGCTGCAATCCGCTGCGGCCCGGCTCCATGGGGAAACCGCTGCCAGGCATCACGATGGCGATTGTGGACGACGCGGGAAACGAGCTTCCCCCCAATCGGCTGGGCAACCTGGCGATCAAGCCGAAATGGCCGGCTATGGTTCGCGCAATCTGGAATCATCCAAGCAAATACGAAAAATACTTCTTGAACGGTTGGTTCGTGACAGGAGACTCCGCTTACAAGGATGCGGACGGGTACTTCTGGTTCGAAGGCCGCGTGGACGACGTCATCAATACGTCTGGAGAACGTGTTGGGCCGTTTGAGGTCGAGAGCAAGCTGGTCGAGCATCCGGCGATTGCAGAAGCTGGCGTCATCGGCGTTCCTGATCCGTTGCGCGGAGAAGTCATCAAGGCGTTTATCTCACTGCGGGCTGGCTATGAAGAAAGCGACGCGCTGAAAGAAGAGATCAGGCAGTTCGTGCGGACACGCCTGGCTGCACATGCAGCACCGCGCCTGATCGAGGTGAGACAGACACTGCCGAAAACCAACTCTGGCAAAATCATGCGCCGCGTACTGAAGGCATGGGAGCTTGGATTGCCGACAGGCGATTTGTCGACCATGGAAGCTTGAGAGAAGGCTGCTGACAGAGCAGGCGGCCCCTTCCGAGCTGGTAACGATCGCGTAATCGCTCTTGCCCCGCCAGTGCTTCAAAACTCATGTGGAATATCCATGAAACACGCCAAGAAATATGTTATAATTAACCAAAAAAGGAATTTGGTGTTTCGTTTGGGCAAGCTCCCTCTCTGGGTTTCTGTCACTGCAATCATCGTCATTGTGATGGCAGTAACTTCCCTTCTAATCGATGTTCCTTTTTTAGAAATCTTGAATACGCTTGGCTTGGTTGTTCTCATGGTTTCTTTAGGGGCATTTGCATGGAACAAAAATAAAGCCAGAGCTTACACTTTTTTGGGTGTCAGTATGTTTTTGGTTTTTGTGCTGGCTTTTCAGATTTTTACTTTGTAGCAAAACAACACAGCTATTGTTCTGCAAAAATTGCGAAAGCCACCTAAAATACTGCCCTAACAAGGAAGAAAGGGCGTCCAGCAGTCAGTTTTCCCTGACTTTCTGGACACCCCCTTTTTTTAAAAGCAGTTAAGCGGAAAAGGCCATCGGAAATTGTTGAATAATTCCGCTCGTCATCACGTCTGCCATTTCCAGCGCTTGTGATTCGATCCGGTCACTTAATGCGATGTTTTCAGCATAGTTTCCGGCGATGCGGGAAGTCACTTCGCTGCTGAGAAGCTTCAAATGCTCATCCAGCATGCGTCTCCATTCCTCTGTGGACCAAAAAGGATTAATTCTCCCCAGGAAGACAGCTATGTCATCTGCGTTAGCGAACCAACGTTTCTGGGCATCTGCAGCGGCTGAGGTATTGCCTGTCTTCAGTGCCTGAACCAGTTCGGCCGCAATCGTAAGATGTCGCTTCATCAAATCGCCAAATCGTGCGGCAATGGCCTTTCCATAAAAAGGTTCAAAAGCAGCCGCAAAATCTGTAGCGTTCCGCAGAAGCCTTTTAATCGTTTCATCCTTATCAGGCAGGTCGCCTACGATACTATTCACCGCCAACCTTGTCCAGTAAACATGTTGCTCCCACAAAACCCTTAGCTTTCGATTCAGCGCCACTTCGGACGGCGTCCAAGCCATGATAGCGATCTGTCTAAAATCGTAACCGTAATAATTCGGGGAAAAAACGTACATCTGTCAAAAGCCCCTTTTTTCTGGTTTTTCCACAGTATATAGACCAAGAGCATTTTTCGTGCTTATACCTATTTGGGAAGGATGTGAGCATGCCAGGGCTTTGATGAGGACTGCGTGATTGTAGTTCATTGGCGGCAACGTGGCGATGGCTAGCGGAAATAAATAAAAACCTTCATTTGTCAAAGAAGTCTTCTCCATAGTCAGCCTCTTCCCCAAAAGGTACATCTTCTATTTTCGCCATGACCCTTTGCAAATCGCCTTCTTCAATTAAATGATCGACCACTTTTTCAATTGTTTCACGGCTTACATCTTCGGAAATAATCATATTGACTGACCATAGATATGTACCAGATAAGAACTCTCCTGTTTCTTTATTTTTCTGTCGTAGCGTTTCTATGTTTTGGTATGAAAAAAATGTTCCCCACCATCTTGTCTGTCAACGCCGACTTTATTTTGACCCACCCTCGCCGGTTTAGAACTGACCCACCCGGCGATTTTGTTGGTTAGGTGGTAGAGGGAGAGCCGTAGGCTCCAGTCCTCATTTTTTCACGAAGTCGGTAACTATTCCCTCTAATGTTGACGATGTGGGAATGGTGTAAG
Source organism: Brevibacillus gelatini (assembly GCF_050920745.1). NCBI lineage: Bacteria > Bacillati > Bacillota > Bacilli > Caryophanales > Paenibacillaceae > Brevibacillus > Brevibacillus gelatini. The sequence continues at coordinate 3,688,462 of NZ_CP154342.1, forward strand.
AGTCGATCCAGAATAGCTGTAGCATGTATCGGATCGCCAAACTCTTGTTGCTGGTTAACAGAATACTCCCTCTCTCTCGTATCTTGCACTTACTTCATGGAAAAAGAGGTTTGGATCAGCTACACTAAGTTGGACAGAAAAAAATAAGGGCTTGTAGAATAAACCTATCATGTTAAGGAGCGGATCTCTACAATGCCTAAAAAACAACGTCGCACGTTCACAACCGAGTTTAAAACTCAAATGGTGAAGCTGTATGAAAACGGAAAAACAAGAGCGGCAATTGTGGAGGAATATGACCTCACAGCTTCTGCCCTGGACCGCTGGATCAAGCAAGCACAGACAACCGGTTCTTTCAAGGAAAAGGACAATCGTTCATCAGAAGAAGAGGAATGGATTGCTTTGCGAAAAGAGAACCAACGTCTGAAAATGGAGGTAGATATTTTAAAGCAAGCCGCGCTGATCATGGGACGAAAGTAGCTATCATAAAGAATAATCGTGATAAATACTCGGTATCAGCAATGTGCGACGTCCTGCAAATCGCAAGAAGTACGTTCTACTATGAAGCGAAAGAACGAGCAAAGGAAGAGAAAATAACCGAAGCGATTGTGGAGATTTTCCAGAAGAATCGTAAGGCCTACGGGACACGAAAGATCAAAGTTAAGCTTCAGGAACGCGGACTCGTCGTCTCCAGACGACGGATTGGTCGGATCATGAAAGAGCAAGGACTCGTTTCCCCCTATACCGTGGCTCAATATAAGCCCCATAAAACCGCTTGTAATGAAGCAACGACGGGAAATGTTCTGGATCGAGAATTCGATCAGAAGGAGGCAAAACGCTTCGTCGTCAGCGATCTAACGTATGTGAAGGTCCAGAACCGATGGCATTACATTTGTGTGTTGGTCGATTTATTCAATCGAGAGATTATTGGGCATAGTGCAGGTCCGAACAAGGACGCTGCACTGATTTCCCGCGCTTTTGCGACGGTACAAGGTGATTTACGCCAAATTCAGTGGTTTCATACTGACCGTGGTAGCGAGTTCAACAATCAAAAGATGGATGAGCTTTTGGAGACGTTTGGAATCGGCCGATCACTAAGTATGAAGGGCTGTCCGTACGACAACGCTGTGGCAGAAGCCACCTACAAGATCATGAAAACAGAGTTTGTGAATCAGATGAACTTCCAGAGTCTTCGTCATCTGGAGCTGGAATTATCCGATTACGTGAACTGGTTTAACAAGCATCGTATTCATGGCACCTTAGGCTATATGACGGCTGTTCAGTATCGCCAAGAAGCCCTTATAAAAATTGTCTGATTTAGTGTTGACAATCCAGTGCCAGCTTTTCTTCATCCCAAGCCCCGCTGGTCTTATTCAGCGCCAGATTGAGGGCTTTTCCCCTAGTATCATCCAGATCTACCACAGACACCTCAATCTCATCGACGTGGTGTTCGATGACCAAGATTTTGAACCGTTGATGTCCACCTACGAGGTTCCCGGTTCGTTCCAGATAAGTGGTTCGACACAGCCGAACTCTTCGAATGATCGTATCAGCTTTGCGTACTCGGCATCGCCCGGCTGCAAGTCCAGCCTCGGGTTGTACGGGGCCGGGTTGATCTTTGAAACAGGAATTTTTCGTATGTCCATGCTGTTCATCTCCTTCGTCGCGATAAAGAATATTGCCAGACCTAAAATGGCTATAAACCTTGATAAGTCTGGGTTGATTGGATTTTTTTGCGCGCTACAAAACGACTACTATTCGGGCAAAAAAGTATTCGTTTCGTAACACCGCAAAAAATGGAGTTGGTGCTTAGAACCGTAAGGCTCCAGATGCTGTTGGCTTCTGGCCCCCTAATCAGCATTCAAGTCCTCCCCGGCTTCTGTGATCTCCTGCCTGAAGAGCTGCAGGAGGGGGCTGCTGCCTTGCCGTTGAGTGAATACAGCGGATTGATTGGCAGCGCTGTCCTCCCGTCACCCTCCGCACACCGCAGTACCCGCTACACAATGAACGACTTGACGATCTTTCTTGCCTGAGGGTAAGAGCAATCGGCGTCCTTAACAGTAAGAGGAGTACCCTTCTGGCCGCACTCATTATGTCCCTCAGAAGGTTAGTACCCTCGCTGGCATATGGGCGATTTTCAACAATAAGCCAGCCTCGGCGAGCGATAGCTTCCTAAGCCGTCGCTTTGCCTTCTGGCTGGCTTTGATTTTCACAAATTTGACGCTGCGGCTGGCAGGCCGGAATACCTTGACGATCTCATCGGACCGCCGGAGAATCTGTTCCTCATAGAAAACTTCGCCGGTATCAGGGGGCAACACTCACCCATCTCCATGAAAAAAGATCGCTTAAGTAATATTACTTCTAATTCATTGGTCCTACTAGCGCCTATTCGGTTTCAAACACCTCGTGTATTTTTTTTGAGCTTATAAATTCGAAACGAAAGAAAAACAATACCGATGACTGATACAACAATTAACAGCAATGACATGTTCTCCTTTTGTTGAGATAACTGAAGCACAAGGATATAAAAAAACACTGCCATACTTACATAATGATTGTTTATCTTTTCTTTCGAAATAACATTTCTACAAATGGCTACGATAAGGATAACGAGGGGGATCGCAAATAGCAAAAAACTGAAATTTGTATGCACGTAAAAAACACCTCCAAAGTAAACACTTACCTACAGTGAATATTATACAGTTATTTACTAACAAAAACAAACTCAGGAAACATTATACAATTCCCTGAGTTTATTTTTATTTATCTTGAGTATACGTTATAGATCATTTCCGTCCAGTCAAGATCCAAGTAAACCCCATACCGCGTTTTTTCTGTATCGATATCATTCGCTATCTGATTATGGTATGCAGCAAACAATCCGGCATACGCAGAAATGACTTTAGTGGCTGTTCCTTCTGGTGCTAAGGCAGTTGCAATTGCAAGATATGCGTAACTTGTCGATGACTTCCGCAAATCCTTAGACAGTAAGTCAGCCTGTGAACGATTTAAAATGTAATGCGTTCCCCACCAATAGTATTCGTAATTCTCGTAATATTTAGAGCCCACGGATAATGTGCTAAAAGACTGTTCAATATCCTCGTTTTCATCGAAAGTAATCTTTTTCGCTTTAATTACTTCGTTAATTTGTCTGTTCGTTTTTACGAGAATATCGTACGTTTCTTGATCTACTAAATCTTTCAATTCTTCTTTCACATAGTACAAGCCATCATCGCCTAAAACCACATATTCCTCAAGCAGAATCAAGTTATTGAGTACCACCTCAGCATCCCCTGAGACTTTCACATTTTGAATATGCGACTCGTTTGTTACTTCTTTTGAACCATCATTTTCATGTGCGTAAATACTTCCTGCGGTCGTTGCTAAAAGTGTTGCGACTGTTAGAGTACTAACAATTGCTTTGTTTAGTTTCATAGTAACCTCCACATTTTTCTATATTTATTAACACACAGCTCTTCACCATTAAACGTGCTTGATCTTCCTCTAGCGTAGTTTTTCACTTTTTTATATGGCTGGTTTACACTCCAGCCGAATTCGAATCTTGAACCGCTCGATGTTGCGATACCCATAGGCTCGTCGCTTGATGACTTTCACTTTGTTGTGTGTCCCTTCAATCGGAGCATTTGTAACTCGAAACGAAAAATAATTCTGAACCGACTGTCGCCATTGAACGATTGTTTTTGCAATCGAACGGACGGCAGAGGTGGGAGATGTGAGGTGCTCGGTTATCCATTGTTGGAGTGCTTCTTTTCCCGACTCTTCTGTCTGAGCTGCATATACCGTTCTCATGTGCTGAAGAGCGTTGTAAAGGCGTTCCAAATGGGGATCTTGAGCGAACCAGGCTTTCAATTCCTCCTGTTCCTCAGGTTTCAGTTTATCAGGAGATGTGTGGAGCAGACGTTGTTCATGTCTACCCCGGCGATGAGTTCCCCGCGAACGGGTACGTTTACGAGCAGCTTCTAACGATTTGGAGAAGAGCTGAATGACGTGGAACTTGTCCGCTACTACCGTGGCATCCTTCCAAACACCGCGAACCGTCTCAGCCATTCCAGGAGCCAAGTCTGTCACAACAACCTGTGGAGGCGTAGCAAAGGGCCAGTTCATGAGAGCCTGACGAACCTGCTCACGTGAACGCCCTTCTGTAACCTGCCAGATATGCCCGCTTTGTGCATCCATGAGGTTGACACCGTACTTGTGTCCTTTTTGGAGAGCAAACTCGTCCAGACAGACCATAGTAGGCGTAAGATGATCTTGGGGCTTAGCGAGAAGCTGAGGAGCCAGTTGGTAATACCACCGTTCCAATGTCGTATAGCAGATTCCGAGTTGTTTGGAAACGCTAAGCAAATCCCTCTTCTGACACAACTCAACGGCCATTTGACGAAACGCAAAAGTAGCCGTTCCTCGATAGGGAATTCCATCCCATTCGAGAGTCCAGGTGATCTGGCAATCGTGGCAACGTTGTCGATATACAGGAACACGTACCCAGACAGTACCCCATGAAGGAATAAAGCGGTGACGAAGAAGACGGTACCCTGGGCGAGCATGATTGGTGCTCTCTTTCAGGCAGAGAGGACACAGATGAGAGGCTGGATTGGGAGTGAGAGTCACTACCCAATCGGTTTCAGTCGTTTTGTCCCAATGGGAAAGTTGAAACGATGGAAGGCCGATTAAGTCTGTGGTAAACTGGTTAGACAACGTAGATTTCCTCCTATCTTGTGATGGTCAGGACAACTTTCACGATAGAGGAACATCTACGTTTTTTCAATGTCTAGCACGGGTTATGGTGATGAATCTAACACACATCAATATTACATCTATTTTACTTTTTTGTAAATACCTAACAAAAATCCCACCAATTATTTCTATTCGCATAATTTTCAGCACTACTTTACTATTTATTAATAAGGAGATAAACGGTAATATTGTGTAATAAACCCAAAAGAGGTGTTTACTTTGAAAAACAATGATGATCAAAACAAAAGCCTTGCAGACAAAGCTTTTGAAAATATCACGTTTTTCTTTACACTTGGTTTCTCTAATTTTATTCGTGATTCAATTAAGAATCCAAAAGAGACACTAATAATTTTTATCATTGTATTTCCAACATCAATAATCTTCTTTTTTTGGCTTTTCAATTATCTCTCAAAAAATTAACCCCTCTAATTTTACAACATTACCCATATTACCCTTTTTAAAATTTAGCATAATTTTAGATTTATTTCCACTTTTTTGCTCATTTTTTATTCAGTTTCGAGTAATAAACGATGAATGCAACCGGGGTTGTTAGAAAAGTCGATGAGTTTGGACGCCTTGTGCTTCAAAAGGAGCTACGAGACATTTTTGATATTATCCTCAAAGATCCATTGGAGATTTACGTTGTTGATGAATGTAACATATTGAAGAAGTATGACTGGCATGTGTATTCCTGTGCTAGTGAAGCAACATGAATCAGAATAAACAAAGAAAGCCCTCTCCAGACAAGAATTCTGAAGGAGGGCTTCGTCATATTTCAGGATACCCCGCGTCACGCAAAGCGTTCGCAGCGCAGTGAGCTGCTTCTCTCGCTCCTGGTCCATCGCCGAAAAAATGGAAGAAGACGAACATAAAAGTTCGCCTTCTACACCAAAGGAACCTTTTGAATCGGCACGAAATCGGCACGATTATTTTTTAAAACACGTATGCCACTTATAAAATGCTGGGGCAACAACGTTTTATCGTTTCCTACCCAATACTGCCTTCCATCTCAAACTTAATCAATCTGTTCATCTCCACCGCATACTCCATCGGCAGTTCCTTCGTGAATGGCTCGATGAAGCCCATGACGATCATTTCGGTGGCTTCGGCTTCTGTCAGGCCGCGGCTCATGAGGTAGAAGAGCTGGTCTTCGGACACTTTGGAGACAGTCGCTTCGTGCTCCAGCGTGATGTTGTCGTTCATGATCTCGTTGTACGGGATCGTGTCGGACGTGGACAGTTTATCCAGAATCAGCGTGTCGCACTTGATGTTGGACTTGGAGCCTTCCGACTTGCGTCCAAACTGTGCCAGACCGCGATAGGTTACTTTTCCGCCGTCGCGGGAGATCGATTTGGAAATGATGGTCGAGGTGCAATCCGGCGCCAGGTGAATCATTTTCGCGCCCGCGTCCTGGTGCTGGCCTTTGCCTGCTACCGCGATGGACAGGACTGTACCTTTGGCGCGCGGGCCTTTCATGATAACCGCAGGGTATTTCATGGTCAGCTTGGAGCCGATGTTGCCGTCGATCCACTCCATGTTTGCGTCTGCGTAGGCAACCGCGCGTTTGGTTACGAGGTTGTATACGTTGTTCGACCAGTTTTGAATCGTGGTGTAGCGGCAGCGAGCGCGCTCTTTCACGATGATTTCTACAACAGCGGAGTGCAGGGAGTCCGTGCTGTAGATCGGAGCTGTACAGCCCTCTACATAGTGCACGAACGAATCCTCGTCAGCGATAATCAGCGTGCGCTCGAATTGCCCCATGTTCTCCGAGTTGATGCGGAAGTATGCTTGCAGCGGCGTTTCTACTTTTACGCCTTTTGGCACGTAAATGAAAGAGCCGCCGGACCATACAGCCGAGTTCAGCGCCGCAAACTTGTTGTCTGCTGGCGGAATGACGGTTGCGAAGTATTCCTTCACGATTTCCGGGTACAGCTTCACAGCCGAATCCATGTCGCAGAACAGAACGCCCAGTTTTTCCAGGTCTTCCTGCATGTTGTGGTATACGACCTCGGATTCGTATTGAGCGGATACACCCGCGAGGAATTTTTGCTCGGCTTCCGGAATCCCCAGCTTGTCAAAGGTCGCCTTGATTTCTTCCGGCACCTCATCCCAACTGCGGCCTTGCTTTTCCGAAGGCTTCACGTAGTACGTGATGTTGTCGAAATCGAGGTCGCCCAGATCGCCGCCCCATTTCGGCATCGGGATGCTGTTGAAAATGTCCAGGGCTTTCAAGCGGAATTCCAGCATCCATTCCGGCTCTTCCTTGATCCTGGAAATTTCCTCGACGATCTCGCGGGTCAGACCCTTTTTCGTACGGAATACAGAGACGTCCTTGTCGTGAAAGCCGTACTGATAATCCTGTATCTCAGGGGCTTTTTTAGCCATCGTTGCTCACTCCTTCTTCATTCATGTCCATACCTGGCTGCTATTTCTGCTCGGCCTGCCGGATGCCTTGCTCCAGCGCCTTCCAGGCCAGAGTCGCACACTTGATACGTGCCGGGAACTTGGCTACGCCCGACAAAGCCTCGATGTCACCCAGATCAATGGAATCGTCGATCTCTTTGCCCTGCATCATATCGGAAAAGTTGTGCGCCAGTTCCAGTGCCTTTTCTACTGGCAAGCCTTTGATCGCCTCTGTCATCATCGAAGCGGATGACATGCTGATCGAACAGCCTTCGCCGAGAAACTTCGCGTCCACCACCTTGCCCTCCTCTACCTTCAAGGAGAGCGAGATGCTGTCGCCACAAGTCGGGTTATTCAGATTCACAATGAGTCCATCGGATTCTTCCAGCTTGCCGCGGTTGCGCGGCTTCTGGTAGTGGTCCATAATGACGCGGCGGTATAAATCATCAAGAGAAGACATTTCCGAAATACTCCTTCGTCTTCTTCAATCCCGCTATCAGCACATCTACGTCTTCTTCTGTGTTGTACAGGTAGAAGCTTGCCCGAGCCGTGGCCGTCACATTCAGCCAGCGCATAAGCGGCTGGGCGCAGTGATGGCCTGCACGGACTGCGATTCCATAGCTGTCCAGCACAGTCGCCAGATCATGCGGATGTACCGTATCCAGATTGAATGTAATTAAACTGCTGCGATCCTGCTGCGGGCCGTAAATCTTCAGCCCTTCGATCTCGCGCATTTGTTCCAGGGCGTATTTCACCAGGTGCTTTTCATGGCGCTCGATGTTTTCCAGACCGATTTCCTCCAAAAAGTCAATCGCTGCCCCGAGTCCGATCGCACCTGCGATGATTGGCGTGCCGCCTTCGAATTTCCACGGCAGCTCCTTCCACGTAGAGTCGTACATATCCACGTAGTCGATCATTTCGCCGCCAAATTCCATCGGCTCAACCTGCTCCAGCACCTCGCGCTTGCCGTACAGGACGCCAATGCCTGTCGGGCCTGCCATTTTGTGGCCGGAAAATGCGTAGAAGTCGCAATCCAAGTCCTGGACGTCGATTTTTTTGTGCGGAGCGCCCTGGGCCCCGTCCACAAACAGAAGAGCGCCGTGCTGGTGCGCGATCCGGGCAATCTCCTTGATCGGAGTCGTATCGCCAAGTACGTTGGAAATATGGTGAATCGCCACGATCTTGGTATTGTCCGTAACGGTTGCTTTTACCGCTTCCAGCGTGACGGTACCGTCCTCTGCCAGCGGAATGAACTTGAAGGTCGCTCCGGTTGCCTTGGCTGCCTGCTGCCATGGAATGAAATTGGCATGGTGCTCTACCAGCGTGGTGACAATCTCATCTCCAGGCTTCAGAACCAGGCGAGCGTAGCCGTACGCTACCGTGTTGACCGCAGAGGTCGTTCCGCGGGTGAACACGATTTCTGCTGCCTCGCGGGCGTTGATGAAAGCGCGAACCTTCTCCCTTGCGCCCTCGTAGCCGTCAGTCGCCCGGTTGCCCAAGGTGTGCACACCGCGGTGCACGTTGGAGTTGAACTCCCTGTAGTATTTATCCATCGCCTCAATCACCGGAATCGGCTTTTGAGAGGTTGCTCCATTGTCCAGATAGACGAGCGGGTGTCCGTTTACCTCTTGGTGAAGGATGGGAAAATATTTCCGAAGCTCCTTGGCGTCCATTAGCCTAACTTCCTTTCAAGCGCCTGACGGAGTTTGTTTCTCACTTCTTCCACCGGAATTTCGGAAACAACCGGATCGAGGAAGCCAAGAATAATCAGGCGTTCTGCGTCCTGACGGGAAATTCCACGCGACATCAGGTAGTAGATGGACTCTTCGCTGACGCGTCCTACCGAAGCAGCATGCCCCGCTTTCACGTCATCCTCGTCGATCAAAAGGATCGGGTTGGCGTCGCCGCGAGCTTTGTCACTCAGCATCAGGATGTTTTCCGCCTGCACACCGTTTGCTTTTTCAGCGCCTTTTTCGATTTTGGTAATCCCGTTCAAAATGCTGACTGCTTCCCCTGTCATCACAGCCTTGCTGACCATGTCCGATTCAGAGTGAGTGCCGATATGCTGAACCTGGGAAGTCAGGTTTTGCCGCTGGGAACCTGTCCCTACGGAAATGGATTTGGTCAGGGCGTTCGAGCCTGTTCCTTTGAGGATGGTCGTGTTGTTGGCAACGGTGTTGCCGTCGTTCATCTCGCCCAAAATCCATTCCATTTTTCCATCGCGGTCAACAGTCGCGCGACGGAAGCTGTAGTCGTGAACCTCCGCGGACAAGGAACGTACCGACGCTACCTGCACCGATGCGCCCGCTCCTACGAACACTTCCACAATGCTGTTGGCTACCATGTCTTTGCCTTCGCCAGAAACGAATGTGTCCACGTAGGTCACTTTGCTGTTCGCTTCTGCCACGATCAGCACATGCGGGCAAAGAAGCGCTTGGTCGCCTGCAACTTCGTATACAGCCTGCAGCGGTACATCCACTTCCACGTTTTTCGGAACGTAGAGGAAAACGCCGCCGTTTACGACTGCGACATGCAGTGCGCTCAGCTTGTGCTCATCTGGTGCCACTACCTGATACATGTATTTTTGCACGAGTTCGCCATGGTTTTGCAGCGCGTCAGCCAGCGTCGTGAAAATAACGCCTTTTGCCTTCAGCTCATCTGTCACGGCCTGAAAAACGGCGGAAGCATTCTTTTGCACCACCAGATTTTTCACGCTGTCCACGTCGATTTGTCCTTTTACCAGATCGCTCAGCTCATTGGCCGACGCGATCTTGGCAGTGGTTTGAAACGGGTCGAACCCGGCCGTATTCCATTTATCAATCTTCGTTTTCTCCAAAGCGGGAAGCGGAAGCTCTCCCGCCGCCTTCAGTCCAGCGAGGCGCTTTTCCAGGAACCAGGCAGGCTCCTGATTAGCTTTGGAGTACTCGGTGATCGCTTCGGAACCGAAGCGGAGCTGTACATCCACACTCATTTCACTGCTGCCTCCTTCTTCCTACACGTTGGCGTTAACGGTTTCGTCCTCGATGCCGAGCTCTTCCTTGATCCAGTCGTAGCCTTCTGCCTCCAGACGCTCAGCCAGCTCAGGACCACCGGACTTCACGATACGACCTTGCATCATGACGTGTACGAAGTCAGGCTTGATATAGTTCAGCAAACGCTGGTAGTGCGTAATAATCAGGAAACCGCGGTCAGCCGAACGCATTTCGTTTACACCGTTGGCTACGATTTTCAGCGCGTCGATGTCGAGACCGGAGTCGATTTCGTCCAGAATACAGATGCTTGGCTCCAACAGCATCATCTGCAAAATCTCGTTGCGCTTTTTCTCCCCGCCGGAGAAGCCTTCGTTCAGGTAACGGTGCGCAAAAGAGTCGTCCATTTCCAGCGTCTTCATCTTTTTGTCCATCTCGCGGATGAATTTCATCAGGGAGATTTCGTTTCCTTCGCCGCGGCGCGCGTTGATCGCGGAACGCAGGAAGTCGGAGTTGGTTACGCCGCTGATTTCGGACGGATATTGCATCGCCAGGAACAGACCTGCGCGTGCGCGCTCGTCTACTTCCATTTCCAAAAGGTCGTCGCCATTCAACAGCACTTCGCCGTCTGTTACCTCATATTTGGGATGACCCATCAGCGTAGATGCCAGTGTCGATTTACCGGTACCATTCGGTCCCATGATCGCGTGTACTTCGCCGCCCTTGATTTCCAGATTCAGACCTTTGAGGATCTCCTTGTCCTCGATCTTGGCGCGAAGGTTTTTTATTTGCAAATGCGGTACTGCTGTCATCTGAATTCCCTCCATACACAGAAGTGAGTTGGTAATTCTCAATCCATTCTCAATAACTATCTTATAATAAGAATAATTATAAATCAAGGAATGGAACATATCTGTATTTTTTATATCATTATATTTAGAAAGTCTGTTTTTGCTTCAAAAAACCTTTCCAAATACAGTGACCACGTAAGCATTTTCCCCCATGCAACTTTTTCCAATACATCGCTTGGCATTTCCAGGGAACTTTTCCGCCTGCGTACCACAAAAAGGCACAGGTGCGTACAGCCCATTCAGCAGCTTGTCTCATGTTGGATACGAATCCGAACCGTTCGTTTTTTTTTCGCTGAAAAAGCCTCCTATGGAAGCTTACCTGACCCTTTTGCGCCAGTCAAATAGAAAAGCGGTGAGAACTGCCTGGCCGCTCTCGCCGTGGAAAAGCAAAACGGCCAGACGCGATTGTCCAGCCGTTTTTTCGTATAGATCGCCATTGCTTACGCTTTTGGACCTGCTTTGGCAATGTCGGTTGCATCCGGGAACTTTTTCTGGAAGTTCTCGATGAAGCGTGCAGCCAGTTCAGCGGCTTGCTTGTCGTAGTCTTCCTTGTTTGCCCATGTGTTGCGCGGCTGAAGCACTTCTGCCGGCACGTTCGGGCAAGTGGTTGGCACTTGTACGCCGAATGTTGCGTCTTCCACGTACTCTACCTTTTCCAGATCGCCGTTCAGCGCTGCTGTTACCATTGCACGGGTGTAGGAGAGCTTCATGCGCTGTCCGACACCGACAGGGCCGCCCGTCCAGCCTGTATTTACGAGGTATACTTGCACATCGCGTTCGTCGATTTTTTTCCCCAGCATTTCCGCATACACAACCGGATGCAGCGGCAGGAATGGGGAGCCGAAGCATGTGGAGAACTCGGTTTGCGGAGTAGTGACACCGCGCTCTGTACCAGCCATTTTGCTGGTGTAGCCGGACAGGAAGTGGTACATGGCCTGTTCCTTGTTCAGCTTGGAGATCGGAGGCAGCACGCCGAACGAATCGGCTGTCAGGAAAATGATGACGTTTGGCTGACCGCCCACACCTGGGATCACAGCGCCGGAGATTGCATCTACCGGATAGGCTGCGCGCGTGTTTTCCGTGTATTTCGTGCTGTCGTAGTCAGCGACATGGGTATCCGGATCAACATCGACGTTTTCGAGTACGGTACCGAACTGGATGGCGTTCCAGATTTGCGGCTCGCCCTCTTCGGACAGCTTGACGCATTTTGCGTAGCATCCGCCCTCGATGTTGAATACGCCATTGTCAGACCAGCCATGCTCGTCGTCCCCGATCAGGAAGCGGTTCGGGTCAGCGGACAGCGTTGTTTTGCCTGTGCCGGACAATCCGAAGAACAGCGCGACATCCCCGTCTTTGCCCACGTTGGCCGAGCAGTGCATAGGCAGAACGTTGCGCTCAGGCAGCAGCATGTTCATGACGCTGAAAATCGACTTTTTCATCTCGCCCGCGTACTCAGTGCCGCCGATCAAAACGGTTTTTTGCTCGAAGCTCAGAACGATGAAAGTTTCGGAGTTTGTGCCGTGTACGTCTGGATTCGCCTTGAAGCCAGGTGCGTAAAGTACGGTAAACTCAGCCTCGTGTGTCGCCAGTTCCTCGGCACTAGGACGGATGAACAGCTGACGGGCAAACAGGCTGTGCCAAGCGTATTCTGTTACAACCCGGATTGGCAGACGATAGGTGACGTCTGCACCGGCAAAACCGTCAAACACAAACAGTTCGCTTTTGCCTTGCAGGTATCGCAGCACGTCCTGCTGGAGTACCTGGAACTTCTCTGGAGAAATCGGCTGGTTGACCGGACCCCAGTTGATCTTATCGTGTACGGAAGCTTCGTCCACCACAAATTTGTCCTTTGGCGAACGGCCTGTAAACTTGCCTGTCAGCGCATTGAGCGCCCCCTTATCAGTCAAAATCCCTTCGCCACGCTTTACTGCCATCTCCACGAGTCCAGCTACGGACAGGTTGCGATATACCTGTGTAGCACCCAGAATGTCAGCAAGCTTGTGAACCGTATTGGTTTCCATGTGTGAACGATCTCCTTCCCAAAATGTATATCCTATCCAGTTTCTTGATAGTGACTTTTCATACTGTCGTCTGATTTGTAATTAGTATATCACATTTAGCTAAATAAGCCACATAATTTTATAATCTCTTGTGGAGAATGTGTGAATAACCTCTCGAGTAGTTTTCCCCAACCAACAGTATTTCAGTTCTTCTGCTCTATGTCCACCCTTTCGTAAATGAACACATATTCCGAAAATTCCGCTGGTCTGGCCAGTTCGCATCGGCAGCGGCCGGGCGTAAGGCGTGCGAACCGCAAAAAACCCGCTGCATGAGCGGGTTGTCCTGCCTGTTCGTTTAGCGGGAGGCTTGTCCTTTGACCTTTTCAAAGGTACGCATGATGACACGGCTGAGAATCTCGACGCCGTCCCGCAGTGCCGACCGTTCGAACTTCATCTGCGGGTGGTGCAGTCCAGGCTGCAAATCGCAGCCGAGAGCCAGCATGGTCGCCTTGATGTGCGGACGCTCTACCGTATAATAATGAAAGTCTTCTGCTCCCGGGCTGACAGGAGCTGCCTTGAGGTTGTCCGCCCCGAGCACATCGACAATCGCCTGCTCCATCAGTCCTTTTGCTTCCTCATCCACTTCGGCTGCCACCATTCGCGGCCCGGCCGCAAGCTCGATAGATGCCTGGTAGGAGGTTGCAATCCCTTCGATCATCTGATGGACGCGGCCAACCAGTTCCTCCATCGCCTGGTTCGTTTGCGCCCGCAAATCAAGGGCAAACTTCGCCTTGTCCGGAATGATGTTGTAGCTCTCCCCTCCGGCTTGCAGCATGGTCATTTTCACGGTAGCCGGTACCATCGGATTGATATGGATTTGTCCGATCCCGGAAATGATCGCACCTGCCACTTCAATCGCATTGATTCCAAGGTGCGGCCTCGCTCCGTGTGCAGATACGCCTGTTATTTCGCCGTACAAAAACATCGCGGCACCGTTGTAAATGGCAGGGCCTGCGGTTCCGTTCGCCATTTCCTGAATCGGACGAAGATGAACGCCGTACAAATAGTCGATGTCGTCCACGACGCCTTTTTCCACCAGCTTCAGGGCACCTGTTCCTTTTTCTTCGGCGGGCTGGAACAAAATTTTCAGCGTTCCCGGCGGCTTGTACCCGGAGGCGATCAATGCCTCTACGGTTTCGACAATCATGGTCATATGCGCGTCATGCCCGCAGGAATGATTGGCGCGCCACTCTCCGTCCACTTCCTGCCACAGCGCATCAATATCCGTGCGCAGCCCGACGACAGGCTTTCCTTCCCCCCACTCTGCGACAAGCCCCGTACAATCCGCAAAGGTGGTAACTTTCAGTCCCAGTGCCTGCATTCTCTTCGCCAAATATTTCGTCGTCTCGACTTCCTGCCAGCTAATTTCCGGATTCGCATGCAAGTGACGGAATGTTTCGTCAATCGACTGCACACGAGCCGCGATTGTCTCTTTCAATGCCAAGCGATCAGACATAGTTGCGCCTCCCCCATCGTTTCCTCTTATTATAGCACAGTGGAGCGCCTTTATTTGGAAAAGGAGCCTCAGCCCGCCTTTATTTGCAAGTCAAACGCAAAATCGCATCCAGCTTCAACTGGTCGCGCAGTGTCCCTGCTATGTGTACTTGCTGCTTGGCCAAAGCGTAGACCAGCTCGTCCCCGCCAAACAGCATCTCCATCTGCCGCTCGTCTCCCCTGACGATCAGATCAGCGGACTGCTCCTCCTCCCAGACGCCTGCCGAGATGCTGCCTTTTGATACCGTGATCTGCCACCGCGACTGCGTGTCGTCAACGACGATTCCGATCCTCTTTTCCCAGCCCACAGTTACATGGCGCAAGTGCGTTTTCTTTTGCAAACGTTCGCCTACCTCATGGAGCAGTCTGCCCAGTCCGATCATGAATCCGTCCCCCTCTCTTCTCCCATTGGGTTCGCGGCTCGCGCAGTCGAATCCTTTGGCGAGGGATGAGAACCACTGTCGGGTCTTGTCAGGGAGAGCGACTTTTTCTCGACAGGCTTTTTCAGCGGTTGGGCAAAAATGAAAAGAGCACCCGCGACCGCAGATGCTCTTGGTATCCATCCGTTATTCATCAAATTCGTCTTTATCCAGCCGGACCTCCAGATGGTGGCCGTCCGGTGTCTCAAAATACAAGTTGTAGCTCGTAGGCTGCGTAATCGGACCGCGGTAGCAAATGTTTTCCGCCTCCAGCTTGTCGACCAGATAGTCGAGCTCAGCGCGGCTCGTCACCGAGAAAGCAAGGTGATCGACTTGCCCTACGCCGCCTTTGCCTTCTCCCCCGCCATGCGGATGGAGACCGATCCGTGTGTATGTGCCGATTTGAAAGTAGACAGGCGCTCCTTCCACCATATTCTCTTCCGGGATGGGGACTTCCAAAATGTCCTTAAAAAACCGAGCTACCTTCACGACATCGCTGCAATTCAATGCGATGTGGTGAACGCCTTTCAAATGAAACATTCACACTGCCTCCCACGTCAACTAAAGGTCATGCGCTTTTTTGCGACACCTGCTTGCGTATATTGTACTGCTTCAGTCGATCGCTTAACCGTGTTAAACGAATCATGAGTGCTTCGCGCCACTCTTCATCCTTTAACTCCTTGGCGATCCCGAGCAAATCCAGGGAAATATCAATCTGCTGCTTCAGGACATCGGAGAAGCTCGCTGCTTCATCCGTCATGGTACAATTCTCAAACAACTCGGATGTATTGTCAACACTCACAAAATCAGCGAAATCGACTTCGGGTGCCTGATCCCCCTGAGCATATTCTACTAAAATTTCGTACTCTCCCTCAATAGCGGGATGAACCTCAATTCTGTCACAAACAGGACAAAACATGATGGGGACGTTGTGTACAAGCGTTCTATAATGACGGACTGAGCCTACGGAACCAACCATTCCTGCACCGCAGCAAAAACTCATAAATAGTCTCCCTCCTTCTTCCCCAAACAGCGAAAAGCGTAAGACGCGTCTGGTCGAAACTCTCTGTCTGTACCCGCATTGTAACCCGTAACCCTGCTGATGCTCTACCGCAAAAAGATGCCAATCAATTTATGGTAAAATGAATTGTCATACCATTGTACTCGATTTGTCTGCGTTTGAACACCGTTTTCTGATTAGTTAGAAGATTTACCGCGATTCCCAAATATTGTTGTAAAAAAGTTTGGATTAAGCCGATAACGGGAATAAGTACACAGCTAGTCATATGTAAAAGGAGAGCGGTACTATGTTTCGTTTTAAAAGCCTTCGTGCACGGACTCTTACAATTACCCTTCCTGTGATTGTCCTGACTCTCGTGCTTCTGATGAGCATGTCCTTTATGTTCTCCTATGCGCAGTTGAACGAGGAACTGACAGAAAAAATGAACTACCAGTTGGACTTGCTCAGCAACAAGGTGGAGCAGGAACTGGAATCGCACAGCAAAGTAACGCTGAACATGGCTCGGGTAATCGAAATGAGTCCGATTACTTATTCGCTGGAGCAGTTGGATTCTCTGCTGACCAAAACGGTTCTCATCAATGAAACGTCTGTCGGCATGGGGATTTTCATGGAGCCGTACGCTTTTGATCCGTCCAGGCAGTTCGTTTCCACTTACGGGGCCAAAAAAGACGGCAAGGTGAGCATCACATACGAGTACAATTCACCGGCCTTCAATTATCCGACGCAAGAATGGTACAAGATCGGTGCCTCGACAAAAAAAGCGACGGATTACACCCCGCCTTACTATGACGAGATTTTGAAGCTCCCGATGACGACTGTCGTCGCTCCGTTTTACTCTCCGGACAAAAAGCTTTTGGGGGTAGCAACGGACGACATCACGCTCACGGATATTCAAACGATGGTCTCGGGGACAAAAGTAGGCGATACTGGCTGGGCCTTCCTGCTCGACCAGGGCGGCAAGTACCTGTCCCATCCGCAATCGGAAAAGATGATGGTGGAATCCGTGCAAACCGACAGCAACACGTCGCTCGCAGAAATCGGTCCCAGTCTGCTTGCCGAAAGCGAGGGCATGAAAACTTTTTCCGACGACAATGGCGTCAACCGTGTATATTTCAAAAAAATCCCTTCCGCAAATTGGACGATCGCGCTCGTCATGCCGGAAAATGAATTTGCCAAACCACTGAACGCTCTTGCTTACCGGCTTGTCGCTGTCAGTCTGCTCGGGCTGTTGATCCTGATTGCCGTCATTTATTTTTTCAGCAAATATTTGACCGGACAAATCAACAAGGCCAACCAGCTCTCGGAAGCTCTGTCCTCCGGTGATTTCACCGCATCGATGGATGTCAAGACGGTCGATGAGATGGGCGTCATGGCGAGCCGGTTCAATGCGATGACCGCCACCTTGCGCGAAACGCTCAGCCAGGTCAGCTACAGCGCCCAACAAGTGGCCGCTACCTCCGAACAGCTGATGGCGAGCGCCGAGCAGACGAGCAAGGCGACGGAGCAGATCGCCCAGTCTGTCCAGGAGATTGCCTACGGCACAGAGCAGCAGGTTGATGCGACCAATCAGGGCAGCGATGTCATCAATGAGATCGCCCGGCATATTTCCGTGATGGAAAAAGGAATCGAGGAAGTCAATTCCTCTACCCGCGATGCCAATCATCAGGCGACGGAAGGCAATCAGATGGCGGCCAAGACAGTGGAGCACATGACGGTGATTCACGGACAAATGGAACAAACCGCAGCGGTGGTCAACGCACTGGGACAGCGCTCCCAGGAGATCGGCCAAATGATCGAGCTGATTACCTCCATTGCCAGCCAAACCAATCTGCTCGCCTTAAACGCAGCAATCGAGGCAGCCAGAGCCGGCGAGCAGGGACGAGGCTTTGCCGTTGTCGCTGACGAGGTACGCAAGCTGGCCGAACAATCCAGCTCGGCAGCCGAGCAGGTAAGCAACATCGTCGTCGACATTCAGCGCGATACGGAATCGGCCATCGCGGCCATGAGCCACGGCTCCGCCATCCTGGGAGAAGGCATGACGCTGGTCAGCGCGACCGGAACCGCTTTCGAACAAATTGCCGACTCTACCGCCCACTTGCTGACCCGCACAGACGAAGTGTCAGCGGAGATGAAACAAATCAGCCAGGAAATGCAAGCCATCGTGACAGCAATCGACCATATTTCCCAAATCGCCATGCAGTCTGCGGGCAACTCGCAAACCGTTGCCGCCGCGGCAGAAGAGCAGAATGCATCGATGGAAGAAATATCGGCAGCAGCGACCATGCTTGCGAAGATGGCAGAAGAGCTGAACGATACGGTGCGCTCGTTTAAGCTCAGTTAACGCTTTTATGTGCTTGATCTCTATAGGGAAAGGCTTCGCCTGGCAGTTAGTCGTGTGGCGAAGCCTTTTTCTTTATTACCACAAGACGGTCTTAAAGAAAAAATTGTTTTTTACAACCTTCGATCGTCCACCTTTGGACACGGTTTTCCTTTTTCCCTGCAGGCGGCCAGTTCCTCTCTTGCCAGAGGTCCAATTTTCCTGTTTTCTCTTTCCACTGCGGCAACGCTCTACCTACCTTTGCCTGCCAAAAAAGCCAGGGCACCACATGCCCCGGCTTTTTGTGTGACTTGCAACCTATTCTTTTACCATAGACTCGTACTTGTCGGCATCCAGCAGCTTGTCCAGCTCTGCTGCGTCGTCCATCTCGACAGCAATCATCCAGGCCTGCTCATAAGGCGAAGAGTTCACCAGCTCTGGTGCATCTTCCAGTTCGCTGTTTACTTCCACTACTTTTCCGGATACAGGAGCGTACAGCTCGGATACGGTTTTCACCGACTCCACACTGCCAAATGGCTCATCCTGTTTGATTGTCGCGCCTACCTCTGGCAACTCGACAAACACGATGTCACCCAGCTCTGATTGAGCAAAAGCGGTAATTCCGATGTACGCTTTGTTGCCTTCTACTCGCACCCACTCATGCTCTTCACTGTAACGTAGATTTTTCGGGAATTCCATCGTTTTCATATCCTCCTATCGGGTACAATCCACTACACATACATTATTAGACGAACATTCGCGGATTCCTCTTCGCTTAAAAAAATTCTGAGTCCCTGCTCAGCAAGCGATTTCAATATCTGTATCTTTTTCCAAATTAGGCAGATGAATACCTGTGATTTTCAGACCGCTGCCGCCGCTTTGTCACGCCATACGGGATTGGCGTGCAGCCTATAGCCCTGCTCGTCTTGTGAGAATGCCCGACTCCGCAATCGAGCGAGCCGCCTGGCGCAGCACTTCCGGGCTTTGCACGAGCGCGATCCGCACATAACCTTCCCCTTCGTCGCCAAAGGCGCTGCCGGGGATGACGACCACTCCTGCCTCTTCCAAAAGCGCAATGGCAAACTCGCGGGAGGTCCAGCCTTTTGGCACGGGTGCCCAGACGAACATTGTCGCTTTTGGCGGCTCAATGTCCCAGCCCGCCTCGGCTAACGCTGTCAGCAAGACGTCGCGGCGCTCCTGGTAGACAGGGCCGACACTGTTCTTGCCGCCTGCTTCCCGATCCATGCGCAAAGCTGCGACTGCCATCTGCTGGACTGGCAAGAAGACGCCGTAGTCGACATTCGACTTGACGATCGCCAGCGGCTTGATAATCTCGCTGTTGCCGACTACATAGGCTATCCGGCAGCCCGCCATGTTGAAGCTCTTGGAAAAAGAGTTGAATTCGATCCCGACCTCTTTGGCCCCCGGTGCTTGCAGGAAGCTGGGCGGACGGTAGCCGTCAAAAGCCATCTCCGAATAAGCGAGGTCGTGGACAACGATGATGTCGTGACGCTTGGCGAATGCGACGACCTCTGTGAAAAAGTCGACGGTGGCCACAGCCGACACCGGATTGTTCGGATAGTTCAGAATCATGAATTTCGCACGGGCTGCAATCTCGTCCGGGATGTCTGCGAGCTTCGGCAAAAAGCCGTTTTCAGCGCGCAGCGGCATCCGGTAAGGAATCGCCCCTGCCAGATGCACGCTCCCCTCGTAAATCGGGTAGCCGGGATCAGGCACGAGTACGATGTCCCCCGGATCGGTCCAGGCCAAAGCAAAGTGCGCGAGTCCATCCTGTGAGCCCATCAGGGAGTGAACCTCGCCGTCCGGCGCAAGCTCCACGCCGAAACGGTATTGATACCAGCGCGCCACTTCCTCGCGAAAGGCTGCAGTGCCCTCGCTCAAGGCGTAGCCAAATGCGCCCGGCTGTCTGGCAGCATCGAGCAAAGTCTCCAGCAACTGGTCTTCAGGCGGCTGATCGGGGCTGCCGATACTCAAATCGTACACAGCCCTTTTTTTCGCGACTTCTTTTTTTCGCGCAGCCATCTCGGAAAAAATCGCGGCAGACAGGTTTTGCAATCTTTTGGACGGTTGGCGCATCTTCTACTTGCCTCCCCACGCTTTTTCCAGCACGTCTTCCTTGAAGCCCAGTGTCACCGTGTCATCGCTTGCCAAAAGAGGGCGCTTGATGAGCTTGCCGTTGGAAGCGAGCAAGTCGAGCATTTCCTCTTCTGTCATCGTCGGCAGCTTGTCCTTTAGCCCAAGTTCACGGTATTGCACACCGCTGACATTGAAAAACTTGCGCAGGTCAAGCCCGCTCGTCTGCCAAATCCGGCGAAGTTCCTCCTTGGAAGGCGGCGCATCGACAATCGGCACTTCCTCGAAGCTCACCTTGTGGTCTGTCAGCCATTTTTTCGCTTTGCGGCATGTATCGCATTTGTTGTACAAATACGCTTTCATGGTCATGCTCCATTCCCTCGCTTTTCGTTATGGAGTGATTCTCTCTGGTAAAAGAATACCACACCGTTCCGGACAATGTTTGCCTGAACTTATGCATTATGCAGGGCGGCTCGCCTTGATCTCCACCTGATAGCCGGCATGCTTGCGCACCTGAAAAACGCCGTTTTCAAAAATCAGGTACTGCGCCTTGACGCCGATCAGCCGTCCGCCGAGCTGCTCCTCTTTGTCCAACGTTTTCGAATTGATCTTGTCCAGCGACTCCAAAATCGGATATGTAATATCCACCCATTCGTCTTCCCTGTATTGAAAAGGTTTGAACGCTTCGGGAAAATGGCTGTACACCTCGTCGCGCATGGCAAGCAGGTCGACTTCCTTGACGTCGCCCTTGAGCATTTTGCGCCAGTTGGTTCTATCTGGCAAAAATTGGCTGAGATGATACTCCAGCTCCCCCGCCATCCGGCGCGTCGGCACTTCCGCAATCGGGATCGCGCGAATCGCCCCCTGATCGACCCAGCGTTTGAGCTGGTTGTGCTTGCGCGTCAGTCCGACCTTGATGTCGCTGGAAACGGCCAGATAGACGTAATGCGGGATCATGCAGTATTGCTCACCGAAGCTTTCGTCCCGGCACGTCCCCTGGTCAAAATGACATTCGTGCGGCTTGACGATGCACAAGTCATTTTCCGGCAGTTTGGTAAAACAGGGGTAGCAGTACCCGTTGTTAAATGTTTTGTTCGTTTTGCGCCCGCAGGCGATGCAGTTTTTTTGTCCCAGATAGGAAATGGTCAGTTCGCTGCCAAGCCATTCATTTAAAGGCAGACGGTCTTCACCGATGTTCAGGTAGTAGTCGACCGGCTTTTCCCGCCCGTGATAATCGTGGGTCAGACCGTGCAAAATACCGCGGAGTTCCACTTCATTCTCTCCTCTCCGATTGTACAGTCCTTTCATTTTACCATATCGCCTGTGTACACCGGACGCTGTTTTCTTTTGGCAGCATGTTTTGCAAAGCGCCGGGTGAACCTAAACTATCTCAATCAAAAGGAGGGCGTCCGTCATGAGCCGCGTCGTGCTGTACGCTTTTTTGCTGGCCTGCCTGCTCGGCTGCGGAATAACTCCTGCCTTGGCCCGTGAACTGCTTCCCTCTTACGAACCGATTCACCGGATCGACACGAACAAAAAAGTGGTCGCCCTGACCTTTGACGATGGCCCCGATGCGACCTACACCCCGAAAATTTTGGAGGTGCTCCACAAAAACCGGGTGCCCGCCACCTTTTTCGTGCTCGGCTCCCAGGTGGACAAACATCCAAAGGTGCTGCAATGGATTTACAAGGCCGGACACGAGATCGGCAATCACGGCTACCATCATGTTGACTTGAACAAGCTGACGGAGCACGAGGTGTACGAGGACATCAAGCGAGCCGAACGCTCCATTCTGAGAACGACGGGCATTCTCGCCCAATACTACCGTCCCGCCGGAGGTGTCCTGACCCACGACGTCATGAATGCAGTGCAGGCAAGCGGCTACGACATCATCCACTGGTCGGTCGATCCGCGCGACTGGTCCCTGGCGAGAACGGCGTCCGTCATAGCCAAAAGCGTGAAAAGCAACGTGTCGTCCGGCGACATTATTTTGTTCCACGATGGCGGCCTGAACCAGAAGCAAACCGTTGCAGCCCTGCAGGAGCTCATCAGTGACCTGCGCTCGCAAGGCTACCGTTTTGTCACCGTCTCGCAACTGCTGGATGAAGCAAAGTAAAAAGCACCAACGCCTCGCTCTTTTGCGAAGCTGCTGGTGCCTTGCTTTTTTAGACCAGAACTTTTCCGAGAAAAGAACGCAGCCGCTCATGACTGGTGTTGTCGAAGAGCTCTTTGGGGCTCCCTTCGGCCATAATCACGCCCTGGTCCATGAAAATGATCCGGTCTGCAACTTCCCGCGCAAACCCCATCTCGTGCGTGACTACAACCATCGTCATTCCTTCCTTGGCCAGATTCTTGATGACGGTCAGCACCTCTCCGACCAGCTCCGGATCGAGTGCGGAGGTCGGCTCGTCAAACAGCATGACTTTCGGATTCATCGCCAGCGCACGGGCGATCGCCACCCGCTGCATCTGCCCCCCCGACAATCTGTCCGGATACACGTCTGCCTTGTCTTCCAGTCCGACTTTTTTCAGCAGCGCCAGACCTTGCTTGCGCGCTTCTTCCTGCGCGACCTTTTTCACCTTGATCGGCGCCAGCATGACGTTTTCCAGAACGGTCTTATGCGGAAACAGGTTGAAGCGCTGGAACACCATCCCCACTTCTTCCCTCACCTTGTTAATGTCTGTCTTGGGGTCTGACAAGTCATGCCCGTTGATGACGATCCTCCCGCTGGTCATTTGCTCCAGTTGGTTCAGACAGCGCAAAAAGGTACTTTTCCCCGAGCCCGACGGCCCAATGACACACACGACTTCCTTTTCCGCCACCTGTGTCGTAATTCCTTTTAACACCTGAAGCTCTCCGTAGCTTTTCGTCAAATCGGTCACTTGAATAATCATTGTCATCCCCCTAGTAACGGTAAATACGTTTTCTGTATCTTTTACATAACTATATTGTACCGCAATAGTTTGAAAATTGCATGAATAGTCTGCAACCTACACCCCATTTTCATTCGGAGGATGTTTCTTTTTTCGTAGCAGATTTGCTTCCTAAGGCCCTTTTTGCAGCCCGTCTTTTCACCGATATTGTAAACAACCGAGCCTATTTCACTCCGAGGAGGTAGATATATGCGCAAGAAAAAAGGAATCAGCATCCTCGCCCTGGGCCTTTCCCTAGCTCTGCTCGGCCAACTGTCACCCGTATCGGGAGTTTTTGCTCCTGTCGCTGCCGCACAGCAAGTTGCAGTCAAATCGGTGTCCACGTATGGCATCCAGCTCGGAATGAGCACAGCCCAGGTCGAGCAAAAGCTGGGCAAGCCCGCACGCAAAGACCCAAGCCACACCGGAGTAGAATGGTGGATTTACAACCAAGATTTGAACAACTACATCCAGGTCGGCATCCAAAACGACAAAGTCGTCACCCTGTTTACAAACGGAGCAAAAACCAGCATCGGGGGAATCACGATCGATTCCACCACCAAAGCCTTGCAGGATGCGTGGGGAGCGCCGCAAAGCACCTTGACCATTACCCCGTCATTGCGCATCCAGGACAATACGCTCAAGCACCCGACCTATATCCATAACGGTCAGGTCATCACCTTTTCCATCGATCAACTGGGCGGCAACAAAGTGGCAGGTGTCCGCATCTCCACACCGGAGCACTTCGCCACCATCGCCATGGGCCTGATGTACCCGATTGTCTATACACAATTGCCGGCACAGCCAAAGCTGACAGACGCCCAGATCAAGCAAGCCGCCATTGCTTATGAGAAAGAAAATTTCGATTTGCTGAACGTAGCACGGCTGCGTGCCAAATTGCCTGTCCTGACTTGGGACGAGCAGGTAGCGGCCGTCGCCAGGGCGCACAGTAACGACATGGCGCAGCACAACTACTTCAGCCATCACTCACCGACAACCGGAAGCCCGTTTGACCGCCTGAAAAAAGCAGGCATCCGCTATAGCTACGCGGGCGAAAACATTGCCTACGGCCAACTGGACGGGATTGAAGCACATATCGACTGGATGAACTCCTCCGGTCATCGGCAAAATCTGCTGAATCCAAACTACAGGCAGTTGGGCGTCGGCGTCGTCATCAAAGACGGCCAGCCGTTCTACACGCAAAATTTCGTCAGGAAATAAGCGCGCAAAAAAGACACGCCAGTACGAAAGCCATGGCGTGTCTTTTTGTTGCCAAAATGGAGGTTACTTCTGCGCAGCCGCGTTCGCAGCAGGAGCTGGCGGCGGAGCCTGACCCTCTTCGGAAAAGAACGGGATGACGACCAGACTGAGGACGAAAAACAAAATCCAGATGATCCCCCGCTTGAAAATGCACGGTGTCAGCATCGGGTCAACCCCTTCCAAAAAACACTTCTTCTATAACAATACGCTTCCCTCCCCTGCGCCCGTTTATACTTTTTCTCACAGAAAAACCCGGTTTCGCCCAAAATGATCGGTGAAGTCTGCGACGGCTTCTTTATGGACAGATGTCAGCCTTGCTTTTGCAAAGGCAGCGAGTAGTGCTCTTTCTGAGACTTGCTGTTTTTGGCAAACAGACAGGCAGCGGCAAAGACCAAAAGAAACGCTCCCATCAGCCAAAACATCGTCCACGGCTCCCACAGCTCCATGAGCAAACCGTTGACGTTTGGCGCAAGAATGCTCGCTACCCCAAAGTTGATTCCCGCTATAATCCCCGCAGTCGGCACCATGGCCGCAGGCAAAATGTCGGCCGAATAGGCCAGACCGAGCGAATAGAAAGACCCGACCGCCGCCCCGGCAATGCCGAGCAGCAGCATCATCAGCCAGACGTTCTCCCCGGCCAGCGGGAACAGGAAAAAGGCTATGCTTCCGACGATGGCACAGGTGAGCATCACTTGTCTGCGTCCGATCCGGTCGCTCAGCGTCCCCAGCGGCATTTGCAAAATAATGCTGCCCACCACGAACGATGGCAGAATCAGGGAAACCCATTCCAGCGACAAGCCTGTGCGCAGCGCATAGACCGGAAAGCTGCCGTTGAGCGACGTCTCCATGAACCCGTATAAAAAGGAAGGGATCAGCGACAGCCAGCCGATGCGCAAAACGGTGGCGTATTTGTTTTGCTTCTTTTCCGTTTGCTTGAGCTGTTCGGGATATTCGTTTTGAATCCGCAACAAAAGCGCAATGGCAATGGCGTACAAAAACAACAAAACGCCAAAGGGAACCCACAGCCCAAGCGGGAGCAGATTCAAGCCAAGCGGCCCGATGCTAAAGCCTACGCCATACGCCAGCCCGTACAGGGACAGGTCGCGTCCCCGCGTTTCTGGCGCGGCAATTTTTGTCACCCACATTTGACTGGAGTAATGCAGGGCGGTGTCGCCAATCCCCATCAGAAAGCGTAAAACAAACCAGACAGCCAGGTGGCTGAACAGCGGAATCAATGCTGTTGCAATCGTGAGCAGCAGCATTCCCCACAAAATCGTGGAACGGTAGCCGATTCGCCTGAGCGGACTTTCCAGCAAAGGCGAGGCGATCACCATTCCCACATACAGAGCGGCGGCATTCAGCCCGTTTATGACCGACGAGACGCCCTGCTTTTCCAAAAGCACAGCCAAGAGCGGAATGCTCAAGCCTTGGCTCAAGCCCGATATGGCCACAACCAGAATCAACACCCAAAAGGTATATCTCGATGAAGACATGGTGTTGAAGCTCCTTTCCCCTAAATCCAATTCTCTGTAACCCTCTATCCATTCACTTTAGCGTAAAAGACTCCCCTGTTGAAGCTGGTACATTTTTTGATACAGTCCATCCTGTGCCATCAGTTCGTCATGCGTTCCCCGCTCTACGATTTCTCCACGGGACAATACGAGAATCTGGTCGGCGTGCTGGATGGTTGACAAACGGTGGGCGATGATAAACGTCGTTCGCCCGCGCGACAGGACGTGCAGCGCTTCCTGGATCGCAAGCTCCGTTTCGCTGTCGATGCTCGCCGTCGCCTCGTCGAGAATCAATATCGCCGGATCGGCCACCAGCGCCCGCGCAAACGAAATGAGCTGCCGCTGACCCGCTGACAACGTCATGCCGCGCTCGACAACAGGCTCGTCGTACCCTTGCGGCAGGCGCGTGATAAACTCGTCGGCCCGCACTGCCTTGGCAGCCTGCACGACTTTTTCATCGGAAATCGCATCGTTGTACATGCGAATGTTGAAGCCGATGCTGCCCGTAAACAAAAACGGGTCTTGCAGCACCAGCCCGATATGACTGCGCAGCGAGTGCGTGTCGATCTGGCGCATGTCTTTTCCGTCGATCAGGATGCGCCCTTTTGTCACCGGATAAAAGCCGAGCAGCAAGTTCATCAGCGAGCTTTTGCCCGACCCGGTATGGCCGACGAGCGCAATCGTCTGGCCCGGCTTCGCGGTGAACGAAACGTTTTTCAGCACGTACTCCTCTTCGTTGTAGGCAAACGACACCTGGTCGAACACCACTTCCCCGCGCGGCCGCGCGATTGGCTCCCCGGCTTTCGGCGATTCGACCGCCGTGTCCAGAATATCGAAGACGCGTGTCGCCGAGATCGTCGCCTGCTGCATTTGCGACAGGCGGTTCATAATCATGTTGATCGGCTCGAAAAAGCGGCCCATGTAATCGACGAAAGCAAACAGCGCCCCGAACGAAATGACACTGTGAAACGACGCCGAGCCGTAGTACCAGATAATCAAGGTCAGGGCGATTTTCCAGATCAGATCGACAGCGGGCCGCAGCAGAAGCGACTCCAGGTTGATTTCCTTCATCCGCACCTTGAAGTAGCTTTCGTTCACCTGCGCAAACTCTTTTTGCACGCCTTCCTCGCGGCGAAACGCCTGAACAATCGTCATGTTCTGGATCATTTCGTTGATCGTCGCGTTCATGTCGCCAAGCTTCGCCCGAATCACCGCGTAGTAGCGGGAGCTATACTTTTGATAAAAGTAAACCAAAAGCGCGAGCAGCGGCACCGTCAGACAGCAAAACAACGCCAGCTGCGGCTGGAGCACGAACAGCGCGACCAGAATTCCGATCAAATAAATCCCGTTTTGCACAAACGTGGCCAGCACGCTCACGTACAGCTCGCGAATCGCCTCGGTGTCGTTGCTCACGCGGGAGACGAGCGAGCCAACCGGCGTCTTGTCAAAAAAGGACACCGGAAGCTTTTGCAAATGCGCAAACAGCTTCATCCGCATCTGCTGAATGATGCGCTGGGCAATCGTTTGCAGCCACAAAATCTGCACGTAGTTGAAGCCCGCCGACAGCAAAATCAGCGCTCCGTACCCGACCGACAGCCAGATGATCGGCTGCACGTCGTTTTGGTACATCGCCAAAACTTCTTCGCCCGTCAGGCGGATTCCGGTCGGGGTCGCACTCGTTCCCGCCGCATCGCCAGTCCTCACCGCAAAGCGCTCCCGGCCATTTTCCGGCTCAATCGGCGTGAACTGCTTCTCGCCATTTTGCTCGATTTTTCCCGCGATCAAGTAATACGTCGTGCCTTCCGCAACGACAGTCACTTCGTTCGCCTGGATGCTGCCGGGGGTCAAGCCCGCATCGGCCAGCATATCTTCCCGTATATAGTAGCGATCATTTATCGCCACCGCCACGTCCTTTTGCGCCTGCGGCTTTTGTGCAAACTCGTACCAGGGTTTCTGGATGGCGAGAATGTGATTGTCGATCATCACCTTCGCGAGAAACGGTCCCGCCAGCTCCGCACTCGTCCCGAGCAGAAGCAGGATCAGCGCTCCCGCTATTTGCTTCTGAAACGGCCGGGCAAATGCGGCCAGCCGCTTCCATACCTGTTCTTTTCCCACGAAACGCTCTCCCCCTCTTCGCGGCCTAGCCGGCAACATCCCGCTCCATTTGCTGCCTGCGATACTGCTCCGCATACCAGCCATTTTGCTGCATCAGCTCATCATGTGTTCCCCGCTCGACAATCCGCCCTTCGTCCAGCACGAGAATCAGTTCGGCGTGCTGCACGGCAGACAGGCGGTGCGCGGTAATAATCGTTGTTTTATGAGCACGCTCCTTACGCAAATGACGCAAAATTGCCTCTTCCGTCCGGGCGTCAACCGCCGACAAGGAATCGTCGAGAATGAGGATGCCTGCATCGAGCAGCAACGCTCTGGCGATGGAAACCCGCTGTTTTTGCCCGCCGGATAGCGTCACGCCCTTTTCGCCCACCATCGTTTGCAGGCCATCGCGGAACTGGGCCAGATCATTGTCCATTTCCGCCAGCTTGAGCGCGTGCAAAATCTCCGCCTCGGTCGCTTGCGGCCTTCCAAATGCCACGTTTTCTGCAATCGTCCGCGAGAACAGCAAATGCTCCTGCGGCACATAGGCGATTTTTTCCCGCAGCGCGGCAAAGGACAGCTGTTCAATCGGCACGCCGCCGACAAACAGCGACTGCTCCTTCAGCTCGTATTGATGCAACAAGGCGCGGCACAGCGTCGACTTGCCGCTCCCCGTCCGCCCGACAACGCCCAGCGTCTTGCCTTCTCCAAGCGAAAAGGTGATGTCCGTAAGCGCAGGCTTTTCACTGCCCGGATAGGCAAAAGAAAACTGGCGGGCTTCTACCGTATTCGGCGTCTCGGCTGTCACCGGATGGGCGGCTTCCTGCACATCCGGCTGTTCCTCCAACAGCTCGGAGAGGCGCTTGTGCGACGCTCCGCCGCGCTGCAACACGTTGACCAGCCAGCCAAAGGCGAACATCGGCCAGATCAAAAGCCCAAGGTACAGGTTGAAAGCGACCAGATCGCCCAGCGAAATTGCACTCGTAAAGACGAGATATGTGCCATAGCCAAGCCCGATCAGGAAGCTGAAGCCGATAATGATCCCAATCGTCGGCTCGAACAGCGCGTCGATTCGCGACACGCTCACGTTGCGCTCCAGCGTTTTTTCACTGACCCGGCGATAGGCTTCCATGTCTTCCTTTTCCTGCACAAACGCACGCAGCACACGCACACCGGAAACCGATTGCTGTACGTGGTCGTTCATCTCGCCAAACGCTTCCTGAGCGAGATAAAAGCGCTCGTGCAGCAGTCTGCCGTAGTAGGCGGTGGACCAGGCCAAAAAAGGCATCGGGATCAGCGCCGCCAACGTCAGCTTCCAATCGATGACCGTCACCATGACACCAAGCGTCAGCAGGGTCATAAACAGCGAATCGACCAGTGTGAGCACGCCTGTACTCGCTGTCTGCTCGATCGCTGGAATGTCGTTCGTGGCGACCGCCATCAAGTCACCGCTGCGCCTACGATGATAAAACGACGGCGTCATCCGCGTCAGGTGCGCAAACAGACGCTCGCGCAAGATTCGCTCCAAAATCAGCGCACCGCCGTTGAGCAAGTACCGCCAGGCAAAGCGCATCACGTACAGACCGACACCGAGCGCAAGCAGAATCGCAACCGTCCTGGTCAAGTCCTGCGGCGTCAAGGAGCTGTTGCGCATCGCATCGACCGTCTCTCCGATCAGACGAGGCGGCCAAAGCATCAGGACGTCGATGAGAAACAAAAACAGGATACCGATTGTGTACCGTTTCCAGTACGCGCGAAAAAACCACGATAGCTCCTTGAGTGTATGCAAGCAGATCCCCCTCCAAATCATGGGCACCGTAATTGTACAATTATATATAAAAAAGGCCGCGCGCATCACGCAGCCTCTTTCTTGCTTCCTACATCGTAATTTACTGAATTTTCTTTGTCAATCCAACTTTTTTAGCTGCGTCTGGCCAGCCATTCTTCCTTCAACATGCTGTACACCGCATGGTCGACGAAATGGTCGTACAAAAACTCGTTTCGGCGCAGGATGCCTTCCAAATGAAAGCCCAGCCGCTCCGGGATCGCTCTGCTCCGGTAATTTTCCGTCGCCGCCTGAATCGTCACCTTTTCCAACCCCCACGAGCCGAAAATAAGACGGTCCATGTACGCCGCCACTGCCTTTGTCATCAGTCCCTTGCCCTGGAACTGGGCACCAAGCCAATAGCCGATTGCCGTTTTCCTGTTGATCCAGTCAATATGATGTACGCCCAGCGTTCCGGCCAGCCGTCCGTTGTGCCAGATTCCGTAGTGAATGCCCTGGTTGTCGTTATGCTGCTGGATCGTTCGCTGGATAAAATGGCTCGTATCCTCGACACGCTGCGTAAAATCCAGCCACGGCAGCCACTCCTTCAGGTAGGGTCTGTTCGTATCCGTAAGCCAGAACATTTCGGCAGCATCGGACAGCTCCAGCTGTTTGAGAAATGTCTCCTCATCAATCGGTATCATTCTCATGCAAAAAGCCCTCCTTGTATTCATGTAGATGCAGCGGCTAAAGACGGGCAAACGACTGCTTACGCTCGATTATGCGACCCGAGCCATTATTTGGCAAGCAGTACGGTCATTTTTGCGCAAAAAAGCGCCCGCCAGCGAACTGGCAGACGCTCATGGACGTGATTATTGTTTGCTTTTTGCGATCTCTTCCGGTTTGAAAATGCCCGTCTCCGTCACAATTGCCGTAATGTACTTGGCAGGCGTCACGTCAAACGCCGGATTGTACACCTTGATGCCATCCGGTGCTACCTGTTTGCCCAGACCGTGCGTGATTTCCTCCGCCGAACGTTCCTCAATCGGAATGTCCGCGCCCGTCGGTGTTGCCAGGTCGACAGAGGACAAGGGAGCTGCCACGTAAAAAGGAATGCCGTGCGCTTTTGCCAAAACAGCTACCCCGTACGTGCCGATTTTGTTGGCGACATCGCCGTTCGCCGCCACGCGGTCTGTTCCGACGACGACCGCTTGCACTTTGCCTTGCGCCATCACCATCGCCGCCATGTTGTCGCAAATCAGCGTGACGTCGATGCCTGCCCGCTGCAGTTCATACGCGGTCAGACGGGCGCCTTGCAAAACGGGGCGAGTCTCGTCTGCGTACACTTTCAGATCCCAGCCGCGTTCCTTGGCCAGATAAAATGGAGCCGTTGCGGTTCCGTACGCTGCCGTAGCGAGCGCCCCCGGATTACAGTGCGTGAGAACACCCATGCCGTCTTGCAGCAGCGTGAGCAGATGCTCCCCGATTGTCCGGCACACCTCCGCGTCTTCCGCTTGAATCGCCAGCGCTTCGTTGAGTACAGCGGCTTTCAGCTCTGCGATGGACAGGGCAGCATCTTTTTCTTTTTCCACGCGCGCCTTGATCCGGTCGAGCGCCCAGAACAAGTTGACAGCTGTAGGGCGGGATGTGCCCAGATAGTCTGCCTGGCGGTTCAGCTCCTGCCAAAACTGTTCGTACGTCTGTGCCTCGCTGTCGCGAATCCCCAGGTACAATCCATACGCTGCGGCCATGCCGATTGCCGGCGCGCCGCGCACTTCCAGGCGGCGAATGGCGCCCCATACTTCTTCGGCAGTCGTCAGGTGCAAGTAAATCGTCTCTACTGGCAAACGCGTCTGGTCGAGCAAGACGAGCACGTCGTCTTCCCACTTGACTGGCGTGATTTGTGTGCTGATTGTCATACTGTCGTTGCCTCCTGATAGTAGCGTGCAGTTACTTGGCGGACGATGTCCGTGATGTCTGTCGATTCTTCGACGTTGGCCCGGCCGAGAATCAGTGCTTCTCCGATTGCCAGCGCCAGACGCTCGGCTTCTGCCCGTTTTGCATCGTCTGCGATGGTGTTCAGATCAGCCACTCCCGCAAGTCCGATCACGCGGCGCAAAATTTTGCAGCCGGCATAGCCTGCCGTGTCCTGAATCAGTCGCTTCACGTAGCTTTGCCACAAGCCTTCGACATGAGCGCTGCGCTCTTTTGCCTGCTTGTGCCAGAGCTGAACGAACTGGGAAACAAATTCGTTCCAGACATCCTCCACCGTTTCCAGCAAGTATTCGCGGTACGAGTCGCGTTCTCCTTGGTCTTCCTGCAATCCGTGCTGGCCAGCGTAGTTGAGCAGCAGGTTGGCGATGACCGCGCCGATGTCGAAGCCGATTGGCCCGTAGTAGGCAAATTCGGGATCGATCACTTTCAGGCTCGTCTCGGTGATGAAAATGCTGCCCGTATGCAAGTCGCCGTGCAAGAGCGCTTCTGTGCGCGTGAGGAAGTCGTATTTCAGCTTGGCGATTTCCAGCTTGAGCGGCTTGTTGTTCCAGATCGCTTCCACTTCCCGGTGAATCAGCGGGTTGAAGTTATTGGTCTGCGCATTTTCGTACGGGTCGGTAAAGACGAGATCTTCTGTGATTTTGCATAATTCCGGATTTATGAATGTTCCGACGAGCGCTTTTTTGTCGTACGGATGCGCGCCCAAATCCGATGTGTAGAACAAGGTGTGCGCGAGAAAACGACCGATCTGCTTGGCGAATAGCGGGTAGCGGTTTCCTTCAATCAGGCCCTTGCGCATGATCGTATGGTCCCCGACGTTTTCCATGACGGTCAGTGCCAGCTCCTGATCGTAGTGATACACCTCCGGCACGAGATCCGGCACGTATTTGTGCTGAATGCGGAGTGCTTCACTCTCGATTCGGGAGCGGTCGATGGTCAGCGGCCACGATTCGCCCACGACGCGCGCAAACGGAAGCGCCTGCTTCACGATCACTTTTTTTCCGGTAGCCGGTTCCTGAATATCGAACACCAGATTCAGATTCCCGTCCCCGATTTCACGGCTGGTCAGCTCGGCCCCTTCCGTAAACAGACCCGGCAAGCCTTTTACGTACTCCACTGCTTCCTGTTCAGTCAATGCGCGGTATGCCATGATTGATTACTCCCCTCGTTTAAGTCGTTGCTCTCTCTATCTGCAGCAGACTGGTCATATCGTTCAGCCATGCAAAAAACCTCTTTTCCGAAGAAAAGAGGTCGCTGTCGTCACGTACAAATAACGTGTCATGTCCCCCTTATCTTCCAGACCACTTTTGTTTCTGCAGGAATTAGCACCGTGCACGTCGCTGATTGTTTTCATCGCTGTTCGCGTCAACATAGCGTCGTGTCGGTTGCCGGGTATCATCGGGCCAGTCCCTCCACCTTCTCTGGATAAGGTATCCAAACGTATGCGGTTTTTGATTTAGTTTGAATCATACAACCTGTGGTTCCGGGATGTCAACATTCTTTTTTGCAAAAACGGTTCGCCCTTTACCAGCTTTTTTGTGTCCCCGATGCGGCGGGGGGGTCCCAGTTCCACCAGTCGATTTTCCCGACAAATGCGGCGGTAATCGCCTTTTCCTCCTTGAGCCTAAGCAACTCCTTCGTCGGTCCGGTCAGGACGGCGCCGTAGATGCGCAAGCCTTTTTCCTGCAAATAGCGATAGCGCTCCTCGATTTGCGGATCGCCGCCCGTAAGCAGTGCAGAGCCCATGTCGCGTACCAGGCTTTTTTGCTCGGTCAAATATTTCATCTCGCCCATGAAGGCAGCCATTCGCCGCTCGCTTTCGCCGTTCACCTGAATCGGCGCTGCTCCGTAATCCAGCGCCCGCTCGGCAAAGCCCCAAACTTCCCCCGGGCCGAGTAACAGATTGCCTACTTCTCCGTCTGCCTGTTTCAACTCCACTCCCGTGTCGACGGCAAACCAGACCGTTTCTTGGCTGTCGCTGATGATATGGCGGGAAACCAGCTTGACGTACTGGTCATACGTCAAGAAGCTGTCAAACGAGATCGCCAGTTGGGATACCGTTCCCTCCGGCAGCTTTTCCAGCGTTGTCCAGGCAGGCGTGCGCAAATAGGCCGTGTCTTCTTCCGGTTCTCCGGATGACAACGGGTAGCGGAAAAACAGTTTTTGCTCCCTGACGCCACCTGTCCACTCCGGTCTGGCGCTCACGTTCCACAGTACATTCGTGCTCCGAAAGCGGCCAGCGTTTTTGGCCTCTCTGCCAACTTGCTCGCGCAGTTCCATGTCGATGCTGCCGTACAACAGCCCCACCTGCGAGCCGCTGCTGCCCACGCTCACGCCCGGCTGGGTAAAATTGACCATGTCCCACGCCACCCGGAACAAATCGTCGTACATCAGCCTGCCCACCCAGCCGTTTACAAGCAGCAAGAGCACACCTGCAAGGCAAGGAATCGCGAAGGCATAAAAGGAGGTCGTCAGCCGGTTTTTCCATTTTCCCCGGCGGACGATTGCCCGCTGTCTGGCTTCCGATAGCGAAAGCGCTGACTTGACTTCTTCCCTGTCGTCTTCCCCCTTGTCCTCCCCCAGCAGCAACCGTTCCAGCCTCTGTGCGTACTCTTCATCGCTTGTCAGTTCCTCGCCCAGTCGCTTCGCTTCCTCTCCCGTTACTTCCCCTCTCAAATAAGCAAGCAGCCTTTGCTCGCGCTCATCTCCGTTTTGCCTCGTCATAGCCCTTCCTCCTTCCACAGTTGTCGCATCTTTTGCCGTCCCCGAAACAGAGAACGCTTGACATCTGCCAGTTCGATTCCCAGCACCTGCGCCATTTCCGCGTAGGAAAGCTGCATCGTCGACAGCAAAATCACCTGCCGCTGCTTTTCCGGCAGCCGCTCCAGCCAGGCGGATGCCGTCTCCCACAATTCCTGGTTCACGAGCTGGTCAGCGGGATCGATAGCGGAAGCATCCAGCCGATCCGGCACGTTCCCGACGTAATCGACTGGCCGCCGCTTCTGCTTGCGATGCCAATCCACGAAAGCGTGGTAAGCCACCTTGAACAGCCATGGCCGCACTTTTTCCCCGTGATAGTCCTCCAGAGAGGCAAACGCGCGAAAAAAAGTCTCTTGCGTCAAATCTTCCGCCTGCCTCTGATCGCGTGTGAGCCGGAAAAGATAGCGGTATATATCGTTTACGTGCAACTGGTACACGTCCTCCAAGCCTACTTTCCCAATGTCTCCACACCCTTTCATCCCATACCACGCACGCTGTGTAAAAAAGTTTCACTTGCTGCCTCCTTTTCCCTGTGAGCAGATGCACATTCTCGTAAAAAACAAAGATTGACTCGGGAAACGAGAAGGCATATCATGGGGGTATCGCACACGGATCGATGTCGTGTGAACCATATTCACTCTTATCGCGAGCTGGCTGAGGGACTGGCCCTATGATGCCCGGCAACCGGCGCTATTTTTTGTGATCGACGAAATAGCGAAACGGTGCTAATTCCAACGGATAAGAGTCGGAGCTGTTGCTTCCGGCTACTGACCCGAGAGATGAGAGGAGACGAGACGTTTTCATAGTCGACAACCGCCTCCCCGCTCAAGTGGGGAGGCTTTTTTACATGTTTCAAAACGATCACGACGGCTTTCAAGCTGCCAAGGAGGACTAGCATGAGTGAGCAACGCATCCTCGTCACCTATTTGACCCAAGCCAAAGACTTGAACAAAAAAGCGGCTGCCATCGCAGTCGGCATGACGGTCGGCTCCTGGACGGACTTGCCCGCCGCCAAGCAAGCAGAGCTGGCGCCGTACCTGGGCGAAGCCGTCAGCGCCACTCCGCTGGAAACATTGGAAAACGGGGATGTACGCGGGCTGATTACCGTCAGCTACCCGACCCGCAACTTCACCAGCGATATTCCTTCGCTTCTGACCGGAATCTTCGGCAAGCTCTCGATGGACGGAAAAATCAAGCTGGTCGACATCGCTTTTCCCGACTCGTTCCTCCAGGCATTTCCCGGACCGAAGTTCGGCATCGAGGGACTGCGTAGCCGATTGAACGCCCATAACCGTCCGCTCCTGATGAGCATTTTCAAATCTTGCCTGGGCTTGCCGTTTGACGATCTGAAAACGCAATTCAAGGCACAGGCGGCAGGCGGCGTCGATTTGGTCAAAGATGACGAAATTTTCTTCGCAGACGACCGCGCGCCGTTTTTGGAGCGCATCCGGGCGTTCAAAGAGATCGCCCGGGAAACCGAAGCCGAGACAGGCAAGCCCGTCCTCTACGCCGCCAACCTGACTGGCCCGATCAACGAGCTGAATGAAAAAGCAAAACGCGCAGTCGAGGCTGGCGCCGACTGCCTGCTGTTCAACGTGCTGGCCTTCGGCTTCGATGCCTTGCACCGTCTGGCAGCCGATCCGGATGTCAACGTCCCGATCATGGCGCACCCGGCGCTCGCAGGCGCGTACTATCCGTCGCCTGACTACGGCATCGCCACACCGCTTCTGCTCGGCACCCTGATGCGGATCGCCGGAGCAGACCTGGTGCTGTTCCCGTCTCCTTACGGCAATGTTGCGCTGGACAAAACAGAAGCGCTTCAACTCGCCCAAAACCTGACGACACCACTTGCGGGCGTGCGCCGCTCGTTCCCGGTTCCGTCCGCTGGCATTCATCCCGGACTCGTACCGCAACTGTATCAGGACTTTGGCCTCGACCAAATCGTCAACGCAGGCGGCGGCATCCACGGCCACCCCGGCGGCGCAACAGCGGGAGCGAAGGCGTTTGTCGATGCGATCGCAACCGTCACAGCCGGACACAGCCTGGACGAAGCCGCTGCCGGATCGCCGGAGCTTGCCGTCGCCCTGGAAAAGTGGGGTGGCACACGATGAGCAAAAAACTCGTACTGTTCTGCGATTTCGACGGAACGATTACGGAAAAGGACAACATCGTCGCGATTGTGAAAAAGTTCGCTCCCCCCGAATGGGAAGCGATCACCGAACAAATTTTATCGCAACAAATAAGTGTGCAGGAAGGCGTCGGCAAGCTGTTTCAGCTGCTACCCTCCTCGTTGCGCCAGGATATTGTGGACTACATCGTCCAGGAGGCTACGATTCGCCCCGGCTTCGCCGACTTCGTCCGCTTTTGCCGCGAGGAAGGCATCGAGCTTCTGATTACGAGCGGCGGCATCGACTTTTTCGTTCAGCCGATTCTCGCTCCGTTTGACCTTGGCGGTGTTCCGATCTACTGCAACGGCAGTGACTTCTCCGGCGAGAACATCACGATTACGTGGCCGCACTCCTGCGACGAGCACTGCACAAACGGCTGCGGCATGTGTAAGACGACCATCATTCGCCGCTACGACCCTGCCACTCACTATCGCGTCGTCATTGGCGACTCGATCACGGACCTGGCTGGCGCAAAAATCGCGGATTACGTCATCGCCCGCTCCTTCCTCGCCGAGAAGGCGAAGGAGCTTGCGCTTTCGCACAGCACATTTGCGACCTTCCACGACGTGATTGACACACTGACGGAACTGAAACAGGAGGTTGTCTGATCCATGACCGCTACACTCGAACAACGTCTGGACGCTTTTCGCCGTCTGGATGACGTCAAGCTGACCTTTGCCCGCCGGGACTGGTTTCCCGGCACCAGCGGCAATCTCTCGATCAAAATCCAGGATGAGCCGCTGCAATTTGCCGTAACCGCAAGCGGCAAAGACAAGACCAAACTGTCGCCGGAAGACTACCTGGTGGTCGATGGAGATTCCCGCCCTGTAGACGCGACTTCGCTCAAGCCGTCCGCAGAGACGTTGATCCACGCCGTCGTCTATCAAAAGTTTCCGCAGGCAGGCGCCTGCTTCCACGTCCACACGGTCTGGAACAACCTCATTTCCGAGCTGTACTTCGGCCAGCGCGCCTTCTCCATCCAGGGGCAAGAGCTGATTAAAGGCTTGGGCATTTGGGAGGAAAACGCCCGGATCACGGTTCCGATTGTTGAAAACTTTGCCGATATTCCGACACTCGCTGCTGCGATTGAAAAAGTCATCACCCCGGAAATTCCGGGTGTACTCATCCGCAATCACGGCATTTACGCCTGGGGCGGCAACGACTTTGAGGCAAAGCGCCACCTGGAAGCATTTGAATTTTTGTTCGAGTACCACGCCCGCTGGCTGCAGTTGCGCCAAGCTGTCGTGTCCACTACAACCAATTAATCAAGGAGGTATGCAAGATGGCACAAATCCGTTTTCACGACACGAACGAGTACATTTCCGCACCGGAGGAAGTCATTTCTTTCCTGAACAGCCAGGAGATCATTTACGAAAAATGGGGCGTAGACCGCCTCGATCCGAAGCACCGCGACAACTACAGCCCGACCGAGGAAGAAAAGCAGGAAATTCTCGACGCCTTCAAGCCGGAGATCGAAGCGATCAGCAAGCGCCGCGGCTACCTGACGGCAGACATCGTCGTTCTCTCCGACCAAACCCCTAACCTCGATGAGCTGCTCGTGAAATTCAAGAACGAGCATCATCACACCGACGATGAGTGCCGCTTCTGCGTAGACGGCCACGGCATTTTCGCCATCAAGGGCAAAGACGGACGCTACTTCGACGTCGAGCTTGAGCCAGGCGACCTGATCTCT
The DNA here is from genome assembly GCF_050920745.1 of Brevibacillus gelatini. Taxonomy (NCBI): domain Bacteria; kingdom Bacillati; phylum Bacillota; class Bacilli; order Caryophanales; family Paenibacillaceae; genus Brevibacillus; species Brevibacillus gelatini. Next base: position 3,727,000 of record NZ_CP154342.1, read on the forward strand.
GTACCGCCTAACTTCCGTCACTACTTCACGCTGATGGACGACCGCAAAATCAAGGCAATCCGCCTGTTCGTCACACCTGCGGGCTGGGAAGCCATCTACTAATACAGAAAGCACCCTTAGCCGTTCCATTGGCGAAAGGGTGCTTTTCCTTTTTTGGCTCACTTGATAACGCCATTGCTTTTAATCGACACCTCCGGCACAAAACGGACATCGGCTTTGGCAAATGCCGCTGCCCAATCATCCTGCACCTTTTTCCACGCCTCGTACTCGTAGGCGCGGGCGTACACGCCAAAGCCAAACGGGTCTGTCCCGTTCTCCTGGCAGCTTTTCACCAGACGTGTGAACTCTTTTCGCAGTTCCTCGACAATCATCTTCTGCATTTTTTTGTAATCCTTTTCCATGTCGAATGGAAACTGCCTTTCAGCGATGTCTACAAGCAATCGCAACTTCACGTCAAAACGGAACTGGTTGTTGCGATAGCTCACCTTCACATCGCGATTGGTGCCTCTTAAAAAAAAGCTGAGCCTGTCCTTGACGATTTTCTTGCGGTCATCCTGAATCGGAAGCGGAATGGTCATAGAAGTCTCACCCGCCCTTTCGTGCAAGAACATTTGCAAAAGCATCGTATCTCTGGACTCAAGCAATCCTGCGTACGTTCCGTCGTGTCTCAGCAGCGCCGTGCCCATAATCTTGACAGCACGGTCCAATTTGATTTCCGTTAGTACAGCCGTCTCTCCTTTTTCCACCATTTGCCGATGAAATTCCTGTACCCTTGTCTTGACCGTCAAGTTCCGCTGATTGGCTGTATCGATCAGCTTGGTGAGGTGGAGCGGAAGGCGCGGTTTATCTATAGGGTCAAAAGCGAACAACTCCGCGAGCGGACCGTCAAAAACCACCACCCGCGCATTGACCGAGAAGCGGGCATCCCGAAACATGACGTCCATCAGTTGGAACCAGTGCGGATGCTCCAGCAGTTTTTTTCCGATCACAAACACCTGGATTTTCCCGGACAGGGTCAAAGCTGTTACCATCTCGTCAAACCTTCCTCTCGCCTGGCGCATCGAATCCGCCTTGACCCCGTACTCCTCTTCATTCAGTCTTGCTTCCCTGCTAAACACCGGACTGGACAAGTAGAAGATTAGCTCATTTTTTTCATTGAGATCGATCCCCGTCATCAGCGTGATCGTCGCATCCTCCAGAATGATCTGGTCTACGCAGCCTGTCAGGGATACGACCATGCAGAAAAGCAGCAGAATTCGCCCATACAATCTCATGCCTTTCTCTCCTCTGACGGCCTTCGCAAAAGCCAGATGGGCACTACAGCCAAAGCGGGCAGGGCGTAGCCAAACACAATCCCGCCGAAGCTCCAGAGCTCCGTCAGCTTCTTCAGGTCGATAAAGTTTGGCGTATACAACCATAGTGCCAGGACGATCAACAGCAAAAAGATAGCCAGATGCTTGCGGTGGTCGACCGTCCCCATCATTTGGCTTGTCGAGAAGACCGTGAAATAAAGATAAGGAAAGCTGGTTGTCGACAAGTAGAACAGATAGAAGGCCAGGAAAATAATATCCATCCGCTCCAGAAAGCGATATTCAATGACCTTCCATAAATTCAGCGTCGGCCACGTATACTGCGTGATTTCATCCGGACTGAAAAACGTGTAGCTAAATACAGTGATGTGCAAAAAAATCAGCATCGACAATGTGTTGGCCACGATGATCCCGAGCGAAGCATATTGCTTTCTTTGCAAAAAAGGATAGAGAAAAAAGGCTAGCTCAAAGCCCAAAAAAGACAAGATCGTCGATTTGGTTCCCGTCACAATCGGTCCTAAGCCTTCCTTCACAATCGGGAGCAAGTAGAGCCATTTCGTGTGGGGCATTGCCGTCATCAGCACAACCGGCATCCACAGTGTCATATAAAAGATCAGCTCTGCATAGCGTCCAAGCACGCGCAGGCCGCCCTGGATAATCATGTAGCACGGGATCGCCAAAAAAATGGTGACGACATATCCGGGCGTCCTGGTGAGAATCCACGTATTGATAATCGCCGCCGTATGGGTAATAACCGTCACAGCGGCCACTGCACAGTAGAGGGCGATTAGAACCATGCATGCTTTGCCCAGCCATTTCCCGAAAAAAAGCGTGAGCAGATCAATGATCGTTTTATCGGGATAGCGCTTCATGATGCTGATAATGAGCAGGCTGGCAATCACTGCCAAGGCCCAGCCCAATATAATCGAAATCCAGCCGTCCGTCCCCGCCACCTCCGCCAACTCGCGCGGCATCGACAATACGCCAATCCCTACCTGTGCGCCGTGAATCAAAAAAATGTACTGGAAGACCGTCAGTTCGTTAAAGGCATACCTTTTCATTTCCCATCTCCTCTTGGGCGGTTATCCCCCTGCCTTTTGGATTGAATGACTCTGGAGCTGACCGGCCGATCTTTCATGCTCCAGAGAGGCAAGCGCACAAAGAAATCTTTCCAGTCACTGAAACGAACAGGCGCCAGCGGGCTTCCGTACGGGACACCGAGCGATTCGAGCTGGATCAGATGGCCGATCAAGCCCATCAGCCCGACGATAATCCCCACGATGCCAAACAGAGCAGCCAGCCCCATCATGAGAAAACGGAGCAGTCGGACTGCTGCCCCCATATCGGAATTCGGGATAATAAACGAGGAGATGGCGGTAAACGCGACCACAATTACCATGATGTTGCTGACAACCCCCGCCTGTACCACCGCCTGTCCAATGACGATCCCCCCGACGATCCCCACAGTCTGTCCAATCGGCGCAGGCAGCCTGACCCCTGCTTCCCGCAGCATTTCCAGTGTCAGCTCCATAATCATCGCTTCAAGCAAAGGCGGAAAAGGCACTCTCTCCCGCGACTCCCCCACAGATAAAATCAGGTCGAGCGGAATCACCTCGTAGTTGAACGAAATCAGGGCGATATAGACAGCCGGGAGAAAGGTGGCGATGAGAAAAGCCATCCCGCGCAACATGCGAATAAACGTCGCGACAAGCCAGCGCGTGCTGTAATCGTCCACGCTTTGAAAAAAGGCAGAAAACGTAGCAGGGCCGACGAGGACGCTGGGTGAACGGTCTACCATGACGACGATCTTGCCCTGTAAAATATGCGAGGCTGCCGAATCAGGGCGCTCCGTTACCATGAACTGCGGAAAAGGGGAAAACGGGTTGTCTTCAATCAGCTCCGCCAGCTCGCCTGAATTGAGAATCGTGTCAATCCTGATGAGCTTGATCCGGTCCTCCATCTCCTGCAAAACCTCCGGGTGAACGACATCCCGCAAATACAGGACCGACACCCGGGTAGCCCCCCTGTCCCCTACCAAAAACTCCTTGATCTTCAATTCCCGGTTGGGCAAGTAACGGCGGATGAGGGCGATATTTTGAATCGCTGTCTCCACAAAGCCCTGGTGGGCACCCTTCAGGGCTGCTTCCAGTTGCGGTTCCTCGATCGCCCGCTGCGGCCAGCCGTGTGTCTCCAGAACGAACGCCTCGTTGCGCCCTTCTACGAGCATGATGCAGCTACCCTCGAAAATCTCCTTTTCAACCGTGGCAAAATCGTAGGCGACCGTGACCTCCCCCACCGAGATCCGGTCCAGAATTTTTGCATCTCCCCTCGCCTGCTGTTTCAGCAAGGGCCGCAATATATTGTTGTTAATGGAGTTTTTGTCGACCAGCCCGGTCAAATATACGATTGCTGCCGTCCCTTCAACAAAACTGCTCTCAAACGTGCGAATGACCAGGTCAGGGGTCAGCGTGAATATGTTCTGCAGTTCGGCGATATTTTCACTCAGGCTGTTGCTTAACGGGCGGGCAGGAAACGACTGAATTCTGTCTTTGGCCGATACCCTTTTTCTTCTCAGCCATCCTCTCAACGTCATCTCGAACCATTCCCATCCTCTGCTAGTATGTTCTATTAGCGTTCGTGACAACTTTCAATAATATGCATGCCCGCCCAATATTCCGCAGCAGCCGCCAATAGAAAAAGGAGCAAAGAATGATTCTTCGCTCCTTTTTTCGCTATGCGTATCTTTGCGGCTTACACCACGTATCCGCCTGCTTCGATGACGCGATCAGCAATCGACCGTTTCAAGGCAACCGTATTGATCGGCGTACGGCGTGTCAGCTTTTTCAGAATGGAGAGGCGCAGCCGCAGCTCATCTCCTTCTTCCATGAAAGCGAGCGCTTCTTTGGCCCACGCTTCGATGCGGTCAAACGCTTCCTGCACATAAACCGCTGTCATCGCAAGCTTGTGCTGCTCCGCTTCCAGACCGTTTGCCGCAATCGCTTTTTCCGTGCGCTTCACGATGCTGTCCATCGCGTACAGCTCGATCAGCATGTCGGCAGCGAAGGCCAAAAGCTCCTGCTCCTTGGCAATCGCTTGCTGGTACTTCATCAGCGCGGAGCCTGCCACCATCAGGATGATTTTGCGTGTCATGTTGAGCAGATGCTTCTCGACCGCAAGTGGCGCTTCCTCGATCTCCTCCGGGTAATAGCTCATCAGTTCGGCTTGCAGGCTTGTTGCTGCTTGCATAAGCGGCAGCTCGCCTTTCATTGCCTTTTTCACCAACGTGTCTGGAATGAGCAGTCGGTTGATCTCATTCGTGCCTTCAAAAATCCGGTTGATCCGCGAGTCGCGGTACATGTTCTCGATCTCGTACTCGGACATGAAGCCGTATCCGCCGTGGATTTGCAGGCCTTCGTCCACGCAGTAGTCCAAAACCTCTGTGGCAAACACCTTGTTGATCGAGCATTCAATGGCGTAGTCAGCAATCGCCTTCGCTACTTCTACGCCGTCATCCGCTTTTTCGCCCAGGCGGCCAAGCGCGGTGTCGAACAGGCCGACTGTGCGGTAAACGGAGCTTTCTGCGGCGTACGTTTTGATTGCCATGTTCGCCAGTTTATTTTTAATCAGAGTGAAATTGGCGAGTGGCGTCTTAAACTGCTTTCGCTCCTTCGCGTAGTTCGTCGCCAGCTCCAGCGCTTTTTTCGCGGAGCCGACTGCGCCGACTGCCAGCTTGTAACGGCCTACGTTCAAGATGTTGAAGGCGATGACGTGGCCTCTGCCCGGCTCGCCCAACAGGTTTTCCACTGGCACTGGCACGTCTTGCAAAATGACGGTGCGGGTCGAAGAGCATTTGATCCCCATTTTCTTTTCTTCCGGCCCAAACGACACGCCTGGGAAGTTGCGCTCGACGATGAAGGCCGTGAATTTTTCGCCGTCGATCTTCGCGTAGACGATAAATACGTCAGCAAAACCGGCGTTGGTGATCCATTGCTTCTCACCGTTAAGAATATAGTGCTTGCCGTCAGCAGAAAGTGTCGCTGTCGTTTTCGCTCCCAGCGCATCCGAGCCGGAGCCTGGCTCTGTCAGGCAATAGGCTGCAAGCCGTTTTCCGGAGGCCAGATCAGGCAAATAGCGCTGCTTCTGATCCTCGTTTCCAAAGTAGACGATCGGCAGCGAACCGATGCCCACATGTGCGCCGAAGCTAATTGCGAAGCCGCGCGCCAGCGAAAACTTTTCAGTCACCAAAGCCGTGCTGACTTTGTCTAGGCCAAGTCCATCGTACTTCTCCGGCACATCACCAGCCAGCAGGCCAAGCTCCCCTGCTTCTTTCAGCAGGCGGACGGAAATGTCGAAGTTGTGTTTTTCCAATTCTTCCAGATGCGGACGAACTTCGTTGACGACAAAGTCCTCTGTCGTTTTCGCGATCATTTTCTGCTCGTCGTTGTACTCCTCCGGCACGAACATATCGTCAGCCGAACCTGCGTCAATCAAAAAGCTTCCACCGCGGATCAATTCTTTCGTATCTGCCATGCTATCCCTCTCCTTTTATGAAAATGGACATACGTGCTAGATCATTTCAAAAACGCCTGCGGCGCCCATGCCTCCGCCGATGCACATCGTCACGACGCCGTACTTGCCGCCTCTGCGCTTCATTTCATTCAGCAGCGAGACGGTCAGCTTCGCGCCGCTGCAACCGAGCGGATGGCCCAGGGCGATAGCGCCGCCGTTGACGTTTACTTTTTCCGGGTCCAGGCCAAGCTCGCGAATGACCGCAATCGACTGGGACGCGAACGCTTCGTTCAGCTCGAACAAATCGACGTCGCCCAGGCTGATTCCCGCCAGTTTCAACGCCTTCGGAATCGCGACGACCGGACCGATCCCCATGACATCCGGGTCCACCCCGCCAACGGTAAAGGAACGGAACTTGGCGATAGGTTGAACGCCCAGTTCTGCCGCTTTGTCGGCTGACATGACGATCACCGCTGCTGCGCCGTCGCTCGTTTGCGAAGAATTCCCGGCAGTTACAGTGCCCTGCACGTGGAAAACCGGCTTCAGCTTGGCAAGTGCCTCCATGGTCGTATCCGGGCGCGCACCTTCGTCCTTGTCAAAAATGCGCTCGCGGATATGCACCACTCCGGCTTCGTCTACCGTGTACTGCTTCACCGTCAAAGGAACGATTTCGTCCTGGAACTTGCCCGAGTTGATGGCCGCGACCGCGCGCTGATGGCTGCGCAGGGCGAACGCGTCCTGGTCCTCGCGAGTCACATGGTAGCGCCGCGCCACTTCTTCTGCTGTATGCCCCATGCTCATGTACGCCTCTGGCATCGTTTCCACCAGGGTCGGGTTGAGCGCGATCTTGTGGCCGAGCATCGGCACGAGGCTCATGCTCTCCACTCCGCCTGCCACGACGACGTCCGAGCTGCCGACCATAATCTGCTGCGCCGCATAGGCAATCGTCTGCAAGCCGGAGGAGCAAAAACGGTTGATCGTAATGCCCGCTACGTTTGTCGGCAGTCCGGCGCGCAGTCCGATCAGCCGCGCCATGTTCATGCCCTGCTCCGCTTCCGGCACGGCCGTCCCCATGATGACGTCCTCAATTTCCGCCGGGTCCAGTTGCGGAACACGGCGAAGCAAATCCGCTACGACGGCTGCCCCCATGTCGACGGGATGCACGTCTTTGAGACTTCCTTTTTTCGCTCGGCCGACCGCAGTACGGGCCCCTGCGACGATTACTGCTTCTCTCATCGTTTTACCCTCCTTCTTTCTAGTTGCGCAAAGGCTTGTTTTTCATCAGCATGTGCTGCATCCGCTGCTGGGTCTTCGGCGTCTTGATAAGCGAGAGAAACGCTTGCTTTTCCAGCTCCAGAATGTAGCTCTCGGTCACTTCCGTACCCGCCGGCACGTTGCCGCCAGACATGACGTAGGCGATTTTCGATGCGATCAGCTCGTCATGCTCGGAAATGTATCCGCTCTTTTTCATCGCATAAATGTTTTGGCGTAAGTTAGCGTAGCCTGTCTCCCCGATGACGCGGATTTTGCGCGGCTGCGGCGGCGTGTAGCCTTCTTTGTCCATCGCAAGCACCAGCTGCTTCGCATCGTACAACAGATGGTCGGAGTTGATGCTGATTCTGTCCGTCGGCCGCAAGTAGCCAAGGTTGATCGCTTCCTGGCCGCTGGTCGAAACTTTTGCCATGGCAATGGTCTCAAACGCTCTGGCGACAAACGGGAACGGATCGACTGGCACGCTACCGCCCTCCGGCACGTTTTCCATCGCCCGGAACAGCATCTCCTTCGTGCCGCCGCCACCTGGCAAAAGCCCGACGCCGACCTCGACAAGCCCAAGGTACGTCTCCGCCGCTGCCTGCACACGGTCGGCCAGGAACGTGACCTCGACACCGCCGCCGAGCGTCATGCCAAACGGTGCTGCCACGACCGGGCGATGCATGTAGCGAATCGCTCTCGCTGCTTTGTGGAAATTGCTGACGAGCATGTCAAGCTCCAACCAGTTTTCATCCTGCGCCTCCATCAGTGCCATCGCGAGGTTCATCCCGACGCAGAAGTTTTTGCCCTGATTGCCGATGACCAGTCCGGCGAAGTTTTTCTGCACTTCTATTGCCGCCTGGTTCGCCATCTGCAATACATCCAGTCCGAGTGCGTTGTGCGGCGAAGTGAACTCCAGACACGCGACGCCATCTCCAAGGTCGATCAGGGCAGCGCCCGCGTTTTTCTTAATCAGCTTGCCTTGCTCCTTGAGCGCGGCCAGGTTGATGTTTTCCTTGTTTTCTTCGATGCCCTTGTAGACGCCGCCGATGGAAAAGACCTGGCGCTTGCCTTCTGCCTTCTGATAAAAGGAGGTTTTGCCGCTTGCAAGCAGTTCCTCAACCAGTGCGGGAATCCGCTCGTTTTCCTCGCGCATCCGCGCCACTGATTTTTCCACGCCGATGGCATCCCACGTCTCAAACGGCCCCATCTCCCAGCCGAAGCCCCACTTCATCGCCTGGTCGACCGCGACGATGTCGTCGGCGATCTCGTAAGCCTTTTCAGCCGAGTACAGCAGCACTTTTTTGAAGACGCTCCAGACAAACTCGCTGCCCTTGTCCTTGCCGTACACGAGCGCCCGCAGCTTTTCCGGCAGCGTTTTCGCCGCCTTCGCTGCATCGAGCGACGGGAATTTCGGCTTTACGCTCGGGCGATACTCCAAGGTGTTGATGTCCAGCGCCAAAATTTCTTTGCCCTGCGCCGATTTCACCTGTTTGAAAAAGCCTTGCCCGGCCTTTTGCCCAATCCAGCGCTTCTCGACCATTTGCAAAACGAAATCCGGCACCTCAAAGATGGCGCGCTCGGTTTCGTCCGTACTCTTGTTGCGGACGTTTCCTGCCACATGGACGTACGTGTCCAGCCCGACGACATCCAGCGTGCGAAACGTCGCGCTCTTCGGACGGCCGATTACCGGGCCTGTCAGCGCATCGACTTCATCTACCCCAAGCCCAAGCCGCACCATCTCGTGGAGCGAAACCTGCAATCCGTATGTACCGATACGGTTGGCGATGAAGTTTGGCGTGTCTTTGCAGACGACCATTCCTTTTCCGAGTACATGCTCGCCAAAGTGCTTCATGAAGGCGACGATGGCCGGGTCGGTATCGCGTCCGGGAATCAGCTCCAGCAGCTTCAAATAGCGCGGCGGGTTGAAAAAGTGCGTGCCGAGAAAATGCTTGCGGAAGTCGTCTGAGCGGCCTTCTGCCATCTCGTTGATCGAAACGCCGGACGTATTGGAAGAGACAATCGTTCCGGGCCTGCGGTGTGCTTCGACTTGCGCGAGCACGCTTTTCTTCACTTCGAGGTTCTCCACGACGACCTCGATGATCCAGTCAACTTCGGCGAGCAGTGGCAAATGGTCCTCGAAGTTGCCTGCCGTTATCAGCTCGATGTTCTTTTTATCGTAAAGCGGGGCTGGCTTTTCCTTGAGAAGCCTGTCTTTGCCCGCCTGCGCAATGCGGTTTTTCACTGCGGGATCAGCCAGTGTCAGTCCTTTTTTGCTCTCTTCCTCCGTCAGCTCACGGGGTACGATGTCCAGCAAATAGGTAGGGATTCCGACGTTGGCGAGATGCGCGGCAATCCCGGCACCCATGACGCCCGCGCCAAGTACCGCCGCTTTGCGAATTTTGCGTTCCATCTTCAAATCCTCCTTTAGAAAACCTCTGTCGAGGCATAGTCACAAATGCTGTCTTACTTGCTTAATTTTCAGACTAGTAGATATTTTTATAAGTTCTACTATTCTTTACCATATTCCTGTATGAGCAGGCTCATGCTTCTATTGAATGAATGCTCATTCATTTTGTGGGCCAAAAAATACATCCCACGCATTGGCTTTGCTCCCCGCCTTGAGATGTTTGGCTGCTCCCGACTGAATCACCGTTCAGTTTTATTGTAAACGAAAATTCTGTCATTTGCAATCGCCACTTGCCACTGTTTCTGCTTCTTGCAAAACAACAAGGTGCTGTCTTCCTGGGGACAGCCGTTCACGTGGAAGGGCGGGATCGGACGACGTTCCCAGCGTTTGACGACGAGCCGAAGCAAGGAACACCCCCACCGCCGGAACCGCCGTTTGATTGGGGAAAGCTGGCTCTTTGTGTGTTAGGGGCTGTGGCGATTGTTGGGGCTGTGGCATTGACCGTAGCGACGTTTGGCGCTGGTGCGGTGATTGGAGCGGCAGCGGTGGGGGCTGCTCTCGGAGCAATAGGTGGCGTAGTGATGACCGCCTCGTCCGATCTCATCAACGGGGAGGCGAGCAGTCCGTCGGAGTATATCAAAAGCGCCGCCCAAGGGTCCGTGATCGACGCGGTATGCGGAGCGATTTTCGGCCCCATTGCAGGGATCGGCGGAGGAGCAATTGTGCCGCTTGCGGGCGGACAAACGACCGTAGGGCTTGGCTCGGCCGTTTTTATGGGGGGAACCTCGGGCTATATTGATTATTCGCTGCGGGAGCTGTGGGACGGGCGGACGCCGGATGGAGGTCAGGCGCTGGAATCATTTGCGGTTGGGGCCGCGCTGGGAGGAGCTTTTTCCGTAGGGACGTCCTGGTTGGCGAAAGGTGCTGAGAGGGTTCGCGGGGCGTTGAAGCGGGGGGCGAGTTCGAAGGTTGAGGGGCCGAGTTATTTTAAGGTCGACCCTGCCATGCAAGCAGATGATGAAGCGGCAGGTGTACTGAAGAACGGTAGTTATATTAAGAACCCGACTGCCAAAAATCTAAGTGATTTCATTACCGTTTCGGGTAAAATTGGTAGTAAGCAAATGTCTGGACAGTATATGTACGTAGTAGATACCAATGGGAATATAGTTATTGGTACTAGAGCAGGACAAAAAATGCCTCATCCAACTCTCATTGGTGGCGAAAACCCAAAAGTTAAAGCGGCGGGAATTGTTGAAATTAGAGGTGGACAGATTTACAAGATAGATAATTCAAGTGGACATTTCAAGCCAAGTGCTGAATCGCTCAAAGCTGCAGAAGAAGCGTTTGGAAAGCTACCATCATCTGCATTCAGCCCTTCATTCCAAGGCTATGTTCCTTATAACAAATAATTTCTAAGGAGGTGTTGTTCTTGCTAATTGGTTCCTGGGGAACATACAACTGGTTTGAAGAAGATGGCGAAGGATTCATTCAAGCACAGAGTTTAGAGGGCTTTAGAAATTTGAAACCAGTTGGCAAACTATTTCAATGTGTTGGGATAGATGGAGAATATATTGAGATTCTGTATAATAAGCAGAAATTTAAAGTGAAGCCTGAGTTATTTAAACAAACTCCTAGTCCGACATATAAATTTGGCGAGAAAGTACGTATTAAAAGTAAAGAGGTAATGGGGATTATCTGCGACATAAATTGGCACAGTAAAGAGGCAAGGGAAATGTATTTCATTGAAGTGAACGGAAAAAAGAAGTCTACTCGCTATTTCAACGAAGAACTATGTAATGTGGAGGATAATTAAATTTGGATATATTAAAATTAAGCAGGGAAATTTCGTATGCATTAAGACATGCACCTTGGGAATATGAACTTGAGCTAGATAATGAAGGGTGGGTGGAGATAGGTCAGCTATTAGCTGGATTGCACTTAAATAAACAGTGGGAATCTGTCGACGAGCAAATTATAGTTAATATGATTGAGAATTCAGACAAGAAAAGACATGAGATTTCAAATGGTAAGATAAGAGCACTTTACGGTCATTCAACGTCTGAAAAAATATTAAAAACTGAAGCTACTCCACCATCAATCCTTTTTCATGGAACATCTAGGCATTTATTTGAACGCATTATGAATGAGGGGCTTAAACCAATGGCAAGACAGTACGTTCATATGTCTGTTGACATTCATACAGCCAAGATGGTGGGAAAACGTAAGGATTCAAATCCAATACTATTAAAAATTCAGGCAGGAAATGCTTCACGTGACGGGGTAAAATTTTACCAAGGCAACAATTTAGTTTGGCTGGCAGATTATGTTCCATCTCAATATATTTCTATAGAATAAGCTCGTTTCGTTTAATTTAACATTGATTGGCTTCATGCCTTTGAGGTTTTTGGTGGGGGTTACCCAGTGCCGAATAAACATATCATTCAACCAATAACACATATACCCCATGTAATACCCGTATGAAGATTTCGTCATAACAACTTGACAAACACACTTGTTAAACTTTCAAAGGCTTATTCCCCGAGAACATGACGAGGAATAAGCCTTTTTGTGTGTCGTAGGGCCGACATGTACTCCAAAAAAACAAAAGAACCAAAAAAATTGGACGGGAACATTGCGTCTCCCGCCCAATTTTTTTGCTTTGAAACTTGCTAGACAGCCACCTGTCCCTTGGCACCCGCCTATTTTTCCGAATAAAGCACCGCAATGATTTTCCGCCCAAAAGCACTGGACGCATCCGGCTCCAGCTTGTACTCGATCTGGAAGTCTCCGTTTACCGGATCGAGATAGTGGCCGATCAGCCAAAGGATTTTCGGGTCGTTGCTATCTGCCTTGCTCGTAAGCGTCACCGGGCCGTTGTACTTCGGCACTTGCGGAAGCGTCGCCATTGTTTGTAAAGTTTCGGGAGCGAACACTGCCGCCAGACGGGCCTGATTGTTTTTCTCCAGTGCGAAAAGAGCCGAGCGCAAGTACAACTGTGCGATTTTTTGCTGCTGAACCAACGTTCCGCGGAACTGGGCAGATATATCGGTGCGGTAATAATCGAGCAGTCGCTTCATGACGACGGCGTATTCGGCACGGGTCATGATCCTCTCGGGTGAAAACGTCTTTTCTGTCAAAAACAGCTGGAACTCGCGGATAGCCAGCGGGTACGGAGAGTATGTATCACGGTAGAATCGATCCTGCTTCCACTCGTAAAAGCTGTTGAAGTAAGTAACGGCGTCCTGCGGCTTCAAATTGGCCGTCCGGAATTTTTGCGGAGCCAGTACATGGAACAAGATCAGACTGGCCTCTTCCCTGGACAAAGGCCGCTGCATGGCTTCACTGGACAGCCACCAGTCAGGATTTTCTTTCTGCTGCTTTTTGAGCAGTTGTCCGCTTTCGGCGAGATACAAGTAATAGAGCATCCGGTCGCCGGGATCGTAGCTGGAAAGAGCGTTCGTTTCGACTTGCCAAATCGCCTTCATATTGACCAACAGCTGCTCTACTTCCCCCCGGAGCAGATAGCGGTGGTCCAGATTGTTTTTTCGCTGCGGCTGCTCAAGTGAGCCGTACGCTGTCTCAAATACGCGGTTGAGCAATGCCAGTGCTTCGCCGCGGGTGATCGGGTTGTTCGGATAAAACGCGTGCTTGCTGTTTCGTTTCACAATCCCCAGATTTGCCAGTTCTTCAATCTGTTGCTCTGCCCAGTGTCCTTGGGTGTCATCGAAAACACCTGCAGCATGTGCCCCGCCCGTCCATATCCCTTGCACGAGCAGCAACGCCATGAGAAAACAGAGAGCAAAACGCTTCATCATGTTTTACGCATACTCCTTTCTTCGTTTGCCAGAATCTTTACCCCTTTTTCTATGTAGATGTTCCTGCCCTCTCCTGGGCAGAAATGTCCCGGACTCGACATTCGTCTCGGACAACAATGATCCCCCATTCATGTATCGGGATGGAGCGCGCACTTCTTTATACCCCGTTTTTCCCAAATGTCCCTCATTTGCCTTTATCCAGTGAAAAAAGCCGCACTCCGGCACGGGGAGAACCGCTTCCAGAAGCAGCCTGACTATCCTCAATCCTCAATATTTTCCAGCCATTTTGGCCCTTTGACGACAAGCAGCCGGTAAATGGCAGCGTCCAACAGGGCAAAAAGAGCGAAAAGCCCCAGAGCCGTTGCGAACAGGGAAGCCTCCACATACATCACACACACGACAACAAATCCTCCCGTCAGCAAGCCGGCGAGCAGCGAAAACAGCGGATTGAAATTTTGCTTCACCGCTTCCTGTTCCGAACTCCATACCAGCTTGGGCAGGTGCAGGTCGACCATGATGCCGATCAGGTTGATGAAAATTACGCCTGGAATCCCGCACAGGATCGCCCAAAAAATGAACGTTCCGGGCAGTGCCAGAAGCCAGACCGCTTCGGCCAGCAGCACCAGCATGCCCACCATGCTGAGGATGATGCCGGGCATGACTTTTGCCAGCAAAAGGTGCTGAGGCAAAATCGGCAATGTCTTGTTGTAAAAGAACCCTTGTCCATCCCTGGAAATTGCCGTAACCGATGTGCTGTTAAGAGCGCCAAGCAGCACAATCGCCGCGAAAGCTATCGCCAGGCTGGTAGCCCCGGCTTGCTCGCCCTGTAGCGTCGCTTGCAGGCGCGCGAGTAACTCTCCGCTATCCCGACGCGCAAGCAAAGGCAGCAAGGCCAGGATCGGGAAGAGCAGGCTGGAGAGCGTGCAGTTCAGCAAAAAAGCGGGCGTCCGCCAAAGAATTTTCCATTCCTTCCAGAAGTAAGACAGTAGTCTTGAGCGCTGCTTCACGAGTTTTTGAAAAGCCGTCTTTCCGATCGCCTTTCGTTTGGCTGCGGCTTCGCTGATCCCCATGACCCCCGCGAAGTAAAAGCTGTTTCCGACCACAAGAAAGACGACAAGACTGGCAAGAACCACGAGGAAAAAAGCGGCCAAAAAGCCGAGCGATTCCAGTGTGCCACCATCTTGCAAAGCGAGCGCGGCCAGCCTGCCCGCCGGGAAAAACTGCGTCACCAGATTCAACAGCGCGTTCTCCTGGCTCGCAATCATTTGCTGCAACTGTTCCAGGCTGTCTATCCCGCCGCTCGACTGGCGCTGGACGAACATTTGAAACCCGACTGCCAGACAGATCGCGAACAGGCCACTGATTAGCCGGAAGCGCTCCTTGCTTTTGCCTACGTTTGTAAAGCGCATGAACAGCATGACAAGAAGAGCCGCCATCACTAACGGCACGATGGGCACAGCCAAAAAAATGAGGACGGCAAACAGGTAGTACACAATGCCTCCCCCGCTTTTCACCCCGTATGTTACCAAAAGCGGTCCCAGCAAGACCAGTGCCGTAAGATACTCGTAGCAGAGCGCGACAACGAATTTGGCTCCCAGAATGTGCGCGGGCCGAAGCGGCAACGGCAGCAGTTGCTCGACATCCTGCGAGTAATAAAACACGCTCAGGACGTACAAAATCCCGAAGATGAAAATGGCCAGCGAAGCCACTGTAAATCCTAGCCCAAGCAGCGCCCCTTCCTGTCCGATCAGCGCAAGACCGTCGTACATCGCGGAAAGAAAGACGACTGCCCCGAGAATCATTGGGATAATTCCGATGGCGAGCGCCAAAACAAGCAGAAACTTCTTCCAGTCGCTTCCTTTTTTCGCCCCCCAGATCGATTCCGCATTTTTTAGCAGCACTTTGGATAACAGCAGGACTTTATTCATGCTTCGTCAGCTCCAGGAACAGGCTTTCCAGCGAATGATCCGACTGAAAATGCTGCTGCATCTCCTTGAAAGTGCCGCAAAACAAAATTTTCCCCTTGTTGATAATCGCGACACGGTCACACAGTTTCTCTGCCACTTCCAGTACGTGCGTGGAAAAAAATACCGTTCGTCCGCTGTCGGCATGCTCCCGCATCATTTCCTTTAGCGTAAACGACGCTTTGGGATCGAGTCCGGTCAGCGGCTCGTCGAGAATCCACACCTTTGGGTTATGGACAAGCACACCCATTATCATGATTTTTTGCCGCATCCCGTGCGAGTAGCTCTGAATCGGATCGCCGAGCGCACTCGTCATTTCAAAGCGGTTCGCCAACTCCAGAATCCGCTGCCCGCGCACGTCTTTTGGCACCTGGTACATATCGGCCATGAAGTTTATGTACTCCAGCCCTTTCAGCCGCAAAAACTGGTCCGGACTGTCCGGCACGTAGCCAAATTGCTGCTTGGCCTCAAGCGGCTGTGTCGCGATGTTTTTTCCGTTAATCGTGATCTCGCCCTGGTCCGGGCGGATAATTCCCGTCACCATCTTGATCGTGGTCGTCTTCCCTGCGCCATTGGGGCCAAGGAACCCGAATATTTCTCCATTTGGCACCGTGAGATTCAGTTGATCGACCGCTTTGTTTGTTCCATTGTAGCTTTTCGTCACATTTATCAGCTCAATCATGCCCGTCCCTCCTTTTGCTTATCGTCTTTTCATTTCCATAAGATTCCACCTTATGCTATACGCTCGCACCCCCAAAAAGTTGCGGATACGAAAAAAAGCCGTCAGTTTCCCAACGGCTCATCACGCATTTTTGTCCAGCGCAAAAATCAGCTTGAACACACAACCATATCTACTCTAGCGGGAGAAAGCTTCCATCGCGCAGCATGGTCAGCTCGCCCATGATGAATGCCAAATCCTCGGATTCACCCAGCTTGCCGCTCTCCGCCAGCGCTTCCAGACGGCGCAGCAGTATGTTCGCAAAATCGGCGATTTGTACAGGCTGTGCTTCCATATCGGCGTCATCGAGCACATCGTAGCTGGTCAGTGCTTCCAGGTGTGTCACGATGCGGAATCCGCCGATCTCTCCCAAAAATTCTTGCTTGTTGATTTTCGATTTTTCCAGCTTTTGCAGCATGGACAAGACATCGTTTGCTACTACGCTTGGAAAAGCAACCTGGTAAAAGTTGCGGTTTTTCGCCTCGACGGTCTTGATAATCAAAATGTCAATGCCATCCGGCTTTTTCGCTTTTTTTCCAAATCCAAACATGTATGTTCACCTCATATCGTTCGATCTGCACAACTCTCTTCATGATAGACATAATCCGGGTGTCAGACAACCCCTATCCTGTTTCCTTTTTCCCGAACATGACGGCTGTTTTGCAACTGGCTCCTTTTCACTTGGTTATTTTTTTCTTTGGCCACACATGCTAACAGGTAACAACGGCTTTTCAAGTGAGGTGCGCGATGAAAACCAACTGGAAAAAGTGGATGATTTTTCTGTCCTTCTCCCTGATCGTCACAGGCTGTGCCCTTCCCGGCAAGGAAGAGAGCAAAAGCAAGACGAAGGCCCGGAACAAACCCGTGAAGCTGTCTGCAATTCAGAAGCTCGGCGACAACAAAATGGATGTCGTCCTGTTCCTCAACCGTGCCGAGCATTTGCTGGAGGAAGTGTACTTCGCCGCGCTCGACAACGCCAAGGGCAAGACGATCTACGAGGATGGGCTGGTGTTCCGCGAGCTGCCGAAGCGATTTGACAGCAAGGATAAAATCGTCGATTACTTTGGACGTTTTTGGAGCAAGCCGCTGGCACTTTCCATGTACGACAAGCTGACGACGAAGCTCGTCAAGGAAAAGCTGTACATTGCGATCCCGCGCGTCGACTACCCGGTCCTGATCTCCGTCCGCAATACGACTGTCGCCAAAGAAAACGGCGAACTGAACGTGACGGTCCAGAACGCAACCGACCCGTCTTTTGCCTCCGACCAGACGATTCAATACCGCCTCGTTCGCGACCAGAAGACGAAACGGTTCGAGATCAAGTCGAGAGCGGGCGCGTATGGCAGCGAACAATTTCAATAATTTCTCTTGACATTTCTTATATGCCCGACGAATAATAGTGAATTAACAAGCGCATAGCAAGCGGCAATGACGGGGAACAGTAAAACCGCCCTTCAGGTCCAGAGAGCGAAATCCGGCGGCTGAGAGATTTCGTCCATGAATCGGTTTGAACCCACCCCAGAGCATCCAGGGAAGACCTGGACAGGTTTCTTTCACCTGTTATCAAAGAAAGAGAGCTGGATGTTTGCGACTTGACGGGTATTTTCTGTCGGCAAACGTCAATTAAGGTGGTACCGCGTAAGGCTAACATGCCCTTTCGTCCTTAACAAAGAGACGATTGGGCTTTTTTTATTGCTTTTTTACATGGATACAAGTGAGTGCTAGGAGGTCAAGGCATGAAGAAGGGAAAAATGCGATTGGTGGTCAAAGTCGGCAGCAGTTCGATTGCCGCAGCGGGCGGTGGGGTGGACCCGGCGAAAATGTCCTTGCTCGTCTCTGCTATCAGCAAGCTGCGCGAAGCCGGGCACCAGGTCGTGCTCGTTTCCTCGGGTGCGGTCGCGAGCGGCTATCAACGGCTTGGCTACCAGCAGCGCCCCCGCTCTCTCGCTGCCAAGCAGGCCGCAGCAGCCATCGGGCAAAGCCTGCTGATGCAGACGTACACGCAAATGTTCGCAGCCCATCACCTCAGCGTGGCGCAAATTTTGCTGACGCGGGGAGACTTCTCGGATCGCGAGCGCTATCAGCACGCTTTTCAGACGTTGTCGCTGCTTTTGGACAAAAACATTTTGCCGATCATCAACGAAAATGACACCGTATCGGTTGCGGAGCTGACCTTTGGCGACAACGACATGCTCGGCGCGCTGGTCGCCGGGCTGGTCCACGCAGATTTGTACATGATTCTCACCGATACGAACGGACTGTACGACAAAGACCCGCGCCACAACCCGGACGCCCGACGCATTGACTCGCTTGAGCAGGTGACGGAGGAAATCGAGGCGTTGGCAGGAGGAGCGTCACAGCTCGGCACGGGCGGTATGCGCTCGAAGCTGATTGCCGCGAAAACAGCGCAAGGCTTGGGGATTCCGAGCTTTATCGGAAAATTGGCGCAATCGGCTGATCTCGTCAAGGTGCTGGAAGGAAACGGAGACGGCACCTACGTCGGCTATCATCCCGAAGCGCCAGTATCAGCCGGCGTCTCCACGCGCAAACAATGGATTGCGCTCCACTCCCCTGTTCGCGGCAGGATTACCGTCGACAGCGGGGCGGCGGAAGCGATTTTGGAAAAAAGCCGCAGCCTGCTCCTGGCGGGCGTCCGCGATGTCTCGGGGATGTTCGAGGAAGGCGAGGTGATCGAGGTGTATTGCGAAGGCACCTTGATCGGCCGGGGCGTCAGCAGGTATGGCGCTGCCCAGCTTCTGGAATCTCTCTCACCTTCCGGCTTGACGCGACGCAGCGGTACCGTGATACACCGTGATGAATGGACCCCGGCACGCTCGAAAGCATTTTTAACTTAAACCGCTTTTTACTTAAAAAGAGAGATAAGGAGATGGGGAGACAATGGAAAACCTGAAAGAAAAAGTGTATGCACAGCTCTCACTGGCCAAACAGGCTTCCCGACAAATGGCGCTGTTGACCCGTACAGAAAAAGACAAGGCACTGGCTGCCATCGGAGAAAAACTGCTGGCTGATGCCCAAACCATCCTGGCGGCAAACGAGCTGGATATTGCCAAGGCGGAAGCTGACGGCCAGCCCGCTTCCTACCTCGACCGCCTGCGCCTGACACCTGCGCGGATAAACGATCTTGTCGAGAGTCTGGCTGCCTTGGCCGCTCTCGATGATCCTGTCGGACAAAAAATGGCTTCCTGGACGCGGCCGAACGGTCTTGTCATCGAACAGATTCGCGTCCCGCTCGGCGTCATCGGCATGGTGTACGAAGCGCGGCCCAATGTCACGGTCGATGCGGCGGCGATTGCGCTGAAAACCGGCAATGCGATCGTCCTGCGCGGCAGCCACAGCGCCGTCAACAGCAACGTCGCACTCGCCCGCTCGATTCGCGAAGCGCTGGCAGCGACAGACCTCCCCGAGGACGCCGTGCAGTACCTGCCTTTTGCCGAGCATGCCTCTGTCGACCTGTTATGTACCGCAAACGGGCTGGTCGACGTCATCATCCCGCGCGGCGGAGCAGGCCTGATCCAGCGCGTGCTGCAACTGTCCAGCGTGCCTGTGCTGGAAACGGGAGTGGGCAACTGCCATATCTACATCGATCAGGCGGCCCGCTACGACATGGCAGAAGCCATCACCGTCAATGCGAAAACAAGCCGCCCCGCCGTCTGCAACGCAGCCGAAACGCTGCTTCTCCACCGCAACTGGCCGCACGACTACCAGCGGGCGCTTTTGCAAAAGCTGCTCGATCAAGGAGTCGAGCTGCGCGCCTGCGAGAAAACGCGGGAGGCACACCATGAGCTGGCTTCTCTCCTGCACGAAGCGCAGGCAGAGGACTGGGATACGGAATACACCGCTCTCATCCTGGCTGTCCGCACCGTCGATAGCCTGGACGAAGCGATTGCGCATATTACCGCACACAGCACGGGCCACTCCGAAGCGATTGTGACGGAAGACGCTGCGGCAGCCAATCAATTTTTGTCCGCTGTCGATGCAACTGCTGTCTATCATAACGCCTCTACCCGCTTTACCGACGGCGGCGAGTTCGGCTTTGGCGCCGAGATCGGGATCAGCACGCAAAAGCTGCACGCCCGCGGGCCAATGGGCTTGCCCGCACTCACTTCCTACAAGTACGTCGTACGTGGAACGGGACAAATTCGCTAGACCAAAGGAGGAAACAGCGATGAGCAACCAAACAGCTAGTATAGCAACCGGACAAATTGGCTTTCTCGGCGCAGGCTCCATTGTGGAAGCGATGCTTGCGGGGATTTTGAAAAAAGGCTTGACCGCAAAAGACCGCATTTTCGTCACCAACCGCAACAACGCGGAGCGCCTGGAGCAGTTGACGGACGCATACGGGGTCAACGCCACCACGGATAAACTGGCGGTAGCGCGGGCCTCTGACATTTTGATTTTGGCAATCAAGCCGAAGGACGCGAAGGAAGCGCTGCTCGAACTGCGCGGAGCCGTCTCTTCAAACCAACTGATTATTTCCGTTATCGCGGGCGTTCCTACCAGCCTGATCGGCGAATGGCTGGGGGTAGACTGCCCGATCATTCGCACGATGCCAAACACGTCCTCTGCTGTCGGGCTGTCTGCGACAGGACTGAGTGCCAATGCGTTTGTGCGTCCCGAGCAGCTCGCCCTCGCCACCCGCCTGTTCGAAGCGATTGGCACCGTATACGAAGTGGCAGAAGAAGAACTCGATATTATTACAGGGCTGTCCGGCAGCGGCCCGGCCTATATTTATTATTTGGTCGAAGCGATGATGGGAGCGGGCGCGACAGCCGGGCTGGATCGGGAAATGGCGCGTCAGCTCACGCTCCAGACAGTGATCGGCGCGGCCCATATGCTGCTGGAAACGTGCGCGGAGCCTGCCTTGCTGCGCAAGCAAGTCACCAGCCCTGGCGGAACTACACAGGCCGGGCTGGAAGTGTTGGAGTCGTATCGGTTCCAGGAGGCGGTAACATCAGCCATCCTGCGGGCGACCGAGCGCGCACGGGAAATGGGCGCGCAGTATCGGTAAGCGTTTTTCGCGGAAGATAGTTGCCGCGTAAGCCGCCTGTGCGTTACGATGTTGGAACAAAGCATGTCCAGACGCACAGGCATAGAGGCACACCGTTGCCCGATTTTTTGCGAGAAACTGAACGAGGGAGGTATCCGATGGAAATTTACGCCTTGTACGGCACCAGTGGTACGGGGAAAAGCTCCAGTGCATTAGAACTTTCCCACCGCATGAACATCGACGCCATTATTGACGACGGCATCCTGATCTACCAGGGGCGCAAGGTGGCGGGTACCTCCGCCAAGTACGAGAAAACGAAAATCCAGGCGGTCAAGCGGGCGATTTTTCATTACGCGGATCACGCAGAGGAAGTGCGGCGCAGTCTGGAGCAGATTCAACCCGGACGCTTGCTGATTCTCGGCACGTCGCAGCGCATGATTACGCGCATCGCCGAGGCGCTGCATCTGCCTTCTACGATTGAATATATTCCGATTGAGTCGATCAAGCCGCCGCAGGAAATCGAAGCGGCGCGCTACGTGCGGGAGACGATGGGCAGACACGTCATCCCGATCCCCCGCGTCGAGGTGGAAAAAGACTATTTGCAGCGGCTGATTGCTTCCGCGACCCGCATTTTCAGCTCGAAAAAGGAAGTCATCGGCGAATCGACCGTCGTTCACCCGCCTTTTTCCGGCGGGCGCATCCTGATTCATCCGCAAGTGTTGCGCAAGATCGCGCAGGCTACGTGCAGCCGCTATGCAGAAGTCAGCCAGGTCGTCAAAGTCAGCTTTTCCTTCGAGGATTTGCCTCGCCTCCAGATTACGCTCGCCCTCAGGCTGCCCTTTTTGACAGATATGACCCGACTGCTTCGGGACATTCAGGAAGAGCTGCACAAGGAAGCAAGCTTTTGCCTCAATATCGCACCCGCCAGCATCGACATTCAGGTCGCTTCGCTGGAATTGGCTCCTGTGAAAGCGTGAAACCGGTCTTTTTTTCGGACCGGTTCATTTTTTGGCGGAAAGAGGCAGGGTTACTTGCGGCCTGTTTGCCCATCCTATACATGTATCACACATGAAAGGAGCAATCAGATGCCATCCATCATGTCTTCCACGCCTTTTCAACAAGCGCCGATTCCCGAGCCGCCCAAAGTCATCACGACCAAAGACTTGAGCTACCTGAAAGATGCCTTGTCCTGGGAGTTGCTCGCCTTTAAAAAGCTGCACTTCTTTGCCCAGCAAGCCACAGACCCGGATGTGAAGCAATGTCTGGAAAAAGCAGGCCGCATGCACCAGCAGCACTACCAAAAGCTGCTCTCCCACCTGCAAAACAACAACACGGCTGTCATGGCGACCTTGCCGCAGACCCAATCCCAACAACAGCAACAACAGATGCAGTAAGGGAGGAGAACAGGGATGCCAAACCAAAATCAGATCGCAAACCCGCAATCCGGACAGCTGCCGCAAATCAAAGGGCCGCAAATGAATGACCGCGATTTTCTCAATGACTGTCTGGCGACGTGCAAATACCTCACAGACAGCCTGAACGTCGCGGTGCGCGAGGCGAGCCACCAGCAACTGTACAACGACATGCTGCAACTGCTGAATGAGACACACCAGTCGGCTCGGGAAGTGTACAACCTGATGTTCCAAAAAGGCTGGTACAAGCTCGAAGCAGAAGAACAGCAAAAGCTGCAGCAAGCTTACCAGCAGTTCTCCGGCTATTCCAGTCAGTTCCCGTATCAATAGTTAGGCTGTTTTTCCAGCATGGCTGATGCAGCCCTGGTCCGATTCCCGTTCGGGCCGGGGCTGTTTGTTGTGCTTGCGGGGTCTTTTTACTCCTTTTTCCAAATTGTATAATTTATTGGAGAAGGAGGGATTCAAATGAAAGACCGTTTTTTGTTTTGGCTCTCTTTGCTTTGCGGCCTGCTCGCTTCTGCAGGCTCCCTTGTTTTGTGGTACGTTTTGCTGTCCGAAAAGTCCTCCGTCTCTGCGCTGACGTTTCTTTGCCTCGTGCTTCCGGCGTTGCTCGGCCTGGTTGCTTCCTTTGTTAAGCCGCCCGTTATTCTGCTTTCCTTTGTCGTCTCTTTGCCGCTTTGCCTGTACTTGTCCATGAATGCAGACAAATTTTTCTTTTTCCTCATTGCCTCCTTGCTGTATTTTCTGTCCGGCGTGTTGAAATGCAAGACAGCAAAAGCCAGTTGGCTGCCCTGGTAACTGGCAGCTTTGCGCTTTGTGCTTTCCGCAAACAGCCTGTCACCTCTTCTTCATCCTTTGCCCCGCAAGAGCCGGGCGACCGCAAACAACGCCCGCTCCAGCTCGTCGTCTGCCGCATACGCATACGACAAACGCAAATGCTGGCTGTCCGTCTGGTCGTACACGAAACCGGGATTGAGCAGGACGCCTTCTGCCAGCGCCTGGGTAAACAGCTTGCGCATCGACACGGGCTGACGCAGGCGCAGCCAGATGTAAAAACCGCCCTGCGGCACCTGCCAGTCGGCCAAGTCGGAAAACCAGCGCGTGAGAAGCTCGTCCATCCGCGCTCTTCTTTCCTTGAGTGCCGCGCGGATTCGTTCCAGATGCCGTTGATAGCGCCCGCTCGTCAGCCATTCTGTCGCCGCCCACTGCGAAAGGGCGCTCGCGCCGTAGTCAATCTGCATTTTCACGTCGGCCAAACGTTCAATGACTGGCTGCGGCCCGACGAGCCAGCCGATTCGCAAGCCAGGGCTGAGCGTTTTCGACAGGCTACCAAGGTAGAGCACCAGCCCATTCTGATCGCTCGCCTTGAGCGGAGCAGGCCCCGGCTCATCCAGCCACAGCTCGCCATACACATCGTCCTCCAAGATGGGCAGCCGCTCCTGTTCACATACCGCCATAAGCTGCCGCCTGCGCTGCTCGCTCATCAAAATCCCGGTCGGATTGTGAAAAGCCGGGATCGTATAGAGCAGCGCTCCGTTATGAAGCTGCTTCTGCCGGGCGACAGAGGCAGGCGCTATTCCTTCCCCATCCATCGCGACGCCAGCCAGCCTCATCCCTGACGACTGGAATAACGGCAGCGAAAACAGGTACGAGGGCTGCTCCAGCAAAATCGTCGAGCCTCGGTGCAAAATCCCGAGTGAGATCAACTGCAAAGCCTGCAGCGCACCGGATACAACGAGAATCGACGCCGGAGAAGCCTCGATCCCTCGCGTGCGCAGGTGAGCGCTGATCGCCTCGCGCAGCGGCAAAAGTCCCTTCGGCTCGGAATAGCCAAGCTGCGTCATTTTCCCGCGCAGGTCACAAAGCACTTCCTCCATCTCTGCCGTCGGGATCAGGGTGGGCGAAAGCTCTCCTGTGCCCAGACGGGTGTAGCGCGGATCCGGCTCATAGCGGTTAATGTCCTGGATCGTCGGCGAATTGGGCAAATGCGTGCCCGCCTGCACATACCCCAACCAATCCGGCGGCGGCGTGGTCGTCAACAGCGACCATGTGTTGTTGCAAATGACCGAGCCGCTCCCGACCGTCGACTCAATTAGCCCTTCCGCCTTCAGTTCCTCCAGTGCGGTCACGACCGTGCTGCGGTTCACCCCGAAAGCAGCAGCCAAAGCACGCTGGGCAGGCAGCCTGCTGTTTACCGGCCACTCTCCCCGCGCAATTTTTCCCTTCATGTACGCGACAATTTGCGCGTAGACAGGCAAGTCACCCGATTTGTCCGGCTTCCAGTCAATGGTCAGCATCCGTCTCCACTCCTTTGCTCCATTGTACAAATTGGTTGGGGCAGTGGTAAACCAATTGGCTGGAGACATTCGCTCCTTCCTCATGAATAATGTCCATAGTGTCATGCTTTTGCTTGCTGACATGCCAACGAAAAAGGAGGAAGGAATCGTGCTGGAAGCCACTCTGCACGGTTTTGTGCTCGCCTTCGGGCTGATTTTGCCGCTGGGTGCGCAAAACGTGTTTGTATTCAACCAGGGAGCCGTACAGCCTACGCTGTGGAGAGCCGCTCCCGTCGTTCTGACGGCAGCAGCCTGTGATGCGCTCCTGATTTTACTTGCCGTCCTTGGCGTTTCTCTGGTGATTTTGACCGTTGCCTGGCTGAAAACCGTCCTGTACGTCATCGGGATCTGTTTTTTGCTGTACATGGGCTACCTGACCTGGCGCAGCCGCCCAAGCCTGGATCACCGTAATCAGGAAAGCTTTTCCGCCAAAAAGCAGATGATGTTCGCCGCTTCCGTCTCTTTGTTCAATCCGCACGCAATCCTCGATACCATCGGGGTCATCGGAACCAACTCGCTCAACTATGCAGGAGCAGAAAAATGGGGGTTCACCATCGCCTGCATCCTCGTCTCCTGCCTCTGGTTTTTCGGCTTGTCTGTGGCAGGGAGAATCATGGGCAAACTGGATCGGTCCGGGTCCTTGCTGCGCAGCCTCAACATCATCTCTGCGCTCATTATGTGGGGAGTCGCTGCCTACATGACAAGCCAGCTCGATTTGGCCTGGTTCTGGGAAAAGTGAATAAATGCTTTCGCCTCCACTCAAAATATCCCTAGTCGGATTTTAATGTGGAGGTCTTTTCATGCTTTTTGCCAAATCAGACGCCCTGCTCGATCATTTGTACACGATCGCCAAAAACGTGTATGACTCAGCGATTTATTTCAATAATTACAAAATTACTTCGCTGGAAACGTTAAAAAGCTTTGCCGAGGAAATGAAAGTGTATGAGTCCAAGGGCGACAAGCTGATTCACGAGATTATCGTCCGGATCAACAAAACGTTTATTTCGGCCATTGAACGGGAGGACGTGCTGAATCTGGCGGTCAAGCTGGACGATGTGCTGGACGGACTGGAGGGGTGCGCCGCTCGCCTGTACATGTACGACATCATGGAGCCGGATGAAGCGATGGTCAAATTTGGCCAACTGATTGAGGATGCCACCCAGCAAATTTTGTTCGCAATTGAGCTGTTGCAAAAACTAAAGCTGTCTGGCATGAAGGAGTACATCATTCGCATCAACGATCTGGAAAGCGCCGGTGATGAGTTGGTGCGCAACAGCATCCGGAAGTTGTTCAAGTCGACGAACGATCCGCTTCACATTATGCAGTTCAAGGAAATTTACGATGTGCTTGAGGATGTCATGGATCATTGCGAGGACGTCGCCAACATGATGGAGACGGTGATTATGAGCAATACATAAACGAAGGAGGCTCTTCTTCCATGCACACTAGCCTGCCTCTTGTGATCGCTGTCATTGTTCTGGCCGTTTCCTTTGACTTTATCAACGGCTTTCACGATACAGCCAATGCCATCGCCACCACAGTCTCGACAAAAGCTTTGCCGCCGAAAATCGCCATCGCCCTTGCCGCGATCATGAACTTCGTCGGCGCACTTGCTTTTACAGGGGTCGCCAAAACTATCGGAGGAAAAATTGCCGATCCCACCAAGCTGGAATACGGCGTACTGATCGTGCTGGCTGCTTTGGCCTCGTCGATTTTCTGGAATCTGGTCACCTGGTGGTACGGGATTCCGAGCAGTTCCTCCCATGCGCTCATCGGCTCCGTCGTAGGCGCCGTTTTCGCTTCGGCTGGCGGTTCGCACGTTAACTGGAGCGGTTTTTTGGAAATTTTCGAGGCGCTGATATTGTCGCCCGTCATCGCGCTCGTGGCCGCCTATCTGCTCATGAAGCTGGCTTACGCCTTGTTTCGCCGCATCCAGAAACCGCCCGCCAAAGTGAACCGAGGCTTTCGTTACTTCCAGATTTTTACTGCTGCCCTGCAATCTTTCTCCCACGGCACCAACGACGCGCAAAAAGCAATGGGCATCATCGTCTTCGCTCTGGTGGCTGCCGATTTGCATACGGATACAGCGACGATTCCGTTTTGGGTCCAGCTGATTTGCGCGATTGCCATGGGGCTGGGAACTTCTGTCGGCGGCTGGAAGATCATCAAGACGGTCGGCGGCAAAATTACGAAAATCGAGCCGATCAACGGCGCGACCGCTGATTTAAGCTCGTCCACGATCATTTTTACATTTACGCAGTTAGGGCTTCCGGTCAGCTCGACACACGTGATTTCTTCGGGGATTATGGGGGTCGGCGCGGCCAAACGGATGAAGGGTGTCAATTGGGGCGTCGCCAAACGGATCATCATCACCTGGTTTATTACGCTGCCGATTTCCGCGGTGATCTCTGCGGCAATCTATTCCTTGTTGCGTTTGTTTTTTGAGTGAAGGCGATGCGAGCTGCGCCCGGTTTGCGAATGCCCAGCGTTTGCCGATGAGGAAAAATGTGTTTACTGTTGACAGAGTGGGGACAGGATAATAGTAACTTCATCATGTTATTGTCGCAAAGGAGCTGATTTGCAAATGTCTCGTCAATGGTTCCGGCAGCTTCGCTATCCCCTCATCGCACTGACCGTGACATTAACGCTGCTTTGGACGCATCATCACCAACGGTTGCATACTTCCTACGCCGCCACGACGCGGACGCACACGGTTACGATTTCCAGCGCCGGCTTTTTGCCCAACCAGTTGACTGCGCGGGCAGGCGAGCGCGTCGCGTTGATGATCGTCAACGCAGATACGCGCCCGCACAACCTCTCCATTCGCGATCTGAACCTGTCCTCGACCGAGCTGAAGCCGACGCAGTCTACGATCCTGCAGTTTTCTGCCGATAAAAAAGGGCGGTTTTTCTTTGTCTCCGACGCCCCCGGTTATCCGGAAAGCGGCTATCAAGGCATGCTTGTCATTGAGTAGCTTCGGCTTTTTCGTCGGGAGCTTTCTGCTTCCACGGCCCATACGTAATCAAGACCAGCGGGATGATCCCGATTACCGTAATGATTCCAAAAAACAAATAGATGCCCAGCGTCGAAAAAGCATCTTTGATCCAGCCAGCCACGAGATTACACAGCATCGTCCCCAGCCCGCCTCCCACCGAAAAGAAGATGGCCAGCGCCGTCACTTGCAGGGAGGCGGGCGTATTTTCGCGCACGAACTGGGCTGCCGTCGCCAGATAAAAGCCTACCGAGATGCCTTGAATGAAAAACAAGGCGATAACCAGCGTCGTACCGGGGGCAGAGCTGTACCAGAGCCAGCGAGCCGCCCCGCTTACAGCAGCGATCAGCAGCGTCAGCTCCAGGCCCCACTTGCGTACAAAGACACCTGCCAGCTTCATGAACGGGGCTTCACTGCCTGCAAACAAGAGAAAAGCCAGCCCCACACCCGCCACTGTGCCGCCAATCTCCTGATAAAACAGGGAAAACCAGATGTTGTTCGCGTTCACCGCGCCAAGCACGCAAAAGGAGGCGAGCAAAAACAATAGGTAGCGCGGTATTCGCAATAGATCCCGCATGCCAGCCAGCATGCCGACGCGAAAGCGCGGCGTCTCCTCCGATTCATCCGGCACCCGCAGCAAAAACAGCATGGCGATCAAGAGCGCGAGGCAATACGAGTAAAACAGCATGGATGCCCCCCACCGCTCGACCAACAGTCCTGTCACAAAGGCGGCGAGCGCAAAGCCAACCGCTCCCCATAGCCGGATGTCGCCGAATTGCAGACCGTATTTTTTCGCGTAGCCCAAAGTGATACTGTCTGATATTGGAATAATCGCGCTCTGGAAAAACGAGAGGATCAAATAGAACAGAAAGACTAAGGCGAAGGTAGACACCCCGACGAAGAAAAGCCCGGCCAGCCCCGAAGCGACAAGCGTCAGAATCAGAATGGCCTTGCGAATCTGAAAACGGTCACAAAGCAACCCCCACATCGGCTGGGCGACAATCGAGACAACAGGAGCGACTGCGCTAATCAGGCCGATCTGGGTGCCTGTGAGCGAAATGGATTTGTAATATTGCGTAATCAGTGGCGAGAAAGCACCCAACCCGTAGTAGAAAAAAAGATAAAGGGCGCAAAGACTGAAGTATCTCCCGAATGCGCCCGAAAGTCCAATACCGGAATGTGTTCCTGGCATATCGTTCTCCTATTTTACCCGTGGCAATATTTTATCCATCTCGACGGTTCGTTTCTTCTCCCATGTCGCCGGATTAAACTCGTCGAATTGCTCCAGGAAAGCAATGACTTCCTTGGTCAACGGGGTTGGCGTAGACGCGCCGGACGTAACCGCGACGCTTTTTTTGCCGCGCAGCCACTCGATGTCAAGCTCGGACAAGTCCGCGATCCGATACGACGGCACATTGGCGATCTCTTCCGACACCTGCGCCAGACGGTTGGAGTTGTTGCTGCGCGGATCGCCCACGACAATACACAAATCTGCCTCGCCCGCCTGTGTCGCGACCGCTTCCTGCCGCACCTGGGTAGCCAGGCAAATTTCGTTGTGCACCTCTACCCCAGGGAAACGCTGCAGAATGGCATCCATCAAATGCTTGACATCCCACTGGCTCATCGTGGTCTGGTTGGTGACGATCAGCTTGTCTGTCGGGATGTCGAGCGCGTCCAGCTCCTCCAGCTTTTGCACGAGATGCACGCGGTCCGGTGCGATGCCGACAGCTCCTTCCGGCTCGGGATGCCCCTTTTTCCCGATGTAGATGACATGGTAGCCATCCGCAATTTTTTCGCGGATCAAATCGTGCGTCTTCGTGACATCCGGGCAAGTCGCATCAACGACGGTCAAGCCTTTTTCCCGCGCCTTTTTGCGCACCTCCGGAGAGACGCCGTGGGCGGTGAAGATGACCGTTCCTTCGTTCACCTGGTCCAAAAGCGCCAGCCGGTCTTCTCCATCCAATGTTTTAATGCCTTGCTTTTCAAACGCCTCGACGACGTGGGCATTGTGGACGATCATGCCCAAAATGTGAATCGGGCGGGGAAAGTCGAAGTTTTGCGCTGTACGCAGTGCCAACACCATGGCATCGACAACACCGTAGCAATATCCGCGGGGGGAAATCTTGATGACTTCCATCTGAACCCCTCCTAAAATTCTAATGACGTTCGCCCACTATTATACCTTATTTGCCTGCATCCCGCTTCTGTTCGTAAACCTTCAGATTATTGTAGACAACTTTTAGCAGCGGCGTGGACAAGCCTTTTTGTTCAGCGCGCTTCAACAGGTAGCCTTGCAGATGATCGGCCTCGACCGGAAGCCCTTTTTCCATGTCGCGCAGCATGGACGATTTCGTTTGCGGGCGCTGGTTTTGGAAGATTTCCATTTGCTTTTCCACAATATCCGGCTTGATCGGCGCTTCCAGTGCCTTCATGACAGACACGATCTCCTCCGCGAGCTGTCTGGTCAGCTCCACGCCGTAGGCGGACTCGCGAATCGGACCAACAGCCGAGTTCATCAGCGTCGTAATACCGGAGAACATCGCGATAAACAAATATTTGTGCCAAACCTCGCGCTGGATGTTGTTGCTCGCCCGCATCGTGCCATTGATCTTGGAAAAGGCCTGCTCCAATCGCTCTACGCGCTCGCTTTTTCCGCCTTCCCACTCGCCAAACACCGCCTCGTGAATCGGGCTCGTCTGCACGACGTCGCCTTCTGCGTTCAGCGTTGTTTCAATGAAGCAAAGCCCGCCAAGCACCCGCTCACGCCCAAAGCGCTCCCATAGCGGCTCCATGTGGGCAATCCCGTTCAGCAGCGGAATCACGATCGTGTCGTCCCCGACGTAAGGGGCAATCGCATCGATGCTCTCTGCGAGCGTGTACGCTTTGTTGGACAGCAGGACGACGTCGAACGGCCCTGCCGCTTCGCCCGCCTGAATCAGCTGCGGACGCTCCAGGTGCAGATCGCCGTGGATGCTCTGCACCCGCAAGCCTCGCTCCTGCAATTGCTTGTATCTTCGTTCGCGCACCAGAAACGTTACATCCACACCCGACTCTGCCAGTCTGCCGCCAAAATACCCTCCGATGCCACCTGCCCCCAGTACCAGTACCTTCATCAAAATCGCCTCCGCATTTATTCATAATAGTTCGTCTATATTCTACAAAAACGGAACCAAATTCTGAACCCCGCAATACGATGTTAGAAAAACTAACATTTGGAGTAAGAAAACCTCTTGACGAACATTGTCTGTTGTAGCTATAATTCGAAATATAGATTTTCAAGAAAACACGAACAA
This sequence comes from Brevibacillus gelatini, assembly GCF_050920745.1. Taxonomy (NCBI): domain Bacteria; kingdom Bacillati; phylum Bacillota; class Bacilli; order Caryophanales; family Paenibacillaceae; genus Brevibacillus; species Brevibacillus gelatini. The sequence continues at coordinate 3,758,018 of NZ_CP154342.1, forward strand.
TAATTGTTCAGATACAAAAATATTTCGCGAATGGAGTGGGTTGTTTTGGATATGAAAACGGTTTTGTCCATCATTGATGCAGAGAAAGTGGAATATGTAGACTTCCGTATTGTCGATTTGCTTGGCCGCCAGCACCATGTTACCGTTCCTGCCTACGCTGTAGATGAAGGCACCTTCAAAAACGGCGTTGCCTTCGACGGCTCCAGCCTCACTGGCTATAAATCCATCGAAGAGAGCGACATGGTCGCGATGCCTGATCCTTCCACCGCTTTTCTCGATCCGTTTGTGGAAGCCAAAACGCTGAACATCGTCTGCAACATTGTCAATCCGGACAACACTCCATACACCCGCGATCCGCGCGGCATTGCCCTCAAGGCAGAAGCGTATCTGCAACAAACCGGGCTGGCTACCGCAGCCTACTTCGGTCCGGAATCGGAATTTTTCCTGTTCGACAGCGTGCGCTACGACTCCGGCCCATCCGGTTCGTTCTTCCACATCGACTCGGAGGAAGCGTTCTGGAACACCGGAAAAGAGGGGCAAAACCTGGGCTACAAAGTGCGCAACAAAGGCGGCTACTTCCCTGTACAGCCAACTGACTCGCAAATGGACATCCGCAACGAAATGTGCACCCTGATGACCAAAGCCGGCCTGCATGTAGAGCGCCATCACCACGAGGTGGCAACTGCCGGTCAAGGCGAGATCAACTTCCGCTTTGACACGTTGACTCGTACAGCTGACAACCTGCTTTTGTTCAAATACATCGTGCGCAACGTCGCTGCGAAGCACGGCAAAACCGCGACCTTCATGCCAAAGCCAATCGTCGGCGACAACGGTTCCGGCATGCACGTCCACCAAAGCTTGTTCAACGGCGACACTCCGCTGTTCTATGAGCAAGGCGGCTACGCAAACCTGAGCGAGACAGCACTCTACTACATCGGCGGCATTTTGCACCACGCTCCAGCCCTGATCGCGCTGACCAACCCGAGCACCAACTCGTTCAAGCGTCTGGTCCCAGGCTACGAAGCACCTGTCAATCTGGTATTCTCCAAAGGAAACCGCTCTGCCGCTGTTCGGATTCCAGTCGCTGCTGTAACGCCAAAAGCGTCCCGGATCGAATTCCGCACGCCAGACTCCACTGCCAACCCATACCTGGCCTTCGCTGCCATGCTGATGGCTGGCCTGGACGGCATCAAGCGCAAACTCGACCCGCGCGAACTCGGCTACGGCCCGCTGGACCGCAACATCTACGATTTGTCCGACGCGGAAAAGCATGAAATCAAGCGCGCTCCAGGCTCCCTGGAGGAAGCCCTGACTGCCCTCGAACAAGACCACGCTTTCCTGCTCGAAGGCGACGTCTTCAACAAGGAAGTCATCGAAAGCTGGATCGCCTTGAAACGTGCGGATATTCAGCAAGTGGAGCGTACGGTGAATCCGAAAGAGTTTGAGTTGTATTATGATCTGTAAAATTTATTCGTACAAAACTGACCAGTAATTACGCAGGTTTTACCCATCAACAAATTAGCCCCTTCCGTTCAGGAGGGGCTCTTTGCATTGGCCATGAAATGATCCTTTCGTGTCTGGGGAAACCCTGCAGCAAAGTCGTTGCAGCAAAATCACCTACAGAATCATTTACAATTAGTTCCAATTGTTTTATGATATATAAATCGCATTAACTAGTTCGGTAGACATTAATCGTCTTCCACTAGCAAAGTTTATGCACGAAGTAAATACGTACTTACTTCCGGGAGGAGAGTCTGTTTTGAAAAAGAAAATAGCTTTTTTACTCATTATCTTAGCAGCGATTGCTGGTTGCTTTTATGCTGTAAATAGAATGAATTATACATCTCTTCATGAAAAAGCCTTAAATCAGATCACGAAAAATGATGAAGTTCGTATTGATATTAAGAGGTATTCTGACGATGCAAAGGTATCTCTAACAGATAAAGATAAGGTAGAAAAGTTGTTAAAGAGCCTCTCATCTGTGGAACTAAAAAAAGAAAACATGACTTGGCCGTCCGGTGATTATGCAATACGAGTATATGTCAACGGGGTAAATAAACTTGGAATGGAAATGTTGACTAACAAAAATTACGTTTGGATAAATGAACAAAAAGGGGGCGTCTATAAGGTAAGTAATCAAGTTGATTTATTTAAAATAATCGAAGAGCAACACCTGGATTGGACTATTCCAGGACAATAATTCCACTTGATTCCCGACATAAAACGAGGCTGTCAGGATTTATCCCTTCAGCCTCGTTTTCATATTTATTCTACAGGGAACCATCCTTGGTTCTCTTTATAAACTTTCTTAACGAGCCCTTCACCAGAAACAAAGCGAATGGTTCTACCATCTACATAATATTCGATAAACGGAAATTCGACTTGGATCTTAGAATACTTGGGATTTTCCTCCAGAAATTCTATCAATTCGTCCATTGAGAAATATCCTGTGTATACCATATCTTTGAGTGCATCCTTTGCACTTACTCCAAGACTTGCTACAAGAGATGTAATTGCAGCCACAATACCTGTTGGTGTAGATGTTACAAAAACAAGCCCCAAAATGGTAGAAACAGTTCCCAGGATGGACTCTAATGTGTTTCCTTCCAATTTAACCAAACCGTTTTTATACATTGCCCGTTGCGCTTTTTTAATTTTTTTGAGTTCCGCCAAAGTGACAGTAAGGTTCTTTGAATACTCTCTTGATTTCATGCCCATAATTTTTTCCCTCCAGTAATTGTTCTTTCAAACGACTTTGTTGACCGGTCAACGTCGTTCTCACCTATCTAGGAAAAAAACAGGAGCAAAACGGAACAGCTTTACTTAAAAAATCGAAAAAAATTTTTTAACCCCTGATTTTCTCGATAAACCGCGTCGTAATCTCTTGAATCCCCTCTTCCCTTGGAAGTTTAAGAAAGCTCGCCAAGTTGTTAATTTCAGGTTCCATTTCTTCCAAGACCATCAATAGTGCCTCGTTGTCCCCATTTTTTGCTCGCTCAACCATCAAAGTGAATGCGTAATCAGATAATTGTGCAGTTTCTTCAGGCTTCGACTTTTGCATTGATTCACACCTCTTTCGCCCATGCGTAAGCTTTCGCCAACCTCTTTTGCCGTGAAGCCTTCCAAAACGATCTTTCGGATAACGTACCTTTCTTTTTCATTGGATAGTTGCCGTAACAACTCTTCAACATAAAGGCTTCCGTCGTAATTAACCGTTCCCAACTGCCTGCCAAAGTCGTCCAGAATCGGGCATTCATTACGAATCCTTTTTCTTTCTCGATAATTCAGGTTCCAGGCAATACGTCGCAAAATGGTTCTGCATTCCTCTTTCGTCAAACAATCACCTACTTTTTAAATTAGTTGAATTTCACAACCCCAAACGAAAAACAGGATCATACGTTCGTTTTTCAAACAAAAAATAAACATGCCATATTCTCACTGGCATGTCCCGATCCCCACTATCCATTTTACTAAATAACTCAGCCTTCACTCGGTTTATTCCTCAAGTGTAAACTTTTGTAAACATATGTAAACTTACACACGCTCACCTTCCCCTTCAATCAAGTTGGGAGGAAGTGACGGTTGCAAGATATGCTGTTCAGCAGTAGTCGTTCAATTACGCAAAGAAATCGCCCTTTCTGAGTTGGTGGTTTGGTAACTTCCATCCACGGATATGGCGATTTTTTTGTACCAATTTTTCACATTCAATAAAAACGGCACGTCCAGCAGTCAGTTTGCACTGACTCTCTGGACAGCCCCTCTTTCCATTGCTCAAATATCAGTATTTTTTATGCCTTCTACATTCACCCGATAATGCGTCTCATAGAGGAACGACTTTTACCGCTTTTTTACTTACAATATTTGTCATAGTTGAGATTTATTTTAGTGAGCATTTCTCCGAATGAGTTATTCGTCATTGATAAGGAGATGAAAACGAGAAAGGCGACAGATACGTTACCATCCTGACCGAAAGGAGATTTTTATGAAGAGGTTAACAAGTATGCTTTTTTGTTTTTCGCTATTTTGGTGTTACTTGCTGGTTGTCAAAGCTACAATGGGAATCAAACGGAAGTTGCAAAAACGAACACAAAGGAAAGCCCTTCTGCCAAACTTACGGAAGAGGAAGCAAAAGACATTCGCAAACAACTTATCCCGAAGGCAGAAACTAAATAGCAAATAATGGAGGCCATGGTTGGGCCACAGAATTCCTGCTCGATACCGCCAGGATCAAAAGTCAAAAAGATCATGTTTTCGAAATCGAGTTTGACAAAACGGTGCTGGCTGACCCTTCCGATCCTGTGACCGTAAAAATGGAATACGCAGATGGGAAATGGCCGCTGGCAACATCTTTGGTTAATGAAGAAGCAAATAGCCGCGGACAGGATCTGTTATTTGCGATCTGTTCAACAACAAAGTTGTTGCTTGCAAGACAAGTAAAAAGAACGAGCTGCGACTGGTGATCGCACAAAACAGACGAAGAAAGATACTTTTCGAATTTTCCATGCGTAAAACACACCGTTTTTTTTACCGAACATATGATATGATTTCTTTGAAAGAGGGAAAATGGAACAAGTTTCCCGGAAGGATAAAAAGAGCCTAAACGGCTGACTACTTCGGTGTCCGAAGATTACCTGTTGGGACGCACCAACGCTCCTTCCCCTGCTTTCAAGAAGGATAAGCCTGCCCCAATTCCAAATGTTTTCTCTCGGAAAAGAACAAGGCTGACGAGGAAAACACCAAGAAGCATTGATGCAGGAAACCGCTTTTTTTGATTGCATCATTTTCCGTACAGAATCTAACCTTTATGATTTTAACCAGATAGAACATGGGGGGGCATTTATCATGTGGATGACTTTGGGATTACTCGGATTTTTTGGCTCATTCCTTTTTTTAGTTATGACGATTGTTTCATTATTTCGAAAAAATGGTCAAACAAAAAAGCATCTGACGATTGCGGTTATATGCGTGATTGTCTTTTTAGTTGCTGCCTTTGTTGATCGTAAACCAGTAACAACCTCGGTAACTCAATCACAAAATGCAACTTCCGAGCAAACAACAAAGGATGAAGTTGAATCAAAAACGAAGGATGAAGTTGAGTCTGAAGCAATAGCTGAAGCCGAAGCAAAAGCCAATGGCGAACAGGAAGCAACAGCTAAAGCTGAGACTGAAGCGAGGGCCAAAGCTCAGACAGAAACCAAGAAAAAGGCTGAACAAATACCTGGTACGATCGGCATGACCCCTGAGCAATTCAAGACAGCTTTCAATAAAGTGGCGGCCGAATACCAGTCTGACTTAATCATTAACAATATCACGATTACAGAGGGTGTCGCCCAAAATACATTTCAATATATGTTTACAAAAAACTTAGGAATTATTGGAACGGTCAACAAAAAAGACGGCAGTGTCCGAGAAGTGCTGCTAATGGGTGCTGGAGACGGAACGGTAAAGTCAGGTGCAGATATTCTGATTGGTATGGGTATTCTTATCACTGCAACCAATCCTGATTTGTCAGATATTGAAAGAGGGAATGTTCTCAGGGAGCTTGGTGTAATTGATGGTGGTGATATTATGGATTTAAATAAATCCACCGTCAGAAATGGAATCAGATACAAAATCACGACATCCGAAGATTTAGGTATATGGTTTAGCGCAATCGATGCAAATGAAAAAGAATAAGCCCAATCAGACTTTTCTTTCAATGAACCCCTTGCTTTGGGGTTCTTTGCGTTTTTTACACAAAAATTAGGCTTGGCCGCTCCAAGTGCTTTTTAGGCCAGCGCCCATTCGGAGTAATGGGCAGTTGCATAGGTATAAATCATGTTTCATTTGTGCTGCATGCGAACACACTCACTTGGAGGTACAACATGGCAAATGAATTTGTTGACAGGTCATTAGCAGAAATTCGCTTTTGGTCCCGCATTATGAAGGAACATTCCCTCTTTTTGAAATTAGGGTTTAACTGTGACGACACCAAATTAATTAACGAAGCCGACCGTTTTTACAACATCTTTGAAGACATTGAGAACCGCGCTCACGCTTTTACTCCAGACGTCGATCCGCAAAGGATTTACGATTTTAACCAGGTTGTGTACAGCGCTGCTTCTCATATTTGGGCATTCAAACGACACGTACTCGGGTTAATCATCCATTGCAAGATCGGCGGAAACAACTTCCCCCTGTTGGTCGATCACGTCAGCAGGGAAGCCGCATATTTCCGGAATCGCTTGGAACAGCTGAATACCGGCTGCCTGGACCCACTGCCTGATGCGGTTATTAATGAAAATGTCTTCTTCCTGCGCATCATGGCTGACCATGCCAAATTCATTAACCATTTGCTTGATCCATCCGAGAGAAAATTAGTGGAACAGGCCAGAGAATTCAGTCATGATTTTGACCAGCTTTTATTCCAGGCCCAGGATCTTGACTCTATGCGTCCCCAATCCCAGACACAGCCTCTCCTCTCGCAGTTTGTCGATCAAAACCGTGTTTCCGTCCGCCAATTGCGCGACTTCAAGAAAACGGCACGCGATCTGATCGAAGCATGCCGAATCAAAAGCATTATCCCTCCGTTGCTTGCCGACCACGTCTTTAGAGAAGCCTCCCATTTCCTCGAAATACTGGATGCCTTTGATGCTGCGTTATCGCATTCGAAGTAGCTCGAGGTAGCGCGTAATATGCCCCTTCTGGGGGTTTTATTTCCTAATACTTTAAAATAAACGAATTGGAATAAATAGAAGATGACTACTTTTTGCTCCGGACGAAGATGTTACAGTCGCTTGCATAGCGGACAAAGCACAGTCCGCGTGCTGTAACCTCTTTGTCCAAATTATCCAGAAGAATGTTGGCGAGGAGTGGACTTAACGCCCCTCCTTGTATGTAGGATTGCGCTTCTTTACTGCGTCGTGTGCACGTTTGTTTGGACGGAATCCGATACTGTTCGGGGAAAATGCGGATCAAAAATTGCGTCATTGCTTGCATGAAGGCTTGCTGAATTAAGCAACCATAATGGTTGGGATACCCTAGGACACCCTTGCTGTTGGCTAACAGGCGTTCGCCAGCCCCTGTTCGGGACTTCGCCCTAGAGATGACGCCCATGCTAGGCGTACATGAAAAAAGACGCTCTCATTGAGGGCGTCTTTTCTTACCCATGTATTATCTTATTTCTCCTCAACTGGCCCATCTATAAACCATTCTTTTCCTTCATTCCCAATTTTGGAGGACAGCACTATTTTTACTGACTTTCCATTTTCACGTTCAAACAGCATAATCGTTTGTGTCACGTCCTGATTAACTAACAAAATGGGTTCATAATCCCCAATGTTATGATTGGTCATAGCAGCCCGAAGCGCATCTAAAAAACTGTTCTGTTCAATATGATTTTCAAAATTACCCCAGATATGTTGATGATCTGCGTAATCTACAAAAGTATATTCACTGCCGGTAATTGATTTTTCCAAATTTGCATTAATGGAATTAATTCCTTTTGTTAATTGCAGTGAACTATTTAAACCAAATTTTCCAATTGATTTTTTCCACGATTCATCTAATTTCTCATTTGTTTCTGCTGATCTATAGTCCCTCATTTTAGCTTCCGGTCGGATTTTCTCTTTTTTGGCACTTACACCTTCAATATTTAAAACGGTTCCAAATCCAACACCACATAATATTGCAACAGAAAACGACACAAGTAACATTCTTTTATTCATTAATATTCACCTCATTTAAATTAATTCATACCTTTATTATTCTATACATTATTCTGAATTCTTTTCTAAATAGAAGTTCTGTCTGTTGTGCTTATCGACTCTTTATCGGTAGATCCCCACCAAATTCTATGACCAGATGTCGAGTATGTATCAGATAAGCCGATTGGGGCGTATGCTGATGCAATAACAGGACCTACTCCAGCTTGTTTAGGACTTTCTTTATAATCTTGTTTTTTCCCGCCAGCCCAGATCTCAGTATAACTTCTTGCATGTGTCGTACCATAAGATCCTTTAGTTGTTGCCCTACTCTCCCATTTGCCTTTGTCACTTAGTAATATTTCCACCTGTGCTATTTCAAAAGTGATATTTGCTGCGTAAGCAGAAGTTCCGAACACACTTAACAAGCAGAGAGCCAAGATTGATGTTTTTAATTTCTTCATTAATTGAACTTGCTACATTGTAAGTATACCAAATCACTTACAATATGTTACATAAAGTAATTAACGTTAACAAAAATGTAAATATTGTGCAATTTTTGCGGTTTTTATTCGCATGAAAATGCTTATTTCACGAAACACCGATCCACTATTTCAGAATGCCCTCAAAGTTAATACTTGTAAATTCCTCTATTGTCAAGACATTTAAACAAAGAAAATAATTGAAACCTCGGGCTGTCGATGAAGTCGGCAGCCTTGTTTTTTACGTTCTTACTGTGAGGATTATGGTCGTCCAGCTTTCTTGGTCTTGGTTTAACGGATCGTGTACCAGATCACAGCACAATCATTCTTAATCGACGTGTCCGCTTTAAGAACACGAGCATTCTTCAGGACATTTTCGATGAAATTGTGTTGCAGGCCATCCGGCATCGCATGGTTGGTGGATGTGTACTCGGAAAGTAGCTCGAGGTACGCCTTGATGTGCCCACTTTTAAGGGGGCTTTTCCTTTTTGTCAACGTCATCACATACTTTAGGATAGTCGCATTGGCATAAATTTGCTGCTTGGATCGCTTCCTCCTGCCATCCGAAACCAGATCAGTTAATTAATCGTATCAAAAAAGGGATTTTTTGGATGTACAAACCGAATGAACAACCTTGAAAAAGGAATAATCTATTTGTTCAGCTTTATCTTTTTCCCTGTCGGATTGATTGTATGGATTATTACCGTATTTAACCAAAACCCGCAATACAAAAGCGTCGGGCGAACCGCTTTATATGTTGCTGCTGGTTCTTTGTGCCTCCAGTTCCTCATAAGGGTCTTGAATTTTGTTTGGTACACTTGATTGAAACGTTAATCCGCCATGCACAAGTTCATTAGTGGCATGGTTGCAGGGAGGCGCTTTTGCCATGGAAGCCGACGGCGCAATCAGAAGGTTCCGCAAATCCAGCGCGAGCGGCAACAATGGCCACAAATGCCTCCCGCCACATCAGGCAAATCTTTGTTTCCATTGCTCCATCAAATCCCGATACGTCTCGCCGTAATGGCGTGCTTGATATGCGAATATTTCAACACCATATCGTCACCCTTGCTCTCGCAGCAGGCGAAACACAGGCTTTCCATCAAGTTGTGGTTTTCGATTGAGTTGGTAATGTGGCCGCCATTATACATAGCCTTGTTGCCAATCCTAAACCACCGCATAAGATAAAAAGGGCGGATATCCATACGGAAATGAGGCTGGAACATGAAGCAGAACAATGGTTTATCTGCGGAAGATCTGGCGCTGCTGGCGGCCGTAGTGGTCCTGTTGGGCGATTTTTTGGCCTTTTTATCAATCCTGAAAGAACGGCAGGAAAAAGCAGAGAAGAAGGACAACTGAGCGGGCAGGCAGCATGTCTCCACACCTTTTCGCTGCAGGAAAAGCCCTTCTCGTCTTTGTGCAAACCGAGAAGGGCTCTTTGGCGCAGGTTACGACTTTCCTGTCAAATACTCGTCCTTTACCTTTTTTTCCTTTTCTTCCTTCGCCATTTCTTTTTCCAGCACATTGAACATGAGTTGGCTTTTCACTTTGCCGGGGATTTCATTTTGCTCATCGCCAGCAAGCCCTGAGCTCATCAAGGAATCGTAAACCATCGGGATACCTCCAGAGAAATTTTACGGTTAAGATACCCCATACAAACAGCAAACATGCACGGTTCCCGAAAACCATCCATACAAGCATACTTTCGCCACTCATCAGCGCGACATTTGACGTGCAAAAAGCGGCCGCCGAAACGACGACCGCTTGCCTGTACCTGATCTACCTGGCCGCTGCATGTACGGCCAGCCGTGTTTTTAATTCCTCCAGCGAACACGGAATCCGCTCGCCTGCTTCCCGTCTCCATTCAGGCGGCAGCGCTTCCCACAACTCAGCGATGAGCGGCAGGCCCAAATGCAGGCTTTCCAGCATCTCTTTTCGCGCCAGCGCCTCCTGGGGCTCTCCGGCAAAAATCAGTCGGCCTTCATCCATGACGCAAAGCCATTCGGCCCACTCGAAGGCGATGTCCATATCGTGGGTGGCCATCAATACGGTTGTGCCGTTTTGGTGAATGGCGTCCAACTCGCGCAGCAGATTTTTGGTCTGGTAGCGGTCGAGATAGGCAGTAGGCTCATCCAGCAACAGCAGCTCCGGCGCAAGCACCATGACCCCGGCAAGGGCGAGACGCCGCTTTTGCCCCAGACTCAGGTGGTGAATCGGAACGTCCGCCAGCTCTGTCATGCCAAACGCGTCCAGGACAGCCCGCACTTTCTCGCGGATCACGTCGGCGGGCAAGTTGCGGTTGCACAGCCCGTAAGAAATATCCTCCGCGACCGTGCCGGCGATCAGTTGGTGCTCCGGGTCCTGGAAAACCAGCCCGACTTTTTGCGTCATTTCCTGCAAGGCAGCGCGTTTGTAGCTGAGGGGCGTTCCTCGCCACAGCACCTGCCCCTGCTGCGGCTGGATGATGCCGTTTCCGTGCAAAAACAGCGTGGACTTGCCGCAGCCGTTTCGCCCGAGCAGGGCGCATTTTTTCCCCTCCGGAATGCCCAGGGATAACCCTTTCAGGACAGGACCGCGGCCGCCTGGATAGGCGTAGTGCAAATCAACAAATTCCAACAGCCATGATGTCAAAGCATTACCCTCCTGTCCACCACTCCAGCAAAATCAGCAAAAGACAGCCTGCGATTGACTCCGCTTCATATCGGCGAGAGCGAGAATGCGTGTGCAAGGAAAGCACCTGCAGGCTTTCCCCGAAACCTCTCGCAGCCACCCCTTTGGACAGCGCATCGTATTTGCGCATGGCCCTGACGAACAACTGCGCGGCCAGTCCGCTCGCGTCCCGCAACATCCCCCGGAACCCGCGATGGCCGCCACGCGCGCGCTGGGCAATCCACAACTGATGCGAGAGGCCGAGCAACACGAAAATAAAGCGGTACATAATCATCAGCAAATCGGTGACGATGACCGGAAGTTTGAGCTTGCGCAGCACCTGCAAAATCTCGGCAAACGGCACGGTAAACAAGACGAAGGCAAAACAGGCGAGGCTGGCCATCGTCCGCCAGAAAAGCACCCACACCTTGTCGACCGCGCTTGCCGGAATGTAGACCAGATACGGCCCGACCTTCCAAGCCGCAACCGCCTGGACGACCGTTGCCGCATCCGCTCGCACAGCTTCCAGCAACAGCGCCGGAAGACCCAGGACGAAAAAAGACAGGGACAGGATGAAAAATCCGCAATAGATACGGACGGGAATACGGGCGTAAACCATCACCCATACTCCCATCCATACACAAATGGCCATCTGCAACCATTCATGTCCTGTCAGCACCAGCACGATCAGCACGCCCGCCAACAGAAGCTTGTGCTCGGGCGGCAAAAAGCGCAGCCGGTTTTGATAGGAAAGCGAATCAAGCTGTTGTCCAATCATTTTTTATGCTTATCCAGCCGACCCTTGTACAAGCCCATGGCATAGCCGACAATGCCTGCCCCGAGCGCTGCCTGCACGGCGAACAGCAAGCCCTCTGTCTCGCCCCCTGGCGGTTCAAGCAATGGCTGGAACCAGGGCTCGTAGGCAGGGGCGATTTCCTTGATTGCTTCCTCGGCCGCTCCATCTGCTCCCCCGAACTCCGAATCCTGCACCAACATTAACGGCACAACCGCCAGCACGACCACGCCCAGGAGCAGCAGCCAGTTCATCCCATTTTTCACAGCGATTCCTCCCGTTTCAGCAGGCGAAGTTGCGCCAGCTCATTTGCGTTGTATGCTTGCAGCCAGTTCCAGACGAGTACGGTCAAAAGCCCCTCGCTGATCGCCAACGGAACTTGTGTGACGGCAAAAATTCCGGCGAATTTTGCAAACGACGCCATAACCCCGCCGGATTCAGCCGGGAAGGCCAAAGCCAGTTGCAAGGAGGTCACGATGTAAGTCGCGAGGTCTGCGAGCGCAGCAGCAGCGAATACGGCCAAACGCTGTCCGCCGTTTCCGCGCGCGATCAGGCGATAGACGCCGTATGCCACCAGCGGCCCTGCTACTGCCATGGACACCGCATTGGCTCCCAGCGTCGTCAGCCCTCCATGCGCCAAAAGCAGCGCCTGGAACAGCAGCACCAGGCTGCCGAGCACAGACATGACCCACGGACCAAACATGATCGCGCCAAGCCCGGTTCCCGTCGGGTGGGAACTGCTGCCCGTGACCGAAGGAATTTTCAGCGCGGACAGCACAAAGGCAAAAGCGCCGGATACGCCGATCAGAAGCTTCATTTGCGGATGCTCCTTGACGATTTTGTTCAAGGAACGAATGCCGAGAATAAAAAACGGAAGAAACACAGCCCACCAAAACAGTGCCCAGCCAAGCGGCAAATACCCTTCCATGATGTGCATCGCGTAGGACGTCTGTGGTTCATTTACGAGAAAATAAAGGACAAAGCCTGCAATCAAGAGACCAGTCGAAACAAGACGGGAACGATTCAAGCATTTCCTCCTCCTTTGCTGTTCTTTCTTTTTTCACCAACAAAAAAACCTCATCCGTTGGCAGACGAGGTATGCGCACAAAAACAATAGACCGTTGGCACAGTCACATTGCTTCGTATTCACCGCTCCTTTCCGCGAAGGTATTGTGGGTGTGGCAAGTAGGTAGGTCTCCTGGCTTACAGATCATCGCGCTCTTTGGCCTTCCCCATGAAAATGAGTGGCTATTTCTCAAAGAGAACTCCCTGCTTACAGTGGCGGGACCGCTCGGGACTTTCACCCGATTCCCTGTTACCCTTTATGCGGTTTGCACATAAAGGCACCTATTGCCGGCAATATGCAATTGTCAGACAGTTTTGCCTGTCCCACATTATTATACAGAATCAAGGGAAAAAGCGGAAGAATATATGATAATGCCGATTGGCAAGCAAAAGAAAAACCGATGACTGTCGCTTGGAAAAATCATCGGTTGCATGTGCTTTCTTCCTGCCTTACGCCTTGGCGTCCACGCCGACCGCTTCGCTGATGTGGGAAAAGCCGTCGCGCTTCAAGAGCTGCAAGAGCTTTTTGTTGATTTGCCTGCAGATGCCAGGGCCTTGATAAATCATCCCGGTGTACACCTGGACGAGACTTGCGCCCGCCCGGATTTTCGCGTAGGCATCTTCTCCGGTGAAAATGCCGCCAACGCCAATGATCGGCACCTTGTCGCCCACTTCCTGGTAAATTTCCTTGACCCAGGCTGTGGAGCGCTCTGTCAGCGGCTTTCCGCTCAGTCCTCCCGCTTCCTCGGCATGGCGATGTCCCTGAACAGCTTCACGCGACAAGGTCGTATTGGTGGCAATAATGCCGGAAATGCCCTCTTCCACCGCTCCATGCACGACATCGTGCATGTGCTCATCGGACATGTCAGGCGCTACTTTGAGCAAAATCGGCTTTTTCCGGATGCCGCGCGCTTCCATTTCGGCCGCTTTTTCGCGCACCGCCCGCACCAGAAGCCGCATGCTCTCCGTTTCCTGCAGGTCGCGCAGGTTGGGAGTATTCGGAGAGCTGATATTGATGACGAAATAATGGCCGTATGAATAGAGCATGTCCAGGCATTTGATATAGTCAGAAGCCGCTTCCTCATTGGGAGTGACTTTGTTTTTGCCAATATTGATCCCAATTGGCACATCGGAATAAGCGTAATCGACCAGGTGCTGCGAAGCCAAATAAGCACCGTGGTTATTGAAGCCCATCCGGTTGATGATCGCCTCGTGCTCCGGCAACCGAAACAGGCGCGGCCGCGGATTGCCCGGCTGTGCTTGCGGCGTCAGCGTCCCGACTTCCACAAAACCAAAGCCAAGCGCACCCAGTGCATGGTACACCTCGGCATTTTTGTCGAACCCGGCGGCGAGTCCTACCGGATTGGGAAACGTCATTCCCCACAGCTTCGTGGCAAGACGCTCGTCCTTCACCTGGAACAGCATCCGCAGCAAGCTTTTTCCCGGCGCAGAATCTTCCACCAGCTTCAGGGCACCAACCGTTTTTTCATGAATCTCTTCCGTATCCATCTGGAACAGATATTTTCTAATGAGCTTATACATCCCGGTTGCACTCCTTACTCCATTTTTACCTCATTGTAGAATACCACACTTTATTTATCGTGGGCTAACCTTTATACGAGATACATCTTTCCAACCGGCAAAAAAAAACTGCTTGCCGACGATCAGCGGCAAGCAGTTTCGTTTCTGCAATCAGGATTAGTTTTTCACCAGCAAAACTTCTTCCACAGAAGTGTATGGCAGGTTGTGCGCATCGGCTACGGCTTTGTACGTTACGTGTCCGTTGATGACGTTTACGCCTTTTGCCAGCGCGCGGTTGTCGCGGATCGCTTGGGCGTAGCCTTTGTTCGCCAGTTGCACAGCGTATGGAACCGTCACGTTGGTCAGAGCCAGCGTGGAAGTGCGAGCGACTGCACCAGGCATGTTCGCTACCGCGTAGTGGATCACGCCGTGTTTTTCATAGGTTGGGTTGTCGTGCGTCGTAATGCGGTCGATTGTTTCGATAGAACCGCCTTGGTCGATCGCCACGTCTACGATGACGGAGCCAGGCGTCATTGTTTTTACCATGTCTTCGGTTACGAGACGAGGTGCGCGTGCGCCAGGGATCAGGACAGCGCCTACGAGCAGGTCTGCTTTTTTCACCGCGTTTGCGATGTTGAAGGAGTTGGACATCAGCGTTTGCACGCGGCCTTGGAACAGGTCATCCAGTTGGCGCAGACGGTCTGCGTTCACGTCGATGATCGTTACGTTTGCGCCGAGACCGACCGCCATTTTCGCAGCGTTTGTACCCACGATACCGCCGCCGATTACCACTACCTCGCCTTTTGGCACGCCAGGTACGCCGCCGAGCAGCACGCCTTTTCCGCCGTATTGTTTTTCCAGGAATTGCGCCCCGATTTGTACAGACATGCGGCCCGCTACTTCGGACATCGGCATGAGCAGCGGCAGAGCGCCGTTGTCGAGCTGGATGGTTTCGTAAGCGATCGCGATTACTTTTTTCTCAACCAGTTCACGAGTCAGCTCAGGCTCTGGAGCGAGGTGCAAGTACGTGAACAGGATCAAACCTTCACGGAAGTAGCCGTACTCGGCAGGAAGCGGTTCTTTTACTTTCATAACCATGTCAGCGGCCCACGCATCTGCTGCGGTCGCGACAATCTCAGCGCCTACTGCAGTGTAGTCTTCGTTGGTAAAGCCGCTGCCTTGGCCAGCTCCTGTTTCCACGCGAACTGTGTGTCCGTTTTGCACCAGAGCGGCTACGCCTGCTGGCGTAATGGCAACGCGGTTTTCGTTATTTTTAATTTCTTTAGGAATTCCAACGATCATGATGGGTAGTCCTCCTTGGAAACGCCGATTTAATGGGATTACTACCATTGTACAGCGACAAATGGCAGCGCTTCCTTGGGGATTCCTTTAATTTTGGTGTCCTTCTTTTTGTGAAAATTCACAAACAGACTATTGTTCCTGATCGAGCTTCGCCATTTTCAGCTCCAGATAAAGTGCCGCCCGCTGGTTCATGTTCTCCAGATCGACCCGCATGATTTCCTCGATCCGCCGCAGCCGGTAGCTCAATGTATTGATGTGGATGTGCAAGCGCTGCGCCGTTACGTTTACCTTGCCTGCCGCATCGAGAAACGTCTCCAGCGTCTCCATGAGCGCCGTCTGGTTGTCGCGGTCGTACTGTCTGAGCTTTTCCAGCCGTTCATTTTTGTAGCCTTGTTCCTCTTCCCACTGTTTCAACTGCAAAAGGTAGCGGTAAATGCCCAGCTCGTGATAGCCGTAAATGCCTTCGTTCTCCTTGGGAAACAGCTTCTTGATCTTGAGCGCATGCAGCGCCTCCCTGTAGCTTTTCACAATTTCCAAATACGTGCTGTAGCCAAGCCCGTAGCCTGCAATCACCTGCCGCCCCTCTGTGACGTGGGCTTCCAGCTTGCCCAGGGAATCGGCCAAAAACTGCTCGACTTTGCGAATCAGCACTTCCCGTACATCTTTTTTGCCGTCCTCGTTCAGCCCGATCAGCAAAATGATTTGCGAGCCGTCTACGACCCACAGCAGCTTGTCGCGCATGAGCAGGGGGTACAAATACTGGTCGAGCCGCGCTCCGGCCGCTTCGATCACGCAAATCAAATAAGAGGTCGGAAGCTGCATTTGCAGGCTGTCCGCTTTTTGCCGGATCGCGCTCTCGCTTTTGTGGTTGCCGAGCAAAAGCTCCCATAAAAACTCCTTGCGCCGCTGCTCCTCGGCCTTGCGTTTGCCCTGCCGCTGCATGAGCCGGGGAACTGCAACCCGTGCCGCCTGGCGCAAAATTTCGTCGTCCTCGCGTGTAATCGGCCGATTCACTTCCTGCGCCCAAATATACCCGAGCACATCACTGCCCCGGCGAATGGCAATCGCCACCCGCTTGCCCAGACCGACTTCATCCTTGGCCGGGATGTGCACCGGATCATCCTGCGTCAACAGCTCCTGAAACACGCCGTCCTTCCACAGCCGCGTCAGCACCTTTTCCGGCACCCTGCGGCCCATGATCGTCGACCAGCGCGCCTGATCCGTGCTGTCCCCGTGAGAGCTGTAGGCAATCAGCTTGTGATCGGCGTCTTCCACTGTAATCGGGTTTTGCAAAAGTTCGCCAATCGCATCGGCAAGTTCGTCTATGTCGGCATGCTGATACTGTTGAAAGTAGTTAGGCTCTACGGACACATTTCCACCTCTTTACCGCGCTTTCATACGTGTGTTTTTATTATACAGGAAAGCAGGAGAGGGACGCACTTTTTCCGCCGTTCATGCAAAAAGAGCAGCGCATGACTGCTCCTTTTGATCCGATCCCCGCGCAACGCGCTCCTACTTGCTGCGGACGAGTTGCGGGTGGATGATCTGCCAGGTATGGCCGCCGTCTGTTGTCTGGAAAATCGGCACGAAGGTTCCTTCTAACGCGAAACGCGACCAAAACCGCACACAAACAGCCGCCAGACTACATCGCCTTGGCGGCTGTTCCCGTTTTCTTACACCAACCGTGAAATCGCATCGAGAATTTGCTCTTTTTGAAAAGGCTTGATGACAAAATCGCTCGCCCCAGTCTTCATCGCCTCCAGCACCTTTTGCCGATGGCCGACTGCGGAGCAGATCAACACCTTGGCATTCCGATCGTAATCCAGTATTTTGCGCATGGCTTCAATCCCGTGCATGTGCGGCATCGTAATGTCCATCGTCACAATGTCCGGCTTCAATTCCTTGTATTTTTCAATCGCCTCCAAGCCATTGCTCGCCTCTCCGCAAATCTCGTGCTGCTCGCCTAACATATCCGTCAACATCCTTCTCGTGAAGGCTGCGTCATCTACAATCAGCAATCGGGCCATGCTGTCCTATCCCCTCACATCTTGCGCTTTCTACCTACTACTTTTGCAGAAATCGCAAGCCTTGTCCACGAGAGAAAATGACTTCTTTTGTCGAAACAAACACTTGCAGCACATTCCCTATGGAAGAAAGCCGATTGGCCCCGCAGTATCGCCTGTAACGCGCTCACCAGCAACCTGCTCGCCCCCATCCGAAGCCAGCGGACTCTCCGGCTTCGGGTGCGGTGTCGTCACGCCTATTTCCGGCAAATCGACCTGTCTCACTTCATCCGGTATATCGGTTTGCGGGATTTCCACGATGTCTTTTTCCATGACAGGCGCCTCCCTTTCTCTGGCTTTTGCTGAAGCAGTTTTCCTCCTTAGCGTGTCCTGATCCGTTTTTTCCATGCACCCCCATCCGGCCCCATTATTTCCTCTTTTTTCAACTCGACACTT
The DNA here is from genome assembly GCF_050920745.1 of Brevibacillus gelatini. Classification (NCBI taxonomy): domain Bacteria; kingdom Bacillati; phylum Bacillota; class Bacilli; order Caryophanales; family Paenibacillaceae; genus Brevibacillus; species Brevibacillus gelatini. The sequence goes on from NZ_CP154342.1 coordinate 3,775,968, forward strand.
TTTTCGATATAATAGGAGTGCACTTCTTTGCCGATTACTTAAATCTAGGCCTGTATCCTTTGGAGGAGAACTCATCCATGCTCAAGCTGAAGCCTTTCTTGGCCCTGTACACCGCTTTGGTTGTCGGGTTGCTTCTGCTCATTACCAGCCAATTCATCACCAGTATGAAGCATTTGGAAACAGTCATGAATAGACGCGGACCTTCTTCTGAAATATTGCGTGTTGCCTTGCTGCTGGAAGGTCCTACGTACGACCAGGGCTGGAACAGCAGCGCGCTGGAGAGCATCACGGAAATGCAAAAAAGATTCGGCTTTACCCTGGAAATTGCGAACAATCTAAAGCCGGAGCAAATTATGAACGTGGCGCAAAAATACGCGGAAAATGACTACGACCTCATTTTGGGGCATGGGGGCATTTTTTCCGAACCGTTTACCCGCGTGGCGCTGCAATATCCGCATACACGCTTTGTTTCCTTCAACGGAGAAGCGCCGCATCCCAACCAGACGACGATTCGCTACGACATGAAGCCCGCCGGCCAGCTCGTCGGCATGCTCGCAGCGAAAATGTCCCGTACCGGCAAGGTCGGCTATATTTTGGTGGACAAGCCGCCGGAGCTTGCCCAGGCCGAGGGCTTTCAGGAAGGGGTAAAAAAGGCTTCCCCGAAAACGAAGGTTTTCATCGGCAAGGTATCAGATTTTAATGACATTGAAAATGCGGTGAAAAAAACACGCGAGATGATCGCCAGCGGCGTCGATGTTATCTACACAACCGGCGACAGCTTCAATCTTGCCGTCATTACCGAAGCACAGCGGTCCAAGGTGTACACGATCGGCTATATCGCGGACCAACGCTACATTGCACCCGACTACGTTCTCGCTTCGCTGGTACAGGACGTCCGCCAGTGCTACCGGACGATTTTCGAGCAGTACATGGCAGGTCAGCTTCCGAGCGGCAAAGTCTTGTACGGTCTGGCCGAAGGTGTGAACAAATTCAGCCCGTTCGGCCCGATGGTGCCCCCGGAAGTTCGTGAAGATATTGAACGGGAAATGCAGCGTCTCACTTCTTCCCGTGGTTCATTTGGAGGTTAATTTGCATGTCCCTGTTCAGAAATCTTGGATTCCAGAAAAAAATCATGCTCAGCTATCTCGTCATGATGCTTCTGATCGGATGTGTCACCAGCCTATTCAGCTACCAGATGACAAAAGTAACCTCCGACGAAGTACACCTGACGCAAGACGTCTTGCCGCAAACAAGCGCTCTGCTGGACGTCAAAAATCAAATCTACACCAAGACCTACGCCCTGAACATGTACACCTTGACCCGCGACGAATCCTATCTCGATCAGTACTACACGAATCTGATAGACACTTCCAAGTTTGATTCGCTGACAAAAACAGAAGAAAACAGCGGCCTGTTCACCATCGTCGAATCGATTTCCAAGCTGGATTTTCTCTTTTTGAACAAAATCAATCCGCTGCTCAAGGCAAACAACGTGCCGGCTGTCAGCTACGTGCTCAGCCAAGAGGTCCAGCCCTTGATCGATCAGCTGGAGCGGGATTTGTCCTTTTCGCTCAACCAGTTGGAGTACAAGACGAACAAAGAGTTTCAGCACACGAACGAAAGCATTCGCGTATCGCTCATCCTCACCTACACCGTATCGGTAGCAGCGATTTTGTTCGGCTTTTTTTGCACGTTCTACTTCCGCAACGAACTGCTTCGCCCCATCGAGTCGTTGATGCGGCAGGCTCGCGAAGTGTCCAAAGGGACGTTCGGGCAGCAAATTGTGTACACGCACCAGGATGAATTCCGCGAGCTTGCCCAGGAATTCAACAAGATGTCGAGCAACATAGCCGATCTGTTTGCCCAGGACGCAATGCAACGGCAAATTTTGACGGACGAAAAAAATATTCGGGAGCAAATCCTCAACTCGTTGCCCGTCGGGATCATTACCCATCCGCACGCCGGGGCTGGTATTCACGTCAACAAACTGGCAAACGATCTGGTCAAGGTCGATGAGGCCGGCTACCCGATGTGCAAGGATGCTTCCTTTGCCGGCTCAACCGACAGTCAGGACTCTCCCTGGTTCGTCAATCGCAAAATGACGCTGTACAAGAAAGATGATACGCCTTTTATCGCGCTTGTCTCGTACGTGCCGCTGCACAATCACCAGCACGATCAGGAGTCGGGCTGGATGGTCGCTTTTCTCGATATTACCGAACAGGAACAGATTCAAGAATACTTGAACCAGTCGGAAAAACTCGCCATGGTCGGACAGTTGGCAGCCGGAGCGGCACATGAAATCCGCAATCCGCTGACCGTCATCTACGGCTTTATCCAACTGCTGGAACAGCGCCTGTCCGATCAGGAACGGGATCGCCACTATCTCCCGCTCATCTTGGAGGAAATCGAGCGCGTCAACCGGATCGTCACCGAGCTGTTGATGCTCTCCAAGCCGTCCAAGCCGGACTATCGCGAGGTCAATCTCGCGGGCGTCATCCACTCGATTCTCCCGTTGATGAATGCCGAAGCGATGCTGCACGGCATCGAGATCGTGGATCGCTGTGCGCCCCATATTCGCCTGCATGCCGATGTCGAGCAGCTCAAGCAAATTTTGCTCAACCTGATGAAAAACAGTATCGAGGCCATGAAAGAAGGCGGCCTTCTTGTCATCGAAAGCCACCTGGACGAAAAAGCGGTACATATAAAAGTGAAGGATACGGGAGAAGGGATTCCTCCGGAGTATCTCGTGCGGATTTTCGAGCCGTTCTTCTCCCTGAAAGAAGACGGAACCGGACTGGGCTTGCCGATCTCGCGCCGCATGGTCGAAAACCACGGCGGCGAGCTGCAAGTGAAAAGCACCCCCGGACAAGGAACGGAAATTACGATTACACTGCCGCTTACCCCGAAAGTCGATTAGGTTAGCGCCTGAGTGGCAGCGACCCGTTCCCGGCCGCGTTCATCCAGCCAGGCAAACATTTTGCGCGTGTACAACTCGATTTCGTCTCCTACAAACAGATGGCTGGCCCCTTCCGCCAGCCATTTTTCGTGGGGGACACCAGACTGGCGCAGCGCCTCCGCCAGTTTGTGGGCGTGCTCTACGCTCACGTTCTCATCCTCTGTCCCGTGAATGATCAGCACAGGACAGGCAATCTCTGCCACACGATACAGCGGGGTTCGGTAGCGGTAAGCTTCCTCCTGCTTGCGCGGGTGCCCGATCAGCCTGCGCATCATTCTCCGCATGTCCACCCGCTCCTCGTACGTCAACGCCATGTCGCTGACGCCGCCCCAGACGACAGTTGCCAGCAGGCCTTTGCACTCCATCGCCGCAAACAGGGCCATGACCCCTCCCCTGGAAAAGCCATACGCGCTGATCCGCCGGGGGTCGACAATATTCAATTGACGAAGCAGCTCATAGGCCGCGAACACATCCTGCCGATCGGCTCCGCCAAACTCGTCGCGCCCTTCTCCCCCTTCATTTCCCCGATAGTGCGGGGCGAGCACGACATAGCCAAAGGCAGCCATCTGGCTGATCCGCTCCGGCCTGACCCGGCCGATTCCTCTAATCCCGCCGCGACAATAAAGCAAAGCCGGGAGCTTCGCTTCGTCCGCAAGAAAGCTCTCCGGCACAGCAAGTGCCGCCTTGACCAGCAAATCGTCGCTGTAGTAGCTGACCGTGTAAAGCGCAACGTTTGGCACTGCCGCCGCTTCGGGAGTTACAGCAACAAATGGCGATAAATCAACCTGCATCCTGCTCACGATTCCTCTCTGTTTGCTCTTTTTGACGTATGGCTTGAGCATGGGAAAATGCTCACTGTCCACAAAATGACGCTGCCTGATGGCACGGTTTTTGAAGTGGCTAAGGCATCACTACATCATTTTACCATCTGGATAACAGCAACCCAATTTGCGCAGTTGGTTTTGTTACGCTTATTATCTGGCGCCAATCACTGAAAAATGATGTTGGTTTCAAGAGTAAAAGCGATCCATAAAATGGTAAAATCTATTTGATAGGGAGGGTGATCGTATTGCCTAGAATGTATGGCACTATTTTTTTAATGGGGATGCTGTGTTTCCTTATGTTATTGGGATGTTCCACAAGCAGCAAAACAGCATCTGATTTTCTCGAAAAGGTGAAAATGGGACAATTGGCTGGTGTATCAATCGAAATCGGGGCAACGAAACAGGAAGTGACAGAGAAGCTTGGAGAACCGATTCGCACGGGAAATGATGAGTATGGGTTTTGCGTATATTACGATGGTTTCAGTCTGGAATTTGAGGATTATGCCGCTTCCCTTGCTGAACTCAATGAGAATAGCAAGGTTGTCCTTATCCATGCCAGTCCAAAAACGGTTGGGCTTACCGGAACACCTGATGAAATAAAGGAGAGTCTCGGAGTGCCTTCCCGTGAGTTGCTAGATGATACAGGGGATGATACTTTCATTCTGGAGTATTCTGAAAGTGATTATCTGTTAAAACTTTCTTTTCGTTCCAAAGATGATCCAGTGGAATATTTCGTGCTGCAAATCAAATAAGCCAGACAGCGTACTGTCTGACTTTCGATTCCTGAAAAGTTTGTTATGACGAGACAGAGCGTGCCTGGCTCAAAAGGAGGCAACGTCCATGCGAAAATGGTTTCTTTCCATGCTGCTTTTCCCCCTGATGATAACGGCCTGCTCATCCGCGGATGATCCGGAACTGCGCTGGTTTGACCGTCCTGAAGCCGCCATTCAAGACGGTCTTGCGCTTGAGGGCTTAAACCCAAAGTGACGTGCTTGATGAAATCGACACAGATGGGGAGACACTCATTGTCTACAAAATGACACTGCCTGATGGCACGGGGCTTGGAATCGCCAGCCTGGCAAAAGCAGACGGTCAGTTTGCCTGGTACCGAACGAATAATCCCGTTCTTGTCCAAAACAGCAATCAAGAACCCGCCCCTGTCGTGAAAACAGATGTAACAACACGATCAAACAAAACTTTTCCCATCTACCTTGGCGCAACAAGAAATCCAAACCAAACCATTAACACTGATAAAGGTGTTGTCACACTGATGATCGACCAAGAATCGGGGCTATTTTATTATTTGGAATAATCCTGGCTCCTTCCAGCAAGGCTTATCAAGCTTTCAAACGTAAAAAAAGACGGGGTATCCCGTCTTTTTTTCGTTATCACAAGGCTTTAATAGCCACGTTTTGCGTTCTTTTTGTTGATCGTCGCAAGGTTCTCTTCGCTGTGCTTCAACCATTTTTTCAATTTGTCCTCGAAGGAAGCAGCGCTATCGCGTTTTGTATTTCCTCCGCGGTCGCCTCCACGATAACCACCACCACGGCGCTCTTCGCGCTCCGGACGCTCAGGCGCTGGGAGTGCGGCGCGAACCGAAAGCGAGATTTTACCTGCATCATCAATGGAGAGAACTTTTACCTTTACTTGTTCCCCCACGGTAAAGTGATCGTTGATATCCTTTACAAAACCGTTTGCTACTTGGGAAATGTGAACCAGCCCCTGCTCGGTTTCGCTGACTGCGACGAACATCCCAAACGGTTTAATCGCTGTCACCTTTCCTTCGATGATGCTTCCCACTTGTACTGCCATCCAGTTTGCACTCCTTTTATTATTTCAGAAAAATGGTGAGAACCTCAAACCAGAAGCCTCATTCTCTTAGTATAGCAGAGAAATTCCAATACTGAAAAGCCTATTCTTTCTAAAAGGACGCACTTCCCGCTATTGAAAAGATAGCTCGTAGGCGTCTGTAGCCATGACAAGCTCTTCATTGGTAGGAATTACCATAACTTTTACCGGAGAGAATTCGGTACTGATAAACGCCTCGCCTTTGCTTGCCCGGTTTGCTTCGCGGTCCAGGTTGACCCCGGCGAATTCCAGCCCGGTGCAAACCATTTCGCGGACTTTAGCACTATTTTCTCCAACACCGGCCGTAAAAATAATTCCGTCGACTCCATTCAGTCTCGCCAAATACAGCCCGATATGTTTATGTAGGATCGTTGTGAACAATTCCAGGGCCAGTTGGCTGCGGTAATGTCCCTCTTCCGCCTTTTCCATGACGTCGCGCAAGTCGTTGGAGACGCCGGAGACCCCCATCAGTCCGCTCTTGTTGTTCAAAATGGTAATGGCGCCCGCTGTGTCCGTCTTCTCGATCTCTTCAATGTATGGAATGATACCAGGATCGATGTTGCCGCTGCGCGTTCCCATCGACAGTCCCGCCAGCGGAGTCATCCCCATCGACGTATCAAACGATTCTCCGTAGCGAATCGCCGTGATGCTGACACCGCTGCCGATGTGGCAGCTGATGAGTCTGAGCTGTTCTTTCGGCCGGTTCAACATTTCCTCCGCCCGGCCCATCACATAGCGGTGGGACGTGCCGTGGAAGCCGTACTTACGGATGCCGTAATGCTCGTAATACTCGTACGGCAGCGCGTACAAATAGGAGGACGGCGGCATCGTTTGGTGAAACGCGGTGTCAAAAACAGCCACGTGCTTCAACTCAGGATAGATGCTCTGCGCGATTTCAATCCCTTTCAGGTTGATCGGGTTGTGCAGCGGTGCGAAGCGGGACAGGCTGCGAATCTCCGCTTTTACCTGATCGTCGATGATGACGGAATGTTTAAATGCTTCGCCACCGTGAACGACCCGGTGGGAGATAATATCAATGCGATACTGCTTCAATGTTTCAAACACGCCGCGAATGGTATCCTCGTATTCGTCGCGTTGAATTTGTTGCAAGTAATCTTGGGCAAGCAACGTTTTGCCCGGCATTTCATACAGTTTGTACTTCACCGAGGAACTGCCGCAGTTCAGTACAAGTACATTCTTTTTCTCTGACACGAATCTCATCCACTCCCTAATCTCTCAATCAAAGCAACTGCCACGGTCAGATTGGCAGTTGCTCACTTCATTTTATACCGATATGCTCTTCGTGAATATAGATAATTGAGAAGAATTATCAACAACATCGTGACAGAACCGGACAAATCTAACAAAACGTCATTGACCATTCCTGTCCGATCCGGGGTAAAAGTCTGATGCCACTCGTCCAGGACCGCTACCAGCAGGCTGCAAAAAGCACTCCAGGGCAGTGCTACTGCAAACGAAAGGCGCTGGGAAAACACGCGATAAAAGCTGAACGCCAACAAGGCAAACACCGCAAAATGCGTTCCTTTGCGAAGGAAAAACTCGATAAAGCCCGCGGCTCCCTTGTTCTCGACGCTGATTTCGCGGCCCGCATACGGAATCGTAATCCCTTCCATCCGCTCCGTCCAGCTTTTTTCATCCACAATCCTGGATATCGTTCCCCGCAAATCCTGTTTGTAGTATGGCTGGGAGGACGACAAAAACAGGCCCAGCAAAATGGCAGCCAACAGCAGATAATCCAGGAGTCTTTTATAGCGGCGCACGCGCGGGTTCCCTCCCCTACTCCGTTCTTCTCTCATCTTACCCGAGATTGCCAAAAAAGTCCTTGCCGAGCCTGTGAACAAATAAAAAAAGACGCCAGCCGTTACGACCTGGCGTCCTCTGTCCCTGTTGAAAGCGGCAAAAAGTCCTCCTGCGACAAATCCTTTTTCGGACGGACGGAGCGTTCCCGTTGTTCCTCGCGCAGTTCGCTTGCGAGTTGCTTTTGCCTGCGTTTCAATTCCCGCAGGTCCCGGCGGCGAATCCGCTCATTTTCCCGCCAGTCGCGAAGGCGACGGATGAGAAGGGCAAGCGACAAATCCGACTGGACGGCCTCGCTCCATTGGGCTGCGTGCTGCATGCCGGGCACGAGCACGAGGGTGACAAAGCAGGCGAGCAACGTTCCGAACAACACGGTGGTGGCAAAAGAGGCAAACGAACTGCTGCCCGCCATCCAGCCGCCTGCAATCGGCAGGCAGGCAATGACAATCGCGGCACTCACTCCTGTCTTGGCAGCCCATGCGCGCTTCATGCCGACTCGCACTCCCTCCCATATGTCAGGCTGCTCGTCGCCTGCTCTTACCATTTCGTCGAGAACAAGCAATGCCTGCGAGACGAGCACGGCAGCCGCTGCCGCGATGCCGTAGAAGCCCATGACATTCATCGGGTGATTCAGCCAGAGCAGGCCCAGCGTGACCCCTCCTGACGTGACTGGCAAAAGGAGCAGGGCGAACCAGCCGTCCCGCTTTCTTCGCCGCAAGAGCAGGCTCGCTATCAGGACGACAGCTGCCATCGCGATCATGACGATCATCCGGCCGCTCCAGTCTTTTTTGTCGGACAGTTCCTCACTCAACTTTTCCAGTTCATCCTCGTTGAGAATCGTATAGCCTTCCGGAACGTTGATCTTTTCTTGCATGGACAGCGGCAGGGTGTACGCGAGGCCGTCAATCCATCTCGGGTCAGCAATGGCGCTGCTGACCTTGACCATGTACATGCCGTCCTGGCGCTCATACACTTGCGGCTCCCCGCCAATGGACCAGTCGACCAGATCGGCCAGGCGAACAGGCCCTTGCGGAGTGCGGATGAGAATCTGCTTCACCTGCTCGGGGTGATCCATCCACTTGTCCGGGAAGCGGGCGACTACGGAAACATTGCGCTCGTTTACGTAGATGCTTCCCGCCTGCTTTTCGCCCAGATAGCTTTCCAGTTGGCGCTTGATCTCTGCTTCGCTCAGACGATAGCGCGCCAGCATCTCCGCCCTCGGGCGAATATCGATCAACGCGGTTTGCGGCTTCGGCCCGATCCGTTCATCGGTGACGATTTCCCGGTCGTCTTTGTCGCGCCATCTCATTTCCTGCAGGTAGCGAAGAATTTCCTTGGCAATCTGGTTCGTCGTTTCCTGCGAAGGCCCCTTGACCGTAAATTCCAGGCGCGTTTTCTGCTCTTCGTTGACGACAAGCGCGAACGGGTCGGTTTGCGGGATGTCGCGCAGCTTTTTGTCCAGCTCTTTTTCCAGATCGAGTACGGAGCGGGTCCAATCCGCCTTGTTCGTCAGCTTCAAATGGATCGTCAACCGCTCGCGCGAGGCGACAGTGTACAGGTCAGCCACCTCTGCCAAGCCGCGCAGCCGTTCCTCAGCCGTCTGCGCCGCCTTGATCGCATCGTCTACGCTGCTTTCCTGAACCATCGGCAGCGTCAACGTCTTGCTGTGTGGCGTCACGTCGCGAAACGGCTCCACCAGCACAAACGCTTCCAGCAGCACAACAAGGACGACAGACGCTGCGAGCGTGAGGCCAAACGGCAGGTAGCCTTGCTGCACCAGCCGCTCCCAGCGGGCGACGAGCGCGCGCGTCAACCGTCCTGGTAAGCGCAGGCTGCCTTCGTCGGCTGGCGTCTCTTTTGCTTGCAGCCACGTCCCGGCCAGCACCGGAACAATCCAGCCGTACACGAGCACAAGGCTTGCCACGCCCAAAACGAGCACGGGCCAGGCATCGAACAGGACGACTTTGTCTTCTGGCTTGAGCATATCCGTCATGACGACAGTGAACCAGGCGGCTGTCATGACGACAAGCGCCAGCAGCAGCGGCTTCATCACCGCCCATGCGGTTTTCAGACTTCCCGTGAGTGAATAGGCGCCAAGCCTGTCCAGACGGGAAAAGAAAGCAGCGCCCGCAACCAGGTAAACTAGCACAAATACGAGAAGCGGCCCCAGTGTGGAAAAGGTCAGCTTCAACCCGGACAGCCACATGCCGCCCAAAACGGCCCCTGCCGCCATGAACACAGCGAGCAGCGACAGCAAGGCAGGACCTGCCCGCTTCAAGGTTACGCCGAGAAAAAGAGCGCAAAGCACCGCTGCCAAAGCAGCAAGCAAAGCCAGCTGCCCGGTCGCCGCCGAGATGGGCAGGGCGTAATCTTCAAACAGAGCCAGCTCATACTTGCCAGCCGCCTCTTCGTTCAGCTCGGCAATTTTTTGAGCCGTCTCTTTGCGGATGGAAGGGATTTGCCCCACTTCCGCAGCGTAGACCGAGATGCCCACCGCCGGAGAACCGCGATAGACACTTACCGCCTCGCCTTTGCTGCCTCTTGTGTCGCGTATATCGGCCAGCATCGAGAGCGGCACGTATCCTTTGTCGGTCGCAATCAATTGCTTGCCGAGCCCTTGTGGCCCTTCTGTTTGGCTCGTCCACGTAAAAGCGGTGCGATCTGCCGCCTTTCCGACTGTGCCGATCTCTTCCCCGACCACATCACTTTGAAGCTGATCCAGTACATCTCCCGGAGTCAAGCCGTACGCAAGCAGCATAGAGGGGCGAAACACTACCTCGATCTGCTCGCGAACAGGCTGGCCGTCCACTTCCACTCGGGCAATGCCCGGCGTCTGGATCAGTTTTTCATAGACGGTATAACGGGCAACATTGGCAAGTGTCTGCACATCGCTGCCATGGAGCAGGTAATACCCGACCAGACTGTCTCCCAGCTTCTCCTGACTGATGCTGTACTCCTTGACAGGCAGTGTCTTCACGACCTCCGCCAGCTTTTGTTCCAGACGCTTTTTGTAATCAGAGCCGAGATTTTCCGCTGTTTTTACGGTAATGGTGCCCGCACCGGGGCGGGAATCGGAAGAAATCATCACGGCACTGCCCATTGCGCGGACTGCTTCCTCGACTTTTCGCGTGACCGTCGCATCGACCTGGTCTGCTGTCAGCCCTGATGCAACGAGGTTTATGCTGTACTCCGGCAATCCCCGCTCGGAAAATGTCTGCACATCCAGCCTGAACAAAGCGGCAATCGCAAGCAGGCAAAGAAGCACTGCTTTCAGACGGGCAAGGGCAGGAACGATTGTCAGAAGCGCTTTGTTATTCATCTGCCACCTTCACCGCCTCGCCGTCCACCACGTAGGAAAGACCCGACCCGACAATCAGATCGCCCGGCTCAAGCCCTTCCAGGACCTCGTAAAATGTGCCGTGCAGCGCACCCAGTTTTACAGGCGTCTTTTCCACTATGTTTTCGTTGATTTTCATGACGTAGTATTCCTCTTCCGCAACGCCGATGCTTGCGACAGGCACAAGCGGGCCCTTTTTCGCCGCCAGCGGGTAGTGGCACGTGACCGTCATGCCGCCTTTCCAGTTCACGGCGCTGCCGTCAACCGTCACTTCAACCGGATAAGCCCCCACATGTTGATCCATGATCGGCGAGACAAACGTCACTTTGCCTTCTGCCTCGCTGCCATCCGCCGCTTTTACCTGCACTGTCGCCCCCTTCTGCCAGCTGCTGATCTGCTCACTTCCCACCTGCAGCTTGACGATCCAGGCACTCGTATCCACCAGACGAATGACTTCACTGCCAGGACCAGTCTGTTGGGAAGCCACCTGCGAAATCTCTGCCACTACACCGGAAAAAGGCGCCTTCAGCACGGCTTCGGCCGCCTCTTGCTTCGCACGGCTGAGCTGGACGTTGGCCTGGCTCACTCCAACCTTGGCCTCTTCGACATCCAGCCGATCCGCGCCTTGCATCAGCTTGTTGTAGGCGATCTCTTCTTCCTGCAGACTGAGCCTGGCCTGCTTTTGCGCCAAAGCCAGCCTGTCCAGCTCATCTTTGGAGATGGCCCCGTTGGCAAAAAGAATGCTGGCTTGCGAATATTCCCGCTCGGCCTTCGAAGCAAGCTCCTTCGCTTTTTCCACCTGCAGCTTTTGCGTCTGCACTTCGTGGCTCTCCGGCCCGGCCAGCGCCTTGCTTTGCCTGAGCGCAGCACTCGCTACCTGCCCGGACGCCGCCTGAATCTCCGCCTGCAATCCGGACTGGTCCAGCGTCGCCAGCGTCTGGCCCGCTTTCACACTCGCCCCCTTCTGCACGAGAATGCTCGCGATTTTGCCGGAAGTGCCAAACGACAGCCCCAACTCCTGGCGAGGCGTCAGCACGCCTGTCACCTCCAGCGTACGAACGTCCTGGTTATCCTCTACCGTATAAGCATTTACCGTTTTCACCTTCACCACGATTTCTTCATCCAGTCGCTTGAGCTGCCCGACTCTTTCGTCCAGCTTTTCGCAACCTGTCAAAAGCAGGGCAACAATCGTGAGACTGATCCATTTTTTCATACTTTCACTCCTGCAACCTTCCATAATCCGCCCGTCCACGCAGCGAATGCTTCGCTGAACAGCAGCAAGTCATCAGACCCGAATCAAAGAAGAATAATAATTGACAAAATATATTTTACAGAAAACAAAAATAGTTGTACCACTTTTCTGTCACTTTTTATATTTTTTTATTATCGAACAAATTCTCGTCACTTGTTTGTAACTCGTATGCTGTATGATGAAAAGGCGGAAATATTCAAGCAACTGTCTGCTCTCTTGTTAGCGCTTACAAAAAGTCTTTACTCGCGTACAACGACATTTTTTCATGGTGGGAGTGATCGTCATGGCAAAAATTTACTCTTCTTATGCGGAGATCGTAGCAGATATTCACGATGGGGCTACACTGCTCGTCGGCGGCTTCGGACTGGTCGGCATTCCGGAAAATCTCATTATCGCCCTGCGCGACAAAGCAGTGAAAAACCTCACTGTCGTCTCCAACAACTGCGGCGTGGATGACTGGGGACTCGGCCTGTTGCTGCGCGAAAAGCAAATCAAAAAAATGGTTTCTTCCTACGTCGGGGAAAACAAGGAATTCGAGCGTCAATTCCTCTCGGGCGAGCTGGAAGTCGAGCTGACACCGCAAGGCACGCTGGCCGAAAGAATCCGCGCTGGCGGCGCTGGCATCCCTGCCTTCTACACGCCTGCGGGCGTCGGCACCCCGATTGCAGAAGGCCGCGAGACGCGCGTCTTCAACGGCAAGGAGTATTTGCTGGAGAATGCGATCACGGGCGACTTCGCGCTCATCAAGGCGTGGAAAGCCGACAAGATGGGCAATCTCGTCTTCCGCAAGACCGCGCAAAACTTCAATCCGATGATGGCCGCCGCCGGAAAAATCACGATTGTCGAGGTAGAAGAAATCGTGGAAACAGGCGAGCTGGACCCGGATCACATCCACACGCCAAGCGTGTACGTCCAGCGGCTGATTCAGGCTCCGTCGTTTGAAAAGCGGATTGAGCGGCGCACGGTCCGCTCCTAACCGAAGACACGATCACAGACAAAGGTCATTCAAGGGAGGAAACAGATATGTCGCTTACTCGTGAGCAAATTGCCATTCGTGCTGCCAAGGAAATCGAGGATGGCTTTTACGTGAATCTCGGAATCGGGATGCCTACGCTGGTTGCCAACTACATCCCGGAAGGAAAAACCGTCGTGCTGCAATCGGAAAACGGCCTGCTCGGAATCGGCCCCTACCCGACCGAGGACGAACTCGATCCCGATCTGATTAACGCCGGAAAAGAAACCGTCACAGCGATTCCCGGCGCGGCTTACTTCTCCAGCGCCGAGTCGTTTGCCATGATTCGCGGCGGGCACATCGACCTCGCCATTCTCGGCGCGATGGAGGTTTCTGCCGAGGGCGATCTGGCGAACTGGATGATTCCCGGCAAGATGGTCAAAGGAATGGGCGGAGCGATGGACCTCGTGCACGGCGCGAAAAAAATCGTCGTCATCATGGACCACGTCAACAAGCATGGCGAGCCGAAAATTTTGAACAAGTGCGCTCTGCCGCTCACTGGCAAAAAAGTGGTCAATCGGATCATCACGGACAGAGCCGTTCTCGACGTGACACCGGACGGCCTGCTGTTGGTCGAAGTCGCGGAAGGCTATACGGCAGAGGACATCCAGGCGTGCACAGAGCCGAAACTGCTCATTTCGCCAGAGCTGAAAACGATTGAACTGTAACCTTTTGACCAGCTTTTACAAAATCGGCCTCATCCTGCCGGGATGGGGCCTTTTCGTTTTCGCAAGCAAGCTGCATCCGCGCAGTCGCTTCCCGTCCGTATTCGGTATATAATACGTACACAAAGCAAATTGCCAACATTTGAGAGGAAGAGATCACGATGTCAGGAACAGTCGGTTGTCTTCTCATCCACGGATTCGCCGGAGACATCAACGACGTTTTGCCCCTCGCCAAAGCGCTGCGCGAGGTTGGCTACCAGGTCGAGTGTCCCACGCTGGAAGGGCACGGGACGACTCGCCGCGAGATGGCCCGCAGCACTCGCAAAGACTGGCTGCGCTCTGCGGAGGAAGGCTACAAACGCCTCTCCATGCGCTCAGACAAGATCGTCATCATCGGGTTTTCCATGGGCGGTCTGCTCGCCTTTCACCTTACGACCCGCTACCCTGTCGAGCTGCTGATTACGATCAATACGCCGTACAAATACTGGGACGTAAAGGAAGCGATGAACTACTTGCGCGAGGACTTCCCTACCCATTCGCGCCGCTACATAAGAAGCATCGGCAGAATCCCGATCAGCAGCATGCTGGAGTTTCGCCGGCTTTTGTCGGAAACGAAGCCTCTCCTGGGGCAGATCAAGACACCGTACCTCTTGCTGCAGGCAAAGCGGGACGACACGGTGCATGCCATCAGCGCCCAGCTTCTGGCAACCAGTGTAGACAAATCCGCGTCGCCGCAAATCACCTGGTACGAGCATTCCAATCACATGCTGCTGCACGGCCCGGACAAGGAAGCGGCGATCGCCCATATTTTGGCTGCGCTCAAGGAGCGTTTTCCAGACTCTCCCGTCTCTGTCTGACACTCCATGATGCGGCGATGAGCAAAAGCGCTGCGGCAAGCCCCATGTACATGGCGGATAGCCCGGCATGCTCATCAAGCCAAAAGGCGAACAGCGGTCCCAAGGCCGCACCCAGGTCCGTGATGACGGAATAAAACGTCATGACTGCTGTGCTGTTGGCGTGCCTGGCTGCTTCATCTGCCGCGAGCGTGTCCATCACTGTCGTGAGAATCGTCGCGGTCAACTGGATGCCGAAGAGCACCGCAAACCACGCGCCAAGCGGCACCCCCGCCTGACTGAGCGCGAACAGGAGAGAGCCTGTAAAAAGCGTCGCGGCAAACATCTTCCTTCTGCCGTACCGATCCGCCAGCCTGCCGACTACAGGCGCGGCCCACGGCTCCCAGCACCAGCGCAGTCCTTGCACCACGCTTGCGAGCACGGCAGCTCCGAGCACGAGAAACGGAGCCCGCTGCTCTACCAGCCTGCTCAGCGTGGAAGCAAACATGCCTTGATAAACCATGGTGACGAAAAGCGCGGTCAGCATGGTTTTTTGCATGGCCGCCTGCCGCCACAGCCCCAGCCTGCGCGACTCCCCGCCTTCCTCTACAGTTGACGCGGTCCGGCTGGAATAGCCAGGACGAATGTAGAAAAAGACGAGCAACAGCGCAAACAGCGAGCAGCAGGCGAGCAGAAGCGAAGCCGGCTGCAAGCCGTACCAGGAGGCAAACAGCGCTCCTGCGAGCATTCCCCCCAGGCTGCCGAGACGGTACAAACCGTTGTACAGCCCCATCATCTGCCCACGGTTATGTCCGTCTGCCACAGACACAATCAACGAATACGCCCCCAGCCGCAAAAACGTCCAGGCGAAGCCCCACAGGCTGCGCATCACAAGCCACAGCCAAAAGCCCTGGAAACCGTACGACAACGTCGTCACAAAAGCGAGCACGACTGCGAGGACTAGCCCGGCGCGCCCACCTGTCCGCTCGTACCACTTCCCGACGAGCGGCCCGAACGGAACCCGAATGAAGCGGTTGACTGACAGCAGCACACCCACCTCCCACAGCGAACCGAGCCCGGCCTCCCGCCAATAGAGCGGCAGCACCACATACAGCATCGAATCCCCGAGCATGCACAGCGCCGTCACCAAGGCAACCGCGACGACCTGCGTTTTCCCGCTGGTTTCTCTCATCTCTTTTTTGCTCCTTTACTTCCCGGCATTCTATGGATTACCATACAAGGAATCATTCATTTGATCTAATACATATTCGTGCGCAAATCATCATTTTTGGTTATGAATGGAGGGAGCAAAATGAACCTGCACGCCTTGCGCATTTTTGTGGAAGTAGCCTCGCGCCAAAGCGTGACCGAAGCCGCAGATGCCCTCTCGATCAGCCAGCCTGCGGTCAGCGCGCAAATCCGCAAGCTGGAAAACGAGCTGGGCGTTGCACTCGTCGCCCCTCATGGCCGGGGAATCACCCTGACCGACGAAGGACGTTTTTTGTTGGAAAAAGCTCGCCGCATCTACGACTGGGAGCGCGAGATCGAATGGCAGCTTGCAGAAATGAAGCAGGGCAAAAAGGGCAAACTGCGCATCGCCGCCACCTATTTGCCCTCCCACTATCTCGTGCCCAGGTGGCTCGCCGCGTTCAAGCGGCAGTACGAGCAGGTCGATGTGGAAGTCCGCACCCGCAATTCCGCGCAATCGATTGAACTGTTATTGAGCAGTCAGGTCGATCTCGCCATCGTCATCAAGGAATCATGGGACGAGCTGCCAGTCCGGCGCGTACACATGACAGATGTGCCTTACTGGTTCATCCTGCCCGCCGATCACCCGTACGCGGGAAAAGAGATCAGCATGGAGCAGCTTGTGCAGGAGCCATTTTTGCTGCGGGAACAAGGCAGTTCGACGCGGGAATGGCTGTTTTCCCTCTGCCGCGAGCATGGCGTCAAGCGCCCGCGCGTCGGGCTGCAATATCACGGGCTGGTCGAGTCGATCCAATCTGTCCGCGCAGGGTACGGAACGATGCTGGCCCCTGCCCTGGCTGTCAAGGAAATGATCGAGCGCAACGAAATCGGACGCGTGACCGTCCCCGGCGTGGAGATCCGGCGCCCTGTCTACATCTGCACGCGCGAGGAAGAAACCAGCTATCGCCCGGTAGTGGAGCGGTTTTTGGAGATGGTTTTGGGGGAAAAATCGCTTCAGGCATTCGTGAAGCGTTAGACGCTACAAAAAAAGCCTCCCACTGGAGAGCACTGCAAAACACTTCCTTTATATGGAAAGTGAAGGCGTTTCTTTGCTTCGCTTCGTTGCCAGCCCACTATGGGGCTTATCTGTCCGTTCCGAGACGTTTCACGGGGCGGGGGCTCAACATCTGGGTTTCACAATGAAGTGAGACTAACGCCCCCTTCATCCCCGTGTCCACGTCTCTACGCTGGAAGGCTGGCAAAGGCGCTCCGCAAATAAAACGCCTCCTATTCCAAACTCCATCAGCTTTTTGGCTTTGAATGATTGCCAGCACCTCGCGGTGCTGGTTTTTCGCTATAATCAATATTAAGAAAATGTTCAAAGGACATGTTGCCATGCTATCTGCTGACAGACAATTGAAAGCCTCATTTCATTCAGAACTTTACAATTTAATTCCCGAAGACCATCTTCTTCGAAAAATCAACGAAGCTGTGGACTTTTCGTTCATTTACGAGTTAGTTCGTCCATCTTATTGTGAATATTACGGAAGACCAGCGAATGAACCGGAACTTCTGTTTCGTCTTTTATTTCTGCAGTATCTTTATGGCTTATCCGATGAGCGAATGATTCAAGAAGCACAAGTAAACCTCGCGTATAAATGGTTCTTGGGGTTGAATCCTGAGGATACTTTGCCCGATCCGTCACAATTATCCCGATTTCGGAATCATCGCTTAGGTGCAAGCCAGATTAACGAAATCTTACAAGTGCTTGTAAAACAGTGCGTAGAAGAAGGCTTGATTAAGTCAAAAACACTCATTGTCGATGCAACACATACTGTTGCTTCCACTCAAAAGAAACGGCCTTTGGACGTGTTGCAGGAAGCCGCCAAACGGCTCGTACGAGCCGTACTTAAAAAGCATCCAAAGCTGGAGAAGAAACTTCCTCGTCCTCCGAAGTGTATGCAAGGCGATGTCGATGCGGCAAAAGTGATGCTACATTACCTCGCTGAACTGGGAGAAACGGTAGAAAATCTCCTTCCTGATCATGAAGGGGCCATCTCCGAAAAACTCAAGCACGCAAAGCAAATCGTGGAAGATGAACGGTTACTAGCAAACAAAGGCATCATGTCTGCGATTGACCCAGACGCGCGTTTTGGCTGGAAAAGCAATACCCTCTCCTTTTTTGGCTACAAAGAGCATGTAGCGATGACAGAAGAAGAGATCATCACTGCGATTGAAGTTACGGGTGGAAGTGAAGATGATGGCAAACAACTGCCAAAGCTATTAGAGCAAACAGAAAAGACAGGTATGAAGATTGAGGAAGTCATCGGAGACACTGCTTACTCTGGAAAAGACAATTTAAATCTCCTTGCCTCAAAAGACATTCAACCGATAGTCCCCTTAAACCCAATTGTCCATTCCGGAGGAATGAAACAGGAAGGCTTTACATACAACAAAGACGCCGACTTTGTCATTTGCCCAACCGGAGAGCACAGTATACGAAAAGCGGTACAAGGGAAGAAAAAATCCGGGCGCAGCCGTTCTCTTGTCTTTTACTTTGATGTGGAGAAGTGCAAGACATGTCCACTTCGCGAAGGATGCTACAAGCCTGGTGCCAAAGCAAAGACTTATTCCATTCGTATGGTGGCGGAGCACTATCAAGAGCACATGAGGTTTGAGGCAAGCACCACCTTCAAAGAGCGATCGAAGCGTCGCCGGATCATTGAGCACAAAAATGCTGAATTAAAAAGATTTCATGGATTGACCAGGGCAAAATACCGTGGTTTATTTGGTATGCGGATACAAGCATACTTAACGGCATTCGTTGTAAACGTAAAGCGAATGGTAAAGCTAATAAAGCAAATGCAGCCAGCTTCGTAAGAAGTAAGGCTGCATTCTTTTTGATGCCGTCGGCATCAATTATTGACATGAACCCATTATTAAAAACCGAGAGAGCACTTTTGCAGTGCTCTCCCACTGCGAGAGTCCTGCAAAATACCTCTGTTGAGGTTTGCGGATCGGGTAACGCACAGTATTTTTTTTTACAAAAAAGGACTTTAACGAAAAATGCAGTCCATTCTCCTTTAAGAGACGGGCTGCATTTTTTCTGCCAATTTTATCATCCGTTTTACATTTACGACGAAAGCCGTAAGTATTGCCTGTATTCGCATACGAAAGAGACCACGGTACTTGGCCTTGGTCATCCCATGATACCTTTTTAATTCAGCATTTTTGTGCTCAATAATCGGTCTGCGACAAATACGTTCTTTGAACGTATCGCTGTTTTCAAACTCGATTTGCGCCTTGTAGGGTTCCGCCACGATCCGGATGGAGTAGGTCTTGCTCTTTGCTCCTGGTTTGAAACAGCCTTCCCTAAGTGGGCATGTCTTACATTTCTCCGTATCGAAGTAAAAAACGAGAGAACGACTTTTGCCACTCTGCTTGCTTCCTTGGACAGCCTTTCGGATACTATGTTGTCCTGCCGGACAAATAACAAAGTCTGCATCCTTGTTGTACTCAAAGCCCTCTTGCTTCAGTCCCCCATTATGTACGACGGGGTTTAGCGGGACGACAGGTTTAATCCCCTTGGATTTCATCTCGGCCAAGTTATCTTTACCCGAATATGCGGTGTCAGCAATCACTTCTTGTACTTCTATTCCCACGTCAAGCGATTGGTTCAAAAGTTCTTTGAATTGTTTTCCGTCATCCGTACTTCCTCCGGTGACCTCCACAGCCGTAATGATTTCTTCATCCGTCATGGCAATATGCTCTTTGTAGCCAAAAAAGGATTTCGTATTGCTCTTCCATCCAAAGCGGGCATCTGGATCAATGGCCGACATAATGCCTTTATTGGCCAGCAGACGCTCATCTTCCACGATGGCCTTGGCGACCTTGATCTTCTCCGAGATGGAACCCTCATGATCGGGTAACAAAGTCTCGACTGTCTCTCCAAGTTCCGCCAAGTAGTGAAGCATGATCTTCTCGGCACCCTCTTGATCCTTCTTCAACTCCGGTAACCTCGGGAGTTTCTTTTCAAGTTTTGGATGCTTTTTCACCACAATACGGAATAAGCGCTTCGCCGCATCTCGCAGTACTTCAAGAGGCTTTTGTTTTGGCGAAGCTGCCAGTGTATAAGTGGAATCCACGATGATCGTCTTTGATTTCACAAGTCCTTTTTCGATGCACTGACGTACAACCGATTTGAGTACCTCGTCTACGGCTCCGGCTCCTAACCGATGATTACGAAAGCGGGATAACTGAGAGGGGTCAGGAAGGGTATCTTCTGGATTTAAACCTAAAAACCACTTATAAGCGAGGTTTACCTGCGTTTCCTGAATGATGCGTTCATCCGAAAGATTGTAGAGAACCTGTAAAAACAGCAAGCGAAACAGGAGCTCCGGCTCGTTAGCTGGTCTTCCGTAATGCTCACAATAAGAAGAACGAACCAATTCATGAATGAACGTGAAATCGACGATTTCATTGATTTTACATAATGGGTGATCCACGGGAATCAGTTTATATAATTCGGCATGGAAGGATGCCGTGATTTGTTTAGAGGGCTGTAGCAATGGTTCCAACTCTTTCGTTTTCTTTTTATTGTACATCAAAACCCGGTGTCGAAGCGGCACTGGGTTTCAGCCTGTTGAAAACCTACTGTTTCGGAGGAGAAGCATGTTTCCAGGCGGAGCGACTAGCGGAGTCCAGCCGAGCGGAACAGCGAAGCCCGGGGAGACAGAAGCGCAATCCATGAGTAACCTTCGGAGCTGCGCGCCGTTTTGCGCTTCCCCCGGGATCGCTGTGGAGCGGACAGTTTCACATCCTTGCAGGACGTAGACCGGAGCGCAGATCGGAAACATGCTTCTCCCCACTACAGCTACATTCTCGATAATTGAAACCCCAGTACCTAAGGGCACTAGGGTTACGGTTTACAGATATTAGGTGGACTTTTGCAGGGCTCTCCACTGCGGGAAGCTTTTTCCTGCTTGGCAACACCACATATTAGAAGCGGCTTTGCCCATATCGTATTTACGGAAACACAATCGTCTTGTTGCCGTACACCAGCACACGGTCTTCCAGATGCCAGCGGACGGCGCGCGCCAGCACGGTGCGCTCTACCTGGCGTCCGAGCTGCTTCAGCGCTTCGACGTCCTCCTGGTGCGTGACGCGCTGTACGTCCTGCTCGATGATCGGACCTGCGTCCAGTTCCTCGGTGACGTAGTGCGCGGTCGCCCCGATCAGCTTCACGCCGCGGCGATACGCCTGCTCGTAAGGCTTGGCCCCCACGAAGGCAGGGAGGAACGAGTGGTGGATATTGATGATCCGCATATGGTAATCGGCAAGAAAACGCGGGGACAAAATCTGCATGTAGCGCGCCAGGACGATCAGATCGACGCCCGCTGCCGCTTCCAGTTGCGCTTGTTCCGCCTGCGGCTTGTTTTCCTTCGTCACCGGAATGCAGCGGTACGGAATGCCAAACGACTCTACCGTCTCCTGCATGTCCGGATGGTTGCTGACGACAACGGAAATATCTGCGTGCAGCTCGCCGGACTTCCAGCGCCACAACAGCTCCAGCAGACAGTGGTCTTCTTTGGACACAAACAGCGCAACCTTTTTGCGCTTGTTCGCTTCCACCAGCGACCAGTCCATGCCGAAGCTGTCGGCTACCTGCGCAAACTCCGCCTTGATCGCCTCAAAGCGCTCCTTGAGGTTGACCAGATCAAATTCAATCCGCATGAAAAAGCGGCCCGTCTCCGGGTCAGTCGTGTACTGGTCAGACTGGACGATGTTTGCACCCTGCTGAAACAAAAAGTTCGAGACCGCCGCAACGATCCCCGCCCGGTCCGGGCAGGAAATCAACATCCGCGCACGGTCTTTGTTTTTTTCCCGATACGCAAGCCATTCTCTCTCTGATAACAAATTCATGGTTTTTCTCCTCCAAAAGCAAACAGCAAAAAGTTGTTTGCAATTATACCATTCCTCCGCCGATTTTCCAGAGGAAACTTGAGAGAAAACGCTTGCTTATCGATAAAAATCATTTTGCTATTCCGTTCAGCAATATATCGACGGTCATGGCAATCTGCTCTTCATCGCTGTAGGCTGCATAATCGTCCTTGTCCAGTACCTGGCGAAACAGCACCAGACCGATCATCGCAGACAGGACGGCGCGAAAGACAGCCTGGCTCGGCAGCGGACGCAGCTCGCCCGCATCCACCTTGGCCTCGATCAGCTTTTGCGCCATCACCTTCGCATCCTCAAATACGGTCGAAATCAGCGCTTCGCGAATCTCGTCATGAAAAAACGCTTCCTGGAGCAAGATGCGGATGTGCTTTTCATTGGCGATCACCAGATTCAGGCGATTCCGGTACAGCTCCGTGACGATTTCGCCAAACGGCTTTTGCGCCCGCTCCTTGAAAATCTCGCGCACATCTTTCAGAATGAACGGCGCTGCAAATTTCACCAGCACAGGTGCCACGACAGCGAGCAAAATGTCTTTTTTCGATTTGTAATGGCGGAAAATCGTTCCTTCAGCCACTCCCGCCTCTTTGGCGATCTCGGAGGTAGAGCTGGCGTGGAAGCCTTTTTCCGCGAACAGCTTGACGGAGGCCCGCAAAATATTGCGCTGCTTTTCCGTCATCTCGCTTTCGTCCTTCAGCTCTTCCACATATTGCAACAGGCCCTCTGCAAACGACGGCGGCTTGTTCATACGTCTTTTACGCTCCTCTATTCAATCTTCTTGCGGAATCGGCCGATGGCGACAGCCAAAATGACCAGGCTGAATGCGCCCATCCCGACAATCTCTTCCCAGAGCGCCTCGGCGCCCACGCCTTTCAAGAAGATGCCCCGCAAGATTTCCAGAAAATAGGTCAACGGGACAAGCCCGCCTAACCATTGTATCACGACCGGCATCGAATCGCGCGGGAACATGAAGCCGGACAACAGCACGCTGGGCAGGATGAGCGCAAAGGCCATCTGCATCGCCTGTAGCTGCGTCTTCGCTACAGTCGAGATAAAAATCCCCAGCAGCAGCGTAGTCACGAGAAACAGGACGGACAAGGCGACCAACAGACCGATGCTCCCTTTGACCGGAACCCCGAACCAGGCCGTCCCGACGAAAAGCACGAGGCAAAACGAGAACAGCCCTACGCCGACATACGGCGTAATTTTGCCAAGCATCAGCTCAAGGGGGCGAATCGGCGTCACGACGAGCTGCTCCATCGTGCCCCGTTCTTTTTCCCGAACGAGCGAAAAGGCGGTCAAAATCATCGTGACGTTTTGCATAATCAGCCCGATCAGTCCAGGAATATTGAAGACGATGCTCTCCATATTCGGATTGAACAGCACGCGCGTCTCCAGCTCAAGCGGCATCGTCAGCTCGCCCATTCCCTGCTTTTCCAGCTTCTTTTCCTGCAAGCTGATCGCCTGGTGCTGCACGATCAGTTGGGCGTTGGACACAGCCGTTCGCGCGATATTCGGATCGGAGCCGTTGACGAGCATCTGAATGTGTGCCGGTTCGCCGCGGTCTTTTTGGCGCGTATAGTCCGGCCCGATCACCAGCCCGACATCTGCCGTTCCGTCGTCCAGCATCGCCTCCAGCTCCCGGTAGCCGCCGACGCTCGCTGTCGCCTGAAAAATTTTCGTATGGACGAACTGGTCGATCAGCTCCCGGCTTGCGGCTGACGGGCTTTGGTTCCAGACGGCCATGCGGATGTCGTTCACATCCGTATTGACCGCGTACCCGAACAAAAACAGCAGCATCAGCGGCATGACCAGCGCAATCGCCAGGCTGGGCCGATCGCGTTTGATCTGGATCACTTCCTTTTTGACGACAGACCAGTAGCGCCCCCAGACAAACCGTCTCATCGCGCTCCCCCCTCCGCCGCCTGCCGCGCTTCTTCACGCCGCACCAGCTCGATGAACACGTCCTCCAGATTGTTCGCGCCCATCTGCCCAATCAATTCCTGCGGGGTTCCTTCCGCAAGCAGGTTGCCGAAAAAAATGAACCCGATCCAGTCGCACGTCTGGGCCTCATCCATGTAGTGTGTCGTCACCAGCACGGTAATTCCTTGCTCGGCCAGTTCGTGAATCACTTCCCAGAAAATGCGCCGCGACACCGGATCGACTCCGGCCGTCGGTTCGTCGAGAATCAGCAGTTCCGGCTTGTGCAAAAGGGCGCAGGACAAGGCGAGACGCTGCTTCCAGCCGCCGGACAGCGAGCCTGCCAGCTGCTTTTCCCGGCCTGCCAGCCCGGCCATTTCGATCAGCTCCGCCTTTCTTTTCCGCCGCTCCGCTGCACCTAGTTGGTAGACACCTGCGTAAAAATCGAGGTTTTCTTCCACTGTCAAATCTTCATACAGGCTGAACTTTTGCGACATGTAGCCGATGCGCTGCTTGATCTCTTCACTCTGGGTCATGACGTCATAGCCGAGCACAGTTCCGCTGCCCGTCGTCGGCGTCATCAGCCCGCACAGCATGCGAATCGTCGTTGATTTTCCCGAACCGTTCGGGCCGAGGAAGCCGTAAATCGAGCCTTTTGGCACTGTCAAGGTCAAGCTGTTGACGGCGACCCGCTCCCCGAAGCGCTTGGTCAGTTGCTGACATGTAATGGCGGCGGCGCTCATCGGCCTCCCTCCTCGTCCGGCAGCAGCACATCGGCAGGCATGCCCGGCTTGAGTTTTTCCTGGCCTTTGGTAACGTCAATCGTGACGGCAAACACAAGCTTGGTCCGCTCATCTTGTGTCTGCACATTTCTTGGCGTAAACTCCGCTTTGTCCGCGATTCGTCTGATCGTGCCTGTAAACGTCTCATCCGGGTATGCATCCACCTTGATGCCGACCTCCTGCCCTTTTTGCACACGGTTCAACTGCGCTTCCGGGATGTACACCACGAGCTTGAGTTTGTCTGCTTTCATCATCGTAAACAAAGTAGCCCCTGCTTTGGCGACCTCTCCCTGCTCGATGGAAGTGCGCAGCAAAACACCGTCTTCTGCGGCGACAATCCGCGTCTTTTCCAGTTGCAGCATCGCCTGATCGAGCCTCGCCTGCGCCTGTTCCTCTGCTGCCAGCAGTGCCCGGATCGCGTAGTCTGTACTGCCTGCCCGCACCAGATCAAGCTCTGCTTGCGCCGCTTGCTGCTGTGCTTCGGCTGTGCCGACCTGGGCAGCCGCTGCTGCCACATCCTCCTGAGCGGAACGGTACGCCGCCTTGGCTTCGGCCACCTGTGCCGTCCACTGATTCAACTGGGTGGTCGCCTGGCTGACCGCCTCTTTTTGCGTATCCAGGTCTTTTTGCGAGATCGCGCCTTTTTCATACAAGGCCGTCGCCTCTTGCAGCCGTTTTTGCTGGTAGCGCAGCGTCTCTTCCGCTCCTGCGCGCTGTGCTTCGGCCCGCGCGAGCTGCTCCTGTGCCTTGGCGATTCCCGCCTCTGTCTGGCTTTTTCTCGCCTGCGCCAAACGGATGCTGGCATTCGCCTGCTGCACGGCGGCTACCCCCTTTTGAATCGTCTGGTCGCGCGAGCCTGCCTTCGCTTCCTCCAGCCTTGCCCTCGCCTGCTCCCATGCCGCCCTGGCCTCCGCCACGCTGATCTCGTAGCTGCGCGGGTCGATTTCCGCCAGCAGCTCTCCTTTTTTCACCTCGCTTCCTTCCTTGGCGATCACCTTCGTCACCAGCCCGCCTACTTCGGCCACGACCGGCCATTCATCCGCCTCGATTGTCCCTGACAGCGGCTGCTGCTTTTCCCCGAAAAGGCCGCAGCCTGACAGAGCCAGAACAAGACTGCCGATACTTACTGCACGCAAGACACGTTTCATGCAGAATCTCTCCCATCCCAAGTGAGTGAGTAATCACTTTTATTATTGCGGTCAAAAAACGGGCATGTTGCCCTCTTTGTGCAGATCGTGATGCAAGTCGTCGGATGAATTTCATGAAAGCGAGTGATTACTCACTTCTTACTTTGAGTATATGCTCCCTGCGCCCAACTTGCAATTTTTATTTTGCAAACACGTGTCAACAGCGAAAAACGCTCCGGCCAGAACAAGGGATTCATCCCCAGTCCGACCGGAGCGCTATTGGCTGGCGGAGGCTATTGGGTAGTGGAGCCGTCTTTGTTGCTACAGGGACGGGACACGGGATGCCGCTCGACCAGAGCATCCGTCGGCGGCGTTTTGCGACCGGGCTTCCCGATTACGCCAGTTGGGAAGCGAGCGTGTAATGGCTTTTCGTGTACACATACCCTTCCAAAATCATCCGTGCCGTGCGCACGACTTTGATCGCGCTGATGTGGCCCGCGACAAATTCCGCCTTCGTTTCGATGATGCCGCCGGGATGCGCGAGCCGCAGCACCTCCCGCTTGATGTCGATCAGCTCGGAGAGGACGGTGTCAGGCAGAAAAGCGGCCGCCGTGGTGCAGATCGCTCCCGTGATCGCCAGCGCCTGGTGCGGCTTTTGCATCGACATCATGCGAATGGAAAGATCCATGTCCGCCGCTTTGCGATAAGTGCCAGTCAGGTCGGTGTAGTCCGTCGGAGCCGCAACGATTGTCAGCTTCGGTACAGCCGGTGACTTGAGCGTCGCTTCTTTGCGGTCAGCGAATTTGCACATCTCGGCGGCAATCGAACGAATTTCCTCCAGCTCCTGCAACTTGCTGGCCGTGAAGTCGGCAGGCAGCTCGGTTCCGGTAAGCCCGATGTCTTTGGCCCGGACGAAGACAAGTGGATTGGCGACGTCCACAATCGACACGGGAATCAGCCGCCCGTTTGCTTTTATCATGTCGATCGGATTGCCGGTCGGAAAAAGCTTTCCGGTCACTGCTCCCTCCGCTTGCGTAAACGACAGGTAGATCGGCGAGCCTGTGCCTGGTACGCCTGGAATCGCGCACTGCCCCTCTACCTTTACCCGTCCGTTTTCCACCTCGACTTCGGCGACGATCAGCTTTCTCGTGTTCGTGTTCCAGATGCGCACGGTCGTGATTGGCTCCTGCGGCTGCACCAGCCCCTGCTCGATGGCATACGGGCCTACCGCTGCCGAGATGTTCCCGCAATTCCCTTTGAAATCGACCATTTGCTGGTCAATACTCACCTGGGCAAACGTATATTCCACGTCAAAGTCCGGCGAATCGGCTTTTTTGATAATCGCCGCCTTGCTCGTCAATGAATTGGCCCCGCCCAGTCCGTCAATCTGGCGCTGATCGGGGCTGCCCATCACATCGAGCAGAAACGGTTCCCAGAGCGACTCGTTTTTTGGCATATGCGCGTGATTCAAAAAAACTCCTTTGCTTGTACCGCCCCTCATGATTACGACAGGTACTTTCATCGCCACAACCACCTTTTCTTGTTCAATGAAAGTATCGTATGATAAGCTAAATCATAAGTGAAATACATGTTTTTTTCTGATTTTGATAAAAAAATTTTATAGTCTGTTTTGGAGGCGAATGCGATTGGATGAAAAAGATTGGCTGGCCATCCGCGTTCTATATGAGGAAAAAAACATCAGCCGCGCTGCAGAGCGCCTGTATGTTTCCCAGCCGGCCCTGACCTATCGGCTGAAAAATCTGGAGAAGGAGTTTGGCACGAGCCTGTTTTACAAGGTCAAAAACGGGATCGAATTTACGTCGGAAGGCATTTACCTGGCGGATTACGCGGAGGAAATGATTAGGAAGCTGCAAAAAACAAAGGACTACATTCTCAACATGCAAAACGAAGTGCGCGGCACGCTGCGGCTCGGCGTCTCCAGCAACTTCGCCCAGTACAAGCTCCCGAAGATTTTGAAAAAGTTTTCCGCACAGTTTCCCCACGTGCAGTTCAGCGTCCATACAGGATGGAGCACCGATATTATGCATCTGTTGAACTCTGCGAGCGTCCAGCTTGGCATTTTGCGCGGCAATTACGAATGGTACGGCCTGAAAACGCTTTTGCACAAAGAACGGCTCTGCCTGATTTCCAAGGACGAGGTCGACTTGGACGACCTGCCTTCGCTGCCGTTTATCAACTACAAAACCGACAGCTCGCTGAAAAACTTGATAAACGGCTGGTGGCGCGACCGCTTCTCTGACCCGCCGCTGGTCACGATGGAAAACGATCGGCAGGAAACATGCAAGGAAATGGTGAAGCAAGGTCTCGGCGTCTCCATCCTGCCGGAAATTTGCCTGCAGCCATCGGACAATTTGCATACTTACGGGCTTTCCTACAAAAACGGCGAGCCTGTACTGCGCAATACCTGGCTCATGTACAATCAGGATGTGTTGCGGCTGTCTACCGTGAAACATTTTATCGACTTCCTGAACAAGACAGCGAGCCTCTAACCTTGATACAACGCAAGATTCGCTCTTGCGTTGTTCGTTTATAAGTTTTTTTTTCGAAATCAGCAAAAAAATATGTATTTCCTTTATCTCGCCATTTGCTCTAAGCTACGAGTAACCATTCACCATACCCCAATATGAAAGCGATTGCTTCTTTGAAGGAGGGACTCTTGTGTTAACTTTTCTCGGATTGGCTATGGTCATCATCTTTACGTACCTTATCATGACAAAGCGGTTAACCCCGGTTGCCGCGCTCACGGTTGTACCGATTGTCTTTGCCCTGCTGGGTGGCTTTGGTTCTGAGCTTGGAGAAATGATGCTCAACGGATTGAAAACGGTTGCACCATCCGCCGCCCTGCTCCTGTTTGCGATTTTGTTTTTCGGGGTTTTGATCGATGCCGGGCTGTTCGATCCGCTTATCCGCAAGATACTGAATATTGTGAAAGGTGATCCCGTCAAAATCGCCATCGGGACAGCCGTACTGGCCCTGACCGTCGCACTCGATGGAGACGGTACCACGACGCATATGATTACGATTTCAGCCATGCTGCCGCTCTACAAGCGCCTGGGGATGAAGCCGCTTGTGCTGGCGACGATCTCCTTGCTTTCACTCAGCATCATGAGCGGCATGACGCCTTGGGGCGGGCCGGCGACGAGAGCGATTACTTCGTTGCGGCTGGATGCGAGCCACTTTTTTATCCCGCTGTTGCCGACCATGCTGGGCGGTATCGTCTGTGTGCTCGTGATTGCCTATTTGCTCGGCAAAAAGGAACGGGAGCGCATCGGGGTAATTGATACGCTGCAAACCGGGCAGGAGGATGCCCCGCTCTCCGAAGCTGCTGCGGCCTCCGCTGTCCAGGAGGACATCAAACGTCCGCGCCTGATCTGGTTTAACTTTTTGCTCGTCATGGCGGTCATGGTCCTCCTCGTTCTCGGCACTCTCCCGGTTCCGGTGCTGTTTCTGATCGGGTTTGTCCTCGCCTCGATGGTGAACTATCCCAATCTGGAGCAGCAAAAGGAGCGGATGCTCGCCCATGCCGGAAACGCGCTCACCGTCGTCACACTCGTGTTTGCGGCCGGAATTTTCACAGGGATTTTTGAAGGGACAAAAATGGTCAATGCGATTGCCAATTCGCTCGTCGCCATTATCCCCGAATCTCTCGGCTCCTTTTTCCCGCTCGTAGTTGCGCTCACGAGCATGCCGTTCACCTTTGTCTTGTCCAACGATGCCTATTACTTCGGTGTTCTGCCGATCCTGGCCGAAGCCGCTGCCGCTTACGGCATTGATCCGGTCCAGGTCGCACGCGCCTCTGTTCTCGGGCAGCCTGTCCATTTCTTGAGCCCGCTGGTCGCCTCTACGCTGCTTCTGGTCGGGATGGTCAAAACAGACCTGGGCGAGTTTCAGCGCTACGCAATCAAATGGGCGATTCTCTGTTCCTTGTTCATCATTTTGGTAGGGGTTTTGACAGGCGCGATTTTTTAACAGTGAAAAAGGACGGAATTTCGCTTTCCGTCCTTTTGTCTGTTGCCTTACCCGCTAAAGCATGTGCCAGCAACGGCTGCGACGCAGTGCCATGACCGTGCTCAGCCAGCGCCTGCGATCATGTCGACTATCGTTTTCGCCAGCTTCCTCACCGTATACAGGCGGGTATCATTTAAAAACTGCGTAGCTGGCAATGGGTCGAGATAGTTGACTACCCCCGTCAAATGGTAGTCCCCCACAGGCGGCAGCATTTTTTGCAGCGCCCGTCCCGGAAGCAGCGGGCCTTCCTTCAAAATGACCGCGCCCACCTGCTCCTTTTCCCCCAGCCCGGCGTCAATGCCAATGATGAGCGGCTGTCGAAACTGCCGCTTGATCGCCTTCAAGGTCGGCTCCAGGTTAAAGGCGTGAATCGGCTCTTCCAGCGTTCCGTAAACGCGGTGGGTGACACCCGCCTCCAGCAGCATCGTTCCAACCAATGGCCCGAGCGCATCGCCAATCGAGCGATCCGACCCGATGCACAAAAAGACGACCTCTCTTTGTTCCCGGCTCGCCTGCTGGATGAGCGTGTCCAGAAATGCCGCCATCGCGGCGGTTTCCTGCCGGATGGTTCGTTCGTTGTCATGGATAGTCAACAGGACGCTTGCTGTTGCTTTTGCGTCTGTTTCTTCTTTGCGACTGCCAAATAGCCCCATGTCGATCCTCTTTTCTTTCGCGAGCTGTTGGTTGTGTGCGTGCATCCTCCCTTCTATTCTACACTTCCTGATATTGATATAGCGACTTATCCTTGGCACGAGGTAGCAGGACCTCATTGACCCATTTGGCAAACAGCTTGTTCATCTCTTCTACGTCCAGTTCATCTTTTTCATAATGAAAGATCACAATATCTTCGGCTGTATCTGATGGCCCCAGATCATGAAAGTGATCCGCAAATAATACAGCCCATCCCTGACCGTTTTTCTTTTTCCAGGCGCTTCCTTCAATATCGTACCCGTCCTCACAGTATGTAACATGGAAGTGGCGATCCATTTCGTATTTTTGTTCCATTTTATCCCAGTTCAACATGCAACCTGTACTCCTTGTTGTAGCGGTATCGACGCAGGAAATGATAGGGTCATTCAGTTGCAAAAAGCTTCCCCAGGCAGGGAAGCTTTTTACCCAAACAATCGTCTTGTTGCTGTCCGCAAGCGCAAGAGACGGGCCAAGACCAACCTCCCTACTCGAACTTGAGCTTGGAGAGCGCGTCTTTCAATGCGGTATTGATGCCTTCCTCGCTTCCCTTCTCCTGGGATTTCAAATACTTGGCGATTTCCTTCTTGGACACCTTGCTGTTCTTTTCCTTTTCCCGGCGCTCCTTGAACGTCGAGAGCTTTTCCCTGTGCCCGCAAGCGCAAACGAACATTTGTCCTTCACCCTCGCCGCGCAATTCCAGCCGCTTGTGGCATTTCGGGCAGCGGGCGTTCGTCTGCTTGGCAATGCTTTTGCGATAACCGCACTCCCGGTCTTGGCAGACGAGCATCTTGCCGCGTTTTCCGTTTACCTCCAAAAGAAGCTTGCCGCACTCCGGGCATTTGCTTCGCGTCAGGTTGTCGTGGCGGAATGTTTTGTCGCTGTTTTTGATCTCCTGGACGACCTCTCGCGCGTACGTTCTCATCTCTTCGATGAAGGCGCGCTTGCTCAGGCTTCCTTTGGCGATGGCGGCGAGCTTTTGCTCCCATTGGGCGGTCAACGTCGGTGATTGCATCTCGTCGGGAACAAGCTCCAGAAGCTGCTTGCCTTTTGCCGTGACGAAAATATGTTTGCCGCGCTTCTCCAAAAGGAAGCTGTTAAACAGCTTTTCGATGATGTCGGCACGCGTCGCCACGGTACCGAGTCCGCCTGTCTCGCCAATCGTTTTGATGAGCTCCTTGCTCTCGTTTGCCATGTATTTCGCCGGATTTTCCATCGCGGACAACAGGCTGGCCTCTGTGAACGGCTCCGGCGGCTTCGTCTCTCCCTTTGTCTGCGTGATGCTCTGGATGGCGAGCCGATCGCCTTTTTCGATCTTCGGCAGCCACTGCTCCGTCAGTCCGTCCTGTCCTTCCTCGTCTTCGACATCGTGGTCGTAGGCTTCGCGCCAGCCTTGGGCGAGCACAGTCTTGCCTCTGGCCAGGAACAGCTCGCCGCCGATTTTCGCCTGGATCGTCGTCTGCTCGTATTCAAACGGAGGCAAGAGAACAGCCAGGAAGCGTTTCACGATCAGGTCGAAAATTTTCCGCTCCTTGTCGCTCAAATCGCCGAGAAACACCGCTTGCTCGGTCGGAATGATCGCGTGGTGGTCAGAAACCTTGCTGTCGTCTACAAACGACTTCGCCGCCTTGATCGGCGAGCGCAAAATTCTCGCCGCAAGCGGCGCATACGGCTTCATCTGCACAGCCTTGATCCTGTCTGGCAGCGTCTCGACGATGTCGGACGAGAGGTAGCGGGAATCGGTCCGCGGATACGTCACCGCCTTGTGGTGCTCGTAAAGGCTTTGCATGATCGACAGCGTCTCTTTCGGCGAATAGCCAAACATCCGGTTCGCGTCCCGCTGCAGCTCGGTGAGATCGTAAAGCTGCGGGGCGTACGTCTTTTTGTGCGTGCGGGTCACTTCTACAACCTCGGCACTTTTTTCCTGCTTCAAGGCAGCGAAAAGCTGATCCGCCCGCTCTTTGGAAAACGTTTTGACGTCCTTCGTCTTCTGGTCCTGCCATTGCAGCGATACCGACTTCTCCGCCACGGCGCGCAGGCCGAAAAATGGCTTGGGCGTAAAACGGCGAATCTCTTCTTCTCTCGCCGCGACGATGGCGAGCGTCGGAGTCTGGACGCGCCCGCACGAAAGCTGGGCGTTGTGCTTGCACGTCAAGGCGCGGGTGGCATTGATTCCGACGAGCCAGTCGGCCTCGGCGCGGGCGGCCGCAGAAGCGTACAAGTTTTCGTACTGCTTGCCGTCCTTCAGGTTGCGGAAGCCGTCGCGAATCGCCTTGTCGGTGACTGACGAAATCCACAGCCGCTTGATCGGCTTTTGCACATGCGCCATCTCGATGATCCAGCGGGCAACCAGCTCGCCTTCGCGCCCGGCATCTGTCGCGATCACAATCTGGCTGACATCGCTGCGCCGCATTTGCTGTTTCACAATCTGAAACTGTTTGTTGCTCTCGCGGATGACGACAAGCTTCAACGAGGACGGCATAATCGGCAAATCCTCGATTCGCCACGAACTGTACTGCTGCCCGTACACCTCGGGATCGGCCAAGGTCACAAGATGCCCCAAGGCCCACGTCACAATGTATTTATCTCCTTCGAAAAAGCCGTTCCCTTTTTTCTGACACTGCAATACTTTTGCAATATCGCGGCCGACGGATGGCTTTTCCGCCAGCACAAGCGTTTTGCTCATCAGTGACACCACCTTACATCTGCTTCACATTCCTGCTATGTGTTCTCATCCATTGTAGATGAGAACGCGGGTTACGCCAAATCTTTTGCAGCATTTGGCAATGGTGGCGGCTGTGACCCGCTGTCGCTTTCGGGCAAAAAGAAGAGCGGCTCTGCGCCGCGCCCCAGTAAGCGGTTGGGCCAAACTCATCCGCTTTTATTTGAAGACAGGTTCCAGCTCCCGGCTGATAAAAGTCCCTGCCTGCTCCCCCCGGCAAATTTGCGCCATCGCTCCGGGCTGGTCGAAGTTGAACACGTGCAGCGGCAAGCCGTGGTCGCGCGCCAAAATCATCGCGGACTGGTCCATGACGCGCAAGTCTTTTCTGACCACCTCGTCAAAGGACACCTCCACGTATTGCCGCGCCGATGCGTCCTTGCGCGGGTCGGCCGTGTAGACGCCATCTACCCCGTGTTTCGCGACCAAAAGCGCGTCGGCCTCCACCTCCAGCGCCCGTTGCACAGCCGGATAGTCTGTCGTCACATACGGCTGCCCGTTTCCGCCCGCGAAAATGACGACGTAGCCCTTTTCCAGATGGTGCACGGCGCGCAGGCGAATGTACGGCTCCGCGACGGCATTGATCGGCACGGCTGTCATCACTCTGACTTCCCGGTTGACGCGCGCCTTCAGCACGCCTCGCAGCATCAGGCTGTTGATGACAGTCGCCAGCGTCCCGATGTTGTCTGCCTCAACCCGCTCGATCCCCCACTGGTCCGCCATGTTGCCGCGAAAAATGTTTCCCCCGCCAATGACAATCGCTACCTCGACGCCCATGTCGAGCAAGGAAAGAATCTCCCCCGCGATATGCTCCAGTTGTCCCGGGTCAAATCCAAACCCGTTCTCCTGCGCGACAGCCCCGCCGCTCAATTTGACCAACACCCGCTTATACTTCATGGCGCCTCCTCCTCGATCGTTGTCTTTTACGTTTTCGAAATCTTTGGTTCCCTCTACCAAAAAAAGAACGAGGGCAGCAGTTGCCTTCGTTCTTGAAAAAACAGGGGAAATCGGCTGGCATCCTCTTTTTTTGCATCCCGCTTCCCCTCCTGCATGTGGATTCATTCCAAACTCTTCCTCATTTTATGCAAAGCACCCACTTTATGCAAAGAAATTCGGAAAGTCAAAGGCATCCCGCTTGCCTGCCAAAATATCCCGCAAGAGCTGATCGGCCACCTCCGTCGCGAAGCTGTGCTCGTCGCTGTCGATGACACCTGTTTGCAGCGCTTCGTCCAGTTCGTCCTGATCGAGCAAATACACCTCGCCCTGCGGCAGCACCACAATGTCGAGGTAGAGATCGTCATACCAGATATGTCCGTTCTCATCCTTGCCATGCGCCTTGCAAATATCAATGTACCACTGCACGGTGTTGCCAAGCTCGTCCATCATTTTCGTGACGGCATAAGGCTTCTGATCCGGAAAGTATTGCAGGTACACATACCCTCTGTCGCCTACGCACAACAGTTTTTCACCAACAGGCATGTAGGCGGGCTCGGTTACTTCGTCCAGGGTCAAACGGACAGCGTACCCGGAAAAAGACAAAGCCTCTACCCACTTTTCCTGATAGCCCATTCGCTTGACACGTCTCCACCCAGGTCGGTCTGCTCGTTTTCGCTTCATGGCCTGTTCTCCTCGTCAGTTTGGTTCCTTTTACTCTACCACGAATTGGATGGTTTTGTCAGATGCAAACAAAGACATGTCCCCAGGAGAACATGCCTCGTTTTTTTGCTATTTGCCGTATTCGCCATCCCGCAAATGGCTGTGCCTGCGTCCGTACAGGAAGTAGACGACAGCGCCTGCAGCCAGCCAGCCGAGAAACCCGATCTTCGTGACAGCAGGCAAGCTGTAGACCAGGTATCCGCAGAAAAGCACGGCGAGAATCGGGACGAGTGGAACGAACGGCGTGCGAAACGCACGGCGCAATTCCGGATTCGTCCGGCGCAGTACGACGACGCCAATGGAGACGAGAATAAACGCAAACAGCGTCCCGATATTCGTCAGCTCAGCCAGCTTGTTCAACGGCAGCAATCCGCTGAAGATCGCAACCAAAATGCCGACGATGAGCGTACTTTTTCGCGGCACCTGCGTGGTCGGATGCACCTGCGAAAAAACGGCGGGCAACAGACCATCGCGGCTCATCGCGAAAAACAGCCGCGTCTGTCCGTACATCATCACGAGCAATACAGTGGTGATGCCCACGATGGCCCCGAGGGAAATGAATCCCGCTACCCAATCTTGTTTCACGTAGTTGAGCGCAAAGGCAACCGGATTTTTGACATTGAGCATGTCGTACGGAACGATCCCGGTCAGCGTCAAGGAGACGGCGATGTAGAGCAGCGTGCACACCAGCAGCGATGTGATGATGCCAATCGGCATGTCGCGCTGCGGATTGCGCACTTCTTCTGCGGCCGTGGAAACCGCGTCAAATCCGATAAAAGCAAAAAAGACTGTCGCAGCGCCCGTCGCGACCCCGGCAAAGCCAAACGGCATGAAGGGACTCCAGTTTTCCGGCTTCACATAGCCGATCCCGACGATGAGAAACAAAAGGATCACCGCGACCTTGATAATGACCATCAGCGTGTTGAAGCGGGCCGACTCCCTTGTCCCTTTCATGAGCAGAAGCGTAATAACAAAAATGATGACAACAGCAGGCAAGTCAATGATCGTTCCTTTAGAAGCGTCGAACGCATTCGTCAAAGCGACAGGCAGATGAATGCCGAAGCCTGCAAGCAAGCCTTGCGCATAGCCCGACCAGCCGCTCGCCACCGCTGCGGAAGCCACCCCGTACTCCAGGATCAGGTCCCAGCCGATCATCCACGCCACCAGTTCGCCAAACGCGGTGTAGCTGTATGTGTACGCACTTCCGGACACGGGGACGGTGGAAGCAAACTCTGCATAGCACAGCGCCGCAAATACGCAAGCGAGCCCCGACAGGACAAACGACAGCACCAGCGCAGGCCCCGCATGCTCGGCCGCAGCGACTCCAGTGAGAACGAAGATGCCCGTCCCGACAATCGCGCCGATGCCAAGCATGGTCAAATCAAAAGCGCCCAACGTTTTTTTGAGCTGCCTGCTCTCAACCTGTGCCATCAAGCTGGCAACCGATTTTTTTCTCAACAACTGTTCTTTTAACGACATATTGTGCGTACCTCCCGCCCGGACATTCCAACTCCAGCAGCTTCAATCGAAACAGTTGGAGTATGGGCAGGCAAGAGGACAATTATGCATGGGGGATCAAGTTGGATGGTTGCAGTCGCGCGAAGGTGTGGACGGCGTGGCCTTTGTTGCGGACTGGCACTGGCAGGGGCATGTGTTGCTTTGGTGCACACCCGCGAAGACGCGAATCGCGTTGCCTTGTTACAAACTGACGCTGGCGTGGCGGTTCCTTTTTGCAGTGCCTGCATTCCGGCGCAAAATTACAACGAAGCAGTCCCTGGGTGATGCGCCCTGTTCGCGCAAAACTCGCTGCCTTACACCAAGCTCCTGCCAATAAAATTGGCGGAGACTGGCGTATAGCCAAGCTCCCTGGCCCAGATCGACAGTTGCCCCATATGGTGAATCTCGTGCGCGATCACATGCCGCATGATCTCCCCTTTGGCGTACTCCTTGTCGCTCCATGCCACGCGCACAGGCTCCCGCTCCCAGTCGTCTGTCCAAGCCTCGATAAAATCGCGCAGCTCTTCCCGCCATTGAGCCGCCAGCGCCTTTACTTGCGCAAGCGACTGGTGTTCCTCGTAAGGCACTTGCACATCCGGCTTCCCCTGTACGCCCCGCAGCCAACTGTACTCCACATCTGCAATATGAAACAGCGTGTACAAAATCGTCCCGGCGCCTCCCACTCTCGTTTTCAGCAGTTCTTCTTCCGGCAGCTTTGCACACCAAGCAAACCATTCATCCCGCACCATCCAGTTGTACGCAAACAGCTTTTTCACCCTGAATCCTCCCATAGACTGAAATGTAAATATTTTCTATACATTAACACGTACGTTCGCCATTATCCAGCCTGCTTGCCGCTTTTGTTATCTGTTGTCCTGAACTTCCCCCGCTCTCCCGAACTTCACCCGCTCTCCCACAACTTCATCCGTTCCCCCGACTTTGCAGAGGGAGCGTTAGCGTGTTTTCGCACATGACAAAGAGCGCCGTTTTCGATTCGCTTCAAAAACGGCGCTCTTATGCTCGGCAGTCTTGTCTGCCTTTACGTAAACCGGATGGAGAAGCCGCCGGAAAGCAAATACAGATAGCTCTCCACTTCCTGAGACGGCTTGATGATCTGCCTGATCGCCCGAACGTACAAGCTGATCTGGCCGCTGTACCTGCGCTCCATCTCTTCGATTGCTTCGGCTGAGGCTTCCTTGGCCATCCAGTCAGTCTTGAAATCAATCAAGACCAGCCGATTGTCGTCTTCCTCCAGCAAACAGTCAATCACACCCTGGACGATAATCCGCTCCGAAGTTGCTTCGCCCAGCTCCGGCTCCACTTCATGCGCGGGCAGCACCAGCGTAAACGGCAGCTCGCGGTGAACCGCCTTGGCCCTTTTCATCCGCTGCCCCAGAGGGTCGGCAAAAAACGTGGCAATTTGTCCGGCATCCACCGCCTGCACCTGCTCCTCTGTCAAAAAGCGGCGCGCCGCAAGCTCTGCCACCTGCTCGCGTATGTCGGCCTCATCCAGCGGACGCTGCAAATCGAGATGCTGGAAGACCAGGTGCGTGATCGTGCCTTTCTCGGCTGCTGTCAGGCGGTGCGATTTTTGTTCCGCCAAAAACTTCGGCTTTTCCGTAATCGAAGGCAGTGTGAGCGCCTGCCCGCTTTTGCTGACCTTGGCATGCCGCTTCAGCTCGCTGACGCTCCATTTGGCCGCCACGCGCGAGGCAACCGGGTGCGGGTCGGTCCAGCCCAGTCTCGCTTCTACCAGCTTGCGCAGCGCTTCGTCGCCTGGCCGTTCTGCAATCTCCTCCCGCCTGGTCGCGCGCTCCCACAGTGCCATGTCATCGCTCATGGCCTCCTGCTGCGCCTTCAGCTCGTCCGCCTGATGAAAATGAAACGACCAGACGGAGTCATCGGGAACGGTTCTGACTCGCACTTCTTCGCCTGCGCCTTGCTTCGCAGGATACGCGCGCAGTTCGCCTGCTGCCGGATGTCGCAGCAAGGCGCGGCCTACCCAGTCAAAATAGCCTTTGGCCTGGATCAGATCCTCGTCGCTGAGCCGCTCGCCATCACCTTGTCTGCCCCAGTCCATGACGCTTTTCGCCAAGTCTTTGGCTGAACCGACGAGAATCAGCTTCTCGCGCGCACGGGTCAAGGCGACGTACAGTACGCGCATTTCCTCTGCCAGCATATCCCGGCGAAGCTGCTGCCGAATGCCCAGCGCCGCGATGCTCGGGTAGCGCAATTGAATGGACGGCTCCACGGCCATCGGGCCGAAGCCCAGGTCCTTGTGCAGCAAAAATGAGCTTTTCAAATCCATCGTGTTGAACTGCTTGCCCATGCCCGCGACGAAAACGACCGGAAACTCCAGACCCTTACTCTTGTGGATCGTCATGATCCGCACGACATCCTCGTTTTCGCCAATCGTGCGCGCTTCGCCCATGTCATTGCCCGCCTCCTGCAGCCTGTCGACGAAGCGCAGGAAGCGGAACAGCCCGCGATAGGAGCCTGCCTCATACTGTCTGGCCCGGTCGTACAAGGCACGCAGATTGGCCTGTCGCTGCTGTCCGTTTTCCAGGGCTGCGACATAGTCAAGGTAGCCCGTCTCGCGGTACAGCACGGAAAGCAGCTCAGACAGCGCTCCCCTGCGGGCATGCGTCCGCCAGCCTTCCAGCTTCGCAAAAAACTGGCTCAGCCGTTTTTCCCACGACTCCTGCGGCGTGCGCTCCTTCACGTACTGGATGACAGCGAGATGAAAAGGGCCCGTCGGATACTGGATGCGAATGTGGGCAAGCTGCTCCTCGCGCAGGCCGACAATAGGCGAGCGCAGCACCGCAGCAAGCGGAATGTCCTGCAACGGATTGTCGATCACCCGCAACAGCGAGAGCATCGTCTCAACTTCTGTCGCCGCAAAATAGCCTGCCGTCTGCTCGGCGTACACGGGGATTCCCGCCGCATGCAGCTCTTCCTGCATCGTCTGCCCCCAGCCGGACGTGGCCCGCAGCAAAATGACGATATCCCGGTAAGCGAGCGGGCGCATTCCCCCTGCCTTTTTATCGAACACGAGCAGCGACGACTCGCCTTCGCCCGGCTCCATCCAGCGGCGAATCCGGCTGGCAATCAGGCGCGCTTCCAGTTGCGCGACGCTCGCTTCCTCGCTCGAGTCGCCTGTCGCCTCGGGGATTCCTGCCAGCTCGGCCTCTTCCGTTGCCTCTGCAGACACTGCCTGCCCCGCTTCTTGCTCCACGTTGCGGTTAATCAGGTGCACCTCTGCCTGCAGCCTCCCCGGCTCTGCCGCGGGATAAGAGGCGCGGTTAATCAGCTCGGCCGACGGATCGTAGTCGATCTCGCCCACGCCCGGCGACATGATTTGCCGAAACAAAAAGTTGACCGCATCCACGACCTCGCGTCTGCTGCGGAAGTTGGCGGCAAGGTCGATCCGCCGCCCCGGAGCGTCAGTGTCCGCATCCTGCCCGCCTACCGAACTTTTTTGATAGGTCAAATATTTTTCCAGAAACAGCTTCGGCTCCGCCAGACGGAAACGGTAAATACTCTGCTTCACGTCGCCCACCATAAAACGGTTGGGGGAGACTCCGTTCGTCCCGTCGCGGGAAACCATGCGCAAAATCGTCTCCTGCACCAGGTTAATATCCTGGTACTCGTCGACCAGCACCTCCGCGAACTGTTCGCGCAACTGCTCCGATATAGGCGAAGGAATCGCCTCGCCCGCCTCGTCCGTTGCCGTCAAAATGCGCAAGGCCAGATGCTCCAGGTCGCCAAAGTCGACGATTCCGCGCGCCCGCTTTTCCAACTGGAACGCCTCGGAAAACTCGGTAACGAGTCGGGCCAGCGTCTTCATATGCGGGGCCAGTCGCTGCAAATCAGCGGCATATTGCTCGGGCGTCATGGAAAAATACTGCTCGATCTGCTCCGCCAGCTCTTTTTTCACGCCGTTTCTGAGCGCCTGAACCTGCTCTTTGATCTCGGGATCGGTTCCTTTGACTGGCGGCAGCTTGGCAAAAGCAACGCTGCGAATAGCCTGGCTCGCTGCCTCCCAGCCTTCCTTGCAGGCGAGAGCCGCCTGCCGAAGAGCCGCGGCTTCCGCTTCCAACAGCGGCAAATAAGCCGCCGGGCCTTCCGGGGAAGCGGCCAGCTCGGCCGCCCTCTGCAGCTTGCCAGCCATGCCGACAAGCGACAGCTCCACAGACCGCAGCACACTTTTGGCCCAGACGAGTCCGTCCAATCCGGCTCCTGCGCGAATGTCAAACATCTCGGCTGCTTCCGCCAGCCAGCGCTCAGGCGACGGATGGCTGCGGGAAAACTCGTACAGCCGCAACAGCAAAGTCGCCAGCGCCTGATCGTCCTGTCCGTCCAGCATGATGTCTGCCAACGCCTGGAAGTCCGGGTCGCTTTCGTACCAGCCCTCCAACTGCTCCTCCAGCACGTCCTGCCGCAGCAGTTCGCCCTCCATCTGGTCGGCAATGCGAAACTCCGGGTCGAGGTCGATCAGGTAGTAATACTGGCGCAAAAGGCCAAGACAAAACGAGTGCAGCGTCGTAATGGTCGCTCGCTGGAGCAGGGCGAGTTGCCGCCGCAAATGGGCAGAATACGGATTTTCTTTCAGCGCTTTGCTCAGCGCATCGCCAATTCTGTGCCGCATCTCTGCTGCCGCTGCATTCGTAAAGGTTACGACCAGAAGCTGATCGACGCCGACAGGCTCGCTCTCATCCATAATGCGCCGGATGATCCGCTCGACGAGCACCGACGTTTTCCCCGAGCCTGCCGCAGCCGCTACCAGCAAGTTGCTCCCGCGCTGAATAATCGCTTGCCATTGTTCGTCCGTCCATTGCTCAGGCTTGGCCTGCACTTGTTGCTCCGCCATCGGTAGCACCTCCCTCTCTTGCCAGCTGCTGCTCGGCCAGCATGCTCCAGATTTGTTTGCTGTTCCATTTGGAAAGCTGTCTGTGCTCGTTGCCGCCTGTCTCCCCGTCAAACTGGCACACAGGCTTGTACGAGCAATAGTCGCAAGCCGTCATCGTCCCGTTGGAATACGGCTTGATCCCGATTTCTCCATTGGTCATGCGCGTGCTGATTTGCTTCACCGTGTCGCGCACATACGCGGTCAGCGCCTGGAACTGCTCGGCTGTAGCGACAGAAGAGCGCGAAGAGAGCGTCCCGTCCCTTTTCAGCTCAAACGGAACCAATTCGGACGGCCCCTGCTCCACATACGCGTCCATCATTTTCGCCAGTTCGGGATCGGCGAGCATCAAGCCTTTCATCCGCAATCGCTTGGCCCGCTCCTTGGCCGCTTCTTCGGACGTGAGCAGCCGCTTCGCCGTCACAAACGGGTCGGCCACCTGGTAGTAAAAGACGCCGCCCATCTCGGCTTTTTTGCCCAGCCATTCCTCTGCGTTTGCCACGACGACGTCCAGATAGACGAGCAGTTGCAAATTCAGGCCGTTCCACACGTCTGACAGCGACAGTTGCTTCGGACTTGATTTGTAGTCGATCACGCGCAAATACGGCACCTCGCTGTCCAGCGACTGGTCAACCCGGTCGATGCGTCCGATCAATTGCAGCTCCACGCCGTTGTCGAGAGTGAGCACGAGGCCCGGCAAGTCGGCGTTCGGACCAAAGGAAACCTCCAGCCCAACCGGAGCAAAGCGGCTGCGCTTGGCATGCTCGCCCAGCACGTAGATCGCACGGCCAACCGCCCGCATCAGCTTGCCCGCCAAATAGCGATAGCGCGCTGTTCGCGTGAGGATACTGCTTCTCGTCTGCGGCACCAGCTCGGACACTACCTCGCTCGCCAGCTGCATGCTGTGGTCTTCCGTCAGCTTGCTCCATTCCAAATGTTCCTCGTTCATTTTTTCGACTGCGCGTTTGAGCGAGGCGTGGAACAGCTCACCCACATCGAATCGTTCCAGCTTGTACATCGCTCGCTCGGACAGCCTCAAACCATGCGAGGAAAAATGCGAGAACGGGCACGACTGGAAACGCTCCAGACGCGACACGCTCATTTTCAACTGCTTGCCGTACAAAGTCGCGCTCGTCTGCCTGTCCAGCCCGTCCGGGAGATTCCGGTAGCGCAAGCCGGACAGCAGCCATTTTTCCCGCAATGCTTCCGGGGAAAAACGGACGTACCAGTCGTAGACCTCCCACCAGAACACCGGCAGCTCGCCTGTCTTTTTCATCGCGCGCAACAAGGTCAGCAAGTGGCGAAACACCCTTCTTGGCTGCCCGAGCAAAAAGGCATCCGTGTCCGCCTCGCCCGTCGGCTCGTTGTAAAACATCTGGTGAGAAATGTCCGGAAGCACCTCCCTGATGCGCGAAAACACCGGGGAAGGAAGCAGTGCCTTGCCTTCCTCATCGGCCAGGGCACAGCTCAAAAATAGCCGCTCGGACGGCCGCGTCATCGCCTGGTACAACAGGTACGGCTCGGCCATCAGCTTCTGCTTGGCGCTTGGCGCGAGCACCTGCCCCATCTCCGCCAGCCGCTCGCGCTCCGCCTCGTCCAAAATGCCTTCTTCCTTCGGGCGCAGAGGGATGATGCCCTCGTTTACCCCGAGGATAAACAGAGCCTTGACATCAGGCTGGCGCGAGCGCTCCATCGCCCCGACCAGCACCTGATCGAGCGCCGGAGGGACAAGCCCAAGCTCAATCGTTTCCAGACCGCTGTCGAGCACGCGGGCAAACGTAGCGAGCTCCATGCTCTCGTCGCCCATAACCTCCACGACCTGGTCCATCAGCTCGACCAGCCCCGTCCACACCTGGCCGTGCACCTGCGCTGCATCGAGGTCGCCCTCCTGCTCTGCCTTGCGCTGCCAATGTTCCAGCTTGCCCGGCACGTCCAGGGC
Source organism: Brevibacillus gelatini (assembly GCF_050920745.1). Taxonomy (NCBI): domain Bacteria; kingdom Bacillati; phylum Bacillota; class Bacilli; order Caryophanales; family Paenibacillaceae; genus Brevibacillus; species Brevibacillus gelatini. Next base: position 3,818,918 of record NZ_CP154342.1, read on the forward strand.
AATCAGCAGATTGTACAGTGCCACGGTCATTTCCCGCACGTTTTTGCCTGCCGCCTGCTTCATCTCTTTTTCAAAAGCGAGCAAGGGAGCCGCGTATTTGCGTCTCAGCTCGTCTGCTTCCGCATCCTCGGCGGCCCCGGACGGCCCGCGAAAACGCCAGGCCGCTTCCTCCGCCCACTGGTAGCCGAAAACGCCGTGAGCCAGCACGTAGTTTTCCAGGCGGTCGATCTCCTGGCGGGACGTGCGCTCCTGGGCGAGGTCTGGCGTGAGCAGGTCTGTCTTCAAACAGCGAAATACAGCGTCATACCGCCATCTGGTGACGATGACCTCCAACGCCGAGCGAACCAGCTCCACCAACGGATGGTTCATCACGGTCCGCTTCTGGTCCAGGAAGTGCGGAATACCGTAATCGGTAAAAACAGCGGAAATCTCATCGGCATAGGTGCCAATTTCCCGCAGCAAGATCGCCATGTCCCGCCAGCGGTAGCCTTCCTCGCGGGCCAGGGCGAGAATTTTCAGCGCGACGGCCTCTACCTCAGCCCGTCTGTTTACCGCAGAGAGCAAGGCAACCTCATCGTGGCGGCGAGGGTCTCCGACTGCAGGCGGCGTCCCCCATTGAAAATAACCCTGTTCGAGCTGGCGCAGCCACGGGCTGTCGGCAAAACGGCGCGTCTCGGTCAATAGCATCGGCTTGGCAACGGATACGCCCGATTCCCGCGCGATCTGCAACAAAGTCTGGTACGTGCGCAAAGTCGGGTGGAACAACCCAAGCTCATCGACAGACGCGTCGCGTTCGTCCGGGTCCAGGGTGAGCGCAATCGTCACCTGTTTGGCGTGCAGCATCAACTGCTCGATCAGCCGCAGCTCCTGATTCGTAAAGCCCGTAAAGCCGTCGATGAAAATTTCCGCCTGCCGGATGTAAAAAGAGTCCTTTACCATGACAGCGACCCGGTTCAAAATATCGTCGGCATCGCAGTAGCCTTCTGCCATGTACCCCTCATAGGCGTTCATAATCAGGCGCAAGTCGCTGATCTTTTGATTGAGGCTGGCTCCGCCCCAGTCCACGTTTTCCGAATCGGCAAAAGAGACGCCGTACGACTTGCACTCGCTAATCAGACGCCCAAGCTGAGCGGCAAATCCCGGCTGTGTCGCGGAACGGCCAAATACTTGCAGTTCCTCCTTGTGCCGCTCCAGAAGCATGCGCAGTACCATGTGCTTCCCGAGATCGTCGACAGCAATTGTGGTCAGATCGCCCAGTTCCTGCAGCAGCCGATGAGCCAGGCGGCCGAAACTGAGCACCTGGGTTCCGATTACGCCGCCCAGCCCGGGCAGGTTGGCGAGGGCGTATTCCTCCTGAAAGCTGGCCTGCTCGGGTACGAGCAAAATCATCGGGGAGCCGAGCGGTGTATCGCGCAGCCGCTGTTGGATCTGCTGGTGAATCGCCTCTGTTTTTCCCGTGCCTGCCCGTCCCAGTATGAATTGGACTGCCATGTTTTTTCCCCTTCCCTACTCCATCTCCAGTTGCAGCGTGCTGCCTTTGCCCATCGGCTCTGCCGGGGTCACGACGAGACGGCGCGGCATGCGCACGCGTATTTCCGGGACGTGACTGATGACGCCAATCGTAAAATCGTCCATTCGCAGCCGCTCCAGCGCGTCCATGACGACCTCCAAAAGCTCCGGATCAAGCGTTCCAAAGCCTTCGTCCAAAAAGAAAAACTCCAGTCGGCCGCCGCGCATCTGTATCTCCATCGACAAGGCGAGTGCAAGCGCAAGCGAGGTCAAGAACGTTTCGCCGCCGGACAAGGTGCTGACCGGACGGCGCATTCCGCCCGCACCTTCATCACGCAGGACAAATTCGCCTTCGTCGCCGATTTCCAGTCCGTAGCGGTTCGCAGTCATCCGCTTCAAGTGATAGGAAGCATCCCGAGCGATGGAAACCAGCTTTTCCTCGGCGATGAACTGGACGAACGCCTTTGCTTCAAACAACTTTTTCAGCTCTTCCAGACGGCTTTGTTCGTCCTGCAGCTCGACGATTTGCTGGTGCAGCTCTTGCCACCTGCTATGGTTTTTCTCCATGCGCTCGACGTGCTCTTTGGCGACGGCGACCTGCTTCTGCGCCTCTGCAAAAGACTGCTCCCACGTCTCCCACGCTTCTTTGGCGCTCAAAAGTTCCTCGTGCGAGATCGTGCGGCCCGCGATGGCTTGCAGCAGCCTGTCTTCCTCGTAGCGAAGCTGTCCCAAGGCGCGTGTGTAAGCCTCGACTTGCTCCTTGGCCTGGGGCAATCGGTCGCGCTCCGCGTACGTTTCACGCACTTGCTCCAATGTGGCAAAGCCCGTCTCCTGCAGCCCCTGATACAAAGCCTCATGCGCCTCTGTGCGCTGTCTGGTCAAAACGGCCAACGTCTCCGAATGCTTGACCAAATCGTTTTGGAGGGCCTGCCTTGCCTCTGCGGCTGCCTTGCGCTTCGCCTCTGCCTCTGTCAGCGACTGGCGCAGTGAGTTTAGCGTCTGCTCGATCTTAGCCAGCCCTTCCTGTGCAGGAATGCCGCCAGTCCGCTCCAGCCACTGGGCATGCTTTTGCTCCCACATCCGTTTTCGGTCGGCCATCTTTTCACCGAGCGCGGATTCTCGCGATTTCCAATCGGCTTTTCTGGATTTGGCAGCTTCTACTTGGATCACTAGCTGGCTGCGCAAAGCTTCCTGCTCGGCGCGCACGTGCTCCAGCTCTGCCAGCTTTCTGTCCAGACGACCGATTTCCTCGTAGCGCTGTTCGATTTCCTCGATCGCCATCTCCTGGCGTACCGCATCCAGCTCTTCGCCTGCCTGCTTCGCCGCTGCTACAGCAACAGCAACGCGGGCGATGCTCTCATCCAACACCTTCTGCGCATGTTCGAGCAGCAGGGCGCTTTTTTCCATCATCCGCTTCTTCTCGACTTCTTCCTCGCGCAGCACTTCCAACTGTTTTTGCAAAAGCTCCCGTTCTTCCCTGGCCTGCTCGCGCTCGGCGTGCCTTTCCGCCAGCTCCTTTTCCTCGCGCTGGTAGACAGCGATCAGCTCTTCAAACGTCTCTACCGTCCAAGGCTGTCCATATCCGTGACACTCTGCCTTGACGGCGGCGAGCCGCGCTTCCAGCTCTCTGTACTCGGCCTTCGCTGCGGCTGCTCTCTCTTCGGCAGCAGCCAGCGTCCCTTTGGCCGTCACCCACGCTTCTTTCGCCTGCGCTGTCTTTTGTTCGGCTGCCTTCACGGCTTCTTCGCACGCTTTGATCCGGGCGCGCAGGTCGTCGCCCGCCGCTTTTGCTTCTCCGTCTGCCGGATGAGCTTGACCGTCCAGCGGATGATGCAGCGAGCCGCACACCGGGCATTCCTTGCCTTCTTCCAGCCGCTCGCGCAAGTAGCGAGCCATGTTTTCCTGCTGCCAGCGCTCCCACTCCTGACGCAGCCCTTCGCGGTCGGCCAGCTGTGCAAGAGCCTCGGCTTCGCACGCCTGAACCGCCTCGGTTAGCTCCTGGTAACGCTTCGCCGCTTGCTTTTGCTCCTGTTCGATCTGCTGCCGCTTTTCCTGCCAGCTAGCAATCGCCGTCAAGCCTTCGCGCCACTTGCGGCCCACCTGTTTCATTTCCGCCAGCACATGGCGCGACCGCTCCCATTCCTCGTCGCTCATGAGTGGTTTCTCCAACGCTTTTGCCAGCCGTTCTTTCTGCTCGGCCAACCGATTTGCGGACTGTTCCCACTCGCGCTTGTCCACACTGGCTCTCTCCGTCGCCGCTTGCAGACGAGTTACAGCCTCTGCCTGCTCCGCTTCCAGCTCGTGCAGCTTCTTTTTTTCCCGCTCCCACTGCTGCTTCGCTTCCCGCGCCCGCGCGACGCGATCTCGCCACTCCGGAGTCACCATCGCCTGCCTGCTCTCTTCCGCAAGCCTGTTCCACTCCTGCTCCCACGTTTGCAAGGCTCTTTCGTCCCGCTCAAGCTGCGCCTCTGTCTGCACCAGCCCAAGCGATACTTCCTGCCATTCGCGCGCAAGCACAGACTGCTCTTCGCGAATCGCTTTCAGCTCCGCTTCCCATTCCTCCGCCTGGACGAGTCGTCCTTTTTGCTGGATCAACTGCGGCTCCTGCGCCGTCAGCTCTGCCTGTGCCCGCGCGTACTCCGCTTCTGCTGCTTCCAGGGCAAGCCGTGCTGCCTCCTGCTGACTCCTGCTTTGCTCCAGTGCCTGTCCGGTCACTGTCCATTCCTGATCGAGCCGCTCGTATTGCTGCACCAGCGGCCACAGGCGAATGCTCGCTTCCCACTCGCGGATGCTGCTGGTGAGCCGGGCGATTTCTTCCTCCTTCGCTGTCTGCTCTTGCAACTGCTGCTGAACTTGCGCCAGCTCCTGCTGCCACTGGGCAAGCTGCTCCAGCTCCTTGAGCTTTTCAGCCAACTCCTGCTTTTGCCGGGTGAGTGCCTGCTCCATTTGCGCCGCTTCCTGAAAAGTCTGGCGCGCCAGCTCCAGCGCTTCCGGTCCCGCCTCTCCCAGTGCCGCCGTCTCCAATTGCAAACGGTGCATCTGCTCCTTTGTCTGGTCGAGAGCGTGCCGCACCCGTTCGCTCAGCTTTTCCCCATAAATATGTAGCCGGAACATCCGCTGCAACATCTCGTTGCGCTCGCTGCCGCGAAGTGTCAAAAAGCGGGAAAACTGCCCCTGCGGCAAAACAACTGCGCGGGTAAAATCCTGCAAGGTCAGACCAATCAGTTTCTCAATCGCCGCAGTAGCGGCCGTCGCCTTCGATTCCAGCACGACATCCGGCTCTCCGGTCAACGCGCCGGACTGGATCAGTCGCACCTCCGGCTGGCGTTTGTTTCCTTTTTTATCCAGACCAAATTCCCGCTCAATCGTATACCGCTTGCGCTCATCGCCTGTGCCCAGCTCGAACGTAAAGGAGACGAAGACGCGCTGCTCCAGCTGATTCAGCACTTCCTTGGGATGGTTCCCGCCGCCGAGCCGGACGACCTGTCCGTACAGCGCCAGTGTGATCGCATCCAGTATGGTCGATTTCCCGCTGCCTGTCGGTCCGAAAATGCCAAACAGTCCTGCCTGGCACAACATTTCAAAGTCAACCTCTTGCATTTCCCGATAGCTGTGCATCCCTGCCAGCTTCAAGCGAATCGGTCTCACGCTTCCTCCCCCTCTCCCCCGGTTTCCGCCAGCAGCCGCTGAAACAGGGCAACGAGCCGCTCATCCGGCGCCGCTCCCTTTTTGCGCTCATAAAATCTGCGAAACAACTGATCCGATGTCAACTCGGTCAATTCCACCCGCTGCGCTTCTTCCTCGTCGCGCTCTTCGCGAATGACGACGCGCTGGATTTTCACAAAGTCGTCCGACAGCTTGCGCACACGCTGAAACTCTGCCGGGTCGATCACATCCGTCACATGCAGCTCCAGATCGATCCAGGAGCCTGCGTCCCGCCCTTCCGCAAGCCAGCGCTCAACCTGGGCGATTCCTTCTGTCGCCTTCCAGCGCGCCAACGGACGGCCGCTCGTCAAATAAATAATCTCCTCCCGCACGTCATGCCCCGGCTCCACTTCGACCAGCACGACCGCCTTGCTCTGCCCCGCTTCGGAAAAGCTGTACGAGAGCGGCGAGCCGCTGTAGCGCACGAGCGGCTTGTCGCTGAGCTTTTGCAGACGATGCAGGTGGCCGAGCGCCACGTAGTCGGCGTTTTTCGGAAAAGCCTGCGGAGATACCGTCAAAGCGCCGCCAATCTGAATCGGCCGTTCCGAATCCGTCTCCATGCCCCCCATCACAAACAGATGGCTCGTAATCAGGTTCACGGTGTCCTCGCGAAAATGAACGGACAAATCTGCCAACAGCCGCGCGATCCGCTCCGAAAAGGCGAGCTGCATTTCCTCCTGCGTAAAACTCTCGCTGAGCAGCTCCTTCAGCCGCGATTCGGAAGGGTACGGCAAGGCGAGCACCACCGCATGGTGCTCGCAGCCCGGCACTTTCATTTCCAGCCAGGAGGGCCCTCCCTGGACGACCTGTACCCTGTCCGGGGACGGCGTCTGTGCGATCAACGGCGCTTCCTTCGGCAAGCCGAGCAACACAATTCCGTGCTTGGCCGCAAGCGGCGATGCTGCCCTGACCCGCTCCGGCTGGTCGTGGTTGCCCGCAATCACGATAACCCCCCGCCGCCCTTCCGCAGACAAGCGTTCCAGCGCCTCGTAAAAAAGTTCCTCCGCCCACGCCGGCGGGTTTACAGAATCGTACACATCTCCTGCCACCAGCACCAAATCCACTTCCCGCTCCTCCGCGATCCGGCAGAGCTCGTCCACAAATGCCGTCTGCTCCGCCCGGCGGTCGCGGCCTTCGAGCTGCCGCCCGAAATGCCAGTCGGCCGTATGTAAAATGCGCATGACTCCCATCCTCTCCACGATCATGTGTTTGCTTTTTATTGTAACAAAAGACAGAGCGGTGCGTGGTTGAAATTTACGGTACTTGTCGGTAACTTTTGCGCTCTGGTTGACCCCAACAATTAAAGTGGCTTACGCTGATTGCGGAGAAAATAAAGAATCTGCTAAAACAAGAGGTACTGTATACGGATGGGACAATTTTAGGAGAGGTAAAGGGGCTGCTAAGCACATGCGGGGGTAAATATGATGAAGATTAATTAATGCAACACTAGCGGTCAGCGAAATAGGTTCTTTTCGACAATGAGAGTGTGGTATTCTCCCATTGGTTATGTACACCGTAGAAAAACTGCACAAGGAAAGAGACGTGCAGGGAGCCAGTCTCCATTCGGATTAAGACTTCCAATACACGTCCCGGCAGTAAAACAAGCAGCTCTAAGAAATGGTTATAAAAAAATCTGGTCTGCAATAGCAATATCTTCATCCAATGAATCTTCAGGTAGATATAGTTGATAGCCTGTAAGGATGAAAAGTATTTTCATGCATTTTATCTCCTACTCATTAACTCTCGATATTAAAATTGAAGCTCCATACCATCAAATGCAAAAAAAACATTCTCCGGCAATTGTTTACTCATAATGTCGGCATTAATGTCATGCGATAGATGTGTCAAAACCATTTTTGTAGGTTTTAAAATTTCTTTAATTTCAAAAGCTTCCGTTACACTATAAACTGAGCGTTTATCCTTTTGGGTCTTTTCCTCCCAATAAGATGTACCAAGTATCAATGTGTCAAGGTTCAGAAAATAACTAAGTTGTTCTTCAGTCATATTAAATGAATCCGACACATATGCCCATCTATAGTCCTTTTTAGAAAAGACCAAGCCGTAAGAATATCCATTATGCCCATGGTTTACTTTTACAAATTGAATGTACCACTCTCCTAATGTGAACTCTTTACATCCAAAAAACTTTATTGAGTCTCTATTAGCCAAATATGGATAACGCTGAACGAGTTGGCTGATAACTTCGGGGGAGCCCACAATTCTAGAATTCACCTTATTCCAGAAGCATAGATCTGCATAATCTCCCAATCCTGCAATATGGTCATTATGTGCATGAGTGAACAGCACCGTATCTGGGATTAGTCCATGATTATGATGCATTATGTATTGTTGTTTAAAGTCGGGTGAAACATCAAGTAAAGCTGTTTTATTGTCATATGAAATAAGAACACTCGGGCGTCTTCTCCAATTATATCCATCATCGACGGTACAAACTTGACAGTTACAGTTGATCCGAGGTACACCTTGTGCATCACTTGTACCCAAAAATTTAATTATCAATTGAACCAACCCTCAATCTTCGACATTCAATTATTTTCTGTGTAATATATTACTATAAAAACCTAAATATGTAAACAACTTCTGCGACTAACCAATTAGCTATAATGAATCAGTACGGGTCAGAAGTAATTGTCAAAGACCCCAGCTAGTAGTTAGATGAGAGTTTTTCATCCAACGATTAAAACTGTGAACTCTCAGTCAGCTATTACTGTAAGCGCAACATGCACAAAGCCGCACCCCCTGCACAAAAGCGGGAGTGCGGCCTTTTCAAGCGCGAATCACTGTCTCTATCTCTGTTTTCTATTTTCTCAACTTGCCAGCCTGCGGCGACTTGTGCGCCTGCAAGCACATGTAGCTGATAACGCCAAAAAGAATGGTAATAATCATCGAGTGCAGCAGCGTAGCATACAGGTGAAGCTTGAATAAAACCACGAATCCGCCGCTGAACACCTGCAGGATGACGAGCACGAAAGCGAGAATGCTTGCGCTGTACAGATCGCGGCGCTTTTCCTTGAAGTGGCGCATCGCGTAAATCATCGTGCCGAGCAGCAAAAATACCAGAACCAACGCGCCCAGCCTGTGGGCAAAATGAATGCCTGTCTGACCGGAGAGCTGCGGAATCAGCTGCCCCTGGCACAACGGCCAGTCGCTGCACCCCATGCTCGATCCGGTATGCCGGACGTACGCTCCGAGATAGACCACCCCGTAAGTATACGCCGCCACGAGCCAGATCCAATTGCGAAAGCCCCGCGAAGCCGTATCCTGGACCATGCTCGCCATCTTGTCCCGCTGCAGCACGAACCCGGTCAACAGAAACACACCGGTAAAAGCCAGCAGGGAGAAGCCGAAGTGCAGAGCCAGCACGGAAGACGATTGCGGCCAGATGACCGCAGAAGCACCAAGGATGGACTCCAGAATGATAAAAAACAGACCGAACAGGGCGAGATTGCGCACTTCCCGGTTACCCCGATAGTGGCGCCAGCACAGCACGGAGAAAAGAACCACGACGATGCCGGCTACGCCTGTAATCAGGCGGTGCATGTACTCAATAATTGAAGCCAAGGTATACTCCGGGACCCATTTGCCATTACAGAGCGGCCAGTCGTTTCCACAGCCCAGACCGGAATCTGTTTTGGTCACAAGCGACCCGGCGAACATGACGATAAACATGACGAGAGTAGCAAGAACGGCTAGAGGTTTCAGCCATTTTTCCATAGTGAATACACCCTGTTTCCTGTGATGTTTGAGACTCTCGGTAAAGCAGCCTCTTAACTGTTGCCCTCTCTAACATTAATGAAACATCCCCTGCCAAGCAAGGGATGTTCCGTGAACATTTGGTGAGTGTTTCGTGTCAATAATGGTTCACCATTGTGCTGATAACGATGACGGCACAAAAGATGGTCAAATACAGAATCGAATAGCCGAACAGCTTGCGTGCCCAGGCGAGATCGTCTTTGGCCTTGAAGCCCTGGAACAGCAGCACCATGTACACGATGCCCATCAAGCCCATGACAATCAGGTAGACGTAGCCTACACTGCCATGGATAAAGAGCAAAAGCGAAGCCGGGAACAGGACAGAGCCCCACAACACCATCTGCCGCTTCGTTTCGGCAAAACCTTTCACGACTGGCAGCATCGGCAGATTGCCAGCGCGGTATTCTTCTGTTTTCAGCATCGCCAGCGCGAGGAAGTGCGGCGGCTGCCACAGGAACAAAATCAGGAACAGCAGCCATGCCGCCGGGTCCATGCTGTTCGTTACGGCTACCCAGCCGATGACTGGCGGAGCCGCACCGGAGATTCCGCCTACGACGGTGTTCAAGGTGGTCACACGCTTGAGCGGCGTGTAAATCAATACGTAGAAAATATGACCAATCAGTCCCCAGACAGCAGCCAGCGGATTCGCGAATACCGCCAGCACGGCCAAACCTGCGAGCAGCAAGCCAATTCCCAGAACAATCGCAACGCGTGGAGAGATCCGCCCGGCTGCGAGCGCGCGTCCTCTGGTCCGCTTCATTTTTTTGTCCAGATCGCGGTCATAGTAGTTGTTTAACGTCGCACCCGACATAATCACCAAAGCAGTACCGAGCATGGTAAAAATCGCCAGTTTCCAGTCTGGATAACCGTAAGATGCCAGCCATAAAGCAGCGAAGGTGGTCATCAGGTTGGACATGGTAATTCCAGGCTTTGTCAGTTCTACGTAGTCCCGAAAAGTTGCCGGTTCTCCCGGTTGTGCCTGCAGGGGCGTCTCACTATCAAGCGATTCCTGCATTGTCACTTGCTGGTCCACGTTTTGTACCTCCTGTCTGAATCTATCTGAACGTGTGAATTTCAATTGAAAGAACTAACTTTCATTGTATCGAAAGCAAAAGAAGCTAGTCAACTTGAAAAGCGCACACCCTACTTGCCAAAAATTACGTCCAGAACTCCGGCTGTTTCGCCGCCTGGATAAATGATGTAGAGCAAGGTATACACCGTAACTCCTGTAATGGCAGTAACAAACCAGACGATCGACGTCCACGGCCCGATTTTTCGATGGGCGGCAATGTTGTTCTTGTAGGCGTGTCTGAGCGTCACCAGCCCCATTACTCCCCCAACTGTAGCCAGCACGATGTGAAAGACCAAAAACGTCTGGTAGATCGGCTTCAAGCTGTCAGGCCCGCCAAAATGCGTGTTTCCGACAAAAGCCGTTCTGGATACATACGTGATGAAGAAGATCGTTGCACAGATGGCAGCCCACTTCATGATCTTCATATGTTTGTCAATTTGTTTCTTCGCGACCGCATACCAGCCACAAGCGACAAGAATACCGCTGATGACGATAAACGATGTGCTTATCGTAGGCAGCAAGATGGACATTTCTACACCTCATTCAAATAATCTATCTATTTTCTATGCCCTGCCTTCTTCCGTTGGCGGCGATTTCATCAGCAGACTGGCCGGCTGCTCATCCATCGGCAGGTCGTCCTGTTTCTCCTGCTTATACCAGTGGTAGAAGACATAGGCGAGTACAGAGCCGTACACAAGCTCCTGCATCAGCTTCATGATGATTCCGCCAAGCCGCTGGTCGCTGAAGGTGCTGAGGCTCGGGAACAGCTGCGGAGCCGAAATGTACGTCGCATACAACGGATCGGACGCAAAAATAATCAGCGCACAGGCAGGCGTAATCAGCACGCCGTTGATGAAGATGTACGCCAGCTTTTTCAATCCGGCAAGCTGTCTCTTGCTGTCGGACAGCGGGCTGACAATCGGCCACCACATGGCAAAGGCAGCCAGGATCAAAACAACATGGTAGGCCGTCATCCATTGATGATGAAGGGCCGCCGCGTCAAAAATAAACGGGATGTGGTAAAACGAAAACAGCGTATTGAACACAAGCGCTGCCACCAACGGATGAGTAAAGAATCGCAGCATTGCCTTGAGCGGTCTTGGCTGAAAGATTTTTTCCAAAAGCCACTCAGGCATCGCCAAAAGTACGATGGGAGGCAGGGCAAAATATAGGATCGATTGCTGCAGCATGTGCAAGCTGAACAAGTAATGATGGCCGTAATAGCTGATCGGGCTCCCTTGTGCTGCGTAAAACAGCAGCAGGGCAAAAACAAACAGCAGCTTTTGCCTCGTGGTTGCCATCGTGGCATTTTCAAAACGTTTATGCATGGGACCTGTCACCAGGAAATATACCGTAGCGATAAGCAGAGTGAATAGCATCACATCGGGACTCCACAAATCTGAAAAGGATGCCGTCCCGTTCATGGCTGACAGCTCGTGTTGATGCTGACCCATTCAAATCCTCCCTTCCTAATAGTAAAGCCTGGGGCTTCGCTACGTCAGTCGTTGCGGGACATCGCTCTATTAAGGGTGCCCTCTATACAATTTCCATTATACCGTTGATTCTCTTCTCTTTGATAATAAAAATGAACAAAGTATTGACAAATGCGCTGGCAAAAAAAGAGACCAGATTCTCTCTGGTCCCTTTGAAAAAGCTCGTTTGGCCTATATTCCGAAAGAAACAAATTTCGTTTCCAGATACTCATCCATGCCGTAGCGGCCGCCTTCGCGGCCGATGCCGCTTTCCTTGAATCCGCCAAACGGCGCTTGCGTCTGGGTCGGTGCGCCGTCATTGATGCCGACAATCCCGTACTCCAGCTGCTCTGCCATCCGGAAGCAGCGCTGGTTGTCACGTGTGTACACGTAGGCAGCCAGACCGTAGCGCGTGTTGTTCGCTTGGCGCACCACTTCTGCTTCGTCTGTGAAGCGAACGAGCGGAACGACAGGTCCAAACGTTTCTTCCTGCGAAATCTTCATCGCTTCTGTCACGCCTGTGATGACTGTCGGTTCGCAATAGAAGCCGTTCGCGTATTCGCCCTCGGTCAGGCGGCTGCCGCCGTAGACGACCTGTCCGCCTTTTTCCTTGGCGTCTGCAATATGCTCCAGCACTTTGTTCAGCGCGCGCTCGTTCACCAGCGGACCGATTTCCGTCTCTTTGAGGCGTCCGTCCCCTACTTTTGCCCGTTTCAGGCGCTCGACCAGCTTTTCGGTAAAGGCATCTGCCACATCCTCGTGGACGTACAGACGGTTGGTACAAATGCACATTTGCCCGGAGTTGCGGAACTTGCTCTCAAACAGCCCTTTTACCGCCGCATCCAGGTCCGCGTCCGGGAACACGATGAACGGCGCATGTCCGCCCAGCTCCATGCTGACGCGCTTCACCTGCTTCGCTGCGCCCTCCATCAGCAGCTTGCCGACGCGAGTGGAGCCTGTAAAGCCGATTTTGCTCAGCTTTGGATTTTCGATAAATTCCTGGCCGATCAATTCCGGCTTGCCGATGACGAGGTTGACGACGCCTTTCGGGAAGCCGGCTTGCTCGATCAGCTCAAACAGCCGAATTGCAGACAGCGGGGTTGCCTCTGCCGGCTTCAGCACGACTGTGCAGCCTGCTGCCAGTGCAGGAGCGATTTTGCGGGCGACCATGTTCACCGGGAAGTTCCATGGCGTAATCGCCCCGACCACGCCTACCGGCTGACGGAGCACCATGATCCGCTTGTTTGGCACGGACGAAGGAATCGTCTCCCCGTAGACACGCTTCGCTTCTTCCGCGTACCAGACGAAATTGTCCGCTGCTCCCAGCACTTCGCCTTTTGCCTCGCCCAGCGGCTTGCCCATCTCGGCAGAAATGATGCCAGCCAGCTCGTCGCGGCTCTTTTTAACCAGTTCGGACAAGGTGTACAAGTATTTGGAGCGCTCGCGGGCAGTCAGGCGGGACCAGCTCCCGAACGCTTCATGCGCAGCTTCAATCGCTTTTTTGGCATCGCGGTCATCCCCAAAAGCGGCGCTGCCCACGACTTCGCCAGTAGCCGGATTGACGATCTGAATCGTTTCCCCGCTCTCGGCGGAAACCCATTCTCCATTGATATACATTTGTTTGTACTCTCCCAAGACTATCGCTCCTCTCAATCTCTTTTCAATAGATTGGCTTTAAGGCCTCAAACGGATTTTTGCAATGCCGGCAGTACAAAATGCTGCGGCATGCAGCGGGGCCAAACAAGTTGTCAATCTGTGTATACGGGGAATCGCAGTAAGGACAGGCTACCTCCCAGACATCTCCCGGTTTGAAATCGATTGGCGGCGGGGCAATGCCAAAGCTTTTCAGCTTGCCTCTCGCCTCTGGCGCGATGCGATCAGACGTCCAGGCAGGGTCGTAGACAAACTGAACCTCGACTTTGCTGATGCCCTCCACCTCTGTCAGCTTTTCAGCGATGTTCTTTTTCATGATCTCAAGCGCGGGACAGCCGACGAAGGTAGGGAGCACGTCGACATGCGCGACACCATCCTCTACCCGCACCTGGTGGATCATCCCCATCTCTACCATGCTTATGACCGGAATCTCCGGATCAGTCACCTGTTGCAGCAGTTCCCAGCATGTCGCTTCCAGTCCATCGTGTACGTGCATTCCTTCCTGCGCCATGCAGATCACCCCTTTTACCAGCTCGCAGCCGGGTCGATGCGATACACTTCCGACAAGGTAGCCAGAGCCTGTACAAGCTCAGCCGTATGCTGGCCATGACGGCCGCGCTCCGCTGGTACTCCAGGCTCTCCCGGCCAGACAAGTCCCACTTTTTCGAAATTTTCCTGCGCAAGTGTGAGCCACTTCTGTTTCAGCTCGTCCTCGGCAGCAATCAAGCCGTAGCGGGCGATGCTGTCGGCGTTCGGGCCAAGCTGGCTAAGCTCTCCCGCATCCTTCCAAACTTTTTCAATCGCCACTTCCAGCCTTTGCCGCGCTTCAGGCGTGCTGTTCGCAAGCTGTTTCAGCCATACTTGCCAGTGCATCAGATGGTAGCGATGCTCCGTCAGCATTTTGCGGCTGACCAGTGTAAGCGGCACGTAGGAGGATTGGAGCAAAGCCTCCAGGCGCACTTGCTTGTGCAAGCCGTACACGTAGCTGCGAACGATTGCATACGCCCAGTCGTAGTGAGGATCGTTGTTGTAGTCGCCTTCCCCGTTTTTGCGCTCGACCAGAATCGCATTGCGGAACGCATCTGCGGCGCGAAGCTGCGCGAGGTCGTCTGCCTTGCCCACGCCAAGCTGCTCCAGCATTTCGTAAAACATCACGGCATGGCCCATCATATCCTGCGACATGGAAGAAAACGCGACGTCCTCTTCGATATGCGGGGCAAGCCCGAGCCATTCCGAGCCCCGGTAGGCGAGAATGAAATCGTCGTCAGCCAGTTGGAACAACAGGTCAGTCAAGGCTTGCGTGTATTCGTGGTTTTGCTTTGCCGCTTCTACTGTTTCTACCCGTGAAAAGTCGCCCATGATTGTATCCCCCCTGCTTAGCTGCCACTTTCTGCTTGCTTTTGTTTTGCTTCGTACTGCTCCCGATGATAGCGCCATCTCGCCTGCAAATCCCCGTAGCCTTTCGTCTCCCGGTAGCTCTTGTTGTCGATCCGCTCCAGAAACGGGCGTTCCTCCGGCGACAAGCTGTAAATGTCATCCCGCTTGACCACCCAGATATTAAAACAACTCTCTCGGCGCAGGAAGTTCTCTCGCGCCATCGCCAGGGCCACTTCCTTGTTCGGAGCCAGGAGGCTGAACTGGTGGACAAACGAAGCGTTTACGCTTTTTTGGCTGAATACCTCATAGATGAAAAAGTTGTTATTGGCTTCTGTCTCTTTGTTCATATCCATTCACCTACCCTACGTGGCGGCCGTACGCCATGATCGCGTCGCGCACCCATTTTGTTTCTGTATACGATGTTTCCCGAAGGTTCAGACGATGAGCAGAGCGAGGGCCGTTGCCTTTGACGATCTCTTTGAACGCTTCCCAGTCAGGCTGCTGGTACACCCACTGATCTTTTGCTTCGTCGAAGTAGATCGTATCGTCCGGAACGGTGAAGCCCAGGTGGAAAATGCGCGGCAAATACTTTTTCAAAAATGCCTGCCGCAGCTCTTCGTTGGTCTGCGTGCGAATCTTGTAGCGCATGTTGGTCGATTGGTTGCTCGTGATCGTGCCGTTCTCCGGCGGTCCGAAAAACATCAGCAGCGATGGCCACCAGCGCGTAATCGCTTCCTGCAGCATCTTACGCTGTTCCTCCGTACCTTCTGCCAGCTCCAGAACGATGCTCTCGCCATGCTGCGCATGGAATTTTTCCTCGGCACAGATGCGGTGCAAAGCCCGCGCATACGGCGCATACGATGTATCGAGCGACATGGATTGCGTAATGATCGCGGCTCCGTCGACCAGCCAGCCGATCACCCCGGCATCTGCCCATGTCGGCGCTTCCATGTGAAATACATTGTGAAATTTCAGTCTTTTCGCAAACAAATCTTGCATCAAGTCTTCGCGCGTCTTGCCGAGCGGTGCAAGCAAATCTTCTGCTACGCGCAGCAAAAGCTGTCCGTGCCCCATCTCGTCCTGCACCTTGGCCATGATCGCCAGCTTGCGGCGCAATGTCGGTGCCTTTGGAACCCATTCCTTTTCCGGCAAAGCGCCCATGATCTCACTGATCCCGTGCATCGAAATCAGCTTAATCAGTTGGTTCCGGTAATCGTCCGGCATCCAGTCGTCCGCTTCGATCTTTTCCCCACGATCGATTCTCGCTAAAAACGCTTCCATTTTTTCGTTTTCCGTCAGATTCGAACGTTCCAACTGTGTTTGCATGGAGAAAACCTCCTTTAACTTGTTGTCCATTATGATAAAATCATACTACGTTTTTATAACGTAATAATAACATAACGTCATACGTTTTTGCAATACGCTTCCGGCCCGAACCCGCTTATTCCTGCCGCCCGGATAGCACGGCTGCCTTCTTCAGCTGCTCTGCCATATGCCGCAGCTCCTGCATGACCGCATCCAGCTCCTGTATGCGCGTCGACTGATGCAGGCTGTGATTCAGCGTCTTTTCCATCTCGACAGACACCGTACCGACCAGAGCGTTCATCTCATCCAAAATGCGAAAAATATCCTTTGCCGATGATGAGGTCGTCTGCGAAAGCTGGCGAATCTCTTCTGCCACGACGGAAAATCCGCGCCCTGCCGCTCCGGCCCGCGCAGCTTCCAGCACGGCATTCAGGCCGAGCACGTTGGAACGGGTGGAAATGTTGCGAATCAGCTTGTTGATTTGCGTCGTCTCTGCGATTTTCACACCCATCTGGCTGGCTGCGTCGCTTAAGGTGTGGCTGGCCTGCGCCAGATGGTCTGCGTCTTTGGCCAGGCTTTCCGTATGTGCCGCAATGTTTTCCAGCGCTTCCGTCAAATTTTCCGCCAGGCTGCGCAAACGGTCTTCCTGGTCGGTAGTCACCCCTGTTGCCAGGCAGCCCACCACTTGTCCGTTTTCGACAATCGGATAGCCGACTGCTATATAGGGAATGCCGTAAATTTCTTTGGAGATTTTTTTCACGACCCGCTTGTTTTCGGCGATGGCTGTCGCATTGATGCTGCCGGGGCGCAGCGGGTCGCCTATTTTGATCCCCAGATTCAGCCCCTTTGCCGGATAGTAGGCGAGAAACTTTTCCCGGTCCGTAACCCCGACCATGCAATCAAACAAAAACGCTTTTTGCAAAATGGGCGCGACCGCAAGCAAGCTGTTTAAGAGCTGAGACATCGTCTATCCCTCCTCGCCGGGGACGAAAACGGCTATTCCCCCCGCAACTGTCACATCTGCGGAAAGAACAGCCATCGTCGCCTACTGTTTCATCAATTTTGTTATTTCAAAATCTGGAACTTGCCATCTTTCACTTCGACCATAATCATGCTGTCTTCCGTCAAGCCGTTGTGATCGTCAGCAGAGAAGGTAAACTCCCCTGTAACACCCACGTAGTTCACTTTTTCCAAAACTTCACCGAGCTTGGAAGCATCGCCGCCCGCCTGCTTCAAGCCTTCCACGAGCAGGTTCAAGCCGTCGTAGCCGTATCCGGCAAAGCCGTCCGGCAGCTCGTTGTACGCCGCCTTGTAGCCTTCCGAGAATTTTTTGATGATAGCCGCTTGCGGATCGTTCGCGTCGATCTGATCTGGCACCAGCAGCTTGCCCGCTACCATCAGGACGCCTTCGCCCGCATCGCCAACCAGCTCAAGAAACTTGCTGTTCGCCGAGCCGTGGCTGCTGATGATCGGAATGCCAAGGTTCAACTGCTTCGCTTCTTTTACAATCGTCGCCGGTCCAGGGTTGGTACCTGCCACGATCAGCACCTGTGCATCCGTGCCCTTGATCTTGGTCAACTGGGAGCTCATGGACGGGTCCTTCGTGCCGTACTTCTCTTCGGCCACAACTGTAATGCCGTACTCCGGCGCATACTTTTTCAGTTGGGTTGTCCAGCCGCTTCCGTAAGGGTTGCTGTCGTTGAGCATGGCGATTTTCGTAATGCCTTTTTCTTTCAGATATTTAAACACGCGCTTTGTGCCATGCACATCGGTATGCGGTGTTTTGAAAATGCCCGCACGCACAGGGTTGGTAATCTGGTCGGCTGCTGCCATCGAGATCATCGGCAGCTTCTCGGCTGCGGCAAACTCCGCCATCCCCAGGGAAGGACCGGTGCCCGACGAACCGAGCACAGCGACTACTTTTTCTTTGGAAACAAGCTTTTTGATCGCTTTGACCGCTTCGGTGTTATCCGACTTGTCGTCTTCGAACACCACTTCCAGCGGACGACCATCCACACCGCCGGATCCGTTGATTTCCTTGACCAGCAGCTCAACCGCCTGCTTTTCCGGTACACCGAGCGGGCTGTTCGGGCCAGTGAGGGAGAAAATCGCCCCTACCTTGATCGGTTCTTTGCTCTCTGCCCCTGTCGCTGCAGGCTGCTCGCCGCCGGATGGCTGCGCTTGCTGCCCGCCGCCGCCACAGGCACTGAGCATGACAAGAGAAGCAATCGCAACCGGATACAGCCACTTGCTGACGATTCGTTTTTTCATCGTAAAGCCCCCTTCGATTTTCTGTCTTCTTTATAATGTCAAACCGCTTTGTGGGAATGACCCAAATAAGCGGATTGCACTCGCGGATCGTTGCTGATCTCTTCGGCGGTCCCTTCCAGCATGACCTCTCCCGTACTCAGGACGTAGGCCCTGTCGGAGATGGCCAGCGCAGCGCGAGCGTTTTGCTCGACCAGCAACACCGTCGTGCCCCATTGGGAGCGAATCTCCTGCACAATCGTCAAAATTTCCTTGGCAATCAGCGGAGCGAGGCCAAGCGACGGCTCGTCCAGCAGCAACAGTTGCGGTCTGGACAAAAGCGCCCGGCCGATTGCGAGCATTTGCTGCTGCCCTCCTGAAAGCGTTCCCCCCAGTTGCCACTTCCGCTCCGCCAGAATCGGAAAGCGCTCGTAAACAGTCTGCATTTCTTTGGCGATTTCTTTTTTGCTCGTCTTCGGCATGCGGTGAGAAGCGCCGAGCCACAAGTTGTCCTCTACGGTCAGCGTGGAAAAAATTTGCCTGCGCTCCGGCACGTGCGCCATCCCGCGCGACACCACAAGCTCAGCCGGAATCCCCGTAATGTCTGTGTCGCGGAACCAGATTTTTCCTTGCTTCGCGCTGTGCAGCCCGCAGATGCAGTTCAGCAGCGTCGTTTTGCCTGCGCCGTTTGCGCCGAGCAGCGAGACGATCTCCCCTTCGTTGACCTGCATCGTAATGCCGTGCAGCACTTCTACGGGACCGTAGCGAGCCGTGATGTTGTCCACTTTCAAAATCGCTTTCTCCATCTGTCTTCCCCCTACTCTTCTTCCGTTCCCAAATAGGCCGCAATGACGCGCGGGTTCTCCTGGATTTCGCGCGGGGTTCCTTCCGCAATTTTCGTCCCCTGATCGAGGACGACGATGCGGTCTGCAATCGTCATAATCATGTCCATGTCATGCTCTACCAGCAAAATCGCCGTGCCGCTGTCGCGAATATCGCAAAACATCCGGCTCATCTCCGCTGTCTCTGTATGGTTCAAGCCTGCTGCCGGCTCGTCGAGCAAAAGCAGCTTCGGCTCCGCGACCATCGCTCTCGCAATCTCCATCAGCCTCAGCTTTCCGTACGGCAGGCTTCCCGCGAGCTGCCGGGATTCCGCCGCCAGCCCGACAAGTCCGAGCCAGGCGTGCGCTTTTTGTTCCATCATTTTTTCTTCTCTTTTCGCGCTGCCCAGGCTCATGCCGCACGCGAACAGGCTTGCGCGCGTCTTCGTATGCATCCCCACCATGACGTTTTCCAGTACGGTCATATCGTCAAACGTCTGGAGGTTTTGAAAGGTACGGGTAATTCCCAATCCGGCATATTCGTAGCCGGGTACCCGCGCCATCGGCCTGCCCTGGAAGCGAATCTCGCCTTCGGAGGGCGGAATGACACCCGACACCATGTTCAGCACGGTGCTTTTCCCCGCGCCGTTCGGGCCGATCAGCGCCAGAATCTCGCCTTCCTGCACCTGAAAATTCACCTGGTTGACTGCTCGTACTCCGCCAAAGTCGCGGGACAGCTCTTGCACTTCCAGCAAAGTAGTCATGTTGCCGCCTTCCTTTCTACCCGCTCGCCAGACTGCGTCTTCGCGGCTGTTTCTTTTGCCTTTTTGGCCTGCGCTTTTTCATAGGCGGAACGGATACGCGGCACAAGCCCCTCCGGCATAAACATGACGATCAAAACGAGGATGCCGCCGAAGACAATCGTATCGACGTCGCCTTGCAAGCCTGGAATGACTTCGCTGAGCAGAATCAATCCTTCGCTGATAAAACCGATCAGTACAGTCCCGATCAACGCGCCCCAAATGCTCGTCATCCCCCCGATGACGACCATCGTGAGAAACTTGATTGATTCGTGCAGTCCAAAAGGCTGCGGATCGAGAATCCCCATGTAGTGGGCGTACAGGCCTCCGGAAATTCCGGCGAACATCCCGCTGACCACGAAGGCGTTCAGCTTGAACTTGCGCACGTCAACGCCCATCGAGGTAGCGGCAATCTCGCTTTTGTGAATTGCCCGAAAAGCTCTGCCGACCCGCGAATGCATGAGGTTGAGTGAAAACAGCAGCACACAGGTGACGAGCGCCCAGATCAGATAGTACATGGACAGCTCGCTGTCGCCGAAGAACGGCACCTGCGGAATGCTAATCATCCCGCTTGCCCCGCCAGTAACCGGCTCCCATTCGGTAATGCCAATCTGGACGATGTAGCCGAAGGCCAAGGTCGCCATGGCGAGATAGTAGCCTTGCAGTCCGGCGATTGCCCTGCCGAGCAGGAAAGCGAACAGGCCGGGAACGATTGCCGAGGCGACGAGGCCGACGAACGGCGACAGCCCGTACTTCGTCGTCAGGACAGCGGACGTGTAGGCGCCGAGTCCCCAGAAGGCTGCTTGTCCGAGCGAAATCTGTCCGGCAAGCCCCATCAACAGGCACAGCCCGATGGTCACGATGGCATGCAGCCCGATAATAATCCCGACCGAGCGGTAATACTCATCCGGCATCACGAACGGGAACACAATCATCAAGGCGAGATAAATGCCGATGCCTTTTCCCCATTTCTCCAACAACTGCTTCATCTACAGCCCTCCTTTTCCTACACTGCGTTCTCCAAAGAGGCCGGATGGCTTCACCAGCAGCATGCCAATCAAGACGAGAAACGCAATTGCGTCCTTCATGCCGGAGCTGACGTATCCTGCTCCGAGCGACTCGACGATCCCGAGCAAAAAGGCGGCAACCGCTGCGCCGAGCGGATTGCCCAGACCGCCCAGAATGGCTGCGGAAAATCCTTTGATTCCGAGCAGCACACCGATGTCGTAGGAGGTCACGTTAAGCGGCGCAATCACGATCCCTGCAATCGCTCCGGTGGCCCCGCTGATGGCAAAGGCGAGCATGCTCATCTTCGTGGGAGAAATCCCCATCAGGCGCGCCGCCATCGGATTGATCGAACAGGCGTTGATTTTTTTCCCTAGAATCGTCTTTTCCATCAAGTACCAGAGAAGCAACAAAACGATAAGGACAGCAGCCAAAATCCACACGCTTTGCGTCGCGATCGTCACACCACCGAATGAGATTGGCTCGTTTGTTGTGATCGGTGCGAGCGAAAAAGCGTCCTTTCCCCAAATAAAGCTGGCGATACCTCGTATCAAGGTGGAAATGCCAATTGTCAAAATTATCAAACTAATTGGATTAGCTTTTTTCACATACGCGATAATATACTTCTGCATGATGATACCGATTACTGTCACTGCCAAGATGGCGAGCAGCGCTGCAAGTCCGTACGGCAGATTCATCCCGATCAAGGCAACTGTCACCATGCCGCCCAGCATCAAAAATTCTCCCTGTGCGAGATTGATGACCTTGCTCACGTTGTAAATCGTGATGAATCCGACCGCGACAATCGCATAAATACCGCCACTGACCAGGCCGTTTGCGACATACTGTAACAGTTCCGTCATATTCGTGCTGTACCCCCTTTGTTTCGCGTCCAACCCTACCTACCATCTAAAACGCTTACATTTTACTAATTGGAAAACATATTGCAGAAGAAATGCCCTAGCAGGTCACTAGGGCGCTTTCTTCGTAGCAATCGCTTAAAGGACGGGTGCAGCTTCATACACCGTCTCGAAGAATCGAACTGCCCCTGGATTCAAAAGTTTATAGTAGTTTTGGAACAATTGATCGGCTTCTTTGCCTAGCCACAGCGCTGGCAGCAGTTCTTGCGGCAGGTCCGGGTCGATAAACAAAAATTTGCGGTACTCGTGGACAAGCTTGGTCTTTTCCACAAAGCAATGGCTGTCCGCAACTCCCTCGCCGCTATGAATCTTCGCCGACAGCTGCTCGAACTGCTCGCGGTACGTGTCGATGAATTCCTTGTACTTCGCGTTGATCTCATCAATGTTCCAGCATTTTTGCACCAGTTGCTTGGGATCGCTCCAGCCCAGATGCTCTGCGCTGAAAATTTCCACGTGCTCCGTGATCCCGTGCGCCTCGGTCAGCTCTTTCACCCGGTCTGCCAGGTTGTTGGGGCTGATCCACGTGCTCGTCGTCAGCATCCCGAAGCCCATCCAGCCCAGTTCCTTGCGCAGTTGGTCCCGCAGAGCGCGGCGCTCCTCCGGTATGTTGTAGCTGGCAATGCACCACTTGCCGTCCCAAACATCTGTCTCGACTTTATAAATGCGGGCCGCTGCTTCCTCCAGCCGTTTTTTCCCACGCTCCGATACCGAGTAATAGCTCTTGTTGCCTACTTTTCTCGACTCCAGCCAGCCCTGGCGAAGCATCCGGGAGATCGCTGCGCGAACAGCAGGCTCGGACAGTCCGAACTCTCCCATGAGCCGTGTCAGACTACCGATCCAGATTTCGCTTCCGTAATGTCGGACATATTCTCCGTAGATCGTAAAAAGCATGGATTGTGGCTTCACGTTTTCTTCAACCCCCAGATCGATTCATACCTATTCGCTGTGAAATTGTACCATATTCTCTAGCAAGTGCGTGAACCGATCGAGAGTATGACGGTAAAATTATATTACGTTTTGGTAACGTAATTATATTAGAACATTTTGAAATAGTCAATTTATTCTGTACTATTTATTTTCCGCGCCAATCTCCGCTTGCAACGCCTCAAACCGCCGTCTGATTTCGTGCTTGTTGAAGATCGCCTGGGTAAACGTTCCGACCCCGACGCGATTGCGAGCGGTGTCCGCTGTCACCTCGCACACCACCCGTTTTTTTGTCACTTCCTGGCAAACAGCCCTGAACGTCACTGTCTGGCCGACTACTGCGGGTCCGACATGACGGATGTCCACAGCGAAGCCGGAGCCTTCCTCGTCCTCTTCCAAATAAGGCAAAATCACCTGGCGTCCTGCCCACTCCATGTAGTAGATCATGCTGACAGTCGACATGACCGGATGCACGACCTCGCCTTCAAACCTGGGCAGCATGTCTTCGGTGACGACCACCGTAAACTCGGCAGTCGTCCCCGGTTGCAATCCTTCCTTCACGCACGTTCGCCTCCCGTCTCCCGCAAAAGCCTATACGCGCTCAATAATGGTGGCAATTCCCTGGCCCACCCCGATGCACATCGCAGCCAGGCCGTAACGGGCTTCACGGCGCTCCATCTCGTACAGCAGCGTCGTGAGGATACGCGCGCCGCTTGCCCCGAGCGGATGGCCCAGCGCAATCGCTCCGCCGTTGACGTTGACCAGGTCCGGGTTGACGCCCAGCTCGCGCACGCAGGCTACTGCCTGGGCGGCAAACGCTTCGTTGAATTCGAACAGTTCGATTTGTTCTAGTGTCAGGCCCGCCTGTTTCAGCGCCTTGCGAGTTGCGGGAACAGGGCCAATGCCCATGACGGACGGATCGACCCCTGCCACTGCGGACGCGACGATGCGCGCACGCGGCTTCAACCCGGCTGCCAAAGCTGCCTCCTGCTCCATGACGAGCAGAGCGCTTGCCCCGTCATTCAAGCCGCTGGAATTGCCGGCAGTAACCGTGCCATTTGCCTGAAAAGCGGGCTTCAGCTTTTGCAGTTGTTCCATCGTCGTCTCCGGACGCGGATGTTCGTCGCGGTCAAACAACGTCACATCCCCTTTGCGTCCTTTCAGTTCGACCGGAACGATCTCCTGCGCCCATTTTCCTTCTGCGAGGGCGCGGGCGTAGTTTTGCTGGCTGCGCAGCGCGAACTCATCCTGTGCTTCGCGGCTGATGCCGTACTGCTCCGCGACCTTCTCCGCCGTCTCCCCAAGGCTGATCGGCGGGTACAGCTCTTTCATTTTATCGTTGACCAGCCGCCAGCCGAGCGTTGTGTCGACCAGTTGCTGGTTGCCGCGCTGAAAAGCGTTCCCTGGCTTCATCATCACAAGCGGAGCGCGCGTCATGCTCTCCAGCCCGCCTGCGATGTACACCTGACCTGCGCCGGCCTTGATCGCATTGGCACTCTGATTGACAGCTTCCAGACCGGAGCCGCACAAGCGGTTGACCGTCACGCCCGGCACTTCGACAGGCACGCCCGCCAGCAGCAAAGACATGCGCGCCACATTGCGGTTGTCTTCGCCTGCCTGGTTGGCGCAGCCCATGATGACGTCATCTATCGTCTTGGGGTCTATGTCGTTTCGTTCCAGCAGCTTTTGAATGACCAATGCCCCCAGATCATCCGGGCGCACCTCTTTCAACGCACCGCCAATCCGTCCGATTGGCGTCCGCACAGCATCGATAATGACAGCGTTTTTCATCTTCCACTCCTCCAATGCAGTAGGACTTGTCTTTACGCTACAACGCCTCTACGAGCGTGGCCAGCCCTTGGCCGCCGCCGATGCACAGCGAGACGATACCGTATTTTTTCTGACGGCGGCGCAGCTCGTACAGAATCGTGCCTGCCAGCCGTGCGCCGCTCATGCCGAGCGGATGGCCCAAAGCGATTGCTCCGCCGTTTACATTCGTCTTTTTTGGATCAAGCCCCAGCTCGCGCATGCAGGCGATCGACTGGGAGGCAAACGCTTCGTTCAGCTCGAACAGGTCGATGTCGTCTACCGTCATGCTGACTTCGGAAAGCAGCTTGCGGATGGCGGCGACTGGTCCTATGCCCATGATGCGCGGATCGACTCCGGCACAGGCAAAATGCACGATTCGCCCGAGCGGAGTGACTCCTGTCCGCTTTACCATTTCTTCGTTCATGAGCAAAAGAGCCGCCGCGCCATCGTTGATCCCCGAGGAGTTGCCTGCGGTCACGCTGCCGTTTTTGCGGAAGGCAGGACGCAGCTTGGCCAGCGACTCAATCGTGGAGTCGCGGCGCGGAAACTCATCCGTGTCAAACAGCGTTTCTTCCCCTTTTTTCCCGCGCAAAAGTACGGGAATGATCTCGTCCTTGAACAGTCCGGCGTCTATGGCCGCTATCGCGCGGCGCTGGCTTTCGGCTGCAAACAGGTCCTGTTCCTCGCGGCTGATGCCAAACTGCTCCGCCACATTTTCTGCGGTATCGCCCATGGTCAGATCGCCGTAAAGCGACACAGGCGCAGAGCGCGGCCCGCCAAACGATTCCATCAGCGTCTGGTTGCCGCGCTGGTACGGCTGCTCGAATTTTTCCATGATGTACGGGGAACGGGTCAAATTTTCTACCCCGCCTGCGAGCATAACCTGGCTGTGTCCTGCCTGGATGGACTGGGCAGCGAGATTGACCGCTTCCAGCCCGGACGCGCACACCCGGTTCACCGTCAGCCCTGGCACTGTCTCGGGCAGCCCTGCCTTGAGCAGACCTACACGGGCAATATTGATAAACGGTCCCGCCGAGATGACATTGCCCATAATGACGCCGTCAACGGCATCGCCGCTTTGTCCTGCCTGCGCCAATGCGCCGTTCAGCACAATCGCTGTCAGGTCATCAATGGGGGTATTTTTCAGACTGCCTCCCAGCTTGCCGATTGGCGTACGCACGGCAGCCGTCACGTATACGTCGTTTTTTTTCATCGTCATGCCTTCACACCTGCCTTTTCCTCATAGGTGTAAAAGCCTTGCCCGCTACGCACGCCGAGACGTCCTGCCAGCACCAGCTTTCGGAGCAGCGGCGCCGGGCGGTAACGCTCCTCTCCCAGGTCGCGCTGCAAGCCTCGAATAATGGCAAAAATTTCGTCCAGCCCGATGCGGTCCGCCCATTCCAGCGGTCCATACGGGTAGTTGGTGCCTTTTTTCATCGCGATGTCGATATCGCTGGCTGTCGCCGCTTTTTCCATCAGCGTGAACGCCGCCTCGTTAATAATCAGGGAGAGAATGCGCGGGAAAACCAACCCTACTTCGTCCGTAACAGTTTCCGTCTCTTTGCCGAGCGACTGGAAAAAGACTTCTGTCGATTGAAGCGTCTCTGGCGCTGTTTGCAGGGCAGGCGCGATCTCGATCAGCTCCCGCTCCACCAGCGGCACGAGTGTCCCGAACCCGCACACCCGCTCGGGATGCTGCGTCCAGGAAGCCACCTCTGTTGCTGTAATGGCAAGCGTGGTCGTAATGATCGGCACTGACGGGGCAAGCAGGCTGTCCAGCGCGCGAACCTGCTCTCCCTTTTGCTGCAAATCGAGGCTATTGACCTCAACCGCAAGCGAAACCGCCGCAGGGTCTGCCACAGCGTCCGCTACAGAGAGCACCTGGTATCCTTTTTCTGTAAAAAGCTGGTGAAGCTCTGCAAAAAGCGGGCTTGTGCCCGCGAGCACGACCGCCTTATTTGTCATATTCATAGAAGCCTTCCCCCGTCTTTCTGCCCAGACTGCCGGCTTGAACCATCCGCTGCTGAATCCGGCTGGGCTTGAATCGTCCTTCATGGAAGAAGTCGATATACACCGATTCGGTTGTGGCAAAATTGATGTCGATGCCGATCATGTCCTGCAGCTCAAACGGTCCCATTTTGAACCCGCCCGCGCGCTTCATGATCCGGTCGATCTGCTCTACCTCTGCGACGTGGTCGCCCAGAATGCGCAACGCTTCATTATAGTAAGGACGCGCGATGCGATTGACGATAAAGCCGGGCGTGTCTGTCACCAGCACAGGCACCTTGCCCAGCTCCGTTGCGAAGCGATAGGCTGCCTGCACATTTTCCTCGCTCGATTTTTTGCCGCGAATGACTTCTACCAGCGGCATGACAGGCGCAGGGTTGAAAAAATGAAACCCGAGAATGCGCTCGGGATGAGGAAGCCCTCCAGCAATTTGCGTAATCGAAATGGAGGAAGTATTGGTGAGTAATAGCGCATCCGCCCGGCAAATCCGGCTAAGCTCGCTGAAAATGGTTTTTTTCAGGTCGAGGCGCTCCGGCACGGCTTCGATGACAATATCACACTGCGCCAACTGCTCCATATCCGATACCAGCTTTGCTCGTTCCAGTGTCTCTGCCCGTTCCTGCTCGCTGATTTTGCCTTTTTCCACGTCTTTGCCCAAAATGGATTGCAAATAGGCGAGCGCTTTGTCCAAAACCGCCTGATTGGCGTCCAACAGCACTACCTGATGTCCTTTGCGGATACAGACGAGAGCGATGCCCGCTCCCATCGTTCCCGCACCGATGACGCCCACTGTTTTCGTATTCACTAGGCTTGTGCCTCCCTTCGCTCCTAACGGCCGATAAATCGGGGAACGCGCTTTTCCATGAAGGCCGCAACCCCTTCCTTGTGGTCCGCTGTGCTGCCTGCGACCTCCTGTGCATAGGCCTCGTACTCCAATGTCTCTTCCAGTCCCATTTCCAGCCCTTTGTACATCGTGCGCTTGATGAGGCCAATCCCGCGCGTCGGCAGGGCAGCGAGCTTGCGCGCATAGGCCAGTGCTTCTTCCATGAAGCTCTCCGCCGGATACACCTTGTTCACGAGTCCGATGCGCAGCGCTTCCTCTGCCGATACTTTTTCTCCCGTCATCGCCAGCTCCAGCGCCTTGCCGATGCCGACGATACGCGGCAGGAAGTAGCAGCCGCCCGAGTCGGGGACAAGCCCGATGCTGACAAATGCGTTGACAAAAGACGCCTTTTCCGACGCCAGGCGAATGTCGCAGGCGAGCGCCAGGCTCATGCCTGCTCCTGCCGCCACGCCGTTTACCGCGGCGACAATCGGCTTCTCCGTCTTTTGCAACTGGAGGATCATCGGATTGTAGCGCTTGCGCAAAAATCCGCCAAAGTCCACCTCGCCGCCAGACACTTCGCCAAGGTCTTGTCCGGCATTGAATGCCCGACCCGCTCCCGTCAGGAGAATGCAGCGCACAGCGTCATCCTTTTGCGCGTCTTTGAGCGCCGCAATGATTTCCTTGTGCATCAGCTCGGTAAAGGCGTTGAACTTGTCCGGCCGGTTCAAGGTCACGACTGCTACGCCTTCCGATACTTCGTAAAGAATGGTCTCGTACATGGCCGCCTCCTAATTACCCGTAAACCGGGGTTTGCGCTTTTCTAGGAAAGCTTGCATGCCTTCCTTGCGATCCTCGCTTGCAAGCAACAGATAAAAGCCGTTGCGCTCGTAATCCATGCCTTCTCCGAGCGGCAAATCGTCTGCCTTGTGCACCGCCTTTTTAATCACCTGCACGGCGAGCGGCGGCTGCGCGGCAATCTGCTTCGCCAGCTTGCGCGCCTCCTGAAAGTACGCCTCTACAGGCACGACCCGATTGACCAGCCCGTATCGCAGCGCTTCTTTCGCCGAGATTGGCTCTCCTGTAAGTAGCATTTCCATCGCCTTGCGCAAGCCGACTGCACGGGTCAGCCGCTGTGTGCCGCCTGCTCCCGGCATGACGCCCAGCTTGATCTCCGGCTGGCCGATTACGGCTGTCTCCGAAGCGATGACGATGTCGCAGTTCATCATCAGCTCGCAGCCGCCGCCAAGCACGAAGCCGCTGACTGCGCCGATAATCGGCTTGGAAATGAGCGACATCCGGTCCCAGACGGCGAATTGGTCCCGCTTCATGATCTCGATTGCGGACGCCTCGGCCATCTCGTTGATGTCGGCTCCGGCGGCAAATGCCTTGTCATTGCCTGTCAAAATGATCACGCGAATGTCCGGGTCCCGATCCATCCGCTCCAGTTCGGCCACCAGCTCATCCACTAATTGTAAATTCAGCGCATTAAGAATCTTCGGTCGATTTAGCGTAATAATTCCGATGCCATCCTCGCTGGCTGTCAGGATGTATTCATAAGCCATGCGTTTTCACACCCTTTTTCGCAGGTAGTCGATCCGCTATTCGCAAGTTAAATTGCCGCTTGCGCCTTGCCCCGATTGTCTACGATGCGGATTGCTTTTCCTTCGCTGCGCGTCAGGGAATTTGGCGGTTGGATGCGCAGCACAACGGATACGCCCAACGTATTTTTAATCATATGGCCAATCTCTTTGACGAGATGGGACAAAGCAGTGCTTTCGTTTCCGCTGATCTCGCTCGCGTACTCTGGTGTCAGCTCGCAGTGCACCTCGAACCGATCAAGCGCACCGTCGCGTTCAATCACAACCTGATAGTGCGGTGCCAGTTGATGGAAGGTGAGCAAAACAGACTCGATCTCTGTCGGGAACACATTGACGCCGCGAATAATCAGCATATCGTCTACGCGACCTTTGATCCGGGACATGCGCATGGTCGTACGGCCACACTTGCAAGGCTCCGGATTGAGCGAAGCAATGTCTCCTGTGCGATAGCGGATTACAGGAAACGCTTCTTTGGTCAAAGAGGTGAAGACAAGCTCGCCTTCCTGTCCGTACGGCAGCACTTCGCCTGTTTTCGGATCGATAATTTCGGCGTAGAAATGGTCTTCTGCGATATGCAGGCCATCCTGCGCTTCATGGCATTCGATGGACACGCCTGGACCCATGACTTCGCTCAAGCCGTAAATGTCCACTGCTTTAATATCGAGCGCTTCTTCAAGCTGGACGCGCATTTCCTCGGACCACGGTTCTGCCCCGAAAATTCCGTATTTGACGCTCGTTTCCCGCGGATTGATCCCTTGCTTTTTCATTTCCTCGACGATGTTGAGCACGTAGGAAGGAGTCGCTGCGATCCCGCGCGGCTGGAAGTCCTGGATCAGCGTGATCTGGCGGGGAGTATTGCCGCCGGACACAGGAACCGCTACTGCGCCGAGATACTCGATTCCGTTATGCAGGCCCAGTCCTCCCGTGAACAGGCCGTAGCCGTAAGCATTGTGGAAAATGTCTCCCGGCTGGCCGCCAGCACAGCAGATCGCGCGGGCCACGATTTCCGCCCAGTTTTCCAGGTCCTTTTTCGTGTAGCCGACAATCGTCGGTTTGCCTTTTGTCCCCGACGAGCCGTGAATACGGGCGACTTCCTTCATATCTACTGCAAACAGCTTGAACGGGTAATTTTCCCGCAAGTCTGTTTTTTTCATGAACGGCAGCTTCCGGATGTCCTCGATGGACTGAATGTCCTCCGGTTTTACCCCTGCTTCGTCAAACGCTTTTTTGTGAAACGGCACTCGTTCATACACGCGCGCGACTGTTTCCTTCAAGCGCTCCAGCTGGAGCTGAGTCATTTTTTCTCTCGACATCGTTTCGATTTCCGTATTAAAGATCATGCCGCTTCCCCCATTCCGTATCGTTATGTCTTCAGATGCTTGCTGCCTACTCTCCCTTGAATACGGGTTTGCGCTTCTCGCGGAACGCTTCCAGCGCCTCCAGACGGTCTTTTGTTGGAATAATAACCTCGTAGCACATAGTTTCCACATCGAGCCCTGTTTGCAAATCGACGCTGCTGCCGCGGTCGATCGCCGCTTTTGCCTGATAGACGGCGAGCGGCGCATTGGCGAGAATTTCGTTGGCCAGTCCCATTGCCAACTCATGCAATTCTTCCCCATTGCCGGCGATTCCATTCACGATGCCTAAGCGGCTGGCTTCTGTCGCCTGAATGCGGCGAGCCGTCAAGATCAGCTCTTTCGCCTTGGAAGGGCCGATCAGTCGGGACAAGCGCTGTGTGCCTCCTGCCCCCGGAATGATCCCGAGACTCACCTCAGTCAGCCCCATCTTCGCTTCCTCTACCGCATAGCGGAAATCACAGGCTAGCGCGAGTTCAAACCCTCCGCCAAAAGCAAAGCCGTTAATCATGGCGATTGTCGGCTGCGGCAGCCGTTCCAGCGCGGTGAAAACATCGCGAATTTTGCGGACGTTGCGGCGTACTTGCTGCTCATTCAACGTGCGGCGTTCTTTCAAATCCGCCCCTGCGCAAAACGCCCGGCCTTCGCCTTTTATCAACAGGACGCGAATGTCTTTTGACTCCAGCCGTACCTGCTCGATCAGATCACCCAGGCGCTGCAGCGTATCGTAGTTCAAGGCATTCAGCTCATCCGGACGGTTCAGCGTGATGATGGCCACGTGACCGTCACGTTCAAAGCGAACGGTTTCTTCCATGCTCTTTTGTCCTCCTTGTGCAGCCATTTCCTCATTTGCCGCTAGCGATTCGGATTGACTCGTGCATACGTTCCTGTCGCAAAAGCAACCAGCTTTCCGTCACAGGTCACGCGCGCTTCCATAATAATCAGGCTTTTCCCCTGCTTCAAAACGCGTGACTCGGCTTCCAGCAGCTCTCCGCGGGCAGGATACAAGTATTGAATTTTGCTCTCTACCGTGACACATTGCTGCACACCGTCTACATGAGGAGCGGCTCCATGTCCCATTGCCACGTCGGCCAGTGTCGCCGTTACCCCCCCATGCACGACGCCATCGATGCTATTGAACAGTTCAGGGCGAACTTTCAGCGCTACCTTGCAGCCCTGTTCATCTCGATGTACGACTTCAATGCCCAGGTAGTGGTTAAATCGATTGCGAATTTCCACTGTCATTTTCTCGCCCCCGTGTATGGTATCCTCATGAAACAGTGAAAGGAGCCTTGTGCGTGTATGGCATTCGGCTTCCTTTCCCTGTCGGATTTTCGCATTTGGTTATGTTGGTTCGTCGATTGCAATGAAGTATTCATTTTTCCGATACGCCAGTGCGTCCAGTGTTGCGACCAGACCATGCTCGGTTTCTACACGGATGCGGTACCAGGCGGTGCGGTTGTTTTTCTTCTCCTCGGTTGCAGTTGCGACCAGGCGGCTTCCCTTCATGGCTGCGGCCAAAAATCCGATGTTCATGGACAAAGCCACGGATGTTTTGCCGTAGGAATTACAGGCTGCTGCGAAAACAAAGTCAGCCAGGGAGAAAATGATCGCGCCATGCGCTGTCCCGTGCGCGTTCAGCATGTGTTCAGCCACGGTCACTTCCGCTGTTGCCGTCCCCTCCCCAAGCTCAATCAGCTTGACGCCCAAAAATTGGGCAAACTGATCTTGCTTCAGCTTTTCGCAAATTTCGTCGTAGTGTTTGCGATGCAATTCTCGCTCGTCGATATACTTTTTTCCGCTCATCGATCAGACCACTTCTGCAAAATGCATGGATACCACTTGACCGGCAAATCCGCGCAAGTCTTTTCCTGCAGCACGGCCCTCTGGGGATGACAACGCTTCCAAAAGAGCCTCTTTGGTTTCAAAATACATCTCTGCGATCAGGTGCAGGTCGGATTCGCCCATTGGCGTGCCGTACACTTTGCTCACTTCCATTTTGACCAGGCCAGGCATTTTTTCTGCAAGTGCAGCGTGTACCTCGAAATAGTGCTTGTCAAAAGCCTCGATATTTTCAGGCTTGCGATAAATTGCCACCAATTTCACCATTACGATCCCTGCTTTCATCCGTTTATTTCACAAAACATGTGACGAGATAATAATATGACGTTATTTTAACGCATATTTGTATTTTTATTATATAAAGCCTTCCGGACAGGTGCAAGTATTTTTCAAAAAGCAAGAAAACTCTGTCGAAGTAATCCGCTGGAAAAACCATTCCTCCCCTCTCATGCTTATCTTTGATTTTCTACATTAGTACAAAAAATGGCTGTCAGAAATGACTTCTGACAGCCTAAAAAAAGAGGACAGACATTGCGTCTGCCCTCTTTTTTCACATTCCGGTGTCCTAGACCCACACCCAGAAAATGAAGACGATAATCGCCGCCAGGATGAAGAACAGCCCGGCGAAAATGCTGATGCGTGCATATTCATGGCCTTTTTGGTCCATGTGCATCCAAACAAACAGTTGGAAGAACGCCTGAACGAAGGCCAGTATGACGATGAACGGTACGGTGAACCCTGCCGGAATCACTTCATACGCTACGGCAATAAATGCCAGAGCGGTCAACACGAGAGATCCGATGAAAGCCACTACGTGTCGTTTAGGACTGTCGTGTTTTACTTTCGGCTTGCGTACCTCTTCATTGTGAGCATGTGCTCCCATAGATTACCCCACCTTTCCACCGATCATACCCATGAGATATACCACGGTAAAGATGAACACCCACACTACGTCGATAAAGTGCCAGTACAAGCTGGCCAGGTAAAACTTCGGAGCAGTTACTACGGTCAGACCTTTTTTCACTGCGGACAACTGCAGCAGGATGATCCACAAAATCCCGAACGCTACGTGACCTCCGTGGAAGCCAACCAGCGTATAGAACGCAGAACCGAAGGCACTCGTGGAAATTTTGTGTCCTTCATGCACGTAATGCACAAACTCGTAAATCTCCAGCGCAAGGAAGCCGATACCGAGCAATACAGTGATGGTCAGCCACACCTGAATCATTTTCAGGTTTTTCTTGTGCAAAGCGAGTGTAGCCATAACACTTGTCATCGAGCTGGTAAGCAGGATGAGCGTTGCTGCTGCAACCAGCGGCATGTCGAACAGCTGCTGGGATGTAGGACCGCCGTTTACCTGATCGCGCAGCGCGATGAATGTTGCGAACAAGGAACCGAAAAGAACGGTCTCCCCACCAAGGAAGAGCCAGAAGCCAAGAATCTTGTTCTTGCCTTCAAGGGTGGCTTTTTCCGGTTCATCAGGTAATACTGCATTTGCATGATGTGTAGCCATTAAGCCTTAACCCCTTTCTCTTCGATTTCGTCCTCATGAATATGATAACCAGGATCGTCCTTGACAGAACGAGCGAACATGCATCCGAATGTCACGAGCAAGCCGATCACCACGACCACGTAGTTGTGGTACATGAAGCCATAGCCCGCAATGAACAGGCCTACAGACATCAGGAATGGCAGGAACGATGGCGACGGCATGTGGATGTCACCAAGCGGTTCAGCCGGTGTCATGCCTTTGTTGCCAGCCATTTTCTCGATCCAGAATGCATCCAGACCGCGAACCAGCGGTGTTTGCGCAAAGTTGTACTCAGGTGGCGGCGACGGAATCGTCCACTCCAGTGTACGACCGTCCCACGGATCTGCTACAGCGCGTTTGCCTTTTGCAGAAACAACGACGTTAACCAGGAACAGGATCGTACCGATTGTCATACCGAATACACCGATGGTACTGATAAAGTTCCCTACGTCGAGATCCTGGCCTTTCAGGAACGTGTAGACGCGGCGTGGCATCCCCATCAGACCAAGGAAGTGCTGCGGGAAGAAGGTAAGGTGGAACCCGATGAAGAACGTCCAGAAGTTCCATTTACCGAGCTTTTCATTGAGCATTTTGCCGAACATTTTCGGCCACCAGTAGTACAGACCTGCGAACAGACCAGACACGAGACCCCCTACGATAACGTAGTGGAAGTGCGCTACTACGAAGTAGCTGTCATGGTATTGGTAGTCAGCTGGCGGAACCGCAAGCATAACCCCTGTCATACCACCGATTGTAAAGGTCGGGATGAAACCTACTGCCCACAGATTTGCTGTAGGGAAGGTGATTTGTCCGCCCCACATGGTCAGCAGCCAGTTGAAGATTTTGATACCAGTTGGCACCGCAATCAGCATCGTGGCCAGACCGAACAGCGTATTGGCAATCGCGCCCAAACCGGTTGTAAACATGTGGTGAGCCCACACCATGAAGCCAAGGAAGCCGATAAGCGCTGTTGCGAATACCATGGAGCTGTAACCGAACAGACGCTTTTTCGAGAATGTGGATACGACTTCGGAAATGATACCGAATGCTGGGAGAATCAGGATGTATACTTCGGGGTGACCGAAGATCCAGAACAAGTGCTCCCAAATGATGACGTTACCGCCGGCATCCGGGTTGAAAAAGTTACCGCCAAACAGACGGTCAAACATCAAGAGAACCAGGCCGACTGTAATCGCAGGGAACGCGAACAGAATCAGACCGGATGTTACAAAAGACGCCCAGGTGAACATTGGCATACGCATGAATGTCATACCTGGAGCACGCATGTTGATGATGGTAACCAGGAAGTTGATACCACCGATCAGCGTACCAAGACCGGCAATTTGCAGACCGAGAACGTAGAAGTCTACCCCGCGGCCGCTGTATTGGTTCAAAGCCAAAGTTGTATAAGATGTCCATCCGGCATCTGGCGCTCCGCCAAGGAACCAGCTGGTGTTCAGGAGCAGTCCTCCGAAGAAGAAGAGCCAGAAACCGAGAGCGTTAACAAACGGGAACGCTACGTCGCGTGCGCCGATTTGCAGCGGAACGACTGCGTTCATCAGCGCGAAGATGACCGGCATGACTGCCAGGAAGATCATCGTCGTGCCGTGCATGGTAATCAGTTCGTTAAATAGCCCGGCACCAACTACTTGAGATTCTGGATACATCAACTGCAAACGGATCAGCAGGGCTTCAAAACCGCCAGCCAGGAAGAAAATACCGCCGGCAATCAGGTACAGGATCGCAATCTTCTTGTGATCCACCGTCGTGAGCCAATCCCACAGCCCTGAACGTTTTGGTGCGGGTGCGTGAGAAGCATGTGCAGACACAGGTTTACCTCCTTTTTAAGCGTAACTTCCTATGACATCCTGTCATTTCATTACGGTAATTACTTCACGCTGAGTGTAGACATGTACTCTACAAGCGCTTTCACTTGTGCATCGTCAAGGTTGAGGTTAGGCATGTTGTTGCCTGGTTTTTCCTTTTGCGGATCTTTCAGCCACTTCGCTACATTTTCAGGCGTATGTTCGAGAATACCTGCTACGCGCTCGCGATCCGCGAAGTTGGTCAGGTTTGGACCCAGTTTGCCGCCTTTGCCGGCAACGGCATGACAGCCGAGACAGCTTTTGTTGAAGATTTCTTGACCTTGTGCAGCACCTGGAGATGTAGCAACGGCCGGATCTTTGGACTGAACGCCCTTCATGCCGTCTATCCATTTGTCAAATGCCGCTTGGTCCATTACTTCAACCTTGAAGTCCATCAAGGCATGGGACGCTCCACAGAGCTCCGCGCACTTGCCGTAGAAAATGCCTGTTTTGTCTGCTTGCAGCCACATTTTGTTTTCCTGGCCTGGGTTGGTGTCGATCTTGCCGCCCAACGCCGGAATCCAGAATGCGTGCATAACGTCAGCAGAGGTCAGGTGGAACTGAACCTTTTTGCCAACTGGCAAAACCAGGTCTTGTGCTGTTGCTACTCCCAGATCCGGATACTCGAATTCCCACCAGAACTGGTGAGCAGTCACCTTCACTTGAAGCGCTTCCTCTTTCGGATATTCCTCATGCAGAGCGAAACCGGTCGTAACGGTTGGAACCGCCATGACAATCAGGAGCAGGAAAGGAATAACCGTCCAAAGAATCTCCAGTGCATGGTTGCCTTCGACCTGCTTTGGAATGCCTTGCTGTCCTGGACGCTTACGATATCGAATAAGGACGTACGTAAAGATCAGCATTACGACAATAAAGACGCCGATCATGATAGCGGAGGACAGCTTCATCAGGTCATACTGCATCGCAGCCACCGGGCCGGAAGGTTTGAGCGCTGAGAGCTCATCTTTGCCACACCCGGTTAACACCAGCGCCAGCAGACCAAAAAGAGAAAGCTGACGCCAAAACTGTTGCCAACCCTTCATACCTATGAACCCCTCTTTCTTCGTGTTGGTAACGTTCTAGCCACGCTTACAACTAGAAGCTCCCATACTCTTTCATTTGCGCAAGAATAGCTAGTTATACTTCCCCAACTATCATACCCAATCTGGAAAAGTATTAGCAATCATTCCTCATACAAACAAAGGAGCACAGGCAAGAAAGCAGTCTTCTACCAATGCGTGGTAACTATTCAAGTATACATAAATTTTCCTTGATCTACAGGCTATTTGTTATCATTTTGTTAACAAATTTATGAACAAATTTGTGAACTTTCCTGAAAATTTTATCCAATTTAGGTAAAAATGAGTGGGTTTGCTTGAAAGCAAGTCCAGTTTTTCTGTTTTCTGGATGATTCTGGCGGATTTGAAGCGTCCGCTTTCCTGGCATTCGTCAAGGCCGGATTTTACGCAATCGCTTTCAGGCGCGGTCGGGAAAAAGAGACCCCCTTGACAAAATCGCAATCATGCCAACAGCAAGCAAAAAGGACAGCTTCCCGTCTTCCAAAAGACGTTGAACCTGTCCTGCATCATGCGAGGCTCTATGCCTTTCCCGACCGGATGGCGCGAAGCAGCCACGTATGCTGCAAGTATTCGGCCACCCCGTAGAAAATCGCGACGAATCCTGCTCCCATCGGGGAAATTTGGGCGTCTGGCAAAAAGACGACACTTCCGTAGACGATGAGAAAGCCAACAGTCAAATCCATTGCGGTCGAAAGCCAGAGACTGCCGGGCGCAAGTATTGCCCTGTCCAGGAAAAAACCTGCGAGAGCGAGCACAAATCCCACTCCGACAGACTGGTACAGGTTGGCAAAATTCACCTCGGGAAAGAGAGCGTCGGCCAAAACAACCAAAACCGGAGTTACAAGCAGCTTCATCCAAAGACCGTCCACGTGTGTTCCCACTCCTTTGACCGGGTTCTTCTCAGTATGCCCCTCTTTTGGCCGACAATCCCCGCCATGTCCCACTTGTCCGCGCAGCCAGCAGGAGCTGGCAAAAGCGCAGTCAAAAAAAGACTTCCCCACTCGTCGCTTCCGAGCAGGAAAGTCTTTACTGATGCAGAGAGGATGCTGCGGCTTACCCCGCAACGGGCTGGGCCGGATCGTCTAAGGAAGGGTCGTACCATTCCACCTTGTGCGTTTGCTGAATCTGATTGAGCCAATCGTTGTAGTTTTCGCTGCGGTTTTGATCGGTCAAAAACGTTTTAATCTGCTCCCGCACCTTTTCCAATTCCGGTGCCGGCGATCCCATGTGCTGCTTGTTTTCCTCGTAATACTTTTTGATCTGTTCATCTGTCACCGGAAAAGCCTTGTCGAGCAGCTTGTCCCGCGTCATCAGAACAGTCAGCTTCTCACGCAGCTTTTGTTCGGTCATGCCCATGCTCTTGAGGTAGTTTTGGAACGCTTCCTCCGAGCCGGCCTGCTCTTTCATCGAGGCGATCTCCTTATCCATTTCTTCCTTGGTTACTGTGACGTTTTGCACCTTGGCTTCCTGTGAAATCAGCGACTGTGCGACCAGTTCATGGATCATCTGCTTGCCGTACATCGATTTCATTTCATCGTACAGTTGATATTGTGTAATTGAGGTATCACCAGCCTTGACCAGAACCGGGTCCCTGTCTGCCTCATTTGCCTGGTAGACACCGAGCACAGCCAGTCCGGTCAGCAAAACGGCAACCGAAAGAATAGAAACGTCGAACTTCTTCACTTGGATATCCTCACTTTCTGTTATCTGCCCACCCAGTATAGTCAGGAGATACGGTAGAAAAATGGAATGAGGATTACACAACTTTTCCACATTCGTATATCATTATGTGCCAGTCTTTGCGGCTACATAAAAAATCGGGCAAAAAAAGAAGTGAGGACGGAGGCAAGGACGGGACCCAAAACCGCCCATATTTGCAAAAATCGCTCCTGTCTCCTGCTTTTGTCCCCTTCGATGATCTGTGTCAGATTTTCCTTGTCCCGATTGTCGTTGTCCAATAGCTGCATGATGATATCTTTCTCTTTGCTCGCTTTTTCTTCTCTCAATTTCAGTTCCGTCTCTAGCTTCGCAATCGCTTGCAACACATCAATGCGTACGTCTTCCATACGTTCCAATCTGTGTTCGATTCGTTCCAACCACTTTGTTACGACTGTCACTTGTCCCTCAAGCTGGTCGATTCTTTCTTCGAATTTGCCCGGTTTCTGATAGAGCCGCTGCATCTGTATGTCGGTGTCTCTTTGATTGTCCTGTTTTCCCGGCGACATAGGTCACACCTCCTCCGTCCCTTGTAATACCTTGTTTATGTCAGGCACAGAGCCATTGCTTGTACGGTTATCCCTTCCTTTGCCCCGACGCGCAAAAAAGGCTGCACGCTGCGTTTTTCCAAATCTTTGCTAATGCGCTACAATAGGAGGATGACCGATTGCCATTCGTTATGGTGTGAAGGAGGAAACCATGGCAGCCTTGCTGGAAGTAAACAACGTGACAGGGGGTTACTCCCCGAGCCACGCTGTCATCAAAAATATTTCGTTTGCCGTTCACCCCCGCGAAATCGTCGCATTGATCGGACTGAACGGCGCGGGGAAAAGTACGACGATCAAGCATATTCTCGGCCTTTTGCAGCCGCTGGACGGCGCGATCAAGATTGCGGGTCAATCGTTTCAATCCGCTCCGGACAGCTATCGACTCTCTTACGGCTACATTCCCGAGTCTCCCATTTACTACGAGGAGCTGACGCTGTGGGAGCACATCGAGCTGATGGCGATGAGTCACGGCTTGACGAAAGAAGAACTGTCCAAACGGGCCGAGCTTCTGCTCAGGGAATTTCGCATGGAAGAGATGAAAAACCGTTTTCCTCAGCAGTTTTCCAAAGGAATGCGGCAAAAGCTGATGATTATGATGGCGCTGCTCGTACAGCCGCCGCTCTATATCGTGGACGAGCCGATTCTCGGCCTGGACCCGCTCGGGATTCGCTCTTTGCTGACCTGGCTGCAGCGCTGCAAGGAACAGGGCGCAGGCATCCTGATGTCGACGCATATTTTGGCCACTGCCGAAAAGTATTGCGACCGTTTCATCATTTTGCACAAAGGGGAAATCAAAGCGCAAGGCACGCTGGACGAGCTTCGGCAGTTCACAGGGCTGTCCGGCCACTCCCTGGATGACATCTATTTGCGGATCGTAGAGGATGAATAACAGTGAAGTTTGATGCGGATCAATTGTTTCGAAAAAGACTGCATGCCTTTTCCATGGAATTCATCAGGTATGCACAGTATATGGCCAATGGCGGCGTACTTTTTATTGCTGTATTTCTGACCGGATTGCTTTCCTTTTATTACCGCAACATCATCGCGATGATTCCGGCCTGGTTTCCGTTGACGCATGGCCTGGCGCTGGTCCTTGCCCTTTTCGTCACGCGCAGCCCTCATCGCACCTTTTTGCTGGAAGCGGACCTGCTCTTTCTCACTCCGCACGAGACGCGGCTTGACGGCTATTTTCGCAAAGCGCAAGTCTACAACTTTGCCGTACAGAGCGTCGGCCTGTTCGTGCTGCTGCTTTTGCTCTCGCCCCTGTACACGGGCGTAATCGGGGCAACCGGACTGCAACTGTGGCTGTACTGGCTGGTACCTTTTCTGCTGAAGGGCTGGAATGTACACAGCAGCTGGATATTTTTGCGGCTGTCCGCGAAAAAAACGGAGCGGCTGTACACGCTCGCCCGGTTCGGCCTGTCGTATCTCGTACTGGCATGGGTGCTCAGCGCGGGGCAGTTTCTCAGCTTCGGGCACGTGCCTTTTGGCGGCGTGATCGGCGCGGTTCTCATCGTCTGGCTTCACGTACAGATGCGCAAGGTACGCGCCGGACTGCCGCTGCAATGGTACCGCCTGCTTGCGATGGAAAATCGCTTGCGGCACCGCTTTTATCAATTCATGAACAACGTGCAGGATGTTCCTGCTTTGCAACGCCAGGTAAAGCCGCGCTTTTGGCTGACTGGCCTGACACAGCTTTTGCCGTACGGTCAGGCAAATACAGCAAGGCATTTGTACGTCAAAACGTTCCTCCGCTCCGGCGAGCTGGCCGGGATCTACGGGCGGCTGGTCGTAATCGGTGCCGTTCTCGTGCTGCTGTTGCCAAGCCTGCTGGCGAAGGCGATTGCAGCCGGGCTCTTGCTGCTGATGACAGCAAGCCAACTGAACGGCATGTGGCGGCAGCAGAGCAAGCGAAATAACGAGCTGCTCTTCCCGGTTCCTGCACCTGCGCAAAGGCGTGCATTTGTCTGGATGCGCTCGGTTTTGCTGCTGCTGCAAGCAGCTGTGCACATCGCCGCAGGCATATGGTAGCGAAAACAGCCCTTCGAACCAGGACTTGGAGCCTGTTCGAAGGGCTGTTTTTTCATGCATGCCAGTTAGGGTGGCGAGCAGGGCTTACAGGTGGAACGTATCCACTTTTCTGCGCAGCTCCTGGATGCTTTCTGTGACATCCTGAATCTCGACGACAAACCGGTCCACGTTGCTGCTGACTTCCTGGATGGTTGCCGATACTTCTTCCGTGGCGGCTGCTGTCTGCTCGGAAATGGCCGTAACCGTCATTATCGATTCGTTCACCTTGTTTTGTTCGTGCTTCATCGTTTCCACGGTGGACATGACGTTGAGCGTGTTCGTCATGTTGGACAGCTCTGTGATTTCTTTGGCCACTGAATCGAGACGCTTCGTCCCGGCATTGTAACGGTTCAATGTCACATTTGTTTTTTCTGTCGCCTGCTTCACCTGATCCTGGATGTCCCTGATGCTCTCCTGAATGACCAGTGTCGCCGTTCCCGTCTGCTCGGCCAGTTTGCGCACCTCGTCTGCGACTACGGCAAAACCGCGCCCCGCCTCTCCAGCGCGTGCGCTCTCGATGGCGGCGTTCAAGGCAAGCAGGTTGGTCTGTGCGGCGATTTGCTGGATCGTTTCAATCACATCGTTGATCCGGGCCGATTTTTCTTCCAGAATCGTCATCGTATGTTGCACGTCATGGAACTGCTTGTTCGTTTCCGTTCCATCCGCGAGAAACTCTTGCAGTACCTTATAGCTGCTCTGTCCAATGTCAGCTACCTGGTTGGACACGGCGTCCATCGCTTCGATCGCGCGGTTCAACTCGGCCAGCTCGCTTAAAAACTCCTGTACGGTTTGCACGGCGGTTTCCATCGCGGTTGCGGTTTGCTCGTTGCCGGAAGCAATTTCCTGGCTCGTGATGGCAATGTTCTGGTTCTGCTCGCGGACAGACGCTGCGCCTTCGCAGATGGAAGCCGCCATATTGTCAATGCTTACCGTCGTCTCCTTGACACCGCCGATGATTTGCCGCAACTGGGTCGTCATCTCGCGAAAAGCGACAACAATGCGGCCAATCTCATCATTTCTGTTCGTAACCGCGATTTGCGTATCCGTCAGGTCTCCGCCAGCAATGCGCGTGGACGCCTCCTGTACGACCCCCAAAGGACGCAGCATCCGTTTCACCACAATGTATACGCACACAAGCGCAATCACTGTGACGACAACCATGGAGGCAATCATGCCCGGCATCGTCTCAGCCAGGACCTGCCCGTTTATTTGCTCAACCTTTTCCGCGGCTGTGTCGACACCGAGCACCGCGATGACTTTTCCGGATTTGTCCTGAATCGGTGCAAACGCGCTGAGGTACGCTCCGTACACCGGGTCCTGCACGATTGGCGTACTGTTGGTTCCTCCCTGCAGCGCAGGCGAAATGTCAGCGAATGTGGTCGCGCTCGTAGGCTGGCCAATCTCGAAGTCAACCCCCGATCCATCCGATCCGTCCACCATTATCTTGACCTTTTCGCCATCGGCCAGGACGATGTATACATAGAGCGCCCCCGTCTTCTCCAAATAGTCTTTCAACGTAGCCAGAAGGGACTGGTAATCATCGTTTTTTTCCGGCTTTGGCTGGGCCAAAAATCTCGCCAGCGTTTCAGCATCTACGCCCGCAGCAATATGCATCGCCAGGTCAATGCTTGAGTGTGAAAGCGTACGTTCAACGGTAGTTGCGCTGTTTGATTTCAGCATGAAAAGATTGGCCGCCATCATTACTACGACAATTACGGCCACGAGCACAACTACACGACTGGCTAGGCTCTTGCTCATCCTTGCTCATCTCTCCTTCACCTTACCTGAAATTTGATAGATAATTCCCTGTAAGACACTTTTTCAAACAAAAAGCACCCCCAAAGGAGAGCACTGCAAAACACTTCCTTTATATGGAAAGTGAAGGCGTTTCTTTGCTTCGCTTCGTTGCCAGCCCACTATGGGGCTTATCTGTCCGTTCCGAGACGTTTCACGGGGCGGGGGCTCAACATCTGGGTTTCACAATGAAGTGAGACTAACGCCCCCTTCATCCCCGTGTCCACGTCTCTACGCTGGAAGGCTGGCAAAGGCGCTCCGCAAATAAAACGCCTCCTATTCCAAACTCCATCAGCTTTTTGGCTTTGAATGATTGCCAGCACCTCGCGGTGCTGGTTTTTCGCTATAATCAATATTAAGAAAATGTTCAAAGGACATGTTGCCATGCTATCTGCTGACAGACAATTGAAAGCCTCATTTCATTCAGAACTTTACAATTTAATTCCCGAAGACCATCTTCTTCGAAAAATCAACGAAGCTGTGGACTTTTCGTTCATTTACGAGTTAGTTCGTCCATCTTATTGTGAATATTACGGAAGACCAGCGAATGAACCGGAACTTCTGTTTCGTCTTTTATTTCTGCAGTATCTTTATGGCTTATCCGATGAGCGAATGATTCAAGAAGCACAAGTAAACCTCGCGTATAAATGGTTCTTGGGGTTGAATCCTGAGGATACTTTGCCCGATCCGTCACAATTATCCCGATTTCGGAATCATCGCTTAGGTGCAAGCCAGATTAACGAAATCTTACAAGTGCTTGTAAAACAGTGCGTAGAAGAAGGCTTGATTAAGTCAAAAACACTCATTGTCGATGCAACACATACTGTTGCTTCCACTCAAAAGAAACGGCCTTTGGACGTGTTGCAGGAAGCCGCCAAACGGCTCGTACGAGCCGTACTTAAAAAGCATCCAAAGCTGGAGAAGAAACTTCCTCGTCCTCCGAAGTGTATGCAAGGCGATGTCGATGCGGCAAAAGTGATGCTACATTACCTCGCTGAACTGGGAGAAACGGTAGAAAATCTCCTTCCTGATCATGAAGGGGCCATCTCCGAAAAACTCAAGCACGCAAAGCAAATCGTGGAAGATGAACGGTTACTAGCAAACAAAGGCATCATGTCTGCGATTGACCCAGACGCGCGTTTTGGCTGGAAAAGCAATACCCTCTCCTTTTTTGGCTACAAAGAGCATGTAGCGATGACAGAAGAAGAGATCATCACTGCGATTGAAGTTACGGGTGGAAGTGAAGATGATGGCAAACAACTGCCAAAGCTATTAGAGCAAACAGAAAAGACAGGTATGAAGATTGAGGAAGTCATCGGAGACACTGCTTACTCTGGAAAAGACAATTTAAATCTCCTTGCCTCAAAAGACATTCAACCGATAGTCCCCTTAAACCCAATTGTCCATTCCGGAGGAATGAAACAGGAAGGCTTTACATACAACAAAGACGCCGACTTTGTCATTTGCCCAACCGGAGAGCACAGTATACGAAAAGCGGTACAAGGGAAGAAAAAATCCGGGCGCAGCCGTTCTCTTGTCTTTTACTTTGATGTGGAGAAGTGCAAGACATGTCCACTTCGCGAAGGATGCTACAAGCCTGGTGCCAAAGCAAAGACTTATTCCATTCGTATGGTGGCGGAGCACTATCAAGAGCACATGAGGTTTGAGGCAAGCACCACCTTCAAAGAGCGATCGAAGCGTCGCCGGATCATTGAGCACAAAAATGCTGAATTAAAAAGATTTCATGGATTGACCAGGGCAAAATACCGTGGTTTATTTGGTATGCG
Source organism: Brevibacillus gelatini (assembly GCF_050920745.1). Lineage (NCBI taxonomy): Bacteria > Bacillati > Bacillota > Bacilli > Caryophanales > Paenibacillaceae > Brevibacillus > Brevibacillus gelatini. The sequence goes on from NZ_CP154342.1 coordinate 3,863,329, forward strand.
GATACAAGCATACTTAACGGCATTCGTTGTAAACGTAAAGCGAATGGTAAAGCTAATAAAGCAAATGCAGCCAGCTTCGTAAGAAGTAAGGCTGCATTCTTTTTGATGCCGTCGGCATCAATTATTGACATGAACCCATTATTAAAAACCGAGAGAGCACTTTTGCAGTGCTCTCCCAAAGGGCGCTTTTGCCAAAACTCCCTGTATCTTTATCGACAAATGGCAGCCTATTTGTAAACAGATTTTCCTTCGGGCGCGGCCACGATCAGGAAGCGATAGTTGGGAATGTCGACATAACCGAGCGGCTCCATTCGCTTTTGCAGGTCGAGTAGCGCTTCTGCGTATTGCTCCCCACTGAAATCGGAGAACGGCAGCGAAAAGAGCGTTGTTATGTTTCCACAAAATCAAAAGACATGCTGTCTGTTCCCCTTTCCTTTTGGTTATCCGCCCTGAGTCGGAGGGAAAATACTGCCCTGGTACGTTTGGCTGGCTTGCGAACCTCTCTATCATGAATGATGGAAAGGATTAGGGGAGGAATTATTCTATGGCAGATTTTGCAATACTTGCCGGAATTCATCAAGGTTTTTTTCTCATTTTGGTGTTCACTGCACTCATTCCTGGGCTGAAAGCCAAGGCGCTCATCTATCAGCCAACCAGACGGGCGCTGGCAAACAAGGCACGCTGGACGCAGTTTTTTGTCTGGCTGTTCATACTGGCCTTCGCCGGGCACCTGTTTGTCACCTGGGGGTATTTTCAATCGTTCGGTTGGCTTTTCCTAAAGGATAAAGCGATCGGCTTTCTGCCCCTGATCGTCGTCCCATTGCTCACGGTTGTCTGCATTTCGCTGCCCCGCTTGTGGCAGCTGGGAGCAAAGCCGGGCAAGTCCCAGGAGAAGCCGTCGTACATCGTGGATAATCCCGATCTGTCCCTGCTTTCGGAGAACGCCGCTACCTTGGAAATCGCAGGGCTGCTGGAACAAGACAACGCACAGCCGACTGAGTCTGAGCTGGTCGATGTGGATTTGCGAAAGAGCGCGTCGGCTCCTGAGCTGATCGTCCCGCTGCAAGCGACGGTCCTGGGGAGCGTGACGGCCTGCTTCCTGCAACTTTTCTTTCCCGCCGTTACTCTGGAGCCATCCATTCTCCTGTTCGCCTGGGGCGTACTTGTAGCAGGCACCTCTGCGCTTTGGATCATGCAATCCTGGCAGCAACAGCGCTGCTCCCGCTCTTCAGAATGGAAGCCGCCTGCGCCTCTTTTTCGGTTTTTGCGCGGGACGGCTGTTCTGTTGCTCCTGGCAACAGGAAGCTTTTTCTGGGGCAATCAGGCGCTTCTCGCCAGCAAATTGCCTGCGCAGTTCAAAATGACCGATCATACGAACATCGACACCGGACACGGCACGGGGCTGTTTGCCCGCGCGCAATCGGCCCAAGCCGGGCACGACCGCGCTGCTTCCGCCATCCAGGCGGTGAGTGTAGCAGAGTTGACCGGACCGCGCGAAGGTGAGGCGGATCGGCAATTTACGCTGACAGCCCAAAAAGCCACCGTGCGGCTGTCCTCCGGCAAAACGATGGAGGCGTGGACCTTTAACGGGCAATATCCGGGTCCGGAGCTGCGCATCAAGCAAGGCGAACTGGTTGAAGTCGTGCTGGAAAACAAAGATATTGCCGATGGCGTCACCATCCACTGGCACGGGCTGAACGTCCCCAATGCCGAAGACGGCGTGGCAGGAGCGACACAGGACGCCGTGCTCCCCGGCGAAACGCACGTCTATCGGTTTTATGCCAACCAAGCCGGAACGTTTTGGTATCATTCGCACCAGCAAGCGTCCGTCCAGGTGCGAAAAGGACTGTTTGGCACGCTGGTCGTCGAGCCTGCGGCAAGCACAGAAGGCGCGGAGTCCAGCATTCGCGATCTCACCGTCATTCACCATAAGCCAAAAGGCGAAGGAGCGACGATCAACGGAGCTGACACGCTTTTGATGCAAACCGTTTCGCCTGGCACACCTGTAAGACTTCGCTTTATCAACGCCGAAAATATGCCGATCACCTACCAGCTTTGCGGGACCCCGTTTCAGGTTGTCGCCATTGACGGGAACGATGTCAACGAGCCGAATCTGATCGCCAATCAGGCGTTGCAGTTGGGGGCTGGCGGCAGATACGACCTGTACTTTACCATGCCGGACCGTCCTGTGTTGTTCGCTTCGGCCGGGAAGGGGAAAACGGCGGAAAAAGGGCTGCTGCTCAGCCCGGACGGCAGCGGAGAGGTACCCGCCCTGCAGGAAGGGGTGCCGCTTTTCGATCCCGCCCGTTACGGCGCACCGATGACGCTGCCCTTTGATTTGCGCACGCCTTTTGATCGCGAATACGAGATGCTGTTTGACGTCGCCTTCGGGATGTTCGATGGCCGCTTTGAGGGCCTGTGGACCATCAACGGCAAGGTGTTTCCCGATACGCCGATGATGATGGTCGCAGAAGGCGATCTGGTGAAAGTAACCTTCGTCAACCGCAGCTTTATGGATCATCCCATGCACCTGCACGGCCATCATATGCTGGTGCTCACGCGCAACGGCAAGCCCGTAACAGGCAGTCCATGGTGGACGGACACCCTCAATGTAGCGCCGGGCGAAACGTATGAAGTGGCGTTTCGCGCAGACAATCCTGGTCTGTGGATGGATCATTGCCACAACCAGGATCACGCCTCGCTAGGCATGAGCATGCACCTTCTGTATGAAGGAGTAACCTCTCCTTACGAATTCGGTCATGCAACCCGCAATCATCTGGAATAAGCGTAGGAAAAGGGGCTGTCCAATAAGTCCCCAAAATAAAAAATGGGCGGAAAACCGAAAGGTTCCCGTCCATTTTTTTAGTTCCTTCGTTTCTTTATTGATGAAGGCAGTCAGGCGGATGCTCGCCACCTTCAGTAGATTGTGGGCTAAAGCCACAATCCCAAACTCTGTATGAACCTTATCCAACCCTCGCAAGGAAAATCGGCGGAACGACCGATTGCCCTTGATGTGACCGAACACGCTTTCGACTTCGACTTTACGCCGAAAATAGATAGCGGACTTCTCGTCATCCTCAAGGGCTCCTTTGGCTTTTGCTTTCAACTCTTCCCAGATCGTATTCCAGTGTACCTGGCGGTTTCCTTTTGCTTTCGTACAGGCTGACTTGAGTGGGCAATCCCTGCAATCCTCACATTCATAAATCTTGAAGCTCTGTTCCAGACCAGAATGTGTTTTTTTCGTTTGATATTTCTTAAATGGAACATTTCGGCCGTTAGGGCAAATGAATCGATCATCCAACTCTTCGTACGTCCAATTCGATGCATGTCGTATATCTTTTTGGTAACTTCTCGTTTTCTCTTTCATGTAGTTGCTATAGGGAATGAGAAAATCAAAACGCGGCTCTTTTTCTTCTCCAACTGCATACAAATAGTTTTCCTCACTGCCATAGCCCGCATCGGCAATGACCGTTTTTGGCATCGGTAAAGAAGACGCAGCCAGTCGTTCCATATGTGGAATGAAGCATCGCGTATCCGTTGGACGTTGATGAAGGCTGTAAGACAAAATAAACTGGTTTTCCGTGGCTATTTGCACGTTGTATCCCGGCTTTAACTGCCCATTTTTCATGTGGTCTTCCTTCATTCGCATAAACGTGGCATCCGGGTCTGTTTTGGAATAACTGTTGCGCTCACCGAAGATGACCTTTTGCTGTTCATACTTCGTCAGGCGGGGAAGAAAATCCTCACGGATTTGTTTTAGGGGTTGCTTCAGGGCACTACGCTCTTGGCGCAAGATTTTCCGTTCGGCACTCTCACTTGTGTTAGCGATTTGTTCCGTCAATTCTTCGACTTTTTCCTCCAATGCGGCGGCGGCTTCTTCGAGCTTGGCAGGGAGTTCCTCTGAATGGACAGCGACATACTCTCCAGCCTCTTGTCGGGTAAGGCTATGAATATGGGCAAGGGTCTCCTGGATCTTTTCCTTCAGCTTCTCTTCAAAGCGAAGTACGGACTTTTTCCATACAAAGGAATACTTGTTTGCATTGGCTTCGATCTTCGTGCCATCGAGAAAGTAGTTTTCCATCGTGATGTAATTGTCCGCAATCAGCTTTTGAATCATGGTTTCAAACAACTCGTCTATGAGAGCTTTCATGCGTACACCACGGAACTCGTTTATGGTCCGAAAGTCGGGCTGTTGCATCGCAGCCAGCCACATGGCAGGGATGTTCTCTTGCAACAGCTTTTCGATTCCACGGCAGGAATAGACTTTCTGCGAGTATCCGTAAAGAATGACTTTCAGCAGCATTTTCGGATGATAGGAGCTGCGACCGCCCCCTGTATAATGCGCGAACAACTGCTTGTCTGGAATGGCCTCGATCATCTCATCAATGACACGTGCCACATGATGGGGCGGGATATACAATTCCAAATCCAGAATCATTTGGATTTGCTTGTTGTCGTAAGATTTGAATGTAGGAGCAAGTTTTCGTTTGGCAATCCTATTCTTTTCTATATCCCCTAGAGGAAGTGAAAGTTCCGTGATATACTGTTCAGTAGTAGTCGTTCGATTACGCAAAAAAATCGCCCTTTCTGAGTTGGTAGTGTGGTAACTTCCATTCTACAGGATGTGGCGATTTTTTTGTGCCTAATTTTCACATTAATAAAAACGGGGCGTCCAGCAGTCAGGTTACACTGACTTTCTGGACAGCCCCTTTTCCATATTTTGCAGGATACAATGTGCTTACGGCTTGCTTCGCCGCTTCTTGGCAGCAAGGAGCCTGTTCAGCGTGTCGTCTGCGTCCTTACTCTCTGCACGAGCTTGCTGCTGTTTTCGCGCCGACGCTTCCGGCTTGTTTGCCGGCTCCTGCATAGCTGTCCGTACATGGGAGGCAGGCTTGGCCTTGCCCTCCTGCTCCTGCAAAGCGGCATCCGGCCGAGAGCGCGTCAGCCCAGCGCGTCTGTCGGAAAGCCTGTCAAGTACGGCTTGCTGTCCATTCGCCGATGCTGGGGCAGACTGCCTGCGCCACAGACTCGAAAGCCTGGCCCACCATTGATCCGGCAGCTGCAAACGGCGCACCGCCACGTCTACCGGCAACAGCAAGGCCGCAAGCATCATCAGCCATTCGCTGATCGGCTGCGTATCCCACTTCGCGGGAAGCTCGCCGCCAAACACTTCCTCCGGCTCGGCAATCTGCTTGCCGCCACCCGCGAGCAGCCATGTGCGCAGCTCTTTTTCCCCGTCCGGCGTCATGCCGTATTCAGGCGAGTACGAGACGGTCAGCCCCGTCGTTTGGCTCGCCAGTACCCGTCCTTGGGCCTTTTCCGAAATCTGGATCATGTACGTGCCCGGCTCTGCCGTCTCAAACTGGCCTTCCAGGACACCGGGCGCAACCGGCTTCAGCTTGACGACTTCGCGCTGCATGTTTTGATTGAGCACAACCGCCTCCAACTCTTGCGGCAGGCTTTCCCCGGCAGGCATCGTCACTTTGACAGTGCCCACCGCTCCGTCCATGCTTGTTTGCGTCTTCCACTTTCCTTCGGCAACCTGCGGAAACGTCCAGGCGACCACTTCGTTCCAGAGCCTTCCGTTGCCGATCCAGTCCGGCGCCCATTTGCCTTCGAGATCGCTCGTCCAGGCGACGGAACGGCCCAGCCCGTATTGCCAGCGGGTCAAAATCGGATCGTCATCCGCGCTCACAAGCGATGTCTCCGCCGTCTGTTTGGCGGTTGTCGCGACGTACGCCCGCAGCGGCGGCAGCGCGGTTTGCAGGCTTGGCCACATCCCGGATCCCGTCTTCTCGGGTATTTGCGGCTTTTCCACAATAAACGTGCGGCTGGCCAGCGCGGTTTCCTTGCTGAAAATTTTCGGAATCGACTCCGCGTCATTGGCGAAGTAGTAGCGGCCATTTCCGGCTTGCGCAATCATTTCCAGCAGCTGTGTGTCGGCATCATCGCCGACCGCGACCGTGGAAACCGTAATATTCTCGGCTGTCATTTGCTGCAAAAGCCCCTGGTAGTCATCCTGCATGCCAGACTGTCCATCTGTCAGCAAAATGACGTGCTTTCGCTGCGTGTTCATCGTTTTTACCCGTTCGTACGCCAACTGCAGCGCCGGGTAAATATCTGTTCCGCCATCGGCACTGATGCTGCCGATCTGCTGATGGATCGTCTCCTGCTTCGTGACGGCCTGGGGCGCAACCACTTCCCACGGGCTGCCGTCAAAGGCGATCACCCCGATGTAGTCTTGCGGATTCATCATCGTCGTGGCGCGGATCGCCGCTTCCTTCGCCAGCTCCATTTTGTCGGCACCCTTCGCGTCGACGCTCATGCTGCCCGATTTGTCGATCAAAAGCTCCAGCCCAAGCGAAGGCAGCTGTTCTTTGCCGCGCAAATCCATGTGCACGGGCAGCGCCTCCTCAATCGGCGTCTGGAACCAGCCGCCCATCCCGAAGCTGTCGCTGCCCCCTGTCATGATAAGGCCAATGCCCAGATCGCGCACAGCCGTCCGGATTCGCTCCATGTCGGCATCGCTTACCTCTGTGGCAGGCAAATCAGCCAAAACAATCGTCGCGTACTGCTTGTAGCCTTCCAGCTCCTTCGGCAGCATGGCTAGCTCTCGCAGCTCCACCCGCATGTTTCCGGCCTGCAGCGCCTGGACGAGATTGGTCGCTGCCCCCGGATGTCCCTCCACGACGAGGACGACCGGAGCGCCTGCCACCTGCGTGTAAGCAGTCGCCTGGTTGTTCGCCTGGACGGTATCGTGACGCGGCTCGATTTCGACGCGGTAGCGGTGAAAGCCTTGCTCCATCGCCTTTTGCGAAAAGACGAAGCGATTGTGCCCTTTATCAATCTGAACGGTTTGCTCGCCTGCCTGGCGATTGCCTTCGTACAACCTGAGCGTAGCTTCGGTGGCGAGTGTGCTGTCCACATCGACCGTGATCGCGTATTCCTCGCCAGCGTACAGCCGCTGCGGAACCTGCACGGAGGACAGCACGACCTCGTCTCCTTGCGGCTGTTGCAAAGAAACAGCCTCCACGCCGATTCCCCGCTCTGCAGCCAGTTTCGTTTGTCTGGCAGCGTCTCCGCTCGTCGCGATGCCATCTGTGAGCAGCACGACTTTGCCGCGGGCGTTGCTTTCAATCATGGCCGCAGCGAGCCGAATCCCTTCCGCCAGATTGGTCGCCTGGCGGTTTACTTCGACGCCGAGCGAGGCAAGCTCCGCGCGCGTCGTCAGCGGCTGATCGACCGCCGCTTCCGCTCCGACGGCCACGATGGCGTACTTGTCCTCCGGGCGCTTTTGCGCGATGGCCTCACGCAAAAAGGAGAGGACGCGCGGATCGTCCTTCATCGAGGCGGAACGGTCCACGACAAATACAACCGTTTTCGCCTGAACAGGCGTGAGCAGCTGTGTTCCTGCCAAAGCGAGAACGAGCAGCGCAAACAGGACAAGGCGGATCGTGGAAATGACGGCTTTGCGGCTTGCAGGCATCTGCTTTTGCTTCCGCCACCAGCTTGCCACGAGGTATGCCGCGGGCAGCAAAAGCAGCAGAAACAACGGCTGTGTAAAGTTAATACCCACGCTGGTACACCCTCCATTCCACCAGCAAAACAAGCAGGACGAGCGCCGCCAGCCAGTACGTCAGCTCCTGCGTACCTGTCGCGCTTGCCGCTTGCTTGTCTCCTTCGCTCTGTCCGGTCGAAACGCCGGAGACACTGAGCGCTTTTGGCGTAATATCCGACTCGGCGTCGCTGATTCGCACGGAAAAATACCGGCTCACTTGCCCCGTATCGAGCGTCTCGTCAATCCGGTACAGCCCAAGCTGCTCCGGCACTTGCATCGTCCAGACCGTACCTTCTGCCGTAATCGGCTGCTGCTGTCCGTCCGGGTAGGTCACTCGCCGCTCGGAAGCGCCCGGTGTAAGCGGAATGGACAATACATCTCCGGGATGGCTTGCGGCGATTGGCGTCGCCTGGGCAGGCGAGAGCCAGTTCACGACATTTTGCATGAAAATGGGAAAAGCGGGCCGCAGCGGAAAATCAGAATCGTGCAAATCGAAGGCAATGATCGCCACCCGTCTGCCGTCAACCACGCCTGTCCGGACCAGTTCCACGTCGCCTGCGCGAACCACTGTGCGCATCCCCGGCATCTCGCCCAGCACCTGTGCTTTGGCAATATGCACCTCGTGCCAGTCCACGTACTTGAGCAGCGGATCATCTGCCGACACCGCCTGCGGTCCCTGTTCCAGCTCTTTTTCTCCCAAAAGCGGCAGCCAGTCGGTTTTCCGGTCAGGTGCAATGACGAGAATGTTTCCCGGCGGCAGCTTGTCTGGCACTTCGCCATCAAACACCCACAGATCGCGTGCTTCCGCGTCCGGTTCCGGAGCTTTCTGGATGGTTTCCACCTCCATGCTGCCAACCGTCTGCATGACTTGATGCAAAAAGCGGTTGCCCGCCGGGGAATAGAGAACGGCTTTTCCTTTGCTTGTCGAAAAAGGCACGCTCCAGATCGTATTGTCTTCCAGCAGACTATCCTGCTCTGGCTCGATCACGGCGCGATAGGCTGGCGACTTCGGCAGCTTCCTGAACGAAAAAGTCTGGGAGCCGGACGCTTCGATTGCAAAAGAATCGGTGTCCAAAAGCTTGCCTTGGTCGTCAAAAACGGTCACGGTTCCCCGCGACGGTGCGCTGCCGTAGTTGTCAACGCGCAAAAGCGCCTCTACTCCCTCTTGTCCGGGCTGTGTCACGAAGGCTGCAATGCCCGCATTTTCCCGTGAGCGTCCCATCTGCATGAAGCGGAAGTTCGCCGACGAAGCGGGAAGTGCCTGCAAAGCAAGCTTGTGCTCCGCATGTCCGTCCCCGATCCAGATGACCCCGCTTCCCGGCTCGTTCGCGGCGATTGCTCCCGCCAGCGAAAGCGCAGACAACGGATCGGACGCCCCCAGATGGGCTGTCAGCTTCTCCAGCGCCGCCAAAAGCTCCTTATGGTCAGCGCTTCTGGACACCAGCACATTCGGCTCGCTGCCCGCAGCGATCAAGGTCATGGTCTGCCCGCTGCCGAGCTTTTCTACCAGCGCCTTGGCCTCAGATACAGCCCGCGCCAGCCTGGTCGCTTCGCCCTCTTTTGCCAGCATGCTTGCGGACGTATCCATGACGAGCACCGTATGATCGGCCGCAATCCCTTCTGTCGGCAGCGCGGGTCTGGTCAGCGCCAGCACCAGCAAGCAGGCCGCCAGAAGCTGCAAGATGAGAAGCAGGTTGCGCCGCAGCTTTTCCCAAGGGCGCACGGCTTCCCAGTTTTGCAAGGTGCGCTGCCAGAGCAGCGTACTCGGCACGACACGATCCTCTACTTTTCGTTTGAGCAGGTAGAGGACGATGATGGCCGGGATTATCAGCGCAAACCACAAGTTGCCCAAACCCATCCATTGCATAGTTGTCCCTCTCCCTCCTCTCTAGCGAATCATGCCCGCCTGTCGAAATACGTGAAAGACGATGGATTCCAATGATTGCTCCGCCTCAATCCCGGTAAAAGCGATTCCTCTTCCGTAGGCAAAAGCGGCCAGTTCCTGCCGATACTGCTGCAAGCTTTTCTGGTACTCGGCGAGCATAAGTCCCGTCATCGACACTTCTTTTGCCTGGCTCGTCTCCGCGTCAATCAGACGCAGCTCTCCCGTGTAATCCGGCTGCAGCTCTTCTTGGGACAGCACCTGCACCAGCGTCACTTCCTGCCGCGCAGCCTGCAAATAGGCCAGCCCATCCGCATAGCCTGCGGGAAACAAAAAGTCCGACAGCACGATGGAAATGCCCGCTTTGCCCCGCACGGCACCGGGTTGGCGAAGCGCGGCATGCAGATCACCCGCCCCGCCTTCCGGGACGGTTGATAAAAAGTGCAGCAGCCTGTGCGCCTGGCCTTTTCCCTGCAAGTCTCGCAAAGACGCGACAATGCGGCTGTCGAATGCGTAGACAGAGACGTGATCGAGCTGGCACAGCGACAGGTAGCCAAGGGCTGCGGCAATCTGGAGCGAGCGCGACAGCTTGCTCGGCTGTCCGTAGCCCATCGAGCGGCTGCAATCGATATACAGGCTCACGTGCAGTTCGGTTTCGTCCAGGTACTTTTTCAAAAACAGCTTCCCGGAACGCGCATACGCATTCCAATCCAGTTGCCGCAAATCGTCGCCCGGCACGTACGCCCGAAAATCGGCAAATTCCATCGAGCTGCCAAGTTGTCTCGCCCGTCTTTTCCCCGCGTAGCGGCCGCTGACAGCTTTTCGCGTCGCGAGCTGCAGCCGCTCCAGTCTGGCCAGCCACGACGGGTCAAGCAAGTGCTGACTCATGCTTTTTCCCTCGCCAGCGCGTTCAAAATGTCGCGGACGATCTGGTCAGCCCGCACGCCGCTCGCCTCGCCTTCAAAGTTGAGAAAAATCCGATGGCGCAAAGCCGGCAGCGCTACCGCCTCCACGTCTTCGTAGGCGAGATTGTAGCGTCCCGCCAAAAGCGCGCGCACTTTTGCCAAGGAGACAATCGCCTGCACGCCGCGCGGACCTGCCCCGTTTCTCACGTACTGGTTGACCGAGGCGATGGCCTGCTCCCCCGGATGGGTGGCCAGCAGCAGCTTGACGGCGTAATCGAGCACCGCATCTGCCACCAGAACTTCGCGGGCGGCCTGCTGAATGTAGGCGATCTGCTCGCCCGAAGCGACTTTTTCCACCTGCACAGACTGCCCGGTCGTCGTCCGGGTCACGATGGCCTTCAGCTCATCTGCGGTCGGGTACGGCACGTCGATTTTCAACAAAAAGCGGTCCATCTGTGCTTCCGGCAGCGGATAGGTACCTTCCTGCTCCAGCGGGTTTTGCGTCGCCAAAACAAAAAACGGCGAAGGCAGCGGACGGGTGACGCCCCCTGCCGAAACAGTGCGCTCCTGCATCGCCTCAAGCAGCGCGCTCTGCGTCTTGGGCGTGGCCCGGTTGATCTCGTCGGCGAGCACGACATGGGCGAAAATCGGCCCGTGCTGGAACTGGAACGACTGCTGTCCTGTCTCGTCTACCAAAAGAATGTTCGTCCCGGTAATATCGGTCGGCATCAGGTCAGGTGTAAACTGGATGCGCTGAAACGAAAGCTCGAAGGCTTGGGACAATGTTTTCACCAGCAGCGTTTTCCCCAGTCCGGGCACGCCCTCCAACAGCGCATGCCCGCCTGCGAACACCGCCCACAATAGCTGCTCGACGACGTCCTTTTGTCCCACCAATACTTTTCCGATTTCCTGCCTGACCAGCTCTACCCGCTCCAGACAATCCTCGATTGTTTGCTGTGCCACAGCCGCGTCCTCCCCTTCCTATGGCTCGATTTTGCTGAAATAGTCTTTGACGATATCCTGATAATCGCCCGGAATACTTCCCTTTTCCATGCTTTCGCGGGCGAATTGCTCGTACTGGCCGTACACTTCCTCGTACGGCAGCGTTCCTCCCGCGGTTACTTGCGTGTTGCCGCTTTGCTGCGACTGGGATGGTCCCGCGCCGAGCGGGCCTCCTACTGTTTCGGCTGGTCCGTTGTCTGTGCCGATGCGACCGGACGGGACAGTGACAAGCTCGTGTTTTCCTTCGGCGAGTCCTGCGCCCGAGCCCTGATTGCCTCCGTTGGCGCCTCCCGTGCCGCTCGTCCCTTTGCCTGTGCCATTCGTCGAGCCGTTTCCTTGCCCGGCACCTGTGCTGCCGTTTGCAGGCGGGGTCTGCTGGTTCCCCGCCGGATTCGGATTCGCGTTTGCTGTTGTGCCCGTACCTGACGCTGCCGGGCTGCCGCTAGGTGTCGTGGCAGCAGGCACGGCCTGTCCTGCCCCAGGCGTAGTGCTCCCCGCTCCGTTATTGCCGAAAGCTCCGGCACTCGCCAGCGTCATCTGCGACTGATGGAGCGAGGCTGCCGCCTGGGCAAGCGCGAGCATCGCCTGCTGTGACTGCTGCGCTTCTGCCAATGCTTGCAGCATGCTCGCTTGCAGTGCAGCCAGCGCTTGCGGATCTTGTCCGGCGGCAATCTCCCGGGCAGCCTGTGCCAATTGGTCGGCGGCCTTTTTCAGTTCCTCTGCGTTTGCTGCTGCCGCATCTTTTTTTAACTGCTCTGCCGCTTTTTCCAGTTCACGGGCAAGCTCAGTCCGCTCCTTTTCCGGCATCTTCTCCATCGCTTTTGCCATCTGCGCAAGCGCCGCCGTCAACGCTTCGCGGTCGCTTTTTGCCAGTGCATCCGCAAGCGATTTGGTCGATTGCTGGCTGCCCAGAGCGCGCTGCAAGCTGTGCAAAGACGCCGCTTTGTTCTGTGCGGCTGCCCGCAGCTTTTCCAGCTGTTTTTCCGCTGCCCGCAGCGCATTGAGCCGCTCGGCGGGATCCGTTGCTTTTGCCATAGCCTTTTTCGCCTGCTCCAGCATTTCCTCAAGCTGCTTCTTCTGTGCTTCGCTCAAGCCTTTGGTCGCTTTTGTCTCCTGCTTGATTTCCTCGATTTCTTTTTCCGCCTGGGCAATCGCCTGTTTTTCCAGCGCCATCTGGGCGAGTCGCCCGTCCTGCGGATTCGGCCAAATCATCAAGAGCAGGCTCACCAACAGCAAGCCACCCGCAGCGTACAGCTTTTTTGGCAAACCACTCCAGATGTGAATGCTCTCGATAATGCGCGGCAAGTTTTGGCGCAAATGCCGCAGGGCGTCTTCCCGTTGCATGACAGCGACGGACGACGTGCTGTCACGATGCTCCCACGCCGTCTCGACCCGCTGGGCCAGGCCGTTTCCATCCGCCACCTGCGCACTTTGCAAAAGCGTCGCTTTTTTGCGGAGCGCAACCAGTCCGCCAAGAAGTAGGGCCAACGGAATCAGCGCGGCCGCAAGCCAGGAGTAGTAAGGGATCGGCCACAAACGGGCAGCGAGGAGAAGCAGTGCGCTCCCCCCCGCTCCCCACAAGCCGTACTGTGTTAGCTGTTGAAGCAGCACCTGTTTTTGCAGTTGTCTGCGCACAGGCTCAAGCAGTGACCTCAGTTCGTTGTCTGCTTTTGGCGTAAACATGGTTTACTGCTCCTCTGCTGCCGTTTTGCGCAGCCTGCCCCGCACAGGCTGGATGAAGTAAATCGCCAGCAGCAGGCACACGACCGTCAGCGCCCCGTAGATGATGCAGTAAAACCAGAACGGATCAATGTTTGCCCAGAGGCTTTGTCTGTTGACGAGGCCTCGCAAGCTCCCGTATGGCCCCTCGCCAAAAATGTTCAGCATGGCAAGCACCGGATTGAGGCTGTGCAAAAGATCAGGCCAGATCGGCATGGGCGAAGAAGCGACCTGGTTCAGCCGATTCTGATAGCGAATAAACTCGCGAATGATTTCCGCCAGCACACTGCTCCCGATGGCAATTCCGAACGCCAGCGCATAGGTAACGACCGTGGCAATTCCCGTGCGCTTGATGAGCGTCGACATGAGCACGCCGATGCTGCCCGCAGCAAACATCGTCACCACATAAAAGCCGAATACCTTGATGAGTTGAATCGGCGAAACCCCCCCGTACAAAAACACGATGGCGTACAGCGGAATCGTGGCAAAGACAAGAAAGGTCATGAAGCTGAGCGAGGCCAGCCATTTTCCCAAAATCAACCGCGTGGCGCTCACATTTGTCGTCAACAGGATGCTCAGCGTCTGCCGCTCACGCTCTCCCGAGATCACACCCGCCGTCAGCCCCGGAACGACGAAGCCGATCATGCCAAGCTGCATCATCGACAGCAGCATGAACAGCTCCCGCGTCTCGCCAGGGTTGTAGTAGCTGCCGCCGTTGGTCATGAAAAAGACCGCGAGCAGCGTCATGCTTCCCATCACCAGCAGGTAAAAGAGAATGAGCCACGGCGAGCGGTTTGACCGCATCCGCATTTTCCACTCGTTGAACAGGACAGGGTTGCGCAATCGTCGCAAAACGTTCATGAGCCTACCCCTTTCGTAATTTCCAAAAAGATGTCTTCCAGATCGCCAACCGTCTCATTGAAGGCAGCTACCGGAAAGCCTGCAACCGCAAGCTCCCGCAACAGCTCCACCTGCTGCTCGTCGTGTCCCGAAAAGTTGGCGACAACCCAGCTGCCCTCCCGCGTCACACTCGTAATCACAGGCATTTCGCGCAGTCGGGTCATCGCTTCCTCGATCCGTCCGGTCAGACGGATGCGCAGCACTCGCTGCTCCTGCATTTTGGCATAAATCTCATCCACCCGGCCATACGCCACCAGGTTGCCTTCCTCAATCACTCCGATGACGTCGCACATCTCGGCCAGCTCCGGCAAAATATGCGAGCTGATGATGATCGTCTTGCCCATGTCGCGCAGTTCTTTCAAAATCTCCCGCAGCTCAATCCGCGCCCGCGGGTCCAATCCGGAGGCAGGCTCATCCAAAATCAGCACCTCCGGGTTGTGCACAAGCGACCGGGCGAGTCCGAGCCGCTGCTTCATCCCCCGCGACAAAGAATCGACGTAAGCATCCCGCTTGTGGCTGAGATTGACCAGATCGAGCAGCTGGGGAATGATCTGCTTTCGCTGTGCGGACGGAATATCGTAGTTCGCCCCGTAAAAATCAAGGTACTCCTCTGCCGTCAAATTGTCGTAGACGCCAAAAAAGTCCGGCATGTAGCCGATCAGCTTGCGCACTTCCTTCGGGTGGCTCGTCACCTCGTAGCCGCCTACGTACGCTTTGCCGCTCGTCGGGGCAAGCAAGGTAGCCAAAATGGACATCGTTGTCGATTTTCCCGCCCCGTTCGGACCGACGAAGCCGAACACCGTGCCTTTTTCAATATCCATCGTCAGGCCCTTCAACGCCTGCATTTTCCCGTAGCTCTTGCACAAATTGCGAATTTGAATCACAGTTGGCTCACCTTCCCTTCCACGCTGACGTTCGGAATCCCGATATGGCGCATCTCAGGCAGTTGATGGGAAAACTTGATCCGCAGCATGCCGTCGGCCGATACATAGTGGGCGGCCTTGTCGCCTGTCATCACATTGTTGTTGAACGCTTTTTCATACGGCTCATACGTCTTTGTCTGCCAGTTGTACACTTCCTTGGCAAACGACGTACCGTCATCGGACCAGGTGTACAGGTACACATTGGCAATTTCCAGTTTTTTGCCTTCCTGGCTCAGATTGATGTCAAACGTGATGTCTCCTGCCGTCAAGAAGTAGCCGTCGCCCCCCTCATCTACAGGAACAGAGCTGCCCACCATCGTGACATCAAACGTCCCGGTCGGATAGTACACATGCCCGTCCTTGGACGGCTGAACCTTCAATCCCGAAGTGACCAGGGCGATACTGTTTGTCTTGACGTCTTCACTTTGCACGGCGGCATCGACAACCGGCTGATCGGTCCAGCCTACGATCCGCACGATTTCCGACTGATTGCTTGTGCGTCCAGTCACTTCCAGCATTTCGATCATAATCTGCTCTCGCACCTGCTCGTCTTGGAGAGAGCGCAGATGCGCAGGCAGCGCCTGCATGGCATACGACTGTCGACTCCCGTATCTTGCCTGTGCGGACGGCTGGAAGGGCAAATTGACCTCTACAGTTGCACCCGGAGCCAGCTCCGGAATTTCCTGCATCTGCCTTCCGGAGAAAATCGTCACATCGCGCAGGGCGAACCTGGTCTTGTTCGTAACGGTTCCTTTCAACGCGCCTTCCGTATAGGACAGGTTCGATTCGAAGCTGCCCGCGTCAAAAATCGTATGCTCTGTCGCCACCTTGCGCGTCGACCAGAACTCTACGTCGCGAAACTCCACTTCGGTTTGGTCGGCTTGCATGGAGGCCCATATTTTCGGGATCTGGTCCCCCCGCTCTTGCTCCCGCAGCGGCCGGGCTTGGCCTTGCCCTTTTACGATCAGACGGTAATCGCCATTGTTGGGGACAAAAAACGAGGTCACGCCGTTTACCTTTGCTTGTCCGTCATTTTGCAGTTGGACGAAGCTCGTCTGATGAACCAGCACGCCTGCGCCGCGCTGCATGGCACCAAAGGAAAAAATCCCGATTCCCGTAATGATCGACAGTGACGGTACGATGACCCACATGTAGCTTTGCTTGCGCCATGCCCGCAAAATGAAAAACAGGATCGGTCCGGCGATCAGGGCGTACACGACAAAAAACAGCACAAACCAGCTTACATCGGGAATTTTCAGGGCAGGATTCATGGCAGCTGCTTCCTGCAGCGGCCAGATGCGATCAATCGTTGAACGTTTGGAGTCGAAAAGCGAGGAACCGAACGCTTTGTGCAAAAGGTCTGACCAGAATCGGCCATTCCCCGCCCAGCTTGCGACAGGCTCTTCTGCCAGGTCGTAGGCGACGTACAGCACCTTGCCTTCCCCGACGCTGTGGACGGCAAACAGTGGAATCGCCCCTTCGCTGTACAGCACTTTGCCTGCCTTTACCGTACCGCTGCTGACAGTAAACGGAGCCGTCAAGCTGATCGGATTCGTTTTCTCCGCCTTCATGCTGGCCAGCGTCTTCACGCTCGTCACCTGATTCACTTCGACTGGAGACAGGTCGGCCAGCGCCCCGGCTGTTTTCCGGTAATGGGCACCGCCTGCCAGAACGAGTTTGCCGCCCGCTTTTGTCCAGTCGCGTATCGCCTGAATCTGCTGTTCATTCAGGGAATCCAGGGCGAAATTGTTCAGCACCAGCATGTTGAGCATTTGCAGTTGCACACCGGATGTCGGGATATGCTCCGGCTTCATCGCCACTGTTTTGACGTCGTCGGGAAAAGAATCCTTGGGCAGCGTCCCCAAAAAATTGGCCGTGTCTGCGTTTTGCGCGAGCACCCCGATCATCAGCGTGTGGTTGCTGTACGGTTTGCCGCCCAAGGGGGCTTGCGCCACGATATTGTCTTTTTCCATGAGTGCCACGTATGTACTGCCGGTAATCTCCGAGCCTGGGACCATAATCGTCACCTGCTTGGTCGTTCCCCTGGCTATCGACACAGGCTGGTAATAGGCGACAGAAAACTGATTCGCCCCCCGTACTCCTGTCGCCACCATCAGGTTGCCTTCCACATCGGCGCCCCCGTTTGTGACAGTCACCGCGACTGGCACCAGCCCCTCTTCCCGGTACACTCCGTCGATTCCTGCGCTTACGGCCAGCTGGATCGCACCTTCTGCCAGGGAGATTGCCGGGTGCGCTTGTCCCCACACCAGCAGCAGGAGGAACGCACACGCGGATAGCAGCCATCGCTTGCACTTCGTCGTTTTCATTCGCTCAATACCTCCATAGTCAATTCGTTTGCAGTTCATTCGACTTTTTCATACACTTATAGACGTTTTTGACAATCAAAAAGCTACAGTTTGTTCGAAAAAAAGGATTGGCGCGGTGCAGATCAACAGACAGCAAAATGAAGAAACCACCTCACGTTATGCGAGGTGGCATCGGCAAACGCCCTCTTTTTTTGTATCAAACGATCAAGAGATTACCAATGACGGCGTCCACAGCATTGCGGCGGACAATGCCGACAGTGATCGGGGCATCTCCGTCTTTGCCGCCAGTCCTGCCCTCTGCCGCGATCCCTGCCTGGCGGGCGTTGACCGTCCCGCTGCCAAGGATAATAGGAAGAGTGTCCATAGGCAGAAGAAGAGTACGATGACGTCCAGTTTGAGCTTGGATAGTACATGCTGTCGCCTTCTTTCCTCTTGATTTTTGATGACTCTATGTATATATGCAGGGGCGTATTTCCCCGCATGGACGATGATCTTGCCCGCCTGAAAATCAGGTGTCTACCCATCGTTTCCTGCCTGTTAAAAAGCGGAAAGCCGGAGCATCCCTTCATGGAATGTCCGGCTTTTGCTGTTGTTCGTCCCGGTTTCCCTATGATTTTGCCCACAGTTCCCTGCGCGAGGTAGTGACAGAAGTCGCACCTGCCTGCAGAGCCCGCTCCACGTCTTCCTTCGTACGGATGAAGCCGCCCGCAATGACCGGAATCTTCGTCCGCTCGGTAATCTCCTCGATCAGATGCGGAATAATACCCGGCAGCACCTCGACGTAGTCCGGTTTAGTCCGTTCCAGTTGCGTCAGGCTGCTGTCCAGCGCCATCGTATCGATGAGAAAAAGACGTTGGATGGAAATCAGCCCTTTTTTCTTCGCGGCCAAGATCACACTGTTTCTCGTCGTGATGATTCCGTCAGGCTTTACTTCCTGTGCGAGAAATTCCATCGCGTACTCATCCGACTTCAAGCCGTCGATGAGATCAGCGTGAATCAGCAGTTTTTTCCCAAACGCCCGCGCTCGTTTTCCCAGCGGTTTCACTTGGGCGATATGGGCATTCAGCAAAATAATGCGCTCGTAGCACGACTCCATCAGTTCATCAAATTCCTTCAGTGTTCGCGCAGCCGGAAGAATAGGCTGATTAATCTGGTTGGCCAATCAGGACTCACCCCTATAGAAATGTTTTGGCAAGATGGTATTCCTCGGCAAAAGCTTTCCATTCACGGTCTTTGCGCTCATTATCCCAATGCAGCTCTTTGGCAAGCTCATTAATCACCTGCGGATACACGGCTTCCAGCGAGTCTCGTTCAAAAAACAGTCTGCCGGTGCGGCGAATCAAAAAGTCGCTCGCGGTCATGACCATTTCTTCATCCAATGTGTAATGCAGCTCCGCCAAAAGCAGCGCCTCTGCCGCCGTCTTCGTCCGGTCTTGCTCCATATATTCCAGACACATCGTTACTATCTTTTCGCTATTGCTGCCAAACTTTCCTACAAGCACGCGAATTTGTTCCTCGGAAATGCCCGCTGCGCTCAGCCGCTCCGCCTGCTTTTTCACATAGGCAGGGATCATGCTCGCAGAGGCGAAGTTGCCGCCGGCAAGCACGATCTTGTCTGTCTGGCAAGGCGAAAACGATCTGCCTTCTTCTTCTGTCAGTTGTTTGACCACGACGTCGACGATGCGCTCTGCCATCTTGCGGAAGCCTGTCAGTTTGCCGCCCGCAATCGTAATCAGTCCGCTTTTCGAGTAAAAAATCTCATCCTTGCGCGACAGTTCGGACGGGGATTTGCCGTCCTCGTGAATGAGCGGCCTGAGTCCTGCCCAGCTTGAGCTGACATCCTGTTCGGTCAGCTTTGCTGTCGGGAACATTTCGTTGGCGGCCCGCAGCACGTATTCCATATCTTCGCGCGTCACGGTCGGACGCTCCAGCACACCGTGGTAGTTCGTGTCGGTCGTGCCGATATACGTGCTGTTATTTCGCGGAATCGCAAACAGCATGCGCCCGTCGGATACGTCGAAGTACACAGACTGCTTGAGCGGCAGGCGGTTGTACGGAACGACCAGGTGGACGCCTTTTGTCAAATGGAGTCTTTTGCCGTACAGCGACTTGTCTTTTTCCCTGAGCTGATCGACCCAAGGACCTGCGGCGTTGACGATTTTTTTGGCGTGCATGGCGTACTCGGTGCCTGTGAGCAAGTCTTTCGCGCGAATCCCTGTCACTTTGCCGTTTTCATACAAAAACTCCGTCGCCTCGGTGTAGTTCACGCACAAGGCGCCGTGCGCGCGGGCTGTCTTCATCACTTCGATGGTCAGGCGTGCATCGTCCGTCCGGTATTCGAAGTAGAGGCCGCCCCCCTTCAAAATATCCGTGCGCAATAGCGGCTCTGCCTCCATCGTCTGCTTTTTGTTCAGCATGATGCGGCGTTCCTTGCGCTCGACTCCGGCCAGCACGTCGTAAATGTACAACCCGATGGAGGTAGCGAGCTTGCCGTACGTGCCTTTTTCCACAATCGGCAAAATCATTTTTTCCGGAATGACAATATGCGGAGCGTTGCGGTACAAAATCGCCCGCTCCCTGCCGACTTCCCGCACGAGCTGCACGTCGCCCTGCTTCAAATAGCGCAGGCCACCGTGGACGAGCTTCGTCGAGCGGCTGCTCGTGCCTGCGGCGAAGTCCTGCTTTTCCACCAGCCCTACGCTCAAACCGCGCGAAGCAGCGTCCAGCGCGATGCCCGCTCCTGTCACACCGCCGCCGATAATCAAAAGATCGAAGCGCTTGCCCGCCATTTCTTCCAAACATGCCTGACGTTTTCTTGCTGACAATGTTGGTTGATCGTTCATCGTTGTGTTCATCCTTTCTTTTCTTTAAAGAAAAAACAAAAAACAGCCAATATCCAAAAGAAGCAACGAAAAATTGTCCATTGCCCTTTTGATACTGGCTGTCTCCACGGTCTCCACAGCAATTTATTAACTTATCTTTACTCTATTCCTATTTGCCGCAAAAATCAATGCCTAATCTTGTAACCCATCGTCGCCTGTACGGCCTGCTTCCAGCCTTCGTACAGCTCCTCGCGTTTTTGTTCCGGCATATTCGGCACAAACGAGCGCTCCACCACTTTGTTGTGGACGATGTCTTCCTTGCTGTTCCAGTAGCCGACCGCAAGCCCTGCGAGGTAGGCAGCTCCGAGCGCGGTCGTTTCATTGACGCGCGGACGCTCCACCTCTGTCGCCAGGATGTCGGACTGGAACTGCATCAGGAAGTTGTTGGCTACCGCTCCGCCGTCTACAGCCAGCTTTTGCAGCTTAATGCCGGAATCGGCCTCCATCGCCTCCAGCACGTCGCGCGTCTGGTACGCGAGCGATTCCAGCGCCGCCCGAATCAGATGGTCCTCTGTCGTGCCGCGAGTCAGGCCGAAAATCGCGCCGCGCGCCTCCATGTCCCAATACGGTGCGCCCAGCCCGACAAACGCCGGAACCATGTAAACGCCGTCTGTGCTGTCAACAGCCAGCGCATGCTTTTCCGAATCGGACGACTTCTCAATCAGCTTCAAGCCGTCGCGCAGCCATTGAATCGCCGCTCCTGCCACGAAAATGCTGCCTTCCAGCGCGTACTCCACCTTGCCGTCTACGCCCCAGGCAATCGTGGTCAGCAATCCGTTTTTCGAGGCCACTGCTTTTTCCCCTGTGTTCATCAGCATGAAGCATCCGGTTCCGTACGTGTTCTTCGCCGTACCCTCTGTGAAGCACGCCTGACCGAACAAAGCCGCCTGCTGGTCTCCGGCGATACCGGCAATCGGAATTTGCACCTGGAACAATTTTTCGTCCGTATATCCGTACAGCTCGCTGGATGGGCAGACGCGCGGCAGCATGCTTTTCGGAACTTGCAGCATGGACAACAATTCCTCGTCCCACTCCAACGTGTGGATGTTGAACAGCAACGTGCGCGAAGCATTGGAATAGTCTGTCACATGGACGCGGCCATTTGTCAGCTTCCAGATCAGCCACGTGTCAATCGTTCCGAACAGCAGGTCGCCTCGCTCCGCTTTTTCCCGTGCGCCTTCTACGTGGTCGAGCATCCATTTGACCTTCGTCCCAGAAAAATAGGCGTCGATCAAAAGACCTGTTTTCTCGCGGACGGTCTGTTCATAGCCTTGCTCTTTCAACTGGTTGCAAATGTCAATGGTCTGTCTGCTCTGCCAAACGATTGCATTGTAGATCGGCTTTCCGGTGTGGCGATCCCAGACAACGGTCGTCTCGCGCTGGTTGGTGATGCCAATACCCGCGATTTGCTCCGGCTTCACGTGGTTTTCCAGCAAAACCGCTTTCAGCACTTCCAGTTGGGACTCCCAAATTTCCTCGGCGTTGTGCTCTACCCAGCCTGGCTTGGGGTAAATTTGCGTAAATTCTTTTTGGGCCACCCCGATGATCGCGCCGGATTTATCGAATAAAATCGCACGGGAGCTTGTCGTTCCCTGGTCGAGCGAGAGCATGTATTTGTTGTCCATAGCGGCTGTTCCTCCTTATAATAGAAACATTGGATCTGATCTTTTTACTTGCGACAGGGACTTTTCCCTGCTTCTTTTTTTTGAGACGGAATCGGGCTTTCGCCGCCGCTTACGAATGCGATTGGGAATGCGCCCGATCTGCTGCCAGATTTTTGCCGCTCGCCTGGGCAGCATTTGTCTTTTTGCTCGCCATCCCGACTGCCATCGCGATGACCATGAATACGGCCAGGGCCACCACTCCGGTCAGGCTGTGGTCGGTAAACGTCCACTTGTAGAAAAAGGCACCGCACACCGCACCGATGATCGGCCCCACGACGGGAATCCAGGCGTAGCCCCAGTTGGAGTGGCCTTTTCCGTGAATCGGCAGGAGGGCGTGGGCGATTCGCGGCCCGAGATCGCGCGCCGGGTTGATCGCATAGCCCGTCGTTCCGCCGAGGGACAAACCGATGGCGACAATCAGGAAGCCGACGACAAACGGATTCAATCCTTCTGCAAATTTATTCGCACCGATGGCCAGAATACCAAGCACCAGGAAAAACGTACCTAAAATTTCACTGAACAAGTTGGCAACTGTATGTGGAATCGCTGGTCCGGTTGCGAATACCCCCAATTTTGCTGCCGGGTCGTCTGTCTCGCGCCAGTGCGGATAGTAAAAAATCCAGACAAACGTCGCACCCATAAATGCACCGACAAATTGTGCCAACACGTAGCCCGGCACCTGCTCCCACGCAAACTGCCCGATGCTCGCCAGCGCAATCGTGAGCGCAGGATTCAGATGCGCGCCGCTGATGCTGCCAACTGCGTATGCACCGCACGCTACGGCAAGCCCCCAGCCGAGTGTAATGACGATCCAGCCGCCATTTTGCGAGTATGCTTTTTTCAGGTTTTGGCCTGCGCATACCCCTGCCCCCAAAATAATCAGGATCATTGTCCCGACCAATTCTCCTACGTAAGCAGACATGTCCTTACCCCCTTTTTTTGAAAAACGACCATGTAAACCAGCCGAAAAATCGCAATGAAACCGTTTTCTAAAGCGCTTACATTTCACCCAACTCCTTTTTGTTTTTTTGTGGAGAAAACAAAAAAGCCAATACTCGCAAAAACGCAGGGCGTCGCCCTCTTTTTGCAAATATTAGCTGATCTCCCAATCTCCACAGCACTATTAACTTATGTCCTACTATATAGCGGCCACGCAAAATCTGTCAAGAATCCGTTTTCTTTTTTGCCGGGAAACCGCTTTTGCTCATGGCTGCCTTTCCGCTTCACCTGCAGCTTGAAGCCTTTTTCCCGCTGCTTGCCGTCCTAACCAGCTCCGGCAGAAAAACGCGAACAGCCTTGGTACCGTTCTGCTCATTTGGACGTCACTCCAGCATTCTGCTGCTCCTTTGCAGATTGCTAGGCATGGGCGCCGTCACCGAGATTCAGCAGGACACAGCCCACGATAATCAGCGCGACCGCCACCACCTTTTTCACGGTAAGCACATCCTTGAAAAAAAGGACGCCGATCACAGCGATCATCGCCGTACCCAGCCCGGACCAGATCGCATACGCGGTGCCGACTTCCATTTCTTTCAGCGCCAGGCTCAACGAGGAAAAGCACAGCACGTAAAACACAAACATCAGCACACTCGGAATTGGCCTGCTCAGCCCTTCCGACAGCTTCATCGAAGTTGTTCCCGCCACCTCCAGCAAAATCGCCAGCAGCAAATACACCCAACTCATTTTCCCGTTTCCCCTCTCGTTGCTGGCGCAGCCAAAACACCGCCGAGCAAAATATCAATCATCGCGTCCAACGCCTCCCCGATCGTCATCTGATGCCGACCGGACAATTGCTGGTCAATCAGTTGCTCGAGCGCTCCCGTGTACATCAAAATCAAAATCGGAAGCTGAACCGGGCGAAACACGCCAGCTTCGACGCCCTGCTCAAGCAGCACGCGGACATGCTCCCACTCTTCCTGGTACACTTCCTCCACCATTTTCCACTGTGCGGGATAGTAGCGCTTCAACTCGTACCAGACGCGCAAATCCGTCCGGGCAAAGCCGCTCGGCACCAATGCCAGCAACTCGCGCATCTTTTCCGGCAAATCGAGGTGCGGATCATGCAAAATCCGGTCTTCGCTCGCCTTCAATTCCTCGATGCTGTCGGCAATCAGTCTCGTGATGAGCTCCTCTTTGGAAGGGAAGCTGGCGTACAACGTTTTCGTACTGATCCCCGCCCGCCGAGCCAAATCCGCCATTGTAAAACGGATGCCTCGCGTTTCGATCTCCTGTTGGGCACATTGCAAAATTCGCTCCTGCATTTTTGCATGAACCTCCCACTCGTAAAACAAGGAAAATATTTTGTTTTCCACATTTTCCTATCGTTACAAATAGCATACCCACCTGCGTTCTGGATGTCAACTACCCGCAAACCAGGCTTCGTGCAACGCCGCAATTCCCGGCTCAATCTGGTCGAGCGCAATGCCGGAAAAGCCGAGAAAAAACTCCTTGGGCATTTCCGCTGGCGGCGTAAGCCACGTAAAAGCCGCAGACGATGCGCGAATCCCCGCCTGAATCGCCAGCCGTCTCAACTCTTCTTCCGAACGCTCACTGTACACGCGCAGCAAGACGTGAAAGCCCGCATCCGCCCCGATCACCGACGCCCGTTCGCCGAAATGCTTGTGGATTGCTGCCAGCAAGGCATCGTGCTTTTTCCGGTACAGGCTGCGCATTTTGCGGACGTGTTTTTCCAGGTGGCCTTTTTGCATAAAAATCTCCATCGTCCGCTGGTGCAGCCGCGACGCGGATTGCTCCAGCAACGTGTCGTGCAGCAGGGTAAAATACGCATCCAGCAACGACTGCGGCAGCACCATGTACCAGATGCCGAGCGCCGGAGCCATCACCTGTGCGAAGCCGCCCATGTAGATGACATTGGTTTGCGGCAAAAGCCCTTGCAGCGCCGGAATTGGCCTGCCGTGGTAGCGAAACTCGCCATCGTAGTCGTCCTCGATGATAAAGCCGTCGACGCTTTGCGCCCATTCCAAAAGCGCAAGCCGCCTGGATACGGGCATAATCATCCCGCGCGGATATTGGTGCGAGGGGGACACGACGGCAAGGCGCACTCCTGATTCGTACAGTTCGTCTACACAGATTCCGTCTTCGTCAAGCGAGATCGGCACTGCCTCATATCCATGCTGGCGAAACGTATTGGCATACAGCAAATAGCCCGGATTTTCCACCGCGATCCGCTTAAGCTGCTGCCTAAGCATCAGGCAAATCAGCGAGAGCAGTCCAAACTGGTCCGCGCCAATGACGATCTGGTCCGGCGTGCAGACGACGCCGCGGTACCTGCGCACATAATCGGCAATTTGCTGGCGCAGTCCCGGCTCGCCCTGCGGATCGCCGTAAAAAAGCTCCTCCTGCCGCTCGCCGCCAAGCACCTGATTGTACAGCCGCCGCCAGAGCGTGTGCGGAAACAGCGAAAAATCGTTTTGCGACATGTGAAAATCGTATCGGTACTTGCGGTTGTCACGCAGGAGCGGTCTGCTCCATTCGGGCTGTTCGGACACCCCTTGCCCTTTTGGCGTAAGCTCGGGGTCAGGCAGCTTCTCCACGAAGTAGCCGCTGCGCGGCCTGCTTCGGATGAACCCTTCGGCCAAAAGCTGCTGGTACGCCATTTCCACAGGCGTCGTGCTCAAACCGAGAGCATCTGCCAGCTTGCGCACGGACGGCAGCCGCGTTTTTTCTGCCAGCCTGCCTGCAATGATTTCGTTTTTGAGGAACGTGTACAGTTGCACGTATTGCGGTTCGTTTCCGTTTTCGTCCCATTTGGGCGTCAAGAGCATCGGTCATCTGTCCTTTTGATTTTTGCAAAACTGTGCATTTTCAAGTATACACTTGTTCGCTATGCTGGTGAAAAATGAAATCTGACAGGGAGGACACAAACGATGTCTACTCATCAAGAGCACCATGCTCCCGTCCGTTTTTTGCAGGGAGAACGCGTCTATCTGCGCCCGCTCGGACAGGACGATGTCGACTTTTACTACCAATCGCTCTACCACCCGGAAACGCGCAAACTGACAGGAACGCAAAAGCACTACACCCGCGAGCAAATCGCGCAATATCTGGCAAGCAAAGCACAGGATTCGTCCAGCGTGCTGTTGGCAATCGCCTTGTGCGAAAACGATCAGCTGATCGGCGACGTGCAGATCGGCGGCATCGACACGTACAATCGCAACGCTTTCATCCGCATCGCCATCCATCAGCCTGCGTATCAGAGCAAAGGGTACGGCAGTGAAGCGCTGCTGTTGATGCTCGACTACGGCTTCGGCATTCTCAACCTGCACCGCATCGAGCTGAACGTGTTCGCTTACAATGAACGTGCGATACTCGCTTATGAAAAGCTCGGCTTCCAGCGGGAGGGAGTGCAGCGGCAGGCGCTTTATTACGATCATCGTTATCATGATTCGATTCTGATGTCGATGCTGGCTGGTGAGTATCGGGAGAAGTATGGGAAATGATTATTGGCAAGGCATGGGGGTTGTCTCAAAGTCGATTCTTTGACTTCGAGACAACCCTTTTTGTCTGGCAGTAAACGTTAGCGGAATTGCTCTTTTTAGACTCTTTTCATGTCGTTTCCAAAAATATAAGTGGAATTGATGGGAGAAAGTTCCGATACATACAAATAGAGGTTTAGAATGTTATTCCAAAATTCCTTTAATGAGGGATTAATGTCAGGTAATGAATCCGTTATCAACCATGAGCACATGGGTGAGAAGACAGACATTATGGAATGAATCGGAAAAAGTGAGCGCTTTCCCCTAAACTTTTACGCCGGACCAGTTAGGGGAAGCCACTAGATCCAAACGGAGGCAAATGAGGGATGACAGGGTATGAACGGATCCGGGTAACAGCGCCGTACCGGATCAAACGAATCGAAGACGTACGAATGGAGTGGAAACCGAACGAGCACGCCCGACTCTACCTGCGGGGCATCGTGGACGACAGCGAAACGGTAAATGCCGTGCTGCAAGCTGTCTACGACGATGAAATCCGCCTGTATGACACGGATGGCGAAAGCGAAACCACGATTTTCAAGGGAGTCGTGACTTCTGTTCAAATCGCCCATCGGCAAGGCGTTTACGAGATCGAACTGGAGGGGCAGTCCGGAAGCTTCCAGCTCGATGTAACGAAAAAACGCCGCTCCTTTCAGCAGGCAGACATGACCTATCCTAAGCTGGTACAGGAAATCATCAAGACGTATCCCGGCTACAACGTGAATGTCAGCATCGGGGAAGGCGTCCAGATCGGCGAGCCGATCATCCAGTACGACGAGACGGATTGGGAGCTGCTCAGGCGGCTGGCCAGTCATTTTCACGGTGTTCTCGTCAGTGATATTATGGAGGCAACACCGCGGTTTTGGTTTGGATTGCCGCAAGGGAAAAGCTATACGCTGCCGGACGATGTCGCGTATACGGCGAGCAAGGACTTGCTGGCGTACCAAAAAGCGGGTGGCGATGCGGCAGGCTTGCACGATACCGATTTTTTCACCTACGAAATCGAGTCCGGTGAACGGTATACACTCGGAGATGAAATCTGGTTTCGCAACAAGCGGATGGTCGTCAGCGAAGTGAGGGCACGGATGGAGCGGGGGCTGTTTGTCTATACATACCGCTTGGCCCGGATAGACGGCATACGGCAGGAGCCGATCCACAACCCGAAGCTCTCCGGTGTCTCGCTGGAAGGCAAGGTGCTTGCGGTCCAGGGCGAGCAGGTCAAGCTTCATCTGGAGATAGACAAGCAGCAGCCCAAGGAGACCGCGCATTGGTTTCCATTTGCTCCGCCTACAGGCAATGTGATGTACTGTATGCCGCAGGTGGGTACAAACGCCAGCCTGTATTTCCCCGATGCGACGGGAAAACGGGCGGTGGTGCTTGGCTGCGTCCGCAAAAACGGCGACAGTTGTGCGAAGACAGCTAACCCGAACATCCGGTATTTCGGGACAGAGCACGGAAGCGAGCTGGAGCTTTCCCCTACCGCCCTTTCGATTGTGAGCGGATGCAAGGAGCCGTTGAAGATAACGCTGGACGATCACGTCGGGATTACGCTGACCAGCCATAAAAAGCTGACCCTGAACGCGAAGGAAGAAATCTCGCTCTATACGCCAAAACGAGTTGTCATTCAGGCGCAAAGCCAGATTCTCGCCAAGAAAACGAATGCGCCAAGCGGATTTTCGCTGGAGAGTGAGTATCACTTCCTGGGGACTGCCGTTCACGTGGAAGGACGGGACCGGACGACGTTTCCCGCGTTTGACGACGAGCCGAAGCAAGGAACGCCCCCACTGCCAGAACCGCCGTTTGATTGGGGAAAGCTGGCCTTTTGCGTGCTCGGGGCTGTGGCGATTGTTGGGGCCGTAGCATTGACGGTAGCGACATTTGGTGCTGGTGCGGTGATTGGAGCGGCAGCAGTGGGGGCCGCTCTCGGAGCGATAGGCGGCGTGGTCATGACCGCCTCGTCCGATCTCATCAACGGGGAGGCGAGCAGTCCGTCGGAGTATATCAAAAGCGCTGCCCAAGGGGCCGTGATCGGCGCGGTATGCGGAGCGATTTTCGGCCCCGTTGCAGGGATCGGCGGAGGTGCGGTCGTTCCGCTGACGGGCGGACAAACGACTGTAGGGCTTGGCTCGGCGATGTTTATGGGCGGAACCTCCGGATATATTGATTATTCGCTGCGGGAACTGTGGGACGGTCGGACACCGGATGGAGGCCAGGCGCTGGAATCGTTTGCGGTTGGGGCCGCGCTGGGAGGAGCTTTTTCCGTAGGGACGTCCTGGTTGGCGAAAGGTGCTGAGAGGGTTAAGGAGGCGCTGAAGCGGGGGGCGAGTTCGAAGGTTGAGGGACCGGGTAATGTTGTTACAAAAGTAAAATATGGAGAAAGTGACCTATCTAAGAAAATTATTGAGGAAAGAATAGCTAGAGGCGATAAGAGTGCTAAGAATTATGCTATATTTGAATATATTGACAACAATGGCAACAAAGCTTATAAGGCGGCAAGTAGTGAAGGAAAAGTAGTAGATGGAAAATTTATTGAAGGCCGCCATTCAGAAAAAGTTATACACGACTATCTTCAAAGCGAAGGAATTGACCCTTCACGAGTTAAAAGAATTTATTCAGAAAGAGATTTTTGTGATCTGGCTGGTCATAACTGTTCTGAATTAGTAAACAAGTATTATCCAAATGCTGAAAAATCCTACTCTTATCCGTTCTCTACTAAAGAACAGGCTATTGAAAGTAAGAAACAGCTACTTAAGGACATCAAGGAACAATTTAAAAAATACAGTAATAATTAATAAAAGAGGTGGTAAATTTGTTAATATCTAATGAGGATATAATGAACTTTTGGGAAAATCAATTTATTAAATACAATGAGAAGGAGCTACAAAAATTTAATCTATCAGAAAGCACCATTTCTTTTTTATTAGAGGTAGGCTTACCAGATGCAGAAATATTAAAACGAAATGGTGTTTACCATACTTTTTATGAGGGAAGTGACTTTGAAGAAGTAATAATTAAAAATGAGAAATATATTGTTATCGGGAAATTTGCCGATGTGGATATTTATATTTATATAAAGTGTGGTAGTGAAGAGGTTTTCACAACTAAAAAATCAAATTTTGTATATATTAATTCATCGATTCGCAACTATATAATTTTTGAGCAAATTTGCCGTTCTGAGTTTTATAAAGTGAAGGCTTATGAAGAAGATGAAATGAGTGCAGCTGTTGAAAGAATGAAAGAGAAATTCGTTAAAATAGAACCAAAAGCAATAGAAGAGGGCAGTTATTGGGATCAATATTTACTCCCATATGAAATAGGGTTCCTGTAATTTGTTTTTTATCGTTACATTGACAGGTCGATTATGGTCAGAACGCCATCATTAACCTGTTTGTTATTAACTTCATTATCTTGTGTTTGCTAATTAAATTGAAAAAATTCTACTACAAAAATGAACTACGAAGCAGAGCTACCCTAGGATTTGTTCTGAGGTACAGCAGAAATTCAAGAATACAAAAACGAAGCTGAAAGAGTACTACGATCAAATGCAGATGAACTAGGATTGTTTCCTCGCAAAATGTTTACAGGTGTTTGTAAAATATTTTGTGTAAACAAACAAGATCGTACAATAGAACTAACAAACCAAACACTTTATAAACTTTCATAAGGGGCTGTCCAAAGTCAATGTAAACAGACTGCTGGACAGCCTCCTTCTTTTTTTGCCCTACTCATCCGCCCAATCGAAAAACCCGGACAACAAACTCGCCTGCCCGGCATTTCCCATAACCTTCGCTTCCAGCCGATCTATCCGCTTTTGATACGCCTGCGCCTCGGCCTTGGAACGGTTGCGCAAGAGCGTGCCCCGCTTTTTCCACTGCTCGTAGGCTTGCCGCGTATAGCGGAGCGCCTTTTCCGCGTCGCCGAGCTGGTGCTCGCACAGCTTGGCGGCCTCGATGTAAACCTCTTCGGGGACATAGCCGGACGATGCCATGCACGACTCCCAGACATGCAAAGCCTGCCGCCAGTCCTTCTGCTTTTTGTACAGGTGGCCGATGGCAAGCCTAGCCCGATTGCTCCAGGCATGGCCGCTGTCCGCGACGAAGCGGTAGCCTGCCAGCGCCGCTTCCTGGTCGCCCAGCGCGTCGTACCATCTGGCAATTTCAAAGCGTTCCTCCGGGGAGGCGGCCACGTCGGGCTGATCCGTCAGCAGCCGGGTCATATGGATGTAGAGCGTAATGAGTGAGAGGACGTCTGTCTCGTTATGCCGCAGCACCCCTGCGATCACGTCAGGGTCCTGCGAGTGCAAAAAATCGAAGTAGCGCACAGGCGCGAGGTAGCCGGGCAAATCGTCCTCGCGGAAAACGTCCAGCTTTTCCTGCTCGATGATTCCAAGGCGGCACGATTCCAGTTCGGTCTTCCACAGTCGGCGCGCACCGTGCAACAGGTCCAGGTGACCAAAGACAGGCAAGGCCGGAACCTGGTCGCGCACCAGCGTATGCCTTGTCCGCACCTGCGGCCAGTCGAACGACTTTCCGTTGAACGTTACCAGATGCGACGATTTTTCCGCCTGCGCGAGAAACGACTGGTACAAGGTCGCTTCCGCATGGGGGGCAGGCAAAAAATGCTGGCGCACGACAACCTCTTCTCCCTCCAGGCGGCTGTAGCCCAGCAGGAAAACGGCGTTGCCCGCTCCGCCGGACAGCCCGGTCGTCTCCGTGTCAAAAAACAGCAACTCTTCTGCCTTCCTGCCCGCCGCCGACAGGGGATGCTCCCTGCCGGACGCCTCCCAGATGGCAATGGCCTCGTGCAGCTGGGCAAAGCTGTAGGCGCCGTGCCGCTGGCTGACGGGATAGCGCACCTCGCGGATCATGACGTGCTCGTCGTCCCAAAAGTAGGGGGCCGCCTGCAAGGACTGCCATCTGTCCGTAAAGGGAATGGACGGTTTTTCGGGTTCGGACGGCATAGGCGCGGGCTGTTCCGACGGCTGTCCTGCCGAATGTCCTGCCGGCTGCTCGGCCTGCTCTCCTGCCGCGGCAGGCTCGTTCGCCGCCTTGCCTGCGTCCAGTGACATGTGCCCCTTCATCCGTTGCAGCCTGGATTTAAGAGACATGAACGCTTCCCCCTTGGGCGACGCGCAGCAAGGTCATGGCCAGCTCCTTGCTGCCGTCGTCGGTCGCGCCGACGCACGACGGACAGCCTGACGCGCACGGGCAAGAGCTGATGAGCCGCTCTGCCTGGGTGAGAATCGTTTCCATTTCCTTGTACACCTGCTCCGACAGGCCGATGCCGCCCGGATAGCGGTCGTACAGGAAAATCGTCGGCTCCTGCGAGTGGACGGCCTTGCGCTGGGGAATGACGTGCAAATCCATCGGGTCGCACATGACAAACAGCGGAGCGACGTGCTGGAGTACATGCGCAAGACCGACCAGCCCCCGCTCCACGTCCTCTGTGCCAATCTCCTCCAGAAGCGAATCGGAAAAGCCAATCCATGCCGCGTTCGTGTGCAATTCCTCCTCCGGCAGATGAATCGGGCCGGAGCCGATATTTTCATGCGTCTCGAACTTGATCTTTTTGAAAATCGTCGCCATCGCGTGCACGGAAACTTCCCCGTAAGCGAAAGCGCTCTGCCCGTAGCGACGCGTCTGGTCCTGCTCCAGCACCTTGAGTTGAACCGCCAGATTCGCATCGGTGTAATAGTCGACCTGCACTTCCCGGACGTACGCTTTCTTTTCCTCGTAGTCGAGCTTCTCGACCTGGTACTGCGTCCCTTGGTGCAAGTAAATCGCTTCCTCGTGCAGCAGCGTCAGCGAGCTGAAGCGGTCCATTTCCCCGATGACCCGCTCGTTGCCCCGCTCGCTGATGTCGATGATGACCACGTTTTCCTGCGAGGCCGACCGCAAGCTGATGTTGTGCGCCGGGAACGAATCGTTCATCCAGAACCATTTGCCGCGCGAATAGTGCAGCACTTGCTCCTCGGTCAAAAATTCCAGGACTTCCGTAATTTCCGCCCGGCCAAACGTATCGCCTTCACGAAACGGCAGCTCGTACGCCGCGCATTTCAGATGGTCGACCAAAATGATGAGGTTGTCGGGATTGATCCGCGCCGTCTCCGGACTGCGGTCAAAAAAGTATTCGGGATGGGCGATCACGTACTGATCCAGCGGCGTCGAGCTGCCGACCATGACGACGACCGACTCGCCCTGACGACGGCCTGCCCGACCCGCCTGCTGCCATGTGCTGGCAACAGAGCCGGGGTACCCGGTAATGACGCACGCCTGCAATTGTCCGATGTCTACGCCAAGCTCCAGCGCGTTCGTGCTGACTACGCCCATGATGTCGCCGTTGCGCAAGCCGCGCTCAATCTCCCTGCGCTGGCTCGGCAAATAGCCGCCGCGATACCCCTGAATCGTTTTCGGGCCGAGCTTGCGCTTAATCAGCTCCTGCAAGTACGTCAGCAAAATCTCCACGCGGACGCGGCTTCGCGCAAACAGGATCGTCTGGATGCCGTTGGTCAAAAACTGCTCGGTAATGTCCCGCGCCTCCAGCGTGGCGCTGCGCCGGATGTTGAGCTGGCGGTTGACCACAGGCGGGTTGTAAAAGATGAAATGCTTGACGCCGGACGGCGCTCCGTTATTGTCGACCAGCTCGACCTGTTCCTCTGTCAGCGCTTCCGCCAGCTCTCGCGGGTTGGCGATCGTCGCCGACGTGCAGATGAACTGCGGCGCGCTGCCGTAAAAGGCACAAATCCGCTTGAGGCGGCGAATCACATTGGCGACGTGGCTGCCAAAGACGCCGCGGTATGTATGCAGCTCGTCGATGACGATGTATTTCAAATGCTCGAAAAACGAAACCCATTTGGTGTGGTGCGGCAAAATGGCGGAGTGCAGCATGTCCGGGTTGGTGATGACGATATTGCCCGCCTTGCGCACCATTTGCCGGATGTTGGCCGGCGTGTCGCCATCGTACGTTTCCGATTTGATCGACAGCCCCATTTCGGTAATCAGCTCGTGCAGCTCTGCCTTCTGGTCCTGCGCCAACGCCTTGGTCGGAAACAGGTAAAGCGCGCGCGCCTGCGTGTCCTTGGCCAGCGTCTGGAGAATCGGCAGATGGTAGCACATGCTTTTCCCGGACGCAGTCGGCGTGACCGCGACGATATGCCTGCCCTCGCGCACATGGCGAAAAGCCGTCTCCTGGTGCGTGTACAAAGCGGCAATTCCTCTTCGCGTCAGCGCTTCCCGGATGCGCGCATCCATTTCCTGTGGAAACGGAACCGTTTTGGCCTCACGGGCAGGAATGACCCGCCAATGGGTTATATTGTCACGAAAACGCTCGTCTGTTTTCAAATGCTCCAAAATCGTTGCCATGTCTTTTTTCATCTTCACCAGGCTCACCTTCTTTGCCCTTATTCTACGAATGGGCGTTCGGGTTGTAAACCCCTGCGGACGTTTTGTCCGGGAGCGGTTTTTTTGCGGTAAGCAGGCCAGAGCGGACAGGAGCTTTTCACCTTTTTTTCCGGCAATCAAATAGAAAAAGCTGCCAAACGAGCTTGGCAGCCGATTTTTTGGCAAACGGTATTTACCTGGCAATCGCTTTCCCGCCGGATCGGTTCAGCTTCGGCGATCAGCTGCTTTTTTCACTCTTGTTCTCCCGGGGGGGTCGCTTTATTTTTCCGCTGCCATCAACCCCGACAGGTGGTGAATCAACACGCGCTCCAGCCTTGGCCCGTCCAGTCGCTGCGGTTGCATATAGGCATGCAGCGCAAGCCCGTCGACCAGTGCATAAAGTTTCTCCGTCTCCAGCTCTTTGTCAATACTTGCAGGCAAAAGGCCATTTTGCTCGGCGTAATCCATGAGCTTTTGCAGGCCAAGGTAGACGCCGTCATCCTGCATGTCAAATCCGCCCGGCTTATGGCGGAAGTAAGCCGTAAAGGCAAACCAGACCTCCATTTCCACCATGTTTTCCCGATTCATCGGCACAAGCTCCAGGATCGTTCGGATAAACTTCTCGCGCGGCGGCAGGTCAAGTGAAAGAATCTCGCGGATGCGGGCTGTCACTCTTTCTTTCACGAGCTTCATCGAATACGCCAGCAGTTCGTCCTGTGTGCTGAAATAGTGCCGCAGCGCCCCCAGCGACAGCCCTGCCTCTGCGGCGATATTGCGAACCGTCGCTCCCTCCATTCCCCGCTCGCTAATGACCCGCCAGGTGGCCTGGGCGATTTGTTCTCTTCGTTTTTCGTGATCGATTTGTTTTGGCATACCTGTATTTTACCAAGCCCGGACAGGACGAGCAATTAAATAATACACTTGTATTAAATAAAGGCAGGTGATAAAATCTTTTTACAATACATTTGTATTAAAAAAGGAGAGCGTGAACGTGAACTGGATCGCGTGGATGATCGTTGCCTGTGAAATTGGTTTTTGGGTCGTGATTGCCCTGGGGTTGGCCGTGCGGTATGGCTTCGGAAAGGAGCGGCTTGGACTTTTTATCCTGGCGCTGACTCCCCTGGTCGACCTTGTTTTGCTCGCCGTGACCAGTGTCGACTTGTACCAGGGCGCAACCGCAACCAGGGCGCATGCGCTGGCTGCCGTCTACATCGGCGTGTCGATCGCTTTTGGCAAAGGCATGATTCACTGGGCGGACGAGAAGTTTTTGTACTATGTGAAAAAACAGCCGCTGGCAAAAAAGCCCAAGCTGTACGGGATGGCTTACGCCCGCTACTACGCCAAGGGCTGGTTCAAGCACGTTTTCGCTTATCTCATCGGGGCGGGGTTGCTGTTTGCGATGATCTTTTTTGTCGGGGATGCCTCGCGGACCGGGGCTTTGGAGCGGACCATTTCCCAATGGGCGGTTATTGTCGGGATTGACTTCTTGATTACTGTCAGTTTTTTTGTCTGGCCCAAGCGGAGCAAAAGCGTCAGTTCTTGACGGGTATACCGTGAATGCCCAGGTGGTACAGATACGATGATGCAAAAAAACAGCGAACCTGATGCGCGCTGGCACAGGTGCGCTGTTCTTTTTTTGCCTAAAAGCCAGGCTTTCGGCCATACATACACATGGAGCGGGACGGCAAAATCCGGACATCAACTTGACAATTGCACTCGCGCCACAAAAGGTTTCCCGATTTTGCAAGATAATCAAACAACAGGCAAGAAAAAACTACGCCCGATAAGCCTCGACCAATATCCTCATGTAATCCTCCGACGTAATCGTGCGGACGTTGCTTGGCGTCGAGCCGTTTTGCATCGCCAGCTCCACGATGCGCGGGAAGTCTGCTTCGCGCACGCCGGGCAGGTCTTTCAACTTGGGAATGTGCAAGCTGCTTGTCCACTCGGCAATGCCTGCGATCAGCTTGTCTACGGCAACTTCTTCGCTGTCGGCATCTGTGGCAAAGCCCATGTAGCGGGCGAGATCAGCGTGCATGGGCTTGTTTTCCGCCGCATTGAAGCGCAGCACGTGCGGCAAGAAGACGGCGTTCGCCACTCCATGCGGCGTATCGTACAGCCCGCCCAACGCTTCGGCCAGGCAGTGAACAGCCGCCACATCCGCAGAGCCAAAGCACAGTCCCGCAAGCAGGCTGCCTTCGAGCATCGCGTGCCGAGCCGCTTCGTTTTGCCCGTCTGCGTAAGCTGCGGGCAGAGCGGACACAATCGTCTGCATCGCTTTGGCCCCGAGCGCTTGCGAGATCGGATTCGTCACCTTGCACGTGTAGCCTTCGATGGCGTGAACGAGCGCGTCGACTCCGGTAGCAGCGGTGACAGCAGCAGGCACGCTGTACGTCAAAGCCGGGTCGAGCACAGCCAGAACTGGCCGCAGCGCCGCGTGCTTGAGCGTCATTTTCCGGTGCGTGGCCGCCTCTGTAATGACGGCAGAGCGCGTCACTTCCGAGCCAGTTCCCGCTGTCGTCGGGACGCAGATGATCGGCGCGATGTTTTCATAGGCCAGTCGCCCGTCTGCGTAGTCGGCAGGCGTTCCGCCGTTTGGCCCGCACAGCGCAATCGTTTTGCCCGTATCCATCGCACTGCCGCCGCCAATCGCTACGACCATGTCGGCGGCTGTGTCGCGAAACAGGGCTGCCCCTTCCAGGCATTCCGTATCACGCGGATTTTGGCTGAGCCGATCAAACAGCGTTACCTGAAAACCTGCTACCGTCAGCGCCTCCTGGATCGGCGTGACCAGCCCTGCCTTGATGACCCCCGGATCGCTGACCAGCAAGACAGACGTGCCTTTTCGCAGATCATGCAGCAGCTTCGGCAGCTCCCCCGCTTTGCCTTTTCCCATTTCAATACGTGTAGAGCAATAATAGCTGTATGCGTTCATCGTATCGCCTCCCTTTTCCCCATCATACTAGCTGAAAGAGCTGTAAGCCAGAAAATCGCAAAAAGATTCGCGCAATAAGGTTGCAGCGGTGTAACGTTCCTTTTTTTTTTCACGTCACATAGGCAAAAGGGGGATTAGACAGATGAAAAACATCGGAAAGGCATGTGGCATAACCGTTTTGGTTGCGGCCCTGATCGGCTGCAGTTCGTCTGAGCAGCTGGCCGCAGAAAAAAGCGCGTCCCATCAGCAGCCAGCGGGAAGCCCGCAACGAGCGGCATACGGGGGCAGCTATAGTATGCAAGACACTGCACTCTCAGCACCAGTTCATTCGCGCACAGATGGTATGTATTTTCAAAATTACGGGACAAACCAGTTCGTCTCCACCGCAGAAGACCGGCTCTCTACGTTTGCGGCAGACGTAGACACAGGCTCCTACACCGTCATGCGCCGCTACATCCACGAAGGGACTTTGCCGCCGCCGGACGCGGTTCGCGTGGAGGAGTTTATCAACTACTTCCCCGCCGCTTATCCTGCTCCCAAAGACCGCACGTTTTCCATCGT
Source organism: Brevibacillus gelatini (assembly GCF_050920745.1). NCBI lineage: Bacteria > Bacillati > Bacillota > Bacilli > Caryophanales > Paenibacillaceae > Brevibacillus > Brevibacillus gelatini. The sequence continues at coordinate 3,900,462 of NZ_CP154342.1, forward strand.
CGCTGACGGCGGCCCCTCGCCTTTCCATCCCGGTCAGCAGCTCGTCCGCATTGGGATCAAAGGCAAGGAAATCGCAAGCGACGACCGCAAACCAGCCCAGCTCGTTTTCGTCATCGACGTATCCGGCTCGATGGCGCGTGAAAACCGCCTGGAGCTGGTGAAAAAAAGCTTGAACGTCCTGGTCGACCAGCTCCAGCCCAGCGATACGGTCGGCATCGTCGTCTACGGCTCCACCGGACGAGTCGTGCTTCCGCCTACTTCCGTCAAGCAGCGGCCAACGATCTTGTCCGCGATTGCCGAGCTTGAACCGGAAGGCTCCACCAACGCCGAGGAAGGGCTGATGCTGGGCTACGAGATGGCCTCCCGCTCCTTTGAACCAGATGCGATCAATCGCGTCATCCTCTGCTCGGACGGGGTAGCCAACGTAGGCGAGACGGGCCCGGAAGGAATCTTGCGTTCCATCGAGGATTTTTCCCGCAAGGAGATTTATTTGAGCACCTTTGGCTTCGGGATGGGCAATTACAACGATGTGCTGATGGAGCAGCTCGCTGACAAAGGGGAAGGCAACTACGCTTACATCGATTCCTTTTCCGAAGCAAAACGGGTGTTTACGGAAGCGCTGACCGGCAAGCTGCAAACGATTGCCCGCGATGTCAAAATCCAGGTGGAGTTCGATCCGGCCATAGTCGACTCGTACCGCCTGCTCGGCTATGAAAACCGCGACGTCCGCGATGAAGATTTTCGCAACGACAAAACAGACGCGGGCGAAGTGGGAGCCGGGCATACCGTCACCGCGCTTTACGAGATCAAGCTGAAAAAGGCAGCGGATACCGACAAACTTGGCACCGTGCGCATCCGCTATCATGACATTGCGACCAATCGCACAGAAGAAATCAGTCAGCCCGTTCAGGTGCAAAAGACATTGTCTTCCGGACTGAAGTTTCTCGCTTCTGTCGCGCAGTTTGCCGAAATACTCCGCGAAAGCCCGTGGTCGGAGCGCAGTTCTCTGCACGACGTACTGGAACTGGCAAAAGCAAACGCCTCCGGTGAGGAACAGCGCGATTTTGTCCAGCTCGTCGAGAGCAGTCTGGCTCTCCGAAAGCAGTAAAAGAAAGCCGCCAGCGCCCCTTATCAAAACCGACCATCAGTTTGTATTTGGGTAAAATAAAAGGCACGCACACAATGGCGCTGCCTTTTTTGTTAACCTTGCTTTTTCAAAAAGAAATGCTTCATGACAGGACGGACAAAAATCGTCGCGGCAAGCCCAAGGATGTTCCAGATGTTGACCAGCATGATGCCCGTATCTCCGGAAATGACTGCGAGTGCAAACAGCACGGAGCAAATGAGCGACAGCCCGAACGCAACTGCCCAAATCAATGTCAGCCAAAAGTTGGAGGCCAGAAACAGCGGATGCGAGACAAGCTCAGCGGGCACTACCTTTTTCGCATATTGCAGCGTAAACGGCTTTTTGATGCACAACGACCAGGTCGCTGCCACAGCGAGGATGGCGTACATGAACAGTTGGGTAAAATCCAGCAGGTGAAACGCTGGGAACAAGAGAGCGACCCAAAAGCCGCAAAAGAAGTAAAACACCTTGATCGCAATGATCGTCGTTACTTCGCCAAACTTCTTTTTCTGAAACAAACAGATCAACAGCGCGAGCGCAAACCCGATGGCAAATCCAAGCGCAGGCGGCTGCACCTGAAAGGCAACGAAGAAAGGAATCAGGTCAACAAAAATCCAGAACAAGGTCATGAACACGGGACAGCTCTCCTTTTCTACTTATAAATGTAGAACGAATAACATCATGATAGCTTGCTGATGATCTTATACTACAAACCGACCGTCGGTTTGTAAAGGCTTTTTTCAGTCCCTGTCTGTGCTTCGCCAGCGAATCGAGGGGATACCCATCTCACTGACGAACAGCTTTTGCCTCGACCCCATCCTGGCGCGGCACGAGTCGGATTATCAGCTTTTCCCATAGAAAAAGACAGCCTGTTTCCGCTCGCTCACCCGCGAGAGATTCGGCTGTCTGTTCTTTCTATATTATAGAGCCAATGCTACTATACCCGGCCCATCAAGCGGATGGCTTTTCCTCGTCCGCATCGGCAGGCGGCTGTTCGTCTTTCTTTTTGCCAAACAGCTTTTTCATGAGGCCGCCCAACGCTCCCAATGCGACTACAATCAAAATCCAGCCTTTTTTCGCAAACGCCAAAATCATGGCCAACAGTCCCAGTTTCTTTGCGGCGGCCAAGCCCAGTCCTCCGAGGATCAAGCCTGTCAGGCCGTACTCTGCGACCTTGTCTGTTTCAGCGTTGAAATCGGTGTAACGATGCCCTTCCTTAACCACGAAGTTTTTCATGATCTTTTCCCGCAAGGTCTGCTTGTCCTTCATAAGCGACGGCACATCCGTGACCAGAATGAAGGAAACATGGCCTGTTCTCGTCAACACCTGCAGCTTGTAGTTCAGAAACTGCTCTTTTTTCGAGTTCTCTACCAGCATGGCGTATTCCAGCTCGTGGGTGGCGGCATTGTAGGACGGCTTTACGTTCCAGCCGATTACATGAATCTGCTCTTCCGGCTTTCGCTGCTTGTTCGCCTCTTCTGTGCCGTCCTTGTAGCTTTGCAGCAACGCGTCGGCATCGATTTCGTTTTGCTCGTCGTCGCTGATATGTCCTGTGTCCTCATATTCGATAAACAAGGTCCAGTTTTGCCCGTCTTCAGTCGGATGGACGCTTCCGATTTCGTACATGCTCGGAATGTCCCCATACTCTTTCTCCATTTTGATCGTATCGTCTTTGTTGAGAAAGACCATGTTTTCCGGAACGGTGAAGGAAAACTTTCCTTCCATCTCTACCTTCGTTCCGCTTTCCACAAAATTGTAGTTCCCGGCTGCGTTTGCCGGTAGAACGGCCGCAAAAGCGAACATGCAAGTAAATAAAAATGATTGCCAAACACTTCTTCTCATGCTAACCCCTCTTATCTATTTATTTCACGAACTTCCTTATCTTACCGGGATTTTTTACCCATTTCAAAGGGTTTATAGAAAATAAAGGGAAAAATGAATCGTTTTTACTGGGTATAATTGGATGTTTATTTGTTTTTCCATTACTTAAGACCTGCTTTTGTAGGACGGATTGCGCACAGACAGGACTCGGCAAAAGGCAACACGTGAAAAAGGGGCGTCTCGAAGTCAAAACAGCGACTTTCTGAGACAGCCCCTTCTGGCTGAATGAATTTACGATTGGGCCATTCCCAGTGAGTGGTCTTCGCTTTCCACACAACGCTGAAACGCCCGATCCGGATTAGGAGTATCGTACTTCGTCAGCAAGTCTTGGTAAGAGCCTGCATACTTCACATTCCCGGCATGGAGAATGAAAATTTGGCAATCGATAAATTCCAGCTCCTGCAATTGATGAGTTGACATCAAAACGGTGTGCCCGGGTTTTTTGGCTATCTCTGCGATCTTGCTCAATATTTTTAATCTCGCTGTAGGGTCAACCCCACTCGTAGGCTCGTCGAACAAATAGAAGCGTTTGTCAATCTCGGCAAACAAGGTGACAAGCAGCCATTTTCTTTCCCCGACAGACATTTGCCCAAACTTCCGATTCCAAAGCTCCCTGACCAGTTCCCTTTCCCGGTCATCCAATAGAGACAAGCATAGCTCCGGATTTTTATCGAAGGCTCGATCCGTTATATGTAAAATAAGTCGGGCAATATCCCTGCCCTTCAAAATGGGCGAAAAGTACAAGCTTTGCGTTTGATAGACGATTTCGTTCGCTGGTGGGATTCCGTCAATCGCCCCTTCCTGAATCGCCAACACTCCCGTCAGTAAATCAAAAAGCGTTGTTTTCCCTGCTCCATTCAGACCAATGACTACGTTGACCTTATTCGCTTCCAGTTTCATATTCAGTTGATGGAGCGCTTTCTTTTCACTCTTGGGGTAGGAAAACGATATATTTTTTAATTCAATCATCGGTTCTCCACTCTTTCCTTCCTTTTGGCGATTAGGTTCTTCTTACTGTTGAAGCGATTTTTATTTTCGGCCAGGCAATGCTTCCAATCATGATGTAGACCAGCGAAATGATGAAAAGAAACAGGTGATTACTGTTCGGTTGAAGGTTATTGGTCAATACCTCATAGGTAAACACGGAGAAACGGAATACGTATTCAACCGGGTTTAAATAGTAAAGCATAGTGCTAAAAAAATCCGTAGACTCGCCTCGATAAATAGCCAGATACGTCGCCGGGAAAATCATCATGTTGACAATCGTATAGGCAGATGAAGCCCTTACCGACAAGCTGGCAATCGCGAGAGACAGCATAAAAAGCGGGAGCAAGACGAGCAAATAGGTACACGCAGCAGTAAGAAACAGAAGAAAAACAGGGTAAGCAAAGACGACTGAAATCACAAACGTAAACAAAGCAAGCGTGACGAGCCCAAAAACAATTTGAGTGAGTAAAAGTCCCCCGATAATCGGAACTTTTGAGCCGCAGATGAAGACAAAGCTTTTCAAGATGCCCCACTCTCGAAAATCGGTTAATCTTAGCCCAATCCCATTAAACACTACCAGCACTGTCGAGAAAGCCCAGAAACTGGCATAGTAGTAAACGGCTTTTGAAACATCCGGTTTGGCGTCGAACCAACTGTAATTGATCGAAAAAAACAACAGTACAGGCAGCAGGATCGACCAGGCTAATGAAACTTTTTCATCCATGATCGACTTGAGGAATACGATGAAAAATTCGTATGATTTTCTAAACATGGTTTTCCGATTCCTTTCCTGAAAACTTCATTTCCTTCAATAACTTTTTTCTTAAAATTTCCTTTTTTTAGATAAATATACCACAAAAAAAGCCAGCGTTTGCAGGATTGACCCCTGCGCTGCTGGCTTTCTTCGTTGTTGCGTCCATCATTTTACCGTTTGTTTACTTCTGCAAATCTTCAATCGACGTAATGTCCATGTAGGTCGGAACGGCCAGGCCCAGCTTGGTTCCTTCCAGATTTGGTCCAAGGTCCTCTACGTCCTTGCCAAGCTTCTCCATGTAGTCCGCATGTGTCGTCGGCAGCCATGCGGCAACCATGCCGTCCACGTCGCCGTTTGCTACCCCGATCCACATCGGGCCTGCTTCGACCTGGCTCAGCTCCACTTGATAGTTCAGCTTTTCCTCCAGGACGGTCTTTACCACGTTCGTGCTGGCGATCTCGGAATCCCAGGCCACGTAGGCAAGCGTCAGCTTTTGGCCGGTGGCAGGCTGGATGCCCTCGATCCATTTGTTTACCGTTTCTTCATTGTTTTTCACCCACTCGGCTGCCGCTTCCTCCGGCTTTTTGCCGCTTTCGATGTCCAGCATGACTTTTTCCATGTCAGCAGGCGTCCAGGCGAACTTGTCGAGGAAAGCGTAGGCGCTCGGCTGCTCTTCCTTCAAGCCTTTGCGCACGACGGTGTGAATTTGCTCTTCTTTTCCGTAGATGCCTTTCGGGTCTTCCAGGTACTTCATCTCGAACTTGGAGAACATCCAGTGCGGGGTCCAGCCTGTGACGATAATCGGCTTTTTGTCCTTGTACGCCTGCGTCAGGGCGGCTGTCATCGCGGCACTGGAGCCTTCCACCAGCTCCCAGTCTTTCAGCCCGTATTCGCTGAGAACTTTTTCCGTCGCCTTCATCAGTCCGGCACCCGGATCAATTCCGATAATTTTATGGTCGACAGCCGCACCTACGCTGCCGGATGCTGCCGAGCCGGTGTTGCCGCCAGACGGTTCATTGCCTTGCGGAGTTCCAGCGCTTGAGCAGCCTGCCATCACCATGCCGAGTCCCAGTGCGACGGCCAATCCTTTCCAGGTTGCTTTTTTCATGAAAACCCCTCCTACGCTTTTTTTCTCTTTCCTACTCCTTGCGTGATGCGGTCCAGCAAAATCGCCATAATGACGATGGCCAGTCCCGCCTCGAAGCCTTCTCCGATCTTGATCTGCGTCACAGCGCGATAAACGTCCGCGCCAAGGCCTTTTGCCCCAATCATCGAAGCGATCACGACCATGGACAGCGCCAGCATGATGCTTTGGTTGATTCCGGCCATGATCGTCGTTTTCGCGATTGGCAGCTGTACCTTGGTCAGCTTTTGCCAATAGGTCGAACCAAACGCCTCTGTCGCCTCGATCAAGTCCGCTGGCACCTGGCGAATCCCCAGGTTGGTCAGGCGGATGGTCGGCGGCATCGCGAAAATGACGGAAGCGATGACACCCGGCACTTTTCCCAGTCCGAAGAAAAAGATCGCGGGAATCAAGTACACAAACGCAGGCATCGTCTGCATGAAATCAAGCAGAGGCGTCACGACCTTTTGGACGGAATCACTCTTCGCGCACCAGATTCCCACGGGAATCCCGATGATGATCGAGATGAGTCCGGCGGTCAGTACCAGCGCAAGTGTTTCCATTGAATGCTCCCAATAACCCAGATTCTGAATCAGAAGAAGTCCAATGAAAGTAAAAAGAGCGATAGACAGCTTTCCGGCGCGGTACGCCAGCAGCGTCAGCAAAATGATAATCACCCAGAACGGCAGTCCGGTCAAAATCAGCTGAAAGAAATCGACCATTCCGCCAATGCACGTCGAAATAAAATCGAACAAAAAACCCAAATGCTCATCCAGTCCGTCTACGATGGTTTCTACCCAGCTATCGAGGGGCAGCTTCGGAAAAAGTTGGTCCATCATGCATCCACCTGCCTTTCTTCACTTGCTGCAAGCGACGATTCCTGGTTCACTTTTCCGGCCAAACCACCCAGTACGGCACCTTTTACAATCACGCCCAACAGACGATCCTGCTCCCCTGTCACCGCTACCGGAATATCGGAAAAGGCAACCAGGTCAAACAGTTCATTGAGCAGCGTCTGCGGGCCGACTTTTGGCACTTCTGTGCGCAGGACACTTTCCAGCGATTTTCCTTGTTCCTTCGCTTCGCTGACGGCGTCTGCGGTCAGCACGCCCAACAGTGTTTTCTTTTTGTCGACCACGTACAGGCTCGATACGCCGCGGTCCCGCATCATCTGCAGGGCGACACGCGGCCCTTTGTCCAGGGTAATCGTCTCTGCCCGCTTCATGACGTTCTCCGCTGACAGCACCTTGGAGCGGTCGACGTCTTCCACGAAGCGCTCCACGTATTCGTTGGCCGGATTGGTCATGATTTCTTCCGGGGTGCCGATCTGCACGATGGCACCGTCCTTCATCAAGGCGATCCGGTCCCCGATCTTCAGCGCTTCATCGAGGTCGTGCGTAATGAAAATAATCGTTTTTTGCATCGTGCTCTGCAATTCCAGCAGCTCATCCTGCATGTCCTTGCGAATAAGCGGGTCCAGTGCGCTGAATGCCTCGTCCATCAACAGCACATCCGGCTCATTGGCAAGTGCACGCGCCAGACCGACGCGCTGCTGCATTCCTCCGCTGAGTTGCTCGGGATAGCTTGCTTCCCAGCCTGCCAGACCGACCAGCGCAAGCGACGCTTTCGCCTTGGCTTCGCGCTCGGCTTTGGGAATGCCCTGGATTTCCAGGCCATACGCCGCATTTTCCAGGACGGTCCTGTGCGGAAACAGGGCAAACTTTTGAAACACCATCCCGAGCTTCTTTCTTCTGACCTGCTGCAACTGCTCTGTGTTCATGCTGACAATATCCGTACCGTCAATCAGGATTCTGCCTTCTGTCGGCTCAATCAGCCGATTCAAGAGTCGAACGAGCGTCGACTTCCCGCTACCCGAAAGCCCCATGATGACGAAAATTTCGCCGGCATGCACCTCAAAACTCGCTTGATTCACCCCAAGAGTAAGACCCGTTTCCTTCAATATTTCCTGCTTGGTCTTCCCTTGTTTCACGTAGGGCAGTGCGCGTTGGGGCTGTCGTCCGAAGATTTTGGTCAAATTTTCCACTTTGATCTTGGGCATGTGGTCACCTCCAACTGTTACGCCCGTATCCGGACTGTTCTTTACCCTTACAATTGTAACGACCCCTGTTTTTTGCCTCAAACTGGGTGAGCCGCGATAATCGGGCATTTTCAGCGTTCAGAAAAAACTTTACATACTTTTCTTTCCGTATTCGCAGTATATCACGTACATACTGTTTGATGTATCCATTTACTTTTTGCTTGCGGAAACGTACAATTCTAGTCAGGTAAAATGACTAGAGGAGCTGCTTTTTTCAAAATGGAAACGAATCAGGAAAAAATCCTCGAAAAAGCTCAGGAACGAGTGATCGAAACGTTGGCCCGCAACATGGATTTGTACGGCATCACGATGTCTACCGGGCTTTTGTACGGCACGCTGCTGTTTCAGGACAAGTCGATGACGCTGGATGAGATGGGAGAAGCGCTGGGAATGAGCAAGACCAGCATGAGCACCGGCGTTCGCACCTTGATGGACTTAAATATGGTAGAAAAGATATGGAAAAAAGGGACGCGCAAAGACCATTACGAGGTCAATCTCGACTGGTACCAAAACTTCATTGATCTGTTCTCCGTGAAGTGGCGCCATGCCAGCGAGCAAAACGTGCACAGCCTGAAAAAGTCGCTGCAAGAGCTGCGCACCCTCCAGCAGTCTGAGGATCTGTCCGATGAGCTGAGAGCGCGCGTCGAGCTGAGCATCAGCCGGATTGAAAACGGGCTGGAGTATTACTCGTGGCTGTCGCGTCTGATTGACACCTTTGAATCCCACGATATTTTTCAGTTTGTCCCCAAAAAAGAGAGCAATTAGAAAGCATTCCTTGACTCGCTGCAACAAAAAACGGGAGCGCCCATACAGGTGCATCCCGTTTCTTTGTCCCACCTATGATATAATCGACAAACAAAACCTTTCTCATCGGAGGAATTCATGCTTACTTTTGAAGAAAAACTGGCGATTATTGAATCATTTCCGCAACTGACTCGGCACAATGTCTCGCTCAAGCGGGTCAATTTTCACTACGAGGCAAGTCTGCACGACAAAAAGACAGTCGTTTACCATCTGCATCCGAATGGCAACGGCTTCGTATTTGCAGGCTTTTTGAAAGGCTATCCCAAAGACGAAAAAGGCTACGTCAACATTCGCGACTTCTCCGCAGAGGAATTGCGCGCGATCATCGAAGCTTCCATCCAGTCTCTCTCTGTCAAGCGCGAGCCGCAGCCAAAGACGGAAGCCAACGAGCCAGTCGTGCAAACCTGGGTCGACAAGGAAAATTCCACGCTGCTGCTGCAACAGGAGGACTCGCTGTGGAACGTCTACCACGGCATGAATCTGGAAGCTTCTTTTGAGTCATATGTAGAAGCGGAAAATTACCTGAAAGAAGAAGGCTTTTCCTTGCGCAAGTAGCTGGATTTTCCTTCCTCCAAATACGATCCTTTCACGGGTGCCCCCTCCTGATGCCATGTCAGGAGGTTTTTTTGCTTTGGCAGAAAATCTTGGCATATTCACGGGCCGTCTTTCACACATTAATAGAGGTGGCTGAAAAGCACGATGCCCCGCAAAGGAGGAGTTCATGTGTATTTCTCGAAGAAAGCAGTTGTTCCGGTCGAAGAAGAGGAAACAGATGTGTGGACGTGCAGCAATGATGGATGTTCGTGCTGGATGAGAGATAACTTTTCCTTTGACGAGAGGCCGAGCTGCCCTTTTTGCCATTCGAAAATGGTTAAGGAGACGCGGGTGCTTCCCGTTCTGGCCAATCACAGCAAGCGCCATTCATGATTCGCTCTTTCTTTTTTCTTGCGGGGATTTGTCCTCTTCTCTACAATTAAGCACATGACACGAACGATTGGTAGAGGAGATGCCCATGAACCGAAAAGAGATGGAAGAACAAGTCATCCAGGCTTATCAGCGCGATGAAGGCATGATGATTCTCGTCTTTGCCCAGTGGTGCGTCAACAACGGTCTGGATGCGCGCGAGCTGTACCGCCGAGCCTATCCCGCCCAGGGAGAAAACCATCTGCTGGCTCAAATGCTGGAAAATACGGTTCCCAAAGAGGAAGCAGAGGAAATTCCTGACGCCACCATCCTTGGCGTGCTGTCGCTGTTTGGCAACGACGATTTGGCCTTCGTGGTCAGCCAGGCGATTGCGGAGAGGAACAAGGCAAAAAAATAATGCCAAAAGCTGCACATTGTTGTGTGGCTTTTTTTCTTATCAAATCTAATTCAAAAATTCATTTTTTACGATAGGGGCAATTCGCTTTTATATTGTCTTGGCTTATCCGCTCTTTGACCGCCTCGCAAGCCGATGAACAAGTAAAGGGGAATGCCTATGTATACCGATTCAAAGATATTGAAGTCGCTGTTTTACATCCAGCTGTTCTCAAGCTTATTGGTTGTGGTCGGGCATTTTACGGCATCGGTGCTTTATTTCAACGATCCTTTCTGGGTTGTCGCCCTCAATCAGATCAGTCGTTACGGCACTGTGCTGCTGACAATCGCAACCGGCTATTTGACCGCCTATTCCTTTGAAGTCAAAAAGCCGCTGCCCCGCGATTTTTTTGCGGGCAAGGTCATGTACATTGTTCTGCCTTACCTGGTGTCGGGCATTCTGTATCACTATTTGCTAAAAAAGGCCATGCCCCATACGTTTGAGGATTTCGCCAACATTTTCTTGGGGAAAACGGGCGATCACCTCTATTTTGTGTTCATGATTTGCCAATATTACGTGTTTGCCTATATTTTTCGCAAGTGGATTACGAAGCAGAACATCCTGTACGTCATCTGGCTTTTGCTTGGCGTTCAGTACGTCTACATCAACTACCTGCACAAAGGATGGCTTGGCCTGTCCACCCGCCACATGCTGCCTAGCTGGATTTTCACGCTGTATATGGGCCATCTGTTGTACTGGTACCGGGAAGCCATTCTGTCTTTTTTGCGCAACAACCGCTCCGTCCTGATGCTCTCGACGGGCATTGCGACTGCTGCCGCCATGTTTTTTGTCGTCTCGAGCAAGCTGTATGTGGCGGTGCATCTGAGCTTCGTTTTTGCAACACTGCTGTCCTTTCTCGTGCTCATGGTCTTTTTTCTGGAACTGGTGGATCATCTTCGCCTCAAGTTCCGCAAAGGCTTGACCTATTTCATTTTCCTGTTTCACTCCGCCTTTTTGATCATGTTCAAAGATTTTTTGTTTGAGCAATACGGGGACGTCGCCTGGGTCTTTCAAAACACCTGGTACTCGCTTCTGTACCTGGGCTTGATCGTCGGATGTAGTTACCTTTTGGCGCTGCTATTGGTCTTTCTGGTGAAAGGGTTGGAGCAGTTGGGGGAAATGGGCAGGAAAGGACGGCGGGAACGGCTGCAATAAAACGGCGAGACGCCAACACAGAGAACGACCCGTTGACTTTCGTTGCGAAAGCACTGGTCGTTCTTGCGTTTTCCGGCAGGTTTCCGGAATGATTCTGCTTCCCTCTGCTAGGAATCTTTGAAGTACATGGAAAATACGGTTTTCCGGTCAGATGACTCGCACGTAATCACTCCGCCGTGCCTCTCGATAATTTCCTTGCAGACGTACAGCCCGATTCCCGTTCCCAGTTCTTTTGTAGTAAAAAACGGTTCGAAAATGACTGACAGCAAATCTGGCGGAATCTGCGGGCCATTGTTGGAGATCGTGATCGCTGTCATATCGTCGATGCGATGTCCGTTGATCGTAATTTCCTTGTCGCCGTTTTTGCGTTGCAGGACGTCGAGCGCATTGGAAATAATGTTGATGAACACTTGCCGCATCTCGTCCCGGTAGCCATCCAGAAGGAGTCGCGGGTCAATTGTGCATGTAATCTGCGCATTTACGTCCACGATGTTCGGATAGAGAAAGGAAAGTATTTCTTCAAATAGTAAAGCTATGCTAAATACTTCTTTGTTCTTATGTACGGCTCCTTTTTTGGAAACCAGCAAAAACTGGGACACACGGTAATTGAGCTGATTCAGCTCATTCTCGATAATATCCACGTACGGCAAGTCCGGATAGTCTTCTTTTAGCAAACGGGAAAATCCCAAGACGGCGGTCAGCGGATTGCGGAATTCGTGTACAAAGCTCGAAGCCATTTGCCCCAGGATCGTCAGCCTGTCCTTGTGCGACCGCTCTATATACAGCTTTTTTTCCTCCAGGTCGCTGTCTTTTAGCTCCGTGTACCTGGAAACGGTATGCACGAGAAAAACGTCGAAGCACTCGTTGATTTTTATCATGGCTTCCAAGAAAAGTTCTGCCGGAAATGAACCTTTTTGCAGCACTTGGAGCACCAACTCGCGGCCCAGGCACACATTAAATATGAAATCACCGATGTTGCTCTGCGCTTGATTCCGCTCATTCGCTACTTTAGAAGCGAACAGTTTAATATCCTCATGCGTAATCTTCGAACGGAGATAGTCGGCCACCATGCGGTACATGGCTTGTCCGTTCAGATGAATCATCCCGTTGAACTGGTCGTGCTCAGACACCATGCTCCGTTTCCTGAACTCTTCTACCACCGCTTCCTCGTGCTCGTCCAAAAAAAGTGCCAATTCGTCCAATGCCACCTGTCCCCACTCCGAATGATTAGCATAATTTTTCCGATAATAATATTCCAACTAATATTATACTATCACACCCGTTGGTGCGTGAATGACATTTACATGTCCTTTGTAAAATGGGCAAAGGGACAGCACGTTCGCTGCCCTTTGCCTGTGCATCCTGTTTTAGTTCAGCTTTACAATTGTCAGCGTCGCCCCGGCGCCTGTCAGCAAGGTAGCTGCTCCTAGCAGGCCGAAAAGTTGCAGGGTGATGGTCGACCCGGCGCTTAGCGGAGCGATTACGGTGTTGTGGAAGGAGGACAGAGATAGCACTGGTGAAACGACAGATGGAGCAAACGCGGTGCCGTTAATCATCAGCCGCGTGCTGATAGCCAGAGCAGCCGTCGTGTTGACGGAGTACGAGATCAGGTAGTTGCCTGCGGATGGGACGGTAAAGGTTGTGTTGCCCCCTCCGACGGTAATGCCGTTGAGCACCTGGTTGTTGGGCAGAGGGACGTTGGTTCCTCCCAAAACAACTGCAATCAAGGCACCTCCCGTGTTGGCGGCGAAGGCGTTGATGTTTGTGAAGACAGTTCCGGTGGGGCCTGTGGCTCCTGTTGCTCCGGTGGCTCCTGTTGCTCCAGTGGCTCCTGTCGCTCCGGTGGCTCCCGTCGATCCGGTGGCTCCCGTCGATCCGGTGGCTCCTGTCGCTCCAGTTACTCCCGTCGATCCAGTGGCTCCCGTCGATCCGGTGGCTCCCGTCGATCCAGTTACTCCCGTCGATCCGGTGGCTCCCGTCGATCCGGTGGCTCCCGTCGATCCAGTGGCTCCTGTCGCTCCGGTGGCTCCCGTCGATCCGGTGGCTCCCGTCTCTCCAGTTACTCCCGTCGATCCAGTTACTCCCGTCGCCCCTGTTTCCCCCGTGGCTCCGGTTACTCCCGTGGCTCCAGTTTCTCCCGTGGCTCCAGTGGCTCCCGTCTCTCCAGTGGCTCCCGTGGCTCCCGTGGCTCCAGTTGCTCCCGTCTCTCCAGTTTCTCCCGTCGCCCCTGTTTCCCCCGTGGCTCCGGTTACTCCCGTGACTCCAGTTTCTCCCGTCGATCCAGTTTCTCCCGTGGCTCCGGTGGCTCCTGTTGCTCCTGTTGCTCCTGTTGCTCCTGTTGCTCCTGTTGCTCCCGTCTCTCCAGTTACTCCCGTCGATCCTGTTTCTCCCGTCGCCCCTGTTTCCCCCGTGGCTCCGGTTACTCCCGTGACTCCAGTTGCTCCCGTCGATCCTGTTTCTCCCGTGGCTCCAGTTGCTCCCGTGGCTCCAGTTTCTCCCGTCGATCCTGTTTCCCCCGTCGATCCGGTGGCTCCCGTCGATCCGGTTGCCCCCGTGGCTCCGGTGGCTCCCGTCGATCCAGTTACTCCCGTCGCTCCAGTTTCTCCCGTCGATCCGGTTACTCCCGTGGCTCCGGTTACTCCCGTCGATCCGGTGGCTCCGGTGGCTCCGGTGGCTCCCGTCTCTCCAGTTACTCCCGTGGCTCCTGTGGCTCCCGTCTCTCCAGTTACTCCCGTCGATCCAGTTACTCCCGTCGCCCCTGTTTCCCCCGTGGCTCCGGTTACTCCCGTGACTCCAGTTTCTCCCGTCGATCCAGTGGCTCCCGTGGCTCCGGTGGCTCCCGTCGATCCGGTTACTCCCGTAGATCCGGTGGCTCCCGTGGCTCCGGTTACTCCCGTGGCTCCTGTTACTCCCGTGGCTCCAGTTTCGCCCGTGGCTCCAGTTGCTCCCGTCTCTCCTGTGGCTCCTGTCTCTCCAGTTACTCCCGTCGATCCAGTTACTCCCGTCGATCCAGTTACTCCCGTCGCTCCAGTTACTCCCGTGGCTCCGGTTACTCCCGTGGCTCCAGTTTCTCCCGTCGATCCAGTTACTCCCGTCGCCCCTGTTTCCCCCGTGGCTCCAGTTTCGCCCGTGGCTCCAGTTGCTCCCGTCTCTCCGGTGGCTCCTGTCGCTCCGGTGGCTCCTGTGGCTCCCGTCTCTCCAGTTACTCCCGTCTCTCCAGTTACTCCCGTCTCTCCAGTTACTCCCGTGGCTCCGGTTACTCCCGTGGCTCCTGTTACTCCCGTGGCTCCAGTTTCGCCCGTGGCTCCAGTTGCTCCCGTCTCTCCTGTCGCTCCGGTGGCTCCTGTGGCTCCCGTCTCTCCAGTTACTCCCGTCGCTCCAGTTACTCCCGTCGCTCCAGTTACTCCCGTGGCTCCGGTTACTCCCGTGGCTCCAGTTTCTCCCGTCGATCCGGTGACTCCCGTCGATCCGGTTACTCCCGTGGCTCCTGTTACTCCCGTGGCTCCAGTTGCTCCCGTCTCTCCGGTTGCTCCTGTGGCCCCGGTTGCTCCGGTGGCTCCGGTTACCCCCGTCTCTCCGGTGACTCCCGTCGATCCAGTTACTCCCGTGGCTCCTGTGGCTCCCGTAACTCCTGTTGCTCCAGTGGCTCCAGTTGCTCCCGTGGCTCCAGTTGCTCCCGTCTCTCCAGTTTCTCCCGTCGATCCAGTTACTCCCGTCGATCCAGTTACTCCCGTGGCTCCGGTTACTCCCGTGGCTCCAGTTTCTCCCGTCGATCCGGTTACCCCCGTCGATCCAGTTACTCCTGTGGCTCCTGTTGCTCCCGTAACTCCTGTTGCTCCAGTGGCTCCAGTTGCTCCCGTGGCTCCAGTGGCTCCCGTCTCTCCAGTTTCTCCCGTCGATCCAGTTACTCCCGTCGCTCCGGTTACTCCCGTGGCTCCGGTTACTCCCGTGGCTCCGGTTACTCCCGTGGCTCCGGTTACTCCCGTGGCTCCAGTGGCTCCCGTGGCTCCGGTTACTCCCGTCGCTCCAGTTACTCCCGTGGCTCCGGTTACTCCCGTGGCTCCGGTTACTCCCGTAGCTCCGGTTACTCCCGTGGCTCCAGTGGCTCCCGTGGCTCCGGTTACTCCCGTCGCTCCTGTTGCTCCCGTAACTCCTGTTGCTCCAGTGGCTCCAGTTGCTCCCGTGGCTCCAGTGGCTCCCGTCTCTCCAGTTGCTCCCGTCTCTCCAGTTACTCCCGTCGCTCCAGTTACTCCTGTCGCCCCTGTTTCCCCCGTGGCTCCGGTTACTCCCGTGACTCCAGTTTCTCCCGTCGCTCCAGTTTCTCCCGTGGCTCCAGTGGCTCCCGTCGATCCGGTTACTCCCGTCGATCCGGTGGCTCCCGTCGATCCGGTGGCTCCCGTCGATCCGGTGGCTCCCGTCGATCCGGTGGCTCCCGTCGATCCGGTTGCCCCCGTGGCTCCAGTGGCTCCCGTCGATCCGGTTACCCCCGTCGAACCCGTGGCTCCCGTAGTTCCTGTTTCCCCCGTCGCTCCAGTTGCTCCCGTAGTTCCTGTTTCCCCCGTCGCTCCAGTTGCTCCCGTGACTCCAGTTTCGCCCGTCGATCCAGTTGCTCCCGTGGCTCCAGTTGCTCCCGTCTCTCCAGTTTCTCCCGTCGCTCCAGTTACTCCCGTGGCTCCGGTTACTCCCGTGGCTCCGGTTACTCCCGTGGCTCCGGTTACTCCCGTGGCTCCGGTTATTCCCGTAGCTCCAGTTGCTCCCGTCGATCCAGTTACTCCCGTCTCTCCTGTTGCTCCCGTCTCTCCAGTTACTCCCGTCGATCCAGTTACTCCCGTCGATCCAGTTACTCCCGTCGCCCCTGTTTCCCCCGTGGCTCCGGTTACTCCCGTGACTCCAGTTGCTCCCGTCGATCCAGTGGCTCCCGTGGCTCCTGTGGCTCCCGTCGATCCGGTTACTCCCGTGGCTCCGGTTACTCCCGTGGCTCCGGTTACTCCCGTGGCTCCAGTTGCTCCCGTGGCTCCAGTTGCTCCCGTCTCTCCGGTTGCTCCTGTCGCTCCGGTGGCTCCGGTGGCTCCCGTCTCTCCGGTTACTCCCGTGGCTCCGGTTACTCCCGTGGCTCCTGTTGCTCCCGTCGATCCGGTTACTCCCGTGGCTCCGGTTACTCCCGTGGCTCCGGTTACTCCCGTGGCTCCTGTTGCTCCCGTCTCTCCGGTTGCTCCTGTGGCCCCGGTGGCTCCGGTGGCTCCGGTTACCCCCGTCTCTCCGGTGACTCCCGTCGATCCAGTTACTCCCGTGGCTCCTGTTGCTCCCGTAACTCCTGTTGCTCCCGTGGCTCCAGTTGCTCCCGTGGCTCCGGTGGCTCCGGTTACCCCCGTCTCTCCGGTTACTCCCGTCGATCCAGTTACTCCCGTGGCTCCTGTTGCTCCCGTAACTCCTGTTGCTCCCGTGGCTCCAGTTGCTCCCGTGGCTCCAGTGGCTCCCGTCTCTCCTGTTGCTCCCGTCGCTCCAGTTACTCCCGTCGCTCCAATTACTCCCGTCGCCCCTGTTTCCCCCGTGGCTCCGGTTACTCCCGTGACTCCAGTTGCTCCCGTCTCTCCAGTTGCTCCCGTCGCTCCAGTTACTCCCGTCTCTCCGGTTGCTCCCGTGGCTCCTGTTGCTCCCGTCGATCCGGTTGCCCCCGTGGCTCCTGTTACTCCCGTGGCTCCAGTTACTCCCGTCGCCCCTGTTTCCCCCGTGGCTCCGGTTACTCCCGTGACTCCAGTTTCTCCCGTCGCTCCAGTTGCTCCCGTGGCTCCAGTGGCTCCCGTGACTCCAGTGGCTCCCGTCGATCCGGTTGCCCCCGTGGCTCCGGTTACTCCCGTGGCTCCAGTTGCTCCCGTGGCTCCAGTTGCTCCCGTCGATCCGGTGGCTCCTGTCGATCCTGTTGCTCCTGTCGCTCCGGTGGCTCCGGTTGCCCCCGTCTCTCCGGTTACTCCCGTCGATCCAGTTACTCCCGTGGCTCCTGTTGCTCCCGTAACTCCTGTTGCTCCAGTGGCTCCAGTTGCTCCCGTGGCTCCAGTTGCTCCCGTCTCTCCAGTTACTCCCGTCGATCCAGTTACTCCCGTCGCCCCTGTTTCCCCCGTGGCTCCAGTTTCGCCCGTGGCTCCAGTTGCTCCCGTCTCTCCTGTGGCTCCTGTCGCTCCGGTGGCTCCTGTGGCTCCCGTCTCTCCAGTTTCTCCCGTCGATCCAGTTACTCCCGTCGCTCCAGTTACTCCCGTGGCTCCGGTTACTCCCGTGGCTCCAGTTGCTCCCGTCGATCCGGTTACTCCCGTCGATCCGGTTACTCCCGTGGCTCCGGTTACTCCCGTGGCTCCAGTTGCTCCCGTCGATCCAGTTGCTCCCGTCTCTCCAGTTACTCCCGTCGCTCCAGTTACTCCTGTCGCCCCTGTTTCCCCCGTGGCTCCGGTTACTCCCGTGACTCCAGTTTCTCCCGTCGCTCCAGTTTCTCCCGTGGCTCCGGTTGCTCCCGTCTCTCCAGTTTCTCCCGTCGCTCCAGTTACTCCCGTCGCTCCGGTTACTCCCGTGGCTCCGGTTACTCCCGTCGCTCCGGTTACTCCCGTGGCTCCTGTGGCTCCCGTCTCTCCAGTTTCTCCCGTCTCTCCAGTTACTCCCGTCGCTCCGGTTACTCCCGTGGCTCCGGTTACTCCCGTGGCTCCGGTTACTCCCGTGGCTCCAGTTGCTCCCGTGGCTCCAGTTGCTCCCGTCGATCCTGTTGCTCCTGTCGATCCTGTTGCTCCTGTCGCTCCTGTCGCTCCTGTCGCTCCGGTGGCTCCGGTTACCCCCGTCTCTCCGGTGACTCCCGTCTCTCCAGTTACTCCCGTGGCTCCTGTTGCTCCCGTAACTCCTGTTGCTCCAGTGGCTCCAGTGGCTCCTGTCGCTCCAGTGGCTCCCGTCTCTCCGGTTACTCCCGTGGTTCCGGTTACTCCCGTGGTTCCGGTTACTCCCGTGGCTCCGGTTACTCCCGTCGCTCCGGTGGCTCCCGTCTCTCCCGTTACCCCCGTGGCTCCAGTTGCTCCCGTGGCTCCAGTTGCTCCCCTCCCCGCCCCCGTAGCCCCAGTCGGACCTGTAGGCCCTTGCACGGTAGAAGCGTTTAACACAGCTTGCAGCTTGGCCTGCAGCAGCATCTCCTGCTTGATCGTTACATCGACCATTTCCCTTACACTTTGGTCGATCACCAGCAAATCATGAATGGTGGCTCCCGACACTCCGCTCACACCAGGCAGCGTGCCGAGCACGTACTGAATTTTTTCACCTTCCGCGTTCAATATATGGCTTAGTCCCAACTCCTCCATCGCGATGGAAGTCAAAAGCAGGTTGATCGCGTCCTCGCGCGTGATCGTCATAGTCGGACTGATATTTGGGATTTTCGGAAACGACATAACTCCCCTCCTTCCCGTGAAAAACGTAACCTTCCCTTCATCCGTAGTCCAGCCAGCGCCAGACCGCCCGCCCCACACTTTACCGTTCCTTCTTCCGCTTTTTCGCTGGCTCCACGGCCTTGTGGCTCTTTGTCTTCCCTGGAAAAACCCCTCGATTCAGCCAAGGAGCTGGATAACTGGCGGGGGTCTGAACAACGTGACGAACAGACTCCTTGGGTTTGCCGTACTTTTTCAAGGGGAGTACCGAGTCTTTCAGTCTTTGTTGAAACGAAGCAGAAAACGTCACGGAAGGAGAATAGTATACTTCCAGATTTTTCAAAGACGCATGAAGCGCGCTGCGTAACTCCTGCACAGATGTCTCCACCTCAAATTCCTGTTCGGCAAAAAGCGTCTGCAAAAAATCCGATTTTCGCAAAAGAATGCGGAAAAAGTCTTCCAACTGTTCGAGCATTTGGACGATTCGTTGTTCGGCCAGACGCTGTTCGTGCGGTGGGTGGCGGGGATTTGCCAGTTCTGGCATGATCTGCTCCGCCAAGCCAAGGAAAGCGAGTGCCACCGAGTATGTCGCCGTCCAGGAAAGCCGACATGCCTCGACGGCCAGAACAGCCTGCTCCGACTTTTCTCTCAGGCAATTCTCCCATTCAAAAAAAGAAGCCATCCCCTTTATCCGGCTAAAAGTTATCCAGTGTAACATCATCATCGCTTCCAGCCAAAGATTCGAAGATTGCAGCGCATGGAATAAAAGGGGGATCGCTTCTTCTTTTGGACGCATTTTGGCGGCAAGCAAAAAGGCTTTGGTGTGGCAAGACTGGCCTGCGACAAGGGTAGCTATTTCTTTTTCCATGGCAACAGCAGCAGCCAACAAACGCATTGGCCCATCTGCTCTCGCGATGTCTCCCTGACGATTTTTCCAATCCACCACACCTTCCACTACCCGGTCAAGCAATCTATTCTTCATGACAATCCCCGCTATTCTCGCTCGGATCGCACGTCTTTCTCTCCATTTCCAATATGTTGTCGAGCTTGAATTGCAGTAAGATTTGCTTGCTGATGATACTGCGCAGCATTCTTTCCACGCTCCTGTTAATGCGAAGCATATCCTCCAGACAAACGTTTTCTTTTTGCAGCAGACGCTGAATTTTTTCCCCTTCCGCATTCATAATATGAGACAGGCTGATTTCTTCCATGGCGACAGAGGTAAGCAGCAGATGAAACACTTCCTCGCGCGTCAACGTAATGCGCGGGGTGATGTCAGGCACATTCGGCATTGACATGTCTCACAACCTCCGTTTCCAGGTATGTAAAGCCACTTTTATCCCTCCAGGGACTGCGCTTCTTCCCGGCTGGCAAAGTACCTTTCGTTGTGCAGCACGCTCGGATGTGTCGGATGATACAGCTTTGACATCTCATGGTGAATTTTGGCCCGCCTGTACTCCCCAATCTGGTCGTAGCAGTAGCACAGCTGCAGATGCGGCAGCCACGACCAGGCCGCTTCATCTACCAACCCCATCATGTTCTGCGGGCGCTCCAGCAATGTCGCCTGCCGAAACCAGTAAATGGCCTTGGGAAAATCTTTTTTCTCCAGGAAAAAGGCCCCCAGCTTGCAGCAAAACTCAGCCCGCGGCGCGTCAAAGGCCAATGTTCTCACCAACGCCTGAATTTGCTTCTCGGGCTGCTTTAGCCGGGCGTAACAATCTGCCTGCTTGTAGCACGCCATGATCTGGTCCTCCACCCAGCCCAGCCCGCCATCCAGAAAGAGCTGATACTGCTTTGCTGCCTCCTCCAACCGACCGTGGTCGTACAGCTCGTTGGCAAAATAATACTGATCCCTCGGCGAAAACGGCTCCTGTCTCTCCTTGCGCTTCAGGTAAATTTGCAGGTTGCGATCCGTGTACGGCTTTTCTTTGCGGTGCGTCACTGCAATGTCGCTGTGCAAAGCTTTTCCCGCGACCTCCATATATTCGTGGACGACGCCTTGCCAGACGAACTGCCGCTGTCTTTTGACCAGACGGTTTCTCCGCAAATATTTGACAGGCATTCCTCTATCGTCAAACGCCAGGTGATACGGCATGGAAACGTAGTCGTAGTCGAACGGCTCCATGCTGCGCAAGGTCTGAAAACGCTCCCGGTCCGCCTCTTCGAGCACATCGTCGGCGTCGAGCCAAAAAATGTAGTCCTTGCTCGCTTTGCTGAAAGAAAAATTGCGCGCTGCCGCAAAGTCGTCGATCCAGGGAAAATCAAACAGCTTGGCCCCGAATGACCGGGCGATTTCTTTTGTCCGATCGTCTGAGCCGGTGTCGACGACGATGATCTCATCCACCAGGTCGTGCACGGTCGACAAGCATCGACCGAGCGTCTGCTCTTCATTGCGAACGATCATGCACAAGCTGACCGTGAACATGCAGATGGCCCTCCTTTGGCAAAATCTTTCTACCATCGTATTTCCAGGCCAAGCTGAATATGTATGGCGCCTCACATAACCGCAAGAGCGCGAGAATATGGTGTATCAAAAGGTTCCGAGCACAACGCAAGGAAGGTGATAGCGCCGATGACAACTCCGCTCCTGTCACTTTGCATGATTGTCAAGGACGAGGCCGACCAGATCGAAGCGTGTCTGGAAAGCGTGCAATCTGTCGTAGATGAGATGATCGTCGTCGACACAGGCTCAACGGACGGCACCCAAGAGCTTTGTCGCAAATACGGGGCAACAGTCATAGAAGTGCCGTGGGAAGACAGCTTTTCCAAAGCGCGCAACATCGGCCTGAACAATGCCCAGGGCAAGTGGATTTTATGGCTGGACGCGGATGAACAGCTGGAAAAAGAGGATCGGGAAGCTCTGCGCCGGGCAGCGATCTCAAGCGAGGCCGACGCGCTGTTTCTCAAGCTCATTCATTATCAGGGCCGACAAAAAGCAACCGCCTCCCTGCATCTGGCCAGCCGCTGCAGGCAAATCCGCCTTTTTCGCAACAAAAAGGGCTTCCGGTTTGTCCGGGATATTCACGAAGTGCTGCAGTGGCCCGCTTCGCTC
Source organism: Brevibacillus gelatini (assembly GCF_050920745.1). Lineage (NCBI taxonomy): Bacteria > Bacillati > Bacillota > Bacilli > Caryophanales > Paenibacillaceae > Brevibacillus > Brevibacillus gelatini. The sequence goes on from NZ_CP154342.1 coordinate 3,922,190, forward strand.
CCGCAAAACCGCCCGATCCCGCTGTTGCCCGTGCGCATTTACCATTTTGGCTACATCGAGGAAGCCGTCACGCGAAAAAACAAGGCGCTGCGCAACCTGAAGCTGCTGCTGCGGGAAAGGGAAAATCCAGAGCGCGACCCGTGGTGCGACTACCATCTGGCCAGTGAATTTTACCGCCTGCAAAAATGGGAGCACGCCTTCACGCTCGTCAATCAGGCTTTGGAAGGCTTTCTCGCCAAACAGCAGCTCCCGCCCTCACTTTTTTACAAATTGAAGTACGAAATCTTGTTCAGGCACGGCAGCATGCGGGGCGCATGGCCAGGCATTGAATGCGCCATCCGGCTCTATTCGGACTATACGGACCTGCACTTTTACAAAGGCGTTTTCCTGATGGAGCACGGGCTGTACGCCGAAGCAATCAAGTCGTTCGAGCGCTGCCTGGAGATCGGGGAAGAGCAGTGGGAGCATCTCAGCCAGTTTGGCATGGGCAGCTTTCACGCCCTGCACTATCTCGGACGCTGCATGGAGCGCCTTGGCAAAAAGCAGGAGGCGCACGTATACGACCAGACCTCTGCCAATCTGCTGCGTACATACGCATACGCCAACACGCCAACGACCAGGGGGTGATTGAAATGACGACAAAACCGCGCATTCTCATTGGCAGCCCGGTTTGCCAAAAACCGGATGTGCTGCGCATGTTTTTGTTTTCGCTGGAAAAGCTCTCTACCTCGGCGCTTGCCATTCAGTATTTGTTTATCGACGACAATACCGACCCGGCTTCCAGCAAGCTGCTCCGCTGCTTTGCCGAAAAGCATCCTGGCCAGGTAGAGATCATCCGCAGCCAGGAGCCTCCGTCTACTTACACCTGCAACGAATCAACCCATGTCTGGACAGATGAGCTGGTCTGGCGGGTGGCCGGATTCAAAAACCAGCTAATCGCCCGCGCCAAAGAGGGCGGCTACGACGGGCTGTTTCTGCTGGATTCGGATTTGCTGCTTCAACCCGCCACCCTGGAGACGTTGCTCGCCGCAGACAAAGACATCGTCTCCGAAATTTTCTGGACGAGTTGGACGCCAGGCAGCCTCCCTGAGCCGCAGGTGTGGCTCACGGACCAGTACACGCAATACGAGCTGAAGCCGCGGGAAACACTCACCGCCAAGGAACAGTACCTGCGCACATACGCTTTTTACGAAAAGCTGCGCGTTCCCGGCCTGTATGAGGTAGGCGGCCTCGGTGCCTGCACCTTGATCCGCCGCAAAGCGCTTTTGGCCGGCGTCCATTATTCACGCATCCACAATGTCACGTTTTGGGGAGAGGACCGCCATTTTTGCATCCGGGCGGTCGCGCTCGGCTTTTCCTTGTTCGTCGATACGCACTATCCCGCGTTTCATCTGTACCGGGAAAGCGACTTTCCGGAAGCGATGGTCTGGATGAAGCAAATCTACGGCTCTGCGCCTGTCCGCGTCAAAACAACTCACGCGATCAGCGCACCCATCTCCCGCCCCAAAATTACGTTGTCCATGGTCATCCACAACGAAGCAGACAAACACCTCGCCCATGTGCTCAAAAAGCACCGGGAATACATTGACGAAGCCGTCATCATCGACGATGGCAGCACAGATGACAGCGTCGAGATTTGCCATGAGCTGCTAAAAGGGATTCCGCTTCATCTCGTCTCCAACCCGACTCCGCGCTTCACCAATGAGGTCGCCTTGCGCAAGCAGCAGTGGATGGAAACCGTCTCGCGCAATCCCGAATGGATCGTCAACATGGATGCCGACGAAGTTTTTGAGGACCGCTTCGCACTCGGCGTCCATGCGCTGCTCTCCAGAAAGCACGGCGATGTTTGCTGCTTCCGTTTGTATGACATGTGGTCAGACTCGCACTACCGCGAGGACCCGTACTGGCGGGCCCATCATGTGTACCGTCCGTTCATCATCCGCTACCGCCCGAATCACCGTTATCAGTGGAAAGAGCAGCCACTGCACTGCGGGCGCTTTCCCAGCAATATTTTCGAGCTGCCGTCGTTTCTCAGCCATTACCGCGTCAAGCATCTGGGCTGGTCCTCGGAAAAAATCCGCATGGAAAAGTACGCACGCTACAAACGTTTGGACCCGTCCGCCTTGTACGGATGGAAAGAACAGTACGAGTCGATTCTCGATGAAAAGCCAAACCTGGTGCCGTGGAAAGAGTGAGCGGCGAGAGCGCTCAAATCTCTCGCCGAAGCCCAACCGTTTTTCGCGTTCCATCCCACTCTACTTTCAGTCCCAGCAAGGCAGCCAGCTCTCTTGCGGGGGCAAAAGCTGTGCCGTTGTCGAACAGGCAGGCCAGCTTTTGCCCATTCACCGTAACAGTCCTGGTGTGCGGCTCCCAATCGACCTTTCCCCCGGCCGCCTCAGCGAGCGCCCGCACCGGGACGTAGGAAACGCCAGAGATCAGCTTGCCTGTCGTCGCCAGCGTCAGCTCGACTGCGATGGCAGAGTTATCAACAGCCACCTGTGGTTTTTGTGGAAAACCTGTTAGCAACCTGTGGACATCCTGTTTAAAAAGATTCCATGCCGCCAGCGCCGTTTTGCCCAAATAAGCTTGGGCCGTGCGGTCATCAACGAAAAAGGCGGGACAGTTTTTCCCTGTGATGTCGTAATGACGCCAGAGTTTATCCACAGTCCACCCGTAACGTTTTAAAATATCTGCTGCCAATTGGACCGTTAGCTGATACGTTTTGGCGAAGCTGCCGTCCGCATTGACGCACATCTCGATGCCGATTGTGCAGTCGTTCGGGTATTTGCTCAGCATGGCGACAGCTTCCGGCTTGTACGATTTCGCCCCGACGTGGTAGCCCATTTCGTTTTCCGGCAAACAACGGATAATCTGCCGGTCGTCGACAATGTAATGGGCGCTGGCCTCCGTCGTCGGCTTGTTGAAGTAGTTCCGGTTGGCGACAGCGTCGGCGCCTTTTTTCTCGTTGGCGGTCCAGTGGATGACCAGCCCTTTCGGAGTGATCGGGATGCCTGGCCTGGCTGTTTTGTTGGTGATAAGCATTTCGGTGATCTGCACTACTGCTCACTCTCCCTTTTCTCGGTCGTCTGTTTCCATAGCTGATGGGTAAGGCTGGCCACACCCGCAGCCAAAATGCCTTGCACAACGCTCTCGACCGTGACCGCCTGCAAAATACCGCATGCCAGCGCGATACCCGCCAGCATGAGCAGCCACGGAATGATCCAGTCCTGCACACGCGGCGTCCGCTTCAAGAAGTACCCCAGCACCAGAAGCACGACGACCACGATCAACGCCTTGTCTGCCATGTATTGCTGCGCTAACGCAAGAAGCTCTGACTGGTTCATTTTTCTATCCCCCCTTTAATCAGATTCCAGATGAGGGCAACGGCACCAAACAGCGTGCCGACGATCCACTTCTTGTCGTCTTTGGTTTGTCGTTTGTCTTCGTCCCATTTTTTCGCCAGCTCAGCCAACTGTTCGCTCAGCTCGTCCAGCCGCTTATGCGCCGCCTTCGTGCTCTGCAGCGCTTCAATTGCCAGCTTCTCCGTCTGCTCCAGCTTGCCGGACATGCTGGACAGTTGTTTGATCTCGGTTTCGATTTTGCCGATGGCGACTAGTATTTCGGTAATTCCTTTTTGCAAGTCTTTGATTTCGTCCACAGTCCGATCGCCTCCTCACCCCCTTGGGGTAAAAAAGTAGCCCCGCTTGGCGCGAGGCTTGCTTTCTGTATTGGTGTCATGAAAAAACGCCCTCTCCGCTTTGGAAAAGGCGCTATGCCAACGGTGCTCCGTCGGTACTCAGACCTAGAGCTTCCAGTTCTTCTTTTACTGCTGGTTTCAGGGGTGTTGGCACGCTGTCGTATGTGCGGCGGCCGGCGACGATCAGGGCTACGTAGATTGCTACCACGGGTTTCTCACCTCCCTTCAGTGGAACGTGCCAGATGCCAAGGTTAACCAGCGCTGATTTCAGCATCCAGCATCAACTGTACTTCCTCTCGCAGACGGGTTGGGCCTGACTTAATTCCCGCCTTTCTGTCTTGACCGCACGATCGTAGCTTGCGGCTACTACGATGTTTCTCCCATCAGCTGTTCTTTCAGATGAAGCAACTCCTCATACAGTTGAGCAGTGGCCTCCATGATCGTAAGCTTGTCTTCTTTTTCGGCTGCCAGCTCCGCTTCCAGCCTGACGATCTTCTGTTCCGGCGTTTCCTGCTGCTTTTTCCGGATTTCTGTAATGGACTCTTGATTGCTGAACTTCATCAATCGAACGCACCTCCGTATCCGTAGACATGTACCCGCTGATCGGCAGAGCCTTTGGCAATCGTCACCCATACGCAAACAGCCCAGTCGTCAGCCGTCTTGGTCGTGTTGGTGAACAAATAACCACGTCCGCCGATGACAGCCCCGGTAGCATCCTCCCACGTTGGCTGTGCATCGAGATAGTTGTTTGTGACCCGTACGCTCTCAATCGAGGAGCCAGGCGGCAAGTATCGCTCCAGCGTGACAAGGATTCGATTGGGCATGCCGTCGACGGTGAAAAAGGCTTGTACATCTGGATTGTCATAGTCCAGCATGAACTCGATGTGTGTTTCGGTACGCGTAAAAGTGTACACGCGCTCTGACGACATGCCCGCGCTATCCGTAGCGACGATTTTCGCCTGGTGCGGCACGTCCAGATCAAGCCTGATCCATGCATCGTGTGTCAACTGGAAGGTGTATTCCTGGCCTGCTTCGCCTGTGAAAGACCTGACTTGCTGGCCGTTGAGGTACTCTGTAAAGGTGAAGGTGTTGCCTTCTGGATCGGTGGCTGAGTAGGTGATTGTCGGTCGCTCCGTGATCGTTCCAAGATTGCCATTTTCGCCGCTGATCGTAGGCGGGCGGTTCCAGATCACTCGGAATTTTCGGGCGACCTCGACACTTTTGCCACCCTTGTCGTCCTCGGCCCATACTGTTAGCGTGTGGTCGGTGTTCTCCGCCAGGTCGACGCCCGTAACGTCCGTGGAGCCGTCCCACAGACGCTTGTTGCTGTAGGTAAGGCTCTTGGCAAAAGAAATAGGCGTGCTTCCGTTGGATACTCCGGATTGCAACGCCCTTGGCGTGCTGTTGTTGATCTTGTACTTGATGGTCACTACATTGCCGTTGTCTGAATCGGTTGCGGAGCCTTCGAGCTGGAGGGGGTGGACTTCCGCTAATGTTTGATTATCCGAAGGGTTTGTAAGTGTAATGGTTGGAGATTGATTCAGTATAATTGAGTCGAATTTAACGGCAGATGCTTGTGTATCTCGATAAATCCAACCTATAAGACTATTATGTTCTTTTTCCATTACAGATGGATAATGCGCATGTGCGCCAGCCGTAGTATTATTCGTAATTTTTTCAATTGAACCCCATGAACCATCGTAAATAATCCTTCTGATATTTTCAGGAAGTCCAGATGTTGTTCCACCTGCAAAAAAGACATAGAGTCTATTTTTTGAATCTACTGTAATAGTAGCTCCATATTGGGCAAACGTGCTTTCGCTAGTTAGTTTTTCCATAGTCGCCCATGTTACGCCACCATCTATTGATTTACTGTAACGGATGTTTTCTATATTTTGAGTAGAATCCTTCCCATGCCACACCACATGGATCACACCATCATTATCTACGACAGCACAGGGGCTGGATTGAGGGTAAGTAGTAACTACGTAAACTGTTTTGTTGCCAAATCCATTTACAGGGAAAGCACTACCAGTAAGCTCTTGTGTCGTAAAAGTAGTTGTGAAAACCATAATTCGCCTACTACTAGCAGAATTTTCACAGAAAATGAAAGGCTTATCATTTCGAACAACAATGCATGGATTCTGGGCGTGTATATTAGTTCCGCCATTGGCTGTAACCTGCGTCACACTACCCCACGTCACATTTCCATTCTCATCAACAATTCCCTTTGCGTAACGGATGTTGAACGAGTTAGGGTAATTGCTGTTTTTTGATGCCCATGCTGCGTGGAGTTCAGTTCCTGCTTCGTTGATGGCGAGGGAGACCCCGGGGCCAATATCGTTTTGACCTGATTCGATAAAAGCGACCCTGGAAATCTCGGAGTCCGTTTGTGTCGCAGCATCAAATTTGTAAAAGTCACCCGCAGTTCCGCTAAATTGAACTAGATACACTATAGTATCTTTACATGCAATTGCAAAGTTACCTACATCCGTTACTCCTGCATAAGTCCACCCAATCCGCTGCCATGTCTGCCCATTATCTAAAGACTTGAAAAAGTAAACTTTCAAGTCGGATGTATTTCTTATCGCCGCAACAAACCACCCATTGCTCAATCGAACTAATTTTCGCCCGCCGTTGCCGGACGTGTCATACGGCTGGTTGACAACCGTTACCGGTGTTGTGATTCTCGCCATGTTCCTCCCCCTCCCGTCTCAAAATGGAAACCGTTATCGGCAGGATTACTCATTTTTCCTACACCTCCAACCGACTCTGCGCTTCGTTATAGTAGCCTCGAATCACCTTAATTCCCTCAATCGTAGACAAGTCATCCTTGAAATGGTTATACAAAAAATTCTCCGGCAACGTACTCTCCATCACGTTCACGCGCGTTTTCAGGTTCGAGACGTCGGCTGCGAGAACAGCAATCTGTCCATGTGCGTCTGCAATCCCTTGCTCCCACCGATTAATATCCACTTCCGTTACCGGATCATCCTGCTTCCAGTCCGTCTTTGCAATGTACGTCACCCTATGCCCCTCCTTTCACTTCAAAAACAAACGTCAGATCCACAAACTGCGCCCCGTCCATTTCGATGCCGACCGCCTTTTCCGCAACGACCGCACCCGTGCTGGTCCGCAACTTAGCGCTCGTAATCACCGGAACACTGGCAACGTACTGCGCGGAAACCTGCAGCGCAATCACATCCTGCATACCAGCAACCGGATGCGACGAGATCGCTACAGCCCGAACAGGAACAGAAACGGTATCGTTCAGCAAAATATCCCCGCCTGTCACCCGCGCCAGCAGATCGTCCCGTACAGTCTGCAAGTAGCTCTGTGCAATCATCTGACGACCTCCTCGTATCGTTTAATCGGGGTCATCCCCACGCGAAATTCCCTTACCTTGTGATACTCCTTCACTCCAACGACCAGCACGTCCCGCAGCTCGATGCGCTCCGCTGACACAGGCTCAAAAGCAACCCCATTGCAATGAACAGGCCGGATTTTCTCGACAGCCTGTACAGCGTTTTTGGTATCGAAAAGATCCTCCACCAGGTAAACATACCGGATTACTTTATTATCAAAATCCTCGATCATCCGTACTCGTTTAGTGTCCGACGAACTGTAACCGATCGCCCGCAGCACGCTCGGCGTAAACCCAAGGTACGCCCAATGCTTCTGCTGGATGTTCTTGCGCCGCTCCTCTACACTCAAAAGCTGCTTTTTCCCGAAGTAAATCCAGTCCCAAATATCCAATCCCCACGTAGCCGACAACGGACTGAACTGCCGCAGCAGGTCTTCCCGCTGCGTGTTAAACGCATCTACCGCCGACGCCGCGCCCTCAAAATGATACTCCGCAACCTCATTCTCATACCAGTAAGGCGGCAGCATCTGCCTGTACCGTTCAGGGATCATGCCGTCACCACCAGTTGCAGAGTGGCGACACAATCAGCAGGCACGGTCAGGTTGGCTTCGCCGCCGTTCAGCGTGTAATCGGTAAAATCCTCTACGCCGTCCACGAAAAAAAGCGCCCCGATCTGCTGATACACGATCTGGGAGCGCCCTTTCAGGTACGTTTTCACTTGCGAGGCGATTTGTTCTTCGACTTGGGCCAGTTCGGCTTCCGGTCGCAAAATGACCTTCACGGCGACTGTTACCGGGAAAATATTCGCCGGAAGCACCTGCAGGTCGTGCAGCGCACGCCGCTTGTCTTCCAGCTTGCTGCGAACCTGCGCGGCCAATTCAGAAGTGGCGGGCTGTCCTTCCAGGTCCGTGATAAACACGTCGATGGAAAGATCGTGCCGCGCCTTTTCAATCGCAACGGCTCCGCCTACGCCGTCCACGTTCCGCGCCCAACGCTCGTAGTCCTGGCGGCGTCCGTCGCCTTCATCGCTGCGCGCCCGGTCGATGAGTCGCTGGCGATAGGCGTCGTCTGTCTCTTCCTCATTGCGAGTCAGACCGAAAAAGACGCCTGCCGCATCCAAAAACTCGCCGTCCGCCCAGGGAAGAAAGCCTTGCAAAAAGCCGTATTCCAAAAGCTGCTGCTGCTCGCTCAGCTCTTCTGCAATCGGGTAAGCCAAATCGTAATGGATTTCCCCCTCATCTGTAGCCGGCGGCGTCTCCCCGCGCTTCTGGGCGAGCGCCGCCATCCGGTTTGCCATCCGCTGGTAGATTTGCTCCGGCGTTTCGCGGAGAATCGGCATCTCCGGCTTTATTAACGTTTCCATGCATCCACCTCCATTCGGGTTGTGCCGCGAACTCCTTCAATCTCCAAATGCATGACGACCCTGTCTCCCTGAAAGCGAATGTCCTGCACCTGCGCCCGCTCAATTTCGCTGTGGGCTTCCAGCGCTTCCTCGGCTTGCGCTTTGATGACAGACAGCGACAAGCCCGAGCGCATTCTGCCTTTTTCGGCCAAAAAATCGACGCCGTACCGCTCCGAGTAGATCGCGTAGCGGAAACGGCGGGTGCGGAGAATTTTTTGCACCGCTTCCTGCAAGTATTCCTCGTATGTCTTCGTGCGCACATACCTGCCATCCGGGCCTTGCATCAACTGCTTGGTTTCCCAATCGAACCGATACGTCCAGGGAATCGGCACATCCGCCTTGGACGGGAGCAGGCTCTCTTCCGTGCCTTGCAACTGTGGAAACATCACTCCACCACCCCGAGCAGAAGGTACTGATCGTTTGTGCAATGAAGCACGGCGACCTTTTTGCCTACATCCTCCTGGCGCAATTGGGCAGAGCGCAGGACGACAATCTCGTCTGGCTCCAATGGCGTCGGGTCTTCATCGAGCTTGACAGACAGCGGGGACAGCGACAAAAGCCGTCCCAGCTCGCCCTGCGTGTTATTCAGGCCGTCGCGGGTGTATCCTTTCAGCTTTGCAATAACTGATTGCATCGTTACGTCCTCCTTTCCAACTGGAGATCCATCGTGTATTGGCCGCCTTTCCAGTGCGCCTGGCAGCTGGTGACGATCCAGTCGGTAATCGTTTGGTTGTTCTTTTCCATGATCTTGACCAGCCAGCCCGCGCGAAGCCGCGCCGCTTGCTCGTCCTCATGCCGAACGGTAATCGAGCGCGTCCGGGGGATTTTGGACAGCTCGGCAAGCTGTTTTGCGGCCAGAGCGGCTACATTTTTGTCCTCGCCCGCGTCGATGACCTTTTGCATGCGGCCAATCTGCTTGACGAGGCTCTCGTTTGCCTTCGTCGCGCTGCTCGCCACCTGATCGCCCCGATAGCGTTCTACGGTGACAACCGTGTAGACATCCTCGATGCTCTCTCCCGTCGAGCTGCTTGCAAGCATGCTTGCCTTGAACATGGGCACGATGCTGTTTTTTCCCTCCGGCAAAACGGTCAGCTTGTCGCGCTGGTACTGCACGAAATAGCGGATGCCCGTCTTCTCGTAGGCTTGTTCTGTCAGCGAGGTGAACAACGACGTATACGATTGCGGGAAAACGCGCTCTTTGACCGTAAAACCAAAGGGCGGGCAACTGAAGTTGACTCCCGCCGCCTTGATGATGCGCGAAAGTTCGGTTCCGGCATCGCCGTTCAGCTTGATCCGCGAGATTTCGTTTTTTTGCAGGTACCAGCCCAGCTCGTATGCGGTTGCGGACAAGTCTCCTGTCCGGTCGTCGCGCTCCAGGCGGACAAGCGGGCCGTGGAAAAATTGCTGCGCTTCCTTTAGCTGCTCGCCTGAAAAGAGCATGAGAAAGCCCGCCGTTTGCAGCGGCGGGGCCTCCTTGATTTTCAACTCTGCCTGTTGGGCAATCTGGCCGCGGGACGAAGACCAGGACAGCTCCGTGACAGCCAAAGAAAGGTCGTAGCGGGTCTGCTCCTTGCCGTATATGACTTTCATCTCATCATCTCCGTTAAAAGCCGCGTGCGTCTTCCAGCTTTTTTTGGATGCGCATGCGCATGTCCTCCGATTTTTTGCTGTCGGTTGTTTGCGCCAGCGCTCTTTGCTTCTGCGTTTTTTTCGCTACCTTGCCGCTTGTATTCGGGCGGGCGGGCTGCTGCCGCGAGATGACGGCACCCGGCGAGAGCAATTGCGTCTGGTTGCTCCAGGTGATGAACTCGTCCTTGACAAACAGCGGCAGCTCAATTGAGCCGTGAAAGTCGACGTTTTTTCCCTGAAACTTGCCGTCGCACGGCCCGATGAGCACATTCCACGCAAGATCCAGCTCGTCGATGGTCAAAAGCACCTCTGAGCCCGTCAGACGGTCCAGTCCGGCAAGCCACGCCCTTGGCCCCTGATAACCTTTTACCTCGATGTACGGAGCTGAAATGTCACCGGGCAAAAAGAAATCGAAGCTGATCGCTTTTGGCCGTCTGGCCGAGATGCGGTTTCCGGCCAGCAGCGTGATGGACGTGGTCGCTTCTACATCGTTGCCGTATCCGCGAAACTGGATTTCAGCAGGCGTGACCGGGAATGTCAACGTATATTTGCCTTGCATCCGGATCATGTGGTCACTCCTCCTCTCGTCTCCAATGCATCCAGCAGCGCTTTCTCGATAATGGCGCGGATTCGCTGGCCGACAGATGGATCGTTGAGCATTTTCAGCATCGTCGGGATGTCTTGCAGCACGCCTGCTGCATGCAAGGAAACCGTCACTTGCGGCAGCGTCAGGGAGACGCTCTGCGGCCCGGACTGGGCGTTTGCCGCTGGAGAATAATGAGGGGCAGGCTGTTTCGGCAATGCAGCCGATGGCGGGGATGGGGATGGCCGTTCGCTGCCCTGCCACCACTCCTTGGCCTTGTCGAAGACCATGCTGCCTAGCATAGAGCCGCCGAAACCGCCAACAATGCCGCCAATCGCTCCCCCAATTGCGGTTCCAATTCCTGGGATAACAGAACCGACTGTAGCGCCCAGCGCGGCTCCGGCGGCAGCGCCACCCCAGCCGCCAAGCGCTTCTGTACCTACTTTTGCTGCTGTCTCCACCTTGTTTTCCGATCCGGCAATCGTCGTCAGACTGAGCAGCCCTCCAACGAGCGGCAACTTCCTCAGACCCGCTTTGGCAATATTTTTCCAGGAGCCTTTTGTACCTGCTTTTTCCGCTCCAGCCGGGCCGCCGCTGTCTGGCTCAAGCCTGTTTTGGGCAGGGGCAGCAGGTGGGGCTGCGTTTTTTCCGGCAGCGTCATGGGGAGCCTTATTTCCGGCGGATGGAGCTGCGTTCTTTCCGGCAGTATCTGCAGCAGGCTTGTTTCCGGCAGACGGCGCTGCATGTTTCGACTGTTCTTTCTTCGGCCCGGAAGCACCGTTCGGTTTCTTGCCCATGTCGGGCCCTGCACCAGAGCCTGCGCAGCAGCAACAGCAATCGCCTTTTCCGCCTGCCGTCATTTCCGCTGCTCCTTTTTTTCCTCTGCTGCCCCACCATTCGCGCGCCGAGGCAGCGAAGGCTTTTGCTTTTCCCCACATGCTTGCCAGCTGGATAGCCATTGTGGTTCCTACAGCCAAGGTCCCGATGATATACACGGCAGACTGTCTGACCGAGTCTGACCAACTGTTGAACCACCCGGTCAATGATGCCGCTGTATTGGAAATCAGCGAAGAAACACCTGACAGGTCCTTGGCAATTTTGCCGATGGCCTCCATGGCCTCGTTCTTCGCCGCAGTCTGCGCCTGCATGGAGGCAAAAAACGGATCTGCCTTGGTCGCTGCGGCGTAAGACTTGTCGGCTTCGTTGCCGACTTGCGGGCTTATCTCGCCCCCGGCGATTTTGACCGTTTTCTCGACAGCCGACCCGGCACTTCCTCCCAGGCTCGCCATCGCCTGTTGCTGGGCGGCCTTGTCCGTCATGGCCGCAATCGACATCAATGTTTTTCCGAGCGCGATTTGCTGCTCGTCTTTATCGGCTGAGGCCAGTCCCTGGCTGATCTTCTTCGCCTCATCCTCCGCCCGCTTCCTGGCCTCTGCGGCGCTTTGGCCTTGTGCTTCGTACCGGGACTGCAGGAGACGAGCCAGCTCTCCGCTTCCGCTAAACTCCTGTGTCTTTTTCAGCAGGCTGCCAAACGACTTTTCCTCCCTGGACATCTTGCCGATTTCCCCCACCACGGCGGCCAGCTTTTCCGGCGTATTCAGCAGCTTGCCATTTTGCGTGTTGAATTGCGAGATGGACTCGACCAGCTTGACGCTGAGATTGCCTTCTCCCGTGTTGTTCATGTACTGGAGCGCATTTGCCAGTCGCACGGCGCTGTCCGTGTCAGTCGTGCCGCCAATAGCCGCCATCATTTTCACGCTGTCTTCCGGAGCAAACCGCGTCGTGACGCCAAGCTTGGCTGCTTCCAGCGCGAAGTTCGGGTGGTAGTTCTCGCTTTTGGCGATGAGGGCCATCGCCTGGGAAGCTTTCATGTGCGGATTGAGCGTCGTCATCTTTTTGGCCAGCTCGTCAAAACGCCGCATTTCTTCCTCTGTTTTCCCTCTGGCCGCATAAAGTGCCCGCTCCCGTGCCGCCGCCTGCGCTTCGGTCTTGGCTCCATCAAGCGTCGTGCCAATCGCAAGTCCGGTCAAAAGCCCGCCGGCAGCCGCCAACTCTGTTTTCAAGTCGTTCAGCTTGCTGGTGACTTCCCCTAACTCCACTTTCGGCTTTACTTTCACCTGGTTCAGTTCGTTCAGGCTGTTTCGGATGTTTTGCATGTCCTCTTTCATCTGCTCCATTCCCGCAGAAAATTGCCGGGTCATGCGCTGTAGTCCCCGGCTGGTCCGGTCTACTTCCTTTGCCAGCCCGCCTGCTTCCTTCACCAGTCTGTTCATTTCCTTGCGCATTTCTTTCAGTCTCGCAACATCTGTTGCCAATCCTTTCACCTCCTGTCGCTCGATCTGAAACGAAGCGCGAGCCAAATGGAAAAAGGCCGAGTACCATCACCCAGCCTTTTCCTCATCCTCCAGCTCGATCATCTGACAAGCTATCACAAACAGCTTTTGCTTGTACGCATCCACTTCGTACTCCAGGAGATCTGACGGACGGCCCCTGCCCTTTAAAAAGGCGCGGCACATATGCCAGGCCTCGCCGTCAGATCGGATCAGTTTTTTGCTTCTTCAATGGCCGCTTCCTCCGACTGGCCCGCGTTTACTTCTCGCACCGCTTGCAGCAGCTTGCTGTAGCCTTCCGGATTGTCGCGGAAAATCTTTTCCACCAGCTCGTACTTCGTTCCGACTTTGTACGCCTTTTTCAGTTCTTCCTGGTTCCATGGAAAATCGTGCTCGGTCGCCTTCACAATCCGGGCATCGTTGTACAGGAACCAGTCTGTTCGCTCTCCTTTGTCCGCCATGCGTTCGCATTCGCGCAGCTCAGTCAGGTTCAGTTGGCGTACTTTCCATTCGTCGCCGTCAATGACGACAGTCACTTCTTTGCGCGGGGCCTGTTCATTCGCTTTTGCCAAATATTTTTGCAGCTTGTTCATTCTTTTTTCCTCCTATTCCACGTAGGTTGGCAATTCATCCAGGTAGTCCGGCTTGTCGATGGACATGCCTTTCAGGTCGTAGGTAGCGTGGTCGTTGCCGTCTGCCTTCGCTTCCCACAGCGTGATCTCTTCCGGATTGAGCACAATGTTGGAAATGCGGACGCGCTCGGAATTGCCCGCTTCCTTGTCCAGCGTCTCGCCGATCAAAAACGGCAGAACGGGTGTCTTGCCCTGCGTCAGTTGCTCGACGACATAGTATTTCAGGGCAGCGTTGGTGGCGGTAATTTTCAGCGTCACCTCGACATGCCAGTCGTTGACCGTCTGGATTTTTCCTTTTTGCAGACGGTTCGTGTCGCCGTACTCGACCTTGAGGACCATTTTCCCTTCCAATGTCCCGTAGATCGGATCTCCATTTTCATCGTAAACCTGGCAATTTTTCAGTTTAATATCGCGTGCAATAGCCAATTACAGCACCTCCCAGTCAATGTCAAAGTATTCGATGGCATCGAGCGGCTTGGCCGACAGTTGGAAGCCGCGGCGATCTCCGCTGCCGTTCTTTTTGTCGGTAAACGTCCAGCCTGGTTCAATCGCGCCCTGCTGCTCGCGAACGGTCATATAGGCGTTGACCGCAGAGACGAACACCGCGCCGCCAAGGTCGTTGTTGCCGAGCTTGCCTTTGTACTTTTTGCCCACGGCATTGATGTCGTTGACGATCTGATCGAGCGTCATGCTGACGCGGATTTTGCCGTAGTCTTCGCGTTCATGGTTGCCCAGCACAGACAGCGTGTTGACCGCACTCTCGATGATGTACACATCGCCATCGCGCGTCGCCACCAGCGTACCGGAGCCGAGCGCACGCAAAATATCGCTGTGGCCCCAATCCTTCCGTGCCTTTTTCAGCGGGACGACAACCGCCGTCAAGGACTCATGGGCAGGCGTCGCCGCGATCATGCCCGCTACCCACGCAGCCCACTCCAGGCTTCCGTAGGTGTTTCCGTTGTTGTGCTGGCCTGCAATGGCGCAGTTGACGACAAAGCGCGCGTTTTGTGCGACAGAGCGCTCCACGTGCTTCTCCATGTTCTCGTCTTCCACTGCTTTGCCGCCGATGACCAGTGTGCTCAGCTTTTTGCCAAGCGTCCGGCGATCGCTCATAAACTGCTTGGCCGCGGCCTGTACAGCCGGATCATCGAATGGCAAATACATCGCGTCAAAATCAGCGCCGGAAACAGCCATAAACAGCTTGGTCGCATCAGCCGCAGCAAGCGCGACCGTCCCGCTTGTCCCGCCTGTCAGATTTGTCTCGGCTGCTGTCGCAATCGCCGCCTCTCCCAACTTTTGCACACGCACGTAAACGGATTGGCCAGTCTTTTCCACCAGCTCATCCGCATTGGCAAAGGAAAACTTCTCCGTTTGCAGCGGCCCTTTTACTTGCAACTCCTTTTTGCCTGGCTCAGAGGTGGACGCGCTGATGACAACCCGCAAATCGTTGCCCAAAAGGCCCGGATAAAGCGCCTCGATTCGGATTGCGTCAGCCTGTTCGTAAGCAGCTTTGCTGGCGCTGCCGTTTGTCATGCGGTAGGCCAAAATCGTCGCGCCCCCCTCCGCCGCCAGTTCCACTGTATCGACCTTGCCGAATGTTTCCGTCATGCGCTCCTCGTAGCTGCCCAGCTTCACCAGCTCGTCCGGCGCTCCCCACTCTGCCTGGTACGGAACCAACACAACGCCGCTCTTTGGCACGACGCGTTCTTTTGCTTTTGCGATCAGTTCGACCGTTACCCCCGGCCGTTCACGTTGAATGGTCATGATTACACCCCGCCTTTGTATTTGTTCAATCGATTTTTCACTTGGCTTTCCGGCAACCGTTCGTGATCTTTTGCCAGAAAAAGAGCGCCTGCTACCTCGAACCTTTCGGCTTCCAGGTAAGCGGCGCTCTCAATCCACTCCTGCTTGGTTTTCACAACATCAGGCTGCTGTTCTTTTTTGGCCACTAGGAATGTCCCTCCTCGATCTCAAATTCGTTGATTTTTGCTGCATCCTCTCGCGGAACCGTCACAATGTACGTGAACCGAAACGCAATCTCGGTGCGGTCCCGTCGATCCCGCCAGATGCGCAGCGTGGAGCTGTCGATTTCGATGGACAGCCCGGACGCTTTGCCCCGATAGCTGTACTGCGACTGGCGCAAAAGCTGGCGCAGCGGCTCGGCCGACAGCCTCTGATACACACCTTCTACTTTGGGATAATGGAGCACAATGACCGCCTCAACCTCCACCTGATAGGAAGTGTGACTCCGGCCTGTTTCACCGATTCCCCGTGTCATCAGAAACGCCGCTGGCAGGGAAAAACGCTGGGCCATCCAGTCATCCACATTCACAACCGTTGCCAGTTGCGGATACGCTTCTTCGATCAGCTCGGTCAAGACGGCGAGCTCGCGATCCTCCATTTTCCCACCTCCCTTTGTTCTCGTCCTTCGCCACGTGCCAACTCCCTTCTGACAAATTAGCGAACAGAAAAAGCCACCCGGTTTCGTCACCAGATGGCTCGTTTGGTTCTTGCCTGATTCGCTTGAATCCATTATAACGCGAAGCGCGTGCAGAAGTGGATTTTTTACGGGAGTGTCAGGGAGTGTCAAGTTGTGTCAGCCGTGGGTCTGTCGCCCAATCACAGGAAAGATTCCATCACTTTGATGATGCTGTCCTTGCTCAAATTTTTTGCACTCGTCTGAACGATGAACAAGAATGGGGTACGATTTACCTTTTGCACCCAACGTAATTCCTTTTCTGTCCCATCCTGATTTGGGTGTTCAGAAAAAAGGGCTTCCGTTTGCTTGAAGATAATTTTTTCTTTCTTTGTTTGATCCAGGTCAGCTTGGTACACCGTATTGTCCACCGCGTCCTCAAATGGCGTCACTTTCAGAATCAACGCATCGTTCCCATTCTTGTACGTGATCTCTATCGACGAGATGGTATCTGTAAAAGATAGCGGCTTTAACACGTACTCTTCATCCGTCATGTTTGCCAGCGCATACAACTCATCCTTTTTGTAATCCCGGTTCACCAAGTAATCAACGGAGGCTGTACTAAATTTGTATCCCCCCGGCAATTCAGGCTGTACCTTGACTAATGTCCCCAATTTTTGTTGGAGAGCTGCGTGATCCTGAAAAACAAAGGGCTTTGAAAGAGTGACAACCCGTTTTTTCGGATTGTGATCTTTTATATAGAGAGCAGCCGCAGTACCGGCTGGTAAACTATCTTCGATTTCCGCCATCTTGCCCATAAATGCCTGCATTTCTTCATCCGGGTTTTTTATGGGTGCTTGCGATTCCGCAATATCTTTTTCCTGATAAATGACCTTGCCTTCCTCGTTATACAATTGGTAGGCGTTCATTGCGGCAAGCCCAGTTGTTCCCATCAAAACAATCCCTAAACCAATCGCGATACTGACTTTATATTTCATAAAAAATCCTTCTTTTCTGTTTTTATCCAAATAAATTCTATCCATTACGCTTTTTACAAGGTCTACTTCCGGAATTCGCTCGTCCTCAAATAGTTCTTTCAAACTTCGGTCTGCATTTTTCCTTAGCATCCTTCTCTTCCCTCCCTTCCACTTTGGCGTAATTCAGCCGAAATTTTGCCACGGTACGTTCGTACTTTTTTCGTAAGCTCGCTGATTTTTTATTGACGATGATGCTGATTTCTTCAAACGTCTTCTCTTCCACCCCACGTAATATGAGCAGTGTTCGTTCTTCCAGTGAAAGCCTGCTCAAGGCAAGGTATACAGACTCACTGAAGTAGACGTCTTCTATATGCTGCTCGACATTGGATGCTTGCTTCTCATTTTGGAAAAGAAATGGCAGCAGTTTGGATCTCTTTCTTTTCCGCAGGACATCAAGGCAGCTGTGGTAAGCAATCTTATAAAGCCATGCCGTAAAAGGCACTTCCTGCTTGTATTTGGAGAGATGACAATAGGCTTTCCAAAATACTTCCTGGGAAGTATCTTCGGCTTCTTCCCGGTGGCCAAGCATGTGATAACAATAACGAAAGATGGGAGTCTGAAATCTCCTCACAAGAAGTTCAAATTTTTCAATCTCCCCATCCAGAATTGATCGGACAATATGCTCTGGAGTTTCATGTTCCATTGAATTCCCCCCTTTCACTATGAATAACGAAACATGAGCTGGAAAACGTGACACTTCAAAATTTTTCTATGGGGGACATTCCCTCCTTTTACAAAATATCAGCGACAAACAACGGCAAAAAAAGACTCGACCCTGGCGCTGTTTCTCACCAAAGTCGAGTCTTTATGAACTCATCCCGTCTGCTGCATCTCATCCCCGTACATCGCCCAGGCCATTTTCATGACGGCGCTCCGCTTGATCTCGTAATAGCGTTGACGCGATACCCCGAGCGTCTTGGCGATGCCGTTGTTTTTCTCGCCATCCAGCAGCGCTTCGACGATCAACCGCTCCTGCTCGCTGCGGATCGTCTCTACCGCCCGGTTGATGCGCTCAATTTTGTCCTGCAAGCTTTTTAGGCGTTTTTGCTTCCGCTCCCGGCGGACGGCCTCGGCGTGTGTTTTGTCGCTGTGGACACCTTGGCCTTTTGGCAGCGCGGAGTCCAATCCGTACTGGCTGACCATGCCTTCGCCCGCTTCCCGCAAATAGCGCTGGATGCGCGCGATCTCGATTTGCATGTAGCTGTAATCGCGAATTTCCTCCTCTGTCTTTTGCACAATTGAGAGGGCTGGCGCCAGCTCATTCCAGTCGGAGAGGATTTCCCGTTTCTTGCCTGGCTCTTTTTGGACTGACAGCCGTGGTTGGTTTTGCTGCTGGAGCAAATATCTGTCCCATTCCGGGCACGCTTCGACTTTGCCAATGTGCAGGTCGTGAACCTGGCAGTGCGTCCGCTTGCCCCAGCACGTCGCCGGGCACCCCTCGCAAACCGCTTCCATCAACATGGATTTATCCATCATCGTCGTTGCCGTCATTTTCTCTCCCCCTGGTTTCTTTATATAAAGTGAGACGATCACCCTCAGCAAGTTCTGGCGCACCCGGCCTAGTTTTTGCGAATCAGTTCGATCAGCTGACTTTTGATTTCCTGAATCGATTCCTCACGCGGCATTTTGATAAAGCAGGCCATTCGCTCCATCTCTGGTTGAAGCAAGTCCAGAACCTGCAGCATGGCCCCATTATCACCGGACCTCGCCCGCTCAAAAATCACATCGAAAGATTCATGTTGGCTGCAATGATGCGCAGGTACTTTCGCTTGCATTTTGACACCCCTTGTCGCGACATGTTCAACTGATTGGCTACCTCTTGTTCTGTCCTGCCTTCGATAACTATCTTGCGAATAATGTACTCCGGTCGCGCAGGCAATTGCTGGAGAAGCTGTTCCACATGCAAATCAGAAATGACCGCGGAAAAGGGGTCTTTCCCCACCACTTCCTCATGCAGCAAGCCTTCATGTTTCCACTTCTTTTTCTCTTTGTACTGCAATCGCCAGGCAATTCTTCTCACTTGTTGCAGCCATTGATTCAGCAAGTTCTCGCTCTTTTCCATCCCCGAACACCTCAAAAAGATTTGTATCTACTCACCACTTGCGCAGTTTATCCGATAAAATGATCTGCCCGATAATAACCCCGATCAACAGGGCAGCGGCTCCAATCAATGCTACGTTTATCATTTGCGAAAAAATCCCCTTCCCCCATGTTTTCTCTTATTCGCACGGCTTTTCGTCAGCGGCAGGCGGATCGCTTTTTTTCTCAATCGACTCTGCCTCTTTTTCCTTGTTCGCCTTCAGTTGCAGATCCAATATGTTGTTGATGCGAATTTGCAAATCGACGTGCTTGAAGGCGACGACCAAAACGAGAAAACAGACAACGGCAGCGAGTACCTGTACATAGTCCATCGACATCATCGGTTGCTCGCCCCATGCTGAGTTTTTTTCGGCACTGCTTTCTTGCCTCGAATGCTTTTCGCTCCAGGTCTGCTGCCAACAAAGGCGAGACTCTCCTTGGCGGGGAGCCAAAAGCCAAGGACAGTGAGTGCATCCTGGCGTCTTCCGCGCAGCGCCTTTGGCAGCGCGATGCCAGTCGGTTTGTTTTTGCGGCCTGTAAACCGGGCTGGTTGCTTTTGCATATCCTCACTCCTTCTCTGATTCCGTGATTCACTCAGGATTGCTTCGCTTCCCCAACAAGTTAGACAGGAACGTTTGTTCTCTTTCTAGTACAAGTATCTCATACTTTACCTGGAAGTTCAAGTTATTTCCATTCTTTTTTTCAGCGTTTTTCCAACGGATTGATCCCGCCAAAACAGATAGGTTCGCAGCAGAAAACCAGGCTGTGACAAACGGTCAGCGCAGTCTTTCCAGCCAAATGACACAAGGCTTTGTGACTGCTTCGCCCGACGTCTCGCTATGCTGAACACACAAAAAAAGCGCGATCTGTTTGCACAGAATCACGCTTGCCGATAGCCCTGCCAGGTTCAGAAAAATTGTCCCTGCCGTTTCAACAAGTACACCAATCTCATACTTTTCTAACTTTTTATCTGCCGTCCGCCCAAGCAAAATGCACGGGCATAAAACAGCAAGAGCCAGCCCTCTCCAATCTGGTCAAAGGTCTGGCTCTTCGTGAATTTCCGCATGGATGCATCAGTCCCAAATATTGGGCCGCTTGACGCCTGCCTAGTCTTTTTGATACAGGTCGCACGTCGCCACGTGGTCGTTCACCATGCCTACTGCCTGCATGAACGCGTAGCAGATCGTCGAACCGACAAACGTGAAGCCGCGCTTTTTCAAATCCTTGCTCATCTTGTCGCTGATTTCCGTTGAGGCAGGTACGTCCTTCAACTCCTGAAAATGGTTATGGATCGGCTTGCCGCCGACAAACGACCAGATGTAGCTGGAAAAGGAGCCGAATTCCTCCACGACTTTGAGATAGGCGTGAGCGTTTTTGACGACGCCCCTGATTTTCAGCTTGTTCCGCACGATGCCCTTGTCCTGCAAAAGCTGCTGAATCTTTTCTTCGTCGTACTGCACGATTTTTTCCGCTTCGAAGTTGTCAAACGCCCGACGGTAGTTCTCCCGCTTTTTCAGGATCGTATACCAGCTCAATCCCGCCTGCGCGCCCTCCAGATTCAAATATTCAAAGAGCAGCCGGTCATCGTAGACAGGCACGCCCCACTCCTTGTCGTGATAATTCTGATACAACGGATCCTGATTCACCCAGCCACATCGATTCATTGGAAAAGACCTCCCGGAAAACACGAACATATATTCCTATTCAAATCATAAATAATCTTTGCCAGTTTTTCAAGATATTCTTGTTCCATCCAAGCGATTTTTTCCCAACAAAAAAACCCCATCAGCTCTGGTGCGATAGGGCCTCCTTACTTTTTCCGATGAAAAAATCACTGCGCGGGAAGCTCCCCGCTCATGGTGCGAAAAAACGATCAGGCTGTCAAAATAATCGGCTTGCCGCGCGTGATGACGACGGTATGCTCGTACTGGGCGACGTAGCTTCTGTCCGGAGTCACCAAAGCCCAGCCGTCCTTGCCATCCTTTACATACTCGGCTCCTGTGGAAATAAACGTTTCGACAGCGAGCACAAGCCCGTCTGTCAGCAGCCGTTTGTCCCATTTGTCATAGTAATTCAGGATGTGCGCCGGCTCCTCGTGCAAGCTTTTGCCGATGCCGTGGCCTGTCAAATTTTTGACGACCGTAAAGCCTTTTGCCTTCGCTTCATTATGGACGATGCGCCCAATCTGACTCATCCTGGAGCCAGCCTTTGCCGCATCAAGCGCCTTGTACAGCGATTCCTCTGCGCATTTGCACAGTGCCTGCTTCACTGGCTCTCCCTGTCCCACGACAACCGAAGCGCCAGTATCGGCAAAATAACCGTCCAACTCTGCGGAGACATCAATGTTGACAATATCTCCTTCCTTCAACACGGTCCCATCGGGAATCCCGTGCGCCACAACGTGATTCACACTGATGCACGTCTGGCCGGGAAAGTCGTACGTCACCTGGGGAGCTGATCGCGCCCCGTACTTCGCCAAAATATCGCCGCCGATACGATCCAGCTCTTTTGTCGTGATCCCCGGCCGAACGGCTTTCAGCATCGCTTCCCTGGCTTCGGCGACAACTTTCCCAATCCGCTGCAAAGCGAGCAAATCTTGTTCATTTTGAATCGACATGCCGTATCCTCCTTCATTGAAAATGATGCCCCCTTTTATTGGAGCATTTTCCCGCAAAAATCGCAAATACAAAGCCTGCACGCGCATTCGGCAAGACAGGCAGATTCCGCTTGCAAAAAAAAGCAGGCCGCCAGCTTCTCCCTGACGCCCTGCTTTTTACGCTCCCGGCTGCATGCCTCTTTATGCTTTTCTTTTCCGGCGAAGCTGATAGTACGTCACAGCCAACGCCAGCGCCAATACTGTCCCTTTGATAATATCGTAGGCGAAGTAAGGCAGGTTGAGCATCGTCATACCGTTGAGCAGCACCCCGATCAGGATTGCGCCGACGAACGTTCCAAACACATTCGGCTTGCCCGCGCCGAATACGGAAAAACCGACAAACGCCGCCGCCACTGCATCCATCAGCATCGAGCTGCCGCTGCTCACCTGGCCTGTTCCGATCCGCGCCGCCAAGAGCATCCCGCCCAATCCGGCAAACAGCGCGGACAGCACGTAGGCAAGCGTCCGGTAGCGATTGACCGGAATCCCGGACAATCGTGCCGCTTCCAGATTGCCGCCCGTCATGTACAGCATCCGCCCTTGGCGGGTGTAGGTCAAATAGACGTGGGTAATCGCGACCAGCAAAAAGGTCAGGATAACTGGCACGGGCAGTGAGAAAATTTTGCCTTGTCCCAGCCACAAAAACCACTCCTGGAATTTCCCCGGAGCCATCGATCCGTCTTCCATCGGCATGTTGGCGTAGATCGAGTAGCCTTTCGAATACGTCATGTGCAGCCCGTTGACGATATAGAGCATCGCCAGCGTCGCCAACAGGTCGGGAATCCGGATTTTGACGACCAGAAACGCGTTGACCAGCCCGACGATCAGGCTGAGCACAATCGGGACGACCAGTGTGGCGAACACGCCCTGCTCGTACCAGACCATCATCGAAGCCGAAACGACGGTGGTCAGCGATACCGTCGAGCCGACAGACAGGTCAAAGCCCCCGACAATCAAGGAAAACGTAACGCCGATGGCGACAAACGTCACGATCGAGATCGAACGCAAAATGTCCGTGATATTGTCATAGGTAAAGAAATACGGGTTGGTCAGACTGAATAACAGCATGACGATCACAATGACTGCCACAGTACCGTATTTGTAAATAAAATCAAACAAGCTGAATTTTTTGCCCTCCACGTTACTCACCTCCGCTTGCATAATACATAATCCGCTCCTGGGTTGCTTCCGCCCGGCTCAGCTCGCGGACGATTTTCCCTTCGAACATGACGAGAATCCGGTCCGCGATGCCCAGCACCTCCGCAAATTCGCAGGAAAAGTACAAAACGCCCTTGCGCTGCTCCGCCAGCTTTCCGATCAGGCGATAAATATCGCTTTTTGCGCCAATATCGACACCTTTGGTCGGTTCGTCAAACATGAAAACTTGCGCGTCCGTGTCGAGCCATTTTCCAATCGCCACCTTCTGCTGGTTTCCCCCGCTCAGATAGCCGACCAACTGCCCGATGTCCGCCGTCTTCACGCCCAGTCGCTGCACCAGCTCTCGCGCTTGCCCAGCCTCGGCTCCCCTGCGGATAAACCCGAGATGCGACCATTTCCACAAGGTGGAGACAGACAGGTTGTTTTTCACCGATTCCTCGACAAAAATGCCCTCTTTTCGCCGCTCCTCCGGGACGAGGACGATTCCTGCATCAACGGCGTCCTTTGGCGAGCGCAGACGTACCTCCTTGCCTTTCAGCCTGACCCGGCCAGCCTCGGCCGCATCGGCTCCAAACAACAAACGGGCCAGTTCCGTCTTCCCTGCTCCGACCAGTCCTACGACACCTACGATTTCGCCCTCGCGAACGCTCAGATCAACACCGCGAACCTTGCCGCCAGCCACCCCGTCCGCTTCCAGGATCAGCTCGCCAATCGGTACCTCCACCTTCGGAAACTCTTCATCGAAGCTTTTGCCCAGCATGTTCCCGATGACTTCATCCATCGTGGTAGCGGCTGTCTCGCTTGTTGCAATCAACTGGCCGTCGCGCATGACGGTGATCCGGTCGCAGATTTCAAAGATTTCCGGCAGCCGATGGGAAATATAGATGATCCCGACCCCGGCTTTTTTCAATTGGTCGATGATGAGAAACAGCCGCTCGCTCTCCTTCGTGCTCAAAGGAGCTGTCGGTTCGTCAAAAATGACGTATTTCGCTTTTTGCACGGTCGCGCGGGCAATCAGGATCAACTGCTTTTCCGACAGCGAACATTCCTCGACGAGCATGCGCACCGGGATGGAAAAGCCGAAGCCTTGCAAAATGCTTTCCGCTTCCTTGTGCAGCCTCTGCCAGTTCATGAGTCCCTTGCTGCTTTTGGACACGATCTGGTCGAGCAAAATGTTTTCCGTCACGCTCAAATACGGGATCAGCGCCGTGTCGACTTCCTGGTAGACACACTGGATGCCCAGCGCTTTCGCATCCTGCGGCGACTGGATGGAGACTTCCTTGCCGTCAATCACGATGCTTCCGCCATCCGCCTGATACGCACCCGTGAGAATTTTCATCAGGGTGCTTTTTCCCGTTCCGTTCGCCCCGAGCAGTGCGTGCACCTCGCCGGCCTTGACTTCAAAATCGACGGAGCGCAGCGCGGGTACGCCGGAAAACTGCTTCACAATCCCTTTCATCTGCAAGCTGGACACTTTTCGCACCCCCAAATAAACAAGATTCCCGTTGACAGAAGCAACGGGAATAGCCAAATCAACCAGCTCTATTTGCTTACTTGCCCCACTCTGGCACGTATTGGGACAGGTCGCCCATCGTTACTTTTTTATCCTTTGGCAAGTCTTCCTGTTTGACCAGCACCGGGTTCAGCTTCACGCTGTCTGGCACCTGCTCACCTTTGATTTTTTGGAAAACGGTTTGCGCATGAATGCGACCGATGTTCGACGGATCTACCGCTGCCGTCGCGGCCCAAGGAGAGTTCGGCTCCTGGATCAGCTGCAGGTCTTCGTCGCTCAGGTCGATGCCGTATACCTTGATCTCGGTGCGGCCTGCTTGCTGGATCGCACGGGTTGCCCCTTTGGCGAATTCATCCCACGATGCCCATACGGCTGTAATATCGCCTTTGTTCGGATACTTTTTCAAAATCGCTTCCATCTGTGCTTGCGTATCGAGCGCGGTGTTGTTCGTTGCCGAGCCAAATGCGGCGATTTCCTTAATATCCGGGTATTTTTTCAGGAAGGCTTCATACGTTACCTGGCGTTTTTCCATCGGTGCGAAGCCTGCTACCCAAATTTTCACGATGTTGCCTTTGCCGCCCGTATCGGCAGCCAGCTTCTCCAGGCTCAGCTCGGCCAGCTTGTTGTCATCCTGCTCAACGACAGGTACGCCTGGCAGCTTAATATCGGTGTCGAACAGCACGACCGGAATCTTTTTGTCGACTGCTTTTTGCGTGCCCTGCTGCAGCGCTTCTGCCGTACCGTGGTCAATCAGGATGCCGTCAAAATTTTGGTTCACCGCAGCGTCGAGGTTGGAAGCCATTTTCGACAAATCGGTATCCGCGTTGAATACGGTCAGCTCGCCGCCGTTTTTCTCGACTTCCTGCTTCACGCCGTTAATGTATTGGGCAGAAAATGTGCCGACGTTTTGGCGCATAATCAGGGCGATGCGCTTCGGTTTCTCGCCGCCGGAAGCGCCGCTTCCCGCCTGATTTTGGGTGTCCGCTCCTCCGCCGCAAGCGGTCAAGGCCAGCGACGCAGCCAGTACAATTGATGTGACAAGACCCAGTTTCTTTTTCATGAAAATTCCCCCTTTTTCTTTCCTGCTGAGCTTCAAGCTGGGGAGGCGACGACCTTCCAACCTTCCAATAGGAAAAGCCTCTTTCAACAGATGAAAGAGGCTTGATCGACAAGATTCGCGCCTCTTATCTGTCAGGTATCGCTACCTGTTGGAGTTAGCACCTTGGCTCGCAAGTCAGATCATCCTGCCAGCTAGGTTGCCGGGCATCATAGGGCCATTCCCTCAGCCTTCTCTGGATAAGAGTAGTTTTTATTTTCACAACGTTTTCGGAATATATACAGACTATAATCCTTGTTTTACCCATCTGTCAACTAGGTTTTTCAAACTTTTGTCCTCCAAGTAGTCCCAACTTTATGTCTAAATTTTGGAGGAATTTTTGTAAAGTCTTGTCGACATATGGTAGATTAAAGCCAAAGCCATGCAAATTTGCGATGGAGATGTCCGATGAGTCTATTAAAAGAAGTAATCTTGCAAATGTTTTTTGCCCTGACGCCGTTTGTTTTGTTTAATATCTATTACCGCGACCGAATGTGTAACTACAGTCGTTCCTTTATTCTCGTCACCAGTTCTGTCTGCGTGTTTCTGGCGATGACCTTCGCGTCGAGCGCCGTTGAGGGATTTATTTTTGTATTCTTCGCCTTGATCTACGGCGGGGTACGAATCGCCTCGGTCGTGCTGATCGAATCAGTGCTGTACCGCTACTATCTGGGCGGTGAAGACACGTGGGTCGCCATGCTCATGATAGCCACCGCATTCGCGATCTCCCTCCTGATCTATCAACGCTACAAAGCCAGTTATCGAAAAACACTGTATACTCTTTTGACGGGTGCTCTCTTTTCCCTGATAGAATTGGGATTGACCTATCTTAACTTTCCCACCCATGTATCCCATCAGCTTGCCTATCATGTGTTCGTGATCCCCGTTCAAAATATCGTCGGCATCTGGCTGTTGATGTCGTTATTTAGCAAATGCGTATCAGACAAGGAATTGTTCATTCGCCACGCACAAAACGAAAAGATCGAGACGATGAGCCACGTCGCGGCTTCACTGGCGCACGAGGTGAGAAACCCGCTCACAGCCGTCAAAGGCTTTTTGCGCTTGATGCAGGAAGACGCGGGAAACATTGCGAAAGCCGAGCAGTACATCCGCATCAGCCTGGACGAGATCCAGCGCACGGAAGCGATTTTGACGGAGTACCTCGCGCTGTCCAAGCCGCTCAAGGAGCGCAACGAGCTTATCAACGTGTGCGAGCAGCTCTATGTCGTCCGCGAGGTCATGCTGCCTTTTGCCAACATGCACAACATCGAGCTGGAGTTGCAAGCATATGAAAAGCCCGTCACGATCATGGCCAATCCCGACGAGTTCAAGCAGGTGCTGGTAAACTTTGTAAAAAATGCCATCGAAGCATGCGCGGAGACGGCCAACGGGAAAGTCGTTCTGTCGCTGTTGATTGAAAAAAACAACGCGCTCCTCATCATCAAGGACAACGGCATCGGCATGGACGAGGGACAGATCAAGCGACTGGGCACGATTTATTTTTCGACCAAAACAAGCGGCACCGGACTCGGCCTGACTTATTCCTATCACGTCATCCGCGCGTTTGGCGGCTCGGTGAGCGTGTCGAGCAAGCCAAAGGTCGGTACGAAGTTCACGATTACGTTTCCGTATCATCAGCCGCAGTAGCGGCCAGGTCGCAGTAGCGGTCAGGTGAAAAAGCCTGGCCATGAAAACATGCTCAGCCCTCGTGGAAAGGTACGCCCCCTGAGAGCGGGATCATTTCGCTTGCGACGGACAAATGGACGGGGAGGTGATGAAGCACAAGCGCTCCTGACCATCGCCTCCCAGACTGCCGGTCCCGGTCTTGCTTCACCCGAAAACAGTTGCCTTCCCTTCAATGCTGAACGGGCGGAATCTGCTGCAGATTGTTCGGCTGCTTTTCAAATAACAGCAACTCGTTTTGCCGATTCAGCGTGGCGAGAAATACGTCCTCGACCGCGACGCCTCTCTTTTTCAGCTCCTGCAACAGCCACTCTTCGTCACGTTCGCGGTACTTCAGCGCATCCGGATATATTTTCCCCTCGACAATGACAGGCAGGGAGATGCCCGTCGAAGCAGTCTGGACTTGCAAGTCCTGTCTCGTCACTGGCTGCTGCGCCGATTTTTTCAATACGGTCAAACGGCCATTGGCCTCGATGATGGCCATTTCAATTTCTGCCAGATCAAAAATGTCTTTTTCCCGCAGCATTTGCAGCACATTATCGAGCGAATAGCGTATCTTTTTCAACTGATGGACGAGAAACTTGCCGTTGTAAAAAACGACCGTCGGTTCAAACGTGACCATTTTCCCAAAGCGCCTGGACACAATCGACCACTGCGACACGAGGCGCTGCAGCACGCCGAGGGCCACAATCGCCACCGCGATGGGAAGATGGTGGACATTCGGCTCGGCAATATCGGCCCCGGTCACAGAACCCAACGTAAGGATAATCATAAAATCAAAGACAGGCAGCTCGCCAATCGAGCGCTTTCCCATGAACAGCGTCACGATCAATAGCAGCGGCAGAATCGTAAATACGCGCCCGACTACAACCAAGCTCTCATTGAACAAATCCACAAAAACTCCCCCTGCCCGCAAGTCTTTCCTCCTTTTACTATGAAAACTTTTGGCATCAATTATGCGAGCTGGTTTCCCGGCGAAGCGCGTGTAGCTTCGGTCAGACATTTCGCAAATGAAAAAAAGAGCCGCACAAATGACGGCCCTTCTCATCCGGGAAAGCAAAAGCTCCCCGCATATTTTTTTATAATACATGCTGCATCCAAACATTCGGTTCCACGTATACGGCCTCGTCCTTTTCCGCTTCGACGCGCACCGGAACGAGCGCCCCCGGAATTATGTACATGCCGGACCCTGGGAAATTCATCCCTGTCCACTCTTCCCATTTGGCCAGGCTGCCTCTGATGAGCATGGATTCCGCAGCCACTTTCATGATTTTCCCGCCCATCTTCCAGTGCGTGCGCACCCACGGGTCAAAAGGAGCACCGTCCGCTGTTTTCCATTCGAGGTAGTTTTCCATCGGGATCAGCGGATATTTGTGCTTGAGAGATGGACGCACAGGCACCACCATGTATTCCAGCCCGTTTTGCTTCGCGATGTCCTTCATCGCCGTTACCATCTGGCGGCTGAGGCCGAGTCCGCGATGCTTCGGGTCAATCGAAATCGAGAGAGCCGACAGTGTATTTGGCTTCTGCCCTTGCGCATAGCCTTCAATTCCGCGCAGGAAGACGTCATCCCAGCCTTTTGGCATGCCTTCCAGGGTACCGTCCCAGTAAAAAGGAATGGAGTTGCCAACCGCCATTACCGTGTCATTTTCATCCGTAAGCAAATATTGAAAAGAGCCAAACCACTCTTCCAGCCGATCGTAATGCTGTTCGGCCACTTCGTCATGCAGCATGAATGTAGACCAGCTGGCGGCGAGCACATCGGCCATTTGATCGTTCAAATCAGGACGCTCTGCTTGTGTGTACACCTTGTATGCCATTCTATCTATCCTCCCAAAACCGTCTCTATCTCTATATCGGAAAAGGCCCCTGCTCGCATGAGAGGAAAACCCGCCCCTCAACTCTTTCATTCTACCAAAACTTGATGGAGACACAAACTGTTTCCACAACAGGATACTTATCGTCAAAACCCCGCTCCCGTCAAAAAATTCGCCCCATCTCGCCCGCTGGCTGACGGCCCGGGAGGTCGACCGCCGTGCAGCCAGCGCGTGAACCAGTCGCGGAATGTCATGAAAAGTTGCATTCATTTAGTTGTAGAACTTTGGAACTACAGTTAGCACCGTGCCAATAGTGTCAAAGAACAACCTATGAACTTATGCCTAAAACCGCACCAGGCAGGCAGTCCTTGTGTTACAATCACTTGGAATCAATATCCATACCAGCGTTATCCAGTCTATTTTTTCCCAAGGAGGGCACATCCACATGCGTCCAGCAAGCAACAACGAAATCATTATTCCTGAAAATCCCGTATCACACTTTTTGTTCAGCAGCACCCGTTCAGCCTGGATCTGGCTATTCATCCGTTTGTATGTCGGATACGCCTGGATTACTGCTGGCTGGAAAAAAATCCATACCGATACCTGGACAGGGGACAAAGCAGGCACAGCCATTGAGGGCTTCGTCAAAGGCTCCCTCGCGAAAGCGGCGGAAGGAAAAGACGTCACTTCCTGGTACGCCTGGTTCCTGGAAAATATGGTACTGCCAAACGCAAAGGTGTTCGGCTTCCTTGTCGCCTACGGAGAACTGCTCGTCGGCCTGGGCCTCATCCTTGGTATGCTCACGGGCATTGCCGCCTTCTTCGGCGGGCTGATGAACGTCAGCTTCCTGTTCGCCGGAACAATCAGTACCAACCCTCTGCTGTTCATTTTTGCCACCTGGCTCGTACTCGCCTGGAAAGTAGCGGGCTGGTACGGTCTGGACCGCTGGGCGCTCCCGTACCTTGGTACTCCTTGGACTCGTTCCCGGTCGGAGCATTTCGGCATACGTTAGGCGGTTGCTTCAAGTTGCAGGATATGGGACGCCACTTTGCATTTCCCAAGCCGTCACGAAACCGCAAACTGCCTACGAATTACCAAAGCGCTGGTCATACCTGCATGTCGCGGGTATGACCAGCGCTTTGCTTTTAACGTGTCCATCGAACCAATTGCGAGGCATGGCAAAACCGCACAGACTGGACCGCTTACACCTGTGCCGCGCTGTAGGTTCACACGGCATTCTCTGGCCAAGTTTCTGCCCCAGACGTTCCTTCCTCTCAGCAGCTGCTGGCTGCCGGATCGTCTTCATTCGCCACAGGCACAGGTGTGCCAAACTACTCTCCCCACGCAATCAAGTATTCAATAGCAGGGCGCAGGGCTTCTCCCCGCTCTGTCAGTTCGTACTCCATCTTTGGCGGAACGACCGGGTACACATGGCGCCGTACTATCCCGCCTCCTCCAGCTCCCGCAACTGTTCCGCGAGCATTTTGTGATTCACGCCGATGATGCCTTTCTTCAGCTCGCCGTACCGTTTTTTCCCTTTCAAAAGCTGGCAAATGATCGTCGTTTTCCACCTTCCGGCAAGAATGGACATCGACAGCTCAATCGGACACTGGAGACAGAGCAGATCGACACCATCGTGGCTTTTTTTTAGCGCAATCCGCTGGCGTAGCCGCACACGAAAAACAACAGGTAGACTGCCGGCAACATGGCTCCCCAATACCGGCTCTCTTTGGCGTTTTCCGTCTTCACGATCATGGCAAAAAAAGCAGCGCAACCGCTTACACAGTTCCTACTTTTTCAACAACCCGCCATGATACAGCAATTCATACACAACCTCATCGCGGCGGTAAATAAATTCCTTCCCCTGAAAAAAGGTCACATCGCCCTCATTCGTATCCACATAGCGCAAATCGTCCTGCACATGCTCGAACGCCCCCAAAAAACGGCCCTCTTGGTACATGTTCGACAAGCTTGCCTTAATCATCCGTCCCACAGTATGCGCGTCGATTTGATCCGGCTTGGTAATGTAGCCAAAATAATTCATCGCCCACACCGGGCTTTTCTGGAAGTAAACGAGCTCTTGCCCGATAAAATCGCTGTCTCCGAAATAGCTGTCGTGATAGGCCCAATCCCCGCTCACGTATTGAATGTCCTTGGAGCCGAGCCGATACGGCAGCAGACGTTTGGCTCCCCCAACATACGAGTGCCGCTTGGCTTGTACAATAAACGCTTCCAGGTCGGCAACAGAAAAAAGCTCACCCATTCCCTTACACCTCTTTTCGTTTCATTCCCTTTTACATTTCAAGGAAAGCGGGCGATTCCCTGTAAAAATTTTCTCTATATTCCAAAAATAATTTCGACACGTCGGATGGCTTTTGAACCATCAAGCTGACGTTCCACCCCAAAACGGCTGTTAACCATCGCGTAAAAAAAAAGCCGCCTGCTCTCCAGGTGGCTTCTCATCCCTGTCGTTTTTCCCCATCCCTACAGTTCGCTTTCTCTGAGCTTGACCACCGCCTGCGCCCGATTGCGTACTTGCAGCTTGGCGTAAATCTGGTGGACATACACCTTGACCGTCCCGATGGTCAGATGCAGCCTGCTCGCAATCTCGGCGTTCGACAGCCCTTCGCCAATCAGCGCGAGCACTTCGGCCTCCCGTTCTGTCAGCTTGTCCAGCTCGGGCGATACCCGGATTTGAATATCGAGGGTGGGAAATTCTTTTTCCATCATCTTGAGCAGCCGCGCTATATAAGCCAGCTCTTGCTTGGAGCACGTCTTGCTCTTGTAAAGTGCATAAAGCATCCGGGCGACCTCAGGCCCTTCGTCCAAAAAGATGCGCACATATCCTTCCGGAGCAGCCAGCATGACAGCCATGCGGATGCACTCGGCCGACTCGTGATGCTTTTTCAGGTTGTAATACGCCTGGCTGAGCAAAATCAACGTCTCGATCCGGCTCCCCAGCCGATCCTTCGACTCTGTCTCATGCTTCAGGCGGGTGAGCAATTCACAAGCCTCGTTCTCTCTTTTCAAATAGAGGTAAGCACGGGCCAGCGTCAGCCGCTCAAACTCATGGCGGGAATGCGCGAAGTCCTTCCGCCTTTTTTCAAATTGCCCCAGCCATTGTTCTACTTCGTCCCGCCGATTTTCCTCGATCCAGAGACGAACACGAAACGCTTCCAAAAAAGCAAGCCAATGCGGAGGAGCGTTCCGTTGGCGGCACAGCTCTGTAATTTCCTCAATTGGCAGCCACAGCTCCGATTCACGCCGCTCCGCCTTTCTCCAGCGCGTCAGCACCAGGTAGGCCGGGACCAATACGCCCAGGTTCATCGTATTCATCCCAAGCTGCAGCGCTCGCTGGACGAAGTAGGTCAATTGCTCGAACTCGTTCTTCTCATAATATAGCTCCGCCATCACAATCGAGCCGTACGCCAGAATCCCCAGTCCGCTGTGCTTCCAGATCATTCTGAGCTTGGGGTAAAACTCGTTCACTTTGGACAAATAGCCGCTCAACGCCACGCGGCTGCGCAGCACGAAAGCCTCATCCCAGTTCAGCTCGATCCCAACGAGAAGATAGCGGCTGAACTTCGGTTTCATTTTGACCGACTCCTCCAGGTAAGCGAGCGAAAGATCGGTATTTCGCAAAATCAACTGTATGTATCCGCGCAGCACGCAAATTTCCACCCGGCAATCGTCGAGGCTCTCGCTTTTGGCGTACATGTTGTCCTCGGCCAGATGCACAAGCCCTTCCGCCTGCTCCAGCTCGTCCGACAGCGCGTGCATCCAGGCAAAGGCAATGCATAGCTCGGGATGCTCTTTGAGCCAGGCCGTGTCAAAATGCTTCATCCATCTGCGCAATGTTACGTTTTCGTGCTGTTTCAGTATCCACGGGGCATGCTCGACGATGAGCCGAGTCGCGCCAACCAGGTCGTGCCCCAAAAGAGCATGCTCGATAGCTTCTGTCGGGCAGCCATGGGCTTCAAACCATTGACTGGCAGCAGCATGCAAGGCCGGCAACTGCTCGCTGTATTTTTTTCGCAAATGGGCATTCAGCAAATCCGCAAACAAATGATGATACCGATACCACTCATTCACCCCGTCGAGCGGCACGACAAAAGAGTTGGTGCTCGCAAGCATTTGCAAAATGACGTGCGCGTCCGGCTCTTTGGCTACCGCTGCGCACAATTCCCCAGACAGCCGCGGCAATATCGACGTTTTCAGCAAAAACTGCTGTACGGACTCCGGCAGTCGCTTCAATACTTCTTCGGTCAAATAATCTTCGACGTATTTGTCGTTTCCAGAAAAGTTGTACATCTCGACAGCAGACGCTGTCTTGCCCCGCAGCGACAAAGCGGCCAACTGCAGAGCGGCAATCCAGCCCTCCGTCCGCTCGCTGAGCAGTTGAATCACCTCGTACGACAAATCCAGCCCCATCAGTTCATTGAACAGGCGCTGACACTCCTCTTCTTTGAAGCGAAGCTGCTCGGCCCCCAGTTGTCCAATCTGTTTGCGGACGCGCAAGCGA
Organism: Brevibacillus gelatini; assembly: GCF_050920745.1. NCBI lineage: Bacteria > Bacillati > Bacillota > Bacilli > Caryophanales > Paenibacillaceae > Brevibacillus > Brevibacillus gelatini. Next base: position 3,955,804 of record NZ_CP154342.1, read on the forward strand.
TGAAGTGGCAGCGGCGGCTCTTCACGCGTGATGAGAATGACGTGCAAAAATGGCGACGCATACTGGAGCAAGTTTTGCATGCCTGCGTGAATCGAAGGCTCTTTAATCAGATGGTAATCATCCAAAACCAGATAATAGTCGCTATGGATAGCAGCGATTTCTTCCAGCAAGACAGAGAGAAAATGCTCGGCTGACGCCGTATACGACAGATCAAGCAACGCAGAAGCTTCTCGGCCCGCCCCCTTTTGCCCCGTGCTTATCGCCTTTGCCAAATAACGCCAAAAACGGGCAGGATCATTGTCTGACTCATCCAGGGAAAGCCACCCGGCGGGCTTGCCGGTACTCGAAACCCACTGACTCACAGCCGTTGTTTTGCCAAACCCCGCCGGAGCACAAATGAGGATCACCTTGGCCATCCCGACCTCATCAATTTCCTCCACCAATTGATGCCGATGCAGCAGATCCGAGCTGTATGTAGGTATATGAAGCTTCGTTGCAATAAGTGGACTGTACATCGCTTGATTCATGCGCATCTCCCTGCCTAAAAGAAAATGGCCTCGCAAAAGAGCAGACAATTATCTCAATCAAAACATATAGACATTGTAATTATGTTGAATATGTAGAACAATGCAAGTAAACTGGACTATTTGACCAGGAAAGATGGCATATAGACGCAAAAAAGCCCGCCAACCAGATTGTTTTGGGACAACCAGCTTTTTCCTTGCTAACATCGCTGCCTGAAAACCAACAAGAATCTCCCGGCGCTACCGCTCTGCTCGCAACAAATAGAAAAGCTTGACAGAAGGATTTTTCCAGTGATTCAATGTTATTTGTTTACATTTTTGTTGGAGGTGTGAATTTTTTGGAGAATCATCCATTACCACAGACAGATTCCTCACTCGCTCCCCCTCTGCCGCAAGCGGACAGTCCGCTTCCGGCAGAGCCAAAACGGATGGGAGACATCACGCAAACATACGGGGCCTCGATTTTTTTCCAGCGCTGGGCCGCGCACGTCATTGATTACATTCTTTTATTCAGCTTTCTGTTCGGAATGTTTGCCTTCATAGGTCGAGCCGATAAAGCTTCCTCTACTCTCTTTTTCCTTCTCGCCCTCACATTCGGCATTCTTGGCTACTACATCCTGCTGGAAGGTCTGACGGGATATACGATCGGAAAATTCGCCCTTCGCATCAAAGCCGTCAACGAACACGGGCGACCGCCGGGAATCGGGAAGTCCATTCTCCGCTCTTTGCTGCGGATCGTGGAGACCAACCCGCTACTGTTGGGCGGACTACCGGCAGGGATCAGTGTGCTGGCCACGAAGAAGAAACAGCGGCTGGGCGACTTGGCGGCCAATACATTCGTCGTGAAAGTAAAAGATTTGGAAGGCGAGAGCAAAAAATCGGTCACTTTGTATGCGGTTATTTTCGCAGCGCTGGCACTCTTCTCTATTCTTATCGGCATTTTCGGAATATCTTATTTCGCCAAAACCCCACCAAAAAAGGAAACCTTTTATAGCGCGGACCAGACACTGCAAATCTATGCCTACTCAGACTGGAAAGCCAGCAGCCTGCCCCCGGATGCATCCCTCGCCATTTCGAACCCCATTGCAGACAAGCATCTGTTCGTGTTCCCCGATGCAAAAAACGAGCTGGAGAGTCCGTTCACTTTGCAGCAATACACAGATGCGGTAATGACCAACCTTTACGACAAACTGTCCGAACCATCCGCCGGCAGCCTCGTCCGTCTCACCGTCGACGGTCACCTCTCCGCGCAATTTACCATGCAAGGAACCGTTGAGGGGGAAAACGTTGCCTATCTCGTTACCGTCGTAGAAACACCCACGCATTTTTACCAGATCATGTGCGTGACGCAGGCCAGGAAGTTTGATGATCTTGAAGCTGAGTTGAAAGAGATTAGCTCTAGTTTTCATGTTGTGGGGGAGGATGGGTTGTAATGGTGAGTTCCTGGTAATAGTGTTTTTTCCAATATTTTCAGTTGGTTGAAGAGCATCCGCACAATCGAGCAGGTGGGAGTGACTAACTCCCGTCCTCTCTCACTACTGTATGTGCCGTTCGGGCGCGATTGGCACACAGCGTCCCGACGTGAAGGGAGCGTGTCCGAAAAGGGCAATTCCGCTAACGTTTCATAATCAGGAAAAATTGCTATATCAACTTTTCTAACAGACAAAAGGGGCGTCTCTAAATCGAAAAATCGACTTTTTATACGAAAATGCCCCCCCTAAAAAGCAAAAAAAGGGACGGACTACAGTTGGTTGCTAGATATATCCAAAATATGGTATTTACTTACACGACCTCAGTTGGTTCAATCATTACCTTGAACCCTTGTGATTCAATTCTCTTGATCCAATAATCAACAACTCGATCCTGATCTTGTAAGTAATCCCATCCAAACTCTTGATACGTTATGTTATTTTTCAACATGTGATATATAATACGTAATATGAGGTGAGCCGTGGCCATCGTAGCTTTTTTCTGGCCTCTTCGTTTCTGGATGCGATAAAAAAACGAAGCGAGCCGAGTGCCTTTCGATTTACTCGCGGCCCAAGCTGCCTGGCAAAGTACGGCTTTCAAGCTCCTGTTTCCCTTCGTGGTTCGGGAGCTTTTTTTCTTGCCCGCACTTTCGTTGTTCCCTGGACTTAAACCTCCCCATGATGAGAGATGGGCATCCGATGGAAAACAAGACATATCGTATCCGATTTCTGCTAGGATGACCGCCGCCGCATCCTTTTGAATCCCCGGAACGGTGATGAGTTGTTCAACAATGTCCAAATGAGGACTGAGGAGCCTGTCGATTTCTTTTTCGATTTCCCTAATTTGTTCTTCGAGATACCTCAAGTGATCGAGGTGCATCCCGATTATTTTTCGATGATGAGCTCGAACTCGACCATTCAAAGCCTCTATAAGTTGCGGAACTTTTCTTTTCAGTGATGTTTTGACTAGATCTTTTACTTGGTCTGGACTTAGCACCTCACCGTTCACAATCGATTCGAGTAAGGCTCTTCCGGATACACCGAATACATCACTCACATATGTTGTCAGCTTGATGTTGGCATCCTGCAAAATCTTGTGGATTCTGTTTTTTTCCGCCGTAGCATCACCGAGCAGCTTTCTCCGATAACGAGTGTAATCGCGTAAATCTCGAATATTTTCGGGCGGAACAAAGCTGGGAGTGATCAGCCCACAGCGGAGTAATTGAGCAATCCAAGCTGCATCTTTTACATCCGTTTTTCGACCTGGAACATTCTTGATTCTCTTAGCGTTGGCGAGTACCAATGTAAAGCTCCCTTCAAGAACGTTCCATACCGGTTTCCAGTATACTCCTGTGCTTTCCATTGCAATGTGCGTACATTCGTATTGATGGAGCCAATCGTGAAGTTCAAGGAGTCCTTTGGTAGTGGTAGAAAAAGTCTTGGTTTCTTGTTTCGGTTTTCTGTCCAAAGGACCATACATAACACATGCTACCACCGTCTCTTGGTGTACATCGAGTCCAGCACATCGTTCTAATATTGCATCCATTCCCATCACTTCCTTTGTAGAAAATGATGCAGGCCATGCACCCGAAGCAAAGTATTTTTATACACGTACTCATGGTAACAATCGGCGGTGCTCGTAGGTGCAGTCGGCCGGTTTGAGACTCGGGGTTATTGCCACCAAAAAAGTATCGGCCTGTGACCTGCTAATTTTATTATGAAATCAGCAGGTTCACAGGCCAAGTACATTTTCATTCAATGTGGTGGCTGTCAGGCCATGGTAGTTTGAGACAGCCCCATTCATTGTATATTGATAAGTAATCAAGATACCCCTTTTAATTTCTTGTGTCCTTGGTTGCGTCACTTAATGCCATTTTTTCTCTCTCGAATTCTTCAAGTAATTCTTGTGCGGACTTACCCGATGCAAACTTCCCATTCTCAGAAAGCTCATTTTCCATCCGCTCAATGAGCTGTTTTCTTTTCGCAATCGCTTCCAAAACCTCGATCACTTTTGGATCATCGAAATCCACGTCTTCAGCATTTTCGCCTTTAGAGGCGTTTTCATGAATGAGCGTCATTTGTTTAAAGGCGCTCAGTTTCCTTTTTAATACCTCTTCCGGGTCTTCAGGATGCAACTCTTTTTTCAGTTTACCGACTTCCCACGATAAATCTTTTACTTTTTGTTCCTGTTCGTCGGTATACTTCTTGTTCAAGGCTTCTTCTTGTTTGTTGAATTCCCTCTCCATCTGGGCTAAGCGTTCTTCTTTGGAAGGTTTATCGGCATACGCGTCAACTCCCATGATGCCTAACCCTAGAATGGCTGCAGCAGATAAAAATAGCACATGCTTCTTGTTCACCCTGCGCATATAATCATCTCCATTCGGCAACAATTTGCCGCTATTTTCTGATCTCTATCGTAATAACATGCGCACCACTATAATCGAGCCAATCGCTTGAATTTCCCTCCGGAGCCATTCACTACAGCACAGTGCTCCCGAAATTGATGGGCTCTAGTCCGAGATGATGTATGCGTTTTTTATCATTCGTATTTTTCGGAACATGTGGACCGTAATAATACCACCCTTCAGATTCCTATTATACCCAAAAGTACCACAGGAATCCCAACACCTTCCTTCATGCAATACCTGAAAAACAAAGTTCGTGCAATCGCCGCCATTGCTTGTGCAGTTACTAAGGTGGGCGCAGTTAAAAAGGGACCTCCGATCTTCCAAGATGCTTTCGAATATTTTAGAGCGCAACTTGACCATAAAATTAAAAAAACCACCCTCATCAGGTGGTATCCTCGCATATGTATGGTGGAGGCGGGGGGATTCGAACCCCCGTCCGAAAACAGCGATACATGAGCATCTCCGAGCGCAGTCGCTTTATAATGTTTCGGCAAACGACCTGCGAAACGACACGCCAGTCGAAAGCCTAGCCTGATTGGTCTTCTTCCTTTGGCTCCAGGCGGAAGCCTCCGGCGTAGCCCGTTAAAGTTGAGCCCTAGCCGCGGCACACGGGCCGATACAGCGGTAGAGCCTCACTGGTTATTAGGCAGCGAGAGAAAGTTGTTTGTTGCCAGTTAATGGCGTTTGCGTTGATGACGAGGTCCGCAACCCCCCGGCTCGCTTCTCATGCTCTACCATCCCCGTCGAATCCAGAACGCCCCCATGGTAGAAGGTGAGAAAAAGTCTAGGTGAAGAGCCATTGATCGATCCGCACCTAGACTGTTGTGTACAAAGTCGTGTATTGCTTGCTGCCTACTTAATATAGCACAAGCGGCAGGCAAAACTCAACGTTGATTGCTGCCAGACCTGCCAAGGCAAACCAGCTGGCCAGCGATCAGGCCTTTTGGCGTTCGCGCAGGGCGCGCTCGACTTCGCGGGCAGCGTCCTTTTTCTTGAGGTCTTCGCGCTTGTCGTAGTTCTTTTTCCCTTTGACGAGTGCGAGCTCGACCTTGGCCCAGCCGCCTTTCAAATAAATGCTCAGCGGGACCAGCGAGTAGCCTCTTTCGCGAATCAGGCCGTTCAGCTTGAGGATTTCCAGCCGTTTCATCAGCAGCTTGCGGGTCCTCTCCGGCTCGTGGTTGAAACGGTTGCCCTGCTCGTACGGGCTGATGTGTACGTTGTACAGGAGCAATTCGCCGTTTTGCACGCGGGCGAAGCTGTCCTTGAGCTGGACGCGCGCGGCACGCACGGACTTGATCTCCGTACCGGTCAGAGCAATCCCTGCTTCGAATACTTGCTCGATATGGTAATCGTGGCGCGCTTTTCGGTTTTGGGCGACTGTCTTGGTTCCGGCTTTGTCTTTTGACATGGAGATCACCTCACTTGTACGTACTGCGTTTCGTAACAGTTAGTCTAGCAAATTTTGCCCGCAGTGGCAAGACATTTGCCGGGTAACTGCCGCGTTTGCCGCGCTTGCTTTCCCGAAAAAACCGGGAAAAACGAGGGCATCTCCCGCTTCCAGCTCGTCCCCTCCTGCTTTCCGGGGCCTCTCTTGTACCAAAAAGCCCTTTACACAACCGTTTAACGCCGCTTCCGTTTCGCCTGGCGGACTACATTTTTCCGGTTCTTTTTCTTGGAGCGGACAAAATCTTCCCAGAAGCCCTTCTGACGCTCCCCTTGCGCTTCTTCTCCGCCTGTTCCAAGCGGCAGGACGTCCTCGCCTTGCGCGAGCGGACGGGCAGAAGCTTTCTTCCCTTCCCCTTTGCGGCGGTCCTTGTACAGTTGGCGGATCTCCGCCGGGTGCTTTTTGTCCTTTTGGCGATTTGGACGCTCTGGGCGACCACCACGCGAGCGATCTTGCTTGCCGCGAGTCGGCTTGCGGCCTGTGCCTCGGCCGTCGATGACGCGCGGTGTACGCTGGCTGCTGCCGCGGAATCCGGCGGCCTTGGTCATGCCGACGATTTCGAAGTCGATTGTGCGCTCGTCCACATTGACGTTCGCCACGCGGACCTGCACAACATCCCCGATCCGGTACTGCTTGCCCGTCCGCTCGCCGACCAGCGCGTACATTTTTTCGTGGTAATGATAGTAGTCGTCGGTCAGGAAGCTGATGTGCACCAGGCCCTCAATCGTGTTGGGCAACTCAACGAACAGCCCGAACGAGGTCACGCTGGAAATGACGCCCTCGAATTCCTCTCCGACGCGTTCCTTCATGAACTCCGCTTTTTTCAGATCGTCCGTCTCACGCTCTGCATCTACCGCCAGACGCTCGCGCTGGGAGGCGTGCTCGGCGATCATCGGCATATGCTCGGCCCAGTACGCCAGACGCTTTTCCGACAGGTTGTTGCCCTGCTCGATCCACTCCCGGATGCGGCGGTGGACGATCAGGTCGGGGTAGCGGCGGATTGGCGACGTAAAGTGCGTGTAAAATTCGGTGGACAAGCCGTAGTGCCCGAGACTTTCCGCGTCGTAGCGCGCTTGCTTCATGGAACGCAGCATGACGGTGCTGATGATGATTTCCTCCGGCGTGCCTTTTACCTCTTCCAGAAGCTGCTGCAGGGCGCGCGGATGGACAGAGTTGCCTTTACCGCGAATAGAGTAGCCAAAGTTGGTGATGAACTCCATGAAGGCCATCAGCTTTTCGGCGTTCGGGTCTTCGTGAACCCGGTACATAAACGGCTGCTTCATCCAGTGAAAATGCTCAGCCACTGTTTCGTTGGCAGCCAGCATAAATTCTTCAATAATCTGCTCCGCGATGGAGCGTGTGCGGAACCCGATTTCTGTCGGGGTGCCCTCTTCGTTGACATAAATTTTCGCTTCGCGGAAATCGAAGTCGATTGCGCCGCGCTGCATCCGTTTGGCACGCAGTTTCCGCGCCAGTTTCTCCATCTCCTGGAACATCGGGACGAGCTCGCTGTACTTCTCGATCAAGGCTTCGTCCTTGTCTTCCAGAATGCTGCGCACATCAGCGTAGGTCATGCGTTCGTTCGTGCGAATGACGCTGAGGTAAATATCGTACGTCACGACCCGTGCGTTCTGGTCCATCTCCATGTCGCAGGTGATCGTCAGGCGGTCTACCTTCGGATTCAGACTGCATATCCCGTTGGACAAACGGTGCGGCAGCATCGGGATGACGCGGTCGACCAAATAAACGCTCGTGCCCCGGCGATACGCTTCGTTATCCAGCGCCGACTTTTCGCGAACGTAATAGCTGACATCGGCAATATGCACACCAAGCCTGACGTTGCCGTTTTCCAGCACTTCAAGCGAAACGGCGTCGTCCAGGTCCTTGGCGTCTGCTCCGTCGATAGTTACCATCATCCGGTCGCGCAGATCGCGGCGTCCCTTGATTTCCTCTTCCGATATTTCATCCGGCACCGCTTCTGCTTCAGCCAATACATCCTCCGGGAACGCTTCCGGCAGGTTGTACTTGCGGATGATGGACAAAATGTCCACTCCCGGATCGTTTTTATGCCCGAGAATCTCAATGACTTCGCCCTCGGGATTGACGCGCCCTTCCGGGTAGCGGACGATGTTGACGACTACCTTGTGGCCGTCCACCGCTCCGTTGTACGCATTTTTGGGGATAAAAATATCCTTGCCGATCCGCTTCTCATCCGGGATTACAAACGCGTAGTACGTCTCGTCCTTGAACGTGCCCACTACCTGGGTCATGCCCCGTTCGACGACGCGCACAATCCGCCCTTCCAGCCGATTGCCGCCGGCTTCCTTCTCGACACGAACCAGCACCGTATCCCCGTGGAGCGCTCCGTTCATGTCGTTGGCGTGGACGTATATATCTTCCATGTCAGGCGTTTCCGGGATAACAAACCCGAAGCCTTTTGGATGGCTTTGCAGACGCCCGCGCACCAGATTCATTTTTTCCGGTACGCCGTATCTGTTCGCACGCGTGCGAATTACCTCGCCGCTTGCTTCCAGTGCGTTCAGCGTTTTCACCAGCTCCTTGAAGGAAGCCGAATCCTTGATTTCAAACGCTTCCTCCAGCTCCCTCACCGTCATCGGGTGATAAGCTTGCTCCCGCATGAACGCGAGTATCTTTTCGTGATCTGTCATTCACAAACCTCCTTTTTTCGCGTGGCTCTACCGCGCTCCTCCATTTATCCATTACTATGTAGTATTCACCGTTCAACCAGATCGCAATCGGAATAGCGAAAAAGACAGCAAGTCGAACTCGCTGTCTTTCGGCCATACGTCTATTACGCTCCTGTTTTCAGGAAATATCCGAGCAAAATCGCAAAAATCATGAAAGCGACCGCAAATACAACGGTCAGTTTCCCCAAAAGTGCGTCAATCCCGCGGGCTTTTTGCTTGCCCATCAGTTGCTCTGCACCGCCACCAATCGCTCCCGAAAGGCCGGCACTTTTTCCAGATTGCAGCAACACGACGATAATTAAGCCAATACTTGCGATCACAAGTAAAATTTTCGCAGCCAATGCCATCTTCATTCACCTCAAAACGGATTTCCAAGGCGGTAAAAAACCAATACAAACACTTTATCATACTTGTCAGGTAACAGCAACCCGCTATCCCTTCCATAATATATAAACCGAATCCCCGCAAAATAATATTTGCAGGTTATAGGCACACTATAGGCGACCATACTAGAAAAGATTGTTTACACAATATTGGCAAATTGTGTACTTTCTTTGTCTGTTTAACCGTCGCCTTGCAACTGTCAAGATTTTGCCGTAAAATTGCAGGTGAACGTTTATTATTTGCATCGGGAGGTCTTTGTCAATGGCTGGGTCCAACAAAAAAGACATGAATCAAAACGACGTAATTGATTCCGCGAAGGCCTTTTTCACTTCGTTTGGTATCTTGTTTCTAGTTTTCCTCCTTGCACTCGTAGGATCGATTATTTTCCCGCCAACACATGGGGAAGAAGCACAAGGTGGCGGAGCACCAACTGCCAACATCGATGCTGAAGCTGTTTTCAAGCAAAACTGTGCTTCCTGTCATGGTCAAAACCTGGAGGGGATTGCAGGTCCTAACCTGACGAAAATCGGGGCAACTCTCAGCGCTGAAGACATCGCCAAAATTATCAAGGAAGGTAAAGGCGGCATGCCTCCAGGAATGCTGAAAAAACAACCGGAAATTCAAGCGGTTGCACAATGGCTGTCGGAGCACAAATAAGTACATAGATAGCCTGTATGGAGAAACACCGGAGACTCGTCCTCTTCGGTGTTTTCCTGTTGATGGGAGGATTTTTGCATGCGTACCGTCATGGAGATTGAATCATTGGGCAAAAAAGTCCTCTCTGCCACAAGCACCTGGCTATTCCACGACCTGAACACGATCATATCGGAGCCGGCCATGATTGGAATACTCGGAAAATCTGGTCAGGGAAAAAGCACGCTGCTGCGCATTCTCGGGCGGCTTTTGCCACCAGACAGCGGTACGATCCGCCTGGACAAAAAAGAAATGACCCAGTGGGATAGCTGCGCATGGCGAATGAAAGTGAGCTACGTCGCCCAGCAGGCGATCATGCTGCCAGGCACAGTGGAAGACAATTTGCGTACCGTCAGCGTTTTGCATCAGCGGCCGTTCGATCAAAAGCTCGCCCGCGCTCTGTGCGAGCAGCTTCATTTGGAGCAGGTCGACTGGTCCAAGCCGGCCGAACAGCTTTCCGGCGGCGAAAAACAACGGCTTGCCCTGATCCGTACCTTGTTATTGCAGCCGGACGTCCTGTTGCTGGACGAAGTGACCGCCTCGCTGGATACGGCCAGTAAACAGGCCACGCAGCAGTTGCTCGTCGATTTGCACACCCGGACAGGCACGACCATCCTCTGGGTTACGCACGATCTGGAGGAGGCCCGCAGCAACTGCCAGCGCATCTGGTTCATGGCCGATCACCAGCTTCAGGCTGACTTGCCCAGCCACTCCTTTTTCCAGTCGCCGCCCACCATCCAGGCCCGCGACTTTTTGCAAAGCGCTCATGCACAAACAGCGAGAGAGGTGCACTCATGACGTATACATCCATCTGGATCGCTTTTGCCTTTGTATTGATTGCCCTTCTACTCTCCCTGTGGCAAAAGATTGGGCTGGAAAAAGAAATCGCCATCGGCGCGGTTCGCTGCACCTTACAGCTTTTGGCAATTGGTTATGTGCTGCAGTTTGTGTTTCACACGGACAGCCTGCTGTTTATTTTGCTGATGATCGCCATGATGATTGCGGTCGCCTCCTGGAACGCTGCCAGCAAAGGGAAAAAGCTGCGGGGCATTTTTTGGCGAATTGCGCTTTCGCTTGCGATGACAGAACTGCTCACAATGGGACTGTTGGTGGCACTCGGGCTCGTTTCGCCTACGCCCCAATACCTGATTCCAATGAGCGGGATGATTATCGGCAGCTCGATGATCGTTTGCAGCCTGTTTCTCTCCCATATGAACCGCGAAGTGGAAACCTCCCGTGGCGAAATCGAGACGCTGCTGTGCCTGGGAGCAACCACCCGCCAGGCCGTTCAAGCTGTACGGAAGCGCGCCGTCAAAGCAAGCATGATTCCTACCTTTGACACCATGAAAACAATGGGGCTTGTACAGCTTCCCGGAACGATGACCGGCATGATTATCGCTGGCGCAAGCCCGATTGAAGCCGTCCGCTATCAAATTCTCATCATGCTTAGTTTCAGTTCCGCTACCGCTGTCTCTGCTGTCCTCATCAGCACGCTGAGCTACCGGCTGTGGTTTACGCGCGATGCGATGCTCCACCCCTGACAAAATAACTGCTACCAAAAACTGTCGGTGATCGTTCCGGCAGTTTTTTTCGTTTCCTGTAATGAAAGCGTAGCTTGGCCGTCAAATTACACGTAGAAAGCAAAAAGGTGGTTCAGCTATGGACAAAAACAGCATCATCGAGCAATGGTTTCTGCGCTATAGCGACGACATCTACAAATTTCTCGTCTACTATACCGGAAACAAAGACGTGGAAGACCTCGTTCAGGATGTTTTCCTCAAGGCGCTGCGATCACTGGAAACGTTTGAAGGCAGGTCGCAACCGAAAACATGGCTGCTCACCATTGCCAGACATACGGCAATCGACTTCGCCCGAAAACAACGCTTTCGCAACTGGCTGCCGGACAAATGGCTCGCCGGGGTCCAATCCGATGAAAAGACACCGGAAGAGATTTTGCATTTGCACGCCGAACAACAAGCGCTGTACCATGCGCTGCGGCAAATGAAGCCCGCCTATCGCGAGGTGCTGATCCTTCGCGGAATCAAGGGACTATCCTCCAGGGAGACTGCGGAAATTTTGGAGTGGTCGGAAAGCAAGGTCAACGTCACCTTGCATCGCGCCATGAAGGCGGTAAAAGAGCAGCTTATACAGGAAAGAAAGGGGATGGTAGGCGATGCGATTTAAAACAGATGAACAGCTTTTAGATGAAATGAAAGGACTGCCAGAGATGAAAATGGCCGAAGAAAAAAAACAAGCAATTTTGTCGACAATCCGTTCTGCGAATGTGCATTCTTCGCCCCGCCGTTTTTCCGGGCTGGGAAAAGGACTGGCGATTGGCACCGTACTTGCGGCAACCATCTGGATGGGGGCAACACTCATCAGCAACAATCAGCAAAGCGCACTGCCAGCCCCTCAAACGCCTGGCTCCACCACTGCTTCTCCAGCGCCGGAGGCTGGCAAAGGAAATGCCGTAAACCACGCACCTGCCGCGCCACAATCCGAGCAGTTGCTGTCGCTCATCCGCACGGAAGCAGAAAAAGGAAAAGTGTTTACCGCACCTTACACCGTGGAACACACCGTCTTCGATCAAGTCGAAAAGGACTGGGGCAAGCCTGACGATACCGATCAAGCAAACGGACTCAACTACTCCACCTATGCCAAGCACGGCATTGTGTTCGGCTACAACAAAGGCATGCAGCTTGCCGACATCCGCACAAATGATCCCCGCCTGCGCCAAATCCACCTGTCCGATGTGGAAAAGATGTGGGGAAAACCGAACCGCACGAGCGAAATCGGTAATCAGACAATCTACACTTACGATGTGACAAGCAAATACCAGGTCAAGTTCATCTTCCAGGGATTGAAGCGCGCAGACAACACGAATCTCGTTCTCGTCCGTTACAACGTCTACTACCCGCAAGGCAACAAAAACTTGATGCAGTACGGAAGCAACATGGAATTGCTGCAAGGCCTTCGCGAGCTGGCCAAAAACGGGCAAATGCTCGGCAGTATGTATCGGGTCGAAAAGGACGTCTTTGACGACATCGAAAAACAAATCGGCAAGCCTGATACGGTCTCCTTCATCAACGGAATCACGTACAATACGTACCAGGATCGCGGACTGGTCTTCGCCTTCAACAAAGGCATGCAGGTCGTCGATATTCGTTCCTACGACCCTCGCCTGCAAGCGATCACGCAAGAAGAGGTTTTGCAGGCATTGGGCAAGCCGACAAGCATCACTGCCGTATCCGGCCAAACCATCTACACGTACAAAGTTACGCCGGATTACGAGCTGAAAATCATCTTCTCAGGAACAGCAGGCAAACCGGAGAGCCCCTACATCGACCACGTAAACATTTACTATCCGCGCGGCACCATCAACTTCATGGCGGGATAACCGCACAGCCGCAGGGCATGCAAAAAGACAGGAGCAACTCGCCCCTGTCTTTTTTTCCTGCTTATTTGCCGATAATGTAGCCTTCCAGCTCATCCAGCACTTTGTTTGCCGCGATAACACCGCCGGACGTGTTCCAGATCGTGTCATCCACTTTGAACGCTTTGCCTGCTTTTACGACGTTCAGGTTTTTCCACAGCGGATCGTTCGTCCATTCTTGTTCGATCTTGGACGCTTCGCCTTTTCCTGTCTCGTAAGTGAAGTAGAACATGATGTCGCCGTCCATTTCTGGAATGCGTTCTTTTGTTACTTCTGCCGCGAACTCTTCTTTGTCCTGGGATGCTGGACGAGCCAGGCCCAGGTCTTTGAAGATCGCGCCAGTGAAGGTGTCTTTATAGTAGATACGGACTTTTCCAGGCATGAAACGCACGACAGATACTTGCGTTTTCAGCTTGTCGCCTGCTTTTTCCTTGAACTCGGCTACACGTTTTTCCCAGTCAGCGATGATTTTTTCGCCTTCCGCCTTTTTGTTTACCGCTTCTGCATACAGGCTGAAGTTTGCTTTCCAGTCGCCGCGCGGCTCTTCTACGAAGACGGTTGGAGCGATAGCAGACAGTTGTTGGTAAATTTTTTCGTGACGGAATTTCATCCCGAGAATCAGGTCTGGCTTAAGAGCAGCGATTGCTTCCAGGTTTGGCTGACCTTCTGTCCCAACCAGCTTGGTGCCTTCCAGGAAGGACTTGGTGAAATCGTAAAATTGACTCGGATCATGCGCGGCACCAACAGCACCTACTGGCTTCACGCCAAGCGCCATCAAGGTTTCTGTCCCTTGGTTGGTCAGCATGACTACGCGCTGTGGCGTACCTTTAATGATGGTTTCGCCCATCGCGTGTTTGACTGTATAAGATTGCTCGGAACCTGCGGAATTGCCTGTAGCTTGTTCAGCAGGTTGTTGTTGTTCTGCAGGTTTTTGCTCAGTCGCCTGTTGATTGCCGCAACCAGTGACAATCAGCAAAAGCGCCATCAGCACGGCGAAGAACACTTTACCGCCTGCCGTACGGTATGTACGAGAAAACATGGTGCAAGGACCCCCTTACCTATTTGGCTAATTGAGAATGTAAATCAATAACACTGACTATCCTACCTTCATGCGAGGGTGATCGTCAAGTATAAATTGATAATGACTCTCAAAATCATTGACACATAGTCAGGCTGGCTCTACACTTACTATAGGGCAGGGTACGAAATGCCTACAGAACAACATGCATAGATAAGGATGTAGCCCTCATGAATGCTTTACTAGCAAGCCGTTTTCGCAAAATTCTAGGAGTGGCTATCGCCATTCTGCTGCTGGTTTACCTCAGCTATGCCAGTCTTGTGTTTGGCGTGATTGATACGAGCTGGCAAACAGCCATTGACGCCTATACCCATTTTAACGGAACAAACGAACATATTGTCATTAAAGAAGTTCGGGTGCCGCGCGTGCTGAATGCGCTGACGGTCGGCTTTTGTCTCGGCCTTGCAGGTACCCTGCTGCAATCGCTGACGAGAAACCCTGTGGCAGATGTTGAGCTGTTTGGACTGAACGCAGGCGCTTCTCTCTTTGTCGTTTTCGCCGTTACGTTTGTCGGAATCAGCTCGCTTACGGAGTTTACGTGGATCTCCTTTTTCGGAGCTGCCGTAGCCGGGTTCATCGTCTACCTGCTCGGCTCATTCGGCAGGGATGGCCTTACTCCCGTCAAGCTGGTGCTTGCAGGGGCAGCGATTACTGCCTTGGCTGCTTCCATCCGCCACGCGATGATGGTACTCAACGAAAAAGCTGCCGACGAGGTGCTTTTCTGGCTTGCTGGCTCTGTCGGCGGAAGAAAGCTGGAGTATTTGGCTACAGTCTTTCCATATATGATCTTCGCCTGGATCGCCGCTTTCCTGCTGGCCCGCCCCATTCAAACGCTGCTCATGGGCGACGATGTGGCAAAAGGTCTCGGCCAGCGCACTTTGCTCGTCAAGCTCTCAATCGGTGTCGTGATCGTCCTGCTCTCCGGCTGCGCAGTAGCTGTCGCTGGCCCGATCGGCTTCGTCGGACTGGTCACGCCGCATCTGGCCCGTTATCTTGTCGGAATCGAAACGCATTGGGTGCTGTTGTACAGCGGACTGCTCGGTTCGATCCTTTTGCTTTTGGCCGATATCGGCGCACGCTTTATCGCCATGCCTGCCGAAGTGCCAATTGGCGTCATGACCGCCCTGATCGGTGTTCCGTTCTTCATCTATGTCGCACGAAAGGGGCTGGATAAATAATGAAGCCATACCTGCCTCTGCGCTTTGGCAAACGGTTTTCTTTTCAGCTACATAAAAAAACGCTGCTGTATACAACCATCGCGCTGCTGCTTGCCCTGGCTGTGGCAGTCGTCAGTCTCGGAATGGGCGAGATGAAAATTGCGCCGCTGGATGTCGTCAAAGTCCTGCTCGGAATCGGTTCGGAAGAAAATGCGTTGGTTGTCCAGCAATTCCGGCTTCCGCGCATCCTGATTGCCGTCCTGGTGGGAGCAGCTTTGGCAGCGGCGGGCGCGATCATGCAAGGGATTATTCGCAACCCGCTCGCTTCGCCTGACGTGCTTGGCGTAGCCGGAGGCGCTTCGGTTGCCGCCGTAGGCTTTTTGCTTCTCTTTGAAACAGCGAGCATCAAATGGCTGCCTCCTACTGCCTTTTTGGGAGCAATGCTGACGACGTTTTTGCTTTATGCCCTGTCGTGGAAAAAAGGCGTCACGCCGCTGCGGCTCGTCATGATCGGTGTCGGAATCAAGATTGCGGCGGGTGCGCTCGTCACCATTCTGATTATGTTCAGCCCGTTTTTGCTGCAAAACAAAGCTTTGCTCTGGCTGACGGGCAGCATTTACGGCGTCGACTGGAACGATGTGTTCATGATCTTGCCGTGGGTGGTCATCCTGATCGCAGTCGCTGCCGTCCTCGCCCGCAGAGTCAACATCCAGCAGCTCGGTGACGATGTGGCGACGAGCCTGGGAAGCGCGCTGCAATGGGATCGTTTCCTGCTGCTCATGATCTGCGCCGCGTTGACCGGAACGGCCGTGTCCGTCGGGGGAGACATCAGCTTCGTCGCCTTGCTCGCTCCGCATATCGCCAAACAGCTAATCGGCCCGTCCTTTGGCGGTGCGCTCCCGCTGTCGGCCTTTCTCGGCGCCATCATCGTGCTTGCTGCCGACTTGATCGCGCGAACGGCCTTTTCTCCCATCGAAGTGCCCGTCGGGGTGTTCACCTCTGCGATTGGCGCTCCGTTTTTCATCTATTTGCTGTACAAAAACCGAAATCGCTAGCGAAAGGAGTTCTGCCCTCATGCAAGCTTTGGAAACCCGCAACCTCACCTTGTCCTACGGGGAACGCAACATCATCGAAGCACTCAACCTGAATATCCCGCGTGGAAAAATTACGGTTTTCATCGGCAGCAACGGCAGCGGCAAATCGACACTGCTGCGTTCGCTGGCTCGCCTGCTGAAGCCAAAGGAAGGAGCCATATTGCTGGAGGGCGAACCAATCGCCAAGCGGTCTACGAAGGAAGTCGCAAAGCGTCTGGCCATCCTTCCGCAAGGCCCGGCCGCCCCGGAAGGCTTGACGATTCAGCAACTGGTCAAGCAAGGACGCTATCCTTATCAAAACTGGTTGCAACAATGGTCTGAGGAAGACGAGCAAATGGTCGCAAAAGCACTGGCCGCCACCCAGCTTACCGAGCTGGCTAACCGCACTGTCGACAGCCTCTCCGGCGGGCAGCGCCAGCGGGCCTGGATCGCCATGACACTGGCCCAGGGGACCGAAACGATTCTGCTCGATGAACCGACTACGTATCTGGACATGTCGCACCAGATTGAAATCTTGGACCTGTTGTATGAGCTGAATCAAACGGAACAGCGCACGATCATCATGGTCCTCCACGACCTGAATCTGGCTTGCCGCTACGCGCACCATATCGTTGCCGTGCACAACCAGACTGTCGTGGCTGAGGGCGCACCGGAAGAAGTCCTGACTACCGACCTCGTGCGCACCGTGTTTGATATGGATTGCCAGATCACACTGGACCCGCTGTACGGAACACCGATGTGCATTCCGTACAGCAAGTGCCAGATTGGTACACGCAGTGTGAAGACAAAAGAAAAAGTAGTCGCGATGTCGTAAACCGACAACCGCTCCACAAGGACGGAACCTCTCGCACAGGTTCCGTCCTTTTTTATGGCAAAAAGCAAAACTTCCGCAAATGCCTATTGCCCGCATCACCATGCATAAGGAAGGGAGCCAGCATAGGTTCTTTGCACATGAAAAAAGCGGCCCTACGCATCATCTGCGCAGGTACCGCTTCTTTTTGCTGGCCTGTGGCCTTATTTTTTCAGGTTGTAGAATGCAGCGCGTCCGCCAAAACGGGCAGTGTCAGCCAGTTCGTCCTCGATGCGCAGCAATTGGTTGTACTTCGCTACGCGGTCGGTACGGGAAGGCGCACCTGTCTTGATTTGTCCCGCGTTGGTCGCTACAGCAATATCGGAGATGGTGGAGTCTTCAGTTTCGCCGGAGCGGTGGGAAATAACGGCTGTGTAGCCCGCACGCTTCGCCATTTCAATCGCTTCAAAAGTCTCTGTCAGGGTACCGATCTGGTTTACTTTCACCAGGATGGAGTTACCTGTGGAAGACTCGATACCGCGCGCCAGACGCTCGGTGTTGGTCACGAACAGGTCGTCGCCCACGAGCTGTACTTTGCTGCCCAGCTTTTCAGTCAGCGCTTTCCAGCCATCCCAGTCGTCTTCGGACAAGCCGTCTTCGATGGAGATGATTGGGTATTTGCTTACCAGGTCTTCGTAGAAGGCGATCATTTCTTCCGTTGTTTTCACAACACCTTCGCCTTCGAAGTGGTATTTGCCGTCTTTGAACATTTCGGTTGCGGCAACGTCCAGCGCGAGGAACACATCTTTGCCTGGCTCATAGCCAGCAGCCTTGATCGCATCCAGAATCGTTGTAATTGCTTCTTCGTTGGACTTCAGGTTTGGCGCAAAGCCGCCCTCGTCACCTACTGCTGTGCTCAGGCCTTTGTCATGCAACACTTTTTTCAGGGAGTGGAAAATTTCCGCACCCATGCGCAGCGCTTCCTTGAAGGACTCTGCGCCGACTGGCATTACCATGAATTCCTGGATGTCTACGGTGTTGTCTGCGTGCTTTCCGCCGTTGAGGATGTTCATCATCGGTACTGGCAGCGTTCTTGCGTTGAAACCGCCCAGGTAGTTGTAGAGAGGCACTCCGAGAGAGTCGGCAGCCGCGCGTGCTACTGCCATGGAGACGCCAAGGATCGCGTTTGCGCCCAGCTTGCCTTTGTTAGGCGTGCCGTCGAGCTGGATCATCGCCATGTCGATGCCTACCTGATCCAGAGCATCCATGCCGATCAGCTCAGGCGCGATGATTTCATTGACGTTTTCTACGGCTTTCAGAACGCCTTTGCCCAGGTAACGGGATTTGTCGCCGTCGCGAAGCTCTACTGCCTCATAAGCACCTGTAGACGCCCCGGATGGAACGGCTGCGCGGCCCATCGAACCGTCTTCGAGATATACTTCCACTTCCACGGTCGGATTGCCGCGGGAATCCATGATTTCGCGTGCATAAACGTCAGTAATGATTGCCATTTCTCGATCCATCTCCTTTTGGTATGCGAGGTGCCCCGCAAGTATTTGATAGCATCTGGTCATCTATCAGTGTGTCCCAGAGTGGGCTATTTTGCAAGTAACGATTTGCCTGTCATTTCCGCTGGCTGCTCGGCTCCCAAAAGGTCGAGCACCGTCGGGGCCAGATCGGCCAATATACCGTCTTCCCGCAGCTTCACTCCTGCCTTGGTCACAATCACAGGAACAGGATACGTGCTGTGCGAGGTGATCGGACGTCCTTCCTCATCCAGCATCAGATCGGCATTGCCGTGGTCTGCTGTGATGACAGCCATGCCGCCTTTGGCGAGAATCGCGTCAACCACGCGGCCCAGGCAAGCGTCAACCGTTTCGACAGCCTTGATCGTCGGCTCCATTTTCCCGGAGTGACCGACCATGTCGCAGTTGGCAAAGTTGAGAATGATCGCGTCGAAGTTTTCCGCTTCAATCTCTGCGACAACCGCATCTGTCACCTCAGGAGCACTCATCTCCGGCTGCAGGTCGTAGGTTGCCACTTTTGGCGAAGGAATCAGGATGCGCTTCTCGCCTGGGAACTCCTGCTCGCGACCGCCGCTAAAGAAGAACGTCACGTGCGGGTATTTCTCCGTCTCGGCGATGCGCAGCTGCTTCAACCCTTGCTGCGAAAGCACTTCTCCCAACGTGTTGTCCAGGTTGGACGGCTTGTAGGCCACGTACCCGTTCACCGTCTCGGAAAAATGGGTCAGGCAGACGAAGTGCAGATCGCGCGGCCGTCCCTCGCCGCGGTCAAAGCCGCGGAAGTCCTCATTCGTAAAGGCTTGCGAAATCTGGATCGCCCGGTCAGGACGGAAGTTGTAGAAAATGATCGCGTCGCCGCTTTCGATCTTCGCCACTGGCTTGTCGTCCTCGCCGACGATCACGGTCGGCATGACGAACTCGTCCATGATCGACTTTTCGTAGGACTCTTTGACTGCCTGGACCGGATCGCGGTAAGCAGGAGCATCCGCGTACACCATGGCGCGGTACGCTTTTTCGATGCGCTCCCAACGTTTGTCCCGGTCCATCGCGTAGTAACGACCCTGCACGGTTGCGATTTTCCCTACGCCGATTTCCGCAATCTTTGCTTGCAATTGCTCAATGTAGCCAACGGCGCTGTCCGGCGATACGTCGCGGCCGTCGAGGAAGCCGTGAATGTAGACGCGGTCAAAGCTTTGGCGTTTGGCCAGCTCCAAAAGCGCGTACAAATGCTCGATATGGCTGTGCACGCCGCCGTCGGACAACAGCCCGAACAGGTGGAGCTGCTTGCCGTTTTGCTTCGCATGCTCGAAGGCCGCTACCAATGTTTCGTTTTCAAAAAATTCGCCTTCGCGAATCGACTTGGTGATGCGTGTCAAATCTTGATAAACGACACGGCCAGCCCCGATGTTCAGATGTCCTACCTCGGAGTTCCCCATTTGCCCTTCCGGCAATCCGACAGCCAGTCCGCTCGCTTCCAGCGTCGCATGGGGGTATTCGTTCCAGAAACGGTCAAAGTTCGGTTTGTTCGCTTGTGCTACCGCGTTGCCGTACGTTTCGCTGCGCAGGGCAAAGCCATCCAGAATCAGCAGCGCTACCGGCTTTGGTCTTTGTGCCATCTGTTTTTCCTCCTCCTATCGCTGCACCGCACCTGCCACGAGCTGCAAGTAGCTGTCTGCTGCCAGGCTCGCTCCGCCGACCAGCGCACCGTCGATGTCCGGCTGCGCCATGTAGCTGGCGATGTTTTCCGGCTTGACGCTGCCGCCGTACTGAATGCGCACAGCTTCTGCCGTCGCCTGGCCGAAGCGCTCTGCTACGACGCTGCGGATCACGGCAATCGTCTCGTTGGCATCTTCGGCAGTCGAGGACTTGCCTGTGCCAATCGCCCAAATCGGTTCATAGGCGATGATGCAGTTCGCCACCTGCTCGGCTGTCAGGCCGGCAAAGGCTCCTTCTGTCTGCGTGCGCACAACCTGAGCGGTTTCGCCCGCTTCCCGCTGCTCCAGGCTTTCGCCGACACACACGATCGGCACCAGACCTGCTGCAAGCGCAGCGACGACTTTTTGATTCACAGTCTCATCTGTTTCATTGAAGTATTGGCGACGCTCGGAATGGCCGAGAATCACGTACTCCACGCCGATTTCTTTCAGCATCGCCGCGCTGATTTCCCCGGTGTATGCCCCCTGCTCGGCAAAATGCATGTTTTGCGCGCCAACGGCAATATCTGTGCCGGAAAACGCCTCTTTCAAGGCAGCCAGCGCTGTAAATGGTGCGCAAATGACTTTTTGTACCCCGGAAGTGCTGTTGCCTGCCTTGGCTTCTTCCGCAAACGCCTTCGCCTCGGCAATCGTCTTGAACATCTTCCAGTTCCCCGCGATAATTGGTGTCCGCATGCAAACTCCCCCGCTTTGCTCTTATTCGTGATCTGCCAGCACGGCTACGCCCGGCAGCTCCTTGCCTTCCATAAATTCCAGGGACGCCCCGCCGCCTGTAGAAATGTGGGTCATCTGCTCGGCTACGCCCGCTTTTTCCACAGCCGCCACGGAGTCTCCGCCACCGATGATGGTCGTACCCGCGCACGCTGCCATCGCTTTGGCAACGCCGATTGTGCCTTCTGCAAAAGCGTCCATTTCAAACACGCCCATCGGTCCGTTCCAGACGACTGTTTTGGAATCGACAATCACGCTACGGTATTGCTCCACTGTTTTTGGCCCAATATCGAGCGCCATCCAGCCTTCCGGAATCGCATCAATGGAAACGACTTTTTTCTCTGCGTCAGCCGCAAAACGGTCTGCCACGACGACGTCAACTGGCATCAACAGCTCGACGCCGCGCTCTTTTGCCTGCTCCATCAAGGTGCGGGCCAGATCGAGCTTGTCATCCTCGCACAGCGATGCGCCAATGCCGTAGCCTTGTGCCTTGAGGAATGTATTGGCCATGCCGCCGCCGATAATCAAGTGGTCAACCTTGGTCAACAAGTTTTCAATTACCGCAATTTTATCTTTTACCTTCGCGCCACCGACGATTGCTGTAAATGGACGCTCTGGCCTGGACAAGGCTCCGCCCAGGAAGCGAATTTCCTTTTCCATCAACAGCCCCGCTACAGCCGGTATGTATTGGGCGATTCCCGCTGTGGAAGCGTGTGCCCGGTGTGCTGCTCCAAAAGCGTCATTGACAAACAGATCAGCCAGCGCCGCAAAGCTTTTTGCCAGTTCCGGATCGTTCTTTTCTTCTCCCGCATGGAAGCGCACGTTTTCGAGCAGGATTACGTCTCCGTTTTCCATGCTTTCAACTGCTGCTTCTACCTCTGCCCCTATGGAATCATCCAGCTTGCGTACTTCCTTGTCCAAAAGCGCAGACAGGTGGGAAGCGACAGGAGTAAGACGCATCTCTTCCACTACTTGCCCCTTCGGACGGCCAAAATGGCTTGCCAGAATTACTTTGGCCCCTTTTTCCATCAGGAAACGGATAGTTGGCACAGCAGCGCGAATGCGAGTATCATCGGTGATTGTCCCGTCCTGCATCGGCACGTTAAAATCGACACGGCAAAATACGCGCTTGCCTGCCAGCTCAACATCGCGGATAGATTTCTTGTTCATGAACGATCCTCCCAAATCATTGGCTTTTTATTCGGAAAAAACATATGGGAAAAGGGAGATTGCTCTCCCTTTTTCACAACAGTTCTATTTTACGTGTTACAAGCCGCGCTGTGCAACATAATGACACAAGTCTACGACACGATTGGAGTAACCCCACTCGTTATCGTACCAGGAAACGACTTTCACCATGTTTCCTTCCAGTACCATTGTAGACAGCGCATCGATTGTCGAGGATGCAGGGTTGCCGTTGTAGTCGGAGGATACGAGCGGAGCTTCGGAGTAGCCCAGGATGTTTTTCATTGGACCCTCGGCCGCTTCCTTCAGCGCGTTGTTGATTTCTTCTACCGTAACATCGGTTTTCAGTTCCGCTACCAGGTCGACAACGGACACGTTTGGAGTTGGTACGCGCATGGCGAAGCCGTTCAGCTTGCCTTTCAGCTCAGGCAGTACGAGTGCTACCGCTTTTGCTGCACCTGTGGAAGTAGGAATAATGTTTTCCGCAGCAGCGCGGGCACGGCGCAGGTCTTTGTGCGGCAGGTCGAGAATTTGCTGGTCGTTGGTGTAGGAATGCACGGTGGTCATCAAACCGCGTACAATTCCGAACTTGTCGTTCAGCACTTTGGCAAACGGCGCCAGGCAGTTGGTTGTGCAGGACGCGTTGGAGATGACGGTGTGCTTCGCCGGATCGTATTTATCCTCGTTTACGCCCATGACGATGGTAATGTCTTCATTGGTAGCCGGAGCGGAAATGATGACTTTTTTCGCGCCGCCCTCCAGGTGCTTCGCTGCATCTTCGCGCTTGGTGAATCGGCCTGTAGACTCAACGACGATCTCTACGCCGTAATCGGCCCATTTCAGTTGCGCAGGATCGCGCTCAGCGAGAACCTTGATTTCTTTTCCGCCCACGATCAGCGTGTTTTCGCCCGCTTCTACCGGCAGGTCCAGCACACCGTGTACGGAGTCGTACTTGAGCAGATGAGCGAGCGTTTGCGCGTCAGTCAAGTCGTTTACGGCTACGATTTCCACGTTCGGGTTGTTGAGTGCTGCGCGGAATACGTTGCGACCAATTCGTCCAAAACCGTTAATCCCTACTTTTACCATAAGAAATAACCTCCTGCTCGTTAGCTAGCTTTATTCTTTGTGGCTATAAACCCACCTTCCGGCGAAAAGCCATGGGTGGAGAAAATCGTGACAATCGGCAATAACAGGCTGAAAAATACAAAGGGCAACGTCTGTACCGTAGAAACGCCCAGCGTCAAGGCCATCATCATCGCCAAGCCGTTCCACGGGATCAGCACAGGCATGACGACGGTGGAGTCCAGCATCGTTTTGCCCAGAAGCTCGCGTCCGCCGCTCCATTGCGAGAACCGCTCAAGCAGCGTCGAGCCCAGCACCAGAATCGGAATGGTCTGGTTGCAGCTGATAATGACGACCAAAAGGGACAACGCTACCGCTTTTGCTACCAGTACAACCGGATTCTTTGTATGGCCCATCAATTTGTCCACAATCGGCGTAAGTATATTGGCCTGATTCAAAATGCCGTTCAAAAAGCCTGCCAGGACAATCAGCAGCAGAACGTTCAAAATGGCAACCATCCCGCCGCCGTGCACAAGCTGATCCAGCGGTGTGCCCGAGTGCAGCTCGTATCCGTACAGCATGGCCGAAAAAAACGTTTTGGCATCAAGCTGCCCGTGCACAGCGACCATCCCGGCACTGACCACAATGCCGTACAAAAGCGCGGTCACTGCCTTTACCCTGAGCGCAAAAGCTCCGATCAGGACGAGCAGCGGCAGCATGAGCAGCCAGTTAATCGAAAAGTGGCTGGTTAACAGCCCTTGATACATCTCAATCATCTCGCTGGAACCTGTCTGTACGCGAAACAGATCCATGCCGAGAAAAAGCGCGGCGCATATGGCTGTCGCAAGCAGGGCAGGACGTCTTGTTTGCCTGTCCTGCGCTTCCGTCATCCCGACATTGGCGAGGACGAGCAGCCTGCTGCTGGAAATCGGCGAAAATCGTTCTCCCACCATCGCCCCGGAGATCAGCGCTCCGCCCGCAATCGCTGGCGAAATGCCTGCCGCGTGGGCAATCCCCATCAGCGATAGGCCGATGGTACTCAACGTGCCGACAGAAGTCCCGAGCAAATAGCTGACCGCTCCTGTCAGCAAAAAGGAGAGAACAAACAAATAGTCGACGTTGACGATGGACAACCCGTAGTAAATGATCGCGGGGATGGTTCCCCCCATCATCAAAAGCGGAATCAGCACGCCCACCAAAAAGAGGATCATGAGAACCGGCTTCGTCTTCTTTACGCCTTCCCAGCCAAATCCGGACTGCTGCTTCCAGGAATAACCCAGTTTGCGCACACTAAAGAGTGTGACCAGGATCGCAAAAACAATCCCCAGCGCAATCGGAAAACCAAGTGACAAACTGAGCACAATTCCTGCTATCATCGCCAGGATGGGCATGACCTGCGCCATAGACATACGATCAGCTTCCTTCCGTTACAATCGTGTGGACAACAAGGCTCGTGCGGCCCCCTCATCCGTAATGAGTACATTCTGACACGATTGTTTGGCAAAGGAAAGAATCGCTTTTGCCTTGCTTTCGCCCCCTGCTATGGAGAGCACTGTTTCAGCCTTGTGCACTTCCTCCAGCTGCAGCCCGATTGTCGGCATCCGGTGAACGATTTCGCCCGCTTCATTAAAGTAGTAGCCAAAGGACTCGGATACAGCCCCTGCTTCTACCAATTCAGCAAGCTCCTCCTCCGAATAATTGCGCCGGCGAGCCATCGTAAGAGCGTCGCCGATGCCGTGCAGCACGATACGCGTATCCCGCAAAAGCGAGAGCACATCTTGTACCTGCGGCTCCTTGAGCAGTGTCTGCAAGGCTTCCGGATGCAAGCGATCCGGCACGTGAAGCAGCCGGTAGGTAGCTCCGGTCTTTTCTGCCATGGCAGCGGCAAGCGAGTTGGCTTGCAGCTCCACTCTCTCGCCCAGGCCGCCGCGTGCGGGCACAAACTGCACATTTTTGAACGAAGCGGAAGGGGTCAGGTGCTTGGCTACGCTCGCGATGGAGGTACCGCCTGTCACGGCGACAATATCTCCCTCCTGAACGACTTGCTTTAGCACTCTCGCTCCCACGCGGCCCAGTTCTTCCTTGACCCACGGCGACTGGTCTGCGTCGCCCTGCACCACGATTACTTCCGGGATGCCGAGCTTTTTTTGCAGACCTTCTGCCAAGTCTGTCAGGCCAAACAGCTCGCCCACGAGCGGCTCCATGTCGTCCAGCACCTGCTGCCCTTCACCGCTCAGGTGCATCCCCGCAGCGGTAACTGTCAACAGCCCTGTCTCCTTCAACAGCTCGACCTCGGCCCGCAAAATACGCTCTGTCGTGTTCATCGCTTGCGCAAGCCCTCTGCGCCCGATCGGCTGCAAGTGGTAGATCGACCGGAGCAGCATGTACCTCTCGCGCAAGACCTGAGTCAGATCAGGCACCAGCTTTTGCTGCAGTTCCAGTAATCTTCGCATGTGCTTACATCCTTGGCTGTAAAATTGATCGGGACGTTTTTTGTCCCTGTGTATACATTTTTTGTCCCGATTAGTGTAAAAAAAAGATCACTTGCTACACCTTGAATGTAGCATATCGGCGAAAAACATGCAAGCACCCCCATGGCCCAATCTTGGCAGGGGGTGCTTTTCTTCCATTTATCTGCCCAACTGGCGCTTCTGAAACTCTTCCCGAAGCTCTTCCATCGTTACCACATGGGTGATCGAGCGAAACACCACTTCTCCGTCAATCGCGACTACCGGAATCACCAGCATCATTTCTTCGTGGAGCTGTGCGTCGCTCTCAATGTCCACCATGTGCAACTGCAACGGAAACTCCTCCGCCAAACAGCGGATGGCCAGCTCCACATCGTCGCACAAATGGCATTTTGGCCGTCCGTACAGGACAACCTCAAGCTGTTTCTTGTTCATTGTCGTTAAAACCTCTTTCGCTTCGCAGAGGACGGAATCAGCATCTCTTCGCGGTACTTGGCTACCGTGCGGCGAGAGATTTCAATCCCTTCTGCAAGCAGCATCTCCGCCAGCTTCTGGTCGGACAGCGGCGACTTGCGATCCTCCTGCTCAATCAACGCCTTGATTCTGCGCTTGACGCTCTCCGAGGAGGTCGCAGACCCGCTGGAAGTAGTCAGCGCGGAAGTAAAGAAGTATTTCAGTTCAAAAATGCCCCGCGGCGTCTGTACGTATTTGTTGCTGGTCGCACGGCTGATCGTCGATTCGTGCAAGCCGACCCGTTCCGCGATTTCCTTTTGCGTCATCGGCTTCAAGTAGTGAATGCCCCGGTCGAAAAAGTCGCGCTGCATGTCCACAATCGCCTGGGTGACGCGCATGAGAGTCAAACGGCGCTGTTCCAGGCTTTTCGCCAGCCACATCGCAGCGTTGAGCTTGTCGTGGATAAACTGCTTCGCCTCGTCCTGGCTTTTTTGCTGGCTAAGCATTTTCTCGTAAAAGCTGTTGATTTTCAAACGCGGCGCGGCCACGTCGTTGACGAGCACAACGTAGTCGCTGCCGACCTTTTCCACCGTCACGTCCGGGATGACGTATCTCGTCTCCGCCTGGGAAAACTGTGCGCCCGGCCTTGGGTTCAGCGTGCGGACCAGATCCGCCATCGTCTGCACTTCCTGCGGCGTACAGCCCACTTTGTCAGCAATCCGCTGGTAGCGGTTGTCTGCGAGGTCTTGCAGGTGATTGCGCACGACCATGACGATCTTTTCATCATCAAGCGCCAGGTGCTCCAACTGCAGGAGCAAACATTCCTCCAGGCTGCGCGCGGCCACGCCTACCGGATCAAAATGTTGCAGCACCGACAGCACGTCCTCGATCTCCAGCACTTCTACCCCGAGACGTTCGCTCGCTTCCTCCAGCGTGATCTCCAGATAGCCTTTTTCATCCAGATTTCCGATCAAAAACAGGGCGATTTTCTTTTGCAAAGGCGTGAAGCCTTTCACATAGCCAAGCTGCCGCTCCAGATGCTCATACAAATTTTCGTTGCTTTGCTGCACAAAATCCAGCGGATTGTAAGTGCTTTCATTTTTTGCCGGAGAATAATCCCCTGTCGCGCGATTTCCGACGATTTCTTTCCAATCGATTTCTGGTGCCGGCTTTTCCGCTTTTGCCGTTGCCACCTCTCCCGCCACTTCCAGGTCAAATACAGGATTTTCGGTAGCCTGCTCCTGCAAAAAGGAGATCAGATCAATGGCAGAGTATTGCAATATCGTAATGGCTTGACGCAATTCGGGCGTCATCACAAGTTTTAGCGTCTGCTCTTGATACAAGCCCAATCCCATGTTCATGAAGCTCGCCCCCCTTCCCACGCTTCTTCTGTTGTTTCTTTAATCTTCATTATATTCGTTCTTCCTTGCAATTTTCCTGCCAATTTTTGAAGAGCGCACACAAAAAATGAGGATCGCACCTTGTTCACACTCATGAAAAAAAATCACACAAAATCGCGTTTTTCCATTGCATTTTTTCCGGAGAATGACTTATAATGAATTAGTGTCAGCACTTTTATTATGCGCCTGTAGCTCAGTGGATAGAGCAATGGTCTCCGGAACCATGTGCAGGGGTTCGATTCCCTTCAGGCGTACCATTGGAAAAAGACTGGAGAACATCCAGTCTTTTTTGCTTTTTCCCGACCTGTTTTCGCGCCAAAAAAGCCTGCGCAAGCACCAGCTCGCCGCAGGCTTGATTTTTTCGGTACTACTGATCCAGCTCTTTGCTCGCCAAGTCTTTTCCAGGCAACGGATCAACCGGATCCGGTTTTCGGGAATAGGCTTTATTCGTAACCCATATCGTCACCCAGATGATAAGGATAAAAGTAATGACAAGTACCGCAATAAATCCCGCGCTCATGCATACACCCCCGCCAGTTTTTCCTCCCTACATTATAGCCTATTTTTTCTGCGTTTTTGAACCTTCAACCGTTTTCCAAATCATGCGCGATTGTAATGTAATAAATAGGTTCCCGATTGCTCACGCCCCAAAATGGCCATCCTACAAAAGGCGTCAAGCCAAACAGCGTGGAAGATGGAGGTGCCTTATGGACTTTACCAAGATGAGCACAAGCGAGTTTGTCGCAAAAATTCACGAGTCACAGGCAAAAAATCTCAGAAGCCGCAAGCACCAAGGCTACGGCCACCCGGAAAAACGACTGCCGAGCAAGCAAGGGATCTGGTAGACCGTCAAAAGCCCACCCGAAGCAGACAACACGTCGCTTGGGTGGGCTTTTGCCTATTGCGGATCTTGTTTGTTCAGGTTGCGATCTCGTTCGGACTTTTGCTTCTGGGTGTCCTGTGTCTTGCTGCTGTGTCCCTGATTGCCGCCGTTTTTCGTATTGCGATGGTTTGACATGCGAATTCCTCCTCCTAGATGGTCTTCGTGCCAAACGTAGTATGTCCCAAACGGCGCATTCCTACCGACTGATTACTTCGCTTCGCCAAGGTATACTTTTTTACCGTCCTCGTATTTGTACACGTAAACGGATGCGAATTCGTTGTCGCCTTTTTCGTTGAAGGTTACGTTTACGAACTTGCCTTTGTAGTCTTTGGTTTTGTGTACAGCTTCCAGCACTTGCTCACGAGTTGGCTTTTTGCCGCCGTTTGCTTTGATCGCTTCTTCCAGACCGTTGAGCATTACGCCCATGGAATCATATCCGAAGGAAGTGAAGATACCCACTTTGTTGCCAGTTGCTTTTTCGAAGTCTTCGATCCATTTTTTGCCTTCTTCTGTAGCGCCTACATCACCAACAGTGGAAGTGAAGACGACGTTGTTCGCATTTTCAACACCTGCGATTTTCACCAGGTCTGCGGAGTCGTAGCCGTCACCACCCATGAAGATGCCTTTGAAGCCTTTTTCACGCGCTTGCTTCACGATGATACCCGCGTCGGAGTAGTAGCCGCCGAAGTAGATCATGTCCGGATTTTTCGACACGATCTGGTTGATGACCGCACTGTAATCCTTCTCGCCAGCGGTTACGCCTTCAAAGCCAACGATTTGCACGCCGTCAGCTTCAAACTGCTTTTTCACTTCTTCTGCAAGACCTTGACCGTAAGCAGCCTTGTCGTGCATGATGAACGCAGATTTTACGCCCAGTTTGTTTTTCGCGTAGACAGCTGCCTTGGAGCCTTGCTGGTCGTCACGCGCACAGATGCGGTGAACGATCTTTTTGCCTTGCTCAGTCAGGTCAGAGCCTGTTGCGGATGGCGATACCATCACGAGTTTTTCTTGATCGTATTGGGCAGCGGCAGTGATCGACGCACCTGTTGTTGCGTGGCCGATGACACCTACCACATCAGGGTTGGAAATCAGCATTTGCGCGACTGCTACCCCTTGTTTCGGGTCAGCCTGGTCGTCTTGTGCGGAAATCTGTACGTCAAAGCCGAGCGCTTTGAACGCTTCTTGTTTTTCCTTCAGGGCGTATTCAGCACCTGCTTTGGCGGTGCTTCCGTAATCGGAGTATTGACCGGACAGCGGACCTACTACGGCAATAACCAGCTTCTCTCCGGCTCCGCCGCCGCTTGTGCTTCCGCCTCCACCATTCGATTGTGGAGCGCTGGATTGGTCGCCGCCTCCACCGCAACCTGCAAGCAATGTTCCCAATGCTACCGTAGCAGCCAAAATTGACAGTGATTTCTGTTTTTTCATAGCAAAACATCCCCCTCTTTATTTACGCACAAACTATGATTCACTCTTTCATTGTAGGATATTTTAGAAAATTTGCAATAGAAATGCTGATATTTTTCCTTTATTATTTCTTTCCACTATACTATCAACCGTTTATACTATCATCTGATATATTTTCAGAAAATTAAATAAAAACAACCACATCCCGAAGGAGCGGCTGTCTTTATACAACAAATCATCATTCTTTGTATTTTTGGGAATACGCTTTGCACATAACGTATATGGCCAATACCACAAAGCCAACCAGCATGGCGACACTGGCAAACGTGCTTCCTTGCATGAGTTGTAAGTCCCCTCTCGATTGCTCCTGCTTTTTCTCTATTATACGAGAAGCGCAAAAGCAATCACAACGGAGGAATCATCCAAACACTTACGATTTGACCTCGGTTGTCAGCTTGTACGTGAATGTATTTGCATCGTAGGTTACTTGGGCACCGAGTTCTTGCGCGATGTACACCAATGGTACCAGCACAGCTCCGGTAGTTGCGCGCGGCGGGTTCGGTACGCGAATTTCTTTTCCGTTTTTGTACGCAAACGTGTTGTTTATATACATGCGCAGGCCGTACTTGTTGTCCTTGGACACCAGGATGGAATTGATCCTGGAATCATATGCGGCTGCTCCTCCAAGAGCCAATGCCAGCGTACTTGCGTTTACATAAGCGACTCCGTTTTCTGTTACGATGTCTTGCGGAAACACCAGCTCTTTGCCGTTCAGCTCAACTTTGATTTTCAGTTGTTGCTGTACAGGTGCTGCCTGTTGGGCAAAAGCAGCAGTCGCTGCTACACTTCCGGTCAGCAAGGCAGCGGTAAGCATCAATGTGGAAAACTTGCGAAGCATATAAAACACCCCTCAATTAATATGAAATGAATTCCAATTTTATGATTTTCGACACATATCTGCTTTTTCCTCTTTTTCATCCCAAATTTTCCTATGTTAATAAGTCGCCAATGATGCCAAAACTATGAAAATCAACGTTCTATCCCACGAACAAATGTTTTTGTGCACAACCTGTTGATAAAACTGTGGATAACTTTTGCTTGAACGGAGGAAATGCTCATGGCAAACGATCGCTTTTTTCTGATTTACCAGGAGGCCAGCGATGAAGAATGTCTCTTGACCATCCAACCGTACAAAAACCAGCAGGAGCTGGCAGAGGCAATCAATCAGTTGTCGGCCCGGCAGGTGGAGGAATATACGATCATCAAGGGGAAAAAGATGAAGGCAACGCTCAAGCTGGCTGTTGAGCTTACGGAAGCGGACGATGCGGAAGATGAATAATTGCTTTCCTTTTGCCATAGGTTTAGGGTGAGGCAAAATGGCAATCATGGTAGTGAGGGCGTGCACTTATGTGTTTGACCTTCATTGACCTTTTGTGTATGATAATCTTACAAAGAGAGGAGGAAGACGAGATGCACATGAATTTGATTCCAACCGTCATTGAACAGACCAACCGCGGTGAACGTGCTTATGATATTTATTCGCGCCTGCTCAAAGACCGCATCATCTTTCTGGGAACCCCCATCAACGACACGGTAGCCAACATTGTAGTGGCCCAGCTGTTGTTCCTTCAGGCGGAAGACCCGGATAAAGACATTCATCTGTACATAAACAGCCCTGGCGGTTCCATCACTGCCGGAATGGCGATTTACGATACGATGCACTACATCAAGCCGGACGTTTCCACCATTTGTATCGGAATGGCCGCTTCGATGGGAGCTTTCCTGCTGGCTGCCGGAACAAAAGGCAAACGCTATGCGCTGCCAAACAGTGAAGTGATGATCCACCAGCCATTGGGCGGTGCTCAAGGCCAGGCGAGCGATATTGAGATCGCGGCGAAACGCATTTTGAAAATGCGTGACCACCTGAACACCATTCTGGCTGAACGTACAGGACAACCGCTGGAACGCATCCAAAAAGATACGGATCGCGACAACTTCCTCACTGCCCAAGAAGCCGTAGAGTACGGATTGATTGACAAAGTCATTACGTCCACGCCTTCTTCGAAAAAGTAAAGCATGCGCCAAAAACACTCGTGCCAAGCGAATCGTTGGTACGAGTGTTTTTGTTTTGTCCTTGTGAACTCAGCCTTCTTCCAGCTGGCTGACATACACCGTCATGCTTTTTCCGGGGTTGTTTTCCTGATGAATGCGCGCAGTAGACGTCTTTTCGTCGACAGCATCAATCCAGACCGACTCGCCTTGGTATTCTACCTTGATTTTTTCAGGAGAATAAAGAATAGCCTGTGCTCTTGTCAGATCCATGCGTTCTTCCCTCTTATCGCTCGTCGTCTAAGGCTTGCTGCGCGGAGCTTGCCCCTGTCATCGTATCCACGGTCGTTTCTTCGATCAGGCCGTTCTGATCGGAAACGATTCCGCCGCCCAGTCCTTCATTTATCATCCGGTCGATGTCCATGTCGTAGGCATCCCGACCTTCGTTGCAGCTGTCCTGGCACGTGTCACGATTGCTCATGAGTCATTCCTCCTTTATTGCACGCTTACATTGTTTAGCAATACCCTGCGCCGCGAAAATTGATGCATGCAACAAAAAAAGACACCCCCCATTTAGGGACAGTGTCTTTGGTCCATCGTCTGTCTACTCTTCTTTGCTTACCAGACTGGCAAGGCTCGAAACTGCCTGGGAGGCATCCGGCCCTTCTGCCAAGATGGTAATCTCCGTTCCCGAGCTGATGGCGAGGCTCATGATACCCATAATGCTTTTGGCGTTTACCTTTTTGTTGCCTTTTTCTACAAATACTTCCGATACAAAACGGTTGGCCTCCTGCACGAAGAAGGCAGCCGGACGAGCCTGCAAGCCAGTCTTCAGCTGAACTACGACCTGCTGTTGAACCATGAATAAACCTCCAATCCTTTACGACTATTACCTTTAAGTATATCATGCATCTACATCGAAAGATTTTGTTTTTCACGTATTTTGTCAGCGATTTCGTTAATTTTTCGCAAGCGGTGATTAATTCCCGATTTGCTGACAACTCCGCTCGGGATCATCTCCCCCAATTCCTTCAAATTAATATCGGGGTGAGCTACGCGAAGCTCCGCTACCTCACGCAAACGTCTGGGCAAATTCTCCAACCCGATCTCCTGATCGATGAGTTGGATGTTTTCCATTTGTCTTGTGGCAGCGTTTACTGTTTTGTTGATATTGGCGATCTCGCAATTGTGCAAACGGTTCACAGAGTTGCGCATGTCCTTGACGATCCGGACATCCTCAAAATACAGCAGAGCCTGATGAGCGCCGATCAGGCTCAAAAACTCCGTGATTTTCTCGCCTTCTTTAATGTAGAGGACGTACCCCTTTTTCCGCTCGATGCACTTGGCATTTAGTTTATACCGATTGGCGATCTTGGTCAATGCTTCGCAAAAATCCTGATAGGAGGTGAAAATCTCCAGATGATAGCTGGATGCCTCCGGATGATTGACCGAGCCGCCTGCCAGGAAAGCTCCGCGCAGGTACGCAGCCCGGCAGCACGACTTTTTCACAATCTCGGGAGCGATCCCGGGTACGAACGACAGGCTGCTGTCCATGATCGCCAGTTCTTGCAAAATTTCATTGGCCTGGTTCGGTACTCGCACGATGTAGACGTTGTTCTTTTTCAGCCGCATCTTTTTGCGAACGAGCAGTTCACAGTGCGTCTGAAACAGCTTTTTAATCAAGGTGTAAATCCTTCTGGCAATCGCCGCATTTTCCGTCGTCACATCCAGCACCAGGCGTCCTGCTCCGAACTGCAAGCTCCCGTTCATGCGGATCAAGGCAGACAATTCAGCCTTGCTGCAGCAGTCGGCGCTCTCCATCATGGTCAGTTCTTTTTTGGTATGCGCGGCGAATGACATCGAACCTCACTACTCCTTCTCTATCTTCAGCACCCTCCGTCTGCGCTTGACGAGTGAAACGACTTGCTTGCTCACGGCATGCGCATCGTGACGCAGGTACCCATCCTCAAATGTAACCAGCGGCTTTGCGACAATATGCAAGCCGAGCTGACGCAGATTTTTCAGATCACAGGGGACAGGAGTCGCTCCTTTTTCCGCGTATTTTTCCAGTACGTGGTTCGGCAGCTCGGCTGAATTGACAATGATCGTATCCAGAAACGATTCTTTTACATGATCGTACATGACCTGCACATGCCTCGAGGCGGTGAAACCGTCCGTCTCGCCTGGCTGTGTCATGACGTTGCAAATATAAATCTTCGGGGCCGTCGAGCGCTTGATCGCAGCAAACAGACCTCGCACCAGCAAATTGGGCAGTATGCTCGTATACAAACTGCCCGGTCCAATCAAAATGGCATCCGCCTCGGCAATCGCCAAAAGTGCCTCACTCAGCGGCACAGCGTCTGCCGGTTCAAGGAAAACCCGGCGGATTTCCTTGCCTGTTAGCGGTATTTGGGATTCTCCGATCACGATCGAGCCATCCGTCATTTCGGCTTTCAAACGAATGGATTGTGTGGACGCAGGCAGCACATCTCCGCGCACCGCCAAAACTCCACTCAATGTTTTGACTGCGGTGACAAAATCTCCCGTGATTTCGTTCATTGCTGCAAGTAGTAGATTTCCCAAATTATGCCCTGCTAATCCCGTGCCTGAGGAAAAACGGTACTGCATGACTTTTTCCATCAACGGCTCCGTATCGGCCAAAGCAGTCAGCACATTGCGAATGTCCCCGGGCGGCAGCATATCCATTTCCTCGCGCAGACGTCCTGAGCTTCCCCCATCGTCTGCTACGGTCACAATCGCTGTGATATGCACCGGCTCATGTTTCAAACCGCGCAAAAGGACGGACAGACCCGTTCCTCCGCCAATGACGACAATTCGTAATGGCCTTGACTGCAGCCTCCCCATTCCCTTAGTAGGCATATGTCACCTCATTATTTCTGATACAAATAAACAGGTGGCGTTCTCTGTGTGAATCATGAAACGTTTTCTTCCTGCCATCCTATGCTCACTTGTTCTTTTCCATGTCTCGATGACTGACCCGGATGGTAAAATCTTTTCCGAAGGTCTGGCCCAGATGCTCTGCAATCGCGACGGAACGGTGTTTTCCTCCCGTACAGCCGATGCCGATCACCAATTGGCTTTTGCCTTCGCGCTGATAGTGAGGCAACGTATACGCCAAAAAGTCCGTCAGCTTCTCGATGAACTCTTTGGTTTCCTTGTGCCTCATCACGTAATCAGCCACCTCTGGATCGCATCCGGTCTTGGGCCGCAATTCGTCTACATAGTGGGGATTCGGCAAGAACCGGACATCAAACATCAAGTCCGCGTCAATCGGCGTACCGTATTTAAAGCCAAACGACAGTACATTGATCGTAAGGGGTGATCCTTGTTGTGCGTATTGGTTGATGATTTTTTCCCGAAGCTGCGCTGGCTTCATTTGACTCGTATCGATAATCTGATGCGCCCAGCCCTTCATTTCCTGCAACAAACGGCGCTCAGCATGAATTCCTTCCAGAGGGGAACCGTTCGGTGAAAGCGGATGTCTGCGACGGGTTTCCTTGTAGCGGGAAACCAGCGTTTGGTCGTTCGCATCGAGGTAGAGGATGTGATACGACAATCCCTCCATCTGATCCAGTCTCTCGATCGTCTCGGACAGACTTTCGAAAAACTCCCGTCCACGCAAGTCGATCACCAAAGCGACACGCTCAATACTCCCGCCAGACTGTTTGACCAACTCGGCAAATTTGGGAATCAGCACTGGGGGCAGGTTGTCTACGCAAAAATAGCCCAGGTCCTCCAAGCTTTGTACAGCAACTGTTTTTCCCGCACCTGACATTCCCGTAATAATCAGGAGATTAATGGCCTTGTCGTTTCCCAATTCCGTCACGCAACTCGCCTCCTACGATTCTGACAATAGCATACCATATTCGCTGCCCAATTCGCACCTTTTTGGCGCTTCCCCACTTTTCCCAGCATCCGTTTCTACAGGCGACAAGCTGTTTTTGGGCAAAAAAAGATGCGCGACTGCAAGACCAGCCACGCAACATTGTATATAGATAAGGGGGTCAATTCATTGACTTTATCTTACCCCTAAATTATTTCAGTCATGTTACAAGCACGTTAAGAGATTGTGACATTTTGTTCCTTTAATTTTTCGTTCAGCTCTTCCACATAGTGCTGAGCGGATTGTGCCGCAATGGAGCCGTCTCCGGTTGCAGTCACGACCTGGCGCAGCATTTTTTCGCGAACGTCGCCCGCTGCGAACACGCCTTTTACCTTGGTGTGCATTTTTTCATCGGTGAGGATATAGCCAGCTTCATTGGTAATGCCGAGCGAACGAACGCTCTCAGTCAGCGGGTCCATACCTACGTAAATGAACACGCCGTCGGTCGCAAACTCTTTTTGCTCGCCAGTCTTGATGTTTTCCAGGAGGACGGACTGTACTTTGCCTTCTCCGCGAATTTCTTTGACAACGGAATCCCAGATTACTTCGATCTTTTCGTTTTCAAAAGCGCGTTTTTGCAAGATTTTTTGCGCGCGGAACTGATCGCGACGGTGGACAATCGTCACTTTGGAGGCAAAACGGGTAAGGAAAACAGCTTCCTCTACGGCCGAGTCGCCGCCACCCACGACAACCAGCTCTTTGTTGCGGAAGAAAGCACCGTCGCACACAGCGCAGTAGGAAACGCCACGACCGGACAGCTCTTTTTCCCCTGGCACTCCGAGCAAGCGATGCTCGGCACCTGTTGCCACGATCACCGCTTTGGCCAGGTATTCCTTGTCACCTGTGATGACCCGTTTGAACGGTTCCTCATCGCGAATTTCCTTGATCTCGCCGTAGGCGTATTCTGCGCCAAACTGCTGCGCGTGCTCGAACATTTTCGTGGAAAGATCAGGTCCGAGAATGGAGGCGAAGCCAGGGTAGTTCTCGATTTCCTCTGTATTGGCCATCTGACCGCCTGGAATGCCTCTTTCCAGCATCAAAGTGCTCATGTTGGCGCGGGAAGTATATACAGCAGCCGTCATACCAGCAGGGCCGGCTCCGGCGATGATAACGTCATAAACTTTTTGCTCGCTCATATCTGTTGCCTCCTCGTCTGACACGCTTCTTTATTTAAAATTATTATAATGTAATAATCTATATAAAATCAAGTGTCGACAATACTTTGACGCATTTTGCTACGGTTGCCGCTGAAATCCCGTATTTCTCGGCCAGATAAGCTTGCGATTTTTTCTTGTTTGCTACGTTTCCGTATACATATTCCAAAGCAGCGACCCATGCAACTGCTTTCCGCACTTGTACTTGGCTTTGTGCGTATTTCTGATGCTTTTCCCAGACTCGCAGGCACCATTCTCCGGCTTCCTGCTGTCCTTCTGCGAACAGGTAGCGATGAATCCCTTCTTCTACGCTCATCTCAGCCTGCACGACACTGCTTGCGTGTTCGTTTACAGCCGAATGGGGCGCGTCCTCCGGCATTGCCGCTCCCATGTCCGCCAGCGCCAGCAGAGCCAGCTTTTGCAGTTGGGGGTTGTCGGTCTGGTAGTAAAATTGGCGAACCGCGTACTCTGCCTCATCATCGCCGATCAGCGACAAAGTTTGCAAAACGGCAAATTTGACTTCGTCGCGTCCGTGCTGCAAAGCCCACAAAAGCGATGCGCGAATCATCGGATCGTTTTTGAAGTCCTCTACTCCGGTAAACGGCGACTTTTCCCAGGATACGTCGCGCCGCGGCGGGTTGTACTGGTAAGGGATCGGCTTTATAGTGTCCCCTTCTTGCTCGTTTTTTACCATCTGGATGTACTGGTCAGCAATTCCTGATTCCGGGTCCAACTGCTTTGCTTTTTGCCACCAGCGCAGAGCCTGGTCTTTTCGTCCGCTCAAGTACGCGGAGATCGCCGCATAGTGGTACGTGCAAGCTTCATGCGGACGGCCGGCACGCAGCATCCGCTGGTAATGGAAGTATGCCTCGTCATGTTGCCCAAGGACTCCCATGGTCGTTGCCAGCTTGTACGTGTTTTCCAGGTGAAACGGAACGACCTTTTTTAGCATGTCCATCAAAGCCAGCAACTCTACAGTATGGTTGTGATGGGAGAGCAAAACGGCCAGGTTGCACAGCGCATGCAAATTGCCGTGCTCCTTTTCCAGCGTCTTGTCAATCGTCTCCATCGCCTTTTGAAAATCACCCACGTAGTAATAGGCCAGAGACAGGTTGTTCCAGGCCGGCAAAAAGTCAGGGTCGGTTTCCACGATTTCTTTCAAAATATCCAAAGCTTCCAGGAAGCGGCCTTCCTCCAGACTGCGGCGTGCACGCTCGTGCTTGCTGTACACATCCTCGTTTTCACTTGGCAGAAAGTGACGCGGCGGCAAGTCCAGCTCGAAGTAAATGTAATCGAGCAGTTCTTCCGCTTCCTCCCGGTAATGCCCGTTGCCTGCCTCTTGCAGATAGCGGACGGCCATTTCTTCTGCCATCTGGTAATCTTCCATGTTGGCGTAGTTGTTTGCCATGTAGAAGTATACTTCCACCATGGACGGGTCCCATTTTTCTATGATCTCGTAAAGGACTTCGTTCGATGCTTCAAACTGTCCGGTTTCGGCGAGGGCACTGGCCAAATGGCAATGGCATTCCGCATTGGTCGGCTCCATCTCAACAGCGCGCCGAAACGACCGCAGTGCTTTTTCATAGTCGTACCGATTCAAAAAGCGCATGCCCCGGTCAACAAAAAAAGCGGCATCTTGCTTGAAGTCGACGACAGTTGTTTTCTTCAACATACTTTTATTTTGTTTCATAAAACCTCCAACATCATAGGAGCAGCACTTCAAGTATCGTACCAGAAGCAGTGCCAGCCTACAAGCTGACTCGTCTTTTAAAGTGTGCAATTCACGGGCAAAAGCAGGAAAACACCACTGGCGCATAGCAAGTGGTGTTTACGAACGGTAATGGAGCGGACGACGGGTCTCGAACCCGCGACCTTCGCCTTGGCAAGGCGACGCTCTACCAATTGAGCTACGTCCGCATATTGTATCATCTTTTTCCTGTTCAGTTGTTTGTAAAAACTGGTGAGCCATGAAGGACTCGAACCTTCGACCCTCTGATTAAAAGTCAGATGCTCTACCAACTGAGCTAATGGCTCGTACATGGTGGCTCGGGACGGAATCGAACCGCCGACACGAGGATTTTCAGTCCTCTGCTCTACCAAC
>NZ_CP154342.1:4002500-4518899 GCF_050920745.1 Brevibacillus gelatini
CCCTCGCATTGAACGGCAAAATTGCGCAGCAGCCGCATCCCCGTCTCTCCGCTCTTTTCCGGATGGAATTGCATCCCGTACACCTGGCCGCGCCCGACAATCGCCGTGACCTCCTGATGATAGTCGCTCGTTGCCAAGAGCACGTCCAGTTCGCACAGCACATGGTACGAGTGAACAAAATAAACGTACTCGCCTTCACGCACGCCCTCCAGAAGCGGATGCTCCTGCTTTAGACGCAACTGGTTCCAGCCCATGTGCGGGACTTTGTAATCGCCGCGAAAACGCACTGCCTCACCGTGAATCAGGCCGAGTCCGGTGTTTTCGCCGTTCTCCTCGCTTTTGTCAAACAAAAGCTGCATCCCCAGGCAGATGCCCAGGATCGGCCGTTCGGAAGCGACGTATGCGTCAATCGCCCGATCCAGCCCCAGCTTCCTGATGTTTGCAATCGCGTCGCCAAAAGCGCCTACCCCCGGCAAAATCAGCCCGCTGTACTCCTGCAGCCGCTCAGGCGCCGAGACGAACTCATACGAATATCCGAGCCGCTCCAAAGCCTTGCTCAAGCTGTACAAATTGCCCATGCCGTAATCAATGATGCCGATCATTCTACAAAACCCCTTTGGTAGACGGGACCCCTTTTACACGCGGATCGATCGTCGTCGCTTCGTCCAGAGCGCGGCCCAGCGCCTTGAAAATAGCCTCGATCATGTGATGCGTATTGTGGCCGTAGTGCAAGATCACATGGAGGTTGATCCGCGCTTCGAGTGCCAGCTTCCACAAAAATTCATGCACAAGCTCCGTCGGAAATTGGCCGACCATGTTTGTCGGATAAGCTGCCCGATACTCCAAATGCGGCCGGTTGCTGATGTCGATCACAACCTGCGCCAGTGCGTCATCCATCGGAACAAAGGCGTTTCCGTAGCGCTTGATCCCTTTTTTGTCACCCAATGCCTCACGGATGCAATGTCCGAGACAGATGCCGATGTCCTCTACCGTGTGGTGGTAGTCGATTTCGATGTCTCCTTTTGCTTTTACCGTCAGGTCGAAATGTCCGTGCCGGGTGAACAGGTCCAGCATGTGGTCCAGAAAAGGCACACCCGAATCCTGCCTGCTTTCGCCTGTTCCATCTATCCCAAAGGAAAGGGCGATTTGCGTCTCATTTGTATTGCGCTCAATAGCTGCTGTGCGAATTGTACGCTCACTCATCACTGGTCACTCCTGCTCTTCGCGATCAAAGTCGCGCAGTCTCTCGGTTATGGCGCGTCCATGCCCGGCCAGTCCTTCCTGTTCGGCCAGGGTCACGATTTTTGGCCCGTTTTTCATGAGGTCGCTCTTGCTGTAAGAGACGACACTGGACTTTTTGATAAAATCATCCACCGACAGCGGCGAGGAAAAACGCGCCGTGCCGTTCGTCGGAATTACATGGTTGGTTCCGGCAAAATAATCTCCGACAGGCTCCGAGCTGTACGGCCCGAGAAAAATTGCCCCGGCGTTTTGTACTTTGCCCAACTGCGAAAACGGCTCTGCAATCATGATCTCCAAATGCTCGGGAGCGATCCGGTTGATGACGGCGAACCCTTCGTCCAGGTCTTCTACAAGCAAAATGGCTCCGTAATCGCGAATCGCCGCTGCCGCAATCGACTGGCGCGGCAGTTCGGCAAGCTGCCGCTCTACCTCCAGCGCCACCTGCTCGGCCAGCTTCCGCGAAGGCGTGACCAAAATCGCAGCCGACATCGGATCATGCTCCGCCTGCGACAGCAAATCGGCAGCGACATAACGCGCATTGGCGGTATCATCAGCAAGCACGGCAATTTCGCTTGGCCCTGCTACCATGTCAATGCTGACCAGCCCGAACACCTCGCGCTTTGCCAATGCGACAAAAATATTGCCCGGCCCGACGATCTTGTCCACCGCCTTGATTTGCTCCGTGCCATAGGTGAGTGCCGCGATCGCCTGCGCTCCGCCCACTTTGTAAACCTCCGTCACCCCCGCAATCTGCGCCGCTACGAGAATCGCCGGATTGACCTTGCCGTCCGCTCCCGGCGGGGTAGTAATGACCACCTCGGGAACGCCTGCAATTTTGGCCGGGATCGCATTCATCAGGACACTGGACGGATAGGCGGCGGTGCCCCCCGGTACATACAGTCCTGCACGCTGCAAAGGGCGGATCAACTGCCCCAGCATCGTGCCGCTCTCTTTTGTGACAAACCACGACTGGCGCACTTGGCGGCTGTGGTAATCGCGGATGTTGTCCGCGGCCTCCTGCAAAGCCGCTTTCACCTGCGGGGAGACTTGCTCATTCGCTTCGGCAAACTCCGTTTCGCTCACCCGAAACGTCTCCAGCCGCACCCGGTCAAACCTCTCTGTATACTCCCGCAAAGCTTCGTCCTTTCGCTTTCGAACATCGGCGAGAATAGCCCTGACGGCTTCCTGCTGCTCTCTCGTTCCCGACTCCACCGACCGCTTTCCGTCAAACTGACTCGCTTCCATAATCTGCATGATGCCTCTCCCCTCCTGTTCTCTATTTTTTGCCCGGAATAACCTCCAAAAACTTTCCGGCGATTTCATCGACCGCTTCGCTCTTCATCCGGTAGCTGGCACGGTTGGCAATCAGCCGCGTCGTAATCTCGCAAATATGCTCCAGCTCGACCAGGCCATTTTCTTTTAGGGTCCGGCCGGTAGAGACAATATCGACAATCCGGTCC
This sequence comes from Brevibacillus gelatini, assembly GCF_050920745.1. Taxonomy (NCBI): domain Bacteria; kingdom Bacillati; phylum Bacillota; class Bacilli; order Caryophanales; family Paenibacillaceae; genus Brevibacillus; species Brevibacillus gelatini. Next base: position 4,005,203 of record NZ_CP154342.1, read on the forward strand.
GCAAGCCCGATCATCGGCGCCAGCTCCACCGAGCCGTTCAGCTTGATAACCTCCACCTGCTGCCCCTGCTCGCGAAAATAGCGGGAAGCGATCTTCGGATATTTGGTCGCCACTCTCAGCGCTTCTGTCGGTTTCCAGTCAGGCAGTCCGGCAACCATCATCCGGCAGTAGCCGATCTGCAGGTCCAAAAGCTCGTAGACATCCCGTTCTTCTTCGAGCAAAACGTCCTTGCCGACCACACCTACGTCCGCCACTCCGTATTCCACATAAGTCGGGACATCGGTAGGCTTTGCCAAAATAAATTCGAGCCTGGCATTTTCCACGGGAATGACCAGCTTGCGCGAGTCCTGCAGTTCAGCCGTTACCTCCAAACCCGCCTGCTGCAAAAAGTGCACAGCCTCTTCAAAAATTCGCCCTTTGGGCATGGCAATCGTCAGCTTTTGCTCATTTGCGAAAAACGCCATCTCCTACTCCTCCTGTTCCGTCATGCAGATCACCTTGCTATAGCCTTGCCCGCTCTCTGACATGATCTCCGCTTTGCCCGCTACGAGCCGGGTCACGACCACCTGGGAGTCCGCCCGCAACTGCTGCGCCTTTGCCAATGCTTCCGACCGCCGAGCCTCTGTATAAAGCAGCAAAATGCGTTTTGGCTCTTGGTCTCGCAGCGTCGGCGTGACTGTCAGCAGCCGATCCATTTTGATCGCAAATCCGGTGGCAGGTGCAGAGCGCCCAAACTGGGCCAAAAGCTGATCGTAACGACCGCCGCCCAGCAACGGAGAGCCGAGATCGGCGGCGTAGCCTTCGAAAACAACGCCTGTATAGTAGTTCAGATTGATAATCAGATTGAAATCCAACAGCAAATCCTCGGTAACTCCGTATGCTTCCAGCGCTTCCCACAAGGAAGCAATCGTCTCAACCGCCTGCCCTGCTTTTCCGTCACCCGCAAGCTCCCGCGCCTCGGCGATTTTGCTTTTTCCGCCGCGCAAGCGAAGCAGGGCGTCCAGCCGTTTTTTCCCCTCGGAGTCAATCGCAACCGTCTCCAGCAATTGGCGGAAGCCGACAAAATCACGCTCGTGCAAATACTGGCGAAATTGCTGGCGAACCTCCTCTTCGGCGATCACGTCCTCCAGCAGTCCGTCGACAAAATCGACGTGCCCGATCGCAATCCGAAACGTCTCCACACCGGCCGCCCGCAAACAAAAAACAGCGAGCGCGATCGCTTCCGCATCGGCATCCACAGAGCCATCGCCAATCAGTTCGATCCCCGTCTGGAAAAACTCCGCGTTCCGGCCCGCTTCCTTCTCCTGGGCGCGAAACACGTTGGCCTGATAAAACAGGCGGATCGGCAGCGGCACATCTTTATATAGAGAAGAAACAACGCGAGCGATTGGGGTCGTCATGTCCGGCCGCAGGACAACCGTATGCCCCTGTTTATCCAACAGGCGAAACATTCGGTCTGTCAGCGTTGCACTCGCCATTCCCACCGTATCGTAATACTCCAGCGACGGCGTGGAAATTTCCTCGTATCCCCACCGTTCGATACAATGCCGCAGCGCCCACTCCAAATGCCGTTGCTTCGCCAGTGATTCTGGTAATATGTCCCGCATCCCCAGCGGTTTTTCAAATCCCAACGGCTTCGCCATCGTCATTCCCTCCATCGTTCTAGTTCGCTTTACTCTGCTAATATGGTAGCAAACTAAAGTGTTATGTTGAAGATTAACACGAAGACAGCCCGCGGTCAACGGAGATAAGAATAGTCGGAAGATTCTTGAATATATTCCTGTACACCGCCTTCCACCAAAAGTCCCGCTCTGGAAGCGGAAGCGATTGAAAAAGGAGCCCGCCAAAACGGACTCCTTTTCTCCATGCCCATGTTCTTTCCCTGCCAGGCGATACGCAAGGCTATTTTTCTTCAGACTCTCCAGCCCGAATCACGCGCATCGGGTTGCCGCCGACAAAAGACCCGGGCGCCACGTCCTTGTGGACCACCGTTCCCGCAGCCACAATCGCCCCGTCCCCAATCGTCACTCCCGGCAAAATCGTCGAGTTGGCCCCAATCAGCACCCTGTCGCCAATGCGCACTTCTCCCAGCCGGTATTCCTCGACGAGATACTCGTGGGCGAGAATGGTCGTATTGTAGCCAATGACACTGTTTTTGCCGATTTTTATCAACTCCGGAAACATCGTGTCCATCATGACCATTAGCGCCACTGCCGTTTCCTGCCCGACCTCCATCCGCAAAAAGGTGCGGTACATCCAGTTTTTCCATGACGGAAAAGGCGTGTAACGGGCAAGCTGGATGACGACGAAGTTTTTCACGACTTTCCAAAAGCTTACTGTGCGGTACATTTGCCAAAGCGGGTTTGGCCCCTGGACCGGATAACGTGTAGTCTTCCTCATGCGCCACTCTCCGTCCTAAAAGTCTGAATCGGCATCTTCCAGAATGGCGTTCGACTGCTTGCGCGAGAAGTGCATCGCTGCATTGTAGCCCATCCGCTTCAAGCGGAAGTTCATCGCTGCCACTTCAATGATGACAGCCAGATTTCGCCCAGGCCGCACAGGTACGGTAATGATCGGAATGTCCGTATCCATGATTTTCAACGTCTCTTCGTCCAGTCCAAGGCGCTCGTACATTTTGTGCGGTTCCCACAGCTCCAGTTGCACGACCATCTCAATATTTTTCACGTTGCGGACAGCCCCTGCCCCGAACATGGTCATCACATTGATGATTCCCACGCCGCGAATCTCCAGCAAATGCTGAATCAGCTCGGGTGCGCTGCCGCTTAGCTGCCCGGCCTGCGTCTGGCGAATTTCGACTGCATCATCCGCCACCAGCCGATGGCCGCGTTTGACCAGTTCCAAAGCCGCTTCGCTTTTCCCGATTCCGCTCGATCCCATAATCAGGACGCCGACCCCGTATATGTCGGTCAGCACGCCATGAATGGTGGTGGTAGGCGCCAGACGGTTTTCCAGGAAGTTGGTCATTTTGCCCACCAGGGTCGTCGTCGCCAAAGGCGAATGCAGCACAGGCACTCCCCAGGTGTTGGAGGCTTCGATCATCTCCTCCGGGACAGGCTGGTTGCGCGTTACACAAAAGCAGGGAGTCCTCCCCTGCATCAAAAAGTTCATGCGCTCCAGTCGTTCCTCCCGGCTCAATGTCTGGAAAAAGTTGATCTCCGTCAAGCCGAACAGCTGAATCCGTTCCTCCGCGTAGTAGGAGTAGTAGCCTGCCAGCTGCAAGCCCGGACGACTCAAATCCGTTACGGTAATTTCGCGCCCCAGCCCCTCTTCCCCACTCAAAACTGTCATATTGAAATGTTCCGCAAGGTGGCTCACCTTTGTCTTGCGCATGAAAGCTTCCCCCTTTATCTGGGATGATCCGTCCCCGGTTATGTGCCTCTATTGTATCGAAACCGTCAAGCCCCCGACAACCTTTGCCTCTCGTCACGGAACTTGTCTAATCTCGCGAATTGTCGTATCATTTACATTTTTCACGTTATTTCTTAAGATAGAAAATGAGGTTGGTATTAGGCAAAATCTGAGGTAAAGTGCAAATATAGACTGTTTTACTCCGAATGTCGGAAAAAAAGAGGAGGCAACACCTTGGACTTTATACTTCGCTTCTTACTCGTAGACCTACCCGAAGCCTTCTTGCTACTGACGATTAGTTTGGCTTTGTTCAATATATCGGTGTTCGAAAAGAAGAAACAAGCCATTCTGTTTAGCTTGCTATTTGCACTGACAGGCGAGCTGCTTACATTGTTGGAAGTGCTTTATCAACCGAAAGTGCTGTTGATGTTTTTATGTACAACTGTGCTCTTGCTCCTTATTTACCGATTCAATCTATTAAAATCGGTCTTTATGGGAACAGTCGCTCTCGGCGTCATGATTCTTAACGAATCCATTATTCTCGCTATTTTTAACAGTCAACAGTTATTCCTGGAAGAAATCTTGTCTACTACAATGCTGGCAACACTTGCCCGTTTACTATATATAGGGGTATTTCTAACCATCGCGATCGTATTGCGAAAAACCAAATTCGACATTCATCAGCTATTTCAGCACAACCGCTTAAATCGTTATTTATTCCTGCTGATACTATTAGGCAGCATTGAATTTTTTCTTATTTTATTCATGAATACTTCATTCTTTCTGCGGGGAAACAATACATCCATATTCGCCTTGTATACTCCGCAATTCCAACTGTATTTCCAGTTGGCCATCCTGGCTTTGTTTATTGCAATCGTGATCTTGTTCCGGATTTACCTCAATCTGACGATCAACCGTGTGGAAGAAGAGACCGGTACCCCTTATATGAACAGCATTCAGGACCTCTTTACTGCTGTTCGTTCAATCAAACACGATTCTTTGAACCATTACACGGCTATCAATGGATTTTTGAAAAAAGAATTACATAGTCATGCCAAAGAATACGTAGAGCAATTATTAAAGGAAACGGTACTGATTGAAAGATCAGCTGACTCCAGCTCACAAGTATTGGAGCGTATCAAAAACCCGGCTATCGCTTCCTTACTGCAATCAAAAATGGTAGTTTGTCTGGCTGAACGGATCTCGCTTACGATGGAAATCAAGGAGATCAGCCAGTTCTCCCACTACAAAACATACGATTTAATCAAAATCCTGGGTAATTTGCTGGATAACGCCATACGCGCAACCTCCTACGAACTGGAGGAAAACCGTTACATACGTCTGGAATGGGGACAGACCGAAGATGAACACTTCCTGTATATCGAAAATAGCGGTCCGACAATCCCGGAATGTCAACTGCAGGAAATCTTTCATATGGGCTATACCACAAAGAAGAAAGGAGAAGGCGGGCTTGGACTAGCCATCGTCAAAAACGTGGCGGAACGCTACAACGGTAACATTCAAGTCAAATCCACTGACGGTATCACCAGTTTTCGCATTTCTTTTGCAAATCGCTAGCAAGGGGGCAACCAAATGACCTGGACAGAAAAATTGTCTGGAAAAATTGCCCATGCGATTAAGACAGAAGGTTCACCGTACACCGTGGGACAATTGGCGCATGGAATTGAAATCTTTTTGCTCAATGTCATCAATCTTTTCGTTATCGTACTCTTTTCTGCGATATTCAACTTACTAGGAGAAGTCTTGCCTCTCCTTTGCTTCTTTTTTCTACTCCGTTTTTTCACAGGCGGCGTGCATTTTAAAAACCCATGGTCCTGTCTAGTTGCGACACTCCTACTCTTACTGATTGGCGGCGCTATTATCAAGTATGTTTCCCTGGCTTCTGTTGGCATCATGTCGATCCTCATACTTCTCGTTGCAGGGGTAGGAACGTTCATCAATTATGCTTATGCTCCAGCTAAACATACATACATGCCAGACAACCCAAATATCCGGAAAAAGCATCGAACAATTGCTATTCTACTGATAGTTGTTGGTTGCATTCTCTCACTCTTTTTGGTAAGATATTCCTATAAGTTGTCTATGACTTATACACTAGCAATTACTTATCAGTCTCTTCTTCTCATGCCTGTTTCGTTTCGCTTTGTATCTTTCTTAGAAAAAACATTTTCGAAAGGATGATACTCATGAAGAAAGTGCTTTCCTCTGTTTGCAGTTTCTTTGGTGCTTTGTCAGTCCTGAGCGTCGCAGGTGTTATGAAAGGTGGATTTTTATACGAACCAATTCCACCTCATATGCGAGAAGATGTTAAGACAAATAAACAACCATAACCCCATCACAATAACAACCCCGCGAACTCTTCCAACGAGTCCGCGGGTTTTTTTGCTTTCTACCTTCTCTCTTTTTTCATACCGACAACCATCTCAATCAACCAGCCAAAAAGACTCATAAGCGCGGCTGCCACGATGACGATGCCGATATTGTCCGGCCACGGTCCCACTTCGAATCCGTCAATGAAATAAGCTGTCAGGGCAAATGTCACAGCGTTGATGACAAACCAGAAAAGCCCCATCGTCAAGATCGTCAGTGGAAAAGTAAAAAACATCAGCACCGGGCGAATCAATGTGTTCACGACACCCAAAATCAGAATGGCCCACAAAGCAACGGTAAAATTTGCAACGTAAATGGACGCAAACCATTTGCTAATCAAAAGCAGGGCGGCTCCGTTCAGGAGCATTTTGATTATCCAGCGGATCATTCCCATTCCTCCTTCCGCCAGTGTCCCCAGCGTCTACTGGAGCCCTTTCACTTCCAACTCCCACTGTTCAAAAAAGCGGGCCATGAACGCGTGCCGCTCCTGGGCAATCTCCCGGGCCGTTTTGGTGAACAGCCTGTCCTTGATGCGCGTGAGCTTCCAGGCGTATTCCTTTGCCGGGGTATGCTGCTGTGGGTCGTCGGATTGGATAGGACCTCCAATAACCCCAGTATAAGCAAAAACTCGGGCAACTCCAATAGCGCCAATCGAATCGAGCTTATCCGCATCGAACAAAATTTGTTCTTCCAAGCTTACAGGCGGGCGCTCCTTGCGAAAGCGATGGGCAAGAATCGCTGACTGCACTCGCGCGATCACATTCTCTCCGTGCCCCCGCTCGCGTAGCCATTTTTCGGCCACTCTTGCGCTGATCTCAGCGTGACACTCACCGGTACGACGCTCCTCCGCTCTCCCGACATCGTGCAGCAAGGCAGCCAGGCGCAACACCAGCATGTCCGCCCCTTCCTCTTCGCCGATCCGTTCGCACATGGCCAGCACACGCAAGTTATGCTGCCAGTCGTGTGCCGGGTCCTGACCGTCAAAGCATTTTCTCGCTTCCTCCACCAGATCGGCTGGCAGGGCCGCAATCGCTTTTGCCGCGTAATCCATTTCTTCTCCCCCGTCTCTTGCTACGTTTTTTGGACAGAAAAAGACGCCCCCCTGACCTACCCAGGGAGGCTATCCTTGCTTACTTCGATACCAGCTGCTCCAGCTTGGCAATGGTTCTCGCTTTATCCCGTTCCAAAATCGGCTTCAGGTAAGTTCCTGTGTACGAGCCTTCCAATTGCGCCACTTCTTCCGGCGTACCTGTTCCGACAATCTGCCCGCCGCGCGTACCGCCTTCCGGTCCCAGATCCACGATGTAATCCACTGTTTTGATGACATCCAGGTTGTGCTCGATCACAAGGACAGTGTCGCCATTTTCCACCAAGCGCTGCAACACTTTCAACAGACGGTCAATATCATCGGTATGCAAGCCTGTAGTCGGCTCGTCCAGAATGTACAGCGTGCGGCCTGTGCTGCGACGATACAGCTCGGAGGCCAGCTTGACGCGCTGCGCTTCCCCGCCGGAGAGTGTCGTTGCCGGCTGCCCCAGCTTCATGTAGCCAAGGCCGACGTCCACAATCGTTTGCAGCTTGCGCTCGATCTTCGGCAGATTGCGGAAAAACTCCACTGCATCCTCAATCGTCATTTCCAGCACGTCCGCGATGCTCTTGCCCTTGTATTTTACATCGAGCGTCTCGCGGTTGTAGCGCTTGCCGTGGCACACCTCGCAAGGCACGTATACGTCCGGCAAAAAGTGCATCTCGATCTTGATAATTCCATCACCGCTGCACGCCTCGCAGCGGCCGCCCTTGACGTTGAAGCTGAAACGGCCTTTTTTGTAGCCGCGCACCTTCGCTTCGTTCGTCGAGGCAAACAGATCGCGAATGTCGTCAAAGACGCCTGTATACGTCGCCGGATTGGAGCGCGGCGTGCGGCCAATGGGAGACTGGTCGATGTCAATCACTTTGTCCAGGTGCTCCAGCCCCACGATGCGGCGGTGTTCGCCCGGCTTTACTTTGGCGCCGTTCAGGTCGCGCGACAGGGCTTTTTGCAAAATTTCGTTGATGAGCGTACTTTTCCCGGAACCCGATACGCCTGTCACCGCGACGAACAATCCTAACGGAATTTTCGCCGTGACATTTTTCAGGTTGTTTTCCTTCGCACCCTCAATCTTTATCCACTTGTCGGTAGGCTTTCTGCGCTCCAACGGAACCGGAATGAATTTGCGCCCGCTGAGATAGGCACCTGTGAGCGAATTTTCATCCTTCATCACTTCTTCCGGCGTGCCCGCAGCCACTACCTGACCGCCGTGAATACCCGCGCCGGGACCGATGTCGATAATGTAGTCACAAGCCAACATCGTATCTTCGTCATGCTCGACCACGATCAGGGTGTTCCCCAGCCTGGTCATATGCTCCAGGGTTTTAATCAGGCGGGCGTTATCCCGCTGGTGCAGCCCGATGCTCGGCTCATCGAGGATGTACAGGACCCCCATCAGGCTGGAGCCGATCTGGGTAGCCAGCCGTATCCGCTGCGCCTCTCCCCCGGAAAGTGTACCTGCGGCCCGGCTCAGTGTCAGGTAATCCAGTCCGACGTCGATCAAAAAGTTGAGTCGTGCCTTGATTTCCTTCACGATCAGGTTGGCAATTTTCGCTTCCCGTTCGGTCAACTCCAGTCCATCAATGAACTGGTGTGCATCGAGAATCGACAGTTCCGTCAGTTCGGAAATGCTGCGCCCTCCGACCTTTACGGCCAGACTCTCCTGGCGCAAACGATGTCCTTTGCAGACGTGGCAAGGTTTCTGGCTCATGAAGCCTTCGATTTGCTCGCGGATATAGTCCGAACTGGTTTCCAGATGGCGACGCTGCAGGTTGGGAATGACGCCTTCAAACGGTACAACCGCTTCCCGCACTTGCCCGAACTCGTTTTCATAGCGGAACTTGATCTTCTCCCCTTCGCTGCCGTACATCAAAATGTGTACCTGCTCAGGGGACAACTCCTCAAACGGGATGTCCATGCGAATATGAAAATGGCGGCAAGCCGATTCCAGCAGCTGCTGATAGTAGGTCGACGACTTTGGCTCCCAGGCGCTAATCGCGCCGTCTTGCAACGTCTTGGTCGCATCCGGAACGACCATGTCCGGGTCTACCTCCAGCTTTACGCCCAAACCGTCACACTCCGAGCACGCGCCAAACGGACTGTTGAAAGAGAAAATCCGCGGCTCCAGCTCGCCGATGGAAAATCCGCAAACCGGGCAGGCGTGCTTCTCGCTGAACAACAGCTCCTCCTGCTCCAGCACGTCGACAATCACCTTGCCGTCCGCAAGCCGCAACGCCGTCTCCAAAGAGTCCGCAAGACGCGACTGCACATCCGGCTTCACGACAACGCGGTCCACCACGACTTCGATGTTGTGCTTTTTGTTTTTTTCCAGCTTGATGTCCTCGGACAAATCGGTAATTTCTCCGTTCACACGTACGCGCACGAAGCCCTGCTTGCGAATGTCCTCCAGCAGTTTGACGTGCTCGCCCTTGCGTCCCTGTACCATTGGCGCGAGGATTTGCATTCTCGTGCGCTCCGGGTACTCCATCAGGCGATCGACCATTTGCTCAATCGTCTGGGATTGAATCTCGATGCCGTGATTGGGACAGATCGCTCTGCCCACACGCGCATACAAAAGACGCATATAGTCGTAGATTTCCGTCACTGTACCGACAGTGGAGCGCGGATTGCGGCTCGTCGTTTTCTGGTCGATGGAAATAGCGGGGGAAAGCCCTTCAATCGAATCCACATCCGGCTTGTCCATCTGCCCGAGAAACTGGCGGGCATAGGCAGAGAGCGACTCCACGTAACGCCGTTGTCCCTCTGCGTAAATCGTGTCAAAAGCAAGGGAAGATTTTCCCGAGCCGGACAAACCCGTCAACACGACGAATTTGTCCCGCGGGATCACTACATCAATGTTTTTCAGATTGTGGGCACGCGCGCCCTTGACGACAATATGTTCCAATGGCATGAAAATACCTCTCCTTAGAGTTCCGCCTTCAGCTCCAGAATCAAATCACGCAGCTCGGCCGCTCGCTCGAACATGAGGTTGCGCGCCGCTTCCTTCATTTCTTCTTCCATGCGTTCGATGACAGCCAGTCGTTCCTTCTTCGGCATCTTCTTGAAATCGGCGTGTGGCAAATAGTCCGCTTTTTCCTCTGCCACCTTTGTCGCCTCGATCACTTCGCGCACAGCTTTTTTCACCGTCTGCGGAGTGATGCCGTGCTTCTCGTTGTAGGCAATCTGGATGGCACGGCGACGCTCCGTCTCGCGAATGGCCGCGTTCATCGAGTCCGTCATCTTGTCCGCGTACATAATCACGCGCCCCTCTGCGTTCCGGGCTGCCCGCCCGATCGTCTGGATCAGGGAGCGCTCGTTGCGCAGGAAACCTTCCTTGTCGGCGTCCAAAATCGCGACAAGGGAAACCTCGGGCAAGTCCAAACCTTCCCGCAGCAGGTTGATCCCGATCAGCACGTCAAATTCACCTAACCGCAAGGATCGCAAAATCTGCATCCGCTCGATCGTCTTGATGTCAGAGTGCAAATAGCGGACCTTGATCCCGATCTCCTTCAGGTAGTCCGTCAGGTCCTCCGCCATTTTTTTCGTCAGTGTCGTGACGAGGACGCGCTCGTTTTTGGCAATCGTAGCCTGGATTTCCCCGATCAGATCGTCGATTTGCCCTTTGATCGGGCGCACCGAAATCGTCGGGTCAACCAGTCCTGTCGGGCGAATGACCTGCTGCACCAGCACCGGGCAGTGCTCCAGTTCATACGGACCGGGCGTTGCCGAGATGTAGATCGCCTGGTTGACTTTTTGCTCAAACTCGTCGAAGCGCAGCGGTCGGTTATCCTTCGCGGACGGCAGGCGGAACCCATGCTCGACCAACACGTTCTTGCGCGCCTGGTCGCCGTTGTACATCCCCCGCACCTGCGGCAAAGTCATGTGCGACTCGTCAATCAGAAGCAGGTAGTCGTCCGGAAAGTAATCAAGCAGCGTGTACGGCGCGTGTCCCGCCGGAAGTCCGGTCAGGTGGCGCGAGTAGTTTTCAATCCCGGAGCAGAAGCCCATCTCCAGCATCATCTCGATGTCATAGCGCGTCCGCTGCTCCAGCCGCTGCGCTTCCAGCAGCTTTCCGGCCGCGCGCAGCTCTGCCAGCCGCTCTTCCAGCTCTGCTTCGATGCTTTGGACAGCCAGCTTCATTTTTTCGTCGCGGGTAACATAGTGGGACGCCGGGAAAATGGCTACGTGCTCGCGCTGGCCCAAAATCTCTCCGGTCAGCACATCAATGGCGGTGATCCGCTCAATTTCGTCTCCGAAAAACTCCACGCGAATCGCCTGCTCGCTCTCTGACGCCGGAAAAATCTCCAGGACGTCTCCGCGCACCCGGAAGGTCCCCCGCGTGAAGTTGATGTCGTTGCGCGTGTACTGGATGTCGACCAGCCGATGCAATACCTCGTCCCGGCTTTTTTCCATGCCGACACGCAGCGACAGCAGCAGCTCCTTGTACTCCTCCGGCGAACCCAAACCGTAGATGCACGATACCGATGCCACAATAATGACGTCGCGCCGCTCAAACAAGGCACTGGTCGCCGAGTGGCGCAGCTTGTCGATCTCGTCGTTGATGCTGGAGTCTTTTTCAATAAACGTATCCGATTGGGGAATGTACGCTTCCGGCTGATAGTAGTCGTAATAGCTGACGAAGTATTCCACCGCGTTATTCGGGAAAAACTCCTTGAACTCTGCGCATAGCTGGGCAGCCAGTGTCTTGTTGTGCGCCATCACCAGTGTCGGCTTGTTCACCTGGGCGATCACCTGGGCAGCCGTATAGGTTTTTCCCGTACCAGTAGCCCCGAGCAACGTTTGGTGCCGCTTGCCTGCCCGGATTCCTGCCACCAGTTCGGCGATCGCGGTCGGCTGGTCACCGGACGGTTGATACTCCGAAACCAATTCAAAACGGTCCATTCCCTCGCTCATCTCCTCGTTGCATAACTGTTTCTATTTCCATTATAACACAATTCGGGCGATGATAAGCCGAAATTCGAACAAATGTTTGTCTTCATCCTTCGACACATTATACCGATAATAAGTAGTAGTGTACAAGCACGTACGGTTAGACTCGCCACCTTCAGGGAGGATCGACATGTCAGATATCGGAACTACCGTTAAAAATAACCCGTATATTCAGCCACACATGAGCTATAAAGGCAAAAAGGAGTTTACTACAGAGCTTGACAACAACGCCTTCATGAAGCTTTTGCTGGAGCAGTTGAAGCATCAAGACCCGATGTCCCCGATGGACAACTCCCAGTTCATCCAGCAAACGAGCATGATGACAATGGTGGAAAAGATCACCAAAATGGCGACGCTGATGGAGCAATCCAACAACAGCATGCTGACGCTGGAAAAGTATGAGTCGCTGATCGGCCGCACCGCAACCTACTACCTGACAACCAAAGACGAGATGACAGGTGAAACCGAAACAGAGACGAAAGAAGGCGTACTCGAAGCCGTTTACATGGACAGCGGCAAGATTTACTTCCGCATCGCCGGAGAGCCTACTCCGATTCCACTGGCGGACATCAAAGGTCTGGAGTCTCAGGGCATGACAGGAAATGCGCTCGATAGCAGCGTGAAGTTCATGAACATGATTGGCAAGGAAATCTCGTACAAAACGACCAAGGAAGTAGACAAGGACGGCAACCCGGCGACTACTGACGACATTGAAAAAGTAGACGAAATCGCGAATGCAGTCATCACTGGCTTCACCATGAAAGACGGTACGACGCAGTTTACTTTGGATAACGGCACGACCGTCAAGCTCGATCAGGTCGTGGGCATGAGCGTCAAGCCGGACAGCAACACCATGAGCAACTCGCTGCAGTACGCGCAAATGATCGGCTACAGCATCACATATACCGAAAAGCAAACCAATCCGGACGGCTCGACCACGGACAACAGTCTGAACGGCATCATTAAAGCTGTCAGCGTGAAAAACGGAGTCGTAGAGTTCGTCTTGACCGATGACAAAAAAATTGCGCTGCAGCAAATCACCGGATTTGAAGCGAGCGCCTAGTCTGCCACATATGCAAAAGCCGCACTTGCTCCCCATCAGGAGCGTGCGGCTTCTTCTTTTGCCCGGCCTTATTCTTTTATGATGGTTTGCCCCGTGAGCGCATCGACATACACCGTCGTGTCAACCTTCGCCTCACCCCCGCAAAAACAGTGCGAACGGGTTTGACTGTCGCATACCTTCTCCCCTCTGGCCATCACGCGCCTACATTCAGTTTTTCCAGCTTCTGCTTGATAAGCTCGACGACACTGGATCGTTTCAAATCGACAAATACGCGCGTCGTTGCATCCGGCACCACGATGATCCCCAGCTGATGGTGGTTCCCCGCGTAGACAGCACACTGCACAAACTTCAGCTCGCCTTCGCGGGTGAGAACTTCCATCTTGCAAAAAGCCGGATTCGCCTGCAACGCCGGATACAGCTCTTCCTTGTCCCGCACCGGAATGCCGTTTACCTTCACGATGATTTCTCCTGTCGTAATCCCGATCTCTTCAGCCCGCGTACCCGGGATGACCCCCATGACCTTGACGCCGCGAGAAGACTGGATGAAATAAGGAGAACGCTGCCTTTCTTTCCACTGGCTCCAGAAAAACAACGCTTCGTGCCCGAACAACGCAAACAGGGCGGCGAGCAAAACAAGCGGCGCAAACAAGACGGACAGGGCGCATAACGCCAATAGCCCGACTGCGTACCAGGTGAGATTTTTGGAAATTTGTCTGGCCTTTTTCATCGGGGTCATCGTCTGGGTCATATCCGAAAAACCCGTAACGGTTGGCAACAGCATCAGTCCGTAGGAAGCCAGCTCGCCCGAAAAAAACGGCCAGCCCGGATAAAGGGCACCACTAATTGTCCCCGGCTCCACCTGGACGAACAAGGCAAGCGGAGTCAGCCAAAACGAATGCAGCAGGTACGCTCCGACAATCCGCCCGCGTTGTCCTTCGACAAACAGCGGAGATGCGTCCTTGCCCCCGTTCCAGCAGACGAGCATCGCTTCGATCAGATGCATGATCGCCACCAGAGCAAGTAGCGGGATCGGCTTCGCCTGCAGCAGCATTTCCCACACGCTGCCGAGTACCGAAACGTCCCGCACCCCTGGGAATGCTTGAGCAATCGCGTGCAAAATGGATAAAAGACCTGCCGCATAGGCAAAGCAAAGAAAACGCAAGCGAATCAGCGCCAAAAGAAGAGCCAATGCCCATAATATCCATAAATCTTGTGCCTGCACGACAACTCCCAGTCCCGCAGCGAGAAGCGAGATGCACAAACCTCCTGTTACGCCCATTCCTACTGCCCGGAATGTCGACAGGAGCGGAGACTGCATGCGGGCGGCAAATAGCTGTCTTTCCAGCTTCATTTGTCTGCGATAGTGCAAGTAAATGAACCCGAGAAAAAGGTAAAAAACGGGATTGAGAAAAAATGCGGCAAAGCCATATGCAATAGAAAGCATATCTGCCTGAATCGCCAATTGCCTCACCTCAAATGAAAAAAAGAAAACCACGACATGTGATTTGCCGTGGTTATGATTTCTACGGAATAGAGGGAATTCCCTGCTTCCTAATCCTTGATTATTTTCCCTGTTTGCCAGTCACGACATCCAGAGCCTTCTGCAATTGCAGGTCATTCTCCGGCTTGCGCATGGTCTCGCGCAGGCTTTCTTCGAGCTGACTGCGTGTCGCCGCGTCCACTTTTCCGGTGACAGGCAGCTTTTTCGCCGTCTGGAACTGCTTGACCGCCTGTTCGGTCTTTTCGTCAAAGTAGCCGTCATCGCGGCCTGGAGACAATTTCAGTCCGGTCAGGATCAGTTGCAGATTCTTCACATCAGCGCCTGCCATGTCACGGGCCAGCTCCTTGTCGGCTGGCAACTGTGTGGCATTGAAATAATCAGGCTGCGCCACCTTGAAGTCCGGCTCGATTCCTTTTTGGTGAATCCATTCGCCGCTCGGCGTAAGCCATTTGGCAATCGTCAGCTTCAATTGGCTCTTGTCCGTCATTTCCATCGTGCTTTGGACAGTGCCTTTGCCGAAGCTCTTTTCACCGACCAGCTTGTAGTTGCCGCTGTCGCGCAATGCCCCCGCCAAAATTTCCGAGGCGCTGGCACTGCCGCCGTTAATCAGGACAGAGATCGGATACGGTTTGGCAGCATCCGCTGTCGAGCGGTACTCTTCTTTTTGCTGCCCGCCCGCACCGTACTCAATGGCAACGATGACGCCTTTTTTCGGCACGAGCACCTCGCCGATTTCCTTGACGGCGAGCAAATAGCCGCCCGGGTTGCCACGCACGTCGATGACGAGCCCACCGATCCCCTTTTTCTCCAGGGCAGCAAGCTGCTCCTTGAAGTGCTTGGCTGTTTCGGTCGAGAACTGGGTAATGCCGATCACCCCGACCTTTACGCCGTTTTTCTCGATAATTTGGCTGTTAACCGTTTCGATTGGAATATCGTCACGAATGCACACGATGGTGAGCGGTTCTGCCACGCCTGCACGCACGACCTTCAGAACGGCTTTCGTTCCTTTGGGGCCGCGAATTTTGGTCACGGCCTCGTGCAAGTCCAGACCCTCCAGCGACTCTCCGTTGACGCTCAAAATCTGGTCGTTCGGTCTGAGGCCCGCACGCTCGGCAGGAGAGCCTTTGAATGGCGAAACGACTGTGACCCGTCCGTTTTGCATGGTGACTTCTGTGCCGATCCCCTGGAAAGTAGAATGCAGCGTCGAAGTAAATTCTTCGGCTGATTTCGGGTCCATGTAATCGCTGTACGGATCTTCCAAAGCGCCGACCATGCCGCTGATTGCGCCTTCTACCAGCTGTTCATTGGTAACTGTTTGAATGTAGTCTTTTTTGATCGCCGTAAAAGCTTCATACAGCTTTTTGAACTCCTGGGGATATTCCGAGCCTCCCGAAAACATCGCACGAGTGGAAGCAGTCAATGCCCCAGTCTGGGTTGTGTTCGCGCTGGCTGATGTCTTCATCAACGCGATGGTCAAAAAGCTGCTGGCCACCATCGAGATGAGCACAAGCGCCAATACGGTACGTCCTTTCCATCTCACTACTCACGTCACCATCCTTTGTGCTCCCGGCAAAAAGATATGCTGCTAGTGTATGCATCTGCCGTTAGCAATATTTGTCTGGCTGCCCGCTGCTGGACTATTTCAGGTACGGCATAGGATTGACGGCAACGTCGTTTTTGTAGACGGTAAAGTGAAGGTGGTTTCCGGTAGAGCGGCCAGTAGAGCCTACTTCGGCGATTTTTTGGCCTCTCGATACGGATTGTCCCACAGAAACCTTGATGCCACCCTCGCGAATGTGTCCGTAAAGCGTGGTGATCTCCGCACTGTGTTTAATCATTACCGTATTCCCGAAGCCATTGGAATACCCTGCAAAAATGACGACCCCGTCAGCCGCAGCCAAAATCGGCGTTCCTTTTGATGCTGCCATATCTACACCATTATGCCCAGCTGAACGGCCTGTAAACGGGTCTTTCCGCATCCCGAAGCCTGAACTGAAGCGAAATAGTCCATCTGCAATCGGCAAACCGAGCTTGCCGCCCTTGTACCCTGTACTGGACGCGCTCATCGCCCGCACACGCTCCGCATACTTCGCGGATTCCTGGCGTGTAAGCTCAATCAGTTGCTGTCCGTACTGCTCCAGGTCTTCTTCCAGCGCAGCCTCTTTCTTTTTCAGCTCGGCCTTGACCACAAGACTTTGCTTGTACTGCTTGTCCAGCTCAGCCTTGAGCGCTTCCGCCTCGTCGAGCATTCCCGCGTACACGGTCAGTTGATGCTCGATTTCTTTTTTCTTCGTCTCAATCGTTTCTTTGTCGCGAATATTGTCTTCTAGGATACGCGTATCCTGCTCAAGAATCAACTGCAACCCTTCCATGCGGGTCAGAAAATCGCCAAAGTCGGTTGACCCGAGCAGCACGTCCAGGTACGAGACATTTCCGCGTTCATACATGGATTTTACCCGGGTTTTCAAGAGCGTTTCCCGCTTCGCTACCCGTTCCTTCGCCTCGTCCAGCTGATCTTGGGCCTCGGCAGCTTTTTCCTTTGTTTCATTCATTTGCTTTTCGAGCTTGTCCAGCTTGTTTTGCGTCTCGTTGCGGCGCAGGTCGATCGTCATCAGCTGTGTCTGCAAGTCCTGCTGCTCCTTTTGCACGAGACTGATTTGCTGTTCGGTCTGCTTCATTTGCTGCTGCTGTTGTTTTTTCTTTTGCTGGATTTCCTTCAACTCGCGGTTGATCTTGTCCAAAGATGCCTTGCTGGCTGCCCAGCTCACGTTAGTCGGGATCGCAGAACCAGCCAAAAGGCCGGTGATTAAGAGTGTGTATAGGATTCTCTTTCTCATGATACTCCTCCCACGTTTTCCAATGTTAAATTCGCAAGAAGCGGCGCACGGACACCAAGCTTCCCCAGATTCCGATAAACGCGCCAATCGCCAGCAAAGCGAGGGCTACCTGATACACCAATGGGAACAGTGGCAACAGTTTGAACAGTTGGGAGGCTTCGAAGCTGGCATTGATCGCGTCCAGCAAGTAGTAATAGCCGATTGTCAGCATGATAATCGGGATCAATGCCCCGCACACTCCCATCAGCAGTCCTTCCACAAAAAAAGGCCAGCGGATAAACCAGTTGGTGGCGCCAACCAGCTTCATGATCTCGATCTCTCGGCGTCTCGCAACAATCGTCAGTTTGATTGTGTTGGCAATCAAGAACATGGCGGTAAAGCCCAGACCGATGATGAAGGCAATTCCGACGTTTCTCAAGGTGTCAGTGGCAGCGAACAGCTTTTCAACCGTCCCCTCGCCGTAATTCAAGCTTCTGACCGATTTCATCTGCTTGATTTGACTGGCGACAACCGGCGTATCCTGCGGCTGCTTCGTCTTGACCACAAACGAATCCGGGAGCGGATTTCCGTTTTCCAGGCCATCAAACAGGTATGCCTTGTCGCCCATACTCTCCTTGAACCGCTTCAAGCCTTCGTCCTTGGAGATGAACTCGACGGACTCCACAGCCGGCATGCTGCGCACGCTTTGTTCAAATTTGTCCAGGTCTTCCTTGGGGGTAAGATCGGCCATGAAGACGCGAATTTCCACTTGTTTTTCGACCGATTTTGCAAAGTAGTTGACATTCATTGCTAAAATAAGGAAAACACCCAAAATGAGAAGGGTGATCGTAACGGCACTGATTGACGCGAACGACATCCAGCCGTTCCGGCCGAGGTTTTTGACCCCTTCACGGACATGGCGTCCCAGCGTTCTAATCTTCATAACCGTAATCCCCTCTCTGCTCATCACGGGCGATCTGTCCTGCCTCAATGGCAATGACCCGCTTTCTCATCGTGTTGACAATCTCCCTGTTGTGCGTCGCCATGACGACCGTCGTTCCGCGCTGGTTGATTTCCTCAAACAGCTTCATAATCTCCCACGACGTCTCCGGATCGAGGTTTCCCGTCGGCTCGTCGGCGATAATGATGCCTGGGTTGTTCACCAAAGCCCGCGCGAGAGCCACCCGTTGCTGCTCGCCGCCAGACAGCTCGCTTGGCAGCATTTTCGCCTTGTGCTTCAATTTGACCAATCCGAGCATGTCCATGACACGCGGTTTGATCTGCTTTGGACTGCTCTCAATCACTTCCATCGCAAATGCGACATTTTCGAATACCGTAAGTGTCGGCAACAGTTTGAAATCCTGGAAGACAACCCCGATACTGCGGCGAACGAGCGGAATTTGCCGCTCCTTGATCCGGCTGACATTGAAGCCGCCGAGAAAAATCTGGCCCTTGGTCGGCTTCTCTTCGCGGTACATCAGCTTGATGAACGTCGATTTTCCCGCTCCGCTCGGTCCCACCACATACACGAATTCGCCTTTTTCAATCCGAATATTGATACCCTTCAATGCATTCGTGCCATTCGGGTACGTTTTCCAAACATCAAACATCTCGATCAAGCAAATCACATCCTACATAGTCAGATCCTTCTCTATTCTCTTGATCCTGATTTTTTGTTTTTCCGCCGAAAATGCTGCTTTTTCAGGCAAAATCGACAAAACCCCTCTTTCCCTCGGGCAACCGTTGCCATACCTTGTTGAAAAACGGCCGAGTTACCCATCTTACTTATTATACCACCCTGTTTCGCGGATGGTATCCACTAAATCTCTCATTTCTTGTCGAAACCGCCTCGTTTCCCTGCCATCCGACATGAAATGTGCAAAAAGTCGCGGCAGCACATCGCTTGCTGGTACAGGCCAGAGCAGTCAGTTACAATAAATGTATGCAAGATTGATGGGAGGAACTGGCAATATGGAAAATTTCGTTTACTATAACCCGACACAACTCATTTTTGGCCGCGGACAGTTGGTCCAGCTGGAGGAAAAAGCCAAGCAACTCGGCAGCAAGGTTTTGCTCGTATATGGCGGCGGCAGCATCAAGCGCTCCGGTCTTTACGACAAAGTCATCGCGCATCTGCAAGCTGCCGCCTGCCGCGTAGTGGAACTGCCTGGCGTCGAGCCTAACCCTCGGCTCAGCACAGTGAAAAAAGGAATTGACCTGTGCCGGACAGAAGGGGTCGACTGGATTCTCGCCGTGGGCGGCGGTAGCGTGATTGACGCGGCCAAGGCAATCGCGGTCGGCGTCCCCTACGAAGGCGATGTGTGGGATTTTTACTCGCGCAAGGCAACAGCCGAAAAAGCCTTGCCGCTTGGCACCGTCCTGACGCTTGCCGCAACCGGCTCAGAAATGAACAGAGGCAGCGTTATTACCAACTGGGAAACAAAAGAAAAGCACGGGGCTGGCACGACCTTCCCGACCTTTTCCATCCTCGATCCGGAGAATACGTTCACTGTGCCGCGCGATCAGACCATCTATGGCATCAGCGATATTTTGTCGCACGTATTTGAACAGTATTTCACACATACGACCGAGATTCCGCTCCAGACGCGCTTCGCCGAGTCGATCATGAAGACCGTCATTGAAAACGCTGAACGCGTCCTGGAAAATCCGCACGACTACGATGCCCGCGCCAACATCCTGTACTGCGGAACGATGGCACTCAACGGCACACTGCCTGTCGGCGTGACAACCGACTGGGCTACCCACTCCATCGAGCACGCCGTAAGCGCCATTTACGACATTCCGCACGGCGGCGGTCTGGCGATCATCTTCCCGAAATGGATGCGCTATGTCTATCGCGAAAACGTAGCTCGCTTCGTCCGCTTCGCCGTGGAGGTGTGGAATGTCGATCCCGCTGGCAAAACAGACGAGGAAGTGGCGCTGGAAGGCATTGCCGCAACAGAAGCGTTCTTCGCCCGCATCGGTGCACCGACTCGTTTGGCAGACTACCAAATTACGGACGAGCATTTGGAAGAAATGGCGGAAAAAGCGACGCCGTTTGGTCCGATTGGCCAGTTCAAATCCTTGACCAGTCAAGACGTCCGCGAAATTTTGCGCATGTCATTGTAAAAAGGAAAACAACGCCGCACTCTTCACACGAGAGATGCGGCGTTGTTTCGTTTACTCGTTACGCTGGTGATCCTACGTCAATCAGCGATTCAATCATCACTTTTTGACTGTTTTTATCGACCCAGGCATGTGTCTCTTTCCATTTTTCCTGATACCAGGCAATCTGCGCTTCTACCTGATTGCGCGCGGTTCCGCCCAGCACGTTGCGGGCGTTCACGACGGTTTCGACCGCCAGCGCGTCGTACACATCTGCCCCGATGACGCCCGAAAAGCTCTGGAACTCTTCCAGCGTCAAATCCAGCAAATATTTTTGCTGTTCAATGCAGTACAGAACTGTTCTGCCCACGACCTCGTGAGCCTGGCGAAACGGCATGTTTTTGCGTACCAGGTAATCCGCCAGATCGGTCGCGTTGGAAAAGTCGTTGGTGACAGCCTGACGCATGCGCTCTGTCCGCACCTGCATCGTCTTAATCATCGGCGTCAGCAAAGCGAGAGCGCCGTGGATGGTCGCCACCGTATCGAACATGCCTTCCTTGTCTTCCTGCATGTCCTTATTGTAGGCGAGCGGCAAGCCTTTGAGCACAGTCAACAGACCAAACAGGTTGCCGTAGACACGTCCTGTTTTTCCGCGTACCAGCTCGGCTACGTCCGGATTTTTCTTTTGCGGCATGATGCTGGAGCCTGTGCAGAACGCATCGTCCAGCTCCACGAAAGAAAACTCCTGGCTGCTCCAGATAACCAGTTCCTCACACAGACGGGACAGATGGGTCATCAGCAAGGAAGCATCCGCCAAAAACTCCACGATGAAATCGCGATCGCTCACCGCGTCCATGCTGTTTTGGTAAATGCCGTCGAACTGCAGCATGTCCGCGACAAACGTCCGGTCAATCGGGAAGGTCGTGCCTGCCAGAGCGCCAGCGCCAAGCGGCAGCACATTCACCCGTTTCCATGTTTCCGTCATCCGTTCAATATCGCGCTGCAGCATGGAGACATACGCCATCAGGTGGTAGCCGAACAAAACCGGCTGCGCACGCTGAAGATGCGTATAGCCTGGCATGACCGTATCGAGATGCTGTCCGGCCTGCTCCAGCAATGCTTCCTGCAAATACATGGCCAGCTGGATGATCTCCATCAGCTTTTCTCTCAGGTACAGGTGCATATCGAGTGCGACCTGGTCGTTGCGGCTCCGTCCAGTGTGAAGCTTGCCCCCCACCGGACCGATTTCCTCAATCAGCATTTTTTCGATATTCATATGGACATCTTCGTGCGCAACCAAAAATTCCGCTTGCCCGCGCTCGATTTTGTCTTTGACTTTTTTCAAGCCGGCGATAATCTGACGTACTTCCTCCATCGGCAGGATGCCGCACTTGCCCAGCATGGCAACATGAGCCAGGCTGCCGACGATGTCCTGCCGCCACATCTTCTGGTCAAAAGAGATAGAAGCTGTATATTCTTCTACGAGCTGATTCGTCGGCTTCGTGAAGCGTCCTCCCCACAGTTTCATTGCGTGATCGCATCCTTTTCATCCAAAATCTTGATTGCAGTGTTTTTGTTTTCATGCAGTACGCCTTCGTTTACTTCTGCGTACACTTTGGTTGGCAAGCCCCACAGCTTGATGAAGCCGAGCGCCGCTTTATGGTCGAACTGGTCGCCAGCGTTGTAGGTTGCCAGCTCATGGCTGTAGAGCGAAGAAGCAGACTTGCGGCCTACGACGATGGCATGGCCTTTGTGCAGCTTCACGCGCACGACGCCCGTTACGTGTTTTTGCGTCTCTTCGATGAACGCCTGAATCGCGTTGCGAATTGGCGAGTACCACAGACCTTCGTAGATAACTTGCGCCATTTTTTGCTCGATAATCGGTTTGAACTGCGCTACTTCACGAGGCTGCGTCAAAAATTCCAGCTCGCGATGTGCCAGGATCAGTGTAGTGGCAGCAGGTGTTTCATACACTTCACGGGATTTGATTCCCACCAGGCGGTTTTCCACATGGTCGATGCGGCCAACGCCGTGGTTTCCAGCGATTTTGTTCAGCTTCAGAATCAGCTCGGACAATGGCAGCTCTTCGCCGTTCAGCGCAGTCGGCTTGCCTTGGACAAACGTGATTTCGATTTCCTCTGCTTCATCTGGAGCATCTGCAATCGACTTCGTCAGATCGTACGCGCCTTCTGGCGGCGCTGCCCACGGATCTTCCAGAACGCCGCACTCGCAGCTTCTGCCCCACAGGTTTTGGTCAATGCTGTATGGATTGTCCAGGTTGATCGGGATCGGAATATTGTTCTTTTTCGCGTATTCGATCTCTTCGTCGCGAGTCCAGCCCCATTCGCGAACGGGCGCCACGATTTTCAGGTTCGGATTGAGCGCTGTGAAGGATACGTCGAAGCGCACCTGGTCGTTTCCTTTGCCCGTGCAGCCGTGCGCTACCGCAACCGCGCCTTCTTTTTCCGCGATCTCAACCAGCACGCGGGAAATCAGGTAACGCGACAAAGCGGATACGAGCGGGTACTTGCCTTCGTACATCGCGTTTGCTTTCAGGGCCGGCAGAACGAATTCTTCTGCAAAAGCTTCCTTCGCATCGACGACGATCGATTTGAGCGCGCCTACTTGCAGCGCTTTTTTCTGGACGAAATCCAGGTCTTTTCCTTCGCCTACATCCAGCGCAACCGCGATTACGTCGAAATTGTAAGTGTCTTGCAGCCATTTGATCGCTACTGATGTATCTAAACCGCCAGAATAGGCCAACACAATTTTATCTTTTGCCATTATTCTCTCTCCCCGTTTCGAAGTATCACTCATGTGAGTAATTATACAAATGAGTTAATAAAAATACAACCACTTTTCTTGTTTATTCGTGATATTTTCGCAGACAAAATCAGGAAGCGCTTTCTCGGTGAAAAGGCGGTATCCTGTCTGGCGCTTTTGCTTTTCCGGCTTGTCCTCCTGGTTTCGAGGGGGCTTGTTGTGGCTTTGTAGCAAGGAATGCGGGTGCGTAAGCGCAGACCTCGGTTTAGGTTTTTGTGTATGAATATTCTGTTTATTGTGGATCTGTGTTCTTTCTTCATTGAATGAATGTGCAGTCCAATACCTTGTCCCACGCATAGAAACGTTTTTATGCAAAAAAGGGGAGATTTATGCACGATGCTGCTAGCTCTCCCGAATCTGACCGTAACTTCGGAAGCGCCCAAACAAAAAACAGTTACAAGAGGCAGCTAGCTGTTTGCCTCCTGTAACTGTTTTTTCGGATTCGATTCTTGCCCAATAATACGCTGCAGTTCCTCTCGCGGAAGTCTTTCCACTATCGCGACAAAATGGCTGGCCAGTTCTGGATCGAACTGCGTTCCTGCTCCTCTGCGTATTTCCTGAAGGGCTTCCTCGACCGGCAATCCTTTTCGATAAGGCCGATCTGCCACCATCGCATCGAACGAATCGGATATGGCCAAAATTCTCGCAATGAGCGGGATCTCATCCCCCTTCAAACCATCAGGGTATCCTCTGCCGTCCATTCGCTCATGGTGTGATCGTATCGCAGGCAAAAGCTCATGAAACATGCCCGCCTGCAAAATAATTTCATATCCAATCACCGTATGCTGTTTAATCTTATCGTATTCCTCAGGTGTTAATTTTCCTTTTTTATTGAGAATCTCATCTGCGATGCCAATCTTGCCTATATCGTGCAGGATACCCCCAACATACACTTCCTCCACTTTATCCGCAGGCAATCCAATTTCTATGGCAATTTCCTTTCCCCAGTGAGCAACCCGTTGAGAATGTCCGCTGGTATAGTGATCGCGGGCGTCAATGGAGGCTGCCATGGCTGTCAAAAAATTGTGGTTAAAAGATTTGACCTCTTCAACCTTTTGTTGAAGCCTTTGAAGATTCTCGTAGTAATGATGAAAGACATGGCTAATTGTATAAAATGCAATCATCATCGGAATCAATGTCAGTGGTCCGTAAGTCTCTACTAGCCTGGCACCTACGCCTGCTAAAATCATAAGCAACAAATAAGTAGAGGTGAACCCCTTGGCCATCGCCTTGACTGTTTGAACCCAACTGTTTTGATAGAAGTAAGATATCCCTAATCCACATAACATAAGGTTTACAAACCAGTAAACTACTGCTAAAAATATATCCGATATGATGGGAGAGATTGTACCGAAACTGTTAATCCACTCATTCAAAGTAGCTACTACCCAAATCGTCATTAGTAGCTGCCCAATGTTAAAAGCTGCTTTTAAAGGATGAATCCTTCCCAGAAAAGCAATGATAATCGATTCAATTAACGCAGTCCATACCCCTACCCAAACACCGTATAACAAGATCCCCGAAAAAATGACAGCATTATTTACTGTCAAAATAGTGTTGGAAATTCGCACAGGCGAAAAACAGGAAAAGATAGTGAGGAGAGTATAGGTAAACAATACTCCCCAATGTTCTCTGGGCTCCCATTCCGATATTGAGCTGTAAGAAATACAGATTGCAGCTATACCAAAGCCAAACTGCACTACAATGCCCTTTATCAGATTTGAGAGATTAATTTTTTGTCGCATATCTTTTACCTTCATGAAGCTGTAATAGCGAGATCGGTTTATTCATCAAACGCTGAACTAGCAAAAAGGCTCCTAACATAATAAAGATATCCCCAATACTGATTACCCTTGGAATAATCAAAGGCATGTAAATTACATCGGTTAAAAATGGCAAATTCGAACTTTCCGTCAATACACTGTGCTTAAAATTCGTTCCGTTGATAACAGGCTCTAAATCATATGGTAACTTTTTTGCTTGCTCCAAATCTATAGGCATTTTTCCATTGTTTGTCCAAATAGCAATTGCATTTAGAAACCATCCGATCAAAAATATGCGCATGTCTTCGAACTCTCTGTTACATATCAGGAACGCTAATATAAATACATACGCGATCGAAATGAAAATGCCTCCCACTGTAGGAAAAAATGCAGCGCAAACTTGGAGAACAATCGTAATGACGAGCAACACAACTTTTTTAAACTTGGGAAATTCCTTTATTCTCCCCCCTCGTATTAAAGCAACAATAAAAGATAAACAAATTACATCCAAAAGCATGCCGCTTGCCTCCAAAGATTTAAGAAAAAACACCACTCAAGCAAGCGGTGTTTCCTCGAAAAATTTATTATCCGACATGGAAGTTTGCAGAAGTAGCAGCAACAATCGCTACCACCATCAAGATCGCTGCGAACCATTTTTTCATCTCGATTTCCCCTCCTTACGTGCATAGTGGAGAAAGCTGGCTTCGCTACTGGTTTTCAATCAGAGGCCAAGCGACCAGGTACAGCCTCTGCACCGTCTTTCCTTTCGCACTGGTTGCGAGAAGGGCGGATTCGCTACTGGCTCCATACAGACCAAGCGACCAGATACAGTCTGTATTTCCTCGCAACTTTCCTGACTATATTTTACACATAAGTGTCAAAATTCGGCAATGATAGATTCGTAGTCTATTGGATTTAATTCCGATTAGTTCTATCCGACTGGCACTATGTTCACACCAGCGCTGCCAAAATTGCCTTTTGCGCATGCAGGCGATTTTCCGCCTGATCGAAGATGACGGAGCGCGATCCGTCGATGACGCCTGCGGTCACTTCCTCGCCGCGATGGGCTGGCAAGCAGTGCAGGAAAAGGTAGTCGCGGTCTGCTTCTGCCACCAGATCTTCATTCACCTGGTATCCGGCAAACGCCTTCATCCGCACTTCATTTTCCGCCTCGAAGCCCATGCTGGTCCAGACATCTGTGTATACAGCGTCTGCCCCTGCGACTGCTTCTTTCGGATCGTGCGTCACCATCATTTTTCCGCCGCTCTGTTTCGCGTACTCGGCAGCCTTTGCCACGATAGCCGCATCCATCTCATAGCCGGCAGGTGTCGCCACACGCACTTCCAGGCCGAGCAAAGCGGCTGCGAGAACGAGCGAGTTGGCTACGTTGTTCCCGTCGCCCACATAGGCGAGCTTGACGCCTTTGAGCTTGCCTTTGTGCTCCCAGATGGTCAGCATGTCGGCCAGAGCCTGGCATGGATGGTACAGGTCGGTCAAGCCGTTGATGATCGGGATCGAGGCGTGCTCGGCAAGCTCTTCCACATAGGAGTGGGAGAACGTGCGTATCATGATCGCGTCCACGTAGCGGGACAGCACCTTTGCCGTGTCGCTGATCGGCTCTCCGCGGCCCAGTTGCAGTTCTTTTCCGCTCATGAACATGCCAAGCCCGCCGAGCTGGTGCATCCCTACTTCAAAGGAAACGCGCGTGCGCGTCGACGCCTTGTCAAAAATCATTCCCAGCGTCTTGCCCTGCAAAGGCTGGAACGGTTGTCCCAGCTTTTGCAGCTGCTTGATGTGCGCCGCGAGATGGAGAAGCTCCATCAGTTCGTCGCCGTTAAATTCATCGACACGCAGGAAATCTTTTCCTTTATGCTTTTGCAGGGGCAAGTTTTGAAAGTGTTCCAATATCTTCACTGGCTGCATGAGAGCCACCTCTTTTCATCATAATGGACTTCACATATAACGAGAATGTATCTGTTGCACAGAACAGCGGAACTCCTTGCTGCACCATCCGGCTGCGCAAGGCAAACCCTCTTCTGCCCTGTTGATTTCCTTTTGTAGCGGTGACTAGCGCAAAGGCTGCCTGTTCTTTTTGCAGCAGTTGGTTCCAGGCTGCCTCATCTTCTACGACATGCTTGACCGATACGCCGGATGCTGTCAGCCAGTTGGCCGTGCCTGCCGTCGCTGCGAGCGTGGCACCATCTGCCTGAAGCTGTCCGATCAGTTGGCCGATCTCTTCCTTCTTGTCTGCATCCGCCAGGGAGATCATGACGAGCTGACCGTTTTTCCAGTCGCCGTACAGGTTGTCTTTGAAGGCAAATGCTTTTCCAGCCGCTTCCTCAAACGTCCGTCCGAGTCCGAGCACTTCCCCGGTCGATTTCATTTCCGGTCCGAGTACCGGGTCCACGCCGTTCAGCTTGATCGTCGAGAACACAGGAGCTTTGACGACGGCAAAAGGAATCTCCGGCAACAGCCCGGTTCCGTAGCCCATGTCCGCCAGCTTTTCTCCCAACTGGGCGCGCACAGCCAACTGGACCATCGGGATGCCCGTCACTTTGCTCGTGATCGGCACCGTCCGGGATGCGCGCGGGTTAACCTCCAGCACATAAACGGTATCGTTGTCGATGACGAACTGGATGTTGATGAGGCCGACCGCTTCCATTTCCCGTGCGATTGCCTCTGTGTAGCTGGCAATTTTGTGCTTGATCTCATCCGACAGTGCCGGAGCCGGGAACAGCGCCACGCTGTCGCCGGAGTGAATACCGGCTTTTTCCACGTGCTGGAAGATGCCCGGGATAATGACGGACTGCCCATCGCAGACCGCATCGACCTCTGCTTCCCGGCCTGGGACGTATTTGTCTACCAGGAGCGGGAAAAATGCTTCGCTTTGCGGATGATGGAGCCATTCGTTAATCGTCGCTGTCAGCTCTTCGAGATTGTTCACGACCACCATGCCTTGCCCGCCGATGACGTAGGAAGGCCGCATCAGAACCGGGAAGCCGATTTCCTCCGCAATCGCTGTTGCATCTTCCAGGGACGAAACGCCTTTGCCCGGGATATGCGGGATGTTCAGCTTGCGCAGCATCGCGTAAAACAGCTCGCGGTCCTCTGCGCGCTCAATAGCGGTCAGCGCTGTGCCCATGACCTTCAGCCCTGCTTGCTCCAGCTTTGCCGCCAGATTGATTGCTGTCTGTCCGCCGAACTGAACCATGACGCCCTCTACCTGTTCGCGCTCGGCGACATGCAGCACGTCTTCTACATGCAACGGTTCAAAATAAAGGTGGTCGGCTGTTTCGTAGTCCGTACTCACCGTTTCCGGGTTGTTGTTCACCACGATGGCTGCGATTCCGCTTGCTTGCAGCGCTTTGGCGGCATGCACGGAGCAGTAGTCAAACTCGATGCCTTGCCCGATGCGGATTGGCCCGGAGCCGAGCACGAGCACTTTTCGCCCGGTCAGCGTTTCTGCTTCGTCTACACCTTGCCAATCCGAGTAGTAGTATGGAGTCTGCGCATCAAATTCGGCTGCGCACGTATCGACAATTTTGTAGGTTGGCGTGATGCCTGCTTGCTCGCGCTGTTGTTTGATTTGCTGCGGCGTTGCTCCTACCAGCGAAGCAATCGTTTCATCCGCGAAGCCGCTGCGCTTTGCCGCAAGCAACAGCTCTGGCGAAAGCGTACTGCTGTCGTGTGCGGACAGCTCTGCCTCCAGATCGACGATTTTGCGCAAGCTACGCAGGAAAAACGGATCGACGCCTGTTAGGCTGTGCAGTTCTGCTTCTGTGAAGCCTTTGCGGATCGCTTCGGCAAAAACGAACAGGCGGATGTCGGTCGCGTCCTGCAACGCCTGTGCAAGCTGCTCGCGCGTCCAGGTGGCAAGCTCCGGACGGGACAGGTGCGTGCAGCCCTGCTCCAGCGAACGAACGGCTTTCAACAGTCCCGCTTCCAGATTGCGGGCAATCGACATGACTTCGCCTGTCGCCTTCATTTGTGTCCCCAGCTTGCGATCCGCATGCGGGAACTTGTCAAACGGGAAGCGTGGAATTTTTACCACAACGTAGTCCAGTGCCGGTTCAAAGCTGGCGTAGGTGTAGCCGGTAATCGGGTTGATGACTTCGTCCAGCCCGTAGCCCAATGCCAGCTTGGCCGCGATTCGCGCAATCGGATAGCCCGTCGCCTTGGAAGCGAGCGCACTTGAGCGGCTCACCCGCGGATTGACTTCGATCAGCACATAGCGGTCTGAGTGCGGATCGAGCGCAAACTGAATGTTGCAGCCGCCGACGACACCGAGCGAGCGAATCACTTTTGTCGAGGCGCTGCGCAGCATCTGATACTGACGGTCTGTCAGCGTCTGCGACGGCGCGACGACGATACTGTCTCCCGTGTGAATGCCCACGGGGTCGAAGTTTTCCATATTGCAGACGATGATGCAGGTGTCGTTTGCATCCCGCATGACTTCGTATTCGATCTCTTTCCAGCCTTTTACACTGCGTTCGATCAGGACTTGCCCGATGGGGCTGGCAGCGATTCCGCCCGCGGCGACCTTGCGCAAGGCTGCCTCGTCTTCCGCGATACCGCCGCCTGCACCGCCCAGCGTGTAAGCAGGACGGACGATGACGGGATAGCCGATCTTGTTGGCGAACTCGATAGCCGCCTCGACAGATTCCACGGTATCGCTCTCAGGAATAGGCTCGCCGATTTGCTGCATCAACTGCTTGAACAGCTCGCGGTCTTCCCCGTTTTGAATGGCGGCAAGTGGCGTGCCCAGCAGTTGGACGTTGTACGCTTCCAGCACGCCTGCCTCTGCCAGCGCAACAGCAAGATTCAGTCCCGTCTGCCCGCCCAGTGTAGGCAAAAGTCCGTCGGGACGCTCTTTGGCGATAATCGCTGTCACCGCTTCGACCGTGAGCGGCTCCAGGTAAACTTTGTCTGCGACCTGCTCATCGGTCATGATCGTCGCCGGGTTGTTGTTCACGAGGACAACCTGCACGCCCGCTTCCTTCAGCGAAAGGCAGGCTTGCGCGCCGGCGTAGTCAAACTCTGCTGCCTGGCCGATGACGATCGGGCCGGAGCCGATGACCAGAACTTTATGAATGTGTGGCAATTTAGGCATATCTCTTCGCTCCTACTACACGCATCGATTGCAAGAATTGGTGGAATATATGGGACGTATCGCTCGGTCCTGGGTGCGCCTCCGGGTGGTACTGCACGCTGAAAACGGGCAGGCTCACATGGCGCAGCCCTTCGACAGAGCCATCGTTTACATTGCGGTAAGATACGGTGAGCTGGCGTTTGTCCAAAGATTCCTCCTTGACGACGTACCCGTGGTTTTGCGAGGTCATGTACACCTTGCCTGTCACCAGGTCTTTCACCGGATGATTGCTGCCGCGATGACCGTACGCCAGCTTCTCGGTTTTGCCGCCGTACATCAGCGCCAGCACCTGGTGCCCGAGACAGATGCCCAATGTCGGGTACTGCTCAACCGCTTTTCGCCATTCGCTGCAATACGCCAGCAGGTGCTCCGGGTCGCCAGGGCCGTTGGAAAACAGCAGGCCGTCCGGCGCGAGCGCGTTGATTTGCGCAAAAGAAGTGTCGAACGGTACAACCGTCACACGGCAGCCCAGCTCCAGAAGCGAATCGAGGATCGATTTTTTCATCCCGAGATCGATCAGCACGACATGCTCTCCGGTTCCTGGGTAACGTTCGATTTGCTGGGTGGATACATTGGCTACCAGCGATTTTTTCGCATGCTTGTAGCGCAGGGACGCAACCTCCTCCGCTTGCATCGGTTGATCGGAAATGACCCCGAAGACCGGACCGTTTTGCCGGACGCGCTTCGTAATGGTTCGGGTATCGATCCCGGCCAAAATCGGGAAGCCGAATTCTTCTGCCGCCTGGGCCAATGTTTTCGTCGATTGGTAGTGACTCGGCTCGGTGCACAGCTCACTGACGATCATCCCCGTCAGGGCCGGCTTGGCCGCTTCGTAGTCGCTTTCGTTAATGCCGTAGTTGCCGATCAGCGGATACGTAAAAGTCACGATCTGGCCTGCAAAGGAAGGGTCTGTCATGACTTCCTGATAGCCAGTCATTCCGGTATGAAAAACCACTTCGCCGAAGCCGTCAATCGGCGCTCCGTAAAGCTGGCCCGCAAATACTTCTCCGCTCTCCAGCGTGAGGTATCCCGTTCCCAGCGATTGATTATCTCTACTCATTGATGAAGCCACTCCTCTCCAATAGGCAAGAGCCAACGCCTTTTGGCGCATCTGTTTAGGTGTATAACTCATTCACGTTCATGTCGTTCATACCGAAACTTTATGCAACTCTTTGTATTAATATACATTCAGCATTATAAAAATGCAACGAGTTTTTTGACTTTGCGGACTCGTTGCATTTTGGAAAATCAGGCCATATGCGCGGTCAGGCTTGGGACAACGCCTCGCCGAGCGCTGCTATTGCCTGCTTTACCTCTTCGTCAGTCGTGATGAAGGAAGGCAGCAGACGGACTACTTGCGGACCGGCTGTCAGCAAAATCACGCCTTTGCTGCGTGCATAAGCAACCACGTCCCCTGCCGGAATCGCAAGCTCCACGCCGAGAAGCAAGCCTTTGCCCCGAACTGCGACGACCTTGTCGGGATGTTCGGCATGCAGCTTTTCCAGCTCCTGCATCAGCACATCGTGAATATGGGCTACCTTCTGCAAAATTTGCTCCTCTTCCATGGTCGCCAAGGTAGCGATTCCCGCCGTCGCCGCCAACGGATTGCCGCCAAACGTCGTTCCGTGCGACCCTGGCGAAAAGGCTGCTGCCACTTCCTTCGTGGCGACTACAGCGCCAATCGGGAACCCGCTGCCCAATCCTTTTGCCAGCGAGATTGCGTCCGGCTTCACCCCGTATTGCTGAAAAGCGAACCATGTTCCGGTGCGGCCAATTCCTGTCTGAATTTCGTCCACCAAAAGCAGCAAGCCGTGCTCGTCGCACAAGTCGCGCAGCGCTTTGACCCACGCTTCTTCTGCCGGATGCACGCCGCCCTCGCCCTGAACCAGCTCCAGCATGATCGCGCACGTCTTGTCCGTGATCGCTGACTTGACCGCCGCAAGATCGTTGTACGGTACGGTGACAAAGCCCGGCGGCAGCGGCGCAAAGCCGTCCTTGACCTTTTCCTGCCCGGTCGCCGTCAATGTCGCCAGCGTCCGCCCGTGAAAAGACTGCTCGAACGTAATGACTTCGAAGCGATTCTCACCCTTCACCTTTTGCGCGTAGCGGCGGGCCAGCTTAATCAGCCCTTCGTTGGCTTCCGCCCCGCTGTTGCAAAAGAACGCCTGATCCAGCCCGGACAGACGGCTCAGCTTTTCTGCCAAAATCTCCTGCTGCGGAATGTGCACCAGGTTGGAGCAGTGCCACAGCGTATCGAGCTGTTCGTGCAGCTTGGCTGTCACTTTTGGCGGGACATGCCCCAAAGACGTCACCGCAATCCCCGAAGTAAAATCGAGATATTGATTCCCCTGGTCGTCCCACACCTGATTTCCCTGGCCTTTGACCAGACTGATCGGCCATCTCGCATAGTTATTCATCACATGCACAGGCGCTGTCACTGTACTCATGTTCATTCCCTCCCTAATTTGCGTGATTCACGTTCATTCTGACTGTGGTTCCGACTGCTTCCCCCGCACATACGCCAAGAAGATCTTCCGCCGTCCCCCGGCAAATCACCACCTGGTCGACTCCCTCGCCGAGCGCATCCAGTGCTGCCTGAACCTTCGGGATCATTCCGCCGCTAATGATCCCGGACTGAATCATGTCCTGAATCTCCGCTGCGCTCGTCTGCGCTACGACTGCCTTGGTGCCGTCTGCTTGCGGACGCAGAATGCCCGGAACGTCTGTTACCATAATGAGCTTTTCCGCCGCGAGTGCCGCTGCAATCGCTCCTGCGGCTACATCGGCGTTGATGTTGTACGTATCCGCTCCATCCTCACTGACGGACAGCGGCGCAATCACCGGCACGTAGCCTTGCGCCAGAATCGCCTGCGGTATCGTCGTATCGACTTTCGTAATTTCTCCTACCCAGCCAAGCGGCTTTGCCGTTTTTTGCGCAATGAGCGTCTGACCGTCAATTCCGCTCACGCCCCACGCCTTGGCACCTGCCTGCGTCAACCGTCTCACCAGCACCTTGTTGATGCTCCCGCACAAAACCATTTCCACGACGCGCAGCGTATCCTCACAAGTCACACGCAGCCCGTCGACAAACTGGGGAACGATCTGAACGCGGTCCAGCATGTTGTTAATCGCCGGCCCGCCTCCGTGTACGATGACGATCTGCCTGCCTTCCTGCTGCAGCCTGGCGATTGCCTGAAAAAAAGAATCAGGCAACTGATCCATGGTGCTTCCGCCGCATTTGATGACGATGATTCCCTGCATTGTTTCTCCCCCTCTACGGATACACCGGAACAAGCGGCAGTCCCGTTTTCTCCGGCAGTCCGAACATGACGTTCATGTTTTGCACGGCTTGGCCTGCCGCGCCCTTCATCATGTTGTCGATCACCGACAGCAAAACGACGCGCCCTGTGCGCTGGTCCACATGAATCGCAATATCGCAGTAATTCGAACCGTAAACCTCTTTCGTACGCGGATGGCTTCCGGCCGGGCGCACACGGACAAACGGCTTGTCGGCATAAGTCGCTTCATACAGCTCCTGAATTTGCGCCTGGGTCACATCTGCAGTCAGATGTCCGTAAGCAGTGACCAAAATGCCGCGCGTCATCGGCACCAGATGCGGGGTAAACTGGATGACTGTCTCCACGCCGCTCTGCTTTTGCAGTTCCTGCTCAATCTCTGGTGTATGCTGATGGCTGCCTACCTTGTATGCATGAATGCTCTCATTGATTTCGCTGTAATGCACGCCAAGCGATACGCCGCGGCCAGCGCCGGACACACCTGACTTGGCGTCAACGATCCAACTGTTTGACTGCACCCAGCCGCTTTTCATCAAAGGAATCAAGGCGAGCAGGGTCGCTGTCGGATAGCAGCCCGGATTGGCAATGAGACTGGCCCCCGCTACCTGCTCCCGATTCCATTCCGTCAGGCCGTATACGGCTTGTTCTACATAGCTTGCGGGTGCTGGCTCCTTTTTGTACCACGCCTTGTACACCTCGCCTTTTTCCAGGCGAAAATCACCGGACAGATCAATCACCTTCACGCCGTTTTCTACCAGCTGTGGAGACAATCCGGCACTCACGCCCGCAGGTGTCGCGAGAAAAATAAGATCGTTTGCGGCGCTCATGCTTTCCGCGTCAATCGGCAAAAGCTTTGGCAGTCCCAATCCCGCTACGTGAGGAAAAGTTTTCTCCAGCCCTTCTCCCTCTGCGGAGCTTGAATAAACATTCGCTATTTCAACATGGGGATGACCAGCCAGCAGACGGATCAACTCCGCACCGCCGTAACCGGTTGCCCCAACGATTCCGACCCGAATCATGCACCTCTCTCCTTCTTCCTATCACCGACTTGTATTTTTATACATGAATAATAATAAAAATTCACACGAAATACAACTGGCAAATCTGACGCATGCAGGGCAGTATTATGCAAAAAACGCCCAGGTACTGTACCCGAGCGTCCTTTGTCCAACTCACATTATTTTTTGTCTGCAAGCCAGGCAGCGATGTTTTCCGCGTCTGTCCCTTTTACCAGACCAGGCGGCATCGAGCCTTTTCCGTTATTCAGCACTTCCAGAATCTGCTCCTTGCTTAGCTGACTGCCAATTTTTTGCAAATTCGGCCCGACAGCACCTTCCAGCGATTGTCCATGGCAGCCTGCACAGTTGTTTTTAAACAACGCTTCTGCCGTCGCCGCATCGTAGCTGCCAGATGGAGCTGTCGTCGAAGGCGTTTCCGCAGCAGGGGTTTCAGCAGGGGGCTGTGCCTGCTGATTACCGCCACAGGCAGCAAGCGAGAATGAAAGTACAGCCGCAACCGTAATCAATGGGATGCGTTTCAAGGCTGTTCCCTCCTTTTTATAGGAATTCTTCGCTCAGTATACCTCCACAACGCGCTCTTCATTCCTGTCACGCTACAAATTTCAGGACAAGGGCAGTTCGAGCGGATTCCATTCCCGCAGTTCCAGTGTCCGCGCGCCTTCTACAATAACCGGATCGCCTTCTGCCAGCTTGCGTGCTTCCTCCAGAGACTCGGCCTTGTAGATGACCATGCCTCCCTGCTTGTCTGTGAATGGACCAGCCATCACCACTTTCCCCTGCTTGTACAAATCATTGATATACGCCAAATGAGCCGGTCTGATTTTCGCATTCAATTCCTGATCGACAATCGGCAACAAAGCGACATACAACATGGATGAGCCCTCTCCTTTATTTTGCGTATTTGATTGCAGTATAACATATTTGCCAATCGGGGCATCGCAACAGCGTTTCCGGCAGCTACTTTAAAGCGCACTTTCGGTGTGGAGTATTCAATCAGGCATCACCAAAAGACGGCATGGAAGCCATGCCGTCAGGTGGGATTTTTCGCTCAGAACGCTGCCAAAAGCATAAGCCTTGCAGCAAAGAGCGGCTGTATATACAGTTCTAGCGCTTGATCTGCGCGCGCAGGTAGGCGTCGATAAAAGCGTCGATTTCGCCGTCCATCACGGCCTGAACGTTTCCTACCTCCATGTTGGTCCGGTGATCCTTCACCAGACTGTACGGATGGAAAACGTAGGAACGAATCTGGCTTCCCCAGGCGATATCCTTCTGTTCGCCCTGGATGGCAGCCAATGTTTTTTCCTGTTCTTCCCGCTTTTTCTCGAACAGCCGAGCCGTCAGCATTTTCATGGCCCGCTCCCGGTTTTTGATTTGCGAGCGCTCGGTTTGGCATGTCACCACAATGCCTGTCGGCAAGTGGGTAATCCGGACAGCGGAGTCGGTCGTGTTGATATGCTGACCACCCGCACCGCTGGAACGGTAGGTATCGATCTTGAGGTCTTCCGTGCGGATGTCCACGGCATTGTCGTCCTCGATTTCCGGGAGAACGTTGCAGGATACAAACGATGTATGACGGCGACCGGAAGCGTCGAATGGAGAAATGCGCACGAGGCGGTGCACACCTTTTTCCGACTTGAGATAGCCGTAGGCGTTGTACCCTTTTATCAGGAGCGTCACGCTTTTCACGCCTGCCTCATCCCCAGGCAAATAGTCCAAGGTTTCGACTTTAAAGCCTTTGGCATCTGCCCAGCGTGTGTACATGCGCAACAGCATGGAAGCCCAGTCCTGCGATTCAGTTCCGCCCGCTCCCGGATGCAGTTCCAGAATCGCATTGTTTTTGTCGTACTGATCGCTCAGCAGCAGTTCCAGCTCAAAGCGTTCAAACGACTTTCTCAGCTCCTGGGTGCTGTCGTACAGGTCCTGAATGAGCGACGCGTCGCCTTCTTCGATGACCAGCTCCAGCATCACCTGGAGGTCTTCGTATTGGGAGTCCAGCTTGCCCATCGTTTCGACGAGGCTTTTGATGGCGTTCAGCTCGCTGATTGTCTTTTGCGCAGCTTCGTTGTCATCCCAGAAGTCTGGAGCCAGCATGCGCTCTTCCAGTTCGCCGATCCGCTCCTGTTTTGCAGGGAGGTCAAAGAGACCCCCTGATATCCGCTAAACGTTTAGCCATACTGGACATCTCTTGTTTGATGTCCGCAATATCAATCAATGCCATTTTTGCGAGTCACCTTCTCTTTACGTAAGCTACGTTTATTGTAACGTAATTCGCCAGATCCGCAAACCTGCCAACCTGCCGTGCGTAAAAAGCGTGAATCGCCGCTTGTCTGCCATCTGCCCTGCTAGGTAGCCATTGGCGGTGATGGCGAGGAGCGCAAGCCGCGGGTTTCGTGCGGTTGTTTGCATTCCGGCTGCGGTGCCGCAACCACCACAGACAGATGCGATGGGCGAATCCGCGACGCTTTTTTGCAGATGTTTTGCTGCCTGCGCGCTTTCTTGCGTCCTCCATACGCTACTGCCGCCCGACTTTGCTCTGGCTGATCGAGCATGCCTTTTGGCGAGATCAGTACGCCTGGCGTCCAGTTCGGCTCCGGTATCTCGGTTTTCAGCCGTTCTTCATAGAAAACAGGATCTTCAGCCGTAAATACTTTTGGCTGCTCCCCTCGTTCCCCTTTGACGATCCATTTTACTTTTTTATGCTCCGCTGCCACTTTCAGCACAGCTTTCAGTGTATTCCCGATTCTTTCCATCACATTTTTGGTTTGTATGCCCATCACGTTGACTGTCGCTTTCATTGCCATTCCCCCGTCCCCGTGTATTTGGTAAAAAGTGTTGTACCTATGATTCTATGGATTTTTCCGAACATTTCCACCTGAATCGTTCGATGACTTTTACCAGTGTTAGACAAATAGACCGATCATAACAAACACGGAAGAACAGATCGGGACGAATACTGTCTAGGCATCAGGAAACAGTAAGAAAATCTCTTGGGCGGGTTTTACCAGTCTACACAAACGGCGCAACTGCGCTGCACAGAGAGCGTCTCCTGTCGATTGGAAAAGAAAAAGCATCCCTCCCGAAAGCGAACTGGCCGCTGTGAAGAGGAATGCTCTGTTTGCTATTGCTATGGTCAGGCGCAAGCCTTTACTGCTTTTTGTTTTGGCGACGGCGCTCCTGCTCCTGGGCACGGCGCTGTGCGCGGTTTTTCGGATCTGCATCGCCAGACGTCTCAGGGGTTGGGCGATCGGACGGACCTGATGTTTGCAGCTGATTCGGGTCGATGCCCTGGCCACGGATAACATCCTGACGCTCCAGGTTTTGGCTCACTTCGGCCTTCATGATGTACATGGCCACTTCTTCCTGTACGGAAGCCAGCATAGCTTGATACATCTCGTAGCCTTCGAACTGGTACTCACGCAGCGGATCGTTTTGCGCGTAGGCACGCAGGTGAATCCCTTGGCGCAGTTGCTCCATCGCGTCGATGTGATCCATCCATTTGCTGTCGACAGCGCGCAGAATGACCACTTTTTCGAACTCGCGCATCATCTCGCCGATTTGCGCTTCCCGCTCCTTGTACTGTTTGACTACTTCGTCTTTCAAAAGCTCGACGATTTCTTCCGCTTCCTTGCCTTTCAGCATGGAGACGGTAATGGTTTCATCGTGCAAGAAGCCGTTGTTCGCCGCATCGGCCAATGCTTGCAGATCCCAATCCTCCGGTACCTCTTCTTTTGGACAATGCTGCTCGACCGCACGCTCCAGTACGCTGAAAATCATGTTGAGCGCAACTTCGCTGAGATTTTCCTGCTCCAGAATTTCCTTGCGCTGCTTGTAGACGACGAGGCGCTGCTGGTTCATCACGTCGTCGTACTGGAGTACGCCTTTCCGTGCATCGAAGTTGGAGCCTTCGACGCGTTTTTGCGCAGATTCTACCGCGCGCGTAACCAGACGGCTCTCGATCGGCATGTCTTCTTCCATGCCCAGGCGGTCCATCATATTCATGATATTGTCTGCCCCGAAGCGGCGCATCAACTCATCCTGCATCGACAGGAAGAACTGCGAGGAACCAGGGTCCCCTTGACGCCCGGCACGACCGCGCAGCTGGTTGTCGATCCGGCGGCTCTCGTGACGCTCGGTACCGATGATGTGCAGACCGCCCAATTCGGCCACGCCTTCACCCAACTGGATGTCCGTACCGCGACCGGCCATGTTCGTTGCGATTGTCACCGCACCGTACTGACCTGCACGTGCGACGATTTCTGCCTCCCGCGCGTGATGCTTCGCATTCAATACGTTATGGGGAACGCCTTTTTGCTTCAGCATCTGCGACAGACGCTCCGAGTTTTCAATGGAGATCGTACCGACGAGAATCGGCTGGCCTTTTTTATGACGTTCGACGATGTCGTTCACAACCGCGCGATACTTGGCCGCTTCGGTTTTGAAAACGAGATCCGGCATGTCCTGACGGATCACCGGCTTGTTCGTCGGAATGACAACAACATCGAGACCGTAAATCTTTTTGAACTCTTCTTCCTCTGTTTTCGCCGTACCGGTCATACCGGCAAGCTTTTCGTACATACGGAAGTAGTTTTGCAGGGTGATGGTAGCGAGCGTCATGCTCTCGCTTTGTACACGCAGACCTTCCTTGGCCTCAATCGCCTGGTGCAAGCCGTCGCTGTAGCGGCGTCCCACCATCAGACGGCCCGTGAACTCGTCGACGATGACAACCTCGCCATCCTGCACCACGTAGTCCACGTCACGCTTGAACAGCACCTGGGCTTTCAGCGCCGCTGTAATGTGGTGGTTCAGGGTGATGTGTGCCGTGTCGTACAGGTTGTCGATGTTAAAGGCTTTCTCGACCTTGCTCACACCTTCGTCTGTCAGATTGACGATCTTCAGCTTTTCATCAATCGTGAAGTCTTTTTCCGGCTCCAGCCGCTTCACAAAGTGCGAGCAGATGTAGTACAGCTCTGTCGACTTGTTTGCCGATCCGGAAATAATGAGCGGTGTC
This sequence comes from Brevibacillus gelatini, assembly GCF_050920745.1. Lineage (NCBI taxonomy): Bacteria > Bacillati > Bacillota > Bacilli > Caryophanales > Paenibacillaceae > Brevibacillus > Brevibacillus gelatini. The sequence continues at coordinate 4,044,543 of NZ_CP154342.1, forward strand.
CGCGCCTCGTCGATCAGGATGCTGTCCACCTCGTCAATGATGGCGAAAAAGAGCGGACGCTGCACCATCTGTTCCTTGTAGAGAACCATGTTGTCGCGCAAATAGTCAAAGCCGAACTCGTTGTTTGTACCATAGGTAATGTCACAGGCATAGGCGGCCCGCTTTTCTTCCGGGCTCAGTCCGTTTTTGTTCAGACCAACTGTCAGACCAAGGAAGTTGTACAACTGCCCCATGATCTGCGAGTCGCGCTCTGCCAGGTATTCGTTGACCGTTACGACGTGAACGCCTTTGCCAAGCAGGGCATTGAGGTAGGTCGCCAAGGTAGCCACCAAGGTTTTCCCCTCACCGGTTTTCATTTCGGCAATGCGGCCTTCCTGCAGCACCATACCACCAATGAGCTGAACATCGAAGTGGCGCATGCCCAAAACACGCTTCGACGCCTCGCGCACAACAGCAAACGCTTCGTTCAGGATTTTGTCCAGCGATTCGCCTTGCGCCAGACGAGCCTTAAACTCTGCAGTTTTCTCCCGCAGCTGCTCGTCGGAAAACTGGGATATGCTTGGTTCAAGCGCATTGATCGCTTCCACGCGCTTGAACATTTTTTTTACTTCACGTTCATTGCTGTCGCCAAATATCTTTTTAACGAGTCCTAACATGAGGACACCCCTTCCATATGCTTCCAAACAAAAAATATCGCACCACCTGGCGCGCCAGAAAAAAAGATGCCGATTCTACGAAAATAATACTTTCTAAAAAGCTATTTTAACAAATAGAGGCTGACATACACAAGTAAAGGGAGTTGCCAAAAGCAACTCCCTAGTCTTATACGAGTGAAGAATTGTAAAGTTTCGTTATTTTGGTTCAATCAAACCATAACGTCCGTCATTGCGGCGGTAGACCACGCTGACATCGTTGGTGTCGCTGTTTTGGAAAACGAAGAAGTTGTGTCCCAGCATATCCATCTGCATGACCGCTTCCTGCGCATCCATCGGTTTCAAGTCAAAACGCTTCGTTCTGACAATATCGATGTCAACATCTTCATCATCGACATCATGTATCATCACAGCTACTTGTTGACTGTCGCGCTGTCCGACTTTTGCAGCGGAATCAACTCGCAGCTTACGCATCAATTTCGTTCTATGCTTCCGAACTTGACGGTCCAGCTTTTCTGCCACCAGATCAATAGCGGCATACATGTCCTCTTGCGTTTCTTCTGCCCGGATAATCACCCCGCCAAGTGGGATTGTTACCTCGATTGTGCCTTCACCGCGACGTACATGCATGGTAACTTGTACATCTGCGGACGTAGTATCGAAGTATTTTTCGAGACGGCCGACTTTCTTTTCCACATACTCTTTTAATGCTTCGGTGACTTGAATGTTTTCTCCACGAATATGAAATTTCATGGTTCCAACCTCCTTCCGTCTATATATAGGTATTCGGCACCTCTGTAAATAATCCTGCTCCAGGCTTAAAAAAATCTTCGTAAATTTATTACAATCCGGCAAAAAGCGACAGAATTTTACCAATACTCGCTAGTTTCCCTATGCTATAATAATGATGGTAGTCACTCAATCCTATATCAAGGTCGTCATCGCACTGGAGGAATCCTCATGGCAGAGGTGAAACCTTCTCATTCCATTATTGGCACTACGCTCGCGAAAGATGTCTACAATGAGTACGGCCTGCTTCTATTGCCCGCAGGGGCAGTTCTTCATCCGAGTGACATTCGTCTTTTGGAGGCACATCAGGTTCAAGCTGTGCACGTCACTTCTGCGCCGGAAGCTCTTAGGCCGCCTCTGCCCATTCTGCATTGGAACGAGGCAGAAGCAGCCCGCGAGTACATTGCAGCTGTCAAACAAACCGAGCACCTTTTCAAACAGATCGCTACAGGTTCTGTTCCTCCCTTGCATCAGTTTTACAGCACCTTTTATCCTCTGCTGGACCAAGTGCTCCAGCGAGTGGGCTTTCTCCGGTTCCTCTACATCAAGGAAGGCTCGGAAAATTACACCTACCGCCATTCTCTCAATGTCGGAATCGTAGCAGCCCTGATCGGTAAAATTGTCGGACGACCCCCGGACGAAATCTATCGCTTGGGACAAGCCGGCCTCTTGCATGATGTGGGGAAGATCATGATCCCCGACGAGATTTTGTCCAAACCCTCACGTTTGAGCGATGAAGAGTACGAAATCATGAAACGCCACACGAGCTACGGCTACGAGCTGATCCTGTCGATGGAGGACGCTGACGAGTGGATCGCCAGGTGCGCCCTTATGCATCACGAGCGCCTGGATGGCAGCGGCTATCCTCATGGCTGCCAAAAGGAAGACATTCCTCTGGAGTGCCAGATCATCAGCGTAGCTGACGTATTCGACGCCGTTTGTACAGACCGCGTCTATCGTCGCGGCACTTCGCCTTTTCACGCTGCCAATGTATTGTGGGAGCTCGCATGCCAAGGTAAATTGAACCCTTTGGTCGTCTCGCGTTTTATCCAGTACATTATTTTGCTTTACGTCGGTTCGCAGGCGTTGCTCAGCAACGGAGACCATGTCGAGATCATCATGGTTCATACCGATGAACCGATGCGTCCACTCGTTCGCCGAGGAGATGAATTTCTGGATTTGCGCGAGCACCGCACACTTACCATCACCAGAATGATTAGCTAGACGTAAAAATCCCCCTGCGCCCGATCTGGCCAGGGGGATTTGCTGTCATCGTTATGATTTACAGTTTGACGACATTGGCTGCTTGTGGGCCGCGGTCGCCTTCCACAATATCAAACTCTACAGCTTGTCCTTCTTCCAATGTCCGAAAACCATCCGATTGGATCGCGGAAAAGTGAACGAATACGTCATCTCCATCTTCACGCTCGATAAAGCCAAAACCTTTTTCTGCATTAAACCATTTTACTTTGCCTTGCATGAAACAGCACAACCCTTTCTGTTGTAAAAATTTGGATAAAAATCCTGTGTGTACACTTCTAGTCTCTCCAAAATCAGGAGCCGCATTCTTCTATCTTGTTGAATATTTTTTCTCCAATCCTCTTACAACTACCCGTGACAGGAACAACGTGAGCACCAGGTACACGGCCGCCTCGGTCATATACGGCGGATAGCGTTCAAACGTACTCTTCGCCACGTTCATGGCGGCGTAGTTCAACTCTGGTGTCGCAATGACAGCGCAAAGGGAGGAATCTTTCAAAAGGGCAATAAATTCGTTCCCGATGGCAGGCAACATCCGGGTAAACGCCTGCGGCAAAATAATGAGCCGCATCGCCATCCCCTTCGTCATCCCGAGTGAGCGTGCCGCTTCCATCTGACCTGGATCGATCGATTGAATCCCTGCGCGGAAAATTTCGGCGATGTAGGCAGCTGCGTTAAGCGACAGCGCCACAAATCCGGAGTAGATCGCTTCCGGACTGCTCTCTCCAGGGTAAAGCAGTCCCCAGATGGACGGAATGACGGCGAAGTGGATCAGCAAAATTTGCACCAGCATCGGTGTCCCGCGAAAAAGTTCTACATAAATCGAGCATATCCACCGCCAAAAACGGTTCGACGACATTTTTCCCAAACTGATAAACAGTCCCAAAAACGTTCCGCAAACGGTAGCAACCGCCGTCAGTAGAATGGTATTGATAATGCCTCGGATAAACAGCTCGCGATATTCATAGATGACGCTCCAGTCCAATGGCGAGTCCTCCCTTCCTGTATGTCAGCACTGGAGTCATAAACACCGGGTACGTCCCGCGACGCACCCGGCTATTGACTAGTTGGTGCCAAAGTACTGGTTGTAAATTTCCTGGAGCTTGCCGTTTTCCTTGATTTTCTTCAGGCCTTCGTTGACTTTGTTCAACGCGTCTGTGTTGCCTTTTTTCACCATGATGCCGTAGTATTCTTTTTCAAACGAGTCGTCTTTAATCAGCTTGAACTTCTTGTCCTTGATTTTTTTCACGTAATATTGCAGTACGCCATTATCGCCAACAACAGCATCGACACGGCCGTTGAAGAAATCGTCCACGGACGAAGGCATGTCGTCATAGCCCATCAAGCCTTGATACGTGTCGCCAAACGCCTTTTTCACCACTTCTTCCCCTGTGGTTGCCGCCTGTACCCCGATCTTCATGCCTTTCAGATCGGCCAGCTTGGTCACTGGAGAGTCTTCTGCTACGAGAATGAGCTGATTGGCTTCAAAGTACGGTTCCGAGAAGTCGTATTTTTCCTTCCGCTTGTCCGTGATCGTGATCGACGAAATCCCGATGTCCACTGTACCTTTGTCCAGCCCGTCAAACAGCGGGTCCCAGCCTGTGTTTTTCCACTCGATCTTGAATCCGCCCGCTTCTGCGATTGCATTCATCACATCAATGTCATGGCCGCTGATTTTGTCCGCCTCCAGCATTTGGAACGGCGGATACGCTGCATCTGTTCCCACTACGTACACTTTTTCATCCGCGCCGGAGCTGGAGCCTGAGCCGCTCGCGCCAGTTCCCGAGCTTTGCTGGCCACCCGATCCACAGGCCGAGACCAGAAGCCCCACGCCTACGACCAGCACTAGAGATTTGAACCACTTTTTCCCGATACGCATTAAAAATCCCCCTTGTTTTCTCTCTGTATGCTTTACTTTTCCCCAGCACTGTCCACATGGAAATCACGTGTTTATTGCGTTCTCCACAAAGTTATCCACAATATTCACATGATTTTGTGCACAAGCTGGGTATAACTTTTTTCCTGCGCGTTCTGCGGCTCTTGTACTATGGTTACGGAGATGAGCTTTGACGTAGAACTGGAACTAGCAGCAAAAAGGCAGGATTCGTATATACCGGATATACTTCTATCCTGCATATAAAAATCCTGCCTGTTTATCAGAAAAATATGAATTATTCTTTTTCCGCCAAAATAATAACTTCTACCCGACGGTTGCGCGCCCGGTTCTCCTCGTTCGAATTGTCCACGAGTGGCCTGTATTCTCCCCATCCTGCCACGGTAAAACGGGAAGCCGGCAAAGAATATGCATCAACCATTTCCCGCATCACCGCAATAGCGCGGGCAGAGGACAGCTCCCAGTTGGACTTGTATGGGCTATGTGAGATCGGCACGTCGTCTGTGTAGCCCTCAATCCTCACTTTGTACGCGTAGCGCTGCAAGACACGTGCTACTGTGCCTACAACCTCTTTCCCCTGCTCCTCTAAATCAGCAGAGCCACTGGCGAACAAGATTTTCTCCGGAAGCCGGATGCGCAAGCCTTCTTCGGTCTCCTCGTAGTCCAGGTTCAGCTCGGCCAAAGCAGACGAGAGCTGGGTGTGCAACGTCTCCATGTCGCGCTCGCCTGTGTCCGGCATGCCGACAGGCGGTTTCGGCAAACCCGCTTGCTCCTGCTCCTCTGCGCCGTTCTTTTCCCCTTCGCCTGCGAGCAGCTTTTTTTGCCCCTCCAACTGGTGAATCTCGCGCTCCAGCTCCAGCTTTTGCAGATTCAGCAGATCGAGGCTCTCATGCACCTGCTTCAGGTTGGCTTGCTGCTCGGCCTGCTCCTTTTTGGCCGCTTCGCGCTGGGTCTGAATCTTCGTCATTTGCGTCGCCGCGATAATAATCACGATGACGAACAGCAGCGTAATCAAGTCGCTGTAGCTGATTAGCCAGCTTTTCTCGAGCTCTTTCTCATCGTACAACCGATCGTCAAGCATAGCGATCCTGCCTTTCAATCTTGCCCTTCATGCTGCCAGGCTCTTTGATGAGCACCAGCTTCTGATCGCCCGGCAAAAACGAGTTGAGCTTTTCAAACAACAAACGCGGCGTCTCCATCCGCTGCAAACCGACACAGCCCTCGATGTACAGCCGTTTTTCAAACATTTCCCGGTCGTACAAATCCATCATCCGGTAGTAGCACGGCAGCGCGAACAAGTTGGCAAGGAGCGCACCGTAGAGCGTGGCGACAACGGCTGCACTCAGGCTATGCCCTGTGAGTGCCATGTCTTCCAGCGATTTGAGCACCCCTGTCATCCCGAGCAGCGTCCCGACCAGCCCCATCCCCGGCGCCAGCAAGCTGATGAGCCGAAAGAAGCCTGCTGCCTGCTGGTAACGATACTGCTCGCCTTTCAGCTCGTTCTCCAGGATCATTCGCAGTTCTTCCTCAGGCACACCCTCGATCGCCAGCAAGCTGCCGCGCTGCACGAACGAGTCGCGCTCCTGCTGCAGCTCGCGCTCAAGTGCGATATATCCCTGTTCTTTCTGGACGAGCGCGTAGTAGTAGAAGCGCTTGATCGTCTCCTCGACGTTGCTTTCCCGCCCGTGAATCAGCAGACGGATGATTTTTTTCAGGTCGAGGTGCTTGCGCTTGATCGCGTAGGAAACCACTACAGCAAGCGCGACTAGCTCGATGGCGGTCACGTTCAAGAGGTCGGCGAGGTTTCCATTCAGGTAAACCGCGTGTATGAAAATGAGCAGGACGGCTCCGATCAAGGCGAGTGAGCGGCGTTTTGTGGACAATGGTGTCACCTTCCTAGCTTACAAACAGTTGTTTTTCAATTATAGCAGATGGAGAATGGTCAAATAGACAGACAAACGATCAATCTGAAAGCAATGATTAAAAATGTCGATAATCAAAACGTAAGGAAATTTTCGAAAAGAGGTGACCAACTGTGAATGCTATCCAACTGCAGCAAGCAGTTAGCATCAGTTTAACCAAGCAAGTGCAAGAGACTGTGCAAGCCCAAGCTTCTATGCTGCTGGAGGGCTTTGCTGAAACCCAGAAAAAAATGCAAGTGGCTCAGGCAAGTCATCCAATCTTGGGGAAAGCCATCGATGTTCGCGTGTAAAATTTGGAAAAGAAAACGGCCGGTTCTCCGGCCGTTTTTTTATTTTTTTCGATCGAAAAAAGCCCCGTAACCGTTCGGACCTGCTTCATTGTAAGAATTCATAGCGAGTTTTGTGCGCTGGAGGTTGTTTAGCTGTTTTTGTACGGCTTGTTTTCGGACATCCATCTTCGGGATAAGGCGCTGGTTGATTTCGTATACTTGCTCTAATTGTTGCTTTTGCGAAAACGATAGGGATTCGCTTGCCAACTCGTGTTTTTGTATTTGTAAAATCAGATTTTCTCGCTCATCCAACAAAGATAACCACTCTTCTGGTTCCGATCCCTTCACACTCACTACTTCTTCCAAACGTTGTGTTACCTTTAACAGACCATCTAAAAGACCTTCTACCGTCTTTTCCATTTTGAGCTCCTTAACCTTGTCTTTTAGCCAGCAGCATGGCCTCTTTCCAAGTATCCCGGAATTGAATAAAGAGATCTTCGACTTCAAGAAGTATCTCTACATCTTTGCGTATATTTGCTTCAATTGTACGCTGAAGCATATACTCGTAAAGCCTAGCAAATTCCTTAGATATTTCATAGTCGCTGTTTAAGGTAGACATGAGCTCATATAGGATGTCCTGTATTTTCAATGAGCCTTCGTTTGCTTTTATGATGTCTTTCTCTTCTAGCGCTATCTTAACTTGTTTAATGAATTTAAGTGCACCATTGTAAAGCATCAGGGTTAATTCTGCAGGAGTAGCTGTCGTTACCTGATTAGATTGGTATGTCTGAGCAGCATTTTGTAACATCTGCATCACTTCCTAATCATTATTGCCCTAACATTTGAGCAAACCATGAGCCTTGGGACTGAGCTTTGGACATTGCTTGTTCCATGGCAGTGAATTGCTTCCAGTAGCGGTTTTCTATTACTTTCAGACGGTCTTCCCAACGGTCTATCTCGTCAGATGTTTGTTTAAGTTTTTTCCCTAAGCTGCTGTCATCATAACCGTTGCTAACTGATCCCGCCTCTTTGGTTACTTTGTCCATAACCGTTTTTAGCTCGTTATACAGCCGTTCAGCTACACCGCTTTCTTTGTATTTATCCGAAGCGTTACTTGCACTGCTATAGTTTGTGAACAGTTTCAGGACGTCTTCCCCATTATTTCGAATGGCGTCACGCAGTTTTGTCTCGTCAATATAAAGCTTACCATTCTCCTGATAAGCAGCTTTACCGTTTGGAGGACCCGTAATCCCTATTTGAGAAAGAGACAATGTTTGATCTGCAGCTACTTTTACCGATGCACTTAAAGCGGCTCTAAGATCATACAAACCATTTGTCAAAATTGGATCCCGCAAAAGAATGCCGCTTTTTGCCATATTTTCCAATTTTTCTGCGGTTTTTTCCGGCAGCGCTTCTTTTTCATCGTCCAGTAACGGCTGGTAGCCTTTATATTTAGGCTCCGATATTTTCTTATTGATTGTCTCAATAATAGCATTATACTTGTCTACAAAATCTTTTACTGTATTAAAAATTGCATCTTCATCGACTTTTGTACTAACTGTAATCGGAGAGCCCGTATTTATCTGTTTCAGCGTAAAATCAATTCCGTCATATTTAAATGTATTGGTTGCAGAAGTATATTCTACGCCGTTAATCTTGAATTTTGCAGGAATACCTGGCGTTTGTGACGAGTAAGTCATGTTCGCATCCAAATTCAAGCTGTTAGCCGTGCTGGCTACGTCAAAATCTTTGCCGTCTTCGGATGTCAAAACCAGCTTGCCATCAAAAAAGCTCGCTTTTACTCCTGATTTGGAGCTGTTGATTTTGCTTACAATACTATCGATAGAATCGGTACTTGCGAAGTTTAGGGCCACCTCTTCCAAAGTCCCGTCTCCATTTGTATCCTTCTTGATGGTCATGGTAAAATCTGATCCACCAATCGCTGCCTTGGAATCCGTAACATTTGTCAAAAATTCAGCTCTCGCTGGTACGCTTGGTTTCGCAAGTTGCTCTACTTCAACAGTATAAGAAGACAAGGAAGGATTCCCCACTATTTTTGCAGAAGCTACACTGTCATTATCGGATGTAGCTGTTTTCTTGCTAAAAGTACTTGACATCCTAAGAGTCTTCAATGTGTTTTGCAAGTCAGCCAAAAGCGAGTTCATTTCACGATAAGCGTCGCGTTTCCATTCAATAGAATATTTACTTCGCTGCAATCGATTGACTGGCTCGCGATGTGTTTTCATTAAATCTTTAATAATTTTCTCAGTGTCCAGTCCAGATGCCATACCACTAATACGGATACCCATAATTTCCCTCCCTATCTTTTCTCGTCAACAAGCAGGCCGATCATTTCGTGCATTTTGGCAGCAATGTCCATCATTTTCTTTGAGGGTATTTCCCGAATAACTTCATTCGTCTGATCGTTAATAATTTGTACATAATACTCGTTCATCTCTTCGTGGAGTGTGAATTTCACATGTGAACTGGTAGTTTTCAGCCATTGGTTAATACCCGCCAACTCTTGTTCGATTTCTCGCTTCGATTCTACTTGTGTTTGAACTGGTGCTTGATTGACCACTGGTCGGTTTTGACTTTGGTTTAGCTCAGTGTACGGTTTTACTTTGCCATAGTTGTGAATTGAACCGACATCCATTCTCGATCCTCCTCAAGAATCATTTCTTATTGTAGTTATCGGTTTTTTCACGCCAAAGCTTTACCTTCTCTTTAATACTTTCTACTCATAGGTACTGTTCAATTCACATCGTATTTACCGCATCATAAGATAGACATAGTTCCATCGTAAGAAAATTCGCTTCGATTACTGCTAACATGCGTAATAAAATACATTACTAGTGTTGTATTAATGTTATCAAAATAAGCAAAATTTTGGGCATTTATATATTAGGGCACAAAAAATCCTTTACAATGGAATGGCCAGGTAGTTTTTGTCCAAATCCACTGAAAGGATCCCAACATGGACAAAAATACCTTACTTTCGTCATTTGGTAAATGGGTTTCCCCCATTTTTTCGAAAAGTTTTTTGGAAGATCTGGCCTCCAGTACCACGACAAGTATGTCCAAAAGCTGACGACTTCCACCTATCCCCTGTTGTTTCTGCATGCCCAACTTCAGCAGCGAGAAGGATTACGGGCGATTGCAGATGACGCGTTAGGAGGAAAATTTCAACGAGAGCTCGGTTTTTATTCGATCAGTCCTTCTCAACTTTCACGCAAGCATCAACAGGCCCCATTCCGAATGGTTGCAGCGTGTTTTTATGGACTTAGTTCAACGGATTCGACTATGCTCCCTTCCCCCAGCTATGAAACGTGATTTTCGCATCGTAATGCGACCACGATCCCTTTGTGCCTAAATACTTATAAATGGGCGACCTTTCGTGAGACAAAGGCCGGGGTAAAACTTCACTTTCGGTTAGCATTTGCTTCTTCGGAAGACGTCTATCCGGAAACCGTACAGCTGACTCCAGCACGTGCTCATGACCGGACTCAACTTGATACGCTCGTAGACAAACCTGGTACGACGTATGTGTTCGATCGGGGATTTGTGGACTACGCCAAGTTTGACGCGTTCTGCGAACGCAAAAGAGATTGTTATGTACAAATGGGGACACAGCAAAATCGAATGAAACATGTCCTCCGCCTCATTGAGACAACCGATTCACAGGGAAACTCTCTCCTGCTGATTACGAATCGATTGGAGTTATCTGCACAAGAGATCAGCAAGATGGATCGGAGTCGCTGGACCATTGAAATCTTCTATAAATGGTTGAAGCAGCACGTGAAAATCACTTCCTTTTACGGGAAAAGCCAAGAAGCGGCTTTGAACCAAGTTTTCATTGCCCTGATTGCCTTTTGCTTACTTCTGTTGGCAAAAATCTTCTCCGCTTACCAAGAGAGCTTGTTTCAAATCTATCGGTGGTTACGTGTGCTGCTCTGGGAGGATAGCCAAATTTGGTGGGAGCTATTAACGTCGAAACGAAGAAAGCCTGATACATAAACGGTAAAGAAACTGCCGTGTAGCGCTCGGCTGAACTGTATATAAATTCCAAATGAAGCCAAAGGCTAACAGCAATAAGAGTCGCGTAACAGGATTTTTTACAAATGCTCCAGCTACTTTTATTTTTTTGATTACAGTAATGTAACGCTAGTAACATTGTCAATTATATAGAAATGATTTACTTTTTAAGTTTGTCTATTTACTGTACCATAATTTTATCCGATAGTTGTATTAGGTACAGGAAAGGAAGAGAAGTAAATGCATTTTAAGCGGGTGAAAATTGGCCCAAGAAACAGTTTTGAATTTTTCCCAACAGAAATCTCAATTGAAAATCGCTCATTTTTTTTAACTCGTACTGGTGATAAGTACTACCTTTTATCTTCTACTTGTCCTCATGCTGGCGGGAAAGTCAACATACGTGAGAACTGTCTGGAGTGCCCGATTCACCGATGGAGATTCTCAAAAACAACTGGAGAGTCAATAAACGTATCGAACCAACAATTGACTTCCTTCCCGGTTACAATTGAAGACGACATACTTTATTCAGTTATTCCAGTAAACAAAGAAATTGAGCATGCAAAACATAAGGCTTTGCCAGCAAGGGATCTTACAGTTGCCTTGCACTCCCATGCTTGCCTTGAGATTGCTCATGACAATTTCTCGCTTCTTACAGATCCATGGTTGGAAGGCCCTGCATTTTTAGGTGCTTGGATTCAATATCCTGCTCCTGTTGTTAGTGCACGTGCCCTTTCTCCATCAGCCATTTTTATTTCACATGAGCACTCTGATCATTTACATGAACCTACATTACAATGTTTTGATAGAAGAACCCCAATCTATTATCCTGATTTTCCGAATAAGCGTATCACCACCCAATTAAAAGAGCTCGGTTTTTCAAAGCTTTTCGCAATGCGCTTTGGAGAAACTATTCAAATTTCGAATAGAATGAAGATCACCTGCTTTGAAACTGCAAGCTTATGGAATGATGCCATAGTTTTAATAGAAATTGATGATTTTCGAATCCTTAACATTAATGATGCTGGTCTGAATCCACGTCTAGCAACTTATATTGGCCCAGTTGATGCAATCGCCTCTAGCTTTTCTCCTGGTGCTTCCGGCTATCCACTGACTTGGACCCATATAAGTAAAGCGCAAAAGGCAGATATTTTAGAAAATGCCAAATTGGGAGCATTAAAAATGTTGCAGGAGGCTTTGTCGCTGTACGGTGGGAAGTACCTGATCCCATTTGCTTCTCACTTTCATTTGTGGCAGCCCTCGCACCAAGAATATGTTGAGCAATTAAAGAAGAATACACTCGCCGATGTTGTTAGTTTTTTTGATAAGAAAGAAATAAGCGTAATTGATATACTTCCTGGTGAAAGGTGGAATGTCAGAAACAACACCATCGACCGCTCGAACTATAATCAGTCAGAATTATATGACCCTCAAATAATTTCACAATACCTAAAAAAAAGATATGACGAGCATTATGGGAGTAAAGAGCATATACCTTTAACTTCGCTTACTGAAGATGAAGTTAGGAGATACTTCTTACTTTTGAATACTACAAGCGAAATTTCTTATTGTGAGGATGTACAGGTAGGACTCAGAGTGACTGAAGGTCAGCAACTATTATTTGAAGTTAACTTTGAAATTACAAACGGGAAGCTGCATATATTGGAAGGAGAAAATAATTCTCATAACTTATTGATTGAGATCCCCGGTATAATCTTACAAAGCATTATTCGTAACAATTTATCCTGGGATGAAGCTCATATTGGTTATTGGTGCAAATTTAGTCGTTATCCAGATGTGTATCATGCTGGTTTTTGGCGTCTTCTTCAAGCCCCTTATTTCCGTAAAGCAATTGAACTTCCTAACAAAAATGCAGGTATCAATATTAACAAAGATACTATTATAGCTGATTTACTTGAACAATTTGGTACTGAGGCGGATCAAATTCTTCGGAGATACGGTTTGTATTGCTTAGGCTGTCAACATTCTACCTTTGATTCTATACTTATGGGCGCTAAAAGTCATGGCGTCAGTGAGACTGACCTGAATCGTTTAATAAAAGAATTAAATAAAGCGTTCTGTACTGAAAAACAAGGTTATGTAGAATTTTCTTAATCAGGAGGACTATCATGAGCAATAGGCTAATCGAATGGAACCAATCATATATTAATCGGGACAACTTTGTTTTTCACCCACACGAGGAAGTAATTCGGTTTGTATCCAAATATATTACTAAGCGTATAGGGTTGAATTCGTTTACTCCTGTCCATGGCCACAGCACAAAACCAAAAATTCTTGATGTTGGTTGTGGGATCGGAAGACATATATTTTTCTGTCATCAAATGGAACTTGATGCTTATGGAATAGATCTATCGACAGTTGCGATTTCAACTGCCCATGAATGGGCTGCGAATCTTGACTTTCCTAACGCAGATCAACGAATCATCCAAGGTGATATACGTGCTTTGCCTTGGGATACAGAAAACTTTCATTATGCGATAAGCCACGGGGTTTTTGATAGCATGCATTTTGAAATTGCCAAAACAGCTATAGCAGAAACAGCTCGGGTATTGCAAAAGGGCGCTTTGTTTTACTGCGACCTTATTTCCGGTGATGATTCAAAACATTCACGAGAGTATGCGAGTGAGGAAATCGTCCAGACCCAACACGAAAAAGGAACTGTACAATCATACTTCAACTATAAAAAGATACTTGAGTTAATCGGAGATCACTTTGAAATTGTAGAAGCAAATTTAATTCGCAAAGAAAACATTTTATCAGGTGACTTTTTTTCAAGATATCATTTAGTATTAAAGAAAATTTAATTACGATGACCCACTCTAAAAGTGGGTGTTTTGGGATGCATCCCAACCACCAGTCACAAACGTTCTCTTCCAGATGAATCAACAATTTATGTGATGCTCATTCCTCTTTGTCTCGTGTCTTTGTTTATGTAAAATCCCCCACTTTCTGTGGAAAGTGGGGGATTTTCAGGTGCCGTAATTGATTCGAGAAAGGTCTAGCGAAGCAAAAAATCTGATCTAAATAAGTCTGAAGAGCACGTTTATCCTATCAATGTGCCAAGTTATGAACCGATGTAGTAAAAGCGCGCCATTACCTAAAATTCACCTTGTCATCAAGAATTCACAAAATAAAAAATCTTGCTCCGAATCAATATCGATACTATCTGATTGATCCATAAAGTATGGAAGCACTGGTTCGACAAAGAATGATTTCTTATCGAGAAACTGGTTACAATCCAAAAAATACATAGCACCATTCTGCCGTAATATCCTCGCCAATTGCTGTCTAGGTTTACTGAGAGATTCTTTGTTCAGAAATGGAATAAGGGTTCCTTCCTTGGCATAAAAGCATTTAAAAGGGTGATGTTCCATTTCGGTGACACTTATTGTACAACTTGAGTTTCTATTTAAGCTCATATTAATACATTCTGTTACATGCTTTTCAGTACGCATGGGTGATGTTGGTTGAAGAAGCATAAAGTAGTTGGGCAAATTACCTTCTATCATTAATTGTTCAAGCACATGCCGGACAACATCCTCGGATGAGGCTAAATCCGTTGCAAACTCGTATGGACGGTCAATAACCTCCGCCCCTGCTGCTAAACTAACTTTTTTAATTTCTTCGTCTTCCGTACTAACAATACAACGGCTAATTAAGGGAGATTTCAAAGCAGCATTTATTGTATAAGTAATCAATGGGTTTCCAGCCAGCAAACGAATATTTTTTCGTGGTACACCTTTTGAGCCCCCTCGCGCTGGAATGATGGCGACAATCTCTAAATTGTCGTCTATTTTAGAATGATGTCCTGAAATTGTTTTTGTCTTGAAGTCCCCCATATCGCCCCTCCCTCTAACACCTCTTTAAACAGCGCTGTGCTATTTCCACGGCCAAAGCTAAAGCACGGTTCTCTTTTCGCCGACTTCGACACGTAATCGATGGCATTAAGAATACTGTCATAATCATCTGCAATATGAGTAATAGATTTATGAAAGAATCTATTTTGCTGTCGGGTACCAATGTTAATCGTTGGCACGCCGTAGACCGGTGCCTCATGGATTCCCGTACTGGAATTTCCGATAATAAACGAAGCATTCTTTAAAAGAGTCAAGAAATACTCAAATCGTAATGAAGGAAAAACCCTAAATTTATTATTAGTCTCTAACACCTTATATTCAGCTAGGATCTCATGACTGCCCAAGTCATTATTGGGATAGATGACAACATAGTTTTGACCGCTGTCGATTAAAGCAGTTACTAAGTCATGGGCATGTTTTCTCACATATTCTATTTCAGTAGTAACGGGATGGTATAAGACAATACCAAATTCCCTGAAATGAATTCCATACCGTTGCTGAACTTCTGTGAGTGATGGTAAATTTTCAGATAACATGATATCGATATCTGGTGAACCAATGATGAAAATGTGATTGGGATCCTCACCTAGTTGTCTTAATCTATCCGCAGCTTCGCTATTTGCTACAAAGTGTATATGAGCAAGTTTAGATACAGAATGGCGAATTGATTCATCAATTGTTCCTGAACGTTCACCACCTTCAATATGTGCTACTAAAATATTATTTAAAGAGCCAACAATTGCCCCTGCTAACGCCTCTATCCGATCTCCATGAACTACAATTAAATCGGGACGCTCCTCTTGTACATAACGAGAGAGACCACCGATCGTATTTGCTAAAACCAAATCCATGGGCTCTCCATGGATTTGGTTCATATAAGTATGGATTTTTTTGAATCCTGATTTAATAACTTCCTCTACTGTATATCCGTATCGCGAAAGAGTGTGCATTCCTGTAACAAAAATAGAACATTCGAAGAGATGAGAATCATCTATGACTCGCATTAGCGGCTTTAACTTACCAAAATCCGCTCGAGTACCAGTAAGGAATAACACTTTTTTATGCATCCAAGTATCTCCACCTAATCTGCTCATCCTTTTTAATATCCGAAATCGCTCGTTTGCCTAAAATTTCATGAAAACTTTCTGCTTTAATCTCACCATTACCGGGCCTCTTTACCCAGATATTTTCCATGGTTAATTTTTCTCCAGCTTTTATATCTTGAATGGCAACAACGCAAGCAAATGCGAAGTCAATAGTTGGTTGTTCCTCAGCAAGGACTGTCTTGCGTCCCCCTAGCGCTTGAAAGACTGCCTGACTTCCCTCTATCAATTCTTTAAGTTCAGTAGGATCCATAGAAATTGGAATATCGGGTCCCGGCCATGTTTTATCTGAGGTAAAATGTCGCTCTAGTATTCTTGCCCCTAAAGCTACAGCTCCGAAACACGGATAGTTTGAAATTGAATGATCGGACAGTCCCAAGACAGTACCTGGAAATGCCTCAGCCAAGTCCTCAATTGCACCTAACCGAACCTTATCATAAGGTGTAGGATAAATACTGGTACAATGCATTAATGCGAACGGCGTATTGTATTTACGGATAATATCAACCGATTTTCTAATGCTCTCAATACTATTCATCCCAGTACTCAAAATAATTGGTTTCCCATATCGAGCAATGTGTTCCACTAAAGGATGGTTATTGCATTCACCTGAACCTATTTTAAACGCTAAAACCCCCAACTCCTCCAACTGTATCGCAGCAGCGCGAGAAAATGGAGTGCTTAAAAATATCATTCCTTTTGATTCTACATACTCTTTTAAAATTTTCTCTTCTTCTTTGGTCAGTGCGCAACGTTTCATTATATCCCAAATAGACTCAGAAGCGTTACCAGGTACTACATTATTAGGGATCATTTCATCCTCTATAACGTGTGTTTGGAACTTAACACATTCACATCCAGCCTTTGCGGCATCATCAATCATTTGAAATGCCTTTTCAATACTCCCCTCGTGGTTGATCCCGATCTCTGCAATAACCAAAGGAGGATGATTAACACCAATCTTTCTATTACCAATTACGATTTCACTCATATGTTCCACCCATTTCTTAACACTTATCTTCAAAATCTACTTTTTATCACATCATTTACCTCTTCTCGAATGAAAAGGAGATCAAGCATACAATAATATCACCGACTCTTTGTGCTTTTCGGAGGAATGGGTCCTGCTCAAATCAAAGTATCTTTAATCACCATGTAAAACTGAATGATATCAATCATAGCAATTAACAACTTATTTATTCATTTGAATTGAGTTTTGGGTTATTGAAAGAAGAGGACATAGCAGGTCGCCTCTAAGAGGCCGAAAATTCTCAAGATAGTCTTGATCGAATAATTTAGCTGTATTTATTTATAAGATATTACCATTCTGTCCGATAAGTTCAGTTTAATTTTTTACGAGATCACCGAGGACCACAATTTCGTAATCCTTCTCCCCAATCAGTTTCTAACTCTTGCAATTCACTTGGCTATGAGGGTTCACAAGAGCGTTCGATCAAGCTATTTGTATTCGGGTGCTGTTTGTAAATAATTCAAGAAGAGCAGACCATTTTACAATGTGGGCTGCATTCGTTTCGGTACCTTCAGTACTACATAAATCATCAAAACCTTAACGGAGAGTTTATCCATTTACACAAAAAATTTTAAATCGTGACCTTACTGAGCCATCCGCGCTTGGTACCAGTATTTTCTTTCCACTGAGATTCAGTGTATTAAATCTCCATTATGACAAAATTTCTTGCCCCAGTACCTTCATACACATTTCTTCTAACAACGCTGTCAGTAGGGCTGTATCTTCGCTACAAATTTCAAGATAATTTCCAAATTCCTTGCTTACGCGGTCAGCCTTTCTCACTGGATCAGGGAGCAAACGTACTTCATCCAGCATTTTCATAATCAGCTTGAAGGAGACATTATTGATTGTTTGAATCAAGTACAGATTAAATTTATTTTTCTGCAACTTGTCAAACAGTTTATCAAACTTTTGAAACTGAATTTCCAACTGCTTGCGATTTTTTGTACGAACCAATTGCTTCATTTCTTCGATAAGATCCTGAAATCTATTCAGCAACTTTGCGAGCTCAGTGCTAGATTGGAGCATTTCCCTTGAAAAGCGCTTGAGATGATCGTAATCGTACCGAATCAACTTTGCGTGTTTATCCAACCAGTCACTTTCAACTATATTTGATTGATGCAATCGCTCTTCCATTACTCTTTCCAGTGGCAAAAAAACGGTTCCTTCAATATGAGCACCACCTTTTGTTGAGTTGATGATGTCCATATTCTTGAAAGATTCAATTACCCCCTCCATTTCCTTACGCATATTCGTATGCAACCGACTACTTTGGACTGTCCCACCATAAACATCCTTAACCTCTACGGCATTTGCCTTTCTCTTCTCTCCTGCGATTGGATTGATATACTCAATCCCTGCTGCATAAAACTCTTCTGCTCGAAAAGCAAAGTTTTGCCCCACCAGAATAATGGGTGAAAAACCCAGTTTAGCAAGTAACTGAAGCGTTAATGTAGCGATACTCATGAAGCTATCGATATAATCTGATCCTTCTTGATCTGATCTTTTCAGGAATAGCCTCATAACATAATCGCTCTTCACAAAAAAGTTAACCATTTTCCCTGGGTACTCTTGCAAGGTTTCAAAGCCGATTGTACTACCGAACACAAGCGGAATTTGACTGATTCCCTCTCGCAATACCTTTGCAAATACTTTTTTGTTCATCACACTGCCATCATATGAAAAAGTCGCGTCTGGCATAATACCATTGCTAAGCAATGAGTTAAGTGCAGAACCTACTGAAAAAATATAAGCCGATCCATTTTTCTTAATCTGACGGAGCCGGGCTATTTCATCATTTAAAGATGGGCCAGCGGCTACGAGTATAGCCGGCTTTCCATGAAACGCTCCCTGATTCCCCTCTAAAATACTTGGAGTATCTATAATATGAGGTATATTTTTGAACCCATTGATTGCCGTTCGCTTGGCGAATAACCTATTGGTTTGCATCAATTGTCTCGCTTCGTAGACAACCTCTTTAAACGTAGCAAAAAAGCGCTTGGTTTCCTCTTCAAAGATACGTTGGTAGCTCGGGAAAATCGCTAAATAAATTTCTTCCCGCAAGAGATTCGTAAAATCGCTCAGATTTTTCTTGCAATCTGCTGGTTCTCTCTCCACCATAATCTTTTTCAAAATTCTTTTCGGGGACCATTCATTCAAATCTTTTTTCTCTAAGAAATGATAAAAGGTAGCCAGGTTTGGTTCATAGACAGAAAAGGTAGCATCCGGGTACTTCTCTCGGAACAAATCGATGTGGTATCCAAGACCTACTCCATAAAACAGGACATGCCGTTCCCCTACATCCTCCATTGACTGCACAAACCGCTCTGCTTCCTGAATAGGATTATATTTACTATGAAGATAGTTCCACCCCGTATCTTTTAAAACAGCCATCGTCCATAGCTGATTCTTGGCTTCCTCAATCCGAGTATCCTGGCTTTCACTTTCGTCACCATGTTTCATTACATCTAGGATGTCAGGATAGAACTTCTTGAGTACTTGAACATTTTCAATTAGCATCACAAGTTATCACCTCATTTCAATCGTCGCCGCCAACTGTGTCTGTATTTTTTCATAATAAGGGACAATCTCGTATTGAATAAGGTCACCAATTAAAACAAGATCCAATTGAGTGACTGCTGTATTGAGGTTTTCTAAGAGAGATGAAGAGTCCAAAAGAGAAGCGTACTCCGGTAGATACTCACTCGTTTTGTGAATCCACTGCATCCCTTCTATAAGGTAGCTCAGTTGGACCCATGCGTCTTCACGCGGATTATCATAAAAAATCTCAACCAATTCCACTGCCTTTGGCAATGCATTGTGTGTATATTCATAAATGGAATAAAGAATGTCATCTGTCCACTGTTTTTTTGTAACCAGAATAGGTTCAATCGTTTCTAAAATTGCTTTATTCTCTTCCAGAATCATTTCAAAATGCTCGTATACTTCTTGTCCATTTATCTTCAGCCCATAAAAAATCTTGTCCGACTGCCCTATAATATCGCTTACTACAGAAAGAATAGAAGGAACGGCATCCGCAACCGTCATATCGATAGTATATTCTTTTCCATCTGAAATAATTTTCATCCGACTACCCCCACTCCTTTTCTTTCTATATATCGGTAACTATGCGGCAATCCATTATATGATATTCCTGGAAGTCAGTCGAAGCGTGTCAAATTATGCGTTTAAAATGACGAAAAAAGCACGACCTCCTTCTGGAAGGCCGTGCTTTGATGCTTTACAATTAACGGAGCAATTGCAGAACGCCTTGTGGCAATTGGTTAGCTTGCGCCAGCATAGCTTGGGAAGCTTGGGTCAAGATGTTGTTCTTCGTAAACTGCATTTGCTCTTTCGCCATATCTACGTCGCGGATACGGGATTCAGCAGCAGTCAGGTTTTCGGAAGTAATGTTCAGGTTGTTGATGGTGTTTTCCAAACGGTTTTGGTTCGCACCGAGGTAAGAACGCGCTGCGGATACTTTGTTAATTTGATTTTCGATATCGCCCAATGCAGATTTTGCACCGCTCTGAGTGCTCAGGTCATAGCTAGCTATAGCAGAAGCAACAGAAGACAAGTCAAATTTACTTACAGCCAAAGTGAGAGTTTGAGAAGTCTCTTGACCGATTTGCAGCGTGATATCGCCGCTTGCGCTACCATCCAACAGGGAGATACCGTTGAATTTGGTGTTGTCCTTGATGTTGTTAACCTCTTTGCTCAGTTCAGTTACTTCTTCTTGGATACGTTTGCGGTCTTCTGCATCCGTATACGTACCGTTTGCAGCTTGTGTAGCCAGTTCTTTGAGACGAACGAGCATGTTGTTTACAGTTTGCAGAGCACCCTCAGCAGTTTGTACCAGAGAGATACCATCTTGTGCGTTGCGGGAAGCTTGTTCCATACCGCGGATTTGTGCGCGCATACGCTCGGAGATGGACAGACCTGCCGCATCGTCAGCCGCACGGTTGATGCGGTAGCCGGAAGACAGTTTTTCTACGTTTTTAGACAGGTTGCCAACGTTTACACCCAGTTGACGGTGAGTGTTTTGAGCCGACATATTGTGTTGGATAATCATGTAAAATTCCTCCTTGAGTTGTCGACAGTCACGTCCCTGTGACTGCTCCTTAAAATGGAGACAACCAACAATCGCGCGCTTGTGGCTTTGTCCCTACAATATTGTTATCGGCTGTCATGATTTTAGTGTTTAGTGCTTTTTCTACTTTTTTCTGCAAAAAAACAAAAAAAGATAGTCTATTGACCATCTTTCCCTTCCTTATTGGACTGAATGAGCTGCCTTAAAGCAGACCAATCTGCCTGATTCGTTGCAGCAAGCCTGTTCTCTTCCTGAATGACATCATAAATCTCCTTGCGATACACATCCAAATTCCGCGGTGCTTCTATCCCGATCCGCACCTGATCCCCTTCTACTGAGATGATCTTGATCTCAATCGTGTCTCCAATCATGATGGATTCATTTTTTTTCCGGGAAAGGACCAGCATATCAGCACCACCTACTTTTGTTCCTCAGCTAGTTGCTTAAACAACGGCTGACGAATAGAGTATGTATCTTCTTGCAGGATGATCTGCCTGCCCATCCTATTCGACAAATTCACCACAATAGGAGCTTTCAGATTCACTGTCGCCTGGTTGTTGCCACGCAGCGTAACAATTGCGAATACAGCAATTTGCGACAGTTCCTCTACTCGCAGTGTCTCTTTTACTACGGAAGGAAGTTCAAAGTGATAGTCCGGAAAAAAGGTAAACGGATTGATTACCCAAAACCCGACATCTTTTTCCTCCATCGATTGGATCAGATAAAATGGACTTTCCTTCTCCTGTATCAACTGAAAAAACTGCAGATGGGAAAAACCAGGGATGCCATCCTCAAAAAATAGCTTGCCCACTTCCACTTGTTGACTTGCGTTCATGTTTTCCCCTCGCTTATATCGTTTGATCCAGTCGACTGCCTGTTGTTTCGATTTTCAGGCTATTATATTGTAGCATATACGGCTCTACCTTGCCTGGCGTGTACATCAGCTCCGGCGGCCGTATTTCCGTATTATTTCTCAGGCCATTACGCTGCACGTTGATAACTACAGGCTTTACCTCAATACTGATTTCAACGCCTTCATCATGTGACGCTGGGGGAGGGGTGTACCCGCCTTCCAATGCACGCATGCCTTTTTCCCTGCCCAATGAAGCGATGACGTTTTCTTTTGTATAGATCCGCATCATACGGTCGCCTTCCTGGCTTTTTTCGGCGATCGCCTGCAAAGCTTTTTGCTGACCGTAGGAAGCATTTTTATCACTGAACTGCATTGAGGTCATGATGCCGATATTGGCTCTTGCCTGGCTGGAATCGATCTGCAAAATGGCACGAGCTTGTTCGATTTCCAGCGTCGCCGGCACTTGCTGCAGATTCAAATCCGCTTTCGGCTGCTTGATTTCCTGAATCGGCTTGCTGATGTTTAGCCCGATTTGGGCAAATGTGCTTTGCATCTGTAAGCGCAACATTTGCACACCCTCATCTCTTTCTGTCTATTAACGAAGGAAGTCCAACAGAGTCGGCTGAATGATGCGCGCTCCTGCTCCCAACGCAGCCGAGTGGACGCTCTCTTGCGTTTTCAGATCGGTGATGACTTTTGCGATATCCGCATCTTCATTTCTGGACATGAGTTCCGTAATGCTTACTTCCTGGGAATTCAGGCGTTCAGCGATCAGCTCCACCCTGTTCACATTGGCGCCAAGCGCTGCCCGCTCCGCCAACAGCTGATCGAACTGTTCATCAATGGCATCCTGGAATTGGGTAGCCGGATTACCCGCTTTCATCTGTGCAACAATATTATTCAGAACGGTGAACATATTGTTTGCCGGGGTAGGGTAGTTAAAAATATTTTGGGCGTTCACGTTAGACGCCACAAATACATTCTGGCTTACTTCCAATTGGATCAGCGAACTGTTGGTGCTGACGAAGCCCCCGGCACCCGCATTGGCATTCGCGTCATAGGGCGGCTTGTTTGTATCGGTACCGGCAAATATATACTTCCCGTTAATTTGTTGGTTGGCCAGTGTCCCCATGTGCTTTTTCAGCTCTTCGACCTCAGCAGCCATCGCTTTCAAATCATCAGGGGAGACTCCGCCATCCCCGGAGTATACAAGAAGCTCCCTGACACGTTTCAGGACGTTGCCCATCTCGTCCATCGTACTATCCGTCATGTCCATCCACGACTTCACTTCGTCCACATTTCGCTTATACTGCTCATTCTCCATCAACGAAGACCGATAAAACATCCCGCGCGCAGCGACGACCGGATCATCGGATGGCTTTGCAATTTTGCTTCCGGAAGAAAGCTGTTGCTGCAGTTTGTCCATATTGCGCATGGAATTATGCAAATTTCGCAGCATATTGCTATTCAACATGTTCTGCGTTACACGTACCGCCATGTTCTACTCCCTCCTACTAGAGGCCAACTCGGCCCATACCGTTGATGACTTTGTCCAAAATTTCGTCCATGCTGGTCATGACGCGCGCAGATGCGCTGTACGCATGCTGGTACTTCACCATCTCAGCCATTTCATCGTCGATAGATACACCAGATACGGATTGTCGCTGGTTGTCTACAGTGCCGACAAGCATTTCCGAGTTCAACTGGTTACGGGTAGCCTCCTGGGCATCTACACCCAATTGGCTGATCGTATAGCGATAGTAGTTATCCAAAGTTGAGCTTTCAGCCAGATCGGTTGGACCTGTTCCGGCAGGCAGAACCTTGAATTTGATCGACGCTATGGCCTGCGCGTTTTCGTTGTTGCCGACCGGCGTAGAGGTCGCTTCCGGTTTAGCCGCAGCGATTGCATCCAGACTCATTATAATCGCGGGATTAACGACAATAGCCGATGCGCTTTTCGGGTAATCCTTGGTGGCGGCATTCGTGGCCAAGGAGTTTGCATCCACAAAGAACGGCAGATCCTGTACCGTCCCGTTATTAATATCACTCAAGCTTCGGCCTGCCCTGTGCAGGTCATTGATTTCCTTCGTCAAGTTTACTGCCAGAACATCCAGCCGTTTTAGCAAATTCGGCACAATTTGGTCGCGGGATTCCAAAGTTCCTGCCAAATATCCGCTTGTCGGGACAAAAGCGGCTCCGCCCAGAGTGAGATCGCTCAAGCCTGTGACTGGATTTTGCTGGGCGACTACTGGCTGGGAAGCGACACCGTTGACAAATTGGCGTCCTTCAATCGTTACATTCACCATACCTGCCGTGGTTGGCGTCACTTGAATGTCGACCAGCTTGGAGAGCTTGTCCAGGAGAACATCGCGCTGGTCGTACAAATCATTCGGCTGGTAGCCATGCGGTACGATGTTGGCAATCTGATTGTTCAGGCTGGCGATCTGCTGGCCCAGGGAGTTGATCTCCATTGCCTTCACATTCACTACGTTGTCCAAATCGCTTTGCACTTCTTTGATGTGGTTCGTCAATGTGTTAAACGTGTCCGCAACCGCTTTGCTGCGCTCACGAACAACAGCGCGTGCAGATGTATCCGTAGGGTCTTTGGCCAAGTCCTGCCAAGCTTGCCACATCTGGTCCATGACTTTTTGCAGTCCTGTTTCGGAAGGCTCATTCATGATTCCTTCCAGCTTTTCCAGTGTTTCCAGGCGTGCATCCCAATATCCCTGGCGTTTGTGCTCATTGCGATATTGAATATCCAGAAACTCTTCACGCAGGCGCTGAATGCTGGTAGCCTGTACACCTGTTCCGAGCAACCCTGGCTCGACAGCCGCTTGCAGCCCGACATACGGCAGCCCCGTCGTCGCCTGCATATTGACCCGCTGCCGCGTATACCCTTCCGTATTCGCATTGGCAATGTTGTGTCCGGTCGTATTCAATGCGGACTGCTGTGCGAACAGGCCGCGTTTGCTTACTTCGATTCCATGAAAAGTCGAGCGCATGTCAGCACCTCTTTACGCTTTTTTGTTAAAAAAAGTTCGGCTCGCCTGGCGGTACGTGTCCGTGTTCGGGTGCCCGTAAATAAAGTCGTCCTCCGGCGCGTCCGTAATCAGGTCGAGTGTCATGTTTACAAAAGAAAGGGATTGCTCCAGCAACTGCTGATTCAACTCATTTGCCTCACGCAGTTCGGTGACAATCCGCACAAGCTCGTTTCGATAGGACGCAAGCCGCGTCTTCTCTTCCGCACTGGTCGTCAACTTGATTAATTCAGCCAGTGTACCTTCCTGAAGCGCAAAGCCTTTCTTTTCGGTCAGTTCCTGCACCAGACTTTGGCGGGCTGCTTCTGCTGCTGTGACGCCCTTGATTAGCTTTTGTTCCTGGCGGGTAATCGCCACCAGCTCATCTACTTTTCCCTTCACCAGCACATCTTTTTTCTGGCTGGCCAGGGTGTACAAGGCTTTGTGCAACTGGATCAAGTTGTCGAGCAGATCGTAGAGTCTATCCATGTTCACGTTTCTCCTCGTCTTCCCTAGAGAACTGGTTTATCGCTTTTTCCAAAAAGACAGCAGTTTATCGGCAATCCGCTCGCTCGGGACGTGATATGTGCCTTCCTCGACTTGCTTTTTCAACTGCTCTACCTTTTCGCGGCGCTGTGGCGCGTTTGCATCCTCGATTTGCCGCTGCATTTCCAGCGCTTCCGTGGAAATGTTGACCTCATCCTTGCCCATCGGGATTTTTTGGCTTTTGCCTACCTGGTTGTTGGCCGTCTTGTTGTAAGCATTAATCATCCCGACACGGTTCGGTTCATTAATCCGCATCTGATTCCCATCCTCTCAAACCACCGGACATTTCTTGCAGGAACACATCCCCGCCAACAGAAAAACCGATGATACCTCTTAGTAGTATCATCGGCAATTTCCTGATGGACGATTAGTTTTTTTGCGCAAAACTATTCGTCATGATTCTTCTTTCTTTGATAGGCGATCGCTCCCGCCTGACGCGCACGTGCGTCCTCCTCCAGACGCTGGTCCAATTCGAGCTGCTGCGATATTTCATGCTTCAAGCCCTTCAAGCAGTTGTCACATACGTTACCAACGCGGATCAATATCCCGCAAACTTCGCACGGATAACCAAGGTTCGGGTTGCCCTCTATTGAAATACGCCCTTCCTTGATAAACTTCGTAATTTGCTTCACGCTCACCCCTGTGGCTTCGCTTACCTGATGAATCGTTGCTCCGCGATTTTCACGCTTGCGCAAAAAACGGGCGCATTTGTCATACTCCTGCTCCACCTGTTGATAGCATTTGGGGCAAATATCACGAACTGTTTGTACAAATAAAGCATCACACCGCGAGCAGTTTGCCAGTTTGCCCAGAGCCATATACAACAACCCCTTCATCGTCCAGAGAGTTCATTCGGTTCCGATAGCTGTATACTTTCATGATAGCGTAATTTCTCCCGACTGGCTATCTGTATATTGTCAGGGAGTAAATTTTGAAAATTGTCCCAAAATGTGCCTGCAATGTTCTGGCGCATGAGCGAAGCGTCGATCCGGTCGTGTAAATGTCATCGATCAGAAGGATTTTTGGGGGATCAGCGGGCAAAGGTTTGCGGTGGTTTGAGGGCGGAACGGTAGTGGCTTGCGAATCATGTGAGATGGCAGAACGCAGCCTGAACCAATTGCCAAGCAAAAAACCGATCCCAGCGCCAAGTGGATTGGTCAGATTCCGCTGATCGTCACCCCGGCGATCCGAACCGACACAGGCAACCCCAGGCAGCACCGCCCTCTCGTCCCAGGAAAAAGCCTCCCGCATGCTTTCCTGCCGGGATGCGCGTCCCCACTGCTTGCTTAGCTTCTCTGTCTCTTTTGTGCGCTTGAGCAGGGTCTGCACCGGGATTCCGGTTGCACGCCCCAAGTAGGCGGCCAGCAGGTCTGCCTGGTTGAATCCGCGCTCCTGCAGCCGTCTTGCATGAAGGGGAACAGCGGCGATGCAGGCAAAACCTGACGGAGTGTAGAAACGAAAGGCCGCGATGGCCAAAAGCGTCCCGTAATAGCCAGCCAGACGCTCATCGCCGCGGTATTTGAACAGGCTGAGCATGCTTTTGCCGTCCTGGTCGTACCGCAGCAAACTGCGATTTCCCTGCAGCGGCTCGTCTGCTTCCCTGACACAGTCGCGGCAGCGCCCCTCGCTGATGTACCGCTCTGCTCGCATGTCCCGCCCGCACTGTCGGCAGATTTCCTCTCCGATAAACGGCAGCGATTCCAGACAGCTTGCGCAAACAGACAGACTGTGCAGCAAGCGATAGATCACCGGATAAGTGGCGGGACGGGAAAGCCGGACCGCAAGCTCACGGACAGCCCCTTCCCTTTTGGGCGTATGCACACGTCCGCCGCAGGTGACACATGTCCTCTGCTTCATGAATGCTCTCTTCCTTTTGCCAGCCTGTTTGCAAGCTGGTTCATCCGGGTAATTTGCCGAACCGCAAGCCTGGGCGCCTGAGCGCGTTCTGCCTGCAAAAACAGCACGGTGCCTGTCGGATCATCGAACGCCCTGCCCACACGTCCGGCGATCTGCACCAGAGAAGCTTCGTCAAAGACAGGTGCTTCCGCGCCGACGACAATCACATCGCTCTTCGGGATAGTTACCCCCCGCTCCAAAATCGTCGTCGTTACCATGAGGGTATAGCTCTTTTGCCGAAAGCCGAGCACCTTTTCCTCGCGCATCGTGTCCGCAGCATGGACACCCGCCATCTGTTCGGCATGAGTCGGCAGCCACTTTTGCAAATAGGTTAGCACCACATCCACGTCATCAATCCGCGGGACAAACACGAAAACTTGCCGTTCGGAAGCGAGCGACCGATTCACCGCCTCTGTCAGCGAGGGCACCGCCCGATTCGCCCGAATGCGCTTGTGCAGGCCGCGTACTGTGTGAATTTGAGGGACAGGCAGCGGAAAGCCGTGATAGCGACCCGGCAAAAGGACGTGTGTGGCGGAAAAAAGCGGATTGGTCTTTGCGCCACGCCCAGTTAAACGAGCGTTTGAAACCAGTCGCTTTTGCAAATAGCGCGGTGGGGTCGCGCTCAAATAAAGCAGCTTTCCCGCCTGGTGTACAGCTCTGGCCAGCGCCCGGTAGAGGACGGGATTATTGTGGTATGGAAACGCATCGGCCTCGTCGAGCACAACCAGCAGAAAGCGGCGGTAATAGCGCAAAACCTGATGGGTCGTCGCGATTGTGATGTCGCTCTCTTCCCACTTTTCAGCGCTTGCGCCGTGGACGGCAATCACCCGCGCGTAGGGGAACACCCGTTGAATGCGCGGGGCCAGCTCCAGCACTACGTCTTTGCGCGGAGTCGCAATCAGTACGCGACCTCCCGCCGCAAGCCCCTCTGCTACGGAAGGAAAGAGCAGCTCGGTCTTGCCAGCTCCGCACACGGCCCAGATCAAAAACTCGGAAAGACCGGGGCGCAGATTCGCGACAAACCGCCGAGCGCGCTCGGCAGCTCTCGCCTGGTCGTCCGAGTAGCTGCCTGTCCACTCCAGCCGCGAAGGCGCTGTGTCCGGGGCTGTGCCCTTGTATCGCCGCACAGCCGAAGAGCCGCTTGTAGCCAGCAAAATATACGGCGTGCAGCATTTGCTCCTGCCCATCCCAAGACAAACCGTGCAGTATGCGCAGCCTTGCCCGCAAGTATGGCAAAAGGTCAGCTCAATCGTTCGTCCCGTACTGCCGCATCGCTCACAGGTCAGGACAAGGCGGCTTTGCCACCAGCTGCTGCACACGTCAATCCGCACCCCAGGCATCCACTGCGCTTTTCCAGTCAGCACTTGCCTGTGCAATACAGCAGCGAGATCATCTACTTCCACTCCCCGCTTTTGCAGCAGCGTCCCGATTTCCTCCCAGAGCAGGGCGCGACCATCCAGCAGCTCTCTCACCGTGCTGTCGTGCCCTCCCTCTGGCGTGGAGGGAGCGGGTATGGCTTGCCGTGCATCCATCCCGGAAAGATACGACGCTGCTGTCTCCTTGCACGCTATTTCCTCCCAGGCAAACCACTCCTTATGCGGCACAGGCGGATACACCCCGCTATCGACGCGATCCAGTCCCTGGCCGCTGTGCCCTGCATGGTACAGCTCTGCCCGTCTCCTTGCCACTTCCCGCCCGTATAGCGCGCTCGCCTCCCGGACCTTGGCCGCGGCCAGCCCACGCAGCTCCGCGACCAGCGTATCCGTCACCCTCGCGCGCTTGCGCAACCGTTCGTTTATTTTCTCGCGCAAGAAAAAAGCCAAGGCAAGCGACGAAGTCTTGCCAATCACATGCAGCACACCGCCCTCCCGCTCCTGCCAAAAAGCTCGATCAACAGAAAAGCTCGGCGTCACATACGTCTGGACAGACGGCACTGCTCCTGTGCCGCACTTGATATACAGCAGGTACTCGCGCATTTGCCTCCCCCATTCCTTGGCTGCTTTCTGCCTCCATTGTGCAAAAAGACAAGCCGGGTCGGCAAAAATTTTTCAGGAAGCACAAAAAGGCTGCCGACTCGCTCGACAGCCTTGCACGTCTATTCATTTGCCCGGAAAAAGTCAGGCTCCTTCCCGCTTCTGTCGCAGATCAATCACGATTGCTCCCGTTGCAAGCTCTACAGGATCGTCTGCCACGCCCAAGCCGCAGCAGTACGGCTCTCGCGCCAAAATCGTCACCATCCGCGACGAATCGTCCGTAGACCCTTCCTCTATCAAGGTAATCCGGACAGGCTTGCCACTCCAGTAGGAGCGCAACAGAAGCTTTCTTACGGCACGCTCCAGAACCTGCTCCGAATTGTGTACCAACAAACGATAGTGCTCTTGCGGGAGTTCGGTCATGCTGTTCATCCGACTGGTCCATTGCTCCGCTATCATCACAAGCAGCGAGCAGCAGCCAAAAGCCGCCAATAGCCATACAACCAGTTCTTCCATCACGGTCATACCCCCTCCTATAAAAAGGTATGCCGGATGGCTTGAACAGGGTGCCAACGGGACGCGTTGCCTGGCTCTACAGCTTCACCCAGCCGTTTTTAATCGAGATGACAACAGCCTGTGTCCGGTCCTGGACATTCAGCTTTTGCAAAATGCTGCTGACGTGATTTTTCACTGTCTTTTCGCTGATGAACAAAAATTCCCCGATAGCCCGGTTGCTTTTTCCTTCCGCCATCAGCTGCAGCACTTCCCGCTCGCGGCGGGTCAGCGATTCGATCACTTTTGGATCGATGGCTTGCGATTCATCCACAGAGAAGCTGCGCTCTGCCGTCCCCTCATTCTCACTCAGGCGACGGAACTCCTCAATCAGCTTGCCTGTCACCTTTGGGTGTATGTAAGCGCCGCCGCTGGCTACCACGCGTACAG
This sequence comes from Brevibacillus gelatini, assembly GCF_050920745.1. Lineage (NCBI taxonomy): Bacteria > Bacillati > Bacillota > Bacilli > Caryophanales > Paenibacillaceae > Brevibacillus > Brevibacillus gelatini. The sequence goes on from NZ_CP154342.1 coordinate 4,074,690, forward strand.
CTTCCACCAGGTCGGAGGTGCCCATCTCTTTGAGCAGGTAGCCGGACGCGCCGGAACGCAGCGTGCGATAGACGTAGCCCTCGTCATCGTGAATAGAGAGCATGATGACTCGCGTGGAGGGACTCACTGAAATGACATTTTCTGCAGCAGAGACGCCGTTGATGTTCGGCATGTTGATGTCCATCAGCAAAACGTCCGGCTTGTGCTCTTCCGCAAGCAGCGCAGCATCTCCACCGTCCGCCCCTTCACCGACGACCTTGAAATCCTCTTCCATTTCCAAAATACGTTTAACTCCCTCGCGGAACAATTGATGGTCGTCCACAATCACAATGCGGAGCTCTTGCTGTCTCTTATCCATGTTTCATCCCCCTGTGTACATGATCTGTATCGGTTCATACTTTTAACGGTATTTGAAAAATTACCTTTGTTCCTTCGCCCGGAGTCGATTGCAAATCCACACTGCCTTCCAGCAGTTGCACGCGCTCTCGCATTCCCAAAAGCCCAAAGGAGTTGCCGTTTGCCATGCGCTTTTCCAGATCGAATCCGACTCCATCGTCTTTGACGACGAGACTCAGCGACTCCTGCAGAAACTCCAGCTTCACTTGTACCGAAGAAGCTTTCGCATGCTTTTCCACGTTGTTCAGGCATTCCTGCACGAGACGGAAAATCGCAGCCTTGACAGAACTGCGCAGCGGCGGCTCCACACCAAATACTACCAGATCAATGGCAGCATGGATACGTTCTTCGCACGTCTGGATATATTTTTGCAGAGTGGGCACCAGTCCAAGGTCATCCAGAGCCATTGGGCGAAGGTCAAAAATAATCCGTCTTACATCAGCCAGGCTCAGCCGGACCATTTCTTTCAGTTCGTGCAGTTCCATTTGCGCTTCCAAAATACGCTCGTTTTTCAGCATGCGCTCCACGATTTCGGAGCGCAGCACGACGTTTGCCATCGATTGGGCCGGCCCGTCGTGAATCTCGCGCGCGACACGCTTGCGTTCTTCTTCCTGGGCCTGGATGATCTTCAGCCCCATCAATTGAGTCTGCTTGGCCGATTCCAGCGCTACTCCGATCTTGCTCAGATCACCAGTCAAATAACCGAGCACGACACCCATCTGGGAAACCAGCTTCTCAGCGCGAACGATGGTTTCCTCCAGCGTCCGCAGTTGCCGCTCCAGATCGTTTCGCCGGCGCTTCAGGTTGTTTTCCCGCTCGCGGTAGATGGATAGCTCCACCTGAATCCGGCTCGCTTCCTCGTAGGCGATGCGAATGTCGTCTTCCGTATACATGTGGAAGTTGCGGCTTACCTGAACGAGCTTGTTGCGCGACTTGCGATAGGCCAGCTCCAGCGCATCGACTTTTTGGATGACCTTCGAGATTTCCTGCCGAAGCTCGTGCAACTCGAATTTTAACGAGTTGCCTTGCTGCCTGGCGTTTTCGGCTATATCAAAAATTTGCGTTTTACTCGTTTCCACGGTTTCAATGGTTCTCTTAATCACCCCATCCAGCACGCTGATGTCGATCACTTTGTTCATGATTGTTCTCCTTCGAACTCTTTTTTCGCCTTCGTGAACAACTGATGGAGTATGACCTCATCTACATCTCGCAGTCCCACATCGTTTCGCGGGATGGCGAACGGATCTACCCCTTTTTTCACAAAACCGGGTGTAGAGGTAAAGACATATCCGTAGCCCGCCTGCCGCGCTGTCTCCAGTACGATGGGATTCGTATAGCCAAAAGGCAATGAAATCGCTTTTATCTCCCGGCCCATCCATTTGTTCAAGCCTACACGAGACATACTGAAATCAACGTAAAGTCGATCCCTGTATTCCTCCTCATTTTCCAATCGTTTCAAATCTTGCAAGTAGACGGGCGCCGTCTCCGGTCCCATCTCTCCCCATTCATTCCGTGCTTCCTCTTCGTGCAGGCTGTACGTATGCGAACCAATATCAGCCAGCCCGGAGTGAAGCATTTCCATGACTTGCTGACGCGTCAGCGGCGTCGTCATGTTCTCCCGTTTTCGATCGGCTACATCTCGCAAGCGCCCTGCAATCACAAAGTTCACTGACGGGTAGCCGTATGTACGCAAGATGGGAAAAGCCTCCGTGTAATAACTCTCATAGCCGTCGTCAAACGTAATCAGGACAGCATTCTCTGTCGGCAAGCTCCCTGTATCCACAAACCGCAAAAACTCATCCAACGAGATCGGATGCAAGTCGTTTTCGTGCAAAAACGACATATGTTTTGCAAATTGCTCCGACGAAATCACGTACCGCTGACCCGATTCATCCGTGACATGGTGATACGTCAGAACGACTACCTGATTGTTATACCACTTTTTCGGCTCTACCGTTGCTTTTTCATTCTGCGTGACGTTTGGCTCAGCAATTTCCGCCGCGCTTATGCTTATAGACGTATCTACTTGGGGAAAAGGTTGCGCTTTTTGCGCATTATTTTTAAATTGGTAAAAATGACCAATCCCTGCTGTAGACACAATGAGCAGCAAACAAATAACAAACACGGTCAGGAAGAGCCTTCTGTTCGGCAAAGAAACCCCTCCTTATTTTCCTCTCTAGGAGATTCGACACAGTCCTACATTTTCCCTTCGATCAAGACCCACTAAAAAATGGGAAATTTTCCCATAACAAAAAGAGCCCAGTAGCATTACCAGGCTCTTGCTTGTTGTCGTTCTTATTTTGCCAGTTGAGCAGCTTCTTGCTTCAAAATTTCTGCTTTGTCTGTTTGCTCCCAAGGAACATTCAGGTCATTGCGTCCAAAGTGGCCATAAGCCGCTGTTTGTTTGTAGATAGGACGACGCAGGTCGAGCTGCTTGATGATGCCAGCCGGACGCAGGTCGAAGTGTTTGCGGATCAGTTTCACCAGGTCTTCTTCGGAAACGGTTCCTGTACCGAACGTATCGACAGAGATGGATACAGGCTGTGCTACACCAATGGCGTAAGCCACTTGCACTTCGCATTTGTCAGCCAGGCCGGCAGCCACGATGTTTTTCGCTACGTAACGAGCAGCGTAAGCACCGGAACGGTCTACTTTCGTCGGATCCTTACCGGAGAACGCGCCGCCGCCGTGACGAGCGTAGCCACCGTAAGTATCTACGATGATTTTGCGGCCAGTCAAGCCAGCATCCCCTTGAGGTCCGCCGATGACGAAACGGCCAGTCGGGTTGATGAAGTATTTGGTATCAGCGTCCAGCAGTTCAGCTGGAACAACTGGTTTGATGACATGTTCCATCAGGTCTTGCTTGATTTGCTCCAATGTCGCTTCTGGAGCGTGTTGAGTAGAAATAACGATTGTGTCGATGCGAACTGGTTTGTCTCCATCGTACTCAACCGTTACTTGCGTTTTGCCGTCAGGACGCAGGTAAGCGAGGGTGCCGTTTTTGCGAACTTCAGTCAGACGGCGCGCCAGCTTGTGGGACATGCTGATCGGCAGTGGCATCAGCTCAGGAGTTTCGTTGCAAGCAAAGCCGAACATCAGTCCTTGGTCGCCTGCACCGATTGCTTCGATCTCAGCGTCAGTCATTTTGCCTTCGCGCGCTTCCAGTGCCTGGTCTACGCCAAGAGCGATGTCAGCGGATTGCTCGCCGATCGCAGTGATAACGCCGCAAGTGTCAGCGTCAAAGCCGAACTTTGCACGATCATAACCGATTTCACGAATAGTGTCGCGAACCAGCTTTTGGATGTCTACGTACGTGTTGGTGGTGATTTCACCTGCTACGAGAACCAGACCGGTAGTTACGGAAGTTTCGCAAGCTACACGAGCGTTTGGATCCTTGGCCAAAATCGCATCCAGAATGGAGTCGGAAATTTGGTCACAAATTTTATCCGGATGTCCTTCGGTAACAGACTCCGATGTGAACAGACGACGACCCTTTTGCAAAGCCATGAGAAAATACCTCCTTTGACCTCATACAAATAGTTTGGTAGCCGAGTCAGGATTTTATCGACGTAAACGCAAATAAAAAACCTTTTCCATCTTTTGGAGGAAAAGGTTTGAGCGCTTTTAGCTTCCTTCATCCTCTTATCGGCCAGAACAGATTTCCGTCCTGCTGGTTAGCACCGCTCCAGACGGTTGCCGGGCTTCATAGGGCCAGTCCCTCCGCCTGCTCTGGATAAGAGTATCCATTACGGATTATAGAATAATTGTTTTTTGAGGTGGTGTCAATAGACTTTTACAGAGGACTTTTTTGGCCGAAACCGCCCTGGGAAAAACGCTGCTGAATTGCCTGCGGGAAGCATCTGAGGTGATCTGCTGTGCGCTTTTCCGTGTGCGATCCGGCGAGGCTGTACGTTTTCGCTTGTACGCTTACACTTGATACGACTTGGCGAGCAATACAACAACCTCGGCCCGCGTAGCGCTTCCCTGGGGCTTGAAGTTCGAGCCGTACCCATTCAGCCAGTTTCTCGCCGTCATGGCCCCGATTGCCGGAGCTGCCCAGTGGTCGGCCGGAACATCGCGATAGCTCGATGTGCTGCGGCTGTTCAGCGCCAAGCCCTTCGCCCTGGCGATCATCACAGCCATTTCCGCCCGCGAAACAGCCAGGTCAGGCTTGATTTGACTGTCAGGATACCCCTTCAAGATCCCGAGCTGATAAGCCACTCCAAGGGTGTTGTACGCCCAATGCTTTTTTGGCAGATCAGAAAATGCTTCCTTTCCCGAATAGGTGGTAGCTACTTTGGAGCCAGTAGCGCGCATCGTCTGCAGCAGCATGGTGGCAAACTGGGCGCGGGTGACTGCCTGGTTGGGCTTGAACGTCGCATCGTCAAAGCCTTTGACAATGCCTTTGGAGCTCAGCCTGGCAATCTCTGTACGCGCCCAGTGGTCGGAAATATCCCGATACCCCGAGACGAGCGGCTGCTGCGTGACCGTCAGTTTGTAAGCATCGTACTTGAACGGAATGCCGCTGTTCAGGCGCACGTAATACTTGCCTTTTGGCAACCGCAGGCTGAAAATCTCCTTGCCCCGGTCGGACAGCTCTGCCACTTCATTTGTCGATGCGAGCGCGTAGTTCATGTTTTTCTCGCTGTAAAGGGCGATGCGAAACCCGCTGGATACGGGAATGAACGGAGCGCGAATTGTGACGTACGAATCTGTATGGAGCGTAAATTGAAACCAGTCTGAATCCGATGCCGTCGGGATGGTTCCGGTCATGACCCCTCCGGCGGCGAGCGGCGAGGCCCTGCTGTACGTGTCATTCGGTTCGTTCAGGTCTTTTTTCAGCGGAGTGAAACCGAGATCCAGGCGGTATTCACCGTTTACCGCATTTTGCTGATACTCGCTGACCCGAATGTAGTATTTTCCCGGAGAGACTTCCTTGCTCGCACGCTCAGCCGGGTGATCGCGGTCGTCGTTGTCGTAGATCGGGTCCCAAACCGTATTATTTCCGTTCTGCTTCCCTATGGCAAGCACCAGGTCCACCCGCTTGTTGTCGGGCGTCACTGTCACATCCAGATGCCCGTACTCGCGGACGTAGTAGGAGAACCAGTCCTGGTCGCCCTCCTGGTGGAAGTTGCCCGTGACGCTGATCTGGTTGCCGACAAGCGGTCTTGCCGTCGCCATCGTATCGTTTGGCTCATTGCGGTCCGGGTTGATCGTGAACTTGCTCGTCAGCACGTATGTAAACGCATTGACGCCGCCGTTTCGCATCAGCTTGATGTTCATCCTGCCCGCTTTTGCCGGGACGGTAACGGTATCCCCGTTTCCAAAATAATGCGTAATCGGCGTCCGGTTTTCGGAGTAAAAGGTAGCCGCCATGGCGGAGGATACCCCGGAGTTAATCTTCGCCGTAAAGCTGACTTTGCCGTCATACGGTACGTCCATCTTAAACCAGTCGACCGTGTCGTTCGGCCCCAGGTTGCCGCGGATTTGCTGTTCAATCGGGAATGCCTTGGCCCGCTGCAATGTGTTGTTCGGCTCCAAAAAGTCACTGGAGAGTGCGCTGCGCACTGCCTTGTTCACGTCCAGCAGTCCGTAGCCTGTCTGCCGATCCCAGCCGCTCTCGCCAAGATCGGTAGCCGTCTGGTAAAGCAATTGCCTGACATCGAGCGGCGTCAGCTTGGGATAACGCGCCAGGATCAGGGCCGCCGCTCCTGCCACTTGAGGCGCTGCGGCCGATGTACCGGAAAACGATCCGTACTTTCCGCCCAGCTTCGTCGTATATACGTTAAGCCCCGGCGCCACAAGATTCAGCTCGGGCCCCGTATTGGACTGAGAGATCACCTGGTTTTTCCCGTTCACAGCCCCTACCGCAACCACTGTCGGGTAGGCTGCCGGATAGGCCACGCGGCTTGCTTCGTTGCCGCTCGCTGCGACGAGGACCGCTCCGCTTCTCTCCGCCCGGTCGATTGCCTCTGTCAAGGAGCGGGAATAGGAAAGGCTGCTAAACGACATCAGGATGACTTTTGCTCCCCTGTCGAGTGCAGTATTGATCCCTTTGGCGATCATGTCCACATTTGTCACAGCGTCTTTGTTCAAAATCTTGATCGGCAAAATCCGGGCATTCCAGACTACCCCTGCAACCCCGATGCCGTTGTTGCCTTTTGCCGCGAGAACCCCGATCACTTCTGTACCGTGCCCGTTGTCATCCTGCGCGGATTTTCCGGGGTTGACCAGATTGACGCCCGGCAGCAAATTCCCTTTCAAATCAGGATGGTTGTAGTCCGCTCCTGAATCGAGTACGGCAATCGTAATCGCCTGGTTGCTGTTCGCGACCGACCATGCCTTGTCTGCCTTGATCTGGCTGATGTGCAGCTGGTTGCTCAGATAGCTGTCGTTGGAAGCAGGCGCGGCAGCGAGTGCAGCCCGTTCGCCAAGCGGAGCAAGCGTGAGCAGCATCGCTAATGACACGGCTATGTGAATCGATTTTTTCATAAAAAACAGTCCTTCCTTACTTTCCCCTGCAACGAGCGCAGCAAGAAAACCTCTGTCGCAGCTCTCTACCTGGAGCGCCCGCGCTGTAGTGGAAGGTTTTGTTAACGTAGCGAAACCAATAAACACGTGCGCTTACCATTTCCCGTACGTTCAAAAAGATACTCAAGTATTGTGCTTCTCGTCCTAGCATAGCGGATGAAAAGGGCGAAAAGCAACCCTGTTTCCCCAAGATTTGGAACGTTTTAGCAGGCGAAAAACCCTTTTCACCATGGGCAAAAAGGGTTTTTCGATTATTGCAGCAGGCCTTTGTTGTCTTCGAACCCAGGCTCCGCGTATGCTGCTTTGTCATTTTTGCGTTGACGCGCCTTTGGAATAAAGGCAGTCAACTCCTCCACGTTCACTTCCGACTTTTTGATCGAAGTAGCCGGGATGTCAAACGCCCAGATGCGCTGGCTGTTTGCTTCCACCTTCATGTTTTCCAGGGTGTAGTTGACACGGGCTACCGCATCGCCTGCCTTGTCGTGAACGATGATCGGCACCTCGGTAAACTCCAGGCGCTTCTCCAGTCCGTTGCGGAATACAACCACGACTTTCAGCCCTTTATCCTTGCCTGGCTTGATGTCGAGGACTTGCAAATCTACCTGTCCTTGCTCCACAGGAGCTTTCTCTTTCGCCTTTTGTACATAGTGTGCTTGTTCGTCCGCACTCAGACCGATATTCAAGTCTTCACTCTCCTCGACGCGGCGTTTTTCCGGCTTTTTAAAGGTCAGAGTCAGCGGCACTTCCTTGTCAGGGATGCGGTCGAACTCCTCCCAACGGAACATAAATTCCATCGGACGGCTGGCCATTTGGCCAACAGGACCTTTTTCCATCAAATCAAACGTCTTTCTCGCTACTTCTTCGCCGTCTGCCGTCACGAGAGTCAGCGGCAGCTTCTGCAACAGAACATTGCGGTTTGTCGCATTGCGAATGTAAGTCAGCACCAGGTAGCCTTCCGCCGTCACCTGCGTATAGAACGGAATAATGCCAACCTCGTCGCGAACGACCGGAGGCAGCTCGTCGTGGATGTACTGCAGCAGCTCCTGCTCCGCCTCATCCAGTTGATCGTCCCAAGGACCGTTCATCGTCAAAAACAGCTCTTTGGCCTCAATCCTGTTCGCCGATTGCTGCGGGTTGTCAATTCCCGACACCCCCAGGTAAAACTCTTTATGCAAATGCTCATGAATATCTTCACGTACCTGCTCCAGACTTTCCTTGGAGCCAAACCAGTTTTCCAATAACCAACTCATATAACAACCTCCTTATTGCTGCAGTATGGAACTCTTGCGCCTATTCTACTTCAAGAGTCCATCTACGCAGATTGGCATCCGGCTTTTTCACAAATTCCGGCGGGAATACAACCAGCCACGGGCGGCTGTTCCCCGGTTTCACGCGAATCTTGCTGGCATTTACAACCCCTCGCGCCACGACATCCCCATCCATATCAGAAATGGTGATTTTCAGCTGGTCAGGTTGATAATCCTTGGACAGCCCGTTGCGGAACAGCAAGGCGGCCACCAGCTTTCCGTCTTTTGTCTTCCCGATGTCAAACCCGGTAATGTGCACCGTATTGACCGGGATCGGCGGCAAAGAGTACGCGAGCGATTCCAGACGGTCTTTTTGACGCTGTGTCATGCGGCTTTCCATATCCGGGTCCAGCTCCAGTGTGCTCGGCCAGATATGCGATCTTTTCCCTGCTTTCATCACGACTTTCCAACGGCTGAACATGAAATTGTCGTGCAGGTAGCTCTCTTCCGGGAAATGCACTTCCCACGGACGGCTTGTATGCGGCGGAATGCTGCCCATATCCGACAGGTCGACTCTCATCCGCGCAAACGGTTTGTCGTCCAAATAAATCGCCAGCCCGATGTTCTTGAAGCGCACAGGCTTATCTGTCGCATTGCGGAAAAACAACGCCACGGTCATACCGTTCGGCTGGGGAATCAAGCTGAAGCCCGTTACGCTAATCAAGCCTCGCGCCATCTCAGGCAGCTCTGCCTGCAAAAAGCGCAGCGTGTATTTTTTCTCTGCATCCAGCTCCTGCTCCCACATCGGATGCAGGGACAGTTCTGTGCGCACTCTGTCAGGCTTGCCGGATGCACCCGCCTCCGCCTTGTTTTCCACTTCCACCTCAGTATCTTTCAGCTCTGCAATATCAATCGCAGACTCTTCCTGAATCTCTTTTTTCAAATCCTCCAGGGATTTTTCACCCTGCTGCTTGCCAAAGAAATTTTTCACAAAAGAAAACATAGGTTACCTCCTCACACGTCCGGGCCCGAACGAAGTATCTCTCTCCATGATAAACATTCCCACACTGCCCATGCAAACCAGACTCTCTACGCCTGCTGTGGAATACTCACCTTCCAGCGCGACAGGTCCGGCTGCTCCACCAAAATGCTTTCCGGAGGATAAATAAACAGCCACGGCTTGCTCGTATTGGCATTCACGGTCAGGTTGCCAAGCTCGAACAATCCTTCTGCCACCTTTGCCCCTGTCGCATCATAAAGCGCGAGCGGCAGCTTTTCAAAGGAGAGCGACTGTTTAGAACCGTTGCGAATCAACAGCATGACATGAAGCGCTCCTTCCGGGGAGCGGCGAATTTGCACACTCTGGATATTGACTTCTCCCTCTTTCAGAGCCGGGAGATTTTTCGCCAGCTCAATCAGGCTGTTTTTCTGCTTATCCGACAGCGCCTTGATCCAGGACTCTTCCAGCTCCAGCTGCTGCGGCAGCACCATTTTTTTCTGCGCCATCTCGAACGCGATCTTCCAGTTAGCCAAAAGCACGTTCGCTTGCAGGAAGTGCTCGCGTGTAAATACAAACGACCACGGTCTGGCTGATCGCGACGGAATTTCCCCTATCTCGCTCAGATCAAACACCTGGCGGGTAAACAACTGCTGATCCCCGAACAATACCACCAGCGTCATTTCTTTCAGGCGGATCGGACGGTCCGAGCTGTTGCGAATGAACGCCGTCACTTCGATTCCTTCATCATGCGGAACAAGCGCTATTCCTGCGAGAGAGATATTCCCTTCCAGCAGCGGTTCCAGCTCCTGCGCCATAAAGGACAGCGCGTATTTCTCCTGCGTACTCAACTGCGCTTCCCACGATGGATGCAAGGACAGCGCTGTTACGACGCCGGCAGATGCCTCTTTTTGCTCCTGTGCTTCCTGATGAGACTGTTCGGTATCAGAAGCGGACAAAATGGATTCCTCCTGAACCTGCTCTCGCACCTCTTTCGTGGTAGGTGTCTTCCCCATTAAATTCTTCAAGAAGGATAACATAGCACCGCTCCCAACTTATCTCTACATCTATATAGTATAGAGTTTGCGTTCGTCATTCACTATAGCATAGTGACATTCTTTTGCAACATAGAAAACTTGGCATTCTTCTGCTGATTCCCACGTCTTGATCGGATACGCACGGCAAGGCAGCAAACTGACTGCCATGTCCCAAGCATGTGGCGGGTAATATTTGTTAGGATAACTGTACGAATCAGGGATGTCAAGGAATGGAAGGATGTCACTTGCAAACGTTAAATTTCCATTTGATGATAAAGTTTACATTATTCATCCAAGTTGATAAAATGGAAGTGTCTAAACAAATATCTTGGGGAATGTTTTTGTAGCCAGCTGAGGGTTTCAGCTGGTGATTTTTTTGTGGAAAGGGTGTTGATAAGAGCGACCATTCTGAGATGGAAAGAAAATGCCCATGTTACCCGCAACAGATGCTTCTACTCTTGCTTTTCCTTGATGGAGAAAAAAGCTGTATCAGAACAGCAACATACGCAACAACATTAAACTATTCAGGAAATTAGAAACAGTTTTATCTACAGTTTGTGGACAACTTCCTTTTATGATTTTTATGAATAGATTATCAATGAAATTGGAAACATTTTTGGAACCTTGCGAAATACTCGTCCAATTTTTGTGACTTGTCGATCACAGTCATGCAGGAAGTTCCCTTTTTCCAGGAGCAGTTCAGACCGTTCCTTACGCATGATCTTGATACGTTGCGGCAGATTCGTTGTATGATTCATGGTAGTTTCTCCAGATACGGTTAGGTCAGAATTAGTAGAATTATTATACCAATCGAAAGTAAATCGTATAGAAACAAAAAAAGCAGATGTATATGTAAATCATTTCCTTGGCTGCAGCGAGCCCACTTCCGGTAACTTTGTCGGGGCGCTGATTTCATGTGTCGGCGTGATTCCCTGATAGCAAGATTGTTATATTTTTCTCAAACTACTTGTACTGGTATTATAACAAATTTAACATAGTTGACAGTGTGTCGACTGAAAGGGGCGGAAAAAAGTAGATTATTGGTGGATCAAATTTTTGAGGATAACAATTTGTTAGTCGGAGTAATCAGGAACAGGTTCCGGGATGGTTGTACATAGGCGAACAATGTAAGGGCATGTTACAAGCAAACGTCTGAAAGGTGTACTGAAAGTCTGCCAACCTTTCACCGACTCACCCGTAAACGGGTCAACCAGCTCTTTCATCGTCAATTGCTCAAAATTTTTATCCTCCACTTATTGGTTGCAAATGTACTCTTCTATTAGCTTTTTGTTTCTCCCCACCGTATCCACATAGTACCCTCTACACCAAAATTGGCGGTTCCCATATCGGTATTTCATGTTTGCAAACTTATCAAAAATCATCAGAAAGCTTTTCCCTTTTAAGTAGCCCATGAACTCAGATATACTTAGTTTTGGTGGAATGCTCACCAACATGTGAATATGACCCACGCAGGCTTCTCCTTCGATAATCTCCACCCCTTTTCGTTCACATAACTCCCGCAATATCTTTCCGATCTCTCTTCTCCATATTTCCGTATATCACTTGTCTACGGTATTTCGGCGCATATACAATATGGTATTTGCAGTTCCATTTGGTATGTGCTAGACTGCTTTTGTCCATCCTTTGTCCTCCTGTGATTCATGTGAGCGGTTGGCAGACCGGCTCTCATCTTATCACTGGGTTCAAAGGATGGCTACTCATAGCTATAAGCTTTCCTGAACCCCCAGTTCGACTGGGGGGGGTTCGTTATACAAAAAGACCCCAAGCACAGAGAGTGCCTGGGGTGCCTTTTCCACTTCTTTCACTCATATGAGCTTATGAAGTAACAATTCGTTTGTTATTACTTAACAGTAACCTCTTTAACATTGGCTTTATTGTCACTATCATCAGCCAAATCAAAATCAGATGTAGCAACAAGTTTTACGACTTTTCCAGCTGCAACTTCAGCGGACAGATCTACATCGATTGTAAAGTCAACAGACGTTCCAAGTGGACCGTTAGTCACAGTAGCAGTAGATACCTTTTTACCATCAACGTACAGTTCAAAGTCACCATCAGCAACTGCATCACTAGCGATTGACTCAGAGAAAGTCAATGTTACAGTTGTAGATGGAGTAACATCATCAAATGCTTTAAAGCTTGCACTAATTACTGTTGGACGTACGTTTTCTGCAATTTGTACGTTCTTAGTAGTAGATTTAATCTCGGTTACGTTTCCGTAGTAACCTTTTACTCCTTTAACTGTTACATTGTAATTGCCGCTCTCTTCAACAGTATCATCTTTGATGTATACACGTACTACAGCTTTAGCTCCGTTAGCAGTTGCTGTTGTTGGATCATTGTAAACAAGCTCTGCTTTAGCAACTTCCGCACCTTCCACAGTGTAGTTGGACGCATTAGTAGCAGTAGTAACATCAACTGCATCAGCAAATTGTACATCAACAAATGCACCGTCAGTCAATCTAGTTGCTCCACTACCAATTGTGTCTGCAGCAACGATCGGGTTCGCAGCAATCAGAGCCAACTTCGTAGTTGCTGCTGTAGCACTGTTTACAAAGGTAACGGTTTTAAGTTCCGAATCGTTACCAAATGTATCTTGGAAGTAACCTTTAGGAATATCTACGGTGTAAGTAACATTTTCCTTGACTGCATTAGTACCGTCATGCAGATCAACTACAACAATATTTTTCTTAGTTGTATCTACAGCGATTTTACCATCAGGTACCGTTACTGTTTTAGTAACACCATATTCGTCAGTGTACTTAAGTGTAAACCCAGTTGTTCCTACTTTTGTAACATCTTCACTAAATGTTACTCGAAGTTTATTCAAACCGGAATCTTTAAATACTTCTGTAGAAGACACAACTGGTGCTTCTTTATCAAAAGCAAAATTAATAGCTTGGCTGTAAGCATTATTTGCGTTACCAGAAAGGTCTTCGACAGCCCCAGCTTCAATCAGAAGTGCACCGCTAGTTGTTGTGGTTGGAACAGTAATATCAAGAACCGTTTTGTCTTTTGCATTTACTTCAACAGTAGCAGCAGACAATGCATTACCATTAAACTTGACTTTGGTAGGATCCACAACTGTAATCGGTTCTGAGAACTTCACTTGCACTTTTGTTTGCGAAACTGCAGTTGCAGAGGTTACAACAGGTTTAACATTGTCAGTGCCATCAATTGTTATTTTTGCTGTAAGAGGAATAGAAACGTTATTCGCATAATCTGTAAGTGCAGGGAAACTTACAGAGATCTCTTGATTTACAGGAGTAGTGTTAGCAAAGAAAACTTTAAAGGACTTACCATCAGTTGCCAAGCCGTAGCCAGTAGCACCAGTATCAAGTGTAACAGCTGTTCCGTCTGCAAGTTTTGCAGAGACTGTTCCAACAGATTGAACTGGTTCTGAGAAGTTAACTGTATAGACAAATTTGCTTTCAAAGTCTACACCAGAAATAGATGCTCGAACATCATCAGTGTAGTTAAATGCATCTACAAAAGCATCGAGATAAGCTTTTCCGTCAGCAGTTTGCACTTTGCCAGCAACAAACTCAATGGAATGAGCACCTTCCCAATTCGCCGCTGCAACAATTGTAAGTTTTTTACCATCTTTGCTCAGAGAGGCTTTAAGGCTATCTGCAGATGCACTGTCAACCTTAACAACGCCATCAACCAGTGTTCCAGCTACTTCACTACCAGTACTGGTTTGAGCAATAATAGAATCTTCTTTAACAGCTTGATTAAACTCAACAACAAGTTCTTTAGCGTTAACCGCACTTACCGACTCAACTTTCAACTCACCAGTTGGCTCTGGAGTGATGTCTTTGCGTGGATCATAGGACGGACCGTTAGTACCATCCAGGTTGGCTTTCGCATATTCGCCTTCGAAATCAGACTGTTTCAGATCTCTTTTGGTTTCTTCAAAATCTTTAGTGCTGGACAAAATTTCTTTCAGAGTTGCACCTTTACCATCGTGGTCAACGAAGATCAGGTTTTCAAACTTAGTTTGAGCAAGATCGGATTGGAATTTCGCAAAACCAGCATCATTCAGTTTGAAAAGATCAGTCAGTGCATAGTATTTGTCTACATCTCCACCCATGTATACACCAGGATTTGGTGCTGCAAAAGCGGATGCAGTCATGCTAGCAAACACTGTAGCAGAAAGCAGGGAAAGAGCTACTTTTTTATTCACGTACTACCCCTCCGTAAGTTTGATAGGAAGTCTGTTTATTTAGGAGTGAGTATGTAACAAGCAACGGAAGGAGGTGAATCCCTCCGTTGCTTGACTCACTGCTAGATTTTCTGCAAAGCTTAAAAATTACTTCTTAGCTGTAATTTTAACGTTTGCAGTATCTTTTTCGCCTTCTTCGTTAGTTACAACGATTTTTGCACTGCTTGCATCGAAGGAACCTGTGAATTCAAATGTGATTTCTCCGTTTGCTACAGTACCATTAAAGGTTTTACCTGCTACTTCGATTACTGCAGATTTAATATCGGATTCTTTGACATCTTTGTTAAGTTCAACAGTTACCAGGTAAGTGAATACAGTACCGATTTGGAACTTTTGTCCTGTTGCATTAGAAGGAATAGCGTCCCAATCTCCTGGTTGTGGCTCTGGTTCATAACCACCCATAGCTTGTTTCAGGAATTCTTCAACAGCATCATTGGAAATGCCTTCTTTTTCCACATAGTCTTCGCTACCTACGATCAGAACGTAGTCATAACGATCACCGTCGATTTCGCTGCTGTCGAGCAGTACGATGTAGTCGCCTTCTTCTACGCCATCTTTGCCTTCGAAATCATCGTATGTGTCGATGAAAGCAGTGGAAGACTTGGTCAGCAGTTTGCGAGTATCATCTTTGCCAGCTTTGTAAGTGATGGTGTTACCATTCACATCATCGACGCGAGCAACTGTCAGTTTTTCAATTCCAGCATTTTTCCACTCAGATTTAGGAAGCAGTTCTACGTTGTCATCATCGCTGATAGCTTTGTTGTTAACAACTTCAACAACGTCATCAACAATTACTTCATCATCAGAGTTCAATTGGAATGCGATGAAGTCTCCGCGCTTGATACCACGATCTGCCAGCTCTTCACGATCATCGTCCAATTTGTATGTTTTGGATGTTACAGTGTCGCCATCTTTAGTGATAACTTTGATGCTATCCTGTTTGCCTGCGGAATTAAGCTCTTCAACTACACCGTAGAAGATGTCGCTAGTCAGACCTTCGCCGTCTACTACGAAGATAGCTTCTACTTCGTCTTTGTCTTCATCAACAGTGTAGTAAACTGTCAGATCGTCTTCGTCAGCGATGTCTTTGAACTTAGCTACACCTGGGTTTTTCAGCTCAGCGCGTGTCGCATTTGTCTCAAGTTTGCCAGTCATTTTGAAGATCGCAGTTTTGCTGGTTACTTCATAGTCGCCGACAACATCATCAGTTTCGTCTGCCAGTTTATCCCAAGCGGAACCGGACGATTTAATCAGTTTGGAATCCAGGATTTTAACTTTGTCAACGTCGCCTTCGGCATCCAAAGTCACTTCGAGCAGAGCAATGGAGTCATCTTTGCTTGGTTGCAGGATTTCTTTCAGAAGATCTTCATCCATGCCATCGCGGCCGTAGTGTTTGCCTTCAGCGTTGTAGATGTCCTCTTTTTCCAGAGAGAGGGCCAGTCTTTTACCTTTTTGAGTAAATACAGTGAAGTCCCAGGTGTCTTTCGCAGTGTTGTAAACAGCACCTTTGACAACAATTGCTTTTTGTTTGCGATCGTCGATTGGATCTTTGGTTTCAACGTGACGAACGCGACCGGAAGCATCCAGGTACAATTTCACTGTCTCGGAATCCAGGTTGGAAATCAGATCCCAGTTGCTGCCATCGAGGTCTTTGACATCTTTGTCACCGTTATCGGAGTAAGTAGCTCCTTTGTAAATACGGTAAGTTTTGTCGCCAACAGTCAGACGGTAGTCATTTGCGTTGCGGTTAACAACTTTGTCAACTTTACCTTCTACTACTGTGCGGTTAGCGAATACCAACAGTTTGTCTTGATCGCCATCAGCGTAGTATACGGAGTATACATCGCCTTCTTTCAGGTCGCTCAGTTTCGCTGGTTTGCCATCGAGGAATACGAGGAAGTCTTTGCCTTCTTCCTTGTCATCCAGCTCGTTGAACTTGCCAGTGTCGAGGTTGGTGATTTTTTTCTTGTCAACATCGATTTTGCCGATCACTTCAGAACCGTACTTCACTTTGGTGTTCTTGTTCATTTGAGTGTCGTCAATTACGTGCATGTAAGCAATCTCGTTGTCACTGTTCAGAACAACTTTTACACCAAAGCTGTCGTTGTCAGCGATGATCTCTTTCAAAGCGTCAACTGGATCGCTGTAACGTTTGAAGTTGTAAGTAACTTTGGAGTTTTTGTTGAAGCGGTAAGTTTTGCCGCTAGCATCCAAAGATACTTTCAAATCGTTCAAATCGGAAGAGCTCAGGTTTTTACCATCGGTAGTTTTACCGTTGAGAGTAAACTCGTCCAGACGATCCAGAATTACTTCTTCGTCCTCGGAGCCTTCCATCCAAACGATAGTGTCTTCTCTGTCATCTTTGATCCACACTTGTACGCGTTGACCATCGAAGTCGTTAGGGTTGATACCGTCAGCAACTTTGAAGGTAGTGTTGCCCAGACCAGCATCTTTACCGTTCAGAGTGATTTCGTTCGCTTTCAGTTTGCCCAGACCGATTGCTGGTACGTTTGTAACGAGTGGCAGATCATCGGAATCATGATCTTTCTCATGAGCCCACTCCATGTCAATTACCGTTACTTTCAGGTATTTGGTCAGGAGGGTTTTGTTGGTAACTTCGAAACGAACGTCAGTACCGTACTCAACTTGCTCCATCAGGTCTACGCGGAGAGCGTTGTCCAGCATTTTGAAGATGTCGCCACGAGTTGCTGCATTGTTAGGAGTAGTGATGCTCTTCGCAATGTTCAGCTCGGAAGCTTTGGAGATCATGCTGTTTGGCCATACGCCACGAACTGCTGGCTCATAACCCAGAGCACGAACGATCATGGTTACTGCTTCAGCGTAAGTAACTTGGTTTTGTGGTTTGAAGGATTTGTCCGGGAAACCTTTTACGATTTCTTCGCCGGATGCTACGTTTACGAAACCAGCAAACCAATCGGTAGATTTAACGTCAGTGTAAGTAGTGTTGAATTGTGCCAGTTTCGCACCTTGCTCCAGTCCGCGAGCGCGAACGATCAGAGTAGCGAACTCTGCACGAGTGATGGTTTTGTCTACACCGTATTCGCCGTTGCCATAACCTGCTACCAGGCCAAGAGCTTCCAGGCGCTTAACGGTTTTTTCCATATCAGCGTCCATTTTAGGAGCTGTTGTAGTTGCTTCTTCTGCTGCGAAAGCCATTGGAGCAACAGAAAGTGCGAGTGCACTAGCCAATACACTGTTAACGACCTTTTTCATAACCTTGTGTTCTCCTCCTCTAGTATAAACAAATTGTTCTTGGGGAATATTTGTTGTTAATCTATCTTTCTTTTTAAAGCCCGAATCCTGCAAGCGCGTGTCACCTCCTTTCGCAGGACAGCTTCGCTTTTTTGCGTTAAAAATCTCTAGTATATTCAGTATTGTGTAAAATGCAACAATCACTAGTGTAACACAAGTGCTAGAATTCGTGAATCTTTTTTACACAATTCCCCGTATTTCGTGTGACATCCTATTAAACGCCTGAGCCATTCAAAAGTTGCGGCGCCTTCGAAAAAAATTTAAAGATTTTTTCGTGGGTTCGTATTCACCTGTCGATTATGTACGAAGTGACATCCGCCACAACTCGTATTATAGGGTACGCAGGGCGGACTGTCACCATTGAACCTTTTTCCAGTTCCATTCAAAACCTTACAAATTTTCCTTAGGGGCAAACAAGCCTAGTTGCCGAGTGCTGTTTCAAAGTTTACGACAGCCAGATTGTAGTTAAGGATCGCTTTTTGGTACTGGTTCTCGCGATCGGAAAGCTCTTCTTCCGCCTGAATCACTTCCAGTGTAGTCGCAAGGCCGTTTTCAAAGCGCAGGTTTGTCAGGCGGTAGCTTTCGGCTGCCGCGTCTTTCGCTTTTTTCTGGAACTCAATCGCCTCACTTGCCGCACTCAGATTCAGATAAGCCTGGGCAACTTCCTTGGAGATGGTTCGTTTTTGCTCCTCGATCGCCATTTTCGACTTCTCTACGTTGTTGCGGGCTTGACGGCCTTGCAGCGTCGACAATGCCGAATACTCCTCGATCAGCTTGACGTTCAGTTCGGCCAGATTCAGCTCTTCCTGCACCTTTGTCATCTCGATCCGTTTGGAAAGGGCCTGAGCTTGCGCTTGCTCCATTGTAAGGGAAATCGGCGCAACCTGTTTGTTGTTGGAGACGATCTTCCACTTTTTGTTCAGATCAACGCCAAGGAAATCGTTCAGCTCCATGCGTGCCACTTCTACTGCATTTGCTGCGGATGTCAAAGCAGCTTTTGCCCCTGCCACGCCCATTTCGGCTTGCAGAACGTCCGTTTTCGCTTTCGTTCCCACGTCAAACGCTGCTTTGGCCACTTTCAGCTGCGTTTCTGCACGTTTCAGGCTTTGTTGTTTCAATTCGTAGTCATCTTGCGCAAAAATGAGGTTGTAGTAGGCATTTTGCGCACCCAGTCTGATTTTGGATTCTGTAGCTTTTACCGTCAGGGCGTTGAGCTTTTTGTTGATCTCTGCTTGTGCATTCCCTACGTACTTGGCCTTTGCAGCGTTCAATTGTTCTTTTATTCCTTCCAGGGAATCGATCATATCCTTGGACATTTCAGCAGAGGTCGTGTAGGAAAGCACTTCGTTCAAATCCGCGTTTTTCGCGTCAATACGTGCGTTCTGGAGCGTATTATTGGTTTGCAAAGCTTGTTCAATCGCTTTTTCCAGTGTCAGCTCTTCGAGGGCAGCAGCCTGAGATGTCGTGGTATTGCCTGTTTCCGCTGCAACTGTTTGTCCTGTCTGCGCTGTTTTCTCCGCCTCTGCTCCCGTATTGGCAGATGCTGTCATGGTTCCTGCTCCAATTGCGGTTGTAAGTACAGCCGCCAAACCGATGCTCATCCACTTTTTGCTCGAATATGGAAAGTTCACGTGGTTCCACTCCTTTTGCTTGTATTGATTGTAAAACTTTTCACTACCTGAAATATTACAGTTTGTCCCAAGTTCACTATATCACAGAGTAATGTTTCGCACACGAAAAATTAGTGGCCTGCCAGCATTTTCATGAGGGGCACTTTACCATGTATAGTTCATCCCCTTCTGGTTTAGTCCTTCTTCGCCTCATAGATTACTACGATTCTGTGTCAAAAACATTTCAGGATTCGCCAACATTATTTTTGCATGCTATCCTTTTCTTGAGGTGATTGATCGATGCTTACCGAATACAAAACCGTAGCTGGCTATGGAGAGGACACCATCGTCATTGAGCGATCCCGTTTTATCGGCTATGCACAGCGGGTTACGACGGAAGAAGAAGCCGTTGCTTTTATTACCATGATTAAAAAGAAGCATTGGGATGCCACTCACAATTGCTCCGCTTTTGTCATCGGCGAAAACGACCAGATTCAACGGTCGAGCGATGATGGCGAGCCTAGCGGGACGGCAGGCAAGCCGATCCTGGAGTGTATCAAGAAAAATGGCTTAAAGGATACGGTTGTCGTCGTCACCCGTTACTTCGGGGGAATCAAGCTGGGCGCTGGAGGACTTGTCCGGGCTTATACGGCAGGAACGGTTACAGCCTTGAAAGCCGCCAAAATTGTTGTGCATACTTTGCACCAGGCTATCTCCGTTAGCGTGGACTATACGTGGTGGGGCAAGGTGGAGAACGAGCTGCGCATCGGGGAATATCGGGTGAGCGGCACTGATTTTACGGACAAGGTTACGGCGCATGTGCTGATCCCTGAAGGTGGGCAGGATGCGTTTGTGGAGCGTTTTACTGATTTGACGAATGGACAGGCCCAGATTGCCTTGGGGGAGAAGGAGTATGTGGAGGTGCCTGTGGAGGCTGTGGGGGGTGAGTAGTGCGCGGCGGCGGACTTGTCACGGTGCGCGTTTGCAGCCATGAATGTGAAAAAAGGGGCTGTCCAGAAAGTCAGTGTAACCTGACTGCTGGACGCCCCGTTTTTATTAATGTGAAAATTAGGCACAAAAAAATCGCCACATCCTGTAGAATGGAAGTTACCACACTACCAACTCAGAAAGGGCGATTTTTTTGCGTAATCGAACGACTACTACTGAACAGTATATCACGGAACTTTCACTTCCTCTAGGGGATATAGAAAAGAATAGGATTGCCAAACGAAAACTTGCTCCTACATTCAAATCTTACGACAACAAGCAAATCCAAATGATTCTGGATTTGGAATTGTATATCCCGCCCCATCATGTGGCACGTGTCATTGATGAGATGATCGAGGCCATTCCAGACAAGCAGTTGTTCGCGCATTATACAGGGGGCGGTCGCAGCTCCTATCATCCGAAAATGCTGCTGAAAGTCATTCTTTACGGATACTCGCAGAAAGTCTATTCCTGCCGTGGAATCGAAAAGCTGTTGCAAGAGAACATCCCTGCCATGTGGCTGGCTGCGATGCAACAGCCCGACTTTCGGACCATAAACGAGTTCCGTGGTGTACGCATGAAAGCTCTCATAGACGAGTTGTTTGAAACCATGATTCAAAAGCTGATTGCGGACAATTACATCACGATGGAAAACTACTTTCTCGATGGCACGAAGATCGAAGCCAATGCAAACAAGTATTCCTTTGTATGGAAAAAGTCCGTACTTCGCTTTGAAGAGAAGCTGAAGGAAAAGATCCAGGAGACCCTTGCCCATATTCATAGCCTTACCCGACAAGAGGCTGGAGAGTATGTCGCTGTCCATTCAGAGGAACTCCCTGCCAAGCTCGAAGAAGCCGCCGCCGCATTGGAGGAAAAAGTCGAAGAATTGACGGAACAAATCGCTAACACAAGTGAGAGTGCCGAACGGAAAATCTTGCGCCAAGAGCGTAGTGCCCTGAAGCAACCCCTAAAACAAATCCGTGAGGATTTTCTTCCCCGCCTGACGAAGTATGAACAGCAAAAGGTCATCTTCGGTGAGCGCAACAGTTATTCCAAAACAGACCCGGATGCCACGTTTATGCGAATGAAGGAAGACCACATGAAAAATGGGCAGTTAAAGCCGGGATACAACGTGCAAATAGCCACGGAAAACCAGTTTATTTTGTCTTACAGCCTTCATCAACGTCCAACGGATACGCGATGCTTCATTCCACATATGGAACGACTGGCTGCGTCTTCTTTACCGATGCCAAAAACGGTCATTGCCGATGCGGGCTATGGCAGTGAGGAAAACTATTTGTATGCAGTTGGAGAAGAAAAAGAGCCGCGTTTTGATTTTCTCATTCCCTATAGCAACTACATGAAAGAGAAAACGAGAAGTTACCAAAAAGATATACGACATGCATCGAATTGGACGTACGAAGAGTTGGATGATCGATTCATTTGCCCTAACGGCCGAAATGTTCCATTTAAGAAATATCAAACGAAAAAAACACATTCTGGTCTGGAACAGAGCTTCAAGATTTATGAATGTGAGGATTGCAGGGATTGCCCACTCAAGTCAGCCTGTACGAAAGCAAAAGGAAACCGCCAGGTACACTGGAATACGATCTGGGAAGAGTTGAAAGCAAAAGCCAAAGGAGCCCTTGAGGATGACGAGAAGTCCGCTATCTATTTTCGGCGTAAAGTCGAAGTCGAAAGCGTGTTCGGTCACATCAAGGGCAATCGGTCGTTCCGCCGATTTTCCTTGCGAGGGTTGGATAAGGTTCATACAGAGTTTGGGATTGTGGCTTTAGCCCACAATCTACTGAAGGTGGCGAGCATCCGCCTGACTGCCTTCATCAATAAAGAAACGAAGGAACTAAAAAAATGGACGGGAACCTTTCGGTTTTCCGCCCATTTTTTATTTTGGGGACTTATTGGACAGCCCCTTTTTTCTTCATATAATATGTGGGCGAAGGGAATGTAAATTTTTTTGTGTAAATGGGTTTTTAACAGGTGAATGGCTACGTGGGCGGCTTTACATGGAGGGGCGGGCATGATAGGCTCGTTAGCCATGCGATGCAGTGATTTACAGGCATCGCCCAATCGCAAAGAATCATGCCCGCAGAGGCTCCATGTCAAGCCGCCCCAACAGCCCCTTTATGCAGATAGTTCCCCTTGCAAGCGGTCTCCGAAATGGATGGCCAGTTGCGATATACATTCTTTCCAGCTTCGAAGGGGCATGGTCCATTTCTTTGAAGCCTCCATGGTTGCCAGATAGATGATTTTCCGTAAGGCATCGTCGGTTGGATACGCCGTTTTTGTTTTGGTGACCTTACGAAGTTGCCGATGATACCCCTCAATAATATTCGTTGTATAAATCATCTTACGGATTTCTGGGGGATAGCTGAAATAGGCGGTCAATTCAAGCCAGTTGCTTTCCCAGGAGCGAATAATGATGGGATACTTCTTCCCCCACTTGTCTTTGAACATAGCAAATGCTGATTCGGCCTCTTCCAGCGTAAGAGCTTGATAGACTTTTTTTAAATCTGCCAAAACGGCCTTTTCTTCCTTGAACGGTACATATTTCATCGAGTTGCGAATCTGGTGAATGACGCACAATTGAATCTGGGTTCTTGGGAACGCTGCGTTGATTGCTTCGGAGAAGCCCGCCAGTCCATCCTTGCAGGCAATCAAGATATCTTCTACACCACGACTTTTCAGATCTGTGCACACATTGAGCCAGAAGCTCGCACTTTCGTGCTCGCCGATCCAGATGCCCAAAATGTCCTTATGACCAGACATCGAAATGCCGAGAACGCTGTAAGCTGCTTTGTTGACGATTCGATTTTCTTGACGGACTTTAAAATGGATGGCATCCAGAAACACGATGGGGTAAACCCGATCCAGCGGTCTGCATTGCCATTCTGCCACCATTGGCATAATCTTGTCGGTCACCTTGCTAACCATCGCAGGAGATACATCGATTCCGTACAGATCCTTCATGTGTTCCTCAATGTCTCGTGTAGACATTCCTTTAGCATAGAGTGCGATAATTTGCTCCTCCAAGCCATTTGTGGTAGTTTCATGCTTCTTCACAATGTGAGGTTCAAATTCGCCGTTACGGTCACGAGGCACACGAATTTCTGTGTTCCCGAACTTTGTCTTTAGCGTCTTTTTACTATACCCATTCCGACTATTTCCTGAATGATCCCCATCGGTACTATGTTTGGTATAGCCCAAATGGGCATCCATTTCAGCTTCAAACAACTGCTGGATGGTGTCACGGAACAAATCTTTCAGCATGGTGTGCACGTCTTCGATGGTACGGCAATCCTTCGCTAACTCCTTGATCGTCATGTCTCTTTTGTCTTGCATAAATGATCATCTCCTTAATGGGAAGTTTAACCATTTACACAAAACTTTTTACGCTCTCTGGGCGAACTCCGTACTTCATTGCAGCTACTTATTTTTATTGATCCAGGCGTCAACTTTATGCTTCAAGCTGTCTGTACGGTTCTTCCCCGGATTTTCGAGGTCCTCACCGGTTAAAAGCTTGACTGCTGCATAAACGTTCTCTTTCGCTCTTTCCTCATATCGGCGATAATCGTCTAAATCATCTTCATCCGATGTGCGAACCCAATCCTCTAATGCCTCCAACGCCTTTTCTTTATTTCTTACTGCCTCATCCAGCTCATCAATAACATCTTCCATTTTCCGTCTTTCACGCGATCCGATCTGTCTTCCCAATTCGTCAGCCAATGCCTCCATCCGCTCTTCCATGATCGCGATCGGAAGTGTACGATAGTGAACACCTTGCCTAATGAGTTCAAAATTCGGCGTTACGTTTTGCGTCAGTTTGAGATGAACAGCTGAATCAATTTGTTGAGAAGTCATGATTAGGGTTTTCGCCAGAATCGTGATATTTAAAATGTCCTGTTTCATCATTCCGGAATGATACCTGTCGCTCTCATAGGGGATCCCCTTCATTATTTCTTCCTCGATCTCGGATATGCTCTTTGTCCTTGTGGTCGCCCAGCCATAGTAATCTACGTAGCTATCCTTTCCGCCAAAAAAGAGGTGCGCTTCATAAGCTGATGGGTCTTGAAAATACCCAAGTTTATTCATTCTATAAAGCGGCTCTACTGGTACATATACCTGTCCATTAATCAGGATTCCTTTTTCCGTGATTGGCGTTCGGTCAACACTTAAAGCCACTCGCTCATACTCACCCAATTTTCCATAAGGACTTCCACTTATTGCATACACGGTACCAACTCCACTGACCAATACAGCAGCCAGGAGCAAACCTATCGTTTTTTTCATGTAAATCCCCTTCCCTGTTATTTGGCACAAGAAGCCTTCCCCAATAACAGGAAGGCTTCTTGTGATGTTATTTTACTTCTTGAATTCCTGGTATCGTTTTTAGGTAAGCCATGACTCGGCTCATTAGAATAGCCGAATCCGAGCGGAGGATGTTAGCCTTCGGTTCGAAGACGAATCCTTTTTTCGGATCGCTTACATCAACCGGAGAACCGCTAATCAGTTTGAGCTTTGCAATCGCAAGAACATAAGGTTTTGCATAGGGTTCAATCAGATTGAAGTCTTTGAACAACTTCGCCAGATTTGTATTCAAAGCAGCAGGTGTTGTTGGATTGATTTTTAGTTTCAAGGCGCGCGCCAAGATTACCGCAGCTTCTTCTCGGGTAACTTTTCCTTCCGGATTAAAGATTCTTGGGTCCGTCCCTTTGACAATTCCCAATCGCGCAGCCGTTTCGATATGACGATAGTTATATCCGCCGCGATAAGTGAAGTCAGGAATTACGTCGTCAAACGAGAGCGTCTCAAAGTTATCCATTAGCGGAATTTGCAATGCGCGAACTACCATCGCCGCAAATTCTCCGCGTGTAGTCTCATATCCCGGACCAAAATCCAGTGAGCTGCGAGGCAAAATCACACCTTTTGCAAACATTGCTTCCATGTGACTTTTCGCATAGTCATGTCGAACAACGTCACGGAACGAATCGTTCATTTTTCCGACTACATAATAACCAAATCGATCAAACGGCACCTTGATCGTTTTGGCGCTAACATTCACGACTCCACCAATGTTCTCCCATCCAAGGTTATTCGGATCGGGATTGTAACGGAACACCGTCAAGCTGTTAGCAGTATCCGGAACAATGTTGGCATCGAATTTCAATTCAAGTGTTGCCCGCTTGCTAGGTACTAACACTCTATCAGATGGCACATCATTAAAATTGTACAGCTCCGGTTGTTGTTGATCTGGCAGCGCCATGATTGGCAACATTCCATTTGGATAAGGATCATACTCGTCCGTATCTGGATCATCAGCCATACCTGCGTCGATCCAGTATACATTGCTGACCTTTACAAAATGGCTGTCAAACGTGTTCAAGAAATAACCCTTCAAGGATTCAACCGTTTTGTCAAAATTGCGTGGACGATCCACCAGATAGTCATAACGGTCTACTACCCCATCCTGACTGTTTGCAATCGCAAACAAAATTTTGTGCTCCTTGAAAACTTGTCCTCTCAGCTCCTGAGGTACCCGGTTATCAGCTCGAACCAGATAGGTGTCTTTCGGGAAAGTAAGCGAGACCTGGTTCTCGAATACTTTAATCGAGTTCTTCATTGGCGTCATAAATTGCGCACCTGGAATGGTACTTGGGGCATAATAGACATCAAATTTGTCTGTCACAACATCCGAGCCGCGAGTGATCGAAAAAGTAATGGTGTTCTTTTTCCCAGGCTTCAAGTCCGTCACAATTGCTTTCCAGGCATCAGCGGTGTCAATGTCACCATCCAGATCAGTGTCGAACTCCACTTTAGTAGCCTCAATTTTATTAATCACTACTTTGTCGGCGTTTTTGGCGTCAATCACTACTTCCAAGTAGTTCTGGTTAATAGTTGATTGCAAACCAGTGTCAACCGGGCGCAGAATTTTATAGGACAAACCGGTAGCACTCACCTCGATTGAAGCACTCGCTCTGGAGCCGCCATTCAGACCGTTATTGTAAACAGTGAATGTGAAGGATACTTTTGATCCATCACTCGGCAATTGCTGCTTTTCAATCAAGAACGTAAAGTATTTTTTGTCAATGTCATACCACACGGTTACATCTTGCACATGAGCCTTTTTAGCTGTATCGAAAACTTGATCGTCGGATGCATTTACCAACTCATTTTTTCCAAGGCTCCATGTCTTTTTAAATCCATTAGAGCCCTCAACTACAAAGACATACTTGTCATCAGGTAAATCATCAATAGTATCTTCGACTTCTGATTCATCTTTTCCTAAATCAATGAAATCAAAGGTTCCGCCGATATAGAACTCTTGCTCTTTTGTTACAAATACTCCATTTGTTCCGGTAAAGCGTTTATCCGGTTCAATATCTTTATGTTTAATAGAACCTTTGGAGGTGTTGAACGGAAAGATCCCGTTTGTATTCGCTACAGGAATTTCTGGTACGCTGTTAGAGTACAAAGTAACAATGTATTTTCTGTCGTACTTGATATTTCCTTTGTGAAAACTAAACAGTACCGTATTTTGCCCGTCGCGGAACATATCTGATACTACTTTCACGCTATTTTCTGCGGTATCAATCTCGAAGTAATTGGCATCCTTGGTAGGCGTTTGTTTTAACTTAACTTGATTGTTGTTAACCTGCAATTTCATATTAACGTTGTAATCTGATGCTTCAACCACAACGTTCTCAATATGCCCTTTAAAGGAAGCTAATGTATCCTCAATCAAATAAATCGTTGAAGAACTGCCCCGATAGCCGTACCCATTGGACCCATTAGACAAAGTAGGATCATATTTGAAGATCAGGTTGTCGGAGAGCCCCTCAAATTTCAAAACAGGGCCTGTCGCTGAATTGATCTTCACTGTTTTGAATACTGTCGGATTATTTGTTTTATTATAGTAGAAAATCAAGGTTTGACTTCCATCATAAGGCAACTCGGTGATGGAGAAAGTGTACTCATCAGACGTTCCTGTCTGTACAGCTACCGTACTAATGGTAACATTCCCTCTGCTTCCAAAATCATTTATTGCCTCTACACTGATTGCATCTGTGTTCGGAGACGTTTCCCCATATCGTACCTTAAGCTTAATCGCAATCGGTTTTTCATTCAGTATTGTGCCTTCTATCAAGGGTTGGTAGGCAGTGCTTCCGGAAACCTTGTACTCTACCGCCTCAATTTCAGGCGTAGTCGAACTCAAAAACTTATAGCTGAGTGACTTACTGGTTAGATCATCGTATTTGGTAGAGGCAAGTTCGTATGATGCAACCGGATTGTATGCCTGAAAACGAACATACACCTGCTGATCCATGTCAAAAGCTGTGTTAGGTGTCTGTACCTTATCCCCTGTGTACTCGAATGTATAAAGGAGGTATTTTCCTTTGTTCTCGAAGGACTTATAAGTAATATCTGCGTCAGGAATGGTGTACTGCGAAGCCCCTACCTCATGCAGCACTTTTACTACTGACAAGGAAGGATCGACTACTGTTGGAGTAGTCGGATCATCAGGAACAAATGATGATGATGGTTCATTCGGAATAATAACCGAGCCTGTGAACTTGGATTTTCCAGCTCTTAATGCCTCAGTATTATGATTGGGATCCGTTGAATTAACCTTTTGAATCAGCGGGGCACCCAAAGGCTGATATTCACCGGTGTCATAAGCCATTTTGACATCATAGAACGTACCATTTCCATCGAAGTAAATGACTTCACGCTTCACTTCAATGGTCTGGTTGTTATTTTGCAGATGGAAGATTAGCGTGTTCAGGCCCCGCTCCAGTTTAATTTTGCTTACAATGAAGTGTGCCTCCGCATCCTGGTCGACATTTCCTGAAACCGTATCTGTTCCATTGCTAATCAAAACTTTTTCTACGTTAGGAGCATTACCCTCAATGGTGAAAAATGAACCGCTCGCCGTGAAATCTTTAGTTACAATCGTGCGGCCAGTTGCATCCAGCGGCAAGGTTCCTCCACCGCCGATAAACTGCAAATTATAAAGCAACGGGGTGCTGATGTACTCGACTTCATAAACGCTTTTTACATCTGCCGTCCCTCGTTTACCGCTAAAGGTGATGATATTTTGACCATCAAACAATTCAATGTTTGTGACAGTGATTTGTGTACCGTCATCAGAAACGGAAATACCGCGATTGGTTTCTGGCGTTTCCCTGTTGGAGGACACACTCTTAACCGAATAAGTAATCCCTTGTGGTGACACTTGGTTAAGCTGCCCTTTTAAAGTCAAAAATTTATAATTCACTTTCGTGGCGACATCTCGAAAGATAAAATTCGTTTGGCTGTTGTTGTTCTCTCCAAACGCTTCCGCTTTCATCGGAAACATTGGAAATAATGTTACCATCATGGAGAAAACGAGCAGCAGGCAAAAGACTCGCTTTAACATTATTTTCCCTCCTGTAAATTGATTTTTGAAAAGGCAGTTATCGTTAAGCCTTCTACACTATCTATTCGCCTAACGCTACTGTGCACTCAGAACGAATGATCTGAAACGGCTTAACAGAAACGATAAACGGGGGACGATCGTTTTCGGCGAAGCCAGAAACCTCAAATTCCTCTTTCACCTCTCCATTTCCTATACTCCCCTTGTCTACGTATTCCCTCATTTACATATCGGAAAAAAAAGGGCAAAGGTTTAGGAAATCCAGACATTTTCTGTATCAGGCATCATAACAAAACCCCTGCATCACAGATACAGGGGTCTTTCCTATGATAATCAATTCATCCGCCTCTCCTGCTCAGCCTGCTTGATCTTCAACCGTCTATACGCATTAATCAGCGGGCGGTGGCGGCGGCTGACAAGTCCGACGATTTCCGTGCCAAGATGGATCGCGATCAGGAGTACGACCATGACGATGATGGTCGTCCACTTCGTCGTTTTTGTGAGCAGGATCGCCATTGTGCCGAAGAAGATGCTGATGGAGTAGATGGTAAGTACAGTGGAACGATGGGACAGGCCCATGTTCAGCAAGCAGTGGTGCAGGTGGCCTTTGTCCGGGCTGGAGATCGGCTTTTTGTTCACGATGCGGCGCACGATTGCGAAGAACGTGTCCCAAAGCGGAACGCCGAGCACAACGATCGGGATGATGAAGGAAACGAAGAGCGCTTCCTTGAAGCCCATGATCGACAGTGCAGCCAGGTTGAAGCCCAGGAAAAGGGAACCGGTGTCGCCCATGAACAGGCGGGCCGGGTGAAAGTTAAAGTAAAGAAAGCCAAGAATCGCCCCCAAAAGCACAAAACAGTAGGTGGCAACCTTGTAATCGTCCATCAGTAGAGCCATGACGCCCATCGTACCTGCCGCGATAGCGGAGACGCCTGCGGACAAGCCGTCCAGGCCGTCGATCAGGTTGACCGCGTTGGTTACGCCGACGATCCAGAACATCGTGAGCGGAATAGCCAGCCAGAAAAGCCAGCCGCTGCTAAAGTCAATACTGCCCGAATACGGCAGATTGACGACGCCGATTTTCAGTCCGAACGGGATGACGACAATCGCTGTGGCGATCAGTTGACCGATCAGCTTCCATTTCGGTGAGAGCTGGTATTTGTCATCCAGCATGCCTACAGCCATCACGATGGTGCTTCCAATGAAAATTCCCAGCATTTCCGACATGCTGGCGTAAGGAACGAACAGGAAGAAAGCGGCCAGATAGCCCAGGTAAATAGCCAGTCCGCCCATGCGGGGCATAATTCGCGTATGTACCTTGCGCTGGTTGGGAGCGTCTACCGCCCCGATCTTTTCAGCCAGTTTTTTTACATACGGTGTCGCAATAAACGATACGATCAGCGAAGTCAAAAATCCAAGGATTAATGTAGACATCGACTGTTCTCCTCTCTACGGATGCATCTAGGAACGGCTACTCCATTTTTCTTTCAATACGGTCCATACAAACCGGGGAATAGCCAGCTGACGCTTCCAGCGAGATGGCTGAGAAGCTAGTCGGTAAAACCATTCCAAGTGCAATTTTTGCCAAATTTCCGGCGCTCGTTTTACTTTTCCGGAGATGACATCGAAGCTGCCGCCTACCCCCATCATCAGGGAGGCATTCAGGCGATCGCGGTACTTCACCATCCATTGGTCCTGTCTGGGCGCACCCAGTGCAACGAACAAAAGCTCCGGCCTCGCCTCGGCAATCTCCTGCACGATGCGTTCCTCGTCTTCTTCCCGGAAATATCCGTCCCGGTATCCGACGATGCGCGCGTTCGGGTAGCGAGCTGCGAGCTTTTCCGCTGCCAGACTGATGACATCGGGCTTGGCACCGAGCAGGTAGACTCCCCACTGGCGCTCGTTCGCTTCTGCCATCAACGCTTCCAGCAGTTCCACGCCGGTAACGCGCTCGCGGATTGGCTGATTCGTCCATTTGGCAGCGTAGACAATGCCGATTCCATCGGGAACCACGTGGGCTTGTTCCACAATCGATTGAAAAGCGCGATCCGCTCTCGCCAGCATGACGATTTCCGGATTGGCCGTTACGACATGGGTCTTTTGGCCGTTTTCAATGCGCTCTGTTATATATGCGACTGTCTCGCGAAAGCCGCGAGTCGAGAATGGCACACCCAAGATGTTTGCGACCTGTTTGGTCAATGTTTTCACCTTCAATATATAAGTTGCCCACTAGCCATTCTACCCGAAAAGAAAAGCACATTCAAGAATATCATGAATGTGCTTTATTTCCTGCCGTCAAGGCAAACATCAGTCCGCCCTCTGCGACCACTTTCCCATTTACGCTGGCCTTCCCGTGCCCTTTGCCGACCGAACCGCGTACGCGTGTCAGCTCTACTTCCAGCGTCAGCGTATCGCCAGGCTTCACCTGATCCTTGAAACGAAACTCGTCAATGCCGGCAAACAGCCCGATTTTTCCTTGATGCTCCTCCATGCTGAGGATAGCGACAGCTCCGACTTGTGCCAACGCTTCGACAATCAGGACGCCAGGCATGACCGGATAGCCAGGAAAATGCCCCTGGAAAAACGGTTCGTTCACTGTTACGTTCTTGATCCCGACTGCGCGTTTTCCTTGCTCCAGCTCTTCAATTTTGTCCACCAGCAAAAACGGATAGCGGTGCGGAATGATTTCCTGAATCTGTGTAATATCAAGCGGTGCTTTGAATTCCATGTTTGATCGCTCCATTTCCATACTTTATCTGGGCTTGTCCGTGTATGAAGTCCAGTCAGCAAACTGAGAATAAACGTAACTCCCGCCTCCGCCAAGTCGGCTAAAGCGGGGTTGAAATAGAAGGGGCACTTCCTCCCCAAACGGGAAGTGCTCTTTTATTCATCCCTTACGTGCGGTTTAACAGCCGAAACTTCCCTAAATAGATCGCGCTCGTGATAAACGAGAACGCGATTACCGTCCACAATATTGCTTCGCTGTATTGATAGCGATACATGACAAGCGGTATGACCAAATACAAAAGAACTGTTGTCAACTTGCCGTATGCATTTGCTGGTACCGTTTTTTTGCCCCGGAAGTGGTAAATGGCGCCTGTTATTATCATGGCCAGATCGCGCATAAAGAAAAACAGGGCGGCCCACGCGCTGATTCGCTCTGTCAAAAACAACGAGGCGATCACCGCCAACATCATTAACTTGTCTGCCAGAGGGTCCAACATCATTCCGATTGTGGTCACAAGCTTATGTTTCCGCGCGATGTACCCATCTGCGATATCCGTGATCCCCGCCAAAATCAGAATGCCCAGAGCGATTTCGACGTGAAAAGGAACCCCGGAGAAAAAAACATACAGGTACAAAGGGATGAGCACGATGCGAAAGATCGTAAGCAAATTAGGAAGATTCACGGACATCCCTCCGTAGCATAAATCGTCGCTTCCTTTTTCAACCACTCGATCTATTATACTCTGTGGACAAACTGTGCAACAAGTCCCGCAAAAAAACAGGCAGCCCCAACCATTCGGTCCGGGCTTGTCCAACCTGCTCTTTTCTTCCGTTGCTTACGTATCCGCAAAAAGCAAGTCCCACATATGCTTGTACGTCCCAAGGTCAAATACTTCCGCCGCCGGCTTGTTGCCCACTACTCCGTAGCCGATCACCAAACCGATGACGAGAGAGAAAAACAACAGGATTGGGACCAGCACAAGTTTGGCAACCGTCACTCGCCAGTTTCTGCCGCTCCGTTCCCGCTCTTTCGGCTTTTTCCTGACCTCTTCGATATCACGCGGGAACCTTCTGCCCTTCCCTTGGTCCATGCTCCTCTCCTCCGTCATCCCTGTTTGTATGAATTATCTGCTGCGCAGCGAGTTGGCAATCTCCATCATCTGATCGCTGATGCCAATCGCCCGCGAATTCAGTTGGTAGGCGCGCTGAATGTTCACCAGCTGGGACATTTCCTGTGTCATCGTCACGTTGGAGCCTTCCAGTGCCCCCTGGCGCAGTTTGGCAACGCGCAGTTCAATGGCGTTCTCATACTTGTCCATCGGGTTTTCCTCGGTATCAAGCTCGGCATCAAACAAATTTTGCCCTACCTGCTGCAATTGATCCGGGTTGTCCACTTTCCAGACGCCGATCTTGAAAGTATCTCCATTGGCAGAAATCTCGCCGTCTGGCGTAATTTTAATGTCTTCGATCGGCTCCTGCAAAACGATGCTCACACCGTTCTCGTCCGTGAGAATATGTCCGGATGTCGTGTGCAGCACATAGCCGCGTTCGTCATCATCGTATTGTATCTTGAAAGAACCGTCCCGCGTAAAGCGACTTTCTTCCCGAATTATCTCTCCTGCTGCATCCTTGATTTTCTTTGTCACCAGAAAATAGCCTGGCCCTTCAATCACCACGTCTGTCGGTTTTCCGGTCTCCTCGATGCTGCCCGGGGCGAGATCCAACCTGGTCATGCCAAGGCGAGCACCACTGCCTATGCGCAAGCCAGCGGCCGAACTGCGATTCTGATTGTCCATGGCAGGCTGATCCGTCATCGAATCGGAGAGAAGCTCGGAAAACGACGCCGTCCTGCGCTTGTAGCCGACTGTATCAATATTCGCCAGGTTGTTGGCCGTATTGTCCAACGCCTGCTGAATGCCGCGCATAGCCGATGTAGATATGTGAAGCGACTGCATCGTTACTACCTCCTATTATCCATTTACCCGTCCGATTTCATTAGCGGCCTTGTCCAGTGTGCCATCAATCGTCGTAATTACCCGCTGATTCGCCTCATACGCACGCAGCACGCTCATCATGTTTGTGATCGTTTGTGCCGGGTCTACATTGGAACGCTCGCTCCAGCCCTGCTGCAAGCCGTAGCGCCCTGTAATGGCAGGCGTATTGTACTCCCCGGCTGCCAGTGCAGCCTGATCCTCCGCTTCCGCATCCTCGATTGACTGTACCTCTATGTCTCCCTCATAGCGGAAAACGCTTGTTCCCTCGCGAGCGAGCTTCTTCGGATCTGTCACGACACTCAGGCCCAGACGCGAATGAGTGGGCAGCGGCTGGTATTCTTCGTCCTCCGAATTTCTGTAGAGCAACTCACCAGCCTGATTGATTTTCAGGTTCTGGCCGACATTGATCCCGGTGTTCGGATCGTTCAGCCGAATTGCCTGATTTTGGTCGTCGAGGATATAGTATCCGTCCGACGTCATCAGGTAGCCCTCCGCGTCCACACGCCAGTTGCCGTTCCTCGTGTAGCGGATATCCTCTGGCTCAGCTGGCTGCGTCAAGTCCTCAATGCGTGCCACGCTGTAAAACAGCCGGCGTTCATTGCCGTCCTGATCGGGCTGCAGGTTGTCCATGAGCGCGACATCGTACGGATTGTTCGACTCCTCGATGTCCCCTTGTGTAAAATTCGGGAGTGCTTCCGACATGTACACGCCGGTGTGCAGCCGTCCGATTACCGCAGGCTGTCCCGGCATACTCGGAACACCTGGAAATTCAGGTCCTTCCGAATCGCGCATGCGCGAGAGAAGCTGTTCCGGAAACGCTCGCATCACACCGATGTCCTGCTTGTAGCCAGGAGTATTGATGTTAGCCAGATTATTCGCCAGCGATTCTTGCTTGTTTTGCAAGGCCAGCATGCCAGATGCAGACGTATACAAGCCTCTAATCACGTCATCTTACCTCCTGAATAATCGCTTATTCGAGTGAGCTGGTACTTTGTCAAGGTATTCCAGCATCATTCCGGTCCCTTTGGCTACGCACATCATCGGTTCTTCCGCTACCAGCACAGGAACCTTCAGTTCCTCCGCCAAAATCTCGTCAATACCGTGCAAAAGTGCTCCGCCGCCGGTCAGGAAAACACCCTTATCAATTATATCGGCAGAAAGCTCAGGAGGTGTTCGTTCCAAAACAGATTTGGAGGCTTGTACAATCGCGCTCACCGACTCGGCCAGGGCTTCTTGGACTTCGACCGATTTAATGGTAATGGTTTGCGGCAAGCCGCTTACCATGTCTCGGCCCCGAATGTCCATTTCGTCCTGGCGCCTGCCGGATACAGTTCCGATCTGTACCTTGATATCTTCAGCCGTACGCTCTCCGATCAGCAGTTTGTATTTATTTTTTATGTACCGCATAATAGCCACATCGAATGTGTCTCCAGCTACTTTGATGGAGGATGACGTGACGATGTCACCCATAGACAATACCGCAACATCGGTCGTACCCCCACCAATATCGACTACCATATTTCCGGACGGCTGAAAAATATCCATTCCTGCCCCTACTGCAGCCACTTTCGGTTCTTCTTCGATAAACACCTGTCTTGCGCCGCCACTGCGCTCTGCCGCCTCGCGAATCGCCTTTTGCTCGACAGACGTAATGTTCGTCGGACAGCAAATCAAAATGCGCGGGCGTGCAAACATGCTTTTCCCGCCAATTTTGTTCAAAAAGTGCTTCAGCATCGCTTCCGTAATCTCAAAATCGGCAATGACCCCTTCGCGCAAAGGTCGGATCGCCACGATGTTTCCTGGGGTGCGGCCCACCATGCGATGTGCTTCGTGCCCCACAGCCAATACTTTCCTTGTATTACTATCTATTGCCACGACAGATGGTTCGTCCAGGACAATCCCCTTGCCTTTTACATACACCAAGACATTGGCCGTCCCCAAGTCGATCCCGATATCTTTGCCAAACATGAAAGGTCCTCCCTGTTACCAGTTACATTTCTATCTAATATCATAGGCTCTTCTACGTGAGAGGACAAGAAAATTATTTATTGGACGCCTTCCTCCTGTTCTACGCGGACTTTTTTACTGCGCCGCTTATACTTGATCTTGGTTGCTTCGCCTCCCCGCAAATGTCTGATCGCTTTGTGATATTCCAAAATTTCCTTTACCTGGTTGGCCAGCTCCGGATTTATTTCAGGCAATCTTTCCGTCAAGTCCTTGTGCACTGTGCTTTTGGAAACACCGAACTCTTTGGCAATCATCCGTACCGTATTTCGCGTTTCTACAATATATCTGCCAATCTTGATGGTCCGTTCTTTGATGTAGTCGTGCACATTACTCGCCTCCTTGTATCTACATTGTCTGATACAATATATGGGTGCGCGGGGACACATATTCTACGTTTCCAAGCCTGACAAGCCAGCACGGACGCATCTTTTTTCCACGGTTTGTACCAAAAGCAAAAAAAAGCACCCGCAAAACGCTTGATTTTGCAGGTGCTGTTCCATTATTTCGGTGATTATTGATTTTTCGTTTCCGCTTGCAGCAAATATTGCTGAGGGTTGACTGGTTTGCCGTCCACGTGTACTTCGAAGTGGAGATGGACGCCAAAGTCTTTTTCATACTCGCTGCGGCCGGCTGATCCGATGACCTGGCCTTGTGTCACTTCATCGCCCGGTTTGACTGTGATGGTTTCCAGGCTTTGATAAACCGTAACCATTTTGTCAGTGTGCTCTACTTCAACGGTTTTGCCGACGAGCGGATCGTTTTCCACCTTGGTGACTTTTCCGGCGAGCGCTGCCACTACATCAAAGCTCTTGCCGTCGGTTGCTTTCAAATCAATTCCCGTGTGCGGGTAGAAGGAGTTGCCGTACTTGACGAGTGCTTTTTGCTGCTCGTCTTTGGACGCCTGTTCATCGTAGTAGCCCATTCCCAGCTCGTACTGAACGTTTTTCCCTACAGGCCATGCCAACGGTTGGGCGCCGCTTGTCACGGGTACCGCTTCTTCGTTTTGCTCTGGAGTCTCAGGAGCCGCCGGAGTAGTCACTGCCACGTCATCCGCGACATTCGTCATGTTGGAGACTGTGTCCATGACGCTGCCCTGATACCACATCACAAAAGCGAGAATGATTGCTGCGGTTCCGATGTAGATTGCGGGGAACGCCCACTTCTTGCCCAAAACTTTTTTCCAGGCACTTGCCTTCTTGAATGGAATCGGTTGATTTTGATTTTTTTGATCTTCCATTTTATTCATCACCTCATCCCTCAGTATCGCCAGAATTTTGACGAATAAACCTGAGAGAGAAGGGAAAAGTAAAAATTTGCATCTTTTTTGCTAGGCTCGCATGACTTTTGCGTAATTCTGCAAACTGATTCCCTGGTAGAAATGCTTCACGATTTGCTCGGCGGTTTTTCCGCTCTTGGCCATGCCGTTTGCCCCCCACTGGCTCATGCCGACTCCGTGGCCGTATCCTTTTGTCGTAATAAAGACTTGATTTCCTCTTAGCTCCAGCGTGAAGGATGACGAATTCAAATTCAGCTTTTCGCGAAATTCCCGTCCGGTGAACTCCTTGCCGCCAATGCTGATCTTGCCGACCCGATTGCCTGTCGTTCGCGACTCAATCCGGTACCAGGCCCCATTGGAGGAAGCCTCCTGCGACAGCTTGACACCCAGCTCTATTTCCAGCTCCGCCGTTGACTTGACCACGGTTTCTTCATAACGGGGCGACTCGATATCCCAGGGACTGGCTACGCTTTTCAAATAAGGGATCGGCTTTTCCCAGTATTCATCCGAGTTTTCAGTGAATCCGTTGCTGGTGGAAAAAAATGTCGCATCAATCGGCTCTCCCTGGTAGGTCAGTACAATCCCCGCTGTTGACTGGACAGCTTGCTCGATGCGTCTGTTTTTCCATTCAAATTGATCTTTCCAACGTTCGCGGCGCTGTGCTTCATCCATATAGACCTGATGCTGGACGGTATCCAGCACCTGTGCCCCCGCCGGAACGTCGTCGAATTTCCCTTGCTTTAGCCTGCGCACGATATACGTTCTGGCTGCCATCGCCTGGGCCTTCAGCGCCTCCAGCTCAAATTCGGCAGGCATCTCGGCAGCTACTACCCCGGCAATGTACGTTTCCAGCGGCAACGTCTCCACCACCTTTTTTTCTGTTCGGTAGACCTTGATGGAAAGCTGCGGGTCAGCAGCGGCCATCGCTGGTTTGTCCTGCCTCTGGACGACAGCGTTTGGCTGCGTGGCGGATTCGTGCGAGGGGGCAAACAGATAGACCAGCGCCGCGGGCATCAGGACGAGCAAGATCGGCAAAGTGATAAACCCTATGAGCAAGTAGCGTTTCATCCAGTGATCCTCCCCGTTAAGTGCTAGACACTTTCAGTCTATGTCCTGCCATAGACCCATAGAACGAGAGAGTCAGAGAGTCGCGAGGAAACAAAAAAAGACTCCCTGCTTGTGCAGAGAATCTTCGTTTTTGTCATATGACTGACACATTGGTTACGCAAAATTAGGAGAGAAGCTTACCTTGATGGTTTCCGGGACTACGGCTTCCCGCTTTTTCTCCTCTGGGCCTACACGCTCTACATCAGCTCCGAGCGCCAGCAGCTTTTCCGTAAAGTTCACATACCCGCGGTCGATATGATGGAGAGCTGTAACCTCCGTCTCTCCCTCGGACACAAGTCCGGCCAGCACCAATGCCGCGCCTGCGCGCAAATCGGTAGCGGCTACCTTGCTTCCGGTCAGCTTGGCGCCGCCTTCCACAATCGCACTGCGTCCTTCGATCTTGATATTGGCATTCATGCGGCGGAACTCTTCCACGTGCATGAA
This sequence comes from Brevibacillus gelatini, assembly GCF_050920745.1. Lineage (NCBI taxonomy): Bacteria > Bacillati > Bacillota > Bacilli > Caryophanales > Paenibacillaceae > Brevibacillus > Brevibacillus gelatini. The sequence continues at coordinate 4,113,000 of NZ_CP154342.1, forward strand.
GCGATTTTCAAAAACGGTCTCGGTGACGATGCTTGTCCCTTCGGAAACAAGCAAAAGCGCCATCATTTGCGACTGCATGTCCGTCGGGAAGCCTGGATACGGCAGCGTCTTGAGATCGACCGCCTTGAGCGGACCAGTCCGGCGAACGCGAATGCCGTTCTCCTGCTCGTCTACTTCCACGCCCATCTCCCGCAGCTTGGCAGTGACGGATTTCAGGTGGTCGCAAATCGCGCCTTCCACAAAGACATCTCCACCTGTAATCGCTGCGGCTACCATGAAGGTTCCTGCCTCGATCCGGTCAGGGATGACGCAATGCGTGCAGCCCTTCAGCTTATCCACGCCTTCAATGCGGATGGAGCCTGTTCCCGCCCCGCGAATTTTTGCTCCCATTCTGTTCAGGAAGTTGGCGAGGTCGACAATCTCTGGCTCTTCTGCCGCGTTTTCAATCACGGTCGTGCCTTCGGCCAAAGTCGCTGCCATCATGATATTTTCCGTTGCGCCGACACTTGCAATATCGAGGTAGATTTTTGCCCCTTTCAATCGCCCGTCCACTTTTGCATCAATAAACCCTTGTCCGATCTCGATTTTGGCTCCCATAGCCTCAAACCCTTTCAGGTGTTGGTCGATCGGGCGAGTACCAATGGCACAACCACCTGGAAGAGCGACGCGAGCCTGTCCTTTTCTAGCCAAAAGCGGCCCCATTACCAGGAAGGATGCACGCATTTTGCGGACCAGTTCATAGGATGCTTCCACGCTGGTGAGCTCGGAAGCATGGATTGTCAGCACTTCATGATGATATGTAAGGGAGATTCCCATCGATTTCAAGAGGTCGCATATTGTCCTGACATCGTCGAGAGCAGGTACATCCGAGATCACGCATGTTCCTTCTTCTGCCAGGATAGATGCTGCAATAATAGGGAGTACGGCATTTTTGGCGCCAGATACTTTCACATTTCCGGTCAATGCCTTACCACCACGGACAATAATTTTATCCAATGTGTACCCCTCCGCGTGCTAATATTCCACTGTGATGATTGGCGTACCTACAGTGACCCATGTGCCAACATTGTCACTGTCACGGTGTGTTGCCACTTGCAGATTCATCTTTTGCCCGTTTAACGCGATGAATGGTTCCCACATAGGGGTATGTCCGGAAATACTGACAACCGTCTCATCTTGCAAACGTTCCAATTCTGTTGCCTGAAGGGTAGCAAAAATCGACATAATTTTACCCCTCTGTTGGTCAACACTCATCTTAACATTGTACAATCCGCGAATACAAGTGCTAATTTGCGGAATAAAGTCGGCATTTTTCAGGGCTGATGCGAAGGTTTCCTGTATCTGCTCAATATATAGTAGGGATTCACGGCTTCCAGATATGTGCAGCACTAGATATGTGTCAAATGCCCCATTTTTAGAAACACCTGCCACTTCGTAGCGAACCGAAACGCCGTTTTGCATGTATGTAGTCCGATACATAAGAATGTTGCTGTTCCGCGATTCCCCGCCAAGGGAAAGAGGGATCTCCAGCTTTTTTGCCCATGTCCGTGCCAACTCTTTGACTTCTTCCGGGCGCTGCACTTCTCCCAGCGGAACGCGTGCCCGTACCTGGATGGATACGCCCGTTGCTCCTGATTCTTCGAGCGTTTGCATGAGCTTGCTCGCGACAGGTTTTGCTTCCGACGCCTGCGCAGGCATCCAGTATACAGCACATGCTGCCAGCAATAGAGCTAGTGCAAGCAGGCCAGACCATTTCCCCATTTTTACCCTCTCCCCATGTTCATGCGTATCTCTTTGTACTTCTCATTTTGCACATGAAACTGGGTGGATATACCAGCGGATGGGCAGAAGTTTGGGAATCAGGAAAACAGGCTGCTGAAATTCATGGACCAGCCCAAATAATCCAGGAAAAAGCGCGAAACTTCATAGCCGATCACGATCGACAAAAGGACTTGCAGCAGCTTGGCTTGCGCCCCCTGCGGATGCTTGACGATCTTTTCAAAGCGAAATGATTGCAACGCCCACCAGGCGAGTGCAATGAATACAATCGACAGGACGATGCTCAATACGCCGTATACTTCTTGCGGCATGGTTGTTCCTCCTCTTGCAAATCAGTAACCAGAGAAAAAGAAAAAGGGACAGCCCGAAAGCGAGCTATCCCCTCTATTGTACATGATGTGGCGTTTCGTTACGAGTATCACTGAAAGTCGACAGGAAGCATGTTCCCGAAGTCAAACGACGGATTGAAATGAAGCTGTACGTAGTCAGTAACCAGACCCGGGAAGGCTCCGAAGAACACCGTCAGGAGAGCCAGGACGAAAACGAGAGTCCAGATGCCCTTTGGCACGGCGAGCGGTGCTTCGCTCGTTCCCGGACGCATGTACATCTGCCTGATAATCCCGAAGTAATAATAGTAGGAAATGACACTTGTCACGATCATGATCGCTGCCAGCCAGTAGTTTTCCTGGGCCAGAGCGCCCATGAACAGATAGAATTTCCCGAAGAATCCTGCGGTGACAGGAATGCCCGCCAGCGACAACAGGAAAATGCTCATCGCAATCGCCATAATCGGCGAGCGGTGATACAAGCCTGCGAAGCCCTTGATCTCCTCTGTCCCTTGCTCGCGCGTAACTACCATGATGACGGCAAAAGCGCCGAAGCTGACGAGCAAATAGCCGAACAGATAGAAAATCACTTCGCCGAAAAACAGCGTAGTCGGCGGCACGAACGGCACCAGCAAGTAACCCGCCTGCGCGATCCCCGAATAGGCCATCATGCGCTTGACGTTTGTTTGCCGCAGCGCCATCGTGTTCCCGATAATCATAGAGGCTGCCGCCATCACGCCAAGGTACAGGCTCCCTTCCTGGAAAAAGAAGCGGTTTGCCCCGTCGTTGACGTTAAAGAACGAGATCAGCAGAACCCGGAACAACAGCGAGAAGCCTGCCGCTTTTGATACAACTGCCAAAAACGCCGTGACTGGAGTCGGAGCGCCCTGGTAAACGTCCGGTGCCCACATATGGTTGGGAGCCGCAGATATTTTAAAGGCAAGACCGACCGCCAAAAAGGCAAAGGCCATGTAGACGAGGAACTGGTAGCCGGCCATTCCAGCCTCCGCCAGGCGGAACGAGATTTCGTAAATGTTGGTTGTTCCCGCCAGTCCGTACACATAGGACATACCGAACAGCGTAATGGCTGTGGCGATTCCGCCCGAGACGACATACTTGAAAGCCGACTCGTTTGATTGCAGCGACCTTTTTCGCAGGCCGACAAGCGTGTAGGACGACAGGGACAAAAGCTCAAGACCTACGAACAGCGTAATCAGGTCGGCCGAGGACGCCATGACCATCGCCCCCAAAAGACCCGTCAGCATCAAATAATAATACTCTCCCTTATGGGTAACTTCTCCCTTTTTCAAATACGAGAGAGAAATCAGGATCGCAAATGCCGTCCCGCCCAGGAAAAGCAGCTTGAACGCGTTGCCGTAGTCATCCACGCGAATCATGTCCGCCATGTAGCTGTACGGCTTGTCGAGTACATTGACGTTGACGAAGACAAACACCATGGCCAGCACTACCCCCGCCAGGGACAGCCAGCCGATCACCTGCCTGCCAAGGCGCTTGCCCGCGAACAGGTCCAGGAGCGACAAAATCGTCGCAAAACCGAGAATGATAAATTCGGGCAGAAGGTAGCTCCAGTCATATGAGAAAATATCTTTTACGTCCATGGATTACCCTCCTATTCCCGTTACGATCGGTACGATCGTTTTCAGGGCCTGCTGCATCGGATTGCCCAAAATAGCCGGGTACACCCCGATGAGAATAATGAATCCGAGCAACACGACCATCGGAATCACTTCCATTGGCTGCGCGTCCGCAAGACCTGTAAAACGGCTTGGCATCGGGCCGAATGTCGTCCGCAGGATCGCCCGCAGCAGGTAAACGGCTGTGAGCACGATTCCGAGCGCCCCGATCGCGGCCAACACTGGCATCCGGCCGAACAGCCCAAGGAAAGCGAAAAACTCACTGATAAACCCGGACATGCCTGGCAGACCCAGCGACGCCATCCCGCCAGCCAGGAAAATTCCGCTTGCAAACGGCATGGATTTGGCCAAGCCGCCGAGTTCGCTGATCGTCGACGTCTGTGTCCGGTCCCAAATGACGCCGATCAAAAAGAACAGCAGTGCCGATATAAAGCCGTGGGAAACAACCTGGAACATCGCGCCTTGAAAGCCGATTGAGTTCATCGCCGCAAAGCCGAGCAGTACGATCCCCATGTGGCTGATACTGGAGTACGCCAGCACCATCTTCAAATCTTTTTGCACAAAAGCGAGAACCGCTCCGTACAAGACGTTGATGATTCCCAAGACCGCAAGCCATGTCGAGAACTGATAGGCTTGCTCCGGGAAAAATCCGATGCCCATCCGCAACAGCCCATACGCCCCCATCTTCAGCAAAATGCCGGAGTGGATCATGACGATGGAAGGCGGAGCTTGTACGTGTACCTTCAGCATCCACGTATGGAACGGAAATACCGGCAGCTTGATGGCAAAAGCCACAAACAGCGCCAGGAACAGCCCGAACCGGACCTCTGGTGTGAGCGTAGCTGTAACCGGATGATCCGGCGTCGTCAGGATCGCAGCAATTTGGTCCATATTCAGCGTGCGCATGACGACGAAAATCATGATGAAGGCCAGAAGCATGATGCCTGAGCCGATTCCGTTGTACAAAAGGAATTTGTTTGCCGCATGCTCCCGCTCGCCGTAGCCCCAGATGCCAATCAGGAAGTACGTTGGCACCAGCGTCAGCTCGAAGAAGATGAAGAACAAAAACAGGTTATCGGCGGCAAACACACCCAGCATCCCGATCAGCAGCAAGTGGAACAGGATGAAATATTCTTTCAGCCGCTTTTTGATCTGCCAGGAAGCGACTGCAGCCATCGTGCCGATAATCGCCGTCAGCAAGATCAGCGGCATCGAGATGCCATCCACGCCCAGCTCGTAGTTGATTTCAAAGGCAAAGACCGTCCCCGTCTGCGCAAGTCCGATCGGGATGGAAATCCAGTTGTGACGCTCGACAAACTGGAGATTGGACGTATCGTAATTGAAAGCTCCGAACATCCAGAAGGCCAGAATCAGCGGCAGCAAGGTTCCCAGTACCCCAACCTGCTTGATTGCCCCGAATCGGCTGCTCGGGATGAAGGCGATGACAAGAATCGCCAGGAGCGGAGAAAACACCAGCGACGACAAAAGGATATTAGCGCCCGAATCCAAAGAGTCCACCTCCCTCGACCGTCAAACTGATGGCGATAATCAGCAGCAAAAGACCGAACAGGACCATCGCCCCGTAAGACTGAATCTGACCGCTTTGCACTCGCGCATGCAGAGAGCCGATCCCCTGTGAAAGCTTGGCTGTCAGCCCGACCAGGCCATCCACCACGTACTTGTCAAAGCCGTTCAGGATTACGCCGAGCCAGCCGAGCGGCCGCACAACGACATGGTGATACAACTCATCCACGTAGTATTTGCGGTAAGAGAGTTGATAGAGCCACGGCATCGTCTCGGGAATGCTGTCCGAAGGAATCGACTTTTTGCCATACATCAGATAGGCCAAAATGACGCCGAGCACCGAGATGAGCAGCGCCACGATTTGCAGCCATGCTGCCGCATGCTCTGATCCCTCTCCAAAAATGCCTGCAATCGCCGTTCCCGTGTCTGTAGACAGGAGCCAGTCAGACAGCAGCGGAGCGTAAGGCGTGTTTACAAAACCAGCCACCACAGCGAGCAGCGCCAAAATCAGCAGCGGACCAGTCATGACAGCTGGCGACTCGTGCGCTTCGTGCTTGCCTCTGGCCTTTCCGGCGAACGTGAGGAAAAACAGTCGGAACATATAGAATGCCGTAAAGAAAGCGGCAACGAGCGCAATGACCAACAGATCATAGCGATGCGCTCCGTACACAGCGCCCAGGATTGCTTCCTTCGACCAGAACCCGGCGAACGGAAAAATCCCCGCGATTGCCAGACAGCCGATCAAAAAGGTCAATGCCGTAACAGGCATTTTTTTCCACAAGCCACCCATCTCGAAAACGTCCTGCGTATGTACGGCATGAATGACGCTACCCGCTCCGAGAAAGAGCAACGCTTTGAAAAAGGCGTGTGTCATCAGGTGGAACGATCCGGCTACATAACCGGCAGCTCCGGCAACGCCGAGCGCCATCATCATGTAGCCCAGCTGGCTGACGGTGGAATACGCCAGCACGCGCTTGATGTCACGCTGCGTCAAACCGATGGAAGCGGCAAAAATTGCTGTGAAGCCTCCCACATAGGCCACGACTGTCAGCGCTGTCTCCGAGGCGATAAACAGCGGATACGTCGCCGCCACCAGATACACCCCGGCTGCGACCATCGTCGCCGCGTGGATCAGGGCAGACACTGGCGTAGGACCTTCCATCGCGTCAGGCAGCCATGTATGCAGCGGGAATTGGCCTGATTTTCCGATTGCCCCGACAAAAATCAGAATCGCGGCAAGAGTAATCATCCAAGGCTCCAGACGTCCGAGCGCCACGCTCTCAAAAATCGCCGCGTACTCGAAGCTTCCTGTCCACCAGAACAGCAGACAAATCCCGATAAACAGTCCAAGGTCGCCGATCCGTGTGACAATAAATGCCTTTTTGGCCGCAGCCTTCGCTTCCGGCTTGAAGTAGTAGTAGCCGACGAGCAGGAAGGAGCAGACACCGACCAGCTCCCAGAAAATGTACACTTGCAACAGGTTCGGCGAAATGACCAGACCGAGCATGGAAAACGTAAACAGCGCCAGGTACTGGTAAAACACCGGAAAACGCTCGTCACCGTGCATGTAGCCTTTGGAGTAAATCTGAACCAGCAGGCTGACCAAGGTCACGATGACCAGCATCATGGCATTGAGCGGCGTTACCTCAAAGCCCATGTTGATGACAATGTCACCGACTTGCAGCCAATCTACCACGTAGTTGTAGTCTCCTCCGCCATCCCGGAATCTCTGCCAGAAGGTGAGCACTGCGATTCCAAAAGAAACAGCCGTCAGCCCGATGCCGACGATGGCCGCTCCTTCTTTCAACTGTCGACCAAATGAAACGATCACGATGAAAGCAAGAAGCGGAAACAGAGGGATCAGCCAGGCGTAGTGCAAAAAAGTATCCATCTTTGTCCTCCTTATCAGGTCTCCATCTATCGTTTCATTTGGTTCATTTCATCCACATTGACGGTTTCCTTGTTGCGGTAGAGTGCAATCAGGATTGCCAGACCTACCGCGACCTCGGCCGCCGCCACCGTCATGGAGAACAGGGTAAAAATTTGTCCGGCTACAGCCGGGTACAAGCCGTATTTTGAGAAGGCAATCAGGTTGATATTGGCCGCATTCAGCATCAGCTCAATCGAAAGCAGCACGACAACCGCGTTGCGCTTTGTCAGCGCTCCGTACAATCCGACGCAAAACAGAATCAGCGCGACCATTAAATAGGAGGTAATGCTTACTGTCATTCGTTATCCCCCTCCTTTTTTGCCATGATGATCGCACCGACCAATGCGACCAAAAGCAGTACGGACAACAGCTCGAACGGAATGACGTACTTGGTGAATACTTCAAGGCCGATTTCTTTGGCGTTGCTCACAGACGATGCTGCTTGCGGCGGAGGTCCCGGCCACGGCGTGTTTTGCACACCCCAGAACAACAGACCAAACAGTCCGACGACAAAGAGCAGGATAAAGCGGTTTTTCCAGGTCCGTCCGGTTCCTTCATCCTGGGCATCGTGCTTGGTCAGCATGATGCCAAACAGCATCAGGATGGAAATCGCCCCGGAGTAAACCAGCACCTGTGCTACACCTACGAACTCCGCTCCAAGCAAAACGAACAGTCCGGCGATGCTGATAAACGTAACCCCGAGCGAGATTACCATGTGAACGACTCGCGTAAAGCTAATCATGAAAACAGCGCCGCCAATCGTCAGGAGAGACAGGATAAAAAAGGCTACAAATTCGCCAGTCATGCTAGTTCTCCTCCCTGACGTTCGTATTGTTGTCATCCAGCCATTTCAGGTCTTTGTACAGTTCGTCCCTGCTGTATACAGCCAGCTCAAAGTTGTTGGTCATCACAATCGCTTCGGTCGGGCAAACCTCTGTACAAAGATCGCACAGGATGCACAATTCGAAGTTAATATCGTACGTATCGATGATTTTCCCCTTTTTCTCCGGATCCGGATGGGGCCTTCCTGTCAACTGGATGCACTCTGTCGGACAAATGCGCGCGCACTGGTTGCACACGATGCATTTTTCCGGGGAAAAGTGCTGGATGCCGCGAAAGCGCGGCGGCATGGGAAAAGGCACGTCCGGGTAAAAATGGGTTACTTTTTTCTCCGTAAGCTTTTTAAATGTGTACCCCAGGCCTTTGGCCAGTCCAAGCATGTATGTCACCCCTCAGAAATTGAGAACTTGTCTTTCGCCTTGCCGACCGTATAAACGTGGGACATCTGGCAGTTGCCTCTTGGCCGCGAAGCTTAGAACATGCCGTTTTGATAGGAAATGACGACAGCCGTGAGCAAAATGTTGAACAAGGCCACTGGCAGCAGAACTTTCCAGGCAAACGACATCAACTGATCGACCCGCAAGCGCGGCATTGTAGCCCGAAGCCAGAACTGAAGGAAGATATACAGCGAGAACTTGAGGACAAACCAGACGATTCCCGGGATAAAGTCCAAAGCCGGATGAATGGGCAGCCAGCCGCCCAAAAACAAAATCGTAATCAACGTCCCCATCCCGAACATGTACACGTATTCCGCCAGCATAAACATCGCAAAGCGGAAGCCGGAATATTCGACGTGGTAGCCTGCCACAAGCTCGGACTCGGCCTCCGGCAAGTCAAAAGGCGTGCGGTTCAGCTCGGCCTGGGCCGCTACAAGAAAGACGGCAAAGCCGATAAACTGCGGAACGATATTCCAGACATCCCGCTGCGCCTCGACAATTTCCCTGAGATTCATGCTGCCCGTCAGCATGACAACGCCCACCACGGACATGACGAGTGGCACTTCATAGCTAATCATCTGCGCCGCAGAGCGGAGACCGCCGATCAGCGAATACTTGTTGTTCGACGCCCAGCCCGCCGTAATTACGCCCAGCACGGTAATTCCCGACAGAGCGATATAGTACAGAAGGCCGATGCCCAAGTCGGCAAACTGGATGCTTTCTGTAAACGGCATGACGGCGAGAACCCCGAAGGCAGGCGCATAGGCGAGAATGGGCGCCAGCGTAAACAGCGCTTTGTCTGCATGCTGCGGACGCGTATCTTCTTTCAGAAGAAGCTTGGTAACGTCAGCAACGGTTTGCAAAAGCCCCAGCGGTCCTACCCGATTGGGACCGATTCGCAGCTGCATCCAGCCGATGATTTTTCGCTCGAAGTAAATGGCATACGTTACGAAGCCCAGCAGGACAGCCAGCAGGAGCACCGCCGCCACGATAAACCAGAGCGTGTTTCCCCATGAGGGGGCTTGCTGCAGAAGCTCGTTCATCAACAGTCAACCTCCCCGAGCACGATGTCGATGCTGCCCAGGATTGCGATCATGTTGGCAAGGTTTTCGCCCTGCAACAATTTGGGCAGAATCTGCAGATTGGTAAAGGACGGACGTCTGAATTTCACTCTCCACGGCTTATCCTTGCCCTGGCTGGCAATGTAGCAGCCAATCTCTCCCCGCGGTGCTTCGATGCGCACATATGTCTCACCGGCTGGCGGACGGATGACGCGCGGCACTTTGCCGATGACTTCCCCCTCGCTCGGGAATTGCTCCAGAGCCTGCTCCAAAATGCGCAGCGACTGTTCGATCTCCGCCATTCGCAACTGGTAGCGAGCCATGCAGTCTCCCTCTGTGGCAGTCGGAACATCAAAATCGAAGCGATCGTAGATGCAGTAAGGCTCATCCTTGCGCAAGTCCCATTTGACTCCGGTAGAGCGGAGCATGACTCCGGACAGCGAGTAGTCCAGCGCCGTCTTGGTGTCGAATTTGCCGATGCCTTTGATCCTGTTGATAAAAATTTCATTTCCCGACACCAGCTTATGGTAGTTGCCGAGCTCCTTCTTCATGTACTGGACGAATTCCTTGGCCTTGTCGATCCAGCCTGGAGGAGCATCCCATTTCACGCCGCCAATCCGCATGTAGTTAAAGGTCATCCGCGCCCCGCACAGCTCGTTGAACAGGTCGAGGATCATTTCCCGATCGCGGAACGCATACAGAAACGGCCCCATCGCGCCAATATCAAGCAGGTACGTTCCCCACCAAACCAGGTGACTCGCTACCCTGTTCAGCTCCATGGCGATCAGCCGCAGAAACTGGGCGCGCTCCGGTATTTCCAATCCCATCATGGTTTCTACCGCGTGGCAGAAGACGTAGTTGTTGGTCATGGCGGACACGTAGTCCATCCGGTCTGTGTAGGGAATGATTTGCGTATAGTTCAAGTTTTCCGCCAGCTTTTCGGTTCCCCGATGGAGGTAGCCCATCACCGGAATGGCTTCCTTGATGGTTTCCCCGTCAATTTTGACAACCAGACGAAAAACGCCGTGTGTACTCGGATGCTGCGGCCCGACGTTCAAGAGCATTTCTTCCGTGCGAATGCCCGTTTCAGGAGAGGTATCGACATTTGTTGTGAGGATGTTTTGGTTCATCTGTTAAACCTCCTCGTCGTATTGCACGTAATCTTTTCGCAGCGGATAGCCTACCCAATCATCCGGCAGCAAAATTCGACGCAAATCCTTATGTCCCGGGAAATGAATCCCCAACAAGTCAAAAGTCTCTCTCTCGTTCCAATTTGCGCCATGCCATAGGTCCATAACGGATGGCACAGATGGCTGTTCCCGGTTTGTTTTGACTTTTACGGCCAGACTTTGTCGGTTTTTGTAGGAGTAGAAGTGGTAGTAAACCTCCATCCGGTCCTCATAGTCGACGCCGTGCAAATCAGACAAGTAATCGAATGCGAGTGGCTCGTCTTCCTTCAAAAAGCGGGCGATTTCATGCCAACGCTCTGTCTTGATGACCAGTGTCGGAACTTCCTTGCCCAGCTCGTTTATGTAGGCAGCCTCCAGCACTTCCTTGCCAAACACTTCTGTAATGCGCTGCACGTACTTGTCGAGATACGGCTGATTTTTGGAAGGAGCTTTCGGCGCTTCTTCCGCAGCTGGGGATTCTCCCTGCGCGGCTTTCGCTTTCGCTGCTGCGGCGGCTGCTGCTTTGGCTTTCGCAGCGGCGGCTGCTTTTGCCTTGGCGTCGGCATCTGCGCCATCTGCTGCCTGTCCGCCTGCTTCCCTCGCGGCCTTCGCCTTCGCTGCAGCTGCGGCAGCGGCCTTGGCCTTTGCAGCAGCCGCCGCTTTGGCCTTCGCCTCTGCGTCTGCACCGGATGCTGTCGGAGCAGCATCAGCCTGCTGGGCAGCCTCTTTGGCTTCTTTCGCAGCTTTTGCTTTTGCCAGCGCTTCAGCAGCGGCGGCTTTTTTCGCGGCGGCTTTTTCTTCTGGCGTCATTTCCGAGAAAGGCTTCGGCGCTGGGGCTGACTCTGCTCCGGCTTCTTTCGCTTCTTTCGCGGCCTTGGCCTTTGCAATCGCCTCGGCAGCGGCGGCCTTTTTCGCAGCGGCTTTTTCCTCTGGCGTCATTTCCGAGAAGGGCTTCGCGGCTGGGGCCGAAGCTGCTTCTGTCTGTGGGCCTGCCGACTCTGTCCCGGCTTCTTTGGCTTCTTTTGCGGCCTGGGCTTGTACCGGAACTTCTTCCGCTTCCTTTTCCCCCTGTGGAGCCTGCGCCCCCTGTTCTCTTAATTTTCGCAAAGCTTCAGCCTTGGCACGGGCTTCAGCGGCGGCCTTCGCCTTTTCTTCCGGCGTTGGTTTGCGTTTTTCTTCACTCATTGACTGGTCACCCGCTTCCCAGTCTTCGCTTCATAGCGAATTTTTTCCTGGAGCTTGTTGATTCCGTAAATCAGGGCAGCCGGATTAGGCGGACAGCCCGGAATATATACGTCGACAGGAACGATCTGATCGACACCTTTTACCACGCTGTACGAGCGTACGTAAGGACCTCCTGCCGTCGCACAGGACCCCATGGCGATCACCCATTTCGGCTCGGGCATTTGGTCATACAAACGGCGCAGCAGCGGCGCCATTTTTTTCGTGACGGTTCCGGCGACGATCATGACATCCGATTGCCTTGGCGATGCGCGGAAGATCACGCCGAACCGGTCCAGGTCGTAGCGCGATCCACCTGTTCCCATCATTTCAATGGCGCAGCAGGCAAGACCAAAGGTCAGCGGCCAGAGCGAGTTGCTGCGGACCCAGCCTTTTACCGTTTCCAATGTCGTAAACATGACGTTGCGTTCCAGCTCTTCTTGCAATTCAGGCGCAATGCTTGTCAAGTCTAGTTCCATTCCAGCACCTTCTTTCTCCACGCGTAAATCAACCCTACTACCAGCAAGGCTATAAAGATGACCATCTCAACCAGGGCGAACAGCCCCAGCTCTTTGTAAGCGACGGCCCACGGGTACAGAAAGAGCGTCTCTACATCAAAAATGACAAACAAGAGGGCGAAAATGTAATACTTTACGTTGAAGCGTACCCAGCTGTCACCAACAGGAATGTTACCGCTTTCATAAGTGGTTTGCTTTTCCCGTGTCGGTTTCTTTGGACGCAGCAGTGGACCAACGAAACTGACTGTAGCCACGGGCAACAACACACCCAGAATCAAAAAGATCGCGACAATAACATAATTGTTGGTATAGATCTCATTCACCCACGTTCCCTCCGCTCGTAAGAAAGATTTGAATCTGTCTTGCGCTGCCCTCCAGATGAAGTAGTCACCTCATCAAAGGGATATTGCTCGCAGCATCGCAGATGAAGGTATGAACGTTGTCGCAGGTCGATACTGCTAGAAAAAAATACCTTTATCATTATAACAAATTGCCAATTGAGTGTCTAACGAAAGCCTTCCTGTAATGCCATATAAAGGGAAAAACTTAGAGAAATCTCTCTAAGCTTTTCCAACATCATATAATAGCCAAACAAAAATGCCCGATTTGGCTCTCGTATTCATTCATTATTGAACGTTGCTTGAAAACTGCTGACCAAGGAAATCTTCGTAAATGCGTTCCCACACAATGGTGAAGTTCAGCTTCTCATCATCTGGCAGCTCCAGAATGTTCTCGATTGCTTCTTCCATGTACGGGGTCAGCTTAATCAAAACCTCAGCAAGCATTTGATCGTTGGTGTTCAGGATTTCTTTCATTTCTGCCTTGGACATGCTGAACGTATTTTCGTCGCGCTCATGCAGATGCATGACCAGACGGCTGAAAATAGGGTGTACCAGCGCTTCCAGTTTCACATGCGCCAAAGCGAGCGATTCAACCTCACTCAGCTTGAACAGCTGGGAGGCATCCGGGAACGGATAGACAGGGACATCCCATACGTCCTCTTTGTCGAGCACCAGACCCCATTTTACGAAAAGCTGGATGGCTTCCGCACGGGAGGTCGGGTAGTCATAATCGGAGCGTTTCAGGAACGCTTTGAAGCGGTTCAGGAGGTTGACGTAGCCTTCGTAGTCCGCTTCTGATTTGAAAGCTTCCTTCACAGGCTCGGAAAACGTGCCTTTCAACGCTTCGATTTCATCCAGTGCTTTTTCCATCTCTGCTTTTGTCTCGTACTCTGTTACGACTAGACACATGGATTGAAACAGGACATTCATTTCATGAGACAGCACGCTCGACCAGCCATTGGCCGTAAAGCCGCTTGGAATCACTACGCCATCCTGATTGTGGCGAATATCGCGAATGGTTTGCATCAGTTACACTCTCCTTTAATTCCAGAAAGCCAGTGCCGCCCCTTATGCTGTTGCAAAAACCTCAAGTCCGGCGGCAGGGCATTAGGTCTATTATACACAGAAACGTTAGGCAATTACCAACTGGAAATATCATGCCCTGCAAGCATGTATCACCATACATGCCGTGCAACTGAAAAATCCCCGCAGCCACAAGGGCGCGGGGATCGCAAGCTTACGCTTACTTCGTTACGTCGAGACGTGCCATCGCACGCTGCAGCGCACGTTCAGCACGCTGAACGTCGAGTTCGGCATATTTTTCAGCCAAACGCTTTTCGGCGCGAGCTTTCGCTGCCTTCGCACGTTCAACATCGATGTCTCCCGGCAATTCAGCCGTTTCAGCAAGGATGGTTACTTTATCGCCGCGCACTTCCAGGAAGCCGCCGCTTACAGCCATCTTTACTTCTTTATCGCCTTCAGTCTTGATCCGAACTGGCGCTATTTTCAGCGGGCTTACCAGCGGCATGTGGTTCGGCAAAATACCGAGGTCCCCTTGAACGCCGCGAGCAATGACCATTTCAGCCTGACCGCTGTAGACAACCCGTTCAGGAGTTACGACTTCAACTGTCATCTTACTCACTTACTCGTCTCCCCTTTCCAGGGTGTCTTACGCCATGTTCTTCGCGCGTTCTACCACATCTTCAATCGTACCGGCGTAGAGGAACGCACCCTCTGGCAGGTGGTCATACTTGCCTTCAAGGATTTCCTTGAAGCTGCGAACAGTTTCTTTCAATGGTACGTATTGACCTGGGTTACCGGTAAATTGCTCGGCAACGTGGAAGGACTGGGACAGGAAGCGTTGAATGCGGCGTGCGCGGCCAACGACTTGCTTGTCTTCGTCGCTCAGCTCGTCCATACCAAGGATCGCGATGATATCTTGCAGTTCTTTGTAGCGTTGCAGAATTTTTTGCACGCCACGAGCCACATCGTAGTGTTCTTGACCAACTACTTCAGGAGTCAGAGCACGGGAAGTGGATGCGAGTGGGTCAACCGCAGGGAAGATACCCAACTCAGCGATGGAACGCTCCAGGTTGGTCGTCGCGTCCAAGTGAGCAAACGTAGTCGCAGGAGCCGGGTCAGTATAGTCATCCGCTGGTACGTAGATCGCTTGAATGGACGTTACAGAACCTTTTTTGGTGGAGGTAATGCGCTCTTGCAGCTGACCCATTTCGGTAGCCAGTGTTGGCTGGTAACCTACCGCAGATGGCATACGGCCCAAGAGAGCGGAAACCTCGGAACCCGCTTGGGTAAAGCGGAAGATGTTGTCGATAAACAGAAGAACGTCGCGGCCTTCTTCATCACGGAAGTATTCCGCCATTGTCAGACCAGTCAACGCTACGCGCAGACGCGCACCAGGCGGTTCGTTCATTTGACCGAATACCATCGCGGTTTTCGGCAGAACGCCTGCGTCTTTCATCTCGTGGTACAGGTCGTTACCTTCACGGGTACGCTCCCCTACACCAGCGAATACGGAAATACCGCCGTGCTCTTGCGCGATGTTGTTAATCAGCTCTTGAATGGTAACGGTTTTACCTACACCCGCACCACCAAACAGACCGATCTTACCACCCTTGATGTACGGAGCCAGGAGGTCAATAACTTTGATCCCTGTTTCCAGAATTTCAACAGTGGTTGCTTGCTCTACGAACTCAGGAGCTTTGCGGTGAATTGGGTCACGGCGCTCAACTTCGCCGAGCTCTTGTTGGTCGATTGGTTCACCCAATACGTTGAATACGCGTCCAAGGGTTACTGCACCCACTGGAACGGAAATTGGTGCACCTGTGTCAACGGCTTCCATACCGCGAACCAAACCGTCGGTAGAAGACATCGCAACAGTACGAACCATGTTGTCGCCCAGGTGAGTCGCAACCTCAACTGTCAAGTCGATGTCGCGCTCGCCAGCGCTTTGTGCTTTATGTTGAATCTTGATCGCATTGTAAATGGCAGGCAGGTGTCCACGTTCGAACTCGATGTCAACAACCGGACCCATTACCTGAACCACGCGTCCTTTCGCCATCTTACTTCTTCCCTCCTGTAAAGCTAAATTGGGAGCTATTCACTGCCGCTTAAGCCTGTGCGTTTGCACCTGCAACGATCTCGGAAATCTCTTGTGTAATGGCTGCCTGACGGGCACGGTTGTAGCTCAAGGTGTAACGGTTAATCATATCCGTTGCATTGTCTGTCGCGTTGCCCATTGCGGTCATACGGGAACCTTCTTCGGAAGCCTTCGCTTCCAGAAGCGCACTGTACACCAGTGTTTCCGCGTATTTTGGCAAGAGATCAGCCAAAACTTCTTCCGAGGACGGCTCATACTCGTAATTGATTGTGCGCACTTCGCTGCTCTCGGGAGCTTCCAATGGCAGCAATTGTTTCACGGTCGGTATTTGCGAAATTGCACTTTGGAACTTGTTGTAGCACAGGTACAGCTCGTCGATTTGTTCGTTTGCGAACATCTGGACTGCCGCACTGGCAATTTTCTTGATGTCAGCAAAGGTTGGGCTGGCTGGCAGACCTGTCACCTCTTCCAAAACCGGATAGTTCCGCTTTCTGAAGAAGTCGCGGCCTTTGCGTCCGATTACAAAAATGCCGTACTCGTCCTTGGACTTGTGTTTTTCGTTGATGGTCGTAACCACTTTACGAAGCATGTTGGCGTTGTAACCGCCAGCAAGTCCACGGTCGGAAGTGATGACAATGTAACCAGTCTTTTTCACCGGACGTTTTTGCAGCATCGGATGTTTGGAACCGGATGTCCCGCTCGCAATGCTGGCGATCACTTCCTGGATCTTGTCAGCGTAAGGACGTGCTGCCTCAGCCTTCTCCTGGTTGCGGCGGAGCTTCGCTGCCGCCACCATTTTCATCGCTTTAGTGATTTGGCGCGTATTTTTGGTACTTTTAATACTGCGTCGAATCTCACGAATTCCTTTTGCCACTCGTTTTCACCACCTTGAGGACGCATGCCCGGGCTTATTGGCCCGGCATGCATCTGATGTCTATCAGGTTAACGATTAGCGAGTTACCGAAAAGCCTTTTTTGAACTCTTCGATCGCTGCGTTCAGTTCTTTTTCATCTGGGAGGTCTTTCGTAGTGCGGATGTGCTCCAGCAGATGTGGTTTGTTGGAATCCAGGAAAGACAGCAGCTCTTTCTCAAAGCGGCGTACGTCTGCTACTGGAATGTCATCCAGGTAGCCGCGAGTCGCGCTGTAGATGGAAGCAACTTGCTTCTCAACAGGCATTGGATCGAACTGGCCTTGCTTCATGATTTCCATCAAGCGCTCACCGCGGGTCAGACGAGCTTGGGTAGCCTTGTCCAGATCGGAACCGAACTGGGCAAACGCAGCAAGCTCACGGTATTGAGCCAACTCAAGCTTGAGCGGACCTGCAACCTTTTTCATCGCCTTGATTTGCGCGGCACCACCTACACGGGATACGGAAAGACCGGTGTTAACCGCTGGACGTTGACCTGAGTTGAACAAGTCTGTCTCCAGGAAGATCTGACCGTCCGTGATGGAGATTACGTTGGTTGGAATGTATGCGGAAATGTCACCCGCTTGGGTTTCAATGAACGGCAGAGCAGTAATGGAACCTGCACCCAGTTCATCAGACAGTTTCGCAGCGCGCTCCAGCAAACGGGAGTGCAGGTAGAATACGTCACCAGGATACGCTTCGCGGCCTGGAGGACGGCGGAGCAACAGGGACATTTCGCGGTATGCAGCAGCCTGTTTGGACAGGTCATCGTATACGCACAGAACGTGTCCGCCTTTGTACATGAAGTACTCAGCCATCGTAACACCAGCATAAGGAGCCAGGTACAGCATTGGCGCCGGATCGGAAGCTGTAGCGGAAACGACGATGGTGTATTCCAGAGCGCCTGCTTTACGCAGCGTTTCTACGATGTTCGCAACGGTCGATTGCTTTTGACCGATCGCTACGTAGATACAAATCATGTCTTTGCCTTTTTGGTTGATGATTGTGTCGAGCGCCACTGCTGTTTTACCAGTTTGGCGGTCACCAATAATCAACTCACGCTGTCCGCGGCCAATCGGAATCATCGCGTCAATCGCTTTGATACCGGTTTGCAGCGGCTCGTGTACGGATTTACGCGCCATAACGCCAGGAGCCGGGCTCTCGATCGGGCGGTATCCGTTATTTACGATAGGTCCTTGACCATCGATTGGTTGACCCAGCGGGTTTACTACGCGGCCAAGCAGCCCTTCCCCTACTGGAACTTCCATAACGCGGCCGGTGCGTTTTACAGTGTCGCCTTCCTTGATGTCGCGGAAAGGTCCCAAAATAACGACACCCACGTTATCTTCTTCCAAGTTGAGTACCATACCCATTACGCCATTTTGGAACTCGAGGAGCTCCCCTTGCATGGCCTTTTCCAAACCGTGAACGCGGGCAATACCGTCACCTACCTGGATGACTGTGCCTACATCTACAACTTCGATTTCAGATTTAAAATTAGCGATCCGCTCTTTGATGAGGGAGCTAATTTCCTCTGGTCTGATTGCACTCACTTAATTCACCCCATTCATCCAACTTCTTAAAGACCGAGCTTTACGCTTTTTGCGCAAAGGTTTCCAGCTTTGTTTTCAGGCTGCCATCGTACAGACGGTCGCCGATTTTGATAATAATGCCGCCGAGAATCGAAGGGTCTACCACCGTTGTCATCCGCAGCTTTTTCTTTACTGTTTGGCCGAACTTCTCAGCCAGCTCCGCCTGTTCTTCTTCAGAAAGCGGCTTCGCGCTTGTGACGACAGCATCTGCATAGCCACGCGCTTCGTTTGCCAATTGTACAAAGGAGCTGTAGATGTCAGACAGTTGCACTTCCCGTCCGTTGTCAATCAAGACGTTCAGGAAGTTGAAGCTCTCTTCCCCTACATGGTTTTTGAACAGTTCTTCAACCAGTTTGCCCTTTGCATCTGCCGCGATGTGCGGGTGCTGCATGATCTTTTTCAGATCTTCGTTGCCTTCCACAGCCTGCACGATCGCACCAAGGTCTGCTTCTACCTGATCGATCTTGCCACGCTCGCTCGCTACTTCAAAGAGAGCGCGAGCATAACGCTTCCCTACTGCGCTACTCATAGGCGATCTCCTACTTGAGCAAGGAATTTGTCAACAGTGGACTTTTGCGCTGCTTCGTCCAGTTCTTTTTCGATAATCTTGGAAGCCAAGAGTACGGAAAGACTTGTCATTTGCTCACGCAGTTCGAGTTTTGCTTTTTCTACTTCGCGTGCCAGTTCAGCGCTTGCGTCCGCTTTCATACGTTCGGATGCAGCCTGAGCTTCTGCCACGATTTTGTTAGCTTCATCAGACGCCTGCTTGGTAGCACGGTCGATGATCGCTTTGGATTCAGCGCGAGCTTCATCCAGTACGCGGCGCTGCTCTGCCAGGAGAGCTTCTGCCTCCGCACGGTTGCGCTCAGCCGTTGAAATTTGATTTTCGATATGCTGACGACGTTTTTCCATGATGCCAACGATTGGGCCCATGGCCAATTTGCGAACCAGCAAGAGCAACAACAAGAACACAATTGCTTGGGTTAAAAGCGTTCCCCATTCCAGGGATACCGCTCCAAAGTCGAGCATTCGTTTCACTCCTTCCTGCGAAAAGAAAGATGTATCATCACGGTATGAACCGCTCTTTGCCAATCATCTGACTTCACGTTTGCCGTGAAGCTTCCAAACTTCTTGCCGAATGAAAGCACAGGCTTCCACTCACTCAAAAATAGAGGCGGGTATCAAGCGCCCGCCTATTTTTACCTAGCTCGCTGACTACATACGACCGAAGAGAATGAAACCGATCGCTACAGCGATGATCGGAACCGCCTCTACCAGACCGAGACCCAGGAACATGAGACCCATGAGGTTACCACGTGCTTCTGGTTGACGAGCTACACCTTCAATTGTACGGGAAATTACCAGGGAGTTACCAATCGCTGCACCAAGAGCAGCCAGACCAAATACGATACCAATTGCAAGAGCCAAACCTTCCATTGTTTAAAAACCTCCTTAGTGTTGTGAAAAACGAGTATAAAATCGGGAAATGCAGATTAGTGATCTTCATTCACTTGCTGAGAGATGTAAACCATCGCCAGCGTAGTGAAAATGAATGCCTGTACAGAGCCGACAAACACGGAGTAGCCAAGCCACAGGAACAACGGAATGCTTCCGAAAATCCCTACACCCAACAGGAAGGCAATCAATACCTCACCCGCAAAGATGTTACCGAATAGACGCAAAGGAAGCGTCAGCGGCTTGATGATGAACTCCTCGAGAATGTGAATCGGGTTCAGGAATGTATGTTTCAACCATCCGCCGAAGCTCTTCTTGATGCCCAGGTAGTGCGCGTACAGCAACACAGTGAGTGCGAGGGCGAAAGTTACGCTCGGAGTTGCGGTTGGCGATTTCCACCATCCGATGACAACACCGTGTGAGTGCGGATCGGTAGAGTTCAACTCTTCCTCAAGCTTGGCCAGCTTTTGCTGCTTCGCCTCTTCGTTCGTGGAAACCGTCAGCATGTCTTTAACCTTTTCGCTTACCTGCTCACCTTCAGCGTTGTGGTGAGTTGTATTCACGTTAAATACAAGACCGAGTTGGTTTCCAATGAAAATGTAGAGGAACAAAGTCAGCGCCAGCGAGACAAAACCCGCAGCTTTTTTCGGTGAAATATAGCTTTTTGTAATACCGGTTACGAAGTCCACAATCCATTCCATCACGTTTTGCGCGCCGCTTGGTGTAGCGGAGGTCAGGTTGCGAGTCATCCCGATACAGAGCAAAAGCACCACCAGAGAGGTTACCAAAATCATGAGAATAGTGGAGATGTCAAATACCATGCCCAACCATTCAAATCGCAGAGAATAATGCATGTATTTCACCCCTTTCTTCCGCGCGAGTAAATTGCTTAGCGTGCATGTGTGAAAAAGAATTCTACTTATCTATTTAATGGAGCGATACACAAAAAGGAAGCTGAGAATCTGAAAGAGGAACAAGCCGATGAGCACTCCGGCCAGTCCAAACAAGTGAGGAAAGCGCATGGTCAAAAAGACAGCAAAGCCAGCCACAACCAATCGTTGCAGCATGCCTGTCCCTTTGGGGCGCACACCTGGATCAACAGCCATCTGGCCGATTCGCCAGGTTTTACTGAAGAGAACCGTGCCATTCACCAGACTGCCAGCCATCCCGAGCAGGAGGCTTTGCAAAAAAAAACGACAGGATGGCAACAGCGCCCAGAGTATCGCGGCGATTGCCACACAGAAAAAGGCATAGCGAAACGTGGATCGCATTGCCGAAGAAAACGTTTGCATGTTCCATCTCCCTAGAGGTAACCGCGAATGATGCGGTAGACGCTGTACACGCCTATTCCTAATCCCGCGAGCAGTCCAACCATCAGAAAGAGCGGATTGGTAGCAAAGAGACCATCGAGATATTTTCCCAGCAGGACTCCCGCAATCACACAAACGGCCATATCGACACCAATCAGGGTGACCAACGTGATAGCTCGCCAAGGATTATCAATTTTTGACACGGAACAACATTCTCCTTTCATACAATAAGGAGAGGGCTGGTGTCAAGTGCCCCTTTGCCCTCATCCATATTAACGAAGAATTATTCCTTTTGTCAATGTTCGTCTTGTTGTGTACACAAAGCGTTCACAATTAAAAACCTACAATTTTTCAACAATCGTCGAAACGCCTTGTCCGCCGCCAATACACAAGGTTGCTAATCCATATTTTGCCCCTTCGCGCTTTTGCAATTCGTGAACAAGCGTTACTAAAATTCTCGCCCCACTTGCGCCAATTGGGTGTCCTAACGCGATGGCTCCCCCGTTAACGTTCAGCTTTTCCCGATCAATGCCGAGCGCTTTTCCGACAGACAGCGATTGAACGGCAAAGGCTTCGTTCGCTTCGATCAGATCGATGTCGGACAAGGACAGTCCTGCCTTTTCCAATACGCGCTGGGTAGCAGGAACCGGACCGTAGCCCATGATGCTCGGATCGACCCCTGCGCTGGCGTTGGCAACGATGCGCGCGAGCGGCTTGACGCCCAACTCGTCCGCTTTTTTCCTGGTCATAATCAGCAAGGCTGCCGCCCCGTCATTGATGCCGGATGCGTTGCCCGCCGTTACGGTTCCGTCCTTTTTAAAGGCTGGCTTCAGCTTGGCGAGCATCTCGGTCGTTACGCCGGCACGAGGAAACTCGTCGACGGAAAACAGCACCGGATCGCCTTTGCGCTGCGGAATCGAAACAGGTACGATCTCGTCTCGAAAACGACCGCTTTCCAGAGCTTTCTGGGCTTTTTGCTGGCTCCACGCCGCAAACTCGTCCTGCTCTTCCCGTCCGATCCCGTATTTGGCACACAGATTTTCAGCCGTGATTCCCATATGGTAGTCGTTGAATGCGCACCAAAGACCGTCGCGGATCATCGTGTCGACCACCTTCTGGTCACCCATGCGGTACCCCGAGCGCGCACCCTCCAGCAAATAAGGGGCCTGGCTCATGTTTTCCATACCGCCTGCCAGCACGACCTCGGCGTCTTCGCTCAAAATCGCCTGCACAGCCAAATGAACGGCTTTCAGCCCGGAGCCGCATACTTTGTTAATGGTCAACGACGGCACTTCGTGGGCCAAGCCCGCCTGAATGGCAGCCTGACGTGCAGGATTTTGTCCCAGACCCGCAGACAGCACATTTCCCATAATCACTTCATCAACGGCATCCTTGGACACACCAGCGCGCTCCAAAGCGGCTTCGAGGACGATTCCGCCCAGCTTTGTCGCGCTGATTCCCGCAAGCGTGCCCTGAAAGCTGCCGATAGCCGTACGCACTGCACTTGCAATCACGATTTCCTTTTGACCCATCTTTCAAACACTCCTCGAATGAACAGGATAGCCAACCTTCTTAAAATTCCATCTTTTTATACGAAATCCTGCAAAGAAATCGCTTTCATACAGAAAAAGCTGCTTTCCGCAATCTGAGTAGCTGCCAGTTTGTCAGGGGTTGAAGCAATACGTCGCGCGAACAGAGCAAATGCGGCCCGCTTACGGGCGCGGTTTACGACTCCCGCTGATGTAGAGCAGATCGTAGGTAACCCGCACGCCCTGCTCCTCGCCGTACGTCCGCTCGTAATAGTCCATCATCGCCAGCATCAGCCTTCTTCGCCCCAGTCCCGCACGCTTGTCCTCGCTCGTATTTGCGCCTACCGCCTTGATTGCATGCAAAAAGTCCGCTACACGCGGATAGTGCAGCACGACCTTTTGCTGTACCGCCTGCAACGAGCCCATTCCCGCCGCTTCCAGCATGGACAGCCACTGCTCCGCCGCCAAAAACGCCAGGCCGTGGCGCACGTTGTTTTCGCCCAGGCTTGCGTGGGCATAGGCAAAAGAATCGTGCAGCTCGCAAAAGGTGGCTGGCCCGAAGGTGGAAAAAAAGAGCGGGGCGTTTGGCTTCAGCAAGCGGCATAAGCCGCGAATCGTCTGTTCGGGACGAGAAAACCACTGAAAGCAGGCTCCCGACACAATCAAATCCCGGGAGGCCGCTGGCTGCGTCCAGACCCATTCCTCTGCATCGGCCTGGCAAAAGCGCGCTGTCAGGCCGAGACTGGCAAGGCTGGCCTGTGCCTGCGCGATCATTCCGCCGGCGACGTCAATCGCCTCGTAATCGGCATGCGGGTACTGGCTCCGAACCAGGCGAGTCAGCCGCCCCGTGCCGCAGCCAACCTCCTGGATGCTGGCAACCGCGTCACGGGGGAGAGCCGTCTGAACCATTGCGCTCAGACGATTGGCCATTTCCTTTTGCACGATGGCATACTGCTCATAGGAAGCTGCCTTGTTACTGAAACGATGCTTGACCGTGTTTGCGGGCAATCTGCTTCACCATCCTCGTCACTGCTGTCCCGACTACATCCGGGTAAAAGACGTGGGGCATGTGGCCGCAGTCTTTAAGCGGCAAAAAATCGGCATCCGGCAAGGTGTTCGCCAGCTCTTCGCCCGCCGCCAGCGGACAGATGAGGTCGTCTGTGCCGGAAATGACGATGGCAGGACAGAAAAGCGACGCGGCTGCATGCCGACAGTCCTCGCTTGCCAGGTAGTCGAGACCTGCGAGCAGCGCTTGCTCGCTCCACTGTCCCCCGGCCTTTTCCATTTCCAGTCGGTTTTGCTCACGTTCTTTTGCCGACAGCATCTGTTCCGCAAATTGAGCCATGACCCGCTCGCGTTCTTTTGGCAGCAGCCGTTTCATCCGTTGCAGCACGGCTGCTCCCCAGCCTTTATCCCGCTCTGCCGGCTCGCGGACAAAGCGCATGGTCGTCCCGATGAGAACAAGCCCTGCTACGGGCCGGGAAGCTGCCAGCCTGAGCGCCAGCAGCCCGCCCATGGACCAGCCGACGACAATCAGCTCGTTTCCGGCGATAGAGCGGACCGTCTGCTCTACCACCTCCAAAAACTGTTCCGGGCGGGATACGCGAGAATAGTCCGGTGCCAGATGCAACGCGCAAGGAATCTGTTGACGGACCTCCTGCCAACACGAGACCGTCATCCCCCAGCCTGTCAGCCAAAGTATAGCGGGTGTCACATCGCATCCCTCCCGTCCAGCTCATCGCGAATTGCAGTCAGCTCCTGGACGGCCCACGTCAGTTCCTGCGGCGTATGCGTCGCCATCACGGTAAAGCGGATGCGCGCCGTCCCGTCCGGAACGGTAGGCGGACGAATGGCGACAGCGGCAATCCCGCGCTCCAAAAGCTTCTGGCTGAATTGCAGCGCTCGCTCGTTTTCTCCGATCGCAAGCGGGATAATTTGCGTATCGTCGTCTGTTATGTGAAAACCTTTTTCTTGCAGCATTTGCCGAAACAGACTCGCATTTTCCCGGAGAGCCTGCCTTCTCCACGTGTCCGTCTCGATCTGCGTCAAGGCTTCCAGCGTCGAGCCGATGACGGCAGGCGGCAGAGCGGTAGAGTAAATGAGCGAGCGAGCCTTTGAGCGCAGATGGCGAATCACAGGCTGATCGGCACATACGTACGCGCCGTACACTCCGAAGGCTTTGCTGAACGTACCTACCAGCACATCGACCTGATCGGCCATCCCCAGTTCGTGGCACAAGCCCTGGCCCTGTTCCCCGCGCACTCCACCCGCATGCGCCTCGTCGACCATAAGCAGGGCGCCGTAGCGCTCGCGCAGTTCGGCGAGAGCAAGCAAAGGAGCTTTGTCGCCATCCATGGAAAAAATGCTGTCCGTCACGATCCATTTTCGTCTTTTGCCCTGATGCTTTTGCAGCAAAAACTCCAGGTGCTCCAGATCGTTGTGCCGATAACGGACGTGCTCGGCGCGGCTCACGATGATGCCGTCGACGATGCTGGCGTGATTCAGCCGATCGCTGAAAACGACATCGCCGCGGCCAGCGAGTGCAGCGATCACTCCTGTATTCGCCTGATAGCCGTTCGCAAACACGAGCGCTCCTTCGCGCCGCTTCCACTCCGCAAGGCGCTGCTCCAGCTCGTCGTACAGCGGGTAATTGCCGAGCACGAGGCGGGAAGCAGTGCCTCCCGCGCCCCATTTCCTCGCGGCCCGCTCGCCTGCTTCCACAATTCGCTGCTCATGCGCAAGGCCCAAATAGTTGTTGGCGGACAAATTCAGCAGCCTTTTTCCGCGAACACGAATCCATGCGCCCCCTGCTTCGGCCAGCGGCTCCACCGTTTGCCACGCTCTGTCCAGCGACTGCTCCCGCATCCGCTTCCACTCCGTCTCCAGCCATTCGTACCTGTGCTTCATGGGCCGCACCTCTTTGCCTAGAGCGCACATAGCTCGATCTCGAAGCCAAGGTCCTCGATCATTTGGTGATCGGCTGAAATCTCCTGCCCCGGCGTCGTCAAATAGTCGCCCACAAACAGCGAATTGGCCGCATAGAGTGACAGCGGCTGCAAGCTGCGCAGGTTGACCTCGCGTCCGCCTGCCACACGAATCTCTTTGTCCGGGCAGACGAAGCGGAACAGCGCCAGCACCTTCAGCGCTTTTTTCGCAGGAATGCGGCCCTGGTTTTGCAGCGGCGTCCCTGGAATTGCATTCAAAAAGTTGACCGGAATCGAATCCGCATCCAGGCTGCGCAAGGCGAACGCCATCTCCACGATCTCCTCGTCGCTCTCCCCCATGCCGACGATGACGCCAGAGCACGGTGACATCCCCGCTTTTTTTACTGTATCAACGGTTTCCACCCGCTGATCGTACGTATGGGTAGTCGTGATCGCCGAGTAGTGGTTGCGACTTGTGTTCAGGTTGTGGTTGTAGCGGTGTACGCCCGCTTCCTTCAACCGCTGTGCCTGCTCGTCGCTCAGGATGCCGAGACAGGCGCATATTTTGAGCGGCATCGTCGCACGAATTTCTTTTACCGCTTCAATCACCTGTCCCAGCTCCTTTTCGGTCGGGCCGCGGCCAGAAGCGACGATGCAGTAAGTGCCTGCCTTCCGATTCAGCGCTTCCCGCGCTCCTGCCAGCAGCGTGTCTTTGTCGAGCATGGTGTACTTGGCAACAGGAGCTGTAGAAACGATTGACTGCGAGCAGTATCCGCAATCTTCCGGGCACAGTCCGCTTTTCGCGTTCAGGATCATGTTCAGCTTGACCTTTTTCCCGAAAAAGTGCTTCCTGACCCGAAAAGCGGCGTGCAAGAGCGGCAGCAGTTCGTCGTCTGGCGCTTGCAGGACGTGCAACGCCTCCTCCTGCGTCAGCGCTTCTTTTTGCACAGCCTTGTCTGCGTACTCGTTCCAGTTCATGGAAACCGTCTTGTTCATTTTTGTATCTCCCCTTTAATGGATTGCTTTTTCAGCACACTTTCGACAGGCGACACGTCCACATGCGCCCGCATCGATTCCACCAGTTGCTGCCGGGTAAACGCTCCGCCCATGTACGGCAGCACTCCCCAGACAGAAACATTTCCGTATCGTTCGATCATCGCGGCATTGGTGGCCACACTCTCATCGGTCGCAGTTGCAGGGGCTGCTTCGTTTAAAATCACACCCGCCACCTCAAGCCCTCTGGAGCGCGCATACCAGAGCGACAAAAGCGTATGGTTGATCGTGCCAAGCCCCGCGCGGGCGACCAGCAGAAGCGGCAGTTGCAGCCGGAAAGCGAGATCGACCATCAGATCCGTTTGCGTCAGCGGCACAGCCAGCCCGCCTGCTCCCTCGACCAGCAGCCAGTCGTGCTTCGCCATCAAGGAACGCCCGCCCGCGATTACGTCGTCCAGCGTGAGCGTCCTGCCCTCCGCTTGCGCTGCCAGCCAAGGTGTCAGCGGCGCAGAAAAAGCCAGTGGCGCAATCTCGTCGCACAAGTCCTCTACACCGCTCCAGACCCGCAAGCGAAAAGCATCGCTCTTCTGCTCATGTGTCAACGCCCCGGACTGGACAGGCTTCCACACGCCGAGATCGTATCCCCGCTCGCGCAGCGCAGCGGCAATTCCAGCCGTGACGACGGTTTTGCCTACATCCGTGTCCGTCCCGGCAATGAACAATCCGGCAAATGGCTTGGTCATCGCACCGCCTGCTCCTTCTGTTCCAGCGTGACCTCGCGAATGGATTCCGCCAAAATCTGCACCATTTCCGCGATCTCGGCCATGCTTGAGGCGAGCGGCGGAAGGAAGACAATGACATTGCCCAGCGGTCTCGTCAACAGTCCTTTTTCTCTCGCCCGCTGGCAGACGCGGACGCCAATGCGCTCGTTCCAGTGGTACGGCTCCTTCGTTTGCTTGTCGCGAACCAGCTCAATTCCTGCCATCAGCCCTTTTTGCCGGATGTCGCCAACGTGCGGCTCTGCCTGTAGCGGCTGCAAAAGCTGCTCCAGCCCGACCGCTTTTTTTGCCACCTGCTCGACCAGCCTTCGCTCTTCCATGAGCCGCAAGTTTTCCAGCGCTACGGCACAGCCCAGCGGATTTCCGGTATAGGAATGGCCGTGGAAAAACGTCTTCTGTTCCTCGTAGTCCGCGTAAAAAGCGTCGTAAATCTCTTCCGTAACGAGTGTGGCTGCTACAGGCAAATAGCCTCCGGTCAACCCTTTGGCAACGGCCATGATGTCCGGCACTACACCGTCGTGCTCACAGGCGAACATTTTTCCCGTCCGGCCAAAGCCTGTCGCCACCTCATCCGCAATCAGCAATACGTCGTGCGCGCGCAAAAGCTCGGCAATCCGCTGCAAGCAGCCGTCCGGCATGACGATCATCCCGCTTGCGCCCTGAACGACAGGCTCGACAATCATCGCGGCAATCTCTCCTGCTTTTTGTTGCAGCAGGCTTTCCAGTTTGCTCAAGGTTGCTTCCACAGCAGCCTGCTCGCCTCCGTCCCGGTACGGATACGGGTACGGGATGACATACGGAGAAAAGAGCAGCGGCTTGTAAACCTGATGGTACAGCGGGATCGCTCCCACGCTGGTAGCTCCAATCGTGTCGCCATGGTAAGCGTTGTTCATCGTGATAAAAGCCTGCTTGCCCGTCCGGCCGCGATTTTGCCAATACTGGAACGCCATTTTCAGGGAGATTTCCACCGCAGTCGCGCCGTTGTCCGAGTAAAATACTTTGCTGAGTCCGGGCGGGGCAATTCGCACCAGCTGCTCTGCCAGCAGGATGGACGGCACGTTTGCCATTCCCAGCAGCGTCGAGTGCGCGATCTGAGTCAGTTGCTCCGTGATCGCCCGGTTCAGCTCCGGTACATTGTGGCCGTGCACGTTCAGCCATACAGAAGAAAAGCCGTCGTAATACGACTTTCCATTGACGTCGATTAGCTTGACCCCTTCGCCTCTGGCAATAATCAAAGGCTCCTGCGCGTTGTAGTCCTTCATCTGCGTAAATGGATGCCACAAAAATTGCCTGTTCTTTTGCGCCAGTTCGGCGTAGTCATAGTAAGAAGTATGTAACAACCAAATCACATCCTTGGTTAACATATATTTGTTAACTGAAATGTTAATTCGGTTTACCGTTTTTGGCAATGACTTTTTTCAGGATAAGGTGGCTTTCCGATTCATAAAAAAGACCACGCCCTCCCCGATTGGAGAAGCGTGGTCTTTGCTTTGTGCGGTTTACCCGGTTTATTTGGTTTGCTGCAAAATGCGATAGAGCGCTACGACACATACTGCACGAGTTGTCGGTTTGTTCGGCTGGTATTTTCCGCCGACCGGATCAATCAGGCCGAGTCCGACCATGTTGGTGATGGACGAGGCTGCCCAGGACGGCCATGTTCCTTTGTCAGAAACCGTTTTGGCTGCTCCTTTTTTGTTCACCAGACGGTCCAGGATGACAGCCGCTTCTGCTCTGGTCACAGGTTTGTCCGGACGGAACGTTTTGTCCTCGTAGCCTTTGACCAAGCCTTTGGCAACGGCAACCTGCACAGCTCCCTGCGCGTAGTCAGGCACCTTGTCCTTGAAACTGAGCTTCGGCGAGGCGGGCAGCTCCCAATTGAACGCGCGCGCCAGCAAAGTGACGAACTGCGCTCGGGTGAGCGAAGCTTCCGGGCCGAACGTCGTTTCCGTCAGCCCTTTGACATAGCCGTTCTCTGCCATGTACATGATTTCCTTCCTGGCTGGATGGTTGGCAATATCGGTGAACGACGGGCTCGCCAGTCCGGCATTGTCCATGTAGTACGGAATGTATTTGCCGTAGCTGTTTACTTCATATACCCACTGTCCTTGTGCGTTCATGGTGCCCAGGAGCGGGTCGAGCGTCTGATTGACTTCGTTGACGTACAGCAGTCCGACTCCTTTTCCGGCGATCCACTTCTTCGGCACCAGCGTCAGCTTGATCGGAGACGTCGAGATCGCATCGTCCGTGCCCGCCTTGCGTTCACCCGGCTTGATCGTGAACGAGTAGTCCGCGGGGACATAGCCTGGCAGTTGCTGGGTGACGATCGATTCGACTTCCACCAGAGCGCTGTCCAAAAACGGAGCAGTCTTCTCAAACGAGTAGCCAAGGTCAAGCTCGGCACCAAGCGACAGGCTGCCCGGCAGTTCAGGCACAACAACCGCATTGCCCGGCTGTCCTGTCTGGTTTGGCAACAGGAGCGAGAATTCGTCGAAGTACAGCGTTCCTTTGTCGTGTGTAATGCCGTCGTTCGCCTGGTCTACAACGTAGATGCTCTTCAGCTTCAACGGATAGGCGGCGTTGCTCGGGAAGTAGCCTTTTACCTGCTTCCAGCCTGTCCAGTCGATTTCTTTTGCCAGATCGACGTAGACGGGCTTGTTGTTGGCATCCAGCACTTCTGCGCGCAGCCAGTGTCTGCTGTTGTCCCCGTATACCCACAGGCCGAGTCCGAGCGGCTTGCCCGGGATGGTGACAGGCTGAGAACCAAGCACGCCGTAAGAGATGCGCATGTTGTTCGCTGGCGCTCCGGAGAAGTTGTAGACGAGCTTTGCCGCTTTTTTCGTGCGGAACACCTGATCCGAAACGAGCGCAAACGAGCCCGCCGAGCTGATGCTGCTCGGGTTGGCCGCGTGGTACATGCCGACCTGGTTGTCAAACGTCAGCCATGGCTGCTCGAATTGGCCGACCGCAAATGGAACGGTTGTCGATACACCGTCATAGGTAATCGTCAGCTGTCCATTTCCCGGTTCATTGCCTGCCACAAGCTGCAGCTTGTCGTTGACGGTAGCGACAGCAGAGTCTACGCTCGCTTTGACGCTAAGCGGCGTCGCCTGGAGTGTCGCTCCTTTTTTCGTCTTGATTTTCACGTCAAGCGTGACAGCTTGTCCCGGTGCAATCGTGACCGGGTTCGGGGAGACGACGATCTGTTGGACCTCGCTGCCCGCGATGACGTGAATCTCTTTGTTTTGCGTCACGTTGCCCAGTCGGCCTGTCAGTTTGATCTGGCCCGAGCGCGCTGGCGTGAAGCGTTGTCCCTCTACTGTACCCGCATCTGTTTCCCAAGTGACATTTGCCGGATTGATCGCGTATGGCTGGTAATGCGTATCATACCCTTTGGAGGCATTGAGCGTAACGGTCTGGCCGATGAGGATGTCGGCTGGCACGTCAATTTGGAATCCTCGCAATTCTCCTGGCGGAGCGGTGTTGTACACAGCAAGTCCGGTCGGCACGCGGCGTTCGGCACCGCCGGTCGGTTTGTTGGCGAGGTTGGCGTGCGTCTCGCCCAGCATGCGCACAGCCATCGTCGTCGAGCCTCCGCCGTCAAAATTCACAGCGCGGTAGGAGCCCAGCTCTGCCATGATTTTTGCCAGCTCGTCCAGGTAAACGCCTTTGTTCCCGTCAATCGTTACCATGTACAGCGTTTTTCCATCCTGGGAAACGCCTACTGCCGTGCGGGCATTGGCAGAAGTGATCGACTTGTCCGCCTGGAACGACGTCAAGGCTTTGCCCTGATCCACGAGCAGCACGTTGCCGCCTACCGCTTGCTTCAAGTCGAGTGTTTGCGGGGTGGTCTGGTACTCGATGGTCGCTTTGGCGCCAACCGGGAAATTTTGCTTGAGGAAGGCCGCTGCCGCGCCGTGTCCCCACAGAACGTAGCCGTTGTACGGTATGTATACTCCCGGTTGATTGACGCGCACTTCCTTGGCGACGTTGTCCACGAACAAAATCTCGACGACATCCTTGTAGCCAGGAATCGCCCCCAGACTTGTTTTGCCAAAAGAAGGTGTATAGACATTCAACTGGTTTTGGTGGCTTTTGCGGCCGTCGCTCGGATTGTACTCTTCTTTGTTGACACCTTGAATCGAGTAGACAGCCCCGTTTGGTGCGGTGACTTTTCCGCCAAACCCGAACTTTTCAATGATCGCGATCTTGTCCCCGGTCAGCCCCAGGCTATACCAGTACGAGATCAAGCCCATCGAGGAAATCAACTGCTCGTCCTTCAGCACGATGCCAAACGGCGCGCCCCGCTTGGACATGTTGAAAAAGTCCGCGTTGATCGCAGCGATCGCGCCTGTTTCGCGAGCCATCTGGGTAACGGTCTGTCTTTCCGTCAGTTTGCCGGCAGTCCCGTAGACGGGCTTGACCTCCACGTACGGGTTGTTCAGGTCCACCTTGGTTACCATGATGGTGACGGGCTGATTCGCAAACGATTTCGTATATTTGAGCAATGTGGTTCCCTCGCCAATCGGGGTTTGCCACACCATGTTCAATGCACTGGTTTCTGCCCTGGCGTGCGCGACGTTCGTCGCAAGGGGCACAAACGGAACAAAAGCTCCCCAGGCCATTGTCGTAGCCGTGAGCAGCGTCACTATCCTTTGCGCTCTCATGTTGGTGACTCCTCTCCATTTTCCAAACTCTGTCTGTTTCTTATGTAAGTCGGTAACTATTCGTTAGACGCAGTGAGGTAGTGGATAGTTTCGCCAATTTTGCAGATTCCCTGTTGGCAAAACAAACCAAATTGTCAGTCTGTAATAGCAGCAAGAAAACCCGTCCGGATGATGGCACTCGCTACCGGACGGGTCACTTTTGGCTGTATGGGCAAATGATTACTGTCCCGGCTTGAACGGCTCAGGACGCTCGGCACGCAATCCAAAGTGATACAGGATTGCTTCTACAATACGGCGGGAAGCCTCTCCGTCCCCATACGGATTCGCGGCATGCGCCATTGCATCGTAGGCTGCCTGATTGGTCAGCAGCTCTTTTGCCATTGTGTATACTTGTTCTTCGTCTGTACCCGCCAGCTTGAGCGTACCCGCTTCAATCCCCTCCGGACGCTCGGTTGTATCTCTGAGCACCAGCACAGGCACGCCAAGGGACGGCGCTTCTTCCTGAACGCCGCCGGAATCGGTCAGGATCAGGTGAGCGCGGCGGGCGAAATTGTGAAAATC
The DNA here is from genome assembly GCF_050920745.1 of Brevibacillus gelatini. Taxonomy (NCBI): domain Bacteria; kingdom Bacillati; phylum Bacillota; class Bacilli; order Caryophanales; family Paenibacillaceae; genus Brevibacillus; species Brevibacillus gelatini. Next base: position 4,145,634 of record NZ_CP154342.1, read on the forward strand.
AAGCGCGTCGAGCGGTTCGATCAGCGAAATGCGCTCGTGATCGCCCAAAATTTCCTGCGCTACTTCCTGCACGGCCGGGTTGAGATGCACCGGGTAGACGACGGCGATCTCGGGATGCTCGTCCACCAGTCTTCTGACCGCACGGAAAATGCGGCGCATCGGCTCACCCAGGTTTTCGCGGCGGTGGGCGGTCATCAGCACCAGCTTGTGGTCGCCTGCGCGGTCGAGAACCGGGTGCGTGTAATCTTCGCGCACCGTTGTTTTCAGCGCATCAATCGCTGTATTTCCGGTAATGTAAATGCTTTCCTCCGGCTTCGCTTCCCGTCTGAGGTTGTCGGCAGACCCGTTTGTCGGAGCGAAGTGCAGGTCCGCCATCACGCCTGTCAGTTGGCGATTCATCTCTTCCGGGAACGGCGAATACTTGTCCCAGGTGCGCAAGCCCGCTTCCACGTGGCCGATTGCTACCTGGTTGTAAAAAGCGGCCAGACTCGCAACGAATGTCGTCGTCGTATCGCCATGCACCAAAACGATGTCCGGCTTTACTTCCTTGATCGCCGCATCGAGACTTTGCAAGGCGCGTGTCGTCACATCCACGAGCGTCTGGCGGTCTTTCATGATGTTCAAGTCAATGTCCGGTGTAATATCGAAAATCCCCAACACCTGATCGAGCATTTGGCGATGCTGGGCGGTCACGCAAACGACCGATTCGATTTGCCCGCTGTACTTTTTCAGTTCATGCACAAGGGGGGCCATCTTGATCGCTTCCGGACGCGTCCCGAATACCGTCATTACTTTTACTTTTTTCATCTTGAATTCCCTCTCCGCCTACTTTGTGCCGTACAAGCGGTCGCCCGCATCGCCAAGGCCTGGCACAATGTATCCATGGTCATTTAAATATTCGTCAATCGCTGCTACGTAAATATCTACGTCAGGATGTTCGTCCTGCACCATTTTGATGCCTTCCGGAGCGGCAATCAGGCACATGAGCTTGAGATTTCGCGCTCCGCGTTTTTTCAGCGCAGCAATCGCCGCGACAGCAGAACCGCCAGTCGCGAGCATCGGGTCAATCACGATCAGTTCGCGCTCGGCTACGTCTGAAGGCAGCTTGACGTAGTATTCGACAGGCTGCAATGTTTCCGGGTCACGGTACAGTCCCACGTGGCCGACTTTTGCGGCAGGGATCAGCTTGAGCAGTCCGTCGACCATGCCAAGTCCTGCACGGAGGATTGGTACGAGTCCAACTTTTTTGCCGGCAATCACGTTGGATTTACAGGTGGCTACCGGGGTTTCGATGGTGGTTTCTTCAAGCGGCATGTCGCGGGTGATTTCGTAGCCCATCAGGGTTGCTACTTCGTCCACGAGTTCGCGGAATTCTTTGGTTCCTGTATTCTTGTCACGAATAAACGTCAGTTTGTGCTGAATCAGCGGGTGGTCAAACACATATACACGGCTCATGTACGTTCCTCCGTTTCCGTATCAATGCATCTTTTCCATCATAGCGAAGGAGAGGGTTGCCGTCAATTTGCCTAATCTTCGTACTTTTTTCTCTTTGGCTGGGTTATTTCTCCTTTGGCTAGGTTGGGGCTGCGGGGAAGAGACTGAAAGAAAGTAAAAAAACAGACCCTCATGAGGTTGCTCACGGGGTCTGTCTGCTTGAGAAATGTTCTTGAAAATTAGATCGTCAAGCCTTCGTACATCGGGAAGCGTTGGCACAGCGCGGCTACGCGTTGGCGTGCTTCTTCGTGTTTGGCTGCGTCTTCCGGGTTTTTCAAGGTCAGGGCGATGATGGCTGCTACTTCTTTCATCGCTTCTTCGTCGAAGCCGCGGCTGGTGACGGCTGGTGTACCCATGCGGATACCGCTTGTGACGAATGGGCTTTGTGTATCGTAAGGGATGGTGTTTTTGTTGGTGGTGATGTTTACTTCGTCCAACAGGTGCTCGGCTACTTTGCCAGTCAGGCCGATTTTGCTTACGTCAACCAGTACAAGGTGGTTGTCAGTTCCGCCGGAGACGAGTGTCAGTCCTTCTGCCTGCAGCGTTTCTGCAAAGACGCGGGCGTTGTTTACGATGCGTGTTGCGTAGTCTTTGAACTCCGGTTTCAGAGCTTCACCGAAGGCAACTGCTTTTGCCGCGATAACGTGCATCAACGGACCGCCTTGGACGCCTGGGAACACGGATTTGTCGATTGCTTTTGCAAACTCTTCTTTGCAGAGGATCAGACCGCCGCGAGGACCGCGCAATGTTTTATGCGTAGTGGAGGTGACAAAGTGCGCATGTGGCACCGGGTTTGGATGCAGGCCAGCCGCAACCAGACCAGCGATGTGCGCCATGTCTACCATGAAGTATGCGCCTACTTCGTCCGCGATTTCACGGAATTTGGCAAAATCAATTGTGCGCGGATAAGCACTTGCTCCTGCTACGATCAGCTTTGGCTTGTGCTCCAGCGCTTTTGCACGAACATCGTCGTAGTTAATCAGGTGAGTGTCTTGATCCACGCCATACTCTACGAAGTTGTACAGCGTACCGGAGAAGTTTACAGGGCTTCCGTGTGTCAAGTGGCCGCCGTGGGACAGGTTCATTCCGAGTACAGTGTCGCCCGGCTGCAAAATGGTGAAGTAAACCGCCATGTTTGCTTGCGCGCCGGAGTGTGGCTGTACGTTCGCATGCTCGGCACCGAAAATTTCCTTGACGCGATCGCGCGCGATGTTTTCCACGATGTCCACGTATTCGCAACCGCCATAGTAGCGACGGCCTGGATAGCCTTCGGCGTACTTGTTGGTCAATACCGTTCCCATTGCTTCCATAACCGCACGGCTTACGAAGTTTTCGGATGCAATCAACTCAATTTTGTCACGCTGTCTTCCCAGCTCCAGTTGAATGCCTTCCAATACTTGCGGGTCCTGTTTACGCAAAAATTCTAGCATGATTTATTTTCCTCCTCGAAAATGGGCTTGTCCCACATTCTTATTAGGTACAGCTTTCATTTTGGGGTACAACTTCATAGACTGCTCGCGCGCCGCCAATCAGCTTGGGGCGTGTACGTGCAGCGGTGACATGCGCTTCGCCCACAGTCCGCTGCGCGGGACGCACAGGCACGGCCACTTGCTTCAAGTGCATGCCAATCAGCGTGTCACCGATGTCAATGCCTGCATGGGCGCGAATCTGCTCCACCACAACCGGATCGGCAAGCTGTGTAAAAGCGTGTGCAGCCATGGAACCGCCAGCAGTCGGCACGGGAACGACCGAGACCTCTTCCAGCCTGTAGCGTTCCATCACTTCCCGCTCCAGCACGAGCGCCCTGTTCAAATGTTCGCAACATTGAAAGGCCACAGCAAAGCCGCGCTGCTCCTGCACAGTGCGGATGCCGCGATAAATGGCGGCGGCCACGTCCCGGCTGCCGGCTTTTCCAATGTGCTTGCCCAGCACTTCACTTGTACTGCACCCGATCACCATGACCTGTCCGGCCTTGAGATTGGCAAGCCCGGCGACTTCCTCCACCAGTTGACGAACCTCTTGTTCGATAGCGGATAGGTTCACTTACTTCACTCCCGTGTGCTTCGCTTCGATGTGCGCGATCTTTTCCACACGACGCTCGTGGCGGCCGCCCTGGAATTCTGTCTCCAGCCAAATTTTCACAATATCAAGCGCCAAACCAGGTCCGATAACCCGCTCTCCCAGGGCCAACACGTTCGAGTTGTTATGCTCACGGGTAGCTCGTGCAGAAAAAGTATCGTGCACAAGCGCACAGCGAATGCCAGGAACTTTGTTGGCTGCAATCGACATGCCGATGCCGGTTCCGCAAACCAGGATGCCCCGGTCGAACTCGCCTGCTGCCACTTTTTCCGCTACGGGCAAGGCGTAATCAGGGTAATCTACCGAATCCTCGCAAGAGCAACCGAAGTCTTCCGTCTGGATGTTCATGGAGGCGAGCAGAGTCTTGATTTCCTCTTTCAGCTTGTATCCCCCGTGATCTGCAGCAATCGCCACTTTCATTCTGCCATCCCTCGCTTGTTTCATGATCTCACTCATTATACATCAAAAAGCTGGAGGTAAAAAGTGAACATTTTGTTTGATTGATTAAAAAATGTTCGTACTCTCACGCGAAACAAGGTCCTGGCTACCAACCAGCACCTCCTTTTGTTCCGTTATTTACGAAAACGCGCTTCCATCAACCGCTCCAAAAGCCTGTCCAGCGACTCCTCGATTTCCTCGGCGCAACGACGGTAATCCTCCAGCGCTCCACCGAAAGGATCAGCAATATCCTGCAAGCCCTCCACTCCGGCAAACTCCTGCAGCGTATGCACCTTGTCAGCAGCCGCCGGAAAAAAGCTCAGGATGGCGTGCTTGTGATTGTTCGTCATCGTCAAAATGAGGTCAGCCCACTCGATCAGCTCTTCATTCAGCTGGCTCGACTCATGTGCATGCTCAATGCCCCGCTCCGCCAGCACCGCCTGGGCGTGTGCGGAAGCAGGCTGTCCTGCATATGCCGCCACTCCGGCCGAACGCACTTCAAATTCCTGTCCGGCTGTCTTGGCGCGAAATATCGCCTCTGCCATCGGACTGCGGCAAGTATTTCCCGTGCAGACAAATAAGATCCGTTTCAATGATCGCCCCTCCTTTCTGTCCATCTGCTAGATGACAAACTTCAGCCCGAAGCAAAACAGAATAAGTCCTCCTACTAATTCGCTGTAATCGCCCAACCATCCTCCTACACTTCTGCCAAGCAAAAGTCCGAAATAGGACATGGCCGCCCCCATGATGCCGAACAGGGAGATGGCGAGAATTTTATTGACTTCAATCAGCCCAAACGAAAAACCGACTGTCAACGCGTCGAGACTGACGCTGAAGGCAAACAGCAATAGCCCGATTCCTTTTGTTTTCAGGACGCTTTTTTGGTCGCCGTGAAACAGTCCATTCCACAGCATATGCAAACCGATCAGGATCAGCACTCCGCCGCCGATGAAAACGGCAATGTCGCCCACCAAGTCAGACAAATAAGCGCCGACAGCAATCCCGACGACAGGCATCATAATATGAAAAAGTCCGATGGTAATGCTCACTTTGACAATTTCCCGCAAACGTATGCCGACCATGCCTACGCCGATCCCCAGCGAAAACGCATCCATGCTCAAAGCAAAGGCGATGATGAGCAGCGTCAAAAATTGCCCCCAATGAAACAACACCTGGTCCAAGCGGCCTCCCCCCTGTCTCTTCACCTTATGCGGACAAGGGGGAGTTTAGACTGTTTTAGACGGACAGGATGCGACCGCCCGCCGCTTTTTCCAGACGGTTCATGACGGCCATACCCAGGCCATCGCGGCTGAAAGTTTCACCTACAATAAACTGAACGTGTTGATTGTCAAACTCGCGCAATACAGCATAAAGCTGCTGGGCGACTTTTTCCAGATCGTGCCGGGAGCCAACAGACAAGACGACGTCGGCCGCCGCCTGTTCCCGCCAGTATCGAGCCGACTCTTCCGTCGCCAGCACTCCGGTTTTTTGCCCATGCTGTTTTGCTTCAGCGAGCAGCTCCGCCATTTTCGCGCGGACCTGTGCTTCGTCGCCTGTCACCAGCCACATTTCCCCCTCCGGGGCGTAATGCGTATATTTCATCCCGGGCGCACGCGGCGTCTCTACCGCGCCCACCTGAAAAGAAGGATCGAGCTCGACCGCACCGATCACGCGCTCCATCTGCTCCCGGGTAATGCCTCCTGGCCGCAGGATGACAGGCGGATCGACCGTCACGTCAATGACCGTCGACTCGACACCGACTCCGGTAGCTCCGCCATCCACAATCCCCGCTACCCGTCCGTCCAGATCGGCAAACACGTGCGCAGCCGTAGTCGGACTCGGACGGCCGGAACGGTTCGCGCTTGGAGCTGCAATCGGCACGCCTGCTTCCTGGATCAGGGCGAGCGCAATCGGATGGTCCGGCATGCGCACCCCGACTGAATCCAGCCCTGCCGTTACCAGCGACGCTACCTGATCGTTTTTCGGCAGGATGATCGTCAACGGACCCGGCCAAAATGCGTTCATCAGCTTCCGGCCTTTTTCCGGAACGGAACCTGCGACTGTGGACAATTGCGCAAGCTCTCCGATATGCACAATCAGCGGATTGTCGCTCGGTCTGCCTTTTGCTGCAAATATTTTCTCCACTGCGGCATCAGACAATGCATTCGCGCCCAGGCCGTACACCGTTTCCGTTGGAAAAGCGACCGCTTCCCCCGCGCGCAGCAAACGGGCTGCATCCACAATCTGTGTACAACTGCGGATGTTTTCCACATCGTTATCCACAGACCAGACTTTTGTCACCAAATTGGTTTCCATCTTAATAAAATCCTTTCTTTATCTCGTTTCTATGTCATAAGTGCCTTTAGTATAGATGTGCATCCAGAAGTTTTCAACAGGCTGTGGGTAACTTGTGAATAACTTTCAGAAAAGTCTTTGTTACCAATTCTTAACCTCATCCGTCAGAACGGTGTAGTAGAATAAGTCCATGCAAGCGAGATACATCTTCTCTTGGATCGAAAGGATCGTGAATGAACATGACATTGTTGAAATCCGTTACTTCCAGCCTGCTCGGCACAGCCGTATTGCTGACCGCCGCTACTGCCCCCGTCCTGGCAGCTTCCCCTGCTGCGGCCAAGCCTGTGCCTGCCGTACAAGCACAAAAGCCGCAAACAGCCGGAGTGGTGTTCACCCCGAAAGTGATGTCCGTCAGCACAAAAGAGTTCGAGGGCAAAGTGACGATCCCGGTCATTAGCGGATTGAAGGATAAAGCGTTTGAAGCCAAACTGAACGCCGATCTGCTGAAAGAAGCACAAACAGGTCTTGCCGAAGGCCAAAAAGCAGGCAAGCAGGATGCAGCAGAAGCAAAAAAATACGGCTGGGAGCCGCGCCCGCACGCACTCGATATTTCCTACGAGGTACACCAGGCAGGCAAGCTCGTGTCTTTCTCCATCCAGACATACGTCTATACTGGCGGAGCGCATGGCATGACCAACGTCACCTACTATACGATCGACAACCAGGACAAAGCAAAAAGGCTCAAGCTCGCCGACCTGTTCCAGTCCGGCTACGACTACCGCAGCATTATCAACCAGCTCATCCGCCAGCAAATCAAGGAACGAACCGCAGCGGACGGCTACAATCCGTACAGCTTTGAGAGCATTACAGACGACCAGGGCTTCTCGTTTGAAAACGGCAATCTCGTCATTCATTTCGAACAGTACGAAATTGCTCCGTATGCGGCAGGAATGCCTTCCTTCACCATCCCTGCCCATCGCTTCCACAGCCTGCTGAAGCCGGAGATTCTCGCTGCCCTGACTCAAAAATAAGCCTTTTTCCACCCAAAACGACACCTGCGCCATGACAGCGGGGTGTCGTTTTTTTGCGGATTGATGGTAAGGCTCAGGAGAACCAGCTTTCAAGCTTTTCCCACAGGTAGAAGCGCACCTGTACTTGCGGCGCAGGGGCTGGCTGCTCGACCACTGCCTGTTCCGCACGGAAAACACCCGCAGTCTGATCGTCACGGTTTGCAGCGTCCTCGCTTTCCAGACGGTCTTGCCGCCATTCTTTTTGCTCTGCGACTTCCTGATCGAGCTTCCATGCAGCAGCGGCGGACGTCTGCTCCAGATCGGTCACTGGCTGCCTCTGCTCTGTTTGGGTCCTTGCCGCTGGTTCTGCCGCCTGTACGGCATCTCCGTTTGCCATGTCGATAAAGCAGAGCGGCGGAAACAGCACGCACCACCAGTTTTGCCCTTTTGCCTCGCCGATTTGCACCCGCAGCGCCTGGTAGTTGCCAGCCGGATACACGTAAGAACCGTACAGCTTGGTCGGAAAAGGCACTTGCCCGTAATCGACGACGGCTTGATAGGAAAAGCCGCGTTCGCGGATCGTTTTATCCACCACTTCTTGCAAAACGGGCAACTGGGACGCGACCAATTGCTCGGCTTCCTCAAACGACTTGATGTCTTCCGCCCACGTGTTCATCTGGGCGATCAGCGCATCGCGCACTTCTCGCTTGAGCCACTGATCCTGTACAGAGTCGCTGTTGGCGATAATGCGCAGGCGAATCGATTCCTGAGGGATCGGCCCGTTATCGAGTACATTGGCCGAAGTAAGCTGTCCCTCCCAGCACATCATAAGCATAAACAAGCTGAACGCGATCAGTAACATCCTTTTCATCACAAACCGTCTCCCTCTCTACTGAGTCTTCCAAACCTTTTCTCTCTATAGCCTCAGTATGGACAAGGAGCCGGAAATCCAAACCCAAAAGCACAAACATTCATACAATTTTAGCGAAAAAAAGGCGAGACGCCCGGGCCGTTACCGCCTTACGCCGATAACAACCCGCTCGATTCCCGCCAAATCCGGTACGATCCACACCTGCTCGATGACGCCGGATGCCCGCATCAAAGCTGCCACATCACGCGCCTGATGAATGCCTACCTCGAAAGCGACGACCGCCTGCTCCTTGAGCAGAGCTGGCAGCGCCTCGCACAGACGGCGATAGCAATCCAGCCCATCGTCCCCGCCGTCCAATGCGAGCCGCGGCTCATGCAGACGAACCTCTTCGTCCAGCTCGTCGACATCCCGGCTCGGAATATACGGCGGATTGGAGACGAGAATATCCACCTTCTCCCCTGCTGCAAGCAACGGCTGGACCAGATCGCCTTGCAAAAAGCGCACGGCGGCGCCCAGGCGTTCCGCGTTTTCCCGCGCAACCGCTATCGCATCCGGCGACAAATCAACCGTCGTCACCTGCCAATGCGGTTTCTCCAGGGCAAGCGTGATGCAGATCGCTCCGCTGCCCGTCCCGATGTCCGCCACGGCGAGCGCTTCGTTTTCCGGCCAAATATCCGCTGCCGCAATCAGTACCTGCTCGACGAGTATTTCCGTCTCCGGCCGGGGGATCAAGACTCCTGGCCGCACCGTGAAGGCACGCCCGAAAAACTCCTGCTCGCCAAACATGTACTGCAACGGCTCGTGCCTGCTGCGGCGCTGGCATAGCTCGTCCAGCTTCGCCAGTGTCTCGGCTAAGATCGGCTCTGCCATCGAGATCAAATAGCGCGTGCGGTCCCAGCCCAGGCAGTGGCGAATCATCAGCTCCGCCTCGAACAGCGGGTCCTTTGCCCCTTTTTCCCGCAAAAAGGAAGAAGCCCGTACCTGGGCTTCTCGAATCGTCGTGACATCAGACCAATCAAGCTGTGTGTGCATGGCTTTTCAGCAGCTCCGTCTGCTCATGCAAAATCAGGTTGTCGATCACTTCATCCAGATCGCCTTCCAGTACCGCTTCCAGACGGTGCAGGGTCAGACCGATGCGGTGGTCGGTCACGCGGCTTTGCGGATAGTTGTACGTGCGGATGCGCTCGCTGCGGTCACCGGTACCGACCAGGCTTTTGCGCGTAGCATCTGCTTCCGCATTTTGCTGTTGCATGTAGTAGTCGTACAGACGCGCGCGGAGTACACGCAGCGCTTTGTCTTTGTTGGAGTGCTGGGACTTTTCATCCTGACAGGATACCACGATCCCGGTCGGAATGTGTGTCACGCGAACGGCAGACTTGGTTGTGTTGACGCTCTGTCCGCCAGCACCGCTGGAGCAGAACGTATCGATGCGAATGTCTTTTTCGTGTACTTCCACTTCCACATCTTCCGCCTCTGGCAGTACCAGTACGGTAGCCGTAGAAGTGTGGATGCGCCCGCCGGATTCGGTCGCCGGGATGCGCTGTACGCGGTGTGCGCCGCTTTCGAACTTCATTTTGCTGTAAGCGCCGCGACCGGACAGCGAGAAGACGATTTCCTTGTAGCCGCCAATATCTGTCGGGCTTGCTTCCAGCACCTCGACTTTAAAGCCGTGACGCTCGGCAAAACGGGTGTACATGCGGAACAGGACAGCCGCAAACAGAGCTGCTTCATCGCCGCCCGCTGCCCCGCGCACCTCCACGATCACGTTTTTCTCGTCGTTCGGATCTTTTGGCAGCAACAGGATTTTCAGACGTTCTTCCAACTTTTCCTTGCGCTCAGTCAGTTCGCTGATTTCAAGCTTGACCATTTCACGCATTTCATCGTCGAGCTTTTCTTCCAGCATCGCTTTGGCATCATCCATTTGGCTTACAACTGATTTATATTCACGGTAGGTCGTCACTGTTTCTTCCAATGAAGCCTGTTCCTTGGACAGCTCACGCAAGCGCTTTGTATCGCTGATGACGTCGGGGTCACATAGGAGATTCGTTACTTCTTCAAAACGCTCTTCAACTGCGGATAAGCGTGCAAACATTGTACTTCACCCCATCGCAAAGAATACTAAGAACGATTATAACAGATAAATTATAGGAGGAAAGCGAAGATAAGTCAAAGCGCATTATTGCAATGTGTGAGTCAAGCCATAGTGGGCAGGATTTTTTTGTCTCCAAAATAAGACTTCTGGTTTCCTCTTCTTGAAAGCGCTTTATTTTTGTATGATTCCTTTCTTCCACTCGATTTTTGCCTCATCCGCGAAGGGCTTTTAAGGCCAGCCCGGTAGGGCTGCTTTGATATGGCCCGTGCAACAGGCGGATCGTCCCGTTTATATAGCCTTTTGCCTGCTCTTTCACTTCCCGTAGCAAGTCCTTCACTCGGACCATTGGGTTGGGCTGTAACACTTGCTTCTTCGCTATCGCCTGGCCGCTCAAACGACTTCCCTCTTGTCGTGCCATAATGGCTCGCAACATCGCTTGTACTCCCCGTACACTCCAACTGTAGCCGCCTCGTTTGGTCCTTTTTGCCATCACCCGCATTTGCGCTTCCGCACTCCCCATTGGACGCATGCCCGTCGTGTCGATACCAGCTTCACCCAGAACCTTTCGATAGTCGATAAGATGCCTTCGATGCCGCCGTAAATAGGCCACGTATTTCCGCCATTCGTTCCGGTGCTCTTCCAGAATCTTTTCCTCCGGTACGGACTCTACTGTCGCCAGCAAGATATCCGCTTCAAAGGCCACCAACGCCTGCCGTACCGTCTGCCACGTCTCTGGCAACTGACCCAGGAATCGGCGCAATTCTCGCGCCACATGAAAGCGATCCAGTGTGTAAATACAGCGGTGAAAGTAGGATTCGCATTCTCCAATCCAATTGGCCCCATCCCCATTGACTACGATCCATGTGTTTTCATCCATGTCGTAATGACGAACCAGAAAGTCGCCAAACCCTTCCCAGAACTCTCCCTTCGTCGTATGCAGGTAATGGCGTTTCGACCTAAGCCGCACTCGGTCCCCCTCTTGTTCCCATCCTTCGTGCACAATCGCCATTCGATTTTCCATTCCCCGCTGGCGCTGCCTCTGCAATGAGGTGTAAAGTCCATCCACTTCCACAAACAATACGCGAACCGACCTTCGGGTCGCTTTCGACACGATGGTTGATGCTTGTTCAACCCGCGTGATTAGTTTGTCCCGAATGGCCTCATGGCTCAGTACCCGATACCCCAGTAACGCTTCCAAGCGTTTTGCGCTGTCCCGGTACGAGGGGCCTTGGCTAGCAAATTCGATCGCTATCTCTTCCAAAAACGGGCTTAGCTTCTCCCGCCCGTCAAAGGCCAGCATACGATCCAACAAATACACATGTTGACCCTTCACGCGATCCTGATACAATCGCCGTTTGAATCGAACCGTACCAAAGAGCGTGTCGATCTGGACTTCTCGTTGGTCCTTCAGCCGAAAGCGTGAATGATCCCGTTGATGCATCAGATACTCGTCCAACGCTTCCAAAATATAAGCCATACCGGCAGCGAACTGTTCCTGCAACGTTCGAAACAACAACGTTTCAAGCTCTTTCATTGTGGGAAATTCCGTGGTAAACTTGCTCACAGGGTTTCTCCTCCTTGGTGTGTTTGGTTTTGGCGCTTTACACTTTACCAAGAAGAGAAGCCCTTTTCTATACCCTCCAACTGATTTTTCTTCAAAAATTTCTTTTCGGTTTGCCCACGAACATTTTACTCATACTATTGCAATGGAATTTAGTTCTTTTTTCGATGCAAAACAGGCCCGGCAATGCCGAGCCTTGTCATCCCCGTTTTTGAGTCACCTGTCAACGGTGAAAGCCTTCATTAGAGGTAACGTGGAAGTCATAGCGCGGGATTTTTTGCCGGAGAAGAGAGATCACCTGTTGCTCCACCGCTCGCGCCTGACTCGCCGTAATGTTATGCACAAGGTCAAGAGTAACATATGCATTGCCGCCATTCAGTGTGATACGGGCGTCTTCAACGCCTTTTACCGACTTCGCCATCATTTCCATGTTGTTCATGTCGATTTGCGTGTTGCGCACATTGGACTGGCCGATGATGAGGTTCGGATTCTGGTTGCGCCCCATCAATGTGTCGCGATCCACCGCAGGCGAAGCAGGCCGATGGAGAATATCTCCGCTGCGCTCGCCTCTGATCGCCGCTGGATGCTGCCCGTCCATCGCCTGTGTATTGGTCCTTTTCTCCTGAGCTGCGTTTTGACCACACCCGACAGTCAAGGCCGAGGAAAGGACGAGCATGCCCAGCACGGTCAGCGAGTATTTTCCAAAAGGCTTCATTCGCACGAAAAAGCCACCTCCTGTTTTGCTTAGTCTGCGCAGCGCCTTTCAGGCTCATGCACACCTGCATAAAGGGGTGGCTTTTTCCTGCTGTTTTTGGGTCAGCGATTGGCCGGGGGATGGTAGTAATGCCTGCGACAGACACTGCTGTACGTGTCGTTGCCAGCGATTTCAATCGTCTCTCCGGTGTAGACAGGTTGTCCGTTTTTGAATTTGAGGATATGCGTCGCTTTTTTGTTGCAGTACACGCACACTGTTTTGATTTCTTCCACCTTGTCCGCTTCACAGAGCAAAGCGGCACTGCCGGGGAAAAGCTCGTTCTTGAAGTTTTTCAGCAAGCCGTAGACGATGACGGGAATGCCCAACTGATCGACAATCGCCACCAGTTGATCCACATGATGGCGGCTGATGAACTGCGCCTCGTCCAGCAGTACGCAGTGCGGCTTTACAGGCTCTGCTGCCACAATTTCGTACATATTCGTCTCTTCGCTGATCGGAATCGCCTCTCGGCTGATGCCAACCCGCGAAGCTACTTTTCCCACCCCGTACCGGTCATCGACGGCTGGCGTGAACACTACTACTTTTTTCCCCGATTGCTCATAGTTGTGAGCGACAGTCAGCAACTGAATGGATTTGGAGGCATTCATCGCCCCGTAACGAAAATATAATTGTGCCACGTCTCCATCTCCCTTTGCCTAAAGCGGATTCATAATTCCTTCCCATGCCCCGGAAAAAGACAAAACCAGGCAGATCGCTCTACCTGGTTGCTCCAATCCTGTCTGATTAGGACAGATTGTATTTGCGTTTGAAACGGTCTACACGGCCGCCAGCATCTACGAATTTTTGTTTTCCGGTGAAGAAAGGATGGCAGTTGGAGCAGATCTCCACTCTCAGCGCCTGTTTCACGGAACCGGATTCAAATTCGTTACCGCATGCACATGTAACGGTTACTACATTGTACTGTGGATGAATACCTTGTTTCATCGCGCTACACCTCTTTTCGCCCTGAATCGTTTGCCGAAACAGAGTTATATAAACACACATACAAGATAGTAGCATGCTGTCAGCCGAAATGCAACAGGTTGCCTGCTCAGGCCATATTTTTCCTGCGGCGCAGCTCTGCTGGCGGTATGTGCGTGAACGATCCGATCACCACATCCGGCAGCTCCTCCTGATAGATTTCAATCGCCTGCTTCATGCCGAAGACTTCGCCCTGCGCTTTTGGAATCATCGCCAGATAGCTTTCCGGATCAATGTTCAGGTTGCGCAGCTGAATCAGCTTGATGCCTGTGCGGCGGATGAAGTTAATCATCGCTTCCATTTCTTCTTCGCGGTCAAAAACACCAGGGAAGCACAAGTAGTTGATCGAGGTGTACACGCCCTTGGAGGCCGCGTATTCCGCAGATCGCGCCACGTTTTCCAGCGTGTAGTTGCGCGGGCGGTAGTAGGCATTGTAATGCTCGTCAATCGCGCTGATGATGCTGATGCGCATCAAATCCAGCCCGGCATCGACAATTCCTTTGATATGGTCGGTCAAGCCTGCGTTTGTATTGATGTTGATATAGCCCATGTCGGTCGTCGCCCGCACGCGGCGCATCGCCGGAACGATGATCCCGGCCATGGTCGACGGCTCGCCCTCACAGCCCTGCCCGAAGCTGATAATGCTCTCCGGCGTCTGCAAATGGTGCAGCATGACCTCCACCAGCTCGTCCTCTGTCGGCTTGAAATTCATCCGCGTCTGCGGGGACGGGAAGCCGCTGTCGTCTGGTTGCTCGGAAATACAGCCGTAGCAACCGGCATTACAGGTGTAGGATACAGGCAGGCTGCCTTCCCAGCGGTTGAAAAAGTTATTGGAGGCAGTCAGGCACTCGTACTCCAGTGCACAGTGCGACAAGTGTTTCAAGATGCGGTTGTTCGGGAACAGCTCCAACGTCTTTTCCACTCGCTGGCGCAGCTCATCCATCGGGAAATTCAGCGGGTCCCACTTGTAGATGTCGTCGCTCGCTCTGCCTGCTACCCAAAAGCGGTCGTCTTTCCAAACGACTGCCGAATACCCGAACAGCGGCAGCTTGCTTTCCTTGTTTGTTTTTACATAACCTGGAAGCAAGAGTCGGGTAATCCCTTGCGGAACGAGCGCCCCGACCGCTGTAAAGCCGTCCAGCTTAATCATTTCACCCGTTTCCGGGTCCATCCCGATCGGCACTGTATCCGGCAGGCTGACCAGCGTCGCCCCTTCCGGCAGCGGGATCAGTTCTTCTTCCAGAATTTCTGTCAATATATCGCCGTTGCGCGCCACCGCGAACAATCCCGGGTGGTCGTAAACATTGCCCTTTTCATCTGCGTACACTAAATACATGGGAAAATCGCCTCGCTTCTTTGCTTTGCCCATTGTAACGCATTGAAAAAGCAATGTAAATTGTGCAGGGTTATCTGCCAAGATACGGGAGCGGGTTTACCGGCACATCGTCCTGCCTGACTTCAAAATGCAGGTGATACCCGGTGGAGTCGCCTGTCTGGCCCATGTATCCGAGTATGTCGCCCGCCTCTACGCTCTGGCCGGGCGTGACCACAATCGTGCGCATATGGGCGTAAAAGGTTTGCAGGCCGTCTCCGTGGTCCAGGACGACCATGCGCCCGTACCCGGACCGATTGGCTCCCGCCTCGACCACCTTCCCTGCCTTCGCTGCCAAAATCGGCGTTTTGGCTTCCTGCTCGTTCCACAAATCTACGCCTTTGTGCATTTTGCCCCAGCGTGTTCCAAAGCCGCTTGTAATCGTCGCTTTTTCCACAGGCCAATCCAATCGGCCGCGAATCCGCGCCACGGCCTGCCTGCTTGCCGCCTGGGCTGTGTTTCGCTTTTGCTGCAGCTCCTCTGCCTGCATCGGCGGCCCTCCGGTAACAGGGATGTACACAACCTGTCCGACGTACAGGTTGTCCGACAGCCATTTCAAAAGCGGGTTGCGTTCCAGGAGCAGTTCGCGACTGACTCCGTATCTTCTCGCAATGTAATCGAGTGTTTCACCCCGTTTGACCATATGTGCCACTTCGTCTTTGGCAATAATCAGCTTCATTCCGACGGAAAGCAGGTGCGGATTGCTGATTTTGTTTGTCTCCACCAGCTTTTTCAGCGTAAGGCCGTAGCGCTCGGCAATTCCGGAAAGAGTGTCGCCCTGGCGCACTGCGTACACCATCGTATTGCTTTTGGCAGCAGGCGCTTGCTTTGTCAAACTCGCGTACGGATTGAACGCCTGAAACAACGCTTGCTCCACGACAGCCTTTTTCACTTCCGCGTGGCTCTCGATGGGCACGGGAACCTGCACGTACTCCACTGACTCTCTCCTCCCTCTCTTCCAACTCTCCTTACGGTATGCAAAACGGGCAAAAAAAATGACGGCGAGTCATGAGCTCACCGTCGTACCTGCCGTTTTCCCCCGGCCTTGCTGCTTGCTTTCCAGGGTCTGCAAAAATTCTTCGTTTGTTTTCGTGTCCGCCAGCTTTTTGATGAACGAATCGACAAAATCACTCGTTTCGTTCATGTTTTTGCGGATCATCCACAGCTTATCCAGTTCTTCTTTGGTCAGCAGCATTTCTTCGCGGCGCGTTCCCGAACGGCGAATGTCGATCGCCGGGAAGATCCGGCGCTCTGCCAGCTTGCGATCCAGATGCAGCTCCATGTTCCCCGTTCCCTTGAACTCCTCGTAGATCACATCGTCCATGCGCGAGCCGGTTTCGACCAGAGCCGTAGCCAGGATCGTCAGGCTGCCGCCCTCTTCGATGTTGCGCGCCGAACCGAAAAAGCGTTTCGGACGGTGAAACGCCGCCGGATCGATACCGCCAGACAACGTCCGGCCGCTCGGAGGAATGACCAGGTTGTAGGCGCGAGCGAGACGGGTAATCGAATCGAGCAGGATGACGACATCCTTTTTGTGCTCAACCAGACGCTTAGCCCGCTCCAATACAAGCTCAGCCACCTTGATGTGATTCTCCGGCAATTCGTCAAACGTGGAGGCGACAACCTCCCCTTTGACAGAACGCTGCATATCCGTAACCTCTTCCGGACGCTCGTCGATGAGCAGCACAAACAGATGAATATCCGGTCGGCTTTCCGTAATACTGTTGGCAATCTCTTTCAAGAGCATGGTTTTTCCCGCTTTTGGCGGAGCGACAATCAGTCCACGTTGTCCCAGTCCAACAGGGGCAATAAGATCCATCAGGCGGGTGGAAACACGCTCAGGAGCAGTCTCCAGCACGAGCTTGGTTTGAGGATATAGCGGTGTTAAGGCGGGGTAGTGAAGACGCTCTGAAGCAGCCTCCGGGTCTTCTCCGTTCACTGCTTCCACTTGCAACAGTCCAAAATAACGCTCGTTTTCCTTGGGAGGTCTGGCCTTGCCTGACACCACATCCCCCATGCGCAAATCAAAACGGCGAATCTGCGACTGGGAGATGTAGATGTCTTCCGAGCTGGGGAGATAGTTAATCGGACGGAGGAAGCCGTAGCCCTCCGGCAAGATTTCCAGCACTCCTTCCATAAACATCAGGCCATCCCGCTCCGCCCGTGCCCGAAGGATCGCGAAGATCAATTCCTTCTTCTTCAGCTGGGCGTAGTACGGGATATGATACTCCTTGGCCAGCTTATAGAGATCGGTCAGTTTCTTCTCTTCTAGTTCAGAAAGTAACATACGTCCACCACTCTTTTTTTACTCTTGGAAATCATGTTTAAACCGAGTTGTTCGTTTTCCTACAAACCGAGTGACGGTTTGCGTTCCAGGCGGTGGTTTCCTTCAATGAAGCGTACCGTACCCGTTTTTGCCCGCATGACAACAGAGTGGGTAGTCGCACGAGTTCCCTGGAAGCGAACCCCTTTCAGCAATTCCCCGTCTGTTACGCCCGTTGCCGCAAAAATGGCATCGTCGCCCTTGACCAAATCATCCATAAACAGCACCTGGTGCGGGTTGCTAAGACCCATCTGGACACAACGCTGGATTTCTTCTTCGTTTTGCGGCAACAGCTTGCCCTGAATTTCCCCGCCAAGGCATTTCAATGCAACTGCAGCCAATACACCTTCTGGCGCTCCACCGGAGCCGAACAAAATGTCTACACCCGTATCCGGGAATGCCGTGTTGATCGCAGCCGCCACGTCCCCGTCGGAAATGAGGCGAATGCGGGCACCGGCTTCACGAATCTCGTGAATGATGCGGGAATGGCGATCCCGATCAAGCACGATCGCTACCAGGTCGCTGATGTCTTTGCCCTGTGCCGCTGCAACAGCTTTCAGGTTGTCGCGAATGGGCGCGTTGATGTCGACCTTGCCCACCGCTTTTGGCCCTACTGCCATTTTTTCCATATACATGTCCGGAGCATGCAGCAAATTTCCACGGTCCGCAATGGCAATAACAGAAATGGCGCCCCATGTACCTTTTGCCAGGATATTCGTTCCTTCCAGCGGGTCGACAGCCACGTCCACTGCCGGCGCTACCCCTTGGCCGAGACGCTCGCCGATATAGAGCATCGGCGCTTCATCCATTTCGCCTTCTCCGATCACGACTACGCCATCCATCGGCACTTTTTCAAATTCCTTGCGCATCGCGGTCGTCGCCGCGTCGTCGGCCTCATCTTTGCGCCCAAGTCCCATCCAACGGGCGGAAGCCAAAGCAGCCGCTTCAGTTACACGTACCAGTTCAAGTGTTAAACTGCGTTCCATTCTGGAAGACTCCTCTCCTGATGATTGGTTAACGCTGTGGGCTTTCCGTATGCTGCAAGCCTACCCGCGTCACGTCGGCACCCAGCATTTGCAGCTTGCCCACCAAATTCTCATAGCCGCGGTCAATGTGTTCCAGACCTTCCAGTTCTGTCGTGCCGTTTGTCGCCAGCCCTGCGATAAAAAGCGCTGCGCCGGCCCGCAGATCGGAAGCTACCACCTTGGCTCCGTTCAGCTTGCTTCCGCCTTCAATGACAGCGGAGCGTCCCTCTACCTTGAGCGTCGCTCCCATGCGCCGCAATTCATCTACATGGCGAAAACGCGAGCTGTAAATGTTGTCCGTCACGATGCTCGATCCTTTGGCAAGAGTAAGCAGCGTCGTGATCGGCTGCTGCAAATCAGTAGGAAAACCAGGATACGGACTCGTTTTCACATCAATCGGGCGATAGGAATCCCGCCCGATCACCTGAATGCAGTCATCCATCTCCACCACTTCCGCGCCAATCTCGCGCAGTTTGGCAGTCAGCGACTCCAGGTGCTTGGGGATCACGTTTTCAACCAGTACATTGCCGTTTGTCGCCGCTGCCGCAATCATGTACGTCCCGGCCTCAATCCGGTCAGGAATAATGGTATGGCGACAGCCGCGCAGACGCTCCACGCCCTGGATGCGAATGACATCCGTTCCTGCGCCTTTGATGTTTGCTCCCATATTGTTGAGCAGTGTCGCCACATCGACGATCTCCGGCTCACGGGCAGCGTTTTCAATGATGGTCACGCCGTCTGCCCTGGAGGCAGCGAGCATGATGTTAATCGTAGCTCCGACGCTGACGAGGTCGAGGTAAATTCTCGCGCCCTTTAGACGACCTTGCTTGGCGCGGATGGTCATTACCCCGTTTTTGTTCTCGACCTCGGCCCCCATCGCCTCAAAGCCTTTGATATGCAAATCGACTGGTCTTGGGCCAAGATCGCAGCCGCCAGGCAGTCCGACCTGTGCCTCGCCGAACTTGGCGAGCAAGGCCCCCCACAAATAGTAAGAGGCACGCAGCTTTTTAATCTTGCCGTTTGGCATGAGCATCAGCTTCATCGAGCGCCCGTCGATTTCCATCCAGTCATCTTCGAACAGTACGTCAGCTCCCATTTCCTTCAGAAGCCCGTGATAAATTTCTACATCCTGAATACGGGGCAGATTGTCAATCACTACAGGTCCATCTGCCAGCAACGCGGCTGGAATCAGTGCGACTGCGCTGTTTTTGGCTCCGCTGATGGTTACCGTCCCCGCGAGCGGTTTTCCACCATTGATAATCAGCTTATCCATGCATCGCTCTCCTCAGGTGTAATCGGGAAAGAAGCACCTTCCCCAATGGAAAAGGTGCTTGAACTCTCGGTACTTGTCCTTATTTTTGCATGCTTGCCCAGTCAGCGAGGAATTTCTCCAGGCCGCTGTCTGTCAGCGGATGGGCAATCAGCTGCTTGAACACTTTTGCCGGAATGGTCGCGAAGTGTGCACCACGGCGAGCAGCTTCTGTCACATGCACAGGGTGACGAACAGATGCTGCGATGATTTCGGTCTCGATGCCATGCACAGAGAAAATCTCTGCAATGTCTTCGATCAACTGCATGCCGTCGTGTCCAATATCGTCAAGGCGTCCCAGGAACGGGGACACGAAGCTGGCTCCGGCACGCGCCGCGAGCAGCGCCTGGTTTGCGGAAAACACCAGCGTGACATTTGTTCTGATTTTGCGCTTGGCAAAATACTTGGTCGCCTTCAAACCTTCGGCAGTCATCGGCAGCTTGATGACGATGTTTTTCGAGAGGGAAGCGAGCTTTTCGCCCTCTTCGATCATGCCTTTTGCATCCGTGCTGATGACTTCGGCGCTGATCGGACCGTCAACGATGTCGATGATTTCCTTCAATGTCTCGATGAAGTCGCGTCCTTCCTTGGCAACCAGGGAAGGATTCGTGGTTACTCCGGCCAGGACTCCCCACTCGTGAATCTCGCGAATTTCTTCAACGTTAGCTGTATCAATCAAAAAACGCATGATTAGCCTCCTAGTTACGCGCGGTTGCTGCTGCCGAACAGACGCATTTTTCCTTTGACAACTTCCTTGATCGCGTCGCGAGCAGGGCCCAGATATTTGCGCGGGTCGATTTCGTTCGGCTTCGCAGCCAGCACTTTGCGAACCGTTTCGGTGCATGCGACTTGGCTTTCGGTATTTACGTTAATTTTTCCGACACCCAGGCGGATCGATTCTACAATCGCTTCGTCCGGTACACCGGAACCACCGTGCAGAACGATTGGCGCTCCAATGTTGCTTGCTACTTTCTCGATGATGTCGTAGCGGATTTTTGGCACGCCTTTGTACATGCCGTGAGCTGTTCCCACTGCAATCGCCAGGTAGTCTACTTTTGTTTCTTCCCAGAAGCGGATCGCTTCCTCAGGGTTTGCCAGCGTAGCATCTTCCTCGTCAACAGACAGGTCGTCCTCTACCCCGCCGATGGTACCGAGCTCACCTTCTACAGAAACGCCAACAGCGTGAGCAGCCTCAACAACCTGTTTGGTCAAGCGAAGGTTATCTTCAAACGAATGATGGGAACCATCGAACATGACAGAAGAAAATCCTGCGCGAATGCACTTCATGACAATATCAAAGTTGCTGCCATGATCGAGGTGCAGGGCAACCGGTACTCCTGCGCGCTCAGCCGCCACTTTTGCAATGGCTACCGTGTAATCCAGTCCCATGTATTTGAGTGCTCCCTCGGAAACACCAAAAATCACAGGCGATTTTTCTTCCATCGCAGCTTCCGTAATCGCTTGCGTAAACTCCAGATTGTTCAGGTTAAATTGTCCGACGGCGTATTTATGCAATTTGACGTCTTCGGTAAAAGCGGTCATAGGTACCAATGGCATCTGGTAAATCCTCCTCTGCTAGCTTCAAATCACGAGGCTTATTATATCACAGACAGGCGTTTGTTAACAGGTACGCTTATCCCCACCTATACGTTGCCAAAAGACTAGCAGGCGAGTTGCTGCTGTACGGCCATTCGCAGTTCGTCGATGTCAAACGGCTTGGTAAAATGGGTCAACGCTCCCAGTTGGGTCGCTTCCTTAATCATGTCCAGTTCTCCGTAAGCAGTCATCATGATGACCTTGATGTCCTGATTGATCTTTTTAATGTGCTTCAAAATCTCAATGCCGTCCATGCCTGGAATCTTCATGTCGAGAATGACCAGATCAGGCGATTCTTTTTCTACAATCTCCAGGGCCATTTTCCCGTTTGCTGCCTGAAAGGTTTTGTAGCCTTCCTTTCCCAGCACTTCATACAACAAAATGCGAATGCCATACTGGTCATCGACAACCAGCACCTTTTTATCTTGTTTGTCGAACACGGTTAGTCCCCCTTGACGAATCGTTTCCTTAACCTAATGAAATAGTTTTCGCCTAAAATCAGGAAACTCCTGCACATTTTACGTATTTACTGTTGAAAATTTCTCGTTATGTCCATTTCGATTATAATAGGGATACTATTTTTGAACCATGCAAGGAGCTAACAAACATATGGATGCGCTCTGGTTGATCTGCCTGTTGACGTTTATTATCCATACGACAGAGACACTTTCCTATGCGATTCGCTTCGCGGGAGTCAAGACCGGGAGAATCGCCGTCGCCCTGTCGCTCGTCGGCGTCACGCTGCTGCTCTCCCGCACCTCCAACCTGATTCAGGGGCCGTTCACCGGGGGACTGATGGATCAAGCCGCCATCCTGCACACAGACCCCAGCTGGCAGCTGCATGTGATTATCGCAGCTTCCTCTGTCGGCACGCTGGCGGCCATCCTGCTGTTTCCCTCGTTTGTCCAAATTTCCAGTCGAGTCATCTCGCATCTCGAACTGGCCGGCTCGATTCCGCAGATGCTGCGCACAGCCGTCACCGTTGACAGCATCCGCCGCGTTCGCCACCACTTGCGAATCCCAAGCTGGCAAGCCATCTCCCGCTTTCGCATCAAAGGCATCCCGAAGCGCCTCCTGCTGCTCAATTGCCTGGGAACAGCCATTTACACGAGCAGCGTACTCTCCGTGCTCTACGCGACACTGCTGGTCCCTGAATACAAGGCAACCGTGCTGATGTCCTCCGGCATGATTAACGGCTTCGCCACGATTTTCATGACGATTCTCGTAGACCCGCAGGTGGCCCTGTTGACCGAGAAAGCCATGCAGGGAAAAGCGACGCAGGAATCGATTCGGGACATGTATTTGTGGCTGATGATTTCCCGTTTTTGCGGGACGCTTCTCGCCCAGTTCCTGCTCGTCCCGGCAGCCTACTGGGTAGCCTGGCTGTCTCCGCTTTTTCACTGAAAAAAAGCAGGAAACGAAACAAGACGCACCGACGGTTTCAGTCGCCGGTGCGTCTTGCTGTGTCGCTTATTTTTTCAGGTTCAGGGAAGCTTTGACGAACTCACGGAACAATGGCTGCGGACGGTTCGGACGGGAAGTGAACTCCGGATGGAACTGGGTAGCCACAAACCAAGGGTGGTCTGGCACTTCCACGATTTCCACCAGACGTCCGTCCGGGGTCGTACCCGCAAAGCGCAGGCCCAGTTGCGCCAATTGCTCGCGATATTCGTTGTTGAATTCATAACGATGACGATGACGCTCGTAAACGAGTGTGCTGCCGTATGCAGCTTCGGTCAGCGTGCCAGGTTCCACTTTGGAAGGACCGATGCCAAGGCGCATGGTTCCGCCTTTGTCCTCGATTTCTTTTTGTTCCGGCAAAAGGTCGATGACCGGATAAGCGGTATTCGGGTCGATCTCGGAGCTGTTCGCGCCGTCCAATCCTGCCACGTGGCGGGCAAACTCGATAACCGCAATTTGCATTCCAAGGCAGATGCCCAAAAACGGCACTTTGTTTTCACGAGCATAGCGCGTAGCGATAATTTTGCCTTCGATACCGCGATCGCCGAAGCCGCCTGGAACCAGAATGCCGTTTACATCGCCCAGCAGTTCGCCTACGTTTTCCGGCGTCACTTCTTCTGCGTGCACCCATTTGATTTCCACTTTGGAATCATTCGCAAAACCGCCATGGTACAGCGCTTCTGCTACGGACAAATACGCGTCATGCAGCTCCACGTATTTCCCGACAATCGCGATTGTGGTTGTTTTGGACAGGTTCTTGATTTTATTTACCAGCGACTTCCACTCGGTCATGTCCGCTTCCTGACAAGTCAGGCCGAGGTGGCGGCAAACGTATTCGTCAAGGCCTTGTGCTTGCAGCTGCAGCGGCACATCGTAGAGAGTTTCCGCATCTACGCACTCTACCACTGCGTTTTTGTCGATGTCACAGAACAGCGCCAGCTTGTCCTTCATTTCCTGGGTCATTGGCTGTTCGGTACGAGTCACGATCACTGTTGGCTGAATGCCCAGGCTGCGCAGTTCCTTCACACTGTGCTGGGTCGGCTTTGTTTTCATCTCGCCTGCTGCCTTGATGTAAGGAACCAGCGTAACGTGAATGTACATGACGTTTTCGCGGCCAATATCGCTCTTGATTTGACGGATCGCTTCGAGGAACGGCAAGCTTTCGATGTCCCCTACTGTTCCGCCGATTTCGGTGATAACCACATCTGCCCCGGTTTCACGGCCAGCGCGGAAAATCCGGTCTTTAATCTCGTTCGTGATGTGCGGGATCACCTGAACGGTTCCTCCCAAATAATCTCCGCGACGTTCTTTGGCGATGACGGTCGAGTAGATTTTCCCGGTCGTTACGTTAGAGTTGGCGCTCAGGTTGATGTCGATGAAACGCTCGTAGTGCCCCAAGTCCAGGTCTGTTTCCGCTCCATCGTCCGTGACGAACACTTCCCCGTGCTGATACGGGCTCATCGTTCCTGGGTCTACGTTGATGTATGGATCGCATTTCTGGATGGTTACTTTCAAGCCCCTATTTTTCAGGAGTCGGCCCAGAGAAGCCGCTGTAATTCCTTTTCCCAACGAGGATACGACCCCGCCTGTCACAAAAATATACTTCGTCATCGTAAACGTCCCCTCTTTCCCTAACCCTTTGGTAGTAGTAAAAAACGTATGAAGACGGCTCCCAAAAAAAGAAAAACAAAAGCGAGTCCTATCCCTTTTGGCAATGGGGTAGGGGCACTTTTGTTTTATAGTTTCCCTTATTTAATCCTTCTTCATGTGAAGCCCAAGGAGTATTTTATCTGTCCGTCAGGCGGAAGTCAAGGACTTATACTTCATCCTCGTCATCTTCCAGTTCTTCGTCAACTTCCTCTTCTTCGAGCTCCTCGTCGAACAGGTCGTCGTCCTCGTCTTCGAGTTCTTCTTCGTCAATTTCAGCATCAATCTCATCATCATCAATATCTGCGTCATCAACGAATTCTTCTTCGTCTTCGAAAATGACCACGTCGTCATCCTCGTAGTCTTCCACACCTTCGTCTTCGGTATCGTAATCGTCGAAGTCGTCGTCCAGGATAACTTTCTTCTTCTTGGTTCCGCCGCCTTCCTGAGTTTCTTCAACGGTGTCAGTCGGATACCAACGTTTCAGTCCCCACACGTTGTCTCCAAGGCACACAAAACGGCCGTCAATATTAATCTCAGTGTATACTTGCGCGATGATAGCCATGAGTTGTTCGTTTGTCATGTTACGAACGATAGCCAGTTCATCCATCAGCTCGCGGAAGTTGTATGTGCGATTGGTTTCACGCAAAATTTCATACGCAATATCAACCAACGCCATCTCGCTCAGTTTCTCGGGATCAATATGAGCAAACAATTGACTCACCCAGGGCACGTCCTTTCCATTAGAAAACTATTGGCTTCAATACCGACCTCGCCCTTTGCTGGGGGACGCAGGCTTTGCTTAGGCAACTCATAAATAATGTCGATGGCCTCCATTATACATCGTACAACATACGAAGGCTAACATACAGTATTCCTTATTTTAGACGAAAATGCAAGGCTTTCAAACAAGAGAAAGTCCATTAATTGCAGACGATTGCCTGACCGCTTAAAAAGAAAGCCGCCTCGCTACCATATGGATAGCAAAGCGGCTCTTTTTTTGTTCATTAGTTTCGGATTAGATAATCAAATGCACCCAGGGCTGCTGTTGCACCTGATCCCATCGAGATAATGATCTGCTTGTACGGACTATTCGTGCAGTCGCCGGCAGCAAATACGCCAGGGACGGAAGTGGCACCGTGTTTATCGACGATGATCTCGCCCATTTTGTTACGTTCGACTGTATCTCCCAGCCAATCCGTATTGGGCACAAGACCGATCTGGACAAACACGCCTTCCAGTTCAATGTGATGAACCTCTCCGGTCTCCCGGTCCTTGTAGGAAATTCCGTTTACCTTGTCGGTACCGGTGATTTCCGTCGTTTGTGCATTCGTGATAACCGTTACGTTTGGCAAGCTGCGCAGACGATCTTGCAAAACGGAGTCGGCTTTCAGCTCTGCAGCAAATTCAAGAACCGTGACGTGGTTGACAATGCCCGCGAGATCGATGGCTGCTTCCACGCCGGAGTTGCCGCCGCCAATGACGGCAACGCGTTTGCCGGCGAACAGCGGACCGTCACAGTGAGGGCAGTACGCCACGCCTTTGTTTTTGAATTCGGCCTCGCCAGGAACGCCTACATTGCGCCAACGGGCACCTGTTGAAAGGATAACGGCCTTGCTCTTGAGAACAGCACCGTTTTCCAGTTCGATTTCGATCAAGTCCTTCTTCTCCAGACGCTTGGCACGCTGCAAATTCATCACATCGACATTGTACTCTTTGACATGCTCTTCCAGACTTGCTGCGAGCTTCGGACCTTCGGTGTATTTTACACTGATAAAGTTTTCAATACCCAGAGTGTCCATGATCTGACCGCCGAAGCGTTCAGCTACAATACCGGTGCGAATGCCTTTGCGCGCCGCGTAGATGGCAGCACTTGCTCCAGATGGGCCCCCGCCGATGACAAGCACATCGTATGGCTCTTTGTTCGCAAATTCGGATGCGTCCGGAGCCGATCCCAGCTTGGCGAGAATCTCTTCGAGCGACATCCGACCGCTGCCGAACGATTCCCCGTTCAGGAAAACGGTTGGCACAGCCATGACGTTTTTGCTTTCGACTTCTTCTTTGAACGCAGCACCGTCAATCATAGTATGTGTAATACCAGGATTGAGAACACTCATCGCGTTCAGCGCTTGAACGACATCAGGACAATTGTGGCAGCTCAGACTGACATATGTTTCAAAGTGATATTCGCCTTTCAGACTTTTCACTTGATCGATGATTTGCTGGTCGACCTTTGGAGGTCTACCGCTCACCTGCAGCAAAGCCAGCACCAAGGAAGTGAATTCATGTCCCAATGGTACGCCTGCAAAAGTTACTCCGGTATCTTCACCGATACGATTGACACTAAAGCTTGGTGTACGCTGCATGGAGGCTTCTTCAAGCTTGATTTTCTGCGACATGTTTGCCAGTTCTTCCAGGAGAAGCAGCATGTCACGGGAAACGCTATCGGAGCCTGCACTGTATTTCAGCAGCACTTCGCCTTCCATCAGCTGAAGATATTGCTCTAGTTGTGCTTTTATATCTGCGTCCAGTATCATTGATCCCACTCCTTAGATCTTGCCGACAAGATCAAGGCTTGGCTTCAGGGTAGCAGCACCTTCCTGCCATTTCGCAGGGCAAACTTCACCCGGGTTGTTGCGCACGTATTGAGCGGCTTTCAGTTTGTTAACAATCACGCTTGCATCGCGACCGATGCCGCCTGCATTGATTTCAACTGCCTGGATCACACCATCCGGGTCGATGATGAACGTACCGCGGTCAGCCAGTCCCTCTTCTTCAATCAGTACATCGAAGTTGCGGGAGATGGTGTGAGTTGGGTCGCCAATCATGGTGTAAGTGATTTTGCCGATAGTCTCGGAAGAATCGTGCCATGCTTTGTGAGTGAAGTGAGTATCTGTAGAAACGGAGTACACTTCAGCTCCCATGGATTTAAAGGTTTCGTAATGGTTTTGGAGATCTTCCAGCTCAGTCGGGCAAACGAATGTGAAGTCTGCCGGATAGAAGCAAACGATGCTCCATTTGCCTTTAAAGTCAGCTTCTGTCACTTCTACAAATTGACCGTCTTTGTAAGCTTGTGCTTTGAAAGGCAATACTTCTTTTCCGATAAGGGACATAGTGAACATCCTCCTACATGATTGTTTTCGAGAATTATTAAATGTAATAATTCTAACTTGATAACAATTATCATTCAAAACATTCCATTTGTCAACCTCTTTTATAATAACTTTAATGTAAGAAGTTGCACCTTCCATAGTCTTGAATATTTGACAGAAGAATATACGCGCTTACATCGCCCCGGTATTCATGGCAAAATGCTGTCCCGTCCCTCAAGCCAACGGAAGGGGCCTCCCATAAAAGTAGCTGCGACTACCGGAGAGGCCCCATTTCTCGTTTACATATTTCGTCTGTACTGACCGCCTACCTCGTACAAAGCGGCACTGATCTGTCCGAGCGAAGCGACCTTCACTGTCTCCATCAGCTCGGCAAAAATGTTTTCGCCTGCCATCGCCACTTCCTGCAAACGTCGCAAGGCTTGTGGTGCCAGGTGGCGATTGCGCTCCTGGAAGGCGCGCAGGTTGTTGATCTGCTGTTCCTTTTCTTCCTCTGTCGCCCGCGCCAGCTCGATTTCGTAATCTTCCTCGGACGCGTTCGGGTTGATAAAGGTGTTTACACCGATGATCGGCAGCTCGCCGGTGTGCTTTTTCATTTCATAGTACATCGACTCATCCTGGATTTTGCCGCGCTGATACTGCGTCTCCATCGCTCCCAGCACGCCGCCGCGCGAGCTGATTCGCTCAAACTCCTGCATGACGGCTTCCTCTACCAGATCGGTCAGCTCGTCGATGATGAACGAGCCTTGCAGCGGGTTCTCGTTTTTCGCGAGTCCCATTTCCTTGTTGATAATCATCTGGATCGCCATAGCCCGGCGCACAGAGTTCTCTGTCGGCGTCGTAATCGCCTCGTCGTAGGCGTTGGTATGCAGAGAGTTGCAGTTGTCGTAAATCGCGATCAACGCTTGCAGCGTCGTCCGAATGTCGTTGAAATCCATCTCCTGTGCGTGCAGGGAACGTCCGGAAGTCTGGATGTGGTATTTCAGCTTCTGGCTGCGCTCGTTGCCGCCGTAGCGGTTTTTTATCACCGTCGCCCAGATGCGGCGAGCCACCCGGCCGATAACCGTATATTCCGGATCGAGTCCATTGGAGAAGAAGAACGACAGATTCGGCGCAAAATCGTCAATGTGCATGCCTCTGCTCAAGTAATACTCCACGTACGTAAAGCCGTTTGCCAGCGTAAACGCCAGCTGCGTGATCGGGTTTGCCCCCGCTTCTGCGATATGGTAGCCCGAAATGGACACGGAGTAGTAGTTGCGCACTTTATTGTCGATGAAATACTGCTGGATGTCGCCCATCATCCGCAGGGCAAACTCCGTCGAGAAAATGCACGTGTTCTGCCCCTGGTCTTCTTTCAAAATGTCCGCCTGCACGGTTCCGCGAACAGTCGACAAGGTGTACGCCTTGATCTCTTTCGCTTCCTCTTCGGTCGGCTGACGGCCTTCCCGCTGGACAAACTTCTCGATCTGCTGCTCAATGGCGGTATTCATGAACATCGCCAAAATCATCGGTGCCGGACCGTTGATCGTCATGGACACAGACGTACTTGGCGCGCACAGGTCGAAACCTGCGTACAGCTTCTTCATGTCGTCCAGCGTGCAGATGCTCACTCCGCTCGTCCCGATTTTTCCGTAAATGTCCGGGCGGTAATCCGGGTCTTCGCCGTACAAGGTTACAGAGTCAAAAGCTGTACTGAGCCGCTTCGCCTCGTCGTTTTGCGAAAGGAAATGAAAGCGTCGGTTCGTGCGCTCAGGCGTGCCTTCGCCGGCAAATTGCCGCTTCGGATCTTCGCCCTCCCGTTTGAACGGGAACACGCCTGCTGTGTACGGGAATTCGCCCGGCACGTTTTCCTTCAGCGACCATTTCAAAATCTCGCCCCAGTCTTCGAAATCCGGCACCGCTACTTTTGGAATGCGTGTACCCGACAGCGATTCGGTGAACAGCTTCGTGACGATTTCCTTGTCGCGGATTTTCGTGACAAACTGGTCCTTCCGGTACGCTTCCTTGAGCTTCGGCCAGTTGTCGAGAATCCGGCGGCACTCGGGATGCAACTTCTCCTCAAACAGCTTGATCTGCTTGTCGAGCACGGCAACCAGTTCTGTCGCTGCCTCTTCCTGAGATGCGAGCAACGTCTCCTTGGCGCCGTGCAGCTGATACAGCTTGCGGGCGATGGCAGACTGCTCTTCGGTATACGCACGGTATTGGCGTACTGTGTTGGCGATTTCTTGCAAGTAGTTGGTTCTTTCCGTCGGAATCAACGAAGTTTTATGAATTTTTACCGGAGTGGTATCCAAATTCTCTACAGACCAATCCACGCCTGTCTTTTCTACAATTTTATGCATCAGAGCGGCAAACAGAACATTTGTCCCCGGATCGTTGAACTGGCTGGCAATCGTTCCGTACACAGGAACTTTTTCGTCAGGCAGATCAAACAGCTGATGGTTGCGGCGGTACTGCTTGCGCACCTCGCGCAACGCATCCTCCGAGCCTTTTCGCTCAAATTTGTTGATCGCGATCACGTCGGCAAAATCAAGCATGTCGATTTTTTCCAGTTGGGACGGCGCGCCGAACTCGCTGGTCATGACGTACATGGAAACGTCACACACTTCGGTCACTTGCGCATCGCCCTGACCGATCCCGCTCGTCTCTACGATGATGAAATCAAAATGAGCCGCACGAGTAACCTGGATCGCGTCCTTCAAAGCGGCAGACAGTTCCATGCCGGACTTTCTGGTAGCCAGACTGCGCATGTAAACGCGCGGGGTGTTGTTGGCATTCATGCGGATGCGGTCGCCCAAAAGCGCTCCGCCCGTTTTTTGCTTGGACGGATCGACAGACAAAATCGCGACCGTCTTTTCCGGATAAAAGCGCAAAAATCGGCGCACAAGCTCATCCGTCAGCGAGCTTTTCCCCGCTCCCCCCGTGCCAGTGATGCCCAGCACCGGAATCGAGCTTTGCGCTTCCCGCACGCATTCCTTGAGCGGTTCCCGCCACTCCGGCTGTTCGACAGCATACTCCGCCACAGAGATGAGGCGGGCAATCGCCTGGTGGTTTTGCTCGCGCAAGCCGGCCACTTCGTTTTCCAACTGCTTGACTGTCGGAAAATCGCAGTGCCGAATCATGTCGTTAATCATGCCTTGCAAGCCCAGGCGTCTGCCGTCATCCGGCGAGTAAATTTTACAAACGCCGTATTCCTCCAGCTCCCGGATCTCGCGTGGAACGATGACACCGCCACCGCCTCCGAAGACGCGGATATGCTCAGCTCCCCGTTCGCGCAAAAGATCAATCACGTATTTGAAAAATTCCACATGGCCGCCCTGGTAGGAGCTGATGGCAATGCCTTGCACATCCTCCTGAATGGCGGCGGTCACAATGTCATCGACAGAACGGTTGTGTCCGAGATGGATCACTTCCACTCCCGAAGACTGCAAAATACGACGCATGATATTGATCGAGGCGTCGTGACCGTCGTACAAGCTGGCAGCGGTCACGAAGCGAACCTTGTTTTGCGGACGATACACTTCGGTTTCCATCGTTCCACTCTCCCCGAGAATCAATTAATGGACGTTAGCCGGAGACACTGACTTCCCGCAGTAGCAGTGTAATCTGCTTCTCGGTGTACTCCTCCAACGTATAGTGCTTATGCAGAGCCCAGCGGCGGAACACCCACATTTCACCCAACACCATGATATTGTCAGCCATCAGCTTGACATGCTTCTCATCAATGCGCAGCGAACCGTCGGCAATCCCTTTTCGCAGGATCTCCACAAAAATTTGCGCAATTTCCTCTTCACGTCCGAGAACGTAGCGAAGCGTTTCTTTCGGCAGCGACTTCGACTCCTGATAAATGAGCAGGACGCGGTCGCTCATCTGATCCATTACACGAATGAAGCTTCTGATCGCGAGCTTTAAAATTTTCAGACCTGTACCGCTAAAATTGATCGCTTCGCGCAGGCGCGTCTCCATCTCGGCATGGATCGCATCGCATACGAGATAGAGTACGTCCTCTTTGGATTCAATATATTCGTACAAGGTTCCGATGCTGAACCCCGAGGCTCTGGCAATCTCCCTTGTCGTCGTCTTGTGAAAGCCTTTATTAATGAAGAGATGAACGGCAGCCTCAATAATTTGCTCCCGCCGTTTTTCAATCAGTTTCGGGTCCTTTACCAAGGACGGTATGGTTTTTCTCTTTTCGGACACAGCCAATCCACCTTTCCAACCGACTGAGCGTTTAGTCAGACACTTTCGGGAAAAGAAAGGAGCAAACGCTCTTCTTGTGTATCTTTTCGCACACCATTATACGCGAGGAAGAGCGTAAAGCCAAACCTTTCTTTTCCACAAATCTATCAAAAAATCTTTTTGCTTTCTTCTGGTTGGATTGATCGTGGCTGCTGGTCGGCGTCTTGCTATTCTTTTAGCAAATAGTTGCTGATGACGACACGCTGGATTTCATTTGTGCCCTCGTAGATTTGCGTGATTTTCGCATCGCGCATGAAGCGTTCCACGGGGTACTCGCGTGTGTAGCCGTAGCCACCAAACACTTGCACCGCTTCGGTCGTAACCTCCATCGCAATATCGCCCGCGAAAACTTTGGACATGGCCGATGCTTTTCCGTAAGGCAGTCCCTGGTCTTCCAGCCATGCCGCCTGATAGGTGAGCAGGCGCGCCGCTTCAATCTTGGTCGCCATGTCAGCGAGCTTGAACTGGATTGCCTGCAACGAAGCAATCGGCTTGCCGAACTGGTTGCGCTCTTTCGCGTAGTTCAGCGCGTGTTCGAATGCGCCCTGCGCGATTCCGAGTGCCTGGGCCGCGATTCCGTTGCGTCCGCCGTCCAGGGTCATCATCGCAATCTTGAAGCCTTGCCCTTCTTCACCCAGCCTGTTTTCTACCGGCACGCGCACATCTTCGAAATTGACAGCGAGTGTTGGCGAGGAACGGATGCCGAGCTTCTTCTCTTTTTTCCCCATCGTGAAGCCGTCCATGCCTTTTTCCACGATAAAAGCGGTGATCCCTTTGTGCTTCAGCTCTGGCTGGGTGACGGCAAAGACGATGTAGATTTCCGCTTCGCCCGCATTGGTAATGAAAATTTTGCTGCCGTTCAAAATGTAGTGATCGCCATCGCGCACCGCTGTTGTGCGCATTCCCGCCGAGTCGGAGCCGGAGCCTGGCTCAGTCAGACAGTAGGCTCCGATTTTTTTGCCCTCTGCGAGCGGACGCAGAAACTTTTGCTTCTGCTCCTCCGTGCCGAATTTGTAAATCGGCCAGCTGGCAAGCGAAACGTGCGCGGACAAGGTTACTCCGATTGACGCGTCCACACGGGAGAGCTCTTCTACTGCAATCACGTAGCTCAAGTAATCCGCGCCAGCGCCTCCGTATTTTTCCGGCCATGGGATGCCCGTCAGGCCAAGCTCGGCCATTTGCTCGAAAATGGATCGGTCGAAGCGCTCTTCCTCATCACGCTCGGCCGCTGTCGGAGCTACCTGGTTTTCTGCGAAGTCTCGGATCATTTTGCGCATCATGTCGTGTTCTTCCGTAAGCTGGAAATTCATATTTTTCACTCCCCCATGTGCTTTGCGCCGGTCCTTGTCAGGCCACAAGTCTGACGGGACGACAGGCTCTATTAATCAGCAAGCAAATGCTTGGCGATGACGATGCGTTGAATTTCGTTCGTACCTTCGTAAATTTGCGTGACCTTGGCGTCGCGGAACAGCCGCTCTACCGGATATTCCCGGGTGTAGCCGTAGCCGCCGAACACCTGGATTGCTTCTGTTGCCAGCTCCATGGCCGTGTCCGTTGCGAAGCGCTTTGCCATGGATGCCTCCATGCCGCAGGAGATGCCTTGGCTGCGCAGCGACGCCGCGCGATACACGAGCAGTCTGGCCGCTTCCGCCTTGGTCGCCATGTCTGCGAGCTTGAAGGCGATGGCTTGCTGTTTGGCGATTGGTTGGCCGAACTGCTTGCGCTCCTTGGCGTACTCTGTCGCGTATTGAACAGCAGCCTCGGCGATGCCCAGCGCCTGTGCGGCAATCCCGATGCGTCCCGTGTCCAGGTTGGCCATGGCGATCGTAAAGCCTTCTCCCTCCTGCCCCAGCAGATTGGCGGCAGGCACACGCGCGTTGTCGAATACTAGCTCGGTCGTGTAGGAGCCGTGCAGCCCCATCTTCTTTTCTTTTTTCCCGACGTGAAAGCCTGGCGTATCCTTTTCCACGATGAAGGCGGATATGCCCTTGGTGCCTTTCGCGGGATCGGTGACGGCAAACGTGATGTACGTATCGGCTTCGCCGCCGTTCGTGATAAACACCTTGTTGCCGTTCAGGATGTATTCGTCGCCATTTCGCACAGCCGTCGTCCTGATGCTGCTCGCATCCGATCCGGCATGCGGCTCTGTCAGGGCAAAAGCGCCGAGATATTCGCCACTGGCGAGCTTTGGCACGTATTTGCGTTTCTGCTCGTCCGTTCCGAAGTACAGAATCGGATTTGTCCCGACAGAGGTGTGCACGGACAAGATCACGCCTACCGTTGCGCTCACTTTGGAAATCTCATGGATCGCCAAAATGTAGGAGACAAAATCGGCGCCGGCACCTCCCCATTCTTCCGGGACCGGAATGCCCATCAGGCCCATTTCGCCCATCTTTTTGATGACCTGACGGGGAAACTCATCTTTTTCTTCCATAACGGGAACAAATGGCGCAATTTCTTTTTGCGCAAAGTCGCGCACCATGCGACGCATCATTTCCTGTTCTTCATTCAACCTGAAATCCATGGCCGTCCTACCTTTCTGCGAAAATTACCCAGTTAGTTGTACACGTAGAATCCTCGACCGGATTTTTTGCCAAGCCATCCCGCTTTCACATATTTGCGCAGGAGCGGGCAAGGACGGTATTTGGAATCACCGAAGCCTTCGTACAGTACCTCCATGATGTAGAGACACGTATCCAGACCGATGAAGTCCGCGAGTTGGAGAGGGCCCATCGGGTGGTTCATGCCGAGCTTCATCACTTCGTCAATCGCTTCCGGCGTCGCCACACCTTCGTATACGCAGTAGATCGCTTCATTGAGCATCGGCATCAGCACCCGATTGGAGACAAAGCCCGGAAAATCGTTGACGCTCACAGGCACCTTGCCCATCTGCTTGGACAAATCCTCAGTCAGTTGGTACACCTCATCGGCGGTTTGCAGTCCACGGATGATCTCGACCAGCTTCATCACCGGCACCGGATTCATGAAGTGCATGCCGATCACTTTTTCCGGGCGCTTTGTCACAGCCGCAATCTCGGTGATCGGCAGAGAGGACGTGTTGCTCGCCAAAATCGTGTGCGGCGGACAAATCTCGTCCAGCCTGGAGAAAATGGCTGATTTCACCGCCATGTTTTCCGTCACAGCTTCGATGACAAAATCCGCTTCCGCAGCGTCTGCCAGATCCGTTGACGCTGTGATCCGGGACAAAATCGCCTGCTTGTCGTCTTCGCTCAGCCTGCCTTTTTCCACGTTGCGCGTCAGGTTTTTCGCAATCGTCGCCAGACCGCGCTCCACAAACGGCTGCTGCACATCGTTCAAATAAACGCGAAAGCCAGCCTGTGCTGCTACCTGGGCAATCCCGCTGCCCATCTGTCCTGCTCCGACGACCATAATCGTTTGTACGTTCATGTAAAAGGCCTCCCTATTCCACTTTTATCAAAATGGCGTCTCCCTGTGCGGCACCGCTGCATATCGCCGCGATTCCCAATCCGCCACCGCGTCTCTTCAATTCATAAGCGAGGTGCATGATAATGCGCGCTCCGCTCGCGCCAATCGGATGACCGAGCGCGATTGCTCCCCCGTTCACATTCACTTTCTCGTCGTCCCAGCCGACGATTTTGCCGCTCGTCAAGGTCACAGCCGCGAACGCTTCGTTCACCTCGAACAAATCGATCTCCGCAAGCGAAACGCCTGTTTTTTCGAGCAGCTTGTTGATCGCAAGCCCAGGGGTTGTCGCGATGTACGGCGCTTCTGCCCCTACCTGCGCGTGTCCGAGAATCGTCGCCAGCGGCTTGATTCCCAGTTGCTTCGCCTTTTCATCGGACATCAGCACCATCGCTGCCGCTCCGTCGTTGATTCCCGGCGCGTTGCCTGCCGTAATCGTGCCGTCCTTTTTGTAGACCGGAGGCAGCTTGGCGAGTCCTTCCAGCGTCGTATCCGGGCGAGGTCCCTCGTCTTTTGTAACCAGCACCGGCTCTCCTTTTTTCTGCGGGATCGAAACGGGGACAATCTCTTCGGCAAAAAGTCCGGCTTCGATTGCCTTGGCCGCCCGCTGTTGACTGCGCAGCGCCCACTCGTCCTGCGCTTCCCGCGTAATGCCGTACTCTTCGGCTACGTTGCTGCCGTGAATCGCCATCGGCACCTGGTCAAACGGGCAGGTGAGGCCATCGTACATCATCAGATCGCGAACGGTGGCGTCACCCATCCGCATGCCGTAGCGGGCATTCGGCAGAGCGTACGGCGCGTTGCTCATGCTCTCCATGCCGCCTGCGACGATGATTTCCCCGTCCCCTGCGCGAATGATCTGGTCGCCCATCGTAACGGCGCGCATCCCGGAGGCACATACCTTGTTGATCGTCTCGCTCGCCACATTCCAGGGCAGCCCGGCCTTGCGAGCAGCCTGACGGGAAGGAACCTGACCCGCGCCTGCCTGTACGACCATCCCCATGATGACTTCATCGACCTGATCGTCGGATATACCGGAGCGCTCCACTGCTTCCCTGATGGCGATGGCACCGAGTTCTACTGCAGACAACGCTTTCAAAGAGCCGCCAAACTTACCAAACGGGGTACGTGCCGCCCCTGCAATTACCGTTTTCATCGCATGACCTCCATTCGGCTTTTTCGTGCTTATCAACGAAAAATAAATTGATCGAGCGTTCGTTCACTTTTCTGCTATCTTCATTTTGCCGTCTTCTGTTCGATTAGTCAATGAATTAGGAAAAAAAGAACAGCCTGACTTTTCGCTTGCATCAGGCTGTTCCAACGGTGCCGATCCTTTCCTTGTCAGATCGCGTCCGCCAAAATTTCTGCCACATCGCGCGTTTTGACTTCGTCTTCTTTTTCCTTCGTCTTGATGCCGTCGTTTATCATGGTCAGGCAGTACGGGCAGGCGCTGGCGATTGCGGTCGGATTGACCTCCAATGCCTGCTCTGTGCGCGCCACATTGACCCGCGTGCCTTCATGCTCTTCCATCCACATGAGGCCGCCGCCCGCTCCGCAGCACATGCTGTCGCAGCCGCTGCGCTTCATTTCCACTACTTCTACGCCAGGAATCGCTTCCAGAATGACGCGCGGCTTGTCGTAAATCTCGTTGTAGCGGCCCAGATAGCAGGAGTCGTGGTATGTGATGCGCTCCTTGACTTCCTTGGTCGGCTTCAGGCGGCCTTCCTTCACCCACTGGGCGAGCAGTTCGGAGTGGTGATATACTTCTGCTTTCAGCCCGAACTCCGGATACTCGTTTTTGAACGTATTGTACGCATGCGGGTCGCAGGTGACGATCTTTTTGACTTCGTAGGCCTCGAACAGCGCGATGTTTTCCTGGGCCAGCTGCTGGAACAAAAACTCGTTTCCGATGCGGCGCGCCGTGTCTCCCGAGTTCTTTTCCTCGTTGCCAAGGATGGCGAACTTGACGCCTGCTTCGTGCATCAGCTTCACAAACGCCTGGGAAATTTTTTGGCTGCGCAGGTCAAACGATCCCATCGAGCCTACCCAGAACAAATACTCGAACTCTTCCACCTGCTTGACGGTCGGCACTTCGTATTGTCCGTTCAGACCTTCGATCCACTTCATCCGGTCTTTGCGGTTGATTCCCCACGGGTTGCCCTGACGCTCGATATTGTTCAGGGCGCGCTGCGCTTCCGCTGGCATGCTGCCTTCTGTCATCACCAGGTAACGGCGCATGTCGATGATTTTTTCCACGTGCTCGTTCATAACCGGGCACTGATCCTCGCAGTTGCGACAAGTCGTACAAGCCCACAGCTCCTGCTCGGTAATCACGTCGCCAATCAGGTTTTTCTCGTAAACGGAGGTTGCCGCTTCGGCTGTCGCCGCTACTTCCGATGCTTGCAGCGCGATCTGGTTGGCCGTCGTTTGCGAAAAGGCAAAGCTCGGCATCCACGGCGTGCGGGAGGTGACGGCTGCGCCTTTTTCCGTCAAATGGTCGCGCATTTTTGTAATCAAATCCATCGGCGAGAGCATTTTTCCGGTACCGGCTGCCGGACACATATTCGTACAGCGCCCGCATTCGACACAGGCGTACAGGTCGATCAGTTGCGTCTGCGTAAAGTCCTCGATCTTGCCTACGCCGAACACTTCCTGCGTCTCGTCCTCGAAGTCGATGCTGGACAACTTGCCAGGCGGGTCGAGCTTTTTGAACCAGACGTTGACCGGAGCAAACAGCAAGTGAGCGTGCTTGGATTGCGGCACATAGACGGCAAAGCCGAGCAAAATAATCAGGTGCGCCCACCAGAATACGTAAAACAGAACCGCTCCACCTGTCGTCCCTACGCCCATCGCGGAAAACGCCATCGCGATTGCGGAAGAGAACGGCGCATAGCCGGACGCTTCATGCCCGAGCCAGATTTGCTCGAAGGCGAGGGAGAGCAGCACGGTCGCCATCAGGGAAGAGATCAGCAGCAGGACGATCCCTGACTTGAAGCCGCGCTTCAGCCGTTTCAGCTTCTCGATATAGCGGCGGTAAAAGGCGTATCCGACGGCGACCAGGATCAGAAACGTGGTAATCTCCTGCATGAGCGAGAAGTATTTGTGAGCGCTGCCAAAAGGAAGCTCAAAGCCTTTGGACAGCCCCTTGACAATCAGCTCAATCGCGCCGAATTGCAGGATGATGAAGCCGTAAAACATGACTACGTGCATGAGCCCGCTTTTTTTGTCCTTCAACAGTTTCTTGTGAAAAATGATGTTGTCCAGCATCAGGTTGATGCGTGCGCCAAAGTCATCTTTCACCTCGGGCTTTTTGCCCAGCTTGATGAACAAATATCTGCTGTACACAACATGTCCGGCCAGATACAGCCCGTAAGCGAGCACCAGGAAAAACGCGATCAGATTGACAAGTGCCAGCATGTTTCTACTCCCCCACTTTCACGAGTTGTCTTTAGATTCCATCTTATCAGAATCGAGAGGAAAAATGAATGACTATTCAGTCTGTAAAATTGAGTTTTTTAAAAAATGAAACAAAACTGACTGAACGGTCGCTCGAATAACTGTAATTTGATCTTATCACATAAGTCGCAAATCAACCATCCTCCAAATAAAGTTGAAAATATTCACACGAAAAACAAGCAGCCACCCGTTGACCAGGCAACTGCTTTGGTTTTTGCCAGCTTTATTTTCCCGAGACTTCTTTTGTCTCTACTGCACTTTGTTGCTTCTTCGCTTTTTGCTCCATGCGCACATCGGCCAGCGACTTGACCTTCGTCGCCTTGATCCGCTTGTTGCGCGGCAGATCGGTCGGCTCCAGGTTGTTTGCTTCATCCTGCATAAGCGCTGCGATACCGACTGCCTTGCCTTTTGCCGCGATGCAGTATTCGCAGTTTTCCTCGTCGTGCTCATGGTACTGCTTCGGCTCCGGATACGAAGTGATGACACCTTCGAAGTTGCGCAGCACCACTTTGTCGGACGACTGGGAAATCAGGTAGTTCGGGCTGACCGGAATTTTCCCGCCGCCGTGCGGAGCGTCCACCACGAAGGTCGGTACGGCGTAGCCGGAGGTATGGCCGCGCAGGTGCTCAATGATTTCAATCCCTTTGCTGACGGGCGTGCGGAAGTGGCCGATCCCTTCAGACAGGTCGCATTGGTAGATGTAGTAAGGACGAACGCGAATTTTCACCAGATCCTGCACGAGCTTTTTCATCGTGTTCGGACAATCGTTGATTCCCGCGAGAATGACGGACTGATTGCCGAGCGGAACACCCGCGTTGGCCAGCATTTCACATGCCTGCTTCGCTTCCGGGGTAATTTCCTTCGGATGGTTGAAGTGTGTGTTGAGCCATACAGGGTGGTATTTTTTCAGGATGTTGCACAGGTTTTCCGTAATGCGCTGCGGGAAGACGACAGGCGCACGGGTACCGATGCGGATGATTTCCACATGCGGGATGGCACGCAGGCTGCTGAGAATGTATTCCAAAACGCGGTCGTTAATCAGCAGTCCGTCTCCGCCAGAGATCAGCACGTCACGCACTTCCGGTCTGCTGCGGATGTATTCGATACAGGCGTCGAGCTGTTTCTTGGGTACGCCCATCCCGATCTGGCCGGAAAATCTGCGGCGCGTACAGTAGCGGCAATACATCGAGCATTGGTTTGTCACAAGGAACAGCACGCGGTCCGGATAGCGGTGCGTCAGACCGGGAACCGGAGAATCGGCATCCTCGTGGAGCGGGTCTTCCATGTCGTACTTCGTGCGCACCATTTCCGAGGACAGCGGCACGGATTGCATGCGCACCGGATCTTTCGGATCGTCCACGTCCATCAGGGAAGCGTAGTACGGCGTAATATTCAACGGAATGGTTTGCGAAGAAATACGCACGCCTTCTTCCTCTTCCGGCGTCAGGTTGATGACCTTTTTCAAATCATCTACGGTCTTGATGGTGTGGGTCAACTGCCACATCCAGTCGTTCCACTTTTCTTCGGGCACATCTTTCCAAAGTTCAATAGAGCGCCAGTCACGTCTTGTCGCTACTGTCATCTGCTTCACATCTCCTCTCGTCTGTAGTGAACCTTCATGCGTTTCACTCAACGAAGAAAAGATGCAAGGGTCGTGCCAATCAAATCTAAAGATTTAGAAAATAGGAAATAGAACATTTTGTAAGCGTTTTTCGACCGGATTCAATCGGATCGTCTATATGGACTGCCGAATTTTCGGCATTCAACAGGGCGGGATCATCCGTTGCGAAAGTTTGTATTGCAGCGTTTGGCGGGGGATGCCCAGCAGCTTCGCCGCACGCAGTACGTTGCCATCTGTCTTTTTCAATGCCTCCCCGATGAGCCGCTCCTCCATCTCGCGCATAATCTCGGGCAGCGTACAGCCGTCTTTTTCCACGAGCAAGGAAAACGGGTCTGGCGCGACTGTGCGCAGGGGCGTTTCCGGCAGCGCACGCTCCAGCATGTGCGCAGGCAGATGCTCCAACTGCAACATGTCGCCTTCGACCATGTTCATCGCCGCCTCGATGACGTGCTCCAGCTCCCGGACGTTTCCCGGCCAGTCGTAGCGCGCAAACAACCGGACCACCTCTTCGCTGACGCCGCGCACGTTCATGGCGAATTCGCGGTTGAACTTGGCCAAAAAGTGTTCGACCAACAGTTCCACATCTTCCCTGCGCTCGCGCAAAGGCGGCAATTCAAAGGAAACGACGTTGATCCGGTAATACAGGTCGGCTCGCATCAGGCCGCGCTCCACAAGCGACTGCGGGGCTTCGTTGACGGCCGCAATGACGCGCACATCGACTTTGGTCGACTGGCTTCCGCCGATTCTCCTGATCTGCCCGTCCTGCAGTACGCGCAGCAGCTTTGCCTGCAAATCGAGCGGCATGCTGTTCAGCTCATCCAAAAATAACGTACCGCCGTTTGCCAACTCAAACAGCCCCGGTCGGTCATCGGCTCCGGTAAAGCTGCCCTTCACTGTGCCGAACAAAAGGCTTTCCAAGAGGGACGAAGGCAGCGCCGCACAGTTTTGCGCGATAAACGGCTTGCCGCTGCGCGAAGACGCCTGGTGGATGGACTGGACAAACAGCTCCTTGCCCGTCCCGGTCTCGCCGTAAATCAGCACGGGCGAAGTCGTTCGCGCCGCTCTTTTCGCCCGCTCCTTCAGCCGCTTCATTTTTTCGCTCTTCGTCAAAATGTCGTCGAAGTGAAAAGAGACTTCCTCCGCTCCCCGCTTGGCGCGCTTCGGCTTGCTGATCTTCGCCTGCAAGTCGACGAGGCGCTCCGACAGTTCTTTCAGCTTGCCAATATCTTTGGCGACCTCAACTGCGCCCACCAGCCGTTTGCCGACGCGTACCGGAAGCGTCGTGTTGATCGTTTCGACGCGCATCCCTTTCCAGTTTTTATACGTCTGTGTCTGGTTGTAGATCGCTTCCCCGCTCTCGATCACGCGCAAGAGCGTGCTCGACTGCCGATCAAGCGACGGAAACACCTCTAAAAGCGGCTTACCGAGCACTTCCTCTGGCGTAAGCCCGTCAAGCCTGGCCGCGACGTGGTTATAGAAAATGGTGATGCCATCCGCATCGACTACATGAATCCCTTCGTCAATTGCCCCCAGTATTGCCTGCAACATTTCCACCGTATCAGACAACGGCATGCTGGCTTCCACTCCTTTCAACCTTGCTGCCAAAAAATCATCACTATGCCGAAAATTCGGCAGATGCGCATTAGCCTTCCGGTTTTGCGCAACCTGAATCGAGGGCGTCGGCGTGTTAAACGCGGTCCGCGTCATTTGCGCCTTGCCAGGCAGGCTAAAAGGCAAAAAAAGGCGGTCAGACCCTGCCCGGAAATGAGGCCATTTGCGAGTACGAACACGCCTGTGCCCCCTTCCATATCCTGCCGCGAGTACCTTCTATTGTACGTGCAAAAAACCGCCCTTGCAAAGAGCGGCTTATTTTCCCAGCTCGATTTTCAGTTCATGCTCGCCTGCGTACTGTTCATTCATCCAGGTTTGGTAAAAAACTTCCACCTGTACCGGAGCTTCCTCCGCATAGCGAATGCGCAGCTTGCTCGTATGCGTCTCCATCGCAAACGGGCCGTACGGGCTTTGGTAAGTGCCGTGCGTGCTGGCCCCTTTTTCAAAATGCTGTCTGGTCGACACGCCTCCCTGGCGCACGAGCGTAACGGCTTTGTCTGTCAGCTTGAGCGTCGTGCTGACTTCGCCTACGCCTTCCAGCTGTTCTTTGTACGTCAAATACCAGGCGCTGGCCTTTTGGACGAGTCTTCCTTCGTACTGATGCGTCGACTCATCCCATTCCCCATCGACGCGGTGTCTCGCTGACAGCTTTATCTGTACTTCTTGCATGACGACTTCCACACTCCATGATTTCTACTTTCTGTCCGACAAATCATCCATTCATTTTACGATCATCCCTCGTGGGTTGCAACAGCAGCTTGTTCTTTTGCATCAGCCAACAGGTAGCGCATCGTCGCCGAGACCCCAACCGCCGCCAGCAAGAGCAATCCTGCGAGCACCAGGTACCCTGCGCCTGCTCCCGTGTAGTCGATCATGACCGTAAAGACGCCGATCAGCACCAGCCGCATAATCATGCCGAGCGAATTGAAAAAGCTCATCACCCGTCCCATAAACTGCTTCGGCACGACAGTCATGTAGAGCGACTGTCGGATAAGGCGGACGGAGGCATTCGACCAGCCGTAAAACATGTAGGCGGCGATCAAAGCCCAGCCGTAGGGCAAAGCCACCATTACGACGATCACGGCGGCAAACAGCAGCGTGTTTCCGACCATTGCCGCAAGCTGGCCCATTTTGCGCACGACAAGCGACACCAGAATACCCGCTGCTACCGCTCCCAGCGCATACGCCATCTCCCCGAAGGAATACACCGAGACATCTGCCCGCAAAGTTTGGCTGACGTAGACGGGCTTCAGCAGATTGCTTGCCATCACTGCGATAAACGGCATCAGCGCACATATGCCAAAGACGAGAAAGCCTTTTTTCTCTTTTATGTAGCGCCAGCTTTCGCCGAACTGACTGACCCAGGATACGCCCTGGCTCAGCCTGGCTTCCCCCTCCAGCGTGAACGTGTATTTCATCGTAGAGAGCAGACCGAAGGCAAACAGGTAGGTCAGCGCATTGAACAAGATGACGACGTGCAAGCCATAGTGACCGAGCAAAACCCCGGAAAAAGCTCCAGCCAGTACCGACGCCGTCTGCCCCTCGATTTCCAGCAGGCTGTTGATGTCGCTGTAGTGTCTCGGCTCAAACGCTTCCTGAACGAGAGCAGACTGCGCCGGATAGTGAATCTGGTACATGAAGGTCGTCACCAGGTAAATGGTAATCAGCATCCACTCGTCGTACTCTCCGAAAAATCCCCAGGCAGCCAATATCCCGAGTACGCCAAAGCCGATCAGGTTTTCTGCCAGCAGCATTTTTTTGCGGGAAAAACGGTCAATCAGCGTCCCGATATACGGCCCGATGAAAAACATCAGTACCGCCGAGCTGAACATCGTCGACCCCAACAACTGTGCAGAGCCTGTCGTCTCCACCAAATACCAGGCAATCCCGATCATCGTCATGCCCTGACCGAAGCCGGAGAAAAGATTAGAGAAAAACAGCTTGCGAAACTCTACATGCGCAAAAACCTCTCTCATCTGAAACATCTCCTTCGAAAAGCCTTGGCAGCTTTTTACTCTGTATGGCCATTTTATCCCATTTAATATACTTTGTAAATGAAAATGTTTATTAAGTGGCAAGTGACAGGTCTGCCTCCGCGTTTTTCGGGGATTGGCAGAGTGTTTTCGTGGAAGGTGGGCATCTTTGCATGAAAAAAGCCCCGGCTGCTTGCAAAAGAGCCGGGAGCTTGTCTTGTGTTCGTATGGTTATTTTACAAAGCTGAGCAGCAGCTCGCGCACGATTTTCGATGCCACGATTTGCGTCATCTCGCTGTGGTCGTACACAGGAGCCACTTCCACCAGGTCGCAGCCGATGACGTTGGCGCCGTTTTTCGCCATGTAGTGAATGGTGTCCAACAGTTCGCGGGAAGTAATGCCGCCTGCTTCGGTTGTGCCTGTGCCAGGTGCGTGTGCCGGGTCCAGAACATCAATGTCGATGGTCAGATAGATCGGACGGTTGCCGATTGTCGGCAGCACTTGCTTCACTGGCTCCAGCACATCGTATTTGTACAGGTTCATGTTTTCCTTCGCCCAGTCGAACTCTTCCTTCATGCCGCTGCGGATACCGAAAGAATACACATTTTTGCCGCCGATCAGGTCGCACACCTTTTTGATCGGCGTGGAGTGGGAATACTCGTATCCTTCGTAGTTATCGCGCAGGTCGGTATGCGCGTCGAAGTGGAAGACTACCATGTCCTTGTACTTTTCATAAACTGCCTGGAATACCGGCCAGGACACGAGATGCTCGCCGCCCAGTCCGAGCGGGAACTTGCCGTCTGCAAGCACTTTTGCTACAAACGTGCGGATGGCATCGAGGCTGCCTTCAACGTTTCCAAAAGGAAGCGGAATGTCGCCTGCGTCAAAGTATTTGATGTCTTCGAGCAGCCTGTCCAAATACGGGCTATACTCTTCCAGACCGATGGATACTTCACGGATACGGGCAGGGCCGAAACGGGAGCCCGGACGGAAGCTGACCGTCCAGTCCATCGGCATGCCGTAAATTACTGCCTGGCTTTCTTCATAGCTGCTGTGGCTGCGGATGAA
Organism: Brevibacillus gelatini; assembly: GCF_050920745.1. NCBI lineage: Bacteria > Bacillati > Bacillota > Bacilli > Caryophanales > Paenibacillaceae > Brevibacillus > Brevibacillus gelatini. The sequence goes on from NZ_CP154342.1 coordinate 4,190,464, forward strand.
GACATTGCCAGAGTATGCTTCGTCAAAACGCATCAGGGTTGTCCTCCTCCGATTAGTCGCGGGTCAGCTCAGCCACAAAGTTTGGCAGTTTGAACGCAGCGTGGTGAACTTCCGCATTGTAGTATTTTGTTCCCAGGTCTTTGATTTTCGCCGGATCTACTTCCAACGGATCGTACTGCTTGGAAGCGATGGTGAAGCTCCACAGACCGGATGGATAAGTAGGGATGCTGCAAGTGTACAGACGAGTTACCGGGAAGATGGATTTCAGGTCTTTGAATACGCGTTTGATGAGATCGCGGTTGAACCAAGGCGATTCGGTTTGCGCCACCATGATGCCGTCCGGTTTCAGCGCATCGTAAATACCTTGGTAGAAGCCTTTTTCAAACAGACCTACCGCTGGTCCCACTGGCTCTGTCGAGTCAACCATAATCACATCGTACTCGCCTTTGTGGTCATGGATATGCTTGATCCCGTCAATGACTTGCACGTCGACCTTCGGATTGCCGGTCAGTGCGCTCGCAATTTCCGGGAAGTATTTTTTGCAGGATTCAATTACGCCCCCGTCGATTTCGGCCAGAACAGCTTTTTCCACAGCGGCATGCTTCACGATTTCACGGATGGCACCGCCGTCGCCGCCACCGACAACGAGAACCTTTTTCGGGTTTGGATGCGTATTGAGAGCAACGTGAGAAATCATCTCGTGGTATACAAACTCATCGACATCGGTGGTCATAACCATGCCATCAAGTACCAACATGCGACCAAACTGCTTCGTATTAATAACGTCGATTTGTTGAAACTCGGATTTCTCACTATATAGGGTTTCAGTAATTTTCGTTGTAATCCCGTGATTTTCCGTTTGTTTTTCGGTGTACCACAATTCCATATTCATGGTTATGTAACCTCCTTCGATTAACCGCATGAAAATACAATATAACAAGAAAATTATAGTAGCTGCCAATCAAAAAGCAAGTTTTTTTTCTGCAGGGTCGAAAAAGCTGTACGGCCTGCCACTTTTTCAGGCGACAGACAAGTTTATCCAATACACTGCTGGCCCATACTGGAAGTATCGCGTGTCCCTTAGTATGTCCTCTTTTTCGGGAAACACGTCTCTTCGTTTTTCATGCAAACTTGTCAGTCTGCAAAAAACCGAAACCGTTTTGTCCATTCAAACGATAGAAAGGAGGAAAGGCAAAATGGAAGTCATTCGCGAGCCCTCCCTGCTCCGTTATTTACGCTGGGTCAAGAAATTTGTAAAATTTTCCATACTCAGCCTGTTGTGTTTATCGTTTGCCATTTTGCTGTTGATCTTGTATTTGCGTTCCCAACCGCTTCCCGAAACTTTCGTGAAGCAAACGACAACGATTTACGCCGCCAACGGGGAAGTGCTGGACACGATGCATCGGGGAGAAAACCGCATATCTGTCCCGCTCCAGGAAATAGCGCCCGCGCTCATCAATGCGACGATCGCCATCGAGGACCGTTCGTTTCGGGAGCATTACGGCTTTGACTGGAAACGGCTGGCCATGGCCGCCTACGTCGACGTCATCAACATGGACATGCGTCAAGGTGCCAGTACCATCACCCAGCAGTTGGCTCGCAACCTGTATTTGACCATGGATAAAACATGGGAAAGAAAAATCAAGGAAGCCCTGCTCGCCATCCAGCTAGAGCTGAATTATAGCAAGGATGAAATTTTGGAAATGTACATGAACCAGATTTTTTACGGGCACTCTGCCTACGGAGCCCAGGCGGCAGCGCAGACGTATTTCGGCAAAGATGCCAAAGACTTGTCCGTAGCGGAAAGTGCGATGCTCGCAGGCATTCCAAAAGGCCCTACTTATTATTCTCCTTTTGTTGATTTTGAGCGGGCAAAATCGCGGCAAAAGCTCATTCTCGAAGCGATGGAGCGCGAAGGAATGCTCACGGCCAAGGAAGTCGAGCAAGCTTATGCGGAGCCCATCAAGCTGAAAGACCGCACAGCGGAAAATGTCACTGAGCAGGCCCCCTATTTTCGTGATTACATTGCCAATCTGGTGAAAAACAAGTACGGCATTGATGAGGAAAAATTCATCCACGGCGGCCTGAAAATCCATACGACCCTCGACCCGGTCATGCAGAAGAAGGCTGAGGAAATCGTCGCTTCGACTTTGCCAAAAGACAATCCAAACTTGCAGGCAGCATTGATTGCCATGGACCCTGCGACCGGGCACATCAAGGCGATGGTCGGCGGGCGCGATTACAAAACGAGCCAGTACAACCGGGTGCTCGGGAAACGTCAGCCCGGTTCTTCCTTTAAGCCGATCATGTACCTGGCCGCCTTGCAAAACGGCTACACGCCGCTCACGATGATGAAAAGCGAACCAACCGTGTTCACCTACGACAATAACAAGCAGTACATTCCAAGCAATTTCGGCGGACGGTATGCAAACGCGATGATTAACATGCGCGAAGCCATCAAAACTTCCGACAACATTTACGCGGTGAAAACCATTGATTTTCTCAGTCCGCAAAAAGTGGTCGAGCAAGCAAAAGCACTGGGCATTACCAGCCCCTTGCAAGCCGTCCCCTCGCTGGCGCTGGGAACATCACCTGTCTCCCCGCTGGAACTGAATACAGCCTACGCCGCAATCGTCAACACGGGAGAAGCTGTTCAGCCCATCGCGATTACGTCGATTGAAGACAGCGAAGGAAACATTTTGGTGCAAGAAAAGACGCAAAAAACCCGCGTCGCCGATCCCGTCGCTTCTGCTCTTTTGGTCAATATGATGCAAAGCGTATTTGAACGCGGCGGAACCGGGTATCGGGTCGCAAACGAATTGAATCGGCCTGTGGCCGGGAAAACCGGCTCTACCGACTACGATGCCTGGCTGAGCGGCTTCACGCCGCAACTGGTAGCGACAGTATGGGTCGGATACGACAAAAATCAAAAAGTGGACGATGTCAAGGAAGGCAATTTTTCCAAAAAAATCTGGGCAAGCTTCATGGAAAGCGCGCTCAAAGGACAGCCACCCGCCCTCTTCGAAATGCCGGCAGGCGTAGTGTCCGTCTACATTGATCCGGCATCGGGAAAACTCGCGACCGAGCACTGCCCGAATCCCCAGTTGTTTTATTTCGCCAGCGGAACAGAACCGCAAGACTACTGTACCGATCATATCCCGGCGAACCAGGAGCCTACACCGCTTACCCCGCCTGATTCATCCACGTTCTGGCAACGGATGGGCAGTTGGTGGAAGCCTGCGGAATGATAGCTGTATCAACGTTTCTCGCAGACAAAAGGGGCGACTCGAAGTCGACATATCGACTGTTGAGACTGCCCCTTTCGTATGATTAGGTCAACCAAAGTCTACTGGTGGCCTTTTTCATTCATGTCAACGACTGGTTGTCTCCGCCGCCTACCACACCATCTCCATCTGCGAAAACGTGGTCATTGACGACGGTAATCATCCCGGCTTTTTCGAGCTGATCCATTACTTCAAACAAGCTTTCCCGTTTGCCCGCCGGGAGCTTCCGGACGAAGTTGTTGATCTCAACAGGTGACACATGCGAACGGAAATGGACTCCGCCGTACTTCACAAAATGGTCATGGGACTGCTCCAGCTCACGCGGATTTTCACTCATTCGTACCGCCCCTTCCGTCAGACAGTTTGGTTTTAGCCTCATTAGTGTTCCGCGTTCGGCACAAAGCATGACCTGTAAAAAAAACCTGATGTTCATGGGCAAATCCATCATTTCAAAGAACAGCTATATAAACACAAACAGGGAAAGAGTGACGGCTCTTTCCCTGTTTGTTGACCTAGTGTACATGTACACAGATATAGAAATAAGTTTACCTGACTTCAATTCTGGTAACAATTGATTTCACAATTTGTTCACATACCGTTCACGATTTTTCGCTTCAGGCTAAAGCTTGCTTTAATTCCTCCGAGGAATTCTCAAACATGGCGGCATTGTTGTCGATTAACAATTTTTTCAGCGCCGCTTTTTCCTTTTCCCCCAGCTCATCAAGCATGATCCGGCGCTTCATGGAGTAGTCCATCCGGTTCACATGGTCTGCCAAAATCTTGTATCCGCGGCGCGCTTCCCGATCAATCTCCATATAGCACGCAGTCGCACCAGCATAGAAAGGACCATTTTCGTTGCGATCAACCGTCACCCAAATGAGCCAATAAGGCTTGCCGTTCGGAACTTCCTCCTTGTTGGTCGTCCATTTGATCCCTTTTTCAACCGAGCTTTTCGCATGCAGAGCGCCCATATCGATGTATGCCTCATCGCCGTCGATGATGACCGACGAAACCGCACTCAAGTCGAGCACCCCTTGACCAAACCCGCCATGCACATTGGTTTTGCCGCTCATGATCGTAAAGCCGCCTTTTTTGCTGTCGAAAATATCCATTCACACGCCCTCCAGACACAGATTCTCCTGTCTTTATTCTACCCGGATTCCAGCAGCGACGCAATTTGCCCATGTAACACGGGTGAGCATCTGGCTTTTCCGCGGATCATCGACGCGTCCTGATCGATCAACGCAGGTATCCTGTTGGGGCGAAAATTTAAAATGTAGCTATGTTTACCATTCGTGAAAATGCTTTTTAAAATAGCGGTTAGCTACTGTAACTCACTCTTTTTTTGAGCGAGTTTTACGGACACAGATCCACTCATGTTTTCAACTGATGTAAGTGAAATGGAGTGTTCATCGGCTCCCCAAGGTGAGGAGCTTATTTTCGAAAAAGATTTACCAGGTTTTGCTACTCCACTCAGCATTTCTTCCCCTGTCACGTTATTGATAACTACGACATTGATATCTGCTTTTCCTGTGTTTTGTACATAAACTTTGACCCAGCCGTATCCTTTAGGAATATCAAAATCAATAGTATGCTGAGTATCGGCTGCAATTGTAAAATCATTGACCGGTTTTTTAGTAGCTCTTTGCATGCCTTTATCTTTTATGCCGTTAATAGAATCAGGTCTGTTAATCTGAGCACCCCTGTCTTGCTCAGTTAATGTTTGCCGTTCATCAACTTTTTCAGGTGATGCTGCATTTGGCGACGCCATTACGTTTGATGTGAAAGCTAGAGAGGCCAGAGAGAGAGTTGTTGCAATTGTTCCTAAAATAAACTTTTTCATAAACAACACCCTTCAAAGAATTCATTTTCTTTACAGTAAAATATTACCATACCCAGCATAAAGTTGAAAACTCCTATTAAAAATTTTTTTGCTAGTTTTGAAGCTCATCTGTGTGAAAGTAGGGTGTCCATGACTTTTTAGATAGCACTACCACGCTGCAAACTTTTCTTATTGTTTAAGGGAATATGTTGAAAAAAGATTATGAGTGCCCATGTGCCCGGTTATTTCCCGTTTATTTTTTTGGGCGGTTCACAGTTCGGGCGGTTCATTCAGACCGTTTATGGTTCACGCGGTTCGTTGCTCTCCGTCTGCTTTTTCCGGTAGCGCTTCATGATCTTGTCAAATACCCACATGATTAGGGTCAAAAGCAGTGCAGTATGAACCGCCATCGCCGCTTTGATAATTATCAGCGCGCCCAGCATCGTGCTGGAGGGAACAGCTACCAAGTAGTACAAAAAGCTGGTGAGAAACGCTGCACCAAACGTCGGCCAACCGCGAAACCCAAAAACCGCCCGCATGTAGCCTGTCACAATCAGCCCGATAATTGGGCCACCCAATTCAATTGAATACATAAACGGGCCGAGAAACAGCCAGACAAACAAATTGTCCATTTTTCCAAATCCTTTCTATCGGTCGGCCGCTCCCAACGCGATGCTGCCGCTTGTCGATTTTGGCTGCTTGTCCGATTTAGCGCCTTTTGTTTCCGTTATCGTATTGTGAATCTTCCGACGAAAAACGTTTGATGAAAAACTTCGGCGCGTTTTCATCCAACCGCGCTGGCGATGTCTCAAACTCCAGTTCTTCACGATCCAGCACATGGATGACGACAACATTGCCGTGGTATTCGATAGCGAGATCTTCCCATACTCCCTTTTCCTTGGCAGAAAGGGTGATAGATTTACCGTTTTTGCGGAAGGTAATCTCAGGAAAAGCTCCGTCCTCCCTGGAAATAATGTAGTACAAATACTCGGCACTCTTGCCTGGGGCTTGATTTCGCAGCCCTGGCTGAGTTTCCTCGATTCCTTTTAGCAGCTGCGTCACTTGCTTCATGACTGCCGGGATGGTAGGCAGCTTGGCATGCTCCCCTACTACATAGTACCGTTTCTTTATGTCTTTCTGGGCGTAGTTGGCGCTGATGTAGGGGACGGTTCCATCTCCCAGTCCCTTGTCGTAATAAGGCATCCATTCGTTGTGGTACGCGTCGAAAAAGTAGCCTAAAAAAGTCGGTTGGCCTGTGCCAATAATGGAATACTGCGGCACATTGATCGTCTTTTTTTCCCACTTTTCATGCAGCGAGCCGCCCTGCTTGACCAGTGGAGCGTAGTCCAGCTTGATTTTTTTGTCCTGCAAAAATTCGGTGTAGCTGTAAGGGTCGTTGCGGTTTTTTCTCAGAAAGCCTGCCGTTTCGAAATACTTTTTCGACGGCAGCAGCTCGTACACAGCCGGAGCGTATTCCGAAATGATTTTTCCCGTACCCTCATCCATCCAGGGAATGGAGAAATCATACCCGTACTTGATCGCCTGGTACGCACGCGGGGAACCGAGAAACGGCGTGCCCATATAGATGATGCGATTAATTTTCGCCTGATACGAGACGTTTGCAAGCAGCGTCTCCCTCGTCAGCAAGCCTCCCATGCTGTGCGCGACCAAATGAACCTGCCTTGCCCCTGACCGCTCCAGGGCGAGATCAATTTTTTTCTTCAGTTCAGCTGCATTTTTCGTATTGCTGTATCGCCAGTCATACGGCATGGCGAAAAGAGTGCGGTGCTTTTTGTAGCCGATCCTCTCCAGTTCCTTCACCATGCTGTAATACTGCTCCGTCAAGTTGCGGACAGGATCGAGCGGGGAGTACGAGAGATATTCGATTGCGCTGAACCCTTCGTTGTCAGGTTCCGGGTAAATGGAGACGCCTGCTTCCCTTGGACGGACCTCGACGCTGTTCGGCTTCGTCGGCACAAGAGAGAGCAAACGCCGATGCTTCGGGTCATTGATTCCGATCAGGCTGTCGCCGAGGCCGAGCCATATTTCGGTGGTTTTGCCGTTTTCCTCTGCGATCAGGCGGGAGCCGCCTATCCCCGGAATCAGGATGACGGGAATCGTCTTCGCAGTAATGTCCAGCTTGTAGGAATTGGGCGTAAAACCGGACCGCTTGCTGGCCATTACTTTTACGATGTAGCTTCCGGGATTGACGTTCAGAACGATTTGCTCGTTGGCGTTTTTCGGTTTTTCTGATTTGGCCAATACCTTGCCTTTTTCATCTTGCACATACAGGTCCATGTCCATCCCCGCAGGAATGTCTTTTAGATCGATTGTGAAAGTCGATGTCAGCGAAAACGAATAGCGGTAGTAATCGACGTCCGTTTTCGTGTGGAGATTCCCGGTAAGGGACGCGGAATAATCGGATGGCAGCTCATGCGCCTCCTGTGGCGTGTCATTCGGCTCGTACGCATCGCTTTTTGCCTCCGCCTGGTCAGCCAGAAAATCAACCCGCAGGCGGTAGTAGAAGTCTTTATGATGAGACTCCTTGTACCCTTTTACCACGATGTAATACCATTTTTCTTTTTCCAGGCCGATGCCTTCCACAGCCTCATCGTCCGTTCCCGGACGTTCAGAACGGCCAAGCTCTTTTTCCTCTTCATCCAACACGTATAAGTCGTAGTTCTGACCGTACGGAATCTCGCGCAGGGAAACATTCATCTGTCCATGCTTTGCCCCTTTGACCTTCCAATAATCCACGTCGCCAGCCGTCCGGATCTTTCCTCTGGCATCTTTTGCGTCAAACAGCCAGTCGGCTTTTCCAATCGTATCGTTAGGCTCCAGTTCAAAAATAACCTCTCTGCTGCGCAGCTCGATTTCTTCCGGCTTGCCGCTGGCTGCAAGGTCTGTGTAGAACTCCTGCGCCAGCTCGTCCAGCGTCTTCTCGGCATCGCTTGCGTCTGGCTCGTCTGTGTCAGGCTCACTTGCCTCGCTATTCGCCAGCTCTTTTCCTTGTCCGAAAAGCGTGGTTAATGCCAGCTTATCCGCTTTATCCTCTGCACGTCTGTCCCAGTCCGCCTTCTTTACCTCCAGCTTTTCCACGTAAGACATATCTCCATCTGCCAAATCAAGCTGCCAGCTTACCAGTGGCTCGTCTTCATCCGGCTCACGCAGGCTTATCAGCAATGGGCTGTCGCCCGCAGGCCGGACAGCAGCGGATAGGCGTGAATCGTTGCGAAAGACGCGGCTTTTGCTTTCACCCTCCTGAGCAATCTCCAGTTCGATCCGCTCAGGCTTCGTGGACAGCTGCGCCTGAATGCGCACCTCGCCCTCCTCTACCCAAGCCCATGCATCCTCAACGAAAAGCTCTCGCTCTTTGGCCCATCCGGTGCCAACAGCATTCACCCAGCAAAGCGCAAGCAACACAAGCAACAAAGACAGACGCCTGGTCGTTTTCATTATAAAGCCCCCCTCATCCTCTTTCTACCTAAAACAGTAAAAAAAGACAGATGAGGGGTGCAAATATATTTATTGCGTTGTATGGTTGCGTATTCCTTGCCGCTCCCAGGCATTGGCGATAATCCGGAAAGGCACCCGATAATCCGCCTGTTCATGCCCCTGTCCAGACGTCTTGTTCAAATAAGGAAAGCCTTTGTCCACCCCAAACCGAAACTGCACCTGATAATACACGGCATAGGAACCGCCCTTTTCAAAGCCGTACTGCTTGTCTCCCATCAATAGTGTATCCACTCCCGCCTCGCGCGTCCCCAGCTTGGAGGCAGCATAGGAATGTCCACCCCAACGCTCGTTTGAAAATGCTCGTAACGGAAGCAATGATTGCAAAGACGTCTGTCTGCGCCCCGTCTCAAAGATCCATGCTTTTGCTGAGACAATCAGCGGAAACTGGCCGCTGACCGGGTGGCGATGACGATCCTGCAGCTCCACACGAGGCAAAATCCGTTCGCCCGCGTAAAAATCGTTGGGCGCACTGTCCTTGTAGCGGTCCCGCGAATGGTATTCCAGCCATTCCGGCGTATGCTGAATAGAGCTTGTCGCATTCGGCTCAAACACCGCAAAAGTGCGCTCGCTCCCTTTTACCGTAATCGTATAGCGTCCTGTCATCGACCTGGCGGCAGTTTGTGTCTCGCACGTCTCCTCGTCCTCTTCGCCTTTGGAACACACGTCGTAGGTCAGCGTAAAATCAATCTTGTAGTCCATCGCAATGACAAAGCCGTTGATTTGCGCTTTGTATGGCTGATTTTGCAGCACCTGCCTCCACGTTGTCTGGGTAGGAACGTGCGTGCCTGTATACACAAATTCCCCACCCATTGACGTGCTGGCTACCTGCCATTGCTGGGGAATTCCTGGGCCAGTCACTTGCAAATCCAGAAGAGCCGGGGTGTAGACTGCAAGGCTTTTTGCGTCCGCAATCCAGCCGGGACTTGCTGTCACGGTAATGTTCCTGACATCCTCTCCGCTGACGGACTGTTCCAGTTGCTGCTTGTATTCCGTAATTTTTTGATTGATCTGCTGTTGTGTCTTTTGAAAGCCTTCGTTAATTTTCGCCTGATCGATCACGACGCGAATTTTCGCCGGCTCACGCTCCCATACGCCGTCTGCTTGTACCGGAAGCTTTTGCAACTGGCGATTTTCACTGTCAAATATCTCCAGAGCAATTTCGCCGCCGTCATAGTTCTCTCCACCTCCGGGAGGCTGCGGGATGTTTCCGCCAACGATCTTGACAGGCCACTCTGCGCGGTTGTCAGGCCATATTGTTTCGTTATCCGGCTTGTTTTTGGACGGATTGATATTGGCAATGAAGTCCTCTGTCTTTTGCGGATATTTGGTTGGGACAGTGATTTTCCGAACCTCACCTGGTTTAAAGTCATTTACATCGAGGATTGTTTCTTTTTCGGAGCTTTCCCATCTCACCGCCAGTTTGGTGTCGTGCGTCAACTTGCCAGCGTTTTTCACGTTGAAAGTAATCGTCGCTTCCGTTCCTGGAGCTTGCGGATGGCCTGGGTCAATGTCGAAGCTGTTCTTGACGATCAAAAGGTTCTCTCCATCTGGGTCTGGACCAGGGCTACCTTCGCCAATTTTCACGAAAAAGAAGCCGTGACAATTCTCGTCTTCATACGAGGAGAATTCTATTTGGTAGAGTCCATCCAAAAGTAGGCCATCATTACCTGTCGGAAACAGGAGCCAATGGTCTTCATCTTTATTACCTGATGAACTATACAAATACTTACCGTCCCGTTTTCTTTCCCACATTCCTGTGTTTGGATCGAACCATTTCACCATGTACGAGCTGTCCTGGCTCAAAAACATCCTGAACCAGTAATCCCCTTGCAGTTCATCTGCTGCCAGTTCGATGGTTTCTCCGCGTTTTACATTCTTGCTCCACTTTTCGGAGTTTAATTTCGTTTCAACCGATACGAGAATATCCGGGCATTTGCGGTCCGATACAATGGTAAACGTCAATTCGCCGACACATCCATTCTCGGATTCAAACGAGATGAGAATGGTATCACCAACGTCCACATCGTTCGGTAGTTTGAGATCGAACTTTTGGTTGGCCGGCACTACCCCATCGGTTAAAGGGAGCTTTTGTCCATTCCTGTTCAAGTACCATCTGCCGGAGAGCTTCGTGGAGAAGCCTATGTTTGTCTCGTAGTAATCTCCTGCATCAGTGAAATACCTCATGTAGACTGGTTGAGGCAGTGTGCTCGGACCATTGGAAGAACTATTCAGCGAATCTCCTTCGGGTGAAAAAGGATTCGGATATTGTCCATGGACAAAAAACACGACTTTTCGAAGCTCAGCAATGGAGCAGGATGCGTCTTTTACGACGATGGTTATTTCGAAGTCGCATTCCGGCCTACCCTCCCATAGCGAGGAAGAGTAGTTTAACTTGAGTTTGTATGTTTTTCCTTTTTCCAAAACGAGTTCAGGTGGGGATGGCAGATTTAATTTGTCAGAGTTGTACGTCCGCCATCTGTCTTTATCGTCGTATTGGCCAGGCAATGTGACGACGCTGCCATTTGGTTGTGTAACGTCCCACTTAATCTCGGCTGGGCCAGTTTCTCCGTACTTATCCTTGTACGTCGCTTTGAAGTACAGCTTGTCTATCGGTAAAATTTCAATTGTTTCCCCATTACGGATGACAGAATTGTTTAGCGTAATGATGGGGCATTTATCTTCGCCGTCTTTGGCTTCCACGCGAAAGTATTTTTCCCAGCATTCGGTTCCGTCATCGCTTCTGTACACTACCTTTACTCGTCCAGATGAGCCTATACTGCCTATTCCGACCTTTTTGTTGCCTCCGGAACCCGTAGCCATTGGTGAACCATTCAGCGTGAATGTGCCGTTTTTCTTTGCAAAAACGGTGATCTCTGCATTTTTCTCGACAACGACATCCGAACCACCGCTGGAAACAGCCGTGTAATTTTTTATGTCTTTGTCGCCCACGACCTGAATATCCATTTTGGTTTTCGTGGTTTCTATGGAGCAGGATGGGGTTGGGTCAGGTTCTTCTGGATCGGGGGCTTCCGGGCCGGGTGTTACTTCTCCCACGGTAAATTGAGCTATATACGGGGTAGAAACGCTTATACTACTCGAACCTTGACGGCTCCGGTGGTGCAAATCGGTAATCGTCAAAGATACTTCGTACACCCCTGGCTCCGTCGGCTTATACTCAGTGTTTTTGTAGGTCCAGGTGTATCCAGGCGGATTGCTCGTTTCATTTACGGTAGGAACGGTGCCGCTTGGGTCGCGGAAATCTTGGTTGGTCAGGAAGCTTTTATAGCCGCGGCCTGTCGTTTTATTGATGACGCTTAACGACCAAACAAAAATGCCGCGGTCATAGTAAGAATAGTCCGTGGCATTTGCACTGATCGTCACTGTTTCGTTGACGTTGTATTTTGTTTTGTCGGTGGTTACTGCACCTGTTGGCTGTGGTGTTGTGCGGAAGTGGCCGACTGAGATGTAGCCGCCTGAACCGTTTGGTACAAGGTTGTCTCCTTTCGTATAGCCCGCGCCGCCTGAGGCGGTTGCTAGTTCGGCGAGGTTGTAGGCTTGGTATTCGTTAAAAGTTGTCTTATTAGAAACTGTCTTACTGTAGACGTTGGCAGATCCACCGAGAATGTAGTTCGGGTTTCCGCCAAAACGAGCGATCCAGTACGCAGCTTCACTATTATCAACAAAATACCATCCTCTATCGGCTTTGGTATCTGTATCCGCAAATCCTAAAACTCTCATCCCGTCAATGTTACCATCCACTTCAATTTGTGAAATAGTTGCCCCTAGACTCCCACCAATGCGCGTAATTTGAATAATATCGAACTTACCTTTAGGAGCGAGTTCTTTATTTGAATCAACGGTAGCAACAGTAATGCCATGGAGGTTCGGGGCAGCTGCAGCATAATTCGGATGAACAGTAATAATCCCATTAAGAAGGAACAAAATAAGCACAGAAAAAAATAATTTCCTGTGCTTCATCGAGTATATTTGCATCATTCCTCGCCTCGCGGTGTATAAAATTTTTGATTCATGTTAATTCTTTCTAGGCTTGGAAACTTGGTATATCTGAAAGAACTTGCATCTGTCGAATCGTTACTGTTGATTACAAAAAAAGCTAAACTGTTCACATTGCTTAACGGGACACTAAACGATTGATTATTCACAAAACCTTCTCTTCCATTTTGTTTCGTGACGAAAGTTGCAATGATCGTGAAGTTTCTGTCACCCTTTGGTACCTTGCCCACGATCTTTCCATTTACAATTTTCAAGCTGTTATGAAACTCATTTGCATATTTTGCGCCCTTTTCGAGCTGCCATTTATCAGTCCAAAGATAACGGAAGATTTCCGCCGCATCCCCCCGCGTTACAGGCAAATCCTCACGAAATTTCGGTTGCCCACTAGGAGCAGCCTTCATCCACCCCCAGGTAATCAAAGCACCTGTATTGGAAAGATTCGGGTCTTTCTCTCCCCGGAAAGGCTTCCACGCGTTGAACACCAGCATTGCCGCTTCTTCTTTCGTAAGCAGCTTATTCGGATCAATTTTTACATTGTCCAGTATGCCTGCTTTTAAAGCCCGTTCATAGCTATATTTAGCCCAATGCCCTGCAGGTAGTTGCGGTACTGCTGCCGTTTCCTTTACACCGCGGATGGCAACCAGGCTGGCCACAAATTGACCTTGCGTAATTTGGTTATTGGGATAGAACTTGCCGCCACTGAGCCACAAATAGCCTTTCTGTATGCCGAAGTCAATCGCTGCTTTGGCAGCGTGTGATTCATAGTCTTTATTTATCGCAGCAGCTTGCACAGTATTTTCAAAGACGCCGCCCGTCACACTCGTTAACGTGAGTACACTTGCAAACAGGCAAGACACCCATTTTCTTTTCAGCATTGAACATCCCCCCTTACCTGATTCTACCATCTTTTTCAACCTGGATATATATTGCACAGGTGGAATCGCTAGTAAGAAAAACCGCAGTTTGGACAATACCTCTGCCTCCTTCACCCCCAAGTCCACCTGCATAATCAACCATGCAAGCAGCTAAGCTTCGCTTTCCATATCCTCCTTTTTCAAATTCCTCTCCAAATATTCCCGAAATGCCCTCTCCGGCACGTCGCCTTCCAGCTTGTCGATCACTTCCCCATCTTTGAGCAAAAATACAGTCGGAGTTGCGGTAGCCCCCATTTCTGTCGCTTTATCCAAATCTGCCTGTTGATTGACATCCAGCTTTTCTACTCGCCAGTCGGGGTAGTCCGCCATCACTTTTTCGAATGTGGGGGTAAACGTCGTGCAATACCTGCAGTTTTCGCTGTAAACGTAAACAATTCTCGTCTCCTGTGCACTGGCAACAGCCAGCCAGGCCAGCGCGGCAAGCACCAAAACGCCGACCAGCAAACTCCACCGCCACAAGTACCTGCTTCCTTTCATCTTCCTTCCTCCCTTGATCCTCCTGAATCAGCACAAAAATGATCGCTATGCTATTGTCAAAGAACGATGCTCGTATTATGCAGCGCCGCCCTGAGACAAAAAAAGCCGACCCGCGATGTGGTCGACTGCAAGAGAAAGCTTATTCTGTTGAAAATGACAAAAAAATGACGTACCACAACTGTAGCAAGTGTTCCGTACGCCGTACTCAAAATCGGCTACATCGGTTTCGTACCGCCGCCTTGCATCAATGACCGCAATTCCGCAATAAACGCCTGACCTTTCCGGATTTCTTCCTCGGTGTAGCGCTGCTTGCTCTTAAAAGTAAAAATTTTGCCCTTCATTTCTTCGTAGGGCAAATGGTTGAAGTACAGGATGGTGGATACCAGTTCAAGAAAGCGGGAGTTTTCCTCGTTCATTCGCACAATGGCCCGCTCTCCCAGCCCGAAGTCCACTTCGTGAAAACGGAGGAAGTCGCGTCCCGTTTCGTTCAGAGAATAGCGGTACATGTGAATGGCGCCTTTGCTCTCCACCTGCTCGTCAATGAGGCCCATGTTGCACAGCTCGTCCACCCGGAGCGTCAGTTCCTCGGAATACGGGCCGTACATGTGAAACTCGAAGCGCTCATCGAAATCCATCTCCAGATGCTTTCCTATGTACACCATTTTCTGCAATTTTTTTCGCCCGCTCACTTCGCCGACAATTTCGATCAGACGAATGATCTTGGCGTGACGACTAAGCATCCTCCATCACTCCCAGACGTTCTCGAATCTTTCGGGAGAGATCCCCCGGCAAAGCCATGACTTTATCCAATGGAAAGTACAATTTGTAGTCAAATCGCCGCTTTCCGCTAATGGCCTGTACAATCTCAGACTTCTGCGACAGTTCTACCAGCTCGCCGGAAGGCATCTGGAGCATGATCGGAATCCGCTCCTCTTCTTCTCCGGCACGGTAAAAATCATACGGAAGATCGGAGGTCGTGTCTACCTCCAAATAATACATCGGGTCGATGCCTGCCTGTTGGAACTGCTCTTTCAGTTCAGCTAACAAGCGAAAATCTCTTGGATTATATTCGACGTACTTGAAGAGATTCCTGTCCAGGAAACGGGCACATAAATCTTTCAAAATCGGGTCGTCTTCCTTGCGCCAAAGCTGCATGTAGAACAGAATAGCCGATTCATCCAGCGCCAAGTAATCCGCCAGCTCCACTTTTTCCTGCAAAAAAGGAAGCAGCATGACCGGCTCCTGGGAAAAGGGGTAGCCGTTCGCAAACAGCCACTTGGCCCTCTGGAAAATTTTGCAAAGAACAACTTCCGCGCTGCGCGTCACCGGGTGGAAATAAACTTGCCAGTACATTTGGTAGCGCGACATGATGTAGTCCTCGACCGCGTGCATTCCGCTGAACTTGAAGACGATGCCATCCTCCTGCGGCCGCATGACGCGCAAAATGCGCTCGATCTCGAAATTGCCGTAGTTGACACCTGTGTAGTAGGCGTCCCGCAGCAAGTAATCCATCCGATCCGCGTCCAGTTGACTGGAGATCAGGCTGACGATCAGCTTGTTGTCGTATGTTTTGTTGATGACTTCCGCCAGCTTTTTCGGGAACTCTTCATCAAAACGGCGCAAAATCCGGTTGATCTGCGTATCTCCCAGCAAGATCGCCCGCGTCCAATCCTCGTGATGGTATTTGAACACCTTTTCAAACGAATGGGAAAACGGCCCATGCCCGACATCGTGGAGCAGGGCTGCGCACAGACACAACAGCTTTTCCTCATACGTCAGTTGAATCCGGCCTTCAAACGTCTCCAAAATTCTCCGCATCAGCTCGTACACGCCAAGCGAATGGTTAAAACGGCTGTGCTCTCCACCGTGAAAGGTAAAAAAGCTGGTGCCCAGTTGCTTGACCCGGCGCAGACGTTGAAATTCCGGCGAGTTGATTAAGTCCCAAATGAATTTGTCCCGCACGTGGACGTAGCGGTGAACAGGGTCTTTAAATACCTTTTCTTCATGTAAAAGCTGGGGCTGTTGCATCCTGGACACTCCCTTCCTGTTTTGCGTTCTCTCTCTGTTTTCTATGAGTACAGTATCGTTGGTACTATCATATCATACGTCTGAATGTGTTTCTTGTCGCAAGCAAAACGAAGCAGCGGCATGCCCCTCGCAAAAGGCGCGAGAGACTGCCGCCGCTGGTTTTCCTTACAGCATTTCTGCCTCCGGTCCGTACAAATCCGGACGTTTTGCCGCTTTTTCCGCTTGCTTTTTCAGCTTGCGCTGGGCGAGCACCGTGTAGAAGGACGGCACGACAATCAGCGTCAACAGCGTCGAGAACAGCAAGCCGAAAATGATCGTGACAGCGAGCGGCTTGAACAGGACATCGCCTGAGATGGCAAGTGGCATCAGACCTGCTACTGCCGTAAACGAGGTCAGCAAAATCGGTCTGAGCCGCGCCTCCCCTGCCGAAATGACAGCCTGTTTCAACTCTGCCCCGGCGTGCCGCGCTTCTTCGATGAACTCGATGAACACAATGCCGTTGCGCACGACGATCCCGGACAAAGAGATGACGCCCATCATCGTCATGAAGCCAAGCGGCGTCTGCGTCACGAACAGCCCGATCAGACTGCCCGCTACCGCCAAGTAGACAGTACTCATGACCAGCACCGGAATGGACAGCGAGTAAAATTGCATCGCGATCAAAATCAGAATCAGGAACACGACGAGAATGGACAGTTTGCCCATGTCGATAAAAATATCCGTCTGCTCCGACGTCTCCCCGCCAATATCAATGCGGTATCCGTCAGGCAAAGCCATGCTGTCGAGCATCGGCTTGATTTCCTCCATCACTTCTGTTGCCGTGCGGTTTTTGACGTCAGCCGAGATCGTGACGCTCCGCGACAAATCGCGATGCGGAATCGCCTGCGTGCTGAAAGTCGGCTTTACTTCCGCCAGTTGCGACAGCGGAATCAGCTCGCCGCGGGCATTGGCAATGCTCAGACGCTGGAACAACAGCGCAGGGTCTTCTTCGCCTTTTTGCAGGAACAGTTTCATGTCGATCAACTCGTCGCCTGTATCGAACTCGCTGACAGTGATGCCTTCGCTGACCAGCCGAAGTGTCGTTGACAGATCCGTATAGTTGACCAGCTTTTGCTCCATCAGCTCTTTGTTGACGACAAATTCAAGCGTATACCGCTCTACACCGAAATCATCCTGTACGTCGTAAGTGCCTGCAACCCCCGCAACCTTGTCTTTGATTTGCGCGGCAAGCGAGCGGAGCGTCTCGATGTCTTCCCCGTACACGCGGATCACAACCGGCTTGCCGACAGGCGGTCCTGCCTCCAGTTGCTTTGGCAAAATGGTCGCTTCCGGGTACATTTTTTTAAATTCTTCCGTCCATGGCTCCAGCATGTTTTCGATCTTCGTTTCCTTTTCATGAAAACGCACCACGAGCTGCCCGACAGTGATGCCGCTTCCTGCCGCGGTGTCGCCGCCAAACATCTTCGGCGCGCTGCCCCCGGCGTAGGAAGCGACCGACTCGATTCCATGCTGCTGCATGATCCAGTCGGACACGCCGCGCACGACCCGATCTGTTTCCTCCAGACTGCTTCCGACCGGGACGCGAATATCGACGAGAAACTGCGGACGGTCATCGTTCGGGAACAATTGCACAGGGGTGAGCGGAATCAAGCCGTAAGCGGCTGTCCCGATCAAAACGCCAATCATCCCGGCCAACAGCGGACGCTTGAGAATTTTCGGCATCAGCCTGCCTGCGTACCAGCTCGTCAACTGCGTCAGTTGTTTGCCCAAAAGACCCGCAGGCTTGCGGTACCCTTCCACACCTGCTTTGCGCCGCTGCTCATACCATTGCCGGAAGATCGGAATGATCGTCAGCGACATAATCATGGAGGCGAGCATCGTCAACGAAATGATCGCCGGGACAGGCCGAATGAACTGGCCAGCGTTTCCGTTCAAAAACATCAACGGGGCAAACGAGGCAATCGTTGCCAACGTCGCAGTCACAATCGAAATGGACACTTCCCTGGCGCCGTTGACTGCTGCGGCCAACGGCTTCTCGCCCAGCACGGACAAGCGCCGCTCGATGTTGTCATTCACCACCACGGCGTCATCGACCAAAATCCCCAGCACGATAATCAGCGAGACAATCGAGATCATGTTCATCGTGATGCCAAGCGACGGCAAAAACAAAAGTCCCATCGCGAGCGATATTGGGATCGCGAGCGCCACGACAAACGCGGTAATCAGGTTCAAGCCCAGTGTGCAAACGAGCAAAACAGCGATGACGGCGATAATCATTTCCCGGGTAAGATCGCTGAACAGCTCATCCACGCGCTCGTTCTGACTGTAGATCGAATGTCTTTCCGCCCAGGCTGGCAGCGATTTGTCCAGTGTCAGCATCATTTCGTCCACGCGCTTTTGCAGCGATGGCACGTCGCTTCCTGTCTCCGCATTGATGCTGACCGAGACCGAAGGCTTGCCGTTGTAATAGGAGGTTGCTTTGACTGTCTCCGTCGTCAGCTTCACCTGTCCGATGTCCTTCAAATAGATCGGAAAGCCTTCCTGTGTGCGGGAGACCAATACGTTGTTCAACTCTTCCACATTCGTGTTTTCCGCCAACTTCAATTGATAAGTGCGCTTGTCAGTCGTCAAATCGCCCAACGGGGTTTTTTCATTTTCCCGTTTGACGGCCATCATGACCTGGCTCCACGTAATGCCGTATTGGCTCAGCTTTTGCGTATCCACCTCGATGTGGACTTCCTGCTTGGGCAAGCCTTCTACCTGGACGTCCGCTACGCCTGGAATCGTGCGCAACTGCTCTTTCCACGATTTCAGCATGTCGCGCATGCTGTACAGTTGCTCCCGCGAATCTGCCGTAACCGCAAACGTCTGGACAAACGTGCGGTTCAGGTCGTCGTTGATAATCGGCTGCTTTGCGTCTGCCGGAAGCTCGGCTTCTGCGTCTTTGACCTTTTTGCGCAGTTCATCCCACTTTTGCTTCGGGTCCACGTCGCTTTTCGCTTCCACGATAATGGAGGAAACGCCAAGCGAAGAAGTGGAGGAAATATAACTCAATCCTTGCAGCTCGTTAATTTTTTCCTCCAGCTTCTTCGTCACCGTCTGCTCGACCTTCTCTGGCGACGCCCCCGGATAAATGGTCGTTACAGTCGCCACGTTGACGATGATGTCAGGTGACTCCTGCTTCGGTAGCTGGAAAAAGCTGAGGAAGCCGACCAGCACGACCATGACAAAAAACAGCAGAGTGATTTTGCGCTTCTTGACGATGTACCTAATCACGGCTGGTTCCCTCCTGCCACCTCAATCGGATCGCCGTCAAACAAACGGTCGACGCCCTTGACGATCAGTCGGTCCCCCTCTTTCAGCCCGCTTTTGATTTCCAGTTTGTCATGGGAAATTTGCCCGATTTCCACTTTTGTTTTCAGTGCCGTTCCACCTGCATCGACGAACACATGGGCATCGTCTTTGCCTCTGCTGATAACCGCCTCGACCGGGACATAGACGCCAACCTGCCCTTTGACTGTCTTGATCGCCTTGACGACTTGCCCGGCAAACCAGTCATGGGCAGCGTTTGCCACCTGCACTTCCACCCCGATCGTTCCGGTGCTCTCGTTGGTGGCAGGGTATATTTTCGTGACCTTGCCTTCTCGTTTCTTTCCGTACAGATCGAGCGAAACCGTCTCGCCTGCCTTCCAGGTGGAAATCTCGCGGTCAGGTACGGGCAGCACGACTTTTAGCGTGTCGATATTGCCCACTTTGTACACAGGAGTTCCGGAGCCGACCAGATTGCCCGCAGAGGTGAGCTTGGCGATAATGGTTCCGTTAATGGGAGAGCGGAGCTGTGTTTTTGCCAGGGTGCTTGCCGCCAATTGTTTGGCGATGACAGCCTGGTTGTAGGTGGCCTGGCTCAGCTCCCTGTCTTCCTGACGCGCCCCCTGGGTCACGAGCGAGTACGCCAGCTGCGCATTTTGCAAATCTTTTTGGGCAAGCGTGAGTCCGTTCTGCGCCGTCTCGAACTCGCTTTGCGAAATCGCCTTTTGCTGATAAAGCTGTTCGATCCGTTTGAAATCATCCTGCACTTTTTGCAGAGCGACCGTTGCCTTTTCGACCTGCAGCCGCGCCTGGATGATCTCCTGTTCCCGCGCTCCGTTGTTGATCTTGCTCAGATTGGCAGCGTTCTGCTGAACCGTTGCATTCGAGGAAGCGACCTGCAGTGAATAATCCTGTGCATTGAGCCGCGCCAGCACTTCCCCCGCCTTGACCTTGTCTCCCTCGTTTTTGGTCATTTCCACAAGCTGACCGCCCACCTCAAAGGAGACGACGGCCTCTTCCAGCGGCTCCAACGTTCCAGACAATTCTGACACCGTTTCCGCCTGTTCCTTTTTGACTGCTTCCACGACGACATGCTTGACTTCCTTTTGCGGAGCTGCGGCAGGCTGCTGCTCGCTGCATGCTGTAGTTGTCAACAATCCCATCATCATTACAGTTACAAGCCATTTTCTCTTCATGACTTCCTTCGCCCCTATGTACCTTCGCACGATTTTGGATGATTACGCCCGTTTGATTCCTTCCAGTAAAATCTCAGATGCATGCTCATACAGCTTTTCCTCATCATTGATGATCGAAACGTCCAGGCCGACGCGGTACTTGGCCATGAACGCATAGAAAAATGTCGAGATGAACATCAAGGCTGGTGTGCAAGGATCAGATTTGGGCAGATGGCCCTGCTCCTGAAACTCGGCGAGCTTTGCGCACAGCACATCCACAGCCGTCATCGGCAGGCTGCTGAACAGCTTGACAACCTTCGGGTGATTGTCTGCCTCGACAAGACAAATCATTAAAATTTCCTTGCGCTCCACCAGCAAGTGGTAATACGTCTTCGCATACGTAATAAGCATTTCCTTGACGTTGGTGAACTCGCCCTCAAGCCCTTTCTCCAGTTGCTCTCGCACGTCGAGAATGTCCTTGAGAAGCTCTTCCAAAATCGCCACCTTTGTTTTGAAGTGGCGAAAAATCGTTACCTCATTGACACCGGCCAGCTCGGAAATTTTGCGAGTCGTCGCTCCCTTGTAGCCTTTTTGTGCCATCAACTGACGAGCGGCAGACAAAATTCTCTCCCGCGTCTCCTGCTCCTCTCCCCTCCCTCCAGATGCCTGATCTAAAAATGAGTGATCCATAATGCACCTCCAACTATGCAAGCAACTGCTTACATTCCTGTAATTTCCACGCTCATTATAACTTGGCAATGCATGCATGTAAATACTTGCATGCGCTGGCAAACAAAAAATTCACTTCTTCTCCCTAACAAAAAAACAAGCTCTCCCAGCTTGTTTTTTGTCCGGCTGCATCGTTTCCACCTGTCTGCCTCACCGCTTTACATGCTGCTTGACCCGGGAGTCAGGATCGAGACGAAACTGTTCCGCAGACTCGACCAGTTCAATCTCGCAGCCCGGTCCAATCGCGACGTTTTTGCCACGAACCACCTTGGCCCGTGTATATTCCAAATAAATGTCATCGCCTTCAATCGTCTCTGCCGAGAGGATGGTCGCGCTGTTGAAAATGTGCTTCAACAGCTTGTTGAGCGTGCTGCTGCCGCCTTTTTTGACCTCGATGTACTCTCCGCCTATTTCCTTTGCCTCACAGCCGGCGTGCAGATAGACTTCGATCCGCCCTGCATTCAGCAGGCCGCCAACGGTAAATGCCCCTTTTGCCGAGAACATTTCCGCTTCGCAATCTCCTGACGTCTTCAGCATGCCGCGCAATGTAGCTTCTCGCACTCCACATCCCCTTTGATCTTGCCAAAGCCCTGCACATCTACTTTGTTATACGTGCCTCCCGAAGCATTCACCGAGCCGTGAATGACGAGGTCTGGCCTGTTACGCTAATCAACTCCCTTTCGTCTCCATAACGAAAAAAAGGACTTCCGGCAAAGTCCTTTTTCCTCACACCCTATGCAAATTCAGCCTGCAACAACCGCCTCATGTCTGCTGGCACTGGCGCTTCCACCACCAGCTCCTTTTCCAGCAGCGGATGCATAAACCGCAGACTGGCGGCGTGCAAAGCCTGTCTGCGCATTAGCCCTCTCGCACCGCCGTACAAGGTATCGCCTGCGAGCGGGTGGCCGATATGCGCGAAGTGTACGCGTATCTGGTGCGTCCGCCCTGTCTCCAGCCAGACGCGGACGAGAGACATCCCTTCCGAAGTCTGTTTCACCTCGTAATGCGTGACAGCGTGATCTCCGCCGTCTGTTACCCGCCTTTTTGTCGGATGGCGCGGGTCTTTGCCGATTGGGGCCTCAATCGTGCCTGTACCCTCCGCAAGCCGTCCGCTTACCACCGCCAAATATTCACGATGCAGACCGCCCTCGCGCAGCACGCGGTCTGCCAGTTGATGGCCGTAGCTGCTCTTTGCCAGGAGAATCGCCCCGGAGGTGTCTTTATCGAGTCGATGCACAGGATGAATGCTGACACTCTCTCCCCTTTTGTTGAACAGGTCAGCCAATGAATGCAACAATGTTTCATGATGCTCCTGCTTGACGGGATGCACCATCAGGCCTGCCGGTTTGTTTGCGACCAGCAAATGATCGTCCTCATACAAAATGTCCACCGGAACAACCTTGCTGTCCGTTGTCAGCGGTTGGGCAGCAAGCTGCGGCGGTGCCTGAAGCTGCTCCTGTCGATCGGCTACGCGCACAGCGACCACATCGCCCGCCTTCACCTGCCGCTGCAAAAACGGCGGCTTGCGGTTGAGCAAAATCCCCTTGCTTCTCGTCAGCCGCTGCATCATCCGCCCGGATACGCTCAGCTTTTGCCGGACGATTTGTTCCACGTTCATTCCGGTGTCTTCTTCCTTGACCATGTATTCCATCCAGTCTTTGCGGCTCACGTCTGATCCCTCTGTTCCATGCTTTTTCCCTATTGTAACAAAAGGACGCCTGACATGCCCGCCTGGCAAGCCACTCTGCTTTCGCGAGATGCTAGCGCAGTCCAAAGCTTGACTGCGTCATGCCATTGGCAGAAGTTTTCGCTGCAAAAAAACCACCATGCTCTTTTGCATGATGGCTTGTGCAAGCTCATTGTTACCCTTTCAGGTTTTCCGGGTTCAGCCCTTGCAGCTCAGGCAGGACAAACAGACCGTCCTTGCGAATCAGGACGTCGTCAAACCAGATTTCGCCGCCGCCGTACTCAGGGCGCTGGATGTTCACCATGTCCCAGTGAATCTGGCTGCGGTTGCCGTTGTCCGCGTTTTCGTACGCGCGGCCTGGCGTGAAGTGGAAGCTGCCCGCAATCTTCTCGTCGAACAGGATGTCGTTCATCGGATGCAAAATGTACGGGTGTACGCCGATGGCAAACTCGCCGATGTACCGTGCGCCTTCGTCCGTGTCGAAAATTTGGTTGAGCTTTTCGGTGTTGTTGCCGGTCGCTTCTACGATTTTGCCGTTTTCAAACGTCAGGCTGACATTTTCAAATCGGGTGCCCATGTAGCTGGTCGCTGTGTTGAACGTAATTTTGCCGTTCACCGAGTCGCGCACAGGGGCGGTGAAAATTTCGCCGTCCGGGATATTGCGCAGTCCCGAGCAGATGACATTCGGGATGTCCTTGATCGAGAAGCGCAGGTCGGTTCCCGGCCCGACCAGACGCACTTTGTCTGTGCGGTCCATCAGTTGTTTCAATGGGAGGAATGCCTCGTGCATCTTTTTGTAGTCCAGGGAACAGACATCGAAGTAAAAGTCTTCGAACGCCTCAGTAGACATGTTGGCACTCTGGGCCATCGCTGCTGTCGGGTAGTTGAGCAGCGTCCAGCGCACATTCGATACGAGGTAATCGTTCAGCTCTTGCATCACGCTCAGGTGGGCGCGGCGACGGTCTACCGGCACGTCTGACATTTCGCTGTCGTTGGACGGTCCGTTGATAACGATGTACGTATCGAGATCCTTGTACATCGGCTCTTCCCACTTGGCCAGATGAGTCGCCCGCTCTGCGCTTGTTCCCATCATCAGCTCCCGCTGGATTTGCATGTCGAGAACCCGCACAAACGGATAGGCTCCCATGGCGTACGCTTGCTTGACCAGCTCTTTTGCCAGCGCGTGGCCTTCCCCGCGCACTTCAATCAACAGCGTTTCCTTCTCCTGCAACCGCACGGAATGACTGAGCAGATTTTCTGCCAGCTTGACAATTCGCGTGTCCAACATGCCATTTCCCCCGTTTTCATCGTGAATTTAATAAAAAATATTTTACCGAATAAGCGGCACTTTTTCAATCAGGCTCCGCCGCTTTCCGGCACGTCCTGCCGATCCTACCACCTGCGAACGCGCAACAGGACCGCTAATCCCCACGTTTTGGTCCAATTCCAATAAAAGCAAAAATTTCTCTTGCCTAAAATCATCCCCATAGAGTATTCTAATCAACAAGAGTTTACCTATTCAAATATTTTGAAAAGACGGGAGTGCTGAGTTCATGGTGTTTTCTGTAGTTATCACTGCTTAGGTAGGGCCTTTTGCGAAAGAGGCCCGGCCTCTTACCAAAACCAACCCTATCTATCGTTTGATACTGCAGGATGCCTGAACCGCTTCCGTCTTTTTCCCGATATGACTGGCGGGTGCCGATATGCGGTGTGAGTCGTTGGCTTTTTGTACCCTTTTTTCGTGGGCACAAAGCCTTTCTTTGCTCCCCGATTTTTCGGCTTTCCCACCACCCTTGTATCCGATCAAGCGCAAGCGGAAAAGAGCACTGTCTCTACAGCCGTTTGCGCTTTTTGTTGTGGAAAAACCCGCGAAGAGCCGTGCATCGAGATGTTTGGCAAAAAGCGCAGCCGCCTTGTCCTTTTACGGGAAAATGCGCGGTCACGGCACCTGCTGATGATTTGCACGTAAAAAGGAATGGAGGAATTTGTATCATGCAATGGCGTTCGTGGGATTTGAACTTAAAGGTGCGTCTGTTTGGCGAACTGATTACCCATACTTTTTTCTGGATGTACTTTCCGTTTATGGCGCTGTACTTCAGCGATACGTTCGGCAAGGACGTAGCCGGGCTGCTGCTGATGGTGCCGCCGCTGCTCGGCATGCTGTCCAATCTGTTCGGGGGCTATTTGGCTGACCGGGCAGGACGGCGATTTACGATGCTGCTCTCGCTCTGTATGTCGACGTCGATGTTTGCCCTGTTTGCTTTCTCCCCATCGCCGTGGATTGACTATATCGCGTTTATCGGGATCGGGATTGCCGGGGCGCTTTACTGGCCGGCCAGCTCGGCCATGGTCGCCGACCTGACGACAGAGGAAGACCGCCGGATCGTGTTCGCCACGTTTTACACCGCGATGAACATCGGGGTTGTAGCTGGCCCTGTTCTCGGCTCGTTCTTTTTCGTCCATTACCGCTCGGAGCTGTTGCTCGTCTGTACGATCATCGAGTTTCTGTTTGCGGTCGCCCTCTTTTTCCTGATAAAAGAAACGCTGCCCGATCACATTCGCCAGGAAAAAGCGAAGGAACGCTTCTCCCTGGCCCAGCAATTCAAAAGCTACGCAATTATTTTCCGCGACAAGGTTTTCGCCCTCTACATCGTCGCAGGCATCTTGATCGCTTTCGCCTTCATGCAGCTCGATATGTACATGGCTTTGTACGTCAAAGAACACGTCTTTAACCAGACGCTCCTGTCCTGGGGCGACTGGAAGCTGTCAATCGGGGGCACGAGCGCATTCGGCTGGCTGATGGGACTAAACGGCCTGCTCGTCGTCCTGTTCACTCTGCCTGTCACGCGCTGGTTTCAGACCTGGAGCGACCGCAACAGTCTCGTGCTTTCGTCTGTCCTGTACGGATTCGGCATGTTTTTCATGGCCTTTACCACAAATATTTGGCTGCTGTTCGTCTGTATGGGCGTACTGACCTTGGGCGAGCTGATCCGCACGCCGGTTGCGCAAAGCTTCATCAGCAAATACTCGCCGGAAGACGCGCGCGGTCAGTACATGGGGGCTTCCTCGCTGCAGTTTTCCATCGGGCGCTTCATCGCCCCGCTGACGATCGGGCTGTCCCAATGGCTTTCGCCGCTGGGAGTGTTCAGCGTGATACTCGGCGTTACCCTGCTCAGCGCCTACTTGTACATCGTCTTGTTCCGCATGATCCCGGCCAGACAGACAGGCCAGGACTAGCTCAGGGACGTCGTGCAGCCTGTACAGAATAATAGCTTCCTTTTTGCATAGAGTGGGTAGTAGAAAAGCTGTCCAAGGAGGGAGCAGGCATGAACCACCCGAGAGCATATACTGCATTCCGCGAGCAGCGGGGGCATCAGTACCGCACGTCGACGTACATCCAGTGGGGTGACGCCTCAGAGTCCCGCTCACTGGGCAGTTGCCTGCTGCTCAACCCTGGGTCGGCAGCTCTCTTTCAGACAAGGCCAGCCGCTGGTCACGCGATCATGGGACAGATCAAGCCCGATCCGACGATGGAGCAATTGATTCGTTTTACGGAAGCCGTTTACCCGGAACGTCCCCTGAAAGGGCGTTTGTATGTGTACCATCTGTTTTCCTTGCAAAACCCTTCCTCCAATGATGCCATCGAAAGCTTCGAGCAACTGGTGGAAAAGCAAGAAACCACGCTAGAGCAGCAAATCGCCCCGCTGGAGGAACTGCGGCAGCATCCGTGGCTTTTGCTCGGCTGGGGGTGCTTGCAGCGGAAAACAGGGCGGCACTTTTCGGCACTGAAAAGCTTGTGGCAAAAACAGATTGCCCTGTCCGGCGTCCCTGCGTTTGGCAAAAGGTGCGCCAACGGTCAAGATTACCATCATCCATGTCCGCAGCTCTTTTCCATGCGAGCAGCCATCCTGCACGATCTCGTCACGATCTATCGCGAGACGCTCGGGAAAAGGCCGTCCTCTCCTGCATCAACGCTCGATTCGGGCCGGACGTGAACCCGACTGGTACAAAAAAGAGTCTGTCTCCCGCCACACGTGGGAAAACAGACTCTTTTTTCTACTGTACTTAAGGAAGTTCAGTCGCCTCGAAATACTCTTCCCGGTCAAAACGTCCGCGCATCCATTTGTACGTATCGTCGTAAATGGCGCGCATGACCGGGTCCTTGCTGTTCGCCGACTCGATCAGCGTCTTGGAGCCGTAGTAGTAAGCGTGGACGTTGTTTTTGTCCATCCCCAGCTTGTGGGCAGCTACGAGCTGGTTGTAGTAGGTTTGGTAAAACTTCGGATCGCGGTACATCCGCTCGTCTCCCTCGATCTCCACACCCATGCCGTACTTGCTGACGACATCCAGCACGCCCTCGATCCGGTCGAGCTGCACAGGCTTGTCGCTGTAGTAGTTCGGCTGCAGGAACGCGTAATCAAAAGACAGCGACTTCCACTCAGCCACGCCCGGCGCCCCGAAGTACGGAATCCAGTAAAAACGCAGCGCTTCGTTATGCACCATGCTGGCCATGTCACGAATGAGGGTGCGCTCTTTCGGGGCGCTGTCCTCGATCAGCTCGTGGAACCAGTAAATGCCCTCCAGCTTCAGATAGGTGTACCCTTCCTTGTTCCAACGCTTTAGCAGCTCCTGGAAGTACCACTCCAACGCCGCTTTGCGGTTCAGGTAAGCCTGTTCCTCCCCGATTCCCGCAGGATTGAACGACAGGGACGGCTTGTTGTCCGCAATCTGGCCAAAGTTCGTCTGCGCAGCGTTTGGATACGGCAAGGCGAGCACGACATTTTCCTGGGTCGGAGTCGTGTACAGCGTGCCGCGCAGGCGGTTGTACTCCCGCATCGCCTGGTTCAGCGCATCGAGCTGCTTGCCGGTGCCGAACAAGTCATTCATGTAGCCGCGCCAGCCTTCTTTGGTCACAGGCATGTTCTGGTACGGCAGGAAAAGGATCGTATCAAACATCTGGTCACGCATGTAGCCGTCCGCCGTGCGGTAGCCGACCATCGGCAGAAAATCTTCCTTCGTCCACGTTCCGCGCTCCCCATACGCTCCCGAATAGGCAAGCAGCATGTTTTCCACGCGGCGTACCGTTTTCTGGTCCTCCATCACTTGCGCCGGACTTGGCGGCGGCAGCAGCACTGCTCCCCCCTGCCAGTCGCTCTCGTTTTTCGCCCATACTTCCAATTGACGGGCAAAGGCAAATACTTTCACCGGGAACGATACCCGGACATAGCGCGTGTGCACATCAGGCAGGGTGACGGCGAGTGTGCGTACGACCACCTGAGTCTCGGCAGCAGGAACGTCGTGGACTGCCCGTCCGGCGTACGACCATGCTTTTCCGTCACGGGACACTTCTACTTCCATGTATTCCGGCAGGGTGATCCCAGACGTTTTTTGCTGCTTGAATGTCAAAGTAACCCGCTCCAACGGCTTTGCTTCGTTGAGCGCAACCGTTACCTTGCGGCCGAACTGGCGGTTGTATCCGGTCCACTCCTCCGAAGGCGTGACCAGTCCGCCTACAGGGCCTGGATACTGCTTTTCCACCTGCTGGAAATAAGAGTCCGGTGGTCCAAAAGTAGCAACCGAGGTGAAGCTGCCTGGTGCGATGTTGACCAGCTCGTCCTGCTCGGCAGGCGCGACCGCTTCTTCCTCTTCTGCTGGCTGCTGGTTATCATCCGCAGCATTTGCCGGGTCAGTCGCCGCTTTCTCGCTCTCTGTCGCTGACTTGCTCTCGCCCGCTTGCGAGCTGTCCGCAGGCGGGGTCGTTGTGCCAGTGGAGCTGGACTCCTCCGTCTCTGCGACAGGCGGTTTGCCAGCGTCCTTGATCTCCACAGGAACGGTCACGGTTTTATAGCCGACCGTTACGGTCAGGTTCCCTTTTCCCGGAGTCGGGCCAGCAACGAAGGTTCCGTCCGCCAATACCGTACCCAGCTCAGGGCGATCAAAGGCGAAGATCGGGGTAAAAGGCAGCTTGTCCCCCTTCGTGTACTTTACTTCCAGCCGCTCGCTCGTTCCCGCAAGCACGCTCAGACGAGGTGTGTTCACGGTAAAATCAGCCTGCTCCGCCTGCTGGTAGCGGGCATCGAGGACGCGCTCCGCGATGACAGCCGCCTCGGCGCGGGTCACGGTTCCGTTCGGATTGAATTTGCCTGCCGCGCCCTGCATCCAGCGCTGGTTGGTCACTTCCTCGACCGCCGCTTTCGCGTAGTCGGCGATGTCCGCTTCGTCGCTGTAGGCGACTGTGCTTTGTGCCGGCGCTTTTGGGACGCCGCTTGCCTTCATCAATCTCGACAGGATGACGGCCAGCTCCTGCCGGGTAAGCGGATCGGAGCCGCCGAGTGTCTGATTGCCTCTTCCAGTCATCACGCCAAGGTCGGAAAGACCGTAAACAAACGGAGCATACGGGCTTTCCTTCGGTACGTCGGCAAAAACAGCCTGCTCAATCTGGCTCGGCTGCAAGCCCACTACCTTTGCCAGCAACACCGCGACATCCTGACGCGACATTGTGCCTTGCGGGTTGAAGCGGCCATCGCCCTGACCGCTGATGAGGTGCTGCCCGGCCAGCCGATTGACGGCATTGCGCGCGTAGCTGTTGCCCAAATCGGTAAATGCAACCGTCTCCTGCGCCACTTTTCCGGTTTCTGCCTTCTGCTCCTGCCCATTTGCCGCATACGATGGCGGAGCTGCCTGAACCAGCAACGCAGACAGCGCCAGACAGGCAGAGAGCACCTTGCTCCCAAATGTTCTCTTTTTCATTGCAACCTTCTCCTCCAATATGCCCCTTTTCCTGCGTTTATTCGGTCAGGGAAACTACAGGCTGACGAGGTGGCTTGGGGCCGAAAAACTGATAGTAGTCCACCTTGATATTGCCGTTGTAGAGCTTGCGCTTTTTGCTCGCCTTCCGCCCGAAATGTTCCTCAAACTGCTCGTCCGAGGTGATGATGTAAAAAGACCACGTATCCATGGCTGCAAACGTCTTCCCCATTTCGCCGTACAGCCTGCTGACCTGCTTCCAATCGCCCAGGCGCTCCCCGTACGGCGGATTGCAAATCAGATAGCCGTACTTGCGCTTGGTCCGCACATCGCGCACGTCCATGCGCTGGAAGTGAATCTGCTCGTCCACGCCCGCTTCGGCGGCATTGCGGCGCGCAACCTTCAAGATTTCGTCATCCACATCGGTTCCGATAATCTCCAGCTTCTGGTCGTAGCGGGCCAAATCGTGCGTCTCGGCACGCGCTTCCCTCCAGGCCGTTCTCGGAATGACAGGCCATGCTTCGGACACAAACTCCCGGTTCATTCCCGGTGCGATGTTTTGGCCGATCAGCGCTGCCTCAATCGGAAGCGTGCCAGATCCGCAAAACGGATCCATGAAGACGCGATCCGGCTTCCAGCGCGATAGCAAAATCATCGCCGCCGCCATCGTTTCCTTCAACGGCGCCGTGCCGATCAGCCCGCGGTAGCCGCGCTTGTGCAGCCCCGGCCCCGAAGTGTCAATCGTCAGCGTCGCCACATCTTTGAGCAGCGCTACCTCGATTTTGTACAGCGGTCCTTTTTCCTCAAACCAGTCGCGCTTGTACGTCTTTTTCAGACTCTCCACCACCGCTTTTTTCACGATAGCCTGGCAGTCCGGCACGCTGAACAAGGTCGACTTGACCGATTTTCCTTCGACCGGAAACGTGGCGTCTTCCGTAATCCAGTCGGCCCAAGGCAGGGCCTTTGTCTGTTCAAACAGCTCGTCAAACGTCGTCGCTTTGAATTCCCCTATCTTTAGACGCACACGGTCGGCCGTTCGTAACCACAAATTTGCGCGAGGAATCGCCGAAATATCGGCGGTAAACGTCACTTTGCCGTTGTCCACCTGAACCGGGCCGTAACCGAGCGCTTTGACTTCTTCCGCCACCACCGATTCCAGTCCAAAAGTCGCCGTAGCGATCAATTCTACTTTTTGCATGATGTAATCTCCTGTCCGTCCAAATTGCTTCGGGCTTACCCTTATACTATATTACCCGATTTGCCGACAGGGTTGGTAATCTTGTGCAAAAACAATGCCGAAAGACCCGCCACCAAAAAGCGACGGGTCTGGCATGCGGACTGCCGATACTGGCAATCCTATGAAAATACATTCACTTCCATTCCATAAAAGGGGGAAACGTCGATGCCGGAATTGCCAGAGATGGAAACGTATCGCGGGCTGCTTCACCAAAAAATTGGCGGCGCTGCCATTACCGCTGCCACTGTCCAGCGGGAAAAGACGATTAACGTTCCTCCCGCCGAGTTTGTTCAGACTGTACAGGGCAACCGCCTGACGCTCATCGAACGGCGCGCGAAGCACCTTTTGTTTCATTTGCAGAGCGGGCACGTCCTGCTGCTGCACCTCATGCTGGGCGGCTTCCTCTACTTGGGCACAGCGGAAGACAAGCTGGCGCGAACAGCCCAGGTGACGCTGTCTTTTGGCGAGCGCATTCTTTATTTTCACGGGCTGCGCCTTGGCTATTTGCACCTTTTAACGCCTGACCAGATCGACGAGCGAATGGCCCCGTTCGGCCCGGAGCCGCTCGCACCAGACTTCACGCTCGAACGTTTTCTCGAACGGCTCCAGGAAAAACGCGGCGTATTGAAAACGGCACTGGTCGACCAGCATTGGATCGCGGGCATCGGCAACTGCTACTCGGACGAAATCTGCTTTCACGCGGGAATTTTGCCGACGCGGCGCATTCCCGAGCTGACGGAAAAAGAGCGAGTGCGACTGTACCATTCCATGCAGACAGTGCTTGCAGAAGCGATCCGCTTCGGCGGCTACATGGACCAGCCGCTGTATCGCGGCGACCGTTTGACAGGCGGATTCGACGAGCGCTGCCAGGTGTACGACCGCGGGGGAGATCCTTGCCCGCGCTGCGGACAGCCGATTGAAAAAGGCGAGCTTTCCTCCCGCAAAGTGTTTGCCTGCCCCAACTGCCAGCATTGAAGGGCAAATTGCCCGGTCACTGCCCGACTTGTTCTGCGACCTCCATCTGCTTGACCATGTACACCTGCTCTGTTTCCGAAGGTCCAAAGCCCGCAGCTTCCAGCACTTCGAGCAGCAGCCGCTCGGATGCGCGCAAATTGAACGTGGACCGCTTGCAATCCAGTTCATACGGCGCATACACATGGGCGAGCGCGACATTCAAAATGGTGCGGGCATCGTTGTGCCCCGGCTGAGCCGCACATTGGCGCAAAACAATCGCGCTGACCTGTCCCGCTTCATTCAGCATTGGTTTGTACAGCGCATACCCGACTGCCTGTCCGTTGCTGTCCTCCACCACCAGCGCCAGTCCGTCGCGCGAGCTCTGCCAATGGTTTTGCCAGGCAGCATCCGCCGCGTAAAACGGCAGAGCCGCCACTTCCTGAGCCAGCACGCTTCTGACCCGGTAGTCAGACTGGTTCGGCGCGTTAAAAGCTTGTGCTGGCAGCGAACCGCTTTGTTGCCAGAACAAGAGGCGGTCTATCACCTCGTAGCCTTTTTGCTCGTACAAGGCAATCGCTTTGCTGTTTTGGCTCATCGCTTCCAGAGTGGCGACCTCCACGCCCGCTTCCCGGTACAGCGCAAGCGTAGCGTCCATCAACTGACGGCCCACCCCTTGCCTGCGATATTCGGTGGCGACACCTGTTCCCCCGTTCCATGCGACTTTTTGACCGCCAATCGTCCTAAGTCCGTTTACGACCAGCCCAATCGGTTCGTCTCCGTCAAAAGCGACGACAGACAAGGACGTTACACAGCCCTCGTTCGCCAGACGCTGCAGCATCATCTCTTCCGTCATCGTAATCGGAATAAAATAGCCCTCAAATCCTCTGTTCCACGCTTTCGTCACTTCGGCAAACGTACAGTCGCTCATCCGCTTGATCGTAATCATCCCATGCACCTTCCATTCTTTTTCGATAAAAATATTTTAATCAGAGAGGTCGAAAAATTCAATCTTTTCCATCCGACATTTCGCTTTCTTTGTCACGCCTGCTTTTCGCATGGTAAGATGGAAAAAATCACGTACCCGGGAGGTTCCTATGCGCAAACAGCTCACCGTAGGCTCTCTGATCGCCGGGCGCTCTCCCGTGCAGACGCCAGCCCCTGCTCCTGTGCATGCCAACATGCCGGAAACAACCAGGCGAGCTGGCAGCTTTTCCAGGCTTCCGGGCAAGCCCCAAACTACCATCCAGCGCAAGCAGGTACAGGTCAAGCAGGACGACCGGACGATTTCGGTTGAACAAGCCCCCTGTCAGACGCTGCTGCAAGCGGCAATCGCGCAGGGACAGCCGCTCTCCTACAAATGCCGGCAAGGCTATTGCGGGAAGTGCCGCGTCCTGGTCGTATCAGGCGGCTCTCTGCTCGAAGCTCCGACCAAGCAGGAAGCAAAAAAGCTGGCCGAACAGCTTGCCTCCGGCTATCGCCTTGCTTGTCAAAGCACTTTTCGCTCTACGATACGGGATTAAAAGGTGGCAGCAGCATGAAACAAACACGTATCCTACTTTTCGCAGGAGGGAGGCTCGGTGACTGGGCGATCCGCCACATTCGCGCAGACGACTGGCTCGTCGGCGTCGACCGTGGCGCACTGTTCCTCGTTCGCCACGGCTTTGCGCCGCGCCTGGCAATTGGCGATTTCGACTCTGTCACCGCCGAAGAAATGGCGGAAATCGAACGCCGCAGCCTTCACGTCTCTTCATGCGACCCCGTGATGAAGGATTTGACCGATACCGAGATGGCGCTCATCTGGGCGCTCCAGCAGCAGCCAGCGGAAATCGTACTGCTCGGCGTGCTTGGCTCGCGCTTCGACCATACGCTCGCCAACGTGCACTTGCTGCGCAAGGCTTTGCGGGAAAACGTTCCCTGCCGGATTGTCGATGAACGAAATGAAATTCGCCTGGTCGACAGCCACTGCACCATCGAGCGGGATCATTTTACGCACGTCTCCCTGCTGCCTTTGACGGCAGACGTCACCGGAATTACGTTGCG
Source organism: Brevibacillus gelatini (assembly GCF_050920745.1). Lineage (NCBI taxonomy): Bacteria > Bacillati > Bacillota > Bacilli > Caryophanales > Paenibacillaceae > Brevibacillus > Brevibacillus gelatini. The sequence continues at coordinate 4,224,418 of NZ_CP154342.1, forward strand.
CGGCTTTTTGTATCCGCTGGAGAACGCCACGCTCTGCATCGGCGACACACTCGGCATCAGCAACGTGCTCACCGAACAGACAGGAACGATTGACGTAGCGACAGGTCTTTTGCTCGTCATGAAAAGCAAGGATTGAGCCGCACCCAACAAAAAAAGATCTTCGCCGTTACAGCAACGGTGGAGATCTTTTTTCATCCTATTCTTCTTCGACGCGCAGCGGTAGCTGCCAATCAATCTCTTCCATTCCTTGTGAACGCAAAAACGCATTCGCGCGAGAGAACGGGCGGCTGCCGAAAAAGCCGCGATTGGCCGAGAACGGACTCGGATGCGGCGAAGCGATGATGCAATGCCGCTTTTTATCGATGAAAGCTGCCTTCTCCTGCGCGTGCCTTCCCCACAGGATGAACACAAGCGGCCTCTCGCGCTCGTTCAACAGATGGATGATCCGATCGGTAAACTGCTCCCAGCCGATGCCCTTGTGCGAATTGGGGGTACCTGCCCGCACGGTAAGCACGGCATTCAGCATCATCACGCCCTGCTTGGCCCAGTGACTCAAGTAACCGTGCTCGGGAATGGTGCAATTCAGATCGTTTTGCAGCTCCTTGTATATGTTGACGAGCGACGGCGGCGGCTTGATGCCCGGCCGGACGGAAAAGCTCAGGCCATGTGCCTGTCCCGGCCCGTGGTACGGGTCCTGTCCCAAAATGACTACTTTCGCCTGCTCGTAGCTTGTCAGGTGGAGCGCTGTAAAAATATGATACATGTCCGGGTAAATCGTTCGCGTCTGGTACTCTTCCTTCAAAATCTGACGGAGCTTCAAATAGTACGGTTTCTCGAATTCCTCCGCCAATATCGGCGCCCAGTCGTTATGCAATATTGCCATTTTCCTCACCTTGTCCGCTATTCTATCTATTACCTTAACACAAAGTGCCCGATCTCTGAACCATCGCTTCGTCCTGCCGCAAACCGGGACTTGTCTCTTCCAGTCCTACCTTTTTTGCCATTCGTAGTCTATGTTTCCTATTACCCTCGCTTGATAGCTTTTCTCCCATGATCTTTGACATAATACTTTCTGGGAAGATTTAGACAAAGGGAGAGGTTTTTCGACATGAAATGGGACTTGAAATCATTTTTGGGGGGAATTGTTGTCGGTTCCGCACTCTTTTCAGGAATCGCAATCGCGGCTCCGAACTATCCGGATCTGACAGAAGGCACGAAAACGCCGTTTACCTACTACTTTGACGGCGTGCCCAAGTCGCCAAACAGCGATGTCCAGGGCATCATGTACAAAAACTCCGTGTACGTGCCCATCCGCTTCGTAGCAGAAAACCTGAACAAATCCGTCATTTACGATGCCAAAACAAAGTCGATTTTCATCGGCAAGCTGCCAGTTGCCAAAATGTACTCGAAAATGGAAGCAGTCGAGCTGGTCAAAAAGAAATACGCCGCCAGCCTTACTCCTGCACACGTAGTCGAATATGACCACGATGATGAAAAAGGCCATTATGTCATTCATATTTACCAAACCGTCGTGAACAACTTCCAGTCCGGCGACAGCTACACCAGCACATACGGCTGGTTCGTGGTGAATCCGAACACAGGCGAAGTGAAATCTTTGCTGTAAACAGCACTTATCCTATATACCGAAAAGGACAGTGGCATTTGGGGGAGCCGCTGTCCTTTTTCGCGTCGCTGTTCAATCAAGCTCGTATTTTTCCATTTTCCGATACAACGTAGAAAGGCTGATTTGCAGTTCGCGGGCAATCGCCGCCTTGTCCTTGCCCTGCCTGCCGCCGTCCGCCAAATGCTTTTGCAAAAGGGTGCGCTCGTAATCAGCCAGTAGCTGCTCCAGTCCCACTCCCGCCTTTTCCCCGTTCACCGTCTCCTCGCCTGCGAGCAAATACTCCGGCAAGTCGGCCTCGCCAATCGTCGGCCCCTCGGCCATGTTGACCATGTACTCCACCGCATTTTCCAACTGACGGATATTTCCCGGCCAATCGTACGCGACAAGCCGCCTGGCAAGTCCGGCGTCCAGTTCCAGCTTGCCTTTTTGCAAAATCGTCTTGTACCGATGCAAAAAATGCTGCAGGTAAAGCGGGATGTCCTCGCGCCGTTCGCGCAACGGCTTCAGGCGAAGCGGAATGACGTTCAGCCGATAGTACAAATCCTCGCGAAACGTCCCCTCTCTGACCATGCTCTCCAAATCTCTGTGCGTAGCCGCAATGACCCGGACGTCCACCTCCAGCGTCTTGACCCCGCCGACCCGGTCAATCGTTTTTTCCTGGAGGACGCGCAGCAGCTTCGGCTGCAACGACAACGGGATGTCGCCTACTTCGTCGAGAAAAATCGTGCCCTTGTGCGCCAGCTCGAACTTGCCCGGCTTGCCTTCGCGCCGCGAGCCTGTGAACGCTCCGCCCTCGTAGCCGAACAGCTCGCTTTCCAGCAACGTCTCGGGAATCGCTGCGCAATTGACGGCGACAAACGGCTGTCTGGCTCGCTGGCTCTCGCTGTGGATCGCCTTGGCGAGCAGCTCTTTCCCCGTTCCGCTCTCTCCCCGAAGCAACACCGTTGAGATGCTGTTCGCCACTTTTTTCGCCTTGGCGATCACATCGCGCAAGCCCGTATCAGCGCCGATGAGCTGGGCGAAGTAGACCGGGCTGAGCGTTGCCTGGGGCATTTCCTCCTGCATGTTGCAGCCCTTTTCCCGCTCCGCGTCCAGCTCCAGCAGCTTGTGCTCGATCAGTGCGCTCGTATGCTGCAAAAAAGGCATCCATTTTTCCGAATGGTGCAGCATCCTTTCCTTTTGCTCGGGGGAAAACCCGATAATGCCGATCACGCCGACCGTCTTTTCCCGCTTGTGAACCGGAAAACCGATGGTCGCCAGCTCCCGGCATTGCGGCAGAAACTTGCAGTTCATGCACTGCGAGTCGTTCTTTTTCATGTCAAAAATCATGCCCGGCTGTCCGGTCTGCAAAATCATCCGGAAAAACGAACCTTCCGGCGCAGGCAAGCCAACCAGATCTGAATAGTAGCCCGTGCCACTCACCCGTATTCCCTGCTCATCGAGGATCGTGACATCCAGCCCGAGCACTTTGGCGATATTGTCTGCGTACGATTGAATGAACTCCTCTATCCGGGAAAATTCCGTCATGAGCGGCCCTCCTGCCATGTTGCGTTCCTTCGTTCCTTACCCTCTGCCCGTAGCCCCCGCCGCAGGCACACGGGAAAGTGCCTGCTGTAGATCATGAATAATGTCGCTTGCATCCTCCAGCCCGGTAGACAGGCGAATCAAGCCGTCCGTGATATTGAAGGCAAGCCGGTCTGCAACGGGAACAGAAGCATGCGTCATCGAGGCGGGGTGCTGGACGAGCGTTTCGGGATCTCCCAAGCTAAACGATATCATAGCAAGACGCAGCGCGTTAATGAAAGATTTGGCGGCTTCGTACCCTCCCTTGACCTCGAACGAGACGATTCCGCCCATTCCCGCCATCTGCCGCTTCGCCAGCTCGTGCTGCGGATGGGAGGCAAGGCCGGGATAGTAGACGCGGGAAATCGCCGGGTGCTGCGCCAAAAATTCCGCGACAGCCTGGGCGTTGTGGCAATGCTGGCGAACGCGCAAGCCGAGCGTCTTCAAGCCGCGCAAAATCAGAAACGCATCCCAGGCGTTCAGGTTTTGCCCCAAATCGCCCATAATGTGTTTTCTCATGAACTGAATCTGCTCATGTTTTGCGACGATAAACCCGGCAATGACATCCCCGTGTCCGTTCAAGTATTTGGTCGCGCTGTGCACGACGACGTCAGCGCCCAGTTCCAGCGGCCGCTGCAGGTACGGGGTCATGAACGTATTGTCCACGATCACGACAACCCCGCGCGCGTGGGCCAGACGGGACAGCGCCGCAATATCCAGCACGGTCAGGCACGGATTGGATGGCGTCTCAAGGTAGAGCACACGGGTATTCGGACGCAGCGCACGCTCCACCGCCTGCAAATCGGTGCAATCGACGAAATCGACAGCGATCCCGCAGCGCGGAGCCAACGTCGTCAGAAATTTGTAGCTCCCGCCGTAAACGTCCCGTGTACACACCACATGGTCGCCCTGCTGCAAAAAGGCGAGCAGCGCCCCGGAAATGGCCGCCATGCCGCTCGATACGCCCAAAGCGGCCTCGCCGTTTTCGAGCGCGGCGATTTTTTGCTCCAGCGTCGCAATCGTCGGGTTGCCGTACCTGCCGTAATACGTCCCTTCCCGCTCTCCGGCCACGCAGGCAGCAGCAGAATCCGCGTCGGGAAACGCATAGGCGACCGCAGGCACGACGGCAGCCGCGACTGCCCCTGTCTTTTGGCACGGCTCCTGAGCCGTATGAATGATCGCGGTGTCCAGCTTCCAGCCGTTTGTCTTCATCTATCGTCTCTCCTTTTTCTCGATCATCTTTTGACAAAAGTTATTAGCAAGGAGCGTGCCAACGAAAAAAGCGCATCAAACCGCCCCTTTCCGCAGCTCATGCCGGGTTTTCTTCGCATTTTTGCAAAAAGATTTGACCGCAAACGCAAAAAAGCCGTCAGATACACCAACGACTTTTTCGCAAAGCTGACAATGAAGTTTTGCATGGGTAAAAAACGGCTTAGACGAGGATGCCGCCGCTCTTGTGGTACTTCAAAATGCCTTCTGCCGCACGGTACGAGAGCGCCCCCATCGTGCCTGTCGGGTTGTAGCCGCTGTTGTGCGCAAAGGCGGAAGCGCCGACGACGAACACGTTTTCCACGTCCCACATTTGCAAGTAGTTGTTGACCGCAGATGTTTCCGGCGTGGCCCCCATGATGACCCCGCCTGTATTGTGCGTCGATTGGTACGGGGTAATATCGTAAGGCCCCAGCTTGCCGCGCACCTCCACTTTGCTGGCGCCCATTTCCCTGGCAAGCTCCCCGCATTTCTCGGACATAAAGGCGGCCAACTGCCTGTCCTGTTCCTCGAAGTCAAATGTAATCCGCATCAGCGGATCGCCAAAGACGTCTTTGTACGTCGGATCGAGATCGAGGAAATGATGGCGGAACGGCAAGGAAGCTCCCTGCGCCCCGACGTTGATCGTCCGGTTCGCGTATTTGAGGGAAGCGGCCTTGAACTCCTTGCCCCAGCTCGGCGTGCCTTCCGGAACCGTGTTGTTGGCAATCGGGCGCTGGCCGTACTGGGAGACGCTGATGTTTGCCCCGTGCAGGAAATTCAGGTTGGAATGGTCAAAATTGTCGCCGTTGTAATCGTCGAGCACCATGCCGAGCGAACCTGCGCCAGCGTAGTTGTTGAACTCTCTGTCCTCGAAAAAGCCAGTCGCTCCGCCGCGCATGACCTGGTAGCAGTAGTTTTTCCCGATGACGCCCTTGCCTGTATTCGGGTCGTACGGTCTGCCCAGCTTGGACAGCAGCAGCAAGCGGGCATTGTTGAACACATAGCTGGTCAGCACCACAATATCTGCGGGCTGCTCGATTTCCTCGCCCGTCGTCACATCCGTGTACAGCACGCCTGTCGCTTTGTTGCCTGTATGTAAAATGCGGCGCACGTGGGAATGCGTGCGAATTTCGAACTTCCCGGTCTTTTTCGCCACGGGAATGACCGTGACAACCGGGTCTGCCTTCGCGCCGTATTCACAGCCAAACCGCTCGCAAAAGCCGCAATATTGACAGGCAGCCCGGGAAATGCCGTCCGGATTGGTGTACGCTTCCGACAGGTTAGCGGACGGAAGCGGGTACGGATGCAAATTCAGCTTTTTCGCCGCTTCCTCAAACATTTTCAAGCTCGGCGTCATTTTCATCGGCGGCGTCGGGTACGGTTTGGAACGTTTGCCCCCGAGCGGATTTTCTGCTCCCGAAATGCCCGCCATTTGCTCGAATTTGTCAAAGTAAGGCTCCAGTTCATCGTACGTGATGCCCCAATCCTGAAGCGTCATGCCCTCGGGAATTTTCTTTTCGCCATAGCGTTCGATCGTCTTGCTGCGTATCTCAAAATCGTACGGCAAAAACCGGAACGTGTGGCCATTCCAGTGAACGCCCGCTCCGCCCAGCCCCGTTCCCATCAGAAAAGAGCCGTACGAGCGCATGGGGAGCGCGCGAACGTTGGTGTTGCTGCGGAAGGTGATCGTTTCCTTGGACAAGTCCTGCATCATTTCATAGCGGAGCGCGTAGCGCAGTTCGTCGTGGACCATGAAGTAGTCTTCGGTTTTCCGCTCTTTGCCTCGCTCCAGTCCAACGACTGTCAGCCCTTGCTTCGTCAGCTCCGAGGCGATAATTCCTCCGCCCCAGCCTACACCCACGATGACGACATCCACTTTGGGCAGTTTTCTGGCCATGTTGTTTCACCCCGTCCTGTCAGTGTTGATGATCCCGCAAACTCAAAGGTTCCATTTTCACGAATTTGTCTTGCTCGATCACCTGTGTATAGGTCATCTGGTTTCCCGGAAAATTTTTCAGTCTCCAGCCGTCCATGTTTTTATTGCCGCCGTAGAGCGGGTCAGCGTAGATTCCTTCGATTGTGCTTGCGCGCAGCATTTTGAAAAAAGCGCTGGCGGAGACCGCGGTCAGCTTCACCTCGTCTGTCTCAAACGCCTTCAGCACGGCGTCCTGCTGCTCAGGCGTAATCTCGTAAAAACGTTTGCCATATGTTGACTGGCTGTAGTTGTTCAGCTCCTGAATCCCGATGTCGAATATTTCCCGCCGCTTCAGCCTGCCCTGATAGCCCTGGGTCGCTTCCCCCGGATAAAAAGGACCTTGCATGTATTCGCGGGCGTTGAACCCCCAGTCGCCTGCCAACTGGTGGTCGATAAAGTAAGCCGCGCCGAGCGCCTTTGCCCCCGGGCCGAGCTCGTCCTCTGGGAAAATTCGCTCGCATGCGGCTTCCACTACCTTGAACTGCTCGGGACTGAAATACATCAGCGCCTGATTGTAATCGGCAGCAGGAGCCGGTGCCGCTCCCGGCTGCTGTGGTGCTTCCGGCCTGCGGAGCAGACTGCCTGCCACTCCCCCGACGACCAGTCCACCGAGCACCAGGCCTGTGTTTTTCAAAAAGTGTCGCCGTGACACTGGCTGCTCATATTTGTTGTTTGATTCTGCCAATCCTACCACCTCCTGTTATCTCTCCCCTTGGTTTGCGCATTTTTCCGACAGGCTAAACGTATTTTCCGGAAATTTTCCCAACATGCTCCACACATAGTTTCCAGAGGAAAACAAAGGATATGGTTACTTACACAGCACCAGTTGGAGGGATTACAATGAAACGCTTAGGCACATGGGTGGGCAGCACCGGATTGGGCATCGCGCTTCTGCTTGCTGCCTGCAACAACCAGGCTGCGCCGCAAGAACCGGCCCGGACACAAAGCGTACATCCGGACAGAGCGGGCGAGACGGTCATTCCCAGCGTAGACCGCGACAAAAAGCTGACAACCAATGCACACGGCACCACTTTCAGCGGAATGGGCAACAACCTGTACAGCTCCATCGGCAGTTCGCATCTGCACAGCGGCGGCCCCTCGACCAAGCTGGAAGCACAGCTCGGTGCAGCCGGAGTGCACGGCGTCCAGGCATTGATCGTCGGCGATGCGATTTTTCTTGCTCCGGCGACTGCCAACCAGGCTTCGATCAATTCGATGGACCCGATGCAGTCCCACCTGCTGAGCAACTATGCGGGCAGCAGCAGCAGAGGCAACGATACGGCAAACGGCATCGCAGGGGCGAAGGCGAGAACCAACACGACAGGCGTGCTCGGCACCAGTGATCGGGACGCTTTGTTCACGCAGGCGCGCACCGTCGTAGAGCGCCTGTACGGCACGGATGCGAAAATATGGACGGTCCATTCAAAAAAAGGAATCGACTCGCTGGAAAAAGTGAAAAAGTATTTGCGAGACAACAACCGGGACAAAAAAATGGCGGACGAGCTGGACAGGCTCTTCCGCGAGGCGAAGCGATAGCGATAGACAAAAGGGACAAGCAGCGCGCTTGTCCCTTTCAATGCCTTCACCGTCTCCTGCGGATGCGTCACCATCAGCAAATGAAGCGGATCCTCTACTCATCAAATTTCACCAACTCCAGCCGCGCCCCCTTGATTTTGACCAGATAGAGCAAATAAACAAGGCCAACAAACGTCCACAAAAGTCCGAGCATCATGGATTGGGTGTCAAGGCTGAGCCATAAAAACGCGAGAAACGCCGTACCAATCAGCGGCGCGAGCAGGTAGCCCCACCAATCGGCGATGCTCCTATCCTGCTTGAACCTGAGATAGAAGGCGATGACGCTCAGGTTGACAAAGCTGAAGGCGATCAGCGCCCCGAAGTTGATGAACGACGTCGCGGTCAACAAGTCCAGGTACAGGGCGGACAGCATCAGCGTCCCGACCAGCAGGACGTTGAGAAGCGGCGTTTTCAGCTTCGGATGCACATAGCCAAACCATTTTTTCGGCAAATAGCCATCCCGCCCCATCGCGTACAAAAGCCGCGTGACGCTGGTAACTGACACAAGCCCGGATGCGAGCGTAGACGACAAGGCTGCCGCCAAAAAGACAAGCTGAAACACGGAGCCGCCGATAAACAGCGCAATTTCCGCCGAGGCAGCTTCCGGGTCAGACAATACGGAAACATCAGGGAACAACGACTGCATAAAGTACGAAGCGGTAATGAACAGCGCTCCCCCTGCCAGCGCGACCAGCAAAATCCCTCGGGGAATCGTCTTTTTGGCCTCGACCGTTTCCTCGGTCAGCGTAGTCACGGCATCAAAGCCCAAAAAGGAAAAGCAAAGAATCGAGGCACCCGACAGCAACGCGACTACAGACAGATCGGGCGAGAAGAACGGCTGAATGTTGAATATGTGCCCAAGCCCCTCTCCCTGAACCAGGCCGCGAATGGACAACCCCGCAAACAAAACGACAAAGGCGATTTGAAACAGCACGAGAAACGAGTTGACGGAAGCCGTCACGGTGACGCGGAACACATTCAATAGCGTAATCAGTACGATAAATCCGATAATCCACCACCTGGTCGGCACCTCGGGGAAGACGGACGATAAATACACCCCTGTCAGCAGGGCGTTAATCATCGGCAAAAACAAATAATCGAGCAGCGACGCCCATCCGACCAAAAATCCCGCATACGGATGAATCGTTTGCTGCGTGTACGTGTACGCGGTCCCTGCCGACGGGAATGCGCGAACCATTTTCCCGTAGCTCGCGGCGGTAAACAGGATCGCAAGCAGCGTCACTGCGTAGGCAGCAGGAACATGTCCTCCTGTCTCTTCAGCAACAATGCCAAAAGTATCAAAGACGGCCATCGGAGCCATGTACCCCAGGCCAATTACGACGATATGCCACAACTTCAAGCTGCGTGTAAGCTCTGCTCTCCCATTCACTGCCTGTCCTCCTTCTTGCGATGCAACATGAATAATTATACACGCGAATGAGAAAAGTTCCATGCTTGGCCTGATGAAAAAACGCTGTTGCACACGGTTTCCCCATGTCGCAACAGCGTTTTTGTGTTGGTCACAGCCTGCGTTTGTCCTACGCTTTTGGCAGTTCGAACGAGCTTTTCAGCGAAACGATCCGGTTAAAGACCAGCTTGTCCGCCGTCGTATGCTTGGGATCGACATTGAAGTATCCGTGACGGAAAAACTGGTATTTGTCCTGCGCCTTCGTATCCTTCATGTTCGGTTCTACGAATCCGTTCACGATTTCCAGGGAATTCGGGTTGATGTTGTCCAGAAAGCTTCCTTCCGCATCCTCATCTTCCAGAATCAGCGGCTCGTACAAACGGAACTCGGCAGGTACAGCCTGGCTCGCCTCTACCCAGTGGATGGTCCCTTTTACCTTGCGTCCTGTAAATCCGCTGCCGCTCTTCGTCTCCGGGTCGTAGGTGCAATGCAGCTCGATGACATTGCCATCCGCGTCCTTCACCACGTCGTTGCATTTGATGAAGTAGGCGTGCTTGAGACGAACTTCATTGCCAGGGAACAGGCGGAAATACTTGCTCGGCGGGTTTTCCATGAAGTCGTCCCGCTCGATGTAAATTTCGCGGGAGAACGGAATTTGGCGGTGTCCCATCTCCGGATTTTCCGGGTTGATCTCCGCATCGAGCATCTCGACCTGGCCTTCCGGATAGTTCGTAATGACGACCTTCAGCGGATTTAGCACAGCCATCGTGCGCGGCGCTTTCAGCTTCAGGTCCTCGCGGATGAAATGCTCCAGCATTTTCGCGTCGACGGTACTGTTGCTGCGCGCTACCCCGATTTCACGGGCAAATGCGCGAATCGCTTCCGGTGTATAGCCGCGACGGCGGAAGCCCGCAATGGTCGGCATGCGCGGATCGTCCCAGCCATCGACGATGTTTTCGTCTACGAGCTGTTTCAGCTTGCGCTTGCTCATGACCGTGTTGGTCAGGTTCAGGCGGGCAAACTCGTACTGACGCGGAACGTGCTCCATCTCGCATTCGCTGATGACCCAGTCGTACAGCGGACGATGGTCTTCGAATTCGAGCGAGCAGAGCGAGTGGGTCACGCCTTCAATCGCATCTTCCAGCGGATGCGCAAAGTCGTACATCGGGTAAATGCACCATTTGTCGCCCGTATTGTGATGGGTCGCGTGGGAAATACGATACAGAACCGGATCGCGCATGTTGATGTTCGGGGAGCTCATGTCGATTTTGGCACGCAGCACTTTTTCACCGTCTTTGAACTCACCGTTGCGCATCCGCTCGAACAGGTCGAGGTTTTCCTCCACAGAACGGTTGCGGAACGGACTGTCTACACCCGGCTCGGTCAGCGTTCCGCGCAGCTTGCGAATCTCTTCGGCAGACAGATCGTCCACGTAGGCTTTGCCTTTTTGAATCAACAGCACCGCACGCTTGTACATCTCTTCAAAGTAATCCGAGGCAAAAAACAGCCCGTCCCATTCAAATCCAAGCCATTTGACGTCTGTTTTGATCGCTTCCACGTACTCAGTGTCTTCTTTCACCGGATTGGTATCGTCAAAACGGAGGTGAGCCTTGCCTTTGAATTCGCTTGCCAGCTCAAAGTTCAGGCAGATGGCTTTTGCATGTCCAATATGAAGATACCCGTTCGGCTCCGGCGGAAAGCGGGTAATCACTTCCTTGACCTTGCCTGATTGCAGGTCGTCAATCACGATGTTGCGGATAAAGTTGGATGACGCTACCTTGTTTTCCAATGAAATCAACCTTTCACTTCACCTTTACATTCCATAATACTGATTCTCCTCCCAGAGTTCAACAAAATCGGGCCGTTGTCCGGCCCGCTGCGGCTACCACTCCTGCTCTTTTGACCATTGCGACTGTGGCTGGCAATACAGCGAAATGATGGAGTCGAGGGATCGGCGCTGCTCGGTAATGCCGCGAATCGTTTGCAAATGGCTCGGTTGTACGAGGTGGAGCAGCGGCTGTTCAACCTGATTGAATCGTTCGAAGGCGGCTGCCGCAATCTCATCCCATTGGCGATAATAGCGAAGCAGGTCGTCAGGCATCACCCTTGAGCGAGTCGTGCCCGGCTCCGGCAAGCAGTCAAACGGTTCATCCAGGTTCAGCGTTCCGTAATCATCAGTCAGTTCCTCACCCGGCAAAATGTCTCGTGCCGCCAGCTCCAGATCGTACATCGTCGCCACACAGGTTGGATGGAAGCTGTGGTTGACAAACCGCGCCTTATCCCAGCAGAGAATGTATTGTCCGAACTGGTTTTTGAACGAATATTTCAGCACATCCTGTTTTCTCAATGGGTCCAGTTTTTCCACAAAGGCTGGGTCCAATACCTGATCGAGATCATCCTGGACCCAGACAATTGTGCCTTTTGGAATCAATTTTGTCGCAAACACACCATACCCGATCTCATCGTTGATATAGCGAAGCTCTGTATCGGGATGCATCATGGTCGTTGTTTCACTCCTTGGCAAATGTGCCTTTTTCCCATCATAAGCAGTTCCGCCAGCGAAGGTGTGTGAATGTCTGTGAAAAACATACCTCCCTGACCCTTCCTTATTTCTAAAGGAAAAGTAAATTCCGTATTTACATAAATCGACAAATCGTCTATAGTATTGACAAAAGGGTTTTAGGATATTTTTCCTGTACCATTTGCATCAATATATCCATTGATATCGAAACGGCAAACCCGGAGAAATCCGGCGACGCAAAGCTAGAGGGGCTACTTCCGCACGTGCGGCCATGCCAGCCAGCTACCGAAGTATTGATGTAGGACAAGACCAATGATCCTATATCATTGGTCTTTTTATGTGCTCGAAAAATGTCTAGTTTTGTCTATTTTTGTAGATACAGGATCTTTTTAAGGAGGTGAGGCTGCAAAAAGCTGTCAGATTGTTGCAATCCTTTCACAAAAATACAAAGGAGGCTTCATCAGATGTCATTGTGGAAAAAACTTTCTACCGTCGCATTGAGCGCGGCAATCGGGCTGACAACATTCGCTCCGGCCCAAGCTGCCAATCGCCCAACATCCATGTCGCCAAATGCAATGGTCACAACCCCACACTATTTGGCTACAGCTGCAGCCCTGAAAACGCTGGAAGACGGTGGAAACGCAGTAGACGCCGCAATTACCGCAGCTTCTACCCTCTCCGTTGTCTACCCTCACTACACAAGCATTGGCGGGGATAGCTTCTGGCTCATCTACAACGCCAAAACAAAAGAGCTGAAAGCGCTGAACGGCAGTGGACGAGCTGGCGAAAAAGCAACCATCGAATACTACAAAAGCAAAGGCTATGACAAAATTCCTTCCCGCGGCTACGAGGCGGCCAACACCGTTCCCGGCGTTGTTTCCGGCTGGTGGGAAGCCTACAACTACGCACACAAGAGCATGGGCAACAGCAAGCTGCCTTGGCACAAGCTGCTGGAGCCTGCCATCGGATACGCTGAAAACGGATATCCCGTATCACCTAACCAGGTTTACTGGACTCAATACGCGATTGATCCTACTGACAACGATCTGAAAAATCTCCAGCGCTTTGAGGGCTTCCGCAAAACGTTCCTGAAGCCGAACGGAGAGCCGTACGCCGCAGGCGAGATTCTCAAGCAAAAGGACCTTGCCAAAACGCTGCGAATCATTGCCCAAAAAGGTGCTGACGGATTCTACAAAGGCGAAGTCGCGCAAAAAATCGTAGCAGACCTGCAAAAAAATGGCGGACTACTCACGCTGAAAGACTTCGAGAAGCACACCTCCACCTGGGCAGACCCAATCACTGTAGACTATCGCGGCTACAAAGCGTACAACATGCCGCCGAACTCTCAGGGAATGGCTTCCCTCTCGATTCTGAACGTGCTGAACAACTTTGACCTCAAGAGCATGGGCGAAGGAACAGCGGATTACTACCACGTCATCGTTGAAGCGACCAAGCAAGCTTTTGCCGACCGTGACAAATGGCTGACTGACCCGGCATTCGTAGATATTCCTGTGGACGAGCTGTTGTCGAAGGAGCACGGAAAAGCACTGGCAGCGCGCATTGACATGAAACAGGCAGCAAAAACAGTCGAGCCGCTCGATCCAAAAGGCGATACGACTTGGTTTGGCGTCGTGGACAAGGACGGCAATGCCGTGTCGGTAATCCAGAGCCACTATTTTGACTGGGGCTCCGGCATCGTTGCCAAAGACACAGGCGTTCTGTTGCAAAACCGCGGCAGCTACTTCTCCCTGGACCCGAACCATGTCAACCACCTGGAGCCAGGCAAACGCACCTTCCACACGCTTAACCCTGCCATGCTCTTTAAGGGAGACAAGCCTTACCTGCTCTACGGAACACAAGGCGGCGAAGGCCAACCACAAACACAGGCTGCAATCGTCACACGCATCATCGACTTCGGCTTCAGTGTACAAGATGCGATCGAAGCACCAAGATGGCTGCATGGCCGCAACTGGGGCTCTGCCTCCAACAACCTGAAAGTCGAAAGCCGGATTCCGCAAGACGTTCTGGATGAGCTGGTGAAACGCGGCCATCCGGTCGAAAAGCTGGAAGCGGCCTTCACCGACGCAATGGGACAGTCCGGCGCTATCTTGATTGACCCGGTTACAAATGTGAAGTTTGGCGGCGCTGACCCTCGCGGTGAAGGCGCGGCACTGGGATACTAATCGCTCGTCAGGCTGCTGAATTTCCTTTGGCAGCCTGACTGTGCTTTCTCTTTTGTACAGGCAGCGCTTTCTGCATCCTTTTTGCAAAAAGCGGCTGTCAAGCTCGAAATAGGGGTGGGAAAAGCCTATGTTTTTGCTCAAAAAACTAAGGAATAAAATGATTCTTTGGTTTCTCGCCGTCGCAGTCATTCCCCTTGCTGTCGTTTCTCTGTATATTACAAACAGCTTTTCATCCATCCTGATCGACAAGCAAAAAGCTTCTTATGTAGACCTGACCTCCAGTACGGCACTTGCGATGGATCAATATTTGGACCGACGCATGACCGAAATTCAGGTTTTGGCTCGCACCTCAGACATTCAATCCGCTGACGCGGCAGCGAAAAACGAGTTCATCCAAAAGTTTACCGAAGAAATGAAGCTGTACGACGGCAACACGTTTATCGGCAGCGACGGAAAAGTATCCGCTGATACGTTTCCGAAAAGCATCGGGATTGACCTTAGCGAGCGGCAATTTTTCAAAGATGGCATGCAGGGCAAACCGAGCTTCTCTGATGTCCTGGTCGCCAAAACAACAGGAAACCGCTCCATCATTGTCGCTTCTCCTGTCACCGGAAAAAACAAAGAAGCGCTTGGCGTCCTGACCGGGCTTGTCAATGTGGACCAGTTCACAGCAATGTTTCTGGCCAATTTGAATGCAGGCGGCGACGGCTACCCGATTCTGGTGGACAGACTGCACCAGATTCAGTACCATCCCAACCAGGAGCTGATCGGCAAGCCGCTTGATGAATCAGCACTGCCGCAGGCTTTAGTGGACATTTTGAAAGCAGACAAAACCGAAAAAGGCTCCTACAGCTACATCGATCAAGGCAAGGAATACGTCGTCACCTACTCCCCGATTCCGACAACAAACTTTGGCTTGTATCTGCATATTCCGGTTGAATCCATCACGGGTGCTGTTTCTTCCATCAGCAACAGCGTCATGTTCATCGTCTTTGGTGTAGTCGCTGTGGTCATCGCTGTTGCGTATGTAATCTCCCAGCAAATCACCCGCCCAATCGTGGATGTGGCTTCCGTAGCCAACCGTATTTCCGAGGGCGAGCTAACCGTGCAACCTCTGAAAATCCGCTCGCAGGATGAAGTCGGGCAGTTGTCCCAGTCGGTAAACACGATGGTGCACAACCTGCGCACGATCATTCAGCAAGTCAACGATACAGCTACAGACCTCGCCTCTTCCGCAGAGGAATTGTCCGTCAATGCGGAACATACCAGCAAGGCTACGGAACAGATCGCCGTTACGATCCAGGAAGTGGCCTACGGCGCGGAAAAACAGGTCCGAAGCGTAGAAGAAAGCGTACACGCCATGCAAAGGGTGTCAGAAGGGGCGAAGCAGGTAGCCGCAAATGCCCAATACGCGGACGAATCCGCCATGAGCGCTTCCCAAATCGCTGTAGAAGGCAATCAGGCGCTGCAAGTCGTCATCAGCCAGATGCACTCCATCGAAAATACGGTCAGCAACATCGCCGATATTGTCAAACGGCTGGGTAACAGCTCGCAGGAAATCGGGCAAATCGTGCAGGTCATCACGGCGATTGCGGAGCAAACCAACCTGCTCGCGCTAAACGCCGCAATCGAAGCCGCGAGAGCAGGCGAGCAAGGCCGCGGATTCGCCGTGGTAGCAGACGAGGTGCGCAAATTGGCCGAGCAATCCGCCCAATCGGCGCAACAGATCAAAGAGCTGATTACCACGATTCAACTGGAATCCAATCAGGCGGTGCTGTCAATGGAGCAAGGCACCAAGGAAGTCGCAATCGGCCTGACGGTAGTGAACAACGCCGGAAAATCGTTTGAACAGATTCAGGATGCGGTTGCACAAGTAGCCAGCCAGATCCAGGAAGTGAAAGTGCACTCCGAGCAAATGACGGCCGGAACCGAAAAAGTCGTGGAATTGGTCAGCGTCATCGAGGAAGTCGCTGAAAACTCGGCAGACGGAACACAGAGCGTGTCCGCCGCTACCGAGGAACAACTGGCTGCCATGGAAGAAGTAAACTCCTCTGCTGCTTCTTTGGCGAGAATCGCAGAAGAACTGCAATCGCATGTAAGCCGATTCAAAATTTAGCATCAACCAAAAAACGCGCAAAAGCCGTCGGGACCGATTCTCCCCGACGGCTTCTTTTTCACGCTTGTTTACCCATTTTCAGCATCCGGTCAGGATGGTTGGTGCAAATTTGCACCTCTGGATGCCAGGACATGACTTCCTGAATATGCGCAGGCTTATCCAGCGTCCAGGCTACGACCTTGAACCCTCTCTCAATCGCCGCTTTTGTCAGCTCTCGCGTCAGGTACGGATAACCCATGGACAGGATGCTCGCCCCTGCCGCCTCAAGCTGCTCCAGCATGAGCACGGGACGGCCGTAGACGATCAGCCCGGTCTGCACCTCCTGATCGAGCGTGCGCACGTGACGAATCAGTTCGTGGTCAAACGACGTCAGATACACTTCCCGCTTCATTCCGTACTGCTCCACCAGCGCCAGCACCTTTTCGGCAATTCCCGGATACATGTCGCTTGTGGCCTTCAACTCGATGTTCAGCGTGCAGCGGCCCTTGATCGCCGCCAGCGCTTCCGCAAGCGTCGGGATTTTTTCCCCGGCAAACTTCTCGTCAAACCAGTTGCCCGCATCGAGCTGGCGCAGTTCCGCAAGCGTGTGGTCTTTGACCAGACCGCTTCCGTTCGTCGTGCGCTCCAGCGAAAAATCGTGAATCAGTACCGGAACACCGTCGCGCGTCAACTGCACGTCAATCTCCATCGCCTGGATCGCAGGCTCAGCCAGCGCCAGTTGAATCGCCGCCATCGTATTTTCCGGTGCTTTGCCCGACCAGCCGCGATGGGCCATACATATGTTCATGTCGCGAGCTCCTCTCTGTAGCGTGTCGTTCTTTGTAGCCAGGGGCCATCGGTCGTAGATAGCCGTAGCTGCTCCCATGTCAAATTTGGCATTTTTCTTCCATCCCGTCAACAATTCGGTTGTGGTTTGCATGATAATGCACCCGCATGAAGACAACATGAAGCATTTGTAAAAAAAGGGCAAAATTCCTGTAAGGATGCGATTGACGAGAATCACTGCACAGGAGTATTATCCATCTATATTCAAATAATCAAATATTCGAATATACGAAAAGAAGGGTTGTTACATGAAGTGGGCCGCCAGATTTGAGGGCTACAATACGCAAGCATTCAGAAAAGACTGCATTTCAGGGCTGATCGTAGGAATTATCGCTATTCCGCTTGGTATGGCATTCGCGATCGCCTCAGGCGTCAAGCCGGAGTACGGGATTTACACCACCATCATCGCAGGTACGCTCATCTCGCTCTTTGGCGGTTCCCGCTACCAGATTGGCGGGCCGACCGGGGCGTTTATCCCGATTTTGTTTGCCATCGTCATGCAGTACGGCTACGAGGATTTGCTGCTCGCGGGCTTCATGGCCGGGATTCTTCTCGTCCTGATGGGCGTTCTGAGGCTTGGCGGGCTCATCAAATTTATCCCCCGCCCCGTCACCATCGGATTTACCGCCGGCATTGCCGTTATCATTTTTACAGGGCAGATCGCCAATTTTCTCGGTCTGTCACAGGTGCAGCGGCATGAGGACTTTTTGTCCAACATGAAAGAAATCGTCATTCATCTGGATACGATCAGCCTGTACAGCGTAGCGACGGCAGTCTTGAGTCTCGCCATTATTTTAATCACGCCGCGCTTCGTGCGAAATGTTCCAGGCTCGCTCGTCGGCCTGGTCATTTCCAGCGTTGTTGCCTTCCTCTTTTTTGAAGGAAAAGTCGCGACAATCGGTTCGACCTTCGGGGAGATTCCGAGCGCGCTGCCCCGCTTCCATTTTCCTGAAATTACGCTGGAGCGCGTCCAAAAACTGCTGAGTCCTGCCCTCATCATTGCTATACTAGGAGCGATAGAGTCTTTGCTGTCTGCGGTTGTGGCGGACGGTATGACACGCAGTCGCCACAACAGCAACCAGGAGCTGATCGGGCAAGGCATCGCCAATATCGTGACACCGCTTTTCGGGGGAATCCCTGCGACAGGCGCGATTGCCAGAACCGCAACGAACATCCGCAGCGGAGCCACCTCCCCTGTGTCCGGGATCGTCCACGGCATCGTCGTCCTGCTCATTCTCATCCTGCTCGCTCCTTACGCCTCGCACATTCCGCTGGCGAGCATGGCGCCGATCCTGATGCTGGTCGCCTGGAACATGAGCGAGCGCAAGGAATTTGCGCACATCCTGAAAGCAAAGACGAGCGACTCTCTCGTGCTGCTGATTACTTTTTTGCTGACTGTCTTCACGAATCTGACTACCGCCGTCGAGGTCGGGCTGGTGCTTGCCGTGCTGCTGTTTATCAAAAGAATGCGCGAAAGCCTGCAAGTAGCCAAAGTATTGCCTGACCCTTCCCTGAAGCACGAGAAGGTCATGCCTCACATGGTGACGGCTCAGCACGATTGTCCGCAAATCAGTATCTACACGATTGAGGGTCCGCTCTTTTTCGGGGATGCCGATCTGTTCGAAAGCTCTCTGACGAGCACATTGCAGCATCAGCCGAAGGTGTTGTTGCTGCGAATGGGCAAAGTCCCGTTTCTGGACATGACGGGCGAGGCCAATTTGTCGCGGATCGTGCAGCAATGCATGAGCCAGGGCACAACGGTTCTCGTCTCAGGAATCCAGAACGGACCGAAACAAGTTTTGCAGCGCACGGGACTTTTTGCGCTCATCGGCGAAGCACACTTTTTCGACCACACCGGAGATGCAATCGAGTACGCCCTTCGTCGGCTGGACGTCGGCAAATGTCTGGGCTGCAAGCACTTTGCTTTCCGGGAATGCGCGAGTCTGGCTGATCCGCACTCGCAAACGACTTGCGTGAAGCAAACATCTCATATGTCGGTATGACGAAAAGATCGGAGGAAACTGCTATTGAATTTGGAGCTACAGCAATTTAAAGCGAATTTTTTCAAGGCACTGGGTCATCCCCTGCGGATTCGGATTCTGGAGCTCTTGGCGGAGGGAGACAAAAACGTAAACGAACTGCAAACGCTCATCGGCAGCGAAGGCTCGGCCGTTTCCCAGCAACTGGCCATTTTGCGCAACAACAACATCGTGTACGGAACAAAGGACGGAAACAAGGTGACGTATTCCTTGCGCGATCCGATGATTATTGAATTGCTCAGCGTTGCCCGGCAAATTTTCAACAACCACCTGATTGACACGATCGAGATGCTGGATCGCTTCAATGAATAGCGGCTGTCGTTTTGAAAAAGAAATGCCCAGGACTTTTCATCGTCCTGGGCCTGTTTCATTTTTATGCGGATACGGACACCAGTGCATCCAGCGCAATCAGCGCCTCTGCTTCAATTGCTTTGGCCACTGTCTCTGTGTGCGGGTTGTACGACGCCAGCAGGTCGGCATCGGCGTAGCCGTCAATCGCAAGGATCGCCCCGGCCTTCATGCCACGCAAGGCGGCAATGACGAACAGCGCGGAGTTTTCCATCTCGGCAGCCAGTACCCCTGCTTTTTGATATAGCTTGTGCGGAAATTCCAGGACGCCGTTGTAGAAAACATCGAGCGTCAGCGTGATGCCTTCCGCTATGTCGAGCCCCGCTTCGTGCGCTTTTGCTGCCTGCACGAGCGCTTCTGCCACGCGGCGGTCGGCGACAGCCGGGAAACCGGGCGGAACCAACTGGCTCGTCAGCCCGTCCTGGCGCACAGCAGCCGTGCTGATGACGAGGCTGCCCAGCTTGATTTGCGGTTGATACGATCCGGCCGTCCCGACGCGGATGATGACCTGAACGCCACCCTTCGCCAGCTCTTCAAAGCACACAGCCGCTCCAGGCGCACCGACGCCGTGGCTGACAACCGCTACCTCGGTACCCTTCCAGCTTCCGGCATAGCTGTGGTATTCGCGGTTTTCCCCGATTTGCCGCGTACCCTCCAGTCTTGCGGCAATCATGGCGGCGCGTTTTGGATCGCCGCAGACGATGACGCGTTTTGGCAATTGCTTTGGATCTACTTTCAGATTGGTCAGCATCTCAATCCACTCCTTCTTCATCGGGCCAGTCCCTCCGCCGCTCTCGATAAGGAGCTGAAAACTATCCAGTTGTGGCGCCTATTGTCTGTGAAACGTTTCCTGCAGCCGATGCGAAAGCTTGTTCAACTCACCCAGCTCTTCGGTAATTTCCCGCACCTTTTGATGCTGGTCTTCCGCTGTGGCGAAAAGTTCCTCCAGATTGGCAACCGACTGCTCGGTGACGGCAGTAATGGTCGACATTTCCATCGCCACTTCGCCGGAGCGTGTTTTTACCCGGTTCATGCTGGAGCTGACGTGCTCTGCTGCTTCCAGGAAAGCCATCATGCCGGAGCGCACTGCCTCGATCGCCGCGACGGTTTTCACGGCCAGCTCCTGGCCTTTTGCCACGGAAGCTTCTCCGGTGCTGATATGCTGGACGGCGTTCTCGCTTTCCTGATGGAGTGATTTGAGAATCTCGGTAATTTCCTGTGTAGCGGTTGCGCTCTGCTCCGCCAGCTTGCGCACCTCGTCTGCCACCACGGCGAAGCCGCGGCCGTGCTCGCCTGCACGCGCCGACTCGATGGCGGCGTTGAGCGCCAGCAGGTTCGTTTGCGTCGCAATCTGGTTGATGGCTCCGACGATTTCCTCGACCCGATTGGCCTGGCGGTTCAACTGGTGAATCGTCGCCGCAGCCACATTGACGGCAGAAACAATCTGTTCCATTTGCTCTGAAAGCTCGTTCATCATGTCGACGCTTTCCTTCAGGCGGCGGTTGTTTTGATCGGATTCGCTTTTCATCGCGTCCGTCTGCGTAGTAACCTCGACGATCTCCTGGTCGATCGACTGCACTTCTTCCTCGATCTTGACCGTGGAGTTGGCCTGTGCCTCCATGCCTGTCGCCACTTCCTTGAAGGCAACCATCATGTCATCTGTATTGCGCTTCGTTCCTTCGGCATGGGTATGTACGTGCTCTGTCGTACGGTCGATCTGCTCGGTCATCTGCTTGATATGGTCGAGCAGTTCTTCCAGTCGGCGTTCTTTTTCTTCCGCTTCCTGGCGGGCGATATTCGCCTTCTGCAAGGAAGCTTGTCCCGCCAGACAGAGGTACGTCAGCGCTCCCATCATCATTAGAATAGCCACGATGCGCAGCACCAGATTCAGTTCAGTAAAATCACCGCTGAAAATCTCGTACGATCCCGTGTAGAACCCAACCAGCGTCACAATAATTTGCGCAATTCCCGCTGTCACGATAAGTTTCCAATCCAGATAAGCCGCGAGAAAACCCATCACGACAAAAGCAAGGAACGTAACCTCGGGATACGTCGTGAAATGGTCGAACGAAATCGCGTAAAACATGAATCCGATCGCTACCAGATAGCGAATGACATGACTGTCTCTTTTCACAAAGTAAAAAGGCGAAACAACAAGGGTGACCAGTAAGCCAAGGGATGTTACTTTCCAGAAATTAACATCCGATTGATAGGCAATCAGTCCCGCCATCCACAAATGGTTCCATAGGATAAAAATCATAAATCCTTCTTTGTCCGTTAACGTGTTGCGAACCAATTGAATCATAAATGCCCCCCTTTTCCTTACTACTTATGTACCGTTCTCTTTTTCCATTATATCGCGCCCGGATTGCCAAATTTGTGAATAAAGTGAGAACAGCGAAAACAAGTGAAGAATAGGCTACGATTATCCCCCTCATTTTAAGACATCTGGAAAGGAACTACAAACCGTGGAAGAACAACGCAATCTTTTGCCAGCCACCGTGCTGACGCGAACGATCCAACGTCCCAATACGACGATTTACTACCCGCAGTTGGCCGGGCTAGCCAATCAGCAAGCAGAAAAAGAGATCAACCGTGCCATTTTGCAAACGGTACAGGGCTTGATTCATGAGCAGCAACGGGTACAAATACCGGGAAATACCCAAATGCAAGGAAGCTACGAAATCAAAACGAACGAACGCGGCATTTTCAGCGTCACCATGAGCAATTACGCGTACACGCCGCAAATGGCCCACGGCATGACCTTTCTCGGGTCTGTGACAGCCAATATCCTTACAGGCAAGCTCTACACGCTGCGTGAACTGTTCAAACCGGACAGCGACTACGTCAATGTCCTGTCAGCAAACATCAAACGCCAGATCCAGGAGCGGCAGATTCCGACGCTGAACGGGTTTACTACGATCAGGCCCGATCAAGACTTTTACCTTGCCGACAAATCACTGGTCATCTACTTCCAGTTGTACGAGATCACCCCGTACTTTGTGGGCTTCCCGATGTTTCCCATCTCCGTCTACGAACTGGAGCCACTCATGGATGAAAACGGACCGCTCGGTATTTTGGCTGCCAACTAACAAGCCTTCCTTATCCTTTCTTCCCGAAGCTGACGCCTTTGAAACGGCATCAGCTTTATTTTTGTCAGAAAAATGCCTTCTTTTGCACTCGAATAAACATTTACTTATATAATCTGAATTGCTACTATGTTAATGGTAACTGTTTACTTACGCAATCAAGCGCTTGATATAACGAACCAGCTTTCCCTGGAGGTCTGATTATCATGCAACACTACGGTCACAAGATCGGTCAAGCTGCCAGAGTCTTCAGTAAAACATTGAATGGAATCATGTCCCCGATGGGATTATATAGCTCGCAATGGAGCATTATTCTCTGCCTGCATTACCGCAATTCCTTGACACAGGTGCAGCTCAGCAACTACCTGAACGTAGAGGCTCCGACCATTACCCGGACATTGACCCGGCTGGAGGAAATGGGCTGGATCATCCGCTCCGAGGGTGACGACAAGCGCGAACGGTACGTGTCGCTCTCGCCTGCCGCGATGGAGCGTTTCCCCCAATGGCTGCAAGCAGCGCGTGATTTGGAGGCGGTTGCTTTGCGCGATCTGGACGAGAACGAGCTTGCTGTCTTCAACCGCGTGCTGAAAAAGATGACGGAAAATTTGAGTACGCTGGCATAGGCTTGTGTGTTGATACGACCTCACGAAAAAAGGGCTTCTACTTCTGAGCAGCCAAGCGGCTTTTGCTCAGGTAGAAGCCCTTTCCCTGTTTTGCCTGTCGGATTTGCTTTTTAGTTGAGCCGCTTGACGATGCTGCGAGCCATCCAGACGCCTGCCGCACCTGCCTGCGCCAGTCCGCGCGTAATCCCTGCCCCGTCGCCTCCGCAGAACAGTCCTTTGATTTCCGTCTCAAACTCCTCGGTCAGCTTCGGACGGGCCGAGTAAAACTTCGCTTCGACGCCGTAAAACAGCGTGTGCTCCGAGGCAATCCCCGGTGTCACCTTGTCCAGCGCTTCCACCATCTCGATGAGACTTTTCATCGTATTGTAGGGCAGCACCAGTCCGAGATCGCCCGGCACCGCTTCCTTCAAGGTCGGCTCCAGGAACCCTTCCTTGATCCGCCTTTCCGTAGAGCGGCGCCCCCGCAAAATATCGCCGTACTTTTGCACGATCACACCGCCGTTGGACAAATCGTTTGCGCGTTTGCATATTTCGCGCGCGTATTCGTTCGGCTTGTCAAAAGGCTCCGTAAACGTATGAGAGACGAGCAGCGCGAAGTTCGTATTGGTCGAGCCGAGCGCCGGGTCTTTGTAGGAGTGCCCGTTTGCCGCCATGACCCCGCTGTGGTTTTCCACGACGACGTGCCCGGACGGATTGCTGCAAAATGTGCGCACCCGTGTGCCGACAGAGGTGTTGAAAATAAACTTGCCCTCGTACAAATGCTCGTTGATTTCCCGCATGACGACATCGGACGTCTCCACGCGCACCCCTACGTCCACCTGGTTGTTGTACATTTTCAGGCGGCGCTTTTTCAGGATTTCGGTCAGCCATGCCGAGCCGTCCCGCCCAGGGCCGATCACGACGAAATCGCCCTCGTACTCTTCGCCGCTTTTCAGGACGACCCCCTTGACGCGATGCCCATCGTCTTCCTTGACCGTCACAATGTCCTCGACCTCGGCCTTGAACCTCATGTCGATCCGTTCCTTCAAGTATTCAAAAATCGACTGCAAAATTTCCAGGTTTTGCTCTGTACCCAAATGGCGCACCTGCGCGCGGAGCAGCTTGAGCCCTGCCGCGTATCCGCGCTGCTCGATACTTTTGATCGTCTCTGTCGTCGGATCGGTAATGGTGTGGGTCGCGCCATGCTTCAGGTTGATTTCGTCGACGTATTTGATTAAGCCAAGCACGGTGGAAGGACTGAGGTAATCCGTCATCCAGCCGCCGAACTCGGTCGTGATGTTGAATTTGCCGTCACTGTAGGCGCCTGCCCCACCAAAACCGCTGGTGATCGAGCAAGCCGGCAGACAGCCTGCATAGCTCTTTTTCCCGGCAGGCGGCGGACAGAGCTTGATCTTTTCCTCCAGGATCGGACAGCGTCGGCTGTAAATGTCGTGCCCTTTATCAATCAAAAGCACCTTGGCATCCGGCGCTTTTCGCGTCAGCTCATAGCATGTAAAAATTCCGGCTGGTCCTGCGCCCACTACAATCACATCGTATTTTTTCACTTCCAGTTCCTCCCCGTAAGCATGTTGGAATACTAGGCTTTTAACAAGCGTTGATTGCTCTTGTGCAGTCTCTCCCTGTTCGTCGCAAAAGACGACCGCACAAAAAATTCCCGGCCGACGAATAAGGTATGTCAAAAACACCCTCATTCGTAGCCGGGAATTTACGGTTCCCTGTAGAGACCCTCAAACCATATCTTTGAGGATATACGAATTTGTCATGTATTCATCAAGCCAGACTTGTAGCTAACAACATTATGTATAGTAGCGCATAATCTGAATCAAGTCAACATTCAAAAGCCCGTTTATTCGTGTTTACATTTTATTAACAAACAAACAACGCAAATATAACGGTTTTTCAAGGTAAAATCCGAACATTATATCCGAACGTTCGTCATTTCCGCCCCCCCTGCTTCAATAACCGGGAAGGAATCGACGCAATTGTAGAGAATATATGGAATTTCAACAAACTTTTTGGTATTACTACTCTCATACAAAAAGGATGAGGCTTGCCCATGCGGGATTATCGCTATTACCAGTCTGCCTTTGCCGGTATTCCAAAGCCGTTCGCCTTCGTCGACCTGGACCTTTTGGAGCAAAATGCAGAGCAAATCGGATTGCAAAGCAATGGAAAGCCGATCCGGATTGCCAGCAGTTCCATCCGCAGCGTCGGCATTCTCAAGCACCTGCTGCAGCTTGACGACTGCTTTTCCGGAGTGATGTGCTTCTCCGCGCCCGAAGCACTCCATTTGTGTGAAGAAGGCTTTGACGATTTGCTCCTGGGGTATCCTGTCTGGGAAAAAAGCTGGCTGGTCGCGCTTGGCGAGCAAATCCGGCAAGGCCGCACTCTCACCCTGACGATCGATTCCGTCTCGCACGCAGAGCACCTGGAGCAAATCGCCCGCGAACAAGGCGTGATTTTCCCCGTCTGCCTGGACATAGACATGTCGTACGATATTTGGGGCCTGCACTTTGGTGTATGGCGCTCCCCTCTGCGCTCTCTGGAAAAAGCCGTTGCGCTGGCTTCCCGCGTCGCTTCCTCCAAACATCTTTTGCTGGACGGGATCATGGGTTACGAAGCCCAGGTCGCAAGCATCGGAGATCGCTACCCCCGGCAATTTTTCAAAAACAGCCTGATTCGCCTGCTGAAACGGCAATCGGTCAAGGAAGCGGCCCACCGCAGGAAAGAACTGGTGAAGGCGATCAGGGAGCTGGGCATTTCCCTTCGCTTCGTCAACGGCGGCGGAACAGGCAGCTTGCACCATACGGGAAAAGAGGACGCCGTTACCGAACTGACAGCCGGCTCCGGCTTTTTTGCTCCCGGCCTGTTGGATTACTATCAAGATTTTCATTTTCAGCCGGCAGCCGGATTTGCCCTGGAGATCATTCGCAAGCCTGCCGAGCATATTTACACATGCGCTGGCGGCGGCTATCTCGCCTCCGGTTCGGCAGGGGCGGATCGCTTGCCCAAGCCGTACTTGCCCCAAGGTGTTCAGCTTCTGCCTGGCGAAGGCGCCGGAGAGGTGCAGACACCGATTCAGTATCGCGGCATGGAGACGCTGGAATTGGGCGATCCCGTATTTTTTCGCCACGCCAAAGCGGGTGAGCTCTGCGAACGCTTTTCACGGCTCTACTGTGTTTCAGGCGGAAAAGTTGTCGATGAAATGACGACCTATCGCGGGGACGGACTATGCTTTCTGTAATCAAAATCGGTACGGTATCAACCGCAAACGCGCAAACTGCCGACCGATTTTGGTCTGCTCGAAATCTTGTTGATTCACTCGAAAAATTCTGATAGATTGAACTCATAAAATGGTGGCGAGACAACTGTCAAGTCGTCTTGCCCGACAAGAAAGCCAGGAGGGAAACACGTTGGTACAATCAATAGACCGTGCGATGAGCATTATCTTCGCCCTGGTATCTGACGAGAGCAAAACGCTCTGGTCCATCTCCGAAATCGCAGAGAAAACGTCTCTCCCGCTCAGTACGGTCCACCGCTTGATGAGCAGCCTGATGAAGTACGGCTTGATCGAGCAGGTACCGAAAACCAAGCAGTACAAGGTCGGGCTGACCTGGATGGAGATCGGGCTGCGAATTTGGGACAAAATTGATGTGCGGGCAGTCGCCAGAACCGTCATGGAGCAGCTGGCGGCAGAGGTACGCGAATCGGTGTATTTGAATATTCCGCACGGCAACGACGCCATCGTGCTCGAACGGGTGGAAAGCTCCAAGACAGTAAGGAGCATCGACAATTTGGGCGAGCGTATCCCGCTGCATATCGGCGCCGCCAATAAAACGATCCTGGCCAACATGAAGCCAAAGGAAGCGGAACGGATCGTCAACGCGCTGGTTCCTGAACCTGAGCGCCGCCAAGAGCTGCTGGAGCTGCTGCCTCAGATCAGGCAAAACGGATACGCTGTCAGCTACGGGGAGAAAACGGAAGGCACTGCTTCCATCGCCGCTCCCATCATCGGCTACAAGCAACGGGTAGTCGGCGCCTTGAGCATCGGTGTTCCCAGCTATCGCATCACCGAAAAAGTCTTGGCCAAGCTGATTGATCGGGCGCGACAAAGTGCCAAGGAAATTTCCCATAAGATCGGTGCAATGCCTTAATTTTTTTGCCCACGAAGTGGAAACGGTTTTCACTATACGGAAAATGGAGGCGTCTATCATGCAAAAATGGCAGACAAAAGAACAACTCATCAATCTTCTTTGCAGTCTGGTCAATATCCCGAGCGTTACCGGATCACCTGCCGAGAAAGACTTGCCCGGTTATGTCGTCGATCAATTGCGTTCACTGCCCTACTACCAGGCCAATCCCGACCATGTCCGGGCCAACCCGACTGAGGATGGACGGCATTTTGTCACCGCCCTCGTCAAAAAACCGGGCGTGCGCGACACCGTGATTCTGGTCAGCCACTTCGATGTGGTCGATGTCGAGGATTACGGCGGCTGGATGCAGCATGCTTTTGACCCGAAAACACTCACTCCCCTGTTCCAGCAAAATGCAGCAGACATGCCGGCTGATGTTCAGCAAGATTTGCGTACCGGCAACTGGCTGTTTGGCCGCGGAACGATGGATATGAAATGCGGGCTTACCCTGCACATGTCGATGATCGAGCGGGCGTGCGCCGGGGAATTTGACGGCAACCTGCTCTTGCTGACCGTTCCCGACGAGGAAGTAAACTCCGTCGGCATGCGCGCGGCTGTTCCCGAGCTGTTGAAAATTGCCGAGCAATTCGATTTGCGCTATACGACTGTCCTCAACTCCGAGCCGATGTTCACCCGTTTCCCGGGCGACCAAAACACCTATGTGTACACGGGCTCCATCGGCAAAGTGCTGCCGGGCTTTTTGTGCTACGGAAAAGAAACGCACGTCGGCGAGCCTTTTGCCGGGCTGAACGGCAACTACATGGCTTCGCAGATTACGTGTGAGCTGGAACTGAACACTTCGTTTTGCGAAGTGGTCGAGGGCGAGGCTTCTCCACCACCTACCAACCTGATCCAGAAAGACTTGAAAAAAGAATACTCGGTGCAAATTCCGCATCGCGCCGTGACGCTGTTCAACCTGTTCCTGTTGGAAAAAAAGATGGAGGATGTCGTGGAGCCGCTCCTGAATGCAGCGCGAAATGTAGCTGAGCGCATCCGGCAAAACTACGTTCGCCATGCCAGCCAGTTCGCCCATTTCGCTCCTTTTAGCCCGCGTGACCTGTCCATCTCCGTGATGACCTACGAAGAGCTGTACACCTACGCCTTGAAAACGCACGGCAAGGAAAAGCTGCGCCAGCTCGAAGCGGACGTGATCGCCAACCGCCAAGACAAGGACGACCGCGACACGACGATTGAGCTGGTCGATCAACTGGCGATCCTCTGCAAAGAGCTGTCGCCGATGATAATCCTGTTCTTCGCGCCGCCGTTTTACCCGGCCGTCAGCTCGCGCAAGCACCCGCTGATCCAGAAGACAGTGGCCGAGATGGAGGCATATGCACGGGAGCAGCACCAGGTCACTTTGGTCAAGCAAAACTACTTTGGCGGCATCTCCGACCTGAGCTACGTCGGCCTGCAATACCCGGCAGCCTCCATGCAGCCGCTGGTAGCCAACATGCCGCTGTGGAACAACGGCTACTCGATTCCGCTGCAAGAGCTGGAGGCTTTTGACGTCCCCGTCTTGAACCTTGGCCCTGTCGGCCGCGATGCGCATCAATGGACGGAGCGGCTCGATGTGGATTACGCGTTCGACACGCTAACAGACATGCTGCCGCGCTGCATCCAGTCTCTGCTGAAAAACGGGCAAGCGGCGGCAAAGGAATGAGATCGCTTTTTTCTGCCTGGTCCCCTGCTTTTTTCTTTATAATGGAGGAAAAGGGATCGCTTTAGGAGGACTCGTCATGAAGTTTGCAGCAAAAGAAAATGGATTCGTCACTCATTTATCCTACGGCGACCTGCACGTCTCCGGCGATGAAGCATACGGCTTTCGCCCATATCAGCTGCTGGTCTCCTCGATTGCCGTTTGCAGCGGCGGCGTGCTGCGCAAAGTGTTGGACAAGATGAGAATGCCTTGCACCGATATGAAGATCACCGCCGATGTCACACGCAACGAAGCGGAAGCAAACCGCATCGAGAAAATTCACCTGCACTACATCATCACAGGGGAAAACCTGAAAGCCGAAAGAGTGCAAAAAGCCGTGGAAGCGGCAAGCAAAAACTGCCCGATGGTCCAGTCGGTAAAAGGCAGCATCGTCGTGACCGAGTCGTTTGAGCTGCTCTCCTGATCGGACACTTGCAGACAGAAGGACCCTCCAGCCCGTGAAAATTCACATGGCCAGAGGGTCCTCATCCTTTTTATAAAATCGGAGACAACAATCGCGTCAATGATTCCTGCATGCGCATCCGAAGCGGACGGTTGAGATACTCGTCCATCGTCATTTCCCGGCAATCGGCCAGGTCTGCCACGAACAGCTCCTCAAGCTGCCGCGCCATCTGCGTGTCGTACAAGAACACATTGGTTTCAAAATTGAGCTTGAAGCTGCGAATATCGACATTCGCCGTCCCTACAGAGGAAAGCTGGGTGTCCACCACTATCGTCTTGGCGTGCATGAAGCCTTTTTCGTACAAATAGCAGCGCACACCGCTTTTCAACAGCTCCCCCAGATAGGAGTGCGTCGCCCAGAAAACCATCAGGTAGTCCGGCTTTCCCGGCACCATGACGCGCACGTCCACACCGGACATCGCGGCCATTTTCAACGCGGTCAGCATGCTGTCGTCCGGGATGAAGTACGGGGTCTGCAAATAAATCTTGTGGCGGGCCTTGTAGATCATTTTCAGAAACGCATGCTTGATTTGCTGTTTTTCCGAGTTCGGTCCGCTCGACACGATCTGGCAGCCGATTGTGCCCTTTGGCTCCGGCATCTCCGGGAAGTAGTCGATCGACTCCTGCATTCTTTTTGGCGCAGACAAATTCCAGTCCAGGAAAAAACGCGCCTGCAGCATGTAGACAGCTTTTCCCTCAATTCGCAGGTGGGTATCCCGCCAGTATCCGAGCTTCTTGTCCTTGCCCAAATATTCGTCGCCGATGTTGAAGCCGCCTATATAGCCGATTTTTCCGTCAATGATCGTCAGCTTGCGATGGTTGCGAAAGTTGACCCGGAAATTGAGGAACGGAATCGACGAAGGAAAAAACGAGACGACTTCTCCCCCCGCCTCCACCAGCGGCCGGAAAAACCGGGAAGAGACACCTGCCGATCCGACCGCGTCATAGAGCAGCCTGATCTCTACGCCTTCTCGTGCCTTTTTCGTCAACAGCTTCAGCAACCGCCCTCCGAGTTCATCATCATTAAAAATGTAATAAAGCAAATGAACGTGTTCCTTTGCTTCCTCAATCTGCCTGAACATGAGATCGAACAAGCTATGCCCTTCGGCGAACACCTGAACGGCATTGTCTTGTGTATAGTAGGCACCGTCGCTCACCACGTTCATGAAAATCATGTCGCGATGCCTCTCCATCGCCGGATCGTTCACCTGCATCTCGCCCTGCTCAAGCAGCTTCTTCTGCTTGTCAACAGCGGCGCGAAAATGGGAAAACTCACCCTCGCGCAACCGATACAGCTTTTTCTTGGTCAGCCTTTGCCCAAAAATCAGATAGAGGAGAAACCCGACACCCGGCAAAAACAGAAGCACCATCAGCCAGGCCCAGGTAGCCGCAATGTTGCGCCTCTCCATGAAGATAAGAACAGCGGCCAAGATCACATTCCCTATCGTAATGACCGCCACGATTTGCTCCAGCAACAACATCACACCACATCCGCCCTCAAAGAATATCTCCCATTTTACACCATTTCTTCCCGTGATTCATCCTGGGCATTGGGCCATGGGGGTTGCTACTTCAAAATATCCACATGAGCCTGTGAATGATTGTGTTTTCCCTTTTGTTTGTAATTACTTATGCTCGCAAGTTGGATGGTATAATTTTCTTTTTTTATCTAAATTTGTTATGATAGTTGTACAATCAAGTAACTAGAGAGTGTGAAATATGAAAAAAATATTACTGGTATGTATGATGTTGTTGTTGATGCTGACATCGGCTTGTGGAAATGTTGAAACAACACCAAATCAAATTGCTTCCAGCGAGCCTGAACCTGGAACGGATGAGGCTATTCTCCCAACAAACACATCCGAACATTGTCTGGTAGACCGAATAAAGTTGGATAGTGAAACTGAAAAATTTTTTTATGGAACTTGGAAAGTGGAGAAGCATTTAGGATTTGCCAATTCGTGGAATGATGCTTCGGAATATCCCACAGGGCAAAAATTTATTGGCGATGAACTTATCGTCAAAAAGGACTTTTTTTCATCAAAAGGCCTAAAAAACTATAAAAAGTATCAATATGAACAACAAAATCCAATCTATCAGTTTTCAGCGATATGCAATAACCCTACCGCTTTTTATAGATTGTATAAAATAGATATTCCAGACTTACATGAAAATGATGTGGTAAAAGCAATCGTTATAAATGACCCGTCTACAGAAATGCGCATACCTGCAGGTTTAAGTTTTTTTGTTGTGAATAACGATAGACTTATCTTGTTATCAGAAGCAACCATTTTTGAGCTTAAAAAAGTTTCTGATTAAGGGAAGCGGGCTCGTAGAATACCATTCGCGTTCTCGTTTGTGCCCATTTTTCAGGAAGAGTACCCTTTATCACCTCAAAAAATTCACGCGGCAAATAGCCATATGATGTCTGAAACGATTATGACACTATCCCAAAGAAGAGAGTATGAAATATGAAAAAAATATTACTGGTATGTATGATGTTGTTGTTGATGCTGACATCGGCTTGTGAAAATGTTGAAACAACACCAAATCAAATTGCTTCCAGCGAGCCTGAAACGGATGAGGCTATTCTCCCAACAAACACATCCGAACATTGTCTGATAGACCGAATAAAGTTGGATAGTGAAACGGAAAAATTTTTTTATGGCACTTGGAAAGTGGAGAAGCATTTAGGGTTTGCCAATTCGTGGAATGATGCTTCGGAATACCCCACAGGACAAAAATTTATTGGCGATGAACTTATCGTCAATAAAGACTTTTTTTCATCAAAAGGCCTAAAAAACTATAAAAAGTATCAATATGAACAACAAAATCCAGTCTACGAGTTTATAGCGATATGCAATAACTCTACCGCTTTTTATAGATTATATAAAATAGATATTCCAGACTTACATGAAAATGATGTGGTAAAAGCAATAGTTGTAAGAGACCCGTCTACAGAAATGAGTTTGCCTGTAAGTATAAGTTTTTTTGTTGTGAATAACGATAGACTTATCTTGTTATCAGAAGCAACCATTTTTGAGCTTAAAAAAGTTTCTGATTAAGGGAAGCGGGCTCGTAGAATACCATTCGCGTTCTCGTTTGTGCCCATTTTTCAGGAAGAGTACCCTTTATCACCTCAAAAAAATTCACGCAGCAAATAGCCTTATGATGTCTAAAGCGATTATGACACAATCCCAAAAAAGAGAGTGTGAAATATGAAAAAAGTATTACTGGTATGTATGATGTTTTTGTTGATGCTGACATCGGCTTGTGGAAATATGGAAACGACACAAAATCCAATAACTTCCCATGAGCCTGAAACTGAAACGGATGAGACTATTATTCCTCCAGAAAACAGATCTCGTTGTTTTAATGCAGAAAATATCAATTTGGATAGTGAAACGGAAAAATTTTTTTATGGCACTTGGAAAGTGGAGAAGCATTTAGGGTTTGCCAATTCATGGAATGATGCTTCTGAATATCCAACAGGCCAAAAATTTATTGGCGATGAACTTATCGTCAAAAAGGACTTTTTTTCATCGAAAGGCCTTAAAAACTATAGTAAGTAGGGCTTGCTGAACGGGTCACATTTTACGGTGACACGAGCAAACGAACTGGGAGCCTCGACAATAGCCATTGCAAAACGGGCAAAAAGAGAACCCGGAGTCTCTTTTCGAGGTTCATCACCAGCAGTTGCAGCCCGATTACGGTCTCGCTGGTCGTCTGAAGGTGCGCTCGAATACGGCCAAGCCCATAGCTGCGCTTGCCTTCACCGAACTTGCCTTCCACCGCATTGCGCGCGGCTGCATCCGCTTTGGCGATTTTCTTCTGCTCCTGCTGATCGGCGGATGACGGACGCCCCAATTGCGGTCCGCTCAGTCGAATTCCCTTCTCCTTGCAGAAGCGCAAGTTGTCCCGCGTGCGGTAAATCTGATCGGCCAGCACCGCTTTGGGATAATAGCCGAACCTGGCGCGGTAGCGTTCCACTGCGGCCTGCAGCGTCTGACCTTCGTTGAAGCTCTCCCAGGACAGTTGCTCCCGGAATGCGTAGCCGTTCACCACGCTGATCGCCAGCTTCGCCCCGAACTCGACGTTCGCGCGGGCTTTGCCGCGCACGATCGGCCTCACGTGCGGCTGCGCGATACTGACGATCCGATCCGGTACGCTGTGCGTACGTTTGTCGTACATCGCTTGCTGCTGGCGAACCAATTCCTGAATGACCAGAAGTTCCTTGTACATGCGGCGTGGCAGCCGCGTCAGGCCGCCCGTGGAAGCAAGTTCGGCGATGATGCGCAGATCACGGGAAACGAACCTGAGTTGCTTGCCGATTGCTTTGCGCATCGTGCGCGGCTTCACGCGCCTTTGCTTGGCAACCGCCAGATAGGCTTTGCGGGCACGCTCCCGGTATGTTCTTGGCTTGCGAGTCTTTCCGCGTTCCGGTTCATGCAGGATGTCGATGATTTGCTCCAGCTTTTCTCTGGCCTGATTCAGAAGAGACAGATCCGTCGGGTAGGCGATGTCCGCCGGCGCGCAGGTCGCATCCAGCAGCAGTTCACCCTCGTTCGTCAGTTCCATCTGCCGAGGCAGCGGTTCTGCCGATTCATCGGATGTGTGCGCGTCAGCTCCGCCGCTTGGATCATCGTCGTCGTCCGATTGATCTGGAGATTCGCTGTTATTGCGCGATTCTTCGAGTGCGATCCACTCATTCACTTCATCGATGATCTCGCCGCCCAGCCGCTTGCGAAAGTGGGTCATAAGCGAATGATGAAACGGACGGCGGTATTGGTATTCCGGCAAGCCAAGGAAGTACTGCAGATACGGGTTCTCCAGAATCTGCCGAAGCGTCTCGCGGTCGTCGGTGCCCAGCCGTTCCTGGATAATGAGAGCGCCAAGTGCGACGCGGATCGATACGGCCTTTTGACCCTTGAGGCTCTTCTTGAAGTTCTTGGCGTACTTCTCTTCGAGCTTCCACCACGGAATCATCTGGGCGAGCAGCACCCAACGGTTATCTTCGGCGAGTTTTCCGCCGAATGGCAGGAAGAAATCGCCTGGCAGGATCATCTGGCTTTCGGTTCGCTGATACAATTCGGACGCCTCCAAGTGCAAGGTTTTTCACGGGTTAGCCCTCGTTTTCCTTGCACCTAAATTCGACAAAAGAGGCGCCAAACCCTTGTTACTGTTGAATTTTTGATTTGTTCAGCAAGCCCTAAGTATCAATATGAACTAAAAAATCCAATCTACGAGATTACAGCGGTATGCTATAACGCTACGGCTTTTTATAGATTATATAAAATTGACATCCCGGATTTAGATGAAAATGATGTGGTAAAAGTGATAGATATAAGCGACCCTTCTACAGAAAGACGCATACCTGTAAGTATAGGTTTTTTTGTCGTGAATAACGATAGGCTGATCTTGATATCCGAAGCAACTATTTTTGAGCTTAAAAAAATTAATGAATAAAACAAATTTTAACCAAGAAAGGCCAGCCTAAAGGCTAACCTTTCTTGGTTATGTCGTAAAACGACTAAACTATAGTGTATATACTGGATATTTATGAGTGTACTTCGCGCCTTTACAAAATAAAGTTGCTTCTTCATTCCTTCTTGCTTTTAAATTTTTATCATATGAAAATGCTTTGCTGACTAATCTTGAACAATAATCACTATCCTCTGGTGTAAGTGGGCCAGCAAAAAACTGATATATATTCTTATGGGCAAGCATAGCTTCTACATCATCTGATTCTAGCACCCCAGGACCTGCATTAAAAGTTAACGAAACAAGTGCATCAAACTGGGATTGTGTAAATTGACAACCTTTAGGAAGTTTCAATTCATTAACTGCCTCTACAGCATCTGCAGTATCCTCAGCAAAAAAAGCTTCTGCCCTAGCCTGAGAAATTGGTGAAGTATAGCCAAGCTTTAACGACTTTGATAAAGCATCCGCTTCTGCTTGGGTTAGAAGAGAATCATTTGGGTTACCTGTTTTATTTTTCTTATATACTTTCTTTTTTGTAATCAAATGTCCCCATCCAACTGTTGGATACCCATAAGGATCTCCGTAAAATTTCAAGGAAAATCCCTCATGTTTTTTGATAAGGTTTGCTCCATCTGTGCCTAAAGAAAATTTCGCCATAATAAAACTCCCTTCCATTTTTCAAGTTTTCTGATTGTGCAGGATTTCTCACTG
Source organism: Brevibacillus gelatini (assembly GCF_050920745.1). NCBI lineage: Bacteria > Bacillati > Bacillota > Bacilli > Caryophanales > Paenibacillaceae > Brevibacillus > Brevibacillus gelatini. Next base: position 4,260,101 of record NZ_CP154342.1, read on the forward strand.
GCCAGATTGTTTATCCTACAATTTTTAAAGGAGCGAAATGAGCGCTCTTCTTTCGCTCTCACCTATCTAGGAAAAGGAGCAACCCGAAATACAACCCTTTTTGAAAAAACATGATGATCTAAGCGTTTTTTTCCACGAGAAAAAGCCCTGCCAAGTGCAATTGGCAGGGCTTCCGTCTATCAAATAATGTTATTGCATAGCCACTTTCAACACAGCGCGAACCGAATCAGCCGATTTGTCCAGCGCGGCCTTCTCGGCAGCAGTCAGATCGAGCTCGATCACTTTCTCGATGCCGTTGCCACCCAGGAGAGTTGGCACACCCAGGTACAGGTCGTGGTAGCCGTACTCGCCTTCGAGATAAGCGATGGACGGCAGGATGCGCTTCTTGTCTTTCAGGATTGCTTCCGCCATTTCCACCAGAGCGGCCGCAGGCGCGTAGTAGGCGGAGCCGTTGCCGAGCAGGGCGACGATCTCGCCGCCGCCTTTGCGCGTGCGTTCGACGATGGCATCGAGGCGGTCTTGCGGAATCAGTTTGTCGAGCGGGATGCCGCCTGCGTAGGAGTAGCGCAAAAGCGGCACCATTTCGTCACCGTGTCCGCCAAGCACGAAGCCTGTCACGTCTTCTACGGAAATGTTCAGCTCCATGGCGACAAACGTGCGGAAGCGCGCCGTATCGAGCACACCGGATTGACCGATGACGCGGTTTTTCGGGAAGCCGGATGTTTTGAAGAACGTATAGGTCATCGCATCTACCGGGTTGGACAGGATGAGTACGATGGAGTTTGGCGCGTAAATTTTCACTTGCTCCGCTACCGAACGCATGATGGCCGCGTTCGTCGACACCAGGTCGTCGCGGGACATGCCTGGCTTGCGGGCGATCCCCGCTGTGATGATGACGATGTCGGAGCCTTGAATATCCTTGTAGTCGGACGTTCCGGTGATGTTGGCATCAAAGCCGAGCACCGGAGAGGACTCCATCATGTCGAGCGCTTTTCCTTTGGTTGGATTCTCAAGCTGCGGAATGTCCACCAGAACGATGTCAGCCAGTTCTTTTTGCGCCATGATGAACGCCGTTGTCGCTCCGGTAAAACCACTGCCGATGACGGCTACTTTTTTTCTGCGAAATGTCATGGTAGTTCCTCCTCGTCGTGTCATTTTCCCCACAGGTTACAAGACCAGCTTCACGCCGCTTGCCTTTTGCTCCAGCATTTTGGCGAGAATCGTCCCGATGTGGGCCCCTGCCTCGATTGGCGATGTTCCTTGACGATGAATATTGGAGATCACTGTGCGCTCGGACTCTACCATTCCTTTACGCGGACGATAGCACATGTAGGCACTCATGGAGTGGGCCGTTACCAGACCCGGCCGCTCCCCGATCAACAGCACCAGCACTTCCGGCTCCAAAATCTCGCCGATATGGTCCATGCTCGCCACGCGCCCGCCTTTGACAAAAAACGGCGTCCCGCAGCTCAGACCATAGCTTTTCAACGAGTCCATCAAGGATGGAAGCACGTCTTTCAGGTTGGCGTCGACTGCGCTGGCACTCAGGCCGTCGGAGACGACGATTTGTACCTGCGGTCGCTTTTGGCAGCGCTCCTGGATCAGGCGCACGCTTTCCTCCGTGAGAACGCGTCCCATGTCCGGGCGCTTCAAATAGTTTTCGGTGTTGTCGTACTGGGTTTCCACCGTGAACAGGGAAAACTGGTCGAGCACTTCCTGGCTGACTTCCCCGTAGACGGCATCGACTGCTGCCGCATGGTCGCGGCGGAGTTGCAGCATCGTTTTCGTCAATGGTCGTACCCCTGTACGCCATACGCCGATTCGGGCAGGTGTACTGGCCAAAAGCTCATCCAGCCCTTCTTTCCATTTCGGATTCGGAATCAGCGCGGTTCCCTTTGGCTCGGCTGGTGCGGCGTGTGTCTCCTGAGGCTTGGTAGCCGTTACCGGGGCTATTCCCTGCTGTGGCGCGGCCTTCCCTTCCACGGCCGCTTCCGCTTTTGGCCCGGACGTTTTTTCGCCCAACTCGGCCAGCTTTTTTTGCAGCTCGGCCACTACTTTGTCTACCAAAAAATCCAATTGTTGTTCCATCCCTCATACACCCCCGCTTCTTACATGAAGATTGTCGGATCGCCTGCTATTGGCGTCAGCTTGCCGTTTTCCATGATCCCCATTTTTTCCAGCCACTTTTCAAAAGCAGGTGCCGGACGGAGGCCGAGAACCTCGCGGAACGCGGCAATATCGTGGAAGCTGGTCGATTGATAGTTGAGCATGACGTCGTCCGCCATCGCCACCCCGATGACAAAGTTCACCCCTGCCGCCGAGAGCAAAATCCCGAGATTGTCCATGTCGTTCTGGTCAACCTTCATATGGTTTGTGTAGCAGACGTCGCAGCCCATCGGTAGCCCGTGCATTTTGCCCATGTAGTGGTCTTCCAGCCCGGCGCGAATCACTTGCCGGCTGTCGTACAAATATTCCGGTCCGATGAAGCCCACTACCGTATTGACGATAAACGGATTGTACTTGCGAGCAAGACCGTAGCAGCGCGCCTCCATCGTCACCTGGTCGATGCCGAAGTGCGCCTCGGAGGACAACTCGGAGCCTTGGCCCGTCTCGAAGTACCAGAAGTTCGGCCCGTAGGAAGTGCCTTCCTTGCGCATCAGCTCATCGGCTTCGTCCAGCAGCTTGACGTCAATCCCGAAGGCTTTGTTGCCTTTTTCGCTGCCCGCAAGACTCTGGAAAATCAGGTCGGCAGGCGCCCCCTGACGGATGGCGCGCATCTGCGTGGTCACGTGAGCGAGTACACAGTTTTGCGTCGGAATCGCCCATTTGTCCATTACCTCTTTGGTCATGTTGAGAATATCCTTGACGCTGTCCGCTGTATCAATAACCGGGTTGATTCCGATTACCGCGTCGCCGATTCCGTAGCTGAGTCCTTCGTACAGCGATGCCTTGATGCCTTGTACGCTATCGGACGGGTGATTGGGCTGAACCCGCGATGCCAGTACGCCTTGCTGACCAATCGCGGTATTGCAGTGAGTCACCACGCGAATTTTGGCCGCAGCCGTAATCAGGTCGAGGTTGCTCATCAGCTTCGCGGTAGCGGCGATCATTTCGCTGGTCAGGCCGCGGCTAATGCGCTTGATCTCGCTCTCACCCGCCTCGTGGCTCAAAATATACTCGCGCAGCTCGGCGACGCTCCAGTTTTTGATTTCGTTGTAAATTTTTTCGTTGATGCCTTCTTCAATGACACGCGATACTTCGTCTTCCTCCGGAGGAAGCATGGGGTTGTTGCGAATGTCTGCCAGCGTCAGGTCAGCCAATACTTGCTTGGCAGCCACGCGTTCCCGGGAATCAGAAGCGGCGATTCCAGCCAGTTGGTCGCCGGATTTGTCTTCGTTTGCCTTCGCGAAAATTTCTTTCAGATCGCGAAATTGATAGGTCTGTCCAAGCACAGTCGTTTTCGTGTTCATGTCGTCCACCCCTTTGTACGTTACGCCTTCTCATCAAAAGCAAGGGTTTTTACCACGACCGGGATAATCGTTCCCGAAATCGGCTCACCCAGGTCGATATAATCGCCATACTCCACCCGCACCTGATCGATGCAAATAATCTCCGGCTCTCCCTTGCAGCGCAGCGCCAGCCCCTGACCCAAAGCTTTTGCCATGTCTGTCTCACAGATCACGACCATTGTCCGGCTCTCGGCAAAATAGTGCCGATATTGGTCCGCCAGCTCCTGGGCAATCGTCTGCAGCAACGCATACGAGCAATAGCCGATGCCTGAAATCGCGAGCGCGAACGGGATGCCTGTTGTTTTGTCAAAAAGCCGCTCACCAAGCTGGTAGATCGCGGCTACCTCCTGGTGAATCCGCGCCGGGTCCGCCAGTTGCTCCTCGGTAAACTCCAGCTTGAGAATCGGAATGTTTTTGATCGGCAACAGCTCCGGCTTGATATGCACGGTCGAGCCGCTGATTTCCGTGCTTTGCATCCCAGCCCCGATCACGGTTGCCCGCACAGTTTGCTCTGGATCGAGCCAGCGCACCGGGTACGAGCCTCTTTCCCGCTCCTGCTGCAGCACATAGCCGAGCAGCGGACCAAAATCGCCGTAGCGGCTGACATCTGCCATGCTTCTCACAGGCGGACCAGTCATTAACTGTCCGACCCCACCGGAGACGGTCAGCTCCTCTACCGGGAATTCCCCGCGCAAATGCGGCCCTGTGACGAGCAAGCCCGATACGTGCCGTTCCTTGCCCGTCAAATAGTCGAGCATGCTGCGGGCCATCTGGGTAGCTACTTCCGTCAGCTCTGCCAGTCCGACTCTTTGCCCGACTGCAATGTGCAAGCCTTTTGCCTTCAGCCATTCCTGAATGTTCGGCGACACGTAAGTCACGACGTCCTCCCGCTCAAGGCGAATCAGTCTGCCCCCTACGTGAAAGGTCACTGTCGCAATCGCCCGGCCGCGTTGAAAATAGGCCGCATTGGCTGTTCCGCCGCCAATATCCACGTTGACAACCGTTCCTTGCAGCGCTTGCGAGCGTTTTTCCGCCCCCGCGCCTTTGCCTGCCAGCACGCCTTCGAGGTCTGCACCCGCCGTAGCCACTACAAAATCGCCGGATCGCTCTGCCAGCAGGTGTACGATGTGCTGCGCATTTTTCTTGCTGGCCGTCTCCCCGGTGATGATGACCGCTCCCGACTTGATGGACGATAGACTGATCTGTGCTTTTTCGTACTCTGCTTGCAAAATCGCCCCGATGCCTTCTGCGTCAATCTCATCAAACCCGAGCAGCGGTGTGGAATGCACTTGACTCGCATACAGCAGCTGGCGCTCCACAATCTGGTAGCGCGGCAGCGAAAAGGTGCTGGACATGCGGCCCAGACGCAGACGACTGACGATCATTTTGGTCGTGCTGGTTCCTACATCGATGCCGACGCTTTGAATCCATTGTTCGTCCATCATGAACCTCCTTGAACCATGGCGTGCCAGACAAGGCCGTAAAAGAAAAACGCCTGAACAGCCGAAAAAATCGCTTCCGGTCTGACTCAAGCGCCTTTGCTTTCTTCCTATCTACTTGTTTTTCTTCCACACTTTTTATTTGGCATGGAAATCAGCCTTGGAAAAAAACGTTTCCTCGCCTGCGAGAATTTCCTCGGCGAGCTTCACAAGCGGCATGCGCCGTTGCATGCTTGCTTGCTGCATCCATTTGTAAGCCGCCTCTTCCTCCAGGGAGAGGGCCTTCATCAGCTTTCCTTTGGCTTTTTCCACACATTTTCGATCCTCGATCTTCTGTTTCAGATCGCTGATGTCTTTCTTCAACGACACGACTTTTTCCTTTTGGCTGAGCGCGATTTCCACAGCAGGAATCAGGTCATCCTCGGAGACGGGCTTTACCAGATAAGCCGTTACTCCGGCTTTCCGCGCATCGAGCACCAGTTCCTTCTGGCTGTACGCGGTCAAAAGAAGGATGGAGCAGTCCGAAAAGGAGCGGATGATGCTGCTGGCCTTGATGCCGTTGAGACCGGGCATTTTCACATCCATGATAATAAGGTCGGGCTTGTGGCGATGAGCGAGTTCGACCGCCTCTTCCCCGTTTTTCGCCTCGGCCACCACATGATAGCCTTCGTTTTCCAGTATCTCGCGCAAATCCATGCGAATGATCGGCTCGTCATCAACTACCATAATCTTCGGCTGTGTCATCTTCATCCCCCTTTTGGATCGGATAGAGAATGGTCACTTCCGTTCCGTTGCCTGTGTTGCGGAAATGCATCGTTCCCCCCAGGTCTTCCTTGACGAGCGTGTCGACGATTTTCAAGCCAAGGTGCCCTTTTTTGAAAATGTGCTCCATGTCCTCAATGCCCACCCCGTCATCTGTGACGGACAGGCTGACGAAATCATCCTTCGAAACAAGCGCGATGGAGATTCGCCCTTCATGAAGCTCGCGAAAGCCGTGAATCATGCAGTTTTGAATCAGCTCCGTGACGATCAAGGCAAAGGATGTCGCCTTGTTGGACGGCAGGTACACGGATTCTCCCGTCACGACGACGTGTATAGCTTGCTCTGAACGTCTCATCGACGAGACGATTATTTTCGATATTTTGGTTAAAATCTCTTTGAAGTCGATCTGCTCCAGACCGTCTTGCGCCAAATATTCGTGAATAATGGCAATACTGTTGATCCGGTTGATGCTTTCCCGGTAGACCTTTTCAATCTCGGTCGACTGCGAACGCCGCATTTGCAGGCGCAGCAGACTTGCGATCGTTTGCAAATTGTTTTTCACGCGATGGTGAATTTCCTTGATGACAGCCGATTTAATCATCAGCTGCTTTTCTTTTTCGCGGATGTCCGAAATATCCCGGAGCAGGATGATGCCTCCGATGATGTCGAGCTTGCGCACGGACGAAACCGCTTTCATCATGATAAAATGCTTTCCTTTTGACAACTCATCCTGAATGTAGCCCCCGTGACGCACGAAGTTTTCCGGGGAAACTCGCCAGGAAAAAATGCTTTCGATGCTCACGCCCTTGTCCGGTCGCTCAAAGCCGATCAAGGAGAGCAGCTTGTGGGCCCGCCCGTTGGCGTAGGTAATGATCCCACTCTGGTCAAACAAAATCATGCCTTCATGCAAAAGCGAAGAAATCGGCATGTCAGGCACAGCAAACTGAATCAGCGTCTCGCTCAGATGTTCGGTCGTTTCCTTGAGCATCTCGACATTTTTTTCTTGTTCGACCTGCTTGGAAATATCCTGCTCGGTAATCAGCGTCCCGATCGTTTTGCCTTCGGCGTTTGTGATCGGCACGACGCTTTGCCGCATGACGACCTGCTCCTGCGAAACACCTCTCGATCCGATTACCGGCTTTCCTGTAGTCAGGCAGTACATGACAGCAGGCTCGTTGATCGCCGTTGCCAGATGCCCTACGACGGAGCCGCTGTACATGGACCGCGCCGTGCTAGGCTTGGCCTGCGCGACCACCAGAGCAGCACTTCGGTCTACTGTCAGGCAGTCGATGAACATGTCTGCCTGCGACAGATCGGCAAAAATCTGCAATTTGGAAGCGAGGTCCTCCACGATCTGGATGTCGTCCTCACTCAATATCGTAGACGCTTTGCACAGTTCCCGTATGGATTGCATGCGAACCTCTTTTCACCTGCTAGGAGTTGATATTGCTTTTATTCTCTCACAGACTCGTTACGGCGGAAAGAGGCTTATTCGCTTACTATTTCTTGCAAATAGGCGCGCAATTCCGGCACTCCCTCACCTGTGTAGGCGGACGTTCGAAAAATGGGCGCGTCGCCCAGCGACTGGCGCAGGAAGCCTTCCGCTCGTTGTACATCTGCATCGGGGTGGTCGATCTTGGTGATAACTCCTACGCAAGCTTGGGGAAAGCCTTGCGAGAAGCCCGGGGGAAAGTAGTTGCGCTCGCGTGTGGCATCCTGGACCATCACGACGAGAGTTGCTTCCAGCGAGGTTGCCATCAGGGTGCGGTAAAACATCGGGTTTTCGCTGTACTCGCCCGGCGTGTCAATCACCCAGTCCCGATATTCAAGCGCTTGCGTCTTTCTGGCTGGCTGCTCGTCGTTGAACAGCGCTTTGACCAGAGAAGACTTGCCCGCTTCGATGGCCCCGATAATCATGACACGGCCTGTCATGATTTCGTCACCATGGCCGGTGTGAACCGCAGTTTTTCGCTCAGTACCTGATTGACCGCATCCACTGCCATCTCTACAGCAGAGACGTCCCCCACGACAATCAGTGAACCTGTGAAACGATCGAGAAACCCAAGCTCGACACCTGCCGCCTTCGTCGCGATGTCGGCAGCGATAATGGCCGTTTCCGTCGGTGTCAGGGTCAGAATGCCGATCGCTCCGGCCTCCTTGATCCCCAGCTTGGTATAGAGCATAGGGTCAGGGTTTGCGATCACATGAGCCAACGTAACCTGTTTTCCTGGCACAAATTCCTGTATGACCCGCGAACGTTCCTGTTCCATCGCTATCCCTCTCCTTCTGCGGCACCCGGCACCTCAAACGAATCGACGATGCCCACGATGATCGCATCGATCGGCACGCTGCTGCCGGTAAAAAGGATACGGGCAGGCGTCCCTCGTGAGACGATAACCTGCTCGCCGATCCCTGCCCCGATCCGGTCTGCTGCAATCACGGTCTGCCCGCTCTCTTTGCCGCGCCAGTCAATGGGCTGGACAACCATCAGTTTGAGATTTTCCATGCCGGTTTCCTTCTGGGTTGCCCAAACGCTGCCGATCACTTTTCCCAAAAACATGCGATCACCCTTTTCCTAAATAGCTGACCGTAATGCCGCGCTCTCTCATGCTGTCAAAAGCCAGCGGCGAGACAATCGCGCCTTTTTTTACGTGCAAGGTCGTATTTCGCAGTTCCGGCTGGGATTTGATCCAGTCAGCCGTCAGCAGCTTGCCGGAAAACACCGCTTCAGCTTCGTCCAAGGCGGTCAAGGTTGGCTGCTCAGACTTTGCCTCTGCTTTTTGCAGTTGGGACTTCAGCTTGGAAACGACGCGTTCAGCCAGGCGCTTCTGCTCCACAAACTCCACGCCAAGCTCCTTCATCGCCTCGACATGGCGCTGGAACAGCTTTTCGTAGGCTGGCGGCAGCGTCAACGTTTGCAGGGTGCGGCGGTCGGCGCGCTTGATGCCCGGCACGTCGGAGCCTGCGATGACGAATTTGCCTGTCACCAGTGCGGAAAAGACGATTTCTGCCTTGATCGTGCCTTTCAGGCCGGAGGCGATTCTCGCTGCGTTGTCCAGATCAATTTCTGGAATCACGATTCCGGCGTAATCTTTCGGCACTTCCAGCGGTGCGGGAGCATACTCATCCGCTGTGAGAATTTTGCCTGCTCCCCCGCATTCGATCTTGTGCATCCCCAGCCAAGAGGAAGTTTCCCCGTCCAGGAAAAGGATGTCGTGGCAGATGCCGTGATTTTTCAGGTGGATAAAATGATCCTGGAACGCCTCATGTGCCTGGCTGTCGCAAAAGACATACAGGACGCGAGGCGCTTCCGGTTTCTTTTCTGCATTCATGGAAAGCAAAATTTCTTTTGTAATCGATGCCACCATTTCTCTGATGTCCATCAAAGCTCTACCTCCGTTAGCCGGAGTAAAACTGGCCGTTTTTGCCGATCACTTTTACCCGGTCGCCCGTTTTCAAATTGGCGGCATTCCCTTCATCCAGATCGACGTGGAAATCGAGCGCGAATTGTGGATGTACGCGAACGACCACATCCGGATAGATGACAGGGCGGTCACTCTGCGTTGCAAGGATCAGCGTGTCGCCGTCCTTCACCTGGAACTGCTCGGCATCCGCAGGCGACATGTGAACGTGCCGCTTGGCTACAATCACACCTTTGTCCAGTACGACCGTGCCTTTGGCTGTTACGAGTACCAGACCCGGTGTTCCTTCAATATCTCCTGACATCCGCACAGGTGCATGCACGCCCAGCGCAAAGCCGTCAGTCCGGGAGATTTCCACTTGTGTCGCTCCGCGTGCCGGTCCGAGAATCCGCACGCCGTGAATGCTGCCTTTTGGCCCGACGATGGTCACTGTTTCCTGGCAAGCATACTGGCCAGGCTGCGACAGATCACGCATCGGCGTCAATTGGTGTCCTGCGCCAAAAAGCTTCTCCACATCCTCTGGCGACAAATGAACGTGGCGATTGGAAACGCCAACCGGAATTTCCTGTACGGCCCCGGCAGTTTGATTGGTGGAAGGTTGCTGCTGATGTTCTTCAAACGTTTTCACTTGAATCCCTCTTCCTTTCAAGAAATCTGCCGCTGCTGGTGTGAGTTTATCCCCTTTCTCCAGGAGAAAGGGGTTTGGGATGCCTGTCTTATGCATGGCTCGCAAAGCTGCCTCAGTAATAACTGCCATAGGGATTATCCTTCGAGCTTAGGCAGGATCAGTTCAATGTCTCCGTGTGGACGTGGGATGACGTGCACAGATACGAGCTCGCCTACTTTTTCAGCAGCAGCGGCGCCTGCGTCCGTGGAAGCTTTTACTGCACCTACGTCACCACGTACCATGACGGTTACGAGACCGCCACCTACGTGTACTTTGCCAATCAGTTTTACGTTCGCTGCTTTTACCATTGCATCGGCAGCTTCAACTGCTCCAACAAGACCTTTTGTTTCTACCATTCCCAATGCGGACATTTCTCCAGCCATTTTTTTATTCCTCCTTAATTATATGGACAAATTTTTACTAATTATTTACGACTTACGACGTCATTTCCGTTAAAACGGACTTGATGATGTTTTTGATCTCTTCGCGGCTCAGGCCGACATTCAGCGACGAGACAGCTTGCATGACTGCTTCCTCTGCCTTTGCTGCCGGCGCAGCCTGGACTGGTGCAGACTCAGGCATTTCTCTTACGCCGAAAGCGACGCGCTTGATGTTGAAAAGATGTTTTGGACCGATGTTGTCGGATGTGATGTTGTTCCCGAAAGAACCGCAGCCGAGCGTAAAGGACGGCTGCACGCCAGTCGTGGCCCCGATGCCCCCGAAGGTTGTTCCGGTATTGACCGGGATGCGGGAAGCCGGCATCGCCTGGCCGTAGGATGCGATGATGTTCTCATCCTGTGCGTGAATCCCGGCGGTGTGGCCCAATCCGCCATGCGAAAGCAGCTCGCGGCAACGGGCAAACGCCTCGTTGTCTCCTTGAACGGTGTAGAGCGCGAGAATCGGTGCCAGCTTTTCGACAGACAGCGGATACTCTTTGCCTACGCCCGTCTCTTCCGCCACCAGTACGCGCGTATCGGCCGGAATCGAGATGCCTGCCATTTGCGCGATGACGTGCGGGGAGCGACCGACGATTTTGGCGTTGAGTGAGCCGTTTACCATGATGATGGCGGCCACTTTTGCCTTCTCGTTGTCGTCCAGGAAGTACGCTCCTTCGCGCTTCAAGGCGGCAATCATCTGATGCTTGACCGATTCCTCGACCACCAGTGCCTGCTCGGAGGCGCAGATGGTACCGTAGTCAAAGGTCTTGCTCTGCACGATGCGCTTGGCAGCGGCAGCGAAGTCAGCGCTGTGGTGGATGTAGACCGGAACGTTTCCGGGTCCGACACCGTAAGCAGGCTTGCCGGAGCTGTACGCGGCCCGCACCATTGGTGTACCGCCTGTTGCGAGAATCACGTTGGTCAGCTTGTGCTTCATCAGCTCGTTTGTAGCCGGGAGCGTAGGCTTGCTGACGCAATGGATCAAGCCTTCCGGCGCTCCGGCCTGCACAGCCGCCTGTGCCATCAGCCGCGCTGCCTCCAGCGTACATTTGGCTGCCGACGGGTGCGGGCTGAAGACGATTGCGTTGCGCGCCTTGAGCGCGATCATCGACTTGAAAATAACGGTCGATGTCGGGTTGGTCGACGGCACGATACCTGCCACGATCCCGACTGGCTGCGCCACTTCCCACACCTTGTTCACTTCGTCCTTGCGAATGATGCCAACGGTCTTCACATCTTTGATGGAAGCATACACATCCTGGGAAGCGAACAAGTTTTTCATCCGTTTGTCTGGAACGTTTCCAAAGCCTGTCTCTTCAACCGCCAGAGCCGCCAATCGCTCGGCATTCTCCACGCCCGCCTTGGACATGGCTGCGATGATCCGGTCAATCTGCTCCTGGGTGTAAGTGGCAAGCTTGGCCTGCGCTTCCTTCGCCTGTGCGAGGTACGTGCGCACTTCCTGAATGGAATACAGATCAGCGTCCAGTGTCATTATGCTTTGTCACCTCCGCCTTTTTGCTTTTCTTCAATCAGGCGAATCAGGTCTTCTTTTTTCGCCGTATTGATGTCATTGGTCGAAAGCGGGAAATCCGCAATCGAGCGGGCCAGCTTGCGCAGATCGTTGATCGACTGCTCTGCCAGCGACGGCTCCGCCTTTGCCTGTGCAGGCTGTGGCTTGGCTTCTTCCTTCGCTTCCGAACTCATCAGCTTTTTAATCATTTTTGGAACATTTTCATCAGGACGCGGAATTACGTGGGAGTGCAGCAATCGTCCGACGCGTCTTGCTGCGTCAGCGCCAGCGTCTACGGCCGCCTGAACCGAAGAAACATCCCCGATGACGTATACGGTCACAATCCCTGCATCCGCGCCTTCATAGGTAACGACCTTGACGTCTGCCGCTTTGGCAGCAGCATCGGCGGCCGCGATGAGAGCGGGCAAGCCCAGCGTCTCGATCATGCCCAGTGAGTATGCATGAGCGCGCATTTCTTTTCCTCCCCTTCACAGAGGGAAAATCCCTATTATCGTTTGACTGGCTGTTGGGCGACGCTTCTTACTGCGTCGGCAAAGGCAGCGGCTGCTGCGGTGCATGCCGATTGGCTTCCTGTAAGGAGCGCTCCCCCGAAGTTTGTTTCCGTGGGCGGGCCAAAAAACTGCACCATCTGTACATCTGCTGCCTTGAGGGCGGCATCTATCCCGTACATGGCCTCAAGCGGCGGAGCGATCAGATAGGCGAGCGGCTCCCCTTCCCTGATGCCGGCGAGCCCAGACAAGTAGCTGCCCGTCCGCGACACGACATGTGCGTAATACGCATGCGTCCCCTCTTCATTCAACGAATAAAAGCATGCTCCGCTTTCCATGAAGGCAACGGCTGCATCGATACCACTCTGCACCTCCGATGGCGTCGCTCCTCCGATCATCCCGATGAACTCGCCGGACAACGGACCGGAAGCATGCCCGGAGCCTGCATAAAACGACTTGGCGTAAATCACTTCCACAGCTGCCTTTTTTGTCGCTTCATCGATGGCCGTATAGCCCACATCGTCAATGGTGGATGTCAGCATCCCCACACTGCGGATATGGGAAGGCAGGTTCAGCTTTTCCGCAAATTGCCGATCGACGTTGGGAATCAATCGGATCGCAAGCGGCGTCGCTCGAATTGGTTTTTCCATGCGTGTCACACTCCTTTCAGACAACTTCCCTTTTCAAAGCGCAAAAAAAGGTGCCTAAACACGAAAGAACAAGACTCGTGTTCAAGGGCACCTTTGCCTTTTGTCTATTCACTTGTTTTGGGTAAGATTCGCGCCAATTGAGGCGATCTTCTTCCTGCTTCTAATGTATGACAAGGCAAGGAAAAATGCAAGCGTTTTCGGTGTTTAGTCACTTTTCCAGATTCTATTAGACATGCGATCCTTCCGGTACATGCGAGCGAATGAGATCCATGAAAATTTCCAACGCTCTCGTCTGGAACTCGTTCGATTTCGTCACCAGCGAAAAATCACGCGTCACGGGCGTGCCCACTACTTTCAAGGTACAGAGCGTACCCAACTGGCGCTCTTTGCGAATCGCCCAATAGGACAACAGACTGATCCCGAGCCCCGCTTCTACCGATTCCTTAATCACCTGTGTGCTGCCAAACTCCATTCGCTTCTGCGGCTGGAAGTGGAGCTGACGAAACATTTTTTCCGCCGCCTCCCGCGTCCCGGAGCCTTCCTCCCGCACAATCCACGTCTCCTGCAACAGTTCGCTGACCGCAACCTTCTCCTTGCCCGCCAGCGGATGCCTGGGGGAGGCGATCACGTACATGCGATCGTCGGCAAACGGCTCGACGCACATTTTTTCGTTCACGTACTCTCCCTCCACAATCCCCACATCCAGTTGCCTGGTCGCCACCAGATCGGCAATGACCGTGGAATTGTGGATCGTAATCGTCGGCGTAATGCGGGGATAGTCCTTGCGCAGCCGCGCGATTACGTGAGGCAGCACATACTCTCCATACGTGTAGCTGGCGCCAATCGTCAAATACCCGCTCGGCGAATTCATCAAGTCGTCGACCAGGTTCTGCATGCGCGTGTACAGCCCCAAAATTTCCCGGGCGTGATGATAGACGATTTCTCCCGCCTTGGTCAACCTGACGTATTTGTTGCTGCGCTCCAGCAGCTTCGTCCCGATTGTTCGCTCCAGCGAGAGAATGTACTGGCTGACGGCAGGCTGCGTCATGTGCAGTTCCTCGGCGGCCCGCGAAAAATTTTGCCTGTCTGCGACCGTAACAAATACACGCAGTTGCTGATCCATCCGCTACCCCCTCCTGATCTCCTGCCTACTATACACATTAACTTATTATCATTATTGTAATGATTTATTTTCCTTATTGTAAGCATTGCTTTATGCTTTGGTTGTCAAAATCTGATCGAGGAGTGATCGCAATGGCTCCTCCGCTGCATGAAAGCGTGCCATTGAACGACAGTAAACAAAAAAAGACGCCTGTCCCTTCCTCCCTGTGGCTCGGCGGCATCGCCTTCACCTTTGCCATCGCGCTACTGGGTTACGGCCTGGCTTGCCTTCCCGCCTTTGACCGGGTCGGACCGTTGGCCTGTGCCATTCTGATTGCCGTCGCCTATCGCCAGTTTTGGGGATACCCGGAACCGCTTCGGTCAGGGATTCAATTTTCCGCGAAACAACTGCTTCGGCTCGCCATCATTTTGTACGGACTGAAGCTGAATGTGGACATCGTTTTGCATCAAGGACTGGGGCTGCTTGTCTACGACGCAGGAGTAATCGTCTTTTCCATTGCGCTCACCATGCTCATCGCCAAATGGCTGAAAGCCGACACCTCGCTCTCGCTCCTGCTCGGTGTCGGAACGGGCGTATGTGGGGCAGCGGCCATCGCCGCCGTCTCGCCGATCATACGGGCCAAAGACGAGGATACCGCCATTGGTGTAGGCATCATCGCGCTTGTCGGCACCATTTTCGCGATTGCCTACACTGTCCTGCGCCCATTTCTGCCTGTGTCTGCCGTCGCTTACGGCATGTGGTCGGGTATCAGCCTGCATGAAATCGCCCATGTCGCACTCGCGGCCGCGCCTGCCGGGCAGGACGGCCTGGCGGTGGGCCTGTTAGCCAAATTGGGGCGCGTGCTCCTGCTGGTCCCGCTCTGTTTTCTCCTGATGTTCTGGATGAAGCGAAGCGGCAGTGTGCAAGGTGAAACGAAAATCGCGTTTCCCTGGTTTTTGCTCGGCTTCCTGGGCATGAGCCTGTTCGGAAGCTATGTGCTCGGCAAGCAACTTCCCGTCTCCGCCGCCTTCCACACAGTCGTGGCGCAATTGACCACCTTCGTGCTCACCATGGCGATGGTCGGCCTCGGACTGAACGTCAACCTGCGTGCCCTGCGCACAAAAGCGGCAAAGCCGCTGATTGCCATGTCCATTACCTCGCTCCTGTTGTCTGTACTCTCCTACCTGTTGATCTGACTGTGGAAAAGCGATCATTGCCTGGTGACGCAGCCAGGCGTTTTTTTGTGGATAAGAACAAAGCTTATCCCCATATGTTGATAACAGTGTGAACATCTACCCTGGTAGCGTCTATATGCTGAGTGATCGGTTATTAAGTACTTACATTGAATCCTTTACCTTTAAATGGACAATATGTTAAAATAAGCAAAATTTAATAAGAAAAAAATTTTTAGTGTGAATTTTTTTAAAAAATGTACCCTTCCAGGGATTAGGGGAGTGTTTTTTATGAGGCTGCAAGAGACATTGCAACAGTCGTTGCGGTCAGAAATAGAAAAGCATCAAAAGCAAAATTCCTATACGCTGCTCAAGCTCAGTGAATTGTCTGGAATTAATCAGGGACACCTTAGTGATATTATCCGAAATAACCGACCGATGACAATCGGACAACTAGACGCCTTGGCCAAAACTTTTGGAAAGCCTCCGGGGTGGCTATATGAATTGTATACAGAAGAGTGCTTCGTCAATGAAAGGGTATCGCGGCCGCGCGTGATTCCGTACCTGATCCGGTGCGCCGAAATCGGCTTGCATGATTGTATCCAACAGACGGTTTCCAGGTTGCTGGAACATCGAAAAAATGTCGATATCCTTTTTTCAGTGGCGGAACAACTGTTTGAAAGCGGAAAACACAAAGAGTCTGTGCCTTTTTATAACCTGGTAATTGAAAATGAGAAGGACTGCCACACAGACCGTTTTGCAATCAGCCAGTATCGGTTGTTTCGGGCATTACAAGGAATAGATGCCGAAGAAAACTGGAAGGCTGTTATCCGGTTTGAACCTTATCGAAACCGACTGCCAGAAAGTTACCAACTGGACGGCCTCTTGCATTTAAGAAAAGCGTGTTTCATGTTGCAGAAATGGAAAGAAGTAGAAAAGTACGCAGATGAGTTAAGAGCACTGGCTATGAGAGTGTATCAAGAGGAACTGCGGAAACGAAAAAGTGGAAAGCCCTTTGAACCGTTAAAAACGGAACGGCATTTGGTTGTGTACTATGGACAAGGTTTTCTCGCCAAAGGCGTCGCGCTGCAAATGCAGGGGCTATACGAAGAAGCGAAAAAGTATATCCAGGGCTATGCTGATCTTGACTGGTTTGAACTCCTGGATGATGTTGGGCGAAGAGAGGTTGAGAGATTCAAGCTTTGGGCAAAAGCTAATCTGTATACTTGCGATTTGCTGTTGGGACAAACCCATATCTTGGACGAGTATTTGGACTTTTTAGAAAAGAATCCGGACGAGCTGCGAGCCGGGCTTTTAACCGTCATGGAAGCGGCCTGTAAATACGACATTGACATCGATCATGTACTGGAACGGTATTCCAAAGAAATGCGTCGATTTTGTGAACATCAGGATCAAGTTAATATTACAAGATTTATCAATTTTTGTTATTATAAAGCTGAATACGAGTTAAAGAAAGGACGTATTAATCAAGCCCTCAAAGAAATACTATGTTGCTTGAATCTAGCTGACAGATTAAAGGATCATCAGGCTTTTAAAAGGTGTGCTGCATTGTTTTGGGAACTCCGACATCATGCAACAGAGCAACATGAACGAGTTTACCATAAATTATTAAGGAGGTTATCAGAATGAAGCTCAAAGCATTGTCGTTATCACTCATGCTAATTGTAGGTTTATGCATCGGCGTTGTGGCGCCCAATGAAGTCATAACTGGTAAGAAAATACCAAATGTGCAAGCGAATACACATGGAATGGAAGGATAAAAAAAGAGGCTACTACAGTGAAAAGCCAGTATCGGCAACGGTACTGGCTTTTTCTATTCCCTATTTTTTCAAAGGTGAATTTTTGGGATAGTCTTGTATAGTAGGAATGCCCTTATATTACATAAAAAGGAAGGTGTGAGTCGTTTTATCGCCGTGAAAAAAGTAGAATGGGGCAATCCTCCACCAAAAGGAATGCCCTTCACAAATAGGGAACCGCTTGCCCGCGAAGGCAAGTGTACGATCCGATTGGATAAAAACCGATATAACGAAGCTGATGTATTTAACAAGATAGAAGAATTGCGAAGACAGTTAGTAGAACTTGTTCAAGAAAAAGGTTTTGACAACGTAGAAGTGATCGAGCTGAGCCAACGCCTGGACGAATATATTGTCCAGTTCCAAAGCAGAATGAATGCGAAGTCGATCATTTGAGGTTTAGAGGGGCTGTCCACAATCCGGTTGCCGAATGTTCAGCGGCGAGAACTTGCGCGGTCCCTCACCAGTCCTTTCGGGGTAGTGCCAGCCCGCAAAGAACTTTTCCCTAAAGAAAAAACCTCCTGCCCAGAGGAGGTTTTTGCCGAAATTTATCCTTCCTGCGACAGCAGCACTTTTTCCAGCGCAGCAACCGCTTCGTTCTCATCCACGCCATCGGCAATCAGGGTAATTTCTTCCCCTTTGGCAATCGCCGAAGCCATGATTCCCATGATGCTCTTTCCGTTGACTGTCTTGTCCTTTTTGACAAGCTTGATTTCACTGGCAAAGGACGTGGCCACTTTCACAAAATTGGCTGCCGGTCTCGCATGCAAGCCGTGCGGCAGTTGGACTACAATTTTCTTCTCTACCATCCTGTTGTCCCTCCTTAGATGTCTTCTTTCAAGATTGTCTCTTTGACATACGCTTCTACCTGTGCGGATGTGCCCATCTGCAAAATCGCATCGATATGCTGTGCCATTTCCGCCCGGCTCAACTGGCTAATCTGCTTGCGTGCGGGCAAAATGCTGCTCGCACTCATGCTGAACTCGTCGAGGCCGAGTCCCAAAAGAATCGGGATGGCGACAGGATCGCCCGCCATTTCTCCGCACATGCCTACCCATTTGCCTTGGCTGTGGCCAGCTTCGATGACGTTGCGCAAAAGCCGCAGAACCGCAGGGTGGTACGGCTGATACAGGTAGGCTACCCGCTCGTTCATGCGATCCGCTGCCATTGTATATTGAATCAGGTCATTGGTTCCGATGCTGAAAAAGTCCACTTCCTGGGCGAATACATCTGCCATCATGGCAGCAGCAGGGATCTCAATCATGATACCCACTTCGATGCGCTCGGATACAGCGACTCCGCTGTTTTGCAAGCCCTTCTTCTCTTCTTCCAGGATCGCTTTCGCCTCAAGGAACTCCTCCAGCGTCGCGATCATCGGAAACATGATTTTCAGATTGCCGTGCGCGCTCGCCCGAAGCAAGGCACGCAACTGCGTGCGGAACAGCTCCTGTCTGTCGAGACACAGCCGGATCGCGCGATAGCCAAGGAACGGGTTCATTTCCTCCGGCATGTCCAGATAGGAGAGATGCTTGTCGCCGCCGATGTCCAGCGTGCGGATGACAACAGGCTTTTCGCCCATGCTCTCAAGCACCTGTTTGTAGGCCAGGTACTGCTCTTCTTCTGTCGGGAAGTCATCTCTTCCCATATATAAAAATTCGGTGCGGAAAAGGCCGACCCCTTCTGCGCCATTGGCGAGCGCCCCTGCCACATCGGCCGGGCTTCCGATATTGGCCGCCAGTTCTACGTGATGCTGATCCGCCGTGATGGTTGGAACGTGAACCAGCTTTTCCAGCTCGGCTTTTTGCTCGGCGTACTCCGCCTGTTTTTTTGTATAGAACGCAATCTCTTCCTCGCTCGGGTCGAGAATGACCACACCCTCATGCCCGTCCAAAATAACGAGTGTAGACGGCGTAACCGCACTCGTGATCGTCTGCGTCCCGACCACAGCCGGAATCTCCAGAGAACGCGCCATGATCGCAGAGTGCGAGGTGCGTCCGCCAATGTCGGTCACGAAGCCTTTTACATAGCGGCGATCAAGCTGCGCGGTGTCCGAAGGAGTCAAATCCTCCGCCACGATGATGACTTCCTCTGTCAAAGAGCCAGGTTGAAAAAAGTTCACTCCAAGCAAATACGCCAGGACACGTTTCGTCACGTCGCGAATATCGGCCGCCCGCTCGCGCATGTAATCGTTGTCCATCTGTTCGAACAAGCTGATAAACATCTGCGCTACATCGTTTAGAGCGCTTTCCGCGTTCGTCTTTTCCTCTGTAATCTTGCCTTTTACGGTATCGACAAGCTCAGGGTCCTCCAAGACCATCAGGTGGGCTCTGAAAATGTCGGCCTGCTCCGCCCCCATCTCTTTTTCCACGCGCAGTACAATTTGCTGCAGGTCTGCCTTCGCCCGTTCCAGCGCTTCCTCAAAACGAAGCACCTCACTGGCTGCATCCTCTACCGCTACCGTCTTGATTTCCATCTCAGGAGCGGTCAGCAAAAACGCCTTGCCGATGGCTACCCCTGCGGAAGCTTTTACCCCTACGATTTTTTGGGACATTCCCTGCACCGACCTTTCCTTACTTGATACTTGTCCACTCTTGCATCAGCCGTGCTTGCCTGCGCACCACTTCCTCCAGCGGATGATCTGCCGGAATGCCCGTGCTGTTGCGCAACACATATTCCCACCCGAATTGTTTCAAGTCTGACTGGATGCGCACCGCTTCCTCGTCCTCTGGCGAGTCAAACAACAGCGCTGCGGCAATCGCCAGCCCCAAATGCTCGGGATTGATTCCTCTCTCCATGCATTCCACAGCCGGGCCCACCAGTCGATCGTGGCGGGACAGCTTGCGAAGCGGCGAACGCCCTACCCGAACGACATCGTCCGAAAGCAACGGGTTTGCGAAGCGCGCCAAAATTTTCTCGATATACTGTGCATGCGAATGCTCGTCAAAGCCGTACTTGGCTACCAGCAGAGCCCCTGTCTCTTGCAAGGCACCGCGCACAGCCTTGGCCACCTTCTCGTTTTGCATGGCCTCATCAATCGTTTTCATTCCCAACTGATAGCCAAGGTAAGCAATCACGGCATGGCCGGTATTGACAGTAAACAGCTTTCTCTCGATATACGGAGCCAAATCGTCCACATAGGTGACGCCTTCAATCTGCGGGACGTCTCCAACCATTTGCGAACGATCCACAGCCCACTCGAAAAACGGCTCTACCGTAACCAGCAGCTTGTCTTCGTGCTGCTGGATCGGCACTATGCGGTCTACTGCTGCATTCGGAAACCCGATCAGCTTGGCCGCTTCCGCCCGCAGTTCTTCCGAAAGCCGGGCAAAGACGTGCTCTTTCAGCTTGGCGCTTCCGCCAATCATGTTTTCGCAGGCGATTACATTGAGTGGACGCGGATTGTCTGCCAATCGCTTCGCAATGCCTGCCGCAATCGCTCCCGATATCGGTCCAAGCACGTTTGGCCCGACAGCCGTAGTCACCAGATCAGCGGTAGCAATGGCCGAAGCGACAGCTTCAACATCTTGCCCATGAATCGCACGTACTCCTTCTACGACCGACTGGGGATTTCCTGCTGTTGCCAATTGGACGTGATACATTTTTCGCTCGTTCAACTCGTCGACCAGTGCTGTGTTCACATCGACAAACACAACCTCGTAGCCTGCCTGACTCAACAGTTGGCCGATAAAGCCCCGCCCGATATTGCCTGCTCCGAAATGGACTGCCAGCATGCGCGATTACACCTCCTCGGTGAACATCGCCAGGATTTCTTCTGCTGTGGCAGCCTGGACGATCCGCTTCACGTTTTCTTCCTCCGCGCAAAGGATCGCGATATTGGACAGAACCTCCAGATGCTCGTCGCCTACTGCCGCAATTCCGACCAGAAGATAGGCCGTATTCCCTTCGCCAAAATCGACGCCATCCGGCACCTGCACAACCGAGATTCCCGTTGAGCGGATCTCTGCCTTCGCTTCGTTCGTGCCATGCGGGATCGCTACGCCGCTGCCAATGTAGGTGGTCGCCAGTTCCTCGCGCTCCAGCATTTTTTCCACGTATTGAGCGGTCACGTGTCCGGCTTGAACCAGCAGCTCGCCTGCCAGTCTGATTGCTTCTTCCTTGTTCGCTGCCTTTGCATTCAGTTTGATTTTCTCTGTGGTCAGTATGTTTTTCATTTTGTGCTCTCCCATCCTGTCTTTTGCTGGCAAAAGGCATATAGCCTGCCTGCT
This sequence comes from Brevibacillus gelatini, assembly GCF_050920745.1. Lineage (NCBI taxonomy): Bacteria > Bacillati > Bacillota > Bacilli > Caryophanales > Paenibacillaceae > Brevibacillus > Brevibacillus gelatini. The sequence goes on from NZ_CP154342.1 coordinate 4,281,320, forward strand.
ATATAATCAGCAATATGCTGTGGTTCTCCAGTCTTCAACAAGTTCTGCATGTCTTCCTCGATCAATAGTGAGCTGACCTCGCTGAGCACCTCCAGCCCTTCCTTGGGCACTTCCTTTGGCCCCAGCAGAAGCAGCAGCAAATCAACCTGCATTTCCTCTTCGTCCATTGAGCAAAGCGACACGGGCTGCTCCAGACGGTGAAACGTAAACGACGCTTTCTTCACCGCCTCGTTTCTGCCGTGGAACAGTGCCATCGACGTGCCGGGTATCCCCAGCCCGCCAAGCTTTTCGCGAGCGATCAATTGCTCGACGACAGCTTCCGTCCCCAGGACGGTTTCCTTTTTTTCCAACTCTGTGCAAATGTCCCGCAAAAGAGCCGGTATATCGCGCTGGCTGTTACTGATATGCTGTCCCCATAAACCATCGAGAATTTGATTGGCGTAAGTGGCATAGAGCTGCATCGCCTTCAGCCGTTCCTGCGACTGTCTGCCAGGCAGCATGAGTTTGCTTTCCTTTTTCGCCGCCCCCACCTGAATGGGACGGTTGTGCAGATGAAACTTGATTTTTTGAATGTCGTCCTGCGGCAACAGCGGGCTGACGACAACGTATTCTGCCGGGTCGAGCGCCAGCGGCAGGGTGGAAATAATCAGATCGTAGTCGCTCTGCGGCACGTTGCCCAGATCGAACATGGACAAATTCCGCAAGCTGACGATCTCGGGTATTTCTTTTTTAATGCGCATCGCCAAAATTTTCGAGGAGCCAATACCGCTGGAGCAGACGACCAAGGCCCGATAGCGCTGATGCTCCATCTGCCCCCTCTCCAGCGCTGCCCCCAAATGCATGACCAGATAGCCAACCTCTTCCTCCGGCACTTGCAGTTCCGGCAGGAGGACAGCTACCGCCTCCTTCGCTACCGTAAACAGCTCCGGGTAGTTTTGCTTGATCTGGCCGAGAATCGGATTGTGGATCTCCATCTGGCGCCTGAGCCTGTACAGCGCCGGCTCCAGATGCGTCAGCAGGCCGTGATACAAGGACGTATCCTCCCGCAGTGAAAGCCCGAGACGCTCTTCACACAGGGCAATGAACCGTGCCGTCAAGGCAGCCAGTTCGGTATTCTCCATCCAGACGGCGTCCTCGGGGGAATGCCGCAGCTTTGCTCCGCGCAAATGCATCGTAATATAGCCGATTTCATCAGGCGGAATCTCCATTTGAAAAATGTGCTGCAGTCGCTCCATGATGTTTTCCGCCACGATGTATTCAGGGGTGCCGGCCAGTTCGCCGAACGTATGCTCATCAAAGCGAATTTTTTCCCCTTTTTCAATCCGCTCCATCGCCAGTGCCAAATGCGCGACCAGGCCGATATAGGCGCTGTCCGCGAGCGGATACGGCAGCTCGGCTTCGAGATGGCTCAGGGCATTTTCCACCTTCATCAGCTTTTCCCGGTCAATCAGCGACAAAAGCCGCCGGGAAATCGAATCCATGTCCCGCGTTGTCTTGTTTTGAATGTTTTCCTTGATAATGCCGATCAGCTCATGGTCATCGAGATACTCGGCCATCAAGCGACTGATCGCTCTTCTTTTGGAGGCTTCATTTCCCTGCAGCTCGACCCCGTATCCCCGCTTTCGCAAGAGGGTCAGGTCGTAGCGGCCGAGCATTTCCTCCAGATCATCCAGATCGTGGCTGATCGTAGCGGTCGTCACCTTCAGATCAATCGCCAGTGAAATCAGCTTGACTGGCTCAGTGGCTGCCAGCAGGGAGCAGAGGATGATCGCCTTGCGTTCCTCAGCGGTAAACTCCGTCGTCGTCTGGTGCAAGACAGACATTTTCAGCGCGAGCTTCTGCTCGGCTGTCCCCGCAACCTCCACCCCGGCCCCCGTCTTGCGCACCAGCTCCAGGCCGCTTTCGGCAAACAGCGGGGCGAGGGCGTCCAGTTCCCTGTGAACCGTTCGGGTACTCACGCCGATTCGCTCGGCAATCTGCGCTACAGTAATGCCCTTTTCCTCTTGCAATAAAATTTCCATGATTGATCGCTGCCGTGAGGATACATGCATGCCCTTGCTCCCTCCTTAACGCCAAAGAGGGAAAACGCTAGCTTTCACTAGCGTTGCTCCCTTTTTATCCCAGCCGTTTGACCAACTTGTCATACTCCGGACTATTCAAGAAGTTATCAATGGAAATATGCTCGGCAGACGGTGCTTTTGCCCGCGCTCTTTCTGTCAGCGACTTGTGCGTAATGACGATGTCGGCATCATCAGGAATGTCGTTGATCGCAGTGTTGATAACCGTGATCTCGCCAAGTCCGGCATCCTTGAACTTTTTGCGCAGGGATGCAGCCCCCATTGCGCTGGAGCCCATGCCAGCGTCGCAAGAAAAGACTACTTTTTTCACATTCGCAGCAATCACTGCTTTCGCTGCTGCTACTTCATCTGCTCCTGCTACCGGCTGCTTTTTGCCTTTCAGCTCCTGCATTTTCTCCGTTGCTTTGTCCAACTCATCCTCATCGGACTTACTGCTCATTTTCAGCAAGGCAGCCGCGATGACGAAGGAAACGACTGTCGCTGCAACAACCCCTGCCAACACTGGCAGCAAACCGCCCCGCGGAGCCATTGCACTGAGAGCGAAAATGCTACCTGGCGATGGCGGTGCCACCAACCCTGCTCCGAGCAGCGTGAAGGTGAAGACCCCTGCCATACCGCCGCCGATTACTGCCAAAACAAGGCGCGGATTCATCAAAATGTACGGGAAGTAAATCTCATGAATACCGCCGAAGAAGTGAATGATAACCGCACCTGGCGCCGACTGCTTGGCGTTGCCGCGCCCTGCCAGCCAGTATGCCAGTAGGATTCCCAAACCTGGCCCCGGGTTTGTCTCCAGCAGGAAAAAGATAGATTGCCCTGTCCTCGCCGACTCTTCCAGTCCAATCGGGCTGAAAATACCATGGTTAATCGCGTTGTTCAAGAACAGCATCTTCGCCGGCTCGACCAAAATGCTGGCAAGCGGCAACAATCCTGCATCGACGATAACCTGTACACCGGACGCGAGCGCCTTGCTCAGCCCGGTTACGACCGGACCAATCGCCAGGAAAGCAAGCAGCGTGAGCAGACCGCCGATAATTCCTGCCGAAAAGTTGTTAACCAACATTTCAAAACCGGAACGAACCTTGCCTTCGAACAGTTGGTCCACTTTTTTGATGACCCAACCGCCCAGAGGACCCATAATCATGGCCCCTAAAAACATCGGGATGTCTGATCCGACTACGACCCCCATTGTTGCGACAGCACCTACGACACCACCGCGCACATCGTGAATCATTTTTCCGCCCGTGTATCCGATCAGAAGCGGCAACAGATACGTAATCATCGGGCCGACCAGCTTGGCCAGATTCTCGTTAGGCAGCCAGCCTGTCGGGATAAACAGCGCCGTAATCAATCCCCAGGCGATAAACGCACCGATATTCGGCATTACCATTGCACTGAGAAACCGCCCAAACTTTTGTACCGAGACTCGCAAACTGCCGGAAGCTTGATTCTTTGTCGCCAAGTTCTCCATACTGGACCCTCCTTTACCCTCTCTATAAATTGTTGACAAGATTAAATTAATAATGTGCACACCTCAAATATAAAGCGTTTACATAAGCGTCACAACAAAATCAAAGCGCGAATTTGTCGTTCTCATTGTTGCCAAAACTTAATAACCGGCACACATAAAAAAGACTCCAGCCCCCAAAGCCGAAGTCTCTTCTCCTTAAAAATCTTCTCTTTCCACCTTCATTACTTTTCCCGTTTCCGCATTGACCTCTACTTCGTACACCTGGTTCTGGTCGGTCAAAATGATGAACTCGTACACAAGCACGCCGTTTTCCGTGTCCAGCTCCGCGTGCAGCACGCGGCCTTGCACTTGCTGCAGGGCGATTTGCCTTGCCTGCTCCTGCGTAATACGCATCGGCTCTACTGCTGCTGCCTGGGTGTTTACTGCGTGAATCGGCGCAGGTATTGCCGCTCCGAGTGCCACTGCCAGCGCGACTGCTGCGGTCCAGGGGATTGGGGTTTTCATGGATGGGCTTCCTCCTTTGATGTATCGCATAACAAATCATTCAGTAGTCTGACCAATCTGCTCGGTTACATGCAAGTGAAAGCCTCTGTTCATCACTCTAAGCTTTACAAAGTGATACTCGTTCACTCCACAAGAAGGATTGGCTTGTCCAGCTTTGGATTTTCAAAGCCAGGCATTTGCACTTCTGCAAACATAACAATAGAAGTTGAATAGTTATCTTGAAGTTATCCGAACTCGTATTAAGCACGATTTTGATGATTTTGTGAAAGGATTCATACTAGAGTTGATTTTTCCTATTTTTTACCATAAAATTTTTCAGATGAAAATATTAACAATTTAATACTCATTTGTATTTATCTTGAAAGGAGGAATGACTCAGTAAATAGATTTGCATCTTGTAAAAAGTGAATTTTCGGGTTAAGCATGCAAGTTTTGTTTGCAACAAACTAAAAAGGAGTGTCTTGCGTTGAAATCCTTTACCAAAAAAATTATCAGTTCTATTTTAGCAGTAACTGTTTTATTTACCAGCATTTCACCTTCTTTATCAAATGCTTCGGAAAAGATTTCTAAAAACAGGGAGGAGAAAATTGAAGCAAGAGCTGTTCCTCTTGTGTTTGTAATTCTTGCTGAAGCAGCCGCTCTATATTATGGAGGCAAGAAAATCACCGATAAAGTAAGGGAATCTACTATAGAAAATGCGATTGCAGAACATTTTGATCTTTACTTTTATGGAAAATATAGAGACCTAATGACATGGAAGGTGGGTACTGGAAAAGAAGTAGTCTTAGAATGTGGAGACGATGATGAGTATGGTTTAGAACATATATTGGCAAGACATGTTCCTAAATACTTTCATGTTTGGCTAGATGATGGGACCAATAGTTACTTTGATGTAGGAACCGATGTTGAAGATATTGTAAACGAATTAGATTATGTAATTAAAAAATATCACTAGCGTTGCATTAATCTTTTCCCATCATTCAAAATACACATAATCTTTGGTATTTGGTTGTCTAGGGAACAAAAAAATCCTTTACACTGGAAAGGTCAGGTAGTTCCTGTCCAAATCCAACGCAAAGGATAGCTCATGGACAAGAATACCCTATTTTCTTCATTTGGTAAATGGGTTGCACCCATCAATATTATGAAACTTCAACAACGAATTGACGAAACGGATCAAGACAAGTACGTGAAGAAGCTGACGACAAAAGCGTATCTTCTCCTATTTTTACATGCCCAACTTCAGCAACGCGAAGGGCTTCGAGCCATTGCTGACGATGTTCTATCAAAGAAATTTCAGCAAGAATTAGGACTGTCATCGATCAGCCCCGCACAGCTTAGTCGAAAAAACAATCGGGTAGAACCTGCTTTGCTTGAAGAAGTTTTTGTCGACCTTGTCCAGCAAATTCAACGCGTTTCTGGAAAAGCCTGCTCTCTTCGAAAACACATAAAGATCATTGATTCCACTACAATTGGATTATGTTTGCAAAAGTATAAGTGGGCAACCTTTCGCGAAACAAAGGCAGGAATCAAAATTCATCTTCGTCTCGTTTTCGCAAGCCAGGAGGATGTCTATCCTGAAAAGATTTCCCTAACTTGTGCCAAATCCAATGACCGCACCCAAATGGAGTCGCTGATTGATGAGATCGGAGCCATGTACGTCTTTGATCGAGGGTACGTGGATTATGAAAAGTTCGATGAGTATACCGATCAGGGCATCTTTTTTGCTTCACGTCTCAAGGATAACGCGGAAACTCGTCATTTGTATACTTTCAAAGTACCACCAGAAAGCTCCGTTTTATCCGACTCCATGATCCTTCTTGGAACGCCACAAAAACGGGTGGATAATGTGTTACGACTGATTGAAACGCATGATTCGAAAGGAAATCGTATTCGAATCATCACCAATAGGTTCGACTTAGAAGCAGAAGAATTGAGCGACATCTACCGTTGGCGCTGGCAAATAGAACTGTTTTTCAAATGGATGAAACAACACGCAAAGATCAAGACGTTCTATGGAACAAGTGAAAATGCGGTCTGGAATCAAGTTTTTCTCGCTCTCATTGCTTACTGCTTGTTGCTTCTTGTAAAGCTGGAAAGAAACAGTCAGCACAGTCTGCTGCAAATCAGTAGATGGCTCAAAGTGTTTCTCTGGCAGACCTTTGAACAATGGATAGGCAGAATGGATTACCAATCCAAACGAACATCCAGAGGGCGACAGAAAAGGAAGTAAGTGTTGTTTGTTGTTGTCGATGTTGTAATAAATGTATAAAACTGCCAAATGGATAGTGGCTACCTTTTGCTTGGCTGTTCTCGTTTTTGGTTGTGAAGTTGAAAATGTCATTCAGAATAATTTGACAATAGATGGATTCATTTTTTATGCAACGCTAATGAAAAAATATAAAAGTAAAATTTCTCAGGATGGATTTAAGAATGGTGAACAAGCATTTAGTGTTATTGGTAGTGACGGTAGAAAATATAAACTTGTAATAAAAGGTGGTAAGGTAATCACCTTCTATCCAGATGGCTGGAACATTGCGAAAATTGAATAGCAAAGAAATAAAAGATTTTTGATCTAAATGATAACAAGGAGGAAAAGTCAATTCTCCTCCTTGTTGGATTGTATAGGGGGGATATTAATGGAGGTAATTTCCTATCTCAAATATCCGGATAAAAAATTTGACAGATTCCCACCGGAAAATGAACTTGGGACATTCTTTTTTGATATTGATTCTGATGAGCTTACCCTTATTAACGATATAAGGGTGGGTATTAGAGGCTTCATTTTGATGAAATGTGACAATACTCTAATTTTGAACTCCCAACTATACGGCTGGGTCGATGCCTTATGGATTACATTACTTGAGATCGTTGAAAAACTTATTAAATTTGGATACGGTAGTAAGCTAATCGGTTCGATTAATAAAAGAATCATTGTGGAATCACTCTCTGAGAATGCATTATGCTTAACAGTTACTGCTAATCAAGAGATTACTCACCGAGCTTTTATTCCTTCCCAGGAAGAATTTATTCATGCAGTAATTGATGGTTCCAGCCTGTTCTTTGGTAGAATTAAAGAACAATTGCGCACCGATTCCTACGATGATGTCATCCAATTCATTAACTGCTTAAAAGGCAATATGAAAAATTTTTCTCCTGTCGAAAAGTATTACCATTATCCTCAAAGCAATCTAAAGGTAAATGACCTCTTATACAATTATTCTACCGATTGGATGAAAATGTTTGATAAGGAACGGGAATATTTGGAAAGTATCATTACTGAACCGGGTGTAGTAATTCAACATATTGGAAGCACTACTATGCAAGCTGTATCTTCTCGCCCAATTGTTGACATACTCATTGGAACTCAAACATCCCTATCAGCAGAAATGGTTTATGACGACCTGAAACATGACTACTTCAGTACAGAAGATTTCCCAGGCCCAATGCCTATATTCTACTTAACAAAAGCTACACCCAAAGAGGTCTATTATAATGTCTTTATCACCACAATAAATAGTTCATTTTGGGAGTCTGTATTAAATTTTAGAGATCTGATTAATTCAAACGATCAATTAGCCAAACAATTTAATGAAATGAAAATTAGTGCTAGTAATATTAGCTATGCAAAATATCAAACGCAAAAAAATCAATTTATTACGAGTATACTAAAACATAATGGATAACAACCCATTCCATACAGGCTTCAATGGAAACGTAAAAAGGGGCCGTCTCAAACTACCATGGCCTGACAGCCACCACATTGAATGAAAATGTACTTGGCCTGTGAACCTGCTGATTTCATAATAAAATTAGCAGGTCACAGGCCGATACTTTTTTGGTGGCAATAACCCCGAGTCTCAAACCGGCCGACTGCACCTACGAGCACCGCCGATTGTTACCATGAGTACGTGTATAAAAATACTTTGCTTCGGGTGCATGGCCTGCATCATTTTCTACAAAGGAAGTGATGGGAATGGATGCAATATTAGAACGATGTGCTGGACTCGATGTACACCAAGAGACGGTGGTAGCATGTGTTATGTATGGTCCTTTGGACAGAAAACCGAAACAAGAAACCAAGACTTTTTCTACCACTACCAAAGGACTCCTTGAACTTCACGATTGGCTCCATCAATACGAATGTACGCACATTGCAATGGAAAGCACAGGAGTATACTGGAAACCGGTATGGAACGTTCTTGAAGGGAGCTTTACATTGGTACTCGCCAACGCTAAGAGAATCAAGAATGTTCCAGGTCGAAAAACGGATGTAAAAGATGCAGCTTGGATTGCTCAATTACTCCGCTGTGGGCTGATCACTCCCAGCTTTGTTCCGCCCGAAAATATTCGAGATTTACGCGATTACACTCGTTATCGGAGAAAGCTGCTCGGTGATGCTACGGCGGAAAAAAACAGAATCCACAAGATTTTGCAGGATGCCAACATCAAGCTGACAACATATGTGAGTGATGTATTCGGTGTATCCGGAAGAGCCTTACTCGAATCGATTGTGAACGGTGAGGTGCTAAGTCCAGACCAAGTAAAAGATCTAGTCAAAACATCACTGAAAAGAAAAGTTCCGCAACTTATAGAGGCTTTGAATGGTCGAGTTCGAGCTCATCATCGAAAAATAATCGGGATGCACCTCGATCACTTGAGGTATCTCGAAGAACAAATTAGGGAAATCGAAAAAGAAATCGACAGGCTCCTCAGTCCTCATTTGGACATTGTTGAACAACTCATCACCGTTCCGGGGATTCAAAAGGATGCGGCGGCGGTCATCCTAGCAGAAATCGGATACGATATGTCTTGTTTTCCATCGGATGCCCATCTCTCATCATGGGGAGGTTTAAGTCCAGGGAACAACGAAAGTGCGGGCAAGAAAAAAAGCTCCCGAACCACGAAGGGAAACAGGAGCTTGAAAGCCGTACTTTGCCAGGCAGCTTGGGCCGCGAGTAAATCGAAAGGCACTCGGCTCGCTTCGTTTTTTTATCGCATCCAGAAACGAAGAGGCCAGAAAAAAGCTACGATGGCCACGGCTCACCTCATATTACGTATTATATATCACATGTTGAAAAATAACATAACGTATCAAGAGTTTGGATGGGATTACTTACAAGATCAGGATCGAGTTGTTGATTATTGGATCAAGAGAATTGAATCACAAGGGTTCAAGGTAATGATTGAACCAACTGAGGTCGTGTAAGTAAATACCATATTTTGGATATATCTAGCAACCAACTGTAGTCCGTCCCTTTTTTTGCTTTTTAGGGGGGGCATTTTCGTATAAAAAGCCGAGATTTCGACTTTGAGATGCCCCTTTTCTTATCCACAGCGCTTACCGCTGCTTGTTATACGGTCTTCCTGCCGACTCGCTGCTGCGAGAGCGAGACTCGCCGCCGCGATGACGGGAATCGCCGCTGCGCGGACGGAACTCTCCGCTGCGCGGGCGAGGGGGACGTTTGCCGCCAAAGCCGGAGCCAAAACCGTACCCGCCTTTTCCTTTCGGGAACATCTTTTTCTTGCCTACGCGCAGAGGCGCTTCTTCGGTCAGGCGAACCGGAGTCGTATCCGGCTCTTTGGTCAGCAGCTTGAGGGCAGCAGACACGAGCGTCACAGAATCAATATCCTCCAGCAACTGCTCTGCCAGCGTTTTGTAGGCGCTCAAGTCTTCGCGGCCGGACGCCTCCAAAATTTTCTCCACGGTCAAACGTTGCTGGCCTTCCAGCGCTTCCGCCATCGTCGGCACGGAGCGGCGCTCCATGCGGCGGTTTGTCGCGCGCTCGATCAGCCGCAGATGGTCGATTTCCCGGGAAGTGACAAACGTGATTGCCAGACCCGTCTTCCCTGCCCGGCCAGTACGGCCGATGCGGTGCACGTAGCTCTCGGAGTCTTGCGGAATGTCGAAGTTGAATACGTGCGTGACGCCGCTAATATCCAGACCGCGGGCAGCAACGTCTGTCGCCACCAGCACCTCGATTGTGCCTTCCTTGAACTTGCGCAGCACGCTGTCGCGTTTTGCCTGGTTCAGATCGCCGTGGATTCCTTCCGCGCCGTAGCCGCGCTTGGTCAGCGCCTCGGACAGCTCATCCACGCGACGCTTGGTGCGCCCGAAAACAATCGCCAGCTCAGGGGAGTGAATATCGAGCAAGCGGCAAAGCACGTCGAATTTTTGTTTCTCGGCTACTTCCATATATTGCTGTTCAATGTTTGGTACCGTTACTTCCTTCGGCTTGACGGAAATCAGTGTCGGTTCGGTCATGAACTGCTGGGCAATTTCCTGAATCGCTCGCGGCATGGTCGCAGAGAACAGCAGCGTTTGACGATTCTCAGGCACTTCTTGCAAAATTTCCTTGATATCGTCAATGAAGCCCATGTTCAGCATTTCATCCGCTTCGTCGAGTACGACAATCTGGATCGCATCGAGGCGAATCGTTCTTCTGCGCATATGGTCCATAAAGCGGCCCGGTGTGGCCACGATAATTTGCGGACGCTTTTTCAGCGCCTTGATCTGGCGGGTAATGTCCTGACCGCCGTAGATCGGCAGCGCGGAAATGTTTTTGAACTGGGCGATCTTGTTGATTTCCTCTGCTACCTGCACAGCCAGCTCACGGGTTGGCGTCAGGACAACCCCTTGAATGTGGCCGCTGTTTTCATCGAGCCGTTCCACGAGCGGAATCCCGAACGCAGCCGTTTTTCCTGTCCCTGTTTGCGCCTGTCCGATCAAGTCGCGGCCTTGCAGGGCAACCGGAACCGTTTGCTCCTGAATGGCCGTCGCCTCTTCGAATCCCATGTTGCCAAGCGCTCTTACAATCGCATGATGCAAACCAAAATCATAAAATGTAGCCAATGAACGTCAGTCTCCTTTTCCTTTACCTTCGTCTATAAATAAAATTCTCACTAAAAAAGGGCACTATTCCTTACAGCCGGAACATGCCCTTTTATCTTCCGTTTGTACATAAGCACCCTAAAAAGAACATAGCTGTAATCGTACCACTCATCTTGCAAAAATGCAAACGGCTTTTTGCAATACAAGTGCTTTTTCTCCAGACGAATTGCGACATGATCGCAAAAAAGCTGACACCTTGTTGTCGGTGCCAGCCGTTCATACATGTTTTGCTGGTTAGCTGAGTCCTTCCACGTGGCCGTGTTCGTTTACATACAGCGATTCGGCCGCCGGTTTCTTCGGAAGTCCCGGCATCGTCACCAGACTTCCGGTCAGGGCAACGATGAAGCCTGCTCCTGCCGAAATCCGCACCTCGCTCACCTGAATGGTAAAATCGACCGGGGCGCCAAGCTGATCGGCGCGATCGGTGAAGGAGTACGGCGTCTTCGCCATGCACACAGGCAGGTGGGACAGCCCCATTTCCTCTATTTTCTGGATCGTTTTCAGCGCGAGCGGCGAAAAGACTACACCCGAACCGCGATAAATTTCTTTGACAACCGTCTCAATCTTTTCTTGCACACTGCGGTCTTCTTCGTACAAAAAGCGGAATTGCGAAGGGCGCTCTGCCGCACGCGTCACTTTTTCCGCCAGCTCGATTGCGCCCGCTCCGCCTTCCGCCCATGCCTTGGACAGTGCTGCCTCGGCACCAGCCTCCTGGCACAGCGCCATGACGGCATCGATCTCCGCCTGTGTATCGGTCGCAAAATGGTTAATCGCCACAACCGCCGGCACGCCAAACTTCTGTAAGTTTTCCAGATGGCGGCGCACATTGGCAAAGCCTTTTTCCAGGGCGTCGAGGTTCTCTACGGCCAGATCCGGCACTTTGACCCCGGCGTTGTACTTCAAGGAACGTACAGTAATGACCACGACCGCTGCCGACGGAGTCAGTCCGGCTTTCCTGCACTTGATGTTGAAAAACTTCTCCGCGCCCAGGTCAGCACCAAAGCCTGCTTCGGTAACAACGTAATCCGCCAGCTTCAAGGCTGTTTTCGTGCCGATCACACTGCTGCAGCCGTGCGCGATATTCGCAAACGGACCGCCGTGAACGATGACTGGCGTACCCTCGATCGTCTGCACGAGGTTTGGCTTGATCGCTTCCTTGAGCAGAACGCACATTGCCTCGACCGCATGGATCTCCCCTGCTCGCACAGGCTTGTCTTCAAAGTCGTAGCCGATGATGATATGGTTCAGCCGCTCGCGCAAATCGTCGAGATTTTCGCTCAGGCACAAAATCGCCATGATCTCCGACGCGGTTGTAATCATGAAGCCATCCTCGCGCGTCATGCCATTGCCGTCGCCCAGCCCGACCACAATGTTTCTCAGCGCGCGGTCGTTCATGTCCATCGCCCGCTTCCAGACGATTTTTTTCGGATTGATCCCCCGCGGATTGCCGTGGAAAATATGGTTGTCAATCATCGCCGCAAGCAAATTGTGCGCGGCGGTAATCGCGTGAATATCGCCAGTAAAATGCAGATTGATTTCATCCGCAGGGAGGATTTGCGCCTTGCCGCTGCCCGTAGCTCCCCCTTTAATCCCCATGCACGGGCCCAGGGACGGCTCCCGGAGCGCTGCAATCGTCCTTTTTCCAAGCAGATTGAGTGACTGCGACAAACCAATCGTGGTCAGCGTCTTGCCCGCTCCCGCCGGATTGGGATTCATCGCGGTAACGAGAATCAGCTTGCCATCAGGGCGGTCTTTTACCTTGTCCCATAGCTCATCAGAGATTTTCGCCTTAAACTTTCCGTAAAGCTCCAGATCCTGTTCATCAATACCTGCTGCTTTGGCAATTTCAACAATCGACTTCATGCCTGCCTCCCTGCCTTGCGAATGTTTATTTACCAATCTTCTACATTCCACATGACAGTCGGTTCTCCTTTCTTGCGCTCCCCCTTTTCGGCAAAAAGAAAACCCGCATTCTGTTGCGGATTCAAAAATGCAGGCTGCGATTATTTGTCGAATATTTTTCTGGGTTCAACATGCCGTGCGGATCGAGGACTTGCTTGATTGATCGCATCACGGCTTCTCCTGGTTGACGGGCACGGTCAGCTGATATTCCGCCATCTTGCGGTACAAGGTGTTTCGCCCGATTTGCAGTAGTCTGGCTGCCTTGCTCACATTTCCTCCGCTCGAATCGAGAGCTCGCCTGATCGCCGCAAGCTCGCTTTCCCGCAAGGAGGGAACCGCATGCACGGGCTCCGCTTCTTCCGCCAAGCCTTCCAACTGGATGTGCTCCTCTCCGATTTCCTCGCCGTCGGACAAAAAGGCGGCCTGCACCAGCACGCCTTGCAGCTCGCGAACGTTGCCCGGCCAGGAATAGGACGCAAGCTTCGCTTTTGCCTCCGGGAGCAAGACGCAAGGCTGGTCCTTGGCGATTTGCTGCAACAAATGCTCGGCAAGCTGGATGATGTCGCATCGCTTGCGCAGCGGCGGCAGGTGGATGGAAACACCTTTGAGCCGATAGTACAAATCCGCACGAAAACGCCCCGCCCTGATCTCCTCCGGCAAATTGCGATGCGTGGCCGCGATGATTCGCGCATGAATCGGACGCGACTGGTTGCTGCCTACAGGCGTGACGACCTTTTCCTGCAGCACGCGAAGCAGAGCCGCCTGTCCGCGCAAAGACATGTCCCCGATCTCATCCAGAAAGATCGTGCCTTTCTTCGCCGCTTCAAACTTGCCGATTCGCCCTTCGCGATTGGCGCCGGTAAACGCGCCGCTTTCGTATCCAAACAATTCACTTTCGATTAAATTTTCTGAAATCGCACTGCAATTCACCGCGATAAAAGGCTCCTGCGCTCGCGGTCCCGTCTCGTGAATCATCTGCGCGAACAGCTCTTTTCCTGTGCCGCTCTCGCCGAGAATCAGCACGGGAAAATCGACCTGCGCCGCCTTTTGCCCGAGCATTTTCGCCTGCAAAAAGAGCGGGCACGACCCGGCGAGACGGGGAAACGGCTTGAGTACAGGCTGCGGCTTTTGACTCGGGGCAGCCGCACAATTTCTGGAAGCAGCCTCTGTTGCGGCCTGCGTACCCCAGAAGCGCTGGCGGTTATCCTGCACATCTCGTCCGGCGCGCGCCTGCTCGGGGGACAGCCGCGTGCCCAAAGCGGCTTTGCCCAGCCGCTGCTTGGCCAAGTCGTTCAAGCCCACGATGCGCTCGTCCCTGTCGAGACCTACGAGCGGCACTTTTCCCGAACTGCTTGTCGCGTCCGTACTGCCGGGCAGGGCAATCACTCGCTCCGCGCTGGCATACAGAAAGCGATTTTGCAAGGCTTCCGCAATCATGCAAGCAATCGTCAGCGCAAACGGGTGCGTGTATTCCTTGCGCGTACTGATGTCCACGACGCCCAGAAGCTCGCCCGTCGGTGAAAAAATCGGCGCCGCCGAGCAGGAAAGGAAGCGGTTCTCCAAAAAGTAATGCTGGTCCCCCTGCACGGAAATCGGCTGCTGCGCGATCAGCGCCGTTCCTATCGCATTCGTTCCTTTGTAATCCTCCGTCCAGTTCGCCCCGATTTGCAGCTGCACCTTTTGCGCCTGCGTGGCAAACACAGGGTCCCCGACGGTGTGAATGATATTGCCATCCCGATCCGCCAGCAAAGCGATGTGCTCTGTCGACAGCAAAAATGGAGCAAGCTTGTTGAAGAGCGGGAGGCTTTCTTGAATCAGAGGGTGATTTTCCTGAATGATTTCTTTGATTCGTTTGCTGGAAATGATCTGGTCATTGGCTTTCTCCCAAGCTTTGAGGTTCGATTCCTGACAGCGCTTCCAAGATTGCTGGACAATCGTTGACAACACTCTTCCCTCCCTCAAAAATCATTCCCTATCAGTATAGCATGACTAAGAACGCGAAGCCTCGCGCAAAAAGCAGATATTTGTCAGACGCTCCCAAAAATTTCAAAACTGTTCCAAAACGGAACAGCACTTGCCCCATTTTGGAACAGTTTTGACGCATTTCGTTGGCGAAAACGCTGTCATTTCAAGCCCTCCGTCCATTGGTACAGGATTTGCTTTTAGAAAAAGGCTGTAAAGAAAAAGATGATTTAAGAGGAGGCGCTCGCATGATCTATGCTCAACCCGGCCAAGCCGGATCAAAGGTGACTTTCAAGACTCGCTACGACAACTACATCGGGGGCAATTGGGTACCGCCGGTGAAGGGCGAATATTTTGAAAATATCTCTCCTGTAAACGGCAAGGTCTTTTGCGAAGTTGCCCGTTCGACGGCAGAAGACATCGAGCTGGCACTGGATGCCGCCCACGAGGCAAAAGCCGCTTGGGGACGCACCTCGGTGACACAACGCTCCAACATCCTCCTGCAAATCGCAGACCGCATGGAAGCGAACCTGGAGCTTTTGGCGACTGCCGAGACATGGGAAAACGGCAAGCCGATCCGCGAGACACTGGCTGCTGACATTCCGCTCGCGATCGACCATTTCCGCTACTTCGCCGGAGCGATTCGCGCGCAGGAAGGCTCGCTGGCCGAGATCGACAACGACACAGTCGCTTACCATTTCCACGAGCCGCTCGGAGTCGTCGGACAGATCATTCCGTGGAACTTCCCGCTCCTGATGGCGACATGGAAGCTCGCTCCCGCTCTGGCCGCCGGAAACTGCGTCGTGCTCAAGCCTGCCGAGCAAACCCCTGCTTCGATCATGGTACTGATGGAGCTGATTGGCGATTTGCTGCCTCCAGGCGTCGTCAACGTCGTAAACGGCTTCGGTCTGGAAGCGGGCAAGCCGCTGGCATCCAGCAACCGCATCGCCAAAATCGCCTTTACCGGTGAGACGACAACCGGCCGTCTCATCATGCAATACGCTTCTCAAAACATCATTCCGGTGACGCTCGAGCTGGGCGGAAAATCTCCGAACATCTTCTTCCCGGACGTATGTGCAAAAGACGACGCGTTCTTCAACAAAGCCATCGAGGGCTTCGTGCTGTTTGCACTCAACCAGGGCGAGGTTTGCACGTGCCCGTCCCGCGCGCTCATTCACGAAAGCATTTACGATCAATTCATGGAGCGCGCCCTGAAGCGCGTTGCCAGCATCAAGCAGGGCAACCCGCTCGATACAGAAACAATGATCGGCGCCCAGGCTTCCCTGGAGCAAGTCGAAAAAATTCTTTCCTACCTCGACATCGGCAAGCAGGAAGGCGCAGAATGCCTGATTGGCGGCGCGCGCGCACAGCTTGAAGGAGAGCTCGCAGGCGGCTATTACATCCAGCCGACCGTGTTCAAGGGCCACAACAAAATGCGCATCTTCCAGGAAGAAATTTTCGGTCCAGTCGTGTCCGTGACGACTTTCAAAGACACAGAAGAAGCGCTTGCCATCGCCAACGATACCTTGTACGGACTCGGCTCCGGCGTATGGACCCGCGACATGAACACCGCATACCGTGTAGGCCGTGAAATCCAGGCGGGCCGTGTATGGACCAACTGCTACCACGCTTACCCTGCGCATGCTGCATTCGGCGGTTACAAAATGTCCGGCATCGGTCGCGAAACACACAAAATGATGCTTTCTCACTACCAGCAAACCAAAAACCTGCTGGTCAGCTACAGCGACCAGGCTCTGGGCTTCTTCTGATCGATGAGCCAGCCAAAAGTAATCGCGACCGATGCTGCCCTGCGGCTGATCGAACGGCTGCGCGAAAAGCATGGCGACTTGATGTTTCACCAGTCAGGGGGCTGCTGCGACGGCAGCTCTCCCATGTGCTACCCGCTCGGCGAGTTTCTCGTCGGCGATCAGGATGTGCTTTTGGGTGAGATCGGCGGCTGCCCGTTTTACATGGGCAAAGCGCAGTACGAGTATTGGAAGCATACCCAGCTCATTATTGATGTAGTCGAGGGCCGCGGCGGCATGTTCTCGCTCGAAGGGCCGGAGGGAGTGCGCTTCCTTACGCGCTCGCGCGTCTTCCCTGACAGTTGAATACAGACGAAACAGACCGTTCCTGCCTTTCCCGCGGCAGAAACGGTCTTTCTTTTTTTTTTCGGGCGATATTAAGAAATTTGTAAGAGTTTTCTATGCTGTTTTGTCAAAGCTTGGCGTTAAGATATAAGCATGAATGCATTCACAAGGTGGGAAAACAATGACAACTTATCACGTCCTCGTAGTCGACGACGAGGCAGAGATTCGCGACGCAATTGAAATTTACCTCAAAAATGAATCGTTGATCGTGCATAAAGCGAGCAATGGTGTGGAAGCACTGGACGTTTTGGAACGGGAAGAGATTCACCTCATCATTTTGGACATCATGATGCCGCAGATGGACGGGATTACGGCTACCTTCAAAATTCGCCAGGACAAAAACATCCCGATCATCATGCTGTCTGCCAAGTCCGAGGATACGGACAAAATTTTGGGCTTGAACATCGGAGCCGACGACTATGTAACCAAGCCTTTTCATCCGCTGGAACTGGTGGCCCGGGTCAAATCCCAGCTGCGTCGCTACACCAACCTGGGCAACTACAAAGCGGCCGAAGATGAGATTCAGGTCCGCGGCTTGACGCTTAACAAAAGCACGAAAACCGTCACCGTCGACGGCAACGAAGTGCGGCTGACGGCCACAGAGTACAAAATTTTGGAACTGTTGATGGAAAACAAAGGCCGGGTCTTTTCCATCGAGGAAATTTACGAGCGCGTCTGGCGGGAGCCGTATTTGAACGCGGAAAATACGGTGGCCGTCCACGTCCGGCGCATTCGGGAAAAAATCGAAATCAACCCGAAGGACCCGCAATATTTGAAGGTGGTATGGGGAATTGGATACAAAATTGAAAAATAGCCGCTTTACGCTGTCTGCCCTGTTCGCTCTGGTAGTCAGTCTATCACTTCTGCTCCTTACGGCGGTTGACGTTTACCATAACCGCCAGTATATGAATAAAGACAGCTACTTCGAAAGCAGCAACTTCACCAACGAGGTCAGGCTATTCGTAGAACTGGTAAAAGATGTTCATGTAGATTTCGCCGGCTACGAGCGCAAAATACCGGAGGAAAAGCTGGGCAAAGCGACTGTGGAGCAATTCTACCGCGAGCGCGAGGATGCCTTGCGCAACGTCAGGGAAGCGATTGAGAGTGAATACGCCCCCGACATCGAGAACGCCAGAAGGGCTTCTGATACGAAGGAGCTTGACAGGCTCGAGAAAGAAAAGACAGCCAAACTGAATAATGCGCTGGAGAAAGAAACGGCCAACTGGGAGGAGCAGTTCCTACAGATGGTCGCAGAAAAGGACGCCGAGTACGAAGAGCGAAAAAACAGCCTTGCGCTGCGAACCGGCTCATTCAAATACTATGTCCGCGACAACAAGACTGGCAAAGTGTACACGAATATGACTCACGAGCCTTCTGAAGCAGAATTGAGCAAAAATACCCTCTATGTGATCCGCTTTCCGGAAAGCTCCTATCAAAAGCAGAGCGAATTTGCCGATATTAACCGTACTTATCAGTTGCGTCAATGGAGCGGCGTCTTTTACGTTCCGAAAAAACCGGAAGGCTACAGCCAGATTCATGCCGATGCCGTCTACTATGACTCCAAACGGGGTCGGCTGCTCGGAGAATGCGCCCTGCTCACGGTGACACTGCTCGTGACTGCGCTGTTGTTGTGGTATTTGAAGCTGAACCGCGCCGAAAGCCATCCGCTTGTCGTCAAAAGTCTGGCGCTTTTGCGGCGCATCCCGCTCGATCTCCGGATTATCGCGCTTTTCCCGATTGGGATTACGTACCTGATGATTCTCGATATGCGCTTCTTCTTTTTGCCGATCGGAGTCGATCATTTCTTTACACTGGGAATTGTCTCCCTGTTCACTGCCTATCTGCTGCTGCAGGCTCTGGAAGCATGGCACATGTACCTGCACCCGGAATCGTTTCACGAGCAATGGCAAAAAAGCCTGTTCGTCCGGCAAAAGGAACTCTTGCGGGAAAGCTACGCCAATCGAAGCCTGTTTTTCAAGGTCTTCCTGCTGTTCATTCTGACCGTTGGCCTTGGCATGAGCGTAGCGCTTGGTCTGCTCGCCATCGCCAAAAAATCGGAGGAATTCTTCTTCCTCAGTTTGGTATACGACCTGTTCTATCTGGCTGCCGTCGTCCCTTACGTCCTGCGCCGTCTGAGACTCATGAACCGCATCATGTCGGGAGCCTCCGAGATGTCTGCCGGAAACCTGGATGCAACGATTGAGAAGATTCGCAAAGGAAACCTCTCCAATCTCGCGCACTCCCTTAACAACATCAAGCTGGGAATCAAGAGTGCGTTGGAGGAACAAATGAAGAGCGAGCGCCTGAAATCCGAGCTGATTACCAATGTTTCACACGATTTGAAAACGCCGCTCACCTCGATCATCAACTATGTCGATCTGCTCAAACGGGAAAACCTGACCGCAGAGGAGATCAAAAGCTATATCGATGTACTCGACCGCAAAACGGCCCGCTTGCGGGTGCTGATCGACGACCTGTTTGAAGCGGCGAAAATGTCCAGCGGAGCTGTTGAACTGCACATCGAGCAGGTGAACGTGGCCTCCCTGCTCAATCAGGCAATCGCAGAGTTCAGCGAAAAAATTGAACAGTCCTCTCTCACCTTCCGCGTCAACGTCGAGCGGCCGAAAATCGTGGCACCGCTTGACGGCAAAAAAACGTGGCGCGTCTTTGAGAATTTGATTGGCAATGCCTTGAAATACTCCTTGCCCAATACGCGCGTCCTGATCGATCTGTACGAAAAGCCGGGAGAAGTCATCATGACAATCAAAAACGTCTCTGCCTACGAAATCGACTTCGATGCCGAAGAGCTGTTCGAGCGGTTCAAGCGCGCCGACCAATCGCGCAATACCGAAGGCTCCGGGCTTGGGCTTGCGATTGCCAAAAGCATCGTCGAGCTGCAGGGCGGCCGCCTCTCCATCGAGATTGACGGTGATTACTTCAAGGTGATAGTCGTGTTTCGCAAAAACGCCTAGTGCCTGCCTGTCTGCATGGTGACGGGGCCTCTTCCGCCCCCGACGTTGCACTGGCAAACCGCATGCAGGAACATGCCCTCAATGCCGAAAAGCCAATGCCCATTTTGTTCGGGCACTGGCTTTTTGTTTTGCTCCTGCAATCTGCACGCTACGAAATGGCGAAATTTCGCTCAATCAACGACCGCAAAGCTGTTGCCGCCTCCTGCTCGTCGTCGCCCTCCACCTCAAACGTCATCTCGTCCCCGTTCTTCACGCCCAGCGCCATGACACTGAGAATGCTTTTGCCATTCGCCCGCTTGTCGTTGTAGATTATAGTGACCGACGAGCGGTATTGATTAAGCAGGTTTACCAGGACAGAAGCCGGACGGGCATGAAGGCCGCCACTTACATGAATTTCGACTTGAAACCGGACCATTGCATTCCTCCTTTTTCCACCTGATGCATCGGGTTTGGTGAAAAACCGGCAAGACCGCCTGCTGCGCCATTCCACCAGCCGTCCACCTTCACGTCACCCGCTTGAAAAACTGCGGCAAATACTCCTTGTGCGCTTCCAGCATTTCATCGAGAATTTGCTTTGCTACCACATCGGACGGCACCAGCGGGTTAATTGTCATCGCCAGCAGTGCCTTGTGGTAATCGCCCGTGACAGCCGCTTCGGCCGCTACCCGTTCAAACGACTTGATCTGCTGCACAAGCCCGCGCACAGGTACAGGCAAATCGCCCACGGTCAACGGAATCGGCCCATCCTTTGTAATCACACAGTTTACCTCGACAGCCGAATCGTCAGGAATACTCGCAATCGCGCCATTGTTGCGGACGTTCACCGGCTGAATATCCCGGCGGTCATTGTAGATAGAGTGAATCAGGCTGCAGGCCGCCTCGCTGTAGTACGCTCCCCCGCGCTTCTCCAGCTGCGGCGGCTTGACGTCCAGGTCGGGATCTTCGTAGAGCGCAAACAGCTCCGCTTCCAACCGCTTGACCACCTCGGCACGCGTGCCGTTCTTGCTCGCTTCTTCCATTTCGTGCTCAAGCATGGTCCGGGTCTGATAGTAATAGCGGTGGTACGGGCAAGGCAGAATCCCCAGCGCCTTGATAAAATCTTTTTCCCAGCCCAGATCGAGAATGTTTTGCATCGTGATTCCCGATTGCTCGCCCGTCAGCTTGTCGATTACGTGCGAAGTGACATTGTCCCCATCCACGTATACGGCAAGCCCGAATACCATGTGGTTCAGTCCGGCAAAATCAATGTGGACCCGCGACTGATCGACTCCGAGCATAGTCGCGACGCCCATTTTCATCCCGATCGGCACATTGCACAGTCCAATGACCTTGCTGCGGTTTGCATAGCGGAGAACCGCTTCTGTCACCATGCCAGCCGGGTTGGTGAAGTTAATCAGCCACGCATCCGGGCACAGCTCCTCCATATCGCGGCAAATATCCATGATGACCGGAATCGTGCGCAACCCTTTGAACAGCCCGCCAGGACCGTTCGTCTCCTGCCCGATGACCCCGTATTTCAGCGGGATGCGCTCATCCTTGATTCGTGCGTCCAACAGTCCCACACGCATTT
The DNA here is from genome assembly GCF_050920745.1 of Brevibacillus gelatini. Classification (NCBI taxonomy): domain Bacteria; kingdom Bacillati; phylum Bacillota; class Bacilli; order Caryophanales; family Paenibacillaceae; genus Brevibacillus; species Brevibacillus gelatini. Next base: position 4,302,821 of record NZ_CP154342.1, read on the forward strand.
GGGTCGTGACAAAATCCGCTCCTGCCAGCGCCTTGCGCCGATCCAGCGTCAAATGCACCTCGATTGGGACCCCTGCCTTTGCCACCATGCGCTTTGCCAGCGCCCCGACGATTTGCAGCTTCTTCTCGCCCTCCGGAATGTCCACGAGCCACAGCTCCCGCACGGGCAACTCATCGTACCGTTTGATGAAGCCCTCTACCAACTCCGGCGTATAGCTCGATCCTCCACCGATTGTCACGATTTTGATTCCGTTCATACTCCTGCCTCCTTCCCTGCATGGACATGGCTGTACAGCTCGACAAATTCGCTGGCCAAATCCTTGATCGTCATCGCATTCATCAGATGATCCTGCGCGTGGATCAACAGCATGCTGATCTCAGGCTTTTCTCCGGCGATCTCCTTTTGAATAAAAGCCGTTTGATGATGGTGGGCCTGGCTCAGCTCTTCGCCAGCTCGCCTCAGTGCATCTTGTGCGCCTGCCATGTCTTTGTTTTTCGCCAGGGCGATTGCTTCCATCGCCAGACTTCTCGCGTTTCCTCCGTGTAAAATCAGCTGAAAAATAACGTCTGTGTGGTCCAAGTCAATCTCCACCTATCCGAGTTCTTTATAAGTCACCAGCTGTACATGGCGTTTTTGCACGTACTCCTTGATCTCTTTTGCGGTCAAGATTTGCAGCTCCCGCGCGCGTTGCAGCGTGTACGAGCTGCCTGTCAGCACCTCTTCGTCCACATACGCCGGATGCGTCATCATCTCCGCCACAGCGCAGCCCGCCAGCTCCTCCACGGCATCGATGAACGACTGCGCGGTCAGATCGTCTCCGTAAAAACGCTCGGAAAAGCCATCTGTTGTCAGTACGTCCGAATGCGCTGCCCGCACCCCTGGCGAAAACGTCCACGGGTTGCGAACCGGAAGCCGGTATTCCTTTGCCAAACGCAACACAATCGGCAGGATCGCGGCATGGGCATGAACGTGGTGATGGCTGTCCATATGCGTCGGGGAAAGCCCTGTTTCCAAAAACTTTTCCAGTTGGCTGCGCAGCTCCCGTTCCACTTCCTTTGGCGATGCCGAGCTTAAATAATCACGTCCGCGGCGGAACCGCCCATGCTCATCTGTTAGCGACGGCACGTTTTGACTGACTGGAGCGCCGCAGGTGAGCACAAGATGGATACCCATCCCAAGAGTCGGCGTCTCCTTCGCCAGCATAACCGCATGCTCGAACCCGTTCATGTTGACCATGACCGTCGCAGAGGTGACGACGCCGGATCGATGCGCCTCGATGATCCCCAGATTCACCCCTTTGGAATACCCGAAGTCATCTGCATTCACAATCAGCTTCATAGCATGCCTCTCCCCTGAAAAATTACATGTTCACGACCTGGTCGGAAGCGGCATGCGACTGTTCCTCGGCCAGCTTTTGCTTATCCCACAGACGGAAAAACGGATAGTAGATCAACAGCGATATGACAAAGTTTACCAGTTGGAGCACGCTGCCCGAAATTTTCCCTCCGGTAGCCAAATAGCCGCTGATAATGACAGGCGTTGTCCACGGTACAGCGACACCGCTCGGCTTTGCCACCCAGCCCAATGACATCGCCAAGTAGCTGACAATCACCAGCACGACTGGCGCAAGGACGAACGGAATAATCAAAAGCGGGTTCATGACGATCGGCATGCCGAAGGTGACAGGCTCGTTGATGTTGAACAGGCCAGGGCCGATGGAGAGCCGGCTGATGTTTTTCATCTGCTCGCTGCGCGCCCGAAACAGCATGATGACGACGAGCGCCAACGTCGCACCGGAACCGCCCGCATAAATCCACAGGTCAAAAAACTGGGTGGTAATCACGTTGGGCAGATCGGCATTCGGATTCGCCTGAAACGCCGCCCGGTTTTGATCCATCAGGGTGAGCCAGATCGGGCTCATGATGCCGCCGACAATCGCTGCCCCGTGCAGCCCAATCGCCCAGAGCAAATGTACAAGCAGCACACAGACAATCGCCCCGATCAGACTGCTGCCGAGCGAGCTCAACGGACCGACCAGCAAGTCAGACACGATGTTGTGGATGCTTTCAAACGAAGTGTTTTCAAGCAGAATGCGCAGCAGCCAGACGACCAGCAGCACGGCCGAAGCGGGAATCAGCGCCACAAAAGAACGGGAGACAGCAGGCGGAACCCCGGCTGGCATCGTGATGACGATTTTCTTTTGAATGATTTTGCGGTAAATCTCCGTGGACAGCACAGCCAAAAGCATCGCTACGAACAGCCCTTGGCTGCCCATCAAGGCGACGGGAATAACTCCGCCTACTTCTTGCGCTGCCGTCGCACCTTCCGGAGTGAACATCGTCTTGTAAGGGGTCGCGAGCAAAAAGGAAGCGACCGAAATCGCACCTGCCGACAGCGGATCGACCTTGTACTTTTCCGCCAATCGGTACGCCACCCCGAAGCTGACGATGAGCGCCATGATGTCAAATGTCGCGTTCACCGGATACAACAGCTTGGTCAGCCACTGATCGCCGAAGATTCCGCTCATGAACTCACTGTAACCAGGGATGGGGATAAAACCGATGATGAGGAAAAGAGAGCCGACAATAAGCAAAGGCATGGTGAGAATGATTCCGTCGCGGATCGCCTGCAAATGCTTCTGCTCCGCGATCCTGCCCGCGACAGGCATCACACGGTTTTCCAGAAAAGAAATAAACCCTGCCATACGCATCCCCCTCTACTGTTTTAGACGAAGCGCAAATTCCAGCACCTTTTTCCCGTTCAGCGAGCCGTAGTCCACCGGGCTTATCACATCGACCGGAATCCCTCTCGCTTCCCCTTCCTTTCTCATTTCCGCCAGCTTGTAGCGGACTTGCGGGCCAAGCAACAGCACCTGTGCCTGGTCAATATGCTGCTTCACCTCATCTGCCGACACCGCCCAAATCTTCGCTTCCAGTCCTTTTTCCCGTGCCGCCTGCTCCATTTTTTGTACAAGCAGACTCGTTGACATCCCCGCTGCGCAGCATAGCAAAATATTCAACCCTGCTTCCTCCCTTCAGTTGGTTATGCCCTTTTCCTGGAGCAATTCACGTGCCAAAACACCCTTTTTGTATGCGTTTTCAAAACAAGGCGCATCGTTATCGCGTTTTCCGGACAGCCGCATTTCTGGCAGGCCTACAGTGTTTGAATGTAAGCGCTCCAGTGTTTTGTTAACAGGGACAAATTGGCAAAAAGTAAAACACTAGCTACGCCAGTGTTTTGTTGTGTATGAAAAAATTCATGACGAAACATACATCGTCCTCACTGAAGACCACGTCGTATTTGTCCGCCAACGGCTGCAATTCGTGGCGAATCAGACTGTACAGCTTGCGGTTTTCCGCCAAAAACGGCACCTTGTCGGTATAGGCTACAGAATGCTCCCCGGCTTTCAGCCGATCCACCAGACAGCAAATGTGCAAATACGCCCCGATTCGCGTATCGAACAGCAGCTTGTCGCCAAGCCGCTCCTCCATGCGCGCCACACACGTCCTGACGTCGTCGAGAACGTCCTGGCCCTTTACCATTTTCAGATGCTCCTTGAGCGACTCTTTCATCTTCACATAGGCCTCTTCCAGATCGATCAGTTGCTGAATATCAGACAGCGCCTCGCCGTTCACCACATCGTCCATGCTGTAGCAGCGCAAGTCGCGATCCAGCATGTAGTTGCTCACGATGCACAGAACCGTCCGCTCCTGCTTGAGCTTTTTCAGCTTGCTTTTCGCCTGCGCTTTGTCCATGAGCTGCAACGGGACAAATTCCAGCAGCTTCTCGTCGTAGCGCAGCTTCGATTCGAGCAGCTTTTTCAAAAACAGGGCGCTGCCCTCGCCGGACAGGCAGGTCGCTACGATGGTCAAGGCAGGCACCGCCTTGTCTGGCGCCTCCCTGGGCAGTTCCTCCCGCACCCCCATCGAGATGCTGACGACATCGCGGTATACGTCGTCCAGCGTATGACCCAGCATCGCTTTGCGCGTCGCCTCGATCACATGCGGCGTGCTCACCATCGGCACCACCTTCACCGGAATGCCCAGCTCCTTTTCGATGATCTCCCCGAATCCGAGCAGCGAGCCCATATCGACGAGCAAAAGCAGCCCGGCTGCGCTCCCGATTTCCCGCGCTGTCTTGATCGCTTGCTCCAGAACGACCAGCGAGTCTTCCTCCAGCGGCAGGTCGATGGCACGCGCGTACTCGGTGACCAGCAATCGGTTGGTCACGTCGACCATCGCCGTCGCTCCCCCGCTGCCGTGTGTGATGACCAGGACGCCGACCGTTTCCCGTTCCTCTTGCATACTCTCGTCGTCCAGCACGAAAAACATGGTCAGGTAGCCCGCTTCGCCAATGGGCAGGTCCATCAGCAGTGCTTCCTCGATCATGCGCACACACTCCAGCGCTACGGCGAACTCCTTTTTGTATTTCAGCCGCACGCTGTTGAGGTGCGGATGGACGATTTGCTTTCCTTGCGACAGCCGCTCCTTGGACGTCTGGATATGCAGCGCCAGGCCGAAAATGACCTTTTGGCTCAAAATCTTCTCCAGCTTCGCCTCGGCGTAACGCACGATGTCCTCGACGAGGTGAATGATGACCGGATCGATGATGCGTGCCATGTCGCCTTTGTTGATGCGCTGATGGACACCTTTGATAAACGTAGTGAAGTAATGCTCAATATCGTATTCCAGCTCTTCCTCGCTGACGCCCTGATTTTGCAACTCGTATATTTTTTGTTCGATCTTTTCGTACACGCTGTTGGCTGCATTCTCCGACTCTCTGTCGAACCAGACGCTTTCCTCCTGGGATGGCTGCACCACAAAACATTTGTGCTCGGTGCCAATCAGCTCCGCAAGCTCCTGTCTGTAGTCTTTTGCCAAAAGCAGCCCTTGCTTGACATGATGCGGAACATCCTGAATGGAGACGTGCAGCACATTTTTTTTCAAGGAAATAAACTCGGCATAAGCACTGGCGCAGGTCAGTTGAATATCCGTCTTCAACTGGCCGATATTGTTCGGACAATGATAGCAGAGAAACGCTTGCACCACGCTTGACGATATTTGAATTTCCCGTCCGAGCCGAAACGCTTCTTCGCGAAAAATTTCCATGACAAGCCCAAAGCGCTCCTCCATTCCCCGCTCCACCAGGGAAGGCAGCTTGATGACCATCGGGATGCGGCGCATGAACGTCTTGAGCAGGCTGGATTCCGGGTTTTCGGTCGTTGCCATGACGATCTGTACCTGCGCGGAACGCTCCACCTCTGTTTCTCCGACCCGGCGGAACGTCCCCTTGTCCATGAACGTAAAAAAGATTTCCTGCCCTTCTGCTGGCAAGCGGTGAACCTCATCGAGAAAAAGAATCCCGCCGTCCGCCTTTTCCACCAGCCCTTTGCGGTCCATCTCCGCTCCGGTGTACGCCCCCTTTTTGACGCCGAACAGTTGGCTGATTAAAAGCTGCGGGTTGTTGGCGTAGTCGGCACAGTTAAAAACGACAAAAGGCGCTCCCTTTTCCAGCCGGCCAATATCGACGGCAAACTCGTGAATCATCCCTGCAAACCACGACTTGCCCACTCCCGTTTCGCCCAAAATCAGGCAGTGCATGCCGCGCGGCGGGTACAGCACCGCTGCCTTTGCCTGCTCGATGCGGGTAATCAGGCTTTTGTTCGTCTTCGCCAGCCTGTCCAATGCCGTTTGCGCCAAGTAAAGCGAGTCATTCGCTTGCTTGACATAAAACAAGGTAGGACGACCCTCTTCTTTTTCAATGCGGCCTTCCTTCCATAGACGGTTTAAATCTCCACTGACATTGGCGCGGCTCAGGCCCAGGAGCTCGGCCAGTTCGCCAGCGCTGATTTTTTTGGCGGGACCGAACTCAAGCAGCTTCTGGTAAATGAAATCGACTCGTTTCACCCACTGTTCACCTGCCACTCAACTGATTCGTTTTCATTTCCACGCTCCCATGGAAAAACCTCCTTATTCCACAATATTATGGATACGAATGAGTCATCCCGTTCTTGGAAAACTTGCCCGAAAAAGAAACAGCCACCCTTCGCCGGACAAAGGATGGCTGTTTCTGCTCTTTTATACGTTTACTTGCTGGATTGCCTGCCGCATGTCCAGCGTATTGGCATTCAGGACGGCCGAAGCGTCGTACACCTGCTTCATCATCTCCAGTTGCCTGTTCGTCATGCTCCGAATCTGTTCGGTCAGCTCGCTTACCCCAGAAGCGATGTTGGCGATGCTGCTCACGGTAGCTGCCACTTCCTCAGACCCCGCAGAGAGCTGCTCTGTTGTGACAGACACTTCCTGAACCTGCTCACTGACCAGCATGAACGCCTTGACCGCGTGCAAAAACGACTGCTCTGCCTCCGCGGACAGCTCCACGCCTGCCTGGATTTCGGCCGTGACGCTTTCCATTTTGGCACTGATTTTTTCCGATTCCTGGCCGATGTTGCCCAAAAGGGCGGTAATCTGCTGGACGGAGGAAGCCGAGGCATTCGCCAGCTTGCCCACCTCCTGGGCCACAATCGTGAAGCCAAGCCCGTGCTCCCCTGCTCTGGCCGCTTCGATGGAGGCATTGAGCGCGAGAATTTTCGTCTGCTCGGTAAAGCCATGAATCGTGCCCAGCACATGTTCGATTTGCCGGGAATACGCTTTCAATGTTTTCGCGATTTCATACGTCTGTTCCGCTGAGATCGCGATTTCCTGCATCTGCCGGCTCATGCGCTTCATCGCCGTATCGCCGGATTGGGCCATCTCCAGTGCCTGGACGGAAGCATCGGATACCGTTGCCGAGGACTCGGCGATCCGGGCAATGCCGAGCGCGATTTCTTCGATGGCATGCGCACTGTCGTCCGCACTCTTTTTCTGGGCGTGTGCCCCGTCGTAAATGACTTGGACACTCTCATTCACGCTTTGCCCCACTTCCAGCATTTCGTCGGCGCTGTCAGCCAGCTCCTTCGAAGAGACAACCAGTTGGTCAGAAGTCTTGTCCATATTGATGACCAGCCCGCGCACCCGGCTGTGCAAATGCTCGGACATCGCAAGCATCGACTGGTAGACGGTGCCGATTTCATCCTGGGACTTGATCGGCGAGGAACGCAAAATGCTGCCTGCCGCAGCCAGATCGCCCTGCGCCATCTTTTCCGCGCTCTCCTTGACGATATGCAGAGGGCGCAGCGCCCGCTGTACAAACCAGACAATCACCAGGACAGCGACGAGCATAACCGCGAACATCAGCACGTAGATCGGCACGCTTTCCCAGAGCACGTTGGCAGCCAACTGTTCGTAAACCGCTACATCGGTATCAATACCGAGCGCCCCGATCACGGCTCCACTGCTGTCCTTCACCGGAACATAAGCGGAGATGTACGTCCCGTATTCCGGGTTTTCGATGATCGGCGAGCTCGCCTTGTTGCCAGCCATGACGGCCTTCACCGCATCCGGGGGCATATCGGTCACTTCGTCGATCGGTGACGCCATGGGATCATTCGGCGGACGGCCATCAATCATGATTTTCGGCACCTGACTCTCATCGAAACGAACAAAATAGACGTAAATCGCACCAATTTGCGTGCGGAACACATCCAGCTCATGCCGCAGCTCCCAGTACAACTCTGTTTCCGTCGGCTGCTGCAAAAAATCAGCATACAGCTCGGGCTTCATCTGTGCAGCGTAGCTTTCCGCGATCCGCATATTGTAGTTGTTGATTCCTTCTTCAACCGCAGCCCTCGTCTGCATGATCTGCGTAGCGATATTCCCCACAGCGACCAGGATCAGAACGGAGATGATGACGCACAAAATCCGAACAATCAGATGCTTTTTCATAAAGGATGCCATTCGCTTGCCTCTCCTCCCCGCCTCATGATGATAAAAGATATGTACGGTTTTTAATAAAACGGTTATGAATACCATGATAGGCGATTTTGGGCCACAGGAACAGATGGGATCAGTCAAAATATCCATATCTGCAACAATTTTTTAACTATTCACCCGTCTCAAGTCCTATCTTTTTTATTGGCATCGGATTCATTTACGTTTCCTGCTGCGCAGGTACGCTATAATGGTTGTAACATGACTGACACAGGAGATTGCTTGCCATGATGGTTTTCACCTTATTCACCATTTGGGCGCTAGGTCTATTGGTCCTGTTCACGGACCCGAAACGCACGTCGATCCGTTGGGCCTGCGCCACTGCATTCGTCGGAGGAGGCGGGTTCCTCTCTGCGGTCATTGACGAGACGCTCATCCCGCTCTGGGCAGATACGATCAATGCCGGGACCGAGCAGACTTTGCTTTTTCTAAGCAACCTATCTTCCTTTATTTGCCAGGCGGGATTGCCTTATTCGTTTCTCATGTTCGCCGTCCATTCGGCGGAGCTTCTCACCCGCCGGACAAAGCTGATTACCCAGTTCGCTGCGCTCTGCCTGCCAGCCCTGATGCTCGTGATTACCCCCATTTATCCTGTACTTGCCTTCAATTACTGGATCATGGTGGCGTGGGTCATTCCCTTTTTTCTGATCGCCTGCACGCTGCTCATCATACAGTACCGGAACGAGAAAGACCCGCTGGTCAAAAAGAACAGCTTTTTCACGAACCTGTTAATCATCGTTCCGCTGTTTTTCGTCTTTATCTTCATCTACATCATGCGCATCCAGAACGACTACGAAGCATGGCGCTACAATATGCTGGTCGTCGCGATCCAGTTCATTCTGATTGTCGCCATCAGTTTGAAATACGGCTTTTTGGGCGTCCGGCTCCGCGTGGAAAAAAGGCGGCTGGACAGCACGCTGCGCGCGCTCACGTCAGGAGCGCAAATCATTAACCACACGATCAAAAACGAGGTGGGCAAAATCTCGCTGTACGCCGACCGGATCGAATCATACGCGGAGGAAACAAACCAGCCAAACCTGAGGGAAGACGCACTCGTCCTCCTGCAATCCTCCCAGCACATGCTGGACATGATGAACCGGATTCAAAACCAGCTTCGCGACGTCGAGCTGCGCGAGTCACCGTGCGCACCTGGTGAAATTATCAAGCAAGTCATCCATAACTTGAAGCCTTACCTGGAAAAGCACCAGGTGCTGGTGGAATGCGAACTGGATGAGAGCCTTCACCTGTATGGCGATCCCGTGCAGTTGAGGGAAATCGTCACCAATTTGTGCATGAACGCAATCGAAGCGATGAAGTCTGGCGGCAAGCTTACCCTGCAACTGTTTTTGTCCAACCGTCACCTCGTCATTGCCGTTGCGGATACGGGTACAGGCATTTCCAAGGAAAATTTGCCGCATGTGCTCGACCCTTTTTTCTCTACCAAGCGAACCGGACAAAACTTCGGCCTCGGCCTTTCCTATTGCTATAATGTCATGCAAAAGCATCAAGGAATGCTGAAAATATACAGCGAGCCTGGAAAAGGAACAAGCGTGTTTTTGTTTTTCCCGAAAAAACGCGTCATCACAGGCTCTGCCCAAACAGAAGGGAGGAACTGACATGGAGACGATCAACGTATTTCTCGTCGAGGACGACCCTGTCTGGCGAAAAGGACTGGTCGACTACCTGAACAAAGAAGCAGACCTCACCGTCGTCGGCGAGGCGGGCACAAAAGCGGAAGCGATCGAGCGCTTTTTGGCAGCAGGAGCCGATGTCGTCCTGATGGACATCAACCTGACCGAGAACAATCTCGACGGAATCGAAACCGCGATGGAGCTGATTGCGCTTGAGCCAGACTGTAAAATCATCATGCTCACGTCCCTGACCGCCGACGATGTCATTGTCGAGTCCTTCTCCGCAGGTGCGGTCAATTACATCAGCAAGTCCAGCTTCAAGGAACTTCCCGACGCCATCCGCGCTGCCCACAACAGCCAGTCGGCGATTCACCCGACAGCAGCGGCTGCTCTCCGCAACGAATTTTTGCGCCTGAAAAACGAAGAAAACCAGAAGCTGCTTTCCCCTGCTGAAAAAGAAATTCTGCAACTGATCCACCAGGGAAAGACGCAGACGCAAATCGAGCAATCGCTGCACATCACCAAGCGGACCATCAAAAACCACATCAACCGCATCCTGAAAAAAATGGGCGTCAAAACGAGCAAGGAGGCGGCTGCAAAAGCCAGCCAGAAAAAGTTGTTCTAGGTGTTATGACCAGGTACTAAGGAATGTTGGTACTTTTTTTACTCCCCCCACTCCTTACAATGAGAGCTATACAGCAACACCATTCTTCGTTGTAAAGGTGTGGTCTACATGGTCCTCATTCATGCTTTTTTGAAAATGATTTTGCTGCTATGGTTTCGGCCCCGCATCCACGGAGTCAACAGAATCGACCTGACAAAACCGTCTCTTATCATTCCGAACCACGTCTCCTTGCTCGACGCGGTACTCCTTTCCTTTTGCTTGCCGGAAAGTGCTACCTTTGTCGTCAACACCGGAATGGCCAAGCGGTTTGCCTTTTTCCTGCGCTTCCGCAAGCACATTGCGATTGATCCGCTCAACCCGTACTCGATCCGCCATATGCTTCGGGTCATCCGCAAAGGAGAGACGCTGGTGATTTTCCCGGAAGGCCGCGTCACCACAACGGGCGGCCTGATGAAAATTTACAGCGGCGTCGGCTACCTCGCCATGCGAACAGGCGCAACCGTCTACCCGGTCGCGATCAACGGCCTGGAGCGCTCGATCTTCTCTTATTTGAAAGGCAAGCTGCGCCGCTCGCTGTTTCCCGCCGTCACCATGACAGTCGGCACGCCGTTCACCATCCCGCGCGACGCAAACCGCTCGATGCGTGAACAAAAGTCGGCCGCCAACGACCTGGTCCTGCGCACGCTGCAGGAGGAACTGTTCCAAAGCCGGATGAAGCAAAACGTCAACCTGTTCGACGAAGTGCTGGCGGCCGCCCGCCTTAACGGTCCGAACATGGAGATCGCCAAAGACTTGACCTCGGCGATCAACTACCGCACCCTGCTCGTCGGCAGCTATCTGCTCGGCAGCAAGCTGCAGCAGCCCTTGGCGGGAAAAACGGTCGTCGGCGTCTTTCTCCCCAACTCGGTCGGGCACCTGGTGACGTTGCTGGCGCTGTTTCGCATCGGGAAAACACCTGCCATCCTGAACTTTTCGCTCGGCATCCGCTCGCTCCTCGACTGCTGCGAGACAGCCCATATCGATACGATCCTGACCTCGCGCACCTTCATCGAAAAAGGCAAGCTGGAGCACATTGTCGCGGGCCTTTCGCCGAGCATCCGGATCATTTACCTGGAAGATTTGAAAGCGTCGGCCACCGCTTTTGACAAGCTGGCTGCCCTCACCGCTTATGTGACCAGGAAAAAAGCCGTACCGAGTGCCAATGAACTGATTCTGTTCACATCCGGCAGCGAAAGCAAGCCAAAAGGCGTCGTGCTGACGCACACCAATCTGTACGCCAACATCCAGCAAGTGACCAGCATGATCGACGTTACGAGCCGCGACAAGTTTTTCAACGCGCTGCCGATGTTCCACAGCTTCGGACTGACTGCTGGCACGCTTTTGCCCGTCGTCAAAGGCATTCCGGTGTATCTGTATCCGAGTCCGCTGCACTACAAGGCGATTGCAGAGCTGGTGTACGATCAAAACGCGACCATTTTGTTCGGGACCTCGACGTTCATGGCTGGCTACGGGCGGATGGCGCATCCGTACAACTTCTACTCCTTGCGGTACGTGTTTGCAGGAGCGGAAAAGCTGAAAGACGATGTGCGCAAGCTGTGGATGGATAAATTCGGCGTGCGGATTTTCGAAGGCTACGGCGCAACTGAAACCGCTCCGATCCTCGCGCTCAACACACCGCTCGCCAACAAGCCGGGAACAGTCGGCCGAATCGTGCCGGGCATGCGCTATCGGCTGGACCCGGTCGAAGGCATCGACGAAGGCGGCGAGCTGCTCGTCAAAGGCCCGAACGTCATGAAAGGCTACCTGATTCACGGCCAAGGCTTCGTGCCCGCGGGAGAATGGTACCGCACAGGGGATCTGGTGACAGCCGACAAGGAAGGGTTTCTCAGCATTCAGTCCCGCCTGAAACGTTTTGCCAAAATCGGCGGTGAGATGGTGTCGCTCAATCTGGTGGAAGAACTGGCGATGCAATGCTTCGGACACTCCGGCTTTGCCGCGATCACGGTCAGCGACCAGCGAAAAGGCGAGCGCATCCTGCTGTTCACTACAGATGAAACGGTTCAACTCAGCCAACTGCGCGCCTATTTGACGGAAAAGCAATACTCGCCGCTGCTCATCCCCGGCGCGATGCAGGTCATCAAGGCTCTGCCTCTTCTCGGGAGCGGAAAAACGGACTATGTCAGTCTGAAGCAACTGGCGGAAAGTGGAGGAAACTAATGTGAAGATGCGAATGCAACCGCTGCAAGCCCTGTATTTCACGCAATTTCTCTCGGCCTTTGCCGACAACATGATTTTGTTTGTCATAGCCAACCTGCTGCGGGAGAACGGCTTTTCTCCCGCCATGCTCGCACTCGTTTCCATTTCCTTTTTTCTGCCGTACGTTTTTCTCGCTCCGCTCGTCGGGCCTTTTGCCGACAAGCACGCCAAGTCGTTCGTCCTGGTGATCGGCAACCTGATAAAAGCGCTCGGTGTCGTGCTGCTGTTTGTCATCGATCACTCCAGCATTTTGCTGCTGATGCTCTGCTACTTTACAGTGGGAGTCGGCGCGGTCGTCTACTCGCCTGCCAAATACGGCATCCTGCCGGAGCTGACGCACAATGAACAGGAGCTGTTCCAGGCCAACGCACGAATCGAGGCGTACACCATTGTCGCGATCTTGACCGGAATCGGCGGGGGCGGGGCAATCGCCTCCATGACAGCGCCGCTGTTCTCTTCAAGCATCTGCCTCGCTCTCTACCTGTTGTCGCTTTTCATGACTTTTTTCATCCCGCGCATGAAAGGGAACTCGGCTATTCGTTACGGGACGGAAGCACGTCGCTTTTTCATCGACTTCCAACACCTGATGAACCGGGCGGAAACGAGCTTTGCCCTGATCGGAACCGGTGCCTTCTGGATGAGCTCGGCTGTACTGCGGGTCGCCGTGCTGGCCTGGATACCCGCCGCGCTCGGAATTAACCCGCAAAGCTTTTCCGTCTCGCTGATCCTGGCTACGACGTCAATCGGGATTATCATCGGCGCTTTTCTTGCGCCACGGTTGATTCCGCTGTCCCGGTTCACCCGCTCGGTCGGCTACGGCTTCGGCATGTTTCTCATCATCGTGCTGTTTCCGTGGATTCACGTAACCGTCATTGCGATCTGCCTGCTTCTTCTCGTCGGGTTCATGGGCGGGGTGTTCATCATTCCGATGAATACGATCCTGCAGGACGAAGGGAAAAAGATGGTCGGCTCCGGCAAGACGATTGCGATCCAAAACTTCGTCGAAAACTTTTTGATGGCTGCCGGGTCGGGGATTTACTACCTGATCGTCTATCTGGGCGCCTCCATCTCCGGCGCCATCGTCGCCCAAGGGTTGCTGCTGCTGGCTTTCCTGCTGTATTTGATGAAGCACAGCAGGCGAATTGCGGGCTAATGCGGGGAAAAGAGAAGACAAAAAGGAGCAAAAGCCGTGCGTGATCGTCAAACGTCACGGCTTTTGTTTTGACACACCGCTGCAACAGCGAAAAGCCGTGACCATGACCGTCACGGCTTGACTGCGGCGTAGTTTTGCAAACATTCCAGGAAGGGTTGGCCGTACTTCTCGAACTTGGCTTCGCCCACGCCTTTGATCTTGAGCATCGCCTGCTTGTCGGTCGGGCAGAGGCTGCTCATTTCCTTCAATGTGCTGTCGTGGAAAATGACGTATGGCGGCACCCCTTCGCGCTGTGAGATTTCCTTGCGCAGCGCACGCAACTGCTCGAACAGCTCGTCGTCCTCTGCGAGCGCTGCCGGGCGGAGCGATATTTTTTGCACGACGCGCTCCTCGCCCTTGAGCACTGGCAGCGCCCGCGCTCCCAGCTTTACAATCGGGTACTGGCTTTCTGTCACCTGCAAGTATCCTTCGGCAATGAGCAGTTGGATCAGGTCGGCGATTTCCTTTTCCTTGTACTCCTTCATCAGTCCGTAGGTAGGAAGCTGGTCGAACTGGAACTGCGTGACCTTTTTGTTTTTCGAGCCTTTGAGTACCTGGGCAACCAGAGTTGCGCCGAAGCGTTCCCGCATCCGCTTGACGCAGGAAAAGATTTTTTGTGCTTCAAGGGTAATGTCGGTCAGCTCCGTGTTGTCGGTGCAGTTGTGGCAGCGGCCGCACTCAGGCGCATCCGTCTCGCCGAAATACTGCACGATGTACTGCTGCAGGCAGCGCGGCGTCCGGCAGTAGTCGACCATGGCGTACAGCTTTTTGTACTCGTGCTCCTTGCGTTCGTCGGTTAGCTGGTTTTGCTCGATAAAAAAAGACTGGGTCTGGATGTCCTGCGGCTGGTACAGCAAAATGCACTCGCTCGGCTCGCCATCGCGTCCGGCGCGGCCCGCCTCCTGGTAGTACGCTTCCAGGTTTTTCGGCATGTTGTAGTGAATGACGTAGCGCACATTGGACTTGTCGATGCCCATTCCGAATGCGTTGGTCGCGACCATCGTGCGGACGTCATCGAACAGGAACGCTTCCTGATTCGCCGCCCGCTCTTCCTCGGACAGCCCGGCGTGGTATTTGGTCACGGAAAAGCCGCGCTTCGCGAGGTCGGCGTGCAGCGCATCGACGTCTTTTCGCGTGGCGGCGTAGATGATTCCGGACTGCTGCCTGTTGGCTTTCAAATACGCCTGGATGAACTCGCGGCGGTTTTCCCCTTTGCGCACCGACAGAATGAGGTTGTCCCGGCCAAAGCCAGTGATAAAGAGGCGCTCGTCCTCCAGGCTAAGCTGGCGCTTGATGTCGGCGGTAACTTCCGGTGTTGCCGTCGCGGTCAAGGCTGCGACGACGGGACGCTCTGGCAGCGTGCGCAAAAAGCGGGCGATCTCCAAATAGCTGGGGCGGAAGTCGTGGCCCCACTGCGAGACACAGTGCGCCTCATCGACAGCGACGAACGAAATCGGCACATTGCGGATCAAAGTTTGAAACGTTTCCGACTCCAGCCGCTCAGGCGCGATATAAAGCAGCTTGTACTCCCCGCGCGCCGCCATCCGCAAGCGCTCGCGCACCTCGCTGTAGTCGAGCGAGCTGTTGATCTGCGTTGCCGCAATGCCCATGTTGACCAGCACATCTACCTGGTCCTTCATCAGCGAGATAAGCGGCGAAATAACGATGGTGACGCCGTCGAACAGCATGGCCGGCACCTGATAGCAGATGGATTTTCCCCCGCCGGTCGGCATGATGCCGATCGTGTCATGGCCTGCGAGCAGGCTCTCGATAATCTTCTTTTGTCCCTCGCGAAACGATTCGTAGCCGAAATATTTTTGCAAAACTTCCTGTGCTTTATGGAGCAAAGAGAATCACCTTCTCTTTCAATAAATTGGTTCAATTGATTATTGATTCTATTTAGTGTAAACACAGGTGGTGGGACAAAACAAGAGGAAGCACAGCAGATGAAAAAGAGCACCATTGCAGGTGCCCTTGTTCTGTATTGCGTTTGGCAGGCTTGGTCAGCCTTGTACGCCATAGCTTTTATCAGGGTACGTCGTCGAGTCTCTGGCAGAACGGTCACTGATAGAACACAAAAACTGCATATCCCAGAACCATCAGAGCCGGCCATGCTTTACCCAGAACGATCAGAACCACAACGACTTAGACAAAACATAACCCAATAAAAATGTTTCATCTTTCGTTTAGGGGTTCTATAGAAACAAGTTTCGGCAATCCTATCAAGCTAGACTCATACTCTACAAAATACTCTTCGTTCGCTTTAATTAATTTCGTAATAACCCTCGGGACATCAATCGTTCTTTTCATGTTGAGTTGATCCTCAATTACGATGAAGTCATTGCTAACCTCTTTTACTTTTACGACGGCTGCTGTCTTCTCCTTAAAATAAATACTCCATATTAGTGAAAACCCCATCATTACAAGAAACAATATGCCCAAGTAAACAATAAGTTTTTTCTTTTTCATTTATATTATCCCTTTATTTACACATATCGGTACTTTTATACAAGTATTGTTACTATTCTAATATACCATACATTAGGAGGTTTTTTAAATGATTCCCTTTACAAAAAAAAAACACTTAAGATAATGGTTTTTTCTGAAAAAATTGATACTTTACCAGAGGAAATGCAAGAGGAATTGATAGCTGATGGTGGCGTTAAAGTGGACTCGGAAGTTGAGTATGAACCAACTTTCTATACTGACCTAGATGGAGTTGAACACATCGTCACAGAAAAAAACAAAGAAAAAAGTAATTGGAATTGACCTTGACGGTCATAAAGATGTTCTTGGAATCTGGATTGGAGAGAATGAATCGGCAAAATTCTAGCTCCATGTACTCAACGAACTGAAAAATCGCGGGGGCCAGGATATTCTTATTACAAGCGTCGATAACCTTCGTGGCTTTACAGAAGCCATCTCAGCATGTTATCCGAAGACGGAGATTCAGAAATGTGTCATCCATCAAATCCGAAATTCCATCAAGTATGTTTCCTATAAGGATCTCAAAAAGATCACGTCCGAGCTAAAACCCATCTATCAAGTTCCAACGGAGCAAGCCGCGTTGGAAGAACTCGAGCAGTTTGAACAAACCTGGGGCAGTAAATATCCCTTGATGGTTCGTTCCTGGTGGAGTAATTGGGACGAGATTGCCACCTTCTTTCGATATCCTCCAGAGATTGGAAAGCTGATCTATACAACAAATGTGAATGCTAATCAAAAAGTTGACCATTTTTGGAGCAAACGCTCATCTTCGAGTTGACCACCTACGATGCTTTTTTTCACACAAAGTAGCATTTTATTTCCTGCACCAAGGATCGTCAAGGATAAAGGGTAAACCCCTTGCTACGCAAGCCCTTGACGATCCTTGGCTCAGTAAAAACATTTGCAATTAGGTGTGAAAATGATGACGTGTGCTCAAACTGTCAGGTGGGTAACTTTATGATGAGCAAAGTGGTCAACATTTTGGTGAGCGTTCACAACAAACGTGAAAGTTATCATCGACAGCTTCGAAAGGTGACAAAAGAAAAAGCCATGTTTCCCACAGACGATGCCCTTTTGAAGATGTTATATCTCGTAACCATGGATGTTCTGCGAAAGTTGACGGGACGAGTCCAGAACTGGGGCCAGATTCTCTTACAGCTTTCCATTTTTTTGAAGATCGGGTACAGCCGTACATCCGTTAATAAAAATGAAAGGCTTCATCCCCGAAAGGATGATCTTTCTCTCCACCAACGCGTCAAGGGTTCGCTTCGCCTTACGCCCTTGACTCGATTGGTTTCGAAAAAGATGTCCCAATTAGGGGATGAAACCTTTTCATATATCGGTTGATTGAGTTTACACAAAAATCTTGACAGACCCAGAAGAAATCATGGCCTAGCGGGATCGGTTTATCCGCATTAAAACACGTTTAGCTGTTCTCCAGTTAACACCTTTTTCTTTGCAATATGGGAGATAGAATGATCTTTTATGTCTCGTAAGTATTATAGTCTAAACCAATAGATCATAAACATTATTAATCCAAGTAAATTGATAGTCAATGCTAAATAGAGATATCCTTTATTAGTTTTTCTACTAAACTCAATAAAAATCAAGACAAAAGACAAAAAATAGAGAAATACGATCACAGTTAAAATCCAGCCTATAACTATCCAATTGCTCAACACCTGATCAAGCAGCAAGAACAATAAGAATCCTCCATTTACCACCAAAGCAAGAAGTAATGATTTATTGATATTTTTCAAATAAAATTACCTCCTTATTAAAAAGTCTCACCTCTACGCGAGAGGTAAGACTTTTACAATTTAATTAGAAAAATTAAAGGACCAACTTGGATAAACACCAAAGAGATATTTAAAATCAACTATTTCATGTTGAAAGATTGGTCGATATGACCCACCGTTAATTTTATAATAAAGCTCATGCGAAGGTGCTTTATCATGTGAACCATAAACTACGATTTTACCACCTTTTTCACTTTTCAACTCTGCCGTATAATTATAATCAATCGCAGGTGTTATGGCTTCATAATATGGAATCTCACAATTGTGATATACTACAAATTTTGCCGATGTATTTGATCTCCCTTTATCGGACAGATAAATACCTGTATCACTTGCAGTCCGTGTATACTGCAACTTTTTGTCACTATCGTAAAATTTTGAGCTAGCAACAGATTTTGAAAAATCTAAAGACTTGCTTGAAAAAATGTATTGTGCTTCTGTTCGAGTTTTATACTCATAACTGTTAGGATTAAACCCTCTCCAATTTCCGTTAAAATATTTCACAGTCGCGTCAGCTGTTGGATAGTAAGGGTTTTCAACATATTGAGTTGGAATGAAAGTCATATATTTTAGGTTAATAGAATAAGCTGTATCATCTGCAAGAGCAGCTCTACTAGCTATTGATTTCCCTTCTTCGCTATTAGGTGTAAACGACTTAATGATTGAATAATATTCATAAAATAAAGCTTCTTCTTCTTCCTCTGTTAGTTCTCTTTGCAATTGTTGCTTTGCTTCTTCCCGGATTATTTCTTTCTTGCTATCATCAACCTCGATTTTCCCAACAAATTCATAATGACCCTCATTTAGACCTTCTTCACTGTACTGACTTCCTTTAATGGTCCCAATTTTTTCGTTGCCTTTATAGACTTCATACTCTTCGATACCAGCGATATCATCCCAGTCAAATTTAAGAGAATCCCTTTTATATATTGTAGTAACACGTATCGAATCTAGTTGTTGCTTCTCATCTTTATTTGCCATAAGCCTTTTATTTTGTTTTTCAGCTAAGGTATATGCCTCCACATTTACTTTATCTAGTATTTCATCGTTATCATCAAGTGCAACAACCAAATATTCAACTGGTGTATCTGCCTTCAATCCTTCTTGTTTAAATTTATTATCTTTTCCTTTGTAAATACTTTCTCCATTTGCAAAGACCTCATACTTATCGTAATCACCAGACCATGTAAGCTCTATAGCATTTTCAAAACGAGAAACATTTGTAATATCCAGGAACTCTGAGCCATTACCTTTATTTTCTGCATTAGCAGTTCCTAGTACTCCGAAAAACAATGTAGCTGATAAAGCAAATGACATAATTCTACTTTTTTTAGGAAACATACATGAACCTCCCTATCTTATCTTTTATTTCACTTAAAGATAGTAACCAATTTTTACCTAAAATTCCACAAATATATTCCCCTATTTTTTGACAATATCCGCCAAAATGTAAAACCCGTCTCCATTTTAAAGCGCACTACTTAAATATAGAAATTGGAAAAACACCCTAGGTTCTCTGATGAATTTTAGGGAGGGCATTTTATTCACATGAGATAAAGGGAGAAGCCATTAGACTGCATATGGAGGAAGGATGGACCTATCGAAGGATTATGAAGCACTTGGGGACATCTCGGACTGTCACCGCCGGGATATAATTGACCCAGGTTCGCCGGAAAGAAAATGACCCACCCTTAGCGAATATATCCCCTTCGGTATTAACGACCAAGTTAATTTTCGGAGGGAGACACATGCTAAGGAGTGGGATAGTGATATCGTTACATACCATGAGGGCAGAAGGCAAGAGTATTCGTGAAATTGCCCGTCTAACGGGGCATTCTAGAAATACAATTCGCCGATATCTCCGGGGTGAATTGGACTGTCAACACCAAACTAGACAGATTCCTTACGTTGGATGGGCTGCATTAAGTTGGGCAGAAAACTTGTAGAATAAACCTATATGATTTTCGTTCGGCAGGCTTAATCAGCCCTGTACTCCATCGCTTTTTTCCGGTATGTCAAGCTACTGGCTGAACGATCACCGGATGAATGACGCCAAAAGACAAACCACAGCACCAAATAAACGCCATACCCGAGTATCCCTCCCACCGTATTCAGCAAAAGATCGTCGACGTCAAACGTGCCGCAGCTCAGCACTAGCTGCGTCGTTTCCAGCCCAAGGCTAAACAGAAACGACAGCCATGCGACTTTGCCGACGGAGCCTGCTTTTTTCGCAAACAACAGCGGCAGCATCAAGCCAAAGGGCATAAATGCAACGATGTTTCCGACGAGATTCACGAAGCTGTGCCCACTCTGGCCGTTTCGAATCTGTGACACGTAGTTTTGAATTTCATGAAACGGCACGAGGTTGCCCCGGTAGCGCAGCCGCTCCACGATGCTCGTCGGGTCGTTTGAAAGCATTTGCCATTGTATCTGCAACAGCTCTATATCCAGACTGCTGAATTTTAACAACAGTACTTTTATGACCAAATACAAATACACCGCGAAAACGGCGTACCCCAGAAAAAGCGGAACCGTCCATGCCCTACCTTTTTTCGGCGCTGTATGCAATGTCAAATCCCCTCTCCAACAACTTTTTTGTCTCTGTAAAGCGGACCGCTTCGTTTGCCGCCCCCATCACCACAGAAATCAGACGCTTGTCACCCTGCCTGGCCGTCCCTGTAAAACAGTAGCCCGCTTTATCGGTAAACCCTGTCTTCAGTCCGTCCAGCCCTGGCACGTTCATTTCGTCGTGATCGGTGCGCACCATCAGATTGGTGTTGTCCACCCGTTCCCCGAAAGAAAGCTGCACAAAAGGCTCGGCAGTCAGCTCCACAATCTCCGGGAAGTCGCGAAGCAGATAGTGCGCCAGCATGCCTACGTCTCTTGCCGACATCTCATTTTGCCCGTAGTCGTAATCCAGCCCTGTCGCGTTGACAAAAGACGAGGACGCAAGCCCCAGCTCGGCTGCCTTTTTGTTCATCTGTCTGGCAAAAGCAGACGTACTGCCCGCCAGGTATTCACCGATGGCCACGGCCGCGTTGTTTGCGGAGCCGACCGCCATCGCTTCGTACAAATCGCGAAGCGGGTACGCTCTGCCCGGCTCAAGCTGCACCCGCGCGCCCCCGGCCCCGGCGGCATTTGCGGAAACGGGCACTTCATCGTCCCAAGCGACACGCTTCTCCCGGATCGCTTCCAGCAGCAAATACTCGGTCATCATTTTCGACATGCTTGCCACCGGATAGGGGGTATCGGCATTTTGGGCGTACAACACTTCGCCTGTCTCGCTGTCGAGCAAAACAGCCGCCCGCGCCTCCACACTGCCGGTTATGTTCCCCAGCACAGTCTCAGCTCTTCTGTTTACCAAATCTGCTACTGCCGGCCTCATGTCGCTCCAACAGGCATAACCCGCAGCCACAACGAGCAGAAGCAGCAGCAGTGTTCCTCTCCGCATAAAAACAAGCCCTCCTCATCACACATGAACACATTCGTTCTTCATGCAACAAGGATAGGCTTTTGAAATCAAAAAAACGGAAACGAAAAGTAAAGAAAAAGGAAAGGATTTATGAAGAGGGAGAGGTACGAGGAAGCCAGATCGTAAAGGTCGTCCATTCCGGCGTGCTGTCCACGGAAATGCTGCCATGGTGCAGGTCAATGATGCTTTTGGCGATGGCCAGTCCCAGTCCCGAGCCGCCCGTCTCTTTGGAGCGCGACCCTTCTACCCGGAAAAAGCGCTCGAACAGATTGGGGATATATTCGGCTGGAATTGGCGCTCCGTTGTTGGCAACAGATATGGCAACCCCGCCCTGCTGCTCGAATAGGCGAATGAAAATGTCCGTGCCGTCCCGCCCGTATTTGACCGCATTTGAGAGCAAGTTTTCCAGCACGCGGACGAGCTTGTCTGTATCGCCGATCATCTCGATTTTTTCGTCCGGCGTGTCTACATGCAGGCACAAGCCCGCTTCCTGCGCCGCAATGCGAAAGCCCACCGAGACTTGCTCCACCAGCTCCACGAGGTCAAACTGTGTCCGGGTCACATGCGCGCCCCGATTGCGGACCTTGGTGTACTCGAACAAGTCATTGACCAGCACGTTCATCTGCCTGGCCTTTTCATAGGCGATGTGGGCGTACTGCCTGAGCTGCTCTTCGTTTTTGTACTTGCGCTCTTCAATCAGTCCCAAATAACCGATAATCGACGTCAGCGGGGTGCGCAAATCGTGGGACACGTTCGTCACCAGCTCATCCTTGGACTGCTCCAGCCGCCGCTCCTCCTCCATCGCTTCGCGCGTGCTTTTGACCAGCGCATGAATGCTGTCGACCACATTTCCCAGGCTGCCGCTCGGCCGGATGGAGATGACGTGCTGAAAATTCCCTTTGGCGATGTAGTGCAGTTCGGAGATGATCTGCTCCATTTGTTTTTGCTCGATGTACTTGCGGATACGGACAAACGTCCAGGCGGCAAACAGCCCGATTCCCAAAAGAATGATCGGGATTTTAAACGACTCAATGCCGAAGCTGCGCCGCAAAAACCAGACGTATTCTTTGACTTCCCGAATGTTGTACAAATAGTTTTGGGCGAGAAAGGAAGCCGTCTGCAAAACAGCATAGAAGAGCGCCAGACTCAGGATCAGGTCGAGGAAAATGCGCAAAAAATCTTTGGCATCAAGCTTCAATTTTATAGCCTACCCCCCAGACGGTCTGGATCACTTTTTCGCCATTGGTCGCCTTCTCCAGCTTTTCGCGCAAATTGCTGATGTGCACCATCACCGTCTTGTAGGAGACGTAGTTTTCCATTTTCCAGCAGCGGTCGAAAATTTCTTCGGAGGAAAAAACCCGGTTCGGGTGGCTGGCCAGCAAAAACAGTACGGAAAATTCCAGGGCGGTCAGCTTGATCGGAACGCCGTCCTTCGTCTCGACGACGTGGCTCTGCTTGTCGATAATTAGCGGGCCTGCCTCGATGACGTGATCCTGCTTTTGCTGTTGTGTGTAATTGGCCCGGCGCAAAAGGGATTTGACCCGCGCGATCACCTCCAGCGGATTGAACGGCTTGGCGACGTAATCGTCGGCTCCGGTCATCAGCCCCATGATTTTGTCCATGTCGTTCGTTTTCGCGCTGGCCATCAGGATGGGGATTGTCGAGTCTTTTCGTATGCGTTTGGTCACTTCCAACCCGTCGAGGTTCGGCATCATGACGTCCAAAATAACGAGATCGATGTTTTTTTGGGCGAGCTTTTCCAGCGCTTGTACGCCGTCGTGGGCTTTTTCGATCTCGTAGCCTTCGTTGCCCAAATAGATAGCGAGCAAGTCCACGATTTCTTTGTCGTCGTCTACGATTAGTATTTTCATTGGCTACACCTCCGCACGAATCTGAGTCATTACTGACCACTATAGCAGAAATGTTTTAAGAAAATCTAAAGAGGTGACGCTGCAATGATCCTGCAAGAACGCCTGTTGGAAGCGTCCCGTCATTTTAGAGGTCGTTACTTTCTTCCGTCATGACCTTTTCAAAACGGAAAAATTCAAATTCTTCATCTGGCTCAGGCTGTTCCCCTCCGATATTTGGTCCAGGGTTGTCTTTATGATAAAACTCAACAATTTTGAAGCCACATTTATTCACGTAAAAATGAATATTACGCTTTTCAAAATACGGTGTGTGCAGCTCCCAAACCTTCGTCTCTGGAAACGCTGCTTCTATCGCTTTCCATGCTTTTGTACCAAGACCTTTACCGTGTGCATTCGCCTTTATATACAGGAAAGCCACTTCGTTTCGCTGTGTGTCGGGATTAATATTTAGTACGACGCCACCGATTCTTTCGCCATTTAGAACAATTTGGCGCACAACCGAATCTTTTGCAGTAAGCGAATGCTCGAAATCCTCATCGGATGGGATTGGTCCCATTTTTGTTGAATCCTCTGCTTCTGGATAACTATCTTGTAACCCTTTCATAAATGCCTCTTGTATTTCTTCCTTAAATATTGCCAGCTCTTCCTGCGGTAGAGGGACTAACGTAATTTGTTCATTTTGTTGTTTTGTCATTTCGAAACAACCTTTCTCTTTAAACAATTAAATAATCGACCGACTGTTACAAATAGCAAACTCCAAAGTAAAGCACTCACCCCAGCATATAGCACGTATGATTTTGGAGGCATATGCGAAATGCCACAAAAGTACACCGTAACATCCCCATGGCCCTCTTCCTCATCACCCTTCGTGCGTTCCATACATGAACGATTGCTTGCCTGATGTATATTTTCGTGTTATGTTCACAAAAAAAGTGTACGGTATGAAGTAACTCCAGAGTAAAGAAAGAAGTGAAAAGAAATGAAAAATATATCCGAAAAAACATTTTCCACTGGCGAATTTGCCAAATTACTTGAAGTAAATAAGGATACGCTTCTGTATTACGATAAAATCGATTTATTTAAACCAGCAGGCACTTTTGATAACGGCTATCGCTACTACACATTCGATCAGTTGGATCAATTTGTAGCCATTCAATTGCTTCGTGCAGTTAAGCTACCGATTAAAGAACTCAAAACGTATTTTGATGCGCCTAACACCTATACTCTGCAACAATTGGCAATGCAACAGCAGGAAAAAGTGGCAAGGGAAATCCAAAAATTGCAGGACATTCAATTTTTCCTGGAACGAACAGTTACCTTGACAAAAGAGATGGAGGAAATCTCATTTGGCAAAGTTTTTGTGCAACAACTACCAGCCGAACCTGTTGTGTATAGCGACGAGAAAATAGATTGGTCGGTATTAACGGAGGAAGTTTACGAGCAATCTACACGGTTTTTAAAAAAGCTTGGGGTGAAAAGTACAGCCGCATACGGTATTGTGTATGCAAAAGAAGATTTTCTAAATAAGGAGTCTGTAAACGTAAGCTATCTATTTTGTCGCCTAGACGACCCGTCAGCAAAAATGAAGCCAGCTGGACACTATGCGATCATTTATCATCAGGGATCTTATGATGACATCTCACAGACCTATCACACGCTACTCACTTATTTAGAACAGGAGCAGTTGGCGTTGGATGGTGATATTTATGAGGAATATTTACTGCACTCGATTGCAGCAAAAGAGGAAAAAGATTATATTACAAAAATTAGTGTGAAAGTAAAACCGCGTGAGGCGAGTCATCAACCTCTTTAGTGCTTGTCATGCTGACGACTATCTTGCTAGATAGGCGTTTTCCATTTTTTAGAATCTCTCTCAACAACAATCGGGCGCTCTAGTGGTATAACACCATAGATATTACATACAACTACAAAAAAGGTACTACATGTTTAAAATGTAATACCTTTTCAATAGTTTGATTATGAACATTTCACCCTAGATAAACACAGGATGGCATCGGGGTCTGTCCAGTATTTTGTGTAAACCCTTTTGGAATAAAAAACTAGCGTAAGTATTGGCCGATCCGATCCGGGAAGAAAACGGAGAGCTGGAGGAGCATTTGCCCCCAGTGCTGCACTCGTCCAGTCCACTTCCTGGTGACGTCCATGGTAGCCAAATAGAGCATTTTGAGCAGGGCTTCATCGGTGGGGAAAATGCTCTTGCCCTTCGTCACCTTCCGGAGTTGCCGATGGTAACTCTCAATCATATTGGTCGTATAGATCAATTTACGAATCTCTGGTGGATACTTGAAAAAAGTAGCTAGCTCGTCCCAGTTGGTACGCCAAGAGCGAACGATGAGGGGATATTTGTTACCCCATGTTTCCTCAAAACGATCCAATTCCAGTAAGGCAGCCTCTTCTGTTGCCGCTTTGTAGATTGGCTTTAAATCCGCCGTCACTTTCTTAAGATCCTTATAAGAAACATAACGGGTCGAGTTGCGGATTTGATGAATGATGCACTTTTGGATCTCCGTATTCGGATAGCAGGCAGAGATGGCCTGAGAGAAGCCCGTTAGGTTATCCACGCAGGTGATGAGAATGTCCTGAACCCCACGGTTCCGTAAGTCGTTCAGTACGCTCAGCCAGAACTTTGAGGATTCATTCTCTCCAATCCACATGCCTAATACGTCCTTGTTGCCGTCCAAATCAATGCCAATGACCATATAAGCCGCTTTGTTCACAATAGCACCGTCTTGCTTGACTTTGTAGTGAATGGCGTCCATAAATACAACCGCATAGATGCTTTGTAGCGGTCGGTTCTGCCATTCTTTGATGAGTGGCACGATCTTATTCGTCACATTGGAGATCATGGTAGGAGAAACGTCAATTCCATACAGATGGTTCAGATGGTCCTGAATATCCCGTGTGCTGACACCTTTGGCATACATGGCGATAATTTGGTCCTCAATGCCGGTAACGGTAGACTGATGCTTTTTCACGATAACGGGCTCAAATTCGCCATTACGGTCACGTGGCACCGCGATCTCCACCTCGCCGTATTCGCTTGTCACCGTCTTCTTTGTCTTCCCGTTACGGCTGTTTGTTGTTTTCTTTCGCTTCACATCGTGCTTTTCATAGCCGAGTTCCGTGTCAAGCTCCGCCTCTAGCATCGACTGCAGCGTTTCTGCAAACAGTTCCTTCAGTGCCGACTGCACATCGTCCATCGTCTTGAGGTTGTTTTCCTTCACAAACGCCTTCACTTGTTCCTTACTAAATCTCGCCATAGGTGTCATCCTCTCAAACCAACCTTTCTTTTATTGTAATAGGTTTTGAGAGTTTACACAGAATATTTTACAGTCCCTGGCATCGGCTTTTCCCAGTATATTCACCTGCTCATGCCAGTGAGTGGGTTACTTTTTTATTCCTTCGGATGAATCATCTGCTCCGGGCGCACGATCTGGTCGAATTGTTCTTCGGTCAGCAGGTTGCTCTTGATCGCCGCTTCCTTGAGCGTAATGCCCTCTTTGTGTGCCAGCTTGGCTACGGCTGCTGCGTTTTCGTAGCCGATGTGCGGGTTCATCGCGGTTACGAGCATCAGGGAGTTGTTCAGGTTTTCCTGAATGACAGACAGGTTTGGTTCAATGCCGATAGCGCAGTGGTCGTTGAACGACTTCATGGCGTCTGCGAGCAGTCGCGCCGATTGCAGGAAGTTGTAGATGATAACTGGCTTGAACACGTTCAGCTCAAAGTTCCCCTGGCTTGCGGCAAAGCCGATTGCGGCATCGTTGCCCATCACCTGGCACGCAACCATCGTAATCGCTTCGCTTTGCGTCGGGTTTACTTTTCCTGGCATGATCGAGCTGCCCGGCTCGTTGGCAGGGATTACGATTTCGCCGATGCCGCAGCGCGGTCCGCTCGCCAGCCATCTGACGTCGTTGGCGATTTTCATCAGGTCGGCTGCCAGCGCCTTCAACGCTCCGTGCACGTGAACAAGCTCGTCGTGGCTGGTCAGCGCGTGGAATTTGTTTGCGGCGGTCACGAATTTTTTGCCGAGCGCTTCGCTGATTTCCGCAGCGACCATTTCGCCGAAGCGCGGGTGGGCGTTGATGCCAGTACCAACGGCCGTACCGCCAATCGCCAGCTCACGCAAATATTCGTTGCTTTCCCGAATCATTTTCTCTGTTTTCTCCAGCATGCGCACCCAACCGCTGATTTCCTGGCCCAGTGTCAGCGGAGTGGCATCCTGCAAATGCGTCCGGCCGATTTTGATGATGTCTATGTAAGCCTCGCTTTTTTCCTGGAGTGTCTGCTTGAGCAGCGCCAGAGCAGGCAGCACTTGATCCTCGACAGCTACCAGTCCCGCCATGTGCATGGCAGTCGGGAATGTGTCGTTGGAGCTTTGCGATTTGTTTACATCGTCGTTGGCGTGAATCCGCGCACTGCTTCCTTTTTCCTCCAGCAACTGGTTGGCGCGGCGAGCGATGACTTCATTGACGTTCATGTTGGACTGGGTGCCGCTTCCGGTTTGCCAGACAACCAGCGGGAAGTGTTCATTCCATTTTCCGGTGATAACTTCGTCGGCTGCCGTTATGATCGCTTCCGCCTTTTCCGCATCCAGCTTGCCCAGCTTTTGATTCGCCAGCGCCGCACTTCTTTTCAGGATGGCAAACATGCGAATGACCTCAAGTGGCATTTTCTCCGTGCCGATCTCGAAGTTTTGGAAGCTGCGCTGTGTTTGCGCCCCCCACAGCTTGTCCGCAGGCACTTTCATTTCACCCAACGTGTCTTTTTCGATCCGAAAATTCATCTCGCATCCTCCTCTATGAATGACTGCCTTTTTTCCTTTTTTATCATGTCCACTTCTTCTCTTTTGAAATAGGAGCAGATTGTATTTATTTAAATGATAATGATTTTCATTATTGTTGGCAAGGAGAGAAGTGTATATGAACAGTTGTATCATGCGGAATAAATTCAGCACTTTCGGGAAGATACGAGACTTGATGGATCGTGCTTTGCATGATGAAACATTCCTTAATCGGCATGGTATCTTTCAGCGCAGCAACACTCGCGTTGAAAACGGCAGTGATAGCTCCCTTCTCTGAAAAAAATTTTTTAAATAATGTTGTGTTTTACCTCTGATTTTTTCCTAGATAAGTGAAGCGACAATGCTGGCCAGATATTTGTTGCTTAAATCAATAATAAAAAAGGAGAAATGAAAAATGGCATATCCTTATGGAGAACCGTTGGAGGACTTGGGAGATAAAAAGGACAAATGGGATTTTACAGAATTTAAAGGAAGAGATAGCGTTGATTTGCTTGCAAGGATGATTTACAGTGAGGCCGAAGGGGAAGAGTATGAAGGCAAACTGGGAGTCGCACACGTTGCCAAAAATAGGAAAGCGTATAATAATGGCAAGACCTATGGAAAAACATATGAAGAGGTATTATTGAAAAGAGGTCAATTTGAGGGTATGACAACGTCAAGAGCACGAAAGCCAAAGTTAGATTCGCAAGCATGGAAGGATTCACTTCATATCGGAGAGCGTAAAAAGTTTTGTGTAAATGGTTAAACTTCCCATTAAGGAGATGATCATTTATGCAAGACAAAAGAGACATGACGATCAAGGAGTTAGCGAAGGATTGCCGTACCATCGAAGACGTGCACACCATGCTGAAAGATTTGTTCCGTGACACCATCCAGCAGTTGTTTGAAGCTGAAATGGATGCCCATTTGGGCTATACCAAACATAGTACCGATGGGGATCATTCAGGAAATAGTCGGAATGGGTATAGTAAAAAGACGCTAAAGACAAAGTTCGGGAACACAGAAATTCGTGTGCCTCGTGACCGTAACGGCGAATTTGAACCTCACATTGTGAAGAAGCATGAAACTACCACAAATGGCTTGGAGGAGCAAATTATCGCACTCTATGCTAAAGGAATGTCTACACGAGACATTGAGGAACACATGAAGGATCTGTACGGAATCGATGTATCTCCTGCGATGGTTAGCAAGGTGACCGACAAGATTATGCCAATGGTGGCAGAATGGCAATGCAGACCGCTGGATCGGGTTTACCCCATCGTGTTTCTGGATGCCATCCATTTTAAAGTCCGTCAAGAAAATCGAATCGTCAACAAAGCAGCTTACAGCGTTCTCGGCATTTCGATGTCTGGTCATAAGGACATTTTGGGCATCTGGATCGGCGAGCACGAAAGTGCGAGCTTCTGGCTCAATGTGTGCACAGATCTGAAAAGTCGTGGTGTAGAAGATATCTTGATTGCCTGCAAGGATGGACTGGCGGGCTTCTCCGAAGCAATCAACGCAGCGTTCCCAAGAACCCAGATTCAATTGTGCGTCATTCACCAGATTCGCAACTCGATGAAATATGTACCGTTCAAGGAAGAAAAGGCCGTTTTGGCAGATTTAAAAAAAGTCTATCAAGCTCTTACGCTGGAAGAGGCCGAATCAGCATTTGCTATGTTCAAAGACAAGTGGGGGAAGAAGTATCCCATCATTATTCGCTCCTGGGAAAGCAACTGGCTTGAATTGACCGCCTATTTCAGCTATCCCCCAGAAATCCGTAAGATGATTTATACAACGAATATTATTGAGGGGTATCATCGGCAACTTCGTAAGGTCACCAAAACAAAAACGGCGTATCCAACCGACGATGCCTTACGGAAAATCATCTATCTGGCAACCATGGAGGCTTCAAAGAAATGGACCATGCCCCTTCGAAGCTGGAAAGAATGTATATCGCAACTGGCCATCCATTTCGGAGACCGCTTGCAAGGGGAACTATCTGCATAAAGGGGCTGTTGGGGCGGCTTGACATGGAGCCTCTGCGGGCATGATTCTTTGCGATTGGGCGATGCCTGTAAATCACTGCATCGCATGGCTAACGAGCCTATCATGCCCGCCCCTCCATGTAAAGCCGTTGAAGTAGCCATTCACCTGTTAAAAACCCATTTACACAAAAAAATTTACATTCCCTCATATCGCTTCGAATATGGGCACTGTGGCAAATCCGATTGGTAATCGCCGATATTTCTTGCCTAATAAACCTAAATCCCCCGATGCAATAGATATCCTTAAGTTGGGGAACCATTGGTTTTTAATTATAAATAAAGATAATTAGTAGGAGGGAGTGCCTCTATACTACTCTTGGTAGTTTGGGGCACTCCTTATTAGTTTAACCAGTTCCCCATGTTAATCCTGGGAGAATGAAATATTTTTCATTTTATACGTGCCATCTTTAAAATGATATTCAATCTTTAGATACCCTATATGCTGCAAATAAGCACCTTCCACACCAACGATGGCCATTATTTTGTTTTCAAAGATCTGATAGTTAATGATGTTTTCAAAGCTGATTTCAGAAATTCTCTCTGGAAAAGAGGAATTCTTTAAATTTAGGGATGAAACTTTTCCATCTATTTTTATTTCTACTTCAGAATCAGATATTATCTTGGTTGCAACATGTTTTTTCACTATATCCAATGGATTTTCTATAGAATATTCGGTAAAGTTTTCAGGATTCACAATATGAATGTTTTGGACCGAAAAGCCTGTTCCATGACCTTCACTTAAAACAATAACCAATTCTTTTTTCTGATCGTTATTTAAATCCACATAATACAATTGAGGCAAATCTGTAATCTTTTCAATTGTTTTCCATTCGTAAACTTTCTTCACTCCCTTGCTGCTGACAACTAAATCTTTATAGAAGTTGTTTTCTTTATTTAAAGCATATAAGTAAACATCCTCTTCTGGAATAGAGGCAATCATTTTAATATCAGCGTTAATAGTAACTGTCTGTTTGGTGGCATCCCAGCTTACTTTAGATCCTAAAGATTCCATTAACCTAACTGGTATATACACACGCCCATTTAGGAATTGAGGCTCCCAATCGGTTTCTTCTTCGCCATTTAGATAAATAGAAATTTTTTGTTGTAACGCACTGCTATCATTCATCGAGAAATGAAAGAAACCGATTAAGAAAAGTGATAAAGCAATAACGAGCTTTGATTTATCAGGTAACATTATGCTGCCTCCTTAACTCAATCTCGATCCTGGCGACATCTAACAGAAAATCTGTGGCCCAACCTCGTCCTCCATTCACAGCGAACCACTCATTTTGCGAAATGTCCAACGAATCAAATTCCTTTTTTCTCAAATATTGTAAGGGGGAAAGTGGAAAAAGTCATTACTTCATTAGATGCATTTTTGGGGCGGCTCTTTGCTTGGTTTCCTCGAAATTAATCCGCCGCTTTTGACGCGGTTTTCCTTTTTCTCCGGAGGCGGACAGTCTCGGCTCCCCCTGCTGGAGGCCCAAGTGCCTGCAGCGTTTTCGTAGCCGACATGCGGGTTCAGCGCGGTTACGAGCATCAGGGATAAGGGAAGAAGTGTATACGAACAGTTGGTTGATGAAAGTTTCCAAAATAAAAATCCAGCAACACCTTAGCACGGTGATAACTGGATTTTTGGTCTGGCTCCATTGTGAAAATGTGCAACTACTTTGAGTTTTAATAGGCATTACAAGACTTTTTTAAAACACCAACCACCAGAAATGGTAGCTCACTTGCAATTTGTTCAGAAGTAAGCTGAGAGCCTTTTGGGAGAACATTGCAAGTGTTTGTTTTGTTTACTTTTCTTTAGGGCTAGGGAAAAAGGCAGAATTAACAGAAGGCAAAGAATTTGCTAGATTAATAATGTTTTGCTTACTAGTATTTCCGGATACAACTATTAGTTTTCCAGAATCCAAATAATACAAAAAATTGTTATTTAAAACATATGCTTCATTCTTATTGGTTAAAGTAATTTTTTCAGGATTATTTGTTTCAACAAAAGGAAAGCGATTATATACGGCAATGGTAACTATCTCTTTTTCATTAGCAAATACCCAAATTTTTTTGTTTTTTTTCGGTATTTCGAGATTTAATGCATTAAATTTATCCATTGGCAAATTTAAGCCCTCTTTATTACTAAACCCCGTACCACCTTGTAATCTTAAAAAACCATCAATCACCCATTTTTCGGTATTATTATTGTACTCATACAGAAAAACGGTATAATTCGTTTCTCCTTCAGGGGAACGTATAGCCACAATACTGGTATCACCAAGAGTCGATTCAAAAATGACATCATTTTTTTGAGGAAATATACTTTTCCCATCTTTAAAAGTAACTTTATATTGATATGTTACTGCTTCAGAAGGGAAAGAGACATTTTTTGGTGACTCATGTACTGTAACTGACTCCACTTCTTTATCTTTCGTTACTTTAGATTGTCCATCAGGAACTTTTGTATCTTCAATAATTATCTCCTTATTTTTCTTCGTTGATGTATCCGCTTGACAACCTAGCAAGACACCAAAAAGAATTGGGAGTAAAAAAGGAAACAGTAATTTAATATGCATTGGATAAACTTACCCCTATCACTTCCTAAAAGGTTCGCTTCTAGCCATCTTGGCTTTATATTTGGGTCCCATTACTTTTATTTTGGCACTATCTTTAATATTACATGTGGACGTTACATAATAGTAGTCGCCTTCCCAAGTCTCTGTATATGCACCGTAATCAATCCATCCCCAATAGCCAGGCCTTACTGTAATGGTTGTTGACTCCTGCGTTTTCCATGTAACGGATCCTCCGATTTCAAACCCTACTTCCCCTTCAATTACACCCCAATTGACTTTACTTTTTCCACTTAATTTACCGTTCACTTGCGTATCTGTAGAAAGTAGAGATACTTCAGTCAAAGGATCTGGTGTGTCATTTATTACCCTTGAACCGGAATTTCCAAGTTTGAAACCGCTAGCTGTTCTTTTTGCGTCAAATACCCAGCCCTCTTCTCCACTACATCCTGCTCTAGGAGCTACCTTTTGACTTTTTTGTGAATTTAACTTTTCCGGAGGATTAGTTGGTAATTCAGTAACTGTATCGTTACTAATAAAGTTTATAATCTGACTTTTTGGAACCTCATATTCAATACCATTGATATAATAGTAAGCGCCTTGAATATTACTTGGTATGGTATCTGAATTGGCATTGGCATTTATTCCACCAAAAGCTACAAGAGAAGTTCCAATAGCTGTTGCTGAAACTAAAGAAAGAAGTTTAGTTTTTTTCATTCTTTCAATCCTCTCATTATAAACATATTTTGTATTTACTTCTAAATTTTATCAAAATCAAAAAGAAAAATTTGTCGCATTATGCATTTTTATAAAATTTTAATATTCTGTAAACTTTACTTTTGGCGTGACCAATTTGCGCACCAAAATCATTACTTCTGGTCAAGGCAAAGGCCTCTTTTTTAAGTTATCGTATTCTTTTTAGACCGAAAAGTCATAAATGGGAATAGCCTCAAAAATCCCATGAAGTTACCCTTTTAGCCAAACAAAATCCCCTTCAAGTATCAGTGTATCATCCAAGCTCGTTAACTTGGTTTTTCCACCGTCTACCTAAAGGGGATCATCCATTATCTACTCTCTACCTCAACAGAAACCACGTGATCGACAGCCTTCAGCAAGCTGTAAATGTCGGTCGTATACGTGTTTTCCGATGCGGTTATCATCATTTCCAGCTTTTGCTGGCCGTTGTCCAGGTCTTTGACCTTGACCCGTTTCACCTGCAAGTCGATGTGCTTGATCTGTTTAAAAATGCTGTCCAGATCACCGCTTGCTTCGACCACCATCTTGATCGACAAATCCCGCTGCCGCAATGATTCGGGGCCGATCCATTTGAGAATGAGCGGAAACAGGTTGATCGCCAAAATAATCAGGATGGTCGCTGTCACCGCCTCAAAGTAATACCCCGCGCCTACGGCAATGCCCAGTCCAGAGGCAGCCCAGACCATGGAAGCGGTGGTCAGGCCGGAGATCACGTCGTTGCTTCTGCGCAAAATGACGCCCGCTCCGAGAAAACCGACGCCGCTCACAATTTGCGCAGCCAGGCGCAACGGGTCCATGTTGGTGTGGCCAGGCAAGGAGAACCGATGCACCGATTCAATCGACACAATCGTAATCAGGCAGCTCGCCACTGAGATGACCATGCTTGTTTTCACGCCAAGCGGCTTGTGTTTGAGCTGTCGGTCCATCCCGATCAGCAAGCCCAGAAACATGGCGATCCCCAACTTCAGCAAAAAACCATACGTCATGCGCTCTCCTCCCCCTTTCCTTCAATGTCAGCTTTTCTTCCATCACTCTATTAGAAAGTATATACGCTCTCCTTGAAAAATAGGAGAGAAATTTTCCATGGACTTCCTATAGTGTAGTGTAAGCTTGCCCTCCTGTCTTCATGCAACAAACGGGAAACCTCTCGTCCAGAGATTTCCCGCCAATGTTTGGTTATTGGGTGCTGCGTATCATGCGGTTTTGCAGGGACAAGAGGCGGCCAAACAGGAAGATCGCGCCTGCCGCCAAGCCTGAAATCAGTCCGATCCAGTAGCCAAAGGCGGCCAGTGAAGTGTACTGCGCCAGAATGAACCCGAGCGGCAGCCCGATGACCCAGTACGAGACCAGCGCGACGATAAACGTGACCGTCACGTCCTTGTAGCCGCGCAAAATTCCCTGGATCGGAGCTGCTACCGCATCGGAGATCAGGAACAGAATCGAGTACATCAGGAAGTGCTGCGTAAGCTCCAAAACCTCGATTTCCGACGTATAAAACCCGGCAACCTGCCTGTTGAACACCAGCAAGCCGACTCCAAACAGCAAGGCAAGTCCAGTGGCGATCCCGATGCCCAAATAGCTGTACTGCTTCGCGTCGCGAAACCGCTTCGCTCCTACTTCGAATCCGACCACGATGGTCAGAGCCATCGAGATGCTGAGCGGAACCATGTAAATGAACGAAGCGAAGTTCATGGCCGCCTGGTGCGCCGCAATCGTAATCGTGCTGTATTCGCTCATGAGCAGGGTAACAGCAGCGAAAATGCTCACTTCAAAAAAGATCGAAAAGCCGATTGGCAAGCCGAGCTTGAGCAGTTCTTTCCAGGCGCTCATGGAAACGCGGTAAAACTTGCTGAACAGCCCGAATTCGGTGAAGGGCTGCACGCGCCGCACGACAAACAGGCTAATCAGCAAAATGCACCAGTAGGTCAGGGCAGAGGCGTAGCCCGCTCCAATCCCGCCCAGGCGCGGCAAGCCGAAGTTGCCGAAAATCAGGGCGTAGTTCAGCACGACGTTGATCGGCAGCGAGAGCAGGGTAATCATCATGGTGATTCTCGTCTCGCCCAGCGCGTCGATAAAGCAGCGAATGACCGTGTTGAGGAACAGAGGCACAATTCCGATGGCAATCGCATGCAGGAAGCCGCGGGCGATGTGTCTGACATCGTTTTCGAGCTGCATGCTGTTCAATACCGGGTCAAGCACCAAGCCGCCGACGATCATCACCCCGATGGCAATCGCCACGCCCAGGTACAGCGCCTGCATGACCGTGTACGGCACCTGGTCCTTGCGCTGTGCCCCGATCATTTGCGCAACCATCGGCATCACCGCCATGAGAATGCCCGTCAAGCCGGATTGCACAGGCGTCCACAGGCTGGCCCCGATTGCCACCCCGGCCAGGTCAGTCGGGCTGGCGTGCCCGGACATGATCGTATCGGCAAAGGTCATGGAGAACAGCGCCAACTGCGATATTAAGATCGGCAGCAGCACCATCAGAAACTGCCGCCACTTTTCTTTTAACGAATAGGTCTCATGCATGATTGTTCTTCCTCATTTACATTAGAAATATTTAGGTGAAAAATAATGTAAAAACGTTTTGAAAAGCAATGCAAAAAGCTTCTCTATGCACTTTAGCACAAAAAGACCGTATACACATAAGAAAATCGAAGCAGCGTGACAGAAAACATACTGTTACTAATTTTTAATATACATTGACAATTGTGCGTAAAGAGGCGTATAGTGTAAAACTATAAATGCCGACTAAATAAATTGGAATTATAAGATTAATTCCTACCCGACAACCAAAGGAGCGTAGAAGGACATGGCACAGGCCCCCAAACATTTGAAAATCGGCGTTTTTCTCGCCGGCACCGGTCATCATGTCGCCTCCTGGCGTCACCCTCATGCGCAAACCGATGGCAGCATGAACCTCGCCTACTTTCAAAAATTGGCGAAAACAGCCGAACGCGGGAAGCTGGATATGCTGTTTCTCGCAGACAGCCTGTCGATCAGCCCGGACTCCCATCCGAACGTGCTGGCACGCTTTGAGCCTTTCACGCTGCTGTCCGCCCTGTCGGCCGTTACTTCGAAAATCGGCCTGGCCGCCACAGCGTCCACGACGTACAGCGAGCCTTTTCACATCGCCCGCCAGTTCGCATCGCTCGATCATATCAGCAACGGTCGTGCAGCGTGGAATGTCGTCACCTCCTCCATCGAATCTACGGCCTTGAACTTTAGCGGAGAAAAGCATCCCGAGCACAGCCTCCGCTATCGGCGTGCAGAGGAATTCGTCGAGGTCGTGAAAGGACTGTGGGATTCCTGGGAAGACGACGCCCTCATTCGCGAGCAGGAAACAGGCGTTTTTTTCGATCCGGCCAAGCTGCATGAGCTGCAGCATCACGGCGAGTTCTTTTCCGTTCGCGGGCCGTTAAACGTAGCCCGACCGCCGCAGGGACATCCCGTTATCATTCAGGCAGGCTCCTCCGAGCCAGGTCAGCATCTGGCCGCAAAAACCGCCGAGGTCATTTTCACGGCGCAAAACAACCTGCCGGACGCCCAAGCTTTTTACCAAAGCGTGAAGGCAAAAGTCGTTTCCTATGGCCGCTCTCCTGACGAGGTGCACATCATGCCGGGCATCTTCCCGGTTCTCGGCGACACGGAGGAAGCCGCACAGGCCAAATTCCGGGAGCTGCAAGAGCTGATTTTGCCCTCCGTCGGGTTGAAAATTCTCTCCAGCTATCTCGGGGGGTTCGATCTGACACCGTATCCGCTCGACGGTCCGCTGCCCGACGTCGACATTCCCGAGACGAACAGTGTAAAAAGCCGCTTGGAGCTGGTGCTGAACCTGGCGCGTCGGGAAAAGCTGACCATTCGCCAGCTTTATCAGTACATCGCCGGTTCACGCGGCCACCACATCTTTGTCGGAACGCCACAGCAGCTGGCGGACAAGATGGAGGAATGGCTGCTGCAAGGCGGTTGCGACGGCTTCAATCTGATGCCGCCCCTTTTGCCAGAGGGCCTGGACGTGTTCGTCGATGAGGTCGTACCGATTCTCCAGCAGCGCGGACTGTTCCGAACCGAATACGAAGGTAATACGCTGCGCGAGCATCTTGGCTTGAAGCGCCCCGTCAATCGTTATACGAAGCGGCAAGCCACCGGGACACACGCATCCAGCTAAAACGCCGCAAACGGCCAGCCGATGCCGACAAACACATCGCCTGGACTCGTTTGCCGCGAGAAGTGCGAGGGAGACAACATGACAACCATTTACCGTCTGGCAACCGCTGACGATGCAGAACAACTGCTTGACCTGACGCTGCGAGCCTATGCGCCGATCCGCGAGCTGGGCATTCATTTTGCCGCAGCCACAGCCGATCTGGCACTTGTCCAGAAAAATATTCACAACAACGCCTGCTACGTTCTGGAGGAAGCCGGACGGATTCGGGCGACCGTTTCCCTGCGCATGCCTTGGGGGCCACAACCCGGACCGTTCGGCCTGCCGCATATCTGGTGGTTTGCCGTCGATCCAGACATCGGCAAAAAAGGCGTCGGCTCCGCCCTGCTGACATGGGTAGAGGAAAGCATCGTCCGGGATACGCTGAAGGCCCCTGCCGTATCGCTCGGCACGGCCGACAAGCATCCGTGGCTGTCTGCCATGTATGAACGAAGAGGCTATGTCCGTGCCGGAGAAGTTGATCTCGGGCGCGGCCACACAACGATTTTTTTCCGCAAAGAGCTGCACACGCCACTGCCCTAGCTCACGCGGCACAGCACCCCCTAAAAAACAACGGATAGGAGAGATTCACATGAAAAAACATAAAGGCATTCTCGCGATTACACTCGGCCTCTCCCTGCTGCTTGCCGCCTGCGGCAATGGCGGCGACCAGGCTGCATCAGGCGCTCAGGAGGAAAAGGTTTTACGCGTAGGCGCGACAGGACAGAGCTACCCGTTCGCTTACAAGGAAGGGGAAAAGCTGCAGGGCTTTGACGTCGAAGTCGCAGAGACAATCGCCGCGAAGCTCGGCTATAAAATCGAATGGCACCTGGCCGAGTTCAGCGGCGTGATGGGCCATCTCGAAACAGGCCGAATCGACACGGTTGCCAACCAGGTAGCCGTGACCGATGAACGCAAGCAGAAGTTCAACTTTTCCCAGACCTACGCCTACGCCGGGACACAAATCATCGTGAAAAACGACAACAACGACATCCATTCCGTCGCCGATCTGAAAGGAAAAACCGTCGGAGCGGTACTCGGCTCGAATCATACGAAAAACCTGCAAAAACAAGACCCGAACAACGAAATCAACATCCGCACCTACGAGACGCAAGAAGGCACGCTCAACGACGTCGCCTACGGCCGGATCGACGCCTACATCAATGGACGCAGCGTACTTTTGGCGCAGATCGAAAAAACCGGGCTGCCGCTGAAGCTGGCCGGAGATCCGTTCACGTATGAAGAAGTGGCCTTCCCGTTCCCGAAAGACGAGAAACACGATCAACTGCGCACAGAGTTTGACAAGGTGCTGACCGAACTGCGCGATAACGGCACTCTGAAACAGCTGTCGGAAAAATACTTCAAGGCTGATGTTACGGCGCCAATCCAGAAATAGGCGGTGGGTGCACGATGAATTTTGACGGGAAATACATGCTAGAGGTTTTCCCTACCTTGCTCAAATATTTGCCGCTCACTTTGGTGATGGCCGTCGTCGCAATGATTTTCGCCATCGCCATTGGGCTTTTGCTCGCTCTCGTCACGAAAAACCGGGTACCCGTGCTCTATCAGCTTGCCAACGTGTACATTTCCTTTTTTCGCGCCACGCCTACGCTCGTTCAGCTGTTTCTGATCTACTACGGCTTGCCGCAGCTTTTCCCGTCGTTTAGCGCGATGAATGCCTTGACGGCAGCGATTATTGGCCTGAGCATCAAAAATTCGGCCTATTTGGCGGAGATTTTCCGCGCAGCCCTGGACTCTGTCGACAACGGACAGCTGGAGGCGTGTCTGGCTGTCGGCATGACCAAGGCCCAGGCGTACCGCCGCATCATTCTTCCGCAAGCGGCGCGCAACGCGATCCCCGCCTCGGGCAATACGTTTATCGGGCTGGTGAAGGAAACGTCCCTGGCTTTTACGCTCGGGGTTGCCGAGCTGTTTGCCCAAGGAAAAATGATGGCGTCCGCGTCATTGAAGTTTTTTGAAATCTACCTTGCCGTCGCGATTGTGTACTGGGCGTTGACGATTGTCTACAGTCTCCTGCAGGAATGGCTGGAAAAACGACTGAGCAAGCCATATAAAAACTAGCGAGGGATTGCCATGATAAAAGTAACGAATCTGCGCAAGCAGTTTAACGATCTGGTCGTGCTCGACGGCATCGACATCGAAGTGGCGCAGGGCGAGGTCGTGGCCATCATCGGACCTTCCGGCTCAGGAAAATCGACGCTTTTGCGCTGCCTCAACCTGCTGGAAAGCCCGGACGCCGGACGAATCGAAATCGGGCAGGCCACACTGGACGCACCGAAATACTCGCGCAAGCAAGCGCACCACCTGCGCCAGCAGACCGCGATGGTTTTTCAAAACTACAACCTGTTCAAAAACCGGACAGCGCTGCAAAACGTCACGGAATCGCTCATCATTACGAAAAAGATGAAGCAAAGCGAAGCGGACAAAATCGGCAGGGCGCTTCTGGAGCAGGTCGGTCTGGCGCACAAAGCCGACAGCTACCCGATCACCTTGTCAGGGGGCCAGCAGCAGCGCGTTGCCATCGCCCGTGCGCTCGCTGTCGACCCGCATGCGATTTTGCTCGATGAGCCGACCTCCGCGCTCGACCCCGAGCTGGTGGCGGAAGTCTTGCAGGTCATCAAGGCGATTGCGGAAAAGCGCACGACCATGCTGATCGTCACGCATGAGATGGCATTTGCCCGCCAGGTAGCCGACCGCATCATTTTCATGGCGGATGGCAAAATCGTCGAGCAAGGAACCCCCGATGAATTGTTTGACCGCCCGCAAAACCCGCGCACGCAGCGGTTTTTGCAGCAAATAAGCGCCCCGGCCTCCTTCATTTCGTAGGCCAGGAAAGGAAGTGGCCCTCCCGTGACACATGTATATGCGAGCACAGGACGAGACAGACAGCTGACAAAAGAGCTGGCTGATCTCGTCGTTTCTTCTCACCCGGAAAAAGACGCGGCCGCCATGGATGCAGCGCGGCTGGGAATCCTGGACTTCCTGGCTGCCAGCTTGGCCGCGCGCGAGGATGCGGGCCTGGTGAAGCTGTGGAGCATTGCCGAAGCAGAAGGCGGCCGCGCCCAAGTGCCTGTAATCGGGCAACAGCGCAAGGCGAGCTTTCTTGCGGCAGCCCTGCTGAACGGCTACATCGGGCACGCGCTCGATTTTGACGACGTGCATTCCGATGTGCGCGGCCATCCCAGCACAGTCATTTTGCCTGCGCTGCTCTCCGTTGCCGCCGTCTCTTCCGTCAGCGGCCAGCGGTTTCTCGCCGCTTACGTCATCGGCGTCGAGGTCATGGCCCGGCTCGGGCGCGCGATTGGGGACGCCCATTACCTCAAAGGCTGGCACAATACGTCTACGCTCGGAGTGATCGCAGCAGCCGTTGCGGCAGGCTACGCCAAAGGCTTTTCTGCCGAACAGTTGCAAAAAGCAATCGGCTTTGCCGCCACCCAGGCGAGCGGATTGCGCGCGCAATTCGGCACGGAAACAAAGCCGCTGCACGCCGGACTCGCCGCCCAGTCTGCCTTGCTTGCCGTCAGACTGGCGGAAGCAGATTTCGGCGGCAGCTCGCAGGCGCTGGATGGAAAACACGGCTTTTTTGCCGTCTACGGAGATCCAGAGCTGGCAAACTCCGTGCTGCTGCAAGACTGGGGCGCCTCCTGGCGAATCGTCTCGCCTGGGCTCTGGTTCAAAATTTATCCGTTTTGCTCCGCTGCCCATCACGCTGCGGACGCGGCGGTTCGCCTGGCGGCACGCCACACTTTCACGCCGGATGAGCTTGCGGCGGTTCGCATCATTTTTCCGCCCAAAGGAGACGCGGCACTCGTCGAGAAAGAGCCGCGCACGGGCGAGCAAGGGCGTTTCAGCGCCGAGTACGTGGTCAGCCTCGCTTTGCACAGACGCTCACTGTCTTTGGAAAGCTTCACGGCAGCGACGATTGACGCGGACATTCTCGCCTTTTTGCCGCGCGTACAGCGGGCCTACGACAGCGAGATTACGCCTGTGCCGGAAGCGGTGCCCAAGGGGCGTTTTACCATCGTGGAGATCACGACAAAAGCCGGACAAGTGTATCGCGAGCGTGTAGATCGTCCGCGCGGTGCTCCGGGCAATGCGCTCACAGCAAAAGAGGTGCAGCAAAAGCTCGCTGACGTGCTGACAGCCGCTCCCACGCTTGCCGAGCGGTTGACGAGCACGGTGGACTCTCTTGCGTCAGAGGCAGATATGACGCCGTTCCTCACGCTGCTCGGCTGAACAGCATCAGGCTTTCAATGCCCCGAGAAAAAGCGTGAAGAACGCTTCTGTATCTACATCCAGACAGACGTTCATGTTCGGTTCTTTTTTCAGGCGGTTCTGAAAGTCGCAAACCGTCTGCCCGTCACATAGCTCGCTTCTCGTTTCCATATCAACGTACAGCCTTTGCGTCTTTACCAGCGAGCGGTCCAGCGCGACCGCAACAGCCAGCGGATCGTGCATGGCGCAGGCGCGTACGCCGTTGCGTTCCAAGGAGCGGTCCATGTAATCGGACGTGCTTTGCTTCACGTAGCGGCCGATGGGCGTATCGCCCCCTGTTTTTTCCTCTTTCTACAACTTTAAACACTCATGACGCCTTAGTAAAGGACTGCGCAATCCTGCCGGACGTCAAGGGCCTGCGTCTTGTTTTCTTCTTCCATCCAGCAATGTTCACCGAATGTTTGGTGGAAAAGCTTCAAATATTCATGTAGACTTATATGTAACTTAATGAATAGAAAGGAGCTACTCCCATCACATGAAAAAATTCATCATGCTTTTGGTCGCCGTCATGCTCGTACTCGCTCCTGGCGGATTCGCAGATCATGCCGATGCAAAAGGCTATAAGTCTGGCAAAAAATCGTTCAATTCCAATACAGCTCCAACGAACACGCAAACGCCAACCAAAGCCGATTCGAATGTAAATGCCTCTACCAATAAAAGCACGACAACCAATACACCAGCAACTGCTGCTCCAACCAAAAGCAGCGGCGGCTTCATGAAAGGCCTGCTCGTCGGTGGACTGGCCGGCTTGCTGTTTGGCAGCCTGTTTGGCGACATGGGAGCTTTGGGCGCGATCTTTGGCTTCCTGATTAACATGCTGGCGATTGTGGCCGTGATCGTCCTGATCCGCAAAATCTTCGTCTACTTCAAAACGCAACGCGCGAAGAAGCAGGAACTGAACGCATGGAAAAGATAACTTTTTCCGAGCAATTGCTCATCAACGCCATCTGCCTGCATGTGGCGAGCAAGAAGCAAATTCAACCGCAGGACGTAGAGGTTGAACTGATGTGGGACGAAGACTACGGCTTTTCCGCCGAAGTATACGCCAACGGCCGCAAGCAAGTGTTTATCGAGATCAACCTGATCGAAGCGATCCGCTTCTATCTGGAAACACAGATGCAGCTCAACCCGTACTCCGCGGGGATCGAGCTGGTACTGGATGACGAGGAAGGCATCATCGCCCACGTCACGTACCGAGGCTGACTGCC
The DNA here is from genome assembly GCF_050920745.1 of Brevibacillus gelatini. NCBI lineage: Bacteria > Bacillati > Bacillota > Bacilli > Caryophanales > Paenibacillaceae > Brevibacillus > Brevibacillus gelatini. The sequence goes on from NZ_CP154342.1 coordinate 4,345,902, forward strand.
AAGCCAATTTGCTCATTTGCGAGCAGATTGGCTTTTTCCATGCCTGAATGACGCGATCAGGTACCGATCAACTATTGAATTTGCCTGCATTCCGTTATATACTTTAATGAAAATGATTCTCATTGTCTGCTTTTGCTTCCATATACACCATACATACTTTCCTGCAAAGGAGTTGGCCTATTGTGCAACGCTTGTACACGCAAAATCTGGACATCGGCTACGGCGAACTTTCCATTGTCAAAAACCTGAATATCAGCATCCCTTCCGGCAAAATCACCGCGCTGGTCGGCGCAAACGGCTCGGGCAAATCGACGATTCTCAAAACATTGGCCCGGATCATGAAGCCGTCAGGCGGACAGGTATTTTTGGACGGGAAGTCTATCCATCAGCAATCGACAAAAGAAGTCGCCAAGCAGCTGGCGATACTTCCGCAGAACCCTACTGCTCCCGACGGATTGACTGTGTCTGAGCTTGTTACCTACGGCCGCTTCCCGCATCAAAAAGGCTTCGGTTCCCTGACCAAGGAAGACAAGGAAATCGTTCAGTGGGCCATTTCCATGACGGGCATGAGCGACTTCTACGACCGGCCTGTCGATCAGCTCTCCGGCGGTCAGCGCCAGCGCGCCTGGATCGCCATGGCACTTGCGCAAGGAACCGACATCCTGTTTTTGGATGAGCCGACGACCTTCCTCGATATGGCGCACCAGCTGGAAGTGCTCAAGCTGCTGCAAAAGCTGAACGAGGAAGAAAAACGCACGATCGTCATGGTCGTCCACGATCTGAACCACGCCACCCGCTACGCCCAGCATATGGTGGCGATCTCCCGCGGCACCGTCATGGCAGAAGGCACTCCTGCAGAAGTCATGACCCCTGAGATGCTGCGCAAAGTATTCAATATCGAAGCAGACATTTTGACTGACCCGCGCACAGGCGTACCGCTTTGTCTCCCTTATGAGCTGAGCCATGCGGTTGAAAACAGGCAGCCTGCATCCAGCCCGGTTCAACCAGCCGCCCAGGCGGTGCAAGAACAGGAAGAAGAACGCAAGCTGGTCGGCACTCGTTAGTTCAAACCTTCATAAGATAACACAAGCCATTCTCCTGATTGCCCCAATGGAGAATGGCTTTTTTATGCGAAGAAGCAAAGACAGCCCAAGGCTTGCTATGCCCCAGGCTGTCGCCAATCCGTCAACGATGCTGATTACCACTTGATTTTTTGCAGGATTTCGTCTGCCATGTTAGCGGTAGACACCAATCCGCCACCGGACAGGTACCAGTAGTTTGCATCCAGGTAAATGATGTTGCCGTTTTTGAATGCTTTTGTGTTTTTCATCAGTTCGTTTTCCACCGCTTCTTTTGCCGCAGCAGAAGCACCCTCGTTTCCATTGATTACGCCACGGTCTACGACAAACAGGTAGTCAGGGTCTTTTTCTACCACGTACTCAGCCGATACGCTTTGTCCGTGTGTAGATACTTCAATGTTTTTGTCTACGGCAGCAAAACCAAACACGTCATGCAGAATACCGAAGCGGGAACCAGGACCGTAAGCGCTCAACTTGCCTTCGTTCACCAGAACGATCAGCGCGTTTTTGCCGCTTGCAGTCGCTTTTTCATTCAGTTGCTTGATGGAATCGTTGATTTTTGCCAGTTCTTCCTCTACTTGCGCTTCTTTGCCGAAGATGGTGCCGAGCGTTTTCATGTTCTCGGTGAAAGACTCCATGTACTTCGCCGTATCTACCCCCATGAAGATGGTTGGGGCAATTTTGTTCAGCTCTTCATACGCCTCTTGTTGACGACCGGAGATGAAGATGACATCCGGTTTCATCGCGTTGATTTTTTCGAAGTCAGGCTCTTTCAAGCTGCCGATGTTGGTGTATTTCGCATCTTTGAATTTTTCCAGGTAAGGAGGAATGTTGGCTTGCGCTACCCCTTTCACTTCAATACCCAGTTTGTCCAGGGAATCGAGCACGCCAAAGTCAAAGACGACTACGTTTTGCGGGTTCTTTTTCAGTTTGGCCTCGCCCAGTTTATGTTTGACGGTAATTTCTTCGGATTCATTCGCAGCGCCGTTGGAAGCCTCCGGCGTTTGGGAAGGAGCAGCACTATTGGAACCGCATGCTGCTGTAAAGACTGCCAACAGTACGGCCATGAACAGCATAAGGAGTTTTTTGTTCATTTCTCTCACCTCTAAAATTTTTAATATATATCACTAGCGTTGCATTAATCTTTTCCCATCATTCAAAATACACATAATCTTTGGTATTTGGTTGTCTAGGGAACAAAAAAATCCTTTACACTGGAAAGGTCAGGTAGTTCCTGTCCAAATCCAACGCAAAGGATAGCTCATGGACAAGAATACCCTATTTTCTTCATTTGGTAAATGGGTTGCACCCATCAATATTATGAAACTTCAACAACGAATTGACGAAACGGATCAAGACAAGTACGTGAAGAAGCTGACGACAAAAGCGTATCTTCTCCTATTTTTACATGCCCAACTTCAGCAACGCGAAGGGCTTCGAGCCATTGCTGACGATGTTCTATCAAAGAAATTTCAGCAAGAATTAGGACTGTCATCGATCAGCCCCGCACAGCTTAGTCGAAAAAACAATCGGGTAGAACCTGCTTTGCTTGAAGAAGTTTTTGTCGACCTTGTCCAGCAAATTCAACGCGTTTCTGGAAAAGCCTGCTCTCTTCGAAAACACATAAAGATCATTGATTCCACTACAATTGGATTATGTTTGCAAAAGTATAAGTGGGCAACCTTTCGCGAAACAAAGGCAGGAATCAAAATTCATCTTCGTCTCGTTTTCGCAAGCCAGGAGGATGTCTATCCTGAAAAGATTTCCCTAACTTGTGCCAAATCCAATGACCGCACCCAAATGGAGTCGCTGATTGATGAGATCGGAGCCATGTACGTCTTTGATCGAGGGTACGTGGATTATGAAAAGTTCGATGAGTATACCGATCAGGGCATCTTTTTTGCTTCACGTCTCAAGGATAACGCGGAAACTCGTCATTTGTATACTTTCAAAGTACCACCAGAAAGCTCCGTTTTATCCGACTCCATGATCCTTCTTGGAACGCCACAAAAACGGGTGGATAATGTGTTACGACTGATTGAAACGCATGATTCGAAAGGAAATCGTATTCGAATCATCACCAATAGGTTCGACTTAGAAGCAGAAGAATTGAGCGACATCTACCGTTGGCGCTGGCAAATAGAACTGTTTTTCAAATGGATGAAACAACACGCAAAGATCAAGACGTTCTATGGAACAAGTGAAAATGCGGTCTGGAATCAAGTTTTTCTCGCTCTCATTGCTTACTGCTTGTTGCTTCTTGTAAAGCTGGAAAGAAACAGTCAGCACAGTCTGCTGCAAATCAGTAGATGGCTCAAAGTGTTTCTCTGGCAGACCTTTGAACAATGGATAGGCAGAATGGATTACCAATCCAAACGAACATCCAGAGGGCGACAGAAAAGGAAGTAAGTGTTGTTTGTTGTTGTCGATGTTGTAATAAATGTATAAAACTGCCAAATGGATAGTGGCTACCTTTTGCTTGGCTGTTCTCGTTTTTGGTTGTGAAGTTGAAAATGTCATTCAGAATAATTTGACAATAGATGGATTCATTTTTTATGCAACGCTAATGAATATATATAAAATTATTGATAGCTGCTTTGGAAATCCCTTTGCACACTATCAAAATAATTTTATCGAAAGGGAAGAAAAGCATTACGCGAAGTACACGCATATTTTGTTTTGCTCGATGTCTTCAATGTGAATGTCCATATCGTATACATCCTTCAGGATTTGCGGGTCGATGATCTCGTCGGTAGTGCCTTCCTTCACGACCTTGCCATCCTTGAGCGCCACGATATAGTCCGAGTAGCAGGAAGCAAAGTTGATGTCGTGAATGACGATCACGACCGTCTTGCCCATCTCGTCGACGAGGCGGCGCAGCACCTTCATGATCTGGACGGAATGCTTCATGTCCAGGTTGTTCAGCGGCTCATCGAGGAGCACATACTCCGTGTTTTGCGCGACAACCATGGCAATGTACGCCCGTTGCCGCTGCCCGCCGCTCAACTGGTCGAGGTATTTGTGCTGAATGTCCGTCAATTCCAGGTAACGGATCGCTTCGTCTACATACTTCCAGTCTTCTTTGGTCAGATTGCCTTGCGAGTACGGGAAGCGCCCGAAGCTGACCAGCTCGCGAATCGTCAGGCGAACGGTAATGTGGTTGGACTGCTTGAGAATCGAGATCTTTTTGGCCAGATCGTTGCTTTTGTACTGTCCGATCTCCTGGCCCTCAATCAATACCTCGCCCTGATCCTTCGTCAACAGACGGCTAATCATGGACAGAAGCGTACTTTTTCCGGCCCCGTTCGGCCCGATAAAAGACGTGATTTTTCCTTTGGCAATCTTCACCGAGACGTTTTCCACGACGTTTTTGTTCCCATACTGTTTTGAGACGTTCCGGACTTCTATCACGCTTTATTCTCCTTTAACAGAAGATAGATGAAGTAAACCCCACCGATAAAGTTGACGATCACACTGAGCGTCGTCGAGAACGTAAACACGCGCTCTACGATCAAAAGACCGCCTACCAGCGCCACGACGCTGATTAGCGCCGAGCCTGCCAGCAAAAACTTGTGCTGATACGTCTTCATGAACTGATGAGCCAGGTTCGCCACCAAAAGCCCAAGGAAGGTGATCGGCCCAACCAGTGCGGTCGCAATCGACACCAGAATCGCAATCACGATCAGGAAACGTTTGACGACAAAATCGTAAGGAATCCCCAGGTTGATCGCCTGATCGCGTCCCAGCGACAGTACATCCAGGTATTTGATGTAGCGCCAGAAGTAAATTCCGATTCCAATCACCAGCACAAAGCTGAGAATGAGCAGGTCTGTGTTCACGTTGTTGAAGCTGGCGAACATTTTATCCTGGACCACCTGAAATTCATTCGGGTCGATCAGCACCTGCATGAACGTCGACAGGCTGCCGAACAGCGTGCCGAAGATCAAGCCGATCAACAGCAGAAAGTAGATGTTTTGCCCTTCCCGCCTGAACAGGAATTTGTACAGCACCCCGGCAAACAGAATCATCAAGCCTGTCGAGATGAGAAAGTTGACATTTTTGTTCATGATCGTCAAGTGAGTAGAGCCAAACACGAAAATGACGAACGTCTGAATGAACATGTACAGGGAATCAAGGCCGATGATGCTGGGCGTCAAAATGCGGTTGTTGGTAATCGTCTGGAAGACCATCGTCGAGAAGGCGATGATGCACCCGGTCAGGATGATGGCGAGAATTTTCTTCGCCCGCCGGGGAAGCACGTAATCCCAGTTGCCTCCAGCGTCAATCAGCATGAAAATGGCTATCAAAGCAACGGCGACTATCGCCATGACACCAATCTTAGCTTTCATCGTTCATATGCCTTTCTTCTCATGAGTAAGTACACGAATATACCGCTGCCCACGACCCCGACCATCAAACCAATCGAAATCTCGTACGGGAAGATGATGAGGCGTCCCAAAATATCACAGCAGAGGACAAACACCGCACCGAGCAAGGCGGTATGGGCCAAGCTTTTTTTCAAATTGTCACCCAGATAAAGCGTCACAATATTGGGAATAATAAGCCCCAAAAACGGGATCGTACCCACTGTGAGGATGACGACGGACGAAACCATCGCGACAATCGCCAGGCCGATATTGACGACTTGCTTGTAATTCAGCCCGAGGTTGATGGCAAATTCCTCGCCCATCCCTGCGATTGTAAATTTGTTGGCAAACAGGTACGCAATGACTACCAACGGAATGCTTATGTATAAAAGCTCATAGTTTCCCCTCATGATGGAGGAAAAATCACCGTGCAGCCAGGACGACATGTTTTGGATCAGGTCGTGTTTGTAGGCGAAAAACGTCGTGATCGAGCCGACGATATTGCCGAACATCAACCCGACCAGCGGAATGAAGATCGAGTCCTTGTACTTCACTCTGTCGAGAATCTTCATGAAGACAAACGTTCCAAGCAAGGCGAAAACGAATGCCACGAGCAGCCTCACCCATACAGAAGCGTCGACAAACACGAGCATCGAGATGAGAATCCCGAAGCGGACAGAGTCTTCGGTCCCCGCTGTCGTAGGCGAGACGAATTTATTGCGGGTCAGCTGCTGCATGATAAGACCGACCACGCTCATGCTGACACCGGCGATGATGATGCTAACCAAACGGGGAATCCTGCTGATCCACATCACCTGTACCTTGTCGTCGCTGAGATTGAACAGCTCCAGAGGTGAAATGTCCTTCACGCCGATAAACAGGGATACCATTGATAGCAGAATCAGCGCCACAACCAAATATCTTTTTTTCATCGCTTCCCTACTCTTCTCTTTGTTCACGTGAATGGTGCGTTGCATTTATTTTTGCAAATGAGAAAGCAATTCATTCTCAATAATAAAGAGATTCATTCTCATTTGCAGCTCCTTTGCTATAGTAGCACGTCTTGATCGCGGATGAAAGTATTTTTTCATTAGTCGGCTAAATTTCTCCGGATTGACAAAAGTTCGAATTTTCCGTCTAATATTCTTTGAAACAATGCCCGCGCTTTTGACCATATCGATCAGGGAAGAATGTATTTCGGCTACCCATTGGCTTTCACGGGTCATTCGTGCCGTCAAGGAATCACTGTTGACTGATTTGTGACGTTCTTGTTAACGATCGCTCAAATTTTCCAATAATGGGATTGCGACTATTTTCCTAAACATGTATGGTTAAAGTAGGCAGAACCACAACACTGCAAAACACTTTTACACCGCTTCGACACACAGGAGGTTTTATGGCTCGCATACTTATCGCAGATGACTCGATTGTTGTCCGAGAATACATAAGAATCATCCTTCAACGGGCTGGCCATCAAGTCATTGCAGAAGCGGCGAACGGACTAGACGCGTATCAGCAATACAAGACTCACCAACCTGATGTAGTCATGATGGATATCAACATGCCTGGCATGAACGGTATCGACACGGTCAAAAAAATTATCAGCGAATTCCCCAATGCCTATATCATCATGATTAGCACCTACGGTTTAAAGCATTTGGTCTTTGAAGCAATCAATGCGGGAGCGCGTCACTATATCACGAAGCCGATTGATGAAGAGCGTCTTTTGGATTCTATTCAAAACGCTCTCTGAACAGTCAGCCGCAGCGCACAAAAAAAACTGAGGGCATGCTCGCGCCTCAGTTTTTTCATTGCTGCTATATGGGTTGCAGAAGCCTGTCTTCCAGCGGAATCCGGAAAAGAAAGCGGCTGCCTTGTCCGGTCCGGGAGACTACGCTTACAGTCCCCTGCAATTTTTCCAACTCATGTTTGACAATCGGCAGTCCCAAGCCTCTGCCTGAATAGATGTCGGCTTCTTCCTTGATACTGACCTGCCCGTAAAACAGGAAGCCAGCTTCCTCTTCGTCGCTGCTCTCCGGCCGCCAGCCCTGTTCAATCGCTTGCTGCTTGAGCTTGTCGAAATCGATCCCTCGTCCGTCATCTTCGATGGCGATCAAAAGCGCGGCCTCCTCCTGCCAAATCCGACAGTGGATGGTCCCCCTGCTTTCTTTGCCCTGCGCCAGCCGTTCGCTTTCCGGCTCTATGGCGTGGACGATTGCATTGGAGAAAACATGCAGCAGGCTGCCTACAAACGGCTCAAAGCGCTCAGGGTCGACCAAAATCTCCTCTGCTTCCAACTGAAGCGGATGGATCGTTTTGTGCAGACGCTGGGCAAGCTCTTCGACATACTCCTGATAGCGCACCATCATTTCCTTGATCGGACGCTGGTGCAGCTCGCGAATGCATTGGTCGAGCCGGGCGGCAGAGCTGTCAGGCAACAAGCCGCTCACCTTTTCTACAAAACGCTCCCACCTGTCCCTGGCAATCGTCATCTCTCCGTCGCCATTCTCCAAAAAGCTGTTCCCCAACTTGTTGCGGATGATCTCCAGGTCTTGCTGCATGGCAGCCTGGACTTGTGCGACTGGCAGCTGGCTCTGGAAATCCCCGTCTGTGAGCCACTCCTGCTGCAGGTCCCGATCCATCAGCCACGTTTCCAAATCGTGCAGCTTTTGGGGAGTGTGGATCATATGGAATTGGCTAAAATCCCCTTTGAATTGATGGATTTGTTCCGCCAGCTTGAGCAGGCTGTCAGACAGGTCCGTGCCCGTGCCAAACAGCGTTTTCCAGCCTCCCGCAAAGAAGGAAGTGAAGGAACGATATGCTTTTTGGAAAAGAGGCAGGCTGGTCGCCACGGTCACAATCATGTTCAGCTTCTGCCACTCCTGCTCCATTTTGCACTCCAGCGCTCTTTGCTCGCTCATATCGGTCAAAATCAGCATCAGGCCCTCTGGCGAATCGCGCCGATCCCCTTGGATAGGCTTGCACTCCAGCTTCAACGGCAACTGGTTGATGCAGATTTCCGTAGGGAAGAGGCTCAAATAAAGCTCTTTTTGCCCCTGATCCTTCGTCTCAAAATACTTTTCCAGAAGAGACTCGACAAACACTTGCTTGTCCGGACGGTTCGGGTACAAAAGACTTGCCACCGATTCGCCGGCCAGCTCTCTGCCGAACATCCGCAAGCATTCGCGGCTGTATTCGGAATGGACCAGCAGATTTTTGGAGAACGACAGGAAGCCTTGGCCTGCGTTGTTCAGCAAATTTTTGTTCGCCTGCAAAAGCGATTGAATCTCCCTCGTTCGTTCGGCGACGATCATCTCCAGCGACTGGTTCCACTGCTCCAATTGATGATACAGCCGGGCATTTTCAATAAAGATCGCCATTTGCGAGAAAATGAGTCGCAGCGGCTCTGAACGTTTTTCGTTGAAAACGTGTGTCGTTTCGTTGTTTTCCAGGTAGATGACGCCGATCATTTTGCCCTGCTGCCAAAGTGGCGAACACAAAATCGACTTCGGCCTGTTTTTCGTGATGTACGGGTCCCGGAAAAAGACTCCTTCTACCGAAGCGTTGTGCAGCACCAGCATTTCTTCTGTGCGGATCGTGTAGTTGACCACCGCGACTGAGAGCATCCCGCTGTGCTCGTACGGGACAGATTGCATGATTTCCACGTCCAGATCGACGGACCCGGCAGCCTCGATGAGCCATTCGCTTTCGTTTTTCAAAATCAGGATGCCTTTTTCCGCTCCCGCATTGCTCATGACCGTGCGCAGCATGGTCGCGAGCAGCTGTTCCAGCCTGATCTCGCTCGCCATCGTTTGCGATGCCTTGATGACGCTCATCAGGTCGACCAGATCAGCAGACTGGTCTGTCGCCGCAAGCTCAGCCGATGCTTCCATCCCTCTTCCCCGCTGCACAAGGTGCGGGTAGCGCTCTTCCATCTCTCTCGCCTTAGCCAAAGCCCCCCACTGCAAGTACGACTCATACGCTTCCGTCATGTACGCCCTGGCGATAGTCTCCAGCCCCAATGCCAAATAGTGATGAGCAGCCAGCTCGCTCGCCAGCGCCTCGTTTTGCAAAAATCCGTCCTTTTTCGCCAACTGCAGCGCCTCATCGTACAGTTCTCCAGCTATTTGCCGCTTGCCGTTCACACGGTTCCATTCGGCACTCATCAGCAAGTATTTGTGCTGGAAGTTTTCCGGACAGCTGCTGGCCCAGGTCTTCATTTTTTTCAAATGCGCCTTGATTTTTTTCGCGTAACGCAGCTGCTCTCGGCGATTGACGTTCTCATACAGCTTCGTCAACGACAGGGTGTGCATGAAAACATGCTGGCTGACCAGCACCTGTCCGCTGACCGACTCTATCCATTGTTCTGCCTCGCTCAACAGTTGTGCGGCTTTCTCGTAATGGCCGTACACAAGATGGGACAGCGACTTGTAGAAGTGGTACATGTACCGCTTGTAGCTGGTGCCTTCTTTTTGCAGGCTGCTCACGTATTGCGCTTCATCAAAGCCATCCCGGCAAAACGCTGTCTGTTCGCCCTCCGTCCAGTTTGTAAACGTATGCAAGGCTTGCCGCAGCAACAGAAGCCGATCGTCGTGATCGACCACCTTCATCTGGGAAATCAAGCCGGCGTACTCCCTGATTTGCTGCTCCAGCTCTTCCAGCGGCAGCCCGCAGTAGAGCATGGCTTCCAGCAAGCCGTGGGCATTGTAGGCAGTGTAAATGTTTCCTCCGCCTTCCATCCCATGCTGGATCGCTTTTTTCATCAGCGGGATGTTTGTCCGCGCATGCTCGCACCAGTGATTGATGAGCAGGGCAAACGCACCGTACGCTTTCGTCAGGGCAATCGGGTCCGCAAAGCCATCAGCCACCCGGCATGCCAGCTGCCCGAACTCATATGCTTCCCTGTATTTTCCAAATTTCGAGCCAAGCACAATCCCGTAACCGGTATATCCGTTGGCAGACGCCGCTGCATTGCCGTGCACGAGCGACAAATGCAGCACGCGCAGGATCGTCAGCGCAAACCAGTTCGGATTGACGTAGTACGAGGACGGCCCTGCATTGCTGATGATGCTCATAGCCAGTTGGTAGTTCTCATTGGAGATGTCCGGCAAATACAGCAGCTCGTCAATTTTGCGCCCTCTCAGCCGCCGCTTGATCTGCAACATTTCCTTGATAATATCCAGCTTCCCTGGCTTGTGAGGGATGGGCACACCCAGCAGTCCCAATGCTTCGCTCGCAATTTCCATCACCCGCGAAAATTCGGCCAGGCGGGTGTACATGTGGATTTGCAGCTCCAGAATCCGCACACGCTCACGATTCGTCCTGGCGTGCGCAAGGGTAAGGTCAAACAGGCGATTCGCATCCTCCATCCGGTTGCACAAATAAGCAGACTCCGCATAGAGCGTGTACAGCTCCATCGCCAGTTGATGATGCTGCTCCCACGCCGCGTCTCCGATAAACATCGCCCCTCGCCGAAAATACTGCAGCGCCGCATCGAAGGCCGTCGCGGCCATCGCTTTTTGCCCGGCGAGCAGATGGCAGTGGGCAACCTGGATTCTTTCCGCCACATCGTCAATCATGTCCGCACCGCGATACATGTGCTCGCATATTTCAAACAGCAGCGCCGATTCAAACGAACGGGACATGTCCCACATCATTCTTCCGATTGTCACGTGCGCCTCTTTCTGTTCCTCTTCCGACAGCAAGGAGTACGCCGCCTGCTGAATCCGGTCGTGAACAAAGCTGAGCTGGATCGTGACCTGTGAGAGATTGAGGTTTTCTTCTTCCTCGACGGCTGCAAAAGCCAAATACTCGGCGCCCTCCAGCGGATAGAGCAACCCTTCCTCCATGGCAGGGAAAATATCCCGGATTGCTTCGGCATCACTTCGCTTTTGCGTTTTTGCCAGCATGTCCAGATTAAAAGAGCTTCCGAGACACGCCGCATACGCCAGCAGTTTCTGCGTCACGCCAGGCAGACGTCTTACTTTTTCCACGAGAAAATCAGCGACGTTCTCTGTCGTGCTGAGCTTTTCAATCTCAGCCAGATCCCATTGCCAGCCGCGTTCCTCCGGGACGTACCGCAACAGTCCCTGATCGTACAACGACTTGATAAACTGTCTGGAGTAGAACGGGTTTCCGGCCGTTTTCCGCATTAAAATCATCGCCAGCGGCTTCGTGACGGCAGGATCGGCATGCAACGCATCGGAGAGCAACGCGTTGATCTGTGTGAGCCGCAGCGGCAACAGCGTGATTTGGCGCAGCATTCTGCTTTTGACTCCCGCTTCCGTCAAATTGGCGATCAACGAATTGTTCTCTCCTCCATCCTGCTCCCGGTAGGCGCACACGAGCAGAAAATGGCTGAGCGGCAACTCGGCCACAAGCTCGCGGATGAGAGACAGGGAGGACGAATCCGCCCATTGCAGGTCATCGAAAAACAGGACCAGCGGATGCTCAGGTGTTGCCCAGATGCGAATAAATCGTTGCATGACCAGTTGAAAACGGTTCTTGGCCTCTGCTGCGGGCAACTCCGGCACAGGCGGCTGTTCCCCGATCACAGCCACAAGCTGCGGAATGACATCCACGATAACTTGCCCAAGCCCTTGCATCGCTTCGAGAATCGTTTCCCGCCACGCTGCAAGCTCCTTTTCATTTCCGGCCAAAAGCTGTTTTATCAGATCCTGAAAGACTTGAATGACGGCGGAGTACGGCACGCCTTGGCGGTATTGATCGAACTTGCCGGATATGAAGCGCCCTCTGCCCTTCAGGAAAACTTTTTGCGCCTCAAACACGAGGGCGGACTTGCCCACACCAGCACTGCCGCTCAGCATGACCATCCGCGCCGCGCCATTTGACACCTCTTCAAACGCGTCGATCAGCATCTGGATTTCCTGTTCGCGCCCGTACAGCTTTTCCGGAATGTGCAGACGATCCGCGCGATCATGCTGTGCCAGCGGAAAATGGCCGATGGTTTCATTGTTTACAAGCTGCTCCAGGCACAACTGCAAGTCAGCCACCAGACCAGCCATGCTGAAATAGCGGTCTTCGGTATTTTTGGACAGACACTTCATCACGATGTCCGACAACACTTGCGGAACAGATGGCTTTACCTGGGCAGGAGCAATCGGCTTTCGGGCCATGTGGGCATGTACCAGTTCAAGCATGTCTGAGGTCAGAAAAGGCGGCTTTCCTGTCAGCATCTCGTATATCGTCACGCCAAACGAGTAAATATCCGTCCGGTAGTCGACCGTCCGATTCATTCTTCCCGTCTGCTCAGGCGACACGTAGCGCAGGTTGCCTCTCCACTCCTTCGGATTCAGCACGCCCTGATGCTCCTGGTATCTGCGGGTTGCCAGGCCGAAGCTAATCAGCTTGACCTCATACGTCTCCGGGTGCACCAGGATATGGGCCGGATTGATGTCTTTATGGATAATGCGCTGTTGATGAATGTCCTCAATGCACGAGGCGATACGAATCGCAATAGTCAGGATCTCTTCTAGCGACAACTCTTTCATTTTGCAGAGCAGGGAGAGCGGCACTCCCCCGAAATCTTCCGTAATGAGCGCCGGTTCCCGGTTGTGATCGATCAGCTCGACAGCAGTTTCCACGGCATTTGAATCGAGAGATTGCAAAATGCGGTACTCGTGCTTCAGTCTCCAAAGCAACTCTTTGTGCCTGGAACCTTCATGCGGCTTTTTGATGATGACAGGCAGGTTGTCACTGTTCCGAAACCCGCGGTAAAATCCCATATTTGAATGTGTTGAGAGAAACTCTGTCACTCTGTATCCCGGAATCACGATCATGCCGCTCATACTATCCACTCCATCTAGGCTGAACATCCTATGATTAGTATTGTTGCTTTAGGACAAATAATCTATATTGAGTATATATTCTGTCATATAATACTTTCTTCCACTAATACTTAGGGAGGTATGTCTATGGCAAATTTGAGTCGAAGTGTAAGCAACCCGTACACGAAAGAAACCGTTACCTTTCTGAAGACGACGGAGGAAACCAATGGGGAGTATTTGCTTTTCCGAACAGATCTGCCACCGGACAATGGAATTTTTCTACATTATCATACCGAACTTGTAGAAACCTTTGAAGGCATTAGCGGAAATTTGGAGGTAAAGATTGACGGAAAAAAAATCATCCTGAAACCAGGTGAGAAACTGGACATTCCTCTCCACAAGGTTCACAGTTTTTACAACCCTTCCAGTGAGTTTATCAGCTTCACAGCCGAGATCCGTCCTGCCGGCACTTTCGAGTCGTTCGTCCGCTGCAGTTACGGCCTGGATACGGACGGCCGAAGTTTTTACATGCCGTTTTTGAAGCAGTACGTGCCAAAAAACATTTTGCTATTGGGCACGCTGTTCAAAATGGGACAGTTCTACGTTCCCTACCTGCCAATCTTTCTGCAAAAGGCATTTTTTGGTGTGCTGGCCAAACTGGCCCATTGGACAGGCTCAGACAAGTCCCTGGAAAAATACTACAAAGGCTCCGTCACCAAAGAAGCTCTCCCCCCGGAATCGCTGCAAAAAACACCCTGACCGTCCAATCCAGCAGGGTGTCTGCAAATGCTGATTCTTTTCACACATTCCAGCTCAATCGAGCGCTACCCGTTCCGTGATTGGATTTGTCCCTGCACATTTTTGACAGATACCTCCATCATAGCAAATCACTAAATCCGGTTCCAATCTTTCCATTTTCCAGGGGGGAATTGTGCATTGAAATGACTGTCTGAATCTTTTATAATTTCCCCTTAGTTCGAGTTGAATGGAGTGTGGAGAGAGATGTTTGGCATTGTTCATTACGAAGCGTTTGTCCTAACAGCGATCATGCTTAACATGATTCCCGGAACCGACACGATGTACATTATCAGCCGCAGTATTGCGCAGGGGCGCCAAGCTGGCATCCTCTCTGTTCTCGGCATCCTGACAGGCTCGGTCATTCACACCGTGCTGGCTGCTTTTGGCCTGTCGCTCATCCTGGCCCAATCGGTCGTGCTTTTCAACATCGTCAAAATTCTCGGTGTCGTCTATCTCGTCTACCTGGGCGTGCGCATGTTCATGACCAAGCAAGCACTGTCGTTCGACTCCAAGACCTCGCCTGGCCGGAAAGCAGGCAAGGTGTACGGGCAAGCGATTGTTACGAGCGTCACCAATCCGAAGGTAGCGTTGTTTTTCGTCGCGTTTTTGCCGCAATTCGTCGACGCAACCTATACGGGTCCGCTGCCTTTTCTCCTGCTGGGCCTGACATTCACGCTGACAAGCGGAATCTGGTGCAGCCTGATCGCCCTGTTTGCTTCGTTCGTCACCCAAAAGCTGCGCAGCAATCCGCATTTTTCTTCCATCCTGAACAAATTGACCGGGATCGTCTTTATCGGGATGGGGTTGAACCTGCTGCGGGCCAAAGCTACTCCTTGACCACTGCCGTCATTGGCAAAATCCATTTCGAATCTTACACCAACCGGGTAGGCAGAGTACCCGGTTTTTTTGTGTCTGTGCTCGTCCAAACAGCCGGAATATTGGTATAATATCCAAAATAATACTTTTGGAGGGTTGCCATGAAAAAAACTGCTTTTCTGTTCGCTCTCATTTTGGCCGTTGTTTTCTTTCCTCTTCAGTCACTGGAGGCGCACCCCGGCCGAACGGATGCAAACGGCGGGCACACTTGCAGAACGAATTGTGAAAAATGGGGCTTGAAGTACGGCGAGTACCACTACCACAACAAAGCGAGCAACTCTTCGGGCGGCCGTTCTTCCGGCAGCAGCCAGGCGAAGCCTGCCACATCCAAGCCGCCAGCAGCCAAGCCAGTACAGCCGAAACCAGTCGCACCCAAAGTCATTGTAGCGGTAGAACAAGCAAATGTTTTTGCCGCTCCCTCTGCGGACTCGCCTGTGACCACAACGCTCTGGTATGGCTTTGAGCTGGCCGACTCCGGCACTCACCCGGAATTTGTTACAATCGGACAAGGCTTCGTCTCCAAAAAAGTCATCACCAGCTATACCCCCATCACTCCGAAAACGGTCAGCATTCATGCAGAAAAAGGCTACTTCTTCGCTACGCCTTCTGCTGATAGCCGCGGCAGAGGCTATGCCGTACAACATGCGCTTGTTCAGGTCGTCGGCCAGCACGGCGACTGGTATTACGGCTCCACCCAGGACGCCCAAGGCAATGTGCTCGTCGGCTTTGTCTCAAAAAACGTCGCTTACTGACCGTCAACGGGTTGCTTACAAATTTTCAAAATGCATACAGCAGGGGCTGTCTCCAAAGTCGATTTTTGGACTTCGAGACGCCCCTTTTGTCTGTCAGAAACGTTAGCGGAATTGCCCTTTTTGGACGCTTTTCATGCCCAGCTGCTAGATCCAAACGGAGGCAAATGAGGGGTGACAGGGTATGAACGGATCCGGGTAACAGCTCCTTACCGGATCAAACGAATCGAAGATGTACGAATGGAGTGGAAACCGAACGAACACGCCCAGCTGTACCTGCGGGGCATCGTGGACGACAGCGAAACGGTAAATGCCGTGCTGCAAGCCGCCTCCGACGATGAAATACGCCTGTATGACACGGATGGCGAAAGCGAAACGACAATTTTCAAGGGAGTCGTGACTTCTGTTCAGATCGCGCATCGGCAAGGCGTTTACGCGATTGAACTGGAAGGGCAGTCCGGAAGCTTCCAACTCGATGTAACGAATAAACGCCGCTCCTTTCAGCAGGCAGGCATGACCTATCCTAAGCTGGTACAGGAAATCATCAAGACGTATCCCGGCTACAACGTGAATGTAAGCATCGGAGAAGGTATCCAGATCGGCGAGCCGATCATCCAGTACGATGAGACGGACTGGGAGCTGCTCAAGCGGCTGGCCAGCCATAAAAAGCTGACCCTGAACGCAAAGGAAGAGATTTCGCTTTACACGCCAAAGCGAGTTGTCATCCAGGCACAAAGTCAGATTCTCGCCAAGAAAACGAGTGCATCAAGCGGATTTGCGTTGGAGAGTGAAAGCGTGGGCTGGATAAGGTTCACGCAGAGTTTGGAATTGTGGCTTTGGCCCACAATCTACTGATGGTGGCTAGCAGCCGCCTGACTGCCTTCAACTTAAAGAGACTAGGGAGCCAAAAAATGGACGGAAACCTTATCGGTTTTTCGCCCATTTTTTATTTTAGGGATTTATTGGACAGTATCTTTTTGTTGTGCCCAGCCTGTCCGCTCCGTAAAAAAACAGTCCGTGTTGAGAATTTGTATAGGTCGAAAAATTACTATGGTTTCAGGCATTCTTTTCCGACTTACCTTGTTCACGTAAAAAGGGCAGCTCATATCCGCTGCTCTGACAGCCTTGTTCAAAAAGATGCCTGGCCTGAAACAGGCACATGTAAATAGAAGGGAAGAGGGGGGAATGACGCAAGCAATCCGTAACGAAAGGGGATAGACATGTGCGCCTGCTCTTTGGCATTGGTTTTATCCTCGCAGGCTTGGCCTTTCTTTTTTACCCACAGTGGGAAAAGAAAGTGTACGAGCAGAAGCAGCAACAGCTTATTGACGCATTCGAGCTGTTGGCAAGCGAAAACGAGTATTTGGCAACAGAAAAAGCTGCGCAGACGCACACGGCCCAAACCGCTGTGCCCACGACCATGCTGGAAGGGGCCATAGGCGTGATCCGGATTCCGAAAATCGATCTGGAAATGATGATTTTTGCAGGCGCAAATGAAGCGGTCTTGAGCAAAGGCGCAGGCATGATCGAGCCGGAAAAGGAATTCGGGAAAAACAACGTCGGGCTGGCAGGGCACCGTGGCGCGACTCGCGGCAAACAGTTCAATCGGCTAGATGAACTGGTGCCAAACGATGCCATCGAGATTCAGACCAAAACAGCCAACTATGAATTTATCGTCATGGATACGTTTGTCGTTGACCGCAACCAAGTAGAGGTGCTTGCCGATCAGCGGGAGCCTTTGCTCACCCTGGTCACATGCACGCCTGTCGGAGCGAAAAATCCGACAAAGCGGTTGATCGTACAAGCAAGGCTGTCATCCAAAAGCTGAGTTTTTACAGCAATCAACACCATACAGCATTGGTTTTCTCTACTGACAGTGCTTTGAAAATGACAGGAGGAACTTATGCGAAGGAAATCTTGGATCGTTGTTGTAGCCTTCTTTCTCATTGTCCAAAGTTTCTTCGGATTCGTATCGACAGCCCACGCGGAAGCAGCCGGGCAAGTTGCATTTGCAGGGGATGAGGAAGGAGGCGGAACTACGGACAATGATTCGGGAGCGACACCGGGCGATGATGGCTCCGGGGCGAGCACGGGTGATGACTCAGGCACCAACCCTGACGACGACTCCGGGCCGAACCCTGGCGACGACTCAGGCACCAACCCTGACGACGGCTCCGAGCCGAACCCTGGCGACGACTCAGGCACCAACCCTGACGACGGCTCCGAGCCGAACCCTGGCGACGACTCAGGCACCAACCCTGACGACGGCTCCGGGCCGAACCCTGACGACGACTCAGGCACCAACCCTGACGACGGCTCAGGCACCAACCCTGACGATGGCTCTGGCTCAACCCCTGACGATGGCTCCGGACCGAACCCTGACGATGGCTCTGGCTCAACCCCTGACGACAGTTCGGTCCTTCCGCCAGACGAGGATAATGCCGCCGCACCGACTCCCCAATCTGCCGGGGCGGACATCATCACCGAAACCCTCATCACGAGCGTCGTTATGAAAGACAAAGACGGCAACAACATCGAGGATATCCGACCAGACCAAGGGGAGCGCGTGCAGATTGAGTTCACCTGGAAACTGCCGGCAGGCCACCCGTATTCAGAAGGGGCCACGTATACCTTCGCGCTTCCGGACAAATTCAGGACCGACCGCACCCTGACCGGGGATCTCGACAACGGCTACGGAACGTATGAAGTGACGGAAGACGGCCTTGTTACGCTAACCTTTAACGATTCCATCAACGACGGGCAAGAGCTGGACAACGGCTACTTCTATGTGTGGCGCCAGTTTGATGAGCAGAAGCTTGAAGGGAGCACAAAGCAGCAAATCGACTTCAAGTTCGATGGAATTGCCCCGATTCAGGTGCATTTCAAAAGCAAAAACAACCGTCAAATCGAGAAATCTGCAAAAGCCAACAAAGGGATGAATCCAAGCCTGATCGACTGGACCGTTGATTTTAACCAAGGTGAACATTCGATCAAGGATGCTCTTTTTACCGATGAGCTTCCGGCCGGGCTGGAAGTCGACATGGCTTCCATCAAAGTTTTCGCCCTGGAAGTGAATCTGGACGGGTCCGTGATTCAAAAAGACGAGATCACTGCCTTCACACCTGAGAAAATGACGGATGCCAACGGATTCAAAATCAGCTTTGGCGATATTGACAGCGCTTATCGCGTCACGTACCAGACAAAAGTGACCGAAGCGAAAGACCGGACCTTCACCAACAACGCCGTTGTCACAGGAAGCAATCTTTCCGATGCCCTGCAAGACTCGGCAAGCGTGACGGTCAAATACAGCAAGCCGCTGACAAAAACGTCGCCAGACTACGATTCCCGCACACAGACCATTACATGGGCGATCCAGTTCAACTACAACGAACAGGCAATTCCGCAAAGCAATGCCTGGATCGAGGATGAGTTTGACACCAGCCATCAGCAGCTTGTGCCCGGCTCTTTTACCGTCTATCAAATGAACATCGACAACGACGGAAAAGCGACCAGAGCAGGCGCTGCCTTCACAAACTACAGTGTCAGCGAGACGCCGGACGGCTTCCGCCTGCAATTTGGCGAAGACGTGAACGCCGCTTACGAGATCACCTACCAGACAAAGGCCAAAAACCGCGTTCACGAGGACAGCTATACGGTTAGCAACAAAGCGAAAATCCACGACGGCACGACAGCCGAAGCCCCCAGGGACATCAATCAGGTAATCTTTTGGAAAACCGCCAAAAAAGAACGGGTGAACTACGAAAAGAAAACGATTGAATGGACCATCAGCCTCAATGACGACAATTGGGAGATGGATGCAGGCACTGTCATCTCGGACAGTTACGCAGGGCAGGGGCTGACGCTGATTCCGGAAAGCCTGAAAATCAGCGAACTGGAAAAAGATACGGACTACAGGCTAGAGGCAAACCCCGACTTTTCGGAAGGCTTTACCATCACGTTTTTGAACAAGCTGACGAAAAGCCATGTCATCACCTACGAAACAAGGTTTGACCCTACCTCCAAAGACCGTCCAAGCGTTTACAAAAACAAGGCGACCCTGACCTGGAGCGAAAACGGTACGCCGCAGACACCGATCAGCAAATCCGCTACCGTTACGCCGGATCACTACACCGCAAACAACGGAAACAAAACAGGCGTGTACAACGCCAAAACGAAAGAAATCACCTGGACGATTGATGTGAACTACAACCTCCACGAAATTGCCAATGCGATTATCCGCGATTTTTACAGTGGCGAGCAGACCTTCGTGGATGGCTCTCTGAAGGTGTACAAGCTGAAGCTGACAGGCGACGCAAACGGTGTAGAAGTTGTCGACGAGGAAATCCCGTTTTCCAATTTTCAGAAGCTAACAGAAAACGGCAATGACGGCTTTGAAGCTCACCTTGGCAACATTGATTTCGCTGTCCGGATTACGTACAGGACAAGCCTGGAAAATCTCCCTGTCCTGTCCGAATACACAAACCATGCGACATTGCATGACAGCGATCTCACTGCCCCTCCGCTCTTTACAGGCACAGCTGTCGTCAAGCCGGCATACGGCGGAAAATATTTGCTGAAAACGGGACGGCAAGGGACTGGTGCAGAATCCGAGTACGTTTTCTGGACCATCCTCGTCAACCCTGGTCAGTCGTATATTGCAGCGGGCGCTACCTTGACCGATACCTTGTCGGGCAATCAGCTTTTGCTCAAGGATTCCTTGAAGCTCTATGCGACAAACGTTGCCGCCAACGGGGGGCTGTCCAAGGCCGACGAGCTGAACCCGGACGACTACACGCTTCACATCAATGGCAACACCTTTTCCATCACCTTCAAGAATGAGTTGCGAACAGCCTACATTTTGGAGTACCAGTCCTTTATCAATGCGGATCATGGGGAAATCCTCGACAATGCGGCCTCGTTCGCCGGAAAAACCGTTGTCGGAGTTGACGAGAACGGAAACGAAGGCATCAAGGTCAGCCTGTCCGGGGCAGGGGGCGGCGCGAGCACACCGGGTAAAGGCCACCTCCAGGTTATCAAAATAGACGCTGAGACCAAGCAGCCTTTGGCGGGAGCAGAGTTCGGACTGTATGACAAATCCGGGACGACCCTGCTGGAAAAAATCGTGACAGATGCCGACGGTGTTGCGCTTTTCCAAAACTACAAATACAAGACCTACAAGCTGAAAGAACTGTCCGCGCCAAATGGCTACGTCATCCCGGATGACTACCGCATCGGCAAGGAAATCATCCTGAAAGCGCCTGACAACGCCGATCCAACCGTTCCGTACACGCTTGAGCTGACCGTAGAAAACAAACTGCTGCGGCAAGGCTTTGAACTGGTGAAGGTGGACTCCGAAAATCCGGCCAAGCTGCTGGAAGGGGCCGTTTTCCTGCTCCAGTTTGACAACAGCGGAACATTCGAAGACGTTGCTGAACTGACCACAGGTGCGGACGGGAAGCTGTACAAAGGCGATCTGCCACCGGGCAACTATCAGCTGGTAGAGACAAAGGCGCCGAAGGGGTATAAACTCAATCCGGCTCCGCAGCCGTTCACGATCGTCGCCAACCAGACCGAAATCGTAAAGCTCACCATGAAAAACGAGAAAAATGTTGGCGCAGTGGAGCTTGTGAAAGTAGACCATTACACGAAGGAGCCTCTTGCGGGCGTCACCTTCGACCTGCTTGACGCAGACGGCAATGTGCTGCACAGCAACCTGACAACCGATACGGACGGCAAGCTCCGTGTCGAGAACCTCAAGTCCGGCACATATCAGTTTGTCGAGACAAAAGCGCTGGCCGATTATCAACTGGCCGCCCCGCTGACCTTTGAGCTGATCGACGAAGGCACGCTGTCGCTTACATTGACCAACAAGCTGATTCCCGGCTCGGTCAAACTGACCAAGATCAGGGAAGGGTACCCGAATCACAAGCTGAAAGGAGCCGTTTTCACCCTGGTGGATGAGAACGGGCAAACCGTCAAGGACAAAGACGGACAGGAACTGAAAGGCTTGACCACCGATGACAACGGCGAGCTGATCGTCGAGAACCTCAATCCTGGAAAGTACCAGTTTGTCGAGACAAAAGCCCCGGCTGGCTATGTAAAAGCTGGCAAGCCGATTGCTTTTGAAATTCAGCGAAATCAGGTACACGGCAAGCACGTGGAAGTGGTCGTGGAAAACAAAGTGGCAACAAGCAGCCCAATCATCGGCTCCGTTGAACTGCTGAAAGTCGATCACGATACAAAAGCGCCTTTGTCCGGCGTCGTCTTCGATCTTCTTGACGCAGACGGCAAAGTGGTGCACAGTGGCTTGACGACCGATTCGGCAGGCAAAATTCGCGTGAACAACCTGCTACAAGGCACGTACAAGTTCGTCGAAACCAAGGCGCTGCCCGATTACCAACTGGCCGCTCCATTGGAGTTCGAGCTGATGAACGAAGGCACACTGTCGCTTTCACTGACCAACAAACTGCTGCCAACAGGCTCGGTCAAGCTGACCAAGATCAAGGCAGGCAGTCCACACCGCAAGCTGCAGGGAGCTGTTTTCACCCTGGAAGATGAGAATGGGCAAACCGTTATGGACAAGGACGGACGAGAACTGAAAGGGCTGACAACCAATGACAGCGGCGAGCTGATTGTCGAGAACCTCCATCCTGGGAAATACCAGTTTGTCGAGACGGCAGCTCCGGCTGGCTATGTGAAGGACAGTACGCCGATTGCGTTCGTCATTCCAGAAGGGCAAGCTCGCGGTGAGCATGTGGAAGTTGTCGCGGAAAACGAGGAAAAAACAGGTGGCGGCGGTACTGGGCCCGATCCGGACAAACCGGAAAAACCCGACAAACCGGATAAGCCGGACAAACCGGATAAGCCGGATAAGCCAGATAAACCAGACAAGCCCGAGAAACCGGATAAACCGGATAAGCCTGGTACTCCTGAACAGCCCGGCACCCCTGAGCAGCCCGGCACTCCAGGACACCCCGGCACTCCTGAACAACCCGGTACTTCCGAGCAACCCGGCACTTCCGGGCAGTCCGGCACTTCCGAGGAGCCTGATTCGTCTGCCCAGCCAACCAACCATGGGAAAGCAAACAACGCCGGGCAACCGACAGCTCCCGGAAACTCCGGCCAACCGGACGAATCCGTCGCAGCGAATAACGCCCGCGTACAAAATCATGCAGACGAAGCCTTCCCAAGCGGAAACGTACTGCCGCAAACCGGAGAAGAAGCTCCGACCGGCTCTCTGTTTGCTGGCGTGGCTTCCATTTTGACCGGACTTGCCATCATGCTGTACCGAAGAAAAAAAGCGGTGTAACCAAGCAAACCTGACCGTTTTGGCTGACGCAAGCGAGCAGTGACAGCAACTGTCAGCCAAAACGCCAAGCGAACTGCACCCCCATTGTTAGACACCACGAACAATGGGAGGTGCAGTTTTTCTATGGCCCAGTCCTCTTTTTTTATCCGAAAGCAATCGTCGCATTCGCCTCACGATCCGAGAAGCCGTCTCAGCAGCGGCTCGCTCTTGTACAAAATATCCAAATGAGTTGCCGCCACGTAATATTTATCACCTTCCAGTGCAAATACACTTTTCGCCATGACGCTGCCGTCGCCCGCCGTACTGCTGATCGAGCCCACGACTCTCCCGTCGACCCATTTGGTCGGGGAAAGCGATGGCACTGTGCGCAAGTAATGAATCGTTTCCTGCCCAATCCCCGCCACGACCGTGACGCGGATGTTGCGCTCGTAAATCAGCGACATCGTGCTGTTGAGCAGATCCATATAATGATTTTTGACGACCATGCTGCTGTATGGAACAAAGCTCTCCGTCCCGTCTTTCTTCTCCAGCAAGTAATCGCCGTAGTCAGCGGCCGGCACCAGGTCAAGCAGGCTTGGAAAATGTCTCTGGATCGCCTGGACGCGCTTGAACGGCCTACCCTGCTCCAAATAGGCGAGGTATACATTCATGTAAATTTCCAACACATTTCTTTTGCCCGGAACCGAGCGCGGGAGCTTCCCGCCTGCCCAGTAGCAGTAGCTGATCGGCGAGCCTGCGTTCGGCGTGGCAAAAACAAGCAGTTGGTCCACGTCGTTTTGGTACGAATCGCCTTGCACATACGCTCTGGCTACCAGACCGCCCATGCTGTGGCAGACGAGATTGACACGGCTTGCACCCGTCACCTGCTTCGCCCATTGAATGACGGGCACGAGAAACTGCTCCGCGGAAATGCCAATCGGCCTGCGCCAGTCATAAAAAGCGATGAACAACAGTTCATTCCGTCGGTACCCCATCTTTTCCAGCATGCGAACAAACGGCTCGTATGCGGTTCGCGCAAGACCAAAACTCCATTCCCCCGTCCCCGGTATAATCTGATCGTTCATCGACCCAAACAGCCCCGGTACAAACACAATCGGCACCTTTTGCAGAAAAGAACTCATACAGCAATTCCTCTCCCTGAAAATGGCCTATGTCTTTGCCTATTCCCCGTCGGCTTGTGTGGTTCCAATTAACCTTTTTTGTTCAAATGAACGAAAATCGTGTCCATTCTCCTCCCACGCCGCCGTAACAAACGATATAATAAGACGTCTAACGATTAGCGAGAGTTTTGCAGCAAATAATACGTGTCGGAGGATTCCCAAAATGAAGTTACACAAGTGGTTTATGCTGTTGCTGATGTTCGTGCTGTGCATGCCAGCGATGGGGACATCTGTGCAGGCTGCGCAGACAACTCCTGCGATCAGCATCTTTCTGGACGGGCAACAAGTCAGAAGCGACGTCGCTCCGTACATCATCCCCAAAGTCAATGTCACGATGGTCCCGCTTCGGGTCATCAGCGAAAATCTCGGTGCAGAAGTGTACTGGGATCAAAACTTGCAGACGGCTACCATCTTGAAAGACGATACCGTGCTGTCCATGACGGTGAACCAGTCTTACGCGCTCGTAAACGACAGCACCGTGCCGCTCGATGCTTCTGTTCAGAACAAGCAAGGCCGGGTCATGGTTCCGCTGCGATTTGTTTCCGAGCAGCTTGGCCTGCAAGTGGGCTGGACACAGGAAACGAGAACGATCACGCTGTCGACGGGAAGCCCCGTAGCCGTCACACCGCCTCCACAGGACATTCCGGGTGAAAACAGCAGCTCGCTGCCTGCTGTGCCAACAGCTCCCGTTTCCAGCAACGGTTCGCTGCGCGGCGTATGGGTATCGACCGTGTACAATCTGGACTGGCCTTCGACCGGCTCCTACGGCAACCAGGCCAAACAGCAGCAGGAATACATACAGCTTTTGGACGAGCTGCAAGCGATGGGCATGAATGCCGTGTTCGTGCAGGTGCGCCCTTCGGCAGACGCCTTGTACCCTTCCTCGCTCGTGCCGTGGTCCAAATATTTGACGGGCACCCAGGGAAAAAATCCCGGCTACGACCCGCTCGCCTTCATGGTCGCGGAAACACACCGACGCGGCATGCAGTTCCACGCCTGGTTCAATCCGTTCCGCGCCAACGTGGATGCGAAAACAGACCAACTGGCGGCCAATCACGTCGTGAAAAAACATCCGGAATGGATCGTCAATTCCAGCAACAAGCTGTACATCAATCCGGGCATCCCACAAGCCCGCCAGCAAATCATTGCCGAGATCATGGAAGTCGTGCAGCGCTACGACATCGACGGCGTACATCTGGACGATTACTTCTATCCGTCCAACGGCACCTTTAACGACGATGCGACCTTCAAAAGCTACAACAGCAAAAAAATCGCAACAAAAGCAGACTGGCGACGCGACAATATCAACCAGTTCGTGCAGCAGCTCAACCAGGCGATCAAAAGCGCCAAGCCGCATGTCCAGTTCGGCATCAGCCCGTTTGGCGTCTGGCGCAACATCGCCGTCGATCCGACCGGGTCTGATACAAAAGCAGGCGTAACGGCTTACGACCATATGTACGCCGACGTCCGCACCTGGATCAAGCAAGGCTGGATGGACTATGTCACTCCGCAAATTTACTGGAGTCTCTCCTTTGCCCCTGCCCAGTACGACAAGCTCGTTACCTGGTGGGCCAACGAGGTGCGCGGCACCAACGTCAAACTGTTCATCGGCCATTCGCCTTACAAGCTAGGCACAGCCGAAGCAGGGTGGCAAAGTTCTCAGGAAATTATCAATCAACTGAATTTCAATGCGACGATCCCTGAAGTCCAGGGCAGCGTCTTTTTCAGCGCCAAAGATTTGCGCAAAAACCCGCTGGGCCTGCTGCAAGCACTCAGCAGCTACTACAGCCGTTAGGCAACAGCAAAAACCCCCGAGCCAAAAGCAGCGTACAATCGCCGTTTTGCTCGGGGGTTTTCCCTTGCATGAGCTTAGTTTTGCGTCAGTTTTTCTACAATGAAATCGAGCTGGGCCTCCAGGGAGACCGGATCGTTAAAGTAAGAGCCGTCGCGGTCGATGCGGAACACCTTGTTGTTTTTCACGGCCGGAAGTCCCTTCCAGACTGCGGAGCCGTACACACTCTCCGGATCGGCATCATCGCCGCTCCAGGCGCTTGTGAAAATGTAATCGCCAGCGAAGTCCGGCAATGTTTCCAGCGAGACTTGCGCCCAGCCGGTGCCGCTGTCGATGGCAGCCTTTTGCAGAGCAGCAGGCGCCTTCAACTGAAATTCGCCGTAAATGATTTCGCCGCCGCGGCCGTAGTTGTGCCCGAATGCGTAAATGCCTTTGGCGTAAGGCTGCAAAATGGCAACGGTTTTGTCCCCTACTGCCGCCTGTACTTTTGGCTTCACCTCAGCGATCTTTTTGTCCCAGGCAGCAATCCACTCTTTGGCTTTGTCTTCCCTGCCCGTCATTTTGCCAAACTCCAACAATTGCTCACGGAATGTTTTCTTGCCGTACGGAATCGCAACAGTCGGCGCGATTTTGGAGAATTCCGCGAGATTTTTGTCACCATCGAACACAACGATCAAGTCTGGATTCATCGAGAGCACCTTCTCCACGGAAGAGCCGTCGCCAACGCTTTCAATGCCGTCCAGCTTGCCTTTCATGTACGGGTTCTTCATTACATGATCGGTAATCCCGATCGGCTTGATGCCCAAAGCGAGAAAATCGCCGACGTAGCTGTCTGCCAGCACGACCACTCGTTTTAGGTCTTTCGGAATTTTCACCTCTCCGTTAACGGCCTGATAGGTGATAAATTCGTCGCTGCTCTCGGTTTGGGCTGGAGCAGCCGATTGCTCTTGCGCCGGTTGGGCGGCATTATTGGCCGGAGCTTGTCCGCATGCCGCCAAAGCCCCGACGAGAACCAGCATAACTGCCAGTAAGATGACTCTGAAAGCTCCTGTCTGGTGCAAAATGAATCTCCCCCACATCCCTTAATAATGATAATCATTATCGACTAATTTTATCACAAATTCCCGTTTTCGCCACCCATTCTGTCCAAGAAAATGACGGTTTACCGAGCCAGCTTTTTCGCCCCTGCCTTGTCCATCCTCGCAAAGCTCTCTTTTCTACAAAAAAAAATGCCGCAAACCAGCGTCTGCGACATTTCCCTTGCTTTTTTCCCTATGTTTGGGGCAAATCCGGCTTCGCCTGATAATGGAAGTTCGGCGACTCCATCTTGTTGTCGTACATCCTGTGAAAAATGTGTGTAGCCGCAGGAGAAATCGGCGGAATCAGCCACGTCCAGTCCCCTGTAATCTTCCGGCCACTTTTGGCTTCTCTTTCCTCAAAGCGTTTGAACTGTTGACTGGCTGTGTGATGGTCGACAATCGAAACGCCTTTTTCCTTGAAGGAATGCAGCACGGCCACGTTCAGCTCCACCAGTGCCTTGTCTTTCCAGAGCGTCGCTTCCCGGCTCGTGTCCAGGCCCATGACCTCCGCGACTTTTGGCAGCATGTTGTAGCGCTGTTCGTCTGCCAGATTGCGCGCTCCGATCTCAGTCCCCATGTACCACCCGTTAAAAGGAGCCGCCACATAATCCAGGCCGCCGATTTCCAGGCGCATGTCCGCGACGATTGGCACGCCGTACCATTGCAGGCCAAGGTCTGCGAAGCCCGCGATTTCCGGGTGCGTGATCGGCACTTCGATGACCAGCTCCCGTGGTATCTCGAAAAATTGCGGCTTGCGCTCCCCGATTTGCACGACGAGCGGCAAGATGTCGTAGGGCGTGCCCGCCCCTTGCCACCCCAGGCTCAAGCAGAGCTTCGTCAGCTCAAGTGAAGCCGGATCGCCCAGGATGCCGTACTCCGTCTCGTACCCGGCGTAGCGAATTAACTGATGGTTCCAGATGCGCATCTGCGGCCGCCCCGGTATGGCAGGGGCGAAAACGGTAATGGTCGGACGCACTTTCCCGCCATTCGTCGCAAACTCAATGTGCCGCAACAACGCCTGAGCCATCTCCTCCTCTGTCTGCACACCGCGCTCGTCCAGCACAATGAGCGATTCCCAGAAAAAACGCCCGATGCATCGATTGCTGTTGCGCCAGGCCATCCTCGCCCCGTGGAGCAGTTCTTCCTCTGTGTGCTCGTAATAGCCTTGTGACTCGATCTGGTACCGGACTTCTTGCAAACGCTGCTCTGTCTCGGCTGCAGTTTTGTTCAGCTCGCTGTAGCAGGTGCGAATAAAGCGATAAGCTGCTTCCATCAATTGATTTGGTTCCATAGTACCCTCTTTCCCGCTGAAAAGGCGCTTGCCCACTGTGTATGTAGCTTCATTATAATTTTCCCCAACCTTCATTACCAATCTCCGGGGCGTTTCGCCACATAACTGTAAAACCTCGTGCCATCTTTGTGAACAACAGCCAGCGCCACCTGACGTGACCCTGGCTGTTTCGATGCAGATCGCTACTGGTTCGATTGGACAGCCTTTTTCCGTTCGCCCCTGCCCCGCGTGCAAAATAAACCAGCGGCAAAGCTTCAAAAATAGATTGCAAATCGCAAAAGAAAGGTTTACATTCTTTTTGAATGATAATGATTTTTATTATCAGCTAATAAGAATCTACTTATATGGTAAGTAAGGGGATGTGTTTTTACATGATGAAAAAATGGGGTTATCCGCTGTCCGCCGTTGTGCTCGGATCTTCTCTCTTGCTGTCTGCTTGCGGCAACACGGAAACGGCAAAGGAAGAGAAAAAGCCTGAGGCCACCCAACCGGACAAGCCAGCGGCAGCCGAAACCACCGCGAACACCGCTGCCGTAGACCTGCAGGCTCCAATCGACGCCTACCGCAAATGGGTCATTGAACAGACAGATCAGCTGGTAAAAGCGACGGAAAGCTTTACGGCCGCCGTCAAGGCTGGCGACATGGAAAAAGCGAAAAGCGAGTACGCGCCGGCTCGCGCCTACTTTGAACGAATCGAGCCGATCGCTGAATCACTCGGCGACTTCGACCCGTGGATTGATGCCCGCGAAGGCGATGTACCCGATAACGAATGGCGCGGCTATCACAAATTGGAAAAAGCGCTCTGGGAAACCAAGTCCGTCGCTGACCAAGGCCCGGTGGCAGACCAGCTTCTGCAAGACGTCAAACAACTGCGCGTAAAGGTCGAGAGCGTGGAAATCGACGTGAAAATGCTCGTAACAGGCGCAGTAGAGCTTTTGAACGAAGTTTCGACCAGCAAGGTGACAGGCGAGGAAGAGCGCTACTCCCATACCGACCTGTACGATTTCGCCGCAAACGTAGAAGGCGCACACGAAATTTTCAAAGTGCTCAAGCCTGCTCTCGACGCCAAGGACGAAGCGTTGTCCAAAGAGATCGAAACCCGTTTTGCCGAGCTTGACGCGGCGCTCGCGCCTTACCGCAAGGGCAACGGCTACGTGCTGTACACCGAATTGAAGGAAGACCAGGTGAAAAAACTGAGCCAGTCTCTCGATGCCCTGGCTGAACCACTCTCCAAAATGGGCACGATCATTGGAGGCTAACCTGATGGAAAACAAGCATCCCGCAAGCGACAACACGAAGCTGACACGTCGCGAGGCGCTAAAGCTGGCAGGTGTCGGCGGACTCGGGCTGATTCTCGGCGCTACTGGCATGAAATCGCTGCTGCCGTCCGCTTCCACCAGCGAAAAAGCCGCTGCAACGCCTGTGCCTGCCGACGGCATCATTCCTTTTTACGGCAAGCATCAGGCCGGGATCATTACACCTATGCAGGATTTTATCTGCATGGGTGCTTTTGATTTAACGACGACCTCGCTTGACGATGTGCGCAAGCTGTTCCAGAGCTGGACCGCCGCTGCAGCCCGTTTGACTGCCGGACAAACCGTGGACGAGGAAAGCGGCAGCCCTCACCTCCCGCCTGCCGATACAGGTGAGAGCGCGGGGCTGAATCCGATGCGCCTGACGATTACGTTTGGACTCGGCGCTTCCTTTTTCGACGGACGCTTCGGACTGGCTGGCAAACGCCCTGCCGCTCTCGTCGACCTGCCCCGCTTCAACAGTGACGAAATACGCAAGGAATGGTCTGACGGCGACATCGTCGTCCAGGTATGCGCCAACGATCCGCAGGTGGCTTTTCACGCGTTGCGCAACCTGGCCCGCATCGCGCGCGGCAAAGCGGTCCTCCACTGGGTTCAGGAAGGCTTCCAGCGCACAGGCGCGGCCGATCCAAAGGGTTCCACGCCCCGAAATCTGATGGGCTTCAAGGACGGCACTAACAACCCGCAGGTCAGCGACCCGGCTGTAGCCGATGAAGTCGTCTGGGTGCAGCCTTCGGACGAGCCTGCCTG
Source organism: Brevibacillus gelatini (assembly GCF_050920745.1). Lineage (NCBI taxonomy): Bacteria > Bacillati > Bacillota > Bacilli > Caryophanales > Paenibacillaceae > Brevibacillus > Brevibacillus gelatini. The sequence goes on from NZ_CP154342.1 coordinate 4,376,252, forward strand.
GATGGCTCGTGGCAGCTACATGGTCATGCGCAGAATCCGCATGCGAATCGAAGTCTGGGACCGCTCTGCCCTGGACGACCAGGAAAATACGTTTGGCCGACACCGCGACTCCGGTGCGCCGCTCGGAAAGACAAACGAGTTCGACGATCTGGAGCTGGATCGCAAGGATGCTAACGGCAATCCGGTCATTCCGGCCAACTCCCACGTCGCTCTCGCCCACATGGGGGGCAAAGTCAAAATACTGCGCCGCGGCTACTCTTATTCGAGCGGACTGGATGCGCGAACCGGGCAGTTGGACGCCGGACTGCTGTTCATCTGCTTCAACCGTGACCCGCGCAAGCAGTTTATCCCGATGCAGCAAAAGCTCGCATCTGTCGATTTGCTCAACGAATACATCACCCACGTCGGCAGCGGCCTGTACGCCTGTCTGCCGGGGGCAAGCGAAGGCGGCTACATCGGAGACACACTGTTTTAACCAACTAGCAAGGATGGAGTGAACCCTTTGAAACGATACCTTTTTTCTCTTTTCCTCTGCCTGCTGCTGCTTTTCTCCGGGCTGTCGGCTGCCTTCGCAGCGCCGCTTGCTTCCGAACAGCTCAAACAGTTGATCGCTCTCTCCAGCGACGCGCTCATCAGCAGCGGCGACAAAAACTGGGACGAAGCGACAAAAGCCGTTGCCAGCATGAAGACGATCTGGGCTGCGAACGCAGCGGATCCTTCCGCAGACGCGCAGACACTGTCGGCGGCCATCGCGCAAGCAGAACAAGCTCTCGCTGAAGCACAAGCGAAGCCGGAGGACGCAGCCGCAGCCATTTCCAACCTTGCCAAAGCTGCCGATCGCTACGTCACGGCCCAGGAAGCACCCGCACAGCCAAAAGAAAAGGCGCACAAGCAAATCGCTGCCCTGCTGCCTTTTCTGGAAAAAAGCCTGGCTGCTGTCGAAAAAAGCGACTGGACACAAGCCAAGCAGCAGTACAACAGCTTCGTTGAAGGCTGGTACAAGGCCGAAAGCCTCGTTCGCTCGGAAAACGCCGTTATTTACGGCGATATGGAAGTGAAAATAAGCGGCGCACGCATCGCCCTGAACACCGAGCCGCCCCATCCGCAAAAAAGTACGGAAAAACTGCAAACACTGCTGCAGGCGGTTCAAGACTACGTGGCGGGAAAAGGCGGACAGCAGGCTGCGGGGGCGGCAGGCTCGGCAGAGCAGCCGTCCATTTCCTCCCTGCTGGAACTCATTACCTCTGTGGAGGCGGACATCGCCAGCCAAAACGCGGAAGAAGCGGCCGGAAAGATGGACAACTTCATCGCCACATGGCCTCTGGTGGAAGGCGTGGTCATGACCAAATCGCCCGCGACCTACAGCAGCATCGAAGCCAAAATGGTCGCCGTACCGACGCTGATCTTGTCCAGTCCGCCACAGTGGGACAAAGCAGCCGCCCTGCTCGCCGAGATGAAGGCAGAGCTGGAGCCGTTTGCCACCGCTTCCTCCTACACCGCCTGGGATGCGGGACTGATTTTGTTCCGCGAAGGATTGGAAGCGATTCTGATTATCGTGTCGCTGCTTACCTTCCTGCAAAAATCGGGAAATGCGGACAAGCGCAAATGGATCTGGTCTGGCGCGGCGCTCGGAGTAGCGGCTTCGGCAATCCTCGCCGTCGTGCTCAGCATCGTCTTTTCCAACCTCGCGACAGGCAGCTCCCGCGAGACAATCGAAGGCATTACCGGACTGATTGCCGTATTCTTCATGCTGACCATCGGCGCCTGGCTGCATAAAAAGTCGAACTTGCAGGCGTGGAACGATTTTGTGCAAAAATCAATCGGCACCTCGCTGGCAAAAGGCGCGCTCTGGTCGCTTGCCTTCACCGCGTTTCTCGCTGTCGTCCGCGAAGGCGCAGAAACGATCATTTTTTACATGGGGATGGCCGCGACGATTTCCATCACCGACCTGATGCTCGGCATCGTCGGAGCGCTCGTCGTGCTCGCCGTCATCAGCTTCGGCTTCATCCGGCTTAGTGCGCGGATTCCGGTCCGTCCGTTCTTTCTCGTCGCCAGCCTGCTGCTTTACTATATGGCCTTCAAGTTTATCGGGGTCAGCATCCACGCGCTGCAGGTCACAGGCACTCTGCCTGCGCACGGCGAGGACTTCCTGCTCCACCTGCCGGACCTTGGCATTTATGCGAACTGGGAGACGACGATTCCGCAACTTGCCATCCTGGCCGTCATTTTGCTTAACCTGTCGATTTACTCGTGGAAACGGCCAACCAAAGCGGTCAACGCGTAAACTGGCCGAACGGAAGGACAAACGCAGCTTTCTGGCACTACACTCTGCCAGAAGCTGCGTTTTTGATTTGCCCCGCCGTCTCCAACCGAAAAATCCAGACCTTTACCTAATCGACAAAATATATTCAATTATTACAAATTTTGATGAAAAAGGAACATCATATACAATAGGTGTAACCTTCCATTTACATTTTTCGTCATTAGGAGGATAGAAATATTTTTGGATTGGAGAGAAACATGGAGGTAACATCTAATTCTGTAAAAGTTGACGTGAAAACGGCTCCCCGCGTCCGGCAAAATATCGTCCGTCTGCTGATTCTTCAATTGCGGCCGCACCAGTGGACGAAAAATTTGCTCGTCTTCGCGGCACTGCTGTTTTCCTTGCACAAAGTGAGTACCGATGTCATTAGCAAATCGCTGTTCGCGTTTTTGTTGTTCTGCTTCGTATCCGGCTGCGTCTACATCCTGAACGACTTCGTGGACATCAAAAACGACCGGAACCACCCGGAAAAGCAATTTCGGCCCATGGCCTCCGGCGCCCTGCCGCCTGCGCTCGCCCTGACGTTTGGTGCGTTGCTGTTGGCTGGCTCGCTTTTTTCCGCTTTTTACTTTGATCGGTTGTTCGGAGTTGTCCTCGCTGTTTATTTTGTGCTCAATGTCGCCTATTCGCTCAAGCTCAAGCACGTCGTCATTCTCGACGTGATGATTATTTCCGCAGGCTTTGTCCTGCGGGCGATCGGCGGCAGCCTGATGATTAACACGCCGTTCACGCCGTGGTTTTTGCTCTGCACCATGCTGCTTGCCCTGTTTTTGGCGATCAGCAAGCGCCGTCATGAGCTGCTGCTGCTGCAAGCAGACAAAGGGACGCATCGCAAAGTATTGGACAGCTATTCGTCCGAATTGTTGAATCAGTTGAATACGATTGTCACTACGGCGACGATTATCAGCTACAGCTTGTTCACCTTTACTTCGGGACGCACGATTCATCTGATGTGGACGATCCCGTTTGTGATTTTCGGCATTTTCCGCTACCTGTACCTGATTACGATTACCGACAAAGGCGGCAGTCCGGAAAAAGTGCTGGTGCAGGACAAGCCGATTCTCATCACCGTCGTCCTCTACGCCATCACCGTAGCGGGCATCATTTACACCTTTGAATTTTAATTACACAGACAGGTTGTGGATCACCTTATGCCATCTATCGTTCTGATTCTCATCTCGGTGCTGCTTGGCGCATGCGGTCAGATTGCCATGAAAATGGGGGCGTCTTCGCTGTCCAGCAGCAATGACATGCTGCTGTTGAAGTTTCTGCATTATTTCACCAACCTGCCGATCATGGTGGGGCTTGCGCTTTACGGGCTGTCTGCGTTCATCTGGATCGCTGCGCTGGAAAAGGTGCAGCTTTCCTACGCGTATCCGATGGCGGCTCTCGGGTACGTGCTGGTAGCGGGACTGTCCTTTTTGATCTTTCACGAGCCGCTTTCGCTCACACGTATCGTCGGGCTTGCGATCATCGTCGTTGGCGTGGTTGTCATTTCCCAATCGTAATCACCATGAAAGAGGAGCTTGCCCATGTTGTATGCCATCGCGCCATTTATTGGCTGGTTTGTGTCTGGAGTAACCAAATTTCTCATCAACTACCTTCGCTTTGGACCGGAAGCGAAAAGGATGGTCGGAAACGGCGGCTTTCCCAGCACGCACACGACCGTCATGGTCACTACCGTGTTTTTGATCGGCTTGCAGGAGGGCTTCACTCATCCTGTTTTCGGTCTGGGGGTGGCGGTGACGTTTATTGTCATCATTGACGCCACAGGGCTGCGCCGAGCTGTAGGCAAGCACGCCGCCGCACTCAACGAGCTGGCAAAGGAGCACCCTGACAAGCCCTTGCCCACACCGCTGCGCGAGAGCATGGGCCATACCAGATGGGAAATTGCCGGAGGGCTGGTGCTGGGAATCATGCTCGCCACGCTGTTGCACCTGTTGGCTGGTGCCTTCCCTGTCCTTTCGTAGATTGCAAAACAGGAGACATACAGATGAATAACCGTACTGCAACGTATTCGTTTTTGCTCGGGGCTACTTTGCTGTTTTTTATGACCGCAATCATGCTTTGCACCTCGATTTACTTTTTGTTGGGCATCCCGGTCACTGCATTCAGCTTCTGGCTTGCTGTCTTCGTCGCTTTGACCTGCATGCTCGCCATGATCGCCGTATTTGTGCGGCGGCACCGTCGTATCTGGCTGCTCGCCCTGCTCGCGGGACTCGGGCTCGTCGTCGGAAGCAGCTGGGTCATCAGCGCCAATACGTTCGACCTTTCCTTTGACGGGCAAACCTATCATCAGGAAGCGATCATTTTGCTGAAAAACGGCTGGAATCCGGTCCACGATGCGCCCGTGTCGAAGCCGCTCCCCCAAACAATCGAGACAATGGACAGCAAGGAGATTTTGTCTGCGTTCCACCTTTGGATCAATCATTACGCTAAAGGGCCGTGGATGCTGGATGCTGTCATGTACAAGCTGACAGACCAGATTGAAGTCGGGAAAATATTCAACTTGCTGCTCATCGCCGCTTCCTTTTTCTTCAGTCTGGCCGCCCTGCGCGTCGCCTTTCCCGCGAAAAAACGGCTGGGGATCGTCCTGGCGCTGCTTTTGGCCGGCAATCCGGTCAGCGTCACGCAGGCTACGTCCTACTACATTGACGGACAGCTTGGCTCGCTCGTACTCATCATCTGCGCGCTCGGGTACTTGCTGCTCAAGCGCTATCACATCTGGATCGTGCTGGCTCTCTGCTCGGCTCTCATGCTCCTGGCCCAGATTAAATTCACGGCGCTGGTGTACGCTGTGCTGCTCGGCTGTGCCTTGCTTGTGCTTTTCTTTTTCTACGATCGGCAAAAACGCTGGAAAAGCCTTCTGGCGTGGCTCGCGGCGAGTCTGGTCGTCACCGTCCTGGTCGTGGGTTACAATCCTTACGTCACCAACACGCTTGGCAAAGGGCATCCGTTTTATCCGCTGGCGGGCAAGGGAGCGGTCGATATTATGACCTCGAACAGCCCGCGTGATTTCAAAGACATAGGCTCGCTGAGCAAGCTTGCGATTTCGCTGTTCGCCAAGTCGGAAAACATCGCCAGGCCAAACGAAACGACGTTGAAATGGCCTTTTACCGTCTCACTTTCTGAGTTGGCAGCATTTGTCTCACCCGACGTCCGCGTAGCAGGCTTCGGGCCGTGGTTCGGGGGAGCTGTGCTGATCGCCCTCCTGCTCGCACTCGGCTTGCTTGTTGGCGCGGAGCGGAAGAAAGCCGTGCCGTTTTTTATCGCGAGCGGCATCCTGCTCGTCACGGTGCTCGTCAACCCGGAAAGCTGGTGGGCGCGGTATGTGCCCCAGCTCTGGCTGATTCCCGTGATCGTGGCATTGGCAGGCTGGGAGACACGCTCTACCTGGTTGCGCCGCGGAAGCACCATTCTGATCGGCGTCCTGTTCGTCAACATGCTGCTGGTTGGCAGTGCGCATCTGCTGTCGCAAGCATTCATCAATGCCATGGCGCGACAGCAGTTGCAAGACATCCAAGCCACAGACAAGACGATGGTCGTCGATTTCCGCCACTTCAACGCCAACCGCGTGCGGCTGCAGGAAGCCGGAATTTTGTTCGTGGAGAAAAAAATTGCTGACGGGCAAAATGTCGAAACCATTGTCGGCTCACGGGCGGTTTACTACTTGCAGTAGCCAACCTGCTTGGTGATTCGCCGCCCGCTCTGTATGCCCGAACGGAATGGCTCAAAGCAGCCAGGGGCGTCTCAAAGTCGAAAGCACGACTTTTGAGACGCCCCTTTTTCGCATAGCGCTGCATCACAACTACAGCTTGATCGCAATCAGCTTCAACTCTGTCATCTCTTCGACAGCGTACTTGATGCCTTCGCGGCCAAAGCCGCTGTCCTTCACGCCGCCGTACGGCATGTTGTCAACACGGAAGGTCGGGATGTCGTTAATCATCACGCCGCCCACTTCCAGCTCATCTGCCGCGCGCATGGCTGCGTGAATATCGTTGGTGTAAATCCCTGCCTGCAGGCCGTAGCGGGAGTCGTTTACTGCCGCAATCGCCTCGTCCATCGTCGCAAACGGCGTGACGACAACGATTGGCCCAAACACCTCCTGGCAAGACACGGAGCTGTGGCTGCTCACATCGGTCAGGATCGTAGGAGCAAAAAGTCGGTCGCTCACAGCTTTGCCGCCTGTCACGACGCGCGCTCCGGCGTCAACCGCTTCCTGTACCCACGCTCCCATCCGCTCATGATCTTTGGCGGAAATGACGGAGGACATGTCGGTTTCTTCCTGCAACGGATCACCCAACACCAGCTTCTCTGTCGCCGCCTTGAACTTTTCCAAAAACTCCTCGTACTTGCTCTGGTGAACGTAGACGCGCTGCAGCGAGATGCACACCTGGCCGCTAAAGGAGAACGCCCCTGTCACGCAACGATCCACCAACGCTGGCGTGATCTCTACGTTATGGTCGATAATGACCGCGGAGTTGGAGCCAAGCTCCAATGTCACGCGTTTCAGACCTGCCTTGTTTTTCATGGCAATCCCGACTGCCGGGCTGCCCGTAAACGTAATCGCGGCGATCCGATTGTCGCTGACGAGCTTTTCGCCGACGACGGCGCCTTTTCCCGGCAAAATGTTCAGCGCTCCGGCTGGCAACCCCGCCTCGGCAAAAATATCAGCCAAAACCAGCGAGCTGAGCGGAGTCTGACTGGCTGGCTTCAGCACGACCGTATTTCCTGCCGCAATCGCCGGGCCTACTTTGTGGGCCACCAGGTTAAACGGAAAGTTGAATGGCGTAATCGCCCCGACCACGCCAATCGGCTTGCGCACGGTAAAGGCGAGTCGTCCCTCGCCGCCCGGAGCCGCATCGAGCGGTACGGTTTCCCCGTGAATCCGCTTGGCTTCCTCTGCCGCGAATTTGTACGTCTGAATCGTGCGGGCGATCTCGACCCGTCCCGTGCGCAGCGGCTTAGCAGCTTCCTTGGCGAGAATAACTGCCAGCTCCTCCTTGCGCGCTTCCATAATCGCCACCGCTTTTTCCAAAATCAGCGCCCGCTGGCTCGACGGCAGCTTCGCCATCACTTTTGCTGCGGCGCTGGCCGCGCGGATCGCTTCGTCGACATCTGCCTCGTTCGCCTGGGCGACCTCTGCCAGCAGCTCGCCGGAATAGGGCGAGTACAGCGGCGCGTATTCTGTTGCTTCTTTCCATTGACCGTTGATATACAGATGCTTTTTCATGCCTACCTCCCGGATGAATTAGTGGGTCACGTATTGGCTTTTCAGCACATCGGTCATGATGTCCAGCGCTTCTTGCAGCTGCTCGTCGGTAATGACCAGCGGCGACAGGAAACGCAGCACGTTGCTGTGCACGCCTGCGGAAAGCACAATGACGCCAGACTCGTAGCAGCCTTTGGTCAACGCCGCCACAAGCTCCTTGGCAGGCTGTTTCGTTTGCGGGTCGATGAACTCTACCGCACACATTGCCCCCAGTCCGCGAACTTCCGCAATGACAGGGAACTCGGCTTGCAGCGCCTGGAAATGCGCCTTGATTGTCTTGCCAATCTCATTTGCACGCCCAGGCAAGTTTTCGCGCTCCATTTTTTCAATAACAGCGAGCGCCGCAACGCATCCGAGCGGGCTTCCGCCGTAAGTGCCGCCGATTTCCCCCGGATTGGGCGCGTCCATGATCTCTGCGCGACCTGTCACAGCAGAGATGGGCAAGCCAGCCGCAAGCGACTTCGACATCGTTATGAGATCAGGCTCGATTCCGAAGTGGGTCGAAGCGAACATCGCCCCGGTCCGGCCGAAGCCTGTTTGAATTTCGTCGGAAATGAACAGGATATTGTGCTTTTTGCAAATCTGGAAAACGCCTTGTACGAATGCTACCGGCGGTACGATGAAGCCGCCTTCGCCCTGAACCGGTTCCATAATGACAGCCGCTACTTCTTCCGGCGCGACTTCTGTCAGGAGGAAGTCTTCAAATTGGCGCAGGCAAAATTGTGCGTACTCATCCTCTGTCATGGAAGCCGGCTTGTGCAGCGGATACGGGAATTGCGCCTTGTAGGTAGCTGGCGCGAACGGCCCCATCTCGAATTTGTACGGCTTTACCTTGGAGGTTAGCGACATGCCGAGCAGTGTGCGACCATGGAAGCCGCGACTAAACGATACGATGCCGGGACGTCCGGTGTATTTGCGGGCGATCTTCACGGCGTTTTCCACCGCTTCTGCTCCGCTGTTGGCAAACATCGTTTTCTTTTCGAAGCTGCCTGGGGTGATTGCGGCGAGCTTTTCGGCCAGCGCCACATACGGCTCGTACATGCCAACGTGGAAGCAAGGATGGATGTATTTGTCCAGCTGCTCCTTGACCGCGTCGACGACTTCCTGCGGACAGTGCCCGGCGTTAAGCGTACCGATTGCACCTGCCAGATCAATGAACGTGTTGCCGTCTACGTCTGTCACGAGCGCTCCGGAAGCTGTCTCTACAAAAACCGGGGTATTGTTCCCGACGCCTTTTGGCACGTACTGCTTTCTTTTCTCAATCAGGGCGGCCCCCTTCGGACCAGGGACACCAGCGGCTACATTGACGAATTTGCGTTGTTTGGACATATCGTGATCTCTCCTTGTATGAGATGGATAACAGCAAGGTGATGCTTTCGCTGACGATATGTAGCAATACTCGTGCCAAGTAAAAAAGCTTGCCGGAAGCGCATTTGCCAAACGCGTACAGTGTACATTTATGCAAAAGTGAATCAAATATCCCAATATTGCCGATTCATTTTTGAATTAAAAATTCATTTTTGAATCAAGTGGCACGAATGCGGTATTTTTTCAGCTTGCGCACCACGGACGGCTGGCTGATGCCCAAAAACTCTGCCATCTCCGCTGTCGTCCGGCAGCGCTCTGCTGCATGGCGCAGCCATTTTTCCTCCACCTGCTCCAGCGCATCCCGCAGCGACATTTTAGATGCTGTCACCCCCGGCTCCATCGCTGCCTGGTCCTCTCCGACCGCCCGGATTTCCGCAGGCAGGTGCTGCGGCGTAATCACGTCTTCGTCGGCCGTCACGACCATCCGCTCCAGCACGTTTTCCAGCTCCCGCACGTTCCCCGGCCAGGCGTACTGCATCAAGGCATGTGTCGCCGCCGGGTCCAGCCGCTTGTTCATGCCGTACCGCTCATTGAGCGAGCGCACAACGAGCTTCAACAGCGCGGCGATATCCTCTGGCCGATTGCGCAGGGCGGGCACATGAATCGGCACGACGTTCAACCGGAAATACAGGTCCTGACGAAACTTCCCTTCCTTGACCATCTTCTCCAGGTCGCGGTTGGTCGCGGCAATCAGGCGAAAATCCACGTCCCGGTACTGCATGCTGCCCACGCGCTGCAGCCGTTTTTCCTGAATCACCTTCAGCAGCTTGGCCTGCAAGGTCAGCGGCAGTTCCCCCAGCTCATCCAACAGCAGCGTTCCCTGATTCGCCATCTCGATAATCCCTTGCTTGCCCTGCTTGCCTGCCCCCGTAAACGCGCCTGCCTCGTAGCCGAACAGCTCCGACTCCAGCAGCCCTTCCGGAATCGCCCCGCAGTTGATTTCCACAAACTGTCCGCCTGCACGTCGGCTGTTGCGGTGAATTTCGCGCGCGATTACGTTTTTGCCGACCCCTGATTCCCCCAAAATGAGCACAGTGGAGTCGACCATCGCCACCTTTTTGATGAGGCGGTCAATGTCGCGCATCGGCTGACTGACCGCCACGAAGCCATCCTGGTTTTTCTCGCGCAGTTCCTCGATCTCTGATTCAAACTGCTTCAATTGCTCCGTCAGACTCTCATAGCGCCGCTTCAATTCCAAAATTTCCGTCAAATCGTGCGAATAGCTGATAACCGAATGCATGCTGCCATCGGCATTCCACAACGGATAGGCCGTCACCATCAGCTTGCGGCCACCGGGAATTTCCTGCATCATCGTCTGCGGCGTCTTCGTATCCATCACCTTGCGCGTGACGGAAGGCGAAAATACTTTTTCTTTTTCCAACTCGATGACGTTTTTACCCAAGAGCTCGTCTTTGCTGATCCCGTACATCTCGTAGGACGAATCCCCGACCAGTTGAATGTAGCCTTCCGGGTCGGTGATGAGCAAATGATCGCGCGACGTCTCCACGATGCCTTCCAGCACGCGGCTCATCCAGCGTTCCCGGCTCTCTGCATTGTTCATTCGTCCGCCTCCTTTTGGCTTCAGGCTGGTGTCGCCGCTTCTGCTTGCGATCCTGTTTTTTACTTTCATTATAGAAAATCAAGCTTGCCAGAACAACGAATGTCCAGGAAGCTGCACAGCCTCTCACGCTGTCTTTTTCTCACTCGTACGAATCCCAGTCTCTCCAGTTAAAATACTGCTTCGCCAGCTCCTTGAACCTCGCGCTGTCGATGCTTTCTTTTGTCACGACGCCATCGACCCATTGGGTGAAAGACGTATTCGTCAGCGTGATGCTTCCATTTGCCGTAAGCTGTGTGAGCAGCGGAGTTTTGTTGAAGGGAGACTCCTCGTGGGAAACGATGATCGTCTGAATCTCGTCGCATGCGGACAGGTCTGCGATCGGTTTGTTTTTATAAAAAGCATAGCCGATACGCCAGTCGGTATCCTTGTGCTTCAATTTCATCTCGAATACATGATCGCCGTATTCGCTGTTTTCCTTGCGTACCCGAAACTCGCCGTTAGAAGAGCTTACCACCTCGCCGTTGAGCGGAACAGGCTTCATCGGCAGATTGCCGCCAAACCCGGTATCCACCAGGTACGTCTGCCCCGCGTGGGCAAGCAGGATCGTCAGGTGTGTCTCGCCGATTGCCAAATACTGCTGCTCCGCAGGTTTATAGACGACACCTCGGGTCAGCATGGCGTCAAAGCCGTTTTCGATCAGGAAAAAGTAGAGCAAGGAGTTCAGTTCGTAGCACAGCCCGCCTTCCTGATGCAGCAAAATTTTGTCGACGACGTTTTCCTTCGTGATTGCTTTTGTCTTCCCCTCAATCACGCGCAAGTTTTCAAACGGAATGCGCAGTGCCGCCTTTTCCAGCAAAGTGTCCAGCTTGTCAAACGTAATCGCTTCGTGTTCGGGCAGACCGATTCTTTTTCGAAACAACGCATTCAACTCGCCCATGCTTTCTCCTCCAGACCGCTTTCTTTCAAATTTTCCAAGTATCAGCGCCTTTGCCGCACTATCAAAACTAATTGTGCGACAGGCTCTCTATTTTGTTATCATTAGAAATTCTTGCTTTCACGACCGTAACACTTCTCATGATTGCCACTTTTGATCTCCCCGGATTTTAAACGGGCTACATTTCCTGTATATACTCCACCTACAATATGTATGCGTTTGAATTTGCTTCCAATGTAGGTTAAGAGTGTTGACAAGAGCATTGTACTGATAAAGATTTCAAGCAACCCAATTGTACCACGCCAATTATACGGAAAAGCCAATACCAACCAACTGATTATGAGTGGATGAATCAAGTAAATAAAAAATGAATGGGTAGAGTACCAAAGGAAAAGAGCGGACATCTTAGGCCTGGCGTAAGCTACGTAACGAAGTCCTTTAAAAAGGAACACGAGACTCGACAGCGTATACAGGATCGTACTTGGTTTGGTAGAAGAAGCAAAAGTATTTGTATACTTGCTATCCAAAAGTAACAGCACGAACGTTAACAACCATACGAATGTCATTTGGGCGAAGGTTATCTTTTCGGTCAATCTTATGAAACGTTCCCTTTCCATAGAGACGTATATCCCTAACACAAAATAAAAGACCCAAACAGGAGAAAGTATGACATACGGAACGCCTAAACTTGGCAGCACGATCACACCAACTGCATGTAAATATATAGCCGCGTGCATGCATAACGAAATAAAAAATGAGCCAACAAGCGTATGGTACCGCTTTTCTATAAGCCACTTTTGAAGTACAGGAAACACCAGATACAACTGAATCATGATAATCAAAAAGTAAAGATGTACATAAGCAGTTCCAGTGTATAATTGCTTGATGAACAAGGAAAAAAGCTCTGTAACATCTGCATCTGTGGAGCCAATTCGGTATCGATTGGAAAAAACAAAATAGAAGATGCTCCATAAAAAGTACGGAAGCAGTATCTTGTTGTACCTTTTCTTTAGAAACTCGAGATAAGTGGTGTTCTTTTTCCTCTCCGAAAAACCAAGCCCAAATCCGGAAAGTAAAATAAACAACGGAACCGCATAACGGGCAATCTGATTGAATACGTAAGCAGTCGATTCTTGATCGATATACCCAGCAGTTACATGAATGACTATAACCGAAAATGCACAAAAGGCCCGCAAATAATGAGAGCGTAAAAAGTTTTGTGTAAATGGTTAAACTTCCCATTAAGGAGATGATCATTTATGCAAGACAAAAGAGACATGACGATCAAGGAGTTAGCGAAGGATTGCCGTACCATCGAAGACGTGCACACCATGCTGAAAGATTTGTTCCGTGACACCATCCAGCAGTTGTTTGAAGCTGAAATGGATGCCCATTTGGGCTATACCAAACATAGTACCGATGGGGATCATTCAGGAAATAGTCGGAATGGGTATAGTAAAAAGACGCTAAAGACAAAGTTCGGGAACACAGAAATTCGTGTGCCTCGTGACCGTAACGGCGAATTTGAACCTCACATTGTGAAGAAGCATGAAACTACCACAAATGGCTTGGAGGAGCAAATTATCGCACTCTATGCTAAAGGAATGTCTACACGAGACATTGAGGAACACATGAAGGATCTGTACGGAATCGATGTATCTCCTGCGATGGTTAGCAAGGTGACCGACAAGATTATGCCAATGGTGGCAGAATGGCAATGCAGACCGCTGGATCGGGTTTACCCCATCGTGTTTCTGGATGCCATCCATTTTAAAGTCCGTCAAGAAAATCGAATCGTCAACAAAGCAGCTTACAGCGTTCTCGGCATTTCGATGTCTGGTCATAAGGACATTTTGGGCATCTGGATCGGCGAGCACGAAAGTGCGAGCTTCTGGCTCAATGTGTGCACAGATCTGAAAAGTCGTGGTGTAGAAGATATCTTGATTGCCTGCAAGGATGGACTGGCGGGCTTCTCCGAAGCAATCAACGCAGCGTTCCCAAGAACCCAGATTCAATTGTGCGTCATTCACCAGATTCGCAACTCGATGAAATATGTACCGTTCAAGGAAGAAAAGGCCGTTTTGGCAGATTTAAAAAAAGTCTATCAAGCTCTTACGCTGGAAGAGGCCGAATCAGCATTTGCTATGTTCAAAGACAAGTGGGGGAAGAAGTATCCCATCATTATTCGCTCCTGGGAAAGCAACTGGCTTGAATTGACCGCCTATTTCAGCTATCCCCCAGAAATCCGTAAGATGATTTATACAACGAATATTATTGAGGGGTATCATCGGCAACTTCGTAAGGTCACCAAAACAAAAACGGCGTATCCAACCGACGATGCCTTACGGAAAATCATCTATCTGGCAACCATGGAGGCTTCAAAGAAATGGACCATGCCCCTTCGAAGCTGGAAAGAATGTATATCGCAACTGGCCATCCATTTCGGAGACCGCTTGCAAGGGGAACTATCTGCATAAAGGGGCTGTTGGGGCGGCTTGACATGGAGCCTCTGCGGGCATGATTCTTTGCGATTGGGCGATGCCTGTAAATCACTGCATCGCATGGCTAACGAGCCTATCATGCCCGCCCCTCCATGTAAAGCCGTTGAAGTAGCCATTCACCTGTTAAAAACCCATTTACACAAAAAAATTTACATTCCCCAAATAATCAATCTCTTTAATTCGCATCGTTCATCTCTTTTCTATGGCCGGAATGGATAATCTTGCATGCATCCATTTTTCAATGAAAGAAAATAGATACACATCCATAATATAACAATCATACAAAAACTGGATATAAAATTTTTGCGTATATGATGAACAAATGCCGCCCCTGTTTCGCTTATATCTGCCTTCGTAAAAAAGCAAAAAAGTGTCCCGACGAGACACATATCTGTTCGCCGGAACACTCCCCTGTTTTATGTGATCGCCACCAACAAGCTTACCCAATAATTTTCGTCTTCTTCGCATTCTCCATCGATTTTCGGATCAGACCGCTCAACGGACGCTTCAAGGCGAGCGCGATGAACAGGCTGATGCCGATGAAACCGAACAGAAAGAGAATATCCCGGATCGCCGTCTCCCACAGCACCCCGCCTACGCCCTCCCGCAGCAGGCTGATCGCGTAGGTGAACGGCATGAACGGATTCAACGCCTGGAAAAAGGGCGCGGTCATGCTGATCGGGAATGTCCCGCCCGAGCTGGAAAACTGGAACACCATGAAAATGATTGCGATGCCTTTGCCCACGTTGCCGAATACGGACAGCAGCGTGTACGTGATCGTGACGAAGACCATGCTGACGAGCATCGCAAAAAGCACAAACGGAACTTTATCCGCGACATGGGCCTCCAGAATGTAAATGTCTCCAAGCGTAATGCACAATGCCTGAAGCAGACCAATCGTGACAAATGTGCCCAAACGCCCCAAATAAAGCTGGTACGGCTTGTAGCGGCCGTCCGGATTTTCCGCATCCGGCTTGAGCAGGGAAATCAGCAGCGTGGCCCCGACCCATAGCGACAGGACACCGTAAAACGGCGACATCGCCGAGCCGTAGTTCGGGATCGGATATTTGCGGTTCTCCTTGATCTGCACCGGGCTGGCGAGAAATTCGCTCTCCTTTTGAATATCCCCGCGCAAAAGCTTGGCGAGATCGGCGAAGTTGTTGTTCGCCTCGACCTCTCTCAGCTTGTCTGCCGCCTGTCCAATCGCGCTCTCCAGCTTGGGCAGATCGTCGCGGACGAGCGCCGCCACTCTGTGGACGCCTTCCTCTACCTCCGGCAGCTTGTTGCGCACAAAATCAGCCAGTTTCACAAGTTCTGCCTCCGCCTGCGGCAAATCGTTGCGAATGAACGCCGCCGCCTGGTCGAGCTTTTGCCCGATGGCTGGCAAGTTTTCCTTCAAGAACGGAGCCACCGTGCGAATCGCTTGGGCAAAAGCGTCCGACTTCACCTGCAGCGTTTCCGCCAGCTCGTGAACCCGCGCCTGAATTTGCGGCAGCTCCTGCTCGATTCGTTTCAGCTCTGCCAGGCCAAGCTCCAGCCCGGCCTTTGTATCTTTGAGAATCGCTTCAATATCCGGGAGCCTTTCCTGTGCTGTATGCAAAAGCTCGGCGGACGTTCCCGTGATCGTCTTTAGCTTATCAATGCCTTCTTCGATTTTCGGAACGATTTCGCTATCGTAGCGCGAGAGAATATCGCCAAGCTCCGCGCTCACGTTTTTCGACAGTTCGTTCAAGCTCTCGACCAAGTCTCGCGCTGGCTTTTTCCCGTTGGCCAGCGCGTCTGCAATCGTGCCCAAAATATCGATTTGCCGGTTCACCCTGTCCTCTAGCCCGTGCAGCCGCTCTGACAAATGAGCCAACGGTTGTCCGGGGATGTAGCTGTTTAGTCTATCGACCAGCGCTGCGGTATGCTCCAGCACGCGCACCGCTCGGGACAGCCTGTCCTCTACGGCATGAACCTCTTCGGCTGTCGGCAAGCGCTCCGGACTCAGCTGCAAAAGCCTGTCTGTAAGCTGCGCAAGCGCATCGGCTGCCTGTTGGGCCAGCAGGAGATTTTGCTTCATCAGCGGCGCGATTGTGTCCCAGGCCCCGTCGTGATTGGCAAAAAACTGATTTAGCTGATCGGCCAAATCAGCCCCTTTGTCCGTCAGCTCAGCGATGCGCGGCAAGGCGTTTTGCGCCGCTGAAACCATCTCCAGTGCCTTATTGGCCTTCTCTGTGGCCGTAGTAACCGCGCTTGCGACTTTGCCGAAGTTTTGATCGAGCTCGGTCATGCGCCCGACTGCTTGCTCGATGATCGGCAGTTTGTCTTCCATACCGATGATGAGCGATGCTGCTTCGTTGATTCGCGGCCAGCTTTGCTGGACTTTCAGCACCGCATCGGCTGCCCGGTTGATTTCCGGGAGCCGCTTTTCCACTTCCGGAATGATTTGCGCCTTCTCATGAATATCCGGCAGCTTCTTTTCCATCTCCAGCACCTTTTGCCCCGCTGCGTGAATCTCGGGCAGCTTTTTCTCCAAATCAAAAATACCGCTCTCGATGCGGCGAATGGTCGGCAGTTGCTCTTCCAGTTTCACACCGACTTCCCTCAGCTTTGTCAGCAGAGTCTCGCTGACCTCTTTCGTGAAGCTTTCGTTGATTTGCCTGGCGATAGCGGAGACGCCGGAAGAGGTGATTTTGGGAGCCACGGCGTTGATCTTTTCGTTGACGGTATAGATCACTTCGGGCTTGTCCAGCCTGCCGTTGACAATCCCGGTTATTTTCTCGGAAAAGTCGGCCGGAATCAGGATGCTGGCGTAGTAGTCGCCCCGATCCACGCCGCGCTCGGCCTCCTCCTTCGTCACGAAGGTCCAGCCCAGCTTATCGTTATGCTGCAAGCTTTTTAGCAGCTCGTCCCCGATGTTGATCTGCTTGCCCATGACCGTCGCACCCTGGTCTTCGCTCGTTACCGCCACTTTTACGCCTTGCGTATTGGCGTACGGGTCCCAGACAGACTTGATGTTGACCCAATCGTACAGACATGGAAGCAAGATAATCGCGACGATGAGGAAAATCCCCGTCGGTACTTTGAATATGTTCAGCCAGTCCGTTTTGTAAATCTGCCATATGGAACGCATGCATGTACCACCTGATTTTTTATAGAAATGAAGGCCATCTGATACTTCCATGACAGTCTACCATAAAAGGGAAATAGCGAGAAGGAAGCTGCCAGTAGTAACATGAGCCGCTGTCTGCCATTTTATGTTTTGCCTGTCCACCTGGACGGCTCATGAAAAGGGCGCTGCCCTGGTGAGCAACGCCCTTTGTTTTTCGCGTACATGTAGCCTTATTGGTCGCTTTGCGTACTGATTGCTTCTTTTTCCTGTTGAAATTGTGCCAGCAACTGTTCTGCTTCTTCTTTGGCATCTTCAGACTGCCTTGCCATCTTTGCTCTATTTTTTAAAGAAGCCAATTTCTCTTCAAATTTTGCAACGAGTTGTTTCTGCTGTTCGATTTGCGCCAACATTTTCGTTACCTCGGGGTCGTTTGCATCTGCATCACTGTTTTTGTAGCTTGATTCATGAATGAGTGTCATTTCTTTGAAACCAGCTAGCTTACGTGCCAATACATCCTCGGGGTTTTCGGGGTACAGCTCTTTTTTCAGCTTGCCTATCTCCCACCCCAGATCTTTTATTTTTTGTCTTTCTTCACTTGGCGCATTTGGATCATCTTGCTCGGCCAGCTTTTGATACTCTTCTTCCATTTGCTTAAGCATTTCTGTTTTGGATGCATCATTCGCATACGCTTGATATCCAAAAAAACTTGCAGCGCCTAAAATGGCAAGACCGACTATTGATACAGCGATCAGTTTCTTGGTTCGATGTATAAACATGGTATCATCCCCTTTAGGGATTTATTTTTTGATTTTATTTACCATTAACTACTGCCCAGTGTTCTCTAAATGGATGAGTACCAGTCCAAGATGATGCGCGGGATTTTATAACCACATTTTACTTGAAAATCCACGCTTTGGCACCTACTTTCATCAAAGGCCTTCACCTGCAGCAAGCAATAATCGCCAAATTCAACGCCAGGCTCCAGTTGCTGTTTGTCAGCAGCTACCGCAAAAATGTGAAAAGAAAAAACCAGCCTCTCTACAGAAGCTGGCCTGACGTTCTTACACCTTTTTCACAAACTCCGACTTCAATTTCATCGCACCGAACCCGTCGATCTTGCAGTCAATATCGTGGTCGCCGTCTACCAGGCGAATGTTTTTTACCTTCGTCCCGATTTTCAAAACCGACGAGCTCCCTTTTACTTTCAGGTCCTTGATGACGGTTACGGTATCGCCGTCTTGCAGAATGTTGCCGTTCGCGTCCCGGACGACTTTTTCACCGCTGTCCTCGGCTTCTGCCTGCAGTGTCCACTCATGACTGCATTCCGGGCAGATCAGCATGCTTCCATCCTCGTACGTGTACTCGGAATTACATTTTGGGCAATTTGGCAATGTACTCATGTATTTCATACCTCCATCCAATTACGGCTCATTTTAACACAAATGCGCCCTGGATACATGTCTTGCCGCCCAATTTTCTTATCGGTTGGAGGTACAGAGGTTCTCTGTATTTGTTTGCTTCTGCTTGGCGGACTCGATGAACAGTTTAAACAGCTTGAGCTGTTCCTCGTCTGTCTGAAACATCATCTCGGGATGCCACTGAACAGCCAGCAAAAATGGATACTGGGTATGAACAATCGCCTCAATGATGCCGTCCTCTGCGGTTGCAATCGCTTCCAGACCTTCTCCGAGTCTATCGATCACCTGATGATGGAAGCTGTTGACGTCCAGCTCTTCCTTGCCAAAGCAACGATACAGAATATGCTCTTTTGACAGCTTTACCTTGTGGGCAATACTGGATTTTGGCCCGATATACCCGGCGTGGTTGATCTCCGTGGAGTAGCCGCGCTCAATGTCTTGCACAAGTGTCCCGCCGAAATACACATTCAGAAGTTGCAGTCCGCGACATATCCCGAATATCGGCAACTTTCTTTTGACCGCCTTGTCCAGCAGCTTCCATTCAAACTTGTCTCTGGCCGGATTGATCTGACCAAGCCCTTTTTTATACGGCTGTCCGTAAAAGCTGGGGCTAATGTCGCTCCCGCCAATAAACATCAGGCCATCGAGCCGATCCAGCAGCGAATCCAGATAACTGTCATCATCAATGAGTGGAATCGGTACAGGTATTCCGCCCGCACGATGAATGCTCTCAGGATCGTCTATCGCTGACGTATAGTGGTCCTGCGCAATCGCAAATCGGTGCTTGCTTTCCTCAAAGGCACTGACGTAATAGGTTGTACAACCAATGAGAGGCTTCGTCACGGTCCATTTCTCCTTCATCTGATGATCTTATGTGACTGATTTTAGGGAAAAAATTCTGGAGAAAAATCAAAAAATTATGTGATCGCTCCCTCAATTGTCTTTGCGGCGGTGGCCATTTCCCGTTTCTTCGTAAAACAGCCGGACATCTTCGTCAATCTGCCCGATGTTCAAATATCTGGCTTTGTAATCTTGCACCAGCTTTTTGAACTGATGGCTGAGAACCAGCAGGAAAAATATATTAATAAAGGTAGGTACAGCCGTCATGATGCCTGTCATCAACCATACATCCTTGTCGGGATACTGAAAGGTGACGACATAGACGACAAAAAGAAATTCGGGAAGTGCGCAAAGCACCTTCAAATATTTCAGTACATGTTTTTTGGCGACCTTGTTTTTATTCAGCAGGTGTCGAGCTATGATTTCCCTGTTTACATACCAGCCGCTTGCCGACGTCAGGGCAAACAGGAAAATGATGACCGTCACGATGTATTTCCCCGCTAACCCCAATGTTTGTTCAAACGAATGCAGAGCCAGCTCAACCCCCGTTTGTCCGGAAACCCAATCACCAGACAAAATCACCACGAAAGCGGTAATGCCACAAATCACAATGCTTGTAAAAAACACCTCAAAACCGCCCCACAGCCCTTGCTTGACCGGATGGTCGACGTTGGCCATCGAATGAACAGTCGGTGTCGTACCCCAGCCAAATTCACTTGTGTACACGGCCTGGGATACCCCGATTGTAATCACCTGGGCCAAGGTTGCTCCCGTGAAACCACCGATGGCGGCTGAGCCATAAAAAGCGTGCTGAAAAATCAATTCCAGGGTCGGGATGACTTTTTCCACGTTCATCACAATAATCAGGAAGCCTAACGCAAGATAAGCAACAATCATGAACGGCACGATGTATAAAAAAATCTTTGCCAAATGCGCAATGCCGCGCCCGATGATGAAATAAACCAAAAGTGCAAACACAAAGGATACAACCAGAATGTTCATATGAAACGTAGTGCTGACCGCGACGGAAGCCACGTAGTTTTGGATCGAGAGAAAAACGGGTGCGCTCATGCCGATCACAAACAGCACAACCAAAAACATCCAGTTTTTTACATTCATTTCTTTCCCGATGCCTTTCTCGATGTAAACCGTCGCACCCCCGATGATTTGCCCGTCCTCGTCTCGCGTCCTGTAGTAGACGGATAAGGTGACTTCTACCATCTTGATAATCATCCCGACTGCGGAGGCGACCCACATCCAAAATACCGCTCCCGGACCGCCGACGGCGATGGCTGTAGCCACCCCGCCGATACAGCCAACTCCTACCAGACAGCCAATGGCAATATTTCCGGTGATGGCAGAGGGCAGTCCTCCTTGCTTGTTTGCTTTTTCTCTTTTTTGCGAAATAGACCCCCGAATATGGCGAAATATATGCAAAAGATAACGAAGTTGAAAAAACCGATTCTCCACCGTAAAAAAGAAGCCCGCGAAAAGAATAGCAAAGGGCACAGGAATATCCCAAAGGATGTTGACGATGGAGTATGCCATATTCTCTAACAAGGCAACCAGACCTTTCACGAATTTTCACATATTTCTTTGAAATTTATTTTACATTACTTTTTTATGATAGAGGCAGAAAGAACGTATCTTTTTTTCAAAAGAGGAGGGTTTTTCATGATTCGTCGTAAACATTGGGTTTCTTTTGTCGTAAGCTGTTTGACAGCCATTAGCCTCGTAGGGTGCGGATCCCAGGAAACCGGAGGCAGCACAAACGATACGCTCATTTTTGCTGTCGCTCCAGATGGAGGCGCTTTCAGCTCCCGAGACAGCTCCGGCAAATTGACCGGATTTGATATTGAGCTTGTTGAGTCCATCGCTGCAAAAGAAAACCTCAAGGTCGAATGGAAAGAGATGAAATTCAACGGCATCATCCCTGCCCTGCAAGCGAAACAGGTTGATGGCGCTGCCGCTTCCATCACCATTCGCGAAGATCGTAAGGCCGTGACGAATTTTACCGACCCTTACTTTGATTCCGGTCTGGTGATGGTCGTAAAAAAAGATAGCCCGATCAGCTCCATCGATGACCTGAAGGACAAGACAATCGTTGCCAAGCAAGGAACATCCGGCCTTGAAAAAGCAAACGAGCTGGCCAAAGAAAAAGGCGCCAAAGTAAAGATTTTGGAAGATGAAGCTACTCTCTATATGGACGTGGAAGCAGGCGGCTCCGACGTGCTGATTAACGACTTCCCGTTTGTTGCCAATAAAATCAAATCCGGTACAGCTGCCAACCTGAAAATCGTTGGAGACAAATTGACAGGGGAAGAATACGGAATCGCAATCGCCAAAGGAAAAGAAGACATCCTGGAAAAATTCAACAAACACCTGAAAGAAATGAAAGAAAACGGCGAGTATCAAAAATTATACGATAAATACTTCGGTTCAAACTAATGGGTGCAATTTGCACCTTATTTCTTTCAGGAAAGGAAGCGAAGCATGGACACATTCAACCTGATTGCAGACGCATCTCCCCTTTTGCTGAAAGGGCTTGAGAGTACGATCAAAGTAGCGTTTCTTTCTTTGCTTTTCGCCACAGTTCTCGGACTTTTCTTCGGTCTCTTGCGTGTATCGAAGCGCAAGTGGCTGCAAATGATTGCGAAAGTCTATGTTAGCATCATTCGGGGTACCCCGCTGTATGTGCAAGTTATTTTCTTTTACTTCGGCGTATTTCCATTGCTGTTTGGACGGGCTACCGATGCGGTGTCTGCCGGTATCTTCGTTCTCAGTCTGAACGCAGGCGCGTATTTGGTTGAAATTTTCCGCGCCGGCATTGAGTCCATCGACAAAGGCCAAATGGAGGCTGGCCGAGCCATCGGCTTTACCCACGGCCAAACCATGGCATACATTATTTTGCCACAAGCCATCAAGCGGATGATCCCCGCAATCGTAAACCAGTTCATCATCAGCATCAAAGATACGTCACTGCTTGCCACCATCGGTATTGCAGAGCTTACATTTACGGCTCAGACCATTTATGCCGTAAACTTCAAAGCTTTCGAGTTTTTGGGTACAATCGCCGTCATTTACTGGGTTCTGATCTATGTACTCACATGGTTCTCTCATTGGCTGGAAAGGAGGCTGGCGGCACAATGATTCAGGTAAAACAGCTGGCAAAATCATTCGGAAATCTCCACGTCCTCAAGAACATCAACGCCCATATCAAGCGCAAAGAGGTCGTATGTGTCATCGGTCCCTCCGGCTCCGGGAAATCTACTTTCCTGCGATGCCTCAATCTCCTTGAAGAGCCGACAGCCGGTGAAATTATCATCGACGGGATTAACATTATGGACAAGGGGACAAATATTAACACCCTTCGGCAAAAAGCCGGCATGGTGTTTCAGCAATTTAACCTCTTCCCGCACAAAACGGCATTGGAAAACATTACGCTGGGCCTGATTAAGATCAAAAAATACAATACAGCCACTGCCGTTGAAAAAGGAAAAGCCCTGCTGGCCAAAGTAGGCCTTCTGGAAAAAGCAGATGTCTACCCGCGAAACCTGTCTGGCGGTCAGCAGCAACGGGTGGCGATTGCAAGAGCTTTGGCGATGGAGCCGGAAATCATACTGTTTGATGAACCGACATCCGCACTCGATCCCGAAATGGTCGGGGAGGTTTTGCAAGTCATGAAAGACTTGGCCCAGGAAGGAATGACGATGGTGATCGTCACACACGAAATGGGTTTTGCCAGAGAAGTAGCTGATCGCATCTTGTTTATGGATCAAGGATTTGTTGTCGAAGAAGGCACACCAGAACAACTGTTTTTCCATACGCAGCAAGAAAGAACGCGGGAGTTCCTGAACAAGGTTCTGTAGCTCGCTTCCTCTTTTTTAACCTCTGGATTCTCTTGAGTTCAGAGGTTTGCTCCATTCCGGTATAATATAAGTATTACATCGTGAGGGGAGTTTTTTGCAGATGGCGTACACCGTTTTTTTAGTTGAGGATAATCAGGATTTAAACTCCATCTTGCAGAAGTATCTGGAAAACGCAGGCTATACCGTGGAAGCATTTCTGGACGGCCACAGTGCCCAGCAAAAAATCCGGGAAACACCCGACCTCTGGATTTTGGACATTATGCTGCCCGATACGACCGGGTACACCTTATTTAAAGAGATCAAAGCCATCCATCCGGATATTCCCGTGATCTTTATCTCTGCCAAGAACCAGGAAATTGACCGAGTGATCGGTCTGGAACTGGGCTGCGACGACTACATCTCCAAACCATTTTTACCGCGAGAACTGATCTTGAAAACGCAAAAGCTGCTGGAACGCAAAAACGGCACAAAACCTCAGCAGCACGCGATCACCAAAATAAACGACTATACCATTCACCGCGAAAATCACACCATTCTTCACGACGGTGTTTCCATATCGCTGACCAGCAAAGAGTTTGAGCTATTGCTGTTTTTCATTGACCATCCCAATCGCGTGTTCTCCCGGGAACAAATTTTGGAACGACTGTGGGACAAAAACTATTACGGCTCGGATCGTGTAGTTGACGATACCGTGCGGCGCATACGCAAGAAAATGCCGAAGCTGTCCATAGAAACAGTCTATGGCTACGGTTACAGGTACAGGTTGGTGAATGGATGAGAGACAAACCGTTTGGACTCCAAATATGGGTAATCATGACCGCTTTTCTCATTTTTATTACGGGGATTATCTCGCTTGTCCTCGTCTCCTATGTCTCGGTCGATGTCCTAATCAATCTCGTGCGGCTTCTCGTCATTCTCTCGATCATCAACATTTGTCTCGCCAAGTTTATCGCGAATAAAATTACCGAGCCGCTGCGCTACCTGGAAAAGAAGGTTCGCAAAATTGCCAACAAGGAGTGGGAAGAACCGATTGACCTCAATCGCGGAGACGAATTTGGCAAACTGGCTTCCTCTATCAACATGATGCAAGAATCGCTCAAGAAGATGGAGATGGAGGAAGAAATTTTTTTGCAAAGTGTTTCCCATGATTTGAAAACACCGATCATGGTCATCCACAGCTATTCCCAGGCGCTTTTGGATCGAGTCTATTTGAACGACTCTTTTGACGAGACGGTTGCGGTCATTATCAAGGAAGCCAAGCACCTCGAAAAAAAGGTGGAAAAACTGCTGTACCTCAACAGTCTCGACTATATCTTAAAAAGAAAAAGCGAATGCAAGCCCACGAACGTCCAAGCCATTGTCCACAATCTCATCGACAGATTTTCGCTGGTGCAAAACCACATCGTCATTCACCCCCAACTGGAACATGTGTACGTCTGGGGAAACGAGGAAGAGCTTACGGTAGCACTGGAGAACATTTTGGAAAACAATATGCGCTTTGCCCAATCTTCTATCTGGATAACCGTAAAACGCGTTTTCGCCCAGGGAAAAGAATGCGTGAAAATCATCCTGGAAAACGACGGTCCTCCAATCGAAGCTGAACAGCTCGATCAGTTGTTCAACCATTTTTACAAAGGCATGAACGGAAAATTCGGCCTTGGCTTGTTCATTACAAAAAAAGTCATCCAGTTCCATCACGGAGAAGTATACGCAGAAAACAGGGGAAAGCGCGTGAGGTTTACGATTTTGCTGCCAATCACGAACCACTGATGCTGCTTCTTTTCGATAAAAAAACAGACAGCCCTCCCCTTGGCTTGACAGGCTTGGGGGAGGGCTGTCTGTTTTGCCTTTTTGCATCGCTTGCAAGTCGTCCGCTTTTGTTTCTGCTATCCGTGAATCGCATGTCCAAGCGCCCCGCGAACGGCCTCGTTCAGCGCCTCTGAAAGCGTCGGATGCGGGGCGATAAAGCTCTCCATGGCATCTGCCGTCATTTCGGTATGCAAAAGAAGTGCCGCCTGCCCGATCAGCTCTGTTGCCAGCGGACCGACCAACGTCACGCCGACGATCTCGTGGTACTCTGGCTCCACCAGCACTTTTACTTTGCCTGATCCTTCCTGCAAAACCAGCGCCTTGCCGTTGGCCGAAAAAGGAAACTCGCCGACGAGCAGCCCCGCGTATCGCTCTCTGGCCTGACGCTCCGTCAATCCGACGGAAGCCACCTCCGGCGATGTATACATGCAACGGGGAACCGCGCGCAGGTTGAGCGTCGCTTCCTCCCCGCATGCGTTGCGAGCAGCAATCTCGCCTTCGTGAAAAGCGACGTGGGCAAGCTGAATCGTTCCGCGTGCATCTCCTGCGGCATAAATATGCGGCTGGCTCGTCTGCAAGCGCTCGTTTACCTCAATTCCGCGCGCCGTCGCCTTTACCCCGGCTCGATCGAGCGCAAGTCCGTCCAGACGCGGCTTTCTTCCAATCGCTACAAGAACGGCATCTGCCTTGAGTTCCTTTACCCCCTCCGGAGTCCGGATGCGCGCCAGCCTGTTCGTGCGATCCAGTGCTTCCACGCTGCTGGCCAAATGCAGCTGTACGCCCTCCTGCTTCAGGCTGCGCTCCAGAAATGCCGCGATGTCAGCGTCTTCTCCCGGCAAAAGCTGCTCCGCCATCTCCACGATGACGACCTGGCTGCCCATTCTGCTGTACACAGAAGCAAATTCGCAGCCGATCACTCCCCCGCCCACGATGAGCAGCACGGGCGGAGCCTTTTCCAACGACAGGCAGTGACTGCTGTGCAAAATCCACTCCCCGTCGAATGGCGCAAAAGGAAGGGCAATTGGCTCCGCTCCGGTCGCTACAATAAATTTCTCTGCCTCTACGCTGCTCGTGCTGTCTGCCGTTTCCACCCGCAAAGAGCGCTCGTTGTGAAACGTCGCACGTCCGCGCATGACCTGCACCTGGTTGCGCTTCATCAAGTATTGCACGCCGCCAGTCAGCTTTTGAACGATGCTCTGCTTGTAGGCGTGCACCTTCTCCCATTGGACGCGCGTCTGGTTCACAGGGATGTCGATGCCAAAGCGTCCTGCATGCAAGACGTGCTGATACGTGTCCGCACAGGCAAGCAGCGCTTTGGTCGGCATGCAGCCTTCGTTCAGGCAGGTGCCGCCCAGCTCCTTTTGTTCGATCAGCACAACCTGCTTTCCCGCGCGCGCCGCTGTAATCGCCGCCACGTAGCCCGCTGGCCCTCCGCCGATAATCGCAATATCGTACATGCTTTTCCCTCCCTAGACCAGCAGGCTGTGCGGGTCTTCCAGATAAGACCGGACTGTCGCCAAAAACGAAGCAGCCGGGGCACC
Source organism: Brevibacillus gelatini (assembly GCF_050920745.1). Taxonomy (NCBI): domain Bacteria; kingdom Bacillati; phylum Bacillota; class Bacilli; order Caryophanales; family Paenibacillaceae; genus Brevibacillus; species Brevibacillus gelatini. The sequence goes on from NZ_CP154342.1 coordinate 4,402,782, forward strand.
ATCCAGCACCCGATGGTCAAATGTCAGAGAGAGCGGCAATAACGTGCGGCGCTGCAGCTCGTCGCCGACAAATACAGGCGTGTCCTTCGCCGCTCCCACGCCCAGTATCCCGGCTTCCGGCGGATTCAGCACAGGGGTAAAGGTGTCTACGCCATAACTGCCCAGGTTGGTGATCGTAAAAGTAGAGCCTTTCATTTCTTCTGGCGCGAGCTGATTTTGTCTGGCCCTCGCGCTGACGGATTTCAGTTCGCTCGCCAGCTCGGCAAGCGTCTTCTGCTCGGCCCGACGAATAACGGGGACGACCAGACCTTTTTCCAGCGCGACGGCGATTCCGAGATGAACCTCTTCGTACAGCTCGATCCGGTCTTCCACATACGCGCTGTTCATCTGCTTGTGGCGCAAAAGCGACAGAACGACCGCCCTCGCGATCCAATCCGTAACCGACAGCTTGAGCTGATAGCGGCGCTCCATTTCTGGCGAGAGCTTTTCTTTCAGTTGCAAAAGCTCGGTGATGTCCGCCTGCATCGTGATCGTCAGCTGGGCGCTTTGCTGCAAGCTCTGGTACATGCGCTCGGCAATCACTTTGCGCATGCCAGATACTGGAATGCGCTCCGGTTGCTTTTCGCCGGTATTCGCTGCCGCTGCCACGCGATTGCCGCCGCCTGCGACTGGTACAGCGTTCGCTTGCGCTTCTGCTCTTTGTGCCGCCATATCCGGCTGTAGTTGCCCGCCAGCCTGGAGGTAGCGCTCCACGTCTTCCTTGGTGATTCTTCCCTGTGGTCCCGTGCCCGTCAGCTTAGTGTAGTCAATCCCCGCTTCCTCGGCCATCTTGCGCGCGACAGGGGAGATTTTGATCCCATCCCGCGGACGATCCAGTACGGCCGTTGCCGTTGTGGCCGCTGGCGCTCCTGCTGCTGTCCGCTGCTCATCCGAAGCCGCCAGCGCAGCGGCCGACTCGGCAGTCGCTTTTGCCGACGCGGCGACAGAGGCCGTCTCTGCCAGCTCCCCTGGCTGTCCGATTACGCCAAGCACGGTGCCGTAGGGGACGACACCGCCTTCGGGAACCTCGATTTTCAAAAGTACGCCGTCGGAAGCCGCTTCCACTTCCATTTCAATTTTTTCCGAGCTGATGTCGACGATGCCTTCTCCTTTTTTGACCGCCTCTCCCTCCCGTTTCTTCCAGGCGATCACCGTCCCTTCCACCATTGCCATTCCCAGCTTGGGCATGATGATATTTTCTGCCATTTCTGCTCTCTCCTCTCCTGCCTTGTCTGTGCGCTTGTCTTTTCGCTGCAAAAGCACCCGGCTTCCCCTTGTTGCCGACAGCCGGGTGCTGCCCGGTCGATCAGGAAACGGCTGTAATCGAAGCGTCTCCGATCATTTCCGACACGACCTGAATGACCTTTTGCGGCGATGGCAAATACAGGTCTTCCAGCACAGGCGAAAACGGAACGGGGGTGTGCGGCGCTGTGATTCGCTTGATCGGCGCATCCAGATAGTCAAAGCCTTTATCGGCGACAAGCGCTGCAATATCAGTGGCGACGCTGCAGCGAGGATTCGCCTCGTCAATCACGATCAGCCGATTTGTTTTCGCGACAGAAGCCAATATCGTATCCTCATCCAGCGGCGACAGCGTGCGCGGATCGACCACCTCAACCTCGATCCCTTTTTTTGCCAACTGGTCAGCTGCCGCAAGCGCTGTCTGCACCTGCTTGCCGATGGCAACAATCGTCAGGTCGCTGCCTGTGCGCTTGATGTCCGCTACGCCGAGCGGGATCGTGTAGTAGTCTTCCGGAACTTCTCCTGTGGTGTTGTACAGCGTCTTGTCCTCGAAAAAAATGACCGGATCGTTGTCCTCGATGGAAGCGAGCAGCAAGCCTTTTGCTTCATACGGCGTAGACGGCACGACTACCTTGATGCCAGGAATATGCGTGAACATGGCGTACAAACTCTGCGAGTGCTGCGCTGCCGCCCGGAATCCGGCACCGTGCATCGTGCGAATCGTGATCGGCACCTGCGCCTTGCCGCCGAACATGTAGCGGAATTTCGCCCCCTGATTCATCACCATGTCCAGGCAGCTGCCGATAAAATCGTTGAACATCAGCTCGGCAATCGGCCGCATCCCTGTTGCCGCAGCCGCCATGGCCGCCCCGATGTAGCCCGCCTCGGTAATCGGCGTATCCAGCACGCGCTCGCGGCCAAACTCCTGCACAAGCCCTTTGGTCACGCCAAGCACGCCGCCCCACGCTTCATCGTCCTGCAAATGGTCTACCTGCGCGCCGCCAGCCACGTCCTCGCCCAGCAAAATCACGTTCTCGTCGGCTCTCATCGCCAGCTTCATCGCTTCGTTTACAGCGGCAGAAAAGCTGATTTTTCTCGTCATGTTCTCCATCCCCCTCTCTTAGTACGACACGTACACGTCAGTCAGCAGCTCTTCGGCGTTCGGATACGGGCTTTCCTCGGCAAAGCGGATGGCCTCCTGAATCGCCGCTTCCACCGACTGCTCGACTTCCGTCAATTCCGCCTCCGCGAGCGTTTGCGATGCGGTCAAATGGTTGCGGAACATCGCAATCGCATCCTTTTCGTTTAGATGCTCCTGCTTGTCGGTCTCTTTTTTGTACTTCTGCGCATCCCCTTCGAAATGCCCGTAGTTGCGGTAAGTCACACATTCAATCAGAGTAGGGCCTTCGCCGCGCCGCGCACGGGCCACTGCTTCCTCTGCCGCCCGGTAAACAGCGAGCACGTCCTTGCCGTCCACTCGCACGCCCGGCATATTGTAACCGCTTGCACGATCAGCGATATGCGTGCAGCTGGAGGCGTATGCAAACGGCGTCGCCTCTGCGTACCCGTTGTTTTCAGCCACAAACACGACAGGCAGCTTCCAGATCGCCGCCAGATTCATGCCCTCGTGGAAGGTTCCCTGGTTGTTGGCGCCATCTCCGAAGAAACATACGCTGACCGCACTGGTCTTTTTCAGCTTGGCTGTCAGCGCCGAGCCGCACGCCAGCGGGAATCCGCCGCCGACGATGCCGTTTGCCCCGAGCATTCCTTTGTCGAGGTCCGCAATGTGCATCGAGCCGCCCTTGCCTTTGCACAGCCCTGTCGCCTTGCCGTAAATCTCCGCCATCATTCCATTCAAGTCGCACTCTTTGGCAATGCAGTGGCCGTGCCCCCGGTGCGTGCTGGTAATACTGTCCTGCTGGTTCAGATGTACGCCCAGCCCAACCGCAATCGCCTCTTCTCCCGCATACAAGTGAACAAAGCCCGGCAGCTTGCCCTGTCCGAACAATACGTGAACTGCGTCCTCGAATTTGCGGATCTCCAGCATCTTGCGGTACATCCATTTCGCCTGTTCACGGGACAGCACCTGTTCTTCCGCCTGGATTACTTTCATCTGATACGCCTCCTTCATCGTGACTTGTCTGGAACAATCGGTTGATTGCCCTTGCCCTTTTCCTAAGTGCAATCCTTGTGCCAGCATGGGTCTGTCCGAAAAGAGCGGCTATTTGCGCCATTTTTCTGACGATTTCCATCTGAACAAGCTGCTCGCAGGTGAGACAATCTGAGACGGTGTACCATTTTGTCTCATTTTTTCTCACTTTCTCACTGGGCCTCGCCTTCCTCTCTTGCCTTCCTCCTCTGCTTTGGACTGGTTCTTCCCCGAAACAAAAAAAGGCCGGCTCATGATGAACCGACCAGATGACGCTGCCTTCCTTTTAACATCTGCAACGCGCTCTCTGCCTCCTGAACAAGCCACGGCGGACAGGCTTCCAGCAGCGAAAAGGAGGCTTCCCCCTCTGTTTGCAGAAGCTCGCGCAGGCGCGCGGCCACCCCTGCTACTCCTCCGGGCACGCCGAGCTCAGACAGGCTTGCCATTCGCTCCGGCTGCACCTCGGGAAACTGCTCCGCCAATGCTCCTTGGGCAGCCGTCTCGTAAAAAGATTGGATGATCTCACCGTACGCACGCCCACAGCCTTCTGCATTGATAAACGCCTGCACAGCGACGGCGCGCGTCAAACGCCGCTGGGCAATCCCGCAAAATTTATAGCCGTCAATCGCCAGGTCGTACGTTCCCGGACAATAGGAGCCTGCAACTTCCCCGCTGCTCATGCGTCCCCCCGCTTCGCCCAATACTGCGCGAATCAGCTCGACCATCTGCGCAAAAAATGGCTCGGGATTCAGGTCGCCCGCTCCCACGGGCATCACCAGCGACAAATTGACCACGCCCGGAGCAAGCGGAACGGCCGCACCTCCCGATTGCCGGACAGCCGTGCGATACCCTTTTGCCTCCAGCTCGCGCACTGCTTTTGCCGCCTGTGGCAGCCTGGCGTCGCGCGAGCCGAGCACCACTGCCTTTTCGTGCCGCCAGAGATGAACCAGCGGCGCGATCGTCGCATCTTTCGCACACCGACGTGCGTATGCTTCGTCGATGCCAAACGGGACAAGCACGTCCCCCGTATGCATCCGGGAGGTCGTGTCGAGCAGTTGCAGCGTCGTATGTCGCCATGTTGGTTGCATGCGTGCGTCCCTCCCTGTTGTTTTCGTCGTCAGCGGCTCAGAGCCGATACTTTTTCAGCTTGCGGTAAAAAGTGCTGCGCGGAATGCCCAACAGCTCTGCCGCTACAGATGCGCTGCCGCCGCTCTTTTCCAGCGCCTGGATGATCGTTTGCCGTTCCAGCTGCTCGCGGTAGCGCAAGGAGTCCGGCTCGTAAAAAGCAGGCTTGTTCGCCGCGTGACCTGCGCCAAGCCGCAAATCTGTTCCTGACTGGCCGGAGTGCGTGGAGACGGAAAAATCCTCGATCCAATCAGGCTGGGTCAGCCCAAAAAGAAAACGCTTCCAATCTTCTCTCGGAATCACCCTGAGCCGCTCTACCACGTTGTACAGCTCGCGAATGTTTCCCGGCCAGTCGTAGGCCAAAAGCTCCTTTTGCAAAACGTCTGGCAGCTCCAGCTCGGCGTAGCCGTTTTTGCGGCAATAATGCAAAATGAGCAGCGGAATGTCCTCCTTGCGCGCACGCAGCGGCGGCAGCGAGACGGGCAGCACGTGCAGCCGATAGTACAAATCCTCGCGAAAAGTGCCTTCGCTCACCTGCTGGCGCAAATTGCGGTGCGTAGCCGCGATGACGCGAATATCCAGCGACTGTTCTTCCGTACTGCCAATCGGCGTGACTTTTCGCTCCTGGAGAACGCGCAGCAAGGCTACCTGCATCGCCGCCGGAATTTCTCCGATCTCGTCGAGAAACAGCGTTCCTCCGTTGGCCTGCGCCAGCTTGCCCTTGTACCCGCGGCGGCGCGCTCCAGTGAAGGCACCCTCGACGTAGCCAAACAGCTCGCTTTCCATCAGCTCGCGCGGAATCGCCCCGCAGTTGACCGCGACAAACGGCCCTTCCCGACGCGGGCTGTTGTCGTGAATCGCTTGCGCCACCAGCTCTTTTCCCGTGCCGCTCTCGCCGTAAATCACGACATTGCTGTCCGTTGGCGCGATTCTCTCCAGCTCCCGCAGCACACTGGCAAAAGCGGCACTGGTTCCCTTCTCACCTTTGAACTGAAAGGCGGGACTGCCGCTTAAAAAAATGCGCGGAGCCCGCGTGCTGCCGGGAGCCACTTCGACCAGCCAGCCAATCAAGCCGTTATGGCGAACGGAGAACACCGGAGCTTGTCTGACCTCCATCAGTCCGTATTCGGCCAGCTCGCGCCGCGTCCGGCCCGACCAGCCAGCGATTAGCCTGCGTATGTCCGCACTCGCGTACACTACCCGCTCTTCCTTGTTGTAGACGACGAGCTGCCGTTCCGGTTCATCGGCCAAAAGCACGGAGCGCTGCAGCAATTCCAGCTCGTCCTGCTGCCGCTGCTTCATCCACGCCTGCTCGATGGAGTACGCCAATGTCATGACAATCGCCATCGCCTGGGGATGGCTCCGCTCAAGCGGGCTGGATACGTCTATGACCCCGAGCAGGCCGCCTGCTTCGTCGCGAATCGGCGCAGCAAAGCAGCTCCAATGATGCGAGGCAACAGAATAATGCTCCGTCCCGTTGACCATGATCGCCTCTTTTGCCATGAGCGCGGTCCCGATTGCGTTCGTCCCTACCTCTTCTTCCGTCCAGCGCACGCCCTCGACGAAGTTGATCTCGTTTGCAGCCAAAAGCGCCCGTTTTTCGCCGCGCATGCTTAGCACGTAGCCTTCGGGATCAATGACGAGCGCGATCATTCCCACGTCGTGGATAAAGGGCGACAGCCGATCAATCTGCGGCAAGGCAAGCTCCAGCAAATGTCGGCTGCTCTCCTTCTGTCTTTTCAATGCGTCTCCTGACAACACAACCTGTCCCGTTCCTGCATACGGATTCACCTGATTTCTTTTGCACCGATGCCACGACTCTGTAATTCGTTTGTTGATTCGTGCTGAGTCAATTACACCTTCTTGAACAAAACGTTTCCACACCCGCAACGAAACGCTTTCCTCGAACATGCATCAACCACCCTCCGCTTTACGAATCAATCCTTTCCTCAAGATTATCCCGAATGTTCAGAAGTTTCAAGCTTTGTCTGTTTTTGACTTTGTGTGCAAGACGGACGGCTGCTCGCCAAAATCATTGTCTGCACTTGACACGAACATCAAAAAGAGACGATGGCCCTGCCCTATCAGCAGCCATCGTCTCTCTTTTCCTTTTTCCGCATCCTCATGCGCCAACTACCAAAAGCGTCCATGTGTCACGGACTTGTCGTCGTGCTGTTTGTGTGCAAATTCCAGGCGTTCTTGAGCAACTCGATCAGCTTCTCTTGTCTTTTCTGTAAAATTTCAGGCGTCCACTCTTTCTCCTGAATCACTTGTGTCGTAAGCGCAAACGAGCTGATTCCGTTGCTCGTTTGAAAATAAGAAGCTTTCTTCTTTTGAAAATCGTAGTTTTTGGCCTGGGCATTTTTGGCCCGTGTCAGCAACACGAGATTCCCCAGTTTATGAACATACTCGGCAGGGTTGGGAAAATGCTGCAACCAGTCGCTGTTCGGTTTGGGCGTTTGCGGCAAGACGTGCTCGACGGTAATAACCGAATAGTCGTAGTAAGGCTGTCCCGTCGTCAAAAGCGAGTCGAGGCGCAAGAGCAAATACCGCTTCGCTGTATCCTTGAGATCCGTATACACATCTCCATTCAGCATACGAATGACTTCCTGCTTGTCCTCTTCCGTCACCTCAAGGGCCGACTCGTCCGAAAACATGTCGACGCCTTTATCCATCTCTCTTAAAATTTGCGAGTAACGGGACATGCGCCAGTTGAAATTTTTTCTGAGAATCATGCTCGTGCCAGCGAGCACCTCCAGACGATTGAGAAAAGCCTCTACCTTTTGATTGTGATGACGCATGTAATACATGGCAGGCGGAATCCAGTCGCTGTTGTCGATGCGGTTTAACAAGCTCAAAATCTTCATGAGCTGTGGCTGCTGGCTGAAAAATGAATTGTAGTTTACCAGCTGTAAATAAATCTCTCCATACGGGATCAAGTATTCATCAATAAACTTGCTCCCGCTGATCGTGGAGAAAATCTCGTTGTACTCGTCCTTGTAATTCGCGCTGCCTTTTCGCTTCTGGATAATCATCCGCATGTGATCGAACAGCTTGTTAAAGCGATCCCTGCCGAGAGAAACCTCGACATCCTCCCACTTGCTGGTGTACTGATCCTGCTGGTCTTTGGGTATATCGCCAATGACCTGTGCCTTGAAAATATCACTCGTCATCAGATCCAGCCCGCGATCATTCAGCACGGTAAAAATGCGGAACGCCGAATCAAAATTGGGAGTCGACACCACGACAATGTAGCAAAGCGTTGCGATCACGCCAGGCAACGTCTTGACCGTCTGCGGCTCCAAATCGTTGAGCCGCTCCAAAAAGTACAAGGCGTTATCCCGAATCGCTTTTTGACTATCGGTTTTCACCGTCGTGTCCGCATTCAGCTTTTGCGTAGCGCCCCGCTCCTGAATGTTCACTCTGAAAAAGTCGCTGTCCCGATTGCGCAGACAGAGACGGTATGTATCGGCGATGTTCCGGATTTTGCTGCCTCTTTGCACGATCATGCTATCAATCTCGCTCGCGTAGTCATCTCCCAAGTAATCGCGCAATACCGCAAGCAAAATCGTCAATGTCGTAAGCCGCTGCTGGCCGTCCAGCACTTCGGCCTGAGGGCCGTCTTTTTTAACCAGTACAATGCTGCCGAGAAAATAAGGCTCCTCTACATCGCCAATATTTTTTTCCGTAATCCTGTGATGCTCGATAAAGTCGAGCAAATCATCCAGCAGCTCCCCGGCCTCGTTGGTTGTCCATGAGTACGGACGCTGAACGGAAGGAATCGTAAACAAGTAATCATCGGAAAAGACTTTATGCAAAGGAGTCTCCTGCGCAAATAACGTCGTCTTCAAAATGCTGCCTCCCCGAACGCTTGATAATAGGTCATCCAACTACAGAAATAGGTATTTATGCTCATCTAGGAATATACCCTACCTTCCAGTTCTTTGAAACCGTTAATTCATCCCATTCCTGAAAAAGCGTTCATTCGCCTGAGCATTCTGTCTCGTCCCATCCAAAGTGAAAAAGGCGGAGCATCTGCCTGCTTCCGCCTCATCCAACTTGCCTTTCTGCTGTCACGCGGAACTTCCCCGGACAGAGCAGACTACGCTTCTGACGACTGGCTCACTCCGCCGCTTCCCACTTCGCTACCTCTTCGCGCACGCGCGGCGCCACCTCGGTGCCCAAGAGGCGAATGGCCTGCATGACCTGATCGTGCGGCATCGTTCCTACAGGGACGTGCAGCATGAAGCGGGTAATCCCGACCTGTTTGCGCAGGTGAACGATCTTCGCCGCTACCGTTTCCGGGTCGCCGACATACAGAGCGCCTTCAAAGCTTCTGGCCGCATCAAAGCTTGCGCGGTCGTAATGCCCCCAGCCGCGCTCACGTCCCAGGACGTTCATGACATACTGGGTAGACGGGAAAAACTTGTCGGCTGCGGCTTCCGTATCCCAATCAATAAAACCGTGCGAGTGGGAAGCCACCTTCAGCTTGCGCGGGTCGTGACCGCCTTGGATCGCCGCGCGCTTGTACAATTCGACCAGCGGCGCAAACTGCACCGGACGGCCGCCAATAATGGCGAGAACGAGCGGAAGCCCCAGCAGTCCGGCGCGAATAACCGATTGTGTGTTGCCGCCGCTGCCAATCCAGACAGGCAGCGGGTCCTGGACAGGCCGAGGATAAATCCCGAGATTATGGATGGCAGGCCGATGCTTGCCGCTCCAGGTCACTTTTTCCGACGCGCAGATTTTCAGCAGCAATTCCAGCTTTTCTTCGAACAGTTCATCGTAATCGTTCAAATCATAGCCGAACAGCGGAAACGACTCGATAAAAGACCCTCTCCCGGCCATGATTTCCGCCCGTCCGTTCGAGAGCGCATCGAGCGTTGCAAAATCCTGAAAGACACGCACCGGATCGTCCGAGGACAGCACGGTAACGGCACTCGTCAATCGGATCCGCCTGGTCTGCGGCGCAGCCGCTGCCAGCACCATCGCAGGAGAAGATGCCGCGAAGTCTTTCCGGTGATGCTCGCCAACGCCAAACACATCAAGTCCTACCTGGTCCGCCAACACAATTTCCTCGACCACTTCGCGCAAACGCTGCGCATGGCTGATGACCTCGCCGGTTTGTGGGTCCGGCGTCGTTTCTACAAAGGTGCTTACCCCGATTTCCACGCAAAAAGCCTCCTCACTGTTTCGCATCATTATTTTTATTTTAAGATTCTCGAAATTAAATTTCAAGCCTGCAAGTGTTCTGCCCCATTTTTTCCGCACAAAAATAAAACGATAGGGACACCGTCGCCAATGTCCCTATCGTTGATGCATGTAAATGATTATTTTCGCTTGCCTTCCCCAGCCTGTTCATCAAGCGGAGCCGCCTTGCCAATGCCAAAAGCGTAAAAGGTGATCGTCATGATGCCCAGGAACACAATACCCGCAATCAGCGAGACGCGTGTTTCATCGTTGATCCACATACCGACCAGTACCATCAGCAAAAAGGCAATCGTGATGTAGTTGGTCAGTGGAGCCAGCGGCATCTTGAACGGATGATTGCTAAGCTCTGCCGCTCTTTGTTTGCGGAAGCGGATTTGGCTGATAAGAATGACAAACCACGGAACCATTCCTGGCAGCACGCTTGCGCTGTACACATATACAAACAGATTTTCCGGCGCGATATAGCTCAAAATAACGCCGACACCCAAACCGATCAGCACGCCGATCGTTCCCAAAAGCGGCACGCCGTTATGGGACAGTTTGGTGAAAATTTTCGGAGCTTGTCCGTTAACACCCAGCGTATACAGCATGCGTCCCGCACTGTAAATACCGCTGTTGCAGCCGGACATCGCTGCCGTGATAACGACAAAGTTGATGAATCCTGCTGCCGCTGTAATCCCGATTTTCGCGAACGTTGCCACGAACGGGCTGCCAATTGTCTGCAATTGATCCCAAGGGTAAACGGTTACAATTACAAAAATGGCACCGATGTAGAAAATGAGAATACGCCAAATGATGCTTTGAATGGCACTCGTCAATGTTTTCTTCGGATCTTTTGCCTCACCAGCCGTAATCCCGATCAATTCAACACCTTGATAAGCCCCGATTACCAATGACAAAGCGAAGAAAAAGCCTGTCCAGCCTCCAGCAAAAAAGCCGCCATGTTCCCACAGATTCGACAACCCGATGGCATTGCCGCCGTTGCCAAAACCGAAGAAAATCAGGCCAATTCCGGCAACAATCATCAAGACGATCGTCACAATTTTAATCATGGCAAACCAAAACTCAAATTCACCAAACGACTTCACAGAGAACAAGTTCGCTGCCCCGAGAATCAGCATGGCAATAATCCCTGGAATCCATGCTGGCAAATCCGGGAACCAGTATTTCATGTACGCCCCGACAGCGATAATCTCCGACATCCCCACGACGACCCACTGGAACCAGTTGCTCCAGGCCGTCAAGTAACCAGCCAATGGATGAATGTACTTGTAGCCAAACGTCGCGAACGACCCGGTGCTCGGCTCAACATACAGCATTTCCCCCATGGCGCGCATGATAAAAAATATAAAGATTCCTACTATTGCATAAGCAAGCATGACGGATGGACCTGTCCATTGAATGGTGCTTGCCGAGCCCATAAAGAGTCCTACGCCAATTGTGCCGCCCAAAGCGATCATTTGAATGTGACGCGTTTCCAGACCCCTGTTTAATTCTTTCTTTTCCACTTCGGTTCTTCTTCCTCTCTGCTATCACTAGCTGTAATTTAGGAAAGCTATGAACACTACCTCATCTACACATCATGAGCAGTCGATCAGTTTTTCTTGATAAAAAAACGTTCTGCTACATCCTGTAGTGCTTCTAATAAAGCATTCCCAATAGTTGGTAAGATTATCCTCTCCCCCTTTTAGCGCTTTACTCCAGAAACACTTGTTTATTGTAATATGTTTTTCTGATAATAACAATTGTATTCACAAGAAAAACCGTTGGTAAATCAATATATTCAGATTATATTAAATAAAAAAATATATGACAGATAAAATATATTTCTCGTATCCAGCCATTCCACACTCGCCATGCCCGCAAAAGAGCACGACCGAAATCCGGCCAGGATGGGAAAAACAAACGGCCTTCCCCCTACAAATCGCAGGGAAAAGACCGCTTCGTTCTTATATGGATTACTGGCTGGCTACCGGGCGACAGCCACTTTTTTGTCGAGTTCCAGCGCCTTTGCTGTGTAGGAGTGAATTTCATGCAACAGCTCTGGGTTGTCCATCAATGACACGCCATAAGAAGGAATCATTTCTTTGATTTTCGCTTCCCACTCGTTCATATGCTGCGGGAAGCATTTTTTAATGACCTCAAGCATGACGGACACGGCAGTGGAAGCTCCCGGAGAAGCACCCAAGAGCGCCGCAATCGAGCCGTCCGCCGACGTAATGACTTCTGTACCAAACTGCAGTGTTCCTTTTCCGCCTGTCTCGGTGTCTTTGATAACCTGCACACGCTGGCCGGCCACGACCAAATCCCAGTCCTCGCTCTTCGCGTTCGGGATAAACTCGCGCAGCTCTGCCATCCGCTGCTCTTTGGACAGCATGACTTGCTGAATCAGGTACTTTGTAAGCGCCATCTCTTTTGCGCCTGCTGCCAACATCGTCAGCACGTTGTTCGGTTTGACCGAAGTAATCAAATCGAACATGGAGCCGGTTTTCAAAAACTTCGGCGAGAACCCGGCAAAAGGTCCAAACAGCAACGATTTCTTGCCATCGATATAACGTGTGTCCAAGTGCGGAACAGACATCGGCGGAGCGCCAACCTTGGCTTTTCCGTATACTTTTGCATGATGCTTCGCCACAATTTCCGGGTTTTTACAAACCATGAAGATACCGCTTACCGGGAAACCGCCAATGCGCTTCCCTTCCGGAATACCGGATTTTTGCAGCAAATGCAGGCTTCCGCCACCGCCGCCGATAAAGACAAACTTCGCCTTGTGGCGTTGCACGATGCCGTTCTTGAGGTTTTTCACTTTCAATTCCCAAGAGCCGTCGCTGGCACGTTTAATATCTTCAACGCTATGCTCATAATTTACTTCAACGTTTTGCGCCTTCAGGTGCTCAAACAACATCCGCGTCAAAGCCCCGAAGTTGACGTCTGTTCCTGTGTCGATCTTCGTGGCTGCGATTGGCTCATTCGAAGTACGGCCTTCCATCACGAGCGGAATCCATTCCTTCAGTTTTTCCGGGTCATCGGAAAACTCCATGCCTTGGAACAGCGGATTTTTCGACATCGCTTCGAAACGCTTCTTCAAAAACGCTACGTTTTTCTCACCTTGCACCATGCTCATGTGCGGCAATGGCATAATGAAGTCTTGCGGATTGCGAATCAGCTTGCTGTTGACGAGATGAGCCCAAAACTGCATGGAAACCTGGAACTGCTCGTTGATCTTGATCGCCTTGCTAATGTCGATCGATCCGTCTTTCTTTTCACTTGTGTAGTTCAGCTCACAAAGTGCGGCATGCCCGGTTCCGGCATTGTTCCATTCGTTGGAGCTTTCCTCTCCTGCTTTGGAGAGCTTTTCAAACACTGTAATTTTCCAGTCTGGTACTAATTCTTTCAGCAGTGAACCTAGAGTCGCACTCATGATGCCGGCACCAATTAAGATAACGTCTGTTTGCATTTGTCTGTCACTCATTTTTACCGTCCTAACTCGCTCGTATTTGGAGAAAAGATGCAGGCGGCTCCTGATCTGGCCCCGTTGCAAGTCAGGGTGCTACCTAGTACACACCTTTTCTGGAATAATTACAACCTGTTATATAGTGTATCACTTTTGTCTTTAGAATAAAATATTTGCTATATATTGATAGTTATATGCTATTAAAGATACAGTAAATTTTAGTAATGACATACTTTTTGTAGGGGAAGCTAAAAAACATCGCAAAAAACCTTGTAATTACGCAAAAACCAATGCCTTTACCCGGTTTGGCGTACCGACGTTGCTTTGGTTTTTGGCGGGTTTTTTGCGAGGTTTATTCCATTTTTTAACATAAATTACAATATAGAAAAATTCGCTTTTTGGGCGTTATGGATGGGTTTGCCTTGGGAAATGGAATTGGGTTGCCTGTTTCGGCTGCACGATTTGGTTCCTTATTTATTCGCTATTTATTCTTTCTTCATTCGCTATTGCAAGCCTTTATTGCGAAACAACTCAAAAGAACATCATAGACCTATGATATACTGGTAGCAACGAATATGTAGCACGAGGGAAGTGACCCATTTGAAAGTCGGCAGAAACGATCCCTGCCCATGCGGAAGCGGGAAAAAGTACAAAAAATGTTGTCTACCTCAAGACGAACTCAGAAGTTATTCACTATCAGCGCCTCAAGATTCCAAAGCCCTTCTTTTTTTATTCATGGAAGAGGAATTTGATTGGGATCATGAGCAATATGAGCTGATAGCCCGAAACATCGTCCATTCCATGTATCCCCAATATGAACCCAGTGTTATTGCTTTCGCCATTCAACTTTGGAATCTGTTCGCAAACAATATTCGTCCCATTGTAAAGAAAACTGGTGCCATGGAAGCTGCCGTTGAATACTGTGTTGCCCAAATACTGGACCTTCCTGTGACACAATCTGCGTTATCGGAAAAATACGGTGTCTCGGTAGCAACGATCTCCAAACGTGCGCAGGAAATTTTCAATGAGGAATGGTTGTTCGATACCATTTTTCAAGAAAACAACAGCCAGCAAGCACATACCCATACACCTCTTCTTTCTGCAGAAAGGGCTATGTACGAGATTACAAACATGGTTAAGGGAAAAGAGTTTGAATCAACGGAACAACTGCATGAGTTTATCAACGCTCATCTCTCTGGCCAGGCTCGTCAGACTAAAAACGCATCCCTCGATCCAAAAGAGATGGCACAAAATCTCCTCTATGATGCGTGGGAAGAACCTTCTGCTTCAAAACGAGTGGAACTGGCCATACAAGCGATTCAACTCTATCCAGACAGTCCGGATGCCTATAACATCCTCGCTGAATCAAGTGGTGATCTGGAGGAGGCTATTCAATTTTACAAACAAGGAAAAGAAGCCGGGGAGCGAGAGCTTGGCTTGAGAAGTTTTCATGAAGATCGCGGCCATTTTTGGGGACTGATTCACACCCGCCCGTATATGCGTTCAAAGGAAGGCTACGCCAATTGCCTTTTGGTGGCAGGACAATTAGAGCTAGCTGAAAAAGAATTTGCAGAAATGCTCGATCTTAACCCTAACGATAACCAAGGAGTCCGCTACTCTTTGCTGTCCATCTACATTGAATTGAACAAGTTTGAAAAAGCATCGCGACTATTAGAAACCTATGAAGAAAACAGTGCTTACATGAATTACAGTCGTCTGCTGCTTGCGTACAAGAAAAATGGGCTTTCTGCAAAACTGGATCATTTACTGGATAAGGCCGTTCAGCAGAATCCCCACGTCATTGATTTTCTCTTGGGTCGAAAAAAATTGCCTGGCCAGGCGCCAGATTATTATGGTCATGGCGATACAAACGAAGCCATTATGTATGTTGATGCCAACTACCATCTTTGGCGGCGCGAGGGGAAATTGCTTCAGTGGTTAAAGAAGCATACGGCTGTGGGCAAGGGATGATGCCCTGCTTAATACTCAGTTCCCATCATTTGACTTTGGAAATTGAATAGGGCAGCTTCGATAGCTGTCCTTGTTTTTCACCAATCTCCTTGCTTGGGGGAGATCGAGCAAGCAGCAAAAAACAGCCCTTGTAACGGACCTTCATCCGTTACAAGGGCTGTCTTGCACCACTCTTTACGCAAGAGGACTAGTCTAGCCTCTTCATCGTTTGGTATAAATGTCGTAACTGAAACAATAAGCTTTCTTTATCCTCCCGAGTCCAATCTGCCAAAGCTTCTTGCATCATGCGCTCACGGGTGTGATTGATCTTTGCAATGATTTCCTCCCCGTGTTTCGTCAATTCAGACACGCGTATGCGCGAATCTGAACTTGATGGATATGTTCGAACCAACCCGGCATTCTCTAACTTATCAATTTGCCGACTGACACTCGAATAACTTTTCCCCATCATGGCAGCCAACTCACCAACACTCGTTGATGGGAGATGCGCGATCCCAACCAAGACGCGGAAGGCAGCCGCTTCCAAATTCACACCTGCCTTGGCAATCATTTTCAAATCACGGTCTGGCCGATTGAGAAGGGAAACCAAGTCGATTAGCGCTCTGAAAATTTTATGTTCCATGCATATATTATATCGTAACCACCGGGCGAGGCGTCAATGGAGCGTTCCACGCAGCTTCGATAGCCTCCAAAGCAAACTCCGTTGTGGAAATGGCTAGTTGACCATTGGCGGCCATCTCAAAAACCCCTTTCACCGCAGATAACATATCTGCTTTTGAAACACTCTTCCCCCCGCTGCCTACCAGTTCAATGGTTGATGCACGCAGAATCGATGAAGGCAATGGAATGCTTTCTTGGCCAGATGCAGTCCCAATGCTCACAAAGCGGGTTGCACGATCCGTATTTATTTTGGCAAGAGCGGACATAATGGCGATTGCGCTATCGCCCCAAAGATAATCCAATACAACATCAACGCCTTCAGCAAACACTGGCATTAGGGCATGTTCAAAGCTGGTCTGTCCGTTCTCTGCCGTCATATCAAATGAAATTGCTTTATCGGCTTCAAGCGCTTGTAATTTCGATTCGTTGCGCCCGGTGACAATAATTTTCTTGGCTCCCAGACCCTTAGCAATCTGAACCGCCAAACTCCCCGATGCTCCAGTGGCCCCATTAATCAAAACAGTTTGGCCGGGCTTGAAGCCCGCTTTAAATACCAACGCCGCCCATGAAGACATCGCCGGGTTCGCTATCGCGGCCGCGGTTACGTCATCAATGCCGTCTGGCAAATGGACAAGCAGCTTTTCACTCACCATGGTTTGTTCAGCCAAGCTGCCATAAGGCCAAGCAGGCAGCGCAAAGTAAACACGAGTCCCATCTTCCAAAGTTCCAACACCATCCATGCCGGCCACCATTGGAAAGTTGCCTTCAGATGAGTAATGCATACCAAGTGAACGGAACTTACTCACTCGACTCAAGGCTGTCGCCGAAACGTTAACGATAACGTGCCCCTCTGTCACAACAGGGGGATCAAATTGGCCCAGTACAGGGGGGGTTCCCTTTTCCTTCACAATAGCTGCCATCATCGTAATTTTACCCTTCTTTCGCTCATAATATGTGCGTTTTGCACATAATTGAGTATAACATGATATATGTGCGAAATGCACATATTTTTTCCTGTTTGGTTTGAAGACAGCTCTTGGTATATTGGAAAAACTTCGCCCTGCTTGTGATACGGCTCTCTCCGCGCTGTTTGTAACGGCAAGTTTTAGGGACTGTCCAGAAATCTCCAATCAGTTAAAATCCACAAAATGGGAATATTGATTATCAAGGTTTTTGAAATGCAAAGGGGGCATCTCTAAGTCGCAAAGTCGACTTTTTATACGAAAATGCCCCCCCTAAAAAGCAAAAAAAGGGACGGACTACAGTTGGTTGCTAGATATATCCAAAATATGGTATTTACTTACACGACCTCAGTTGGTTCAATCATTACCTTGAACCCTTGTGATTCAATTCTCTTGATCCAATAATCAACAACTCGATCCTGATCTTGTAAGTAATCCCATCCAAACTCTTGATACGTTATGTTATTTTTCAACATGTGATATATAATACGTAATATGAGGTGAGCCGTGGCCATCGTAGCTTTTTTCTGGCCTCTTCGTTTCTGGATGCGATAAAAAAACGAAGCGAGCCGAGTGCCTTTCGATTTACTCGCGGCCCAAGCTGCCTGGCAAAGTACGGCTTTCAAGCTCCTGTTTCCCTTCGTGGTTCGGGAGCTTTTTTTCTTGCCCGCACTTTCGTTGTTCCCTGGACTTAAACCTCCCCATGATGAGAGATGGGCATCCGATGGAAAACAAGACATATCGTATCCGATTTCTGCTAGGATGACCGCCGCCGCATCCTTTTGAATCCCCGGAACGGTGATGAGTTGTTCAACAATGTCCAAATGAGGACTGAGGAGCCTGTCGATTTCTTTTTCGATTTCCCTAATTTGTTCTTCGAGATACCTCAAGTGATCGAGGTGCATCCCGATTATTTTTCGATGATGAGCTCGAACTCGACCATTCAAAGCCTCTATAAGTTGCGGAACTTTTCTTTTCAGTGATGTTTTGACTAGATCTTTTACTTGGTCTGGACTTAGCACCTCACCGTTCACAATCGATTCGAGTAAGGCTCTTCCGGATACACCGAATACATCACTCACATATGTTGTCAGCTTGATGTTGGCATCCTGCAAAATCTTGTGGATTCTGTTTTTTTCCGCCGTAGCATCACCGAGCAGCTTTCTCCGATAACGAGTGTAATCGCGTAAATCTCGAATATTTTCGGGCGGAACAAAGCTGGGAGTGATCAGCCCACAGCGGAGTAATTGAGCAATCCAAGCTGCATCTTTTACATCCGTTTTTCGACCTGGAACATTCTTGATTCTCTTAGCGTTGGCGAGTACCAATGTAAAGCTCCCTTCAAGAACGTTCCATACCGGTTTCCAGTATACTCCTGTGCTTTCCATTGCAATGTGCGTACATTCGTATTGATGGAGCCAATCGTGAAGTTCAAGGAGTCCTTTGGTAGTGGTAGAAAAAGTCTTGGTTTCTTGTTTCGGTTTTCTGTCCAAAGGACCATACATAACACATGCTACCACCGTCTCTTGGTGTACATCGAGTCCAGCACATCGTTCTAATATTGCATCCATTCCCATCACTTCCTTTGTAGAAAATGATGCAGGCCATGCACCCGAAGCAAAGTATTTTTATACACGTACTCATGGTAACAATCGGCGGTGCTCGTAGGTGCAGTCGGCCGGTTTGAGACTCGGGGTTATTGCCACCAAAAAAGTATCGGCCTGTGACCTGCTAATTTTATTATGAAATCAGCAGGTTCACAGGCCAAGTACATTTTCATTCAATGTGGTGGCTGTCAGGCCATGGTAGTTTGAGACAGCCCCTTTCGCTTCGTTCAACTATTGTTTTTCGTTAGCTTCATGTGATACGATTCACCGCACTGCCTATAACGCCAGTTTAAAGAGCACCCCTCTTTGGGTGCCCTTTCTGAGCCTATATAGGTTGGGTTAGCGACCGCGGTGCTTTTCTTTTGCCTTTTTGATTTTCAATTCCCGTTTTCGTTCCAGCTTAGCCAAAAGCTGCTGTTTTGTAAGGGCCCGCCTCTCCCGCTTCCGCTTCTCAAGCTCCAACCGAATAGCTTCTTGCGCATAAGAGGAAACTCCCTTATTCCGCATTTCTTCTGCTGCACGCCTTGCAAGACGCTTGGGATTGATCCTTTTTGCTTCAGAAGGCTTGACAGCTACTTCCTGGGAAAGTCCACTAACTATTTGCATCATATCTCGGCAGACGAACTGCAGAATCTCTTCATCTTTCGGTTCAGTGCCAAAGATATATTTTGCTGCCCGCAGCTTACCTTGAAATTGCTCCTCCAAAACCCCAACCCAATACTGCCCGTCATGAAAAACTGTAAGCTTCATAAAAATCCCCCTCTAAATAAATCGAAACGATGGACATCCCGAGGGGGGAAGGTTACTGACATGCGGTTCCAAGGAGGATGGAACCTGCATGCGTCTGGACTACCAACCAGACCGTGTTTTTTCGTTTCAAAATCATTATATCGAGTTGCCGAATTTCCATCAATTGGTCGAATGTGTTGGTAAACTTACTCCTACACGGTTTTCTAAGAACGTGCCATTACTTACGAAACGTTTCACCGTATCACTTGATATGTTAAACTAAAGAACAAAGGAGCGGCAAAGATTCCCGCCTCTCCTTTGTTTTCTTATCTTTTTCAACTTAATTTACAACTTATTTACTACTTAAAAACCCACTTAAGTTAAAACCCATTTTGGTCGTTTCGATGACCCAGTATTAACAATGGTGCCGTCTTTCTCAACAGCATAGGGATGAAAAACCCTCGCGGTTGCTTTTTCAAAGTCCATAACAGGAAGTTCACCGTATCAGTTTGAGCACGATCATTTTACAGCTATAGTTGAACTTCCCGGCTGACACTCGAATTGCCGACAAGAAAATCCACTATATCGTTGTACAGTTTTTCCAAAAGGGATTCCTGATACACCGGTTTTTGATAGCGCAGTGCGATCTGCAGCGTTTGGATGAAATCTGGCGGAAGAAGTTGACTCTCCTCTTCATGCATCAATTTCTCAAGAGTCTTCCATCTCCTCTCATCGATATAAATATTCTGAGGCACGGATGTGTAATCCTCCGGAGAATAGCGCCATAACGTCACATGTTCCGCCCCGTAACGCCTCCACAACCGAGCGGCCATGTGAAAACCTTCTGGATCAAAATCGCCCGAGTAGAGCAATTGGCATCCTGCCGATACCAACCGATCACAAAGAGCGAGAACAGCCAATGAGAACTGGCCATAAGAACAAACCAGGGGAGGAAGTGGGTCCCCGCCGTACTCTTGTTCCCATCGATCCAAGAGAGAAGAAAATACAGCAGGGTTTTCTAAAATCCACACACGTTTCTGACACCCAACCTCCAAAAATGGCTTAAATTCTGCATATTTGACGACAGTGCGAAGCGGAAGGCCAATCACTTCTTTTTCGCTTCCGACATCCCAGCACCGCTCTGCCGTTTTTTTACCATATCTATTTGCTAGTTTGCCGAAAATCCCGCTCACCACAACTTGCGAAGACAAGTCATCCCGCAAAATACGATGTTCGTACAGGATTTGCGCCATCTCTTCTGTATTCGTCGGTACGTTTTTCCCACTCACGTAACAAAGCGCATAAAGCAATAATCTGCCTGAAGGCGTATTCATGTCAAAAACATGCGGGTTCCCTGTCGTATGAGTAGCCAGCATGGCCAGACGAATATATTCATTCTGCTCCATGCAGCCAAGATGATGCAACGCCTTTGCCACTGTAAGCAGCCATTGCTTGAGATCTTGAGGAGAAGAGTTCCACCATTGCCGAACTGCCATCGCCCCAGTTCCCCGGTGCCGTGACAGTGCCTGGAACCACTTGTGCGCTTGAGGATGGGAATACTCGCCCATTTCAATCAATGCGCAATTCCAGAACTCATTCCATGTCTGCTCTTGTTGAAGTTGTTCCTCCTTTTTGCTGACTACAGATTCCCCGAAATATCCCTCCAGAATGGATAGCAGGTCAACTCCTGAAAATTTTGTTTTCCCTAATCCCTGTTCAATCTCTGTTACACGGATGGACTCATCGGTATTGGGATCAAATCGCCGATTTAGCAAGCCTGTCAGGGCATCTGCCTCTGCCAATGTTATTCCCCGCAGCGTCACTTTTCCTCCCAGATACCCCAAACTCCTGTATTTCCGCTTTATTTCCCGAAACAATCGGTCATATCCCTGGAAATGTGTGCGAAAATAGGTGACAGCTTGCTCTTGAAGTTTACGGTAATCTTCCGGTGTCATCTTCCATCTTCTCCTCTTCCAAGCTGACAGCTACTTCCGATTCTCCCCACTCTTCATTCAACACATGAAACGTGCCGCCGTCCCATAGGTATCGGGCTACGGATACGAAGTCGGCATTTTTGGGGCGTATCAGTTCGCAGATGGCTAGACGGGAAACCGTGTCATAGTCACCCCACAGCGCTTGTGAGTTCATGATGTAGTTAAAGCCCAGTTGCTCTACCAGCATGAACATGTCACGAATGTTGTTTTCGTCCACACCCGCAAACGCTTCGTCGAGAGAGATGATCCTGGGTGCCAACGGGTCTGCTTCCATGTAGCGGGAATAGGCAGCGGAGAAGAGAGGGATGTACATGGCCATTGCTTTTTCCCCACCACTAAATGTAAAGAAGATGCGATCCGTCAACTCTTTGTTGGCTTCCCCTTCTCGCCTGTGAAAGAGTTTAAACGTGAACCAGTGACGGTAGTCCAGGATCCTTTTCATGATTTGATGCAGGGTTTCCCCTCCACTTGCCGGGGAACCGAAAACATCCCGCTTGGCCCGCTCGATTCGGGAACGGAAATGGTTGGTGATCCGTTCGATGTCTTGTTCCCTCATCAGGGCAGGATCTTTTCGTAAATACTCCACCAGTTCAGCCGTGTCCATCTGGGACTCATCTTCCGCTATTCGGGGAATCCACTTCAGGGAAAAGGTAAGGCCACTGGAGCTGTTTCGTTGTGCCATCAGTTCATTCATTCGCTCTACCCATTTTTCCGCGCGATGAATCCGCTGTTTGATTACCCGTCCAACACTCTGTAAAATCACTTCTTCGAATAGTTTCCGATCCTCCGCGGTCAGATAAAGGCGGTGCATTTCGATCTCATGCCCCAATTTATCCAGCAAGTCATAGGGATGACAACGCTTGCCTTCGTACTCCATCAATACAGTCCGCCGCCTTGCTCTTGCTTTCAGATCATTCCAAAGATACCCCAATGACAGTATCTCTGCCTGTTCCTCCCACGCTTCTTCTACATTGTAATCAAGCACGTAATCAAGTGACGGCTGGTACTCCAGCAAGTTGATTTGTCGTTCCGTCTCAAAGACTTTCTGCAGTTGCTCGTTATAGTTATCTCGGTTGCGTCCTGTCATAGCCGCTTGCAGCTTTTTCAGCACACGAAGCGCTACGTCATCCAGCCGATGCAGTTGGCCTTCGATAGCTTCGGTTTCTTCCTTACATTCGTCAATATAACGCCAGAGCCCCAATGCAAATTCGTCAGAGAATACTTTCCACCAGGCGGCCTGCAGTTGTTGATGGACTTCTGCGACCTTTTCGGATTCCGTCAATTTTTCCTGATACTGCTTACAATTACTTTCTGCTTCTCCAATCGCACGCGCTGTGAATTCACGATCCTTGGGAATCTTGCGCAACCTCTCCATGCAATAGCGGATTCTCTCCCGAATCACCTCGGCGCCTTGGGTTGCCAACAAACGTTCAATTGCTTGCAAGCGTTGTCTTTGTTTTTCTACTTCCCCCTGAGCGATATTTTCTTCGCCGCGCAACCGGTCCCACTCATAGATCGCTTCATCCAGCGAGTCTTCTGCCACACGATGTCGCTGAAGCAGATTCAGTTTGTCGCGATACGCGGATTCTAGCATACGCAAATTGTCCATGTAGTCCTGCATCGAACGAAGCGCATGGCGAAGTGTCTCCGTATCCAGCGGGATCGTCAAGCCCGCAGCTGCTTGCTTTAGGAGTTCACGTTCTCTATACAGCCCTTCTATCGCTTCCCGGACTTTTTGATTCCGTTTCTTTACTTCCTCCTGCCACACCTCCAAACGCTGCTTGGACTGTTCCACCGTTTGCAGTGCATCCTGCAGATCTTTTCCGGATGGGAAGCTCTCAAACTCATCGACGAGAAGCTGAAGTCGTTTTTCTGTATCGTTTAACTCCTGCTGAAGACGCTCCCGTTCTTGGTTCAAGTCTTCCAGACGGTGCCTCCAGACAGCCAGTTGTTCCTCACGGTACCTGCGTCTAGCTTCCCTGCCCACATACACCGATTTATCGATAATAGGAGCATGTCCGTTGAGAATACCCATTCCAAAACTTCCGCCTGACGTAACAAACGCGGAAACCGACCGCTCGTCTTTACTTTCCGCCTGAATTGTCTGCAGGACGGCTTCAATGTCTTCTTTACTGACACCCGTCTCTACGACAGGAGTAGGCATCAACCATTCGCTAATCGTATGGGCTAGCAGTTGGGGAGCAGGCAAGATCACCCTGTCTTTTACATATTCAGCCCAAACCTCGATTCGATCGAGATACGATTTGGGGATGATCAACGCATCAAGCAACCCGGCTTCCGTCAATGCGGATTCAATGGCAGCTCGTGTTTCTTCCGGTACTTCTTCGCGAAACTCTACCGCGGCAAACAGGGGCACATGGGGTATCCCTTGTTCACTTAGCCACTTCCTCGCATTCTTGGTTTGTTCGTGACGTGGCGGTTCCGGATCTTTTTTGGCTTGCCACATCTGGTACTCTTCTTCCGCTCTTTCACGTTCCCGGTTCGTTTCCTGTTCCAGTCTTTTCACATCGGCGTATCGATCCCGTAAATCCTGTCGCAATTGCTGATAGGCGTGAACGGCCGGTTCTCTTACGGTTTCGTACATATCAGACGCTTCAAAATGGGAAATCCGTCTAATCGTTTCCCGTACCGTCTCAGGAGGCAACTGCAACTCCCTTACTTCTCCCTGCCATTGGTGCAGAAGGGCAATCAGGTTCTCTTTTTCTTCCTCGACAACTCGCTCCCACTTCTCCTTTTCCCGCTGCAGTTCATCCACCTGCTTTTGGGCATCCCCCAAAGCACGCTCCGCTTCCATGCGAATCCGTTTGGCTTCTTCCGTTTTCAGAGATTGTTCCAGGGTAGATTGCAATTGATCGCGATACTGCCGAGATTCCTTTTGCCACAAATCCATGGAGTACCCTTCCTGTTCCCGCTCAAACTCCCCGCGAGCCATCTCATGCGTGGGAAACCCATTGTCTTCCACTTCCTGCTCCATACTTTCCAGCAAAGCAGCTATCTGATTCTCCGCTTGTCGGGTCTTCGCATGGATTTCATCAATCGTCCTGCGCAGTTGGTTTACTCTCTCCCGCTTGGCTTTACTTTCCTCCTGTTTTTCATCCCAGCGTGACTGTTCCCGCTTCAATTGCTCCAAAACCTCGATCCGCTCTGCTTCCGCTTTGGCGATATCATGCTCCTGCAATCGCTCATGTTCTTCTGCGAGAGTTTGCTGCTCGATTGTCAAAGCTTCCAGGTTTGAGCGTAGCATTGCTAGTTCTTTTTCCTCATGGGCAAGCAGTTGTCGATACTCATCTGCTTTTTTTTGCGAAAGGCGAGCCATATTGACGGCATCAGCCAATCCCTTGGCCTTGTCGTACCAGATATACTTGTTGTATTCGGTGAACTCCCTTGCGATCCGCGTCAACGCCTTCTGATCCCGCTCCAGCTGTTCCAGTTGAAGTTTTGTGCGATCCATGGACTCGATAGCGTCTGACAAGGGGCGCAGCTCTTCATCAGACAGACCGGGCAGGGAATTTTCCAGAATACTATAGATAACTGTTGGTTTAAAATCTTTGGACAGTTTCGGACTGCGCAACTGGATCAGCAACTTTATCAAATCTTCGTAAGCATCCAGTGACGGGAACCCAAACAGCAGTTTGTTCACCATTTCCGCGTAATCGCTTTGTGAGAAAACCACCCGGCCTCCCAGTCCAATCTCCCGCTCCAGCTCCCGTTTTCCCAGTGGAACTCGCTCGTGTTCCTGCGTTTCCGCATTGTACACAAGCCGGTACAGTAGCAGGTCTTTCCCGATTCTCCTGTTGTCCTGGATGGAAAAGCCCCAAAAATCCATCTGTGCGTTGCGTTTGGCCCTCAAGCCGATCCCGATCGTTAAAAATTGAGTGGTGTACGGCTTGCAAAATTCCAGATACAAATAACCGGTTCTCTCCTCCCGACCAGTCACTTCCTTTTCACCCAGCAAGTAATCTTCCATTCGCCTGGCCTTGGAACCAAAGGGGTCCAGACGATCCGGACTCTTTTTGCCATCCAACACAACCGGCAATAAACTTTGCATCGTTACCGATTTTCCAGAACCATTGGTTCCACGCAACAGCAGTTTTCCGTCGGCAAATTCAAAACACTCATCATCGTAGTACCAGAAATTTATCAAACCTGCTCTGGATAACTGCCATCTATTCGCTTCCATCTGTCCATCCGTCCCCTTCCTTCCACTTTTTCTCGTAGTCATTCGGATACCGGGAAACGATTCTTCCCAATCGGGGCATGACCGTGATCAGTTGCTCGTTTTCAGACTGACGAACCAATCCCCATGCCTCCAATTCCTCCAGCACCTGATAAGCCAACTGCTTAATCGACATCTCACGCAGCGCTTTTCCCCATCCGTGTCCATAACGTCCACGGCATTGGTTTAGCAGTTGCTCATAATCTACTATTGTCAACAGAACCAGACCGTCCTTTTGGAGGGAAAACGCTCCGCTATCAATTTGCTCCCGGATGGTACGGCCAAAAAAGAACACCACATCGCTAATCGCTCTCATATCAGGAAATAGCGTGGCTCCCTGTCTTCTCCCATGCTGAACTAGCATCGCATCTTGCCTGTATAACTCCAATGAAAGTCCTACTGTCTCTTCAAAATCACGAGCGATCACGTTCCTCTGATTGCGGAGGTATGTCCAGTCTCCTTCGGCCATGTCTTCCTCGCGAATCCCTGGAGTGAGCAACAATTGCCGGTATACGCGATGTCTTCGAACCAATGTTTCATTCTCCGTGTCAACGATTTTCAGAAGATCTTCAATTGACCTGAATTGCATCAAATCACGTGGATACGCCCGCAAGAAATATTTGACCAAAGGTGTAGCCTCATACAGGACATCGGCGTGTTCCGATGCCGCAAAACCCTGATCGTCACCGTCCACAACAAGAAGCAGTTCCCACTCGCGGGCAAGCTGCAAAACGCGGACAAGTGACTTGCGGTGATCATAGTTCGTCCAATCAACCGTACCCGGACCTGGATAGGAAACCTTTACTTCCTCGCATATGTCAGAGAGCAGGAATTGTTCGTCGACGCTTTTTGCCTCCAGATAGGCCATCAGCAGACAGAAAAACACGTAATCCCGTACATCTCTTAGCCCCGGCAATCCCATCCACGGTTGGATGTGTCTGCTTACAAACTTTTCCAACTTTACAAATTCATAATGAATCAGAAGACGAAACCCTAGTTTCTCATTAAAAAACGGTCTAAGCACGTGTTCGCGGTCTCGAACCGCCTGATACCAGTTCATGTCGCTGCGTGGAATCCAGAACCGCTCCAGCAATTCCCTGGCAGCTTGTTCGGCCAGCTCATCAAAACGGGGCACATACCTCGTATCGGTACGCTGCGGCTCGTTCATTTCTTCACCTTGCCTTCATCCATAAAATAGATCACATAATCAGGCATTTCCAATACACCATCGGTACACTGCAAACGAACCCGTTCTCCTGTACCTGATTCAATCAACTTAAACCGTCGGCCATCGTCTGTCTTTCCTTCTCTTGTAGGTGACGCCATGCTTTTTCCGATCCAGCCAAGCAAGGTTTGCCGGACAAATGGTTCCACAATCGGAAGGTCACGGACACTCACCCGAGCCCCTGCGAATACCTGACGCAATCTGGCTTGTTGGTCGGCCTTCTGTTTCAAATATTCCTTAAGCATGGCTTTTTTCTCCACGCTTTTCGGTTCGATCTTGCTCGGCCTCGTTCTCTCACGGTAACCTTGGATACGAGGTTTCACCGCAAAATCGGCAGGCTGCATGTCCCAGATGGTGGAATGTATGTCCTCAGTCATCTTGGGCGTATCCACCCAGATGTGCCTCATCTGGGAAATACCGAATACTGCCGCAGACAAACAATGCGCCTGATTCACATCTTCCAGGTTAGAAAACCAGTTTGCCAAATAGAGGTAGTCCGCTCTGCGGCTCCGCATGCTGGATTGACGTTCTCCCATCCGTTGGGCATAACGGGCAATACGGCGTATCGCTTCATTCGTCTCCCGCTGCAAATCTTCAAGGTCACTCCCTCGGCCGCTTCCGTCCCCCAGAAACCATTGCCGAATTCCTTCCCACTGATCGAAATAGCGCTTTACGATATCTTCCTGGGACAAGACCGTCTGCTCAAAACGAGGGATTGAGACTTCATACCTCGCTACCCGATGCAAAATGTCGTTCAACAAGGCATGATCGACCTGGGCGAGCATGCCTTCAATTTGATAAGAACTGCGCTGCAGTCCCATCATGAAGCGTCGAAGATAATCGGTCACTTTGTCTTTATATAGAAGAAACTGTTCTGTCATCATTGCATCTTCGACCTGTAAACTATCGAGACTTGCCATATAGTCTCGCGCATTATTCGTCACCTTGCGAAACTGTTCATACAATTCCGTCCACCAGTGATACAGTTTCTCTTCGCTCCAATCGTCCATCTCATACCTTGGACGCTCACCAAGTTTATGAAAGGAAACAGGCGCCAGTCTGGTCAAAAATTTCAACGTTTCCACCAGCTTCTCAAACTGGGTAACTTCCAGGGATCCACCGTACGTATCGCCCATCTCCTCCAGTTCTTCGATCAGGCGCTCAAATTTGATCGTATAAGGTGTTGCTTGATAGCGATACCTTTTTTTCTTGAAATCTTCTATTTTGTTCACCTTGCCGGACTGTTTTCGCTGCAAGTTCCCCCATTCATACAACTGCTGTAAATCAAGTTGAAGCAAGTCTTCGGTGTACATGGATGCCTCATTGGGGTCCATTCGCTCTTTGACATCCTGCAAAATTTCTTCCGGTCTCAACCAGTAGCGAAGTCGCTGCTGTTGTTCGTAGAAATAACGCAAGATTGACCTGTACCGAGGGGCGTTCTCCACCGCCAAGTATTTCGCCTCTGTCACCGCTTTGTAGATGTTGATCGGTCTTTTTTTTGACATGAGAGAATTCCTCCCCCGAATGATTCTATACGAGAAAACCAATATTTCAAGAAATTTCCATTGGCAATGATTACAGATTATCAGGGCAATCCTTCTCCCTATAGGTGTTGCTTTGATTATTATCATACCATCTCTTCCAAGCCTACTGGATAGTTTTGTAAAGAACCACTTGTACCCTGTAGCTGGAAAGATTGCAACGAAACTGGAACATGTGCTCTGAAAGTGAGGGGGATGATATCCATAGCAATTGACGATCGATAAAAAACCGGGCAAAGATCTCCGATTCATACTTAATTGCGCTTGAGACGCTTTACCGATGGAAAATGGCTTCATCTGCATCGTTAGTCCTGAAATGATCGTTCAAGTCGCCATTTATGATACGGTCCACCGGGCCAACCCAAAGCAAATGAAAATGGCGCCCGATTGGACGCCAGCAGCATTAGTGAGTTTCCGTATATTTTTTGAAATTGTCCAGAATCGCTTGCCAGCCCGCTTGCTGATACTCAACGGGGTGAATGTCTTCCGCGTCGAACGTTTCAACGACCTCGGTTTCGTTTCCTCGGGCAATGAAGGTGATCTCAACTTTTCTCCCGTCCCCCATTGTGTATGCGATTTCCTCATGTAATTTCACGACATCGTATGTTCCCCCAAAATCAAAGCCCATACTGCCATCTTTCGCTTCCATCCTGGTGACAAACTTGCCGCCGACCCGCAAATCATTTTCCGCTCTTGGCGCATGCCAATCATCCGATGCCTGATTCCACTTCGTGATGTGTTCCGGCTCGGTCCAGTACTCCCATACCTTTTCCACCGGCGCCTGAATGACTGCCTGTACAGTTGCTCTCTTTGGTTTGCCAGTTCCCATTTTAAAGTACACCTCTTTCATCAGAATCGGATTTTTGTCTCTCATATCATTAGACGAAATACTATTGTGAAATTCATCGGTGTATTTGTTCGGGAAGCCCAAATCGAGTAAATAATTTTGCGTGAATGAAATTTTGGGTGTGCAAAATTTTACCGTCTTTTATTACCAGGACGTGAATGCCCCAAGGCACCAGGATGGATTTATTGTCACTTGGCATATATTGCGCAAATGCGGGATAACCGCCATTCACCGTAATCGGCAATAATCGGGAGCCTTCGCAATGCCAACGAGTTGCTGTAAAAAACTTGAACAGATTGTCCTTGCCGCGGACCCACATCTCGAAAGGCGGCATGGACAGGCACCCCTCTTCATGAAACAACGCCACCAGCGCATCAATATCAAATTGTTCAAAAGCATCCACATACCGCGAGAGCAGCTCATGGTCCGGTTCAGCATCCATGATGCAGAGCTCTTCGGAGCGAAGCTCGGCCCGGCCCATCGTCTCTCGCGCTCTTTGCAAGGCACTGTTAACGGCTGCAGGCGTTATCCCTAGCGCCTCCGCGATCTGCTTTGCGGACCACTCGAACACATCCTTCAAAATAAGCACGGCACGTTGGCGGGGAGGTAGTGTTTGCAGAAGGGCAAGAAAGCAAAGCTGCAGCGTATCTTTCCGCACCACTACATGTTCCGGATCACCTGCAAAATCTGGAGCAGGCCAAATCCATGACGATTCAGGCAACGTCTCGCGAGGCTCGATGATCGAAACAGCCGGATCAAATATGTCAACAGGAAGGGCACGGCGTTTGGCTTGCCTCAGCTTGTCTATACATACGTTTGACGCGATGCGGTAGATCCACGTTTTGCGCGAAGATTGTTGCCTGAATGAATCCCAACTCCGCCAAACGCGAATGTAGGTTTCCTGAACTGCATCATCCGCGTCTACGATCGATCCCAGCATCCTATAGCAGAACGATGAAGTCTTTGTAACCCTGGGGTATTGCCGATAATACCTTTTTCCATCCAATTTTTGGCCCATTCTGTAACTGTTCTCGATACAACTTACTCCGTACAATTTATCCGATTTGAACTTTAAAACTAGGGTCTGTTTCAACCTTAGAGACAATCTCATTATAGGACTCAATGAGTTTTTCAACAGTCACCCGTCGTTTGGAAGTTTCAAAACGGCTTATTTCATATAAGTTGGTAGCGATAAATTGCTCCGCTTCCAAAATGTCAATCCGCCCCTCAAGTTCATGTATGCCAGCCAGAGACTCCGCACCTGGCATACTGTTATGGGTCGTAACGATAATAGGTCGCACTCCCGATTCCAAATTACGCTTGCATTTCTCCATTAGCGATTCACTAGGTGCAGTCGTCACATGAAAAACTACCTCGCCAATCATAAAATCTCCACTCCTGCCACTCATCGCATCTGATACGGAGAACCCATGATGTTCAATCGTTCCTTCCGGCAGAACTAACGATAGTTTTGCTCCAACGAGATGCTGCAATACAGCACCCGCATACTTAGTACCTGGGTTCTCCTTTTGTCTTTTGTAAGCCTGCGCTAACAGATCACGTACAATTGCCCGAAGAGACTTAGCTGTATCGTATCTCAAGATGAATGGCTGGGCAGTAAAAAAATCATGAACTCTTTCTATCCACCATTTCTCGATCATTACCATATCATCCAAGTTATCATCATGGAGACTGTTGAGGAAATGAATATATTTCTGCATATTCCCTAAACTACCACGACTCGTCCGACCACCCTCTTCAGCAAGAGTTCTAAGAATACCGTATTCGGCCAAAATCGCTTGGACAGCTGCTTTCCCAAGACCTTGCACCTGCCCTTTGCTATCGGTAACAAGATCAGAAGGGTTTAACGGCAACCCCATAATTCTCGCCTGACGCGTCATATACAAGATAGCAGCCAGTTTCCCTTTAGAAGTGATTTTGTTTTCCGACTGAAATTCTGCAAGCCTATTTCGTAATTCAACCAACATAACGATCCTCCGTATTTGCCGTCTTCATATCCTCTGTCCAAGCTGTCGCTAGAGGTGCAAGTAGTTGTTTAGCTAAAAACCGTGCTACAGGGACCGCTACTGCATCTCCCATCGCCCTATACCCGTCATTGTAAGTGCCCGGAAGTTCATACGTATCAGGTGCTCCCATAAGTCGCGCCGTTTCACGGATTGTCAGCAGCCTTGTTTTCAATACCCCGTCCTTTTTTAGTACAAGAAATTGGCGGCTGCTCCCTCCTTCAGGCGTACGAAGGCAACCAGCAATGCCATCAAATCGGAGTTCCAGTACTTGTCTTCCATTTCGAGTTCTTTTGTACCCAGCTGCTACAATTACGTCGTCTTGCATCAGCCTTTCCATATGTCTATCTGGGATAAGCTCGAGCAGCCGATGGGTAGTCTTTTCATCATGACAGGGAGCGTCCCACTCCAATATATTGATAAGATCCTGCTTTCTAGGATCTGGTTCTGGTAAATTCCACCACACCCAGTTTTCAAGGTCTTGTGCCGCTCGTACTACCGCTGATGGTTGAAGCCAAGTTGGCCCGTCTGAAATAAGAGATGAGGGAATAACGAGATCCTCCCGAACTGCAATCACAAAAACTCGTGGACGAGATTGAGGCACCCAAAGAGCAGCATCTAAGATGACCGCTCCCACTTTAAATCCTCTTTCACGTAGTGCTTGATGCAATACTCGATAGTACGCACCATTCTTTGAAGATACCAATCCTGAAACATTTTCAGCTACAAGTATTGGGGGTTTCTCGATCATTTCATCAAAAATTCGTAACCATTCCCACACGAGGCCACTACGCTGAGCATGAATGCCTCCTGTTAAACCAGCTAGAGAAAGATCTTGGCAGGGGAAACTCGCCCACGATAGGTGAGCAACCGGAAGCAAATCTCCCCGAACAGAACATATATCTGCTAGGTGTAGTTGACCAAAACCGTGATTCGAAACATATACCGAAGCCTTTTTCGGACATATATCATTAGCCCATTTAGTATAGAAGTAATCCTGCAACGCATGCGCTACAAGACCGCTACCTGCAAAGAACTCAAGGAAAGAGAAGTTTTGCATTTGGTTACGCTTTTTATTCTTCCGTGGCATAAACAAAACCCTCCCTTAGATAGAACTATAATGGAAACGAATGTTCCTCTGTAATTATTCTATCACAAGATCAGGGAGGCTGTAGAGAGTATCAGGGTAGTACAATTAGTTAAGATGGTTGTCTTTTTTAAGTTTGCTTTTAAGCCCCAAAATTGGATTTGAGTCATCCCCCCTTATCTTGTTAAGCTGATATCAGAAGAACAGAGGGGGATATTTTTATGCAACGGAGACGCTATTCCATCGAGTTCAAACAACAACTGATCCAGGAAGCCCACGAAGTAGGAAACGCTAGCCAAGTAGCCAGACGGCATGGGATCGACCCGAAGATGCTGTATCGATGGATACGTGACTCCAAACACGCCGATTGGCAGCATACATCTTCCGAAGCAAAAGCCGTAACAAGCTATACACCAAGTCCAGGAGAGTTTCGGGAACTGGAAACGGAGAACGATAAACTAAAGAAACTACTGGGAGAAAAGGACTTGGAAATCGCGATCCTTCGTGATCTTGTAAAAAAGGTGAACCCAGCTTATCGGACAAAATGGAAATAGCCGACAAGTGGATACAGCTGGGGTACACAGCCAAACTGGTGCTACGTATTGTCGGCATCCTGGAAGCAACCTACTATTACCGAAAAAACAAAGCCTCCCAAAAACCTCGCGTTTATCACGGAGGAAGACCTATACCCGGTTATTCGTTGGCAAAGGACGGACAACCTGTCAGTGACGAACAAATCAAAGAATGGCTATCCGAGCTGATTGCCGATGAAGAATCTGCTTATGGCTATCGAAAGCTTACCGTCTGCCTACGGCGAGACCACCAACTGGTCATCAACAAGAAAAAGGTTTACCGCTTGCTGAAAGAAGAAGAACTCCTGCAACCCCAACGCCAAAAGAAAAGGAACCATCCTCGAAAGTTGGCAAACAACCGAGAGATTACCGCTCCGAATCAATTGTGGGAGATGGACGTAAAATACGGATTTATCGAAGGAGAACAGCGTTTCTTTTTCCTGATGAGTCTCATTGACGTCTATGATCGAGCGATCGTGGACTACCATTTCGGACTGACCTGCGAAGGAAAACATGCGGCTCAGATTCTCCAACGTGCTTTGTGGAAACGGCAGCAATTCCATCGTGATGATCGCCCTGTTATCCGTACGGATAACGGTCCACAGTTTATGAGCCATGCCTTTGAAGAAGCCTGTCAGCATTTCCAAACGGTGCATGAGCGAATTCCTCCAAAGACACCCAATAAAAACGCTCACATTGAAACCTTTCACAGTGTTTTGGAGAAAGAATGTTTGCAACGAAATGAATTTCAGAACTACCAAGAAGCCTATGAAACGGTGACAAACTACCTCCTGTTTTACAACCAACGCCGGATTCATGGTAGTTTGTACGACTTATCACCTGAAGAATTTGGCAAGTCGCTTGCCCTGCAGCGTGTAAAGCCATTTGTCGTAAAAGTATAGCGAGGCAATCGGTCGCACAACTCGTCTTTCTTCAACCTAACGGCCAAGCAGGAAGGAAAAAATCTAGCGTCCCCCTTGACGCTAGATTTTTTCCTTCCTACACTCCCAGGTGGTTGAAAAAGAAGAGAATCCTATGAAATTGCGAGAATAAGGGAGAAAGACTCTAAATTTAAGGGGTTAAACCGATTCCGAAAAGGTCTTTCAAGTATATAGCTCATCTTTTCAATATTTCTTCAATTGTTGGGTCAGTTCCTCGCTGTATCAAGTCATCAACAAGTCTTTGCATTTTAAATCGATTTTTAACAAAAGCTACATCATGAAGCATTCTAGCGGCAATCTCTTGAGCTACGTATGTGCGGTTAGAATAAATAACATTATACGCAATTATTCCTATATCATCGTAATCTTCCCATCGACCACAAACATTAGAATACTCATTATCAATCATTTGAAGTGTTTCAACTGCACGTTTATCATCGCTCTCAATGAAACTTAGGACAGCAGAAACCATACCTGGAAGTGACACTATCGCCTTGCAAAGTGCATTTGCATCAAGATCATAAATATAGTTCTCGACATCGTCATCGTAAACCCTGTTCTGAATCTTTGCTTTTACCAACTCAATACGTTCATGATTCTGATGATAAGCAATTGCGCTCTCTACCCCTTGAAGTAAGTGTCCTGCATCCGAATATCTCATGTTCGGATTCTCATTTTTGGCTTTCTCTACGGGGTTACGCAGGAAGTGATTGCTATCACGAGGGTCACCAGTCATTATGAAGTTTATCAAACTGCCAAGTGAGTATACATCACTTCGTTTGTCGCCTTCTTTCAACTGCATAAATTGCTCGGGAGCACAGTAATAGTACTGACCTAATGAATGCGTCCTCATCGTCCTATGAGAGTGAAACATGTCTAGGTCTTTTCCTAAACCAAAGTCAGAGATTTTCAATCTACCCCTGAACAATAATATGTTGTTAGGGCTTATATCACGATGAATGATGTTCCTATCATGGACTAGTTTTATGATGTGTAACACTTGACGAATCATGGTCAACTTTGATGATTCATGGTGGTCATAATCGTTAATAAACTTTTCAAGTGTTAATTCAGCCTCTTCCATTGTGTAAGAGTAATCTGACTCATTGAAATCAAATACCTTGATTACACCCTCTATGTCAGATAACGACTTTGTTATCTGAAACTCACGCTTAAACCTGTGGCTGATACCCTTATGCGTTTTGAAATCGTCCTTTAGCTTTTTTACAATTAGTCCTGATGAACGAGATTTATACACATTGGCAAAGCCACCTTCTCCAATGAATTCTAAATCACTATTCTCAGCAATGAGAACATATTCTTGACCTCTCTTGAGGATTTTATGTCCCTCAATACTTAATTCATTGTTTAAATACTGTACGATCTGGTTTATTCGATCAAGTGCATCAACCTCGCTAAGGTTGTTATCACGCATTACAAATCGCTTTGATAGAATAAAGTTTAGAAACTCATGAAAACGACCGTTATTCCATAGCAATTTTATATTCTCTAAAGTGTAAAACCATCTCGAAGGAAATCCTGAATAGTATCTATCACTAAATCCGAAATTCGAGTTAAAGAACTCAACTATCTGAGAGCCTGATTTATATGAATAGTACCCTGGAGTATCACCGATTAGAATATTACCTATTATCTTTAATCCAGCTTCACTAAGCATATACGCCACCTACTG
This sequence comes from Brevibacillus gelatini, assembly GCF_050920745.1. NCBI lineage: Bacteria > Bacillati > Bacillota > Bacilli > Caryophanales > Paenibacillaceae > Brevibacillus > Brevibacillus gelatini. The sequence goes on from NZ_CP154342.1 coordinate 4,438,092, forward strand.
TTACCAGTTCTCTATAATCATCCATGTACACCATTACTGTCACCGCCGGGATATAATTGACCCAGGCGCGCCGGAATGAAAATGACCCACCCTTTGCGATATTTCCCCTTCGGATTTAACCGCAAAGTTCACTTCGGAGGGAGACACATGCTAAGGAGTGGGATAGTTTCCATACGTGGGATAAATACCCACATAATTTGAAACCCTTTTGCTCAGGCAGAAGGGTTTCTACAACTAAGTACCCAATTCATGTAACCCAATGAGCATGATCAATATTTTTTCCAGGGCTTATTCTTTAGAATAACTGGAGCATCTAAATCATGCTCATCAATCTCACTAACATGCTTAAATATTAGTTCATGCTTTAATAAACCATATTCAAATAAGGGCTTTATTTTCCAACTTGTCTCGTCAATTACTGCGGGCATAAGAATATACTTTTTATGCTTTTGATACCGAGCTTTGAACATATTAAACATTTTAAAATTATCAGTAGGATTAGCTCGTTGCATTCTAGAAATAGACATTATTAAGCTCTCATCTAATTCTAAACCTTGTTCTTCCATTCTCTTAGCCACTCGGTCAATATTTGAACTGATATGAATTGTATATCCCTTCTCTTCCCCGGGAATATCACCTTCGATTATTGCTACTCTGATTTCATCATGCTTATCTTCCTTACCATACATGGAAATCCAATTTTTAAATATTTTTGTTGCATAATATTCATTTTTGTAAGGCAGTATTAGACATGGTGGCTCACTATTATCAGTGTCCATGAGAAACGCAGCACCTCTCCAGATAGCCTTGTCCCATGTTTCTAAATCAATAGGCGTAGTAATAAATAAAGATTTTCTTTCTTTTTCTGGCAGTGGGCGTAACTTTCCTAATTGAGGTTTTTCTTTTTTGTTTACTCCTCTTAAACGCCAGTACAACCTTTCATATCTTTCGGGCTTTGATATATCGTAATATGTAGCTCCTTGAAGTGGCATTGGAATAAACTTAGTATCTGTTTCATGAAAAATTACAGGAATAAATCTCTCATTTAATGAATCATCATTATATAAGTGTTGGTAAATGATATTACTTTCCCATTTAACACCTTTACCAATACCCTTATCAGTCTTTCCCATAAGCCTTTTTAGGTATTCTTGAGTACAGATTACAATAATATAATCTGATTCGTTAATTGAGTTCACCATCCATCTTGGCCATCCCTCTTTAGGGGATTCTTCATATTGATCCAAAATTGTATCAATGCCTTCACTTCTTAGTTTATTGGAAAAATTAAGAACTCTATCCGAAAATTCTAAGCTTTCTTGGCAGTAACTTATGAATACTTTTGGATTCTTTTCAGTCATACTCAATCCTCCAAGCGTAAGCTGTCAAATGAATTTCTAATACAGGTTTTTCAATTATTGTATCACATTAACATTCTACCTTTTGTACATAATTTGGCCTCATAATCAAAAATAATCTTGCAAAAACCGTTGCCGTCACTTATGATACGGTTCACCGTTTCAAGCAGCAGCATCATGATCGTGTAGTCCCGCAAGCCTGAAAAGGTTTTGCGATTCGGCTGATGAAGCAGGACGAGAACTTGCTCCTTCGTCAGCGTTTGGATCATCTTTTTCTCGGCCACAATCAAACGCAATTGATCGAATACAGGCTGGGTGACCAGACGTTCTTCATACAAGAACCGGAAAAAGGTTTTGCAGGCTCGAATGCGGTTGTTAATTGTATGGCTTGCCAGTCCATGGTCCAGCATATAGCCGATGTAGTGCGTCTTGATTTGACGAGCGGTCACTCGCTGCAAATCCAATGGAATGTTCTGCTTTTGAAACGTCCTTTGGAAATGGCGAAAGAATTCCTCATAAAATTCCAAGCTCCGCGGCGACAAGTTCAAAGCACGTTTATGCATTAAATACGCCTTTGTCGCTTGTTCGTACGTGATGACTTTTGCCGGTTGCGCTTCAGTTTCCGGAACTGCGGCGGTTTGAAGGAGATTATTGCGCCGTTTCATGCTTCCACCCCGCTTTCGGCAGCATGTTTGGACAGAAGGGCTTCAATCGGACTTGCCTTCTGATGTTGGTTATGCAAATCCTGGCTGAACAGGTCGACATAGCGTTGGGTCATTTCGATGTTGGTATGACCGAGAATGCACATCAGAGAGAAGGCGTCACCGCCATTCAGCAAATACGATTTGGCCATTGTGTGGCGGAACGTATGGGCGGAGCCGCGGGTTCCCTGAATATGAGCCGCTTTGCAATGAAGGATGATTAGGCGCTTAATGGCTTCATAACGGAGCGGCGTGTTATTGAGGGTGATCCAACAGTCATCAAACGGCAGTTCTCCCCGCTCCCGCAAATAACGGTTCAGTTGATACTGGCACTTTTTTTGGATCGGAACGATGCGGGGCTTTCGTCCTTTTCCGGAAGGAATTCGAATCGTTCCAACAGCGAGATCGATATCGGGTACTTGCATGCGGCTTAATTCCATTAACCGCATGCCGGTGTCCAGGAGGACCAGCATCATAGTATGATCGCGCAAGCCCGTAAAGGTGTTCACATCGGGCTGGCTTAGAATCGCGGCGACTTGTTCTTCGGAAAATGTGAAAATGGCTCGGTTCGTTGCTTTGATCAATTTCAGATCGGCAGCCAGATTGGTCGAGGTGTACCCGTACTGCCAGAGGAATTTGAAGAAGACTTGGCAGGAAGCGATTCGTCCTCGAATCGTGGCGGGAGCGAGCTTTTGATCGAGCAGATATTTCATGTATCGATTGCTCAAATCGAAAGGGGTCAGATTGGCGAAATCGAGCTTGGTTTCGTCCAGAAATTGTTCCAGAGTCCGCAGACCGAATTTGTAGAACGCATAGGTCGTCTTCGTCAAATTGCGGAGTTTGCATTCCTGAAGAAACAAATGAACGGCTTCTGAAAAGGATAAGACAGACAAATTGGACATCGACACAACATCCCTTCCTCGTCAGTTATTGGTGAGGGAAATGTTGTGCGCTGCTGGAGCCGATTGTCGCGCCAATGAACGAGACGTATGAGCACGCCAAAAACCGCCGAAAAAGCAGCCGTTTTTTGCTTCTGGAACAGTTTTGGAAAAAACCTGAAACCCCTTGTCCCATAAGGGATTAAGGGAGGTGCGCTTTTCTCTTTCACCTCCAAACCGGTACACCAATTTCAGGTTCTAGTGGTGGCAACACCGTGGAGGTTCAAGTCCTCTCGACCGCACCATATTCAAAACGTAAGGCTCATAAATCACATTTGCGTGATTTGTGAGCCTTTTTGTTGATGTGCCCAACCACCGGAAGATACCGAAGATGCTGAAAGGAAACAAGATGGTCTCCATACTCTTGCGTTCAGCGGACGAAAGGTTTTGCAGATGACGAGTAAACTCTTTGAGTTCCATAGCACATCTATACGAACTAATGTTCTTATCCCTCGTATAGAACATTCGTTCGTGAATTGCAACATTCCAATAATGAACCAAAACACAGCTATTAGTTTAAGAAAATCAAGAAGCGTATCCCCCGTATGGCAAATGACAGGGGATACTTTTTGGGCTGAAAGGCAAAGGGGTTCGGAGAAAGGTGTAGACTGGCGAACCTGGGTAAGAATCAACCTGAAGGCGCCGGGGCGATTCGTTTATTCAACGGAATTGCTATACAACCCCAGACCGTTCATTACATAGGGACGAACCATGTCTACTAGTAAATCGGTTCGATTATTTTCCCCAACCGTTAACCAATAATGCGCAGCGCCATAGATCGCTGAGCCTGTCATCGCCGAAATCACTTTTATTTGGCGGCGGTCCGTATAGTGCCCTTTTGAAAAAATGCTTTCAATGATTTGCTGCAGCATCTTCTTTACTTTTTCATCCACAAGCTCCGCAATCGATTTGGAATCCATTCTGCAAATCTGATAAAAATCCAAGATGTAGCGATGTGTCAGCAAGATCAACTGGTCACATATTTCAACTGTAAACTCCCGTGCATTCATCACTTGCTCAGGAACCATCTCACGAAACACCTGTTCTGTGATTTCTTCAAGCAAAGCATATTTATCTTCATAATGGGCATAAAAGGTGGCGCGGTTAATGGTAGCTTTCTGAGCGATATCCTTTACGGATATGGCATCAAATTCTTTACTCCGCAACAAATCTCTAAAGGCTTCTCTTATTAACTGTCGTGTGCGCATAACCCTTGGATCTTGCTGATTTACCAAATGGATTCCCCCTTCTAAAACAGCAAATTATCACAATTTGTTGTCTATGCAACTTTCCACTGAATCTGTCTGTTGTATTCATGAGAATACAGTAATATTATTTTATCAAACAGATGTTGCTTAAACAATTTGTGATAAATTCATGAAGACGATAGAAAAGCTTGATCACGACGACATTTATGATTTTATTTTTGTTCCCGTACGATATGATCAGGCCGAATCCGCCCTAACTGCGATCAAGAATAATCGAAGCAAAACCATTGTCACCTTGACTAACACCGTTGGATATGACAGCTGGCTTGAAATCGTGGGGGACCGTTTACTCCCGGGATTTCCCGGTGCGGGTGGAGACATCAAAGAGGATGTTCTATACGCCCAATTCGGTTCCGAAAAACATCAAGGAACCATTTTTGGTGAAATAAATGGACTGATTACCGAAAGAGTGAAAGAACTCGCCCAAAAATTTGAATCGGTGGATTTGCATTTTGAAATCCAAAAAGACATTCTGGCTTTCCATATTTCGCATACTGCGTTGGCTATTACGAACAAGCATTTCTATACGAATGACGGAATGGTGGATATAGAGACGGCAAGAAGTGTGAGCACTCTAAGCAAAATCGCCGCAGAGATTAAACAAAATATTCACCTGGTGGAGCAAGCTGGAATTCCGGTAATCCCATCCGAAACGAAGGCAATGGGAGAATTGCCTGACAACGAGATTATTACCCGTTACCGCCAGATGCTAAGCAATGACTTTATCATTGATGTAAAGCTCGGGAACCATGCCGTCAGCCAAAGGGCAGAAATTATGTTATTAGATGAGATGTTTCATAAAAAGGTATCTATCCGGCGGTGACTAACCTTGGGCTCTGGGGCGGACCACTATTTCATTGACATCCACGTCCCCTTAATATGAATAACATGTGTATGTTGTTTGAAAAAAGTTTGACTTTGATCGAACGTTCGATTATACTGTAATCATGAAAAATAGATCCGATAACAAATCCGAACTGATCTATCAGACAACAATTGAACTTCTCAATGAAATTGGGCTATCCGATATATCCATGTCCAAAATCGCGAAAAGGGCGAACATCTCTTCGTCGACTATTTACTTTTATTTTGAAAGTAAAGAAGACTTGCTGATTAAGTTATACTTTAAGCTCAAGGAACAAATGCATGAGAAGATGTTTCTTGGCGTAACGGCGGACATGTCAGTCAAGGCTGCCTTTGAGAAGATCTTGCGTAATTATTCCAGTTATATCGTGAATAATCAAGCAAATTTTCTGCTGATGGAACAGTTTCTTGATTCGCCGTTTATCCAAAAAACCTGTAAAGATCAAAACGGTGGTGTATTCAAGCCGATGTATCCTTTATTCGAAAGGGGGATTAAGGAAGGACTGTTCAAGGATTCGGAAACGAATCTTCTCGTTACTTACTCCTGCTTGCCATTTGTCCAAATGGGAAAAGAGTATATCAACGGTGAGTATGAATTCACCCCTGACAACATCGACAAAATGATTCAAATGAGCTGGGATGCGATTAAAGCATGAACAGCCGCTTTTTCAATCTTTATCGATCGAACGTTCGATCAAATTAATGAGTTGGCTTTAACCTGCATCAATTTAATCGAACGTTCGATAATGCAGTTGAATTTTATAATGCCTTGAACGAACGTTCGATTAAAAAGGGGTGAGGCTTATAACCACTAAAGATCTAAGCAATGTAAAGCATTCCGAAATGCGATTTTCTGGACATACTAAACAAAATGACAAAGGAGAGATATTTATGGAAAAAAGAGCCCTTGGGTCAAGCGGTCTGGAAGTTTCAGCTATGGGATTAGGCTGCATGACGATGTCTGATTTTTACGGTAGTGACCGGGATGAACAGGAATCGATACGGACGATTCATCGAGCATTGGACCTTGGTGTAAACTTCTTGGACACCTCAGATCTGTACGGTGACGGAGAAAATGAGAAGCTGGTAGGAAAAGCGATTAAGGATCGGCGTGACGAGGTCGTACTGGCTACCAAGTTCGGGGTCGTACGTGATGGAGGCTATTGGGGCTATAACGGCAGCCCGAGCTATGTTAAAGCAGCTGCCGAAGCAAGCTTGCGCAGATTAGGTGTTGACCATATCGACCTGTATTATCTGCACCGGATCGATCCATATACCCCCATTGAGGAGACGGTAGGGGCTATGGCTGAATTGGTGAGAGAAGGGAAGGTCCGTTATATCGGTCTTTCGGAAGCCCCGGCTCAACTAATCCGCAGAGCACATGCAGTTCATCCAATTTCGGCAGTGCAAACGGAATATTCCTTATGGTCCCGAGACATTGAAGACGAAGTTCTTCCTACTCTCAGAGAGCTTGGCATCGGATTTGTCGCCTACAGCCCGCTTGGACGTGGGTTCCTAACCGGGACAATTCAGCGATACGAGGATTTGGATTACAGCGATGTAAGACGAAACTTCCCAAGATTTCAAGGACAGAACTTACAGAAAAACCTTCAATTTGTTGCTCGGATTAAAGAGATGGCGGCGGAAAAGGGATGCACTGCGCCCCAATTGGCGTTGAAATGGATTTTGATGCAAGGCGACGATATTGTGCCTATTCCAGGAACGAAAAGAAGAAAGTATTTAGAAGAAAATATTGCGGCTTTGCAGGTTGAACTTACAGATTCGGACCTTCAACGTCTCAATCAAATCGCACACAAAAACGTGGCTGCCGGACATCGTTAATTACAGAAAATGAAGGAGGATCATCATGACTGAATCCATAGATTTTGAACTAGGTATTAACACCTTTCTGGAAACTTCGCCAGATCCTGTAACGGGCAAGCGGATCAGCCATCCCGAGCGGATTCGAAACGGGATCGAAGAGATCGTTGTTGCTGATCAGGCTGGTCTTGATGTGTTTGGGATCGGAGAACATCAACGGTTTGATTTTGCCTCCGAGGCTCCAGCCGTCATCCTTGCTGCGGCAGCTGCTTTAACCAAGCGAATTCGGCTCACGAGTGCTGTTACCGTCCTTTCCTCGGATGATCCGGTTCGCGTCTATCAATCATTTTCAACGCTGGACAGCATCAGTAATGGGCGGGCTGAAATTATGGTCGGCAGAGGCGCCTTTGTTGATTCGTTCCCGTTGTTTGGCTACGACTTAAAGGACTACGACGAATTGTTTGAAGAACACCTTGAGTTGCTTCTCAAGGTTAGAGCTTCGGAAAAAGTCACCTGGCGAGGCGGTCATCGCCCGGCGATTCATAATCTCGGCGTCTATCCGCGATCCGTCCAAGACCCGCTTCCGGTGTGGATTGGATCTGGAGGACGACCGGATTCGGCTATTCGAGCAGGAGCGTTGGGATTGCCTATTGTCTTTGCGATCATTGGCGGAAACCCGGAAAGATTTGCTCCATTAGCTGAATTGTATAAACAAGCAGCTGCGAGTGCAGGCCATGATGTAAGTAAGCTTAAAATTGCGACACACTCGCACGGTTTCGTTAGTGAAACAACCGAGGAGGCGGTTCGGTTACACCGACCTTACCAGGTCGTTCAAATGAACGAACTCGGCAGAGTGTTGGGATGGGCGCCATACACCGAAGCATCCTATGAGTTGAATCGCAAGATGGATGGTTCCCTCTATGTAGGTGATCCTGAATATGTTGCAGAGAAGATTCTTCACGTCCGCAAAATGCTAGGAACCAACCGCTTCTTCCTGCATCTGAATATTGGCACAATGCCTCATCGTGAAGTCCTGCGCGCCATTGAGTTGTTTGGCACCCGCGTGGCGCCGATTGTTCGCAAAGAAATCGCAAAAGAAAACAAGCAGACAAACGCTTAAGCATCCGTCCCTTCGGGGGAGTCTTTGGGCAGTCATATATTAGGGGGGTTCGATGCGTATGAAACAAAAGTCAGCAATTGACGACAATGAGAGTACATCCACGGAACCTGGGGTTGCTTTGAAGTTAGATCATCATGTTGAACTTGCTCTGCCATCGGTTAGAGGTGGATTTACAGATGATGGACGTCTTGCTCTACAAGTCGGTTCTGATTATTTGATAGGTGACATGTATCTTGCGAACGTATTGAGGACGATTATTGCAAATGAGAGTTTCGTATATATGTATTTGAACGAGGATGTGTCACATCTTTGCGATTTGTTGCTGGAATCAGAATTAAACTTATTATCTGGGCGGCTTAAGGAACACTTTGCGCTAACGATGAACCATCCAGTAGACCCTTTTCAGCCCGAAGGGATTGCTAGATTATTGGGACTTGATGCTGAATCAATAAGCAATGAGGCGAATCGAAATCTTTTGCTAGAGAATCTGGATCATTTATTGGTGAGACGATTCGGTAAGATTTCCGACACAGGCAAGTATAGAGAACCTACTGGCTTGAACAGAGCTATAGAGATTCATAGTGAAGGAACTGCAAACCCTACACTTAAGATTATGTTGAATAAGAGTGAGGGTGAACTTATCTTTCTTGACTCTCATTTTAAAGCAGAAGTTGTTTCTCCGTACGGAATTTCAGCGTCAGGTACATCAGAGACGATTACAGCCATGGGCAAAACGATAACCACATTTGAACGTATCATTCCTCGGCTGGGAGTATACTATGCTTTATCCCAAGCTCAGATCGCTTTGTTCCGCTTAGGATGGGGATTAAAGGACATCCAAGCGAGTGATTCTGTGATCAAAAGCTGGATTAGCGAGGCTACTGCCAAGTTGATCCCTGCAAGTCGAATGCCCAGCGAAACCACGATTTTATATTTTATCAAGGCGACTTTAGCGGATGGTTCCGAGGTGAATGGGATGTGGCCGAATACATTGTCAGCCGAGTTATTTTACAACCTCCAAACCGGACGTGTAGAACGATATGTTTCCGAGCATGAACATGAATTGGAACTGAAAGATGGTAACAGATTTACCATCGCTAATACGGCAGATGGTGGTGTAGCTGTCAGAGCGGTTCCAGCCGATACTTCTGACATACATCATATGCTTCATTTCTATGACGATACTGAAAGTTTGGATAAAGGTTTACTAGTAGCAGCAGAAGACCGGTCAGTCTCTCTACTTGGCAAAACAAATAATACAGCCAGTCATTTTAAAACATCACATTTGAGAGCCCCTCGGGGAAAGGAATTTAGATTTGTCATGTGGGGATCAAATAATTTTGATGTTTATATAGTGGAAGAGGGACAAGGCGGGGTTTATACAATAAATGATACTTTGAACAGTTAATTGCCTATGTCAATGAGAGATTGACAGTAGGGTATATTCACTCGTCGCTTTGTTTCAATCTACAACAAAAGATAGCGATATTCATTTATCAAAGTCCAATAACCGAAAATAAGTTATCGCTTCTAGGTGGAAATCCGGAGCATGCAGTACGGTTTGGAGATGGACGGTATTGTAGGTTATGATTTCATGAAAACTGCCGGCAGATATTCATCAAAAGACTGTAATGTATCCATTTGAAGGGGGTGTCCCTCATATTTCAACGGATAAGAGAGTATAAATTTTGAGGAGGGGAAATCGCCCTCCTCTTTAAGTTTTTATAATGTAGTCATGGAGACAAACATTCTTAGGGAAATTTTCTTTGATGAGCATCAACATGGGGATCGGTTTGATGTCAACGCCGAAAAGTCTCTAAAGCACCTTTGAGGAATTAAAAATCCCGGCCAAATTTTCACAATCGTTTACAAGATGAGAAATGGGCTGCTGGAAAGAAATATTTGGAAATGGCAGATTATCTTGAATGGCGTGAAAACAGAAAACTGGGAAAGATCTCCTCAAAAGTGATTTGTATCAAGTAGCTTAATTTAGCTGAGAGATTCTACATACAAATTTGGACTTGATCCTGATTTCGATTTTGTGCCGAAATTTTCGCCCCATTTTTTCATCTCCAGAATGATCGGCACAAGCGTTTGTCCGAGTTCCGTAAGGGAATATTCGACTTTCGGCGGAATCTGGTTGTACACTTCGCGGTTGACAATGCCGTCCTTCTCCAGCTCGCGCAGCTGCAGGGTCAGCATCCGCTGCGTAATCGTCGGGCAGATTCGGCGGAATTCGTTGAATCGCTTCGGCCCTTCGACTAGATGGTACAACAGCACGCCTTTCCACTTGCCGCCGATCACGTCCAGCGTATACTCCACCGGACAGCCTTCATCGTTCGGGCAATGCCCGTAGCCGCTCTTGCGGTTGCGCATGCGTTCCACTCCTTCTATATTAAAAAGTATAAAAAATGTTCCTATACAACATGAATGTGCGTACTAATAATTTTAGCTGATATCCACTATACTTACAACTGTAGTTTAATTCAATCCTTACTGGAGGGGATTCAAAATGCCAAATACAACCATGAAAGCTGTCGGCCTATACAAATATTTGCCTATCGATCATCCGGACAGCCTGATCGACGTTGAGATCGAGAAGCCGACACCGACCGGCCGCGATTTGCTGGTTCGGGTCAAAGCTATCTCGGTCAATCCGGTTGACGTGAAGGTGAGAGCGCCGAAGGACCGGACTGAAACGAAACCGAGAGTGATCGGCTGGGACGTAGCGGGTGTCGTGGAGCAGACGGGGCCGGACTGCACGTTATTCAAACCCGGCGATGAGGTGTATTATGCCGGCAGCATTGTTCGGGCGGGAGGCAACAGTGAGTTTCATCTGGTCGATGAGCGGATCGTTGGGTTCAAACCGGCGACGCTGGACTTTGCGCAGGCAGCCGCACTGCCGCTGACGTCGATTACCGCGTGGGAGGGCCTGTTCGACCGCCTCGGGATATCATCCGAGCCAGGCAGCAATCCAGGCCGTACCCTTCTGATCATCGGGGCGGCCGGCGGCGTCGGTTCGATCGCGACCCAGCTGGCCAAGTACGCAGGACTGACGGTTATCGGCACGGCTTCACGGCCGGAATCGGCGGACTGGGTGCGAGGACTGGGGGCTGACCATGTCATCAATCACTTCGAGGACTTCGTTCCACAACTCAAGGCGATTGGCTTCGAGAGTGTCGACTACATTTTCTGCCTGAACAGCACCGAGAAGCATTGGAGGAAAATGGCGGAGGCCATTGCCCCGCAAGGGAAAATCTGCTCGATTGTCGAGACAGGCGAATTGCTAGATTTGACGCTGCTGATGAACAAGAGCGTTACCTTCGTCTGGGAACTGATGTTCACTCGCTCGATGTACGGGACAGCCGACATGATCGAACAGCACAAGCTGCTCAACGAAGTGGCAAAACTGGTGGACCAGGGGATCGTCCGCACGACGGTGAACGAGAAGCTGGAGCCGATAAACGCCGCTAATTTGCGCAAAGCCCATGCGATGCTCGAATCGGGTAATATGATTGGCAAAGTCGTGCTGGAGCATTTTCGTTAATGTGTGTCACCGCCGGGATATAATTGACTCGGGATCGCCGGAATGAAAATGACCCACCCTTTGCGATATTTCCCCTTCGGATTTAACCGCAAAGTTCACTTCGGAGGGAGACACATGCTAAGGAGTGGGATAGTTTCCATACGTGGGATAAATACCCACATAATTTGAAACCCTTTTGCTCAGGCAGAAGGGTTTCTACAACTAAGTACCCAATTCATGTAACCCAATGAGCATGATCAATATTTTTTCCAGGGCTTATTCTTTAGAATAACTGGAGCATCTAAATCATGCTCATCAATCTCACTAACATGCTTAAATATTAGTTCATGCTTTAATAAACCATATTCAAATAAGGGCTTTATTTTCCAACTTGTCTCGTCAATTACTGCGGGCATAAGAATATACTTTTTATGCTTTTGATACCGAGCTTTGAACATATTAAACATTTTAAAATTATCAGTAGGATTAGCTCGTTGCATTCTAGAAATAGACATTATTAAGCTCTCATCTAATTCTAAACCTTGTTCTTCCATTCTCTTAGCCACTCGGTCAATATTTGAACTGATATGAATTGTATATCCCTTCTCTTCCCCGGGAATATCACCTTCGATTATTGCTACTCTGATTTCATCATGCTTATCTTCCTTACCATACATGGAAATCCAATTTTTAAATATTTTTGTTGCATAATATTCATTTTTGTAAGGCAGTATTAGACATGGTGGCTCACTATTATCAGTGTCCATGAGAAACGCAGCACCTCTCCAGATAGCCTTGTCCCATGTTTCTAAATCAATAGGCGTAGTAATAAATAAAGATTTTCTTTCTTTTTCTGGCAGTGGGCGTAACTTTCCTAATTGAGGTTTTTCTTTTTTGTTTACTCCTCTTAAACGCCAGTACAACCTTTCATATCTTTCGGGCTTTGATATATCGTAATATGTAGCTCCTTGAAGTGGCATTGGAATAAACTTAGTATCTGTTTCATGAAAAATTACAGGAATAAATCTCTCATTTAATGAATCATCATTATATAAGTGTTGGTAAATGATATTACTTTCCCATTTAACACCTTTACCAATACCCTTATCAGTCTTTCCCATAAGCCTTTTTAGGTATTCTTGAGTACAGATTACAATAATATAATCTGATTCGTTAATTGAGTTCACCATCCATCTTGGCCATCCCTCTTTAGGGGATTCTTCATATTGATCCAAAATTGTATCAATGCCTTCACTTCTTAGTTTATTGGAAAAATTAAGAACTCTATCCGAAAATTCTAAGCTTTCTTGGCAGTAACTTATGAATACTTTTGGATTCTTTTCAGTCATACTCAATCCTCCAAGCGTAAGCTGTCAAATGAATTTCTAATACAGGTTTTTCAATTATTGTATCACATTAACATTCTACCTTTTGTACATAATTTGGCCTCATAATCAAAAATAATCTTGCAAAAACCGTTGCCGTCACTTATGATACGGTTCACCGTATCTATTGATATGGTAAACTAAAAGGAGGGGCGTTTAGCCTCTCCTTATTAGTTAGATGAATTCGTGGTTAATATATTCAGCAATCCCTCTCTTTGCTTCGATGGGCGAGAAGGTTGATGCATATACTCTAATAGACCCTTTAGTCAAAATGTTTAGATCAAATTCTGTTTCTGAGCGATGATTATAAATAATCTTCCAATCAACATCGGTATCATTATCTGTGATTCTAAACCATTTTCGTTTAGTATCGATAGCGTAAATCTGTCCTGTAATCTCAATCTCCCTCGATGATAATAAACTCATCGCTTTTTTTACAGTGCGATATGTGTTTTCATTTATCCTTATTGTTTCATAGCCTCTAAGAGATACCTCTAATAAGCCCTTTTTATAGTAGGGCCTTATAATTGAGAGTAAGTTATGCATGTGCTTTTGGACGTTTATAAAATTTCCACTAATTATTTGAATTACTGATTGAACATCATCCCTATTTGCAGATGCAAGAATTTTGTACAGTAATACATATGGAAGCCCAGACGGTGAGTCAAACATTTCTAACTGACCTTCATTATTTGGAGCTAATAATAAACGAATACTTCCTGCCTTTAACTCAACTGCCGGTTCATAAAGCGGAGACTTAAACTTCCCTTTGAGACTATAATTATTATTGAAATCTTTTGAAATGCCCACAATAAACGCCCTAATTGGATTTACCGTGTTCAAAAAATCAGTTAATAGTATTTTGGGTTTAGAATCAATTCGCACCTCAAGTGGGTTTTCTTCATCAACAACCCCTTGTTTTCCCAATACCTGAACCCTAGTAACTCCTCTTATACTTTTGATCTCAACTATATTTTTTAATTGAACTTTCTCTTGTGAAATCACAGCTAATGTAATTCCACTAATTCCTGAATATATGATCGCTTTTGTACTTTCATATCCAAGAATATCACCGACAATACTACCTTCGTTCAAATGATGTTCAACTGAAATGGTGTAAAAATCAATATCAAACCCTTGATCAACTAAAAGATCACCTACCTCAAAATATGCAAATTGATTATCCGATTCCACTCTTAGTCCTATTTTCGGACCTTTTTTAGTAAAAAAATTAATAACCGAGTTTATCTTCCAGGTTCCGATAAGCATCTCATTTCGGTAATGTCTAATAATGTAGTCTTTACCACAACTCAATGTGGATGCAATCCAGCTTCCTGTAACCACGTACTCTCCCGGGGATATTCTCATTGGAGTTTCTATATAACCAGCTATTCGGTTATCACTCATACGACTCCCCCCAGATTTACTACAGCTTCTTGATAAACTCTTAAATTATTCTCAGTTTGGACAATTTCATCTTCTTTTAATCGTAAGCGACCTCTAGCAACCTTATCTAACATGCATTGTGCCACTTCTATTTCTCTCTTATAATAATCTAATGAGTTTACTTCCACATTCCCATCTCTATGATACTGTAATGCATGAGCAAGTTCCTCATATATAACAGACTTTCTAAAGGTTTCGTCGTTTATTTGAATATCAACTTCTCCGGTATCCAAATTAAGTGCTGCTGATCCTTCAGCATTAAAAAATCTTAACATTCTACCTACCTCGGGATCCTTGGAGCTTCTATAAACATTAATATGAACATTAGGGTGTTTGAATTCAAAATATTTGAGAATTTTATCGATCTTGTTGGACACAAAAACTCCCCCGGTACCACTTATTAGTTCTATTGTACTAATCCCTTCCAAGATAATCCACCATTATATATAAAAATTAGACCCCAAAGACAATGTCAGTGGAGTCTAATTCTATGAAATATCATGATTTCACTATTTCTAGCAGTTTCTCATAACTGTTAACCACATCGTACTTTAACTGGCCTGTATTCAGCTTAGCAAAATGTTTCCGAGCACATTCGATCTTAGCTTTTTCAACTTCCCGAAGTTCCATGGATTCCATGGAGCCTTTTGTTTCCGCGATGAAGTAAATGTGTTTGACTTCGCCTTCTTTGAATACAATCGCCCAGTCTGGATTGTAGTTGCCCATCGGCGTCGGAATAAAAAATCCACGCGGCAATTTGGCGTATACACGAACTTCATTACTGACATCAAGTTCCTTGGCAAAAGCACGCTCGATCTTTGAATCCGTCACAACATAGTCGTAAATGTGCTTCTCAACCGGAATCGCATTTTGTCCCAATTGTCCGGACAAAGTATTTTTCGTAAATACATCGGCTTCGAATGTGTCATTCAGGACATCATACGTTATGGATTCAATTATCGTCGTCGCTTTCTGCTCATTGATCAGCTTGGCGGCACGAATCATGAATTCTTCCGGGTTTTTGCGGAATTGAAGGAATGTGGCTTCTTTGATGCCCGTTAAAATGCCCACAATCGTCTTTCTTGTCAGCCGTGTCTCATCCATCAACTTGCCAACCAAATCGTACTTAATCCGGAAATCCGGTTTAACTTCCACGAGCTCTGTTTTTGTTTCACGCGTCTGAAAAGCTTCCCCTGATTTTAACTGTTCTTGGGACTCAATTCGATTCATTTCGCCATGCTTTATTGCATATCGAATAGCAGGCACTTGTAAGTGATTGTCCAAGGCCCATATACATTTCTTCACAAGTTCCTCGGAGTCGAATTTGACGGTGTACACAGACTTGCGATTAATTCGGTTCCAAAGCTCCTGAAATTCTTTTTTATAAAAATTGTTATTGACTGTAATGGAGGCTATGTTGCGATTTCGTTCATTATCTGCCAAATTGGATTTTTCTTCTACATAAATTGATTTGACCAATTCGATCAACGGTTCCTGAAAGTCAGCCAATTCTTCAGGAAGTTTGAGACCTTGGTTTTCCACAGCGTTAAAATATACATCCGTTAAATTGTACTGATCATCCACATAGTCATTTTTAATAAACGAGTACAACAACCTGCTCGCCAGTGTATCTTCTAATTTCAACTGCTCGCCGCGGGCATTCGTCAACACTTTGTCCAAGAAGAAGTCGCGATCCGCCTTGCGTGGACGATCAGACAGCGTTTCGGCGATTTCATTTTGAAGTTGCTTTGCAAATTGTTCGTAGGACTCGCTGGCGATAACGGTCAGCACATTAATCTTATGCACGTCGATACCTGGTACGCTTGAATCCATACGTTCACCGTTCTGATTGACACAAAGCCGCAGTCCTCGCCCAACTTCTTGACGTTTCTTTATGGTGGAGTCGCTGTGTTTCAGGGTGCAAATTTGGAACACATTCGGATTATCCCAACCTTCCTTAAGAGCAGAGTGGGAGAAGATAAACCGAGTCGGTTCCGCGAAACTAAGCAATCGCTCTTTATCCCGCATAATCAGGTCATATGCATCGACATCATCCGAATCGGTTTCTCTGGCTGACACTTTCGGGTCTACATACCGGTTGCTTTTCTTGTCAATCGAGAAGTATCCTTTATGCGTTTCTTTCACCTGAATCCGGTTCAAATATTGAATATACGGATCATCGGCAAACAGCGATATTTGCTCATTGAGCAATGCTGTGTATTCTTCCTCGAACATATCCACATAAACACCGTTTCGTTCCGAACCATCCTTGTCATACTGCCTATATTTCGCTACTTCATCGATAAAAAAGAGCGAAAGCACTTTAATCCCTTGATGGAACAACTCACGTTCTTTCTCGAAATGCGACTTAATCGTTTCCCGAATCTGAATACGGCGGAAATGCAGCTCTCCTACATCCCCCTGAACGTCACCAGCGTATAAGGTTACGCCGTTCATAAAGCTGATACTGTTGTTTTGTCCGTTAATTTCGGACACTTTGTAGCCTTTGTACTGCTCAAGCTCACCGGACAATTGGTACAGATCATCGTTTTGTCTGATTTTTTGCGTTTTCCTGGTAAGACCCGTTTTTGTCTTCACTTCGAATTCCAGCCGAGCCACAGGAGCATGCTTCGTGCTTACATCAATGCCTTCCAAATACAAATAGCTTTCCGTACCGCTTGTTCCTTTGGCTGAAATACCCTTCACACTGATCTTTTTCACCAGTTTTTTATTGTAAGCATCCAGTGCATCGAGCCGGTACACCTTATTGTAATCCTCACGATGCGTCGCCGAATAACGCAATGTAAACAACGGATTGAAGGCCTTAAGGGATTCTTTCGTCTGCTTGCCTTCAACGGATTGCGGTTCGTCAATGATCAGGATCGGGTTGGTGCTCGCCAGAACGTCAATCGGTTTGCGACTGTTGAAGTCGTCCAATTCCATATAGATTCGTCTTGCATCTTTCCCTCTAGCGTTAAACGCTTGTGAGTTAATAATCATCACATTTATACCTGCGTCGCTGGCAAACTTTTCGATATGATGCAGTTGTTTCGAGTTGTAAACAAAGTATCGTGCCTTTGTACCATACTCAGACATGAAATGATCTTCCGTGATCTGAAATGTTTTGAGCACCCCCTCCCGAATGGCAATGGAAGGAACCACAATAATATACTTACTCCATCCGTACTTTTGGTAAAGCTCGAACATGGTGCGAATGTAGGTGTATGTTTTCCCTGTACCTGTTTCCATTTCCACGGTCAGGTTGTATTTGCCTTCAAGCTTTTCGGATATTTTCAGACCATTCTTCCGTTGTACCGTTTGAATGTTTTTCAAGATTTCATGATCAATCAATTTAATGGCGTTGTTCTTGAATCCAATGTTTGCCTGTTCGGCATTAGCTAGATCATCAATGGCCATTTGTTCCGGCTTTTGCCTTCTTCCCCTGTCAAGCGTAAATCTGGACAACTCATTCGGTTGTCCATCAAAGCAATCTACAATACTTTTTACGGCGTCCAACTGAAACTGTTGATGTTTGAATTTGATCTTCAATTAAGCTCACCACCTTACAGCACTTGAATTTCTGTGCCCGGAGAGAGCATTTTGAACAATTCTTCCACATTAATTCGTGCAGAATCGTCTTCAAAGGAGCTGTCACGGAATACAACCCGAAGCGGTTGTTCCGCTGCAATTTGTTTAATGACGGATTCCGGCACGTTGTCATCAAAACATGCAATTAAGGAATTGCCGGCAACGTAATGAACCGTCTTCCCTTCCATTTGCTTGGTTTCCATAGGTAATGAGAGCTCAAGGCCGAGTTCCAGCATGACTTGTATGAGCAAATCTTCGCCAGTGCGGTCTTCTTTGATATTAGATGTGAGATCAAACAAATCGCCCTGTTTAAGGTTATCCGGTGTGTAGTAGACATCCTTCATGTTAGAAGAATCCACACGAAATACCCGGAAGCCGTAATCGATGTCAGCACCCGTTTCTTCTTTGATCTTCTTCGCAGCCCGGCGGATACGTTCTTTCCCGATTTCGCAAATGTTTTTGTATCCAGCTTTGTATGCTTCAGAGCCTTCAGGCGTTTCTTCCTGTAGTTGAATAAGAATGAATCTTATATTATCTTCCCTATCTACATTATGTTGCATAACAGCATGGGCAGTTGATCCAGACCCAGAGAAAAAATCTAATACTATGTCATTTTCTTTTACGAATGGTAAGATAAGTTCTTTTATTAAACTAGATGGCTTTGGAAATGGAAAGATCTTTCCATCACCAAAGATTTCTG
Organism: Brevibacillus gelatini; assembly: GCF_050920745.1. Classification (NCBI taxonomy): domain Bacteria; kingdom Bacillati; phylum Bacillota; class Bacilli; order Caryophanales; family Paenibacillaceae; genus Brevibacillus; species Brevibacillus gelatini. The sequence goes on from NZ_CP154342.1 coordinate 4,456,807, forward strand.
AAATTTCATTCGTCCCATGCTGGGTATAGACACCTTCTATGATTGTAAAAGGTTTGGTAGTTCTCATCTCCCCAGATTCATCTTTCAAATACTGTTTAAAATTAACACTAATTCTGCCATTATGTTCATTGAAGACAAGTTCATTATTCAATAAAGCTGTTTCAGTCCGTTCCCTTGACCATTGCCATTGTTTCTCAGGCCAAATTTCTATCCCATTATAAATAATAGGGTACCGTAAGTTCGGACGTTCATCATTGCTATTTGTGGCTAATGGCTGTAATCTATACGGTCCTCGGGTTTCAAACTTTTCATCCTTATACTTGTAATATTTCTTTATTAAATCCTCATTATAAGGAATTTCAATGTTTGATATTGTTTCTTTATTCTTAGCATAACAAATTATGTATTCATGTAGCTCTACATAATACTTGGTCTTTGCTCCCCCGCCATACTTTTTCTTCCAAATTAATTGGGTAACAAAATTATCCTGTCCGAATATTTCATCACACACTTTTCTTAAATTATCTATTTCACTATCATCAATGCTAATAAAAATGATCCCATCATCGCTCAGTAAATTTCTCGCAATCTTTAATCTCGAATAAATCATTGTTAACCAGTCGCTGTGGAATCGACCATTTGTAACTGGGTTTGTGATAAGACGATTCTTATCCTCATCTACTTGCCCTGAGTCCTCAAGGTACTCTATTTGTGGCGACCTAAAATCATCCTTATAAATAAAGTCATTTCCTGTATTATAAGGAGGATCAATATATATGCACTTAATTTTATTCAAGTACGATTCTTGAAGAAGTTTCAACACTTCAAGGTTATCTCCTTCAATATATAGGTTTTGTGTGCTATCCCAGTCAACGCTGTCTTCCTTTACCGGACGCAATGTCTTATCAATAGGCGTGTTCGCGTTAAGGATCGCCTGTTTCTTACCAGGCCATGTGAGCTGATACCGTTCTTTCTCCCCTTCCACCAGTACATCGGACAATTCCTGCTTTAACAGGTCAAAATCAATGGCACGAATCAGTTTGCCATTTTCATCTCTTGCCTCTGTTATCACGTTCGGGAATAATTCTGCGATTTTATCGATATTCTTTTGTGTCAAATCAACCGATTTCATCGTTAGTTGTTTCATTCTTAAACCTCCACGGTTAACTTTCAAGAAGTTTATTCAGCTCTTTTCGTTTTCGTTGCAGCTCCATATTCAGTTCGACTTTGCGGTTAAACTGTCTCTCGCTTCGGATTTTTGACTCCAACCGACCGCATTCTTGGGTTAATCTATCGATTTGTTGCTGCCGTTCAAGTGCTGCGGTCAAATCCTCTTCCGGCTTCGTCTTGACTGTCATCAGCTTGCGTATGATATTCTCATAGACAGACTTCAAATCCAATCCTTGAAGCAGTTCAAACTTCAATTCCGAAATTGGTTGCCATTCAGATTCATGATAAGAATGTACTACCGCTTTATTATCATCGGTTTGATTCCGCTCTTTGTAAGCTACGGCGAGCTTTCCTTGATCATTATAGATCAACACGAACAGAATCGGGTAAGGAATCGCCTTGTCTATGCTCCGCAATAATTCAGGTTTATAGGACTTCTGCTTCAAATGAACCTCAAATATCTGGATTTCCTCAACCTCATCTTTGGGTTCCAAGCGTATGGTTTCTTTTGATAGCTTGTGTTTCCATACGATCGATTCCACTTGCCCGGTAAACCATTCTTTCAACTGATGATCGACATGCAATTTCTCATAAAATTTGTTCTTCGGAATTTTTCGGTTTACTAGCGTGCTTGCTGGTAGTCCAAACATTGTCACTTCACCTACCGAATCACGACAAATGTGATGAGCTCGAAGTCTTCCAACCCTTTGATCGAATCGATTAAAGCCGTTGTCCCTCCACTGCTGAACAAGCTGTCCAGATCGCTTTCTTCCTTCACTTCGACAATGGAACGAATCGTCTCTTCCAATAACAACGAATACTTGCCCATCTTCCTGCCATCTTTCGTCTCTTGATTGAAGCTACGGCAAGCTTCCATAATCGGTTCGGATTTTCCTTTGCATAGAGCCCTGAGAAAATCCAGCGTCTTTTTGACATTCAAGTGATTCGTAATCACTTCTCCGTCCTCACCCATATACACCAGATAAAAGGGATGAAGCCGATTTTGTTTGTCCGGATTCAGTTCCTCGTTGATGTTTCGAAGCACAAAGATGACTCCCGGATAAATTCCTTTTTCAACATCAGCCGGTACAACGGTGTGCAGACCGCTTGGAACAGTATCGAGTTCGCCATGCTCTTTCACATAATTTACAAGATCCATGCGAAAATCATTGAGCCCTAAATCGGTGATGGATACTCCAGTATTCATGTCGTCCAGATCAACGACTTCTTTTTGCAATCGATGCAGTTGCTGCTTGCGATATTCCAAATCACTGGATTGATTGTACAACACGTTATCGTCGCCGGTTGCTGTCATATCCATGATCACCATGCGATTTTCGACTCGCTCTTTCAACTGAATGTATTCATCCAATGTCATGTTAGGCCAGAAATTAACCAATTGAATTTCTTTATTTTTCGATCCGATCCGGTCAATGCGTCCGAATCGCTGAATGATACGCACCGGGTTCCAGTGAATGTCGTAATTAATGAGATAATCGCAATCTTGCAGGTTTTGTCCTTCGGAAATGCAATCCGATGCAATGAGAAGATCGATTTCACCTTTCACATCCGGCATTGTTAAGTGCTTTTCCTTGGACCGCGGTGAAAAACATGTCAACAATGTGCTGATATCGTTTCTTAATCCGGCCGTGTTCTTATTCTCATCGCTGCCCACAATTTTCGCTGTATCGATGTTATGCTTTGCCTTCATGTACTCAGATAAGTGCGAATACAAATACGCCGCGGTATCCGTGAAAGCACTGAAGATGATCACCTTGCGATTACCCGGATTAATTGGATTCCTGATCTTATCGTCAATCAACTGCTTCAACGTGTTCAATTTCACGTCATGTTCAGGGGTCACTTTTCGCATTTCGCCGAGCAATCCGAGCAGAATGTCTCGGTCATGCGTCAAATCTTCTTTCCACCTAAGAATGTCCATGTCCGACAAGTTAATTTTAATTGTGTCCCCAATGCTGAATTCATCATCCAGCCAGTCATCATCGTCCAGATTGGCATCCTCGATCTCAGTAAATCCGACTGTATTCGACCCGCCGTTTTGTTCAAAATGTTCAATTTGCTGAAGTGTGTGTTCCAGTTTATCAATGATTTTGGAGAGAGTAATCCGGAATGATTCCACCGAACTTTCCAATCGTTTCAACAGATTGATTCGCATCAAGAGTTGCAGACTGCCTTCACGATCCATCTGCTTAAAGTTCCCGCTTCCACCTCTTACGCTTGTATCGTACAACTCCTCATAGAAACGTAACCGGCTCGGAAGGATGTACTTGAATGGGGCGTAGACGCCGAGATTGATCCGGGACAATTCCATAAAAATTTCGTTGTATCCAATTACATCCGCTCTATCGGTCAGATCGCAAAATTTGGATATCGGCGGCAAACGCTTGGGGAAATCGCCAATCTCTTCAGCACTGTAGTATTTTTGAATATGTTTTCTCGACCTGGCGATGGTAAGACTATCAAGCAACTCAAAGAAATCAAAATCCAACATGCTAAGAAGAGTCTCTGTCGTCCGTTCAGTTGCGGGCAACTTTGACCATTGATTAAAAGCAGACTGTGCCCTTTTGAAAATGTCATTAATTCCCCGCTCCGTCCCCAGCTTCTTGTTGATTTCCTCCGCATTGCCTTCATACGCCAATGCCAACTGATTGCGAAGATCCATAAACCGGTTGTTGACGGGGGTTGCCGACAGCATGAGTACTTTGGTTTTCACACCGCTTTTAATTACTTTCCGCATTAGCTTCTGGTATCTGGTTTCTTTGTCCTTTTTCGCCTCGTTATTGCGGAAGTTGTGTGACTCATCGATTACGAGAAGATCATAGTTTCCCCAATTCAGACGGTCAAGCGGAATGTCATTCGATTTGCCCCCTTCCCGCGAAATGTCTGTATGGTATAAGACATCGTATCGAAACCGATCTTTATACAGGATATTGTTGGTCACATTTTGCTTGTATGTAAGCCAATTGTCTCCCAGCTTCTTGGGGCAGAGCACCAACACCGATTTATTCCGTAACTCATAGTATTTGATGACGGCAAGAGCGGAGAACGTTTTACCTAAACCAACACTATCTGCCAATATACAACCGTTGTATTTCTCCAGTTTGTTAATAGCCCCAAGTACGGCATCTTTCTGGAAATGAAATAGCCGTTTCCAAATCTCGGTTTCTTTGAAGCCTGTTGCTTCATTCGGTATTATGTCTTCCGTCATATCGGACAGAAACTCATTAAAAATGTTATAAAGAATGATATAATAGATGAACTCCGGAGCGTTTTCTTTGTACACCGATGAAATATATTCCGCAACTTGATCGGTGACGTCTTCAAGCTTGCTTTTATCTTTCCAGAGCTGATCAAATAAATCGACATACATCTTCGTTATAGGGGCTTCGGTAAACTTGTTTACCATCTTGGAGAGAGCGTTTCCTTTCTCATATCCAAGATCGACAGTCGTGAAACCATCAATGGGCATATATGTCGTGGATTCATCTGATGTCTGTAGATTAATCATTCCCTGCATAGCACCAGTTGTACGATTCGACTTGAAGGTAACTTTCTTCCTAATCCAGTCCCCGCATTCTTTTGCAATCGCCTTAAGCGTCAGCTCATTTTTCAGCCGAATTTCAAACTCAGTTCCGTACAAACTCTTTTCACGATTCCGCTTAGGGATAAAAAATTCACGCTTTTCTTTCTTAAAGCTATCGGCTATAAAGGTAGGAGAAGTGAAAATGAATTGCACTTCCTCTACCTGGCTTAATTCCTTCATTAATGCCTCATATGCATAAATGGAGAAACAGGAAGCAGCAATTGATATTTTCGTTCCCTTGCGGAGTGAACGCTTCAAATCATCGCCAAGCAGTTCATTAATGTTATTGATGACTTCCATGGATTCACCTCTGGTTTACAACACAGTTCCTATGATCCTACTACTTTCGACACATATTCCGGACATACCTTTTACTTGTATAACCTTCCTCCCATTTGTTTTATTTAATTGGGAATTGTTTTAAGAGAACTAAATCATTTCAGCTTGCTTCCTAACAACATTTCAAGTTAAATCCAAGAAATCATAGAATAAGCCATTTGTATAAAAGGATATATGAAGTGTTTTACTAGTGACATTATTCATATATCGTCATTTCCCCAAAATTGTAATGTAACAATAAAAGAGCCGAACCAGGAAGTCCCCCAATTATCTTCTCAGATACTATATTAAATCCCAAATACAGGATATTTACCTCACCATACAATACTCTTAAGGGAAAGGAGTGACAAAATCAAGCCAAGTTAGTTTATCATTAGAGAAATTACATAAAATTCTTCCACTCATAATATTTATCCATGTCGGCAATTGGGCGAAAGGTTCGATTTTTTATCGTTTACTCCATCTGCACCTCGAATCAAACCGCATATATTCTGAAAAAACACCTAACCGCAAGGATTCCAAGTAAAAATTTTCATCCCTTCATATGTAAAGTGAACAATATATTCGTAAATTTTCGATTTTGGCACATGAAAATGTCTCGAAAACTAAAAAAATTCCAGAACGAAGTAGACTAGCACACCGATAACCGTTACGGTAAAGACGCCTCCTATTAAAATACCCTTCATCAACTTGTTCGACGCTGGTGGCCTATTCCGCATTTCCTTGATGAGTACCACTTGATCGTATAGAAACTCAATATGTGACGCTGTACGAGTATGCACACTCTTAGCCTTGTCCAATTCCTCGAGTATTTCATCCATCACAGCTACGTTCTGAGCGTGATACATTGCCAGCGTCAGTACGAGTCTTATGGTTGTCTGTTGGGCGTATGTCAGGTCACGCATTAAAGCCAGCATCTCTCGCTGATTGGAGCCGGTCAATCCGCCCCATAAACGTCCAAGGAACCCTTGATTCTCCATCTTGTCAATCCTATGTTCAATGGAGAGTAGTTGATTAAGGGAATTACGTACAATAGTCCTCACTTGCGTTGGATCAATCATACGTGGGTTCTGGTTGACCGCCGCATTCACCTGCTGTTGTGTTGGGAGAGTAGGTTTTACGTCCTTCACTGTATTATGTCCGGGTGTAGATACTACGTCGGGTGTTTGATGGAAGAAATCAGCGATGTGATGGCGAATACTCATATCACCTTGCATTGCATACAAGTCTCGTTCAGCTTTCTGAAACTTGGTACTGGCCGCACGTACAGCCGCACTATTACCGGATTTCACCGCAAAGTCAAACTCGCTCTTGGCTTGATAAAATGCATCTCTACGTTTGATGTATTCTACACGAATCGGATTCGTTTCTGTTGAGTGCTCAGGAGCTTCCGTTTCGGCGGTTGCGGATACTTGCGGTTGACGGATGGAAGCGGAGTGGGGGTGTATAGTATTCATTTACGTTTACCTCCTAGCAAATGAAGCCGCATCTCGTCGCACCGATCCAGAATGTCATCAGCGGCTTGATTGTAATCGATTCGCATCATGGTACCATGTTGTCGCTCCAGTTTTGAGTATTTCTCATCCGCTTTCCAACGATCTTCTTCCATATCGTTGATGATGGAGACGGCCCGCTCCAGAACATCGGCGTTCACTTCGGACAGCTTGGCGATGTAGATTGATCCATGATGCAACAACTCCACGTTGGCTTTCACCGAGTTCGCCGTCTTCAAAACTTCTCCGAATGTGCCTTCTCCAAAGGCGTTGTCAAGCAGTCTGCGAAGCGTAATCCCGGCCACGAAACCAATACCGTGTCCGATAAGCCCGCCCGGAATGAACAACGTCAATCCGGCCAGAACGCCTCCAGCGATACTCCCTTTCAACGCGTCTTTCCCTATCCGCTCCTTCAGTTGCTCCCATGAGATTTGCCCGTTTTTGTACTGAATGAACTGGACGAGTCCCGATACCGTAACGGAGATTGCGGCTCCGATGGCAGCACCTCCGAGAAGTTTTTCCGTAACATCAACAGGAGTAAATCCTACAGACAAATCCCCGCTCAGAATCTTCTCTTTCAACGCTTCCGCCGAGGCTGCGTTGCTGTCGAGAGTGCCCATCACCTTCGTCGGATTCGGCAATCCCATCTCCTTGGCCCGGTCGATCAATTCTTGCGGGCCGACAAGTGTAATGTCGGGGCGGTAATGGTCGTTGTGCAAAAACTCTTTCAATGTCTGGTCGATGGTTTCTGCCGAACGCAACGTCTTGACCTGATATTCATTAATGACATCGCCGGTCAGACGATTCATCTCCACGACATCAATGCCGGGATTGTTACTGGTAACTCTTCCATCGACATTCCGCACAAAATCCGTTTTCGTGAACAGACTTCGCAGATCGCCTTGCATTTGACGAACGAAGTCCACTTCGCCCGCGATATCCCCTTGCAGGCGGTTCAACGCATTCGCCGCAGATTGATCACTCCCGTTCAAACGATCAACCAGCCAATCCTTCATGCCGTCAACCGTCTTGTAGGCTTCCATGTTCGGGAATTTTTGCTGAAGCAGTTCCGCTATTTTTACTTCCCGGACGAAATCATGTGTCCCTTCAAAGACATGCGGTATTCCCTTGGTAACAACTTCGTATGTTGGGATGGTCGTAGCGACATTGATGAAGGTAGTCAGATCATTTTTGGAAAGGTTGTATGGCAGATGTTTCATGCCAATGCGGCTTTCGATCTCGTGATATTCGTTGCATTTCTTACAGAAGTAATGTGACTCCATCGAATCCCTCCAGAACTGGTCATCAAACAAATGACGGGAGTTACAGTAACTCCCTCAGCGACAGTTGCTTATACATTTGAATTCATGGCCGCAAAAACGGCAAATCTTTGCCCTTGCCTTCACAAGCTCGGCACATTTCGGGCATTCTTTCGTGTCTGCCGCAGATACCGAATGCTGTTGAATCGCCGATACTTCCTGTTCGATCAGTTCTTGCTGATTAAGCATATGGCGTTCGTATAGCTGACGTTGGTGGGACATCTCGGCTTGGAAGTAATCCTCCAAGTGTTTCAATTCCTCACGCAGTTTGGCAAGTTCAGATTCAATCTCTTCACAGTGCTTTGCCGCTTCCTTCTGCTTTTCCTGTGCAGTTCTGCGAATAGAAAGCCCTTTTTTGCGAAAAATTGCACCCAGGATGATACAAAATACACCTAATACGCAAAAGATCATTCCAAAGAGCAAAACATCACTTCTGGAATCTTCGGTAGCCATCATGATTCCGATCAAGGCAGCCAGTGATCCGATGATGAATCCTACCCAGCTAAGCAGGAGCAAAAAGCCTCCGCCCAATTCTCCACCGATGCCCACACTTCGGTAACGATCCATTTCCTGCTCTTTTAACCGGATATCGTTGTTGATGCTCTCCAGTTTAATCCTGTACTCTCGTTCCAGTTGCTCCAGCTTCATCTTGAAGGCGTCGGAGGTATTGATGGATCTCACAAATTGTTGCAAAGGAAAGCCCGTCCTTTCTTACATAAACTATCGAAGCAGGGTTATGACTGTTTCCGGGGTATGGATTGCTTGTGCCAGCATGGCCTGCGATGCTTGTGATAGAATTTGGCTCTTCGTAAGTTCCATCATTTCCTTGGCCATGTCCGCATCTGTAATTCTCGATTCCGCCGCCGCAAGATTGACCCTGTAGTTCGAGGCGTTGTTATGGATGTGCTCCAATGCGTTTTGATAGGAGCCAAACTTTGATCGTTTTGCGGACACTTTATTGATTGCGTCGTCAATCTTGCCAATCGCTTCCACCGCTTTCTCGGGCGGATCAACCGCAATATCATCGATGCCAAGTGCTGTCGTGCGGGCATCCGTTAACTTGATCTTGTATGTATCACCGGCATCGGGGCCAACCTGTAAGATCACGTCACCGGATTGGCTGGGTAATGTGGTGGAGTTGGGGTCAATCATTGCTTCAAATTGGACAACGATTTCAGTCCATATCCCGCCCCCATCCGAGAAGTTGGGCGAGTCGGACAGGTCATTCCCGAGAATGTTCTCTGGCGACACTCCGACATAGGGGGTACCGGAGTAGGAAACGAGTTTCGTTGCGTAAACCTCTGTCTCCAGATATCCAGTGAGTCCGTTTACCCTGACTGCGGTGATATTGTTGCCAAATCCCCATGTCTCCGCTCGTGTCTTAAACGTGTTGGTGGCAAGATCAACCGAAAAATGATAAGACTCACTCGACTGTGGAGGCGGGGCCGGGGTAGACCAGTAAACGCCATTCACCAGATCGGCGATGGAAAAAGTTTTTTCATATATAGTGTTGATCCCGGATTGTTCAAAGATGGTAATGCTGACCGCATTGGCCAAATTGACAACGGTAAGTCCCGATGGTGGAGTATCTGACACGTTGAGTAAATGGATGCCGTTGAAGTGGGTGTTGTTTGCGATGTCATTGATGGTGTTCTTGATTTGATCGATTTCTTCCTGAATGCGTAGTCTGTCGTCCAAAGTTAACGTCCCGTTTGCCGCTTGCAAGGCAAGCTCTCGTAATCTCTGAAGATTCGGATTCTGTATCTCGGCGAGGCCCGATTCAGCCGTTTGTACGAGAGAAATGCCGTCTTGTATATTCCGCTCAGCCTGTTCCAAACCTCTGATTCGTGCTCTCATTCTTTGTGAAATGGACAGACCTGCAGCGTCATCTGCCGCTTTGTTTATGCGGAGTCCCGAGGATAGTTTTTCAATTGATGTGGCAGTTTTTCTATTATTCCGATTCAGCTTGTTGAGCGAGTTTATCGCTGAAAGGTTATGTTGTATCCTCATCCATCTCACCTCTACAAAAACACCTATCTATTATATCGTTACCAAGGACAACCAATTTTATCTTTATGCAAAATTATATAATTTTTTTCTAGTTTGTACTACTGACAGATATAAACGATACTCACCTACGCTTGTGTAGAGGTGGTATCATTGTCAGATTTCTTAAAGTTGATCGGGGAAAGAATTCGTTCATTGAGGAAGGAAAAGGGGCTGACTCAAGAAGCCTTGGCAGAAAAGTCAGACATTCATTATTCATACATTGGTGGCATTGAACGTGGTGACCGGAATATTTCTCTCGCCACGTTGGAGAAGATTATCAATGCACTGGAGATTACACCTGTCGAACTGTTCCAGTTTCACAAAACGGATATTGAAACCGAACTTTTGGATAAACGGATGCTCATAGAAGCACACAGAAGCTTGCTGATTAATCTGAGCATGGATGAAGTAAAACTGATTCACAGAATTGCGAAAGATATAGCAACCTCAATCGGTACTCACCGAAACCAATCGTAAAATCGCCTTAAAGGGCAAAAAAATAGACAGATTTCCCCGAAGTACCACTCTGCACATTTGAAGTACCCCCGCCTGCCGTTTCATGCCCCACCGGGTTCTATAAGGACTGTGATCTACAGATTTATCGGTAGATCGCAGTCCTTTTTTTGTTTTTGTCGCTCTGCTGAGCATCACAGCGAACAGGGAAGGTGAGAGGCTTCCTACACTGAGAGGAGGTGAATCTGGATGATCAGGCAGTGTTGATTTGAATGAAAGCCCGGATGAAGTGTGGTGAACAAATTTATTTTTTTTAATCGGAGGGAGTCTGTATGGAGGTTAAAATCTATGTTGCCAATCTGGCAAAGTACAACGAAGGAAAATTAATTGGTGAGTGGCTGACACTACCGCTGAGTAGTGAAGAATTGGAGAAACGGTTAAAGCAAATTCTGGGCGAGGATGAGGAATACGCCATCCATGATTACGAAGCACCTTTCTCCATCAACGAGTATGACAATGTGTTTATGATCAATAAAGCCGCCGACGTTTTGACTCGCTATGACAGAAGGGTTGTTATCGCTCTTTGTGAATGCGTGGACAACGTGGAAGAGGTTGTGCGGCTGTTAGAGAGCGGCGACTATAGTGCGTACTTTGACGTGGACAACTTATGTGATGTCGCAGCGGAGATGGTCGATGAGGGTTGCTTCGGTTCCGTTCCTTCGTCACTAAGTTACTACATTGATTATGAAAAAATCGCTAGGGATTTGAAGATGGACGGGTGGTACATGCATTACGGTTTTAGAGTTGCCGTCCGCCCGCACTCGTAATCTACGATGGTTCATCTGCAATAGTTTTTTGGTAATGGTACCTGCTTGAATCAAAGCGGGTTATTTGGTGTTGCTAGACAGTGAAAATGACCGGTTGTGAGAGTGCCGGGACGATGAAAGGGGGTGAGATGACTATGAGGGATTTGTTGAAAACGCTGGAATTGAAACAGGCCGATTTGTTGGTCTGGGAGAGATTGTTGAGGAACTCAGACACCAATCATCTAAGGAACGCACACAGACTACAACAGGTTCGGGACTTGATCAGAAGACTGCAAATTCAAATGGACATGATCAACGTCCTGCGGTCGCTTGAACGAGAAAATTGGAAGAAAGGAGTTGTAACGAATGCAACAGAACAAAATGAATCTGTCTGATGACCTTGTAGTGCTGTTAAATCGGTTGGCTCTGAACGGAGACATTCGAATGGCCGGTCACGTCTTGCACGCATACGTCATCCGCTTCTGGAAGATTGAGAGGGATGTGGCAACCAGATTCGTCATTCGCTACTTTGAAAAGCACTATCCAAAGCAGTTACAGCGGTATGTGAAAAAGAGAAGTCAACGGAACTGAGTGGCTCTTCTGCACTGATTCATGGCAGAAGGGCTATTTTTATGCCATTAGAGGGAGTGAAAGGTCGTGAATTATCAGGCATTTAAATGCAACAGCCAAAAGGAATACCTCGGTTTCTGCGAGGAGAAGGGGTTCATCTACAGCGTACAGATCGATGAAGGTACGTATGCCATTGTCGCACTTAAAGAAGCAACAATCACCCTCTTGATCACTTTTTGTGTGCAGAAAACCACCAGTCAGGATTGAAGGCCGGGATAATTAGATGCTGATCCTGATGCAAGAAAACACATCACGTGAAAGGAGGTGAAACAAAATGGATCGCCTGAGATTTCTGAAGGAAAGAAAAAGACAGCTGATGCTAACCCGACGTTTGCTGGACAAGGATGCCCCGCTCAACACATGGGAAGGAATGCAGTACGCCCGTGTGCTGGTAGAGCTCGTGCTCATCCAGTTGGAGATTGATCAGATTGAAAAAGAAAAAGCCGCCCGTTAAAGGAGCGACTAAAAGAAAATCTCAGTTTCATCTTATCCCAATTTTCTCATATCACGCAAGAGGAGGAGCCAAAGCGGTTCCTCCCCTTTGCATATTCAGGAGGTATAATCGATGAATCATTACGATACGATCAAAAAACTGTTTGCACAAACGCTTGCTGAGCGACCCGGCTCTTACATTGTAGAAGAACTCTTTACCCGCTTCTCGTCGATTGCCGATCTGATGTCGGTCACGGAGCAAGAATTGATGCAGATTAAAGGCATCGGCAAAGTACGGGCAAAACAAATCCTGGCCGCCCTTGAACTGGCGAGAAAGTTGAATGTTCCAGCGGAATCGCCGTATATCATCAGAAGCCCCCGTGACGTTGCCAAACTACTAATTCCTGAAATGCGGTATTTGCAATGCGAGCATTTTGTTGTGCTTTTTCTCAACACAAAGAACGGTGTCATTGCGAGGGAAACTATTTCGATTGGCAGTTTAAACGCTTTAATCGTTCATCCCCGCGAAGTATTCCGATCAAGTATCAAACGGAGTAGTGCTTCTATCATTGTGGCACACAATCATCCGAGCGGTAATCCAAGCCCCTCTACCGACGACGTTCAGATAACACAACGTCTTGTAGAGGGAGGTAACATCATCGGCATTGAGGTGCTGGATCATGTCATTATTGGCGGCGATCAGTACTACAGTATGAAAGAGCACGGTCTGATGTAATGTTTACACAACACGGTATTGTCGGTCAATTTAGATCGGCGATATCACGTTTGCGTGTATGCAATCTGAATCAACAGACAGTTCAACCTGTATATCAGAAGATGGGCCGCTCGCTAACGCTCGCGGCCCCTACCGTTACAGAAGACCACCCCACCGCCCCTGAGGGGCCCGCAAGGACTACCGCCCTTGCATCCCGTCACCTCGCCGGTGAGCGAGCCCCAGCTAACGCTGAGACCATTCAATAGTGTTGGTGAATAGAGACGCTCGTCAAGGCTTCCACAAGCTCGGCTTCGCCTCGGCCTTGACGGCTTTCTGCTTGCCATGTTTGGTAAGGTTGAAGAAACATCACGTCATCGTCATTATATTCAGCCAAAATGATGGCAGGTATCCTCAACAGCTTTTTTAGATCGGAGTAATGTCGGTAAAACGATGCTTTTGAATAGTATCGTTTGCATTTTTTGTAGCCGCAATCCAGCAATAAACGGAGAAATCTTATCAGCCGATGCTTAGTATGGATTGGGGCGTGAGAACCTTTGATGCATCGTATGACCTGGTCTGAAGAATCAAAGACCGGTAACTTTGGCAGTTTGTTCGACCATTCCATAAGCACTTCATGAAGTTTTGGTTCATCAAGCAGTTGAGTCAGCAGATGATGTCTACTGATTCGAGTCATCTGCTCTTGTGTGAGATCAAACCGGTAACTCATGATGCCCTCGGGAATGGAAATGGACTTCGTATAATCGCACCCTGCAAAAGCATCACTTGGCCGCATGACTTTCTTCCCCTGACCACGGAATTCCGTCAGGAAGGTAGCTTTTGGTCCGACATGATACACCCATTTGTTCGGGGCGTTATACAAGATACATTCCGCTGGAGGAATGTCTTCGCGATAAAAATCCCGATTCCCAAGGAATACATTCTTGCCGATCGTGAGCTTGTCGACTTTGCAGGAGGGCAGGTGATGCAAACAATCTCTTGATATACCGACCTGATTAGCAATCACTGAACATATTTTTTCTAAGAAAGAAGGGATGTCTCCGATACCCACATTCTCGTCATAATCTCCATACATGAGCAGTGAGGGAACATCGACCTGAACTTTGGCAATTTTATAATGCTTTTCTGTGCGGCTTGGCAAAAGCTCTACAGACACACAACGACGAGTTTGCTTATTTTCAAGACGTAGAACAGAGCTATCGGACATTATGAGTGGCATTCGGAATTCGATAAACTGTATCAACAGGAATACCTCCCTATGTATCTTGATTATGGTTTTTGGCTGTTCTCTTTTTAAGTGTAATGGTATAATTTCATTAGGCATTTTATTTAGTCGTTTTACCGGCGTGCTCGCTGGAAAAACGGCTTTTTTTGTTTTTGAATGAATCTTTATGGACTTTGAGCGGCGGAAGATCAACATCAGAGAAATGAATCTCGCTCATCCCGAGAATTTCCTTCAGTTGGTTGTAATTCTCGTAATAGGTTGTATGGCAATATTTCTGTTTGCAGTAGCTCTTGCCGTTCATATGCAGTTCGTAAAGAAATGCAATCAACATGTTCTTTTTCCTGACGTTGAGTCGCTGCGAATTGATGGTCTCAATCATTTGGTTTAATGATGACTGCTTGATCGGCTTGGTCACACCTAACGAGTCGAGCCCTTCTTGAAGCACCTTGACTGCGAACTTCGGATTCAGCAGGTCTTTTGCAAGTCTTTTGGGGCTCTGTTTTCTCATCTCTTCGTAGGTGAGCTCAATCTCAAAGCGTAAAATCCCTTCGGCATCCTTTTGGTGCTGGTTCTTGCCGGGGTAGTTTGCTTTCTGCTCAACCTCAGCCCGTTTATCGTAGAATTTGTAAATGCTTTTGTTTTTCTTTGACTTCCGCTGATAAACAACGGACTCCAGTCTGTTGCTCTCGGCGGCCCTGTAAGGAACCGTCTTGTACCCACCGGGCTTTTGAATGGTGGACAACATTTTCAGGTAATCTTGTAAATGAGGGCCCACATTGAAGTTCTTGCAGATGTGCAGTTTCTCGACTTCCCACTCTTCAAAATGCGGTACTTGTGAGAGTGGAATCAGCAACATCTTTGCAACGTAGCGACGCAACTTCCTGAGCGTCGGCTCTACTTCGGCTTGTTTCAACTCATAGACGTTGCTACCATGCAGAAAGCGAGGCACAGACAGTTCTACTTTAAGCCATGCACGATTCAAGTCATCTTCCTTGTAGGAGTATACGATGCGAGGCTGAGTATCATCTTGTGTATTGAACAACTCGCATCTGACCATTTTCCTCCGCATCGTCTTTTTGATTTCCGTCCAAGGCACTTGCTCAATTTGTGCTTCTGTAAGTTTTAGTGGTATGTCGAATTTCACAGTATCAATCATCGTTTTGACCTCCTTATGTACGTAGTCACGAACGATTTCTGACCTATTAGTTGTTATGATGCATTTCAAATTGATTATGGTTATGGACATGTTGTCATTCTTGCGTTTCAGCGTCATTACAATCTGGAGGATCTCTATTATTTTTCAAATAATCGTCCAGGATTTTCGCCAGCTTGGAAAGAAACTGTTGTTCTGCTCGACGTTTCTCTTGAACTACTTCATGTGGGTAGATATCACTTGGAATGAACGCCGTCTCCCGACAGATGAATATATAGGGACTCTTGACCACGATCAGACACCCTCCTTTTTGTAAACAATTTGTTTTACATTACTTGATACTATTATTTATCACAAAAATTTTATGTTGTAAATATTAAAATTTACGAATATACTAGTTTTGAGGTGATATAAAGTGAATATTGCTGAACTTATCAAATCAAAAAGAACGGCGAAGGAACTAAGTTATCGTGAATTGTCGGAGCTGACGGGGGTATCTCACACCTACATCCGCGATGTTGAAATGGGCAAATATGCACCCTCATTTGAAAATGCGGAAAAACTCGCAAAAGTGCTTGGAATTGAGATTGAACAGATTGTATTGCTAATCTATCAATCTCAGATGAGACAAACTCTTTTTGATCTGATCACTGCATGTCATAAGTATCAGATTAAGCTGACATACGATGAGTGGTTAAAAACAAGTCTACCATTGCAACCATTGAATCAAGATAACCAATCAATAAACGATTTCGCCGTAAATGTTTTGAATCGGTTACATTTGATTGCTAATCAAGAAGAGCTCAAACATCGTCTAAATCTCCTTTCCGAAATCAACTCACTTGACTACGATCAAGAAATTTTCAATCTTATTTCGGATATCGTGGCGGTAATTCACGTTACTTCAAAGCTTGCAGACACCAAGTATACAGTCCATAAATTTCAACCACTTCTTGATGAATTGAAAAATGAAATAAAAGCGAAGATGGAGGGGGATAAACTTGGAGAGTAATAAAGCAGCGGCCATATATGCCCGGGTAAGTACTGAAGAACAAGCAACGGAAGGATACAGCATCCCGGCCCAAATCTCTGAGCTTGAGAAATACGCCGATCTTCATGGCATTGAAATTGTTGCCAGATACATTGATGAAGGTGTCAGCGGCAAAAGTATTCAAGGGCGACCGCAAATGAAGAAATTGTTGAGAGACGCCGGCAATCAAACTTTTGATTATGTATTGGTCTTCAAACTTGATCGCCTCGCCCGAAAATTGAAGGACTCATTGGACATTATCGAAACCTTGGAGAAAAACAACGTCAAACTAATCAGCTTGCATGAAAACTTTGACGTTTCCACACCGATAGGACGAACCGTATTCCAGATGATTAGCTCCATCTCCGAACTGGAACGTAATACAATCGTTACCCGTGTGAAAATGGGGATGGCCGAACGTGCAAAGCAAGGAAAATACAATGGCGGCAGGATATTGGGTTACGATGCAGTTAACAAGGAGCTTGTCGTTAATGAGGAAGAAGCTCATATTGTGCGGACAATCTTCAATTACGCAGAACAGGGTATGGGATTAAAGGCGATTACACGTCGTATCAACGAAATGGGATATCGAACAAAGAACCACAACCCGTTCAACGTCCTGGGTGTTAAAAATATATTGAATAACCCCATTTACATCGGAAAGATCAGATTCAACCAATTGGAGAACTGGTCGGAGAAAAGAAGAAAAGGGAAAAATCCAGACTACATACTCGCTGATGGTACACACCAACCAATTATTTCACACGAACAATGGGAAAATGTCCAGCGGCTGATGAAAAAACGGTCTTACAAGCCAACCCGCTCCCATACACCCTTTATTCTGGCCGGATTGCTGCGGTGTCCTGCCTGCGGTCATGGCATGGTTGCCGGAAGATCCAAAGGGGCAACCGGCCAAACCTATCGTTACTACAATTGCGGACAACACCACAACAAAGGGAAAACTGTATGCAGTCCACACGGGATACGGGCGGATGTAGCGGAGCAACAAGTGTTTGATGAGCTTTCCCGAATCGTAACAGACGATTACCTGCTTGAAAAGCTGGTGAAAAAGATCAACTCTGACAGAATGAATGCCGAGAAACCTCTTCTCGAACAGAAGAAACTCATTGAAGGCAAACTCGCCAAAACACAGAAGAAACTCGATAACCTCAAGGAAAAAATCATGACGGATACCGATCTTTTGGAAATATTCAAGCCGAATTTGATAGCACTTCAAGACGAGCTTAAAACTCTCCATCAACAGCGAGAAAGATTGGTCGTTCAGCTGGACAATCAGGAAACGGAACCCGTCGACTTCCACGCTCTAAAGAAATTGCTCTCTGATTTCCACAACGTGCTCATGAGTGTTGATCCCGATGAACAGAAGTCACTGCTCCGGCTGATCATCAAAGACATCCAGATTACAAAAGAATCGCCCAGAAAAATCGGGCGACGTGTGACTCAGATCAATTTACTGTTTGATTTCACGATTGAAGCTTTGCAATCCCGCTCCTTTGAGTTATTGCAAAAGGTCTACCACAATTATGACTATATTACCGATTTCGACCCTAGCGTGCTGGACGGCGTAACCTACTCAAATTTTAATAAAACCGGGATCGGGGAGGTGATGAACTCCCTTAACATTTTACCATTAGCGATGATACGGTTCCCCCCGACTAATCCGAAACCCCCGATAAACCTGCTCCAACAACACCAGCCTCACCAACTGATGCGGAAACGTCATCTTCGAAAAAGACAACAGCACATTTGCCCGCTTCAGGACCGTATCCGCCAGCCCGAGCGATCCGCCGATCACGAACGCCACCTGGCTGCGGCCGTGCAGGGCCAGTCTGTCCAGCTCCGCAGACAGCTTCTCCGATGACCACATTTGCCCCTCAATCGCCAGCGCAATCACATACTGGTCCTGCTTGATCTGCGCCAGAATGCGCTCGCCTTCCTTGCGTTTTACCTGCTCCATTTCGGCCGTGCTCATTTCTTCCGGGGCTTTTTCGTCGTTGACCTCGATAATTTGCAGCTTGCAGTAGGCAGACAGGCGTTTGCTATACTCGGCGATGCCCTCACGCAAATACTTTTCTTTCAGCTTGCCTACGGTGATGATCGAAATTTGCACGGTCGTCTACATTCCTTTCTCTTTCAAAAGCGCAATCTGGCCTGGCTCGCCGCATACCCGGCAGCGCTTGTCAGCTGCACTGTCGTCGATCGCCTGCGCCGGGTACGTGTCTGGTGCTGCCTCGAAGTCGTTCACGTAGTCGTCCAGCTCCTGCTCCAGATGCTCCATGCAGGAAAAACGCACCGGATACCCCGCCTGCAACTCCACTTTCTTACCCTCTATTTGAATGCTTTCCATCATCTTGTCCATCTCTCTTACCTCTTTTCCGCGCATATCATGTCGCTTCTTATTCTACCCCAGAAAGACAGCAAGACAAGTCCATCACGTGGTAATTTGCTGTTATGAAACCAAGTAAAGTATGGATGTGAAAACAACCAAGTCGCTAGGTGAAGCGGTCTCGTTCTCTTTAGAAACCTCGGCGATTGCCGAGCCTTTGGCGACAGCAGAGCCGTAGTTACACTTATGTCGATAGGGTATAATTTTATAAATTCCTATCGACCAAAAAAAACGATAAAGGGGCATCTCTAAGCCGATGAATCGACTTTTCAGACAGCCCCACTGATTGACAAGTAAGAGAAGTACCTGTTTAATTTCCTGTATCCGAAGTTGCGTCACGTAATGCCATTCTCTCTTTTTCAAATTCTTGGAGTAATTGTTGAGCGGACTTCCCCTTCCCAAACTTCGCATTTCCAGAAAGCTCATTTTCTATTCGTTCAATGAGTTGTTTTCTCTTCTCGATTCTTTCCAAAATTCCAATCACTTCTGGATCATTGAAATCTACGCTTTCCACATTTTCACCTTTATAAGCTTTTTCGTGAATGAGCGTCATTTGTTTGAAAGCAAAAAGTTGACTTTTCAATTTTTCTTCAGGATCTACAGGGTATAACTCTTCTCTCAATTTCCCAATTTCCCATGCTAACTTTTTTACCTTTTTTGCCTGTTCATCGGTATAGTTCTGATAGAGAGCTTCTTCTTCCTTTTCGAATTCCTCCTCCAGCTTCGCTAGCAATTCTGCTTTATCGACTTCCTCCTTCTGCTGAACTAGCGTTCCTGTGTCGTGCGGGTTACCAGCATATGCGTTAACCCCAATGATGCCTAACCCCAGAAGAAGCGTTGCAGAGAAAAATAATACATGCGTTTTGTTCGCCTTACGCATATCATCATCTCCAATCAACATCCATTTGTCGTCATTTTTTTATCTGTATAGTAATAACATATGCACCACCATAATTGAGCCATTCACTTAGTGGCAAATCTGTTCCCCAATAATAATCTTCATCATTAACCGAGTGTTGTGCCATATATACTTCCTTATTTTTAAACCTGTGTACGACTTGTGAGTGTAATGTCTTTCCGTGTTTATCAACAAATTGAACAATATCCCCAACATTTAAATCATCATAAATTTCATCAAAATTATCGATTGCTTCTTGAACTGTGTACTTTTTGGCTTGATAAGCAAATTTTCCTCCGGAACCATTCACTACGGCCCAGTGCTCCCGAAATTGATGGGCTCCAGTCCAAGATGATGTGCGCGATTTTTTATCATTTGTATTTTTGGGAACATGTGGACCGTAATAGTACCAATCCTTTTGATTCCGATTATAACCTGCTTTGCCATGAAAATCCAACCCACCTCCTTCGTGCAGTACCTGAGAAACAAAGTTTGTGCAATCGCCGCCATCACTGTTGCTTCCGTAATTTGCGTAATTCTTGTTTCCTGGTCTCTCAGCATACTTTTCAGCATATTTTTTTGCTGCGCTACGATCATATTCTTTATTAGTAGAGGAGCTATTGGTGAATAAAGTTTCGGCAGCTATCGCCTGGCCAGTCACTAAGATAGATGCTAGGCACGCAAGTGTTACTGACTTTTTAAGAACATTTTTCAAACTAGCTCATCTCCTTTGAATAAATTTTTAGAATCCTAAACGAACAATATCAGCTAATAAAATTGTTTATTATCCCCATTATTGAAAAAAATGGGATCACTCGTGATTTATAGACGAATCTTCATTGCTAAAAGTCACACGTATACTATCGATAACCAAATATATAATAAGGATTTCCTTCATATTAATGGTTGAAGTAGCATGTAAAAATCACTTTGTCTTATGTCAAAAGCCAAGAAGCGGTTCTAAACTAAGAAAGGGATTGATATCCTGAAATATTAGAAAACTCGGCGATTGCCCTGCCTTTGGCGACAGCAGAGCCGTAGTTGCACTTATGTGGATAGGGTAAAATTTTATAAATTCCTATCGACCAAAAAAAAGAAAGCGCCGATCTCAGCTCGACGCTCTACAAAGAAGGGATCTATTTTACAAATAGTAAGAGGGGGGAACTACTTATATGCAAACGGGACAAAATCGTCCCGGAATTGCTGTCGGTTGGTTGCTGGCGAGACGCTCCGGTCTGCCAACAGCTTTCCTGTTGTTGCTCACACTATCGCGTCAACTCATTACTCCGGCGTTTTCGCCAGCTTGACGGTAGCTGTCTTCTTGAAGCCGTCACGGTAGTACGTAATCACAACGGTGTCACCCGGCTTTTTGTTCAAGGTCAGGAACTTGCGCAGTTGAGCGCCGTTGGCAATGTCCTTGTTGTCCATTTTGACGATGACGTCGTATTGTCTCAGGCCGACTTGGCCTGCTGGGGAGAATTTGCCGACTTCGCCTTGGACGACGACTCCTGCTTTGACTTCATCCGGCAGGTTCAAGGTTTCTTTCCAGTGCACGCGCGGCACGTTGGTCAGGTCGAATGGCTGTACGCCGAGATAGGCGCGTTCCAGCTTGCCTTTTTCCATCAGCTCGCTGACGATGACTTTTACGTCATTGATTGGCAGGGCAAAGCCCAGACCTTCTACACCGGCTTTGGAAATTTTCAAGGTGTTGATCCCGATAACCTGTCCCTGAATGTTGACGAGCGCGCCACCGCTGTTGCCGGGGTTGATCGCGGCGTCGGTTTGCAAAACATCCAGTTCCCAGTCGTCCTGGCCGTCTTCATTAAAGTCCATTGGCATCGAGCGTTCCAGGGAACTGATGATACCCTGTGTCACTGTGCGGGAAAACTTCATGCCAAGAGGGTTCCCGATGGCGATTGCCGGCTCGCCCACTTGCAGCGTGGAGGAGTCTCCCAGCTCGGCAACGGTAGTTACCTTGGAGCCGTCGATTTCCAAAACGGCGAGATCGGCGAACGGGTCAGCACCCAAAACCTTTGCTTCCACCTTTTCCCCTGTCGGCAAGGCGACTTCCAGCTTCTGCGCCTGGTCGATGACGTGGTAGTTGGTGATGATGTGGGCTTTGCCGCCCTTTTTCTCGAAAATGACGCCAGAACCTTCGCCCTGCTCGATGTCTTGCGTATTTCTGAACCAATTGCTGCGAGCACGACCGATATTGATGACGCCGACAACCGCGTTCTCCACTTTTTTCACTGCATTTACTGTGCTGGTTTCAACCTTCACCGATACAGGCGTGGCAAACAGGTTGGCTGCGGGATTGCTAATGTCGTTTGACGTTCCTGGCTCGACCATATTGATATATCCGGAATTGGAGAGAGTCGGCAGCATGAGCAGGACGACCATTCCCCCAATTACCGCTGACGTTACGGACGTCAAGACAGTGCGACCGATTGAACCGCTTCGTTTTTTCCGCTCCACGTGAGTCAAATCATCGTAAAACCCCATGATTCACACTCTCCTTCTTCCTCTGCTAATTACTAGGGTTACAGGTTTTTCCTGCTCCTATACCCTAGTGCCACTGTTTGCATGGATGAGTTCTTTGCTGTCTGTTCCTTATGACACCTTTAGTATACGACCTGGTTTCGGCAAAGTCGCGTGAGAAATATGGAAAGGTTGTGGAATGAAAAAGCAAAAAGCCCTTGGAATATTTCACCAAGAGCGCGGATATGATAGATTAAAAGCTTTTTTTGACGCCAGCGAAAAGAAAGGGTTGATAGAGTATGAACGAAGTACAGCTCATCGCCAAGCTCGCCGATCTGCAGGAAACGGATTACCACAATACGCTTGTCCTGCACGCCCTCATCGAAATTCTCGTTGCAAAAGGACTGTTGACGCATGACGAGCTGATAAGCAAAGCGAAAGAACTGGACAGCCAGCTCAGCTTTCAGCTTGATACGATGGTCAAGCTCTCCGATGCCATCACCAGCCGTCATACCCGGATCGAACCGCTCCTATAGCTCTTCCAGCTTGGTCGGGCGGTCCGGGTATGTATCGCGCAAATGCACGTCATCCCCGACGGTCAGCCCTTTTTCTTCCAAAATGTTTTTCACCGTCAGGCGGGCCAGATCGATCATGTTGTTTTCCTTGCTCAAATGAGCCAAGTATACGCGCTCTGCCCCACCTGTCAGACACTCGGTCAGGGCGTCGCCCGCTGCTTCGTTGGACAAGTGGCCGACGTCGCTCAAAATGCGCCGTTTGATGCTCCACGGATACTGCGACATGCGGAGCAGCTCGACATCGTGATTGGACTCGAATACATACGCGTCCGCACCGCGAATCGTCTCCTTGATCCGGTCGCTGACATAGCCCAGGTCTGTTGCGACACTGAGCTTTTTCTTGCCGTGGTAAAAGCAAAAGCCCATCGGCTCCGCCGCATCGTGCGAGATGCCGAACGACTCGATGCCCAAGTCCTCCAGCTCCCGCTTTTCCCCTACGGCAAACAGGCGCTTTTGCTCTTCCTTGATCGTGCCGATCTGGCCATTCAGCTCCGCCCACGTTTTTTCGTTGGCATAAATTGGCAAATTGTATCGCCGCGCCATGACGCCGACCCCTTTGATATGGTCGACGTGTTCGTGCGTGACGAGAATCGCACTCAAATCGGCAGGATTGACGCCGATCGTTTGCAACGCCGCCTCTGCCTGTTTGCCTGTAATCCCCACATCAATCAGCACGGAAACACGGTCAGTCGCCACGTAGATGGCATTGCCTGTGCTTCCGCTTGCCAACACACTAAATCTCACCGAACATCCCTCTTCCCGTCACTTTCCCTTGCTGTCTATCTGTTCATCGCTGCGTAACCATCGCCCGCTCCAGAGCACCGGTAAACGCGTTGACAAAGTGCTGTTTGCCATCGTGGACGACCCGCCATACCGGAGCCAGCACCTGCTTATCCGCATCGTATGAACCGTAATAGCCCAGGCTTACATTTTCAATCCGTTCACCTGGCTGGATCATTTGCTTTTCGACCAGCGAAAGCAGCGCCTTGTAGCCGGAGATGACCTGCCGACCGTCTTTTTGTTCCCGCACCTGGAAAAACGTTTGCCGATAGCCAAAAATCGCTCCATTTTCCAAATACACTTCCAAAGGGGCGACGAAGATCGGCATTTTCTCATAAACCTGCCAGTACAAAAGCCGCGATGGATTCGACTGATACGAATCCGGCACGTACTGCTCGGCGTACATCAGCCTTGGCCCGATCTGACGCAACAGCTCATTCGGCGCCAGCTGGCCGCGAAACTGGATCGGCGGGTCCAACATTGCCGCAAGCGACATTTTCTCCACGGTCGCCTGAATGCCCGGCAGCTCCTGCAAGCTAATCAGATTGATTCCGACGTACTCCGCGTCCAGATAGGCCATCTCCGGAGTTTCCTGCGGGATCTCCGTGTCCAGGGAAATATTTTGCTGATTCAGATACAGCTCCATGTTCCACTTTTCTCCCTGCGCCACTTCCTTGTCATTCCAGAGGCTGATGCGCGTCACGTACACCTGATAGAAAAGAAACAGATCGAGCAGAAGAAAGGCCCAGATCAGAATGGTCTTCGTTCTACTCCAATCCATGCGCCCCTCCTCCTCCCTGCTTCACTCGCGCGAGAATGTACAGATTCCCCTGATTCGCCAGCTCGACGATCCAGGTCGGAACCAGATCCACGTATCCGTCTCCCATGACCGTTTGATAGGCAAGATAGGCATTCGTGATTTGCTCCGTATCTGCCAACTTTTTGTCCCGGATCAGCTTGTACAACTCCGGGCCGGACATGATCGTCTGCTCCTGGTTGCCGATGTATTTATCCAAATCGAGCAGAGAACGGTTCATCGTCACAACCCGTCCCGCTTCCAGGGTAATCTGGATCGTATCAATCTGGATCGGCTCTTCTGTGCTGACCAGCGGATACGCCCCGACATGCTGGCGGAAGGTGATTAAATCTTTTTCATTGTAGCTTTTCTTGATTTGTTCAAAATGAAAATCGTCCAGCCAGCCAAGATGCTTGTTGATAAAAGTAACCGCACTCTGCACTTTTTCTTCGGCAGACAGCTCCTGCGCCCGCTGCTGGTAAGCGGGGTCTG
Source organism: Brevibacillus gelatini (assembly GCF_050920745.1). NCBI lineage: Bacteria > Bacillati > Bacillota > Bacilli > Caryophanales > Paenibacillaceae > Brevibacillus > Brevibacillus gelatini. The sequence goes on from NZ_CP154342.1 coordinate 4,481,669, forward strand.
TGAAGGTGATCGCCTGCTGCTCTGCCCTCAGTTGGATCGATCTGCTTCCATCGGTGAGAATCACCGTTTTGTCCCGCTCCATGATTTGTCTGACCAGCGACTGGTCGATAAAGTACGCCTCCATCAGCCGTTCGTTGGTGACAGGCACATAGCTGTAGCGGAACTGCTGCATCCGCATCTGGTTTTTGGGCAAGTAATACGTGCTCCAGATCGGCGCCGGGCCTTCGATTACCGAATACATCCGCTCCGGCTTGACGACCTTCATGATTTGCTCCGGCATGGAGCTGCCGGAAGCCAAATACGAGTCGCGCAAATCTTTCGGGCTGATCGAGGTGCGCGAACGCATCATGCGCCCTTCCTCTGTCGAGAGAAACAACGCGTAGACGACATCCTCGTCTTTTTCGTAGTACAGCCACAAGCGGTCAATGCCCTTGATGTCGCGGTCATACTCGTCGCGGAAAGTGACCAGGCGCGATACAATCGACAGCGGTACCGTACTGCGAAACCTTACTTCCAGCCCCAACTTTTCCCGGGCAATTTCTCCCCACTTTTCATTGGACAGCACATATGGGGAGAAATCGAGGAAAATCCATTTTGACATCTCGTTTACGATCAGGCTGTATGGCGCATCCGTCGCTACTGCGCGCGTATGGCGCTCTTCCCCGTAATGAAACACGACCGACTCCGGAGTCACCAGTTGCTCCAGTGTCTTTTCCATGACCGGCTTCGACTCCGTGTATCGTGCCGGCTCGATAAACTGCAAATTGGGCTGGTTCGACCACAGCATAGCGGTCAGGCAAAAACTGGCCACGACCAACAGGATCAGCAAGACGGTCTTGGCAGGCTCCAGCATCCGCTTCATCCCGCATTACCTCCTTGGGCAAATGGGACCCAGAACGTCACCGTCGTCCCCACGTTCCATTCACTGGTAATCTCAATATCTGCGCCGTGAGCCTGAACCAGTTCGCGGGCGATTGCCAGTCCCAAGCCTGTACCCCCTTGTCCACGCGAGCGCGCTTTGTCAACCCGATAGAACCGTTCAAAAATTCGCTTCAAATCGCGGGCCGGTATCCCGATTCCGGTATCGCTAATCGAGATTTGCACACGCTTCTGACTGCGATTTTCTTTGGCGGACAGGACAACCGTTCCGCCCTGGGACGTATATTTGATCGCATTGGACAGCAAATTGTCCAGTACCTGGTTGATCGCATCCAAATCGATGTACACAGGCGGCAGCTTGTTTGGCACATCAACGGTAAGCTGTACCTCCTGCTGCTCGCTGAACATGGAAAAGCGATCGGCTGCATAGCGCAAAAGCCGGCTGATGTCCGCCTCCTTGCAGTGCAGACGCACGCCCTGCGAATCGAAGCGACTCAGTTGAAGCAAGTCATTGACCAGGCGAATCATCCGCTCTGTCTCGGACATCGTTACCTTCAAAAAGCGATTGGACAGTTCCGGCTCATCCACCGCCCCGTCCAGCAATGCTTCCACGTAGCTTTTGATCGTCGTCAGCGGCGTGCGCAGCTCATGCGAGACATTGGCGACAAACTCCCGGCGCTGTTGCTCCAACCGTTGCTGCTCCGTTACGTCCGCGACCACCGCGATAATCCCGCCCTTTTTTCCGCTGTCGTGCTGCAAGGGCGTAAATGTCACGCGCAAAATGACCTCTTCCCGATTGGGCAGCCGCATTTCAATAAAAAGCGGTTCCTCCTGCGCGTACAAAGACATCTCTTCCTCGGGAGGCAGACCGAGCAGATCAGCCAGCGTCCTGTTTTTTCGCAAAACATCTGCCATCCGCACCTGCAGTATCTCTTCGGCTGCGCGGTTGAACAAAATAATCTGGCCGTTGCGATTGGCCGCGATCACGCCGTCTGTCATGTTGCTCAAAATGCCGGCGAGCTTTTCCCGTTCTTCCTCCTGCTGCAAAATCGCTTCCTGCAGCCGCAGTGTCATATGGTTGAAAGCCATTCCCAACTGGCCGATCTCGTCGTCGCTGTACACCCGTACACTGCTGTTGAAATCACCGTCGGCAACGAGCCTTGCCTGTCTGGTCATTTCCTTTATCGGCTTGGTGATCGTTCGCGCGAGCACGACCCCCAGGCCCGCCGTGATGACGAGCGCAAACATCGTGCCCGTCGCCAAAATCCCGTTCATTTTGCGAATCGTCGTGTAGGTGCCTTCCATCGAAGCCATCATGTAGACGGCGCCATAGACGATCTGGTCGCCTTTTACGGGCAGCACCAGCACCTTTACCCTTGCTCCGGTGCGCGGGTCAATCCGCATCGACTCACTGCGCGTTCCGAGCAACGCTACTGTAACCTCCGGCTGCGAGGTGCGCTGACCAATCGTCCGCTTGTCCTCTGTCGTACTGACTACTGTTCCGGTCTGGTCGATGACTTGCACGTTGGCACCGTTTATTTTCACCAGGTTGTTGATGAGGTTGTCGATGTCCTGGCGGTTTTGCTCTGCGCTCGACTCCTTCCCGTCGCGCGGCCGCAGATCGCTCTCCAGCAAGCTCGCCAACAGACTCGCCTGGGCATTGAGCGCCTCGGAAAAGTTATTGATGTAATAGCTCTCTACTTCCCTGGCAAAATAAGCGCCGATGAACTGCATGGCAAGCAGAATCAGCAGCATGTAGATGACGACCATTTTCCACTGGATCGTTTTGAACAGCCGCCGCATCATCCAGGCGTGCCTCCCACTCCGGGATTGCGCATGGTGTAGCCCAAGCCGCGCCGTGTAATAATGTACTTCGGCTGGCTCGGGTCATCTTCGATCTTTTCACGCAAGCGGCGGATCGTGACGTCCACCGTCCGTACATCGCCAAAATAGTCGAAGCCCCACACGGATTGAAGCAGGTGCTCCCGCGTCAAAACTTGTCCCTGATGACGGGCCAGGTACACCAGCAGCTCAAACTCGCGATGCGTCAGATCCAGCGGCTCTCCCGCCTTTTCCACGGTGTACGAGTTCAAATCAATTTCCAGCTCGTACACGCGCAACAGGTGCTGACTTTCTTTTTCCTCTGCCCTTGGACGATGGCGGCGCAAATGCGCTTTGACCCGCGCCACCAGCTCACGGGTGCTGAAAGGCTTGGTGACATAATCATCCGCCCCCAGCTCCAGACCGAGTACCTTGTCCAGCTCCGAGTCTTTGGCCGTCAGCATGATGATCGGCACGTCGTGCGTTTGCCGGACGGCCCGGCAGACGTCCATTCCGTCTCTGCCCGGCAGCATGACATCGAGCAAAATCAAATCCGGCTGCTCTTCCTGGACGACTACAAGCGCTTCGTCACCATCGTAGGCGCACACGACCTGATACCCTTCTTTTTCAAATGTGAACTTCAATATATCTGCAATCGGTTTTTCATCGTCTACCACGAGGAGTTTTGCCATCCCGCTCCCTCCTTTTCCCTAATAAGGATTCCACTTCGAACATCGCTATTCCTCTACAATACACCATGTCCTCTCTGCATAGAAGCCCCTGCCAGCCACTCCCTGCCATTCGGGTCTTCAGAAGGGCTGACACAGCAAAAAGGGCTCCTCCAAAGAGTCGCCCTTTTCCATCCAAAAATTACATATCTATTTTAAGAAACGCATTGGGTTCTGAACTCGTCCATTTTGATGAACCTCAAAATGGAGATGGATACCGGTAGAGTCTCCGGTCGAACCTTTTACGCCAATTTTCTTCCCTTGTTGAACTACATCGCCGACCTTTACGTTGATGACGCTCAAGTGACCGTACAGTGTTTCCATTCCGTTTCCGTGGTCGATGATGATCGCTTTTCCGTAGTCGCCGTCCCAACCCGCGAATTTGACGCGTCCGTTGTCCGCCGCCATGACAGACCCTGTTCCGGCAATATCGATTCCTTTATGCAATCGGCCCCAGCGCATGCCGAATCCGCTGCTGATGTATCCGCTGGCAGGCCAGCTCAAACGGCCTGTCCCACGCGAAGGAATAACCTTTGTCCCGCGCTCCATGATTTTTGCGACAGGCTGTGTAATTACGTCTTGTTTGACAATTTTGCGTTCGACAACTTGTCCATTTTCTTTCACGACCTCGTAATGAACGAGCTTCGTACCGTTTTTGCCTTCCTGAATAACCTTTGTTTCCCCTTTGGGAAGCTTGTCATTGTTGTTGATCTGCGTAGGGAACGCAATGACTTCCTGCTGCGACACGTCTTCCTTTACCCGTACCGTAACCAAAGGACGAATCGCCGTGACGTTGATTTCCTGACCAAGCTGCAAAAGCGTATTTTCTGTAATGCCAGGGTTGTTGGCGTAAATATCTTTTGAGGTAATTCCGTACTTTTTGGCAATGCAGCCGATGCAATCGCCCTCAACTACCGTGTGCTTCAATTCCTTGAACGTGCCCTTAATCAACAGCTCTTCCACTTTTTCGGCAGGCAAAATTTGAGCTGCAGCTACTGACTCCGTCTGCAACTCTACTTTTTCTTTGAATGTCACTTCTTTTACCGGGTTTGCTTTTACGTCCGCCATGGAAGCCGCTGCGACTGCTGCTTTCTTGCCAGCAGGTACACCGGAATATTTTTGCTTCACATCTGCGAGCACTTCCTCAGCCGATTGCTGATCGGGCAAGTAGCCAACCACTTTGCCGTCGATGACCAGCTTCACTGCCTGAACCTTGATGTCTGCCATGGAAGACAGCGCTTTGACTGCGGCCTCATTGTCAAAAGGAGCCTTGAACTGGCGCTCTTCCTTGAAGGTAATGTAATCGGCCAGCGTCAGATTCAGCCCTTTTTTGGCTTTTTCCTCTTCCAGCTTGGCTGCTGTCCAATCGTGAATGACCTTTGGATCGTTCACGACACCGATTTCCTGTCCGTTTACGATAACGTGATAGACCGAAATGACATTGCTTGTGTAGTAATATTGCGCCGAGGCTCCGGCAGCGATCGTCACCAGCAATCCCGCTGCGATGGAAATCGTTTGCTTTTTATGTCCCTGGATGTACGAGCTTGTACGTTTCATTGCGCGTTTCGCCAGATCGCTGCAATCCCGAACGATGCGTTCGGACCGTTCCTGCAGCTTGGCCTTCCACTCAGACCATTGCATAACTTGTCCCTCCTGAAAACAGATACAGCTATCTCGTTCCATTTTCCGAAAATTTTTAATATACCGACCAGGTCATATATCCCAAAATTTAGTTTCCAATTATCTGCCAAAATGCCTAAAGAAACCAACTATGTCGACTTTACCATAAGTTTCACGACGGCATCAAGTGTAAATTGCTGTCGAATAAAAAATATGACAAAGCGTCACCATATGGTCATACAATTGGTGTTTTCTTTCATAAATGGGAGGCTGATTACGTGAGAGAGCGCAACATTTTGGCTGGATTCCATACGGAGGATGAGGCCAGGCAAGCTGAAAAGGCACTTCGCCAAGCTGGCTTTACCACCATTCAAATCGACAAAGTCGGTCAATTTCCAGGGGACGGCATCGAACAGATCACCAATCCGGTTTCCGGCGATTTTCCGGGGTTAGGGGTGCTGACACTGGCTGGCGATTTTCCAAGCGGACCGGATGCACGCGTTCTGGCAGCGGCGAATCCGGATGCCAGCGGGATGTCCGACCGCGGTGACGACAATCTGACCCGGACGGTGCTGCTGACTGCAGTCGTTGCCGAAGAACGGGGAGACGAAGCGACCGCCATCATCCGCTCGCATGGCGGCCAGATTTGAAAACGAAAACACAATAAACAGCCATCTTTCCCTTTTTGGAGGAAAAGATGGCTTATTTCGTCGCGGGCATCCAGGCTTACACCTCTTGCATCGATGTTACGTCTTTTAAGGCGAGTCTGCGAATCGTCGTTTTCTTTGCGTCGTTTTGCTGTTTGTATGTGGTGATGAAGCAAAGGTAACCGTTGTTGAAATGAGTCATTGTCCCCTTGATAACAACGCCGTTAATCATCTTCACCTGTACGTTTTTCCCCAGCAGCTTCTTGGCTTTTTGGTCAAACCCCATCATCACGATCACCTCTCCCTTTTTCCTTATGTCTAACCTTATGCCCAGAGGATGCCGTTTCTTGTCTGTCCGCAAAAAAAAGGAAAAGCTGCCGAATGATCGACAGCTTTTTTCATGTGACCCGCCCATGAAAATGGTCAGGCCGTCTTTTTTGCTATGACGTTGGAACCAGTCTTATCCGTAGATGCCACGTACAACGATCGTTTGCTCGCGATCTGGTCCTACGGAGAAAATCGACAACGGGATCCCTGTCAGTTGGGTGATGCGCTCGATGTAGTGACGAGCGTTTTCTGGCAAGTCGTTCAGATTGCGGACACCTGTGATGTCCTCGGTCCAGCCTGGCAGTTCTTCGTATACCGGCTCGCATTTTGCCAGCAGGTTGAGGTTTGCCGGGAACGATTCAATGATCTGGCCATTGTATTTGTACGCTGTGCAAATGCGCAGTGTCTCAATGCCAGTGAGTGTATCCAGCTTGGTGATAGCCAGGCCAGTAACACCGCTCACACGACGGGCGTGACGAACTACCACGCTGTCAAACCAGCCCACACGACGGGCACGGCCGGTTGTCGTTCCGTACTCCAGACCAACCTCGCGGATGCGGTCGCCAGTAGCGTCAGTCAGCTCGGTCAAAAACGGACCGTCACCTACGCGAGTGGTGTACGCCTTCGCTACACCGATTACTTGTTTGATTTTGGTTGGTCCCACGCCGGAACCGATAGTCACGCCACCCGCAATCGGATTGGAGGAGGTGACATATGGATACGTACCTTGGTCGATGTCGAGCAGTACGCCTTGAGCCCCTTCAAAAAGAACACGGTTTCCGTTGTCAATCGCATCGTTAAGTACAACAGATGTGTCGGTTACGTATGGACGAATGATTTCAGCCAGAGCGAGGTACTCATCCAGGATTTCTTGCAGTTCAAATCCAGTCGTGTTGTACAGCTTCTCCAGCAGCATGTTTTTCTCTGCCAGATTGCGTTCCAGCTTGCGGGCAAACTCGTCGCGATCCAACAGATCGGCGATGCGGATACCGATTCGTGCTGCCTTGTCCATGTACGCCGGACCGATCCCTTTGCGGGTCGTACCGATTTTGTTAGCTCCGCGGCTGTCTTCTTCCACGCCATCCAGCTTGATGTGGTACGGCATAATGACATGTGCGCGGTCGCTGATTTTCAAGTTGCTTGTAGAAAAACCGAAGCTGTGAATGTACTCCAGCTCTTTAACCAACGCCTTCGGATCGATTACCATACCGTTTCCGATTACGCAGGTTTTGTCACTATAGAAAATTCCAGATGGAATCAGGTGCAGCTTATATTTGTTACCGTCAAAAATAATGGTATGGCCTGCATTGTTACCGCCTTGGTAACGTGCCACTACCTCTGCGCTTTCAGCCAAATAGTCTGTAATTTTACCTTTACCTTCATCGCCCCACTGGGTTCCGACGACAACGACTGTTGACATCGAAAAACACCTCCTGATATCATCATGTCCTTTTGGGCCTGAAACAATCTAAGTGTACTAAACCATTTCTTGTATGTCAACGGAAAATACGAACATTTAAATAGTGGAATGGTAATATGTTCGGCAATTCAAGCAAGAAAAAAAAGCCGGAATTGCTCCGGCCTTTTGTCCATTCGCTCGATTAACCAGCCTGATTTCGAAAGCGCTGATCCAAGCTTACGAATTTGTTAAATTCTTTGAGGAATGCCAGCTCTACCGTCCCGGTCGGGCCGTTACGCTGTTTGGCGATGATGACCTCGATGACGTTTTTGTTTTCCGTTTCCTTGTCGTAGTAGTCATCCCGATACAAAAACGCAACAATATCGGCGTCCTGCTCGATCGCACCGGACTCGCGGATGTCGGACATCATCGGACGCTTGTCCTGCCGCTGCTCTACACCACGGCTCAGCTGGGACAAAGCGATGACAGGAACATTCAGCTCACGGGCAATCCCTTTGAGCGTCCGGGAAATCTCGGATACTTCCTGTTGACGGTTGTCTCCCTTGCCCCGGCCGTGAATCAGTTGCAGATAGTCGATGAGAATCAGACCCAGGCCGCGTTCAGCCTGCAATCTGCGGCATTTCGCACGAATGTCCTGAACGGTCACGCCCGGTGTATCGTCAATAAAAATCGGCGCTTTCGCCAGCGTCCCAATCGCCATCGTCAGCTTCTGCCAGTCGTCTTCCTCCAGCATCCCGGAACGCATCCGCGAAGCATCCAGATTGCCCTCGGCACAGATCATCCGCTGTACCAGCTGGGAAGCGCCCATCTCCAAAGAAAAGATGGCGACCGTCTCTCCAGCTCGTGCAGCGACGTTTTGCGCGACATTCAAGGCGAAGGCCGTCTTCCCGACAGAAGGACGGGCTGCCAGAATGATGAGGTCACTGCGCTGAAATCCGGCAGTCATTTTATCCAAATCGGTATATCCGGAAGGGATTCCGGTAATATCTCCCCGGCGTTGACTCAAAAACTCGATCCGTTCATACGTTTCCAGAAGTACATCACGGATTGGCGTAAACCCGCCGCTGTTACGGTTTTGCCCGATCTCCATGATGTACTTCTCGGCATCTGCGATGATCTCCGTTACGTCGTCCTCGCGGGAGTAACCGTCATTCGCAATTTTTGTCGCCGTTTGAATCAGGCGCCGAAGCAGCGCTTTTTCTTCCACGATTTTGGCGTAGTATTCGATATTCGCCGCTGTCGGTACCGAACTGGCGATTTCCGTCAAATACGTGACGCCGCCGACTTCGTCCAGCAGCTTGTGATCCTGCAGCTCAGCGGTTACGGTAACCAGATCGACTGGCTCGCCTTTTTCGTACAGGTCCACCATGGTTTGAAAGATGCGCTGATGCGCTGTCTTGTAAAAATCCTCCGGGCGGAGAATCTCGATGGCCGTAATTAACGCTTCCTTAGACAAGAACACGGCACCCAGCACTGATTGTTCCGCTTCCTTGTTCTGCGGCGGCACACGATCCAAAAACAGGTCGCTCACGTCACACCCTCCAGGATTGCGTCATTATTCTTCCACCACGTGAACTTTGAGTGTTGCCGTTACTTCGTTGTGCAGCTTGACTTTGATCTGGGTTACGCCAAGTGCGCGGATGGCGTCCATCTCCAGCTTGCGTTTGTCCACTTTGATTTTAAACTGCTCCTCCAGAGCTTGCACGACTTGTTTGCTGGAAATGGCACCAAACAGCCGTCCACCCTCGCCAGCTTTTCCCGTTACTTTTACGGTCAGCTCTTCAAGCTTCTTGCCCAGCTCCTGTGCTTCCAGCTTCTCCTGCTCCTTGCGCTTCTCTTCGCTGCGCTTTTGCGCGTCCAGCGTTTTGATGTTGCTATCTGTAGCTTCCTTCACCAGCTTGCGCGGCAGCAGGAAGTTGCGTACGTAGCCTTCAGACAGGTCTTTGATTTCGCCTTTTTTTCCTTGGCCTTTTACATCTTGAAGAAAAATGACTTTCATCATCGTTTCCCCCTTTTCATATTGGCCTACACGACCGAGTCAATCGCTTCTTTCAAACGTCGTGTCGCTTCCTTCACGGAAATGCCCTGAATTTGCGTAGCGGCTCCTGTCAGGTGTCCGCCACCTCCCAAGAGCTCCATGATCGACTGCACATTGATGTCGCCCAGAGAACGTGCGCTAATCAGGATTGTATCGTCTCCCCGTTCGGCAATGACAAAAGATGCCTGGATGCCCGAGAGCGTGAGCAGCTGCTCCGCCGCCTGCGCCACCTGGACTTGCGTGTAGTTCTCGGTAGGATCACCGATGGCAATCGCCATGTTGTCTCGGTACGTCACCGTATTCATAATGATACGCGCCCGCTTCACATACTGCGACAAATCTTCCTTCAGCAAACGTTGGACAGCGGCCGTGTCGGCCCCGTTGCGCCGCAGGAAAGACGCCGCTTCAAACGTGCGCGAGCCCGTGCGAAACGCAAAGCTTTTCGTATCGACCACAATCCCTGCCAACAGTGCGGTGGCAATCAGATTGTCGATATTCAACCGCTCGCTCTGGTATTGCAAAAGCTCTGTGACCAGCTCGGACGTCGAAGACGCATACGGTTCGAGGTACAACAGAACCGGTTCGATGAATTCTTCGGAGCGCCGATGGTGGTCAATGACGACGATCCGGCTTGTTTCACCAAGCAGCTTCGGCTCGATGACCAGCGAAGGACGATGCGTATCGACAACTACCAGCAGCGTGCGGCCCGTTACCAGCCTGATCGCCTGCTCCGGTGTAACAAACGCATCAGCCAATTCCTCATTGGCATAAATCTCCCGCATCAAGCGTTCGACAGAGTTGTTGCCTTCATCCATGACGATATAGGCTGCCTTGTTGTGCAACTGCACGGCTTTCAACACACCAAGCGAAGCACCGATGGAGTCCATATCCGGCTGCTTGTGACCCATGACGATCACATGCTCCGCCTCGTGGATCAAATCACGCAACGCATGGGCGATTACCCGTGCCCGAACGCGCGTCCGTTTTTCAACCGCATTCGATTTGCCGCCATAGAAGGTGAGCTTGTTGCCGATCTTGATCGCACACTGGTCGCCGCCGCGCCCCAGCGCAATGTCCAAGCTCGATTGGGCCATTTGCCCCAACTCGATGTACGTGCTTGCAGCCGCCCCCACCCCGATACTGAGCGTAATCGGAATCTTGTTGTCCGCGGTCATTTCCCGCACCACATCGAGAATGTCAAAACGCGTTTCTTCCAATTTATCAAGTGCTTCCCGTTCCATCAGCGCCAAAAATTTGTCAGCCGTGATTCGGCGAAGGTATATGCCATGTTTGTTGGCCCACTCTGTAATCACACCAGCCACGCTCGTCGACAAAAGCGTGCGGCTTTGATCGTCCATGACTTGTCCAACCTCGTCCAGGTTGTCGAGGTGAATAATGGCGAGAGCAGCCTTTTCGCGGTGGTAACGCGTCGTCAATTCCTTGAAGTCCGTAATGTCCTTGAAATACAAAAGACGCTCATCGGACCGAACCATGACTTCGTAAACCCGCTCATTGTAAGTAAATTCCAGCCGTTTTTGTTCCGGCTTCCACACGAGTTGGGGGAATACCTCTTGAAGGCTCTTCCCGATCATCGACTCATCCCCGGACATCTGTGTCATGAACGGGTTGACCCACTCGATTGCCTTTTCCTCGTTGTATAGGAGAATCCCGATCGGCAGCTCCTGAATCACGCCTTCTCCGGCTTTTTTCACACGGTGGGTGACTGTCGCCAAATACAGGCGCAAGTCCCGCTGAAATCCTTTTTCTGCCTGAAGGGCGTATAAAATCAGGCCAATCAAGCAGATCATGCCGATCGCCCCGTACATCCAATGGTGCAGGGTCAAAATCCCCAACAACAACAAGCTAAAGCTGAGTGCCAGGACCATGTGCATCCCGTACCAACGCTTTAACAGGAATTTGGGCATCTCCTCAGCCCCTCTTCACTCTTGTTTCCAGTTTTTCACGCAAACGAAGCCCTAAGTCAAATATCCCTACCAGACTAAGTATAGTGCTTAAGATCGGAAAAATAAATAGACAGACCACAAGCACTGGCGTCAATCTCTTCCACCCGTACAGGTACGCTGCAAACAGGCAAAAGCTCAAGCCTTGCAGCGTAAAAATCCCGTCCAGCATGACTTTTACGTTCATGATCGCCGTTTCCCAGAACGTTCCCTGCATGCTTGCGCCAAACAGCAGAATGCTAATCATGGCAAGGAAATAGTAGTACAGCAACGATCTCGGGAAACTCCACTCCCGGATTGGCTTCAATGCCGGAATCGGCTTTTTGATCCGTCTTCCGATCAGACTGGCCAATCCATGTGTAATTGCGCTGGAGAGAAAGCTGAACATCACTATGCTTGCAGGCAACACCATCTTGATGAGAGCGACCATCTGGTCAAATTGCTCTTTTGTCATAAAGGAAGGGCGCATGCGAGCCGCCTCTTCCAGTATGGTCTGGAAATTCAGGTTCATTCCAAATGCCATGAAGGCAAGCGTGAAAACGGTGCTGAGGAACACAACACCCGCCCCGGCTACAATCGCCGGAAGTGCCTTCCCGCTTTTCGCATAGACAATTCCCATAACAGAGCCCCAAACCGCTCCGCTCACGGCGATCGTAGCAGCGACGGGTCCTGCAATGATCCAGCCGAGAAACGCGTACACGACCGTGATCCACACCATACTGGACACGTTGCGGCTTACGGCCAGGAAAAGAAACGGCAGCGGTAAAAGGAAACTGACCAGTGCTCCCAGTACGGTATATGTACTCAGGAACAACAGTACCAGTGCAATACCCAGCATCAGGGCATTTTCAGCCAATTGCTTCGTTTTGGAAGGCATGTCAGCACCTCATTTATGAGTAGCGAAAAATATGGAAAAAAGAGGGCCACGCAATTGTGTCCCCCTTTTTATCGTCTGTGTAAATTATTCAGCCGTGTAAGGCAGCAGTGCTACTTGACGAGCGCGTTTGATCGCGACAGTCAGAGCACGTTGATACTTCGCAGAAGTACCAGTTACACGACGTGGCAAGATTTTGCCGCGCTCGCTGATGAATTTTCTGAGCAAGTCTACATCTTTATAGTCGATGTGCTTGATTTTGTTTACTTTAAAGAAGCATACTTTACGACGCTTGTTAGGACGTCCTTTGCGTGCCATGATAGTCCCTCCTTCTTAGGAATGTGAAAGTTTTCCGATTCTTAGAATGGCAAGTCATCATCAGAAATGTTGATGGGCTTGCCTGCACTCGCGAAGGGATCACCAAACGGATCAAAGTCGTTGTTTCTCTGACCGGATGGCTTGTTTCCGCCACCAAATCCTGGATCGAATCCTGCATTCTCTCCGCCGCCATCATTGCTTCGACCGCCCAAAAATTGAACGTTCTCCGCAACGACCTCCGTTACATAAACACGTTTTCCTTCTTTATTATCGTAAGAGCGCGTTTGAATGCGTCCTTCAATGGCAGCTTGTCTGCCTTTGCGCAAGTAGGTTGCACAAAGATCGGCAAGTTTTTGCCAAGCGACAATATTAATGAAATCAGCTTCTCTCTCACCGGCCTGATTGGTCCGGGGACGATTGACAGCCACGGTAAAAGTAGCAACGGCAACGCCATTTGGCGTGTAGCGAAGTTCAGGATCTTTCGTCAGGTTGCCGATGAGAATAACTTTATTCATCTTGGTTCCCCCTCTGACCGCGACAACGATTACTTCTCATCGCGAACGAACATGAAGCGGATAATGTCGTCGTTGATTTTCATCAGACGCTCAGCTTCCGCAACTGCATCAGCGTTCGCTTTGAAGTTCATCAGAACGTAGTAACCTTCACGGAACTTATTGATCTCGTACGCAAGACGACGTTTACCCATTTCTTGAAGCTTGGAGATTTCGCCACCGTAGTTAGTCACAACTTCGCTGTAACGAGCTACATTGGATTTTACTTTCTCTTCTTCAAGGTCTGGACGCAATACATACATAACTTCGTATTGACGCATACCTTTTCACCTCCTTATGGACTTTGCGGCCCTGTGCGGGCAAGGAGCGAGTGCCAAAACGAAACGCATCAAACATGCACTCCATAAATACTCGCATTATCGTATTATAGCAAAACGCCTATCGTGAAGCAACTATTTCGTACTAAACATTGAAGCGGAAATGCATGACATCTCCGTCAGCCACAACGTACTCTTTCCCTTCCAGACGGTACTTTCCACGCTCTCTGGCTGCCGCTACGGAACCGGCCTCTACAAGATCGTCGTAAGCAATAACCTCTGCACGAATGAAGCCGCGCTCGAAATCGGTATGAATCACCCCTGCTGCAGCTGGAGCCTTCGTGCCCTTGCGGATGGTCCACGCGCGCACTTCCTGTACCCCTGCCGTAAAGTAGGTAACTAGACCGAGCAGCTTGTAAGCAGCGCGAATCAGGCGGTCCAGTCCGGACTCTGCCAAACCGAGCTCCTGCAGGAACATTTCTTTGTCTTCGCCTTCCAGCTCAGCAATTTCAGCCTCTACCTTGGCGCTGATGACAACGACCTCTGCTCCTTCTTTTGCCGCATGCTCGCGAACAGCCTGCACGTGCGGATTGTTGTCTGCGTCGTTGATTCCGTCCTCTGCCACGTTGCAAACGTACAGCATCGGCTTGATCGTCAAAAGGTGCAGGTCGCGAATCAATTTGCGCTCATCGTCGTCCAGTTCCACGCTGCGCGCGGGCTCGCCTTCTTCGAATGCAGCCTTCAGTTTTTCCAGCACGTCCAGCTCCTGCTTGGACTCCTTGTCGCCGGACTTCACCTTGCGTGCGATACGGTCGATACGTCGCTCGACAGAGTCCAGATCGGCAAAAATCAGCTCCAGATTGATCGTCTCGATATCGCTCAGCGGATCGACACGGCCTGCCACGTGCGTAATGTTTTCATCCTCGAAGCAGCGAACCACGTGAGCGATTGCGTCTACTTCACGGATGTGTCCAAGGAACTGGTTGCCAAGCCCCTCGCCTTTGCTCGCGCCTTTTACCAGGCCGGCAATGTCCACGAACTCAAATGCCGTCGGAACGACCTTGTTCGGAACCACGATCTCTGTCAGCTTTGTCAGACGCGGGTCCGGAACTTCTACGATCCCCACGTTCGGGTCAATCGTACAGAACGGGTAGTTCGCCGACTCGGCGCCCGCTTGTGTAATGGCATTGAACAGTGTCGATTTTCCTACGTTGGGAAGCCCAACAATCCCGCAAGATGCACCCATCTATATACACTCCCTTGTCATCATCCTAACATCCTTTTAAGTATATAGATTTGGTTTTAAGAATACAATTGTCTCCTTGTGGCAACTTTAGGCCCTGTCAGGAAGCTCGCGACGCTGGCGAATGTCCCCCCTTTCCACCTCCACGATAGCTGATGGTGGTGGGACAAAAAAAGAAATGCTAGACTTACTAAAAAACATGGACACGATCCCGCTATGAGGTGAATACAGCATGAAGCTTTTGCTATTGGGCGCCACCGGACGCGTCGGCAGCCATATTTTACGCTACGCGCTGGAAGACGGCCATGACGTTACGGTATTGGTGCGTTCTGCCGACAAGCTCCCCCAGCCTTTGCACGAAAATGTGCGCGTACTTACGGGAAACGTCTTGAATGAACAGGACGTCAAGCTGGCAATGCAGGGTGTCGACGCCGTTATCAGCGCGCTTGGCACAGACGGTACGACAACGCTGTCGGAAAGCATGCCGCTCATTGTGCGCGCCATGAAACAGGAGGGCGTCCTGCGAATTGTCACCGTAGGCACAGCGGGAATTTTGCAAAGCAGAGTCTCCCCCGATTTGCTCCGCTACCAGTCCAGCGAATCGCGGCAAAAGCTGACCAGGGCTGCCGAGGAGCACCACAAGGCGTACTTGCTGTTAGAGCAATCCGGGCTGGACTGGACGATTGTGTGTCCGACCTACTTGCCTGATGGTAGCTACACAGGCAAGTACCGGGTGGAGGTCGATTACTTGCCTGTAGATGGCATGCAAATTTCTGTTCCCGATACGGCGGAGTTTACGTACGGGCAGCTTGGCCGTTCGGATTATTTGCGTGTACGGGTGGGGATTGCTTATTAGTGGTTGTTTGGAATAAACATGAATTGGCCATCCCTCTTGATTCGTTTATTACAATGATTGATTACGCGAAACCGTTTCCCTTTTTTACCGTCCCGTCAATCAGGAGGTTTCTCCAATCATGGTGTAACGCAAAGTCTTTGTTGGCAAAAAAAGAGACTCCCTGCCGCTTGAAAACAGGGAGTCTTTGCTTTGGTATGCAGACGATAAACGCTTTACTTTTCGTTCACCAGTCTTTCCAGTTCATTCAATGTCTCTTCAAAAATCTCCATAGCCTGTTCAATCGGCTTGGATGTAGACATGTCTACGCCCGCTGCCTTCAGCACCTCGATTGGCGGAGCCGAGCTGCCCGCTTCGAGGAAGTTTTTGCGGATGCGGTCAACAGCCGGCTGTCCTTCATCCATAATCTGCTTGGCCAGCGCCTGGGACGCTGCAAAGCTCGTGGAGTATTGGTACACGTAGTATTTATAATTGAAGAAATGGGAGACGCGCGCCCACTCCATGGCGATTTCCTCGTCGGAAACCATGTCTTTGCCGTAGTATTTTTTGTTGAGGTCGAGGTAGATTTTTTTGATCGCCTCGGCGTTGAGCGATTCTCCTGCCTGCTCCTTTTCGTGAATCGCCTTTTCGAACTCGGCAAATTGTGTTTGGCGGAACAAGGTCGAGCGGAAGTTCTCCAGGTAGTGGTTCAGGAGATACATTTTCTCTTCCTTCGTCTTCGCCTGGGCGTACATGCTCTTGAACAGCAGCGTCTCATTCATCGTGGAAGCCACTTCCGCCGTAAAGGTCGGATAGTTGGACGAAATGTACGGCTGGTTCTTGTTCGTGTAGTACGACTGCATGGCGTGCCCCATCTCGTGGGCGATGGTGTACACGTCATCGAGCGTGCCCTGATGGTTCAAAAGCACGTACGGATGCGTGTCATAGGCTCCCCACTGGTACGCGCCCGTGCGTTTGTCGTCGGTCGAATAGACGTCTACCCAGCCGCCATTCAGTCCTTCCTCCAGCACCTTCACGTAATCGTCGCCCATTACTTTCAGCCCTTCGGTGACGATCTTTTTCCCTTCCTCGAAGGAAATGTATTTGTCGTCGGACGGAACGATTGGCACATAGATGTCGTACATGTGCAATTCCTTCACGCCGAGCATTTTTTTCTTCAGGGAAATGTAGCGATGCAAAAGCGGCAAATTTTCATTAACCGTGTCAATCAGCTCATCGTACACCTTGGTCGGAATGTTGTTCGGGGTCAGGCTCGCTTCCAGCGCAGATTTGTAGTTGCGTGCCTGCGCGTAGAAATTGTCGCTTTTCACCTTTGCCGCCAGTGTCTGTGCGAACGAATCCTGGAATTCAGTCAGGGCACTGTAGTATGCCTTGAAAGCATCTCTTCTCACGCGCTGGTCCTTGCTTTCCAGATACGAAACGAAGTTGGCGCGCGTCAGTTGGACTTCCTTGCCTTGTTCATCCTTGATTTTCGGGAACTTCACATCTTTGGACAGCATGCTGTAAATGTTGGTTGGCGCATTGCCCAGCGGAGAGGATTTGGCCAGCAGCTCCTCCGTCTCTGTAGAAAGCGAATGTGGCTTGGTTCTCAGCATGTCTTCAATAAACAGCTTGTAAGGTGCCAGTGACTTGTCGGCGAGCAAGCTTTTCATTTTCGCATCCGGGATGGCAACGATTTCTGGCTGGAGCCATGCTGTCTTTTCCGAGACAAGCGTGTACATTTTCTCGGCACGGTCTGCCAGCTTTTGCAGCTCTGAGTTGGCCGAGTTTACGTCCAGCGACATGTTGGCGTACACATACGCCTTGTCGTTCAGTCGCATCATGTCCACGTAATCATCGAAAGCAGCGAGCATGGCCGCCGCAGATGTCCCCAGCTTGCCCTGATGCTTGGTAAACGCATTCGCCAAAGCCTCCACCTTGGCTACGTCCTTTTCCCAATCCTGAACAGTCGGGTAAATATGATCCAGCTTCCACTTGTACTGGTCTGGAATTTCAGCGCGGGTTTGATAATTTGGCTTTTCCGCTGCAAAAGCAACTGCCGGCGTGCTGTACGGGATGAACGGAACCGATACGGCGGAAAGTGCAATAGCCAAAGCTGTAACGGATGCAAATACTTGCTTTTTCAATTCTCAATCGCCCCTTTTCCTTGTCATTATCTTTTCCAATATCTAGTTAGTGTAATTACGTGCTGCACCTCGAAATTCCTTCTTACTAATAAAAATATTTTAAATATTTACTAAAAAGAACTGGTTTATCCAGAGAAAATTCAGATTTGTGGATATTGTTGTGGATAACTTTTTATCCACAACTCAATCAATCCCGCGGCCCCTTATTATTCTTCATTTTCCGACAAAAAGTTGTCCACATTTTCTGTGGATAGGCTGTTGATAACTTATTTTCTTCAGGAACCAGGGCATTCGCCCATACCCCTTTTCATGTTCCTACATAGCATGAGTATTGAAACTAGGGTAGGAGGTGTTAGCAAGTGGGTATCTTTAACGGCTTCGACGATTTCGCGCTGATCCTGGTTCTTTTCATCCTTCTCGTAATCGTAGGTTGTGACTGCGACTAAGCTTCCCGCTGCCATCCGGCCTATCTGAAGGTAAGCTTGCATGGCCATGCATCTTACCTTCCCCCGTCCCACATAGATCATTTTCAGGCTATACTGCCGACGGAAAATGATCGGTCATGGACTCAAGTACAATCACCGGGAGATACATCTGATCGTACAAAAAGAAAAAAGGATGCGCCTCTTGCTACAGGCTGCATCCTTTTTTTATCCACAACCAGCTTCCACTACTTCTCGTCACTCGTGAAGCCGGACCGTTTTGACTTATTCACATGGCCCGCTTGATCTCGCAGCAGACCACGAGGCACTTTCTTCTCCAGCTTGTCCTGCCAGCTTGACCTGCCTGGCGTCATGACCGGGCAAAATGATGGCCTGCGGGCCTGACCCATCCTTTCGCGCTATTGTCAGCCCCACCTTTGTTTACGGACATTGCAGAAAAAGACAGATGGTTCCTTCAAAAGTTTTTTGCTTTACTCTTTTGGCTCTTCCTCTGCGCGAACCAATATTTTTTTCATCTTGCGTTCAAATTCAAGCCGCCCGATCATGACGCTGTGATCGCAGCCTGTACATTTAATCCGCACATCCATGCCCGTGCGAATGACTTTCCACGCATTTGTTCCGCATGGATGCGGCTTTTTCATCTGTACGATGTCTCCCAGCCCGAATTGCTTCCTTTCCATCTTTCTTCTCCTCTCTCTTCTATGCTTGCCCTTGTGCTTTTCCCGACATCGCCACGATTTTCGGATACGGAATCTGGATGCCCCGTTTGGTAAACTCGGTGCGAATCATCGCCCGCAGGTTGCGATTGACGCCGTGATGTGCATTCGGCTTGCACTCGGCAGTCACTCGCATGACGACCTCAGACGGCCCCAGAGCCTGCACACCCAAAATCTGTGGCTCTGCCACGATGTCCGGCAGCTCGGCTTGCGCTTTTGCCAGCACTTCTTTCAGAACTTCCTCGACCTGCCCCAGATTTTCCTCGTACGCTACCGAGACATCCACGACCGCCAATGTATTTTGCAGCGAAAAATTGGTCACTTGTGTAATCGTGCCGTTCGGAAAAATATGCACCTCTCCCGTCCAGCTACGGACGCGTGTAATACGCAAGCCAATCTCCTGTACAGTGCCTGTCATGTTATTGATCGTCACGACATCTCCTACAGCAAACTGGTCCTCAAAAATAATAAAGAAACCGGTGATGATGTCACGCACGAGACTTTGCGCCCCAAAGCCGACTGCCAGCCCGAGAACCCCCGCACTCACCAAAACAGGCCGCAAGTCGATCCCGAGCAGCTGCAAGATCATCAAAATCGCCAGGAAATAAATCGTATACTGGACGATATTGTTGACGAGCACGCGCATCGTATCGACACGGCGTTGATCCAGCTGGATCTTGCCGCCTCCATGACGATGGTGAAAAATGCGGTTGACTGTCGCGTGCAGCAACGAAACCACAATACGCGATGCGATGACAATTGCCAGTATTTTGACCAACACCATCCCTACATTTACCCACATATCGGCATCTGTCAGATAGCTGTAAATCTGGTTGTACAGCTTTTGAAAAAAGCCTTCTGTATTTGTACTCATTTTGCCCTCTCCTTCTGTCTGCCGTTTTCGTCAATCTCCTCGTATCGGCCGAAAAACTGACGAAAATATCCGCGGATGACTACTTGCTGCTCTTCCATGATCGTTTTGGCGCGAGAATAGTCAGGCAAAGGAAACTCAATGGAAAGGGCACAGCCGGCCGTTATCTCCTTTGGGGTCGGTCTTGTGTCGATGTCAATATCTTCGTACTCCAGCAGCATTTCCGCACGCAGAGCTTGCTGTGTAGAATCAAACGCAATCAGTACGGTCTCTCCTTCCATCCCTCTCCCTCCTTCGTCGCCTTGTATTCTTTTTCACAAGACTGGCTGACGTGCTCCTTTTATTTTACCCGTTCACTTACCCGCTTGCCAGTTTCGCTGATTTTTCAAAACCTCCACAACCTTCCCATTAGCAGGTATAAAAATGACGTCCCGGTACTATACTGTGAATACTCTTCTATAACGTTTAGGCCAAGACCGCAAGAGTGGGGGTAGCCATGGGTACGTTTGAAAATCTCAAAAACTGTTCTTTGCCACCTTTTAAAGTGGAATACCGCAGTGAAAACGCAGAGGATCATCTGGCTAGTCACCTTGCGCAGCGCTTTCGCTTAAAACCGTATGATGAGGACATTGTGATTGTATGTATCGGCACAGACCGCTCTACAGGTGACGCGCTTGGCCCGCTCGTCGGGAGCAAACTGGTGGCGGCGGCACCGAATCATTTGCAGGTGTACGGAACATTGGACGATCCGGTACATGCGATGAATTTGCGAGAAAAGCTCGATTACATCCAAACAAACCACCCGAACGCCACACTGATTGCCGTAGATGCCTGTTTGGGCCAGTTCAGCCACGTCGGCAACATCAATGTCATCAGCGGACCGCTAAAGCCGGGTGCCGGAGTCAAAAAGGAACTGCCGCCAGTCGGTACGTTCCACATTACAGGAATCGTCAATGTTGGCGGCTTCATGGAGTATTTCGTACTTCAAAACACGCGATTGGCCGTCGTCATGAACATGGCTGAGATTATTGCCTCTGGTTTGGTCAAAGCTGCAACGCTCGCTGCTGCGCCGAACCGTTTGGATAGTGTTTTGCACGACTGACCATCTTCCCTCAATCTTTTCACATCAATACTTATTTCCTTGACTTGCCCGATTCCATTGCGGATGGCAAGTCTCTTTTTTTAGACGAGGATCACCTGTTGACCGGGGAGTATATCCACCTGAACGGGTGTTTCTCCGATCACTTCTCCATCGGCATGAACCATAAGCGGCACAGCCGTTTCAATCTTGATCTGCCTCCCCCGATAAAAAGAAACTTTGGGATGCGTGACGTGGGTACCTGTGTATACTTTCAAAAAGGCGCGCAAAAGCTCAGCCCGGCTTGCATTGCTTATCACGCATAAATCAGCCAAGCCATCGTCTGCGACCGCCATGGGACAAATTTTCATTCCTCCGCCGTAATTGGCAATATTGGCGGCTGTCACAAGCCAAACCCCCGTCTTGTCGATCGTTTGCCCATCGACCTGCAAGCTCAGATTCGCCGGCCTGAATGTGCGCAGCTCCAGCAAGACGGAAATGGGATAAGCCAGTCTACCTAATCCACAGCGATTCAACCAGGTTTTATACTTTGCTGACTCTGCTGCCTTTGCGACTTGCGCATCAAAGCCTGCTCCGATCGAATTTGCGGCAATTCGCCCGTTCATCAGCAGCAAATCTATCCGTCTTTCCTCTTTTTCCGACAAAATCCGCTCCACTGCCACAAACGGATCACGTACAATGCCATGTGCGCGCGCAAAATCATTCCCTGATCCTGCTGGCACCAACCCAAACTTGCATGCTTGTCCAGACTGGTAGATTCCGTTCAACACGCCATGCACGGTTCCGTCTCCACCAACAGCAATGATTTTATTTACTCCCTCTTTTTGAATCAACTGTTTTGCCAACTTTTCCGCTTCGCCCTCTCCAGATGTCTCCCTTACGGAAAAAACGGCTCCCAGGCCCTTTACAACAGGCTCTATACTCTCCCATGCTCGTTTTCCTTTGCCATTACCCGCCACAGGGTTGACGACAAAACCAATCATAGCCTTTCTCTCCCCATAACGCTCACTCGATTTTACTGGTCATTATCACACGATCTTTTCTTTTGATATAGCCGTTATTTCATTACTCGCATCCCGATTTGTTTGTACCAGCCACCTCTGCTGAATTGCCTTTTTTCCATTATCGGATCGCCGCCGCAACTGCACCACCCATAAAAAAAGACTCCTCCTGCACGCAGAAAGAGTCTTTTTCCCGCTATCTACCGCTATCTTATAAAAAACTGGACAACCATTGGCTAACAGGAACCCCCAGTGCCGCAATCAGCAATGCTGGCAGCATGTTCGCTACGCTGATGTTTTTTATCTCCAAAATGTTGATTCCGATCGCAATAATCATCAAGCCGCCCACTGCCGTTACTTCTGTCAGCATCGCATCGAGCATCGTTTGGCTCACCACATTGTAAATTTGGGTAGCCAGCAACGTCAGCAAGCCTTGGTACAAAAACACAGGTACGGCCGAAAACATGACGCCAATTCCGAGCGTCGAAGTGAAAATAATCGCAGAAAAACCGTCCAGAAGCGCTTTGGTGAACAAAATATCGTGGTTGTTGCGCAATCCGCTGTCCATCGCCCCCAGAACCGCCATCGCGCCGATACAATAAACCAGCGTAGCCGTTACAAAACCGGTAGCAATACTGCCTTTGCCGCCGCCAACCTTCCGCTCCAGCCAGTGGCCCAAATGATTCAAGCCTTTTTCAATCGCTATCAATTCCCCTATTATTGCCCCCAAAACAATGCTGACGATCACCAGCAAGAAGTTGTCCGATCCAAGGCTCATTTTGATGCCCAAAATCATGACAGCAAGTCCAATCCCTTGCATGACCGTATGCCGGATCGAATCGGGGATTCTCGTCAAGAGCCTCCCCAACAAAGCTCCTGCTATGATGGCGCCAGCGTTTACTATGGTTCCTAGCAAGATCACGTTTTTGTCCCCCTATAGCTACCTTTACGAAAACGCGGATGCTATCTCTCTGACCGCGTTCATAAGCGCTTCTACATCTTTCTCTGTATTAAAAACCCCAAAGCTGGCACGCACGGCACCCCGCTGCTCAGTACCTGCAGTATGGTGGCCCAGCGGCGTGCAATGATAGCCCGATCTCGTTGCAATGCCGTATTGCTGATCGAGAATAAAGGAAACCTCCGAAGCATCCACTTGCCCGATATTGAAGGCCACTACGGCGACCCGTTCTGTTTCAATTCCCGGACCGTAAACCTGCACCCCAGGGATTTGCTGCAGACCTGTCATTGTTTTTTTGGCAAGCTCCCATTCATGCTGGCGGATGTTTTCCACGCCTTTTTCCAGGACAAATTCAACCCCGGCCTGTAATCCTGCCAAACCGACTGTATTCAACGTCCCGCTCTCGTAGCGATCTGGACGTGTCGTCGGTTGTTCAATCGCTTCAGACTGACTGCCTGTTCCCCCGTGAAGCAACGGCTCCAGATCAATGTCGCTGTGCACGTACAATCCGCCTGTCCCTTGTGGACCGTACAGCCCTTTGTGCCCCGGAAAAGCCAACATGTCAATATTCATTTCCTCGACGTGAATGGGCAGCACTCCCGCCGATTGGGAGGCGTCTACCAGAAACTTGATACCCCGCTCTTTTGCCAGCTTGCCCAACTCTGCAATCGGCAAAATGACTCCTGTCAGATTGGAAGCGTGGCTGACGACCAAAAGACGCGTGTTTGGGCGGATTGCCTTGACAAAATCCTCAACATGAAAAAGATGATCGTCTCTAGGCTCGACAAAAGTAGCTTCTACCTGATGAACGCGGCGCATATATTCAATAGGACGCCTCACGGAGTTATGCTCCACTGATGAAGAAATCACATGATCGCCCGGCTTCAGAAAGCCTTTGATCGCCTGGTTAAGTGCCTGTGTCGCATTTAGATAAAAAAAGAGGTTATTCGGGTTTTGAATCCCAAACAACCGCGATAACTGCACGCGTGTCCGAAACACGGTTTTGCTCGCTTTCATCGCCAAGGTATGTCCACCCCGGCCAGGATTGGCGGCAAAATCTTCGATGACTTCAGCCATCCGTTCTTTCACGCTGGGGGGCTTCGGCCAAGTTGAAGCTGCGTTATCCAAATAGATGATCGCCATGACTACCTCCTGGACTTACTTCTCATCATTCAGTATCTCAATGATCCGCTGCAAATCTTCCTGCGAATAAAAGTCAATTTCGATCTTGCCACGTTTTGCGCCTTTTTTAATTTTGACGGCAGTTCCAAAGCGAGTGCGCAGCCGTTCTTCCAGCTCAATCAAAATCGGTTCGCTTTTTGCCGGCTTTTTCTTCTTTGTTTCACGTGAAACACTCAACTGTTTGACCAGTTCTTCGAGTTGCCGCACATTCAAACTTTTTTTCACGACATCATTTGCCAACTGCTCTTGCACTTCTGCATCCGAGACAGCCAAAAGTGCCCGAGCGTGGCCCATGGTCAATTCCGCCGCTGCAAGCATTTTCCGAATGCTATCCGGCAGTTGCAACAGGCGAAGCATATTGGCTACATGCGGTCTGCTTTTTCCAATCCGTTTGGCAAGTTGTTCCTGGGTATAATCATGGTGCGCGATCAGCTTATCGTAAGCTTCCGCTTCTTCCAACGGATTCAGGTTTTCCCGCTGCAAATTTTCAATGAGCGCAATCTCCATCAGTTGCTGATCGGTGTAGGCTTTGACGACTACCGGAACCTGCTTCAAGCCTGCCAGTTTGGCGGCACGCAAACGCCTTTCTCCCGCTACCAGCTCGTAACCTTTGATGCTTTTCCGGACAATCAGCGGCTGGATAATTCCGTGTTCCCGTATCGAGTCTGCCAATTCTTCAATAGCTGATTGTTCGAATTCTTTACGAGGCTGATACGGGTTGGGACGAATCTCACTGACGGAAACATCTTTTACTTGCTCCCCCTCTTCAATGAGATTGGACGTAATAAGTGCATTCAGCCCTTTTCCCAAGCCTCTACTCATACCCCTACCACTTCCTTCGCCAAGTCAGAATAAACTTCTGCACCACGCGAGCGTGGATCATACGTGATAATGGCTTGTCCATGTGACGGTGCTTCGCTCAAACGAACATTTCGTGGAATAATCGTTTTGTATACTTTGTCCTGGAAATATTTTTTCACTTCTTCAATTACTTGCAGCCCCAAATTCGTGCGTGCATCCAGCATGGTCAGCACGACGCCTTCAATCGCCAGTTGCGAATTGAGGTGCTTTTGTACCAGGCGAATGGTATTCAACAGTTGGCTCAATCCTTCCAATGCGTAGTATTCACATTGAATCGGGATCAAGACCGAGTCAGCAGCCGTCAGGGAATTGACTGTCAAAATTCCCAAGGATGGCGGGCAATCGATAATGACAAAATCGTATTTGTCCTTTACAACCTCCAAGGCTTTTTTCAGACGAACCTCCCGGGAAATTGTTGGAACCAATTCAATTTCTGCTCCTGCCAATTGAATCGTCGCCGGAATAATCATCAATCCTTCGATCTCGGTAGGCAGAGTCGCATCGACGGGGCTGATGTCGTTAATGAGAACATCATAAATGCAATAGCGGACATCGGCTTTGTTTACCCCAATACCACTGGTTGCGTTCCCTTGTGGATCAATATCCACCAGCAGCACCTTTTTCCCCAATGCGGCCAGACAAGCACTTAGATTGACGGATGTAGTCGTTTTCCCGACGCCGCCTTTCTGGTTCGCAACCGCAATGATTTTACCCAACTTCTCCACCTCATTTTTTTTGTGTAGGAAAGCTTCTGGTTTCAGATTTTGCCTGGCAAGATGGAATTTTCACCTTTCCAGGACTCCTTCAAAATATCTGGTCTGTACGAAAAAAATCGTAACCGCCATCTTAACTGCCTATGCTTTTTCTGATCCTGCTCGACCAGAGCTGATTTTTAACTGCCTAGATTTTAACTACCTAGTTTCTTTAACTACTAAGAACTTGGCAAGGTTGGGCCAATGACGTGCCTCTCAACTGTGCGCATCTGACATTTTTGCAGAAAAGCTTTTTGCAAAAGGGTTTAGGGTTTATTTCGCTGAGAAAGTCACCATGAAAGAAACATCAAAACAGCCTTTTTTCGCACTGCCTTCTTTGCAACTCTCACTTTTGCAACAAAAGTTTTGCCAGCGACTCTCACTTATGCAGCAAAAATCTTGCCAGCTTGCCTGTGATACACTAACCCGCAAGCCAAGCTCTCATCGGGAAACCGAGACAACCCCAAAATGCAATAAACAGCTTGGTACTACCCATGTTACCAGATTTATTGCTTGCCCGTACGCTGTTTTTTTGATTTTGTCCGTCTCCTTTTTCCAGTAAAAGATGCCTTCTGAGCAAACAAACGTTGGGAAAAACGTTCAAGGTCGTGGATGAATGCCTTTGTACATCACTGAAAAGAAAAGAAAAGAAAAGAAAAGAAAAGAGACATCTGTGCAGATGTTGCAGTCGTAAGGCTCTCATTGTCCAGCCATTTTCATTTTATCACATGGATTTGCACAAAAAGAAAGGCGACCGTGTCGCCATGCCCTTGCCGTTTTTACACTCTATCTTTTGAATATGCTCAGTCCCGTAACGGGAGTTGGCTTTCCGTTCTTTATATAGAGGATATAGAGGGAACATTTCCGCCATAAATGCTCCCCACCTCACGATTCGCAACGCCAATCGAGCCTTTTCCCAAAATGTGCGACCGCGATCGCGATTCAGCTTGCGCTTGCAAGCAGTCAAACAACTCGCCCGCCATTTTGCATATGCGCTTAGTTCCTTACTTGTTGTTTTTCGGAATCCGAATCGTGAATTGATAAAATTCTTCATGGTCTTCTTCGTTCGTCTCCACTGGCAAGCCTGTCTGCATGACCATGTCAATAGACTGACGCACAGTGTTGATCGCGATTCGGGCATCTCGGGAAAATGCTTTCCAGCGCGGCTTCGACTCTTTTTCCGCCTTTGGATTTTCCGCTGCTTCCAGAAGCTGCTTGACGCGCACTTCTGTCTGTTTGACATTCCACTCTCGTTCCAAAATTTCTGCCAGCACTTTTACTTGCAGTTCCGCGTCTTTGAGTGGAATCAAAGCGCGCGCATGGCGCTCTGTCACCTGGCGAGTCAACAGCGCATCTTGAATCTCCTGGGGCAAATGCAACAATCGCAGCTTGTTGGCAATAGTCGATTGCCCTTTGCCCAGACGCTGCGCCAGACTTTCCTGCGTCAAGTCGTGCAAATCGATCAGCTTCTGGTAGGCCACAGCCTCTTCAATCGCCGTCAGTCCTTCGCGCTGAAGATTTTCAATCAAGGCAATCGAGGCGGTTTGCGCGTCGTTAAAATCTTTGATGATCGCAGGAATCTTCTCCATGCCTAGCTTTTTGGTTGCGCGCAAACGTCGCTCTCCGGCAATCAACTCGTAACGACCGTCTCTCACCCGTACAACGATCGGTTGAATCAGACCGTGAGTGCGAATCGTTTGACACAACTCATCGATTTTCTCGTCATCAAAAACCGTCCGAGGCTGATATGGATTCGGCACAATCTCCTCGACTGGTAGCTGCCTGATTTCTTCATTATCTGTCTTGTCCGTCAATCCAAAAATCCGAGAAAATGAATCCTTCACTGCCATAGAAAATCCCCCACTTCTACCCGTTCCATCCGCGCTAATGTAAAATCTCCGCTGCTCTGTGCGTAAAGCTTAAAAAGAATCAAGCTTTCTTCCTGAGCATCTGCACGAGAACTGAATGCCACATTGGCACGGGCTTCTTCATCAATCATTCCAACCTTCGCTGTCATGACACCTCGATTTGTCATGCTCCCCTTGCATCATCACCTGCAAAAATGTAATCCTGTGACGCCAGAAACTGACCAAACACAACCGTTTCGCTCCAACCCGCTGCTCGATACAAATTTTTGCATAGAGAAAAACGGCAACATTCTCCCACGCGAAAAAGGTTCTGACCATTCACATGGCAGAATCTCAGTAACCAGCTATTTTTCTTTCTAGTATATACATCGGCTGGAATCGACTGTTAGAACATAAACAACCTTGTTCGCACACCTTACCTTTTGTCAGACATGGAGAAGTGCATCAACGTCCAACATCGGGCATTTCGCAGGTAATCCCCTCCGCTACGCCGTATACAGTATCCAAGGGTTAAATAGGAATCGTAGAGCCTTCCTTTTAGCGTTGAGTGGATGCGGTTGTCCTGTGTACATTGTGAAACGAGGCTAGGCTAGTTCTTCATAGCTAGTTTCCGTTCCCTAGCATTTCAGATCATTAGCCCATTCACGCAGAAACGTTCCTGACCTTTGCATCCCATTTTTATCAAAGGAAAGCTTTTGACTCCTGCTTACCAAAGTTCCCAAGCCCTATCCGATGCACTTCCTGCCAGACTCAATTGTTGCCTACCCGATCGTTTTGAAAATCCCCTTTGTCTATTGTCATTCTCTCTATAAATGACTTAGTTTCTTTTATATTAAGTAATTCTGCAAGCTTTGCCCAATTCCTGCTTGGGAAAAACGTTTCACGTGAAACATCCATTGTGATCGTGGTCATAGAAATGGGCTTTGTCACTGTGTTTTCCCCGCGCCTCCTCGCCTATGCTCTCATCGGTGGGGTGTGAAATCTTGGTGACAGAGCGGAGTCTGAAAAACAGAAGATAGAAGTGCAAAGTCACGCTGTTATGTACATGCTGATACTAAACATCAGCCAAATCACTGATGCCTCCCCGCATCTTATTCACGGTCTTATTCACAGTCGCCATGCCTTTCACTGAGTCGTTTAAATTTAATGATCGCCCCGACCACCCCAAAAATACGCCAGTAACCACCTGTGCGGCTTTCCTGCTAGAACCATGCCCCCGTCCTCTAGATCGATCCACTATATTAAACCCCGTAAATCGCCCCCAGTCCAAACAGGCAAAATTTTAAGCTGCCGAGGCTTTAAGTTCGAAAGTCAATCTCTCATTGCCTGCTCACGTCTTTACTAAAACGCTCCTTGTTTCCCATCCATGGTGGCTTCCACTAAAAAGGAAGGAACAATCGCAATAAAATAGCCAGAAGCTGATGAAAACCAACACCTATTTGGCATTACCAGTGCACGAAGCTTATAGCTTTCGTAACAATATTAAAAGTGAACATTATGTGAATTATATATGGAATATATTTACACACAAAGAAAAGAAGTGGTAAATTACAGATATTCCATGTATTTACAATATTGGGAGGATACTATTAATGAAGAAACTTGCTAGTGGTCTAGTTGCTTTAACTCTTGCATTAAGTTTTTCTACCTCAGCATTTGCAGCTGTTTACCAGGAGTATGAACCAAATAACAATTGGAAAAGCGCCAATTCTTTTTATGCGGCTCATGGGAACCAAATTAATGGTAAACTTGATAGGGATAACAATGACAGTCAGGACAAATTCACCTTCATTGCTACAAAAACTCAAAAGATTCGTCTTCAATTAACTTACTCCAAAGCAGGTGGACAACTATTTACTTTAGATTGCAACGGTGAAACTACAACTAAAACCAAGGACTATATCGATATTGATGTAGAGGCTGGAAAACAGTATTGGTTCGAAGTTTACAGAGAAGTTTCCTCTTCTGAAAACAAAAACTACAACTATTCCGTCTATTGCTATGAACTGACAAATTAATATGATTCTCACGAAGTCACCAGAAATGGTGACTTTTTGTTTTGCTTGTTTGCAAAGAAAAAAGAAAACTAGCCCAAGCGGCTGTTTCATCTTGGAATATAAAGACTCGTGGGTCGATTGGTCTGGTGGAAACTTTTTAGGTCTCCTATAAGCCACTTCCATGTTACTAGCTACCTCCCCCTCCCCACTTCGCAAAAACAAAAAAGACCGCAGCAACCAACTGCGATCTCCTGCCATCCTTTTGCTATAGAATCGGCTTCTTGGCCGGAACCCCCGCCTTGCGGGGATAGCTCTTCGGCGTCGGCTCTATTTTTTCAATGATGACGATGTTGCGCTCGCCAGCTTCCTCGGGCAGGTGGAACGTCTCCACCTTTCGCGTTTTGCCGCCCAACGTTTTGATCGCCTTTTTCGCTTCGTTCAGTTCCATCGTAATATCGGCCCCTTTGAGCGCGATAAAATGGCCCTGCGGTTGGGCA
This sequence comes from Brevibacillus gelatini, assembly GCF_050920745.1. Lineage (NCBI taxonomy): Bacteria > Bacillati > Bacillota > Bacilli > Caryophanales > Paenibacillaceae > Brevibacillus > Brevibacillus gelatini. The sequence goes on from NZ_CP154342.1 coordinate 4,511,598, forward strand.
AATGGCAGACAAAATTCAGCCAGCAAATTCAGCCGCGCAACAGCACGGGCAACCACGAGATCAAACTGCTCGCGATAGCCGGCCTCCTGACCGCGATCCTCGGCCCGTCCATGCACGGGATAGACGTCATCCAGCCCCAATTCGCCCGCCACATGCTGCAAAAAGCTCATGCGCTTGTTGAGCGAATCAATAATCGTCATTTTCAGATGGGGGAAGCAAATTTTCAGCGGGATGCTGGGGAAGCCGGCACCGCCGCCAATGTCCACCACCGATTTTACCTGGTCAAACGGAAAGTACAAAGCAGGCGTGATCGAATCGTAAAAGTGCTTGATGTACACTTGCCCTTCTTCGGTAATACCCGTCAGATTCATTTTTTCGTTCCATTCCACAAGCAGGCGGAAAAAATAGTCAAACTGCTCCTTCTGCCGATCCGTTAGCGAAATACCTTGCGCTGCGAGAGCCTTGGCAAACTGTTCTTTGGTCATTTTGCTGATCTCCTTACTCCGCTGCACCTGCGCGTTTATACTCCAGATACACCATCAAAACGGAAATGTCCGCAGGAGTTACCCCTGCGATACGTGCCGCCTGGCCGATGTTCAACGGGCGGATTTTGGACATGTTTTCCCGGGATTCCTTGGACAAGCCGGAAATCTGATGGTAGTCGATGTCTGCCGGAATGCGGCGTTCCTCCATTTTTTTCATCCGCTCGACCTGTTGCAGCGACTTTTTAATGTAGCCATCGTATTTGATCTGGATCTCTACCTGCTCTTTCACTTCATCCGGCAATGCTTCCGGCGAAGGAACCATCGCCTCGATGTGGTGATAAGTCAGCTCCGGACGGCGCAGCAGCTGGGCCAACTCGATTACTTCCGTCAATTCCGGCGATCCCGCTGCACGCAACACTTCCTGTACGTGCTCCATGTCAGGGCGCACACGCGTATTTTCCACGCGCTCCTTTTCCTGCTCGATCAAACGGCGTTTTTCCGTAAAACGCTTGTAGCGCTCCTCGCTAATCAGGCCGATTTCATAGCCAATATCAGTCAGGCGCAGGTCAGCATTGTCATGACGCAAAAGCAGACGATACTCGGCGCGGGAAGTCAGCAGGCGATAAGGCTCTGTTGTGCCTTTTGTCACGAGGTCGTCGATCAAAACGCCAATGTACGCCTGTTCCCGGCCCAAAATCACCGGCGGCTTGCCTTGGACGCGGCGCGCTGCATTGATTCCAGCCATCAGCCCTTGGCCGGCTGCCTCTTCATACCCCGAAGTCCCGTTGATTTGCCCTGCGGTAAACAGACCTGGCAATCTTTTCGTTTCCAGCGACGGCCACAGCTGCGTCGGCACAATCGAATCGTACTCGATCGCATAGCCTGGGCGCATCATTTTGACTTCTTCCAACCCGGCCATCGAACGAAGCATCGCCAACTGCACGTCTTCCGGCAAGCTTGTGGACAAGCCCTGCACGTACATTTCTTCCGTATTCCGTCCTTCCGGCTCCAGGAAGATCTGATGGCGCGGCTTGTCGTTAAAGCGTACGACTTTATCCTCAATCGACGGGCAGTAACGTGGTCCTGTCCCTTCGATCATTCCCGAGTACATCGGAGCGCGATGCAGGTTCGAGTTGATAAGCCCGTGCGTCTCCTCATTGGTGTACGTCAGCCAGCAAGGCAGCTGGTCCATGATAAACTCCGTTGTTTCATAGGAAAAGGCACGTGGCACCGAGTCTCCAGGCTGAATCTCCATTTTGGAAAAATCGACGCTGTTCTTATGCACACGCGGAGGTGTACCTGTCTTGAAGCGCGTCATTTCAAAGCCGAGTTCTTTCAGATGATGGGCCAGACGAATCGACGGCCGCATGTTGTTCGGCCCGCTCTCGTACTGCAAATCGCCGAGAATGATTTTTCCGCGCAAATACGTTCCGGTCGTCAAAACGACTGATTTTGCCTTGTAACGCGCACCTGTATTGGTGAGAACCCCTACACAGACACCGTCCTCGACGAGCAACTCCTCGACCATCGCTTGACGGAGGATCAAATTTGGCGTATTTTCAATCGTTTTTTTCATTTCATGCTGATAGGCGAACTTGTCTGCCTGGGCGCGCAGGGCATGTACGGCAGGACCTTTCCCTGTATTGAGCATGCGCATTTGAATGTGTGTTTTATCGGTATTGCGTCCCATTTCGCCGCCAAGGGCGTCCAGCTCCCGCACCACATGGCCTTTTGCCGGGCCACCTACAGACGGGTTGCACGGCATGTACGCTACAGCGTCCAGATTGATCGTCAACAGCAACGTGCTGCAGCCCATGCGCGCCGCCGCCAAAGCCGCTTCACAGCCGGCATGGCCAGCCCCGATTACAATGACGTCAAACGAGCCCGCTTCATACGCAGGTACAACGTTCATTTTTGTTTTCCTCCTTACTCGTGAGTGACTCTCTCGCTTACACTTGAAAAGCTTCCCAAAAAAACAAGCTACACGCCCTGTCGGTACTCCCTGCTAGGGCGTGTGCCAAGTCCATTTCGTTTCGATCACTTGCCCAGACAAAACTGGGAGAAAATCTGGTCGATCAAATCCTCACCGACACTCTCTCCAATCACTTCGCCGAGCAGCTCCCACGACTTTTTGATGTCGATCTGAACCATATCGACAGGCAGCAAATCGTCAATACCGGCCAGCGCTTCGTCAATCGCTTTTTCCGCCTGGCGAAGCAGTTGAATATGCCGGGCATTGCTCACATAGGTCAAATCGTCCTGCTGCACGCGTCCGCTGAAGAAAATATCGCCAATCGCCTGCTCCAGCAAGTCGATGCCCTTCTCTTCACGCGCAGAGGTCATGATGAGCGGCTGCTGCGGGAAATGGCGCTTGATCTCTTCCAGATCCACTTTTTGCGGCAAGTCGAACTTGTTTACGATTACGATCACCTGAAAGCCTTTTGCCGCTTCAAAAATCGCATAGTCGTCAGCTGTAAGCGGCTCGTTGTAATTGACGACGAGCAGCACAAGATCCGCCTTTTGCAAAAGCTGACGCGATTTTTCCACCCCGATTTTCTCCACAATATCGTCGGTGTCGCGAATTCCAGCCGTGTCAATCAGACGCAGAGGCACCCCGCGCACATTGACGTACTCTTCAATGACGTCGCGAGTCGTCCCGGCCACATCGGTGACGATTGCTTTTTCCTCCTGAACGAGACTGTTCAATAAAGAAGATTTTCCTACATTCGGCCGCCCGATAATCGCCGTAGACAAGCCTTCGCGCAATATTTTCCCCTGCTTGGCGGTCTGCAGGAGCCGCTGAATCTCGGCTTTTACCTCCTCGCATTTTCCGCGCAGGAAGTTTTGCGTAAACTCTTCGACGTCGTGCTCGGGATAGTCCAGCGTGACTTCGATATGCGCCATGGCTTCAATCAAATTTTGCCGCAACTGCCGAATAAGCCGCGACAGCTTGCCCTCCACCTGGTTCAAAGCCACCTTCATCGCTCTGTCTGTCTTCGCCCGGATCAGATCGATCACAGCCTCCGCCTGAGACAAATCGACGCGTCCGTTTAAAAACGCACGCTTCGTAAATTCGCCCGGCTCTGCCAGTCTGGCACCGTTATCGAGAATCAGCTCCAACACCTTTTCAACCGATACGATTCCCCCGTGACAGTTTACCTCCACTACATCCTCTCGCGTGAACGTTCGCGGAGCCTTCATGACAGACACCAGCACCTCTTCCACCCGCTCACCCGTCTGTGGATCGTACAGGTGACCGTAGTGGATCGTATGGCTGTCCACTGTGGACAACCGCTGTTTTCCTTTATATATCTTATCCACAACTTCGATCGCTTCCGCACCGCTGACCCGAATGACAGCAATACCGCCTTCGCCCATCGGTGTCGCGACCGCTGCTATTGTATCGAATTTCATGACCTTCACCTCTAGCTTTCCAATCAGACAAGTCAGCCACTAACTTACTAGCTTAACAGATCGCCCTGAAAAATTCCAAATGAAAGTGCAATTTTCCACACGCTCATTTGCAACAGGAAAAAGCAACCCCGCCGTCCAAGGTTGCTGTCCGTTCTTGTTATCCACAGTATGATCTTTTTGCGAAAAGCTCAACCCTCCCCGGCTTTATCCACAGTGGACAACTTTATTGCCGACCGCGCTATACGCTCGCCTGTTACAACTTGTCGATTGCCCGACAGTTCACGACTTTTCCGGTAAACACCAAAAAAAAAAGAAGCCTAACGCGAGGCTTCTTTCGGTGCAATGACGATATAACGGTTCGGCTCGTCTCCCTCACTGAAGGTAACGACATCCGTTCTTTTTTGCAGGAAGGCATGAATGACTTTGCGCTCCGCCGCTGACATCGGCTCCAGCCGCACATCCCGTCTGGTAGACAAAGCTTTTTTGGCTACCCGGTCAGCCAGCTGCTCCAACGTTTCCTTGCGGCGCATCCTGTAATTCTCCGCATCCAATGTGATGCGCACATGTTTGTCCGCATGACGGTTCGCTACGACGTTAACGAGATACTGTAAGGAATCCAGAGTTTGCCCTCTGCGGCCAATGATGATTCCCAGGTTGCTGCCCTGAATATCAAACAGAATGCCCTCTTCATTTGTACGAGTCTCCACTTTGGCGTTCACCTTCATGTTAGACAAAACATCTTGAAGAAAGTCACGTCCCTGTGCAACCGGGTCAAAGTGAAATTCTACTTCCACTTTGGCGTCCTTGGCCCCAATCAGTCCAAAAAGGCCCCTGCTTGGCTCCTCCAGAACGCGGATACTCGCCTTTTCACGCGGTATACCCAATTCCAGCAAAGCTTTTTGCACAGCATCGTCTATCGTTTTTGCCGTAGCTACCACCTTTTTCACTTGGAGGTTCCCTCCTTGGGAGAAAGCTTATTGCCTTTATCACGATACAGGAAATACGTTTGCACGATGGTAAACAGGTTGCCGTATACCCAGTACAGGGACAGCGCAGATGGCAAAGTGACGGCGATAGCCAAAATCATCAGCGGCATCATGACCAGCATCATTTGCATTTGCGGGTTGCCCTGTGTGGTTTGTCCCATCATTTTCGACTGCAGGTAAGTCGTAATCGCAGCGATGATCGGCAAGATGTAGTACGGGTCTTTTTCACCCAGCGTCAGCCAGAGGAACGATTGCGACTTGATTTCCTCTGTCCGGATGATGGCATGGTAAAAGGCGATCAGGATTGGCATTTGCACCAGCATCGGCAAGCATCCCGCGAGTGGATTGACGCCGTGTTTCTGGAAGAGAGCCATTGTTTCCTGTTGCGCTTTTTGCGGATCATTTTTGTACTTCTCACGGATTTTTTGCATGTCCGGTTGAAGCTCCTGCATTTTCTTGGAGCTCTTGATTTGCTTGACCATCAATGGCAGCACAATCAATCGGATGATAACGGTCGCAATCAGGATACCGAGACCGTAGTTGTCTCCAAGCACCAAAGCGCTTTCTTTAATCAACCAGGACAAGGGATATACGAGATACTTGTCCCAGAAGCCGCTTGCGTCAGGTCCGATCGGCTCGGCAGTCGCCGGGTTACAGCCTGACAGTACAAGAACCAGCATGGTCAGCATTAGCATGCTGAGGGTACGTCTGCTCAAGGGTGATCCTCCTTTTTCCCCGCTTCAATTGAGGTATGCTTATTTGCGTTGATCCGGAACCGGATCAAACCCGCCCGGGTGAAACGGATGACATTTCAGGATGCGGCGAAGAGCCAGCCAGCCTCCGCGCCACGCACCAAAACGGCGAACCGATTCGATGGCGTAGTGCGAGCAGGTGGGCGCGAATCTGCACGTAGGAGGCTTCAGCGGAGAAATAAACAACTGGTATCCGCGGATCAACCAGACCATGACTCTTCCAATCATCGTTTCACCCTCTTTTTCCATTATGTACGGGTGCCCGCTTGATAACTTTGGCGCGCTTCATCACGTGCAACAGAGATTGCTCAATGGCATCAAGCGACATGGCTTCCACTCCCGGACGGGCGATGATGACAAGATCGAGACCGAGCGGAATGTCTGACTCCAGTCGCGCTACCGCTTCGCGAATCAGCCGTTTGACTCTGTTGCGGATAACAGCGTTACCAATTTTTTTGCTGACAGAAATTCCGGCGCGAAAAGCAGCCTGTTCCTCCTGTTTGGCAAAATACAGGACAAATTGCTTGTTCGCAACCGAAGTTCCTCGTTGAAACACTGCTTGAAAGTGCTCATTTTTTTTGAGCCGGTGTGAACGATGCAAGGTAAACAACCCCTAACATCACAATTATAGTAGAAAATGCAAACAGCATCTACCAGTATATCCTTGTTTCGTCCACTTTTTTCCCAAAGTATATGTACTTTGTGCGAAAATCAAAAAAAATAATAGGGGAATTCACGTTAAAACTCCCCCAACTCAATAAAAAAGTCGGTCTCATTCTTCAATCAGGCTTCATCACTTCCCCGCTTTTGGATCCCTATGCATAGCTAGGTAACGATTCTCCCACGAGAAAGGTTCCACATGGCGATCGCGGTTCGGCTTCCTCTTCACCCTTAAAAAGAATTTTCCGACATCATTGCGCAAACAAAAAGGCCACTGGAAATGTGGCCTTACGCGGAAAGAACTTTTCTGCCTTTACGGCGACGAGCAGCTAAAATTTTGCGGCCATTTTTTGTGCTCATGCGCTTACGGAATCCATGATCCTTTTTGCGCTTGCGATTGTTAGGATTAAATGTTGGTTTCATTATCGTATACACCTCCGTCTAGCACAGACATTCTTTTGCATTATAAGGACATATAGTAAAAAAGTCAAGCAAAAGTGGACTCCCGCTCCCAAGGAAAATATCCCCACAAAACTATTTCCCGGATCTGTGGATATTACTTTATCCACAAAAGCAGATTTCGACAAGTTTATCTACAGCTTGTACACAAAATATAGAGGTGTGAATATGTCTCTACTACCAGTGGTTGTGTTTGTGGATAAGTGTGAAAAAACCATTGATACCATGCCTTATATCTGTTATTATGTCTTTGTTTTGAAACGTGAATAACTCCGATAGGCTAATCGGTTTTTCCACAGGGTGTGGATAAGTTTGTGGACAGATTCCTTCCTATGTGTATGTCGTTACTCACAGGGATGCGGATAACCGTCTGCTTTTTTTCTCTTCTACGGGCAGAATCGCTATTTTTCGACTTTTTTTATCCACAATCTCTGTAAACGACCGTGTTGACAATTTTGCCGCACATGAGAGGTTTTTAACTATTACTATCGTTTCTTTTCTATCGGTGATTTTATTTTTCGGATGGCCCAAAAGGAGGGATTCTGG